>NZ_PVEO01000004.1 GCF_002973595.1 Jejuia pallidilutea | reverse complement strand
TCGACTTGCATGTGTTAGGCCTGCCGCTAGCGTTCATCCTGAGCCAGGATCAAACTCTTCATCGTTAAATTTTTAAGTCTCTTACGACTTGTTTGATTAACGACCAAATAGTATTCTCGGTACTCAAAATGGTCTATTCTTTATGTCAGCAACAACCGTTTCCAATTGCTGCCTACGCTGTCAATTTCAATATGTCTATGAACTTTTCTGTCTTATTGCTTATCTCGTTTCCTCGTTAAGCGGGTGCAAATATAAAACCCTTTTTTTTACCCCACAATACTTTTTTGAACTTTTTTTGAAAAAATTTTTAGGCCCTTTCTAAAAACATATATTATAGCTTGTGGAGGAACTTTCGCCATAACAGTTCTTGACCGTTTTTGCGGGTGCAAACATACTACCTATTTTCGTTTCTGCAAGAACTTTTTTTATCTTTTTTTTAGCTTTTTTTTTTAACCTTATCGCAACCCTTATAAATCAATAAGTTATACCTCAAAAAAATTACCATATTTAATAAACTTTGGCTTGTTTGTAGAAAAATGGATTTTGAAGATACCAAAAACCCGTGTTTTTCACCTAGACTTCTATATATTTATCCATTCTTTGTCTTTTAATTATATATTCTATTATGTAATTTAAACTCCTATCACAACTTGTTAACCATCTTTAGAAATAGTAGCTCATACAGCATTAAAATACAAAACTAGTGTTGAAACGCACAACCCAGCCCAAAAGGGTGAGGCTGTGTGTAAAAAATTATACTTACATATATATTGTATGGATTTGTTTATATATTATCTTTGCACCCTATTTTAAATTGATTAAATGATACATATTACATTACCTGATGGAAGCGTGAAGGCGTTTGAAAAAAACGTTACACCCATGGATGTTGCAAAGAGTATAAGTGAAGGTTTGGCTAGAAACGTGATTTCTGCAAGTTTTAATGGCGCCAAAGTTGAAACAGTAACGCCTTTAAACACAGATGGCGCTTTAGTGCTTTATACATGGAAGGACGACGAGGGTAAACAGGCTTTTTGGCATTCTTCGGCTCATGTTTTAGCGCAAGCCATCGAGGAATTATATCCTGGAGCTAAACTAACTATTGGACCAGCTATTGAAAATGGATTTTATTATGATGTTGATTTTGGTACGCATAGTGTTTCGGAAAAGGATTTTAAGACCATTGAGAACAAAATGTTAGAAATAGCCCGTGGAAAACATGATTTTAAAATGCGATCGGTAACTAAAGCTGATGCTCTTGCGTTTTACAAGAATAATGAGTTTAAAACAGAACTTATAGAGAACCTTGAGGATGGCTCTATTACATTTTGTGACCATAGTACATTTACAGATTTATGCCGTGGAGGCCACATTCCGAATACCGGTATAATAAAAGCCGTTAAGGTTACGAGTGCTGCTGGTGCCTATTGGCGTGGAGATGAGAATAACCCGCAATTAACCCGTATTTACGGTGTGTCTTTCCCTAAACAAAAAGAGCTAACAGAGTATTTAAATTTGTTGGAGGAAGCAAAAAAACGAGATCATAGAAAATTAGGAAAAGAGTTAGAATTATTTACCTTTTCCCAAAAAGTTGGACAAGGGCTACCTTTATGGTTGCCTAAAGGAGCTGCTTTAAGAGAACGCTTAGAAAACTTCTTGAAAGCCGCACAGAAAAAAGCAGGATACGAAATGGTAGTGTCTCCTCATATTGGGCAAAAAGAATTGTATGTTACTTCTGGACATTATGCTAAATATGGCGAAGATAGTTTTCAACCAATAAAAACACCTAAGGAAGATGAAGAGTTTTTATTAAAACCCATGAACTGTCCGCACCATTGTGAAATTTACAAATCGAGCCAGTGGAGCTACAAAGACTTACCGAAACGTTATGCTGAATTTGGAACAGTATATAGATATGAGCAAAGTGGAGAACTACACGGATTAACCCGCGTTAGAGGTTTTACACAAGATGATGCACACTTATTCTGTATGCCAGATCAATTAGATAAAGAGTTTAAAAACGTTATAGATCTAGTATTGTACGTTTTTGGTTCTTTAGGCTTTGAAAATTTTACAGCTCAAGTTTCTGTAAGAGACCCAGAAAATCCTGATAAGTATATAGGTGACATTGAAAATTGGGAAAAAGCAGAACAAGCCATTATTAACGCAGCAGAGGACAAAGGTTTAAATTACATAGTAGAGACAGGTGAAGCCGCATTCTACGGACCAAAATTAGACTTTATGGTTAAGGATGCCTTGGGTAGACGTTGGCAATTAGGCACAATTCAAGTAGATTACACCTTGCCTGAACGATTTGACCTTACTTATAAAGGTAGTGACAACGAATTACACCGTCCAATTATGATACATAGAGCCCCCTTTGGTAGCATGGAACGATTTGTGGCATTATTATTGGAGCATACTGGAGGAAACTTCCCTATTTGGTTAATGCCAATTCAAGCTAAAATATTGTCTCTTAGCGAGAAATATGAAAAATATTCTGAAAAAGTTTTAAATTTGCTTGAAAATAACGAAATTCGCGCTCTTGTAGATCACAGAAATGAAACTATAGGCAAAAAAATTAGGGAAGCTGAGATGCAAAAACACCCATACATGCTTATTATTGGTGAGCAAGAGGAAAACGAAAATAAAATAACCGTGCGTAAACACGGAGGCGAGGATTTAGGAATGATTTCTGTTGAAGAGTTCGCCAACATTATAAAAGAGGATATTAGTAAAACGTTAAAATCGTTCTAGAATAAAAGTTTAATTAAAAAAAGATTTAGCCATAGCAATTAGAAGAAGAAGACAGCCCAATAGAAGGGTTGTTCAAGAAGACAAACACAGAATAAACTCGAAAATTACAGCGCAAAAACTGCGCCTAGTTGGAGATAATGTAGAAGTAGGTATTTATACCAAAGGTGATGCCATGCGACTCGCCGACGAGCTAGGTCTAGACCTAGTAGAGATTTCGCCAAAAGCGGATCCGCCTGTTTGTAAAGTTATGGATTATAAAAAGTTTCTTTACGAACAAAAGAAGCGAGAGAAAGCTTTGAAAGCAAAAGCTTCTAAAGTTGTAGTTAAGGAAATTAGGTTTGGTCCACAAACTGATGACCACGATTACGAGTTTAAAAAGAAACATGCAGAAAAGTTCCTAAAAGATGGAGCTAAATTAAAAGCATTTGTTTTCTTTAAAGGACGCTCTATAGTATTTAAAGAGCAAGGACAAATACTCTTATTACGTTTAGCTCAAGATCTTGAAGAATTTGGTAAAGTTGAACAAATGCCAAGACTAGAAGGAAAACGAATGACAATGTTTATTGCTCCAAAAAAATAAAAGTAGGGAGCACATAAAATAAAAATATTAAGCGCAATAATTAAAACCTAGGAAAAGAAATGCCTAAAATGAAAACAAAATCTAGTGCCAAAAAACGTTTTAAGTTAACAGGTACTGGTAAAATTAAAAGAAAGCACGCTTTTAAGAGTCACATCTTAACAAAGAAATCTAAAAAGCGTAAGCTTGCGTTAACCCATGACACATTAGTGCATAAGGCTGACGAAGATAATATTAAAACCATGTTACGTTTAAAGTAACAAAGGTTTTAATTGGTTAAAACAATTTATAAACCCTGGAGTTAGGCCAATAAAAGAATTCAGGATTCAGAATTCATAATTCAGAATTGCTAAATCGCCTACTACAAAAACAATTAAAATTATGCCAAGATCAGTAAATTCTGTAGCAAAGAGAGCCAGAAGAAAAAAGGTTCTTAAACAAGCAAAAGGTTACTTTGGACGTCGTAAAAACGTTTGGACAGTAGCAAAAAATGCGGTAGACAAAGCGATGCAATACTCGTACAGAGACCGCAGAAACAAAAAGAGAACATTCCGCGCTTTATGGATTACGCGTATTAACGCAGGTGCCAGAGAACACGGATTGTCTTATTCTCAATTTATGGGTAAATTAAAAGCTAATAACATTGAATTGAACCGTAAGGTTTTAGCAGATTTAGCGATGAATAACCCAGAGGCTTTCAAAGCTGTAATTGATAAACTAAAATAAGGCGTATCGCCTATTGTAAAACATATTATTCGCTTAATAAAAAAAAATCCGGTTCGAAAGAATCGGATTTTTTTATTTATAATTGGGCGTTCGTTTGCTCATACCTACAAGCTTTTAAAAACCTTGCAGGATCACTTCGGTCTAAGTTTCAGTTGCAAGTCCTAGCTCCTCCTACATCGGGCTGTGACTTCTTACTGCAATCTATAAAGCACTATCCGCCAAATGCAGTAACCACCAATTTTCTTGACCCTCCGTGGTTTCTATGTTCGCACAAATATACACCTTGCCACGTACCTAAATTTAATCTACCATTAGTAATAGGTATTTGAACAGATGCCCCTAAAAGCGATGCTTTAATGTGTGCTGGCATATCATCAGAACCTTCATAAGTATGCCGATAATAGGATGCATTTTCTGGAACCATTTCATTGAAATGACTCTCAAAATCGGTTCTTACAGTATAATCAGCGTTTTCGTTAATGGTTAAACTTGCAGACGTATGTTTGATAAATATGTGTAACAGACCTAGGTTTATTTCTTTTATTTCAGGTAAAGCATACAAGACCTCATCAGTAATTAAATGAAACCCTCTGGAATAGGGCCTTAATTCTATCTCTTTTTGAAAACATTTCATACTCTTAAATTTCTATTTAAAAGTAAAAAAACTTAACAAAATAAACCTATAGCCTTATATAAAAAACGATATTTAATCATGTACTGGATCTTGGGTACATGGGCAGTTGCTAATACCTTGTAAAAAGTTAAGACCAATAGTTACAACATGGGTTCCAGAATTGTAAGCCGCTAATTCGTTTGTGGTGATTTGGTAGGCATAACCAAAGTAAAATATATTTTTTTGAAAACCTATCATAGGGCCAATATTTAAAGGTTTTAAAACTTGATCATTCAAAAAACGATAAGATATACCACCCCAATAATAATCGCCATACCTGTTGTATTTTCTAAATTTAAAATTTAAATCGGTAGAAGATCTATTGTCACTACCAAACCATTGAAAGAATACAGAAGGTTCGTACTCTAAACCACTCTTTTTAGGCCCTTTTAATGTATATCCTGAATAAACTTGATAGTTAAGTAATAAACTAGGCTCTTTCTTTCTTATAAACTCATCGAAATTTTTAGGTAAAATATTGTTTGCGTTAAAACTTAACCAATAACCGCCAAAACGATACAAAGCCCCAATATCGAAGTTATTGTTTGATGTTCTTCTATCATCTGTTACAAAAGGGTCTATTGTAGGGTTTTCGTAAGTTGTATTAAAATTATTTATGTCTATTCTAAAACTATTGATATTATACGAAATACCAAAAGACAAATACTGCCTAGAATAATAATCTATAATTAAATGATGAGCAAACGAAAACTTTGCACCTGTTTGTATTGTATTACCATTCCTATCATTATACAAAGATAGACCTACACCTGTGCGGTCTGCAATACGAACATCTCCATAAATAGATTGGTTATCTGGAGCTCCTTTAATACCAACCCATTGCGTTAATCCGTTCGCCCTAATTTTTAAGTTATCTCCGATACCCGCGTATGTTGGCGATACCACAAAATTATTATCTGCTAGGTATTGTGTGAATACAGGTAGGTTAAGCTCTTGACTGTAATTTTTAGCTGCTATTAACAATAAAAAAATTGTTACTAGGTTGCGTATCGTAGTTTGTTTTATAGCTTTCATCATCATCATTTTATCTGTATAGTGTAAAATGCCCTACGAACTCCTTATCGTTACGGCTATCGTTTAACTTAACCACATACCAGTAATCTCCTGTTGGTAGCGCTTTACCCTTGTAAGTTCCGTCCCATTTCTCATTCACATTTAAAGTGGCTATTTTACGTCCGTACCTATCAAAAATATCAAAGGTTAAATCGTCGTACTGATCTGCACAATCAATACCCCAACCATCTAAAGTGCCATCATCATTTGGTGTGAAATAGTTTTGGATACATATATCTATAAACTCCATTGGTATTGAAGCAGAAACCGAACATCCGTAACTATCAGTTACCGTTACCGTATATGTTCCAGACTCGTAAATATTAAATGTATTTGTAGTTCCGTAAGATTCGCCATTAAGCGTATATTCATAATTACCATTACCACCAGTAGTTGTTGCCTCAATTTCATTAAGGCCACTTTCAGCAAGTACTAAAGTTAAAGGTTGGTAATCTTCAACATCAAAGTATGCGCTTCTTTGTACACAACCGTTTGTGTGCCTTACATCTATATAATGATCTAACCCAGCCGATACATTGGTAAATATATTATTTGGTTGGTATGGCCCACCATCTAATGCATATTCTAGATCTGTTGGATCAATATCATCTGGATCTAACGTTACAGTAACCGTATTTATAGATGCGTTGTTTTCACATCCATAATCGATTGCTAGTTGAGGATTGATGACTACAGATTCTGGGAAATCTATTTCAAATTCAGCTTCACAACCTTCGCTATCCCTTATGTAAACCACATGATTTCCACCTGCCAAAGCTGTAAAATCGAATACAGTTTGTGCTGCAGTTCCTATTGTATAAGGACCATCATAGTTATCTAAACTTACACTATAGGGTAAACTTCCTCCAGAAACATCTACACTAAATGCGCCATTTAATTCCCCTGAGCATAATTCTGGAATTATTGAATTAGGAACTACGGTTAAGAAAACTGGTACTGGTTCGTTAATACTAAAATCTATAACAACAAAGCACCCCAGTTCATCTTGAACTACTGCTTGATAGGCTCCTGGTGCTAAATCCTCAAAAATTGCTTCATCAAAAAACTGATTTAGCTGTGGTGATATTGCGTACTTTATAGTGCCTGTACCTCCTGTAGCAATAATTTCAATAGAACCATTGTTTTCTCCAGTACAAGTTACATCTGTTGTATTAAATGTTACCTCTAAGGGTAAAGACGGTTCTGTAATTGGTATACTTGCCGATGTTGTTAAACAATCGCCACTATCTACCCTTACTTGATAATTACCTGCTGGAAGTTCTGTAAATACCCCTGGACTAGTTTGCGTAGCTGGAATTATATTACCCAATCCATCTTGAAGAGTATATACATAACTACCTAATCCACCTTCTGCTTCTGCTATGATAACTCCAGTTAAATCACCCGTGCAGTTAATTGTGGCATTCATTGCATCAAGATTAATTGTTAAATCTGGAAGTGGATCTATAGTAATTTGGTTAGATACTTCTGAAGTACAACCGTTAGTGTCTCTCACATAATATTGATACACTCCTGGAGATACTGAGAATGTTGTAGATGTTGTAAACGTACCTATTACGGTTGCAAAATTAGAATTTACACTGTAGGTGTATGGCCCATTTCCTCCACTAGCACTTAAAGTTAGTGTAGACTCTGTTAAACAGGTTTGCGATGTTGCTTTTACAAGTGTAGCTTGTAATTCTGTTGGTTCATTAATTACAATATTTGGCGAATTAAATTCACAATTATAACCATCGGTTACAGTAACACTGTACGTTCCCGCACCTAAATTATTAAAAACAGTAGCTGTTTGAGGACCAGAAGTTGATGGAGTTGGTAGAATTTGATTTAAAGTATACGTGTAGTTTGAACCTTGTCCTCCTGTTGTATTTGTTACTGTAATGGAAGCGTTGGTATCGCCAAAACAAGACAATAATGTTGTACTAGCAGATATTGTTGCATCTATAGGATTTGGTATTATGAGTGTTACATCATCAGAAGCAATACACCCTTCAGCATCGCGTACATTTACAGTATACACTCCTGCTTCTAAATTTGAAAATGTTCCGTTAGATGAATATGCAACTGTAGCTGCTCCTGTTAACTCGTATTCGTAAGTTCCATAACCACCACTAGCCACAGCTGTAATTGTACCTTTATCATTATCGCAAGTAACATTGGACGTTTCTATAGCAACTAGAGTTAATGCCTCTGGTGGCGATTGTATAATTACGTTAGATGTTGTATCACAAAAAGGACTTGCAGTTTGAGTAACTACTACACTATAATTTCCTGATGCCAATCCTGAAACAAATTGTGGGTTTGTAGATGTATTAGCGTTAACTACACCTGTTACTGATACCGAAGCGCTATTAAAAACCTCGTACGTATATGGACCTGAATAACCTGTAACGCTAATTTCAAAACCACCTGTATTATCGCCAAAACAAGTAACTGCGGAAGGTGTTGTTGTTACCGTTGGCGGAACTGCTTCTGGTAAAACAACCTCAACACTAGCAAAACATGTATTAGCATCAGTAATTGTAACTGTATATATTCCAGAAGGTACTCCTGAAAACACATTCCCACTTAAGCTAATACTTGCTGGATTTGGACTAATACTATAGGTGTATACCCCTGTACCTCCAACGCCATTTATGGTAATCTCACCATCATTATTATCACAGGTTGGTAATGCCGTTATATTTGGTGTAACATCTACTGGTGGCGCTATATCTACAGTAACCAAATTACCACAACCATTGGCATCTTGAATCTCTATAGTGTGAGTTCCAGATGGTAAGTTTGTAAGCGTAAACGGTATTGCTCTAGTTTGAAATGCACCGCCATTAACGCTATAACTATATGGTGCAATTCCAGGGGATGTTACAGTTACATCTATTTCAAAACTACCTTCAGTTACGGTACATTGATTATTTACAGTTGCTAAAATTACTGGCTCTGGATCTTGCGGTAACACTACTGCCGCTGTTGTCTTAATACAATTATAAGCGTCTTTTACATGCACATAATATGTGTTAGCATCTACATTGAATGTATTTGTAGAAGCCCATGAAGGATCTGTAGCCAACGGTGCAGTTGCAGATGTTGTAATTTGATAGGAATATGGAGGAGTACCATCTCTTGCTATGGCACTTATAACTCCAGAGTTAGGATTACAATTAGCATTTTTATTTACCGTGGCTGTAATGTTTAAATCTATTGCAGACTCTGTAATATTAAATGGTACAGTTACCACGCCACAACCAGCATTTGGACCACTTGTCTCAGAAATTGAAACGAAATATGTCCCAAAATCTAAAGGCCCTAAATTGTTAACTGACAAACTCCCTCCTGCAGGTACAACTCCTGATCCTGTTACTCCTGTTGACACAAGCGATAAGGAATTGAATATCTCAAAATCCACATTAGTTGCATTACCATAAATACTATTAATTGTGAATGACACATTTCCATCAGCACTTCCTACACAAGTAATGTTGTTTGAGGTTAAAGCAGATGCTGTTAATGTTGAATTGGTAGGAATGGAAGCAGTAGCAGTTTCGTAATACGTACAACCGGTAGAGTCATCATAAACTATAAATGTATAAGTTACTCCAGGAATTAAACCTGTAAAGGTAGTTCTGGGTGTTCCTACTACGGGCGCATCCTGTAAAACCCAAGTACCACTGGGTGGTAGCGGTGGAATAACCCCTCTGTAAATATCGAAATAAAATGGACCAGTACTGGCTAAGGCTGTACTAACACTAACGGTAGCTTCACCTCCTGTAACACAGTCTACCACAGTATCTACTGCTATATCTAAATCATTTGGAGGGGATGCCACCAAAACATTTTGAATAAGTACGGAACAACCATTAGCGTCTACTACATTTATTTGATACAAACCAAAATCAACCACATCAAACGTGGTAGATGTTGTTCCAGAAGCATTTATTTCTGTTGCCGCATATCCATTAGTGCCCGTTACATAATAATTATATGGGGCTGTACCACCTGTAACACTTTGCACGATTACAGATCCTTTTGAGATACCTCCACTTAAAATATCACAAGTTATTGGCAATGCTGTATGCATTACATTTATTGGCGTAGGTTCAGCAATGGTTATAGTTTCAGTATCAGTACAAGAATTTGCGTCAGTTAGTGTAATTGTATAGTCGCCTGCTGGTAATCCAGAAGTTTGTGTGCCATAATCTATTCCTGTTGTATCATTGTTCACATTAATTGAAAATGGCGGTGTTCCTACTAAATTATTAATTGTAATATCAATAGCTGCATTTGCATCGCCATTACACAGAATACCCTGTGTTTGATTAACAGCAGTAATTTCGGGTAGAGATATTGCATTTACAGTTTGTACCCCAGATTCTGCCGTACAATTATTAGCATCGGTAATTTGAAATTGATATGTACCATCGGTTGGCACAGAATAAACAAACGTTGTACCAGTAGCTCCTACGTTTATGTACGAGCCGCCGTTAATGGAAACTGCATAAGTAAATGGCGCTGTTCCTCCAGAAACTGTACCTTCAATTGTTCCATCTGGTGATATTGTACAATCTAAATTCTTTGTAATTATTGCACTAAGCGTTAAAGGAGGCAAAGGGTTAATTGTATAAGTTTCAGCATAAGTACACTCATTTGCATCACGTACTTGGAAAGTATAAGTTCCTGGTGCCAATCCTGAAAACACATTTGATGTTTGATAAGCTGTTGCCAAACCAGAAGGTGCAATAATTTGATATTCTAAAGGCGATAACCCACCAGTAACGGTTAAGCTAACATTTGATGTAAGGCTAGGACAAGTTATTGGCGTACTACTAAAATCTAAATCTGTTGGAGGGTTTAAAGTTTCAACAGTTATAGGATCTGCTACAAAAGTACATATGTTAGCATCTCTTACTGTAACAGTGTAAGTTCCATTTGTTAAACCTGTAAATGTTGTTCCTGTTTGAAAGTTTAAACCATCGATACTATATTCATAAGGCGATGTTCCTCCTACTACTCCAGATACTGTAATAATAGCATCGGTAGTACATGTAAAAGGTGTTGTAAGCGCTACAGTGCCGCTAATTTCGGTTACTGCCGTTATGGTTATAGTTTGTGGTGCTGTGGCACACACATCAGTTCCTAAGGTATACTCTACAACAACGTCGTAATTGCCCGCTGTAATATTTGTGAAGTTAGGTGAACTTTGATATGTTACACCATTATCAATACTGTAACGCAACGTATTACCATTTGCATTAGATACATTTATCGTAATTGAGCCACTATTTGGTGCATCGGCACATAAAATATCGGTTTGTGCTACTGTAAAATTAGGTGCAGGAATTGCATCCACATCAATAGTAGTTTCAGCTTCACAATTATTAAAATCAACAACTCTTATGGTATAGGTTCCTGGTGTTGAAACATCTATAATTGGTGTTGTTTGAAAGGTTGATGCGCCATTTACAAAATAATAATAAGGTGCAGTTCCGCCAACTGGATATACTGTTATTTCGCCATTAGTACACGTTAAAGGCTTAGTTATTGCCGATGTGGCCTCTAATAATGGTGGTTCTATAATTTCAATATCATCAGTAAACGTACATCCGTCTTCAGTAGAAACATTTACGGTATAGGTTCCTGGGTTTAAGTTTTCAAATGTATAATTATCGCTAGTAATTGGGCCAACGCTATTAACCAAAGTTGCACCATCGTAAATTGAAAAGAAATATTGGGGACGCGCATCATTCACCGCTAAAATTACATTTCCTAATTCTCCGTAACATAAGGGCTGTTCAACGGTAGTTTGAACTAAAAAATCCCTTTCTCGAATTTGAACATTAGGTACACCAAAAATACATGGGTTAGGCGTAACACCAAGTTGCCTTACATATACTGAATATATACCTGCTGTAGTTACAGAAAAAGTATTACTCGCTTGGTAGTTAGTACCATCTATACTAAATTCATAGCCACTTGGCACACCACCAACAACTATTTCTCCTGGAGTGGTGCAAATAATATCTCTAGATGTAACTGTTGGCACTAATAAATTTTCGTATACATTGAAATAAAACTGATTGAAACATCCACCGTCGTAATTTAACGTTAATCTGTATTGGCCTGCTGTATCTGCGGTATAATTCGCACCTGTAGCCACTTGATTCCATGAACACGTATCGCTTTCGTTGGCACAATCTTGGTTTAAAACCGCTGTACAGCTAGATTCATCTAAAACCTCCCAAATCATAGAGGATGTATCGGTTATATTTGTTTGAATAAACCTAGAATCGTCTGCACCGCACAAAAAGATATTTGGTAATTCTTTTCCATCGTTAGGGCAAATAACAACCTCGTCGGCAAAAGGGATTACTGGATTTGTAACACCAGCTCCAAAAAGTGTAACATCAAACTGTTGGGTGATAGATTGACAAGGGGCTGTTGCTGCATTGTAAACATAATAAGACCCTGTTGATGTTACTGTAATAGACTGCCCTGTGCCAATTACAGGAGTACCGCTAGGACTAGTAGACCAAGTATAAGAATCGTATCCATTTGCTGCAGTTAGGGTTGTGGAATCTCCACAAAGTACAACATTCTCGTTAAATGTACAATTTAAGTCTGCTAGAAAATTAGTAGCTCTTGGAGTTATTAAACAGCCTGTATTGCTATTGTAACTTGGATCGTCTGAAATTGTGAAGTTTGGATTTATTGTACCTTGATATGTAGCGTATGCTTGATTATCAATAATATTAGAACATGCATCTGTTAACAAACTACAATCTGAAACTACAGTTACTTTAATTCTTATAGCTTGGGCTGGATCGTTTTCTTCTACTACTGAAGGATCTATATTAAAAATAAGCTCTCTAGTTGTTGGGTTGTAACTTTGTACGGTAACTCCTGGTGGTAAAAACTCAACATCTGCTGGGTAATTAAAGACAATATTTACTGGTAAAATATCTCTAATCGTAAGGTTTGTGGCATCGTCATTTCCTGTGTTTTCAAAACCAATAACGTAGTTCAGCTCATCACCTAAGTTCACTTCTTGTCCTTCTATATTTACACCAAATTCATCTTCAACAATTTTGGTAAGTACAATATTGGGCGCAATAATTTCTATGGCAAACGCACTAAAATAATAGTAATATATATCTAAATTACTTCCTAAACTTATAGTTGCCGTTGTATCTCCGTTTCCTATAATAGTATTACCAGCATTAGGAATATTGATAATTCCAGCATCAAAACCCAAGGTATTTGTACCAGCTGGATTTCTGTCAAAAAACAATTCTGGGGTATTGGTGATGGGATCTATTATCGATACAGTACTATTAAAAAAGTTATTCCCGGGACGTATTACGGTTCCTGAATTATCTGTAGCATTTATAATATTACCATTCAACTCTAAATAATCACCAGTATAGCGTCTATCACCTTCAATTGTACTAAACGCAAATTTTGCACGTACAGGACCTACTGGAATGGTTTGGAAACCAGATATAGGAAATGTTTCGTTTATTGTACTTGTAATTTTTGTAAAACCATCAAAAGAAGTAATGTACTTACTTGGTAGCAGTGGGTCTTCATAAATTACAAAAAGCGACCATCCAGCTGAGAGTCCCTCCGAATTAGGTTTTGGGCCAACTAAAGAAGAAATATTAGCTACACCATAAGTTCCTTCAGGGTTTGGTAATGCTGTAAGAATATCGGTGACATCATGATAATATACATATGTATTGGAGTTACGATTATCAGCTGCATTTTGAAAATATATTTGTGTACCTGTTATATCTTGGTAAGGATTACCTGGAGTTCTAAATTTAATATCTGATATTGGATTTGAACCATTAACCACAGCACTCCAATACAATCCAGCATATACAATTTTATAACAGGTGGTGTCATCTGGTACATCTAAATCTGCGGTACTTGAATTAAATGTTGTAGGGTCTCCATCTACATCTACATATACCGCTGCATTAACCCTATCGTTAGTATCGTTTCCATTGTAAGGATTAGTAACATGTAACCCAACATTACTGTTTCCTATTAAAAGCATATCGCCTTTGATGGCCTCGTCGTACCTTGGAGCAAATGGCACTAAGTTTTGAGAAAACAACTGCGTACTAATTAAAAGTACTAAAGCAATAATGCAATTGTTTACATAAGTAGGTGTTTTCATGGTTGTTAGTTTTTCTATTTCAATTTGTTTTGGGGCTAAGAGAAATAGCAATCTATTTTTATCTTCTAATTATCTATTTTTACGAGAGACATTTTACCGTTATAGGGTTTACTTCCTTTTTCTTCTAAGGCATTTTTAGCTTCACTAATGGCATCAAATTTTTCATAGTAAATAAAATATTTATTTGTTTTTACATCAAAAAAGAAGTTTACGTTCTTTTCACCCGAGGCTACTACCTTAGTAACAAATTCATCTCGTTTTTCTACACTATTATGAACTGCAATAACTATATAATATCCAGGTTCTTCATTTAGTACATTCTTTATAATCTGAATGTTTTTTGTTTGCTCCTCTCCAAAATCAAAATCATCTTCCTGAAGCTGCACAGAACTTTCGTCTGTAAACTTCTTAATTCTAGCTAAGGCCGCTTTATCTTTATTAAATCGGTCTTGTTGATTATCGTAAGCTGCACGACGTATACGCCTTTTTCTTTCAAAATCTGTAGCTTCCTTAATTTGTTCAAGATTCATTATTAAATCTCTTTTTGCTGTTATTATTTGGGCTTGTTCAGATTTTAAGCGCTCTAAAGTTTCTAAATAAAAGGCATTAACAGGATCTTCTTTATCTTTTATTTTCTTCTTGCGTTTCAGGTAAATTGTTTCTAGTTCAATAATTTTTACCTTTTGTTCTTCAAGGGTTTTATCTATTTCGTCTTTTAAAGTTTCTAGTGCTTGGTTTTCGGCAGTTAAGCTTTTAAAAGGTTTTGGATCTAAATAAATGCCTTGTTCGCTTAAATCGTTTTCTTCTTTTAAATCATCTAAATCTTTTTGTTTTACAGCTATTTTTTCAGATAACTGTTTCATTAATGCTTCTTGTGTTTCCTTAGTACCAGATGTTGCATTAACCAAAGCATTCATATCTTTAGAAGCTTCATCAGTAGCTTGAGGTATTTGCTGTTGTTTAGTATTTGTTTCGGCTACTGCAACTTCAGTAGCGTTTGCGCTTTTAATAGTTTCTTCTGCTTGCTTAATATTGGCTTCTTCTAATTTTTTAGCCTCTGCCTCTTTTTCTGCTCGTAATTTTTCTTCTTCTAATTTAGCTTTTGCTTTAGCCTCGGCAGCAACCCTTTGGCTTTCTAACTCAATTTGTCTTTTCTCTTCGGCTTCTTTTTGTAACCTTAAGACTTCTGCGGCTTTTGCCTTAGCTTCTGCTGCCAATCGTTCACGCTCCGCTTCAGCTTGCTGTTCTGCCTCTCGCTGTAACCTTGCCTCTAGTTCTGCTTTTGCTTTAGCCTCGGCAGCAACCCTCTGTCTTTCTAACTCAATTTGTCTTTTCTCTTCGGCTTCTTTTTGTAACCTTAAGGCTTCTGCGGCTTTTGCCTTAGCTTCTGCTGCCAATCGTTCACGCTCCACTTCAGCTTGCTGTTCTGCTTCCCGCTGTAACCTTGCCTCTAGTTCTGCTTTTGCTTTAGCCTCGGCAGCAACCCTCTGTCTTTCTAACTCAATTTGTCTTTTCTCTTCGGCTTCTTTTTGTAACCTTAAGGCTTCTGCGGCTTTTGCCTTAGCTTCTGCTGCCAATCGTTCACGCTCCGCTTCAGCTTGCTGTTCTGCTTCCCGCTGTAACCTTGCCTCTAGTTCTGCTTTTGCTTTAGCCTCGGCAACAATCCGTTGTCTTTCTAACTCAATTTGTCTTCTCTCTTCGGCTTCTTTTTGTAACCTTAAGGCTTCTGCGGCTTTGAGTTCTGCTTCTTTTTCTGAGTTTAATTTGGATAATAACTCTTCTTTGTTAACTGTAACCACAGATTCTTTTTCCACAGGTTTACTCTCAATATTTGATGCTGCTTCAAAATTATCTTTCTCCGAATCGCTAGTTTTTCTTGGTATATTGGCTAATTCCGCTTTTTTGGCTTCGGCTTCAGCTTTTCGCCTTGCAGCAATTTCAGCCCTTCGTTCTGCTATTCTAGCCCTATCTTCATCTGTTAAATTATTAGGCTTTCTTTTTCGCTTATTAGAATTGAATACAGACTGCTCATCATCATCATCACCATAACTATAACTATATTTTTTATTGAAACGATATGCTAGCGTAATTTCATGAGAACTTCCAAAATCTGAGAAATTACCCATAGATTGCTCATAATTGTATTCAACAGCAATATTATTAGTTACGTTAATTCCAATACCAGCCGATGCACCATATAGGGTATTATATCCCGCTTGTGCCCAAATACCTTTAGGTACGTTTAGCATTGCAATTCCTGAAATTACGGTTTGGTTCTTTTTAAATTCACTTCTTATTAATGTTGAAAATTTACTTTCATCAAAAAAGCCTCTAGCATCCATATAACCTGTATACATTATATGCGCTTGTAGTGCTTGTTCTGGATTATCTTCTATAATTTTAGAATCGTTTAAATTGTAGGAAACTAAATTATTTATAGCCAATCCAAAATCGAAGAAATCGGTACCATAATTTATCCCTGGATTTATGGTTATTAAAAAGTTAGACGGTACATTTTGCAGGGCAGGATCTGGAGTATTAATCACCACTCGCCCTTCATTAAGACCACTTTGGTAAGCTCCTACATTTAAAGCAAATGTTAAGTTACTTTCTCTGGTTAAACTTGCATTGTAAGCAAAATTAAGCATACCACCAAAGGTTGTTAGCACTCCAAAATCTTGCTGAAATAAACCTATACCTGCACCAATATTTTCTGAAAAACGACCTGCATAACTAAATAAATACGAGTTGGGCGCATCGTTAAATTGAGTCCATTGTTTTTTATTGGTAAAACTTATATACTTATTTTGCTCTCTAACAAAACTAAAAGTTGGGTTTATGGCATATCTATTAAACTTTAAAGAGTTTCTAACAGGTAGTGCTAAAGCAACAACACCATTGCTCTCTTGAGAATGGAATTGCTGTATAGTACATAACGTTATAAACATATATAATAGATATTTGTTCATTTTATCTTAGAACCGTAATAGATCCTTTTATATTTTGATTAGAGGTTTTTATAATATAATAGTAAACAGGGTTTACATCTTTAAAATCTAATTCGTTTTCAGGCCAATTATTTTGATACTCTGTTGTATCTAACACCACTTTACCTTGTGCACTTATTAATGTAACCTGAGTGTTTGTTCCACTTACAAACTCTTGTGGAATTACCCAAGTATCGTTAATACCATCGCCATTGGGTGTTATAACATTTGGAATATTTGCCACATCTGGAAAAGGCTCGTTAACTACAAAATTTATTTCTTGTGAAGCGTTACAACCTTCAGTTTGCGTTATTTTTACTGTATAATTTCCTTGTTGCGATACTTCGTAATTACTTGTAGTAGCGTCTACAATTAGCGTATTGTTTACATACCATTGAAATACTGGGCTTACGGCGGTAGTTGCTACATTTACCAATAAGGTTTCGCCACTATCTAGTATATTGATGTCTTCTACATTAATTTCGCTTGTAAAATCTGTGTTTACTAAATCTATAGATGCAGAGGCTGTACAATTTTCTAAGTTTATATTTACGGCATAAGTTCCAGCTTCATTAGTTTGGTACATTTGGCTTGTTGCACCATCAATTTTCTCTCCATCTTTAAACCATTGGTAACCTATTCCATTAATAGCACTTAATGTTGTTGGCCCATTTACCGAACAATAAGGGTTGCCTAAGCTAGAACTTATGGAAGAAGAAGTTGTTCCTGAAGCAGCTTCACTTACGGTAACGCGATTTGAAAATGAGTTTGACGTACAGGTGCCATAATTGGTTTCTACGAAGTAAACTCCTGGAGTACTTACCTCTAAACTTTCGCCAGAGGCTACAAATACTGATGTTGTAGGGCTTGTTTCTTTATACCAATTAAATGTTAAGTTTTGGTATTGCAGTGGCGAGTCGTTCATGGCATCCCCAGGATTATCTATAGTAAGCAAATAACTTCCACCAGTACAATACACACCAGTTTCTATTAGGTTGTTGATACTAAAAGGGCTATCCTGTATTTTATAATAAGCAGCAAATGCGTTGGACGCACTACTTGTTGCGGAAGGTGCTGTACTTTTTACTCGTATTTTATACCCTTCGCCCGAGGTTTCTGTAGGAATAGAAAAACTTAATGTGGCAGGAGAAGTTGCCACACTTCCTGCATTTGTTGTATGTACTACTGTTGCGTTTGAAAAGCTTCCATCAGCATCAGACATTTCAACAATAAATGTATTGGTTGGTTGTAAATTACCACTAGGTGAAAAAGAAAAAGTAACATTGTAGTTATTAAAAGTAGAACTAGCACACGCTTGTGTAAAACCTAAATTAGGCTTACTTATAACCACTTGTGCACTAAGCGTAAACGTTAGCAACACAAAAACGAGAATATAATAAACAGTAAAATTCCTCATATAGTTCTATTCTTTAATAAAACCTCTAGGAATTTATTTTCTAATATTTAAAAATTAGAATAAAAACTTCCCCAGTGCTTTTGGGGCAAAAAGGAGATGGATTACCTAGAGTTATATCATAGTTACTGGTTAATGTTTTTGTTGTTATTATTAGTCTTCAATTAAATCTGAATCTATATTCGATGCAATAATTTTATTAATCCTCAATCTAAAATCTGGTCTTTTATAATTATTGGCAGAGATAAATGTTTCGGTATTATTACTTTTAGAATACACATTAAAAAATGCACGGTTACCGTACCAATTTTCTAAATCTTCATTATTCGAGTTATTTTCAACAAAAATATTGCCGTTGCAATTATTAAAGTACATTTCTGTAAAGGCAATATTTTCTAAACTTTTTTGGTTTACCTGTATTTGTTGATCTAGTATAACAGCAGGATTAAAGCCAGACACAACACTTTTTAACATATTTAACTCTGTGTTTTCACCCACGTAAATAGCTTCGTGCACTAAATTCATTTCTATGGCAGATTTTAAATCGTCACTATCTGTTAAAAACGTAAGGTTGCTAGCTTCTATTAGTGTTTTATTTTTACTGAAATCTGATTCTTCTTTTTTGTTGTAAGAGCGTACCTCTAAACATCTAACGCCACTACCATTAGATGCGTAAGGCGAACGTAATGCTAATGAATTAAAGATTTGCGATGTAGAACCGTAATTAAATTTGTAGTCGGTGCCTCTAGAACGATAAGACACCAAATTATTTAAGGAAATATTACCGCCCCACACTTCAAACCCATCTTCACCAGAATGGCTAATCATAACATGGTCTATCTTAGTACTTTCACCTACACAAGCTAAAAATAAGCCATTAAAATAGGTGTCTTGCGAAATTCTTTTGCCTGCATACTCAATTCTAACATATTGTAAAACCCCAGAAAACCCTGAAGTATTCTCGCCACCATAATTTGTGTATGTGTAGTCTGCAGGATTAAGGTTTGGGTAATAAGATGCAATAGATCCAGAACCAAATCGGTTAATTGGAGCATCACCTAGTATTACTAATCCTCCCCAATCTCCTGCTCTTTTAACGCTTTTGTTTGAAGAAAAAATTATAGGATCTGTTTGATAACCCTGAGCCATAATTTTTGCGCCTCTAGATATTGTTAAAGAACCTTTAGAATTATAGTCTCCTAGTATTACGGTTCCAGGCTCTATAGTTAGTGTAGCATCATTAGTCACAAAAACACTACCTAAAAGTAAATAGACTTCTCCTTTTTTTAATGTAGTATCTTCAGAAATATTACCTGTTAAAATTTGCGTTGGCTCACCATAATCTATTTCGTTTGGTTTAAACTCTGTCCAATTATTTAACCAATTTGTATCACCTACTATACCTTTTTCTTGTTGTGCAAAACAACACCCAGAGGCTAGTAGAAATCCTAAAATAAGTTGGGTAATTTTTTTCATCTTTTTTTATTTTCTGTTAAGGGTATTTGTGTTTAGTTCAACATATTCAAAACTAAAATAATAATCTATGAAATACCAAATATTTCGATAAAATACGTTTTAAATCGAATAATTTAACAATTAAAATCGACGAAATGCACTCAATAAGGGTTTTTATGAAAAAATAGAAAGAATTAACTTTCTTTGTTAAAAAGAAAGAATATGTATACAAAAAAGATAAAAATAAAATAGTATTACATAAAAAAAGCTCAAAATTTTTGAGCTCTTGTAAAAGAAATTATTTGATATAAATATACTTTAATGAAATTCGCTATATTGATGAAGAGATTTTAAGGTTTCTTCATAAAAAATTATAGCTGAAACTAAATCATTTGTATCAGAATATGGCAAAATTCTTTTTTGAAATTCTGCGTTACTTTCTAAATATTCTTTTGTGGCATCAAACTGGTCGTCCAATGCTTTTCTATTATCACTATCGTTAGGTATACCAAGAGTAGACATTGTTACTCCGGGTTTTGTAGCAAATGCAATGTATGGTAGCAACTTTACCAAGCTTTCAATCCTTTCAACATAAAGTACCAACAGCTCGCCTTTTGCCATCCTATCTAACTCTGCTTTACTGTGGTATTTTTTTATTGCAACACCATCGCTAATTATACTTTTTGGTTGATTCTTTTTTTGAGCTACGCCAATACCAGAAACTAACATAAAGCAAAAACTAAGAAAGAATAATTTCGTTTTCATCGACTAGATTTTGAGGTTTAGGCTGCTAATTTATGCAATTTAACGTAAAAAACAATCGTTTTATCGATTTATTTTTAGTAAATGATACTTCAATTTATTATAATAAAGTACTATAAGCTAGTTTAAAAAGACGATATTTGACATTAATTTAATACGCTTTTTTGATTTTTTTTGTAATTATCTAAGCACCTTTGCAACCTAAATATATTTTATGAACTTATCTCAAGTAAAACTTGTTGTAACCGATATGGATGGTACCTTACTAAATACCCAACATGAAGTAAGTTCGTTATTTTACCATCTTTTTGAAAAATTAAAACAACATAATATTATTTTTGTTGCTGCTAGCGGCAGGCCTTATTACGGTATGGTAGACAAGCTAAGTTCCATAAAAAACCATATGATTATAGTTGCAGAAAATGGTGGTTTAGCAATACAAGGCAATAGTGTATTCCTCTCTAACCCTATTAAACCTAAAAATTTACTAAGGATAATAACTATTATTAACACCATAGATAATACACACCCAGTGTTTTGTACGCGACATAAAGCTTATGTAATGAGTAAGTCTAAGCCATTGTTAAATTTACTACAAGAATATTATAAAAACTACGAACTTATTGATACTCCTGAAATTATAGAAGATGAGGTGTATAAGGTAGCTTTGTTTCATGAAGAAAGTTCAGAAAAATATGTTTATCCGTCAGTTAAGGTGTTGGAAAAAGATTTTAAGGTAAAACTATCTGCCACCCACTGGGTTGATATTTCTGAAAATATAGCCAACAAAGGTACTGCTATTAAACACATTCAAAAAAAATATAATATTAGCAAAGAAGAAACTATGGCGTTTGGAGATTATAACAACGATTTAGAAATGCTAGAAAATGCTTATTTTAGTTTTGCTATGGAAAATGCGCACCCATTAGTAAAGTCTGTAGCTAGATTTAAAACAAAAAGCAATAACGATTTGGGTGTAGAGCTTGTGCTTGAGGAACTCTTAAAAGAAAAAAATAAATTAGTTATTAACTCATAAATTTTAATTTAGTACGCAACCTTTATCCATTTTTATCATCTATAAAATAAAATTCAATACCTTATTAGAATGAAATTTAAGTTTTTAATTCCTATTGTAGCTCTATTTTTTTTAACAAGCTGCAATGTAAATAACGATGATGATTTAGACGCACTAAATCAACAACAAGAGCTACAGATTTACCAATGGCATTTAACGAATGTATCTGGTGGTGTTGACGGGATTGATATTGATTTTGAAGCAGATACCATAATTTGGGTTTTTAGTGTAGATTTTGTTGGAAATGGTAATCTTGAAGTTGAAAATAACAATACAGATGATACATTAGAAGACGGTCTTGATACCGGAACGTATCCTGTTTCTATTCCTGTTTACGATAATCAATCTATACTGTTTGTAGATGGTAATGAATTTGCTGGGGTAGTAACTCCCACTGAACAAGACTTAATAATGAACCAAAATATAAAGTCTACGGGTGAAACCAGTTCCGATGGTTTTATTTATACCTTTAAACGCAAAATAGTTGTAGAAAGTAATTAAGTTTTTTGTTTCTTTTTCTTAGCCGCCGGAAATAACACGTTATTTAAAATTAAACGATAACCTGGTGATGTAGGATGCAAATCTAATTCTGTTTTAGCGTCACCAACACGGTGTTGATAATCTTCAGGATCGTGCCCGCCATAAAATGTAAAAAAGCCTTTACCCTTAATACCGTGAATGTATTTAGCTTCTCCGTTGGTTTTATTCTCTCCCATAACCAATACGTTAGACTTTATCTCGTCTCTAGTAAAAGCTGTAGTTTGTCCCATAAACCCCTTAACTAAAGCTGTATGGTTTTGGCACAACATAGTTGGAATAGGATCCCACTTTGCAGAAAATTCCATAAGGGAAAAATAATCTGTTGTTTTAGATATTGTGCGTTTACGTGTGGTATCTATAGACGAAAACTCGTAAACCTTCGGACTAGTTTCTAGCAGAAAGTTTGTAAAGGCAAACGTTTTATTAAAATCTATTTTATTTTGGTAAGCAGGATCGCTACCATCGCCATCAAACATTGGTTCGCAAATATCTACACCTTCTGCGGCTAAAGCAATATCAAAACTATCAGTTGCACTGCACATGGCAAACATAAAACCTCCACCTAAAACATAATTGCGTATTTTTAATGCTACATCTAGTTTAGCTTTAGAGACTTTACTATAACCAAGTTTTGTTGCCAAAGCCTCTGCATCTTTCTTTTCTTGAATATACCAAGATGAGGAACGGTACATACCATAAAATTTTCCATACTGGCCCGTAAAATCTTCGTGGTGTAAGTGCAACCAATCAAATAATAAAAGCCCATCATTTAAAACTTCCTCATCATAAACAGTTTCGTATGGTATTTCGGCATACTTTAATACCATGGTAACCGCATCGTCCCAAGGCAGTTTTCCTTTTGGCGTGTAAACTGCTATTTTTGGTGCTTTCTCTAAAACCACAGCTTCCATATTTTGGCTAGGGCTTGCTATTTCCTCTAAAATACTTTCTGCTTTTGCATTGGAAATTACTTCAAAAGATACCCCACGAATTTGACATTCTTGTTGAATAGCCTCAGTATCTGGCAACAAAAAAGAACCACCTCTGTAGTTAAGCAGCCACTTTACTTTTAATTGTTTTTCTAAAGTCCAAAACGTTATACCATAAGCCTTTAAATGGTTTTTTTGACTTTCGGCATCCATAGGAATTAAAACATACGAAGCATATGTTTTAATGCTAAAAAAAAGTATTAGTAAAAAAAATAAAAGCTTTTTCATAAGCCGAAAGATAAAGAAAAAAACAGCCTTAAGTAACTAACCAAATGTTAAAAAGGCACATCGTTATCATCGTCTTCATTATTAAAGGAACTACCAAATGCTTGGTCTGGACTTGCTGTAAACCCATCGGTTTTAAAAGTGTCGTCATTGGCAGCTGCATTCATTTTACTATGAAACTCAAATGGTGAATCAAAATCATCAAGGTTATCAAACTTACCTAAATGACCAATAAACTTCAATCGGATGTTTTCCAAACCACCATTTCTATGCTTTGCAATAATAAATTCGGCTTGTCCTTCGGTTGGAGAGCGTTCTTCATCGTCCCATTCATCAATTTTATAATATTCGGGCCTATAAATAAAGCTTACAATATCTGCATCTTGCTCAATTGCACCAGATTCACGTAAATCTGATAGCAGCGGTCTTTTACTGCCTCCACGCGTTTCAACAGCACGCGATAATTGTGATAACGCAATTACAGGAACATTCAATTCTTTAGCTAAGGCCTTTAAGTTTCTAGAAATCATGGATATTTCTTGCTCACGGTTTCCTGCATGACTGCTACCACCTGTCATTAACTGTAAATAATCAATCATAATGAGTTTAATACCGTGCTGCGAAGATAAACGGCGCGCTTTTGCCCTTAAATCGAAAATGGAAAGCGATGGTGTATCGTCTATAAATAAGGGGGCTTTTTCAAGATCTTTAACTTTCACGTTAAGTTGTTCCCACTCATGCTTTTCCAGCTTCCCTGTTCTTAATTTCTCTGAAGACAAACCAGTCTCACTAGAAATTAAACGGGTAATTAACTGAACAGAAGCCATCTCTAAAGAGAAAAAGGCTACTGGAATATTTTGGTCTACAGCAATGTTTCTGGCCATAGAGAGCGTAAGAGCCGTTTTACCCATACCAGGTCTTGCTGCTACAATAATTAAATCGGAGGGTTGCCAACCAGAAGTTAATTTGTCTAGCTTATGAAATCCTGTTGGAATACCACTTAATCCCTCTTTATTAGAAATTTCCTCTATTTTCTTTTTGGCTTGAATTACCAACTCCTGAGCCGTTTCACTAGATTTTTTTATGTTACCTTGAGTAACCTCGTAGAGTTTAGATTCTGCTTTGTCTAACAAATCGAAAACATCTTTGGTTTCATCATAGGAGTCTTCAATAATTTCGTTTGAAATTTTTATTAAACTTCGCTGTATAAACTTTTGAAGTATAATGCGGGCATGAAACTCGATATGTGCAGAAGAAGATACTTTCTGGGTTAGTGAAATAAGGTAAAAATCGCCTCCTACTAATTCTAGTTTTGCGTTTTTCTTTAATTGTGTAGAAACGGTTAATAAGTCTACAGGCTCACTGCCTTCAAATAACTGAAAAATAGCTTCGAATATAAGTTGATGGGCTTCTTTGTAAAATGCATCTGGACTTAAAATATCAATTACTTCATCTACCCCTTTTTTATCAATCATCATCGCTCCAAGTACAACCTCCTCTAAATCAATTGCTTGCGGTGGTATTTTTCCTCTCTCAAGATTGATAAGCGTACTTTTATCTACTTTATATCCTGTTATTTGGTTTGGTTGTTTCATAGCTACGAAAATAGATAATAAATGCGTTTCTTTTTTACAAATGCTGTTTTGGTTGTGAACGCTTCTTTAACAAAATAACTGTTAATAACTTAATTCTATTGTGAATAACCATAAAAAAAACCTGAAGCAAAAACTTCAGATTTTTTAGCTTTTGGTTATAAAGGAGTTACCCTTTGAATACTCCCATGTTAGAATATTTTTCCATACGTTGGTTTACCAAATCTGTTGGTGATAAGTTTTTTAACTCGCCAAAATGTTTTTCTATGGCTGTTGTAACGGTTTTAAAGGTTTTATCTCTATCTCTATGAGCGCCACCTAGAGGCTCTTTAATGATACCGTCTATTAACTTTAACTTTTTCATATCAGTTGCTGTTAATTTAAGTGCTTCTGCAGCAGTTTCTTTATATTCCCAACTGCGCCATAGAATAGATGAGCAAGACTCTGGTGAAATAACCGAGTACCAGGTGTTTTCTAACATTAACACCCTATCGCCTACACCAATACCTAAGGCACCGCCCGATGCACCTTCGCCGATTATAATGGTGATTATAGGCACTTTAAGACGTGTCATCTCTAAAATATTTCTTGCTATGGCTTCGCCTTGTCCGCGCTCCTCAGCCTCTAGCCCTGGGTAAGCTCCTGGAGTATCCAATAGTGTTACAATTGGAATACCAAATTTTTCAGCAGACTTCATTAATCGTAATGCTTTACGGTAACCTTCGGGGTTTGCCATACCAAAATTTCTGTACTGCCTTGTTTTTGTATTGTAGCCCTTTTGTTGGCCAATAAACATATAACTTTGGTCGCCTATTTTACCTAAACCGCCAATCATTGCTTTGTCGTCCTTAAAGTTTCTGTCTCCATGAAGCTCTAAAAAACTATCGCCACAAATGGCATTTATATAATCTAAGGTATAAGGCCTGTTAGGATGTCTGGATAACTGAACACGCTGCCATGGCGTTAGGTTTTTGTAAATATCAGTGGTCGTTTTTTTTAACTTTTCTTCTATTTGCCCACAGGTTTCCGTAACATCAACTTCACTTTCTTCTCCAATAATTCTACATTTTTGAAGTTGGTCTTCGAGTTCTTTAATAGGTAATTCAAATTCTAAATATTCCATAGGAATTTAATTCAGTTTTAAGTTAGCATACAAAACTAAGCAAATTATTTTGTTTCAATTTTAGAAATCAAGGTATTTGTTTTCTTTTAAACGCATGTTTGTTTTTTAAAACACCATTTAACAATACAGTTCCTATAATAATTGTAGCACCATAATAAAAAGCTGTACTCATTTTTTCGCTCTCTGGATACAACATTATAGCAATTAAAATACCATAAATAGGTTCCAGGTTATAGGTAAGTACCACTGTGTAAGGACTTATAAGCTTCATTACATAAACTGCGGCAATAAAAGCATAGGCTGTACATACAGAAGCTAATAAAAATAAATACCAAAAATCTTTAGAACTTAATTTAAAAAAATTAGATGAAAACCCTTCCTCGAAACACAATATGAATATTGAAATAAATAGCACTCCACTTATAAATTCGTAAAAGGAAATAACCGTTGCAGAATGTTGTTTAAGAAAAACACCGTTTAATACCGCAAATAAAGATGAAAAAAATGCTGACGATACACCTAGTAAAATACCTGTAATATATTTTATTTCGCCTTGAGTGATGATGAAAACTCCCGTAATTACCAATACACCAAATACCATTTCGTAGCCTATAATTTTTCTCTTGTAGAATATGGGCTCTATAATAGATGCAAAAAAGGCTCCAGTTGAAAACATAGCTAAGGCTATGGATATGTTGGCTGCATCTATGGCTGCAAAAAAGGTTATCCAGTGTAAAGCTATAATTATACCAGCAATAGATAGCCTTATGAGAGACCTTAAATCTATTGATAATTTTATACCTCTTACTTTTATAAACAACAACATTAAAACTGCTGCCATAGACATACGAAACCACACTAATGGAATTGCAGAGATAGAAATTTCCTTACCTAAAATAGCCGTAAAGCCAGCTATAAACACCAAAAGATGTAAATGCAAATAGTTTTTGAGTTTATCGCTTAGCATTATATAGAAGATATAGAGCTAAAATACCAAAAATGAAATTAGGAAACCACACCGCTATAACCGGAGGAAAGTTGGATTGTTGTGCCATAACTCCAAATATTTTATCGAAAAACACAAATATCATGGCGATACATATACCAAGTGCCAAGTTTACTCCCATACCGCCTCTTCGCTTTATAGACGATACGGCAACTGCTATAATGGTTAAAATAAAAATGGAAACTGGTAAACTCCACTTTCTGTACAGCACCAACTTATAGCGCCCAATATTAGAGGAGCCCCTCGCCTCTTCTTTCTTAATAAAATTAGTTAACTCTGGGTAAGACAATGTTTCTGCGATATAGATAACAGGTGTAAGATCTTCTGCTTCAAAAGAAAACAAGGTATCTTTTCGCCTTTCAATTTCTAAAGTATCACCCAACGCACCTACTTGTCGTTTTACATAATCAATTAATCTGTAGGTGGTATCTTTGTCTATATACCTGATACTTTTAGCGCTTATTTTGTATACTAACTCGTTATTTTCTAAATGTTCTAAAGTAAAATTCTGTCCTAATTTATTCTTAGAATCGTAGCTGCTTACATAAATAAAATCGTTATCATTAATTTGCCTGTAAACATTTTTATTATCTACAGCACTCCTCCCTTGTTTAAAGTATTTATAATCGAATTCATTAAAGCCTTTACTTGCCTCTGGTGCTAAAAACATACCTAAAAAAAGAGCGAAAAGCGCAGTTATAGTAGCACCGTACATGTAAGGCTTAAGAAATCTTGAAAATGATACTCCAGAACTTAAAAAAGCAATAATTTCGGTATTATTAGCCAGTTTGGAGGTAAACCAAATTACAGATAAGAATAAAAACAGAGGAAAAAGCAGGTTTGCAAAATAAATAGTAAAGTCTAGGTAAAAGAGTGCAACCTCATCAAATGGCACATCGTTATCTAGTATCTTTCCTATTTTTTCTGCAAGGTTCACTGTAATTCCAATAGGAATAAACAGTAGTAACATCATTAAAAATGTAAATAAATAACGTTTTAATATGTACCAATCTAATATTTTCATTCTTTAGTAGCCTTTTAAAAAAGGTATTACTCGTGTTTTTTAGTTAAAGCCTATTATCCATTTGCTTTACCATTTTGTTTTTCCACTCAGCAAAATCTCCGGCTAAAATATGCTTTCTTGCCTCACGAACCAACCAAAGGTAAAAGCCTAAATTATGTATGGTTGCAATTTGTTTTCCTAAAAGTTCGTTTACAGAGAACAAATGTTTTAAATAGGCTTTACTGTATTCTGTATCTACAAAAGTAATTGCCATTTCATCAATAGGGGAAAAATCGTTTTCCCATTTTTTATTTTTAATGTTTATAGTACCATAAGCCGTAAACAACATGCCATTTCTGGCATTTCGAGTTGGCATTACGCAATCAAACATATCAATACCTAACGCAATATTTTCTAAAATATTGATTGGTGTACCAACGCCCATTAAATATCGTGGTTTATCTTCGGGTAAAACGTTGCAAACCACCTCTGTCATGGCATACATTTCTTCTGCTGGTTCTCCTACCGACAATCCTCCTATTGCATTACCTACTGCGCCTGCATTGGCAATATATTCGGCAGATTGTATTCTTAAATCTTTATAGGTACTACCTTGAACTATTGGAAAAAAAGCCTGATTATAATCGTATTTAAGCGGTGTTTTTTCTAAATGGTTAATACATCTATCTAACCAACGATGCGTCATGTGCATTGAGCGTTTCGCATAATTATAATCGCAAGGATAAGGCGTACACTCATCGAACGCCATAATTATATCGGCACCAATACTGCGTTGAATTTCCATTACATTTTCTGGTGTAAATGTATGGTAACTTCCGTCTATGTGCGATTTAAATTTTACGCCCTCTTCCTTAATCTTTCTATTTGCTGAAAGGGAATACACTTGGTAACCTCCAGAATCGGTTAAAATATTTCTATCCCAATTCATAAATTTATGTAAACCACCTGCTTGTTCTAAAATTTTAGTTTGGGGCCTTAAGTATAAATGATAGGTGTTTCCTAGAATAATGTCTGGATTAATATCATTTTTAAGTTCGCGTTGGTGCACACCTTTTACACTTGCAACAGTTCCAACGGGCATAAATATTGGAGTTTCAATAACACCATGATCGGTTGTAATTTTTGCTGCTCTTGCCTTACTTTGGGCGTCTTTTTTCTTTAATTCAAATTTCATACACATAAAAACAAGTGAGCAAACCTACATATTTTAAATCAAAAAAAATAAACTTATTGAATCTACTTAAATCTTTAAGTAAATTTATATAAAATAGCACATTATTAGTTTGTAAAACTATCTTATTCCTCTATTTTTGTGGCGCAAAACATAATCATAAAACATGCCAAACATTAAACACTTAGAAGATATTTGTACCCAAGTACGAAGAGATATCTTAAGACAGGTACATAAGGTGAATTCTGGTCACCCAGGAGGTTCTTTAGGATGTACAGAATTTTTCGTTGCTCTTTACAACGAAATAATGGATAGAAAAGACACATTTGATATGGACGGAATTGGGGAAGATTTGTTCTTCCTATCTAACGGACACATTTCGCCCGTGTACTACAGTGTATTGGCTAGAGCTGGTTATTTTCCTGTAGAAGAATTAAATACATTTAGACTTATAGATTCGCGTTTGCAAGGGCACCCTACTACGCATGAAGGGCTTCCTGGAGTTCGTATTGCCTCTGGTTCTTTGGGCCAAGGCATGTCGGTTGCTATTGGTGCAGCACAAGCTAAAAA
Source organism: Jejuia pallidilutea (assembly GCF_002973595.1). Classification (GTDB taxonomy): domain Bacteria; phylum Bacteroidota; class Bacteroidia; order Flavobacteriales; family Flavobacteriaceae; genus Jejuia; species Jejuia pallidilutea. The sequence goes on along the minus strand of NZ_PVEO01000004.1, from coordinate 359,516 downwards.
ATTAAATAATGACGATAAACTTGTGTACTCGCTACATGGAGACGGAGAGCTACAAGAAGGCCAAAACTGGGAAGCCATTATGTATGCTGCTGGAAAAAAAGTAGACAACTTAATTTCTACCGTAGATTTAAACGGACAGCAAATTGATGGTGCTACCGATGATGTATTACCTATGGGAGACATTAAAGCTAAATTTGAAGCTTTTGGATGGACTGTTTTAGAAATTGAAGACGGTAATAATTTAGAAGCTGTTTTATCTGGAATGGCAAAAGCTAAAGCCGAAACTGGAAAAGGAAAACCTGTTTGTGTTTTATTAAAAACGGTTATGGGGAATGGTGTTGATTTTATGATGCATACCCACGCATGGCATGGTAAAGCACCAAACGACGAACAATTAGCTGAAGGCTTAGCACAAAACCCTGAAACCCTAGGCGATTATTAAAAGCCCCTTCTAACTTCCCCAAGGGGAAGAATGATAAAACAATGAAAAACACAAACTTTAAAATACAACCCATATAAAATCACACTTAAAGCGTGATTAGGGAGACTTATGAAAACATATACATACACTGAAAAAAAAGATACAAGAAGTGGTTTTGGAGCTGGTTTAACAGAACTTGGTAGAACCAACCCTAATGTAGTAGCACTTTGTGCAGACTTAATTGGCTCTTTAAAAATGAACGACTTTATTAAGGAAAACCCAGAGCGTTTTTTCCAAATAGGTATAGCTGAAGCCAATATGATGGGTATTGCTGCTGGTTTAACTATTGGCGGTAAAATACCATTCACAGGAACTTTTGCAAACTTTTCTACAGGTAGGGTTTACGATCAAATTCGTCAATCTATTGCCTATTCTGGTAAGAATGTAAAAATATGCGCATCGCATGCGGGTTTAACTTTAGGTGAAGACGGTGCTACCCACCAAATACTTGAAGATATTGGTATGATGAAAATGTTGCCGGGAATGACGGTGATTAATCCATGCGATTACAACCAAACCAAAGCAGCTACCATAGCCATTGCAGAACACCAAGGTCCTGTTTATTTACGATTTGGTAGACCATCGGTTCCTATTTTCACACCAGAAAATCAAAAGTTTGAAATTGGTAAAGCTATAAAGTTTACCGAGGGTAACGATGTAACTATTGTTGCTACCGGCCATTTAGTTTGGGAAGCCCTAGAAGCATCAAAAGCGTTACACGAACAAGGCATAACAGCCGAAGTTATTAACATACACACTATTAAACCTTTAGATGATGCTGCTATTTTAGAATCTGTAGCTAAAACAGGATGCATTGTTACAGCCGAAGAACACAATATTTTAGGTGGCTTAGGAGAAAGTGTTGCACGAGTATTGGCTACAAATAATCCTGTACCTCAAGAATTTGTTGGTACTAATGATACCTTTGGCGAATCTGGAACTCCAGCGCAATTAATGGAAAAATACGGACTGAATAGTGCCGCAATAATTAGTAAGGCTAAAAAGGTTATGTCTAGAAAGTAAAAGCGTTACATTTTTAGCTTTAAGCGTTATTTCATAAAAGTTCTGTTAATTAAATTAGCAGAACTTTTTTATTTATAATTTGTTACAATTAAAAATAATTAACGTTTGGCAACGTTTTTGTTATTGTAAATCAAATCTAAAAACGAATATTATGAAGAAATTAATGTTATTTACCGCTTTAACGGTACTATTCTCAACAGTTGCTTTTTCCCAAACCGCTACCGGTTTTGGCTTAAAAGGCGGATTAAACTATAGTGGTAATGGAGATTACTTTGAATCTATAGGTTCTAATGCAGAAAATCCAGATAGAAATATTGGCTACCATGTTGGTGTTTTTGGTAAAATTGGAAAAGATATATACTTAAGACCTGAATTGGTTTATACTAAAACTAAAAGTGATTATAATAGTGACGCTTTTGAAATGAGTAAGCTAGATTTACCTGTTTTAGTTGGTATTAAAGTAATAGGACCAATAAGTGTTTTTGGTGGGCCTTCTTTTCAATATATACTAGATTCTGAATTTAATAATATAAACATAAATGATATAGAAAATGATTTTTCTGTAGGTTTAAACTTTGGAATTGGTTTAAATTTAAATAAGTTAGGTATCGATTTAAGGTACGAACGTGGTTTTAGTAATAATGAAGCTACATTTATTAACAACAATATAGGCGGTGTAGAAAGTAGATTGGATACAAGACCAGACCAATTGATTTTAAGTTTGTCTTTAGTGCTGTAAAACTAAAAAAATGACTGTTGGGTTACTAAATTATTTGGTAAAAACAACTAAATACCCAACAATGAATAACACATTGACTACTTATTGCTAAAGCATTTATTAAAACTAAAGTAACCGCAATAAAATTTAAGTGTAGTAAACTTTAGCTAGATAAATAATGTAGAACAAACAAAAAGGCTCACCATTGGTGAGCTTTTAGTTTACACGTTAGATTCTGTAGCTTCAGGATCTAAATATCTTGGTATCCCATTTGGGCCAATATCATTAGTTGGGTCGCCATCATTATTAAAATCCTCATTAATGGTTAATACGCCATCGCCATCGTCGTCATTATCAAAATAATCTGGAATACCATTCCCATCAGTATCATCATCCGTTTCATCTGTTAAATCATCAAAATTCACTATAAACTCTCCATCATTGTTTAAATCCTCTAAATAAGAAGGTATACCATCAGCATCATGATCGTTTATGGTACTTTGTAACAACTCAAACTTAAAAACTAACGGAGAATATGCTGAAATCCCTGTTGTTGTACTTGAAAAATAACCTAACCCAGAAGGTATAAACATAACTCCGGTACCGTGATTTAAGTAATTTACAGTACCATCACTATTTTCAACAAAATTTTCAGCTATTTTAAACTGCGGCAATACTTTCCTCCAAGCAGGTATTAACGATGTTAAATCAAACTCCACAGGTGTAACGGCACTATCAAACACCTCATCGTCTAGAGTAAATCCTTCGTAAGTAACAAAAACATTATCACAAAAATTTGGTGATTTAGACCCATTACCTTGGTTTAAATTTAAGATATAATATTCGTAGTCGGTTTCTGCAAAAACCAAAGATATAGGATTACCAACGGCATTTATAAGTAAAGAATCTGCATCGCTAGTAATAACTTCATCTGTAATTTCGGTTATCACCAAATCTGCTATTTTTGGATTAGAATTACCTTCAAAAGCACTCTTGTTATAAAAATGTGTAGATAGGTAATTAATTATAGAATCGTTATCTGCTATTTGTTGCTCTGCCCTATCTCTTATAACAACTTCAGGAATATCAGTACTATCATCATCATTATTACAGGAAAAAAAACCAAGTGTAATGCATAATACTAAAAAACCAATTTTTCTTAAACTCATTATTGCTTATTTTTGAGCCGCAAGATACAATTTTAATACAATCTTGTGCAAGAACATTAACGTTAGTTTTTACAATAATTGTATGCGTATTGATAAATATTTGTGGTGTGTAAGGTACTATAAAACCAGAACCTTAGCTACTACTGCCTGCAAAAAAGGACATATAAAAGTAAATGGCGATGTGGTTAAACCTAGTAGGGAAGTTTATGCTACCGATAAAATAGAACTGCGTAAAAACCAGATAAATTATCAGTTAACAGTGAACGATATTCCTCCAAACCGGGTTTCGGCAAAACTTGTAGACATTTATAGGACCGATACCACGCCTAAAGCACAGTTTGAAGCCCAGGAACTGCTAAAATATTCTAAAGATTATTACAGGAAAAAAGGTTCGGGCAGACCCACCAAAAAAGATAGGCGAGATATTGATGATTTTAAAGATGAAAATGATTAATTTTAAACTTTTATTGTTAATAATAAGCGCATGGACTTAAAGGATAATGTAATTTTAAATCACAAAGAAATTCAGCATAAAATAAGACGTATTGCGTTTCAAATTTATGAAAGCAATGTTGATGAACCTGAAGTTATTATTGCCGGTATTGGTAATAATGGTTTTGTTTTTGCTAAAAAACTAAAGGCTGTTCTTGAAAAAATATCTGACATTACACCTGTACTCTGCAAAGTTATTATTGACAAAAAAAATCCGCTTTCAGAAATATCAACATCCTTAAGCCCAGAGGAGTACACCAATAAATCTGTTGTATTGGTTGACGATGTTTTAAATTCTGGAACTACGTTAATATACAGTGTAAAACATTTTTTAAACGTACCCTTAAAACAGTTTAAAACTGCTGTTTTGGTAAATAGAAACCATAAAAAATATCCTGTAAAAGCAGATTTTAAAGGTATTTCCCTATCTACATCGCTACACGAGCATGTAGAGGTAGATTTTAAAGGAAAGGCACACCAAGTAGTCTTAGAATAATGCTAAGATAATATCTTCTACAATCTCTGATTTTTCTTTATGGTCGGTTACAATATGTATTTGAGCCTTATTGTAGAATTGAGAACGCTCAAATAAATGTTTTGCTATAAAATCTTTTAATAATGTTTCTGTTTCTATATGCGCTATTAAAGGACGTTTTGCTTTCTTTTTAAATAGCTTTTTTGATAAAAATGATAAAGAACCTTTTAAATAAATAGAGGTTGCATGTTCTGTATTTAAAATAACATCCATATTGTTACCATAACAAGGGGTGCCTCCTCCTAAAGATAAAATGGTGTTTTCCTTTAACTGCAAAAGTGCTTTTAAATACTCGGTTTCTTTTTTTCTAAAATAGATTTCTCCTTTAGTTTTAAAGATTTCGCTTACGGTTGCATTCTCTTTAGCTTCAATAAAATCATCTAAATCAATTAAATTATAGTTTAATTTCTTTGCCAGAATCTTACCAACTGAAGATTTGCCCGATCCCATATATCCTATTAAAACTATTATCATTTTATCGCTATTAATTGATTATTAAAAACATAGATTATTGCGATGCAAAAAAACAAAAAATTATATAAAAAAAGTATTGTTTTATTAATTAAACATTATATATTTGCACCCGCTAACGACAATTGGTTAGTATAAAAAATGACCGGGTAGCTCAGTTGGTAGAGCATCTCCCTTTTAAGGAGAGGGTCCTGGGTTCGAGCCCCAGCCCGGTCACAAAAATTATTTAAAACAAAACCTTGTTAATTTAAAATTAACAAGGTTTTTTTATTTTAGGTTAAAATGTGAACTTAGGATATTTGGGGGATCAATCTCAAAAGTTGTGTGCAAATTGAAAGTATAGTTTGATATTTGCTAAAAAAACTAAGCATCGGAATTATCTTGGATCTATTACAACTATTGTGGTTAAGCAAAAATTCTGGTTAGTCTAAAAAGGAAGAAATCTATGTTTTGGACACTTCTAAACTAAGGCCTTAAAGCTTTTACAGCTTGCTTATTTAAAAATGATGAGCATTATTTTTAATTATAAGAAAAAAATCCGCCTAAATACAGACGGATTTTCCTAATTAATAACTCCCTATTATAGATTATAAATCTATGCTTTTTACCCTTAAATTTTTATTACAGTAGCTTTAAAGTATATTGTATACCAATTACAATAAAACATCCGTTTTAGCTTCCTCAATCATTATTAATGATTTACAATACATAATTTGAGTTATTACTTTTATGCTGAAATTGGTGATACTTTTTGGGCATCCTTATAATCTTTTGGGTTACAGTTATATTTTTCCTTAAATATTTTTGAAAAGTAACTTCTACTTGAGAAACCTATACTATATACAATTTCAGAAATATTTAAATCGGTGGTTTTTATAAGTTCTTCGGCCTTTAAAACCCTTACTTCTCTAATATATTCTGCAACAGTACGCCCATGCATTCCTTTAAAACCTTCTTGTAGCTTAGATGGTGAAATACCAAACTCTAAACATAATACTGGTATTGATAATTGTTTGTGATAGTTATTTTTTACGAACTGTGATGCTTTTTTTATAAGTTCCATATCCCGCATAGTTAAGGAACCTATAGGAATTTGCCTGTGTTTATCTTCGGCATGTTGCTGTATTTCTAAAGCTAAAATAACATGAACCAAACCTTGTACTAAAAGACTTCTAACTATACCTTTTTGCTTAATGGCATTTAGCTGTTGTATTTTTTCGGCAATCTTTAAATTTTGTGAACCTATGTACACAAAGTTTTCTTTAGCATCTTCATTAAAAAATGTATCCAGTAGCTTACCTTTTAAATTATCTTTTCCGTTAGCCTTAGTTCTATTACTAGTTTGCACCGAAATTAATGTGATTTTAGAACGTTCGTTTTTATTAAAGTACAATTTGTTTACATCACCTAATTGGCTAGTTAAAATACCCGTTTGAAAATTTTCTAAAGTTCTTTGCTTTTCATTTGCACCAAAACTATGACCAAGACTCCCCTCTGAACAGTACGCAAAATATATTGGGTTTTTATTTGGTGTATCTACCGATACTACAACGTCATCAGAAAAAGCCATATCAAACTCAATATAAGATATACCGCCTTGAAGAGCAATACCTTTAATATTACCGTTACCAATTTCGTTTTTAATATCTAAAATATACTCTTTGGATGCTTTTGTAATAGTACCACCAAAATTAAATTTTAGTTGTTTAAACATAGCTTCAATAGTATTTGTATTCAAATTTGTCGTTTTCATATGTTTGGTTTTATTTTTATTGTTGTACTCTATTCGTTCTATTCGGTTTACTTAAAATCATTTTTTATGCTTAATACTTTTACTATGGCTATTATGGCTGCCAATACCAGTAATAAATGGATTAATAATCCTAATTCGTAGAAAAAAAATCCTATAACCCATCCTATTAAGCATAACAAAATAATAATGTACTCTATTCTTAACATTGAGAGATAATTAAAAATTAGCTGTCTGTGGCTTTGTTTAAAAGTTTTGGCTTATTAAATAAAAGCTTTGAAAAAACACTATTAAAAAAAGTTTTAGCCTTCTTTATATTAGAAGTCTTTGGTATAGATTTGCCAACCCTTGCAAATTGTCTCGATTCTAATTTTATGCTATGTTTCATAATATTTATAGTTAAGGTTAATGATTTAAGAAGCGCTCTTTTAACTATAGTGTAAATATCATACCGATTAGCGCAAAAAGTGTTACAGAATTATGTCTTTGTGTTATAAAACTTTAGTTTTTAGGTGAAGAAGTGTTAAAAAAAACACAATTTGCTAACAATATGTTTAAAAACCTTATGAAAAGAAGGCTTTTTTAGAAAATTAATGAACTAGTTATCTTGAAAAAACACAGTTTTTTATGTACATACAAGATTATAAATAGTATTAACAATTAAATTATAGTGTATGCTCGTAAATAATTAGAAGTATACCAAGGTTGAAAAATTAAAATACTAGACGCTTTAAATTTGTGGAGAGTCTTTAATTTATGCTGGAAAATAAACAACAAATTCTGAGCCCACACCCACCTCTCCTTTGGCAAAAATATATCCGTTGTGGTTTTCTACAATTTTTTCACAAATTGCCAAACCTATACCCGTACCCGAATATTCTGTTTTTTGGTGCAAACGCTGAAATACCTCAAATATCTTTTTAGAGTATTTAGTATCAAACCCAATACCATTATCAATAAAAGAAATTCTGTGGTATTTTTTACTTTCCTTTATGATATGCTTTGGAAGCTCTGATGCAGATACCTTCTTATATACTATTTGCACTTTAGGAGCTTTATTGGTACTCTTATATTTAAGTGCATTAGATAATATATTGGTAAACAATTGTTCTACTTGAAAAACAACACCCTTTATTTTTGGCAATTTATCTGCAATTATGGATGCATTGGCTTCTTTTATTCTATCGGCTAAATCGTCTTTTACTTTATCTAAGGCTTGGTTAAGATTTACTTTCTCGAAGTCTTTTTTAGTGCTATCTATTCTAGAGTAAGTTAACAAGTTAGAGATAAGAGCTTGCATGCGCGTAACGGCATTCTTTATCTTACCGAAATAAACTGTTCCTTTTTCTGAAAGTTGGTCGCCTTCCCTATCCTCTATTCTCGACACAAATAATTGTAACTTGCGTAATGGTTCTTGTAAATCGTGACTTGCTACTCGGTTAAACGATTCCAACTCTGCATTAGAACGGGTTAACTCGCGATTTTTTAATTTTAAAAACGCTTCGGCCTTTATATCGTCTGTTACATCTTGTATTAAACCAAAAAGATATTCATCGTCATTATAGGTATCGAAATGGCCGGTGAATTTAAAATATTTAACCGTTTCGTTTTTGGTAATTATCCTGCACCTAAAAGGCTTAAACGTTTTGGAAACTAAAATTTTATTAATATTCTTTTTAAAATTTGATAAGTCATCAGGGTGTACAAATGTAAAATACGCCTTGGGCGTGGGTGCAAACTCATGTGGTTTACAGTCTAACATTCTATATATATTATCTGAAATCTCAGAACTATTATTTGTAGTATTTACTCTAAAACTCCCCATTTTCCCTAATACTTCTGCATCTTCTAAAAAGGTGTTTTGAAATTTTAAGTTATCGTTAGATTGTTTTAGCTTATTTTCAAACTCTACAACAGCTGTAACATCTTGTACTACACCAACTACCACTGTTTTATTATTCTTTTTAATAAACTGTCCGTTAGTTTTTAAATACTTAACGTTCCCTTGTTTTGTAATAATACGGTATGTATGTTCTTCTATTCTCTTGTTTTTTGCAATCTCCAGTCCTTTTTTGTCGTATTCCTGCAAATCGTCAGGGTGAATAAAACTTCTATAGGTTTTAAATGATAATTTAAATTCATTAGGCTCGCAGCCCAATAACCTGTAATAATTATCAGATAGTTCTGAAACATCATCATCTATATCCCATATATAGCTTCCTGTGGCAGCTAATATTTCAGCATCTGCAAAAATTGTATTTTGCACAGAAAGCCTTTCGTTAAGTTGTATTAACTGGTCTGATCTTTTCTTCTCTTCTGTAATATCTACAGTAGTTACAGTTACACCATCACCTAGTTTAATTGCTGTAGCCTTAAACCATTGCTCATAACCATTTTCGTAATATGGTACTTCATAAGTTATTGGTGTTTTGGTTTCTATGGCCTGCACTAAATTCTCAAACACACCATTATTAAAAATACCAGGAAATATTTCAGATGTTTTTTTATTTTTTATTTCACTTGGAATATCGCTGGTTATAGGGTTTATTTTATCGTTTACAAATAAAATCTCAAAATCTATAATAGCGTTGTTCTTGTCTCTTATACTTTTAAAATGCATTACTACATGAGAGATACTTTTAAATAGGTTCCCTAAAAATGCTCTGTTATCAAGTAATTCTAGATTTTGTTTTTCTAAACGTTTTTTTAATTCAAGTTGTGCTGCTTTTGTTTTTTCCTCGTATGTAGCGTTTCTGGAAGTAATAAGTATACCATTTAGTAAAGGAGTTACCAAGGTATAAAACCACATTTTTTTATTTTTTACAATTACCCCTCTATCTAGCTCAACTTTTTGGTTTTCCTTATAACTTTTCACCAACTTATCAAAATCGCCATTATCTACTAAAAACGGAAACGTTTCTGTAAATGTTTTTCCTGTAATAGCCTTAGGTTGTAATCCTAAGTAATCGTAATTACGGTTGTTGGCAAATACAATTTTAAAATCTTTAATATGGTTACTGTTGTGGGCATCAAATATGGGTTCATAATAGTTTACAATATTATCTGTTGTATTTAGTACCGTTTTTAAAAAGAATTCAGACTTTCTAATCTCTAATTTATTAAGATATATTTTGTAAAATGAAATGATAAAAACAAAAAGTGCAAAAAACGCTAATACTAAAAGCACTATAGGCGCAGTAGATTTATGGGATTTATAAACTATTTCCCTTTTCTTCAGTAGGTTTTCCTCTTGCTTTTGCATTCTGTTTTTAATGCCCCTAATATCAAATAGCGTTTTGTTTATTTTAGATTTTTGGTTTTCCCTAATTTCAAAAGGTACTGCATTACTAGTGTAAGTAATCGAGTCTAAATTTATAAGTTGGGAGTAAAGTGAGTTTAATAACGCTTTTAGAGGTTTTAGGTGCGCACGTTGAGATTCGTTATCGCTAACAAGAAATTCCAAATTATTAATTACCGTTTTACCCTCTTGTTTATAAGCTGCAATAGTGCTATTTGCGGCCTTGTTTTTTAGTATTTCATTTCTAAATTCCTCAGAATCGGCTTTGGAGTAATGTGAGGTTAAATCGCCAATGGCATTATAAACTCTAAGCGTATGGGCAACCATATCGGCAGATTCCTGCATGCGCATAATTTGCTTGTAGGCCATACTTGTTGTAAACAAAAGTAAAGCTACTGCTATAATTAATAATACTATATATGTTTTTGAAGACTTATATATGCGCTTAAGATCCATGTGTATTATATACGAAATAGAAAGGTGTCTTTGTTTAAGTTAGAGGTATGGTACTGCCAATTTAACTGTAACACTTTTTCTACTACATCTCGCAATTTACTAAAACTGTGGGGCTTATTTACGTAAATGTTTGCCCCATTTAAAAAAGTTTCTTCAATATCTTTTTCCGAAGAAGATGTTGAATATATTGCTACACACAAGTCTTTTAGTTTAGGGTTTTCTCGTATTTCTTTTAAACACTGCAGTCCATTTTTTATAGGCATGTTTAAATCTAAAAATATCAAATTAGGCATTAAGGCATTAGGCAAGGTGAGATAATCCATTAGCTCTTGTCCGTGGTTAAATAAAGACAGTTCTGTTTTTATAGATATCTCGTCTATAGCTTCAACAAAAAGCATTCTGTCGTCCTCGTCGTCATCTGCTAAAACAACATTAAGTTGGGTTGTGCTCATTTGTATTGTTTTAACAGTTATTGTATTTTATATTGTTTCTTCTTCTTCATTATATTAATAAATGCACTTGGTGTTAATCCTGTGGTTTTTTTAAACTGTCCAGATAAATGCGCTACGCTACTATAATTTAAACGGTACGCAATCTCGGTTAATGTTAAATTGGTATTGCACATAAACTCTTTAGCCAAATCTACTTTTCTAAGAATTGCATAATTTTCTATAGATGTATATGTATTTTCAGAAAACACAGTTGATAGGTATGTGTAAGAATAATTTAAAGTATCTGCTAAGTAAGAAGATAACTTTAAGTGTTTGCTTTTTTCATCCTTAAGCATGCAGTCAATGGCATGTTTTATTCGCTCTACTAACGTTGATTTTTGATTGGTTAATATTTCTATGCCATATTTTTGTAAAGCCGTAGTAAGCGTTTTATACTTATTATCGTTTAAATCGCCATTAACAGTTACTTCATTAACACTGTGGATGGTGTATGAAATATCCAAAGCATCTAAATGCTCACTTACAAAATTTTTACACAATGTATCGAAGTCGTATTTCACAAAAAGTTTCATTCCCAAATAATCATACTTAATTGAACCGAATAAAGATATACTATTTTATTTAGTATTGAAGATTTTTTTTACTTGAAATTTCATCATACTAAAAAATACAACTTAATGAAAAACAAATACTTACATTAAAAATAAGGATATTTCGCAATAGTGCAATTTATTAGAACCTATGCTACAAAAACAAATTATTAAACAAAATCCTGAATTAACAAGCTTTTTATTTAACAAGAACAAACAAAGCCATTAAAAGATTAAACTTACAGATATAACAGATTTAGTATTAATACTATTGAAACGTATTTTTTAATGTATTGCATTAAACATTATTGCTTTTACGATAACATAAACATCTTTATTTCAGTAATTTACAACTGTAAAATTAACTGATTATTTAATTTAATAACAACAAAATGAATAAAGAACAATTAGAAGGTAAGTGGAAACAGGTTAAAGGCAAGTTTAAGCAAAAATATGGTGATTTAACCGATAATGATTTAAAATATTCAGAAGGTAAATTTGACGAAATGTTGGGCAATCTTCAAGAAAAAACAGGAAAGAAAAAAGAAGAATTAAAAAAAGAAATTGAAAACCTGTAACAATTCATTAGATTAATAGTAAATAGGCTGTCTTAAATTTTTTAAGATGGCCTATTTTTTTTAACAACATATAACTTTCACAAAAATTAGTTTCTAAACTTAGTTTTGCAATTCAAAAAAAAAACCAATTACCCAAGAACCTTTGTGCTGCGTTTAATACCCAAGCCATATCTTTTAGCGTATATCCATGTAAACTCTGCGCCGAAAAAAAGAATTAAACAAGAATAAGACACCCAAAGTAATACTAAAACTATTGTTCCAGCTGCACCATATGTAGAACCAGGATCAGCCGTTCCAAAATAAAATCCCAGTAAAGATTTTCCTAAAACAAATAACGTTGATGTTATTAAAGCACCAATCCAAACTGTTTTCCAGTTTATTTTAGCATCTGGTAAATATTTAAAAATTAATGCGAACAATAACGTTATAATGCCTACAGACACAATAAAATCTAACGCAAAGGCAATGTAAACCAACACATCTGGTAACGTACTTTTAATGTAGCTGTTTAGAGCAGAAATAGCTGCGGTTACCAAAAAACTGATTAACAATAAAAAACCAATAACTAAAATAAATGCAAAACTTCGGGCACGGTCTAGCACTATTTTTTTATAGTTAATTTTATCATTTGATGTTATTTCCCAAATTTGATTTAAAGAAATTTGTAAATGATAAAATACTCCCGTAGCACCAAAAATTAAAGTCCCTATTCCAAGTATAGTAGCTATGGTATTTTTTTCTTTATTTTGTGTATCAAGCATCATAGATTTAATTGAGGCAGCGGCATCCCTACCCAGAACACTAGAAATCTCATCTGTTAATTGCCCTTGTACAATTTCTACGCCCCAAAAAAAACCTACTAGGTTAATTATAATAACTAAAAGACCTGGCATTGAAAGTACTGCATAGTATGCCACCACTGCACTTAAACGAAATGGGTTATCGGCATTCCAAGCTTTAAAAGTATCTAGCACTAAACTAGGTAAATGGTTAATCTTAAACTTATCTGTTTGTTTTTTAGGTTCCATACTACAACATATCTTTAATATCATTACACCAAGAAGGATAAGTAAATACGAGCCCTTTTATATCATTTGCAGTCATTTTTTTGCTTATAGCCATTGCAAATAAATTTATAGTTTCTGCAGCTTGTGGGCCCAATAAATGTGCGCCAACAATTTCATTAGTACGCTTATTCATCAATATCTTATAAGCATAAGCCTTTGTATTAATGCGTTTTGCATTATACCAATCTGAAGCAGATTTATAATTAATTATTATGTTTTTGTAACGCTTTTTGGCCTCTTCTTCATTAAGACCTACAGAAGCTAAATTTGGCAGAGTAAATACAACTGAAGGCACTAAAGGAGTATCAATTTTTTTTGTATTGCCATTTATAATATTTTCGGCTACTATGTTTGCCTCCATACCAGATAATGGTGCTAAGGGTTTACTGTGGGCAGATACATCGCCGCAGGAATAAACATTTTTATTCAATGGGTTTTGCATAAAGTGATTATAACTAATACCCGCGTTAGTATAGGCTACATTTCCTTTTTCTAAATTAAGAGTAGCTATGGCTGGAACCCTTCCAGATGTATTAATTACCATTTGGGCTTTAATAGCTATTTTTTTATCGGCTTTAATATATTGTACCTTAAAATTCTTTTTCAGCTTTTTAACCTTTACAACTTCGGCATTAAAAACGAACTTGATTCCTAATTGTTTCGAAATATCAATTAATTCTGAAACCAAATCGTCATCAAACTGATTTAAAACGGTAGCGTTATGGTCTAGCATAGTAACCTTACTTCCGCACCGTGCAGCCATATGTGCAAACTCCATAGCTATATAGCCTGTACCAATAAATATAATGTGTTTGGGTAGTTTTTTTAGGTTAAGAAAATCGTCGCTTGTTTTAAGCAAGCTATTGCCCTTAAAGTCTAATTTTCTTGGAATATTGCCTGTTGCTATAACAATTTTTTTTGCGCTTACTGTTTTTCCTTCAACAGTTAAAGTGGTCTCATCTATAAATTTGGGAGATTGATGATACAGCTCAATACCTAATTCTTCTAAATTGTCTTCAACAGCTTTGGGTATAAACTCTGTAAAAGTTCTTTTAAATTTCTGTAATGCTTTCCAATTTAATGTAGGGAGAGACACAATACCTTTTCCTTTTAAATTTTTGGAGAGCTCTAAAACTTCTGTAGGACCTAAAATAACTTTTTTAGGATCGCAGCCTCTATTTGCGCATGTGCCTCCAAACGCTCTATTATCGGCTATGGCTACTTTTAATTGTTGTTTTGCACATTTTTCCGCAACCAATCGTCCCGCTACACCACTACCAATTACAAAAACATCAAACTCTTTTTTATCCATATTTAAATGTAAAATTATGGTTGGTTTTAGGATGACTTAAACGCTATAAATGTTAACACTATACGCTGTTCAATTTTTATATAATGCCTATTACATATTAAGTAATTGCATAAAAAAAGCCATCTAAAAAAAGTATAGTTTACAATGAAACTATACTTTTTTTAAACGACTTTAATCTGTTTTTTTTAAACTACTCTATTCTATTTAAAAGCGTCGTATTCAAATTTTTGTCCGCCCACAGATATATCTGCCATAAATCCAGCCTTTGGAAGTGCAAAAACTAGTACACCGTCATCGTAATCTACATTTTTCGATTTACCTTCATCTGCAACAACTGCAGACACTTGAGCAGAAAATTCATAATTACCTTCCTTAAATTTTGCTAGAGCAGCATCGGTTTCGAAGAAAATAACTTCTATTACAGCTTGTCCACCGGCTTGAAGACCAATATTTACTTTTTTAAGACTTGTCATCCCTACAGCACCTCCGTTTTCATAAACTACACCATTGCCACTGGCTCCACCAATAATTAATCCGCCTTTACCAACATTTGGAAAAATAGCATAGCCTGATGAATTCTCGAAAAATTTTTCGATTCCAGCATCTTTTTCTATCAAGGTTGCTTTGGCTTTTTCGGCATCTGCCATTATTTTTTTGTCTTTCTCATTTTGGGCTGCTACCATAACCGTTATAAATAGTAAACATGTAGCCCACACTATTTTTAAATTTTTCATAATACTTTGTTTTAATGTTATATTTAAAAATAGCCATACATTGTGCTAAGAACTAACTCAATTAGTAAAACAATTAGCGCTATAAACCTTGTTAACAACAACTTAACACAGGTGTGAAGAAATATTAAACATTTTCTTTATTAAAAAATAGGCTTTGTGTGTTTACATCTTTAAGCAATTGTGGTTCTACCTTTTTGTTTTCATTATTATGAATCACGGAAACATCGCCAGTACTTTCAAAAATTACTGCTTTTACCTCATTAAAATCATGAACATTTGCCTCTCTTAACTTAGCTATTAAATCTGCTTCACCAACATTGCAGCGCTTCATTTTTTTATGAAGCATCTTTCCATTCCACATAATAATTTGGGGCTTATTCGTAAAAAGTTTCTGTAAGATTTTAACTTTTCTAATTAAAAATGAAAATAATGTTTGAAAGCCTATAATTGTACCTAGTGCAACACCGCCTTTTACAAGAGAATAATTGGTATTTAAAATTACCGATGCCATTACAGAGCCTACGGCAATTGTGGATGCAAAATCAAAACTAGACATTTTAGCAAACGTACGCAGCCCGAAAATTCGTGTAATGACGATAATAATCGTAAAAATTACAATTATTGATATTATTAACCAAAGTGCCTCTTGAAGATCCATAACCATTAAAGTTTACGGACAAGGTATTTTTCTTCAAGATATTAAATTAATGCTTTTGAATTTATTGCTGACTTATTTAGAAATTATACTATTAAGTATCACTAATTATAAAAACTGTTTTAGATTTTTAATAAAGAAATGGAATTATGCTTCTGGTGTTGTTGCTTTAAAAAGTATAGCTGAAGATTTAGCGGCTATAATATAACTACATTTAGCCAAAATTAAAGCCGATTGCCCTTTGCTTAAATTGATAGAAGCACCTTCTTCTTCAAATAATTCTACTTCGCCTTCAAGCACTATAAGTATTTGCGCACTATGCGAATTTGATTTATAAACATCTTGATTAGTAAGCTTAATTTGGCTCAACTCAAAATCGGGTGCTGGACTTTTATAAATGCGCTCTAAGCCGTCCGATTGTGCTTCACCTTTTAAAATATTTGGTACTGTTGCTTCAAACGTTACATGTTTTAACAGTTCTGGTACATCAACATGCTTAGGCGTTAAACCACCTCGTAATACATTATCAGAATTTGCCATAAGCTCCATATTCTGACCTTCTAAATACGCATGTGGAATTCCTGCATCTTGAAATATAGCTTCGCCTTTTTCAACTTTAACAATATTAAAAAAGTAAATAGAATATATTCCTTTATCTATTACTGAATCATCTCCTGTATCAATAGCTTTTGCTGCCCAATATGCGGGATCGGACTTACTTAATTCTCCTTTTTTATAAAGCGGCAGTATTCTATCTACTAAAGGTTTTAACGTGTTATTTGTTTCTTCTTCAGTTTGTTCCATTACCGTACGATACAAGCCTAAATAGCCTTCTTTTTCGAATATTGGTAACAGATCCGTAAACTCAGGAACTGAACTTAGCACGTTTCTTAATTTATCTTCTGTTAAAAACCCATGTAGCAACCAAAACTCGCTTAATGCCACCATAATTTCAGGCTTATGGTTATCGTCTTTATAATTTCTGTGAGACGCATTTAATGGGATGCCTAACTCATTTTCGCGTTTAAATCCTTTTTCTGCTTCTACTTTAGTAGGATGCACTTGAATAGATAACATATCGTTTACATCAAGTACCTTAAACAAAAACGGTAACCTCCCAAAAACATTAGTTACTTTAGCTCCTAAGCTTTCCTTTAATTGGTTGCTTATAAACGTATCTAGGTTAACCGACC
This sequence comes from Jejuia pallidilutea, assembly GCF_002973595.1. Taxonomy (GTDB): domain Bacteria; phylum Bacteroidota; class Bacteroidia; order Flavobacteriales; family Flavobacteriaceae; genus Jejuia; species Jejuia pallidilutea. Next base: position 342,542 of record NZ_PVEO01000004.1, on the reverse strand, counting down.
CATTTTCACTCTCAACTACCGATGGTGCGTTAACATGTGCTCCCAACCAATATTCGGCATATGGTTTGTTTTCTGGTGTTATGCCTAATAAACTTGGGATATACTGATTACCACCCCATGCATAATTTTGAATCCTCCCCTTTAGAGCAAAAATCTTTGTCATAATCTTTATTTTCTTTTTAATACTTTGTAATATTTGAATTGATTAATGATCTGCCGCCATTACTTCAAATCGTGTTTTAAGTTTTATATCTTCTGAAGAACTTCCAACCAAAACCTCAAAATAACCGGGTTCAATCGTCCAATTCATATTTTTGTCAAAAATAGCTAAATCGTCTGGCTGAAGCGTAAAATTAATACTTTTTGTTTCACCAGGTTTTAAAGGTACTCTTTCAAATCCTCTTAACACAGATTCGTAGGTAGTAACACTGCTTACTTCGTCTTTTACATATAATTGTACTATTTCATCTCCTGCTCTATCACCTGTGTTTTTCACTTTAAACGACACATTTACATTGGCTTGAGATTTTAGTGTTGTTGGGGTTACCACCAAATCGCTATACTCAAAAGTGGTGTAACTTAAACCATATCCGAAAGGATACAATGGCCCTAAAACACGCGTATTCCCATAACCATTTGGTCCTGCTCCTGGTTGGCCCGCTTGTGAACCCGGTTTAAACGGAAAATTTAATGGAATCTGCCCCACTGATTTTGGAAATGTAACCGATAATTTTCCACCTGGGTTATAGTCTCCAAATAAAGTTTCGGCAATAACCTCGCCCGCGGCTGTACTTGGGAACCACGCTTCTAAAATGGCTGGTAAAAATTTATTTTCCCAATTAATGGTTAATGGTTGTCCATTTATTAATACTAAAACTACAGGTTTTCCGGTTGCATATAAAGCTTGTACCAATTGGAACTGACGCCCAGGCAACCCTAAACTAGTTCTAGATTTTGTTTCGCCAACGCGTTTTTCATCTTCACCTACAACAGCAATAATAACATCAGATTGTTTAGCTTTTTCAACCGCTGCATCAATATCGGCTTGTTCTTTAGCCGATAATGGCGTAGGAATTATTTCGCTCCCTGGCCAATCAGGATCCACAATATCGCATCCTTTCTCAAAGACAACATTTGCTTTATTACCTGCATATTGTTTTATGCCTTCGAATACTGAAACCGAAGGATTAAAGGCAGGACCATAACGACTATATGTAAAACTCACCTCGTTTGCTAATGGCCCTGTAACCAAAATATTATCTAATTTGTTGATGTTTAAAGGTAACGTATTATTCTCGTTTTTAAGCAGTACTAACGACTCTCGATTTATTTGCTTTGAAAAAGCCTCATCTTCAACTGTGTGTACCAATTTATCTGCCTCTTTTGGGTTTTCAACATATGGATTGTCAAACAAACCTAATCTGAATTTTACGCGTAACACATCAGCAACTCTCTCATCAATCGTGTTCATTGATATAGCACCTTCTGCAATTAATTCCCTTAAGGGCTCAATAAACGATTCTGGTGTTCTAAAAGTTGTACGCACATTAAGTCCTGCTTCAATTACCTGACGTACCGCTTCCTTATAATTTTTAGCTACTCTATGTTTTTCTGAAACATATTCCACTGCTTCACTATCAGAAACCACATAACCATTAAAGCCATATTTTTCACGAAGTAAATCGGTTAAAAAATATTTACTCGCTGTTATTGGCACGCCATCGTAATCATTATAACTACTCATTATCCCCATAGGAGCTGCCTCTTTAATTACTTTTTGAAAAGGATATAAATGTAGTTGAAACATTTCGCGAGGCGCCACATGCGGATCGGTTCGTGCATCGCCATCTCTTGCCCCTTTTGGGATACTATAAACGGCAAAATGTTTTAAGGTTGAAGCCACACCTTGGGATTGAATTCCAAGCGTAATTTGTTTTCCCATTTCAGAAATATGAAACGGTTCTTCTCCGTAGCATTCTAAAACGCGTCCCCAACGTTGGTCTCGTGCCACATCTAAAATAGGCGCATACACGTTAGTGTAACCTAGTGCTTTGGCTTCTCTTCCTACAATTTCTCCTGCTTTACGCACCAATACTTTATTCCAAGTGCTACCAATACCAATGGGTGCTGGCAATGGTGTAGCTTTTTCGTGGCACAAACCATGAACACCTTCATTGGTGAAATCTACCGGAATACCTAACCTCGTTTCTTCAACAAACCATTTTTGTACTGTGTTGATGGCTTCGGCGTGTGTGCTATACGGATACGCATATTTGGTATGTGTTTTTTCTTGATTCCAAATGGTATTTAAGTGTTCATCAATATTAGCTATACCATCTTTCCAAACGCGATTTTTCCATTTTTCGTTAGGCATTTCATCTTCTAACACTCTTGCAAACCCGTAAAGTGTGGTTAATTGACAGGTTTTTTCATTCACATTCATTAACGAAATAAGATTCTTTACTCGTGCTTCTAATGGTGCTTTGGCATCTTCATAAACGTCCTTTACGCCGTTTTTATTAAAATCGATCCATCCTTTATGATATATTGATTTTTTTCCTTTGGATAACCCCATGCTCATTAAAACACATAGAGCTAGCAAAGTAATTTTATAATAGTTCTTCAAATCTTATTTACTTAATTTATACACTTTAAAATTATCAACCGTCATATGATTATTTACGGTTCTGAACCCGAAATGACCTGAGGTATAAGGTTCTGGATCGTAAAAATCTACAAGTAATTGGTCGTTTCTGTAATACTTGATGTAGTTGTTGAATGCAATTATTCTAATATGATAGGGCTCATTGGCCGTAAGCAGATATTCGGCATCCGATAAATCGTGCTCGGGCAACAGTGGACGCTCACCATTACCTGTATATCTTCTAAAACGGGTTTTGGTATTAAAATGTCCGCCAACACCCATATAGTATAACCTTAAACTATCATAATTTGAAAATTTACCACCACGTTTATCAGAGTTGGCAAAAAGGTTTTCCATATTCTTAGGGTCTTTAGCCATCCAAAAACAATTAAGATCTGAAACACGATCTTGTGGACCGCCTTTATCGATAACCACTACATCGTATTCTATCATAATAGGACCTTCAAACTCTTGCTTTAACCAAATGGTACATCCTGAAACATCGGTGATTTCTAACTTATTATCAATTATTTCTACTTTACCCCCTTCCATTTGCTCAACAACCCAATCGTCTAAATTTTTATCAAATTTGTTTTGATAAATTAATTCAGCTTCTACTTGAGAATCCTCACTAATTGCTACGTTTTTAATATTTCCGCACCCTTTTAATAACAAGAGCATCATGAATAATATGAAACTATTATACTTTACGAAGTTGGCTAGAATTGTCATCATTTTTATATAGGTCTTTAATTTATTTGCTCAATTAGTATTACATTCCAAGGTGCAATGCTTTGATTAATACTTAAATTTCCGTCGTTATCAGCAGTAGCTATTGTAGTTTTTAAACTATTTGCTACGTTTTTCATAAGCTTAATTTGCTCTCTTGTTGGAGGTTCTGGTTTACCCATTTTTTCCCAGTATGAATGAATATTACCGTGATCTTTATCTAAAATCTCAATTTTAAATTGTGCATTTGGTTTTAAATTAGTGAATTCTAAGTTTAATGCTTTTGTTGTTCCTTTAGAAAGATATTCGTAACTTTTGTATCCTGAAGGTGCGGAATGTTCTGCCTCTTGTGGATAGTTATAAGCCAAAGCTTTAATTTTTCCGTCGCCCGAATCTCTACTTACAAACACAACATCGTTTTTAAATAATTGTTCGTCGCCCAATTGATTCAACATTCGGTAAGCATGGTAAGATGGTTTAACCAATCCTTGAAAGTTTATCATCCCGAAACCGCCGTGAAATATACTTGCGGCACCACCTTTTTCTTCAAAAATATCAGTAAAGGTCCAAAACGATAACGAATTGGTTAAGCCTATACAGTCTAAATTACTACGTACAATATATGCTGCTGCAGGAAGTAAATCGTGCATTTTATCTCTACTGCTTGGGCTTGTGTTCCATTCGGTTAAATGAATTTCTACATCAGGATACGCACTATTTTTTATGGTTTTATTTAACCACTCCAAGTCTAATTTAGTTGATCTTGCAAATCGTGTTAAACCTCTTCCCTTTCCTGTTTCTGGGTTAAAAGCATAATCGGTTGGGTATGGGTGTGTCGTTACAAAATCTACCGGTAACTTCTCTTTATTACAATACGCAAGAAAATCTTCTATCCAAACGCCTTTCCACTGCAAGCTATTAATATCATCGGCATTAAAAACAGCTTCTGACACTTTATCATTTGTAGTTTCGCCTGCAAAACGTTCATCGGGAACAAAATTACTGGTAGAAGGTCCGCCTATTTTTAAATCTTTATGAACCGATTTAACCGCAATGGCCGATTGTTTATACAACTCAAAATATTGCGATTTTGTGGCATCCCAAAAAAATGGATAAAGGTTAGGCTCGTTCCATACTTCAAAATACCAAGTTAATACTTCGTCTAAACCGTATCGGTCAACACAATGTTGTGTAAAGGCTTTTACCAAATCGTGCCATTTCTCAAAAGTATCCGCTTTAGGAGTTATATTGGCTTTCCACCAAAATACAGTTTTAGAATTTTCAGCAGCAAAAGGTTTTGGGAAAAAAGCTAGTTCTACAAATGGCTTTACATTTAAATCTAACATTCTATCAAAAACATCATCAATATATTGCCAGTTGTAAGTTATGTTTCCGTTTTTATCTACAAACACAGGGAACATATCATCATGAAAAAGCCCATGAAAACGCACGTACTCAAATCCGCAGTTTTTTTGTACCACTTCCAATTGTTCCAACCAACCAGCACGTAAGGCTTCGTTAGCTCTACCTGCACCAACACATTTACTCCAAAAACGCTCGTATTTTTCGCCTTTTTGTTGTGCATTAACGGTTATTTTGTTTTGAGCGTTAACAACAAATACACTCCCAAAAATTATACAGCAAACTAGAATTTTTAATGCTCTCATTCTTTAATTATTATAATTTTAATTATTGACTACTATTGAATTTATTGATGTAGGTTGAAGCTCTATACCAAAAGTTGTATTACCAACTTTAAGATTTACCGTTTTTATAGTGGACTCTGGATTGTTCATCAATATTAAAGCGCGTCCATCTTTTAATTTAAATGCTAAATGATTTTTTCCTATTGAAGACTTTAAAACATAATCTCCAGGTTGAACAAAATGTGAAAGGTGTTTAAAAAGATAGAACTCATCGGTATATGTTATGGATTTTGAATTTTTATCGATAACCACCATAGAGTTTTGCGGCCACCCCCAAGCGCTCTTCCCTGTTTCATCTAAAACCATGTTCCAGTACATATAAGAGCCCGCTCCGTTATTGATATAGTGTACCAAATCTTTCCATGATCTTTCAACTGAAGTCCAATCGTTTTCATGTTCTCCACATTTATTTTCGGTTTGCATTAATTTTAAATCAGGATATTCTTTATGGATTGTTGGAATAGATTTTGCGCCTCCCCATTGAAATCCTACGCCTGCAATATACTTTGACGTATCTTTATACTCTAAAACAGTTTTAACATAATTAGGATTGCCGGAATTAACTGTACCCAGCCATATTTCAGTATCAAGTCCATCTGCTTCAAATTGCGGACCTAAAAAACTATTAATAAAATATGCCATGTCTTCTGGTCGCCATGTACAACTAGGCCAGTTGGGTTGATATGCAATCTCATTTTGTGGTTGAATTGAAAACAATTCTATCCCTTCATTTTTATAAGCTTGAACAAATTTTGAAAAGTACAACGCATATGCTTTTAAGTAACGTTCTTGCATTTTAAATGCCGTAGCATTATTTAAAATTTCAGCTTCTGGGTGCATCTTGTTACCTGCTTTAGCATTTTCAAAATCCCCGCTTCTCATAGCGTAGTGTTCGTTTACTTTCATCCAAGCAGGTGGCGACCAAGGTGATGCCCAAATTTGTAAATCTGGATTTACTTTTAAGGCTTCTTTTAAATATGGAATTAGAATATACTTGTCTCTATCTATATTAAAATCACGCATTTCAAAATCTTCAGGTACATCATTACTTGAATAGTAACTTAAGGCATAATCTGAAGCGCCTAAAGGAATTCTACACATAGAAAAATTACAACCTTCTTCTGAAAATAATGCCTTAAAAACTTGGTTTGATGATTCTTTTGGTAGCGCCGAAATTGCTTCCCAACCTATTTCATTAAACGCACCACCAATACCATCAACCTTTTGCAACAAGCTATCTGTGAAAACAATTATATCTGGATGTTTAGGTTGTTTATTTAATTTTACTTTCGATTTTACCCATCGTTGTGTTTTAGAAGTGGTTATTAATTCTACTTTTTGTGCAATAAGCGAATTGATACCCAAAAAAATCATTACTAGAAAAGCAGATTTTGTTTTACTAAAGGTCATGTTTACTATGTATTAAATTTTTAATTATTTGTTTTTGGTGTTATTCTGTAGAAAAAACAGCTGCTGGCAACCCTTCTTTATTGTATAAATTTGCTCCTTCTGGATTACCAGACCAAGCGTATCTTACATGAATTGGGTTAGGCACTTCTGCACTCCATACTTTAATTTTATTATTAGAAATTATTATGGCTTCAGCGGGTTTCCAAATATTGTCTTTACCAGCAATTTCAAACCATTTTAAAGGCTCGTTAATTTCGTAAGCATCATTTAAAAGCACTTTTTTACCAACCATTAAGCCAGAACCTACTTCATTAAACTCAATTTCAATTTTATTTTCATCAATGGTTTTAGATTTGTAAAGAGGTCCGTTAACAGCTGGAATAACCAAGTTGTAATCTTTCTTTAATGCTAAAAGAGCAAGCCTTTTGCCAACATCCATTTTATTATGGGGATGTATGTCTTTAGCCTCCCCAATATCATACAACACAGCCATTCCTGTATTTGGTACTTTTAATGCTCTTCGCATTTGATCGTTTACCGTAGCCCAACCTGTATCTGCTTCTTGGTTTGCTCTTATACAGGAGGCTAACTGCACAAAATAAAAAGGAAAATCGCCCTGATTCCAATCAGCCCTCCAATTTTTTATCATAGAGGTTAAGTAATACTCGTATTCATTGGGTTTAAATACTGCATTACTTTCGCCTTGGTACCAAATGGCGCCTTTAATTTTATATGGAATAACAGACGAAAGCATACCATTGTATAATGTAGCAGGTTGCTGCCTATCGTCCTTTGGGTTAGTTATGGTTGGTTTTGGTTTTCTACCCTTTTGTCCGTTTTTTTTCCAAACCTTTAACTTACGCTCGTAATCCTTATCTACATAATTAGGAGCTTCAATAAGTGCTATTTGGTTTTTTGCCTTAGCTCTACTATCCAGAAAATACGCTTTTAGATTTTCGTCTTCCATATAAGTGGTTTCAGAAAGCCAAGGTTGTATGCGCGATCCGCCCCAGGAACATTCTACCAAGCCTACAGGTACGTTTAATAATTTACGTAACTGTTTTGCAAAAAAATAGCCTGTTGCAGTTATTTTACCTGTTTGTTCTGGGGTTACACTAATCCAATTACCAGTAAAATTATATTTTTTTTCGTGTAACGATGTAGTTTGTGGTACTTCAATATGCCTCAACCAATCATCTTTAGCTGTTGCTATTTCATTTCTTACATATTCCACTAAGGGTTGATATTTTGGTTCTCTAGAGTTATTTACAAATTTAGACATGGCAAAATCCATGTTAGATTGCCCTGTACATAACCAAACCTCACCAGATAACACGTTATTAATGGTAATTGTATTATTCCCTGAAACTACAATTTTATGTGGTCCACCAGCCTGTGGCGTTTTTAGTTTTACTTTCCAAGTTCCATCTGCAGCAGTAACAACATGGGCTTTTTCTCCCCAACTTGCCTCTACATAAATATTTTCGTTAACATCTGCCCAACCCCAAATTGGTATTTCGGTATTGCGCTGTACAACCATATTATCAGAAAAAAGCGCATTTAGCTTTACGTTGGCCTGCAACAACTGTGGTAATACAAAAACTAATGTAACAAATACTGTAACTCGTATTTTCATGTGCTTGTTTCTTAACAATGATTAAACAATTTCTAAGGTTTATTAAAAAATTACCATTTTAATACATGTTATGCAATTTGAAAAAAAAATAGATACAAAACGTATAACTAATTATGCATTCACTATAAATAATAGCTCATTTACACTTAAAAGAGAATAGTGATATTTCCATTAAGTAAATAATACAGCGAAATATTTAAAACAAAAAAGCCGTTTCAAAATAATATTGAAACAGCTTTTTAAAAAACTAGTTACTGATTATAAAAATTATTGTTTTACTATACGTTTTACAAATTCATTACTATCAGACTTTACTTTGAACAGGTAAATGCCATTAGCTAAATCAGAAATATTAATTTCTGACATTGAATTGCTTATATCTTTACTAAATAAAACTCTACCATTAATATCGTAAATAGAAACTTCAGCATTTCTTTCTTGGTTGTTTTTTATTGAAACAATTCCTCTAGTTGGGTTTGGGTACAAACTAAAGCCAAGAGCTTTTGCATCTAATTTATTTACGCTTAAGGTAGGCATAGTACCTTCTATAATATTAGCAGCTGGGAATTTACCCCAAGAAGGGTGAGCTACATAAGCAGATTTAGAACCAACAGGCACATAAATTAACTTAGTAGAATCAACAAAATCATCTCCTTCTATTCCATTTGGAAGCCATTCACCTCTAAAAAATTTAGAATCGTTTGTATGAGAAACCGCAGCTAACTGTGTAGCATCCCAATTAAGTTGAACTTGAACCAAAGCATCATTAAAACCTAAAAATAGATTATCTACATTTTGAAGCGTTGCTGGGATATTAAACTCTTTAACACCATCCATGTTATAGAAAGATCCTGCACCACAAGATTCAACAATTGGCGCATTCAATCCAGTAATGTTGTTACAGTCAAAAAAAGCATAAGCTCCAATATTTTTACAGGCAGGTAAATCTATAATTCCAGTTAACCCATCACAGTTTACAAAGGCATTACTACCCAAATCTTCAATATTTTCAAGATTAATAGATGTAAGGTTAGGATTTTCTCTAAAAAAATGCGCACCATCAAACGCTGTAACCGAAGCTGGTAGAGTTACTGATGTAATATTTTGGTTTTCCACAAAACCAGAACCTCTGTTTGCTGCTGGATTACAGCTAAAAGCGCCATTACCAACAGCTGTTACTGTATAATCAATAGGAAAGAATCCTGTGTAAGTTGCTGTACCTGGCACTACAACATCTACAGGTGCTGTCGGTAAAGTAACCCACCCAGTTATTTTACACTCATCAGGCTCTCCTCCACCTACATCTGTGCTTGTAATTTCATAAGTAAAATTACCGTCATCAAAAGATTCTCCCACGGCTTGCGCATTAATTGTTGTTGCTGTTGCTGTGACTAATAAAGCAACTAATAATTGTAATGTTTTTTTCATAATTAAATAATTTTAGTGGTTATAAATTTTAGTTATGTTGTTATTCGTCTAAAGTATTAAGAGCCATCGATTTGATTGATAAATTATTACTCAAACTATATAAATTAAAGCTCATTTAGGTGAAAGGTCTTTTTTTTAGTTTTAATTTCTTACTTATAACCAAACGCTAGTATTGTAAACTAAGGTTCTAGAGCTATAGAAATTTATTGCTTTACTATGCGTTTTACAAATTGATTGTTTTCTGCTTGTATTTTGAGTAAGTAAATCCCTTTTGATAGGCTAGAAACATCAATCTGAATTTCTGAAGTATCTATTATTTTGTTAAATAAATTACTCCCTCTTACATCATAAATCAAAATAGTAGCGTTTATTGATTGTTTGTTTTTAATATAAACCATTCCCTCCGTTGGATTAGGATATATATTAAAGCCATTTTCTAAAATTGCTTCTTTTGTGCTTAATACACCTTGTTGTATATTAAAATCTGTCCAAATTGGTGCTGCTTCATAATAAGAAACTGTATCAGGTGGTACTAATAAATTTACATTACTTAAAGTCATACCACTAAATAAATTATTTACAGTTGCATCTGGAATACTAGTGGATGTAGTCCAATTTACTTGTATATCTGTTATACCTGTACAACCTCTAAAGGATGCTACTCCCATAGTGGTTATTGTACTTGGAATGTTAATATTGGTAATTGACTTACAATCTCTTATCATTTGGTCTGGGAGTACTGTCCATTCATCAGGAATGGTAAAAGACGTAATACCTGTAGATCTTAATGCCCCAACACCTAAAATAACGCTACCTGGAACAACCACTGAGGATACTTTTCCGCAGTTTAAAAAACAGTAATCACCTACATTGGTTGTATTCGTAAAATCCAATGAAGCTAATGTTAAGTTAACACACCCGTTAAAACTATGGCTACCGTAGGTTATGATATTTTCAAGGTTTATAATTGTTAAATTTGAACAACTACGAAAGGCATCAGCACCTATATTGGTAACGCCACTAGGAAGTGTGACATTAACAATAATGGAATTACTTTGAAAAGCACCAACACCAACAGACACTATATCAAACGGAATTGAGTTATTGGTGGCTTGTTCTGGTATTATTGCGTTTGCCATATCTTGACCGGAAACAAATCCCGTTACTTCACATATATTAGGATTGGCTTCTAATACCCTGTAGGTATAAGTACCATCATCAAAATCTAAATTTTCAATCCCCTCGCAGGAATCGGTAATAACCGTATTTCCAATTCCATTATTTATAACAGCTCCTGTAGTATTTATGATACTAGAACTTGTGTTTGATAGTATTTCTACAGGCATTTCGGTACAATTATTTAAGACAACAGCAGAGGTAGCTGTACTGCCTAATGGAGAAAATGGATTTGTACCTGTAGGTCTGGTTGCACCAACTAAAATTTTATGGTCTTGTGTTCTGGTTTCATCGTTCCATTTTGTTAGTGTTACATTATGATTATTACCTGCAATGGTTGCTATTGCGTGGAGTGTTGTTGTTGGAAGTGTTGGCATAAGTTCTAATTCAACATCAGAATCGTCTCCCGATAGATATAATAATGGCCCGTTAACAGCGTCGCCACGGCTATTTTCAATGGTAACATTTTTTACATTAAAACCAGCTTCGTTACCTGTAGCTTCGCAATTTTGAACTAATAGTGGACTACCAACTTCTAACGCAAAACCAACGCGAGTATTTCTAGCTATACAATTTATAAATGTTACACCCTCAGTATTATAGCCATTAGCACCTGAACCATATGTACGAAAACCACACTCACTTAGCGACTTTGTATAACCCGGTGTTATTACTTTTTCTCCGTTATAATTAGGATAAACCGCTTGAAAACCAACATCAAATGCAGGTCCTGATGTTTCAGCAAGCATGTCATCGGTTGTTCTTGTAGCAGCCTCTGCGTAACAATCTTGAAACAGCACATTTCTACCGCCTTGAATAAAAAACAAATGCCCAAATGAAGTTGAATATATTGAACACCCAATGATGTTAACATTAAGCCCTCCAACCAATAAACCACTATGTTTTCGCATGGGCACTAACGCTCCTCCTCCTTTACCGAGCAAATCGCCATAGCCATAAGGTGATGATCCGCTCATATTAAGTGTTACATTTTCTACAGTGATATGGTCTCCAGACACGGTCATGGATTGTCCACCACTGGCTGTTGGACTATTGCCAATATCTGTAACCGTTAAGCCTTTAAAATTGATGTAATTACCTGTTAAATGAAATTCAATAACATGCCCTCCTAAATCGTTTAACAAGTCCGTATCAACATTAATTGTTACTCCAGTAAAATCAAACGTATTGTTGCTTCCACTAAAACGAATCATGGCTCTTCTTCCAAATGCATCTGCCGGTGTGTTATTAGAAATTACCGTGGGCGTTAAATAATCAGCCATTTCATAAACTCCAGGAGTCATGGTTACTGTTTGTCCAGATTGAGAAGCCGCACTTGCTAGTTCTGCAATACTTGAAACCACAATTTGTGAGTGAACACTAAATGTAAATGACATCAAAATAAAAACTCCAATAATGCTTTTTGTAAATAGTTGTTTCATACTACTCATAATTAATAATTTCATATTGTGATTATAGAATCTAATTAGTTCTTAACTATTTTTGTTGTTGTTTGGTTTCCATGTTTCTTTACTCGCACAAAGTAAACTCCAGATGTTAAATGATCAATATTTACTGATTGATTATTTTGAGTGATATTAGTTTTTAAAACTTGGTTACCAAAAAGATTATAAATAACGACTTCTGAATTTAAACTATTACTAACTCTAAAAGTATTTGACACAGGATTTGGATAAATATTTATTGTGTTTAAATCTGAATGCTTAGAAATACTTAAGGCACTATAATCTACTTTATTAATTACAAGTTCTGGGATATTATTTGTCGCTTCTTTACTATTGATTAAAACATTTACATTGGATGCTCCAAAATCTTCAATTGAAATGGAAATAATTTTATCATCATCAAATTGGTTCTTCACATAAGCTGTAACATCTAATTCATAAAACCCTGTAGTATTAGAAATATCTATTGCTCCTATATCACTCCCAGATGAGGGAGCGGAATTCCAAGTAACAGTTGATTCTGACCAACTATCAGTTATTTCAGATGCTGTTATTGTGCATGGATTTGCTTGATTTACATACAATTTAAGTACAGCCCTACCAATGTTATCGTTTACAAGATCTTCACTACTCAAATTAAACTTTAATAACGATTTTCTGAAAAAACTACTATTACTACCCTGTTTCACAATAAGGTTAGTATCTCCACCAAAATTTAGCCCTGCATGATCACCACCTCTTACATAAGCGTCTTCAGTTGTATTAAAAATTAAGGTTTCGTAATCTGTATTGAAGGTGGTTATAGGCAACTCTAAGGAATAATTAGTGCTTCCATCTGTATAAGAAGCCTTTACCCGATACGTGTAAGTAGATAAAGGATTAAGTCCAGAATCGCTAAAGGAAAAAACATTTGGCCCCAAATTTGCAATTTCCTGGTAAGCGCTATTGCCTTCTTTTCGCTCCACCAAGAACCCACTTTCTACTTTTTCTTCGTCTGGCCAACTGAGGTTAATTTCAGTATCAGAAATAGCAACTCCAGTTAAATCGAATTCAAGATCCGTTGGAGTGCCTTCAACCCCCTCTGAATTGGTTACTGTAGACGACTCATCAATGGCTTCAACCCAATACCAATATGTTGTATCATTGGTCACCGAAGTATCAATATAACTGTTTCCTGAAACATCGGCTACCAATAATGAACGTGTACCTATATCAGAACTTGTATTTCTATATATATTCTGAGTTCCTAACTGAACATAACTCGTTGTCCAATTTAAAGAAACAGACTCATCACCGGCAGTTATATTTAAACTTATTGAAGGCGGAATAGCCTCTAACATAATCCAATTGAGATTAAAAAGACTACCTGTATTACCAGTAAATACCAAATACAAATCTTGTACACCACTCTGTCTATTAAAATCAAAAGTCTGTGTTGTCCAAGATTGCCAACCACCCGTATTACTTACAGACAGTTCGCCTATTAAGGTCCCTGAAACACTACCCATACGCATTTCTATGGTTCCACCAGATGTATTACTAGCAACACGCGCACTAAATTTGTTTAACCCAGCGCTAAAATCGATGGCGTTAAATTTAATCCAATCGCCGTTCTCTATTAATGTTACATTATCGGTACCTTCGGTACTTACTTCTGTAGACACCCCTTGCATATCATCATAACATTCTGCTTCATACAAGATTGTTTGAGGCAAACTGCAAACATCCACAGCATCTTCAGTTACATTAAAAATATAGCAATTCATACTTTCTGCTTCTACGATAGGAATAAACGTATTTCCTGAAGCTATATATGAAGTTTCCTTACCTTCAATTGGTGTATTGTCTGTCCAGTAATGAGTAGCAATTGCACTTGTTATACTAGAATTATCCATTGTTATAGGCAATGTATATTCAGTATTACTTTCATTAATTACCCAAAGTACTATGTTATCATCTTTTCTAAAGGTTATTGTATATACATTTGATGCACTAGTTACCGAAGCAGTAAGGTAATTATAATTTAAAATATTATTTGAAAAATGTTTCATGATATAATACCCTCTAAGTCTGGTACCTATTCCATTTGCCGGAAAATAAATGGCGCGAGTTTCTTTATCTATGCCTCTAGACCAAATTTCAAAATAAACTTCTCCACTTAACCCAGCTTCATAGCGTTGCGCTTTTTCTTTATACTCATCGATTTGTTTCCACATTGGTCTTTCTTCACCGTATGTTGGAGACCCACTACCTGTACTGGTTTCATCATCGTACATGGGTTTACCCAAACTATTTGCCTTATTTGAAATTTCAGCCCATTTTTCAGGTCCTAGGTTTGAATAGTTATGACTACAAAAACCCGAGTATAAATCTTTTGTTCCCAATGATTGTACATCATTTAAATAGGTTAACCCTGCGGTAATACTCCAAAACCCTTGATCTATAATTATTGGTTTTTCTATACCTCGGTTATCTAGTTCTGTATTTAAAGTATTTATAATATTTTCGGCTTCTGAGGCTCTAACATGCCACATCCATTCTTTTGCTGTAGAAAGTATTGCAATGGGTACCCCTTGATTACTCATATATTCACAGTAGTCGGCTAAAAATATACCATATTTTACCACATTGGTTGCTTTGGTACTGTAGGTATGAATCCAATCTGGCATATTGTTATCATCGCCATAGCCATCATAATCTGAACGCATGGTAGCAAAAAACTTAATATTTGGGTTTATAGCCTTAATAGCTTGCATAGTTGCAACTTGCTTATCGTAAAACGCCCAATTTTTAACGCCTTCAACTAATTCTTGGTTTTTATCGTATTGTACACGACACACATTAAAATTAATGTCTCCAAAACTCCATTGAAGTATATCTTCTTTATTTTGGGCATTTTGAATGGCTTTGGAACTACGTTCCATATCGCCACCTATCATATCTATAGTTTGTTTATAATTGGTAGAATTTACAGTTATAGATTGCCCAATAACCTCAAAACTAGAAGCAAATAACACTACAACAAATAACGCTTTAGATATTTTAAAAAAAATTATTTTATGGCTTATTGTAATTCCTATCATTTTTTAACCATCTTTTTTGTTAGAGTATTTCCGTTGGCACTAATTTTTACAAAATAAATACCTGTATCTAAAAACCTTACATCCACTAACTGTTTATTATCTGCTACAGTAGTTTGTAAAACCTGCTTACCTAACAGGTTATAAATAGCAAGTTTAGATCCAACACAATTCTCTATTGTAAATGTATTTTGAGTAGGGTTTGGGTATAATTTTATTTTGCTCTTAAATTCAACATCTTGGTTAGATAGTGTAACAGGAGAATTAACACCATAAACTTCTACTTCGGCTAATGCTAATGCTGTAGAAGAGGTCTTTGATATTCTTATTACACGACCAACTACATCTCCTGTGGCAACAGTAAATATGTTACTAGGAGCTGTTGCGAAGAATTGACTAAAAGTTACATTACCTTCACTATCTATAACTTCTACAGTAAAATTGTTTAATCTCCCAGCACAACAACCATCTGTTCTATTATAAATTTTTATAGTTTCTATATTATAGTTATTTCCTAAATCTACCTGCCACCATGGTTCTGGGTCTAAAGTAGCATTTCCCCCTGTATGTGTTACAGAACCACCACTCCACAGTCCATTGGTATTTCCATCAATAGCATTGGGAGCAAAACCATCACTAGGTCTATTTGTTGATTGCGTTGCTACCCCATGAGCAATTGCCAAATTTATAGGATCTGGATCTGCCTCTACCAAGGTTACGGTTATATTATTAAGTTCAAATGTATTGTTTACCCCACTAAACAATACTTTCATAGCTTGTACGCCTTGTACTAAACGAACCTCATTGGCTACTTCTAAATCTTTCCAATCTGTTAATCCTGTTGAATTTGGTGTCCCAAATGGCACAGCAACTTCTGAGGTTATGTCTTCCCCTCCAAAATTAAATTTTATTTTTCCGTTTGAGTTTACCGAGGCATAACGAATACTAATATTATATATTCCATTGGAAGGTACATTTACGGTATATGTTAGCCATTCACCATCTTCTATATTAGTTACACAATACCCTCCTTCACTACATATTTTTAAATCTACCCCTTCGTCGACTCTGTATTCGCCTCCGTCATTACTTACTGAAGTATCATTATAGGTTCTACCTTGACCATCTAATACAAAATAATCATAATTTTCTGCCTCAACAGGTACGGACAAATCATTTATGCTATAAGTTGGTAAACCATTACCATCAAAACCGCTTATAGGGTCTCCAGGACTTACTCTATGAAATTTCAAACCACCCCAACCATGAAATTCTGAAGGACGATGTTCTCCTTCAAAACCTATTACGTCTTGGTAAATCTCCAGACCTTTTAATGTCCATTCATAATTAGTAGACGGCAAATTTATACGGTCTTTATAATGCCCAAGCACCATTTCATACCAAGGATCTAGCACATCCTCTCCTCTACTATCTCTAGTATAATCGCATACGACATGAGGGTTTATTTTTTTTGCTAAAAAACGTCCAGTTCGGTCACGTCGTTCTATAAACTCACCAGAAGCAACAGTAGGGTTCCAATCTGGGTGCCCGTAATCACTAAACTGATCTGCACCTACATTATACCTGAAAAAAAACTCAATCCCTTTTAATAGACGATTATCTAAATGCCCATACAAATTATCCCCTTGGTTCCAAGCTATTTCTGCCATACAAGCAATAATTTGAATACCAACAGAAGAATGTACTTGATCCCTAGCAGATTCCTGACACTGTCCATTTTCATAGATATAGTTACTCATAACTTCATTGTAACCATAATCTTCTATTGTAGTACGTCTACCTGATGCATTACGTTCTTCTATAAACTCACAATTATTGTATGGGGTATTTGTGTTAAAATTTGGAGGCCCTGAAGGGTAAGCTAAGTCATCAGCTCTATGCGGTAACCCTTGCAAATAACGAAGTGCCCTATCATACATTATTTCATTATCTAAAAAAATAGCCATTGCCATTAATGAACGATATGCGAATAACCCTTGATTACCATAACGACCCGGATCGCCTTGGTAAAGATTCCAGTAAAACGTCTTATTGCCAGAAGGGACCGATGTTGTGGAATACCCCGGATAAACCAACATATCTGCAAATTTCTGCTGGTCTGCCAAAGACCATCCATTGTAAGTATACTTTATAATTTCTGCACCTTCACACATTTTCCAAGGGCCTCGACCTTGATTTAGCGGAATACCAGTTGTATTTGTAACATTTACCCATGAATTAAATATTTCTACAGCCTTTTCTGCATGACATTCATTTCCTGTTATATACCACATGAGCGCGTTATAATATGCTGCATAACCATCATTTTGAAAATCGCCATGATTAGTTATCTCTGTAATACTAGTATTACCTTTTACTGTGTAGCTACATAACGATTTGCTATTGGAACTAAAATTTGCGAACTCTGAAGCCCATGGTTCTTCACCTGTTTCTACCATGGCTTTTATTCGTTCTAAATCAGACATGCTATGAGATATACCTGGATGTACTAATTGAGCTATAACCGAGGTAATAGGTAAAATTAAAAAGATAAAAAAAACGTAAAACCCCTTTTTTTGATGATTCATATGTTATTTAGTTAAATTAGTTGTTGTAATATTATTAATAGATACTTAAAAAGAGTGTAAATTATGATGCTATGACTTAAACTTATTACTCATAATCATCCACACATAACAGCCAACAACAAAAAGTGCTGTATTCGAATATTAGAATACAGCACTTTTTAAAACTAAAAACAACTTAATATTTAGTTTATTTGAGGCTGGTTCCACAAACGATAAGGATCGTCATGCTTTTCCATTTGTTCTAATAACAATGCTTCCATTTCTGCCAACTTATCGGCATATTTTGGATTGTTTGCTAAATTGGTTTGCATCTCTCCCATTTTGCCGTGTTCTGGTAGATATTCGTTTGGATTTTCAGCTAAGTTAAAGAGTTGTGTTTCTCTCACTTCACCATCTAAAACATCGTATTTAATAAGTTTCCAATCGCCTTTTTTTACGGTACGCATACCCGGTTTTGTTCCGCCTGCGTAAACGCCATACATTACATCTCTAACCGATTCTTGTTCACCTTTTAATACAGGTACAAAACTTTTACCTTCAACTGTTGGGGGTGTATCAATACCTGCCAAATCGCATAATGTTGGTAATACATCTAGTAAATATATATTGCCTTTTACACGTTTTCCAGAAGGTAAATTTGGTCCTTTTACTATAAAAGGCACACGCCATGTATGTTCGTAAAGGTTTTGTTTACCTTGTAAACCATGTCTACCAATGGCCATACCATGATCTGCCGTGTAAATTATATAGGTATTGTCTAACTCGCCCATGGCTTCTAGTTTATTTAAAACTTTATTTATTTGAATATCGATATTTTCAGAACAAGCAAACTCTCTTCCTAACTCATTTCGTATGGTATTTTCGTCTCTATTTTCCCAAACACCGCTTACTCTAACTTCGTCTCTTAAATTAGGATGTCCATGATGAAATGGATGAGCTTCTAAATAATTAGGTGGTAATTGTGGTTGTTTTTCATTTAGCGGTGGTAGGGTAGTTTTATCTTTATGATTTACAGCACCATACTTCTCTAACAATTCTGGTGTACCATCGCGAACATCATGCGGGTGCGAAAATCCGAAATAAATAAAAAACGGATTGTCTTCTTTAGTTTGTTCTCTTTTATTTAAATATTCTAAAACTTGTTTAGCATGCCATGCACTACCTGTTTCCTCGGTACCTCCTCGCTTTGTAGCATCTTTTACCACACTAAATTGTTTGTTGGCGCCTGGGTACGAATTGCCTCGTTTACAAGTTCGCATGGTTTTGTAGCCTGCTCTGTTAAAAACTGCACCAATAGTTTGTTCATCTATTTCATGCGGGTCGGGTTGTTTTTGAAATTCTGCGCTTGGTGGTAAATGCCATAATGTGCGACCACTCATAATCATATGTCGTGAAGGTGTACAAACGGCTCCATTCATAGACCCCATATGGCGTGCTTGTTCAAATACAATACCTTCTTCTGCCAATTTACTAATGGTTGGTGTTTCTAATATTGAATTTGGGTCGTAGGTTTTTAAATCGAAAGGAGATTGATCATCTACCAAAACAAACAAAAAATTAGGTTTTTTAGTTGCCTCTTCAGATTTCGATTCTGTGTTACCTTTACAATTACACAACACCACTAATACCAAACATAATAATGTGTATTTATTTGAAATTAATTTGAAGTTCCTCATTTGCTCTATTTGTTTAAATTTCATTCGTCTTAATTTATTTTTTATTTTGCTTAACATCCCAACTAAAAGCCAGCGGACCTAACTTTTCTTCAAGTTGATGTTTAAGTGTGTTAACTAATTCTTGATTTTCGTTGGCAATATTCTTCGTTTCTTTTTCTGTTGAATTATGATTATACAGTTCAACATCACCAATTTTATGCTGTATAAATCTGTAATTAGGAGTTCTAAGTGTTGATGCATTTGTATAATATCCCGCTACAGAATGACCCTCTGCTTCTGGGTTATCTAAAATGGGTTTTAATGAAACACCATGCGCAAAATTGGGCACAGGAAGTTCGCTAAGTTCGCATAATGTTGGAAAAACATCTATAGTTTCTACAAAGGCGTCACTTTTTTTTCCATTTTGCTCCATTTCGGGAGCGTAAATTATTAGTGGTGAATGCAACGATTCATCAAAAAGTGCATGTTTACCCCAAATGGCATGTTCTCCAAGATGCCAACCGTGGTCTCCCCACAATACGACGATAGTGTTTTTATCGGCGCCCGTTTCTTTTAATTTCGATAGAATGTCGCCTACATGTTTATCGGCATAACTTACACAAGCTGCGTAGTATTTTTTCAATTCCATTGCAAAATCAACATCTTCATTCGGGTTTCTACCTCCACGATGATAATTCATAAATTCTTTGGATGCATGCCACGTTGTTTTGCCTTCGGGTTTCTCTGGATGCGGAATGGGTGGGATTTCAACACCTTCATACATATCTAAATACGTTTTTGGAACACCAAAAGGCAAATGTGGCTTAATTAACCCTATTGCCAAAAAAAATGGTTTATCTGCGTTTGCAAGCGTTTCAAGTTGTTTTAGTCCTTCTTCCGCTATTAGGCCGTCTGGATAACTATTATCGCCATCATCCACCGTTTCAATTACTGCTCTATCTGTATCTGTTCTAATTCTCCCGTGCGCCAACCCGTGCATACTTCCTCTAGGTGTTTTCCACGCTCCTACTGGCATTATATGTTCATCCCACGCATCTGGCATTTCTGGAATAGTATTATCATTCCAATTTTCTCCACCTCTACCGCCTGGGTGATGCGACACTTTACCCACCGAAACCGTGGTATATCCGTGTTGTTTAAACCACTCTGGCATGCTCGGTGGAACACTCCCCGAATTTGAAGTTTTATTCTTTGCGCGAAAAAATAATGCTCTATTACCATTTTGTCTGTACTGTAACCCATATTGACCTGTTAATAAGGTATATCTCGAAGGTCCACAACTAGGTGCATTAACAAAATGGTTGTGAAATGCGCGACCTTTTGAAGCTAATTCGTCTATATGCGGTGATTTAATATAAGTGGCGCCGAATGTATTTAACTCGGGGCGTAAATCATCTACACAAATTAAGAGGATGTTTTTAGGTGATTTTGTAATTTCGTTTTCCTTACAAGACATCGTTAAAACTATAAGCAATAGAAATAAGCTTGTTTTTATAAACAGTATGGGATTCGACTGTATATTTTCTTTATTAGAACAAGCCTTATTCATCATGCAATTAACGTTTACGAACAACATACAATTCACCTTCTATGAAGTACTTTTTGTTTTCTAGTATTGTACTATTAGTTTAATTTTAAATCTTAACTATCTTTTTTGAAGCTATTTTATCACCATTTTTAACCAACAACACGTACACTCCAGCGCTGAGTTTTGAAAGGTTTAGAATTGCCTTATCGTGCTCAGGACTTACCTCCATTACTTTTTCACCTTTTAAGGTGTAAAGTGATAATGTTGTCTTTCCTGTATTTGTAAAGT
Source organism: Jejuia pallidilutea (assembly GCF_002973595.1). Taxonomy (GTDB): domain Bacteria; phylum Bacteroidota; class Bacteroidia; order Flavobacteriales; family Flavobacteriaceae; genus Jejuia; species Jejuia pallidilutea. The sequence continues at coordinate 321,187 of NZ_PVEO01000004.1, read as the reverse complement.
TTCCTAAATACACATTCAACTCTTTGGTAGCAGGATTAGGATATAATTCAATTGGCATCTTAATTTCATTAACGCTAAGTGCCTCACTCGAATATTCCACCACAAGCTCTGGAGCATAATCAGGTCCGAATTCTTTACTTCGGAAATCAATACCTGTGCCGCTATTCGCTGGATCTTTTACAGCAACCGTAATTATTTTATCACCGTTATACTCTTGCGCGGCGTATGATGAAATATCCCATTCGCTCCAAGTAGAAGTTGTTGTAACGCTTGCCCGTTCATTATCAAAAGCTGGCTTATTGTTCCATGTTATGCCATTTTCCGTCCAACTATCATCTTCAACATCATACACCGCACGAAGGTCGCGGAAGCCTGTTCGTTGATAAATTCTAAGTGTCGCCGAAACTATAGGTCCCGGAATACTACTTAAATTGAATTTTAAAAACGCGTATCTCCCTTCAACTTTAGTAACCAAAACCTCAGCAGAACCATAGTTATTATTAGGGTTGGACTCATGTACATAGGCGTCAGCATCGGCATCTAAACTTAAAGTACCCTCTACAGCATCAACTACTCGAAGTTGTTGGTCCACACTTGGTGCAGCATTAAAAAACTCGTTACCCGATTGATTAGCTATAATGGTTGTTGTTCCTGCTCCCACTATATGTACTTTTCCATTCACTATAGTGGCCACTGAAGGGTTTGAGCTTGAATAGATTACTTCTAAATCAGAGCTAGCTTTAGCCTCAGGATCAAAATCTGCACTTCCCACTACCTTATCTGAAATGGTAAAAAACTCTATGGTCTGATCTGATTTAGCAATACCTGTTTGTACTATTGAAAAACTATCAAGTTTAAAAGATTCAGAAGTACCATTAAACATTATTTTAAAACTCTGTACGCCTTTTTCTAACAAAATATCTTCAGCAATTGTAAAAGATTTCCAGTCGGTAGCACCGGTTGAATTTGGCACTCCAAAAGGCACTTCTACATCAGTGGTTTTATCTTCGCCTCCAACATTAATCTTCATAGTACCACCTGATTGTAAAGCCGCATAGTTAATGGTAATACTATACAAAGCGCTTTTGGGAACTGCCACAGTGTAGGTTAACCATTCACCTGCTTGTATAGAAGTTATGTTGTACTGATTAGCTGGCGTACTTTCAATATCAACTCCATCAAATATTCTATATGCTCCCCCTGTGTTTGAAGTGCTTAGATCGTGGTATATTCTTCCTTCTCCTTGGTGTATTGGATCGTAATCAAAGTTTTCAGCTTCTATCGTACTTTCAGTAGTATTCATATTATAAATAGGCAAGCCACTACCATCAAACCCAGAAATAGGATCACCATAACAATACGCAGGACGGCGAGCTGTAAGCGCACCCCAACCAATAGCATCGTTAGTCCAACCAGCGGCTTCATATCCTGAAATTTCTATAGCTTTATCACGTGCTCTTTTAGTCCATAACACATCATTTTCATTTTTTAAACCTCTTCCTAAATAATGGGCTACAGGCATTTCGTAAACAGGTCTTACCCCTGGAAACTCTCCTCTTCCATCTGGACTAATAGCTTTTGAATACCAGCGTCCGGTTCTATCGAATCCTTCCTCAAATTCTCCCGATGTTACTGTTGGCTCCCAAGGTGTAGTTTGGTCTGGGTACGATTGAATGGCAGACACATTATACCTCATATTATATTCTAAACCTGACAGTAACCTATCATTGGCATGACTGTATAAATCGTCGCCTTGGTTCCATGCCATTTCCGCCATTGACGTTAATAAACCGATACCGAAAGCTGTATGTTGTTGATCTCTAGAACTTTCTTGACACTGCCCATTCTCGTAAATATAATTGGTCATAACTTCATTAAAGCCATAATCTGGAATTGAAGTTCCTGAAGTGGCACGATAGGTATCTACATATTCAGTTGAGGAAAGTAATTCTCCTATTGTAGGCGGTCCTGATGGGTAAGGCAAATCGTCTGAGCGGTGAGGTAGCCCTTTTATATAGCGCAATGCGCGATCATAAATTATTTCATTATCTAGAAATATTCCAATGGCCATTACCGTTCTCCATCCAGACAAACCTTGGTTGCCATGGCGCCCAGAGTCACCTTGGTAAGATTGCCAATAAAACGTGCCGTAGCTTCTAGAAACACTTGCAGGAACTTGTGTATTGGAGTATCCTGGAAAAACCAACATATCTTCAAATTTTTTCCGGTCGGTTTCAGACCAACCGTTATAGGTATGTTTTATAATTTCTGCAGCCTCTATCATAATATAACCAACTCCTCCACTCAGTGCCATAGTGCCGTTACTGGTTACAGCTTCTAAATTTACCCAAGCATTAAAAATTTCAATAGCCTTTTCTGCATAACGGGTATCGTCCTCAACATACCATCGTAAAGCATTGTAATACGCTGCACGTATATCACTGTTCCATGCACCATAATTCACTTTATTATTTCTTCCTAATTCTGTGAATGAAGGGTCTCCCTGTACTACATAGTCGTAACTTGATTTAGGATCTAAAATCATTTCTTGGTAGGAAGTATACCATGGGTCAACTTCAGCTTCAACCATGTGCTTAATTCTATCAAGATCGGATTTTTTGTGGGTAATTCCTGGATGAACGAATTGTGCCTTAACGGTGTTTACAAAGGAAAATGAAAGTATGAATAGTAAAAACAATTGAAGTGTAAGCTTATTCATATATCTTATTTAGTTTTAATATTATAGCCTAAAATTACACTACCAAAAAAGCAACATGTATAAACCATGTTTCCTTTTATATAAATTATGTTCTTTTACTCATGTATGTTTAGTTTTATATGAATAATTGAAAGTGTTTTCTATGTTAGGTTTTTCATTTTATAAAAAAAACTTCACCTAATTTTCAATTTGTTTTATACTATTGCTTTTGTTTAAATCTGTAATGATACCAACACTTTTTATGTGATTATCATGCGATTTAGCTCCTAATATTACAGGGTACTCCGTATCGTTTTTAATGGTTATGTTAATTGCCGTGTAATCTTTATCTCCGAAATGTTTCTCAAAATTTTCTTCGTAACCCTTAGGTACACCCGGATAATCGGTTGTTAAAAACTCAAACCTTGCTGGATAGCCTACAACAATTGGGCGAAGTGTATTATCAATTTCCCCTTTGAAATTGGCGCGCTTGATATGTATTTGATGCCCTGTGCCTTTTATAGCTGCAAACACATGATTACCCACCGCATGTGGTGATGGCAACACCGTTAAGTCTATTTTTTGATTGGACACCTTATCGAAATGCATGTAAATTAATGGGCCGTATGCAGCATTGCCTTTACAGTTTATCATTTCACCGCCGTTGTTAAGTGAATAGCCTTCCACCACACAATCTAAAACCGTGCTATTGATTACTTTTACCTCACCTTTTGCCATGTAAAGTTTTATTCCACCACGGCACTTAACTACCGTGCAATTTTCAACTGTAACAGAGCCTGGAATATTATAGGCTCTAATACCGTCTTCTGTTAAATTGAACATCACATCTTTGGGAATAGGTAAACCTTTCATAGCACCTAAAGGCATTTTATAATTGAAACGCTTGGGCAAATCGCCATCATTGGTTTCTTTATATGTATCGTTACTTGGGCGCACGGCGCCTTCAATGTAAGTGTTTTTTATTACGGTTTTATCGGCGTTTTTTTGCATGTATATCACATGGCCAAAAGCTCTGTGCTGAAATTCGCAGTTATCAACCGTGTTACCAACACCCGTTATCAACATGGCGCATCGTTTATCCAGTCCTGTGGCATTTCCTCTTCCAATACCATACATATTTCCATAACCATACGGAAACGATCCTCTTACGGTTAGCTTAATCCCCTCAATGGTATTTCCATTTCCAGATAATCTGAAACCTGCCCCACCTTTAAGTCCCTTTGCCAAAGTTTTCCTATTTTGGTTATAGCTTCCAAAATCGGTCACTTCCTTCATTCCATTTTGATAGGTCTCTTCAAAAACGCCACCACTAAGCTTATTATTAGAGCCTGTGAAATTAAAATGAGCATCCTTACATGTTCCTACTGGAAAATCAATATAAACCCCTGAAAGGTTTATAATATTATTAGACCCCGAACAAACAAAACTTCGAGCATCTTCTGGTAGTTCGGTGATAATATAGTTACCAGGCTTTAGGGTAATAACTTGATTGCTTTTTGTTACTGCTTCCCTTAGTTCAGCAAGATTAGAAACCGGTAATTCTACCTGCTTTATTTCAGTTTCATCTTGAAACGAAACAAACAGCAACATAGGTGTGAATATTATAAAAAGTATTGTAGCTTTCATATCCTTATTTAATTCTTAAATTATTTTAGAACAGGATTTTCCATAATTTCTTTAGCAAGTTCAGGACTTGTTTCTTCCACACCTGTGAGTATGTATACAACCATACCCGCATCCGAAGGGTCAAAATCACCTTTTTTAACGCAAGTTTCCATTCTTGAATAAAGCCATTCCCAAGCGCCTTTTTTGTAGGCTTTACTATTTTTAGCTTCTGAAGTTTTTATCCAATCAAATTTTTCTTTCGGAGCTTTTAAGCCATCGTAACCTTTTCCTCCATTCTGATTAGCAATATGAATACATTCTAACCCTCCACCTTCTTCTCCTGAAAAAGCGGCTTTTATCTCATTAAAAGTCCACCCCGAATGGGTATCCCAAAAATCTTTATGTGGTTTATCACTGTGGTTATCGTTCCAACCAGAATGCGAAATAAGTTTTACATATTGACGTTTAGAAACATCGGCACGCTTAATAGCCTCACCTACAACCTGCATGGGGCCAGCGGCTATAATAATTAAAGGGCTTTCTTCTGAAGATTTATTGATTTCATCACGCATGGCCGTATAAGCCACCTCTGCATTATCTACTGCACAAACAAAGTTTGTTTTCTTAAAACCAAACCATTCGCCACCTTTCAAAGCACTTTCACGCATATGCTGATATGAGTTCAATCCAGATTTTGAAGTTGGATGTTCTTGATTGCTTCCCCAAATGTGATCGCTATAGGTAAAAAGCACCAAATTATCTTGAAGTCCCTTTGCCGCAAGTAGAGCCAAACTTAAAGGTGTTGCAGCCCAATCGTCATGATCGTGTTCATTACCATCTGAACTAATTGCTATTCGTCCTTTTCCTTGCCAAACTGGTGCTTGTGCAAAAACATTTCCCATATTCAATATGGAAATCAATAAACCGATAGTAATAATAAACTGTTTATTTTTCATGTCTATTAATTTTTTTAATGTTATTGTTAGTTCCTAGATCCGAAATTTCACCTATAGATTCACCAGCTACGTGATTACTTTTAGCTGATAAAAATATTGGATAATTAGTTAGGTTTTTTATCTGAAAACTTCCGCCTTTAAAATCATTTTGATGTGGAAAATTACCGTTTAACAGACGAATATTGTTCTTATCGCCCCCAACCTTAATGGCTAAACCTTTTTCTATAACTTCATCTGTACCACGTAATGTAATATTATGACCGCTACCTCCTATATAAGCCACACTTCCAGAACCGTTATAATATGGATGGCTTGCAGGTAGAATAGTAATATCTGCATTGTAGTTTCTATCATTTTCATAAGTTGTAGAATACACAGGACCATAGCTACAATCTGCACTACAATTAACGGCATCACCAGAGCCCAATGAAAATCCGTTTTCGCAACCCATGGCCACACAACCCTCTACGTATTTTTTACCTCTAGCATGTGCAATCGTTACACCGGTTCTCATAAATTTAATAGTACAGTTTAGAATGGTTGGGTTAGAAGTACCTCGCCTGTATTCTTTACCATCAATAATAGTTTCACCTGCATTATACGCTCGAATACCAGCCTCCCCCGTACTTAGCATATAACCTTTTGGCAGTTTATAGCCCCATACCGTCATAAAATCGACATCGAAAGCAGGACCCGATGTTTCTTTCAACATATCGTCGGTTTTACGAACTTCACCCTCAACGTAACAGCCATCTATAATTGGGTTACTAGCCGCTTGCATAAAAATACAGTGCCCGTAACTCTTATGTATAAATTTGGAATCTTTTAAATGGTTAGACTCCCCTCGAATTAGGCACGCACTGTGCTTTCGGTGCGGAATTACCACTTTTCCACCTTTACCAAAAGCATCGCCATAGCCGTATGGGTAAGACCCTTTTGTAGTAACGTGAAAGCCTTCAATTCGATTATTTTTTCCATCCATAACAATATTGGTAGCACGTCTTGTTGGGGCATCGTGTACAGAACCGTCATCTACCATCGTTAAGTTTTTAAGCACGTTATTATTGCCTATTATTTGTAGCTCGTGAACCTGATATTTACCAAACGCCTGTAAAACTTTAGTATCAATATTTATGGTAACACCTGTAAAATCGTAAGTACTATGATTGCCTTCAAAAAGTAATAACACCTTACTCGTATTTTTTAATTTTACTTCTTTTTGATATAGGCCTTTCGCCACATCTTCCGCTTTTATGGAATAAACGCCCGGTTTTAGCTTTACCGAAACATGGTCGTCATCTAAATATGGTAGCAACTCACTTATAGAATTGACTTTAATTTGAGCAGAAAGTGAAGTTGTTATACAAGTAGCTAAAACAATTAGCTTTAAAATTATGTTTCGTTTCATTATTCTTGACTTATTAATACGTTATTATCTCTACCCTTATCGGTAACCTCGCTATTGGTAATAATTTTACACAAACTTGTTTCAGAATTTAATTCCACAGGCATTCCTGTTGAATTATTTAAAACAATCCCTGAAGTTTTAGCCGTTCCCAACGGAGAAAAACCATTATTTGCTGGCGGACGTGTTGCTCCTATTTTGATAGGGAGATGTTGTCCTCTTTTCATATTTCTCCATTTGGTTAATATGATATTATGATTATCTCCAGCAATTGCAGCCAATACATGCACTTTAGTTTTAGATGCTGTAGGCAACAATGCCAGTTCTACCGTTGTCTTTTCTCCTTTATTTACATATAACAAGGGTCCGTTTGCTGCATCTCCTATACTATTTTCAACCGTTAATCCTCCTACATTGTATCCTAATTCACACCCTATGGCTTTACTATCTTTAATCAGAACATCTCCTGTAATTTTAGCAAAGGCAAAACCAATACGGGTATTTTTAGCGGTACAATTAATAGCGGTCACTGCTCCGGTTTTGACACCGTTTACACCACCTTTTCCATACATACGGAAACCACACTCATTTAAAGATTTTGTGTACCCAGGAGTTATTTTATTTTCACCAGCATAATTTTTATAAACCGATGCAAAATTCACATCAAATGCTGGCCCTGAAATTTCAGATAGCATATCGTCTGTAGTTCTAGTTACACCTTCTGCATAACAATTTTCAAAAAGCACATTACGACCACCTTGCACAAAAAAGCAGTGTCCGTAAGCTTTTGAATAAATAGAACAATCGATAATTTTATCATTTAAACCTTCTATACACATTCCACTGTGCTTTTTTAAAGGTACCAAAGCGCCTTTGCCTTTTCCTAATAAATCGCCATAGCCATAAGGAAAAGATCCGCTCATATTTAAGGTTACTTTTTCTATTACAGCATGATCTCCAGCCACTGTAAACGAATGCCCGCCTTTTGCCGTTGGATGATTTCCGATATCTGTAACGGTCAATCCTTTAATATGTATATGACTTCCTTCTACATAAAACTCACTTACTCGTGCATTAAAAACACTTAACAGTTTTGTATCAACTTCAATGGTTACTCCAGTTAAATCAAAAACATTATGGTTTCCAGAAAACTTTATCATGGCAAACCTTCCCACTTTATCTGGTTTGGTGTTTTTAACAATTTCTGAGGTTAAATAATCTTCCATTTGATAAACCCCTGGTTTCATTACAATGGTATTTCCACTTTTAGCAGCATAGGTTGCTAATTCTTTTAAGGAGTTTATTTTAATTTCTGCTGCATGAATAAAATTACACAACAACAAAAACCCTAAAACGATAACTGCTTGACGTTTTTTCATAAATTATTTTTCTAGTATTTGATTATTCTTACCCTTGTTTTTTATCACCTCACCATTGGTTTCAATAGTACAATTTGATACCATTTGGCCAACAGATACCGGCATTCCTGTTTGGTTTATTAAATGAAGTTTATTTACTTCGGCTTGACTATAAGGAGACATAGATTCACCGTGCATAGGAGGCGTATACCCTACCAAAATTGGTAATTCTTGTGTTCTCTTTTTTCCATCGGTAGCTTTTAATACTACTTTATTATTATCTCCTAAAACAGTAATTAATGAATGTACTTTTCTATCAGATTCTGCCGAATCAACCATCAACTCAACCTCTACATTGCTTCCCTCAACAAACAATAGAGGCCCGTAATTAGCATCTCCTTTACAGTTAATCATTGTGGTGTTATCTCCAATCCAATACCCACGTTCTGTTCCTATAGTAGTACAATTTTCTACATGCGCTTTGTTAAAACGAAGTTCAAATCCGCCACGAGTATTTTTGGCGGTGCAATTTTTAAAAGTGATGTTTTCGCATGTTCCATAGGTTCTAAATCCATCTTCGCAAAGCGATTTCATATAACCAGGCGTTACAACATATTCACCTTCACGATTTTGAGTCCATGTTTTAAAACTCACATCAAAAGCAGGCCCTGATGTTTCTGCCAAAACTTCATCTGTGGAGCGTACTTCTCCTTCGGCATAACAGTTTTCAAAATATACATTTTTAGGATGTTGCTGAATGAAAAAACAATGCCCGAAAGAACGACTAAATATTTTACATCCGTAAAGCTTCGTTTCATCTCCCGTTACTAAAAGTCCGCTGTGTTTTCTGTGTTTTACAGTAGTTTCTTTTTGTTTTCCTTTTCCAAATAAATCGCCATATCCATAAGGATAAGAGCCTGCTACATGCAACGTAATATCTCTTAAAACATTGGCCTCTCCAGCAACTTGTAATACTGTACCTCCGGGTGAGGTCCCGTTGCCCACACACCTTATAGTAAGTCCTGAAAACGTATTATTTGAACCCATAACCAAAAACTCATCAGAATGAATAGGTGGTTTTAGCCAAGTCCTAATTTCCGTATCTACCTGAATTTCTACGCCTTTTAGATTGAAAATATTATTACTTCCGCTAAAAGTGATGTATTGATATTCTTTATTAATTCGTTGGTTTTCGACAATATCCCGAGTTAAATAATCAGTTAATTGATAGACTCCCGGAGCCATGGTTATGGTATTGCCACTTTCTGCAGCATATTTAGCCAACTCTTTTAGGGAATTGATTTTTATGTCTTTGGCTTCTATTATGTTACTAACCAATAGTAAACCAAATAACGTAGCTCTTAATATTGTTTTCATTTGTTTATGATGTAGGTTAAAATCAATCTTGTATTTTAAATCATTAAATAAACTTGCTTTTAACTGAATTCAAACCGTAATTTAGACCCTTCACTGAAAACCAAATCGGAATCGAAACTTAGAATATATCGGTCGGCTTCCGCTTTGAATGAAGCATCAACTCGCTTACCATCCAATTCTACCGTGGCACTCGTTACCACAATGTTTTCTACTTTATCCAATGCAAATTCTTTTAGCTTTAATTTACCATAGCGCAAATCGATTCCTGCTACAAGCTTGCCAGCATCTATTTTCTGAGTGAATTGTCCCCAACCTTCGGCAGTGGTAAAACCTGCTTTAAAATAGTCTTGTTTCATACGCGGTCCGAAAGCCAATTTCCCTTCTGGCCCGTTATATCGGTATCCACAAACCGCCATAAACGCGCTATAACTTGCCATCGCCCGAGCGTAGTGATCTCCACACTCTACTTCATTGTACGGGTTACGGTGTTTGGGTTGATAGCGATCATTAATAGCCTTACCAACGGCCAAACCTTTTTCGAGCATGCCTTCCCAAATCATGTGTGCGGCTACCTGCCACTCAAATCCAGACATACACTCATTGTAGTATTTATGGAAATTCGTTTTTTGGGCATTTTCCTTTCCAAACGGCCATGTACACATCACTAAACCAGCATCGCCTTCGGCAGCATACCAACGCCCTTTTGGGTTATCTTTTCTGAAATCTCCAACGTTAGGCGAGAAATTATAAATCCAAAGTGATTCTAGGGCTTTTCTAACTTTATCCCTTGGCAAAATAGGATCAAGCCCAAGGTTATGTAACCAAAATTCGCCAAGCACCTGATCGATATGACAACCCGTTGTTGAACCTCGTGTTTTTTCGGGTTCGAGTTCAGGAATATGAATAAAGTAACCAAACTCTTCTTTCCACATGGTATCAACCATGGCTTTGGCACCTTTTGAAACAAGTGTTTCATAACGTTTGGCTACTTGAGGTTGATTCATTTGTCTTGCCATTTGAGCCGATGCTTTTAGTGCGGCATGATACATATTTGTTAACCAGTGTACTTTTCCAAACCAATTTCCGTCTAATGTATTATGCTGAGCACCAGTCATTACTCCATCCCTGTCTTCGTCCCACGTTTCGATTACATAATCCATAGACAGTTTGGTACGTTCCCAAATACTTTCAAGAAAACTGTAATCTGTGGTCATTTGGCTTTCCCTTAACACTCTTAAAATTGTGCCACACTGTCCGTCTGGCGCTTCTTTAAAAGCTTTTGTAGAACAACGAAAATTCATCGCCCCTGTATCTTCTTTAAAACCAAGATCATATTCTACTTGCTCACGACATTCTCTTTCAATTACTGGAAACATGCGGGCTAAACCTTGGGCATAGTGCCATACATGGGTGCAGTTTCCTTCGCAACAAGTTACGCCTTCATCAAGACTATACCTTCCTCCTTGCAAGGCCATACGTCCGGCCACTTGCGTTTGCATACAGTCAACAGGAATAAAAGCGCGCTCTAATAACCAATAAGGCAAGGTAGAATCGTACCAGGTATCTACCCATTTTTGTGTGTTTGTTCTTAGCTCTTTTTCCTTTGAAGCCACTGCTTGAGCCGCATCACTGGCACTAATCCATTGGGTCGCATAGTAGTTAATATCGCGAGACCATTCCTTTTTTCCAAAACCTGTAACAAATCTTGCATTTGGAAAACGCCAAGACAAAGTAAACGATATGGTTTTTTGTTCTCCCGGTTTAAGTTTTACGCTACTTCCAATTGAAGCATAGGCTTTTTCATTAAATGGGCGTTCATGAACCGTTTTTGAATTTGAGTTAGGTTTTTCACCCTCAAATAAACCTACCTCTCCGGGTTGGGAGCGTAGAGTATCTACCATATCAGGTTTTTCTACTAGTAAACCTAGTGCAACTGCTCCGAAATCATTTGCATGATCAAACGGAATACCTTCTCCTGAATGTGTATCATTAAGCGGTTTTGTCCAACATTCTACAACCGACAAACCATTGTATTCTCGATACTGACTTAAACGTACGCCGTTACTATTCTTTTTACCTGTTCTGTAATTTGAAAAATTTTCAATCCATCCTGCAATAGCTACCTCTTGTTCTTCATTGGAAGTGTTTTCAATAGTATATCGCATAACCGTTACTGGGTAACTGGAATCATCACGATTTAATGGAATAAACGGTGTATAGGCTTCGAGGTGAACTTTAACAGGACATGCTTCATCCGAATAACGCACATCTCCCATTGGGTATTTGTTAGTAAACACTATATCCTTAAAACCATTGGAATCTAATCGAAATACTCTTTTTTCTTTACCAGCACCAACTTGCAAAGCAAACCCCTGATCCATTGGGCTGTAAGGTGTAATTGGTTTCATATATTTATGTCCGGAGCCCATCTCTTCCCACACATCATCTGGCTCTCCGTCGAGATTCCAATACCAAAGCCTGCCATCGCCCCCCAAATACACCTGACCGGTACCAATACCGTTAATGGGCATACCAATATATTTCAAGTTTTCTCCAGTGGCATTTAGCGCTTCGCTTCTAGCATATAAACTTTCTATCCATTCTTTGGATAGTTTTTTATCTTTTGGAATACCATGTTTAAAATCTTCCTGACTAAATGGTCCTGCCATAAGTTTTACTGGCCCGATAGCAAACATAGCTGCCGATAAACTAGCTTTTTTAATAAAACTTCTTCGACCATTCGTTACAGGATGTTTTGGTTCGCAACAACCAGAGGTTGGGCAACAGTTATTTTGAATGAGTTTTTTATCCATGGTATAGTAAAATTGTTTTGTTAATTAGAAATGACAAATGTTTCGGTATCGCCTTTTTTTAAGGTCTTTTCACTTTTGAACGATAGACCTCCAAAGTCTTTAAGCTTTATTGACTTTAAAGACAGTTCGCCGCTATGCACCATAAATGTTACGGATTTCGTTTTGCCCTTGTCTTTAATATCTACGGTGCCGTATTGGGTGCCGTTAGACCAAAAATAATTTCCCGGAGTTGCTGTAAATTGAATGGATTTTTCAACAGCTGAATAATGAAACCCTGAAAGCGCAATGACTGCTCCCCAGCTTGCCATGGCTCTAGCATAATTGTTTCCACATTCGGCTTCGTTAAACGGGTTGCGTTTTAAACCATCGTAGCGGTCTCTGATATTTTTAATATTTGTTAACCCATTTTCTGTTTGTCCTTCGTACATCATACCAATAGCCGCTGTATATTCAAACCCGGTCATGGCTTCCGTAAAATAAGGAAAAGGATACAAAGGTCTTTCTCCAGGATAACTAGCCATCACCAATGATTTTTCATCACCCAACACAAACGAACGCATATTGTTAAAACCAGAGCTACTATCGTCTCTATAGTTGTATTTCATGATGCTATTTAAGGTTGTTTTTATGTTTTCTTGATTGGTTAAATAACCCAAGTCGCAAATATGAGCCATAAATTGACCTACCAACTGATCCACCAAACAACCTTTACCCAATTGATAAGCAGGATTTTCTAAATCTTTAGATTCCAATCCTTTTAGTAATGGAGCTGCAATATCCTCTCTGCTTTTTGGAGGTTCAATATGATGCACATAATATTCTCCATTAAACAAATTTTCATCCATCCACTTGCTTCCTTTTTTAAACAGCGTATTACAAGTTTTTGCAAATTTTTTATCACCAGAAAAGTCGGCCATTTTTGAGGCTGCTTTTAAAGCTCCTAAATACCAAATTCCCATTTGAGGGTTGGGTCCAAAGTACTGAACATCCATCGTGTTGTGTTGGCAACCATCCATCACACCATCTTTATTAGGATCCCAACCTCCTTTTATCCAACAGAATTCCATGGCTTTTTTTACCTTAGGCCAGAGTTTTTTCAACAACTCATTGTCTCCACTCATTTGCCAATCTCTATACATCTTCATAATAGCTCCCAACTGACCATCGGCAGCAGGTCTACCAAATTCGTTCGCACGTTCTAGTGGTAAATTCACACGAAAACTCATCATTCCTTTGTCATCTGTAGCATGAGCAAATTCTATTTCGCGCATAGAGCGTGCTAATTCCCCAAACAAAAAAGGTGTTGCCTGATCGTAATTCCACACATGTGTACAATTTCCGTGGCAAACGCCTTTGGTATTACTAGTTCCTTCCCATCCGTAAAAATGCCCATCGGCAGTTCTAAAACAAGTTTGGGTACGTAAGGTTGATGTGTTGTACAAAGCCGCTTCTTTTACAACCTTTGGCAAATCGCTATTTGCAAAAGCATTCACAAACTCTTTTGTTTTGTTTTCAAGGTTTGGTAGTTGTGGCATTGTTTTTTCAACCACATCCCAAGCATCTTTGTACTGAGTGGTGTAATAATTGGTTAACATGTTATCCAAACCATCATCGGCAGGAGTCCAAGTTTCTCTATTAGGAAAATGCCATGTGAGATAAAAAGTGACTTCACGACTTGTATTTGCTGGCACCGATACTTCTACAGCCATAGAAGCCATAGGTCTATCTTCTCCATTATGTTCTCTATTATCTATACGACCATCAACACTATAATCGTCCCAAAAATCTAAACGTGAATTTCCCCAAACTTCTTTTCCCCAAGACGTACGGTACGTCACATTTTCGTTACTAGAGGTTGATAAAGCCATGGTTCCCCAAGCTTCAGCATTTTTAGCCACACCCTCAGAACTCATATAAATACCTTGCGCATTTTTATTTTTTCTGAAAACATTCTTATTCTCTTTAGCTCCCACAGGAATTAAAGCATTACCTCTCCCTTTAGGCTCTCTTACCGAACCATCTTCTCCAATAAAATTGGGCATATTGGCACAAACAGATGCGAACACCGGTTTATCCGTCGTATTTGTTAACTCATAGGTAATGACTGCAATGGGTATTCCACTGGCATTGGCATCTCCAGGTATTAAGGGGTTGAACGCCTTGATACGAACATCAAGTGGTACTTTTTTATCAGAAAGCAATACTTGTCCGAAAGGATAAGCTGCATTAAAACTACAAGATTCAAAACGAGGAAAACCATGATTTACAGTAGGACTCCCAAAAGCCCCTTCGTACAACGAATAATCCAAAGGCCCTTCTAGTACTCTTGTATCTTTTTTACCATCAGCAGTTTTAGTGTAAAATGCAAAAAATGGCCCGATGTATCTTAATTTTTCACTGGTGGGAATGTAACCTTTGGCGGCTGTATTCATAATTTCCCAATCGCGTAAATCTCCTCTACCACCAAGGGCAACTGTACCCGTACCAATACCACCAATAGGCATGGCTATTTTAGCAATGTGACTTTGGTTATAAGTTGTTAATACAGGCCAATCATTACTTTTAGTCTGCTCTGTTTGTTTTACAACGCTTTTAACTTTTGCATCGTTTATTGTTTGTGCTTGTGCAGATGACACCAACACTAACGCGATTAAGAGTAAACTAAATTTTATTCTCATAACTATGTTTTTTGTAGCTTCTTAACGCTTTGTGCGATTACCTTCGTTTATTACATTTTCCGAATCGGTAGCTTCACGTACTTTTCCAACACTCTTTATTTTTAAATTCTCTGTACCTTTGAACGTGATGACTTCTGCTGAAGTTTGATTATCTAATGTAATATCGGTAGCATGCATCGTTGCATTTTCGTTAAAATTGCCATAGCCTTCCCATACCGACAACTTGATTGCCATAGTATCTGGTATATAATCAGAATTATCGGTTTTAATGACTACTGAATGTCCCGTTCCATTTATTTTAGCCAATAGATTATTAGCTAATCCATTCCTACTATCCAAAATGGTCATTTCAACTTTAGCATTTTTAGCATTGGTATATGGAATACAAAACGCCTCGCCATATTTAGCATCTGCACTACAATTAATAACAACATCCTCATTTCCAATATTATAACCTGTAGCCACACAGTCGCGTACCACACAATCTATAATGGTATCACCCGAAGTACTCAAGCCCGTACAAATACCGCGTCGCATTTGGGTAACCGTACAATTTTTAATTGTGGTATTTATTGTTTTATGTCCGTTGTATTCCGGATACATGCGAATCCCGTCTTCACTTAAAGAAATGATTTCTCCAGGTAATATTTTACCATCTTCGGCCACTATAGTGCCTTCGATATAATTGCCTTTTGCCGCATAAAAATTCTTATCGAAACCGTAACCAGAAGTTTCGGCAAGCATCGCATCGGTAGTACGCAATAACCCATCTACTTCGCAACCTTCAATTAGGGTGTTTTCTGCCCCTTGTAAAAAGATAGCATGCCCCATGGCGCGCATGTGAACCTTACACCCAAGCAATTTTACATTTTTGGCTGGATAGCCAATACGAATGCCATTCATCTTACGCACATCGCCACCTCCAAGTCCGTATAGATATCCATAACCCCATGGACTTGAGCCTGTAGTGCGCACTTCAACATCTTTTAAAGTAACATGCTCCCCAACGAGATTGAAGATTTTATTCTTGCTCTGTCTACCTGGAGTATGACCATAAGTTTCAATATATAAACCTTCAAGCATAACGTGATTACCCGATATTTCAATGGCGCAATACATACTGTTGCCGTCATCACTTTTAATTAAATCGGGACGGTCAAAGAGTTTGGTATCTACCATAAATCTAGCCCCTCTCATATCGAAATAGGAATTATTCCCCGTTATTTCAATAAATCTTATTTTTTCAGCTGAATCGATTTGATAGTTCCCTGCTTTAAGTTTTACATGAACATTATCTTGGTTTATATACGCCTTAAGTTCGGTTATGGAGCTTATTTCTATAACGTTCGATGGTTTGACTGCCAATTGCGCGCGACATGAAAAAATCATCAATAAGACGGATAGCACGGTAAAGGTTTGCTTAATCATTTTGTTGTTCTGTAATATTTAGTTGATATTATTTAATGGTTGAAAGCACATTCGTTTCAACCTTTTTGATTCTAAAATCAAAAGTTAACGTCATTTAATTTCTTGGTACAATGCTTCTGTTTTTTGTCGGAGTTCCTTTAAAACCTCACCATATTCAGGATTATTAGCTAAATTGTTTTGTTCCATTGGGTCGTTCAATACATCATACAACTCTTCTATTTTAGGCGTGTGCTCGTAATACACGAAATATTTCCACCGCTCGGTTCTTACGCCGCGAGCCCTATACGATTTGTTGGCATTAATAAGATTTTGGTTAATCTCGTCTACATTTTCCTTATACCGTTCCTTAAACATATCCACCAAAAACAAATCTTCCATAAATATGGCATCGCGCCATTGCGACAAATCTTGGGTTTGATTTAATATCCCTGTAATATCACAACCTTGCATACTTTTCGGTGGCTGTAGTCCCGCTATTGAAACAATAGTTGGTGCCATATCTACTGAAGATATCAAGGCATTTTCCCTTCTGCTTTGTTCTGCAGCCGTTTTACGTCCATCGTAAATAATAAGCGGAGCTTTTACCGATTCATCATAAAGTAAACATTTATCGAAAAGGCCGTGAGACCCTTGGAAGCGCCCGTTATCACTGGTATAAATAATGATGGTATTATCGAGCATGTTTTTCTCTTTCAACTTCTCAATTAATTTCCCCACTTGGTCGTCTACCGAGTAGCCTTGTGTAGCAAATCGGCGCACCAAACGCTGGTATTGCTCGGGCTTTGAAGTCCGCTGACGATGCAAATACACTCCTCTCGCATTTTCTTTTACAACAGTTGGCAGCTTTTCATTATCGCCTTCCACATAATTCTCAGGAATCGAAAAGTCTTCATTTTTAAATTGTTCGAAATGCGGCATATACATATCCTTATTCGAATCGTGTTTAACGGCATAAAAACTTACCGACAGACAAAACGGTTGATTTTCGGGTTGTGTTTCTAAAAAACGAAGCATGGCTTCGCCCGTTCGCAAGGTTCTCCCCGTATCGGTGGGACCTTCACGGTATATTTCCTGTAAACCTGGGTCGGTTTCTGGCCATAGTACCAAACCTTTATCATCACGGGTTTCGCTTCCTGCAAAATAATCGAATGTACTGCCCAAGTTTTCTTTGTAGAAATGTTTCTTAGGGGTGCTTGGGCGTTGCGCTTCTGCAGTTACCGTAAAACCAACCTTACCAATAAATCCTGTTCTATAACCCGCATTTTTAAGTATTGCAGGGTAACTTTTTGCAAAATCGGATCGCGATAAAGTATAGTCGTCTGGCGCTACAAACCCCACACGATGATTGGAGTTGTAACGGCCTGTCATCATGGTTACACGACTTGGCATACAGATAGCCACCGCGTAAAAAGCATTATCAAAAACCACAGATTCTTCAGCTAACTTATCGAGGTTGGGCGTATAAAATTCTGGTCTGCCGTAGCATCCCATATTATCCCAACGCTGGTCGTCGGTCATTAAAAAAATGATATTAGGCTGCTTCTGTTGTGCTTCAATCTTGAAGTTAATTCCAAAATTCAATAAAACACATAAAATATATACTGAAATTTTGTTCATCTTTAAAACTGAATGGTTAACTCTTCACCTAAGAAATATGCTTCCTCTTTACTTCTTTTACCAACCATTTGAAAAGCGAATTCTATCGGCGTGGTTTCAAAATCGTAATAAGAACCGTCGCCCTTTTTAACCGTTAGCGTTTTCGTAGCTTCGGAATAAGAAAATTTGATTTCAGAATACGTGCCTTGTTCATAATTATAAGATTCTCCATCATCTAAATACATAGTATATTCAGCATCTTTACCTGGATAAACTACTATAAAAATTGGCTTTTGAGTTCTAACGTTAACGTTCTCAACTTTAGGACCAATAGGCAAAATGCTTCCCGCCTTTACAAAAATGGGGGTTTCATCTAGTGGTGCATCTACCATAATGTTTTGGTTTCCTTCAACTTGTTCATCCGTCCAAAAGTTATACCAAGTCCCTTCTGGAAAATACATATCCATAGTTCGTTTCTTGTATTCGGTAACGATACCCACCATCATAGATTCTCCAAATAAAAATTGGTCTTTTATGCCCCAGGTGTTTTTATCGTTCGGGTATTGATACGTTAATGGCGCCATAATTAATTTACCCTGTGTGGTGACTTTCCAAGCTTCGGAATAAATGTAAGGCATGAGTTGGTAGCGTATATCAATGAACTTTCGAGCAATATCTTCAAACTCTTGGTTGTATCGCCAGATTTCGGTTTCTGATTTATACCCGTGAATTCTAAAAATAGGACTAAAAGCTCCAAACTGAAACCAGCGGGTTAGTAACTCAATAAATTCTGGATTGGTGTACTGGTTGTCGAATCTTGGATTTATCGATTTTGAATCTCTGAAGAAACCACCAATATCATGTGTCCAATACGGAATTCCAGCCATGGTAAAATTAAGACCTGCTGAAATCTGTTCTTCCAACTGCTCCCATGATGCTTCCACATCGCCCGACCAAGAAGTCGCTCCGTAACGTTGCTGTCCAGCATAGGCTGAACGTGTTAAATTAAAAACGCGTTGATTAGGAAACTCAGCTCTTCTGCCTTCGTACATTGCTCTAGTAACTTCCAACGAATATGGGTTTTGAACCTCTTCAAATCGACCAACGGCAGTCATGGCTTTTGCATCTTTTACACCTTCTGGCTCTGTACCATCCAACCAAATGGAACTCACCCCATAATGGAACATCGAGTCGCTCAACATGCGGTAAAAGCGTTCGCTCACGCCTTTATCGTAAATATCAATATAGTTGCTGCTATTTATTTTTTTAAGATTGTATTTTTTCTCTAGCGCTTCATTTTTTACCTCAGGCCAAACCGATACCATTAATTTTAAGTTCAACTTGGTAAGTTCTTCAACCATAGCTTCTGGGTCTGGATATTTCGCTCTATCCCACTCAGGTCCTTTGGTACCTTTGGGCCAGTAAAACCAATCTTGCACAATATTATCAACAGGAATTTCTCGCTCACGCATTTCATGAGCATTTTCTAACAGCTCTTCTTGATTGTGGTAACGCTCTCTACATTGCCAAAATCCGTAAGCCGTTTTGGGGAACAACGGCGCTTTCCCGGTAAGGTTTTGGTACTCTGAAATAACCTCGGCTGGATTTCCTCCTTGAACTAGATAATAATCGATGGCATTACCATGCGTACTACTGAATACCGTTTTGTTAAAATCGGGTTCGTTATAAAATAATCTTCCAGGAATTTTAGCCCCCGTATTTTGAAACACGACCTTATAAGTTTTTCCTGCTTCTAAGCGTTTTTTTCCTGAATAGCGTCGTGGCATCCAAATAGTTTCGTAATTGATGATATCGTCGCCATCGATTGTAACTTTTATTTCACCTCGCATACGTCCGCCATTATCACTCAACGCTAAAAAGGTATATTCACCTGTTTTTGTTGGTGTAAATGTGGTTTCGCGAATATTTTTTCGTTCTGCTTCGGTTTTGGTAATATGCGCCGCTACATCTTCTTTTTCACCTTCAACCGATGCTTCTTTATTATTTTTTTCTGTTGAAACAGTTTCGGCTGAATCAAACTCAATTTCGTTTTTTGGTTTATTGAAATCTGTAAGGCTGTAATTGTGCCAGTAAATACCATAGCCTTTAGTTGACACTAAAAACGGTACAGCAATTTCCTGATTGTATTGTTGCAAACGGATGGGTACATTTTTCCAGTTCATGATGCCACTTTGAAATTGCCCTAAGCCATACAATGCCTCATCGCCTGCCAAAAACGCTTGCGATACTTTATTTTTTTCGGAATTTGGTTTGATGTAAGTGAGCTCGTTAGTTTCAGAGACTAAGTTCAAGCTATCTTTCGTTTGGTATTCAATAACACCATTGGCATTCACCAATACATTTAATGAATCTGTGCTTATGGTCAAAACATCTTCTGCATCAATAACTTCCCAATTTACTTTTTGAGGCTTTAAAACCGTAACATAATCTGGAAGTGTTGATGGCTTATCGCCCAACCTCATTTTATTAATGTGGATAATCGATTCGTTAATTACTTCTATGTTGATAATGGTACTGTCTTGTTGAATAGTAACTCCATTATCACTTTTGTCGAATTCGTGTTTAAATTGAGTCTGACAGCTAACCAATAAAAAGGTTAACGCTACTAGGTGGATAAAAGAGATTTTCTTGATGGTTTGCATTAATTGTTAAGTTTAGTTTTGATTGATTGTTGATTTAGTTTTTAGGAAACCCTTTAGGTAATGGCGGCACATTTAAAACTTCCTTTTCATCTGGAATTCTGTTCGATGTGGTTTGCTTATCACCATACCAATACATGCCTACACCGTAACCCATTTCGCAATCGGTCCAGCTCCAAATTTCCATATCCAACTGCAACGAGCTACTAAACGGCATTATATCAAGTGCTCTACTTCTCGTTTCGGTGCTATAACCTGAAGTATTTCTTTCTTTGGTTGTTTTTCGGTTTAACTTATTATAAACGTAGCATTTTGGTTGCGCGTGGAATGGATGCTCGTAAAAATCGGTGCTTCGTCCTCCCCAAGAATACGCGTAATAATCTTCGGTTCCTGTGCCGAAAATAGATGGAAAATCTTCGCCATCTACCCAGATTTTTTCGTCGCCTTCGCCCCACCATTTTTCAACTGGGTTCATTATAGTTAGAGCATCGCCAACATATACACCACGCCCTTTAAGCGTTACATAATTCCAGTCTGAATACGGACGTGTAGATACTGGATACTGCCCTCTCCAAGCAGCGTTAAAGTACATAGTGTCGTCATCCCATTGCCATGAGCCTACTGTAGCTTTCACATTTACTTTTACGGATTTTTTACCTAAGTTTACAACTGATATTTTTCCTGATTTTTGATACGGCATTACCCATCTGCTGGTCATAGTTCCGTCTTCGTTTACCGTTCTATACCAACCTTGGTATGGGTTTAAACCAATACCACTACCAAAAAAATCTCCTATGGGGCACCAAACCGTTTCTTCTCCATCAAACTCTATTTTTAAAACTACGGTACGGGTTACTTCAGGGTTTTTATAATTGTCCAACGTCACACTTAACTTACGGATGGCACCAGTGCCATTTGGTAATGCTACCGATTTTTCTTTTTTGGAACCTAATCTCGCACTAAACGAAACCTGTTCTCCATTTTCTACCTTTTCAGGATTCAACAATAACTCGCCAACCTTTTTAGTAAGTTGCATAGCGTTTTTGAAATCTTCTTTCGTTAAGGTTTTTATTGGCGTATAATCATCGTATGCTCTATAGGTAAATTGATAAAAGAATGGCATCGCATCGGTTGTTATTTTACAACTTTTAGCATACGGAATAGGGAAAAAAGACACCGCAGAACGTAATGATTGATGCGCCAACGGATAAGGGATGTCACTTGTTCCATCTAACAAGCCCAACATATTGCCTTCAAAAACGGGTTCATCATTACCGTCTAAATATATTTTTATGGTGATATCGGTATCGGGTTTATCGGGTTTTAAAAACGGCATCCAAGTTCGTACAATGGCGCCAGGACCAATATGCTCCATTAATACCCATTCTTTTTTACCATTTTTTTCCTCTGTTCGTATAAAATTGTGGTCGGTTTCTTTACTGTTGAAATCATGATTTATAAACCAGCCATCTGTGTCCTCGGGAGTTTTAGATGCCCTATTGTAACTACTTTCCTGTTTCAACCTAAAGTTGGTTGTTGGAAATCGTGCAATGGCGTCTCTATCAACCATGTCTTTTAGAAGACTTTCTACAGTAATTGATTTAGTGTTTTGAGCGAAACATGACAATGCAAGTGAAAAAAAAACAATACTGTATATAGTTTGATACAACTTCATTTTTATGATTTAATTTGAAAAAACATTAATGTAACAATAATACAAAATTCGTTACTCAGACTATATAAATCATAGGCCATAGACTATAAACTATGTTGATTTTTAGGAATAAGATTTTACAGATATATTATTTCAATAAATTAACAAACGACCTCTACTATTTTTTAAACTGAAAGGGTGATTAATGGTACTAGAATCGAAAAATAAACACATTTGTATTTTTAAAGCTATTTCTTTTTCAGAAAAATAAATTCTTCTTCCATGGCCTACTTATCTCAATAAATGGAAGATAATTTATATCATCCGCACTTAAATTTATAAGTTTCTTGCCTATTATGAATTTATTTTACAAAAACTAAAATAAGAAGATTGGCATGAAAAAAACTACTTTACTTTTATGGCTAATTTGTTTAGTAGCCTTAGGTTTTGCACAGGCACAAACAGCCATAAACTCACTTGCGGAATTAAAAGACCGATTAGATGATAGCAATGGCAACTTTGTAATGACTCCTGGCACCTATTATTTCAACACAGATAATTGTGGCCCAGGAAAACTTTTTGACGACCCTAGGCTCCTATTGTTTACGGGAAACAACAGTACCTTCGATTTTACTGGGGTAAAATTTGAAATAGACACCAAAATTTTCACATTATACGGAGGCGTAGATATTATTGAATTCTGGCCTGTTGGGAGCAACAATACTTATAAAAACCTTACCCTTGAGGATATCGGCATGACCGTACCAACTAAAGGAGCCGGATCAATCCACCTAGACGGTGCCGACAACCTTATTGAAGGCTTTAAAACTACAGTTAGAGGCTCATTCCCTTATGGCTATGGAGACACCTTTGGCAAAGGCGGGGGAAGTGTGATTCGCCACAATAAACACGCAGGTATTTTAGTAAGAGGCGATAGAAATCATTTAAAAAATTGCACGGTTATTATGAGAGCGTATGGACATGGTATTTTTATGCAGGGGTCTCACGATGCTATTGTTGAAGGCTGTTATATTGAAGGCGAATTACGAACTGTTGGCGAAATGCTACAGGAAGCAGGTACAGGGTCTCCTGCTGATAATGTTGATTTTGAAACCGTTTGGGGTTTCAACTTAAAAGACCATACAAGCGATTATACCTTTAGCCTTCAAGAAGCAGGAATTAGAGCATACTCTACAGGAAAAGTATTTGATGCACAAGGCAACAATACAGGGGTAGACAGACAAACATTGAATACAACTGTTATTGATTGTACTATTATAAAAATGCGTGTTGGTGTAAACACTGGTGCAGAGGGCGGTAATAATAAACGTATTGAAAACTGTACAGCGCTAGCCTGCGAAGGTGGTTTTTGGTTAGGCAACAATGGTGATGTCATCAACTGTTTTGCAGATGCATCGGTAGGGCCAATATTATCTGAAGACATCCATCGTTCTAATGCTACTTACGAGGTAACTATTTTAGATAACTATATCCCTAAAATTGGAGACACTCCGTATTTCTTTGCAGGTGGAACCAACCATAATCTTACCATTCACGATGGCACCACTTACTTTAACCTCGATATTAAGATTGTTCTTGGGGGAACACGAAATGCCAATAGGTTTTTAGCAGGTTCAAGCGGAGATACGCCACCATTAAGAAGAGCAGACAACATCACGCTAATTAACAATACAAAATACCCTCTTTATTTAGAAGATGCTACAGGCTGCACTATTTACTCCTGTGGGCCGGTAACCGATAACGGATCAGGAAACACAGTTACAAACCTAAGTAGTTGCAACTACAACAGACCATGCAATAATAGAGCAGACAACCTACAGGCAGAATGCTATGATAATATGACCGGTATTAACGTACAAGCTAAAACTGGTAATAACAACGAAAATGAAGTATTTGATATCAATTCAGGAGACTGGATTAGCTTTAACAACATAGATTTAACAGGAATGACATCTATAAATGTTATTGCTTCTGGAGACAAAAACAATGTTGAATTAGAAGTTAGAACAGGAAGCCACACAGGAACATTAATTGCAACTATTCCTATTACAAGTACTGGTAATTATGCAACCTATCAAGAATTTTCAGCCAACTTAAATCAAATGGTTAACGGTTTAACTGATATCTACTTCGTTGCTAACAGTGATACCGAAGCAGGTTGGCTATTTAACATCGACAAATTAAATTTTATTGCTAATCCTTGTTCAGTTGCTACTTTTAATCCTTTTTTACCAATTAGCGCTGAAGATTTTTGCGATTCGGCTGGTGTTTCTATAGAAAGCCTCTCAATATTTAATGATGTTGTTGGCAATATTGAGAATGATGACTACATTAAATTCTCTAACGTCGATTTTGGTTATAATGAAATTTACAATTCAATCGATATTTTAGCATCTTCTACAACTTCAGGGAGTTTTATTGAGGTAAGAAGCGGTGCAATTGATGGCGCTTTACTAGCAACAGTTAATATTACCAATACTGGAAACTGGGGCAATTACCAAGTATTCTCTAACTACACAACTACCAACATCGAAGGAGTTCACGACCTTTATTTTGTGTTTAAGGGAGGTAGTGGTTCACTTTTAAAAATTGATAACTTCTCTTTTTACTTCAATAGTGCTGCAAACAATCTAGCACTAGCTTCAAACGGCGGGGTTGCATCACAATCATCTACGGGTTACGGTGGTGAAGCTAGTAGAGCAAACGATGGAGATACTAATGGAAACTATGGTGGAAATTCCGTTTCTCATACGGAACATGGTACAGAAGGCTCTCTTAAATGGTGGCAAGTAGATTTAGGTGAAAACAAAATCATCTGGGAAATAAAAATCTACAATAGAACTGGCAGTAATTACAGTGCAGATCTAAACAATTTTACAGTAGAAGTTATTAACGCAAGTGGCGATGTAACCTTCTCTCAATTTTA
Source organism: Jejuia pallidilutea (assembly GCF_002973595.1). Taxonomy (GTDB): domain Bacteria; phylum Bacteroidota; class Bacteroidia; order Flavobacteriales; family Flavobacteriaceae; genus Jejuia; species Jejuia pallidilutea. Next base: position 295,991 of record NZ_PVEO01000004.1, on the reverse strand, counting down.
TGAAGACTATCCCAACCCAACTTTAACAATAGACACTGGTGATATTATTGGTAAGGTTGTTAAAATATCAAAAACTTCAGCTCGTGGGATACAACTAGCCGAAGTTGAAGTATATGGCACTAGCACGCTAAGCGCCAACGATTTTTTATTAGAAAAAATAAAACTGTATCCAAACCCCACACAAGAAAACATAACAATAAGTAATGCCATTAATTCGATTGTGGAAATTTATAATGTTAGTGGAATATTAGAATTAAAAATTCCAATATCAGAAAACCAAAAAAATATTAGCCTAAGCAATTTCAAATCCGGTATTTATTTTTTAATTTTTTCAAATTCTCAAGGAACAACTGTAAAAAAACTAATTAAACTTTAAACGGATGCGATTACCTCGACTAGAAAAATTGTTCTTGCCATAACAATTTAGCTCTTTTCGTTAACTGTAGGATGCCAATTAGAAATATATCTAAGTATTCACAAACCTGCTTTATATTGCTTTTGGCATAAGTTAACTATAGAGCTTATTGCTTAAACTCTAATAATAATGTTTGAGTTTACTTCTTATAATTGCTAAATTAGTAACCAACAAACTTATTCACTTAACGTTTTGTTCAATCTAATGTAGTAATTATAACTACTGTTATTTCTGAATTACGATTATCTCATCACCAATTTTCGTTTCCACATCATACAAATACGTTGGCTTTAACGACACCTCTTCAAGATTGGCTGCTTTTGAAATTAGTGGCCGCTTAACTTGAGGAACCTGATAAAACACATTTGGATTTTCTCCAGTTGCTTGTTTTAGTTCTCCTTCATCTTGAAGTTTCAGTTCGTTATAAGAGCGAATTCGAAGATTTCCTCCTAAAGTTGATTTAATGATGGCCTTCGCCACTTTACCATCTCTCCACTCCAATTCTACAATTTCAAAGCCTCCTCGTGCTCTTAATCCAGATACCTTTCCGTCTTTCCAAACATCTGGTAAGGCTGGAATTAAATGTATAGCCCCATCATGACTTTGCACTAACATTTCGGTTAAACCGGAAGTAAAACCAAAGTTTCCATCAATTTGAAATGGTGGATGCGCATCGAGCATATTGGCATAAGTACCACCACCTTTTGAACCTGGTCTTCCTACCAATTTTATTTGATCGCCCATAAGTTTATAAGCATGGTTCCCATCCAACAAACGTGCCCAAAGATTGATTTTCCAGTTCATAGACCAACCCGTTGATGGGTCGCCCCTCTGAATCAACGTATTTTCTGCTCCTTTAAACAATTCTGGGTTTCTGTAAGGTGAAATTTGATTTGATGGGTATAACCCGTACAAATGCGATACGTGACGGTGGTCGTCTTCAGGATCATCTAAATCTTCCAACCATTCTTGTAATTGGTTGTGTTTCCCAATTTGCATTGGTGGTAATTTAGCTAGTGTGGCTTCCATTTCCATAACCAAATCGGCATCTTTATTCAATAGTTTAGCTGCTTTAATGGTTTTTGTTAGCATATCAAACACCAACTGATTATCCATAGTTGTAGCATCAGCAATATTGACACTTTTCGCACGACCTTTTGGACCATGTTCTGGAGAAATTGAAGGCGAAATAATCAACCATCCATTTGTAGGCTCTGGCGTTAATACACTTAAACAGAATTGAGCAGCACCCTTCATAGCTGGATATACGGTTTCTAAATATTCTAAGTCACCATTAAACATATATTTATCCCACACATGTTGCGCTAACCAAGTGCCACCTGTTGGCCACATACCCCAAGTAGCACCGTCTACCGGCCCACAAATGCGCCACAAATCGGTGTTATGATGTGTTACCCAACCATCGGCACCGTACATCACTTCTGCGGTTTCCTGACCAGTAACAGAAAGCTCCTTTACCATTTCTATAAGCGGTTCGAGCATTTCGGTTAAATTGGTTACCTCTGCAGGCCAATAATTCATTTCTGTATTGATATTGATGGTGTACGCACTTTTCCAAGGCGGTGTTAAGTCTTTACACCACAGGCCTTGTAAATTAGCTGGTTGCCCTCCTGGTTGCGAAGAGGAAATCAACAAATATCTTCCATATTGAAAATACAAAGCTGCCAATGCTGGGTCGAAACCATCTCTAAATTCATCAATTCTAACATCGGTTGGCTTTTTAGCAGCTTCTGAAGTCCCCAAATCTAACGATACTCTATTGAAATATTTTTTATAAAAATCAGTATGGTCTTTTACCAAATTCTGGTAATCTTTCTTTTCTGCTTTTGCTAAATAATTTGCTGCTCGTTGATGCGCATCGGCACTTAAATCTTGGTAGTTTACAAAGTTGGTGGCTATAGAAATATACAAGGTAACACTATCTGCATTTTCAACCTCCAACGCATCTTTTGATGCCGTTAGCTTCCCACCTTCTGGTACAATTTTTACACGAGAATCGAACTCTATTTTACCTTCAATAGCAGGTGCTTCTTTTGGTAAACGTTTGTTTTTGTTATCACTTCCAAAACCAGTCATTACTAACACATTATCATTTTCAGTAAATATTGAAACCTTTGCAGGCTCTGGGCGATCCATTGTTGCATTGAAACTTATTTTTCCCTTTTCATTGGCGGTTAACTTCATAATAATGACTTCATCTGGAAAGGATGTGAAAATTTCACGCTTAAATTCCACACCATCAATGGTATATTTGGTGGTGTTGATAGCATTTTCAATATCTAATTCACGGTAATAGTTAGAAACACTATCTTGATTTTTAAAATTCAACCTTAAATTTCCCACAGTTTCATAAGGCATCCCGTGGGCTACTTTAGAAATAAACTTTTCGTTTGCCAAACGATGTGCATCTTCATATTTTTTATTGAATAATAATTTTCTTATTTCTGAAAGTGCACCTTTAGCTAATGGGTTGTCATTTCTATGAGGTCCGCCTGCCCAAAGTGTTAATTCGTTAAGTTGAATATTTTCATTTGTAGGATTACCAAATACCATGGCTCCTAAACGACCATTTCCTAATGGTAAAGCTTCATTCCAGTTGGCAGCCGGAGCATCGTACCACAATTTTAAAATAGAATTTTTGCTTTGGGTTTTCTGTTCGTTATTCGCGCAAGAGTTTACAATTAGTATAAGAACTAAAAATGTTGCCGTCCATACGGTTTTAAATGTCATATATGTTGATTTTTGAGTCACTATTATTTTATTGGTGTTACGGGTTTATTGGTTTTAACTCCTTTATCTAAGGTATATTCTATCGGAATTATAGTACCATCGTCATTAAACTCCAGCTTTTCAAAACAAGCTGACCGCCTGTGAAATGTTCCATTATTTACATCTCCTCTTTGATAAAAATAGTACCATTGATTTTTAAATTCTATGGCCGACATATGCGTGGGAGCATCTATTTGTCTCTTGGTAATGTAGCCTTTAAACTCTGCATAAGGTGTTGTAGGTAGTGGTGAATCTGCCATCCAATAACCCGTTCTCCAGCCTTTACGTGCCATAAAATAGTATTTACCATTACGCTTAAAGCAATGCACTGCCTCTGCAACGGTTTCTTCACTTAACCGCATCCATGGACCATCAAGCTCTATCATGTTATCTTTTAGTTTTGCTCCCATAACATGTCTGCCTTTGTCTCCTATATCTTCTTTAGAATCACTTCCAAAAATATAGGCTTGTCCATCATCATCAATAAAAACGGTTGGGTCAAAAATGGTTGTTATTTTATCGGTAACTGCTTCTTCCCAAGGACCTACTGGAGTTTTACTTTTAGCTACACCTATATAGGTTTTGTTATATGGAAAATAGAAGTAATACCAACCATTTTTATACGCCACATCTGGAGCATTCATTTGTCCGTGTGCCCAACTGTATTCACGTGGTTTTAAAACTACACCGTGGTTTTTCCAGGTTTTTAAATCATCAGATTCTAGCACGATGTAATCTTGCATAGTACTATAATTCACAGCGGTATCTTGATCGTGAGAACAATACACATAAACTTTATCATTGTAAACTTCAGCAGCAGGATCTGCTGCGTAAACAAAATCTTTATCTCCTAGTCTTAAAATTGGATTTTGACTCCAACTCCATTGTACTAAAAAGGAGAACAGTAATACTCCTATTATTTTTTTATTTTCAAACATTTTTAATGCTATTATTTTATTATCTCTTTTCTTACTATTTTACCATTCAAACTCTCACTAAAAAGCACGGTAACATTGCCTTCTTTTAAATTATTTATAGCGTATTTATGTTGCCTACCATCTTTTAAATACACCACCAAATCGTTTGTGTTTTTAGAGGAGGTCTTAGAAATTACACTAGTACCCTTATAAGGTTCTAAGACATGTAAAAACGCGGTTTCCTTTTCATTTACACGCACTCCATAAGTGCTTCTATCTGGATTATTTCTCATGATTCTACGTTTTCCTCCGTTAGGATAATCAGAAATAAAAGCTTGTGCTTTTTTAGGCCAAAGTGTATATACATCCAATATATGGCCTTCTTCATTAAATTGAGCTACAGCACCTTTGTTAATTCTATACCACTGGGCATCAGCAAAGTACTTATAAGGCGAATCTTTTTTATGGCTCAAAGTATCCAAAACCCTTCCTTTCTTTTTCGCTCCTTCTAATGTTTGAAAACCAACAGGGTGAATTAACCAATCGTAATTATGTTTTTTGTTTGATGAAATGTAATCTGAAATAACTACATAATCGTCCGTAACAATAGATAACCGTCTTTGTAGAATGGGTTCGAAATTCTCGTCGTAATCGGTATCCTCCCAAGGTGGAAATTTTTCAGCATTCCATATTGGTATTTTTCGCCATCTAGCCTTTGTTTCCACTACGGTAGCCTGCATATTTTCGCCATTGTAAAATAATGTTTGCTTTGAAGGTACCGCTTCTTGTTGCAACTCATCTACTATAACCATATTATGGGTGGCTGATGTTTGCACACATTCTTTATACCCTGGTTTACCGTACCCAAACCATACCATTTCTGCTCCAAAATATTTATGCCCATTACGGTCCAATCCAATCATATTAGTTCTATCGAAATGCCCATGCCAACCGCCGTGGGTTCCGTATTTAAAATAGGCCTGTATTTGTTGTTCTGGGCTAGTCGCCTTTCCTTGCGATCTTAGAGCAACCAACCCTACATTAGGGGCAAATGCCGAAGTTGTTCTAGGGTCTTCAACTTCTGGTATCTCAGGAACACCGTACATTAACGACAACCAAGAATCTCTTTTGGTTTTACTTATCACCCAAGCTAAATCGTTTAATTTGTAGGCTCTATACGCCAATTCGTAAAACGAATCTGGAGTTTTTAAATTAGAATCGTTAGTAGCAACCACATTAGCGTTTTCATCCATAAACGGAATGTATGGTGTAACCATATCTTTCAATCCAATGGTATTCTGTGTTACGGGTCCCCAATTATCAAATTTCATACCTGTAAACCCTTCTTTAACGTTTTCAAAGTCTTTACTTTTAAATTTTACAGGAAAACGCCTGTGGTATAAATCCCATCCGTAATTTTGAAATGCCTGTGCCACCAAACTATACCGTTGCACTACTAAATAGCAATAATTGGCAGTGCCTTCAAACCACCAACCATCGTCCATAACACCTTTTCCTATTTGGTCTGCCATTCCTCCGTCGGCCTTAGTTAAATATTCCACTTCGGCTACATCTTGCAAAAATAATGCCGACAGAATTGCTCCCGCATTGGCACTTGCCTGATGATTCATAATACCCAAAGGGTCCATATGCTTTCGGTTTAACTCCAAATAATACCGAAAAGTTGCTTTTATATGCTTTCTATCTTCAGCTGAAAACTCTGGCTCATTAAAAAGGATATCACAGGCTGCGGCTAAATGCAAAAAGAAATTACCTTCATGAACTTGAACGCCATAAGTAGCTGCTCCTATTGAAAGGTAGCCTTCTTCCTTATCGCAAACCTCCTTTATAAATTGAATGGCTTTTGCTTTGTAGCTTTCCTTACCTGTTAATTTCCACGCTAAACACAAACGAAATACATCTTCACTATCGTTAGGTCTGTAATTAAAACTAGACCAAACTTTTACAGGTCTAGGCTTAGTCACAATCTTTCTTTCAGGAACCTTGTAAGCATCTAGTTCCTTTAGCATAGCCTCTAAATTTGCTTTTGCCCACGGGTAATTTTTCACTTTGGCTTGGGCTTCTTTAATAATTTCATTTGTTACTAATAAAAAAGGGTGTTCCTTAGCCCTAACCGATATAAACTCTAGCGTTTCATTGCAATTTTCTGATGGATTTTCAAGACTAATAAAACAAGATTCTTTGCCTCCTTTTGGCATTCTATCACTAATGATAACTCTTAATTTCCCAGAATAACTTTCGTGTGGCTGGATAGTAACAATGCTATCTGATACTATATATGCGCACGCTAAAGTTCTAAGATTAGTTATTTTTAAATGAAATGTTTCTGCTTTTGCATTTTCATTTTTAAATTCAAAATTATAATAAATGGTATCGTTAGCTTTTGCCGATTGACATTGTATGCTGCTTTGAGCAAAACCCATAATTGAGGTTAAGCCAACAATCACAATGAGGAAAATACTTTTCAATTTTATTAATTCGAATTTTGAATGAAATAGAGTCATTTTAATTTATAAACTGAATATCTTTAACAAACTCATTTGCTTTTACCTGGCTAGCTTTTACTGGTGTTCCATCTAGAATAACATTATCGAAAACAACGCCTTCAACGGTGTGTGTTTCATCAAAACCAGTAAGCAGCATACTCGCATGATCTCTAATAATATATGGTTTCCAATCTGAACCATCCTGAAATCCAGTAAGGGTAGTATCAATTGGGGCTGAAGTTGCTGTTATATCTTTAAACACTACATTTCTTACATTACCACGTTCGGGCGTTTTCGTCCATCGGGTTTTTCCAATCCAAACCGAAATAAGTCTACGCCCTTCTTCAACCCTAATATTTTTAAAAGTAACATCGCGGATCACTGCATCATCACAATGATACACACGTAGTGCAGTTTCGCGTCCCACATCGTGAATAACATCGCAGTCTTCAAACAACACGTTAGTTACATTTTCCCTCACTTCAGCGCCAATACTCAAGGCATGGGCCAATTCGTTCCAAATCACACAATTTCGTGTATGAATATTTTTTACTTCACCTCTCCCTTCAAACGATTTTACAACCACCGCGTCATCTAATGTTCGGAAAAAGCAGTTTTCAACCAGTGCGTCTCTACTATTGGAAATATCTACACCATCTGAATTTCCTCGCCAACCTAAAATTTTAATATTATCAACATGAATATTATCTGAAGCTTGCAAAGGAATTGTCCAATGGCTAGGGTCTCGAATAATTATGCCTTCAATTTTTATATCATTAGATTTCTGAGCGAATATGGTGTATCGTCTTTTTGGTCTTGGAATAGCGGATTGATCGATAATTCCCCTGCCTCGAATGGTAATATGGTTTCCTTCTAGGAAAAAGGTAGGTGGATTTCTTTTTCTGCCGCGTAATTCAACTTCTTCTTCCTCAGCATCCAATCCTGCTTTTATATAAGCGCCGCCCGCAATATATACCGTTGTACTATCTTCAACCTTTATACTTTTAACATCGTGAACACCAGGACCAAAATATATTACATTAGGGTCGGTAGGATTAGGTATGTCTTCCTCAAAAGGATTTGCAAAAATGTGTAACGATTCATGCCAATCGCCATTAACTTCAATGGTTAAGTTACTTGGTTTATCAATTACAAACGAAATGGTATTTCCTTCAAAATTGGGTTGAATTCCATACGAGGTTGGTAAAATTTTCACCGAACTCACCGGTTGCGGATACGTAACTCTTACCATAACAGCTTCGTTCATATCAAACGATGCAAATGACGCAAACCCATGCTCACTACGCGAATGATTTAATCTTGGAATGGGTTCTGCGGGTGGAATTTTAGTCTTAAATACTGGTACATTTTTATTCTCAACTTCTACCACAAAAGCCTTAGAAAGTTCTATGCCTTCTGGAGCAGGATAAACTTTTACTTTTTCTGCATACTCCTTGTCTTCAGATTTACTTTTACAGGAAATTGAAATTGTGAATAAACATAAAACCAACGTTAATACGCGTAAAATCTTAAAACTATATGTACTAAAATTTGACATGATTACCCTTTTTTATTTTAAATGTGACAGTATATATGCTGTTGCATAATTATTTAGTTCCTCTATTGACGGTGAAATATTATTTCCATGAAAACTATGTGCAGCATTTTTTACGGTAAGTAATTCAACATCAGCCTTTTTTTCTTTGGCGACCTCAACCATATAAGTAGAATTGACAATTGGTAACACCGTATCTTTATCGCCATGTATTAATAAAATTGGCGGACTGTTCTTCTTTAAAAGTTCGGTAGGACTTAGTAATCTCGCCAATTCAGGTTTCTCATCTAAAGGTGCACCTAAAAGTCTTACGAATAATTTACCATCTTCAAAAATAGAACCTGGACGTATTTCTGGGTTTAAGCATGAGGTAAACGGAAAATATGATACCACACATTTAAACTTAGGTTTGCAAGTTTTAAATTCTGAATCGCCTTTAAAGTCTGCATTTTTACCCAAGGCTGTTACTAAACTAAGATGTCCTCCAGCAGAACCGCCCCAAACACCGTATCGTTTTTTATCTACTTTGAAACGTTTTGCATGTTTTAGAAGAAAACGCGCCGCATCTTTGGCGTCTACTACAGCATCGTAAGCGTTAGAATTTCCTTTGGCTAATCTATATTTAATTGTAACACAGATAACACCATTATCTAAAAGAGATTTTAAACTCCCTAAAAATGCTTTTTTAAGGATATTGTATTTACTACCTCCTGCCCATCCTCCGCCATGAACGTGCATCATCCAAGGGTTTTTAGAAGTCATTTTTTCTTCATCTGGATAAAAAATAAGCATGTCTAATTCTTGTCCATCTACCGTTTTATAGACTACGGTTTCCTTGTTTGGAAATGTATCCAAAATCTCTTGTTCATTTGGCTTTTGAGCCATTAGTGCTAACGGACAACACACTAAGACAAATAGTATTTTAATAGTTTTTATGCTTAATTTCATTTAAAATCGTTTTGTTTTATTTAAAGTTAATTACCCTATAATCACCAACATCAAACTTCACTTTTTTAGAGTTTTGAGTTATTTCAACTGGTACTTCATTATGCAACATTAATTGCCCATTTTGTTGTTTTAAAACGATATTTCCGTAGGTAGTAGCTGAAATTGTATAACCTTTGGCTATAACCTCTTTTCCGTTTCCAATGAAGATTACCCAATCATCATTTTTTTCTTGAGCAATCACCGTATAAGTGGCGTCGGTAGTCATATCTTTATACTGCACTTTTTCGTGATTTGCTGATGAAAACACAATATCCTTACGGCCAGATTTATGGCTAATATTTAGCCCAACAAACTCTTTATTTCCGTTTTCATCTTCAAAACTCGAAATACTTTTAATGCTTTTTCCTTCAGAAGATGTAAACGGTTCGTAAACCGATACAAACGGTTTTTCCCATGCCGCACCATGTTGTCTTGCTGCGAAAGTTAAATACGGTTGTTTGTCTACCTCATAAGGCAAGCCATGATTTCCTTTAAAGGCTTTATTTGGAGGTGATTTAATAGAAAATACTTCGCGCCCTTCGGTACCTTTCATCCACAAGTTCATAAAAACATCGTCTTTACCATCTTCAAAATCTATTTTCCATTCTACTTGGTAGTCGTTATTGGTTTTTTTAGATTTTTTATCCCACATATAGTCCAAAGCATACAAATGGCCACCAGCAAAACCCATTTCGTCACTAGGTGCGAGTTCCAAAGGGTTCCCGTCCGCATCCATTATTTCCATTGATTGCCCTAAATTATGATAGTAGTAATCATGAAATTTATCGCCTTTACGTTGTTTTTTAGAACGGAACACATCGATATAATACCCCGTTTCTTCACCTGTTTTTACAATACTCACCAAACGCGATTGGTCGCTGCGGGTTTCTGGTTCTAAAAAGTAAACATCAGAATAAGTGATGTCTGGATAATAGCCTCGTTTTTGTTCCGATTTTGGATATTCGCCCATTACATCGAAAGCATGGTAACTCAACATTTCGGTATAAGACGAAGCACCATCAACCATTACCGTATTATGTGCTGGAAATTGCGAATAATACTCTAAATAAATAGGTTGAAGGTATCCTGCTCCTTTTCCTGGATCGGCGCCTTGTACAAAGCCTTTCCCGTAGAGTTCCATATTAATGCCATTAGCATGCATATGGTTGCCCAAGGAACCGTTTAAAGATACCATCATACCGTTTTTGCCCTCTCCCATTCGTTGCACATGCCAACTTACGTTAGGCGCGTAAAACGTTTGAGTGATGTAATCCTCCAGTTTTCCTGTGCCATATTTTGGGTTCAACTCAAGAGGTTTACTAGCAAAAAATGAACTGATATTGGCTCTCGGTTTTCTATCCCCTTTAGAGTCTTTTGAACCTTCAGTGAATAAGCGATACATTTCGGTAAATTCTTTCTCTAATTCTGCATTGTTATTTTTTTGGGCAATTCGAATAATATCGCTAATAGCATCGGTTCTTAACGCCCCATAATTGCTATCGCCAAAGGCCACCGTTTGTCCGTTTGGAAATAGATATTGCGGAAGTACTTTTACAGCCTTTTCCATTACTGGTAGATACGGTAAAATATTATGGTTAAATGTGTTATCGAAATCATTAATAAAACGAACTACGTCATTGGTTACCCCAAACGAATACCCCGGACATTCTGCCCAAATGCCATTATTTTTATCATACCCATAATCTAAGAGTTTGGTTAATGACCATTGACGTGGCGATGTTTCATTTAAAATATAATTGATATAGTATTCGCGTCCTTTTTTGTCCTCATAGTTTTCATCGCTTTGCAGAACCATGGCCGCTTTTAAAATGATTTTCGCCTGATGCAAATTCCAGTTGTTTTGTGGCACACCATTTTTAATAATTTGGTCGTTCCATTTTTTTATAGTGGCATCGTAAATTTTGATTTTTTCTGGATGATTATTTTCAATGTACTGATGTAAAAAATCATAAAGTTCTGAAGCAGAAATCAGTGTTTTTTCATGAATTACTTGAAAACACTCCATACCAACCAATGTTTGAATATGCCCATTCATTAAATCAACAGGCGCGTTACGGTAGTACATACCCGTCATGTAGGTATCAAAAATATCGAAGGCGAATTTTGCAAATGGCTCATCGTTTTCAAGCCAATACAAAAAGGCGGCATCACGAGCCAAATCCATTAACTTCTGATTGTGTCGGTGAATTATTCCACCTGTTTTAGACTGTTCTACCCACTCTAAAGGCTTTCCTTCTTTGGTTTTATTCCTAAGGTAAAGTCCGCGTTCATCATCCATATAAGGCAAAATATCTTCCAATTCGGGCATTGCGTAATTGGTAGTATAATCTCGAGAACCAGTAAAACGCACTGTAGGCACTGGTGCTTCTCCATCGGCATGCGAATAGTAAATACCATTAACATATACATTGGTGGCTTTGGTTTTCCAATACATCATTAACCTGGAAACCATCCACTCTGGGTCGGTTATATGACGCTCTACATGCGCGTCGATTCGCTTATGAATTCCAGAAAGTACATCTTTTGCCCAAGCTTCCTTTTTAATGGTTTTTTCGAGCGATTTCTTTTCGGATTGCGTAATGTAAATTCTAGGATAACCTTGTTCTAAATTTTCAGGTAGTGGAATTTTGTCTGTTTCCTGTGCATGCACTATGCCTCCAAAACAGAGGATAATTCCAATTATGGTAATAAGATTTTTCATTATTTATGCTTTTTAATATTATAACCTGAATGCTTTCAGCAAACTTTTTAAAACTATTGTGGCCGGCAGTTTTATTTAACTAATTGATTTGTTCTATTAAAACAACACTCCAAGGTGTTAACTCCTTCTGAATTTTCAGATTTCCATTAGTATCAGCAGTCACAATATTAGTATTTAAGCGCTCCGCAAATGCCTTCATCACTTTTATCTGCTCTCTTGTTGGTGGTTCTGGTTTACCCATTTTTTCCCAGTAATCGTAAATATTACCGTGATCTTTATCTAATATTTCTATTTTGAATTGTGTACCAGGTTTTAATTTTGAAAGTGAAAAATTGAGTTGTCTCGAACTTCCGTTATAATGTTTATCAATTTTTCGAATACTTTTTGGAACAGCATTATAGTGTTCTTTTGGATAATTGTAAGCCAATGCTACTATTTTACCATTCCCGGACTTACGACTTACAAACAGGAATTCATCTTTATATAATTTCTCATCACCAAGTTGATGTAGCATTCTGTACGCATGATACGAAGGTTTTACTAACCCTTGATAGTTTATCATTCCAAACCCGCCATGAAAGATACTTTCACCACCACCTTTCTCTTCAAAAATATCTGTAAACGTCCAAAAGGCAAGCGAGTTGGTTAAACCAATACTCTCTAAATTTGTGCGAACAATATAAGCCGCAGGTGGTAAAAAATCGTGCATTGCATCTCTACTGTTTGGTGTGGTATTCCATTCTGTAAGGTGAATTTCGGCATTAGGAAACGCACTTTTAGCCAGTACTTTATTCAACCATTTAATATCTTCTACAGTAGATTGTACGTAACGCGAAAAGTCTTTTCCTTTTCCTGTACGCGGATCTAAAGGAAAATCTGTGGGATAAGGATGTGTACTTATAAAATCTACAGGAAGGTTTTCTTTTTCACAATAGTCTAGAAAGTCTTCAATCCAAACCCCTCGCCACTGGAGTTCGTTAATATTTTCGGCAGTAAACGTAACTGTAAAACCGCCAGTATCTTCTTTTTCACCTTCGTAGCGACCATCTGCAACAAAATTACTAGACGATGGTCCGCCAACTTTAAGACGGTTATCTACAGATCGCACCGCTAACACCGATTGTTTATACAATTCGAAATACTGAGATTTTGTACCGTCCCAAAACCCACGAGTTAAGTTAGGTTCGTTCCAAACTTCAAAGTACCAAGTTAGCACTTCATCTATACCATAGCGGTCTACACAGTGTTGTGTAAACGCTTTTACTAAATTATGCCACTCGTTATACTTAGATTCATCGGGGGTGATATTTGCTTTCCACCAAAATTGAGTTTTACTATTTTCTGCAGCTAAAATTGAAGGGAAATAGGCTAATTCAACAAAGGGTTTTACGTTTAAATCGAGCATTCTGTCGAATAAATCGTCAATGTATTGCCAGTTATAGGTTATTTTACCGTTGTGTTCGAAAACTGGAAACATATCGTCGTGAAAAATGCCATGGAAACGCACATACTCGAATCCGCAATTTTCCTGAACTTTTTGAAGTTGTTCTAACCAACCTGCTCGTAAGCCTTCGTTTGCTCTACCAGCACCAACCATTTTGCTCCAAAAGTGTTCGAACTTCTCACCGTTTTGGCTAGCATCTATGTTGATATCTTGCGATGATATAGGGTTAATGAATAGAATAGAAATGAATGCAATACAAAAAATTCTCATTATAATTTGTTTTTTAATCTTCAAAAATTTGTTCTAGTTTAATATAATCTAAGGCAAAATATCCTTTAGTTGGTTTCCAATTGCTCCTAAGAATGCGTATAATATTATCGCCTGCTTTTAATTCAACAGGACCAAAATCGATTTCTCTAAACGTTTCTGATTTTGGAAACTTAAATTCGCGATATTGGTGGCTATTGATTAAAACATCATGGTTTGATTCTCCCTCGGGTGATGCATAACGTACAATAAAACGGTATTTAGCAGGTTTAGCTACTTGAGCTAGCATTGATACGTGGTCGTAAGGATTATCAAAATTGGTAACATATCCTTTACCACCGTAGTCTTTCATATAGGTATCAACTATTACGTTGTACAATTTACCTCCTGCTGCAAATCCATTTTCTGCTTCTAAATGTATAGTTGTTTTTGTTCGATTTGCGTTACCTAAACCTTTTTTAGAAGGTACAATAGGGATGATATTTCCGTCTTTATCATAATGCAAATAATCGGCCATAACCGATCTTGTTTCACTTAATCCACCAGACAACCAAGCACTATGATAAAACATGATATCTTTTCCTTTATAAGTTACAATACCGCCATGATTCGTTCCGCTTTGCCCTTCAAAATCATCAATAAAACAATCTTTAAATTCATAAGGCCCCAAGGGTTTATCAGCAACTGCATAAAACATTTTCTCTGGCCAACGTCTTGGTGTAAGCCCCGGATAGGTGAGGTAATATTTACCTTTGTATTTATGAACCCAAGGTCCTTCAAAAACATGAGTTAATTGCGATGTTAAATCTACATAAGTCTCAGGTTTAATGGACATTAAATCGCTGTTTAATTCTGCTCCAAAACATTTTCTATCGTGACCCCAAAACAAATAAGGTGTACCATCATCGTCTATAAATATTGCTGGATCTTGTCCAAACTCTACACCTTTTACATAACCTAAATCGGTAAAGGGGCCTTCGGGAACATCACTTCTGGCAACACCCGTTCTAAAAAGTCCTATACCGGCCTCTTTCATACAGTAAATAAGATAGTAGTGGTCTCGATAATATACGGCATCCATTGCCCAAGCATGACTCTCTGCCCAATCTACATTATCTAAGTGTAGTATACGTCCGTGATCTGTCCAATTAACCATATCGGTAGTAGAAAATGCATGGTAATCGGTCATTCCATAGTGATTATTTGATCCTGGTTCGTCGCGAGTAGTGTAAACCCAAAGTCGGTCGTCGTTGGGCCACACATGTGGTGCAGGATCTGCAGTAAACAAATGCGTAAACACTGGATTCTGTGCGATTGAAAACACCGAAACACTGGTAAATAGTAAAACTAAGAGGCTTTTTTTCATTCTAAATTTTTTCGATATACACATAATATGCAGGGTGTCTTCTACCCGCTTCATCTATAAGTTCTGCTTCCATATCGTACTTGCCCGCAGGAATTGTACCTTTAAATGTTACTTCTTCTTGTCCATTTGATATTTCTTGTGATTTTGAAATATTGGCAAAAAACAAGTATGCTTCTTTAAAATCTGATTTTACTCCTGAAGGTGACGTTCTGTCGTATTCAATAGCTTCTTCCTGAGCTGGAAACGTAGCATTTATATGCAAACCGCTTTCTCGAGGGAAACGCCTTAAAGAAATGGTATATTCGCCATCTTCAACCACTTCTATTCGCCAAGAACCACCTGATGGATTTGGGCGTATAGCACTATTTTGATGCCATGCGTTGGCATATCTACCGGTAATTAAATCGTGTGCTGATATTCTACTAGGATTTTCCTGAGAAGAGCCCACCTTTATATAGGCATATTTTTGATCGACACCATCAGCTATAAACGATTGCCACCAAGTTTCGTAACCTACAGCTAATCGATTTGCAACTTCTGGATAATTTTCAATAACATTGTGTTCCTGTGCTCTATCTTCGTTAATATTATACAATTGATTGCCATCAACCAAACGCCAATTTTCGTCCATTACCGTATATTTTTTGTACTTCACAAGATTTTGCTCTCGTTGGGTATCCATATAAAGTATTCTGTTTTCCCAATCGGTATTCGGGTTTTTTAATAATGGTTTTAAACTTTTACCATCTAAAGGTTTCGTTGGATTGAATTTTAAATTTAGTAAGTCTACGAAGGTTGGTAACAAATCGTAATGTGCCACTAATTTATTAATGTCTTTTCCTCCCGTTAGTTCGCCATTTGGCCAACGAATGAAAAATGGAACGCGATGACCCCCGTCGTACTGACTCCCTTTACCGCCTCTTAATCCAGCATTGTAAGTGCTTCTACCTGCAGATGTGCCGTTATCGGTTGTAAATATTAAAATGGTATTGTCGGCAATTCCTAGTTCGTGTAACTTGTTATCTAGTTTCTTAAAATTGTCGTCTATGTTCGTAATCATGCCATAAAACCTTCTTAATCTTGGGTTTAAATCCTCATACTTCTTACCTTGATACATGTTGTAATATTCCTTAGGAAGGTTGTAAGGTCCATGCGGTGCATTGGTAGATATGTAACAAAAGAACGGCTTGTCTTTATTTTTTTCTATAAAATCTATGGCTTCAGAGAAAAATACATCGGTGCAATAGCCTTGGTATTTCTGGGTTTTTCCGTTATGCCAATAGGTATCGTTAAAATAATCGTTACCCCAAAAATCTGGACCTTGACCTATACCTCCAGCACCGTGCCTTACCACTTCATGAAAACCTCTATCCATAGGGCGAAACGGATAATTATCACCTAAATGCCACTTACCATACATAGCATTAGTGTATCCATTTTGTGCCAATATTTGCGGCAGAATTACTTCATCTTCAAATAACAAAGAACGACCTGCTATTGTATGATATACATTAACACGATTGCAGTGGCGCCCCGTCATTATAGAAGATCTGGTTGGCGCACATGTGGTAGACACATGGTAATTTGTAAGCCTAATGGATTGCTCGTACAACCTATCGATATTTGGTGTTTTTATATAAGGGTTTCCGGTACACGCCAAATCTCCCATACCTTGGTCGTCGGTAATAATGAAAACTATGTTAGGTTTTTTATTATCGTTTTGAGCCATTACGGAATAGCTTCCCACGCATAAAACAATTAAGAATTTTTGAAAAAGCTTTGATAATTTCATAGCTACTGTATTATAAGTTTATCCAATTAACTTGTGGCCAATTGGTTTTTATGTAATCTTGAGGTTCACCCTGTGTAGACCTTCCGTTTTTTATAATTTGCGTAATTTCTGTTTTAAGATCATTTACAATCTCTGGTTTTTCAAAATACAAATTGGTGGTTTCTCCCGGATCGTTTTTAATATTATACAGCTCAAAAGGCGCGTCTCCCTCTGTTACCTCGATAAATTTAGGCTCTAATGACCCACCAGAACCACGAAACATATTTAGCTTCCAATCGCCTTTTCGGATAGCAAAATGTCCCGTAAACGAATGATGAATAACTGCTCTGTCTTTTTGATAGTCTTCGTTAGAATTCTTATCAACTAAAGGCATAAGGTTATAGCTATCTTCACCAGCATTATCGGGAAGTTCTGTACCGATAATACTCGCTATGGATGCTAAGTAATCGCCTTGATAAACAGGCTCATTTATTTGTGTTCCTGCATCTATCACCTTAGGCCAACGCATTAAAAAGGGTACGCGATGTCCGCCTTCATAAATATCGCGTTTACCACCTTTAAAGTTCATACAGCTATAATGCTGAAATGTATCTCGTTGGTATTTATAATTGGTTTCTGCTCCATTATCAGAAGAAAATATAACCAGTGTATTATCTTCTAGTCCGTTTGCTTTTAATGCATCTAGCACTTGCCCTACGCGATAATCGGTTTCTTCCATAAAGGCTCCGTAATTGCCACACTCGCTACGCCCTTGAAAATCGGGATGTGTACAATGTGGTAGATGCGGACTTGTTAAAGGAAAATAGAGAAAAAATGGCTTTCCATTTTTAGCATCGTTCGCAGATTTATTGATGTATTCTACTGCTTTGTCAGCGAAGGTTTCTAAAACCAATTCATCGTTAAACGATGGTGCTACTTCCACGTGTCCTTTGCTCCATTCCTCCTTATACGGAGGCGTCATTCGGTACGTTCTAGGCGTTACGTCTAGCTTTTTTTTGGTGTACATAATTGGAGGGTCTAGAACACGGTTGTTTTCTAAATATGTTAGTACTCCATAATTCATTGATCCTGCAATTCCGAAAAAATAATCGAAACCATATTCAATTGGTCCTTCTGTAAATGGTTTAGACCAATCTCTTCCTTCTTTTACAGTGCCTTCAAATTGCATTTGTAAGTGCCACTTCCCTACCATTGCGGTATTATATCCGTTGTTTTTTAAAAGTGAAGCAATGGTCATTCTATCTTTTTCTATTAAGCAAGGACCATCGGCGCGCAATACACCTTCTTTCAACGAGGTTCTCCAACTATATCTACCTGTTAATAACGTATAACGTGAGGGTGTACAAACCGCATCGCTACTATGGCCATCGGTAAACACAGCACCTTCGTTTGCTATTCGGTCTATATTTGGAGTTTTAAATTTGGCGTTTGGGTTAAGAGCACTTACATCGCCATAGCCTTGATCGTCGGTATAAATAATTACGATATTCGGTTTCTGTTTTATTTCATTGCTTTTCTTTTGGCATGAAACCATAAACCAACAACATACACTTAAACACCAAAATAATTTATTAAAAGAATAATTCATGTTATCCTGTTATTTTTTTTTAATATCTACATAGTATGCTCCCAATTCTTCACCATCATTGAGTGTAAACCATGTTTGCATTTTAGTTTCCCCTGCTTGTAAATCAACTTCAAACTCAACATATTCTTTTGAAGCATCAACTTTTTTTACTTCATCATAATTTTGAATTTTTAATCTCGCATTAACAATATTTAGTGCAATTCCTTTTTTTGTTGCTTTAACACTGGTGCCTTCTAAAGCGGGCCTAATTGGCGCTTCTGCATTTAGAGACAATCCTGTTTCCTTTGGCCATCTCCTTAATTTCATACTATATTTTCCTGTTTCTGCTACTTTAACTAGCCAGTAGCCATTGTCTATAAAGGCACTTCGTATGTGTCGTTGATGCCATGGTGTCGCTTCCTTTTCGGTGTGCCAATCGTGACAATATAGTGTTACTGGATTTTCTTTTTCATGACCAATATAGATGTATGGTTGGTCTTTATAAGAAGGTGAAATCTCCTCCCACCAAGCATCGTAAGCTTTTTTAAGTTCAGCTACTTTTTCTGGGTGTTGGTCTATGATATTATGACGTTGTTCTGGATCTGTCTCAAGATTATAAAGCTCTACGCCATCAACCAAACGCCATTTTCCTTGCATTAATGATGTTCTGCGCCAAGGTTCTGGGTTTTCAACTCTTTGTGAATTGGTTATTACTATTCTATCTTTAAATTCTGAATTATTACCATTAAACAATGGTTTAAGACTAGTACCATCAAATTTTATAGAATCGTCTACCTCAAGGTTACACAAATCTACAAGTGTTGGAACAATATCGTAATGTGCAGTAAGTTCGTTAATATCTTTACCAACGTTTAGTCCGCCATCTTTCCAATGAATAAAAAGAGGCACTCTATGTCCGCCTTCATATTTACTAGCTTTAACTCCTCGCATTCCAGCGTTGTAGCCTTGTTTTATGAACCCGTCTAAACGATGGCCTTCGGTTTTAGCGCCTTGAGCCGTACCGTTATCTGTGGTAAAAATTAGAATGGTATTATCTAGTTTAGCAGATTCTTTTAGATAGGTTACCAACTTCCCTAGATTCTCGTCTATATTTCTAACCATACCTAAAAAAGGCGCATGAGGGATGCTATCATTACCTTCTAAATCTTTATAATACTTATCTTCTACGTTGTAATTTGAATGTGCTGTATTTGAAGGAATATAGCAAAAGAATGGTTCGTTTTCTTTTGATTCTATCCATTTAATAGCTTCGTCGAACCAGATATCTGCACTGTACCCTTCGTACTTTTTTAGCTGTCCGTTGTGCAAATACATATCATCGAAATAATCGTTATTCCAATAATCCATAGTTTGCCCCATACCACCACCACCATGGGATAAGACCTCTTCGAACCCCTTATCTTCTGGCCTAAACGGATAGTTATCACCAAGATGCCATTTTCCAAACATACCTGTGTTGTAACCGTTATCTTTAAACATCTGAGCTACTAAGGTTTCGCGTTCTAAAATTAAAGACCTTCCTTTCACAGTATTCCAAACACCAGTTCTGTTATTATGACGTCCTGTTAATAAAGCAGCACGTGTTGGCGCACAAGTTGGGCTTACATGAAAATCTGTAAATCTTGCGCTTACATTATGAAGTGCATCAATATTAGGTGTTTCTATAAACGGATTACCAAGCGCGCTAATATCTCCATACCCCTGATCGTCTATTAGAATTAAAATTACGTTAGGCTTACTTGAAGCTAATTGTTGTTTCTTTTCTTCCTGATTACAGGATAACACAATTAATGCTAGTAACAATGCCAAAAAAAAGGCTGAATTCTTAAAATATTTTAACACAGTTTTGAATTTGATGGGTTTTTAAACAGTTATTTCATATTACAAACTAAAATATAAGTAATCTATATTTTGTAGTATCAATCATGATTCTTTTTGTATAAATTATGAACTGTTTTATAAAAGTGCGGAACACAATGATGTGATACCACAAGTTATAAGAAAGTATTGTATTTGTTAATGAAATTGTACTTTTAAAAATGGCTTTAATTCACACTATAAATTACTTTACAATTATTTTAATTCTATAGGTTTTAATCGCATTAAAAACTGCTTTCCATTACTTCAATTTCAAAATACAGTAATAAAAAAAGCACCTTTTTGCTATTAATGAAAAAAGGTGCTTTAAACACTATTAAGCTGTACTACTTTTACAATTTCACTAGTTTTTTAGTTGCCGTTATTTGTCCGTCGCTTATGTTTAAAAGATAAACGCCTTTAGTTAATTGCGATACATCAACAACCATGTCTTTTGCTCGCATTGGTTTTAATTCTAATACCTTTTGTCCGCTTAAAGCATACACATTAATTTTAGTGCTATCTAGGTTGAAATTCATCTTGCTTATCGAAATATAAAGCTCATTCTTTACAGGATTAGGGTACAAACTAAGAGCTTTACTAATATCTTTAACTGATAAAGAAGATGCAAAAACCTGAACTTCTGCCAGAGATAAGGCATAACTATTATTTAATTGAATAATTTTTATACTTTTTCCCATGGCGCCTCCTGCATTAATAGTGGTGGAAGGGCTAGGTGCCAAAAGTTCATCGTATACATATGAAAATGTTTCTATACCATTAGCATCAAAAACCTTAACTTCAAAGTCGGCTAACCTCAAAGATGTAGATCCTGTTCTGTTGTAAATTACTATATCTCCTATAGCTTGCTCTGAGTTTAAGTTTACTTGCCACCAAGCATCAGTATCAGATGGATTTGTGTGGGTTACTGAATTATTGTTGTAATTACCATTGGTATTTCCATCTATAGCTCTATTTGCTAAACCAGAGTAATCTGTTGAGGATTGTATTGCTGCTCCTGTTAAAGCTATATTTGCGGAAGCGCAATCTAGAGATTCTACACTGTTTCCAGAACCGTTATTAATCACATCTGAAGCATCACATTCTTGCACACGATTATTGGTTGCATCGGCATGTAAAACCACAGGAAAATTTGTTAAATTTTTTAAGAACACATCCCTAACAGTATGATTGTTTTGTGATGCATTACTACCATTCAACACTCGTAAACCTTGTAGATCTCCAGCCATCATAATCTTTAAATCGCTTGGAAAATCTGTTTCCGCAGATCTAAAAGTAAGATTATGTTCTTTTCCTCCAATATATGCTATTGCACCATGACCGTTGTAATAATCATCACTTGGTGGTAAAATAGTAATATCTGCGCTATACCCTGTATCGCTTGCATAGGCATTTTTATAAACAGGCCCATAGATTGCATCAGCACCACAGTTTAATACAGTACCAGAGCCTATGGAATACCCCGATTCGCAACCCAAAACCACACAATTTTCTACGTGTTTCTTGCCTGTAGCATGAACAAGCACAACTCCAGTTCTAGCATTTTTAATGGTACAGTTTTTTACGGTTGGATTATCGGTTCCGCGCTGAATCTCAACACCATCAATATAAGTTGTTCCGGCATTGTAAGCCCTAATACCACCTTCCTGCAAACTCATCATGTATCCTGGAGGTAATTTGTAGCCCCAAGTAGTCATAAAACCTTTATCATAAGCAGGTCCTGATGTTTCTGCTAGCATATCATCTGTTGTACGCATTTCACCTTCTATATAGCATCCTTCAATTATAGGGTAACTTGCGGCTTGCATAAATACACAATGCCCATAAGAACGTGAAATTACCGTTGTGTTTTTTAAATGGTTTCTTAGTCCACGTATTAAAATACCGGAGTGTTTATAATGCTTAATTACAGTATTTGTTCCTCCTTTTCCAAAAGCATCTCCGTAACCGTATGGGTAAGACCCACGTACTGTTAAATGAAAGCCTTCTATTAAATTATCCCTTCCATCCATGGCAATTCCTAATGCAGTTCTTGTTGGCCTTGTATTACCTATATCCTCCATGGTTAAGTTTTTAAGCACATTGTTATTACCTAATATTTGAATTTCCTTCACATCTACATTACCAAATTTTGTAAATACAAACGTATTAATACTAATTTTAGCACCTGTAAAATCGTAAGTACTGTTAGATCCTTCAAATAGAAGCAATGGATTAGAGAATTTTCCTGCTGTAATATCAAAAGCACTAATGGAATAGTTTCCAGGTGCTAATTTTACATCAACATTATCATCATCTAGATAAGGCAATAAATCTTCTAAAGAATTTACTGTTATAGTCTGTGCTTTAACTTCCTGTACAAAAAGCACAAACATGGCTATAATACCCGTTATGAGTAAAGTGTAATTTTTCTTCATACTTTAAATGTTTTTTAAACTTCAAAAATACAAAAGTGGAAACCTGAAGATTATAACATATGTTCCTTAGCCTATAACATAATACCCTAAATAAAATAAAAGCACTTTCTTAATTAAGAAAGTGCTTTTAATTATGGCTTATATTTTTATATATGTTAGTGTTTCACTATTTTTTGATTGAATACTACGTTTTCAGATTCAATTCTTACAACATAAATGCCCGATGGTAAACTGTTTAGATGTAATTGTTTTTTGCCATTTATATTTTCCAAAATAAGTGTTTTTCCGGTTAAATCTAAAATTGAAATTTTGGCTGAAACCGAATTTTTAAGTTCGATGTTTAAAATATCTGAAGTTGGTACTGGAAAAATAGAAACGTTATCCTTAAAAATATTATCATTGGTACTAAGCGTCATACTTGTAAACGAAAATCTTGTATACGAACCTGAGCTACCTGTTGTAACAACATCTACATAAGTATCGAAACCTCGTAATCTTCTATTGTTTTTATTGGTAATATGAAATAAATCGCTATCATAAACATCAAATCTCCATTTTGCAGAATCATCGGTATACGTACTAGGTTGCATTATTGAAACCGTGCCTGCATCAGCTGAAATTCTGGGTTTAGCACCACCACCAACACAATCTATAAAATAATAGCCTGTTTCCCCAGGAACAGGAGTAAACTTCCATTGTGCGTTAGTACTAGTTTCTGTCTCACCCAACATTAATAATTCATTTCCTCCGTTTGCCCCTAATCTGGCTGTCCATCTTGGGTTATTTATAAAATAAGTAGCATTAGTATCTGGAAAGGGAGCAGTATCATCACAAGCCCCCAAATTATTATTTGTTCCATTATCTGTAACTACCCCACAAGAATCTCCTGTAACATTAGAACTCATTGCATCTAACGTAATTGGAAAATCAGTTAGATTATGAAGTTCTAAATTTGATGCTGTAAGCGGATTTTGACTGGATGAAACACCAAGTAATCGTACGTTATTCTTTTCGCCACCAACCTGAATTCTAAGATTCGCAGAAGGATCTCCTCCACGTAAAGTAATATTATGAGAACTACCACCAATGTAAGCTACAGTTCCACTGCCATTATAATAACTTCCTTCTGCAGGCAAAACGTTTATATCTATATTGGTGTTTTTATCATTTGAATACGCAAAACTTAATACTGGACCATATTGGGCATCGCTACTACAGTTTATAACAGTACCACTACCTATGGAATATCCCTGCTCACAACCTATAAGCGTAACACCTTCAACATGTTTCGTGCCAGTGGCATGAACTAAGGTAACTCCTGTTCTTGCATTTTTTATCGTGCAATTTAGAATGGTTGGGTTATCTGTTCCTCTTTGTATTTCTATGCCATCAATATAGGTGGTGCCTGCGTTGTAAGCTCTAATGCCACCTTCCTGCAAACTCATCATATAACCTGCGGGAAGCCTATAGCCCCAAACGGTTTGGAAATTAACATTATCTGCGGGCGATCCTGTACCTTCTTCAGCCAACATATCATCAGTAGTTCGCATTTCACCCTCAATATAGCAGCCTTCAATGGTAGGATGACTTGCGGCTTGCATAAATACAATATGGCCATAGGAACGTGAAATGATGTTACAGTCTTTTAAATGATTTCGCAACCCTCTAATTAAAATACCTGAATGTTTTCTGTGTGCGATAACTGAACCGCCTCCTTTTCCAAAAGCATCGCCATAACCGTATGGATAAGATCCTCTAACAGTTAAATGAAATCCTTCTATCCTATTATCTCTACCATCCATTACAATACTCTGGGCTCTTCTTCTTGGTGCGGTAGTACCTATGTCTTCCATGGTTAAGTTCTTAAGTACATTATTATTACCTAAAATTTGTATTTGGTTAACGTCTACATTCCCAAAAGATCTTAACACTTCAGTATCAATATTTATAGTAACTCCCGTAAAATCGAAAATACTGTTTGACCCCTCGAAAAGAAATAAAGGATTAGAAAATTTATTAGCAGCAATATCAGATGCTGTAATACTGTAAGTCCCGGGTGCTAGTTTAACATCAACATTATCATCATCTAGATAAAGCAATAAATCTTCTAATGAATTAACCGTAATTGTTTGCGCATAAATTTGTTGCGAAAAGACCAGTAAGACGGTAAAAAGTATTCCTTGTAATAATGTAATTTTTTTAGTCATAGTTCAATTATTTATTTTAAGGTAAAACTAATTATTGAAATGCTATACTTTTATAAACCATGTTGCATATAATATAAAATATAACCCTTAGAGCTAAAAAAGTGCTGCTTACAATGTAACTGTTTTGTTAACGGATATGAAAATAAACCACTATGGACTGTAAGCCCCTAGTTTTTACAAAAGAATGAAGCACAAAGAGAAACCTCACCATTATAAGATTTCTTGCCACTTGTTCCTCACTCTATGGAAATGATAAAATACGCTTAAAAGTTTATAGAAACTAAAGTAATTGCAATGAAATTGCAGGATTTTAATCTGTAACTTGATTATAAATTTCTAATGGAATATAGGCGTATATTTTACCGTTACACTTCCTGTTTGTAATGGTTTTTTGAAATCTAACCCAATTCGTTTTGCATCTTTTCCATTGCGTAATGCTTTTACGGGGACGGGCTCAGGGTTAATTATAATTTCACCTCCTACACTAGAAATTTCAACTTTCAACTTATGGTTTTTACTAGTTAAAATAATGGTATTGTTGTTTATAATTTCATATTCTGAAAACGTCATTAAAGCCGTTCCAAACGTAACATTGTTTGATGCTTCGAAATAATCGGTAACACTAATAGCGCCATAACCAGATTTATCGTTTATCATGGTACGTTCTAAGACGTTTAATCCATCAACTTCATAGGCAGGTTTAATATTCATCACTACTTCATCTCGCATTTCTTTAAAATCTGTTTTTAAAACTTCTCCTTTAAATTCATACCCATTAGATTGTAAGATGTTATTTATTCTAGGTACAGGATGCCCCCATGAGCTGCGAGCTTTATTACGCGGAGAAAAGGCCCCTGCCGTGTAAGATGGCGCGCCTATATCGCCACTAATAAAATCTTTCTCTAGCAACAAGGTGTAAGTACCTACATCGCTATGGTTATGGTTCTCCGCATTATGGCCTGCTTTTATTGCTATAGAAAACGGTATTTCTTGTTTTCCTCGAGAAATCACCATTCCAGAAGTGTTAAAATATGTAACATTTGGCAACTGTGGTTTTTCTGTACTTTTTCTTTCTGAAAATATTTCAGGGTGATTCCATGCTATTAGTTGTTCAGCAGCTTCTTCAAATTTAAATTCAGTTGGTACACTAGCGCCATAATAATATGCAGATAATGCATAAGGGAAATTACCTTTAGTATTTGCCGCCACTATGTTACCATCTGCAAAGGGTGCAAATCTTAATTGTTGTATTTCGAAGTTTTCAGGAAAGTTACCTACATTCTTCAGTTTTTCTGGATTGCTGTGTTTAAACATATTTATTTTTCCATTGGTATAATCTAAAACAAACTGTGCCATATACAAATAATGACCAAATCCGTAGCTCCAATAACCAATACCTTCTGAACAGTAGCCATCGTCACCAAATCCGCTTAAATAATATCTAGAACTATTTATAGCACAACCAATAGCGAGCAAACGCTCCTTATAGCTATTTGAATTTGAAATGGTTGAAAACACAGTACCACTATTACAAACCGAATTCCAATTACTTGTGCTACGTATCCATCTGTTTAATTTATTTTCATCTCTGCAACTTGCCAAATACGAATCTGTTATACGCTTTTGAACCATATTAACTGCCGCTGTTTTAAGATCGTTTGGAAGCCTATCAGCTAAAAGCACGATGGCCAAGGTTAAATCGGTACCAAACTTACGAGCACCCAAATCTATAGTAATACTTTCACCTTTTAAATTACTGTTATTATTATCGTCGTGATTAGGATGTAACCAAGACTTCATGTCCATAATGGCCTTCATATACACCCTAACTTGGGGTATAAATCTACCTTTGTTTTCTATACATTCGGCCAAAATGAAGCGCTCTAAACGATCCATAGTACGGTAATATCTGGGTTTATAAATACCGCGATTGCCTTCTTTATTTGCACGCCTGTAAATCTCATCAGAAATGGGTACTTCGGGCTTTTTATCTATTTGCGAAATGGCATAAGCTACATATTCTTGTCCCGATTTAGACTGCGCTATTCTTTCCCAGTATTCCCTATCGTTTATATGAGGCGCTGGTTGATAAGCATTATTTGGGATTACCTCCTTAAGCATTTTTATTTGCGCACTGTTAGGATAAATGGCATCGCCTTCAACAAGACTTAAAAAGGATTTAATATTTAATGTTGAAATGTTATCTTGGGCAAGTGCTTTATTAACCAACACAACAAATAGCGTTAATGAAAAACAAATTGTTTTTAAATACCTCATGGTTTTTTTTGTTAAATCTAATTTTTTATTGAATAATTTCGATTTTGAGCCACCACACCAAAAGTTACTGTGCAGATTAGAACAATTACCAATCTTTTTATTGTAATAATTTTAAAATTCGATTCGTATTTTCAATATTACAATTTAGAGATTCAAAACCTTATAAACCATTGTTCATAGTTTATAAATTATGACTTATTACTATTTGAATATGAAGTTTTAATACAAAAAAAACCACTTTGTTATTATGGGGCTATAGATTTATTTTTTTAATGCCTTTCGTATCGCTTTAATAACCAAAGGTTCCATAATCGCATACCCTTCAATATTAGGGTGCACTGTATCTCTTCCATAGGCTTTTATTAATCCTTTTTCATCATTTACCATTTTAGAATAGTAATCTAGATACACAATGTTATGCTTTTTGGCATATGCTTCAATTAGCGTATTAAGTTCGCTAATTTTTTCAATGGGTTCTATAGACGGGCTCCATGAATAACTACTAGCAGGAAGCACAGATGCTAAAATTACTTTTATGTTATTCGCTTTGGCTAATTCGGCCATTGAAAAAATATTATCGGCAATTTCAGGAACAGTTATGAGGCCTCTATTTCCAGCAATATCGTTGGTTCCTGCATGAATAACTACGGCTACTGGATTTAAATTAATAACATCTTGTTTAAACCTCAATAGCATTTGCGACGACGTTTGTCCGCTAATACCTCTACCAACATAATTGTTTTCGGTAAAAAACTCTGGATGAAAATCTACCCATCTTTCGGTGATAGAATTCCCCATAAACACTACCCTGTTTTCTTTTTCTCTTGTGGATTTTAGTGCCATATTTGCTTTTTTATACCGTTTTAAATTTGCCCAATCATCATTAGGTATCAACTGAATTTTTATAATTGGAACCTCAACATCTGGTTCGTTTTTTGGCAGTAAAACAGTTAAATTACCATCAATTAATTTTATTTTTAATTTTTTTGAAGGATCTGACACCAACCTAGCTTCCCTTGGTTTAATTGCTCTATCTATAACCAATTTACCGTCTTTTGGCCATTGATTAACATGTGCGTAAATAAACCCACCTTCTGAAGTATACGCTCCCCAGTCTGGTTTAGCATAGTTATTTGATTGAGCAAACCCAACCAAAACATTAAAAATAATGGCTATGGTAACAATTATTATTTTCTTTGATAGATTCATTTTTACGATGTCTTTAATTTAATTGATTATATAAAGCTACAATTACTTTTAATTTTAGATATAATAAATTAAAACAGGCAAACACCACTAGGGTATTTGCCTGTTTTATCTTTAATATACCATATTTGGTATTAGTTAGCTAATTCAATTTTAACCACAGATACAGGATTGTCTGGTGCTAAAACTGGAACTTCAACCAATAACTCTCTAGAGGTTGCTAATGTTTCTAACGCTACATCTGGGTTAGTTAATAAGGTAGCTTTTTTCACCTTAATATCTTTATGCAACTTTAATAAACCGCTTTCTGGCCAATCGAAAACATGAGCATAAATAACATTTCCTTTTTTGGTGTAGCGTCCCCATTTTGGTCTTTCAAACGGACTAGCAGAAGCACCATAAATGGCTTCCCCATTCTTTTTGGTCCATTGCCCCATAGCATTTAAACGACGAATACTTTGTGCTGGAAATCTACCGTAACCATCAGGACCAATGTTTAATAAAAAGTTTCCACCTTTAGAAACAATATCCACTAATTTTTGAATTAAATCTTCGCTACTTTTCCAGTTGTTATCATCTGGTTTGTACCCCCAAGTTCCGTTCATAGTCATACAAGCTTCCCAATCTTCAGCTATTCCTGTATCTGGAATTTCTTGTTCTGGTGTTCCAAAATCTCCGGCAAAATTACCTTCTGCATCCATACCTTCCATACCTTTTCTACCTTTATCAACTCTGTTGTTCACAATGGTATTTGGCTGAATATCTCTAATAAAATCGTAAAGCTCTTTACCCATTTCCGTAGTGTAATCTGAAATCCAATCGCCATCAAACCAAACCACGCCAACATCGCCATAATTGGTTAATAATTCTTTAACCTGTGGCTTCATATAATTTTTAAAATACTTCGGGAATTTTGGATTAACCACAGACGGATCGTCATGTTGTGCTATATTATAATTTGGGTACAAGTTTCCTTGCGCTTGCGGATGATGCCAATCTACAATAGAATAGTAAAAACAAAACTTAATACCCTGTTTTTTACACGCTTCTGCCAATTCCTTTATTATATCGCGCTTAAATGGCGAAGTATCCATAATGTCGTAATCTGTTACTTTTGAATCCCATAAGCAAAACCCTTCATGATGCTTTGAGGTAATAACAATATACTTCATGCCAGCATTTTTAGCCATAGTTACCCACGCATCAGCATCAAATAATACTGGATTAAACATTTTTGGGAATTTCTCGTATTCCTCAACGGTATAATCTAATTTATCCATGGCCCATTCTGCGCCACCGCCTGCTATTTTTGTTCCGCGCTCGCCCCCAATTATTGAATATGCGCCCCAGTGGATAAACATTCCGAATTTAGAATCGCGCCACCATGCCATACGCTCATCATCAGAGAGCTTTTTAGTGCTAGAGCTTTGTGCAAACCCTAAATTGGTGCCCATTATAACAACCAATGCAAATAGTACTATGTTTTTTAAAGTTTTCATTTTCATTTATTTAGTATTAATAGTTATTTTCATTTCCGATTGATTACGCATGATAACCACATCTAATTTGTTGGATTTATTTTTTGAATTTATTTTGAAAAAATCTTGAATGGTTTTCACTTTTTGTCCGTTAGCCTCTAAAATTACATCGCCTTTTTTAATACCGTTATTTTGTACTGCTGGACTACCATTCCAAGTTCTTAGCACAATAACACCTTCCGCTGTATTTAAACCATAAGCAGATTGTTCTTGATGAGAATCAACACTCTTTAGCTTGTTTCGTAACCATGCTACTTCCGGACTGGTTTTAGTACTAGAAGGATCTTTAATTGTTGGAACCTCTGGCGTTTTAGCTATTTTTTTTAATTCTGGTTTTTGTACTCCAAATTTATCCATTGGGAAATTTTTAAAACCTAATTTTAATGCTGGTGAGTTTTCAGCAACTGTAAAATCTAAATGCTCTGGATCTTTAAACATAGGATCGCCATATGCACTATTTACATCTCTATCATAAATTTGAGGCTTCATCATAGCGGCTTCGTTTGGAAATAAATTATAATCTAATTCTTTTCCCCAACCCAACAAACGAACATCTTGATACGTAGCCCCAACAATGTTATATTTAAATACATCTTCACTATTAGCAAACCACACATGTGGGTGTAGTGAATTATTAACCATAATATTATTTTCGGCAATACGGTTAAATCCTTCACGCAATTTAAGTCCACTATTCAACATTAAATTATTATAAATATGGTAGTTTGAAGAGCCATCATCTAAATCGATATCCCACCCATGGTCGCAACGAAAACGGTTATTTCTAATAATGGTTGTTTTTACGGCATCCCATGTGTACATATCTGGAATAGCTGTGGTTAAGCTATCCATTTTACTTCGATTTGGTAACCAAAAACGATCGCGCCCCCAAGAGTTAAAAGAGCCATGGTCGCTCGTTTCTAGAACGGTATTAAATACATCATTGTACTCTAAAATGTGTCCGCCCCAAGTACCGTCGCCAATATTAATACCTGCTCGTGGCACATCGTAAATACTATTATGACGTACGGTAATATCCATAGCCATTGAAATTTGCACACCTGCTGTTTGTTTTTCAATTCTTCCTATTCTGTAAATTAGGTTGTTTTCAACTAAACATTCACGTGGAAATAATTCGTTTTTCGGACCCGAAATTGTATCCATTTCGTTATACGGAACAAATTCGCCATAATTAAATGAAGGTGATCTTACAGCTGAAGGATCACCAACAAATGATACTGCACTGGCGCCACAATCGTAAATGTGATTACCCACAATTTCTAGCCCTTTATTGTATTTACTTGCTAAAATTACATTGCCTCCTAAATTGGTGAACACGCTATTTTCCACTTTACAGTTTTCTGTACCTTCAAAAAACAGGACTGCACCTCTGTACATGGTCCAATCGCTACGTAATAAAGGTTCGTATTCTTCCATGAAAGTACGTTGGGTATTTTCAAACGAAATATTTTTTATAGTTACATGTTTAACTGGTTTTTCTAATGTGCCTTCTACTTGAATTAAGTCTTTTAATACCGCTACTTCAAATTCATCTGTATCTAAATTCACCCCGTTTGAAGGCCAATAATATAATTTATCACTGTCTTTATCTAAAAACCATTCTCCGGGACTATCTAATTCTTCAAAAACATTTTCAACCATTCGGTATTCATCATGAAATCTTGAACCTCTGTTATTTTGATGTCCGCCCTCTAAAATAGCTTCTCCTTCTGCATTTACTCCAGTGATTTTAAAATGATAGCCACCCCATCTTCCGCGGTGTAAGGCATGAAAAAAAGCACCATCGGGTTGTTCCCACGACGCTAATCGCTCTTTTGAAATAGCATCGGCAGCGTACCCTTGCCAATAGTGTCCATTTTCGTTATAGTTAGGATATCGTGCCAATATTTGCGCTTTACCGTTTACTACGAGTTGGTCAAATTCTAAATCATCAGGGACAGAACTCACGTAGATATTTTCTTTATATTTTTCCCATTTAGGGGCTAATAATTTAGAACCCTTAATATGCACTTCAGTAGCGCTTGTGCCTTGAATCGTTAAACCATTTAGCACAGGTGAAATTGTAATAGCTTCGTTTAAACGATAATCTCCTGGAAGTACATTGATAACAATCTTAACATCTGCATCTTCTGCCTTTAACTCGGTAGCCTTTTGCATCGCGTCTGCTATTGTAGCAAATGGTTGTTCTTTGGTTCCAGTTTTGGCTTCAGAACCTTGTGCTGATACATAAATTTGTACCGTGTTCACTTCTGTATTACAAGAAAATGTTAGAACTGTAATTAAAAATAAAACTAATATTCTTTTCATTTTAATTGATTAAATAGTTGGTTTTCCTTTGATATATCCTAGTGATTCTAAGAATTCATCGGCTGCTCTTGTGGTTTCTTTATAACATCTATCACCCTCTTGTTTTCCTTTATTAAAAAACCCGTGTTGTTGATTTTCATAAATAATAACTTCGCACCTGCTACCCACTTCTTCCATTTTTTCTTTGAATTTATAGGCTGTTACCACTGGAATTAACTTGTCTTTATCGCCCAAAAAGAAAATTGTTGGCGGAGCTCCTTTTTTAATATTATGCATAGGCGAAAACTCTAAATAACGGTCTCCAATTCTTTTGTATCCATAGCCTTCTTCGCTATTATCTATAACGGGATTGTAAAGCACTAAAGCATTTGCCTTTGGACTTATAGACGTATCATCGGTATCTTCGTTTATCCCAGAAAGTAAGGTTGTTGCGGCTGCCAAATGCCCTCCTGCAGAACCTCCTGATGCTACTATTTTTTTAGTGTTAATACCGTACTCATCTGCATTAGTTTTTAAAAAGCGCATTGCTGATTTGGCATCTTTTACAGACTCAAAAGGTGTAGTTCCGTGTTTATTTTTCACTCTATAATCTACCAAAACAGAAATCATACCTCGGGATGCAAAATATTTTGCTTGGTCTAAAAATTGATAGATGGTTCCGCCATTCCACCCGCCTCCAAAAAAGAACACTATAGTAGGATACTTTTTATTGGACTTAAAATTTGTTGGATTATATATTTGAAGTTTTAAAGTATCCTCATGGACAACTTTATAAACAAGTTCGTGTGCAAACTCATTAGCAACTTCATTTTTCTTTTGGCTATTCGCGATACTTACAACGCAAACTAATAGCAATAGGTGAATTTTTAATTTCATTATTTTACTGGGCTATTACGACTTTATCATAGTTTTTTTCCAACTTAAAATATTGGAGATTAGAATTGTTTCTATTTAATACTGCATTTCTAGTAGCAACTAACTTTCCGTTTTCATACAACAAAATTTTAGCACGCGTATCACCTTGTGTGTAAGGTATATTAATGGTAACTGGTTTATTATTCTGAATTTCATAGCCCTCGTCTACTTTTTCGATAGACACTGTAACCGGCTCACCAGAAGCTATAATTGTCCAATTTTTATAATCGAATTTACTAACTCCAGATAAAAACATAAACTCCAGGGTTTCGTTAGTGTTTGAAGTTCTGATGATTGATAATAATCCTTTTTGATATAACTCGTTAGTTTTTACAACATCAAGTTCCGATGCATTTACAATAATTCTATCTGAAGTGATGTTATCTGCTAATGACACATCAATAATTTGTGTTTGAGGATAATCCTTTAACGAGGTATACGACACATTTTTAACCGGGTTTTCTTCGCCTTCAATATAAGGGTTAAAAACTACTGCAAAAGGATTATTCCAAGCAGCTTCATCCTTTTTAACAATTAATGTTTGTAACGAGTCTTTTAAAATGGACTTTGGCGCAGTCCCTTCACTTAAAGCATTAGAATTTGGCGATTTAACCTTATAAATAGTTTGATTTTCACTGCCCTTTATCCATAACTTCATCACAGAATTTGGTGTGTCATCTTCTTTTAACGTAAATATGGCATTAACATCTTTGGACGTCATTGCTTTCTTTTTATCCGAAAAGAAATCATACCCTATTAAATCTCCTTGTTTGGAACTTAAATCACTTGTTTTTTGAAACTTTAAACCGTTGGAAGCTACATCAAAAACATCCAAAGTTTGTCCGATATTTCGATATATATATTCGTGCTTTTGCTTACCTCCTTTTTGTTTACGAGATCTAAACACATCTACCACATAGGCTTTTTCGGTGTTCGATTTTATTATGGCAGAAAATCGTTGCTGATCTGAAACTGTTTCGGGCTCTACAAACGACACTTTTGAAAAAGTTAACTTATCAAAAATAGTAGTCTCACCCGATGCCGGAAAACAATTATCTAACGCAAGAGGGTGGTACGTACGCATATTGTTATAATTAGATGTTCCATCTACAATTACCGTATTATGGGCTGGCATTCTTGCGTAATAATTTCTAAAGGTTGGATGCCAGTAACTAGGGCCTTTACCAGAATCTGGCCCAAGCACATAATTATTAGCAAACAGTTCTATAGATATACCATTGGCATGTGCATGATTCCCGTAAGAACCCACAGTTGAAAGCATAAGCGCATTATTTCCTTGACCAATTCTTTGGTTAAACATACTTATGTTGGGTGCGTAAAACGTTGGCGTTGTAATCGCATTTAAATCGGCTTTACTGTCAACAATATCATCAACATAAAAGAATAGATTGAAAAAATCCTTAGCTTTTCTTTCATATAAATTATTTGAAATAAACTCAGACAAGAACCCAGAAATTAATACTTCTTTTTCCTTTTGGTTGTACTTTCTATAATTAGCAATTAACAGTTCGAAATTTTCTGGTGGTAATATTTTATGTCCACCATCACCTACTCCAATCATATATCCTGATGGAAATAAATATTGAAATGAAGCCAATACCGCTTTTTCTAAAATAGGATATTTAGATATTTCATTATCATTGGTGACGTGGTCTAGTAAGGTAAATATTTTTAAAAGTGTTGTAATAACGTGTACCGAATAGGTTGGACTTTCGGGCCAAATACCAGTTTCTAGATCGTACACATTTAAAGATTCGCTTACGGCAATTTGTCTGTCTGTTGAAATATTAAAAGTATAATCTAAATAATACTCGCGACCTTTTCCGTTTTCATACATTGTATTACTTTCTAAAACCAGAGCGATATAAGTTAAAAATCGGGCCTGAAACAAGTTCCAGTTATTATCAGGAATACCATTTTTTATAATTTGATCTGCCCATTTTTGAAAAACCGATGCTGTATTTGATAAATCGCTATTTTCAGATTTAAAATAATTATATAGAAAATCGTAAGCAGTAACTAAATGAATTACGATGCCTTCATGAATTACCTCAAAGGTTGCTAACCCCGAAATGTTTTGTTGGTTGGAGTTTTTTAAATCGACTGGAGCCTCTCGGTGATGCATTCCGTCTATATAAGTAAAAAACACTGGAGCAGCGAATTCTGCATAAGTTTTTTCACCAGTAAGCCAATATAAAAAGGCAGCATCGGCCACTAAACTCATAATTTCTTCATTAATTTTTTCAACGGCAAACCCTCCTTTGGATGGATGTATCCATTCCTTTTTGCCCGTTTCTTTGTGCTCTAAGTAAAGACCACGAGGATCATCAAAATAGGGCTCTACGTCCTCCAGCTTTGGGCGGTTATAATCGGTAGCCCAATCCCGCGTTCCCGAATACCTCACGGTTGGCACCGGTGCAGAACCTTCAGAATGCGAAAAGTCTCCTCCCTGTAAAAACACTTTGTCATGCTTGGTCTTCCAATTCATTTGCAAACGCGATACCAACCATTCTGGGTCGTTTTTCCACAGTTTAATATATTTTTCGAGTCGCTCTTTTTTCTTTTCAACTAACTCTTTTTTCCAAGCTACGTTTTGTATCGTCTGTAAAAAATCGTCTTTAGCATTGTTGGTAATATAAATTCGGGGATGCCCCAAATCCTGAGCTATCGTCATATTAATACAGCCCAAAAAACAGAGCGCTGAAACAATATATATTTTAAGTTTTTTCATTTTTAATTTTTACTGAATTTCAACATGATATCCTGCCGGATAGGTTTTTGCCTTTCCATTTTTAAGCTGAATTGAAATGGGTTTATCGGAAGAATAATAATATTTACCTTTTTCGAATTTTAACTCCGCAGAAACCGT
The DNA here is from genome assembly GCF_002973595.1 of Jejuia pallidilutea. GTDB lineage: Bacteria > Bacteroidota > Bacteroidia > Flavobacteriales > Flavobacteriaceae > Jejuia > Jejuia pallidilutea. Next base: position 259,985 of record NZ_PVEO01000004.1, on the reverse strand, counting down.
TCCGTTTTTGGCTTCTATTTTATAGTCTCCATATTGAACCAAGTTTCCTTTTCCTAAATATAAATATTCGAACACCCCATTGTTTTCGGAAGCCACAGCAAACGTACCCTGAAATCTTAAATCTTTTGAAGGCTTATAAACGGCTTGATCGGTAGCGCTTAAAATAAACTGCATACTGTTTTTCGATGCTACTTTTAAACCCACCAAATCTACAAACTGCCCTATTCGAGAAATAGATTCAATAGATTTCTCACCTGTTTCGTACGTTTCGAAAACTGAAACAAACGGATGTTTTTTTCCATTAATCCCATTTTGGCGCACGATTAATGTTGGTGTTTTCTCTGGACTTTTATTCACCTGCCCGGGAGTTACATCCTCTCTTAACGTTGTTGGTGGAGCATCAACCACATAAAGCTCTCGGTTGGCTTGACCCATCATCCACATATCGGTCACCAACGCCGGTTGCGTATTATTTACCGTCCAAGTGGCATTAAAATCTTCTGTATAACTTACTTTTCTTTGGTTTTTGAAGAAGCTATAATTCTTATCATATTCGGTACCCAAATCGTTAACATTTTGCAAAGACAATGTGTTATTTAAATCATCTTTCAGTACCATTGAATTTCCTAAGTTATGATGGATGTAATCGTTATTCTTTTGGTCGGACCTAAAAATATCGACATAATACCCAGAAGTTTCTGAAGTACGAATCATAGCTACCAAACGTCTTTTTTCTTCCGCTGACACATCAGCAAAAGAGACATGTTCAGATGTTTCGGTAGTATTATAAAATCCTTTGGTGGTATCTACCCACGGATCCATGGCATTTACTTTTATCTCTCCTGATTTATACCCTGGCACAATGGTATTGGAACCTAATATACCCCTGTGGTAACCGGCATCATCAGACCAATACGACTCGTATGCCGAAGCATCGGGTGCCATAGCCCAAGCGTTTCCATAAAACTGCATAGCCAATCCGTTTTCAGATAAATGAGATTTTTTCTTCCCTCCATACAGGGTAAACATCATGCCGTTTTTTTCGTCATTGCCATTTTTAAAAATCATATGCCTATGGAACTCTGAATAAGCCGCTTTATGAAACGGCAACTCATTTCCTGATTCTGGTAAGGGCTGATTGAAAACAATACCTTGCCAATCGGAATTATTCCTATCATACTGACCCGCAGCTATGTTTTTACGAATTACCGTTGCCATTTTTTTTGAGGTTTCAGTATCGTCCTCCCAAGTAGCATAGGTTAACAACGATTCAAAAGCCGACATGTTAGAAGGCCCTCCGCGCATATCGCCGAACACCACCAAATTGCCACGCGCATCCAACCACCCTAAATTGGCCATCGATGCTTTGGCAATCATCGGATTTCCCGAAAGGGTATTCACGCCAGACTTATAAAGCTTCAAGCCCATATCTAACACAAAGGGAATCATACCCGAAGCATACCCCGGAGATTCTGGCCATAAACCTGTTACCTCATCATAATTCGCCATGATTTCGGGTAAGCCTGCATAGTGCTCCCCAGATTTTTCAGTATAAAACGGAATGTAATACTCACGACCTTTTCCGTCCTCATAAAATGCATTAGATTCTAAAGCCAAAATGCTCCCAATAATATTTTTATATCGGTTTACGTTCCAATTACCTTTTTTTCCGCCGCGTACTAAACCAATTTCAATGAATCTCTTAAAAACCTCTCCGGCCACTTCAACCGGTTTTTTGTCGAGTGCTTTTAAGTGTTTATGCGGATTCTCATTTAAATAATCAAAAAGAAAATCATAAGTGATGGCCATAGGTATTTGCCTATCGTCGTGAATCACCTCGTAATCGTAATAGCCTAAAATCCCTCCTGGTTTATAACCTCCGGGACCTCCAGTAGATTCATTTGGATCTAAAGGTGGGTTCATGTAATACGTCCCCAGCATCCATGTCCAAAAGATATCGGACGAAAACTTAGCGTATTTTTCTTCTTGGGTAATGAAATAAGCAAAAGCCGACTTCTCCGCCAATTTTAAAATTTCCATATTGTTTTGGCGAATCATATGCCCTGATTCTTTGTATGGCACCAATACAGGCGTTTTATCGCCACTAGAACGACTAATGCCCCACATATCTCCCGTTTCGTTATACGGAGTTCTGTCCTCTAAAGGCACGTTTAGGTAGTCGTTCCATTTACGCATACCGGGAAGCCTTACCGTGGGTACGGGTGCATTGCCTTCTCCATAATCCCAATCTTGCCCCTTAATGTAGCATTGAGTATAACGTTCGCCGTCTTTCCAATACATAGCCAATCGCGATACCATCCACTCTGGGTCGGTAACATGACGGTTTATATGAACATCAATAGTTTCTAAAAGTTTATTCCAAGAGGCTTTCGCCCAAGCTTCATTTTCTATTTTATGCAAAATGGCTTGTCGGTCTCCTTTTGTTGCAAACAATCTAGGATGGTCTCCGGATTGTTGTGCAGCCAAAAAAGTACCATTTAGCATTAAGATTAGGACTAAAAAAATTGAGGCTTTAAATTTCATAAAAGTTTACTTATGTACTATTTTAGTTTAGTTTCCCATTTTTACTTCAGCTACTACTAGTGTAGCCACGGGAATGACCATTTTAATGAAAACCCCGAGGCCAGAGCCCCGAGGAGTTTATTTTTAATTAATGAAGCGGAACGGTTTCAATATCTGGGTTATCCTTCGCTTCAAGGTATTTTCTTAAAATTTCTTGGTCTAATTCTGAGCTATCGCCGTAATGAGCGCGTAGTTCCTTAAGTTGCTTTTTCAGTTTTACAACTACATCGGCATAGGCTGGGTCGTCAATTACATTGGTCATTTCATTAGGGTCTTTTTTACGGTCGTACAATTCCCATTCATCAACATCGTAGTAAAAATGCGCCAACTTATAATCTTGTGTAATGATGGCGTAATGTCTTTTCACCATGTGGATACCTGGGTATTCATAGTAGTGATAATACACCGCATCTCTGGTCCATTCTTCATCGTTGCCTAATAACAATGGAATTAAACTTTCACCTTGCATATCGTCTGGAGCTTCAATATGAGCCGCTTCTAGGATGGTTTGAGCGAAATCTAAATTCTGAACCATCTCTGTATTGGTAATTCCTGGTTCAATAACATTTGGCCATTTAATTAACAATGGTGTTTTAAACGATTCGTCGTACACAAAACGCTTATCGAACCAACCGTGCTCCCCTAAATAAAACCCTTGGTCTGAGGTATAAATCACAATGGTATTGTCATCCAAACCTGTTTCATCCAAATAATCCAATAAACGGCCAACGTTTTCATCAACCGAAGCAATACATCCTAAATAATCTTGCATGTAACGTTGGTAACGCCATTTCATCAATTCGGTATCGTTCATTTTTGGATATTGTTTTTTAAACTCTTCCATCATTGGGCGGTATACCGAATCCCAAACGGCGCGCTGTTCTTCGTTCATAGCACCAACTTCGCGGTGGAAAGCTTCAATATCCCAACCTGATTTGTCTTCAATACCCAATTCTTTCATTATTTCAGGGTACATTTTAGAATCGCCTGCCCAATTCATATGCTCCAATAAATTCATTTCGGCAGTTTTGGCAGCAGTTCCTCTTCCTTCGTAATCATCGAACAAGGTTTCTGGCTCCTTAAATGTCTTTTTGGTGTATTCTTTAAAGTGACGAGGCGCTGGCAACCACTCTCTGTGCGGTGCTTTTTGCATAGAGAACATCATAAATGGTTTGGTTTTATCCCTTCCGTTTTCCAACCACTCTAAAGTCATGTCCATAATAATATCCGTTACGTAACCTTCTACAGTGATTTGTCCGTCATTAGTATTAAAAATAGGGTTGTAGTATCTTCCCTGTCCCGGTAAAATTTTAAATTCATCTACACCTTTAGGATTGTTTCCGAAGTGTAATTTCCCGAACATGGCCGTTTGATACCCCGCTAGTTGCATAAGCTGCGGAAAGGTAATTTGCGATTCATCAAACGGAAACACATTATCTACTTTTCCGTGAATGTGGCAGTGTTTACCCGTTAGAATCGTGGCACGTGAGGGCGCACAAATGGAGTTAGACACACAGGCATTGGTGAATTTTATCCCTTCATCAGCTATACGGTCGATATTTGGTGTTTCAATCAAATGATTGCTATAGGCACTAATGGCTTGGTACGCATGGTCGTCGGACATCATAAAAATAATGTTCGGGCGTTCCTTAGGCAACTCTTTTTTCTCTGCTTTCGCTACCTCTTTCTTCTCTTCGTTCGATTTACATGAAACCACTCCTACAACTAGGAAAACGGATAATGCTTTTAATAAGGTTAGTCTATTCATTTGTTTTTTGAATTATAATTTAGTGATGTGCATAGCAAAACCATGATTGCTATTCAGGTCGATATTTAATGTTGATTCGTTTGTAACTTCTATTTCTTCAATTTTCACTTGAGTTCTGGTATTCACCGTGTCGTCATCAGTATACACTTTAGATTTGTATTTTGCACCTTCTTCTAAAAATGAAAAGTCGACTTTTACTTGACGAGCTGTTGGTCCATTTATGCCTCCCACAAACCAGTCGTTTCCTGCTCTACGAGCAATCACACCAATTTCGGCAATTTCGGCATGCAATACTTTTGTTTCATCCCAAGTGGTGGGCACATTATTGAAAAACTCCAATTCAGGTTCGTTACCAATGGTTTTAGTATCACCCCAAAGTCCGTCGTCTTTAATTGGCGCTGCAGGGGCTTTATCGTACCAGTATAAAAACTGTAATGGACTAAAAATACAAACTGTTTTTGCCAATTGTGAAGCGTGCGAGCCCATTTTATCCACGCGTTTGTTATAGTAACATACCGTATTATCAGCTGCTCCAGCTAACATTCTGGTAAACATGGTGATTAACGTATGTTCGTTTGGCACGGTTTCTTCATCGCCACGAATACCTTCTTGTGTTAATAAATTTGGGTAGGTTCTTGAAAAACCTGTTGGGCGGTATTCATCATGAATATCTATCACCAGTTTATACTCTGCTGCTTTTTTAACCGCCTCGTGCATCCAAGTGGTTGCATCTTGGTCGCCTACGCGAACAAAACCATATTTTACACCTGAAACACCCCATTTTTTCAGTACTGGAAACACCTCATCTACTTTACCTTCTAAAGCTCTTCGGTTAATATACAGCATGACTTTTACGCCTTTTTCTTTGGCATATTTACAAATCGCTTCAATATCAAAAGGACCTTTAGAACGTTTTGGGTCTAAGGTTACCGTTGTAGCATCAGAAGCATTATCCATTTCGTTTCCGTACCAACCGGCATCAAAATGCACGTATTGCATATTATGGCTTGCTACAAAATCGATAGCCGCAAAACCGCCTTGGGTGGTTAAAGTGGTTTCACGCAATACTTTTCCGGGTTCTACCCAAGAATCATCAATGGCTGATGGCGGGTTTAAATTTTGAATGATGTAATTATTCTCTAGGAGCTCCCCATAACTATCGCCCATCATTACCACGCGCCAAGGCGATTGAAACGGTAATGTTTTATGCACTTGAGCGCCTTCTATTTTTCTTTCGGCAATTACGGCACCAGTAATTGTATCGTGCTTTTGTTCACTTATCTTACCATCAAGTGAAGACACAATGCTGTATTTTGAAGCATTTCCTTTGTTAAAACTCATTCGGGCATAATCTACCAAACGCGCTTCGGCTAAAGCAATTTTTACGCTATCGCCTACTTCGATTAATAACGGACGTTCGGCACCTTCTTCTAATTTGGTAATAGGAATTTTCCTGTATTCCCCTTGTGCTGTTAACACGCCTTTTTCACGTTTTGGGGTTGACCAAACTGGATAATCCTCTGAAAAATTATAGTGCACATTTTCACTTAAACCAATTTCGGTAATGTTGTTTTGCTCTGGAACTTCATAAGAAAAAGCTACGCCTTCATTGTAGGCTCTTGCAATCACATTGAGTTTGGCATCACCTTGTTTTAAGTAAATTTTTGTTTGATTGTAATGGTCTGGAATGGTGCTCAACTCACTAAATCTTGAATTCCAAGTAGAATTTTCAGAGGAATTCTCTACTTTTTCTACAGATACTTTTCCTGAAAAATTTAACTCTTCTGAAACCAATTCCAACACAGAGGTTTGAATAACTTGTTGGTTACCGTAATACACCGAAAACGAAATATCATTTGGATTTTCGCCATCCATAAACACAATTTTTTTCGATGCGTCGGGTGAAACTAATTCAATGAGTTCATTTTGTTTACAGCTCGTTAAAACCAATAAAAGCAAAACCGCTACACTACTTTTTTTGAAAAAGATTTTCATTAATTTATTGTTTTAGTTTGATTGAAATATTCTGAAAATTTGTTGGCGGCACTTTAAACTGTACCACTTTTTGTCCGTTTATAAGTTTTCTTCCGCCATTTAACTGCTTAAAGCCAATGTTTAAAACCACATCGCCTTTTTTGTAAATATCAGGTACGGTTAGTAAAATAGCATCGTTACAAGTTAACTCCAATTGCTTGCCCGTAACCAAAGTAGCAGCACCCGATTTTTTACCTAGAATTTCAATGGAATACCCATTATAGTTTAGTTCCTTTCCGGCTCCAATAAAGAGTGTTGTTCCCTTATCGTCTTCTGTTACCAGTCCAAATGTGCCTGTAAAACGGATGTCGTTATATGTATGGGCATCAAAAACATCAGAAGAAAACACATAGTCCGTTCTATTGTTTTTACTATCAATTTTTAAACCTACAACACTTGATTTTGAATCTACCGCAAAGGTCTCAACCGAATTGATAGTTGCTGGTTCATCTAAAGACGATGGCTCATAAACCGCCACAAAAGGGGTATTCCAAGCTTCGCCATATTGTCTTACTACGGTAGTAAGTTGTGGTGCTTTTTCAATATCTTCAGGCAATATGTTTCTAAAGGCTTCGGAATGTGGTGCTTTTACTTTGAACAACTCACGGTTTTCGTTGCCATTCATCCACATATTCATTTTTACGTTTCCGTTGTTGATAGACAAATTGTAAGTCGCCTTGAACGGACTTTCTATTTCTGTTGAAGTTTCATCTGAAAAATAATCATAAGCTTTAATGTTTCCTGCTTTTGAATTCAGTTTTGAAGATGGTTTTAAATCAATAGATTGATTTTCTATAGTTGAAAAATCTAATTTCTGCCCTAAATTATGATAGAAATAATCGTGATACTTATCGTCTCCCGCTTTGGTTTTCGACCTAAAAACATCGATATAATACCCAGAAGTTTCACCCGTTCTTATAATGGCCATCACCCTATTTTGGTCCGCATCGGTGCTTGGTTCATGAAAATATAAGTCCGAAAAGTTGATATTAGGGTAATATCCTGTTTTTCTTTCGGACGCCGGATACACATGGTTTACTTCAAAAGCATAATAACTGCGCATTTTGTTGTACTGCGATTTTCCGTTAACCGAAACCGTATTGTGCGCCGGAAACTGCGAATAGTACTCACGGTAATCGGGACGGTAGTAGCTTGAACCACGTCCGCCCTCTGGGGCCAACACATAGCCTTTTCCGTAAAGTTCCATTGCAATCCCGTTGGAATGTGTATGATTTCCTAAAGCCCCGATTTGAGATACCATTAACCCGTTTTTTTCATCCATGCCGTTTCGCATGTTTAACCAACTTACGGTAGGAGCATAAAAGGTTGCAGAAGTATAATCGGAAATATTTGCCGCTTCAATACTAGCATCTAATTCCACTTTAGTATTGTATAGTAAATCATTAAAAACATTTTTAGGTTTAGTAGCTTTTAATAATTCCTCCTTGTCTTTCAGCATATACAGTAAAGCTGTAAACTTTTCTTCTTGTGCTCTTTTATTGAACTTTTGAGCGTTGCTGATTAAGTCTAAAAAAGGTTCGGTTTTCAGTTCGCCGTAATGTGAATCGCCATATGCGACGATATGCTTGTTGGGATGTAAATATTGTGGCATTACCTCAACAGCCTTCAATATTACAGGCATATTGGGCATGATATCTACTTCTAAAGCGTCTTGAATAATTCTTACCAAATGCGTATACCCTTTTGCTACGCTCAACGCATAGCCCGAACTTTCGTTCCACACCCCATTGCTATGGTCGTAGCCATAATCTAACACATCGTTAACCGACCACTGTCTGGCTTCCGATTCGTTAAACACTCGGTTTAAATAATACTGGCAGCCTTTACCATCTTCATAAGCCACATCATTATCCAAAACCAAAGCGATGTTAATGACTTTTTCGGCTTGATGTAAATTCCAGTTGTTATCTGGCACCCCATTTTTGATGATAATTTCAGCTAATTTCTTTAATGAGGTCGTATAAATGTGATTTTTGTCCTTGTGATTTTCTTGAATGTAATCATATAAAAAATCGTAGGTTTCGGCCAACTCATCTACTATATTTTCCTTAATGACTTGAAAGGATGTTAACCCAATTACATTCTGCTCATTTCCTTTTCTTAAATCAATGGGCTCTTTTCTGTAATACAATCCGTGGGTATAAACATCGAACAAATGGTGGGCTAATTTGGCGTAATCTGCATCGCGCTCAATAAAATACACCAAGGCTGCATCACGAGCCATTCCCATAATGTTTTCGTTAATGTTTTCAATAACCCGACCTGTTACTTTGGGTTGCACCCACTCCCATTTTCCAGTGTTTTTATTCTCAAGATAAAGTCCTCTTTTATCTTCCCAATAAGGTTTTATATCTTCTACTTTCGGAGTTTTGTAATCGGTTATATAATCACGTTGCCCTGTAAACATAACCGTTGGCACAGGTGCTTTCCCTGTAGCGTGAGAATAGTACTTACCATCTACAAACACATCGGTAGAATGACTCTTCCAATACATTTGGAAACGCGACGACAACCAATCGGGGTCCTTTTTAAATTGGGCGACATATTTTGCTACTTTACTTTTTATGGCTTCATATGACGTCTTTACATCTTCTGATTGATCTATATGACGTAGCAATTCCTCTCGATTAATTTCAGAAGAAATCAAACGTGGATGTTCCCGTTCTATGGTTTCAGGAAACACGAATTGCGCATTGGCATCCTTCATAAAAAAGATGCCAATACAACATAGTATTAATGAAACTTTTTTTAACATAAACCTATTCTTCTCTAACCCAAATATGACTTTCGTCCAATAATTTTTTGTATTCCACTTCCAACAGTTGTTTCATATCTTCAAAAACTTCTGGCTTTTGTGTCGATAAATCTTCGGACTCGTTAATATCATTTTTAAGATTGAACAACACATGGTCTACCAACTTCGCATTTTTAACCAATGCTTCATTGCCATCGTACAAATTATGTATTTTTGGCAAAGTTTCTCCGTTGGCTTCAATACGTGCTAAAATTTTCCAATCGCCATTGCGCATGGCTACTCTGCGTTCATTAATAGCATCGTAAAACGCCCAGATTAATGGCTTTTCTCTGTTGAACTCCCCCTTTTCTAAAAGCGGTACAAACGACTCACCATCTAGATTTCTATTCGGTAATTTGGCCCCAGATAATTCTGCAAACGTAGGCATGTAATCTAAAGCAGAAACAACATTATCAGTAGTTCCTGTATGAATATCTTTGCCAATCCAATTAATGATTCCAGGCACTCTAAAACCAGCCTCGTTAGTCCAAAGTTTCATTCCTTTCAATGCTCCCGGCGAACCATACGAATGCTTCGCTCTGCTGTAGCGCATTAGCGTTTCCGGACCATTATCTGAACTGAATACAATTAAGGTATTGTTCATATTATTCTTTTTGAAATACTCAACCAAACGTCCAACGGCGATATCAACGTTTTCAACGTTGGCAAAATATTCGGCTTCCTCTCTATTTTTTGCTTTCGGAAGGTATTTTTGAACCAAATCTTCAGGCGAAGCAATAGGCTCGTGTGGTTCATGGAATGTTACTTCTAAGAAAAATGGCTTATCATCTTTTTTATTGTTCAACCAATCGATAGCTTCACTAACGATTATCTGGCTACTAAACCCTTCAATTTCGCCCACTTTTTCACGATTACGAACAAAGTTAGTGGGGTTTTTATGACTGGGTGCTGCATTGTTGTGAGTGGCCATCCAATGGTCGAAACCAAAATCGTCTGGTTGTGGTTGCGCGTCAGAATTAAATCGAGAACTACAGTGCCATTTCCCCACTAAACATGTGGCATAACCTACAGATTTTAACATAGCAGGAATGGTTTCTTCATGCGCTTGAAGGTGTACCAAATCTCTGTTATCGGGACTCTTTTTCAACCCTGGAATGAAATCGTAAATACCTGCTTTATTCGGACTTCTACCTGTTAACAATCCTGCTCTTGACGGCGAACAAACCGGTGCGGTAGAATAAAAACTGGTAAGCTTTATTCCCGTTTCCGCTAACTTATCTAGGTTTTTGGTTTCTATAATTGGGTGCCCAAATGATGATAAATCGCCATAACCCAAATCATCACATAACAACACCACGATATTAGGCTGTGTATTCGCTAGACTTGGAGTTTCAATTCCTTGTTCCTGCTTTTTTGCATTTGTATTGCTTTTACAAGAAAAACACAGTACAGTTATAAGTAAAAAAAGACAAACTGTTTTAAAGTTCATTAGTATTAATTATTTGAATTATTAAAAAAATCGTTAAAATATAACATATGATATTTTATAGAATTGGCCCAATACGCATTGGTATGTCCTCCGGGACGCTCAATATAATCGTGCGGAATTCGTCTCGCCAATAGTTTTTTATGAAGGCGTACGTTGGCATCATAAAAGAAATCGTCTATGCCGCAATCAAATAGAAATTTTAAATTCTTTCCATCCAATAAATGCACTAAGTTAATTACCATATTGTTTTCCCAGTTTTCTGGATGTTCAGCATATTTACCCAACCGTTTAGACAGTTCCCATTGCAAAGGAAACCCTCTAACATCAACACCACCGCTCATACTGGCCGCAACTCCCCAAATATCAGGATGTTTAAAGGCTAAATACAAAGCGCCATGTCCTCCCATACTAAATCCTGTTATAGCACGGTTATCTTTATCAGCTTTTGTATTGTAAGTTTCATCAATCTTAGTTATTAATTCTTTTGAAATATAGGTTTCATACCTCATGCTATCATCCACAGGACTATCGAAATACCAACTGAATTTATCCCCATCGGGGCACACCAAAATTACATCATACGCATCGGCATAGTCTTTAATTTTTGGCGCTTTGTCCAACCAAGCCTTGTAATCGCCCCAAGCCCCATGGAGCAAATACACTACCGAATACTCCTTTCCTGGTTTAGGGTAGGAATTGGGTGTAATCACTACATTTTTTATGGTTTTATCCATGGATTTACTATGCACCATAAGCGTATCAACCTTTGACGCAAAAAGCGAAATGGAGATAAAACAACATAATATGAATGCTATGGTTTTCTTCATGAATGATGACTGGTTTATTTTTTCAACATCACATCTTCTAATTCTTCTAAAGTTTTTCCTTTGGTTTCTGGCATCATAAAGGCTACGAATAATAATTGTAATATCATCATACCCGTAAACACAAGAAATACAACGCCTGGGCCTATCATAGGGTGGTTGAACAAAAATGGAATTAACGACGGAATTATCGCAGCTAATATCCAATGCGTTGAACTTCCGAACGCCTGCCCCGATGCCCTTAAATGGTTAGGGAAAATTTCAGAAATAAACACCCAAATTACAGCACCTTGACCAACGGCATGTGCCGCTATAAATAAAAATAAGAAAATGGGTACTGCCATTCCTGTCCATCCTAAAAAGAAGGCTGCTGATACTAATCCCAAGGAAACTATATATCCTACAGAACCAATATACATAAGGGTTTTTCGTCCTAATTTATCAATTAAAAACACACCTAATAATGTAAAAATTAGATTTGTAACACCAATTCCAATACTACTTAAAAGCGCTGTACTTTCACCAAGACCTGCTTCTTCGAAAATACGCGGCGCATAATATAAAAAGGCGTTGATACCAGATAATTGATTGAAAAAAGCAATTAAAAATGCCAACATTAACGGAAATCTGTATTTTTTAATAAAAATAGTTTCAGTTTTATCACTTTTATCTGAATGTGCATTAAATTCATTTACTAGGTCATCTACATTAGCATCTGGCTCTATAATTTTTAATACCTCTCTAGCCTCTGCCTCTCTTGATTGCGACAATAACCATCTTGGACTTTTTGGAACTTTTAAAGCGAATAAAATATATAAAACGGCTGGAATAGCTTCTACACCAAGCATCCATCGCCATGCATTTTCACCTATACCACTCAACAGATAATTGGATAAAAACGCTATCATAATACCAAAAACAATATTAAATTGGTACATGGCTACTAAGCGTCCTCTATCTTTAGCTGGCGCTATTTCTGAAATATAAGCAGGCGCTGCAATAGTTGAAGCACCAACACCTAAACCACCAATAAAACGTGCAAAAGCAAATACGAAAGGATCGTTTGATAAGGCAGAACCAATAGCAGATACTGCAAACAAAATACCTATAACAATTAACGTGTTTTTACGTCCGTATTTATTCGTTGGTAAACCTCCAAATAAAGCACCAACTACGGTTCCCCAAAGCGCTGCTCCCATAACCACCCATCCGTGGAACGAATCGGAAGATTCCCAAATAGCTTGTAATTTTTTATCGGCTCCCGAAATAACCACAACGTCGAATCCGAAAAGAAACCCTGCTAATGCTGCAGTGATAGACCATAATAATATTTTTTTACTCATCTTGTATAAAGTGTTAGTTGGTTTTATTAATTGTTATTTATTTTAATGGAATAACCATATTCCAAGTTTTTGTACCATTACCAAATCCCCCAGGACCATCCATAGTGGCAAAGAAGATATGCGTTGGTTTTCCGTTTTCAACAAAAACAAACGGACGTTCTAACTGTCCTTGTTTTATAGTTTTGCCATCATTCCATTGTACTGTTTTGGTATAGGCTCTAGGGTTTTTATCAACTTCCCAATGAATACCATCTTTGGAATGCGCTAAAAGTCCGTCGCCTTTTCCTCCGGTTATCAATCCGCGTTGGTCTTTGGCTACCAAATGAAAACCCTCATCATCGCTCCATAAATGAGGGTCTTCCACCTCGCCTAAATGCTCCATAGAAAATAAAGGCTTAGTACCCACTACGGTATATTCACCATCAAACGACGGTGCTGTAGCCACACCAATGCTCATATCACTATGTTTTATACCATCTTCTTGATAGCTTCTTCCTTTAAAAAGCAGCACTACCGAACCATCTTCTTTAATTAGTGGCGATGGATTGGATGTTAAAAAACTATAATACGAATCAGGTTTAACATCTAAAATTGGAGCGTCTAATCGCTTCCAAGGGCCATACGGACTTTTAGACGTTGCAATCCCCACTCGTTTTCTCCAGCGTGCGGCGATACACCATTTACTACTTAAATCAAAATCTTCTACATTATTTTTAGTGATCTCTTCAAACGGATGAGTAGACCCCATATAATAAAGAATATAAGTGTCTTTATATTTTACAATTTTAGGATTGTGACACGAGCGCCCGTCCCAAAATTGTGTACCACGACTACCCAAAGCTACGTCTTGAAACTGGTATGGCCCTTCAGGCGTATCTGAAATAGCATGCACAATTTCTGAAGCTACCATCCATCCAGGGTGAAACGGTAAAAAACTAGGCCATCGAGAGGCATACATGTGGTATTTACCATCATCACCTTTTATAACCGAACTACCCCAAACCCAGTAATCGTCCATTTGTAAACCGCCGTTTACAGGAGCTTCTTTCAAATTATCGTAAATGGCGTTTTGGGCATTGCATGACATAAAAACACCAAAAAAGAAAAGAAAGATATACTTCATCGTTGTGTGTTAAATTAGTTTTTAATAGGTTGAATTTTTATCTCTTTTAAATTCAAAGCGTTCCATTTTCCTGCTACTGGCATTATGGACACTTCCTGCTTCCCAGTTTTTTCAATTGAAAACGTTCCTAATTCAATTTTCTTAAAGCGTTTTATATTAGTTCCGCTTGCCGATATTTTTATGTTTTTACTCGCTCCGTTAATAGAAACAGAAATTTCTGTCGCCTCTTTTGCTGAATAATGAGCTACCAGCTGATATGTTCCAGGCACATTAAATTCTAAATTCCAATACACTCTTGCTGTTTCACTTTCCCAATCGCCAATGCAATCTAGATGTTCATTGTATTGTGCTCCTGGACCTTGCAAGTTCTCGTATTGTGCTCTGTAGGCTGGTAAAACTACAACACCATTTTCATCTTGTCCTAGTGGTTTTATTGGTAATGCATTAGGCATACTTTTCAGTTTTAAAACAATTACTGAAGCAATACTATCTGGTGCATCACCCGTTAATTTTACATTGATACCTTGTGCTGTAGTTTCTGCTTGAAAATTTCTAGATTCGTCAGTTAACAGATAACATTGTTCTACTTGATTGTTTAAGCGAATGGGTAGTGAAGCTCCATCTTTCCAATCGTAAACATGTAAATAAAGTAAACCTTTGTTATCTTCGGTTTTCATGGTAATTCTACCCCAATCTGGTATGGTTTCAGTTGGACTAGCTTGAGTACCGTAAATAGCTTTACTGTTTTTATCCATCCATTGGCCAATAGCTTTTAGTCTTTCTACAGCTTCTTGTTTTAAGGTACCTTCGTGGGTTGGACTTACATTTAACAGATAGTTTCCGCCCTTACTTGCTTGATCTATTAAATTCCTAATTAACGTTGGAATGGATTTGAAATTATCATCATCACTTCTATACCCCCAGCTACCACTTATTGGTTGACATAACTCCCAATATTTAGCTTCGGGCTTGTATCTTGGTCCATTTCTTTCAAAGGTTTTATGGTCTCCTGGGTAATCATCGCCTAAGCGGTCGTTTGTAATAATTCTTGGTTGCAATGCTGTGGTAATATGATGCAAACTATCTACAACAGATTTCGTCATTTTTCGAGGCGTATCCCACCAAAAAATGGCAATGGGGCCATATTCTGTTAACAGCTGCTTTACTTCAGGTAATGCTTTTTCATACACATATTCATCGCTACTTACACGTTTTATACTTTTATCCCAATGGTTGCCCATACCTCCTGGGTGATGCCAATCTTGAGCTTGTGAATAATAAAAGCCGAATTTGATGCCTTGTTCTTGACATTCTTTAGCCAATTCTTTTAAAATATCGCGTTTAAAGGGCGTAGCATCTACAATGTTATAATCGCTAGCTTTAGAATGAAACATAGAAAATCCGTCATGGTGTTTTGCTGTAATTACCATGTATTTCATGCCCGCCTCTTTTGCTAAACCCACAAATTCTTTTGCATTGAATTGGGTAGGATTGAAGTCTTCTGCTAATTTTTCGTATTCTGCAATTGGAATTTCAGCTCTGTTCATAATCCACTCCGCACTATTGGGTTGTGCCTTTCCGTTATAAAACCCTGCCAACTTTGTATAAATTCCCCAGTGAATAAACATGCCAAAACGAGCTTCTTGCCACCACTCCATACGTTCTTCATCTGTAATTTGATTTGAAGACGCTACATTCGAAACCTCAGATTTCTTCTCATTTTGGTTACAAGAAAAATTCAATAAAAGAGCCAACAGTATGCTATAAATTCCAACCTTTTTCATTCTAAAAATTTGCTTTTTCGACAGTTTATATTACTATCCACAATAATAGAAATTACATGGTTTTTTTTATATAAATCATGAAGCATTGAATATAAACTATCACTCTTTTGGTCTTTCTGTTACTATGGCAAGCAACAATGGTTGAAATTTCAAGTGAATTATAAATTATACTACTACAACAATTGGTGTTATGCCTCTATCTATTTAATTAATTTACTAGGAGGAAAACCAAACTGTTTTTTAAAGCAACGACTAAAATATAAGGGGTCGTTAAAACCTACTAAATCGGTTACTTCAGACACGTTGTATTTTTTGGATTTTAAATATTGAGCCGATTTTTTTAATCTTACAGTTCTAATAAATTCGTTTGGAGATAGGTCTGTTAATTCTTTTATTTTCCTATATAGTTTTGACGAACTTACCCCTAATTTATCACATAAAAAACTAGTAGTTAAATCGGGGTTACTAAGGTTTTTTCCAATAAGATTAGACACTTTTTCCATAAACTCTTTATCGATGGGAGAATGTACTAATAAGCCCACTTCACTATCAGCTTCATCTGAAAATTTAGATTTAAGCTCTAATCGTGTTTTTATAATATTAACAATTCTAGACTTTAAAAGCGACGGATCGAATGGTTTTGCCAAATACCCATCGGCACCAACATCAAAACCTTTTACCATATCTTCGTTTTCAGATAAGGCGGTTAATAAAATTACGGGGATATGACTTATAAATTCATCATTTTTAAGTTCTTTACAAAATTCTAGTCCGTCCATAACAGGCATCATCACATCGGCCACACACAATATAGGCTTTACTTGACGACACAATTGCAGCCCCTCTTTACCATTTTCTGCCTCATAAACCTTGTAATGATTAGATAAGTAATCCACTAAATATTTTCTTAGCTCAAGGTTGTCTTCTATAACCAAGATTTTTTCTTTTATATTGGTATTTGTAGTTGTTTTTTTAACCTCAACTTTAGGAACAACTATGTTTTTTTCTTTGTTGGTAACAATTTCGAAAATTTCGTCGTCGTCGTAAAAATGGCGCTCCATAGGTAAAGTAACTGTAAATACACTCCCTTTATTAGGCGCACTTTTCACGTGTATTTCACCCTTATGCAGTTCTACTAACGACTTCACTAAAGATAATCCAATTCCAGAACCCGTATTATTTTCTTTACTATTTGTGGCTTGATAAAACCTGGTAAATATTTTTTCTTGACTATTTTTTGGAATACCTATACCATCGTCACTAACCTCCATAATAAGGTAACCATCCTCATTATCTTTTAGGCCCACATACAAATCTACATGCCCGAATTTATTGGTGAATTTTATAGCATTTGATAATAAATTATAAAGTATCTTATCGTATTTATCTCTATCAATCCATCCAAAAAGTTCTTCTGACTCTCGATTGAAATTAAACTGTATTTGCTTATTGTAAGCTAGTTCTTTAAAAGAATCGAATGTGTTATGCGTATACTGTAAAATATCGGTTTTAGACACTTTTAGCTTTAACTCTCCTGTTTGGGCCTTTCTAAAATCTAGCACCTGATTTACTAAATTTAACAATCTACTGGCGTTTTGATGTATGAGATTATATCTGCTTTTTTGATAATCGGTACTTTGGTGCTTAGATTCTTCTAACAATTGCGTAACAGGGCCCAAAATTAGCGTTAATGGCGTTCGCAACTCGTGAGAAATATTGGTAAAAAATCGTAGTTTTTCGTTATTTAGTTTTACATCGCGCTCGCGATTTACTTTTTCGGTGACCAATTCTTGTTTTAAACGCATGCGATTTCTAACCTCTCGCCTAATAAAATAAATTATGATAGCGATTAGTAATAAAAATAAAAATAACGCTTGATAGGTTAACCAAAAAGGGCGTTCAATTTTAATATTGTAGGCTACCTCATCGCTCCAATGGCCATCGCTATTACTGGCTTTTATTTTAAAAACATACTTTCCAGGAAATAAATTGGTGTACTGAACTGTTCGTGAATTACTACTAGTTGTAATCCAATCGTCATCAAAATTTTCTAGTTTATACTGAAACTTATTAAGGCGTTCGTTGGTGTATGAAGGTGAAGAAAATTGCAACGAAAAATTACGGTTTTTATATCCAAGGTTTACACTTTTAGTTTCGTTTAAATCTACAGTAAGAGGGGTTTCATCGTTAATTTCGGTTCCAGGAAGTATAACCTCATTATCTATTTTTAATTCCGTAATTATGGGTGATGGCGATTGCTTGTTTTCGTTGATGCTATAGGGCGAAAAGAAAATTATACCATTTTTTCCTCCTAAATAAATGTTTGAATCATCATAATTAAAAAATCCACGAGAACTAAAAAAATCTAATCGGTTTCCACTGTTAACATGATAAATATTGTGGTTATTATTCGTTGGATTAATTTTGGCTACACTGTTGTTGTTTACGTTTAACCATAAATTCCCGTTACTATCTAAAAGCATATCGGTAACCCATTTTCTGGCTAAGCCATTATAACCAGTAAGTGGCATAAAATTGTTTTTATCATCATCAAAAATGCTTAAACCTTCACGAGTAGCTGCCCATAATTGCCCAGAGTTATCGAAAATTATGTCGCTCACATTATAATGTGGTAAGCCCGTATTTTTATTAAATGATGACGTGTAATTAGTTTTTGTATTTGAAGCCGTATTGTATTTTACCACCCCAGCTTCAGTTGCAAACCAAACATTGCCAATACTATCCATAGTAATTTCATTAATGTTGCCGTCCTCTAATAAAACGGTACCATCGGATAAAACATTAGAACTTTTAATCTTTAAAATATTAGCCCCTTGCCCAAACGAGCCTACTACTATGTTATCGTCATGAATGATTTGTATGTCAGAAATTGGAATGTCTTCAAAACCTACATTAACTTCGGTTGCAGTGTTATTCAAAAAATCGTAAATCAGCACTTTTCCATTCCACAATCCGCAATAAAAAATCTTACCATCCTTGGAGTATATATTTGCTATATCTTTCTGGTTATTGAATAATGGCACAAATCCATCGTCCTCTTCAATAAACAGTCCGTTATGCCTTGTTGCTGCCACAATTTTATTATTGTAGGTTTTAGCAAACCCTCTAATTCTAGGCGCCTGCCCTTCTATATGTTTAGAAATATCTTTGTTGAAATGAAACTGATTTTCATAAGGGTCGTATTTATCTAAACCATCTTCGGTACCAATCCATAAAATTCCTGTGGCATCGAAAAACAAGCCTGAAACCAGATTATCTACCAATGAGGTTTGATCGGTTAACACAGAATAATACCATTGAAAATCTCCCACCGCAATATCTTCTAATTGGTTACAAACCAACAAACCACCTAATGTTCCTACCCAATATTCACCTTTTGGCGATTGTGCTACAGAAACTATGTAAGGCCCTAAAGCATCACGAATTTCATCATTTTCTATATATAAATTTTCAAACTGGTTTTTGTCTTCGTTTAATTTGTAAAGTCCTTTCCGCGTGCCAACAAAAATATCTTTTTTGGAATCTTCATATATAAAATTTAGATAGGGATTTATTTCTGTTGTATAAGGTACTTTAAGCGTAAACGTTGTGGTTTGTTGAATTGCGCCATTATCATCAAGCGTTAGTTTTGCTATAGATGCACTTTCATAGCTACCAATCCAGATATTTCCGTGTGAGTCTTCAAAAATTTCTTTTATGTATCTAAAATTGGGTAAGTTTATTTTTTCAAATCTATTTTCATTAACATAAAAAATATGTAAACCCTGCTCTTTTGTTCCTATCCATACGCGTTTGATTTTATCAACATAAACCGATCGGATTTCATCTTCAGGTAAACTATTCGGGTTACTTGGATCATTTAAAAACGTAGTAAACTTATAAGTATCCAATTTTAACACAGTTAACCCTTTTCGTGTACCAATCCATAATTGATTAGCGTCTTCATCTAACTCTAATGCGGTTATATCGTCATTATTTATTTTGTTACTGCCTTCAGAAGTACTTAAATACGATTTAAACTCGTATCCATCAAAACGGTTAAGTCCAGAAAAGGTTCCAATCCATAAAAACCCGTGTTTATCTTGCACAATATGGCGTACAGAGTTATGCGACAAGCCATTGTTATCATTATAATGCTCAAATTTTATATTCTGTGCTTGAGAACATAAAAAGAACAACATTATATAAAGAAGTACAAAACGCTGTAGCATTAGGTTATTTTATTTATTATTATTTTAATATTTATTCTGAATTCAACAGATTTTCCATCCAAGTTTCGGCTAATATTGGCCATGTTTCGGCTGCTCGGTTTCCTTTTCGTAAACCATAGCCATGACCGCCTTTGGGCAGCATATGTAGCTCTACCAGTATTTTATTATTCCTTAACGCTGATGCAATAACCAATGCACTATTACCGAATGGATCGTCGGCCGTTTCAAACACAAAAAATGGAGGTGTTTGTTCATTTATTTTTAACTCTGGACTCAATGTTTTTTCCTCTCCTTTATCTAAATACGCAGGGTAAACGAGCATTGTAAAATTAACACGAGCCGACACATTATCTATAGTATCACTCTTTGGATAGGTTTCGTTCTGATAATTTATTGAAGCCTTAGCTGCCAAGTGTCCTCCTGCCGAAAACCCTAAAAGCCCAATTTTCTGTGGATGTAAGTTATGGATTTCAGCCTTACTTCTTACCCATTTTATAGCGCGTTGTACATCTTGCATTGCTCCCTCTTGCTTTTGAGGCACACGATATTGTAATACAAATGCAGTATACCCTAAACTATTTAACCATTCTGCTATTTCGTAGCCTTCTTTATCAATAGCCAAAATATTGTATCCTCCACCGGGGCAAACAATAATTCCTGCACCTGAATTATTAGCGTGTTTTGGTGTATAAACAGTTAACGTTGGATTATTAACATCAGTCAAACGTATTACATTGCCGCTGGTATTATCAATTTGTCGTGCTTTTTGTTTCGGCAAATTTTCACCAGGCACATTATTTGGCCATAGCTCAATTACATTAACAGATTGACTATAACCTAAGTATGAAAAACACATACTAATTATTACTAACACATATTTCATACCGTGAATATACTAAGGATAATTGTTATTACCTTACATGTATTTGGAAACCCGTTATAGGGATTTCATTTTCTGAGTATTCTGGCATTTCAATTCTTAATCCTCTGGTATCCTGTTCCCATTCTACCTTTTTATTGGAGCCCAATTGTACCACGTTTTCAACCTTAAATTTTGAAGTAAAACTTTT
The DNA here is from genome assembly GCF_002973595.1 of Jejuia pallidilutea. Classification (GTDB taxonomy): domain Bacteria; phylum Bacteroidota; class Bacteroidia; order Flavobacteriales; family Flavobacteriaceae; genus Jejuia; species Jejuia pallidilutea. The sequence continues at coordinate 238,959 of NZ_PVEO01000004.1, read as the reverse complement.
TATAAGTACTTCAGGTTTATGATAGCTACATACGTAAGCATAAATTTTACCATTTTTAAAAGTGAATTGAACTTCTGGAATGATATCTTTTGGAGTAGCATCGTGTACCGCATCCTTCAAGGTGTTTTTTCCTTCCTTTTTTTCAACTATTTCGGCTTTTGTTTGATTGGTAAGTATTTCATTTTGAATTTCCCAGGGTTTAGACCCGTAAATTCCCTCTCCATTCTTATCCATCCATTCTCCTATTTTCGCTAATCCTTCCTTCGCCAATGGGGTTATTTCCCCTTTTGCAGTAGGACCGTTATTTAGCAGTAAATTACCGCCTTTACTCACAATTTCTAGGAAATGACGCGTCATTAATTCGGGTGTTTTATAAATGGTATCGTACTCTATATAGCCCCAATTTTTTCCCATAGTAATGCAAGCTTCCCATGGTTCTGGCTCCAAACCTTTTGCTATTTTTTGTTCTTGAACTTTATAATCTCCTAAATTGTTCCCAATTCTACTATTTATAATACAGTTGGGTTGAATACTTAAAATTAAATCTTTTAATTCTTGGCTTTCTTCTCCAGTAATATCATGTGGTGTATCAAACCATATAATATCTATAGTTCCATATTGTGTAAGCAACTCTTTTACTTGTGGTTTTACTTTTCTTTCGAAATACCGATGAAACACTTTTGCATCTTCATCAGGGTAATCTACTATATTACTACGTCCACCTTTAAATGGCCAATCGGTAGGCACATCTGGGTCTTCCCAATCGCGACCTAAGGAATAATAAAACCCGAATTTCATTCCGTGCTTTCGACAGGCTTCAACCAATTCCTTCATGGGGTCTTTGGCATAAGGCGTGCGTTTTACAATATTGTAGTCGCTTGATGGTGAATTAAACATTGCAAAACCGTCGTGATGTTTAGAGGTTATAACTATGTATTTCATTCCTGCATTTTTTGCAGTAAGCACCCAGTCTTCAGCATTAAAATTTACAGGGTTAAAATCATCGGCAATGGTGGCGTATTCCTTTAGAGATATTTTCTCATGAATCATAAAATGCTCGTTACCTTTGGCTTTATGTCCTTTCCAATACCCCGCAGTTTTAGAATATAAACCCCAATGCAAAAACATACCAAATTTGGCATCTTTCCACCAATCCATTTTATCGGCAGACTGTGCGTTAACTAGATTGCACATGAAAGCAACTAGTACTATAAAGACAATATTTTTTCTATAATTAGTAAACGTCATAAGGGAATATTTTTCTTTTTTAACTTAAAAACTCAATCGTATTACTCGGAGAATTCAACATTGGTAACCTTTACCACAATGGCATTAGGCCAAATTTTGTTATTGTATAGTCTATGGGCCTTACTTACCGATATTTCTAACCTATCCTTATGTTGAACAAACGTAGTTTTCGGGTCGTTTTCTGGCCAATATTCTACCACCTTGTCATTTTGCCCTAGCACAGACACCTGCGTGTTTTTAGTTGCTTTGATGTTTTTTAGTAAAAAATTCCTTCTAAAACCTTTAAACCAATGCTGTTGGTTGGTAATAAACACATAAGCCGTATTTTCGTTTTTAGCTTTTGTAAACCAAATATCACCATCTTTTATAAGTCCAGGAACGGTTCTTACATTTTTTACAGCTTCGTTATTTACAAACATCCACAATGCTATTTCACGTAAACGTTCTTCTTGCTCAATAGGAATTTCTCCGTTAGGTTTAGGTCCCACATTCATTAAAAAATTACCGCCTTTTGCTCTAATTTCAATGAGTTTATTAATAAGTTCCTTTCCACTTTTATAATCTTCGTTGGTGGGTTTGTAAGCCCATTGCGTTCCCATGGTCATACAGGTTTCCCAAGGCCCAGGAATAGCGGTATTGGGTATTTTTTGTTCGGGAGTACTTATTTCGCCACGGGTTACCATTATATTGGGATCTTTCTTATGGACAAACTGAACAATATCAGCCTTTTTAAAGGAATCGAAAAACATCATATCTGGACTGTAGTTTTCAATTAACTCTGCAATTTGTTTTTTGTCGTACGCCAACAATTCTGGGTTTTTATCAACACCGCTCATTTCTCCTTTTCGGGAAATTAAATGCCCTTGTTTGTAAATAAAACTAAAATCTTCGGGAGAAAAATAGAATCCTACCTTAATACCATATTTTCTTAACGATTTGGCTAACATACCAGTAATATCTTTTCCGTAAGGCGTATTCATGATATTGAAATCGGTAGTTTTGGTATCCCACATGCAAAATCCGTTATGGTGTTTGGTTGTGAAAACCACATATTCGGCTCCCGTAATTTTAAATAATCTTGCCCATTCATCCGGGTCGAATTTATTAGGAACGAAAGTTTTTGGAAGTTCGTTCATGTAACGTTGTACATAGTCTTCGGAAGCCCCCACCATAGAATGACTTATTACAGTACCCAACTGTGAATCCATGCTCCAATGGATGAATATGCCAAAGCCCATATCCATAAAATCTTCTACAATCGCCGGTTTATTTTTTAATTGTGCTAATGTTGAAAAACTTATCGTTAAGCAAAATATTAATGTAAATTTTAAATTTAAACGCATGTTATATTTTTTTGTGCTATTATTTAATTATTAAACTATTGCAATTAATCATTGTTGTTGACAAACTCCACGTTGGTTAATTTCACTACTACCGCATTGTGCCAAATCTTGTTATTGTAAACTCTTTGCGCTCTGGTTATTGAAAGTTCCACGTTGTGCTCTTGTTGTTTAAAACGAGATTCTGGTAAGTTATTGGGTGAATATTCTACTACCAAATCATTTTGACCTAACACCGAAATCTCTGTATCTTTTGTAGTTTTTACGTTATGGATGTAAAACAGTCGTCGTTTTCCTTTAAACCATTCGGGTTGATTTGTAATAAAGGCATACACCGTGTTTTTATCTTTGGCTTTTGTAAACCATATATCGCCGTCTTTTATTTGGGTAGGTACGGTTCGTACATTTTTTACAGCTTCGTTGTTAACAAACATCCAAAGTGCTATTTCTCGTAAGCGCTCCTCTTGCTCAATGGGTATTTCACCATTTGGTTTTGGTCCTACGTTCATTAAAAAATTACCACCTTTTGCTCTAATTTCAATGAGTTTATTAATAAGTTCTTTTCCACTTTTATAATCTTCGTTAGTAGGTTTGTATGCCCATTGTGTACCCATGGTCATGCAGGTTTCCCAAGGCCCTGGTTGCGCTCCTCCAGGTATTTTTTGCTCTGGCGTACTCATTTCACCTCTGGTTACTACAACATCAGGTGCAATTTCATGCACGTACTGTGCCATGGGTTTTGCATGAAACGCATCAAAAAACATGACATCAATAGGACCGTAATTTTCAATTAATTCTTTTACCTGAGCTTTATCATATTCAAAAAGTTCTTTATTAGCGGTAACTTGAGTCATTTTTCCCTTTCTAGAAATAAGATGTCCTTGTTTATGGATAAAACTAAAATCTTCAGGTGAAAAATAGAACCCAACCCTTAAACCATATTTACGTAATGATTTCACCAACATGCCTGTAATATCTTTTCCGTAGGGCGTGTTCATGATATTGAAATCGGTAGTTTTGGTATCCCACATACAGAAGCCGTTATGGTGTTTTGTAGTAAACACCACGTATTCTGCACCTGTTAGTTTGAAGAGTCTCGCCCATTCGTCTGGGTCGAAATCTTTGGGATAAAACGTTCTGGGAAGCTCTTCCATATATCTTTTTACATAATCTTCGGAAGCCCCAACCATAGAATGACTAATAACGCTACCCAACTGCGAGTCTAAACTCCAATGGATGAATATGCCAAAGCCCATATCCATAAATTGTTCGTTGAGTTCAGGTTTATTCTTTAGTTGACTGAACACAGAAACGCTTATAAAACTAAATAATAGGACTAATTTGTATTTTTTATACTTCTTCATAGTGTTATTTCAATAAATATCTAGAATTTTTGTTTTTTTAACTATAGATTAAACTTTTATAAATCTCCTTCAAGCAACGGCCAAGAATCAAAATCCCTATTAAGTTTTTTACCATTTACAGCTGTCATTACCCATTTATTTTTAGGAGCAAGAACATCGTATTCTAATAACGGTCCGTTTGGAAATTTAAATTGTGAATTTAATATTTCAGAATTTGAATTCTCTTTTAAAACGTCTTGGAAAATTTTTAAAGGTTCTACATTTTCAAACACTGCGATCATACCAAAATTTTCCGTGGAGTACACCACAATAGTTACATTATTCTCATCTTTATAACATGACCAATGTCCTTTTTTAGCAATAGACAAAACACCCTTTGGAATGACTACTGCACCTGCAGCACAGGCAAAGTTTTTATAGACCCCTGTGTTGTTCCATTGCATAAAATCGTTGGTAGAACCCGATAAGTGAACAATTTCCGAAAGCTGATCTGCACTATCATTTAAGAAAAGGCATATAGGCCTTGCTACAATTAATGACTTTTTACCCCTGTTAACACCTCCAGCACTTATTAAAAAGTTTTTTCCTGCGCTGCTAATTTCTGGTGATGCCTTTGGGCCATGACCTTGGCGTACAAAATACCCATCTTGCTTATTAAACAGCATTTCAATACATTGGTCGGCAGGACGATAAGGCATACACGCCCCCATTAGTGCATGAATTTTAGCAACCCCCACATTTTTATCATAGTTCTCAATTTTGGAATAACTGAGCCATGATTTTATAAATGCAGAATGATAATCGGTTGTGAGTTCTTTTATACTTGCTTTTTCATACCTTCTTCGCATTGGCGGAAAATGCTTTAAATTATAGCTATTTAAAGCATAACTCCAATTTATGTAATCGAGTACATCTCGGGCTTGTTTACTCAGCTTTTCTGAAGCAAAAGCTTCTAGATTAAGTAAGGCTGTAATTGTATATCCAAGATACGGAATGGAGTTAAATTCATACAAACCACTAGTTTTCATTTCTTCCAAAAGTGACATTAGTTTGTCTTCCATACCATTTTGGACATTGTTATAATACTTATCTGAATTCCCGTGTTCTCTAACCCATCTGTTTTTTAGATACCTAGAACCTTCGGTCATTAACATATGGTTTTCGGTTTCCATAACAAGTCCCAAAGTTTTAGGAACCGTATAACTAAACGCATTACCATCTTCTGATAATAACACATGTAATAGATGTGCTTTGGTTTTAGGATATAGCAAATCGGGTTGTTCACCAAATTTCCAAAGTATTGTAGTAAGAATGGTGAGTGGAAAATCATAATCTCCTTTAGGATTTAGTGCCCAAGAAGAACCACAATTTCCCCAAACCGTCATTTTTTGTAAAATGCTATTGACTTCAGAAATATTTTGTTTCAGCAGTAGTCTAGCCAAAAGTATACGCGTAGTATTCCCTTTTTTAAAGAGCATTTCATCTGTAATTGACATTTTTGCAATGTCGGCATAGATACTATCAGCAAAGGCGGATTCTGTTTTCCATTCCAAAGTTCTTTTGTGAGGCACTGCAATATTACCCGATTCAATCTCTACATTACGATACTTTATCGTGCCAAAAACCTGCGACTTTAGCTGTTTGTTATTGAATACAACCAATAACATAAGTATACCAAAAGGAATTATAACAACGTACTTTATCATCTTCTTAACCTTCATAAGTCTTTAATTTTTTGACTTTCGAGATTTTAATTCAATTGTAATTATCAATACCCCTAAACTTATCTTTACAACTATCTATTGCTTAATAATAAAAACGCATCATAATATAGTGTAGTGATGTTTTTAAAGTTGATCTTTGGCTTTATTGGTCATTTTTAACACTAAGGTTCCTCCTTTGGTAATTTGATCATGGTCAATTACATAACCTTGAATTGGTTGCTCGTTTAAAACTGCGGATTCTACATAAACATTCTCTTTGCTATTATTTACTGCATTAATAACAAATGTTGAATTTGAATAGTATTCTGGATGTAATTTTATGGCAATTTTATTGAAAATTGGACTTCCTATTTGGTATTCTGGATTATCATCGGTACCACCATTCATTTGAAACAATCCTATTTTCATGAGTACCGCTAAGCTTCCCATTAACCCTTGATCTTCATCTCCATTATACCCAGTAGAAGGCGACAAACCACTAAAAGTTTTTTCTACGATACTACGGCTCCAGTATTGCGTTAAGTCTGGTCTTCCTAATTTATTAAACACAAATGCAGTTTGTATAGAGGGTTGGTTACCATAGTTAATTGGTATTCTTCTATACTCTGGATGTTCCTCTAAATCGTGAGAAGTTCCTGCCGTAAAACTAAGCGCGCTCGCCTCTTCAAACTGCTTGTTTAGTTTTTTTACTGCGTTTTCTGTTCCACCCATTAATTCGGCTAAACCCGATAAATTATGTGGTACAAACCAAGTTGCTTGTGCACCATTGGCTTCTACGAATCCAACTTTATAATCGTAAGGATCGAAATTTTTAAACCACATATTATTAACATCTTTAGGGCGCATCCAACCTGAAGTTTCATCATAAACATTTTTAAAGTTTTCAGAACGATTCAAGAAATAATTGTAATCTTCATTATGCCCCAATTTTTTGGCTAATTGCGCAAGAGTCCAATCTTGATAAGCATATTCCATAGTAAGGCTAGCACCATCTTGATGACCCGCAAATCTTCCTTCTGGAATAGGGTAAGGCACATAACCTTTTTCTAAGTAATACTTAAAACCACCACCTAAATTGGTAGTGTGTTCGTAACCTGCCTTTTCCATAATTCCACCTTGCAAATGGTTTTGCTTTAAGGCTTGGTAGATATATTCTAAATCTTCGGTAATCAAGCCTTCTTGTATGGCGCTTACTATAAACGGTGTGCTAGAAGACCCCGTCATCACAAACGTATAATTACCACCCGATGGTCCTCGCGGAACTAATCCACCATCTTTTTGATATTGTATAAGTGAATGTACAAATTCCTTTTTTATTTCAGGATAAACTAATCCCCAAAGGGTATTAATTGTCCATTGTGCACCCCAAAACGAGTCAGAGTTATAATGATTAAATTTAGGTGTACCATTGTCATGTAATGGCAACTGCCCTATTCTAAATTTGTCGCCCGTGTTATCAGGATAAGCCCCATTGGCGTCGCTTATAATTCTTCGACCTTGTAAGGCGTGCCATAAATCAGTGTAAAATCTGCGTTGGTCTGTTTCTGTACCGCCTTCTACATCAATTCTTCCTAATAATCCGTTCCACTGCTCTTTAGATTCGGCAACCACATCATTAAAATTCCAGTGCGATAATTCTTTATCGATATTATTTGCGGCATTATCAATAGATGTGTATGAAATACCAACCTTCATAAGCACCTTATCTTTTGGGTTTACAAGATTTACTAAATAATTTCCTGTTTTAATATCTTTTTCTAAAGAAGCGATGTCTGTATTTAATTTGGCTTTAAAATAAACGGTGAAAGGTTTTGGCCGTCTTATGGTCGCTTCCATAACCAATTTACCGACTAACTCATTTTCGCTAATTTTTGTGAGTTCTCCATCTATATTTTTACATGGCCCTAATTTGGTATTAAGGTTGAATAAAATCGCGGCTTGGGTGTTTTTAGGAAAGTTATATTTGTGAAACCCAACGCGCGTTGTACTAGTTAATTCTGAAGTAATTTGATATCTATCTAATTCTAGGTAGTGATATCCTGGTGTTACTTTTTCTGTTTTATGACTGAATTTTGAATAAAAATCGTTATAAATATTTTTCTTGTTAGAATCTGTGATGGTAACAGGCATTACGGATATACCCGACATTTGCCACGCATGAATATGGCTAAAGCCTTTAATGGTATCAGTTTTATACCTGTAACCACTGCCCCATGCACCATCAATCTCTGTATCTGGGCTAAGATTTACCATACCAAAAGGTCTACTAGCTGATGAAAAGAAAAACCATCTGGAATTTTCGGAATCTAGCAACGGATACACTTTAACGCTATAATCTATAACGTTATTATCTATGGTCTTTGCTAATAGTTGCTCTTCTTGTTTGCACGATAACAAGGAAAAGACCATAATAATTACTGTATATGTTTGTATTTTACATATATAACTTAACTTCATTATTCTTGTTTTAAGATAAGATTGTATTTAGACTAGATTGTATTGTGCTAGACTCATTACTTTTTATGCTATTATTTTTAATATTTATTGAGATAGCATTTTAGTAGCTCCATATCTTTATCTACGTATAGACTTACAGACTTATATGATTTAGTAAATCATTCCTTTTTGCAACTACCAATTTAAAATACATTTAAATTTTAACCACTCACTTAATAATACAGGCAGGCAATTTATCGCCTGCCTATATAAAAACTAAAATAAACTAACTCTAATAATTAAATAAACTATATTCTTAATAATTTGGATTTTGTGTCATAGTATTTGGCGATAAATCTATTTCTCTTGTTGGAATAGGTCTCAACAAATGCTTTGATGCATCAAAAGCACCATGATCTATAACATGAGGATTGTATAGTTCTATACGCTCTTCTAATTTACCCATACGCTTTAGTACTGCCCATCGGTTGGTTTCACCAGCCAATTCTAAGGCACGTTCTTCAAGTATAGTATCTAAATCTATAGAGGTATAGTGATTTACTACACCTGTAGCACGCTCTCTTACTCGATTTATGTGAAATAATGCCTGTGTGGTATTACCTGCCCCAAGAAATGCTTCGGCAGCCAATAAATGTGTTTCGGCTACCCTAAAGATAAAGGTATCACGGGCACCGCCATTTTCGTCCAAATAAACCTCATCATCAAATTTTTTCATGATTGGGAAGTTTACAAAATATGGAGTAGCAGAGTATTGATAGTTTACCCCAGGAATATCGTCTGGTTTTCCCCATAGGTACTGATCTGGTTGATACACCCAATACCTATCTAATTTATCGGTAAGTTCAGCAATATCGATTGGCTCCTTAGGGAAATACACTACGGTATCTCCAGGAACAATAACATCATTTACCCAAGAATCATCTTCGTCTGCGTAGATTACACGATGTATAGTTGCTTCTTCGCGTGTATCATTATCGGCGAATAAAGAATAGAAATAGGGTGTCATCATCAAACCATCTCCTTGTACACCATATTGGTTTGTTCGACTCACACCTGCATAATCGAACAGATTATACATAAATAATGAATGTTTGTTATTATTTCTATCGCTTGCGAATGCATTATTTTCCCACTGCGTTGCAAAAAGAATCTCATCATTAATTTGATTATCATAATCAAACACTTCTGCAAAGGATTGGGTTCTAATATCGTATCCATCTATAGCTTGAACAGCTAAATCTGCTGCCGTTTGAAAATCGTTAGCTCCTGCATACGATTTATAAGCTCGTGTTAAATATACTTCCGAAAGAAGGTGCTGTGCTGCTCTTTTTGAAATACGTCCTATTTCAGGATTGTCTTTAAGATCTGGAATAGATGCTTCCAATTCACCAATTATTAGTGCAAAAGTCTCTTCCTCCGTCGAACGCATATAATCGTTACGTATGGTTAATGGTTCTTCAAGATCTAACACTACACCACCGTATTGTACCGCTAAATTAAAAAATGCTAATGCTCTTAATGCCCGAGCTTGTGCTATGCCATAAGCTTTAGCTTCTAAATTGGTATCGCTCCAGCTTACTTGGTTTTCGTATCGGTTTATAGCTGTATTTGCTTTGGCTATTACATTGTAATTAACACTCCATACCCCATCGGTCTCTGGTGCGATAAAATTATTATAATCGTTAGCACTACTAAAGGCAAATAGTTCGCTTTTTGTAGTAAATAGGTCTGTTCCCGCAAATTTGTAGCCATGGTTTCTATAAGCGTTTCTTGTGGCAGTGTAAACACCTACTATTAATTGATCGGCAGTATCTTCTGTGATGAAGTTTTCACTAGTTACATCAGAATACACATCCTCTTGTATAAAGTCATCACAGGCATTCAATAACATTGAAAAAACAAACAATGCTATTACTGGTTTTATGTTTTTATATATTTTCATCTTTAATATATTTATAATTAGTAGGATAACTTAAGTCCGAATAAAAATGTTTTCATCATATAACCTGCGTTATATGTATTTCCTAACGCGGTTTCTGGATCTGGACCTGCATAATCGGTAAAGGTAAATGGGTTTTGAATATCTAAACTCAACCTTAGACTAGACATTTTTAGCTTATCTAACATGCTCTGATTAAAATTATATCCTAGCCCGATATTACTAATTCTAACAAAATCTACATCCACATAATAATCATTTCCTGTTGAAGCATATTGTGCTGCTGGGTATTTAGCGTTTTGGTTATTAGGCGACCAATAATCTAAGTCTACTTTATTAAACTTAGCTCTATCATTTTGCCAGGGCGCAAAGTTGTTATAAAACTCTGAATGCCCATATGTTCCAAATCTTGCGTGCATTTGTACCGTAAAGTCTATATTCTTATAAGTAAGTGTATTGGTCATACCCCCAATCCAATCTGGTGATATAGAACCTAACACCACATTATCATCTTGGTTTAAAACACCATCATTATTTTGGTCTACATATTTCCATTGCCCTGGGAACGCACCATAAGTATGTGCCTCTGCTGCCTCGTCTATTTGCCAAATCCCATCGAATTCGAAACTATAAATAGCATCCACGGGCGCTCCTATTTTACGCACACCATGGTTTCCATATGGGATTTCATCTAAATCGCCATCTAGCTCTATAATTTCGTTTTTATTACGTGCATAATTTAAGCTTGTAGTCCATCTAAAATCTTCGGTTTGTATATTTGTTGTATTAAGCGTTATCTCTACACCTTTATTTCTTACCGAACCATAATTACCTATAGCTGTTCCATAACCAGTTATAGCCGATAGGGTTTTACCTAAAATAGCATCAACCGTTTTTTTGTTGTAAATTTCAAAACCTAGACGGACTCTATTTTGAAGTACTGCTAAATCGATACCTAAGTTAAATTCTTTAGAGCGCTCCCAAGTTAATTCTTGGTTAGCTAACCCACCTACAACTACACCATTTAAGTGGTTTGTACCAAACACATAATCAGAACCATTTAAAAATGCTAGTGACTGATATGGCCCTATAACATTGTCGTTACCAGACTCACCATAACTAAATCGTAATTTAAGGTTATCTAACCAATCTACGTTTTGCAAAAATGTTTCGTCACTAGCTTTCCAAGCAAATGCTGCTGATGGAAAGAACGCCCATTCCTGCCCTACAGCTAATTTTGAAGACCCATCATATCTGCCTGTAAACGTAAAAAGATATTTGTCATCAATGCTATAGTTTAATCTACCTGCAAATGATGCTAGAGTCTCTTTTTCATATCCAGTTGAATAGTTTCTAACATCTAAACCTGCGGCTGTGTTATAATATTGATATATATCGGTATCGAAATCTCTGGTTTCAATTTGGCTTCCTTCATCCTGTCTGTAATACACAGAAGATATTAAAGTGGTTTTTAAATTGTGTCCTTCGGCCACATCAAAGTTTAAGTCAACAATATTATCCCATGTGTAAGAGGTGTCAAAAAATGCATCATAATAAGCTCTGGTACGAGGTGTTTCATTTCTTGCAGATTTTGTTAACAACCCAAACTGCTGCCCATGACGCGTTGTGCGTAAGTTAGGCGCAAATTGGGTTTTAAAACTTATCCAATCGGTAGGCTGATAAGTTAAAAATACATTTGCTATTACATCTAATGCTCTCGTGTTATTTAACCAAGAATTTTCGTAAGCTTCGTAGTATGGATTTAAAAAACGCCCATCTTGACCATCTGGAAATAAAATAAGATTACCATCTGGATCGCGAGGATTTACAGTAGGCGCTAAACGCAGCGTACTTCTAAACAACTCATTACTTCCAGTTTCACGTTCTGAAAGAGACAAATAAGCTTTTAAACCTGCTGTAAATTTTTCAGACACCTTTTTAGTAATTGCGGTACTTAAATTGTAACGCTCAAATTTTTCAATTCCCATTATACCTTCATTGCTTAAATAACCTATAGAACCATTATAGGTTAAACCATTATTACCACCAGACATTGCAATAGTATGGCTTGTTTGAATACCTGTTTTAAGATAATCGTTTTGCCAATCGGTATAACGACGGTTTGCCACATTATCGGCTTCCTCGTTTGAAGCTCTAAATTCATTTGAAAAATCTATATCGGCATTATTATAATCGTCTACCGTAGGATAATAAGGTGTATCGTAATCAAATAACCCTTGCCATACACTACTTCTAAGCACATCTTCAACAAAAGCAACATACTCATCACCGTTAAACATGTCTGGTTTATTAACTACCGAATTCATACCTATAGTAGCTTCATAAGTAAATCTTGTTTTTCCCTCTATACCGTTTTTAGTGGTAATAATTACAACGCCATTCGCTCCTCGGGAACCGTAGATAGCCGTTGCTGAAGCGTCTTTTAATATATCTACTTGTTGAATATCGGCAGGGTTTAAGATATTAATGTCATCAAAAAACACACCATCTACAACGAACAAAGGTTTTGAAAGGTCTCCATCATAGTTTAAACCATCTCTAGTTTCATCATTGTTTTGTATTACGGTATTTCCTCTGATATCAAATGACAAAGGTGCTCCTGGTTTATTGTTAGTGGTTCTAACATCTACACCTGCAACTCGCCCTTGTAAGGCTTGTCCAAGATCGGTTTTCTTTTGTTGCGTAATTTCTTGTGTCCCAATAGAGGCTACAGCACCAGTTAAATCGGTTCGCTTTACAGCACCATAACCAATTACCACTACTTCCTCAAGCCTTGAAGTATCTTCTGCCATTGTAACATCAATAGTAGATTGTCCGTTGTAAACAATTTCTTGTGTTTGATACCCTAAATAAGAAAACACAATTACATCACCATTATTTATGGTTAATTCGTAATTCCCATCAAAATCTGAGGCTGTTCCTGTATTTGTACCTTTAACAAGAACATTAACCCCAGGTATGGGAACCTCTTGTGCATCTTTAATAGTTCCCGACACTTTAGATTGTGCCCAAGAAACATTAGTAAAGCCTATAATTAAGGCGACTAATAAGAGTTTTAGTTTTTCCATATGATTATTTGTTTAGTTATCGAAGAGCAAATTACAGTTAAACTTTTGTTAAGGAATGGACAAAAAATTCTTAACTATGGATTATTTAACCAAGTGACGTAATAAACCATACCAACCAATACCATTAAACACTTTTAAATTTTATAGAGCAAACTTTAAACAAAACCTTTTTAAGCAGACCAATTAATCCATATATTTGAACTATAACTCCATTTAAAAACACACTCAAAAACATAACTTGCTTAATTAATATTCAGATAATATTTAAACCTTACTAAAATGAAAAAATCTGTACTTTACAGTAAAATATTGCTTGTAGCTTTTGTTAGTTTATTTTATAACTGCAACCAAAAACCAAAAGATGATACACCATGGAAATCTTTGTTTAATGGTGAAAACTTAGATGGCTGGCACCAAAAAGGTGGTGAAGCAAAATATACAGTTAAAGATGGTGCCATTGTTGGAAGCACGGTGCACAATACCCCGAACTCATTTTTAACTACCAACGATACGTACTCTGATTTTATTCTGGAATTAGATTTTAAGGTAGACCCAAGCATGAATTCTGGTATTCAAATTCGTAGCAACAGTTTTCCGTATTATAAAAATGGACGTGTACACGGGTATCAAGTTGAGATAGACCCTTCTGATAGAGCTTATAGCGGAGGTATTTATGATGAAGCTAGACGTGGTTGGTTACATACTTTAGAAAACAACCCTGAAGCACAAAAAGCATTTAAACAAAACGAATGGAATCATTACCGTATTGAGGCCATTGGCGATACTATTAAAACATGGGTAAATGGCGTGCCTGCTGCTCATTTAATTGACGATAAAACCGATAGTGGATTTATATGTCTTCAAGTACATAGTATAAAGCCAGATCACGAAGAAGGTACAGAAATTGCTTGGAAAAACATTAAAATACTTACAGAGAACCTTTCTAAATATTCTAAAAACACAACAATTCCTCCAATTACCACAAAAAACAAACTAACAGTTGATGAGAAGAAACAAGGCTGGAAGCTTTTATGGGATGGTAAAACCACCAACGGATGGCGCGGTGCTAAACTAGACCATTTTCCTGAAAAAGGATGGGTTATTGAAGATGGTGTATTAAGTGTTTTATCCTCTGGCGGTGCAGAATCTAGAGCTGGTGGCGATATTGTTACTACAGATCTATTTGGCGATTTTGAGCTAAAAGTAGATTTTAAATTAACTCCCGGTGCTAACAGCGGTATTAAATATTATGTAGATACCGAAATAAATAAAGGTCCTGGATCTTCAATTGGTTTAGAATATCAAATTTTAGATGATGATTTACATCCTGATGCGAAAAAAGGAAATCATGAAGGCAGTCGTACTGTTAGTTCATTATATGATTTAATTAAGGCAGACCCTAACAAACCTATTAAGCCAATTGGCGAATGGAATACGGCACATATTATTTCAAAAAACAACCATATAGAGCATTGGTTAAACGGTGTGAAAGTGTTAGAATATGAAAGAAAAAGCGATGAGTACAGAAAATTAGTTTCTGAAAGTAAATATGTAAAATGGCCAAATTTTGGTGAACTTGATAAAGGTCAAATTCTTTTACAAGATCACGGCGATTTTGTATCGTTTAAAAACATTAAAATTCGTCCATTAAACTAAAAAAACATTAAAATGAGTTCAAACAGAAGAGATTTTATAAAAAAGACAGCATTAGGAGCCGTTGGAGCTACTTTAGTTTCTAATAGCGTTAATGCGATGACTGCCAAAAGTTACAGTAAAATTATTGGTGCTAACGACAGAATTAATGTTGCTATTCAAGGTTTAGGAAGGCGTTATGGTTCGTACATGCGCCCTATTTACGATAAAAAGAACAATATAGAGTTAAGTTATTTATGCGATGTGATGAAAAGCCAGCGCGATAAAGCAGCTAAGGCGGTTAAAGAAAATAGTCATCACAAACCAAAACTGGAAAACGACATTAGAAAAATAATTAACGATAAAGATGTTGACGCTATTTTTATGGCAACTCCAGACCATTGGCATGCACCAGGAGCCTGTATGGCTGTAGCGGCAGGCAAACATGTGTATTTAGAAAAACCTTGTAGCCATAATCTAAAAGAAGGCGAATTGCTTATCGCTTACCAAAAAAAATACGGCAAGCACATACAAATGGGCAACCAACAGCGTTCTTCAGCGCAATCGCAAGAAATTATAAACGATATCCATAACGGTATTATTGGTGATGTATATAATGCTATAGCATTTTATACTAGTAAAAGAGGCCGTGTACAAAATCAAATTGAAACGGCTCCACCAGAAGGATTAGATTGGGAACTATTCCAAGGACCAGCACCAAGACGCCCGTATACAGACGATACTTGGAACTATAACTGGCACTGGTACGGTTGGGATTACGGTACAGCCGAAATGGGCAACAACGCTACACATGAGCTAGATATTGCACGTTGGGCTTTAGATGCAAAATATCCAGAACATGTTGAAGTAAAATCTGGTAAATTTCATTATAAAGATGATGGTTGGGAAATGTACGATACTATGGAAGCTACCTTCCGTTTTGGCGGCAATAGAACCATACAATGGGATGGCCGTAGTAGAAATGGTTACGACAAATACGGTGCCGGACGTGGTACCATAATATATGGATCTGAAGGTTCTGTATTTATTGATAGAGATGGCTACAAATTGTATGATTTAAAAGGAAAGCTTATAAGAGAAAATATAATTCCTGGTCTAGAAAATGGTAATGCGCTTGGTGGCGGAGGCGCGCTAACAAGAGCTCACACTTTAAACTTTTTTGATGCCATTAGAGGAAAAGCTCCGTTAACATCACCCATAGATCAAGGTGTTATTAGCCAAACACTAACACATTACGCTAATATTGCGTCTAGAATAGACCAATCGTTTGATGTTGATGAAAATACTGGTAGAATTTATAATAGGGATGCCATGAAATTATGGTCTAGAACCTATGAACCGGGTTGGGAAATTAAACCCGTCTAACATTTATTTATTAATATACATTGTATCTTTATTGCCTAAAATCTTAAAATAATCCATGAAAAGAAGAGAATTTATAATTAAGGGCTCTATGGCGTCTGCTGCATTAACAACTTCGGCATTTGCCATGAATAAGGCGTTTAATTTTAAACATGCAAATGAAACCATAAATATTGGTGTTATTGGTACCGGAGACAGAGGAACCGGACTTACACATAACATTAATTCTATTGATAATTTTAATGTTATTGCTTGTTGCGATATTTTACCTTTTAGATTAGAAAACGGTTTAAAAACTGCTGCGGGTAAAGCAAAAGGCTATAAAGACTACAGGAAATTATTAGACAATAAAGATATTGATGCTATATTAGTTACCACACCATTAAATACACACTCGCAAATAGCTATTGATGCTTTAGATGCTGGAAAACACGTGTACTGTGAAAAAACCATGGCAAAAGGTTATCAGGACATTGATAATTTAGTTAAAAAAGCCAACCAATCTAAACATCTTACATTTCAAACAGGACATCAGTACCACAGTTCTAGATTATATACGCATGTGGTAGACCTTATTAAACAGGGTGAATTAGGTAAAATTGCTGCGTTTGAATGCCAATGGAACCGCCACGGTAATTGGAGGCGTCCTGTACCTAGTCCGGAACTTGAAAAAATTATTAACTGGCGCATGTATCGAGAGTTTTCTAGCGGATTAGTTGCTGAACTTTGCTCGCATCAAATAGATTTTGCCAATTGGGTATTAGGTGAAAAACCAACGCAAGTTATGGGAACTGGTGGTGTTGACTATTGGAAAGACGGACGTGAAACTTACGATAATATTCATTTAATATACAACTACGATAGCGGTGTAAAAGCCAAATTTACCTGTTTAACAAGCAATGCTAAAGACGATTACCAAATTAAAGTATTAGGAGACAAAGGCACACTAATACTAGATTATACAAAAGCATGGTTCTATCCAGAAGGCGGCAAAAAGAAACTAGATGTTGTAGATGGTGTTTCTGGAGCCACATCTAGTTTTAGTAAAGGCAAAGGTTATCCTGTGGTTGTGGATCATAAAGAACCTAGCTTACAAGCTTTAATTGACTTTAGAGATAATATTATAGATAATAAAGAACCTATATCTGGTTTAAAAACAGGAGCTAATACAGCTGTTTGTATACAAATGGCCTTAGATGCAATGTACAACAACAAAATTGTTAAAGCACCTTCTTACTATTAAGCTTACATTTAATGCAAAAAAAAACGAAACTTACAGTTTCGTTTTTTTTGCATAACATTTTGTTTGTTATATACTAGAAAATCTTATAATTAGGTAATACTAAAATTTTAGTTCGCAACTACCTTATCTGTTTCAGAATTAAGTTTTTCTAAATTTTTTAATCGAAGTAATGCTTCCATATAATAATAATCGGCATATACTATAGGTACATCAATTTCAGAGTTTTTAGGATAATGCCCAGTTGAGTGCAATAGTAATGCTTGGTTTTTATCTCCGCTTAAATATTCAGACGAACTTAAAGTAGACACCAAATCTTTAGCAGCCTTAAAATACTTTGCTTTTAACTCTTTATCTTCTACTAAATTTACTAACTCAAACAATCCACAAGCCACTACTGCTGCCGCAGATGCATCTTTAGGCGCTTCTGGTATATTAGGATCATCAAAATCCCAATAAGGAATACCATCCTTAGGTAGTCGGTTTAAAAAATGGTCTGCTAATTTTTTTGAAGTTTCTAAAAACGCTTTATCTCCTGTTTCTCTATATGCTACAGCAAAACCATAAACACCCCATCCTTGACCTCTAGCCCACATAGACTCGTCTGCATATCCTTGGTGCGTGTAACCTTTTAAAAATTCGCCAGTATCTTCATCAAAAGATCCTACATGATATACAGCACTATCTTTTCTAACAATATGTTCCATAGTTTGTTGAGCATGACTTACCGCTATGTCGTGCAAAGATGTATCGCCTCCGTTTTTTGCAGCCCAAAACAAAAGCTCTAAATTCATCATATTATCTATAATAGTATTGTACTTAAATTTGTGCATTTGACTAGGCCACGATAAAATTGTACCAACTTTGGGGCTATATAAGGTTGCTAATGTATCAGCAGCAGATAACAAAACATCTTTATAAGCTTCATTACCCGTTAACCTGTAGCCATTACCATAACTACAATACACCATAAAGCCTATGTCATGATTTCTAGCCGAACTATATGCTATCGTTTTTAATGGAGCTGTAAACCTCATAGCTTCTGCTTTCATCTCAGGATCGTTAGAAGCTTCATAAGCATACCATAAAACACCAGGCCAAAAGCCACTGCACCAATCTTCAACACCTACAAAATCCCAATCCGTTTTATCCTTTTTTATGTTTCTAGGGAAACTATCAGCATCTGATAGTGTTTTTACTACCTCTTTTAACTTTACAACATTAGATTGTAAAACTTTACTTGTTTGAAGACCTGAGATTTTATCTGCAGATACTTCTTTTTTTGTTGAATTACAAGCTAACATTAAAAATAAAGCTGCAATTAAAGATGGCTTGACTATACTCATTATAATAATATTAATTTCAAATTAAATTTATAGAAACATGCTTTTTTTAGATTCTATTGTGTTTAATAATTTACCGTATACAATTTTATGAATTAAACCCTAAATGAGCATTAAATTATAATTCAAAGACTATAAACTATAGCTCTTTTATAATGCTTTAACCAATTATTACCGTGTACCATTACTAAGTTTTACCAACCAAGGAGTTGTTTTTAGTTGTTTTAATAGTAAACTGCATGGTTAATTGTTTTATTAAACTATATATGGTACATATTACAGTAAAGAACAATGGTAATATATAGGGATAATTAAAGCAACCTTTCATATCAATAAAAGTAGAAGCAGAGAACTAAATTTAGTACTTGCCTACAAACATTTATAAAAGGGTAATAATTTACAGTTGTTGCACTTTAATTTATCAAAAAGCGATTTCCATTTTTTTAATATTGCTTTAACAATTAATCCATGATTTAATTCATGATTACCAAATGAATTATTTGAATGGACAACTAACACATTAAAACTAAACTTTATGATTAAACTTAAAAACTTTCAGTTAACTCTGAAAAAGCTAGCAAGTCTATTCTGGATAATAGGCTTGATGTTTTGTGGTATATCCAACAAAGCACATGCAACTACTAAAGCTACCACTTTAGATGTTGCTCAAACAACCATAACCGGTACAGTTATAAGTGCCGAAGACGATATGGGAATTCCAGGGGTAAATGTTCTTGTAAAAGGAACTTCAACAGGTGCTGTTACAGATTTTGATGGTAATTATTCCATAGATGCTCCATCTGGTAGCACATTAGTTTTTTCGTACATAGGATATGTTACCCAAGAAATTGTAGTAGGCAACCAAACTACTATTAATGTTACGCTTAGACCAGATCTAGCGCAATTAGATGAAGTTGTGGTAGTAGGTTATGGTACAGCAAAAAAGGAAACTCTAACTGGCGCCGTAGAACAAGTAAAGGCTGAAGCTTTTGAAGATTTAGCCGTGGGTAGTCCTGCTCTGGCACTTCAAGGTAGAACACCTGGATTAGTTGTTACCCGTACCTCTTCTAGACCAGGTAGTGAAGATGTTAACTTTTTAATTAGAGGTGTATCGTCTATAAACGGTATATCGCCTCTTATTGTTATAGATGGTATTCCAGCAATTAATGCAGATTCTTTTAACAATTTAAACCCAAATGATATCGAAAATATAAGTGTATTAAAGGGTGGTTCTGCTTCTGTATATGGTGCTCGTGCAGCTGGTGGTGTTATACTTGTAACTACTAAAAAAGGAAAAGGAAAAGTTTCTGTGAATGTAAGCTCTATATTACGTATGGGCACTATAGGTATTCGCCCTCCTTCACCAACCATGAAGGAATATGGACAACTTTATTTAGCAGCTGTAGATGAAGATATAGCAACAGGAAAACCTCCTAGATACTTCTTCTGGAGCGATAGAGAAACCGTACAAAGAATTGCTAACGGAGAAGAAGGGTATTATGATTTACCGATAAACGGAAGAATATGGTTAGGTAATGGTAACCGATTTGATGAAATGTTTGGCAACTCTTACTCTAGCCAACATAACATTAGTATTTCTGGCGGAACAGAAAAAAGTAGTTATCGTATTTCTGCCGGTTACGACAAAAATGTAGGTGGTTTAAAAGTTGCCGATGACACTGTAGATAGATATAACTTATCTGTAAACCTTTCTAATGATATTAGTGATAAATTAAATGTTACTACTAATATCTCGTACTTTAACAATACCTTCTCAGGTCCTGCAGAAGGATTGGCTAGAGAAGCAGCTACCTGGGATGCACCTTTATTCCCAACGTATAACCCACAAGGCCAATATTACGCAAACTTTGGTGGTGTTAACATTACCGGAGATAGAAATGCCATAGCACATGTTAAAGATGCCGGACGCCAAAATTATATAGATGAACAACTTAAATTAGCGTTCCAAGCTACTTACAAAATTAACGACAATTTAAACATCACTGGTTCTTATGCTTTTAGCAAGCAACATAGTGAAGACCAAGAGTATCAAGTACAAGTCCCTCTTTACAGTTGGGATGGCGATTTTTCTAATAATATCAATAACACTAATTTTATTCAAGAAGAAACAAGCTCTATAGTATACAAAAACTATAAGGCTGCTATTAATTACAGTAATACTTTTGGAGATCATAACTTATCTGGTCTTTTGGCTGTTGAAGCTGAAAAAAATGTAAGTAATGGTCTTAGAGCAAGAAGACAAGGAGCTACTGGTTTTATAGATTATGGCGTATACGACTTAAACTTAGGTGCTACAGATCAAATTGTACAAACTGAAGGTGGAGGTAGCAGTTGGGGCTTCTACGGATATATTGGCCGTATTAACTACGACTACAAAGGCAAGTACTTACTAGAGCTACAAGGTAGACGCGATGGTTCTTCTAGGTTCGCACAAGGACAAAAATGGTCTAACTATGGTAGTATTTCTGCTGGTTGGGTATTAACAGCTGAAGATTTTCTTGCTGACAACGACGTTATTTCTTTCTTAAAACTACGTGGTGGTTATGGAGAAGTAGGTAGTACAGCTGGTATTGGCAACTTTGGCTATTTATCTACAGTTGCTTTTGGAACTACAGTGTTTGGACAAACTTCTGCAGAACAACAAGTTACTACAAGAGCTAGTAGTTTATTTAGCAACACTACTACATGGGAACGTATTGTTAATAAAGAAATTGGTATAGATTTTAGATTGTTCAACAATAAAGTATTTGGTGCTGTAGACTTGTTTAACAAAAGAAACATTGGAATGCTTATTCGAAGACAAAGACCATCTATTTTAGGTACAAACCCACCATTTACAAACGAAGGAACATTAGAAACTAAAGGTTGGGAAGTACAGTTAGGATGGAGAGACCAAATTGGCGATTTCGATATTTCTGTAAGTGCTAATATGAGTGATGCCAGAAACGAAGTCATTGAGTTTTATGATGAACCAGGTTTTATAGGAGTCCCTACAGAAAACCTAAATAGTGGTAATGAAATAATTGAAGGCAAACCTATTAACTCTTTTTATTTATGGGAGACAGCTGGTTATTTTGATTCCCAAGCACAAGTAGATGCCTATTACGCAAGCTTAACTCCTGGTGGTATCTTACCTCCACAAACCTCTAATGATGCGCTACGTCCTGGGGATATGATTGTTGTAGACTCTAATGGAGATGGCATTCTTAACGTAGACGATTTAACCTATAAAGGTGATGCTGCACCTCATTACAATTACGGTTTAAATATTGATGTAAAATATAAAAACTGGGATTTAAGTGCCTTTTTCCAAGGTACTCTAGAACAAAACATATACAGAACAGGTTATTTTGCTCAACCTTTCCAAGCAGAATGGCAAAACCAATCAAATGCATGGTTAGGAAGAACATGGACAGAAGACAACCGTAACGCCGAATTCCCAAGACTATCTACACAACGTGGAATATCTAGATGGAATTATAGAAGTAAAGACCATATTTTACAAAACAATCGATACCTAAGACTAAAAGCGCTTATTATTGGTTATAATATACCCGATATAAAAATTGGTAATACAAACATTAATACGTTCAGAGTTTATTTTTCAGGAAACGATTTGTTTGAGTTTACCAGCGTAAAAGATGGTTATGACCCTGAATTTCAAGCTAGTACAAACGCAAGTGCTTATCCATTTATGCGTACTTGGGCATTGGGTGTAAAAGTTTCATTATAAATTTTAAGACAATAAAATTTATTAATCAATAAAAAAATATACAAATGAAGAAAATAATAAATATAATTATACCATGCGTAATGGTCTTTTTCACAGCCTGTGAAGATGAATTTATAGACTTAACACCACCTGCGGCGATAACAGATGATGTTTATTATACGGAAGCTGAGCACTTTTTAACAGGCTCTAATAGGTTTTATACCAACTTACACAGATGGCAAGACCAACCTTTATATTCAGATCACGGTTCTGATTTAGTTGGTTATGATGAAGCCAGTGATATGCAAGAATACAGTAGAGGCGAAACACAAGCGCCAGCATCTGATGCATATTACAATAATGCTTACAATGCTATTAGAGATATGAATCTTTTATTAGCAAGAGCTGAAGATTATCAAGGAAATGATATTGGAGAATATGTTGCAGCTACTCATTTTCATAGAGCTTACCAATACTTCTTTTTATTGCAACGTTTTGGAGGAGTTCCTTTAGTTACTGAACCTCTAGATGTTTCTTCTGCAGAGTTGTACGGCCCACGCAGTAGTAGATATGAAGTTACCGATCAAATTTTATCAGATTTAGATCAAGCTATAGCAGGTTTACCTAATGAAGCAAATATAGCAGGCTCTGATAAAGGTAAAATTAGCAAAGAAGCAGCTATGGCTTTTAAAGCCGATGTTTTGCTACACGAAGCTACTTGGATGAAATACGTTGGTGATACTACCGATGGTGACGGTACTTCATTTGGTGCTGGAAGTGCTGGAATGAACCCTGCAAATATTAATACTTATTTGCAAGAAGTAGTTACATTAACAAAATCTATAATGGATTCTGGCACTTTTGAATTGTGGAATTACAACGACCAGCTTGATGACTTAAGCTCAAATTTCCTTTTCAATTTAGAAGATGGAGGATCTAACCCTGCAGGACTAGACAAGGCAACTAACAAAGAATTTATTTTCTACAATAAATACGATTTTACATTCAGACAAGCAGGAACATTATTAAGCCATGTAATGGAAGGAAGGGTAAAACCAAGTAGAAAAATGATTGATTTGTTTTTATGTTCGGATGGATTACCAATAGATCAATCTCCATTATTCCAAGGTTACGCCAATCCTGAAGACGAGTTCCAAAACAGAGATCTTAGAATGCGAGCTTACTTTACCAATCACAGAAATCTTGGAGTTATACCTACAATAGCAGGCGATGACAGATTAAGATTAAATGGAACCAACAATTTTGGATACTTTAATGCTAAGTTTATGAGCTGGAAATGGGGTACAGATGAGGCTTATAGAGCTACACAGACTGAAGCGTTCGACATGCCCTTTATACGTCTTGCAGAAGTGTATTTAATGTATGCAGAAGCACTATATGAGTTGAATGGCAGCTTAAGCGATGCTGAAATGAATGAATCTATAAATTTAGTAAAGGAAAGAGCAGGATTACCTCCTCTAACCAATGCATTTTTAACTGCTAACAACCTAGACATAGGAACCGAAATTAGAAGAGAACGTGCTATTGAACTATACGCTGAAGGGTTTACAAGGTTTAATGACCTAAAACGATGGGGTATTGCTGAGCAAGAACTTGGTGAACCCATATATGGTGCTGTTATTGAAGGTACAGTTTGGGAAACCGATACTAATTTATATGATCCTTCTAAATATGGCTTCCCTGAAGAGACAACCGAGACAGGAGTTGGCCCTAGAAGATGTTTAGTAGTTCAGCCGTCGTCAATTCGTAACTTTTCTCGAGATAATTATTTATTTCCGTTACCAACAAACGAGCTTGGTTTAAATGATAACCTGTTACAAAATCCAGGCTACTAGAAATAAAATGATTAAAAAAAATGAATTAGTTAGTTTTTGTTGAGTTAATTTTAAAACAACGTTTTTACTTAGTTTTTTAGCCGCAGTTAAATCTGCGGCTTTTTTTATGCTTTATTTTTGCTGTATTATTTAAACGGTTTTGTGGGCTCAATATATAACTATTACTTTCACCTAAACCCTACTTGCTAAGTCACTTTTTTATGCAATAAAGAGAAACCTTAAAGAACTTAAATCTGTAGAATTGCTTAATAGAAATTAGGCATACTTAATTTGCGTAATTATGCATAATGCTATTTAGTAATTTAGAACGAAATGAAGCATTTATTGATAATCAATGAGATTCCTCGCTGCCTTGAACACCTAATCTTTACAGGAATAAAAAATGAATATTTTTTGGTTTTTAACAGTTCCTGACATTCAGTACTGAAGTATTATTTTTTAAATAAGATATGAGTCAATCACAAATTATTAAATGTGTACAGCTCGTTTATTAATATTTTAAGAGGTAGCTTAACATCTACTATTAATTTTTTTTAAAACTATACTTTAGCTTAAAAACCACTTGCTAATGTATACTTATGGAATGGGTTTAAATATTTAACCAACCATTAAAATAAAGATGTGTTTTAAACATTTTAACGGCGTTACACAAACAAGTTAACCTTATACGTAAATTCATAAAAAAACGCCATAAAAATAAATTTATGACGTTTTGTATTAATTGAAAAAGTGTTTTTTACTTTACGTTTATTCTTTATTATTAATATAAATTAAACTTCTGTTAAGAAAACTAAGGTATAAGTTTAATTACCAGATGAAAAATTACTTGGAATAGTTAACGGTAAAAACCAATTTTCCGGATTCATTAATTTAGCCTGTATAGCTGCAGCTCCTGCATCATCTCCCGAAGTTTCAAACTTATCAGCAACGGCATTTGCCAAAATACTAGCATCGTTACTTCTAAGCGCAAAACGCATTAAGTCCTCCCATCTGTTGCCTTCAAAAGCAAGTTCTAGAGCCGCTTCTTCTAATATAAGCATACCTACTTCTTCTATTTTCTCTGCCTCAGTTAAATCTTCATTAACAGTTACTGGCTCCATAGAAACGCGTCCTCTAACACCTAAATTACCAGATATGGGCTCGTCGCTAGAATTGGTGTTAAAATATTGGTCTACATCAAAATTTAAATACCCCTCGTCATTATCAAAAATCGGCGCATCTTTTGGCTCTACACCTGGATTGTTAAAAATACCATTTACTATAGTTAAGGCCTGATCTGGGAAACCTGCATAATTTATAGCTTCGGCATATCTTAAATAAATCTTTACTACTCTATTCCAAACAAAATATTCGTATTGGTATTTTGTAATTATAGCTAAGTCTCCTTCGCCTTCGTAAGATGCTTCTGCTCTATTATCGCCTAGTTCGTATCGTTCGCCTTCAAATGCTTTAAACTGAGCGCCCCATTTTAAAATGGCAAGGGCAGAAGGCTTTATTTCGTTCATTAAAATAGAAAATGCGCTATTTGGTTGTCTATACTGATCATCGAAAGCAACATAATTAATAACCACATTGTTCTGAATGTTTTCTTGATAAATATTTTCCCAATTGTTCCTTACGTTATAATTTCCACCAGATTGCGTTGTAATAGCCCCATATTGACTAGTTAAGTTGTAAAAATTTCCACCTCCACTAACATTATCATCTAAAAATTGCTTGTAGTGTATAGCTGCCTCTACATAATTACCTTTCCATAAATTTAAATCGCCTAGTAAAATATCTTGATTAGGAATCATTTTAAATATGTTAAACCCTAACGAATTTTCATATTTGGTTACATTTTCTACACCTGTAATGGGTTGTAAATCTAATATAAGTTGATCAATAGCCTCATTAATGGTTAATAACGGATAATTCTTTTCTAAATCGTCATTGGTTCTTATAGGCTCTGTAATGTACGGAAGTTTACCGTAGTGTATTAAAATTTGCATTTGTGCCCAAACTCTAATTCTAAGTATAGATGCATAATCGTCTAGCAATAAATTTTCATAAGCCTCAGTATCAATACCTTCAATAGCAAAATTACAATTGTTTATGATGGCAAATAATGCCGTAGGGTCTGAATAGCTATTGCCTTCTTCTACCTCATGCTTACTTATTTGTCTTAACTCGTCTGCTGTTCTAGAATTTACGTTAACTAGATCTGCTCGTAGTTCTCCCAACACAACATACTGCCCTGTTAGCTCTTGCATTTGGGACAATACACCAAATAAAGCTGATCTTGCATCTAATTCGCTATCTCCTAAGTAATCATCAGAAAGTACAACTTCTTCTGGATCAACGTCCAACAAGCTTTCACAGGAAGTAAACACCGCCAAACCAAAGAGTAATAGTAACGTAATATTTATATATCTTTTCATTATATATGTTTTTATTTTTTTTACTTTTTTATAA
The DNA here is from genome assembly GCF_002973595.1 of Jejuia pallidilutea. Lineage (GTDB taxonomy): Bacteria > Bacteroidota > Bacteroidia > Flavobacteriales > Flavobacteriaceae > Jejuia > Jejuia pallidilutea. Next base: position 212,157 of record NZ_PVEO01000004.1, on the reverse strand, counting down.
TCCTACTCTAACTCCAATTAATACTGAACTGTATTGTGGTGTAAAACCAGCATCAATACCCTGCAAATAACTTACCTGTGAAGTACTAAATTCGGGATCAAAACCTAAATAGTCTGTAAAAGTTATAATGTTATTTGCCGTTACATAAAATGTTGCATTGAAAATTTCTGGACTGTAAGACAATGATAAGGTTTTAAGACGTATAAACGAACCATCTTCAATCCATCTATCTGAAAATCTAGAATTACCAGGAGCATCTCCATAAACGGCTCTGGGAATGTTAGTGTTTTGATTACTTACTTGCCAACGATTTACAGTAGCTAAACTTTGATTTGATACACCACTCATAGACTCGTTTTGCCATCTTAAAGCATTGTAAACATCGTTACCTTGGCTAAAAGAAAATACAGCAGACAAACTAAGTTTTTTATAAGTAAATGTATTGTAAATCATTCCTGTAAAATCTGGGTTGGGATCTCCAATCACTACTCTGTCATCTTCATTAATTACATTATCTGAAGCATTTGTATTTACAAATCGTACATCTCCAGCCACAAATGGTCTTTGAAAACCTTGAGGGTCTGTCCAATTTAAACCAGCTGAGGTAGCTTCAGCAGCATCGTTATAAATACCATCTGTTTTATACCCATAAAATAGACCTAGAGGACTACCTTCTTGATTTAGTATAGTAGCATTTACTCCTTCAATATTGTTTATTTGCTGATTTCCGGGTAATGAAAGAATCTCATTTTTGTATGTTGAAATATTACCGCCTATATCCCAACTAAAATTACTTGTATTGAAAATTCTAGCATTCAAACCTAATTCAAAACCGGTATTTTTTATTCTACCGTCGTTATTTAAAAAGCCTTCACTTCCAAAAATTGGACTAGTTTCATTTAAGTTTAACAACCCTTCACTAACATTATTAAAGTAATCTAAATTCAACGATAATCGCTCATTAAATAAACCTATGTCTAACCCTAAATTTGCTTTGGCAGTTTCCTCCCATCTAATAGAACTATTAGCAATATTACCGTTAACCAAACCTGTTCCTTCTAAAAATCTTGTTGAGACAAAATAAGATTCTGCGTTGTAGTTTCCAACACCATCGTTACCTGTTAATCCATAACTTACACGAAGTTTTAATTGATCAACGGAAGGAAGATTAGACATAAATTTTTCAGATGAAACTAACCAAGCAGCTCCAATACCTGGAAAAAACCCAGCAGATTTATCATCCCCAAAACGTGAAGACGCATCTATTGCAAGATTATAGCTTACAAAAAACTTATTTAAAAATGAATAATCTGCATTGGCATAAATAGATCCGTAGTTCCAGTTGCCAATGCTACCAGATGTTACAAAGGTTAAACGATCTCCACTTTGTAAATTAGTGAATTGATCATCTCCAGCATTTCCACTGGTAGAAAAAGAATTTTCGTAATTGTTTTGATTGTAACGTACACCAAGGTTTAAAGAAAAATTGTGAATATCGTCTACGTTAAACACATAATTTAGTCTTGTATCGTTGTATAAAGAAAATAAACTTTCGGCACTCACTTTAGAAGTTCTTACCTGTTCGTCTCCAAATGCGTTAAATTCTGTAGATAAACCTAAATCTGGTAAAAATACTTTCTGTCTGTTTTTAATATAATTGGCACCTATTAAAGTACTAAATGTTAACTTATCTGAAATCTTATAAGAAATTTTAAAGTTACCAAATAAGTTATAATCTTTAGCTGCAAAAATTGTATTATCTGTAATAGCCACAGGATTACTAAAACCACCAATATTATCTACATCCTCGTAAACACCTGTTACTACTCCATCTGCATTTGGAACAAAAGGAGCTAAAAATGGAGATTTGTTGAGTGCTGAAAAAATTGGTGAGGAGCTTAATAAACCATCATCAAAAACATCTCTATTAGTATAACTTACACTTAAATTTGTATTTAAAAATAATTTTTCTGAAATACTTGTTTCAGCATTAAATCGTGTGGTAAACCTGTCGAAACTAGAATTCTCAACAACACCTTTATTAGTTGTATACCCAATAGATAGCCCGTATTTAGAAATTTCATCGCCCCCTGTTACTTTTAAATAGTAGTCGTTTACATAATTGTTATTAAACACCTCATCCTGCCAATTGGTTTCATTATGATACCTTTCGTAATCTTCAAACTCCTGGTTGTTATTAAAAAATGGTAACCTACTAATTTCGTCTACTGAATAGAGTCCTGAATCGTTCAATTGGTTAGATAAAAACGATCTAAACTGTTTGCTATTCATCATTGGCAAGTTATTGGGCTGAAAATTTAAGCCCCCTTGAACGTAAAAATCAATTTTTGTTGTTACACCCTCGGCCTTGTTTGTTTCTATAAGTATCACACCGTTTGCTGCCCTAGAACCATAAATAGATGCTGCATCCTTTATTACAGTAATATTGGCAATATCCTTGGGGTTAATATCAGATAATGGATCGTAGCTGTAGCCACCAATTAAATCGTTGTTAACAAAAGTGTTTGTTTCTATCATCATACCATCAACAATAACTAATGGCTGGGTTGTTCCGTTAATAGTATTATAACCTCTAATAAACATGTTTGCTCCTATTCCTGGTACTCCAGAACGCATAATGGAGCGCATACCACTTAATTCTCCATTAATAATATTGGCAAAAGATTCTCTAGGTGTTGCAATATCACCTTCTTTTGTAGAAATAGCGTTAACAATAGAAGCGTTGGATTTACCATTTAATAGCATATGAACGTCTTGTTCGTAATACGAATTAAAATCTGTATTGTGCAACTCAATTTCAACATCTGTTCTTCCTTTAAGCGCTACTTCTTTTGTTTTGTAATCTGGATTAGACACAATAAGCGTAACCCTAGGATCGGGAACCTTTATTGTAAACTTACCTTCTTTGTTTGTAGTAACAGAAGCGTATGCACCAATACGAATGTTTATTCCAGCTAAAGGTTGTTTATCCCTGGCATCTATTACCGTTCCTGTAACGCTTAAATTGGTACTTTCCTGTCCTCGCAATGCAAAAGTGATTCCGAAAAATAAAATGAAAAGCAGTAAATATGTATTTTTTATTTTCATCATGATCAGATAATTGATATTTAGTTTTAGGTTGTATTAATTATTCTGTTGGAACTAATTCTGCATAATCGATACCGAAACGGCGGTCGTACAATAAAAGCTCTGGTTCACTTACATCTACTATTACTTTTAGTTTCACAAAGAAGTAATCGTCCTCCTGTCCGGTAGCATAGAATGAAAAATCGAAAGTATCGCCAATTGTTACAACACCATCTTCTAAATTACTAACTACTATAGGCCCTATTTCTTCTATTGTAGGACGAAAATTGGAACGAATATAACTGAACTGAAATTTTAATTTTGTGTCTTGTGTGGCTCCTACTGGAGTGAACTTTAAATTTAACTTGTAACTAGCAGCAAGTACATTGCTAAATGTTATTTCGAAAAAATTATTAGTATCTCCAGGTGTTGGATTTTCTAACAAAGTAATCTCATTTGTAAATTCTTCAGAGGCCGTTATATCATATCTTTTTTGTATTGAAAAATCTGTTAAAGAGCCTGTAGTTCTTTTTTCTGTATTTTCTATTTCGTACCTAATTGGTTTGTAAATCACACCTCTAGGATCAAAGTCTAATTCGTTTACTACAAACACATTACCATTACTTAACTCAATATTTTCAACAATTAAACTGGGATCCAGCATAACCTCGCTACCTGTAGTTGAAGTAATAGTAGTACCGTTTAAATTGTCTGGGTCTACTTGCGGAAAGTTTAAATTTCTAAAAATGGTTTTCTCTGTTTTATTCTTAACAGAATCTACTAATGGATGATTGTAATAATCATCAAAAATATCGAAGATGCTTTCGTATGCATCATCAGTTAAACCAATAAAAGAAAAACGTTCTTCTTCTGAACTTAAATCGCCAATTGTTTTAAAATACGTATTGGTAGTAGTATATATTGAGTCGTATACCGGCTGTCCTAAGGTATTGGTACCTATTTTTACGCTATTTGCCTCATCAAAAGCTGTTTCATTAAATTGGCTTAAATACGCCATTAATTTAGGGTATCTTTCAACATTATCATTTAAGTAACCCCAAATATTAGGATTTACATCAATAACCTCATTTATAGTGTGCAGAACCCCGTTAGAAGCTAAAATATCCTTTTCTACTAAATTAACACCTCCAAAACTAGAATCCCCATTTGTATTTATAAATTCAACATACTTATCATTAAACATCTTAACCAAAACCTCATCATTATGAGCGGTATTATAGGAGAACAAACTTATATGGTTTCCTATGAGTTGCTTTAGCAAATCTGGATCGTTTAGAATCGCAGTTGGAACCTGCTCGAAAGCGGCGTTATTAGGCGCCCAAACTGTGTATGCTTGGGCAGATGCCAATTCTTCATTATAACCTGTTTGATTGAGATATTGTACAAATGTTGAATAGTTAGAATCCTCTGAAAGGATTGAAAGAATGTTATTCTCTAACCTAGAGTCTAGTTGCTCGTAATGGTCATCCCAAGCATCGTCTTTACAACCAATAGCCGTAAACAAGCAAATTAGAAGCATAATAAGGCCAAAGTTAACAATGGTATTATTTCTATTTTTCATTATAAGTTCTTTAATTAAAGTATTTAAATTAGTCTACTGGAATCCACTCTATAAAATCTATAGGGCTATTTCCAGATTTTAAGGTTTCAAACCTTACAACATGTCGTTTTTGTTCTGGAATTAGTAATTCCCTAGATACAATAAATCTACTGTTACCTGATTTTTCAGCTTGCGAAACCCCTTTATTATCTACATATTCTTCATACCCTAATCTCCAACCTCTCGAATCCATTAAAGTTTCGTCTGGCCATCCTATATCACCTGCTCTAAGGGTCATGTTATACACAGAACCAATTGGTTCGCCATCAAAGTATATTTGAAAGATGGCACGCGCTCCGTTACCGCCGTTACCCATTACCAACATTTCGTACTTTCCCTTTGGAATTACTGGGGTATCAAATTCAAACCATGCAACACCAGCAATATCCAGCACTGTGTGGTCGATATTTGAGTTTTTACTTTGTCTTAAGTATCTAACGTCTTTCTCGGGGAACCAGCGTATAAACTCCCATGCCGTACTAGGCACCTTTTGGTGCGAACGAATTAGTCTAGATTGATATTCTGGTTGATCGCTAATTACATCAAAGATGATATGTTTAGGCTTTGGAACAAAAATTGTGAATAATTTATCAACGGTATGATAAACACCATTTTTCGAAGGGTAATTACTTTCAGATGTTATTATAGATGTCCAGGTATCATCAACGCCTGTTTCTGTTTCATTTAATCTTAATTCCTTATCGGTCTTAAAAGACTTAATGGCATTTCTAGGCAATACTGTGTTTATAAATGCATCTTCTGGAAAATCTGCGGTGTACAAAAAGTTCTTTGTTGCATGATATCCTACATATCTATTTAAGTCGTTATCTGGGTTTGTAAAATCAGAATCACTGGGCGATATTCTTGCAACTAAATCTTCAAACGAATTAATACCTTCTTTAGCATAAACCTCGTCTGACTCTGCCAATATTGTAAAGTTATTTTTAGAACCATTATCAGCAAAAATGACTGAAAAAATTTCGTAATATCCTGTTTGTTTCATTGCTTCAACAAAAATATTGTGCTTTCCTGCTTTCTCCATAGCTGCAGGAACTGGGTCAACAAATGGCGACATTACACCATTTATAGCATGTATAACTCCATTATTAGTGCGAATATCGTATTGTTCTAAACCTACCTCTCTATTTATCTCTACATTAGAAATACCACCTCCTCTTAAAAAGGATGTTGTTAAATAATCTCCTGTATAGGTAGTATCAGGAAGTCTTCCTTCAATAAAGCTACTAGTAAGTCGTCCAGATGGCATAGTATGGAACTTTACCAAAACCTTTAAAAACTCAATATCTTGTTCAGATGAAAGCTCATCGATAGAGTTTGCATTAAAGTTTTCTTGTATGTATTTAAGTATTGCTTCGTTGGTTGGTGCAAAACACGTATAGTTACCATAACTTTTTAAAGCGTTGTAATACTCTGTTTTTTCCAGAATTTCTAGGTATAATGAAAATTTCTCTGGATTTGATTCTAGAGTTCCAATAATAGTCATCTCGTCCGTAGTAAAGAACGTTGTGTCTTCGAGATCATCGTTACATGCATTTAGGAATAACATAAACACACATAAACCTACAATCCATGTCATTAATTTTTTGGTTTCCATAATTTATTTTTTTTAGTTTTCGTAATAGGGGTTTTGTTCCAAATTAGGATTTAAATCCACCTCATTTTGAAAAATAGGCAGAAAATACGATTCTTTATCTGAGTAAAAACTCAAAATCAATTCGTAATCATCTGCACTACTTTTAATATCCGCCAAGTCCGTTATTAAATATTGGTCTTGGAAATTGTTCCTGCGGGCAAAACGTAATAAATCGTACCATCTTTTAGCTTCGAATGCAAATTCTTTTTGTCGTTCCAATAGTAAAGCATTTAACAATGAAACTTCATCAATAGGAACTTCCAGAGGAGCTCCAGTTGAACGTTGGTGTACCATTTCTATAAGATTTGCCGCTCTATCTAAGTTTTTGTTTTCGGTTGATAATAAATATGCCTCGGCTTGCATTAAGAGCACTTCTGCATATCTATAAAATATAAACGTATTAAAAAATTCTTGCTGTCCGCGGTATACTCCTGTTTCGTCTACTCCGGCAAATTTAAATACGGTATTTTGCTCTAGATCAAAAGTTGCAAAATTTGTTCTTACATCGTCTGGGTAGCCAGCATAAACTTGCCTAATTTCTGGGAATGGTGCATAAATTGGACTCCCAACATAAAATGAGCTTTGATATGTTCGATTTAAATCGCTAAATTGAAGTTCGAAAATACCTTCTACCGAATTACCTTCAAAAAATATTTCATTAAACCAGTCTGATCCTTCCACCAAACTATATCTGCCAGAATCGATAATATCTTGGGTTGCGACTATACATTCGTTGTATTGCCCGTTCCATAAATAAACATCTGCTAAAATTGCTAATGCAGCGCCTTTGGTCATTCTACCTTTATCGTAAGCAGCAGATTGCGAATAACCTAAATTTAAATCTTGTACAGCTATTTTTAAATCTGAGATAATTTGTGCAATAACCTCATCCTCTGTGCTCTTTGCAGGATAAAAATCTACTTGACTGTTTGAAGTGGCCGTTAGTACTAATGGTACTTCTTTGAAATTTTTTACTAGTATAAAATATACTAGTGCACGTATAGTTAAAACTTCTGCTTTGTAGTTTGCTAATTCTTGGTTTGTGAATGATAAATCTTTTTCTTTGGCCGCATCTGCAAATTCTAATACTAAATTACAGTAATTTATAGTTTCGTAAAAATCGGCCCAATTCACTAAACCATTAGTAGGAATAATAAAATTTCGCATCATATTTTGCTCGTTTCCTCCTGCTCTTAAGGACACTAGCATTTCTGCTCTAAGTTCTCCCCACTTTAAAATCCTATCGGTAAAACCAGATTGGTTCATGGAAGCGTAACAACCAGCAACAGCAGAGGCAACCTGTTCTTTATTCTGCCAAAACTCCTGTTGTATTAAATTATCTTGAGGCTCCAGTTGTAAATAATCATCACAAGATGATAATACAGCTAGTAGCATTGGAACCATTATTAATATTTTTATTGTATATCTTTTCATAAGACAAAAAAGTTATTATCGTTTAAAATGAAAGGTTTAATCCTAAGGTAATTTGTTGTGATCTTGGTGTTTGGTTTGTATCGTAACCAAGTTGTGTCCAGTTTCGGCTATTTCCTGTTTCAGGGTCTGCACCCGAGTATTCTGTAAACGTTAATAAGTTTGTACCAGTTAAAAACACCGAAGCATTTGTAAAGTTTATTTTCTTAATAAATTCTTTAGGGAAATTGTATCTTAAAGTTACAAATTTTAATCTTACAAAAGAGGCATCCTCAAGGAATCTATCAGAAGCTAAAGTATTTACAGGACTATTAAATACAGCTCTTGGAATATCGGTTTGGTCGCCTTCAAATCTCCAGCGTCTCAAAACAGCAGTATTTTGGTTGTCAAAATCATCCATACTTTCAGTTTGCATTCTGGCAATATTTATCATTTTTTGCTTTAAACGAAAGTTAAAAAATGCATTTAATTGAAAGTTTTTATATCGAATTGTTGGTCCAAAACCACCAAAGAATAAAGGATTTGCATTACCTAGATATACTACGTCTAAACGATTGATATTTCCATCATTATTAATATCTTCATACATGGCATCTCCTGGCCTAAATTCGTAACCATTATTAAATACAGTGGTTTTAGGCTCTCCGTTTAAATCCACAATCACTTCTCCGTTTTCATCTCTAGCTATTAAATCATCTCTTGTACTAAACACGCCTTTGTAACGGTATCCGTAAAACGAGCCAATAGGGTTGCCTTCTTGAATTCTTTTTAAGTAGCCACCTGGACCTGTTTGAAGCGGGTTACCTTCCTCAGCATCTTGCGATTCTGCAATGCGCTTTATTAAGTTTCTATTTCTTGCGATGTTGAAATTAAAATCTAAGCCAAAATTTTCTTTTTGAATGATTTTGGTTCTTACACTTAATTCAAATCCTTCATTACTAATATCTCCCAAATTAAGAAATGGTACTCTTGAAAAACCTGATGTTGAAGGTATTGGAGTATTACTAGTTAGAATATCTCTACTTTCACTTTGATAAATTTCAAAATCACCGCTTATTCTTCTATCAAAAAATGAATATGTAAGACCTATGTTTTTTTGAATGATAGTTTCCCATCTTAAATCTGTTAGTTCCATATTTTCAGGAATTACAGGTCGGTCGTCTAGGTAATTATAGTCAAATGTTCTATAAGTATTGTATTGGCCGTAATTAAAATTTGGTGCATTACCATTAACCCCATAACTAGCCCTTATACCAATTTCGTCTATAAACTCATAATCCTTCATGAAAGGTTCACTAGACAAAATCCATTTTGCAGCTATACTTGGAAATGTACCATATCTATAACTACTACCAAATTTAGAATTTCCTTCTGAGCGCACACCTCCGCTAAGTATGTAGCGATCTAAATATTGATAATTAAACGTAAAGTTAAACGCTACATTTCTATTTTGTGTAAAACTAGAGTTTAATGTGTTTCCATTTCCCTCTATACGCGTGTTAGCAATTGGAGTTTGAATGAAATTACTAGGAGAATTACTGGCGACAGCAGTGTAACCTTCACTTGTTTTTTCAAATGTTTGAAGCGCAAAACTTGTTAAAAGTGAATGGTCTTCTGTACCGAAATCTGGAGTCCAATTTAAGCGGTTATCTGTTCTGAAAACAAAGAACTCTGCATCTCCAAACGTAGATCTATTTGCTGCCGAATTAGTCCAAGCTGCTCCTAGAGCTTGCTCTGGTACAAATCTAGAAGTTTTGTCTACATTAATATCTAACGAAATAATGGAACGAAACTCTAAGGATGTAATGGGTTTATAGTTAAACCTAAATATTGGAGTTATTCTATTATTTTCGGTATTATTTCGAGAAAGCCTCGCCATAGCTACCGGGTTGTAATACTCTACGCCATTACCTTGAAAGGCATTAATTGGCGTATAGAATTGATCGGTTAGATTACCGTTTTCATCCACTTGATAAATAGATTGGTTTGGCATTTTAATAAGCGCTAAAGCTCTAAGCGCCTGTTGCCCTAAACTTCCATCTCTAGCATAAGACCTATCTAGAGATCCATGACTATATGACAACTCTGAGGAAATACTTATTTTATCTGAAATATTATAGTCTAATATAGCTCTAGCAGTAAATAGTTTAAAGGCACTTCCTATTGTTGTTCCTAACTGATCTTTATAACTTGCAGAAACTCGGTATGATGATTTTGCTCCACCACCAGAAACTCCAAGAAAATGTTCTTGTGTTGTCCCTGTTTGGGTGATTTCGTCAATCCAATTAATATTTTTATTATACAAATTGAACAACTCATACTCAGGGTCGAATTCTATCTGCGGCACCTCAAGCTCGCTATTAACCGCTATGAGTTCGTCTTTTATGAGTGTGGAATATTGGTCTCCGTTTAACATAGGTATACCTTCTGGCTGCCATCCCACAGTGGCTCTAGCGCTATAACTAAATCTAGCAGGGCCTCTTGTACCACGTTTGGTTTTAATTAAAAGAACCCCATTTGCTGCTCTGGAGCCAAATAATGCAGTTGCTGCTGCATCTTTTAGTACTGATATTTCTTCAATATCATCAGGAGAAACACCTATTAGTGCAGAATACTGTTGCTCATCGGCTGATCCAAAATCGAAAAGTTCGTCAATTTCTGTTTCAAAAGGCACCCCATTTATAACAATTAATGGTTCAGCAGACGCGTTTAACGATGATGTACCACGAATACGAATGGACATACCTGCACCGGGTTCTCCAGAATTAGCAACGATATCTACTCCACTTAAGCGTCCTTGTAATTGATCTACAATTCCAGCTGATACTGTTTCACTGATTTCTTTGGTGGAAATGGTCTCGATAGCTGTAGCTGTTCTTCGTTTAGTTACTTCGAGTTCTCCATTGAAAACCTTTTTTACACCTCGAACGAGAACTACATCTAATTCGGCAATATCTTCTTTTAATACAACATCAATTGTTGTTCTATTACCAGGTACTATCTCTTTTGTAACAAAACCAACGTAAGAGTAAGTTAAGGTATTATTCGGATTTTTAAGTGCGATTGAATAATTGCCGTTAAAATCTGTGGCTACACCATTTATAATTCGATTATCTTTATCTTTTTCACCAACAGTTGCTCCAGGAAGAGGTAAACCATCTGCCTCTGAGGTGATAGTTCCAGATATAATAACCTTTTCTTGTGCAGACATGCTGTATACTGATAGCAACATACATATTACCACTAAGACATACGAATATGACCTATATTTATCCTTCATATTTTATAAACTTTTAGTTTGTTGGTTAGTTATTTTATATAATTATCTATTTCGTGTATTACCACCTTTTTCGACAACAGATTTGAGATTCCGCTCGTAGTTATTGCGTTGCCTGTTACGGTATTTGTTAATGTTAGAGTTGATGTTGCTTTATCGTTTTCTACAATAAACTCATCATAAACCGGAACAAAATCAATCACTCTATCAAAGTATAATGACGGGAAACTTCCTGTTAATCTTCCGTCAGCAGGAATGGCTTGTTGTATAAAGTGCTTCTTAGCAAAATCTAAAAGGTTTTTCTTAGCTGTAGCCAACTCCAAAGGATCTAGCCCTTCTAGATAACTTGGGTCTGGACTAGGTATAACACCATCACTTATAGCTTGGGTTACAGCATCGTTATTAGGAGCTAGCAACGTAAAGGATTTTTGTAAGTTTAAAAGGTTTATCAATTTATCTTCAGAACCAGGTATAGGTATTACAGCTTCTGCACCTTCAAGAACCTGAATAAACATTGAGAACGATGCGGCATTATCAACCAACGCAGAATATGTGAACTGCAATGGTCTTTCAATAGCGCCGCTCATTTCGTAAAATTTACCATTATCAGTTTCTCGAACAGATACTATATCTAACTGTGAGCCGTTTTGTATATCACCTCCACCAGCTATTTTACCGCCAGAAGCATAGATGTATTCGCCACTTTTTGTAACGTAATAGTTGTTTGAATTAAAATCTATTGCTTCTTCTACAATTTGATTTAAAACAATATCTTTTAGTGTTGTTGTAACATAATTAATATCTGAAGAACTTGGGTTTGAAGAATTTGGGTCTGGATATACTCTATTGTTCGATTCAACAGGGTCTCCATCAACTTGCATATAAATGATAGATAGGTCTGGTTCAAAATCAACTACTGTTATCTTTCTTGAAGCACTATTAGGATCTGCTATATTAACAAATTGGTCATTTCTTATTCCAAATACAGAAAAATCAATACCTTGGCTTTGTAAAGCATTATCTATACCCAACTCCTGTACAGCTTTAAGCATAATGGTATAATCTGGATCTAATAAAAGAGGTCCCATACTGGTGGCAAAACTATCGTTAGTATAGACCGTATTTATACCTGCGAAGAAACCATTACTGCAGAATTTTTTATCTACAACGTCTTCTTCTTTATAATCAACTAAGTTTAAAGCAACATTAAAAGACTGACCAAAGTTACTTGGACATATATCCCAGAAGTTTGCAAAGAAAAAAGGTTTTAAGAACTTACCTAATACATCTAGAGGCATATCATCGTAGGAGTCGTAAAACTGACCTAGAATATTATCTCCATCCAAATAATTTTGTAACGCATCATTTGTTGGCACTAAAAGACCGGTACTATTTGCTAGTGTTCTATCTACATTACTTAATAATCTTGGGTAGTTTTCTTCGTTTGGATTAAATGGCAACAAATTCTGGGTAATTCCAGTGGCGAAATTTAATCTATGTATTTCTTCTATTTCACCAGTCTCAGGATTTTCCTCGTCACCTACATAATTAATAGTAGCAAAACGCTCTAACAACCTTTTAAAAGTGCTGTATTTACCACCATATTCTTCAGAAGAAAGGTTTTGATATAAATTCTTTCTCGGCTCTATTACTTCGTCTAAAGCATATATCATACCGTTTTCAGCAATAATATTTGTTTGTTCTACATGGGCTTCAAAAACTTTCATATCACCCTGTTCATGCTGTTTACCTGGGAACATATAATTATAATCAGAGGTTTCCGTTGAGGGTTTCACATCAAAATAAGAATCTAAGAAATAACTGATTGTTTTAATTCTTCCGTTACTTGTATCTATTAAGTACTTTCCTGGATCTGGTTCTTCCATTAAGAAAGGATAATCTGAAGCATCAACTTCAACTACAGGGTCTTGGTATTGAGTTCTGCGTTTAAATGAATTACCCTCATAAAACCCCCTGTAATAATATGTTAGAGTGGTAGTATTCCAAGCATCAATTATTATAGAGTATTTAATAATGTTTTCGATTCTTTCAGCTGGAATAGCCTCAAGGTTTGCATAACCTTCTTTTTGCATAAATTTTTCGAAGGCCTCATCGGTTGGTGCAAATACAGTCCACGACCCACCTTTGGTTAAGGGGTCCTTGTATTCTGTTTTCTCCAATGCCTGAAGATAATAATTAAATGTACCTAATGCCTCTAATTGCGGATAGATTGTCCCTACTAAGTTATCTGGACGCGCATATTCTAGTGGATCTGGTTTACATCCAAAAGCAGTCATAATTATGAGCATCATAATTATAACTTTTTTGTGCTTTAATTGTTTTGCCATACTTAATTATTAATTTAAATTATTATAGTTAAAAAATTGGTTGATAATACTAATTTCTAAAAACCATAAAATTTTGGTTTTCATTAACAATATTTTAAGACAAACTTAAGAAAGCAGGTGTTTTACCTATATAAATTATTGCTCTTTAGAGATAAATTATAGTTCTTTTAACATAAAAAAAACACTATATCGTTGTAGATTGTTAAATATTGAATATTTTACTTTTTAAATAGCTTTAAATAAAAATTTAACATGCTATTTTTAGAATATCTTATTCATATATTCTAAGTATTTAATTTTTTAAAGGTTAGTTGCGTTTTTAATTAAAAGTGAGAGACATTATTACAGGAAAGTTGGTAGCGCACTATTAAAAATAAAAATACTGTTTATGTTAGCTATCTTTTTTGTTCTGCTCAACAAACTGACTGGGAGTTACATTAAATAACTCTCGAAAGGTTTTACTAAAATAAGCCGTAGAATTAAACCCAGACATATGGGTTACTTCTTTTATAGAGTAACGCTGTTGCAATAATAACTCTGAGGCATAACGTAACCGTATAGTACGTATAAAATTACTTGGATTACTACCTGTTAGGGAATTTATTTTTCTATAAAATTGTGAGCGACCAATACCCATTTCCTTTAAAAGCTGTTCTTGTTTAAAATCTACTTGTGTTATATTATCCATTACAATTTTTGTAGCTTTATCTAGAAAGACTTCATCTAAATTATTGGTAGTAATCTCATGAGATATAAATGCCCCACCAATTTCAGAAAAACGTTTTCTTAACCTTCTCTTAGCTTCTAATAAATTATCTATTCTCGCCCTTAATACACTTGTTACGAAAGGCTTGGATATGTAACCGTCTGCCCCTTGATTGTATCCTTGCACCCTATCTTCATCTAATGTTTTAGCTGTTAACAGAATAATTGGTATATGGCAGGTATCAAAATCTGTTTTAAGTAGTTCGCACATTTTAAAACCGTCCATTTTAGGCATCATAACATCGCTAATAACTATATCTGGCATAATTTTCTTTACCATTTTTAACCCTTGCTCTCCATTTACAGCTTCTTTTACAAGATAATGTCCTTTTAAATCGTTAGATAAATGAACTCTTAGCTCTTTATTGTCTTCAACAATGAGTACAACGGGTTTTTTAGACGTATCTTTTTCAACGCTATTTGCGGCAACTACCTCATCATCAGATGTAAGCATATCATATTCTAAAGCATTAAATGTATTTATTAAAAATTCATCTTTAATATTTGCTGCTTTTTCTGTTTTAGATTCTAAATCTATAGGTAATTTTACAATAAATTTAGTACCTACGTTTAGTTGACTTTCAAATGAAATATCGCCTTGATGAATCTCTACCAATGCTTTGGTAAAATTTAAGCCTATTCCTGTACCAGATTTATCATTTTTTACATTATAAAATCGAGAAAAAATATTGTTTTGCTGTTCCTTATCAAGACCTATACCTGTATCTTCCACAATAATTTCAATATAATCTCCCGATATCTTCTTTTTGAAAAAGGCCCCTAAAGTGGTGCTTTTTTCATCTCTTATTTTATTAATAGATACACTAATTTCACCACCGCTATTTGTAAACTTTAGGGCGTTTGAAATTAAATTGGTAGTTATCTTCTCTACCTTATCAAAATCAAAATTTCCTGTAATAGAATCGGCATTAGAATTAAAATTATAAACAATTTGTTTTTTAAAGGCTATGTCTTTAAACAGCAAAAAAATGTCCTTACTAAACTTAACAATATCGCCTTTTTGCAACCTTAATGGCGCCATGCCTGCATCCATCTTTCTGTAATCGAGTAATTGGTTAACCAAATGTAATAGCCTTCTGGCACTTCGCTGTATTGATTGTGCAGACTGCTTTATGGTTTCTGTATCGTTATTAAAGTTAGAAAGTATTTTATCTACAGGATTTAAAATTAGTGTTAATGGTGTTCTAAATTCATGAGATACGTTTACAAAGAATTTAAGTTTCATTTGGTCTAACTCGTGCTGTTGCTTTTCTTGAACTTTTAGGGTATAATAATGTACAATAATCCAAAAAATAGCAGCACCAATTATCAGGTAAATTAAATATGCCCACCAAGTTCTCCAATATGGTGGCAAAATTTCTATGTTAAGCGATGCTACAGATGCTTTACTCCACTCTCCATCTACCGATGCTCTAACCTCAAAAGTATAATCGCCATATTCTAGGTTAGAGAGGTTTACAGTTCTATTGGAGCCAACATTTATAAACTCTTCATCTAAACCCTGCATTCTGTATGCATACTGTACGTTCTCTGGATTATCAAAATTAAGGGCAAGAAATTCAAATGAGATATAATTCTCATCGTAGTTTAGCTGTAAATTATCTGTTTGCGATATATGTTTTCTTAAAAGAACCCTACCATTTATAGAGTCACCAGAAATAACGGTCTTATTATTTAGCTTAAAGTTTACAATTTTTGGTTGAAGGTTTACTGAATCGCTCTCTTTAATATTATCTGGATGAAAAATATTAAATCCGTTTATTCCACCAACAATAATTCTTCCATCTTTAGTTTTCTCAATAGATTTACTTTGAAACTCCAACCCTTGTAAACCATCATGGGAGTTAAAATTTTTAAACTGATTTGTTCGTGGATTAAATAAAGATATACCTCCTTTTGTACTTATCCATAAATTATGATTATTATCTTCTTGAATGCCAACAACTAAGTTATTGGGAAGCCCATCTTGAGATGAATACGATTTTACCAACTCTAAAGACGCATTAAGTTTATGTACGCCGCTATCGGCACCCAACCAAATATTGCCTAAGTGGTCTTCCGTTATATGGTTTATCCCTGTTTCTTCAATGCCTTTACCTTTAATATGAGTGAATTTAATTTCTAATGGCACATCCTCATTTAAAGAATTAAGATCTAAAACATTTAAACCCAAGAAAGTTCCTATTAATAAACGGTTTTTAGAATCTATAAAAGTGAATAGAATATTATTGCTTACTAACCCATTTTTGGTTGAAAACGTATTTTTATAATTATGAAAATTTTGAGTTTTTGGGTTATACAAACTTATACCTTGCGTTCTTAAACCAAACCACAATCTTTTTTTAGAATCCTCAACACCAGTCCAAACGGAGTTTTGAGCAATACTTAAGGTGTCTGAAGCATTATGTAAATAGTGCTTAAAAGTCTTATTATTTGGGTTAAACTTATTTAGACCTCCATCTAAGGTACACACCCATATGTTGCCATCGCTACCCTCAAACGTATATAATATTTTTGTGGAACTTAATGAGGTCTCTTTTTTTCCATTATTCCCGTAATGCTTAAAACTGTTGTTTTTCTCTAGAAATAAATTGAGACCTCCGTTATAAGCACTTATCCAAATTCTCCCTTTTGAGTCTTGTAAAACAGATTGTACTGTTTTTTCACTCATACCATTAGGTTCGCCTGGTTTGTAATAATAATGACCAAATAGGTTTTTTGATGGATCGAATTTACTTACACCTTTATCATAACTCCCTATCCAATAAATACCTTTTCTATCAACAAAAACTTTAGAAGGTTTGTTATTTGGAAGCGAAAACGGGTCTGAGGGGTTATTTACTATATGTTGTTTTACCTTAAGGGATTTCTTTTCAAACAAATAAATACCGTTAACATCTGTAGATACCCAAAATAGCCCTCCTTTGTCTTGGTGTATTCCTAAAATTGGGGTGGTATTTTCTACCATCGACACATGCCTAAAGGTATTACTAGCTCTATTCCATAGTATGAGATTAGAAAAATCGTTACCTATCCAAAAATCCCCATCAGAATCAATAAAAACCTTTTTAGGTATATGGTTTAGCTCATAAGGCTTTTTATTATTAATTAAAATACGCTCAAAATTATCTTTACCTGTATTATAATGGTTTAAATAATCCCCATTGGTACCTACCCAAATACTGTTGTTTTCATCTAGTAAAATTACATTGGCTGTATTGTTATCTAGAGAGCTAGGGTTGTTTTCATCATTTATATAATAAGAAAACTTAAAATTTTCGTAGTTAGAGGCATCGTCTTGCAACACTATTTTTATAACACCATTGTTTGTTGCCACCCATAGATGGTTACTAATGGAATCGTACAAAAGATCGTTTATAATTTTTTGATTACTGTTAGAGAGCGATAATTGTTTATATAAATCTATACGTAAAAATTTATTAGTTCTTTTGTTATACAGGTTTAGTCCGTTGTTTGTTCCTATCCATAAATTGCCTTCGTTATCTTCTTCTATTACATTTATTCTATTATTGCTTATGGAATGTGGATCGTTCAAAATCGATCTAAAGACTTCAAATTCGTATCCGTTGTATTTATTAAGACCATCAATTGTTCCAAACCACAGAAAACCTTCCTTATCTTGAAAAATTTCAAAACAAGTACTACTTGATAATCCCTCAGTTGTATCTAAATTTTCAAACTTAAGGTTATTAAACTGTGCACATAAAAGGTTACAAAGCAAAAAGTAGGATAATGTAATGTATATTCTAGATTTCATTTTAAAACTTTAGTTGGTTGGCTTAATTGGTTAGGGCAAAATACTCTCGTTATACAATTTAATATTTAAACATTTAATAGTGAAACTAAGCTTTATGAAAACGTAATTTTTATAAAAATGATTAATTAAATTTAAACTTAATTGTGTAGAATTTTTACAACCTAAAATACTGCGAAATATAATACTATTTTTAGTATATCGCAATTAACCCATCTATATCTTATTTATTTTTGGAATTATTTTTTTATCCTTTTTATTGAATAACAAAACTGAAATTATTTACAAATAAACGCAGTGTTTACAATACTTTACATTTATTAAAGTAAAATACTACCTATTAAATTTTTTAAGATTAAATTTTACAAAACAGGCATTGAAGTAGTTACAACATACATATAACAAATCTTTAATTGTATTACAGATTTCTGCCAAATTAAGAAGTAATACTATGTTCTGAATTTGGCGAAAAAAATTTAAGCTATCTCGCCTAATTTTTCTATTTTAGCGTACTTTTTTAAATAAGCACACGTGGCGGAATTGGTAGACGCGCTGGCTTGAGGGGCCAGTATCCGTTTAGGATGTGGAAGTTCGAATCTTCTCGTGTGCACTCTTGTTTTTAGTATTTACACCTTTATATTTTTAAAATTTTATTTTTACACGAAACAATCGCAGCTATTTAGTAAAACTATTTTAAAGCTTTTAATTGATTGTAAAAGGTACGGTATTGTTGATTATTAGGGTAAAGTTGCACCAACCTAGAGGCTACATTTGTAGCCTTACTAAATTGTCCACTTTTTTGGTAAACATAAGCCAAAACATATAGTAAACTCTCGTTATCTGGTGCTATTTTTAAACCTTTGGCAGCTATCTGTTCTGCTTTTTTAAGTTTATTTATTTTATCGTACAACAAACTTAAATTATAATAAAACCTAACATTGTTTGGCGTATGTTTTATGGCTAGTTCCATTTGTTTAATGGCCTCTTCCACCCTATTTAATTCTGCCAACAACAAAGCATAAGAGTAATAAGTTTGCGAGAATTCTGGTTCTTGCTCTATAACAAGTTTAAATGCATTTTCAGCTTTATCAAACTCTTTATTACGATAGTATAAATTTGCTAAATTCATACGTATTATATTATTCAAGTTATCTATTTCCAGCGCTTTTTCGTACCATGAAATTGCATTTACAACATCTCCTTTTTTTAGATAATACGATGCTTTTTTTGCTCTACCACCAGAAAAATCGCCTGTAACTTCAATTTGTGCATTAAACTCTTCCTCTACTTTTTTGTAAACTTCCTTATAAGCTTCTGGTATTTGAAATTCATTTAAAACAGCCACAGCCATAAAAGCTTTTACCCTAACGCTACGCTTTTTATCATTAAGTAAAGGGAGGAAATATGTAGCATAATCTGCTGTATACATGTCGCCTAACGCATCAATTGTTGCTCCTCTTACAATAGGCGATTCGTCATTTAAAAACGATAGCATTGTATTTATTGTGTTTTCATCCATGTAATTGGTCATGGCTGTAACAGCAGATGCCCTAGCTATTTCTGGATAAATAGTATCTTTTGATAATTCTAGTAATTTTTCGAACCCATGTGGATCTCCTGTTAAACCCGGGGCTAGTAGCTCTGAAAAATGTTTGGATTTTGGTGTGCCATGTGTTTTCTGATAATGTTCCCAAGCCCAGGCATCATCTTTATCGGTATGGCATTGTACACAAGCATTGGGGGTGCCATATTTTAAGCTTAAATCTGGTCTTGGAATCCTAAAACTGTGGTCTCTACGATAATCGTTACCCATGTAAATTTTACCCGTCATATGGCAGTTTATACATTGGGCGCCTTCTGAATTCATGTCATGAAAATGATGAGAAGGCGCTTCGTAAACTTTGGTATCATGGCATTGGGCGCAGAGTTTATTTCCCTCAAACCTTAATTTTAATGAGTGTGGATTATGGCAATTGGTGCACGTAACGTTATTTTGATACATTTTACTTTGAAGAAAAGAACCATATACGTAAACCTCATCTAAAATTTGCCCATCTGGATGATACAAATTATTTACTAACACTTGAGGAAAATAATGATCCAGAAAAGTACCTTCAAAATTATAAAATTTAGTGTATTGCTCCCTTCTTACATGGCATCTGGCGCAATCATCAACTAATTGTTTAGGCTCTGTATTAAAAGTCATTTTCAAATCACCTGCAACTTTATAGGCCGCTCCTAACCTATTTGCATTTTCTACGTGGGCTTTACCAGGACCGTGGCATGCTTCACAACTTACATTAATAAGCGCATATTTTGTATCATAGCTATGAGTTTCTATATCGTAATTTTTTCTAACATTAGTAGAATGACAATCGGCACACATATTGTTCCAATTTAATCCGCCTCTAGACCAGTGCAGCCACTCAGAGTGCACCACTTTAAAATCTGGGTATAAATCAAACCACTTATTTTTTTCGGTATCCCAAGCAGTTCTTAAACATTGGTAATGCCCATCAGGAAACTTAACTATGTATTGTTGTAAGGGCGTAATACCAAAGGTATATTCAATTTTATAATCGTGGTACTTACCGTCTCGTCCTTCTGTATTTACATAAAACTCACCATTTTTTTGGAAGAATCGCGATGTTATACCTTGGCTGGTAAACGTTTTATTATTAAAATCTCCCAATATAGTAGAATCTGTAGCAATTTGCATCGCTTTGTCATGATGGGAGCCTTTCCAATCTTTAAACGCCTCTTTATGGCAAGATTTACAGGCTGCGTCACCTAAAAAGTGATCGTCTGGGATTTGCGCCGTAGACGCGAAGGTTTTTTCCTCAAAATCTTGAATGTCAACATATTCCGATTTGTCATTTTTACAGGAAAAACATACTAAAAGTGTTAAAATTAAAAAGACTAAACGCATAAATTATACCTATAAAAATTTTAAATAAAAGAAGTTGGCAATTACCCTTCAAAAATACTTAATAATCTAGCAGTATCAAAGGGTTTTCATATTCTAAAAATACTAGGCTAAAGCATTCATAATTAGTCAATTTTAGTAAGTTATTCAATAAAACGATAAAAATTAAGTGTTAATTTTTAAAATTTTAAATCCTTTTGTAGTGATTTGTCATAATCTATTTGTAATTTTGTTTAAGAAAAATTAATTTTTGATGAACAATATACAGGTTAATTTTAGTATTAAGGATTTAGAAAACCTAACAGGTATTAAGGCTCACACCATTAGAATATGGGAAAAGCGTTATAATTTGTTGCGTCCTAATAGAAGCGATACCAATATTAGAAGTTACAGCTTAGCGAGTTTGCAAAAATTACTTAATATATCCTTTTTGAACAATAATGGATACAAAATTTCTAAAATAGCAAAACTCTCGGAAAGTGAAATCCCCATAAAAGTAAGGGAAATAGCTTCTAGAGCCAAGGTAGAAGACCACGCCATTAATGCGTTTAAACTTTCAATGCTCAATTTCGATCAAGTTTTATTTTATAATACTTATAATAATTTGATAGAGCACAAGTCGTTTAAAAAAGTGTTTTACGATGTGTTTTTGCCCCTGCTTAACGAAATAGGTTTATTGTGGCAAACCGATACTATTACTCCTGCACACGAGCACTTTTTAACGTCTCACATAAAGCAAAAAATACTAATTAACATAGAACGCCTACAAATATTAGAGCCAAAACCTGAATCTAAAACATTTATTTTATATTTACCAGATAACGAAGTACACGATATTGGCCTTTTATTTATAAATTACGAGTTAAGGAGCAAAGGCTACCATACCATATTTTTAGGTGAGAGCGTGCCAATGTCTAGCTTAGTTAGCGTTTTAGAATTTTTTAATGAAATTACATTCATATCGTACTTTACCGTAAACCCTGAACTTAGTGAAATCCCAAAATATTTGAAGGATTTTGATGATTTGCTTTTAAATAACGATAGAACTGATTTACTACTTCTAGGCCCCAAATTAATAGGTCTAGACGAAGATGCTAAAATACCTGAACGCATTACTTTATACAATTCCATAGAAAACTTAGTTAAAGATTTATAAATTCATTTATTTTTGTTTAACTTTTTATTACATTTGTTAAACAATGAACAAAACAATCGCTATAATAGGCTCAGGATTCTCCGCACTATCCGCTAGTTGTTATTTAAAACAATTAGGTTTTGATGTATCCGTTTTCGAAAAAAATAATACAGTAGGAGGTCGTGCGAGACAGCTAAAAAAAGAAGGTTTCACTTTTGATATTGGCCCTAGTTGGTACTGGATGCCCGATATTTTTGAGAAGTTTTTTAATGACTTCGGAAAATCAACATCCGATTATTATGTGTTAGACAAGTTAAGTCCCGCTTACAAAATTTTTTTTAAGGACGAAATAATTACCATTGGTGATACCATGGACAAAATTTGTGCTGAGTTTGAACGTATAGAACCAGGAAGCTCTAAACCTTTAAGGCAGTTTATCAATAAAGCTGCAACAAATTACGATATCGCTATAAATAAAGTAGTTTTAAAGCCTGGTATTTCTCCGTTTGAATTAATAACACCAGAAACTGCAACAAGAGTAGACCAGTTTTTTAAGACAATTAGCGGTGATGTTCGTAAAAAATTTAAAAATCCTAAGCTAATTTCTACGTTAGAATTTCCTGTGCTATTTCTTGGAGCTAAACCAAGCAATACACCATCGTTTTATAGTTTTATGAATTACGCCGATTTTGGTTTGGGCACTTGGCACCCTAGAGGTGGCATGTATGAAGTTATTAAAGCTATGAAGAATCTTGCTGAAAGTTTAGGGGTTAAATTTTACACTAACAGCAACATAGAAAAAATAAATGTTGAGGATAAACATGCTAAATCTATAATAGTAAATGGTGAAACAAAAACATTTGATGTTGTTTTAAGCGGTGCAGATTATCACCATTCTGAAACTTTATTGGATGAAAAATACAGACAATACTCTGAGGCATATTGGGCTAAAAAAACTTTTGCTCCTTCTTCACTATTGTTTTATATTGGATTCAATAAAAAATTAAAAAATATAGAACACCACAATTTATTCTTCGATACTAGCTTTGAAACGCATGCCGAAGAAATCTACGATAATCCACAATGGCCAGAAGATCCGTTATTTTACGCTAATTTTCCTTCGGTAACAGATGCATCTATGGCTCCTGAAGGCTGCGAAACTGGTTTTTTTCTAATCCCAATTGCCCCTGGAATTGAGGATACAAATGAAATAAGGGCACAATATTTCGATATTATAATGTCGAGGTTTCAAAAATTAACAAAACAAGATGTGCTAAATAATATTATATTTAAAGATTCCTTCTGTGTTAGGGATTTCATAAAAGAATATAATTCTTACAAAGGAAATGCTTACGGAATGGCCAATACGCTATCTCAAACAGCCTTTTTAAGACCAAAATTAAAAAGTAAAAAAGTTAATAACCTTTACTTTACAGGGCAACTTACGGTTCCAGGTCCAGGAGTTCCACCATCACTAATTTCTGGTAAATTAGTGGCACAACTTATTAACAAACACCATAATTAATAATGAAAGCATTATTTGATACCGTTTCATACAATTGCAGTAAAGTAGTAACAAGAAGTTACAGCACTTCGTTTTCATTAGCTACAAAAATGCTATCGAATTCCATAAGAATGCATATTTATAATATTTATGGATTTGTAAGGTTTGCCGATGAAATTGTGGATTCTTTTCACGATTTTGATAAAGCCGAATTATTTGAAAATTTTACTACCGATTTAGAACATGCCTTAAAACACAAAATAAGCTTAAATCCTATTTTAAACTCATTTCAACACACATATCACACCTACAATATTGATAAAAGCATGGTTGATGCCTTTATGAAAAGTATGCGTTTAGACCTGCACAAAAAAGATTACCTCTCTGAAGAAGAGTATAAGGCTTATATTTATGGTTCTGCAGATGTAGTGGGGTTAATGTGCTTAAAGGTTTTTGTAAAAGGTGATGAAGAAAAATACAACGAACTAAAAGACACTGCAATGTCCTTGGGGTCTGCATTTCAAAAAGTAAACTTTCTAAGAGATATTAAGGCAGATTTTAATGAATTAAACAGAAGTTACTTCCCTAATGTAGACCTAAATAATTTAGATGAAAATTCTAAACAACAAATTATTGACGATATAGAAAGTGATTTTGAAAAAGGTTTAAGTGGCATAAAAAAACTACCTATGGAAGCCAAGTTTGGTGTTTTTATGGCGTACCGATACTACAGTCAACTTTTAAAGAAACTTAAAAAAACACCCGCACTACAAATAAAAGATACTCGTATTAGAGTTTCTAATCCAAAAAAAATTGAGCTTCTAATGCGCAGTTATGTAAAATATCAATTAAATTTAATGTAATTTTATACTATGCAAACAGTTTATTGGATTCTTATTTTTTTAGGCACGTATTGTTTTATGGAATTTATGGCGTGGTTTACGCATAAATACATTATGCACGGATTTTTATGGAGCTTACATAAAGACCACCACCATAAAGACCACGACAGTTGGTTTGAGCGTAACGATGCATTTTTTATTTTTTACGCAGTGGTGAGTATTGGTTTCTTTTTACTTTGGAAATACGCCAGTTTTTGGCCAGGGCTACCTATTGGTTTGGGCATTTTTGCTTATGGCTTGTCGTATTTTATTGTACACGATATTTTTATACACCAGCGTTTCAAGATGTTTAGAAATGCAAATAACTGGTATGCACGCGGTGTGCGAAGAGCTCACAAAATTCACCATAAACACTTAGGAAAAGACGATGGTGAATGCTTTGGGATGTTATTTGTGCCTTTTAAATACTTTAAAAAGAAATAATGCGGAATGGCGAATAGTTCCCATTTCGATTACATTATCATTGGAAATGGTTTGGCTGGTTTACAACTGGCGCTAAAATTTGCTGACGATACATTCTTTAAGGACAAGCGAATAGCACTTATAGACCCTTCTCCAAAAACCGAAAATGATAAAACTTGGAGTTTTTGGGAAACCCATCCTTCATATTGGCTAAATTTACCTTATAAAACGTGGAAAAAAGCCACTATTGTTTCATCAAAAAAAACAATCGATTTAACGCTCTCGCCCTACACCTATAAATCGATAAGAGCCATTGATTTTTATAATTATGCCAAATCTAAATTAAAAAATCATGAAAACATCCATTTTATTAGTGATGAAGCAACTTCGGTTCTAGATGGTTTAGAAACTGTTGTAGAAACGAAACATCAAACATTTACAGCGGGACATGTGTTTGATAGTAGAATTCCTAAGGAATTTTATACTAAAAACAAAAGCATAACCATTAACCAACATTTTAAGGGTATTATTATTAAAACTGAAACTAAAACTTTTAATGCAGATACACTTACTATGATGGATTACCGTTTAAAAGACGGCCAACAAACTACATTCACTTACGTTTTGCCTTTTTCTGAATATGAAGCACTCGTTGAATTTACATATTTTACTGAAAATATTGTTGATGAATCTGTTTATGATACTTTTATTGAAACGTATATTAAAACATATTTAGAAGTTGACACTTACACGATTTTAGAATCTGAACAAGGCAATATTCCTATGACTACTTTTCCTTTTGATAGTTTTAACACCAAAAACATCACAAAAATTGGTACTGGTGGCGGTTGGGTAAAACCATCAACAGGATATTCCTTTAAGCATACTGAAAAAAAAGTAGCTAAACTTATTGAAAATATTAAAGCCAATAAAATACCATCCAAACAGCTATTTAAAA
Source organism: Jejuia pallidilutea (assembly GCF_002973595.1). Taxonomy (GTDB): domain Bacteria; phylum Bacteroidota; class Bacteroidia; order Flavobacteriales; family Flavobacteriaceae; genus Jejuia; species Jejuia pallidilutea. Next base: position 186,351 of record NZ_PVEO01000004.1, on the reverse strand, counting down.
GAAAATACAGGTTTTACGATAAAGTATTTTTAAAGGTCCTTAAAGACGAAAACCATAAAGGCGAATGGATTTTTCAGCAATTTTATGATAAAAATGGCGTAGAAACAATGTTTCGTTTTTTAGATGAAGAATCTACTTTTTGGGAAGAGCTAAAAATTATGTCCTCACTCTTTTCCTGGAGCTTTATAAAAGCGTTTTTTAAGACTTTATAACGCATTTGCGGTATTTAACAAACTATCAATTGTATGTCGCACAGTATCGCTATTCCAATTGGCGGCACCTGTTTTGTCTATTACAATATTTCCATTAGTATCAATTAAAAATGTTCGTGGAATTCCCTTAATATTAAACACATCAGGATGCTTTGTTAATGGTGTATAAACATTAAAAGTGTAATTGTTTTTAGTTAAAAATGCCTTTATGGTTTTAGGCTTTTCGTTTGATACAAAAACAAATTCAATTTTATCTTTATAATCTGCATAAAGTGCTTTCATACTTGGCATTTCTGCAATACATGGTGGGCACCATGTTGCCCAAAAATTAATGAGTACTACTTTTCCCTGCACAGTATTAAAATCTAAAACCTCGTTGTTTATAGATTTTAGCCTCCAATTGTAATCTGTAATATGTTTTAAATTAGCAGTATCTTCAATAGACGGACCGAACAATGCCAAACCTTTGTTTAAAAACACTTGAATAGGCGTTCTTGTTTGCGGAATAATTAGTAGTGCTATTGCCGCAAGAAATATGAGATTTTTAAGTCTAGATCTTGTTAATTTCATTTTAAAATAGTTTAGCTCCCTATTTATAGTTGAAAACCACAGATTTTTAATCCCTAGTTTTACAAAAGCTTTGCTTCTTCACTGTTTTAACATTTGAAAATCACAGATTTTCCAATGTCTATTTTGCCAAAAGCTTTGCTTCTTCACTGTTTTAACATTTGAAAATCACAGATTTTCCAATGTCTATTTTGCCAAAAGCTTTGCTTCTTCACTGTTTTAACATTTGAAAATCACAGATTTTCCAATGTCTATTTTGCCAAAAGCTTTGCTTCTTCACTGTTTTAACATTTGAAAATCACAGATTTTCCAATGCTTATTTTGCCAAAAGCTTTGCTTTTTCACTGTTTTAACATTTGAAAATCACAGATTTTCCAATGTCTATTTTGCCAAAAGCTTTGCTTCTTCCCAAAATACATCCATTTCTCCCAAGGTCATTTCAGATAATGGTTTGTTTAATTTTTTTGCCTTTTCTTCTAAATATGTAAAGCGTTTCGTGAATTTTTTATTGGTACGTTCTAGTGCATTTTCTGGGTTTATTTTTAAAAATCTAGCGTAATTTACCATAGAAAATAATACATCTCCAAATTCGCTTTCAATAGCATTTTTGTCTCCAGATTTTATTTCGGCATTAAGTTCCTGCAACTCCTCCTGTACTTTTTCCCAAACTTGCTCTGGCTGTTCCCAATCAAAACCTACACCAGCTACTTTTTCTTGAATTCTATTGGCTTTCACCAAAGCGGGCAAACTTTTAGGCACGCCTTCAAGCACACTTTTTTTACCCTCTTTTAATTTTAAATTTTCCCAGTTTCGCTTTACGTCGTCTTCATTTTCAACATTCACATCCCCATAAATGTGTGGATGACGGTTAATGAGTTTTTCGCAGATAGAGTTGCACACATCAGCAATATCAAAATCTTTGGTTTCACTCCCAATTTTAGAATAAAATACAATGTGTAAAAGTACATCCCCGAGCTCTTTTTTTACTTCATTTAAATCGTTATCCAAAATGGCGTCACCAAGTTCATAAGTTTCTTCAATAGTTAAATGGCGAAGCGTTTCCATGGTTTGTTTTTTGTCCCACGGGCACTGTTCCCGTAGCTCGTCCATTATGGTTAATAATCTATCAAACGCCTTTAGTTGATTTTGTCTTGAGTTCATTCTGAGAATTTTTGTAAAAATACAATTTTGATGGTACAGAAGAAGCAATTATTGCTTTTAAAACTAGTTTGAAACTTGTATGGGTGTACTTAATTTTATGGGAATAAATGGATAACTTGGTTTACCGTTGGATATTCGTTATATGCGCTGAAGTTGTGCGCCATTTAAAAGCCCCTTATTTTATAAGTATTTAAGAAACAATATCTTTAAAAACAAAATCAGGTTAAAACTAAAAAATCCAGCCCTTTCAGACTGGATTTTTTAATATACATATTTTAAAAAAAATTATGCGTTTTGCTTCTTAATTAAATTAAGCGCAGAACCTTCGTTATACCATGCTATTTGCGCATCGTTGTACGTATGGTTTAGCTTAATTACATCTTTACTGCCATCGGTATGAACTACTTCTAAAGTGAGTTGCTTATCTGGCGCAAATTCGTTTAAATCTAAGAAGTTGAACGTATCATCTTCTTGAATTAAATCGTAATCTGCTTCGTTATCAAAAGTAAGCCCTAGCATACCTTGCTTTTTCAAGTTTGTTTCATGAATACGAGCAAACGATTTTACGATTACTGCGGCAACTCCCAAATGGCGTGGTTGCATTGCAGCATGCTCTCTAGATGAACCTTCACCATAGTTATGGTCTCCAACTACTACAGTTTTAATCCCCGCTTTTTTGTATTCGCGCTGTACATCTGGTACGCCACCATACTCACCTGTTAATTGGTTTTTAACAAAGTTGGTTTTTTGGTTAAATGCGTTTACTGCACCAATTAAGGTATTGTTGGCAATATTATCTAAGTGTCCTCTGAAGCGTAACCAAGGTCCAGCCATAGAAATATGGTCGGTAGTACATTTACCAAAGGCCTTAATTAGTAACTTAGCACCTGTTATGGTATCTCCAAGCGGTTCAAAAGGTGTAAGTAGCTGTAAACGTTCTGAGTCATCCTTAACTACAACATTAACATGGCTCCCATCTGCTTCCGGTGCTAGGTAACCGTTATCTTTAACATCAAACCCTTTAGGTGGCAATTCCCATCCTGTTGGTTCGTCTAGCATTACTTCTTCACCGTTTTCGTTGATTAAAGTATCTGTTAACGGGTTAAAATCTAAACGACCCGCTATAGCGATAGCTGCTGTAATTTCAGGAGAAGCTACAAAGGCGTGCGTATTTGGATTTCCATCGGCACGTTTTGCAAAGTTTCTATTAAATGAATGCACAATACTGTTTTTTGGTGCATTTTTAGGATCAGAATAGCGCGCCCATTGCCCGATACAAGGGCCGCAAGCGTTTGTAAATATTTTAGCATCTAATTTTTCAAAGATTCCTAAAATACCATCGCGTTCTGCAGTATAACGTACTTGTTCAGACCCTGGATTTATACCAAATTCTGCTTTAGTTTTTAAACCTTTATCTAGTGCCTGTTGCGCTATAGACGATGCTCTTGATAAATCTTCATAAGATGAGTTAGTACAAGACCCTATTAATCCCCACTCTACTTTTATTGGCCAATCGTTAGCCTTAGCTTTTTCAGTCATTTCAGAGCCTACTGGCGTTGATAAGTCTGGCGTGAAAGGACCGTTTAATAATGGGCCTAATTCTGATAGGTTAATCTCAATAACTTGATCGAAATACTGCTCTGGATTTTCATATACTTCAGGATCTGCAGTTAAGTATGGTCTAACTTCATTGGCAGCATCAGCCACATCTTCTCTGTCTGTTGCACGTAAATAACGCTCCATAGAATCGTCGTAACCAAATGTAGATGTTGTAGCACCAATTTCTGCGCCCATATTACAAATGGTGCCTTTTCCTGTACAAGACATTGCCAGTGCACCAGGACCAAAATATTCTACTATTGCACCAGTTCCTCCTTTTACGGTAAGAATTTCGGCTACTTTTAAAATTACATCTTTTGGTGCCGTCCAACCCGATAACTTACCGGTTAACCTTACACCTATTAATTTAGGGAATTTTAACTCCCAGGCCATACCAGCCATTACATCAACAGCATCTGCGCCACCAACACCAATAGCAACCATACCTAAACCACCCGCGTTTACGGTGTGGGAGTCTGTACCAATCATCATTCCACCTGGAAATGCATAATTTTCCAATACTACTTGATGAATAATACCTGCACCTGGTTTCCAAAACCCAATACCATATTTATTTGAAACCGATTCTAAGAAATCAAACACCTCACTGCTTACTGTATTGGCATGTTTTAAATCGGTTGCAGCGCCTTCCTTAGCTTGTATTAAATGATCGCAATGTACTGTAGTTGGTACAGCTACTTTACTTTTTCCAGCTTGCATAAACTGTAACAATGCCATTTGAGCTGTAGCATCTTGACATGCAATTCTATCTGGAGCAAAATCAACATAATCCTTTCCTCTCACAAATGCCTTAGTAGGGTTTCCGTCCCATAAGTGATTATATAATATTTTCTCAGAAAGCGTTAAAGGCTTTCCAACAACCTCACGGGCTTTATCAACTCGTTCGGCCATTGTGGAGTAAACTCCTTTTATCATTTCAATGTCAAATGCCATAAAAAATATTTTTAGTTTATAGTTATTTTTTCAGTTTCGCAAAATACGAAATTAATACAAAGATTTAAAAATAAAGATGTAGTTGCAAGCCCTATTGATACTTATTTACTATTGTATCATTATTTGAGCGTATCGTTGTATTTTTTTTAGTTGAAAACATCGTTTACTAATGAATTAATAAATGAACTTATCCCAACAGTTTCTATTTCGTGAAAAAGGATTGGAATTACTACTCTTGTAGTTATTTTATTGCATACAAATAATGGCTCTAAAAAAACTTGACATATGCCTTTTTTATTTCGTTATAATTGAACAAAAAAAGTAAAGAGAAGTTCTATTTAAGATTTATCTATACCTTTGAAAGAAACCAAACAACCAAATGCTTCTTATTGTTCTAAGCTGGATTTATATTGCATTTACATCCCTTAATTGGGGTTTTGTTTTTAGAAAACTTCTAAAAATTAATGATTGCCATGTTACAATACATTTAATTTTAGGCCTTTTTCTTTATACTATAATCACTTCTGGTGCTGCTTTTTTTATTAGAATCCACATTGAATATTATGTGGTTATATTAATCTTAAATTTAATCCTTACGTTTATTTTTAAGAAAGACATAGCTCAATACTTAAATACTGCGCTTTATACATTTAAAGCATTTAAAATTCAATATAAAATATTATTTGGTTTAGTATTTCTACTAGCATTAGCGCAAAGTGCCACAGCGCCCTATTTGATTGATAATGAATCTTACTATATACAAACCATAAAATGGATTAATGAATTTGGTTATGTAAAGGGTCTTGCTAATTTACATGTGTTTTTAGGGCAGAACTCCTCGTGGCATACCCTACAAGCTGGTTTTAACTTTCCATTTATTTCTAACCGTTTTAATGATATTAATGGCTTTGTATTTGTTTTATTAGGACTTCTTTTCGTTGAAAAACTTCACAAAAACGAAACTAAACAGGATTTTTTTTTGGGACTGGTTTTAGTCTTCAGCTTATTTTTTATGCAATTTGTAAACACACCATCTCCAGATTTAATAGTTTTTTTAATAACACCATATGTTATATATGAGTTTATTCTGAATTATAAAAACATCTCAATAAACAGGTTTAAAATTCTTTTAAGTCTTGTATTGTTTTTGTGCTTTACTAAAGTAACAATGCTTGTTTTAAGTGTTTTAATTGCCATACTGTTCTTTATAAACTATAAAACCTTAAAGTTTGAAAGCCTAAGGTATACAATAATATGCTGCATAATTCTTAGTATGTTTCTTTTGAAGAATTATATTATTTCTGGATATTTATTATATCCTACTTCTGCATTTAACGTTCTGGATGTGGATTGGAAACTACCAAAACAATTATTACAACTTTATAAAACGGGTACTTACCAATCTGGTATGAACAATACCGATGTTACACATCTTAATGCATTTGAGACGTTTAGCTATTGGATTAAGATACCAAAACTACACGGCTTTTTTAATAAAGTTTATGTGATTTTACTTATTATTTTTCCGCTTTTTATTCTTAAGATAAAAAACAGAAAACCACTACTTATTATTTATATGCTTGCGCTATTGCAATTTGCAATAGTTTGGTTAAACTCACCGCAATACCGTTTCTTTTTTGTTTTTATAGTAGTATTGTCGCTTCAAATATTTATTAGTGTATTTAAATCTCAAAAAATTGGTTTAATTTTTATTTACGTTTCCTTAGCGCTAAGCGCTATAACTTTGTTTATACCCATAAATTTAAATGCGTTTACATCCAATAATTTTGCAATGTCCTTAAGTAATTTTAAATTAAATTCTCTTGTAATTCCTGCAAAAAATTCAAGAACAACTACCACATTTACTAAAGAAAACAATAGTGGTTTTGAATTTAATTCTCCTGGGGATGATGTGTTTTTTTGGGCTACGGGCGATGGCGATTTACCATGCGTTAACAAACAACAGATTGAATATATTAAAACCTATTACCATTTTATCCCTAAATTAAGAGGCAATGGTTTAAATGATGGTTTTATTTCTTATAAACTGGAAAACAGTGAAAACTAAAACAAACTTTCAATAACTTGTTTTTCTGTAATACCTTCAGCTTCAGCTTTATAGTTTTTAATAATACGATGCCTTAATACACTTAAAGCTACAGCTTTAACATCTTCGATGTCTGGAGAGAATTTTCCATGTATGGCAGCGTGGGTTTTAGCAGCTAAAATAAGATTTTGTGAGGCTCTTGGGCCAGCACCCCAATCTATATATTGTTTTACCAAATCTGTTGCGGTGTTACCATCTGGCCTAGTTTTACCAACCATTCCTACGGCATACTCAATTACATTGTCGGCTACGGGAATCCTTCTAATTACGTGTTGGTATTCTAAAATTTCACCAGAAGAAAAAAGGGCATTAACTTTTATTTTTTCGTCGTTGGTGGTTGCTTTAACCACCTGAACCTCTTCTTTAAACGAAGGATATTCTAAATTTATGGCAAACATAAAACGGTCTAACTGTGCTTCTGGCAAAGGGTAAGTACCTTCTTGCTCAATTGGGTTTTGTGTTGCTAAAACAAAATACGGCAAATCTAATTTATAATGATGTCCTGCTACCGTTACAGCACGCTCTTGCATTGCTTCCAAAAGAGCCGCTTGGGTTTTAGGTGGTGTTCTATTTATTTCGTCTGCTAAAATAATGTTAGCAAAAATTGGCCCTTTTACAAATTTAAAATGGCGATCCTCATCTAGGATTTCGCTACCAAGAATATCACTAGGCATTAAATCTGGCGTAAACTGAATGCGTTTAAAATCTAAACCAAGGGCTTGTGCAATAGTGTTCACCATTAAGGTTTTGGCTAATCCTGGTACGCCAATAAGCAAGGAGTGACCGCCCGAAAAAACAGAAATTAAAATTTGATTTATAACATCGTCTTGCCCAACAATTACTTTGGCTATTTCTTGTTTTAAATCTTTATATTGTTTTACAAACTGTTCTACTGCAGCGACATCAGACATATATACTCCTATTTTTTTAACCAATTACTTGAAAATTCACAATCTCTCATATCACCTGTAATTTTAATATAGGTGTCATCAATTTTTTCAGCTTGCCAATTTTCAATGGCTTTAATTTTCTTTTCGTTTAAGGCTAACTCTTTAATTTTAAGAAAGTCGGTTGCATAATCTGCATCATGGTCTTCTATTCTATCTGAAACCGTTAAAATCTTAAATTTTAGCTTGTTAGACCTATCGGTTTCTGCAACAACCTGACTTACCTCTCCTTCTTTTAAATCTTGAATTTGAGAATACAACTCTGGATCCATTCGTGTTAATTCAAAATTATAATCTTGTGTTTCAGGATTTATTAATTTTCCACCATCATATTTAGTCACATCATCATCACTAATTTCTCTTGCGGCTTCTTCAAAAGTAATTTCACCGTCAACAATTTGCTGTCTTACTTTTTCAATTTTTTCTTTAGCTTCAAGCTTCGCCTCATCGGATACTTCTGGTATTAACAACACATGACTAACATCGTATTCTTGTCCTCTAATTTTTTCACAATACACAATATGAAATCCAAAATCAGACTCAAATGGTTCAGAAACCTCGCCTTCTTGTAACGAGAAAGCTGCTTCCCTAAACTCTTTTACCATTCTAGGTTTTTTTCTATTTAGGGTATATTTGTAACCAGATTGTTTAATACCTGGGTCTTGCCCATAAAGAATTACCTTAGACCTAAAACTTGCACCATTTTCTTCAACATCTGCCTTAAACTGTTTTAATTGATTAATGATACGCTGTTTTTCTTCTTCTGAAACTTTAGGCTCTACTACTATTTGGGCCACTTTTAATTCTGTACCAAAACTTGGTCTTTCATCCTTTGGTATTTTATTAAAAAACTGTCGCACCTCCTCTGGTGTAATTTCTACCTCTTCAATAACCTTAGCCTGCATGCGTTGTGCCAACATCATGTCTTTATTGGTTTTAAACATTTCTTCCCTTAGGCTTTCCTCGCTTTCTTTGTTGTAAATTTTCAATAGGCGATTCATATCTCCATTTACCTGTTGCAAGAACTGTTGCACTTGGTATTCAACATTATTTCTCACTTCGGCATCAGAAACCAATATACTGTCTTGAATGGCATGGTGCGCATAAAGTTTATTTTCTAAAAGTTTACCAAAAAGCTGGCATCTAGTAATATCTTTAGTATCTACACCAGAGGCTTGCAGTTGTAAAAATTCCTTATCAATATCAGAATTTAGAACAATAAAGTCTCCCACAACACCAGCAACACCATCTACCTTTACAGGGTTAAATGCGTTGGTGGAGTCTGTTTTAGTATTTTCAGCTTCTTCGGTTGCTGCTATGTCTTGTTTATCTTCTATTATTTCTTGTGCGTGTATTGAAAACACTGCTGTAAACATTAATAGAAGCAGTAATTTTATAGTATTAGTTGTAGATTTCAAACTCTTTGTTTTTAATGGCATCTTTTGTAATATCTTTTTCTAATTTTTTAATGAGCTCTAACTTACGTTTGTTTATAACTATTTGCCGTATTGTTGGCTTAACATACTCTAAAGGTGCGGTATCGTTACGTAATAAAACATCATTTACTTGCATCAAATATACTCCTAATGAATCTTTGAGTTGCACAAAATTAGATTTTTTTAACAGTTGATTTTTATTTTCTGAATTCACTCCCGGAATTTTGGAAATAACCTGACTCATTCTTACCCAAATAGAATCGTTTAATGAATAGGATTTAAACTGAATGGCTATGGAATCTAAAGCCGTTTTATCCTCATCTTCAAACTTTTTAAAACGGTCTTTAATTGTATTGAAATCTATTATGTTTTCATCTACATGAATGTACCTGAATTTTATGAGCTCTTCGTTAAGTTTAAATACATCTTTATTGGCTTCGTAATATTCGTTGGCTTCTTGGTTACTTACCGTTGTATCTAGATTTTTCTTTACTAATGCTTCTAAATAAGCTTTACTGAACAAATCATTTTTATATTGTCCTACCAGTTTATTAAAGTTACTTTGTTTTTCTTCGCTTAAATTTATTTGTGCACCGTCTACCAAAAGTTGTTCTGTGGCCCACTCTTTTATAAAATTCTGAACTATTAAAGTACTGTCTTCTTTGGTAGTTCCTTCAGTTACCAAGCCTTTTAAGTCTTCCGCATAAAGGTAGCTATCGTTAACTCTAGCAATGGGCTTTCTGTCGTCGGATTTTTTAAAGATGTTACATCCCGAAAAAACAACTGTAGAACTAAATAGTATGATGAGGGATTTTATACGCACAATTATTGTTTAAGTTCTGCTTTAACACGTTTTAAGGCATCGTTATTAACCACTACTTTATACTTTTCTTTAAGTTGGTTTAACCAAACATTTTCTTTGTGGGTTTGGTAGTCGCTCATTACCAAACCCTTAACTTCTTCGTAGGGTTTTTGTTTTTTTGGTAACACCTCGCTAACGTTGGCAACTATATAACCACTGTTATGTTTGTACACTTTAGAAACCCCTTTTGAAATATTAAATTTTTCGGGCAATGCTTGATGGGTAGTGGCCATAGTATCTTTTGTAAAAATAACATTTACTTCGCCGTTAGTGTTTACTAAATTTTTAATATCATCGGTAGGCATATTTTTTTTCATGAGTTTAGCCACCTTGTTAATTACTTTTTTATTTGCTGAAGACGCCACTTCTGCATTTACCCTTACTGGCCAAAAGTAATTTGCTTTATTATTTTCATAAAAGGCCTTAACCTCTACAGAATCTGTTTTTGCAGCTTCCCAAATGGTGCTTTCCATTAAATCGAACAACAGCAAACCATCTCTATATTCGCCTAAAATATATGCATAGTCTTTATTTTCTTCCTCAAGATGCTCTTCTTGGTACTGCTTTAAGTTTGTATTTAAAAAAGAATTGTAAGCATCTTCTACAATTTCATCAAAACTTTGTGTGCCTCTTATACGCTTTTGTTGCGACAGCAGAACGTTACCAAAATCGGCGTTTGTAAGTTGTTTATTACCAATTTTTACTAAAGGAGCGTCGCCCTTAAAATCTTCTGGAAGTTTCCAGGTACGTTTGTAAAAATCCTCATTTAATATGGTTTTAAAATAAGATAAATCTGTATTTGTAATGCCATATTTATCTTTAAGGTTGCTAATTAGTGCTTCTTCTATAAGTTGTGACCGCGCATCGCGTTTTACTTTATCTTCTAGCTCAGGTTTTAGCTCTTTAAAAGCACCAATAGGTTTTGCATTTTCTAGTTTTATAATGTGCCATCCAAAGTTGGTTTTAATAGGCTCTGAAATATCGCCTTTGTTTTGTAACGCAAATGCGGCTTCCTCAAATTCTGGAACGCTCAACTGCCCGCTAGAAAATGGCTTTAACAACCCACCACTAGGAGCAGAATTTTTATCATCTGAAAATTCCTTTGCCAAATCCTCAAACGTTTCGCCTTGTTTAATTTTGGTATAAATATCTTTAATTCGCGTTTCAGCATCTGTGGATGTATCACCTTGTTTTGTGCTTATCATTATATGCTTAACCGTGCGTTCGCCTCTAGCCTTTCGTTTATCAAAAACTTTAACAATATGGTATCCAAAACGTGTTCTGAAAGGTTCTGAAATTTCTCCAACTGGTGTGTTGTAGGCTACTTTTTCAAACTTATATACCATTCTAAATCCAGAAAACCAACCTAATTCTTCACCAAAAACAGTTTTACCATTGTGCACCTGTTTACGAACAATCTCAAACCCCTCATTTACAGCGCGTTTTCGTAAATCCTTGATTTTATTGTATGCGACTAAGGTATCTTGTGGACTAGCATCTTCGGCTAATCGCACCAAAATATGGTTAGCCTTTATATCGTTAGAAATATGATTGTAGGCTTCTTCCACCAATGCGTCGTTAACCTTTGCATCGGTCATATAATTTTTAGCCAGTTGTTTTTTGTAACTTTCCAACTCTCGCTTGTAAGAAGGCTTTTCGTGTAGGCCTTGGGCTTTGGCCTCCTTTAGTTTTAATTTATAGTTGGTGAATAATTTTAAATATTCATCTACATCTTTTTGAGACTCATCCTGTACCAAATTAAGATTTTTGTTATATACCCTTAAAAACTCAGAGACATACACAGCATCATCGGCAACGGTAAACAACACCTCATCTTTTGAGGTTTGAGCAATTCCTGAAATAGCAAACTGCAATACAAAAAACAGAACGTAATACTTCAATTTCATTATAACATATTATTAATCAACGGATACAAAAATACTAATATATAGCTTTAAAACAAGTTGTGTTAACAAACGCAAATAAAGGCGTTTTATTTTACATTTTTAATGCTATTTAACACTAAATTTAAGACCTTTGAACGCAAATAAAAACGGTATGCGACAATTAAAACTTATATGGGATTTTCGTGGTCCCGATGCCTTAAAAATTGCAGAGCATCATGAAATACATTTAAGAGATTACATAAAAGCGCAACAACTAGCATTAAACATTACTGGTTTTGAAGCCATAAACGATGTACACGCCATAGCTTACATGGTAGTAAACGAACACCAAATGAAACCTGTTAGAGACGCCTTAAAACCTCATCGTGGGCAGTTATATAGTGAATAAACGCAGATAATTATTACAATTGTGCGGTTATCAGCTATTTAAAACTCGTTTTTAAAAATAAACCCTTTAAACTTTTACTTAAAAGTTTAATTTTACGATATCCTAATAGAGCAACATGAACCCATCATCATCTGGTTGGATACGAAAACTCGAAAGCGAAATAGCTTTAAACAACCTCTTTTTAAAATTTAGCAAGGAGGAATTTTACAATGCCCTTAGAGCTTCGGGCTTTATTTATGGTAGCAATCAAAATATTGCGGCACAGGTAGTACCCAAAACACACCTTACAGAAGAGGAAATATGCAAAATAAACCTTTGTTTAGCCTTATATTACACACATCATAACTCTAAAAACAAACACCCTTTTGTAGATAGTGTTATTAATTTTTATTCTGAAATAAGCGATATAAAAACCTCGTTTTTCAAAGACTTACTTGGAGGTAAAAAATCTTACGAGCAACTAGAAAACATTATACACAAGCGCATACAAATAGATGCCAATGTACTTACTAAAAATTTTAATTACTTTATTATAAATGCACTACTTTATGTAGATGTTTTAGCCTACCAACGCTATGTAAAACAGGATAATTTCTCCATTAATTACATAAAAACGCTAGAAGGCTCTATAGTTACCATTTCGTTGGACGTGTTAAATTCTAAAGAAGAAAAGAACGAATACGATGAGAGCTTAATAAAGTTATTCCAGTCTTCTCTACGCTTTACAGAAAACAACTATTTAGATTATAAAAAATCAGTACAAAATATTACCACAGAAGAGGAACGCTACTATATTTTAGATTTAGCCTGTATGGCGACTTGGAGCGACCAAACTATTGATATAGACGAGCAGCATTTTTTAGAAAAACTAGGCAAAGATTTACAGTTAAATATTTCCAGGATAAACCAAGCCATAAAAACCGTAAACCAGTTTTATACCTTAAATAAAGACAATATAGCACTTTTAAGCTCTAAAAATGTGGTGCAGAGTTTTTACAACAACTCTAGTAAAATGGTTAAAAAACTAATTAGCAGAAATAGTAAACGTTTGTACCAAGAGCTTAAAGACAGTAAAGAATTAATGGTATTACTTACACAATCTACCACCAGGGATTTAAGTAAGGACGAGCAACAAAAAGTACAAGAACAACTTTTAGACATTTTTAAATCCATACCAAGTTTGGCTATTTTTATGTTACCAGGTGGCGCTTTATTACTCCCATTGGTGGTAAAGTTTATCCCCAAATTATTACCCTCGGCTTTTGATGAAAATAGGGTTGACGATAAGTAAGTTAACTTTATATATATTTTTAGCCACCATTCGTTAACGGTAGATTTAAGTCTTTAAAACGATACAATCTTAGACAGTTAATGAAACCGATTACCCACGTCCAGAATAAAGGTTACATGATTTTAAACATTATGTTTAAAAAACGACAAAGCCTCTAAACGGTATTTAGAACCTTTTAACTGAAAATTCACGAAAACCTTCAAATGAAAAAGTGGTATTAAATCAAAGTTATCATTCCTAAACAGAAATCATTTCATTTTCACAAACAAGTTAAATCTAATCATAAAAAATTCTTCCTATTAAAAAAGATGATGACATTTTAAACATCAACCGATGTAATAGTGATAATATTAAATAAAAATCACTATTATGAAAAATTACAACCCTCTATTAATTATCTTCACCTTACTTTTTATTTCTTGTTCAAAAGATAATCCAAACAATACAGCTCCAAGTATTTTCTCTGCGAATACCATAGAAACAAGATTTAACGGAGCAACAATTGAATGGACAGAATCTATTGATCCTGATGGAGACACAGTGACTTATGCCATTATATTGGATGGACAAGAAATAGCCTCAGGAAGCACCTCTCTAAACTACAGCTTTTCTGGTTTGGAGCCAGAAACACTATATGAAGGTTATGTAGAAGCAAGAGATGGTAATGGTGGTACTTCTCAAGCACCATACTTTTTTACTACTGAGCCTGAAGTAATCATTTTTGAAACAAATATAGAATGTAGGTGGTGGGAAGGAGCAGGAGGTTATGGCATAGTTAATTATTTTGAAATTAATGCTGTAGATAATGCTATTAGTTATCATGTAGAAATTTTGGAATACAGTCCAGATCCAATACCTTCTAATATTGGAAGAGTATATTCATGGACACCCAATTCAAACTTACCCACTGGCAATAATGTTGGTTCAGGTGCCAGCCATCTTACAGAATATACACCCGGTGTTTATCATGCTAATACCAGCACTGGAAGCGGTTCCTTAATTTATCTTGATCAGGCAATAGCCAATTGCGAAGCTGTTACCGCTACAGCCAGAGTGACCATAATTATTGGCGAATAAAATTATTTAAAAGATTTTTTTAATCTTACTTCAAAGCTTTAAAAGGCTTTTTTAGGTAGAAAAGTAATTTATGTCTACTTAAGAAAGCCTATTGTAATTTAAATACTATTGTTTAAAAATAAAAATGATTTTCCAACAATGTACAGAGCTCGTTAAAGTAACCAAAAATTCTACTCCAACCACATTTTAAAATCCTTTACACGTTCTCTTGCTACTATAACTTCCTGTGCGTTATAGGAATTTAGTTTTATTTGTAAGCGCGAGTTGGTATAGCTTATCATATCGTTTATAGCATTTATATTCACAAAGAACCCACGGTTAATTCTAAAAAAGGTTTGTGGTTCTAACGCTTCTTCTAACTGCTCTAAAGTAGCGTCGATTAAGTAATTTCTTCCATCGGTTGTATGCAGGTAAGTGCCTTTGTTTTCGCTATAAAAACACTCTATTTCATCTATATTTATGAGTTTTAAGTGCTGCCCTACTTTTACCGAAAAACGTTTTTTATACTCACGGTCTATAGGGTTTACCAGTAATTTTTTTATGTCGTTAAAATCTAAGGTTACCGCTTGTTTTTTGGGTAAGCGCTCTTGGTATTTTTTTACAGCTGCTGCTAAATCGTCTTCATCGATAGGTTTTAAGAGATAATCTATACTGTTAAGTTTAAAGGCCTGTAACGCATACTCATCATAGGCTGTGGTAAAGATTACGGCGGACTTAATTTCGATGGTTTCAAAAATCTCGAAGGATAAACCATCGCTTAACTGAATGTCTAAGAATATTAAATCTGGGTGCGCATTATTTTGAAACCAATCTATAGATTCTTCTACAGAGTGCAGCATTACCTGTGTTTCTAAATGTAAACTTTGAAGCATGCGCTGTAAACGTCTTGCTGATGGTTTTTCGTCTTCTATAATGATAAGGTTCATAGTTTTGGTTGTTTGCTAATGTGGTTGTATTTGTGGTTAACATTTGCTTTGGCTGATAGGGCTGCGTTAGGGATTGAGGGATTTGTTGAAGCTCTCCCGCTTTTTGCGGGAAGCGACTCCCGAAAGCCCGACCACGCCCAAGCGTGGTAACGCCCATATTATTCCCAATGCCGTTTTTCTTGCTCCATAAATTCATTAATTTTACGTTCTTCCCAACGCTTGCTAAATACAAATCTTTTTCCAAATACGCCCAAGGCATGAAAACCAAGGCCTATACCCCAAAATAATGGTGTAGACCAAGTACCAAAGTGCCAAATATCGCCTCCGCTTCTTACTATAGATGCAACTATAAAAATGTTTACAGCTACATACCAGAAGGCATGCCAATAAAATCCTTTTAGTACTTTAAGGCGTTTTTCTGCCCTAATGTAAGCGTCTTCGTTTTTGTACTTTTTCTCGTTGTAGGGTTCTATGTTGTAGTTTTCCATAATTGTGTGTTTTAATTCCATTTTCTATTTTCTTCTTCGCGCATAAACTGTTCTATTTTGCGCTTTTCCCAACTACCTCCAAAGGCTTTATTGCTATAAAACACTCTAAAGGCTTGTATTATTAACCCTAATCCCCAACCAAACATAGGGAACCAGAACCACTGAAAGCCCCAATAGGTTCTGTAGTTTATAAAGATTAAAAAGGGTATTACTAGGCAATAGGACAATAAACTGTAGTAGAAATTTTTTAACTCTTCTACATGGTTTCTTGCACGTAAATAACTGTCGTCTATTTGATTTGATGTTTGTGGTCTCATAACCGATATTTGTTTTGTAAGCATTGGTATTGCTACCGCAAAACTGTTTGCTTGTTTATTTATGTCTACTTTTTTACTGGTTAACAGCTTGTAACGCTGCATAATATTACTTAAGCCTACACCGCTACTCTTTTTTACTATTTGCTTAGGCTGCAAATTATTTTCTACCACCAAATAACCATTATCTTCATAAATTTTAATGCGCAATGGTTTGCTACTGGTTACCATGTTGTGCTTTACAGCGTTTTCCAGTAGCAGCTGCAACGATAGCGGCACCACTTTGCTCTCTGGGTTTGCGGCCTGCTCTGGCATAGTAAAAACAATACTATCTTCAAACCTCATTTTTAATAAGGACATGTAGGTTTTTGCAAATTGCAGTTCCTCGTCTACCGTTACCAACTCTTTGCTTTTTTGTTCTAAAACGTACCTATATACTTTAGAAAGTGATGTGGTGAATTTTTGAGCCTGATTTGGATTTTCCTCTATTAAACTAGTTAATACATTTAAACTATTAAACAGGAAATGTGGGTCTAACTGATTTTTTAAGGCATCGAATTTTGCACTTGCAGTCCCCGCAATTACCTTTTGCTCTTTAAGCTTGTT
Source organism: Jejuia pallidilutea (assembly GCF_002973595.1). Classification (GTDB taxonomy): domain Bacteria; phylum Bacteroidota; class Bacteroidia; order Flavobacteriales; family Flavobacteriaceae; genus Jejuia; species Jejuia pallidilutea. The sequence continues at coordinate 169,509 of NZ_PVEO01000004.1, read as the reverse complement.
TTGCTGATACTTGTTGTAAAAATATATAAGGTGAAATATGGCAACTATAATTAAGGTAATCCATAATCCGAATTGATAATATTCGAATTTTTCCCGAGCTAAAAACGCCTCAAACGTATTGCCCGCATAGTACATAGAGGTAAGCGCCCTTAAAAAAAACAAACCCACTAAGGTAATAGTTGTAGAACCAACAACCCCAACTATTATTCGTTTTAGTGTACTGTTTCTTTTCCAATTTACACGATTCATTCGCCCAAAAAAGTACATATTAGAATACCCCAAAACGAATGCGTAAAGCTGGTAGAAACCAAAGTCGATTAAAAATTCGTTTACATTGTTGTAAATAAATCCACCGGTAAGCATCTTACCAACAACATACACAGTACATCCAATAACAAATGTTATTATGAGATTTTTAACCGATTTTTTCATAGTCGTTTTAATTAATTTTTAGAATTTACTCTTTGCAAGATTCTAATAATACCTCTACACGATCTTTACCCCACTGAGGGTGAAACTGTGTTTCTGCTTTAAAATTAGCAAAAAGTTCTAAGGCACGCTTTAAATCTTTACAAAAGGGCGCAATATCTTGTCCAAAATATTGTGCGCTACCAATATTCCACTCTGCTTTCGATGCTACAACCCTAGGATTATTTGGCGCTAAGGCCTCTGCCTTGGCATATAACTCTACAACCTTAGGAGACAATGTCATACCATAAGTAGCGCCGTCTGATGCTATCCAAGCGGTATGTAACATGGCTTGTAATACCATTATTTCTGGATTGTTTTTAGATATTGCCGTTGCATCATTTAATAAATTCTGTGCCTTTTTTAATTTAGCAGCCAGTTTTTCTTCGTCTTTTTCGCCAAAACTGGTAACTATATTTATTTGAGCAGCCCAATACGGCGGCAACCAATTATCAGTTTCAGCCGAAGCTATACGTTCAAACATATGTACCGCTTCTTCGGGTTTGTTTTGGCTCCATAGGTCAAATGCTTTCTGCATACCTTTTTCATAATTACTTTGTGCACTAGCTACAATAGAACACAAAAGTATGGCGATGCTAATTACATGTTTCATAATATTAGGTTTTATAGTGTAATATGTTGTGTTACAGATTCGTTATTTATACTAAATTTTGCGTCCTCCCATTTTGGTGGCCCCATAAATCCCCTAGCGTTATTAGAGCAACCGTAAGCTTCCTTTGGGATACCAAACATTTTCGTATCCATTTTATTATTATCGTTTTCGTCGTGAAATAAGGATATGGCATAAATACCATTGGGTACATTTTTAAATACCACTTTACAGCTATTGTTTTCAATTTTAGAATAGGTTGCTTTAAACCCTTTGCTTAAAAAACTTTCTTTGGAATTATAGAGCGATATAAATACTTTTCCATCGTTACTCTCTAGATTAGATACCGTAACGGTTACAGTGTTTCCCGTAGCCTCTTGCGCTATTGCAAAAGATGTACTTAAAATAATAAGACAGATAATTTTAATGAGATGTTGCATGATTGTGTGTGTTTTGATTATAGCACAAATATCTCATCCAAATTCTTTTTTTTAAAATGCAACTTACCGAACTGTAAAAAAAAAGAGATGAATTGTAGTTTTAGGGATTTTTTATAAAAGTACGGCACAAAAAAAGGTTAAAGATGCTTTAATTAAAAAACACCTTTAACCATCCAAACATGATAATGGGCATTACCCCTAAAAAGTTTGTTATATGTTTGTTACTGTTCTGCCATTTTAAAGTTAATAGGTAAACTAAACGGCACACTTACAGGCTTTCCTCTTTGTTTACCAGGAATCATTTTTGGCAATTTACTAATAATACGTTGCGCTTCGTCTTCTAAAATTTTATCTGGGCCGCGGGTTCTAACTTTTGTAATCTCACCTTCAGGAGAAATTACAAATATTACAAATACACGTCCTTTTATGCCCATATCTAAAGCAGTTTGTGGGTAATTAAAGTTTTTAACCACATGTGCGTTCATTTTTTGCTGAAAACAATTACGTCTTTCAGATTTTTTAACATTCTCACATCCAGGAAACAAAGGCACATCTTCTATTACTGCAAAAGGCACCTCTACATCTTCCTCTATTTCACCCACATCTACGTCTTCCACACTAATAACCTCCGCAATAAGGTCGTCTTGACTAGTCTCTGTACTTTCAAATACGGTTTCCTCTACATCTTCCGTATCTTCAATAATCTGTACAGACTCTTGCATAACCACAGGTGGCGGTGGCGGTGGCGGTGGTGTATTCATGGTTACTAATGGAATTTCCTCATCTAGCTCACTATCCATCATAACGACATCAAGTTTAATATCGTCTTTTTCATACGTTTTATACTCTATTGCTTGCCAAGAAAAAAATAGCATAACATTGAGTCCGATTGCGAAATAAAGGCTACTGTTTCGGCCAACCTCTAATTCTGGGTTCTTTTTAGGTATCATGCTTACCAGTTTTAAAGTTTGTAATTTCTCTAAAAATAAAACCGAGGGAATTTTATTTTTTAACTATCATTTTTTGATAGATTAAAATTAAGTAAAACACGAGCCATTATTTATGATTTTTATCATATTCTCAAAATATCTAAAAATTTTTAATAATATAAAAATACGAAACCGTTGTAGTGCATTTTTTTATCAAATTTACAACTATAAACAAATGGCTTATAATTTTGGTTGTAGCGTAACTATACTTTAACTTACAAGCTAATTTTAAATACGAATTATGAATATAAATCTTGCTGTTTTAATAGATGGAGACAACATTCCTGCTGGCAATGTAAAAGAGATGATGGAAGAAATTGCCAAATATGGCAACCCAACCATAAAACGAATTTACGGAGACTGGACAAAACCACATTTAAGCAAATGGAAAAAAGTATTGCTAGAAAACGCTATTACCCCAATACAGCAGTACAGTTACACCATAGGCAAAAACGCCACAGACTCTGCAATGATAATTGATGCGATGGATATTTTATACTCTAATAAAGTTGAAGGCTTTTGTTTGGTATCTAGCGATAGCGATTTTACCCGTTTGGCAACCCGGTTACGAGAGGCCCGAATGCAAGTTATTGGTATTGGTGAAAAGAAAACACCAAACCCCTTTATTGTTGCCTGCGATAAGTTTATTTATATTGAAATTCTTAAGAGTAGAGACAACGAGAAGAGCGACACCGATGAGGAAGACGATAATAAAACCAGCAAAAAGGCTACGGTTGACAATATTACCAGAAAGGAAATAAATTTAATAAAATCTTCTATTGAGGATCTCTCAGACGAAGATGGGTGGGCATTTCTTGGTGATGTTGGCAGTTTAATACAAAAAAAGCGTCCTAATTTTGATTCTAGAAACTACGGTTTCCAAAAGCTAACCCCTTTAATAAAATCTATTGGCGAATTTGAAGTAGAAGAACGCAACGCCCCAAATAATAGCAGATACAAACATATTTATATAAAAAATAAGGAAAAACCAAAACGAGGCGGAAAACGTAAGAAGTAACTATGTTTTTTAGACAAAAATACATACATTTAAGGCGTAATAAAAACACAATTACACCTCTTAATACTTTATAAAACCACTATCAAAACCATCGTTATGCTTCCAATTACGGAGTTTATGGGTTTTTTAATTGTTTTTAGGGGGAGTTGTGCACAAGTTGACCAAAAATGAGACTAACCGAATTAATCCTGATTTTGCTGATATCCAATTTGACTTTTGGACAAAACAAGTATGTCGGAATTTATAATGACCGATTTTCGGAAAGTATTGAATTGAAATCGGACTCTACCTTTGTTCATAATTACAGATTTGACCTTTCCTCAAGTTGGACAACTGGAAAATGGAAAGTGTCAAATGACACTATTTATTTCAAAACCGAGTTAGTTTCGGACTCTTTGCAAGTTCGAGATTCAAATGGAAATAAAATTAAAGATTCATTAGTGCTTTCAGCTGACCTTAAAATTAACCGAATTGAATTGAATGAATTTATAATGTTATCATTATCAAGTGGCGGACAAAATAGAGTTAAACCACCAAATAAACTCTATTGGAAAAGAAACAAACTTTATCGGATTAACGAAAATGGAACTCTTTATTTGAGAAAAGTAAAAGCATTTTGGACTGACAAAAAAAATAAAACATATTTCCGAAAAGAAATTAATTAATAAAAAAAACCTGTGCACAACAATGTATAACCGCAATTACGGCGGATTCGACTACGTCCGAATCCACTAGGAATTGCTAACGCCAGTGCCAAACCGAAAATTAACGCATATAAACCCATAACTGACGGTTATACGAGACCGTTGCCAGTAATTTAAAAAACACAGGAAAATAAATTATGATTAAAGGTCTTTATGAAACCCATTTATTCGTTGAAAACCTCGAACGTTCAATTGAATTTTATAAAAATATTTTAGGGCTTGAACAATGCCACTTCGAAGAAGAAAGACGAGCAGCCTTTTTTTGGATAGGCGAACCGAAAGAAGCAATGTTAGGTCTTTGGGAAAAACCTAAATCTGAAATTGACAGAAGACACTTTGCCTTTAAGTGCGATAAAAACTTTATAATAAATGAAGCTTCAGAATTTTTAAAAAAACAAGGACTAAACCCATTTAACTTTTTAAATGATGGTACTGATAAACCAATGGTGTTCGCTTGGATACCTGCAATTGCTATTTATTTTGACGACCCTGACGGACATCATTTAGAATTTATTTCGGTTTTAGACGGCAAAAGCAATCCAGAAAATGGAATAATTACATATGAACATTGGTTAGATTTAGAAACTAAAGAAAAATGATAAAATCAATCTTAACAATTTTACTTTTCATTATTACCAATTCAATCTATGCTCAGGTGAGCAAGAATGAATTAAATGGTATTGATGAGGATATAAAAACCTTAATGAATACCTATAAAGCCGTTGGTTTGTCAATTTCAGTGGTAAAAAATAAGGAGATTATATATTCAAAAGGTTTTGGGTACAGAGATTTGGAAAACGAGCTACCTGTAAACGAAAATACAGTTTTCCCAATTGCTTCTTGTTCTAAGGCTTTTACCGCATCTTTATTAGGTGTTTTAGATTATCAAGGCAAAATTTCTCTGAAAGATAAACCTAGCGTACATATTCCGAAACTTCAATTTTATAGTTCTGAAATGGATAATTTAATAACCATTGAAGATTTACTATCTCACAAAAGTGGCTTGGGAGACCTTAACGGTACACTCGTTCTTTTTCCTGAAAAAAATATACCCAAAGTTGTTGAAAAACTCAAATATTTAAAACCTGAGGGTAAGGTAAAAGACAGTTGGCTATATAGCAATATGGGCTATACACTTGCAGGTGGTATAGTGGAGCAAGTTACTGGTATGTCGTGGGAAGAAAATATTGAAAAAAATATATTTAATCCTTTAAATATGGTAAACTCATACACCGATTTAACGAGTATGAAAAAGGCAAATAATTATTCACTTGGTTATGGTTTATCAAAAGGAAAAATCAAGAAAGTACTTTATGAAGAATATCATAACTACAAATCTGCTGGTGGTGTTAGGAGTTCCGCAAAAGATATGGCTAATTGGATGATAGCTTGGTTAAACAATGGTAAGTTTAATGAAGAACAAGTTTTGCCTAAAGATTTTGTGCAGAATGCTATAACTATTCACAATATTAGACCGGGTGAAAATGAAGAAAATGCTTTTCTATTTGGCGATGGTTTAGGCTGGCGTATGGAGTCACAAAACGGGGATTATAAAGTATATCACGGAGGTAACACCTCTGGATTTAGCACGTTGGTTTTAACCTATCCTTTTCAAAAATTAGGAATAACTATTTTAACCAATCAGACTAATTCAATTTTACCTTACATAATAGGAGATATTGTAAAAAATAGAATATTGAATTTACCAAGAACGGATTTAAATGACTATCCTATACTTGTAAACGATATCTATGTCCCAACTGAAATCAATAGTGAATTAAACCCTGAAAAGAAACCGACACATACCCTAACTTCATTTGCAGGTAAATATACTAATCAGGGTTACGGCATAGTAGAAATTGAGGTTAACAACGGTAATCTTTACATGAATTACCCAACGTATCAATTCTTCCTAGAACATCTTTATTACAATGTATTTGTAATGAAACCAATTAAAGAGATTTCTCAAGTAATGGACCCTGAGTTCGCATTAAATTTTAAAACAAATAATCAAGGTGAAATTTCATCTTTCGAAATAAACTTACAGTCAGTACCTGTGGAATTCATTAAGTTAATAGATAAATAAAAACTACTGGCAACAATGGCTATAAGTAATTGCTTGTTCTCGCCTACTTTGGAAATTCCAACGGAATTTCCAACTCGGTGCGTACTTGCAAAGTAAAGTGCTAACCCACGCAACTATTCTTATACGTAACCGTTAGCAACAAGCAGAAAAACTCACTCAAATGAAAAAAACAAACCTATTTATAATATTGTTTTTGGCTTTCAAAATTGTTAATGCGCAATCGGATAAGGTTTCATTTACAGAAAAGAATTTTGAAATGGAATTCTTAAGCTACAACCCCATTCAAAGAACTAATGTTTCATCAAAAAATTATAAATGGAGTATCGAAGTCCTTTCTGAAACAAAAAAAAGTCTTTTAGAAAATGGTAATAAATATTTCGGAGCTCATTATTGGAATATCTTAACAGCTTTTGATTTTCTTAAAGAAGATACTGATTTATTAAAACTAGTTTTTGTAAAATTAGCAAACTCTAAAGGAGGTTGTGAATACATTACCTCTTATAAAGATATGGTTAAATTCGACGATAAAATCCCTGAATTATACAATCAATATTACAAATCGTGTAATAGTGAACAAAAGGGTAATAAAAATCTGGACATTGACGAATATATTACAGACAACAAACTAAACAATGATTTGGTGAAGCTTATTAATATTATCAATATCGATGACCAAAAATACAGAGGTTCTGACGAACAAACATATAATACCAGACAACCAGAATTGGACAAACAGAATCAAAAACTTATTGACTCATTGTTTTCAGAACATAAGAAATATATAGGCATCTCATTAGTTGGTGAAAAATTTGAGTCTGTTATGTGGAGTGTTATTCAACATTCAAATCTTGAAATGATGGAGAAATATTTACCAATAATCCAAAAAGCAGTTCAAGACAAAGAATTAAATAAAACACCATTTAAAATGTTAATAGACAGAATATATTCTCAAAAACATGATTATCAAATTTTTGGTTCTCAAATCGGAGTTAAAAATGCCGATGAAAAAACTCGAAATGAAATAATAAAAAGATACGGAATAGAATAAAGCCAGTTGCCAAAACCGTATATAATTTATTGCTAGTTATAGCCTACTTACGAAAATCCTCGCGGATTTTCTATTCGGTTTTTATTTGCTAAATTTAGTGCATAAACCACGCAACAAACCATAAACACGTAGCCAATTAGAAAACTCACGCAAATGACACAAGAAATATATCAGAAAGCTATAAAGTTTGCTGGAGAAAAACATAAAAATCAAAAAGTACCTGGAACAGATGCGAACTATTTGTTACATATTTCAAATGTTGCAATGGAAATCATTTTAGCACACAAAGAAAATGAAGATTTTGATATAAATTATGCAATACAATTAGCTCTTCTTCACGATACTTTAGAAGATACCAAAACTGAATTTACAGAACTAAAGGAACAATTTGGACAAAAAGTAGCTTTGGGAATTCAAGCTTTGACCAAAAACGACAATTTGACTTCTAAAAAAGAGAAAATGACAGATAGTTTAAACCGAATTAATGAATTAGAAAAAGAAGTCGGAATAGTTAAACTAGCGGACAGAATTACTAACCTTCAAGAACCACCAAAGTTTTGGGGAAAAGACAAAATCTTGAATTACCTGAATGAAGCCAAATTGATTAGCGAAATGCTAAAAAATAAAAATGAATATCTGAACACTAGATTACAAGCTAAAATAGTTGAATACAAAAAATACGCTGAATAAATAACTGGCTACATTACCGTGTATAATTCATTGCTAGTTATAGCCTACTTACAAAAGTCCTCGCGGACTTTCTATCTGTGATTTATTTGCTAACTTTAGTGCTTAAACACGCAACGAAATCATACACTAGACCGTTACCTGCAATTTATGAAAAAAGTCCTATTAACATTTATAATCGAAATTTTAATTTTCTCTTGTTCAGGGACTAAAATTGGGAAGAACAAAACACGATATTTCGATGAAAATAATGTAGAAATTAGTAAATCCCAATTCAATCGAATTCGCTCAACAAATAAATTATTAGGCATTCCTGGAGATTCAATTAATCATAAGAAATTGACTTTAAGAGAAAAACGAGGGAAAATCAATAATAGAAAAAGTCTTGAATTATTGCTAGAGAAAGCTACGAATCTCGAATTAGATTCATTAAAACCAATTGTTATAATTTTTCATCCTGGAAAAGACAAAAACAATTCTGGAGCATTTAAAAACTATAAAAGTAATTCCTATAACATAGAACGAATTAGACAATGGTACGGACAATTAGAAGATGGAATAAATCAAGTTGCTCAAACTAAACCGATTTATATTTATAAAGATAGTAGTGGTTTGGAAAAATACGATGGGATTCTAACTTGGTATAAAGATCCAGAAAAAACTATTGAAAAACTTTTTTTTAAACATCATTATCCGGGTAGCAGTTTTGTGGTTATTTCTAAAAATGGAGATTATATATCATACTTTGGAGAATTTGGAAAAGAATATGTTTGGGAAGCAACTCAAATAATGAATAAATAAACACGTTTCACAACAATGCCCTGTAGGCTTCCCCTAATTAGGACACCTCAAAATTGAACACATAAATATTATATAAGTATGTGTTTAACAGAAAAGTTAGTGCTGCAAACCCGCTACTTTTATAACAGTTATAAAGTAAAAAAGACCGTTGGCAATAATGCTAAACTCGAGCAATAGAAAAAAACGTATTGATTGAAATAATTAAAAACACTAACTAAAATGAAAGCAAAAATTTTATTCTTATTATTTATTTCAATACTATTTTCTAGTAAAATTACCTATGGACAAACTGGTGGAAAAAAAATTAATGCTAGACTAATTGTATGTTCTGGATTATCTGAAAAGAATGTACCATTAGATGACTTGAAAGAGATCCGTGTGAAAGAGGGCGAAAAAGTCACTTTATATGTTAAATGGTTTAATCTTAAGAAAAAAAGTTATATAACATCAATGGACTTCCTTGATATTAACGGAAATTACCTAGCGCAATCAAGCGAATATAAATTTAAAGCTAAAAATAAAACTCATAATACTTGGAATAACAGAAAATTCAAAAAAGTTATTGTACCTGAAGGCGTTATAAAAATCAGAATAAATTTAGACGATGTAATAATTTTAGAGCGTGAAATTGAAATTAAATACAAATCGGAATAATAAATACAACTGTGTTGTAAGTTTTTGTAATTGAGAAAAAAAGCTCGTATTGCCAACACCATGTAAAAATAATTGCTTTGGTTGTTGCTTATCCTGAAAATTCCTTCGGTATTTTCTTGCGTTGGTTTTTGTTTACTAAATTAGTTGCTGAAACACGCAACTAGCACAACAACGTTATGCCTAATTATTACCAACCTTAACCAATGATAAAATTCTTTAGAACAATACGCCACGACTATATGAAAGAAAACAAAACTGGAAAGTATTTAAAATATGCTATTGGAGAAATTATTCTTGTTGTTATAGGAATTTTATTAGCGCTTCAGATTAATAATTGGAATAGTGAATATAAGGCGAATAAGAATTTAAAGGAAATTTACAAACAAATACAAACTGACCTTAAAGTTGATACAGCAAGAATAGAGAGAACTATTGTTAAGTTTGACAAAAAAGATAAAATAATTCAGGACATTTTAGACAAAAAAATAAAACTTTCTTTTTATGACACAATAACCTCAATGAATTATAAAGATTGTTCTATATGTAGACCAGAAACAACATACTCCTACAGTTTCAAACCAATTACCAAAGGCTATAATTTACTAAGAGAGGCAAATTCTTTAACCGAGATAAAAAAAGATTCACTTGCAGATTACATTAATGATTTTTATTCCCAAATAATTCCTCGTATTGACAATCAGTATGAAGATATTCAAAATATAATATTTGAAAACATAAAAAATTATCAAAAATATTCTTGGTTTTCAGATTGGTATGAAAAGAAATATAATAGAGACCTTTTAATTTATCTTTTTGAAAGTGAAATGTATCGCAAAGAACTAAGTCGATTTAATATTTATACTAAACATATTTTTATAGAAACTTTGAAAAACTATAAAATTAGAGCTACAGAAATTTTAAAATTACTTGAACAGGAAATAGAAAAATAACCAAGGCATAACAACCATTAACCAATGATAAAATTCTTTAGATTATAGAAACATTATTTTGCAAAATAAAATAAAAGATCTGGCAGATCTTTGGTTGAGATAGCCGCTTGCGGAACAATAAAAGCAATAATTATGATTAAGTTCTTTAGACATATCCGAAAACAACTCCTTTCAGAAGGAAAAACTGAAAAATATATTAAATACGCCATTGGTGAAATTATATTAGTGGTTATTGGAATTTTAATTGCGCTATCAATTAATAATTGGAATGAAAACAGAAAAAATAAGATTACTGAAGCTGATTATTACTGTAGAATTTTAGACGACCTTGAACTTAATGAGAAGTTAATTGATGAAAATTATAAGCAGACAACCAACAGAATAAAACACACCAAAGCACTTATAAAAGATTTAAACAGCATACCAAATGATAGAAGCACAATCCTGAATAAATTTGTTGTTGCTTTAAGGCAGGATGTTTCTGTACCTAGTAATATTACTTTTGAAGATTTAACATCTTCGGGACAATTAAAACTGTTAACAGATATTAAATTAAAGAACAGACTAATTGAGTATAGTACATATTTAAACAACACCTTAAACCTACTGAAAGAAAATCGGAATGAAATTGTTAAAAGATATACGGATTTTGAGCTTATAACCGAATTAGGCTACCAAGATATTGAATATATACAACAAGAACTTGATAAGGAACATATTGCTTTTCTACCAAATATTAATTGGACTAACGACCCTACTCACCCATATTTCATAAAATTTCAGGACAATCTTATTTTTATTTTGGGTATGCAAATTAGGCATAAACAACATTTTTCTAATTTAAAGCAAGAAATACAAGAACCCATAAAGCTATTAAAAGACAAAAAATGTGAGTAACGAAAGTATAACGATGTGTACAAGCAATTACTTGTTCTCACCTACGTCTTCCAGATTCTACCAAACTAAAGAACGTTCAGATTACCAAACAGGCAATAAACCATAAAACCAACCCTACAAAAACATGCTTGCCTTTGTTATAAGCTAAACATTAAATAAATTAGTTTATTCTTCCGATACATACGTTACAACATTCTAGCCCAACTTATCTATATCTCATCTATAATTAAAAATCAGGGAACTAAAAAAGTATAGTATAGCTACAACGATATAGGATTCAATCTAGAAAATACTTAAGAAACAACTTGATTTTTAAGTATCGAAACATTAGTTTTGTTTAGTAATTATAGTTAATACATAAATATTATTTATGTATTCCATAAATATTATTACTGTTAAAATTAAAACAAACTACAACAACATACTTTTAAAATGGGCAAAACAAACACTTTTCAAAATATAATTAACGCCAGAAAGTTTATAATAGATTGCTATGTTGAAATGCTTTCGAGAATAAATGAAAACGACGTTATAGATCTTATAAAAAACAATAACACGCCAGAAATAAACAAAGAAAAGCTCTCTAGCGATAAAATTATTCAATCCTTAAGCATCTATTTTCAACTAATGACCCTAGCTGAAGAAAATGCAGCTACACAATACCGCAGAAAAAAAGAAAACCAAGAAGAACTATTTTCTATTAGAGGTAGTTGGGCAGAAGCTTTTAAAATTTGGAAAGACCAAGGTATTCATGAAGATGAAATGCTAGAATCAATTTCAAACACGCATGTTATACCGGTTTTAACCGCGCACCCAACTGAAGCTAAACGTGTTACCGTAATTGAAATTCACAGAGAACTGTATTTACTTTTAGCAAAAAGGGAAAACACATCGTTAAGCAAACTCGAACAAAACGATATTGAAGAAAACATTATTAGCCTATTAGAAAGATGGTGGAGAACTGGCGAAATATACCTAGAAAAGCCACAAATTGAGGACGAAAGAGCAAATGTGGTGTATTATTTTAGTAAAATATTCCCAAAACTACTAGAAAGGAGCGACGAACACTTAAAAGGCTCATGGATTGAAATGGGCTTTAAACCATCTAAAATAAAAAATCCTGATGTTTTCCCTAAAATTAATTTTGGAAGTTGGGTTGGTGGAGACCGCGACGGTCACCCCTTTGTAACACCAAGCATCACTAAAGAAACTTTAGAGCTACATCGTAAGCAAGCACTCTCTTTAATTAAAAATAAATTGGTGGATGCCGCCACCAAATTTTCAATTTCAGCCTTATCAAACCCTATTCCGTTTCAATTATTAGAAGCTATTGAAAAAAAATCTGCTGCCTTGGGAAAAGAAGGGGAAAAAGCCATAAAAAGAAACCCCTACGAGCCTTGGAGACAGTACATTAATTTATTGGTACTTAAGCTAGACAATACCATTAAGAATAACTTAACAGACTCTGGCTACTACTACAAATCAAGTAAGGATTTACAAGACGATCTTAGGTTCTTTAGGAGTGTTTTAATTGAAAATGGCATGAAAGGCTTAGCTGAAGATTTACTGTTCGCATTAGAAAGACTAGTAAGCTGTTTTGGTTTTCATTTGGCAAAATTAGATATAAGACAAAACAGTGCATTTCACGACAAAGCCATTTCACAGATATTGAAAAGCAACGGTGAAAAAGATTTTGAATTTGAAAATTGGGACGAACCTAAGCGCGTGGCTTATCTTAGCAAACTCTTAAAAAACAACGAGCCTATTACAGACATAACAGTGTCTTATGGCACTGAAGCCGACAATGTACTGGATTGTTACCGCGTTGTTAGACACCACATTAATCAATATGGTACAGATGGCATTGGCGCTTTTATAGTAAGCATGACACGTAATTTGAGTGATTTGCTCGTAGTGTATTTTTTAATGAAAGAAACACAGTTGCTAAACACAAACATTAAAGTTGTACCATTATTTGAAACTATTGACGATTTACACAATGGCCCAGAAATTCTAGAACAGTTCTTGCAGCACCCTACCACCCTACTTAGAGCTTCTAAAATTGAATACAAACAAGAGGTAATGCTTGGTTATAGCGATAGTAACAAAGACGGTGGCACCATTGCTAGCAAATGGAATCTTTTTAAAGCAGAGGAGAGACTATCGGAAATAGCAACAAAACACAATTTTAAAACTTATTTTTTCCATGGTGCAGGAGGTACCATAAGCCGAGGTGGAGGAAAATACCATCGGTTTTTAGAGAGCATGCCCAACAATACGGTAAATGGAACCATAAAAATTACTGTTCAGGGCGAAACAATAGCACAACTATTTGGAAACCCGCTCACCGCTACTTACAATTTAAATGCTTTAGCTTCTGGTGTGGCGAAACAAAATATTATTGGTAAACATAATTTTGATGCGCACAATTATCCGTTTGAAATAATGGAATATTTGTCACAAAAATCATTTGAACACTACCGAGAATTAATTGAAACCGAAGGATTTATAAACTTTTACGGTAAAGCAACCTGTATAGATGTACTAGAAAAGAGCAAAATTGGATCAAGACCCGCTAGAAGAACAGGCACAAGAACCCTTAACGATCTAAGAGCCATTCCATGGGTGTTTAGCTGGAATCTTTCGCGAATTAGCTTAACTGGATGGTACGGATTGGGCAATGCGCTAAAAACTTTAAAAGAAGAAAAACCCGATGCATTTCAAAATCTAAAAAAGAGTATAAAACACTGGTCGTTTTTTAGGTTTTTAATGATACAAACCGAAACTAACCTTATTCTATCTAACAAAGAAATGATGGCGCTCTATGCTAATTTAGATGATGACACCGATGAAAGAAAGGTTTTTATGTCTAAAATCTTAACGGATTATGATAATAGTTTCCGTTTAATTGAAGAGCTTTTTGATGAGCCTGCTACCACCCGAAGACAAGGCCAATATGATAACATTGAGTGGCGAAACGAAAAATTAAAAGTTTTACACCATTTACATATAAAACACTTAAAAGCGTGGAGAGCACTAAATGATGAAACTAGTAATGAAAAAGAAAAGACATTAACCAAACTTTTAAGCATTATAAATGCTTTATCTAGCGGATTAAAGAATACCGGTTAATTCCATTAGGAGTAAAATATCTTACATTAAACAAGGGCTATATCATTTCAAGTATTATATAGCCCTTTTTTCTCCTAAGAGCAAGCCTATAAATTATCTAACTGGTTACTGGTCTTATCCTCACTAATCGTCCAAAAGAAGCCCACGAAAAAGAACTGATCTAAAGCAGGACGCAACGCACGACGGTTAAAATTCCCATTCATATCCGGAGTATTGGCATATTGATAGCCGTTTATATTTTTAAATCCTAAAACATTATTTACAGAAGCATACACTATTTTTTGCGGACTAACCAAATATGCCCAATTTAAACTCAAACTATTAAACGCTTTAGTTTTTTCATTTAAAAACCCTGGTTTGTTTGGGTTGGTAAACGTTCTACCTGATGCATAAATATAACTAAACCCTACTTGACTCTTCCAATCGTCTATCCAATATTTAGCTACTGCAGAAAAATTATGGGTATTCGCAAAATTAGGCTGTGCTTTTTCAGGAAAGTTTCTGTAGTCTCGCTTAGTATCTAAAAACGAATAGCTCAACCAATAATCTACATTTTTAATGCTTTTGCTATCTCTCCCAAAAAAGTCTATGCCTTTTGCAAACCCATAACCAGTGTTTGTAAAATTGCTATCGAAACTTGGAAACTCGCCACTAAACTTTGCTAAACTATTATAATCTTTATAATATGCCTCGGCTCTAAATATTTTTCTATCAGCATTGTATTGGTAATTTAAAATATAATGTTGAGCATTTGCAGGTTCGAAATCTTGATGAAACTTTAATACATCAGGCGATGGACTTTGGTAAAAATCACCATAAGCCAATGATAACTGACTTTTACTAGATATTTTGTAAGCAATGGTTGCCCTAGGCGCTAAAGTAAAACAATTAAACAGCTCATTATATTCCCCTCTTAATCCTGTTTTAAACGCTAAGTTTTTAGAAATAAAGATATCAGCTTCAGCAAATGCTGCTGCAATATTATTGTTGAAACCATATTTGGCATTATCAACAAACTCATCGTTGTACCGCTCTTCAAAATTAGTTTTAAAATACTCAGCACCAAAGTATAATTTAAAGCGATTATTAATTCGGTTTTTGAATTTCAGTTTAGAATGCACCGATTTTTCGGCATCCCTTATATCGCTTTCGCCAAATTTTATGTTGTTTTTTGCATTAGTGAAACTAAATCCGGTTTGCATGCGCCATGTATCGCTTAAAACACCACTATAAGAGCCGTTTAAATAAAAGTTATTATTGTTTAATTTAATGTATTGGCCTGCGGGAAGGTTTATATCTTCTTGTGTTAACTCAAAATTACTAGCATCAAAAGCGCCATAAAGTTTAAATAATCCGGCATCTGTTTTTTGCCTAAAAACCACTTCACCAGAAGCAGATTCTGGTGCTTTAATAAAATTATTTCTATTTGAAAAAATAGTATTGTAAGGCGCTAAATTCACATAAGAAGCATTAACGCTAACCGAGCTTTTCTCCCATTTTTGGGTATTTCCTAAAGTAGCACCTACGCTCATAACACCTATATCTGTTTTTTCTTGGTCGGGCTCATCTATTGTATTTAGCAACAATACACTAGATAGCGCTTGCCCATATTCGGCAGAATAACCGCCAGTGGAAAAGGTAATACCGTCAAATAAAAACGGAGAATAACGTCCGCGTGTAGGCGCGTTGTTTGTTGTGGGTGTGTAGGGTGTAAACACGCGAATACCGTCTATAAAAATTTGTGTTTCGTTGGCATCTCCACCACGCACAAATAGGCGACCATCTTCGGCAACCGTAGTTGTTCCAGGCAACGTTTGTAAAGCACCCACAAAATCTCCTAAAGCACTAGCTGTTGTTACCACATCCAAAGGTTTTAACACATTTACCTTACTATTGTCGCCTGCGGAAAATGTACCTGCGGATAATACCACAGCATCCAACGTATTTACGTCATCTTTTAATTTTATAACAATATCTTTCATGTAAGATACATCACCTACCATCGTGAATGTTTCATAGGACAAAAATGATACGATTAAAGTTTGGGTACCTGTTTCTGATGTTGAAAACGAAAACTTACCATTATCATCGCTTGTGCCTCCATCATAGGTGCCTTGTAAATAAATATTGGCGCCTACTATGGGGTCTTTTTTTGCATTGGTTACTACACCGCTTATTTTGGTTTGTCCGTGCAATTTAAAAACTATAAGAAGGATTAAAATGGCATATAAATTTTTCATGATATAAAATTTGTTCGCTTTTTGATAGCACAAATTTGAACCAGAAAAGCGCCAAAAAAAATTTACAATTACCGAACTGTTATTTTTTTAAGACGAATTGTATTTAAAAAAAATACAAAAAAAAGACTTCAATTTTTCAAAAACAATAGTTTAAAAAAATAGAAGATTTTAGAAAGGATAACGTTCTAATCAAAACGTTTTCTATAAAATATTTCCATTTTTAAAAGTTAAAAAACAGGTTCATATAAAATGAATTTCTTTTAAAATACCAACTATTATTTTTTTCCTATATTAGCATAACATCTTCGGTTAAATCTAATCAAAATCATCTAAAAATCACCAATAGATTTTATCTATACATCACACTTAAACAATTATTAACCAACTAGTTTAAATAGTTTATATCATTAAAAGATTTAAATAGTGCGTTTTAAGTAAAAAACAGATGTACCGCTCTAAAAACTAATAAAAAAACTTATAAAATTACTTTAAAAAAATTACGTTTTAATGTAACAAATCAAAATTAAAAGCTACTTATACGTTAACTAAACCACCAAAATTTTTGAGCACAGAACTAGAACATAGCTTTGTTGAATTATTAGAAAAGCATCAAAACATCATACATAAAGTATGCAGATTGTACACAAATAATTATGATGCACATAATGATTTATTTCAAGAAATAACCATTCAGCTCTGGAAAGCGTATCCAAAATTTCGTGGCGATGCAAAATTTAGTACTTGGATGTACAGGGTAGGATTAAACACAGCCATTACCTTATACCGAAAATCTAAACGACGTGTAAGCACCCAGGATTTTGAAGGTGTAGCGTTTAAAATGAAAGCTGAAGAATATGACAACACAGAAGAGGAACAATTAAAATTATTATACAAAGCCATACACCAATTAAACGATATTGAAAAAGCACTCGTTTTTCTGTATTTAGAAGATAAGGATTATAGAGAAATAAGTGAAACACTTGGTATTAGCGAAGTAAATGCACGAGTGAAAATGAACAGAACGAAAACTAAACTAAAAAACATATTAAATCCGTAAACCTATGGATGGATTAGACTTATTAAAGAAAGATTGGAAAAAAAGCGAAAGCAAGTACCCAAAACTTTCATACAACGAAATTTACAAGATGATACTTAAAAAATCATCATCTATTGTAAAATGGATATTCATTATTAGCTTATTAGAATTCGCATTCTGGTTTGGCATTGCCTTTCTACTTAAAGGCACCTCCTTTTCTGGTAAAATGCAAGCATTAGATTTAGATGCTGTACTAATACCCATATCTATAATAAGTTACCTTGTTATTTTTTACTTCTTTTACTTATTCTATAAAAATTACAAAAACATCTCCTCTACCGATAATGCCAAAGTACTAATGGAGAATATCTTAAAAACCCGAAGAACAGTAAAATATTATGTTATTTTTAATCTAGCATCAATCTTTTTCGGTACAGCATTGGGCATTTATTACGCTATAAATCACGATTCAGAATTTATTGAAAAACTACAGCAAGCCTCTGTAAATGGCAATGAAACAACATTATATGCCATTATCATTGCATCAGTTATCGTTATGCTAATTATAGCTGTTAGTATTTTAGCTTTATTTTATTGGTTAATATACGGCCTTTTGCTAAGACGTTTAAACCACAATTACAAAGAACTAAAACATCTAGAAGCGTAAATTTTATTTGGGCGTTCCCCTGCGGGTCGCGCTTTTCGCTGCAAGTCCTCGCTCGTACCTCGCTGTGGGCTATCCGCTGCAATCGCTAACGCAGGCTTGGGCATTTGTTTTAAATTATCGCCTAAACATTAAAGTGTTCAACTTTAACAACATCACCAACTTGCATAGAATTTAAATGTATGCTACCTACCCTAACCCTTACCAACCGCAAGGTAGGAAACCCAACAGCCGAAGTCATTTTACGTACTTGCCTAAACTTACCCTCGTTTAACGTTATAGACAACCAAGTTGTAGGGCCATGGCGTGCGTCTCTTATTTTTTTAGAGCGTTCAGGTAAATTAGGTGTGGCATTTAACTTAAACACCTTACAAGGCTTGGTTGTGTATTTCTTGCCATCAAAACCTATTTCTACGCCAGCACTTAACTTTTCAATCGCTTCGTCTGTAATATCACCGTCCACCAAAGCATAGTATTCTTTATCTACTTTTTGGCTATTTATGTAATCGCTCATTTTGCCATCGGTGGTAAGCAATAACAACCCCTCACTCTTTTCGTCTAATCTGCCAATAGACATGATACCTTCTGGAAAATCATAAAGTTCGCCTAAAAATCGTTTAGATTGCTGTTTGGAGTCGTTACTTTTAAACTGACTTAAATACCCGTAGGGTTTGTATACCACAAAGCAGCTAAATGCAGTTTCCAGCATATTATACTTTATATTTTTTTAGCAAAAATGTTTTTTTAAAACTATTAAATAAGTTGATGCTAATGTAAAGTGCTGTTTGTTTTGCTTTTAGTTTTTGTTTAAATTTTTTGCTAGATTTATTAAAGTATTCGCTAATGCTATAAAGTTTAGAAAGCCCCATTTCTTTACACAAACCATAACAATGATAACGCAAATAGGGCGCTATCCTTCTGCCCCTGTAAAGCTCAAAGGTATACATACTATGCATATAAGCCTCGTTCTTAGCTAGATTAAATGTTTTACCTCTAAATAAATACGAGTCCCGTTTAACAAACATAAAAGCTACAATAGCATCATAATCCTTTATACCAACACAAATTTGCCCTTCTTTGAAGTAGCTAACCAAATCTTTATAATATGATCCCGCGATAAGGCGCTGCGCTTTTTCAATGTCGTTTTCATTAAAATGAGATATCGTAAAACCAGATGTATCCCCTTTGACTTTAGGAGGAACTATGGTTTCGCTTCC
Organism: Jejuia pallidilutea; assembly: GCF_002973595.1. Classification (GTDB taxonomy): domain Bacteria; phylum Bacteroidota; class Bacteroidia; order Flavobacteriales; family Flavobacteriaceae; genus Jejuia; species Jejuia pallidilutea. The sequence continues at coordinate 149,868 of NZ_PVEO01000004.1, read as the reverse complement.
TTCAAGCGTCCAGTAATACGGCATAATATCTATACCTATTTTCGCTAATCGGTTTCTTAGTCCTTGAAAAAACAAACCGTGCCGAATTATATTCCAAAACCATTTTAGCCTGTAAAAACGACTTTTATTACCAACTTCCATTATGTACCCAATCCAAATTTACGTCCGTATTTACCGTTTCCAGGCTCTAAGCGCATATGCTGTCTTAATGTTTTTGGCGACATTACCTGCCTTTCATTAGCCTCTGCTATCACATGAACGCGTTCCAACATTTTAGAATTAGTTGCCAATTTTGTTCTAGCCGAGTCGTACCAAATATTATCTTCTAATCCAACACGAACTCCACCACCAAAAGCGATAGATAGGGAATTCATTTTTAATTGCTCGTTACCAATACCAGCCAAACTCCAAAAAGATGTCTCAGGCAAATCATTAATCATAACACCAGCATGCAATAAATTAGCTTGTGAACATGCAATGTTACCAAACAGCAAATTAAAATAATAAGGTGGCTCTATTAAATTCTTCTTCCTTAGGTATTTGGCATAATTTATCATTCCTATATCAAAAACTTCTAACTCTGGCACAATATCTTTTTCTTTCATTATGGTTGCCAAATCTGCAATCATATCTGGTGCGTTTATACTGGCCGTTTTATTAAAGTTTAAAGAACTTAAGGTTAAACTGCCCATATCTGGTTTTAAATTTCCTTCTAAAAATAAAGGATCACTACGTTGCTCTAACTCCCCAAAGTCCCTACCACTTAAAGATAAACATAACACTAACTCTGGTGCAAACTTTCTTATGCCTTCCACTATTTTGGCATATACCTCTTTTTTGTAGGTTGGCACGCCTGTTTTTGCATCTCTAGCATGCAAATGCACCATAGTAATACCTATTTCTGAGGCTTTATGGACATCTTCTATAATTTCAGAGACAGATACTGGCACATGAGGTGTCATATCCTTAGTAGGTATCATACCAGTAGGCGTAAAGTTTAATATAAAATCGTTATTCATAGGCATATAGTATAGAAGAGACACAAATGCGTGACTGTTCTTTTTTAATAGGAAAGACAAGTTAAAAAATTACTTGCAAGTGTATCAAAAATTTTCGACCAAAATAGTATAAACAAGTTCTTTAGTAGGTTTTTGTTTACCAATTTTATCTCGCACAACAGCAAATGCCACCTTAAAATCGCAACCAGATTTGTAGTTTGTACAGCCATAGGCCGTTTTACCTTTTATAACCTTACCGTTTTTGCATTTAGGACATATTAATACATCTGGTTTCGGTTTAACGATGTTTTGTTTAGGCTCTAATTTTAATTTAAAATTTTCATCAAACCTTAGCAGTCCTTCAACAAGTCCTGCATCTGTTTTAAACCCTTTTAGATTTACTGTAGATCCCTTTTTAATTAACCTAAGCAACTGTTTCTCTGAAACCTTTTTATCGTGAACCTTAAACGGCATTACAAAATCGCATCCCGATTTATATGCACTACAGCCATAGGCCGATTTACCTTTAATAATTTGTCCGTTTTTACACTTAGGGCATTTTTCAGCAGTAATCCCCCCTTTAGCCTTAGCCTTGGCCTTTGATGCCTTTTTTTGAACAGTAGCAGCGTGAGAAATATTAGCGCGCTTTGTCTCACTTCGCACTTCATATACCAAGGCATCAACCATACGTTTCATGTTTTTTATAAATGCTCCTGCGCTATACTCGCCTTTTTCAATATCCTTGAGCTGTTTTTCCCATTTACCTGTAAGTTCAGCAGATTTTAGCAAATCATTTTGAATGGTTTCAATAAGCTGAATACCTGTTTCTGTTGGTAATACTTGCTTTTTATTACGTTTTATATATTTTCGTTTAAAAAGTGTTTCGATAATATTGGCTCGGGTTGACGGCCTACCTATACCGTTTTCTTTCATTAAATCCCGCAACTCATCATCGTCTACTTGTTTTCCTGCGGTTTCCATGGCTCGCAACAAAGAGGCTTCTGTAAACTGATTTGGTGGTTTGGTTTCCTTTTCTAAGAATGAAGGCTCGTGTGGCCCTTGTTCGCCTTTTTCAAACTTGGGTAATATTCCAGATTCTTTTTCTTTTTTATTGGGATTTTCAAAAACAATACGCCATCCTTTTTCTAAAATTTCCTTGCCTGTAGTTTTAAAAACTACTTTGGCTGCACTTCCTAAAACTGTAGTGTTTGCCACTATACAATCCTCATAAAACACAGCAATAAAACGCTTTACAATAATATCGTACACTTGTTGCTGATTGTATTGCAAAGTGGTTTGCATACCCGTTGGTATAATAGCATGATGATCGGTAACTTTTTTGTCGTTAAAAACCTTACTCGATTTTTTTATTTTTTTTCCTAAAAGCGGCTGGGTTAACAGGCTGTAATTTGTAAGTTTTTTTAAAATACCAGAAACCTTAGGGTAGATATCGGTCGGTAAAAATGTAGTATCTACCCTTGGGTAGGTTACTACTTTACGTTCGTACAGTGCTTGCACTATTTTTAGGGTCTCATCGGCCGAAAACCCAAATTTGGTATTACAATATACCTGCAAGCCTGTTAAATCAAAAAGTTTAGGCGCATATTCCTTTCCTTTCTTTTTGGTAATAGATTCAATTTTAAAATCGCTTTCCTTTACTTTATTAGCTAAAGCCTCTCCATCTTCTTTTTTAAGAAACCGTCCGTCTTCATAACTAAATAGCGTATCGCGGTATAAGGTTTGTAATTCCCAATAGGGCTGCGGCTTAAAGTTTTCTATCTCTTTAAACCTGTTTACAACCATAGCCAAAGTTGGGGTTTGCACACGACCAACCGATAGAACTTGCTTGTAACCTCCGTGTTTTACGGTGTACAATCTTGTGGCATTAATACCCAACAACCAATCTCCAATAGCTCTAGAAAAGCCTGCGTAGTATAAATTATCGTAATCTGAAGCGGGTTTTAAACTTTCAAAACCTTCTTTTATAGCTTCGGTAGTTAATGATGATATCCACAAGCGTTTTACCTCGCCGTTATAGTTCGCCTCATTCATCACCCAACGTTGAATAAGCTCTCCCTCCTGCCCTGCATCACCGCAGTTTATAATTACCTCGGCTTTTTCAAATAAGCGTTTTACTATTTTAAATTGTTTTTGAATCCCAGAATTTGAAACTACTTTGGTTTCAAACTTTTCTGGAAGCATGGGCAGATTGTTTAAATCCCAACTTTTCCAATAAGCTTTGTAATCTACAGGTTCTTTAAGGGTACACAAATGCCCAAAAGTGTATGTTACGGCATAACCGTTGCCTTCAAAATAGCCATCGTGTTTGGTATTCGCACCTAAAACAGCAGCAATTTCGCGGGCAACACTTGGTTTTTCGGCTATACAAACTTTCATGTACGTTTTCTAATTACAAGCGTGCAAATTATGAATTTTGATATGATTTTTGAAGTGAAGTTTTTAGGAGTTATTAACGGGATTTTTGAGACGGATTCCTATAAACTTAAAAAATATAAACCCTTTAATGATTAATATCCTAACTTTAGGTACAGACCTAGTTTTCGTTAGAGCTTGAGTCCCGCACGTACAGGCATAAAGCCCCTCCTAAAGAGCGACTTGCAAAAGCCCAAACCGACAAGGTAATAGGCAAAAACTTTTAATCATCTATTTTCCACTTGCGCAGTTTATCTAACTCTGCCTGTGCTTTTAATTCTGCTTCGGGAATTACTTTTAAAAACGATGGATGTTGCTCTATAGCATATTCTATTTTTTTTACGATGTCCTCGGTAGTTTCGTTATCGTAATCGATATCTAAAGGCGCTTTAATCTCCATAGATTGCAGAATATTTTTCTTTTTTACGCGCAATCCCTTTTTATCAAAAGAGCGCCTAAAACCATCTATAACAATAGGAACTACAACTGGTTTGTAACGTTTTATAATATGTGCGGTTCCCTTTCTAATAGGTTTAAACGGGGTTGTAGTACCTTGTGGAAAGGTAATTACCCAACCATCGTCTAGCGCCTTACCTATATTAGAAATATCGCTCATTTTTACTTGTCGCTTTACATCTTTACCTTCGCTTCGCCATGTGCGCTCTATACTTACAGAACCTACATAGGCTAAAATTTTTGGCAATAAACCAGCCTTCATGGTTTCCTTTGCTGCTACGTAGTAGATATTAAGTTTAGGATTCCATAAGTAACCAATGTTTTTTATAGAATCTGTTCTACCGCTTAAACTAGCATTAAACACATGAAACATAGCTACTACATCAGCAAAATAGGTTTGATGGTTTGATATAAAAAGTACATTTTTTTCCGGAAGGTCCTTAATAATCTCAGAGCCTTCTATTTGCAATTCGTTAAATCCACGAAAACGCCTGTGGGTGATAGCTCCCAATATACGAATGAGCCATTTTTTTACAAAAAGTATGTGTCCGAAAGGATTTGTTTTAAACAATCCCATATCTTATTTATTGTTAAGGTTGGGCAACAAAGGTAGTAAATCTATTAGCTACGCCAACTGCTTAATTATATCTTTGATTTCACTTAACATCATAGCGGTAGCACCCCAAACAGTATAACCATTAAGCATAAATGCAGGCACCTCTATACCAGAACTATAGGATGTGGTAATTTTTTTTGAAATAATATTGTCATCATTCAGCAAATCTGTAAGTTTTACCTCTATTACTTGCTCAACTTCGGTATCTTGTTTTTTAAATTGTGGCGTTTCATTTAAAATACCTAAAAAAGGTTGTACACAAAAATTGCTTGGTGGAATATAAATTTGCGAGAGTTGTTTTATAATCTCCACAGTGTTTATTGGCACACCTATTTCTTCAAAAGTCTCCCTAACAGCAGTGTCTTTTAGGTTTTTATCTTGAGGCTCTATTTTACCTCCTGGGAAAGATATTTGGGCAGAATGTATTCCTTTATAAGTTTTACGAAGTGTTAATACCACCTGTACTTGAAGGTTAGCGTTAGGATAAAACAAAGCTAAAACCCCAGCTCGTTTTGCTTGTTGCAATTGTTCTTGAGAGTACTGCGCAAATGCTTTTCTTGTAGGTGGCACCATTTTAAAATGAGATGATTCGGCTGGTAGCTCTATATTTTTTATTTTTGAAAGCAGTTTTACAAAATCATCAAAACTCATTATTTATGCGTGTTGTATTATTTTTAAGTCTTTTTGTGTTATTTCTGAATTGTGAAGATAAACAATCTAAAAAAAAATCTACCCTAAATACTAAGGATACTACAACTGTAATAAAACAAATTACCGCAAAGAAAGACACCACAGGTAGCGTATCGCCAAAATTCCCTGTTTTAGATACTAAAAACGCAATGGAATTCTTTTTAGTTTATGAAAAAGAAAACCCTGAAAATACCGTTAGAATCTCAACCGACTTTGGTGATATTGATATTTTACTATTTGAAGAAACTAAATTTCATCGTGCCAACTTTATTTATTTAACAAAACGCAAGTATTACAATGGCACTCAGTTTTATCGTGTTATAGATAATTTTATTATTCAAGGCGGTAGTGGTGACGACAGAAAAACTGGTGTAAAACGTAAAAATATTGGCAGATATTTGCTGCCTCGAGACACCAATAGGGGTTTTAAACACGATAGAGGTACTATTTCTATGCCTAGTAGCGATATTGAGAACCCGCATAAACTGGCATCTCCTTACGAGTTTTTTATTGTACAAAAGCAAGGAGGCGCTCACTTTTTAAATGGCGATTACACAGTTTTTGGGAAAGTAATTAAAGGTATGGATGTTGTAGATAAAATTGCAGCTGTAAAAACAGATGAAGCCGACTGGCCTCTTAAAAACATATATATAAGAAATGTAGTCATCCTTAAATAAACATTACATTTCTTTTGAATAAATGTTGGGGAGAGATATTTTAAATTTCACGGCTATTAACCTTACCGCAATAACTACACTACCAGAAATGACCAAGACAAAATTTTCCTTAATAGGAAACTGAATTAAGGTAAAATACGTAATACCACCTAAAATGCAGGCGGTTGCATATACTTCTTTTCTAAATATTATTGGTATTTCGTTACATAAAATATCCCTAATTACGCCTCCAAAACTAGCAGTCATTGTGCCTAGGGCAATACAAATTATAGGGTGTAATTCAGCCACCAATCCTTTTTCAATACCCAATAAAGTGTAAAGTCCAATACCTATAGTATCGAACAGAAAAAGTGAGGTTCTCAAATAGTTTATTTTACTTCTAAAAATTATGGCAAAAATTGCAGAGCCAAGAATAATGTATGAAAACATGATGTTTTCCATCCAGCCAACAGGCATATTTCCAAGCAACACATCGCTAAGTGTGCCACCGCCTACAGAGGTTACAAAAGCAATAATTAAAACACCAAAAACATCCATTTTTTTATTGAATGCCACTAGCGCACCAGAAATGGCAAAAGAAATAAGGCCTAAAATATCTATGATGAAAAAAATATTCATTTTAAAAATTTGTGTTTTTAACGTTTTTTTAAAACTGCTTTTTGTGTTTATAAACAACCAAACACTACCATGTTTTTAAATGGCTGCCAAAGGTAGGAATTACTAATACAGATAAGTTTAATTATTCAAAAAAAATAATGTTTTACACTCAAGAAATGAAATTAGCCTAAACGATTTTTATAAACGTCCTACGTAAATCCTGCAACAAATTAGAAATTCACACCAATTCCACAAAAAATGAAATTTGGTTCTCTTGGATCCCGCAGATGGCGGGATAAGCGATTCACACAAATTCCACTAAAAAGTGAAATTTGGTTCTCTTGGATCCCGCAGATGGCGGGATAAGCGATTCACACAAATTCTACAAAAAAGTGAAATTTGGTTCTCTTCGATCCCGCAGGTGGCGGGATAAGCGATTCACACAAATTCTACAAAAAAGTGAAATTTGGTTCTCTTCGATCCCGCAGGTGGCGGGATAAGCGATTCACACAAATTCCACAAAAAATGAAATTTGGTTCTCTTCGATCCCGCAGGTGGCGGGATAAGCGATTCACACAAATTCCACAAAAAAGTGAAATTTGGTTCTCTGCTTACATATCTTGGGTATAGAAATTATAATCTTTAAGAATAACATCAATAAATTCAATATCGCTACCCTGCTTAACTTCTTTAATGCCTACTACTTCTATAAGTTTATTTCTTAGCTTTATTAGTGTTGAGTAGTCTTTTGCTGCTTTTGCTCGTGTAAATGTATCTTTTATAATACGGGCATCGTTATCAGACAGCTTAATAACATTGGGATATGTTGGCTTGTAATTGGTGTTTAATTGTTCTAAGATAGTATGATTAATATTAACTTTATCACGCAAACTAATTACACCTGTTCCTGCTGCCATATCACCTAAACGTTGTAATTTTTTACTAAAAACAATAACAAAAAAACCAATACCAAAAAGCCAAACATCTACTATTCTAAAAAACCACCGTACTACATAATCAGAAAACGTGGCTTGAAATCCATCAATTTTTACCACACGAATTTTTAACGCCTTTTTACCAATGGTTTGTCCGTCCAAAAACGTTTCTAAAGCTAATGTGTAAAACATTACTGGAAAACTTAATACAGTGTTAATGCCAATTTGCGACCATTGGTCCATATCTTCAAAAACACCAAAAACCTTATTTAAAACCAACAAATAGCCTATTTTAATGGCAGTATCTATAATAAATGCAACCAAACGTTCACCAACTCCTGCAGCCGTAAACTTTATTTTTACATTTTGCGTCGTGTTAATTTGTAACTCTGACATTTTATATTTTAATTTATCTCTTGTATGAGAGAAGTTGCATTTATTAAGCAAAATAAAGAAAAATGGTTGAGTTTTGAGAACGCTATTTTTAATAATAATTTTAAAGATCCCGATGAACTTGCCTCAAATTACATTCAGCTTATAAACGATTTGGCTTACGCCCAAACCTACTACCCTAAAAGTAAGGTGATTACCTATTTAAATCAGCTCGCTGCCAAGGCATTTCAAAAAATTTATAAAACAAAACGACAGGATACCAACCGTATTATTGGTTTTTGGAAAACCGAAGTACCATTAATTTGTTACCAGTACCGAAAATTTATCTACGTAGCGTTTATCATCTTTTTTGCTTTTACGTTTATTGGTGCTATTTCCGCAGCTAACGACGGCGAATTTGTGCGGTCTATTTTAGGAGACGACTATGTGGATATGACATTAGAAAATATTGAAGCGGGCGACCCCGTAGCTGTGTACAAAAGCGGCAGTAACTGGGGCAGTTTTATAGGCATAACCATAAACAATTTACGTGTTGGTATTATTGCGTTTGTTCTTGGCGTGTTTTTAGGTATCGGTACGCTTTATATAATGTTTAAAAACTGTATTATGTTGGGTTCTTTTCAATACTTTTTTTATGAAAAACAAGTGTTTTGGGAAAGTGTACGAGGTATTTGGATACACGGTGCTATGGAAATTTTTGCTATTGTTATAGAATGTGCAGCAGGTTTAATTTTAGGTGCCAGCATTTTATTTCCTGCAACATACTCTAGATATACCTCTTTTAAGCTAGGTGCTAAAACTGGTATTAAAATTTTAATTAGCACATTTCCGTTTACCTTTTTTGCTGGTTTTCTAGAAGGTTTTATTACTAGATATTCTAATACTATGCCCAATTGGTTATCGGTTGGTATCATATTAATTACACTAAGTATCATTAGTTTTTATTATTTGGTTTACCCGTACAAAGTTCAAAAACAAATCACCCAAACACCTGTTCCGCTAACTACTTAATGAAACCAAAAGCCCTACACATATGTTTAAGTATAGTAGTTTTGATATTAAATTATCAAACTTTAGTTGCTAACTCTGCTACCCAAGAACCACAGGTGTATCGGGTTTTCGATTCTAATTTTAAAGAACGCTATGCTAGTGATAAATATAATTACGAAGGCAAAAAAGTAGTTGGCAAAACTAGAGGAGGATCTGGAACATATGAAGATTATGATAAAAACAAAACCAGAACCGAAGAAAAAAACAATGCTGATGAAGTTGTTATAAATCTTGGCCCTTTTGGGTTCTTGTTTTATATCATTTTAGCTATCGCCGTAGTGTATTTAGCTTACGTTTTATTAAACGAGGGCGGCACCGGCTTATTCGCTTTTAACAAAAACAAAAGCATACAAAGATTTGATGAGATTACTGCCGAAAATATTGAACATGCCGATATTAATTCACTTATAAAAGAAGCTGAAAACAATAACGATTACAGGCTCGCCATTCGCTATTACTATCTTTTGGTATTAAAAACGTTAAGTTTAAAAAATCACATAAAATTTGAAGACGACAAAACCAATACAGAATACTTAAACGAGCTTAACGAAAAGCCTTTTAGCAAAAACTTTTCTTATGTATCCTATTTATACAATTACATATGGTACGGTAAGTTTAATTTAGAAGCATCGCAGTATGCCAAGGCTAAACTTAATTTTACAACACTTTTAAATCAGGTAAATTAAATGAAAAAACTTTTACCTGTTATATTGGTTATTGTGGCGCTTATTGTAGTTGCTGCATTAACGTTTGGAATAAAACGCACCAAAACCGTAGATTGGGAAGAATCCTTTAACGAAAAAAGCAACAAGCCCTATGGCACTAGTGTGCTTTATAAAGAATTGCCAAATCTTTTTAAGGGTAACAAAATAAGAACCGTATACCACCAACCATCAAGCTATCTTACTGCTAATTCTGAGTTTGGATATGGCGATCATCATGCCGAAGGCAATTATATAATTATTGGAAATTCTGATTATCTCACTAATTTTTCGGTAGATAAACTTCTAGATTTTGTAGATGTTGGTAACACTTTATTTATTTCAGATTACTACTATGCACAACGCCTACACGATACATTAGGAATTGATGTAGATTTTGAATACAACAGTAAAAAAGATAGTATTTCGTTACTGTTATTCAAAAATAAAAACTTAAACAGTAGCAATATTGATAAGAATGAAGGCGACTACTATTTTTCGCGTTTTGATAGTATTAATCACACCATTTTAGGATATGCGAAAACCGATATAAATCGTGTAAATTTTTTAAAAATACCTTTTGGTAAAGGACAAATTTTACTACACACTGAACCTAAAGCGTTTACTAACTATAATATTTTAAAAAACGAACGGTATCGCTATGTAGAAAACGCACTGTCTTATTTACCCGATGGCGATGTGTATTTTGATTCTTACATAAAACGACAAACGCCCTATGGAGAAGCCGAAAAAAGATCGAACCTAAGTTGGTTTTTAGAGCAACTGTCGTTTCGTTGGGCGTGGTATACCGCATTAATTTTCACTTTGCTATTTATGGTTTTTAATGCAAAACGGAGGCAGCGTGTTATAAAAATTGTAAAACCACTACAAAACACATCTTTGGCATTCGTAAAAACCATATCTAATTTATATATTGAAACTCAAGATTATAAAAACTTAATCGATAAAAAAATCACATATTTTTTAGAAAAAATCAGAAGCGATTTCAATATCGATACCGCAGTTTTAAACGACGATTTTATAAAAAAACTAGCCACCAAAGCGGGTAGAAAAAAAGAAGATGTAGCACAATTAGTTAATTACATAAAATGGTTGCGCACAAAAAATGAGCTTTCTGAAGAAAGCCTCATCAAATTAAATAAATTTATAGAAGCTTTTTATTCTCAATAATTATGAACGAAAACAAAGAAGAAACAAACCACGAGGATTTTTTACCTAAACCAGAGCAAGATGTGGTCTCATCTGTAGACGATAGCGTTTTAAATAACAACAACAATGATTTGGAATTTAAAAACCGATTAGATTTATCTGAGCTTCAACAAAGCGTAGCCAAAATAAAATCTGAAGTTGGTAAAATTATCGTAGGGCAAACCGATATGGTTGATATGTTAATTGCCTCATTGCTTGCTAAAGGCCATTCTTTAATTGAAGGTGTTCCTGGAGTTGCAAAAACGGTAACTGCTAAATTGTTGGCAAAATCTTTAAGCGTAGATTTTAGCCGTATTCAATTTACGCCAGATTTAATGCCTAGTGATATTTTAGGGACTTCGGTTTTTAATTTAAAAGATTCTGAATTTGAGTTTAAAAAAGGCCCTATTTTTTCCAATATGGTGTTAATTGATGAAATTAACCGTGCACCTGCAAAAACCCAAGCTGCATTATTTGAGGTAATGGAAGAACAACAAATAACAATAGATGGGCACAAGTATAAGCTAGATATTCCCTTTATGGTATTAGCAACACAAAACCCCATAGAACAAGAAGGCACTTACCGTTTGCCAGAAGCGCAACTAGATAGGTTTTTGTTTAAAATAGATGTAGATTACCCAAATTTAGAAGAAGAAATAGAAATCTTATCGAGAGAGCACGATTTAAAAGAGGGCACAAAAACAGAACAAATCACCTCGTTTTTAACAGCAAAACAAATTGCTAACTACCAAGGGTTGGTAAGTAAAATTATTGTGGAGCAACATTTATTAAAATATATAGCAGAACTAATTGTAGCCACTAGAAGTAACCGCTTTTTATATTTAGGCGCATCACCAAGAGCATCAATATCTGTATTAAAGGCAAGTAAAGCCTTTGCTGCCATGGCTGGACGTGATTTTGTAACACCAGAAGATATTAAGCGTGCAGTTACCCCTGTATTACACCACAGGGTTATAGTAACTCCAGAGCGCGAAATGGAAGGTGTGACGAGTAAACAAATTATAAATCAGATTATTGAAACTGTTGAAATACCTCGTTAAAACAGTTACAGTAAACATAGGGCAGTTTTCAACACTGCATTATAACCACCAACATTTAACGAAAAACCAGTAACCAGTAACCAATAACCAATAACCAATTTATTGAAACCCCTAAAACCCTTCTACATACAACCCCGATTTTTTTATGCTGGCATTTGCATTGTAGTACTTTTTGCATTGAGCTACTTTATACCTGTACTATTTAACATCGCACAGTTATGCATTTTGGTTTTATTAGGTTTGTTTTTTATTGATGTTTTAATTGTGTTTGCTGGAAAACAAAAAATTGAGGCTAAAAGAATTGTTCCTGATAAATTTTCAAATGGCGATACCAACCAAATTAAAATTTATATTAAAAATAATTATGCATTTGTTGCGTACGCAGAAATTATCGATGAGGTGCCCGAACAATTTCAAATTAGAAATTTTAAAATTAAAGCAACCATATACCCTAAAAAAGATAAATTTATATCTTACAATTTAACACCTAAAGAACGTGGCGAGTATCATTTTGGGTTTTTAAATATATATGCATCTTCAGCCATAAAATTAGTAGCCAAACGCTTTATGTTTGAAAACGAAGTTATGGTGCCCACCTATCCCAGCTTTAAACAATTAAAGAAGTTTGAACTTCTAAACATTAACAAGAACGCCATGGATTACGGACTTAAAAAAGTACGTCGATTAGGGCACACCATGGAGTTTGAGCAAATTAAAGATTATGTATTAGGCGACGATTTGCGCACCATAAACTGGAAAGCCACAGCTAAGAAAAACCAGTTAATGGTGAATCAATTTCAAGATGAAAAATCGCAACCTGTATATTCCATTATAGATAAAGGGCGTATTATGAAAATGCCTTTTAATGGGCTAAGTTTATTAGATTATGCTATTAACGCAACTTTGGTGATAAGTAATATTGTTTTAAAAAAACATGATAAAGCAGGTATGTTGTCGTTTTCAAAAAAAATTGAAAATGTTGTGGTTGCCGAACGTAGAAGCGGACAAATGCAACTTGTTCTTGAAGCACTTTACAACATAAAAACAGATTATTTTGAAAGTGATTTTGGCCGACTTTACGCTAATATTAAAAGACATATTACCCACAGAAGCTTGCTTTTAATGTACACTAATTTTGAAACCTTAGACGGCTTAAACAGGCAACTGCCCTACTTAAAAGCCATTGCTAAAAATCATTTATTAGTTGTTGTGTTTTTTAAGAATACAGAAATAGACAAGCTCATTAACAATAAAGCGGACACGGTACAACAAGTTTATGATAAAATAATTGCTGAAAAGTTTGATTTTGAAAAGCGCTTAATTGTAAACGAACTTAAAAAGTTTGGTATCTATTCTATTTTAACCACTCCTGAAAATTTAACTGTAGATACTATTAATAAATATTTAGAAATTAAGGCTCGTGGGTTGCTGTAAAATACTAGTAAAAAAATGTTAATTAAACTTTCTTTTATTAAACCAACTACCAATAAAACTTAAGTTTAAAGTGAGTTTATGAAAATTTTCTTGAACTAAACTATTTTGTAGAGTCCCTTCCCCTCCGTATGAATATGCTATATTTAATCTCGATTTGTTTGATAAGGGCATTCCTAAACCAACTGAAACAAAATAACTCTCTATTTTTTGGTTAGATATGTCTAAAAAGCCAGTGTTATAATTTAAACCAAACCTGTATTTAACCCTGCTCCAGTACTTACTGTTTTCAATTGGTAAATACTCTGCCCCAAATGCATATATATTCTGGTTGGTGTAGCGCTCGTTATTTTGCAACTGGTTGGTATTATCCCAATACAGTTTTTTAAAATCTAAACTTGTAGTTAATGATGTATTTAGTTTTGTAACCATACCTAAACCAATAGATAGGGGCAATTCAAAATCATCAAGTTCGTTCTCCACTTCTTCATCAACTGTAATTTCAGTACCGCTAATTGAGGTTTTATAAGAATTTCTTGTTTGGCTACCCGTTAAATTTGCTGGTAAACCTACAACAGCACCTAAAGTAACTTCCTTATTGGCTGTTTTAAGCATATTATACTGTATACCTGCCTTTAGTTTAAGTCCATTGTAGTAGTTAACATCTGTAATATTTACTACAGATTCGTAAAACAAATTTGTTTCTTGATTTATGGAACCAAAAAGATATGATAAATCTAGCCCCAACGCTAGTTTTTTAGTTGCATTAAATCCTGTTGATAGGTAAAACTTGTTTAGTCCGCCAGACCCTGTAATTCTAGAAGCATAACTATCGGAAGAACCTTCAACGGGGTTTAAAATATCTATATCGTAACCAACTTTTGTGTAAGGTAAAAGTCCAAAACTCATGCCTAAATTCTTTGTAATTGGAAATGCCATAACAACATGAGAAATATTATAATCACTTGTATTTTCAGAAACTTCATCTGTTTTCAATGTAGAATACATACCATTTAAACCAAACTCGTACAGAAAGGTTTTTTGCCTTATATTTCCCAAACTAGCTGGATTAAATAAGTTTATTTCATCAGAATTATTTTGTGCTATTCCCGTATTTCCCAAACCTGTTAAACCCCCTGTTGCCGTCTTATTTTCTACGCCCAAACCAAATAAAGAATAGGGTGTACTGGTATCATTTTGAGACCAACACGGTGATGCAATACTTATAAGGAACAATAATAATTGTATTTTATTCATTTAAAATTTAATTTAATAGCTTAGGTAAGCTACACTTAGTTTAATATTGTTATTGTTTTCATCAAAATCATCAATCACTATTCTGTCTACTGTTTTGTTATAATCTAAAAATTGAACCATTATGGCATAGTTTAAATCGTAATTTGAAGCCAAAATTGTTTCTACAAACCCACTCATGTCTACGCTGTAATATGTGTTTTGGTTAAACTCATCATCATTTTGATTTAGAACTGCATAAGCTGCATTTGAATCTATATCGGTTAGCTGATTAACAATTCTGTTTTTATGGTCTACTACATAAACAGCCAAAGAGTCTTTTAGTGGTTGAGCATTACTGTAGCTATTTGTAAGCGGGCTAAATGTTAACTCTGCTTTAAGTGCTGTACTTTGGCTAGATAGAGCGTTTAAATTTTTAATTGTAGGCAGTTCTATTCTTGCCGATATACCAGTACCTGCTTGTGCAAAAATTAACTCGTTAGTATCATGACTAGAAATAGTTGTTTCTTGATCTGGCAAATAATCCATTAATGTATTGTCTAAAATATTGTTTATAGCATTAAATTGTTTGCTTGTAGACGATACAAAGAAATCTATTACTTGGTTGTTATCTTCGCTACTATCATCAACATCTTCGGTGTAAAACAAGCGCATGCTAGTATTATTGTTTAAGTCTGAATACGATTTGAAGTTAAATCCTAAAATATGACTGTTAGTAACTGTATCAGGTATTACAGTTAAACCTTTGAAATATTGAAGAAAATCGTCTACTGTATTAATATCATTATCTCTTATTTTATTAAAAATATCTTCACCTAAATCTTTGTTTAGGGGAATATATATGGAATCTGAAGTGCTGTTTGGTCTGGGCGTAAATGACACTTCGCCAAGTACTGCTTCATCATATTCTAGCTTAGATAAATTATAAAATTCATAACCTTCTTTGGGTTCAAAATCATCTAATAAACGATGTACCTTATAGGTTTGCAAATGTGTTGTGTCGCCATAATGGTAGGTATCGTAATTTAAAATCAAACCAATAGAATCGTAAACTGCACTAGAGCTAATAGAAAAATTAGAGTTATTTACCTGAAAGTAGGTTTGCGCCACTAAATCCCCAAAATACGCATCCTTTACACTTCCTAGTAAAATACGGCCAGTACCAGATGTAACTAAAGAATCTAATTTAAATGTTCCTGCGTTTACAGAGAATGTGTCTATTATTTTAATACTTATATTATTCTCTATAAAATCGCTACCAACAGGATAGTTTTTTATATCGTCGCTACAAGAACACATAAAAAACAAACTTAAACTGCACACAAAAAATATCTTCATTTTACTTTTTTAAAACGTAAAATTACTAGCAGAAAAAACGGATGGCTTCTCTAAATATACCAACCCCACATTTTTATAGATGAAGATGTAAAAAATATGTTAAATTACTATAATTCAATACGTTATTCTATTCATAGATATAAATAAGCTTAACATAGACAAAAAGTAAGCGTTGGTCTATTTTGTAATGCTTTAAAACCAACTAGCTGCTAGATTTGCCATGTATAAATAAGTGATAAATATTAACACGCAACAATAATGAACTTATTAAAAAGAAGTAACATCCTATATTTTACAATGCTGTCCATAGTATTTGTTAGCTGCAGTAATTCCGATGATGAAGATTCAGATGAGTATGGTAATTGGGTAGAAAGCTCGTCATTTGATGGTGACTCAAGAGGAAACGCAGTAAGTTTCACAATAGGCACAAAAGGTTATTTGGTTACGGGATATGATGGAGACGATTACCTATACGATACTTGGGAGTACAATTCAGAAGGCGACTATTGGGTAAAAAAGGCAGATTTTCCAGGAACAGCTCGTAGTGGTGCTGTAGGCTTCTCTATTAATGGGAAGGGTTACATTGGCACTGGTTATGATGGCAGCGACGAGCTAAAAGATTTTTGGGAATTCACTCCTGATACTAATACATGGTCTCAAAAAACCGATTTTGGTGGTACTGCAAGATTTGGTGCTATAGGCTTTTCTATTAACGGATATGGCTATATTGGTACTGGTTACGATGGTAGTGAACAAAAAGACTTTTGGAAATACGATGCTACAAATGATACCTGGGAACAAGTTGTAGGTTTTGGCGGTCAAAAACGGCAAAATGCTTCGGTATTTGTTATAGATAACATTGCCTACATTGGCACAGGAATACGAAATGGTGCCACACAATACGATTTTTATGCTTTTGATGGTATTAATTGGACACGCTTAACAGATTTGGATGATGATGACAACGACGAAACCATAACTTTAAGCAGTAGTACCGGGTTTTCGTTAAACGGCAAAGGCTATCTTGCTACTGGTTTAAGTACATCTTTAGTTAGTGAGTGCTGGGAGTATACACCTTATGAAGATTCTTGGGAAGAAGTCCCCAACTTTGAAGGCACCTCAAGACAAGATGCATCTGCCTTCTCGTTTGATGATAAAGCTTATGTGTTTATGGGTAGAAGTAGCAACTATTATTTTGATGATGTTTGGGAGTTTAGACCCGACGAACTAGAAAACGAAGATGATTAGTTAATATTTGATTGATTTTTGGAAAATAGGGTTGGCTAAAAAGTAAAGAGTTATAAATAGGCACTCTAACCTTTTGTCAACCTTATTTTTATAAAAGTATAACTACTATATTATACCTTTTTTAAGAACCATTATATACTTTTGAAGAAATTTTTATATTGAAAAATTATAAAAAAATTCCAGCAACTATTATCCACATGCTTATATGGATAATTTTTTTGGTTATAAGCGCTACCCAAATTTATCTTAAAATAGGTGTTATTCCCCAAGATTTTATGTTACGTTCTAGTATTTTAATACTAGCATTTTATATAAACTACGGGCTACTGGTGCCCAACCTACTATTAAATAAAAAAACACTACTTTATTTTGTAGCATTGTTAGCCTTTGGCGCTTTCTTTTTATTTATAATGGATGAAACATTGCCTAAGCCCAAGTTTAAACCACCAAATACAAGAGATCTTGGCAATGCCAAAAATATTTTTCCCTCCATAAAACCTTTACCATCTTTTTTAAACTTTAGAGGTTTCTTTCCTTCGGGAGGCTTATTGCTATTAATTTTTGCTTTGAGCACAAGTGTAAAATTAGGCATAGAATGGTTTAAATCTGAAAAAAAAAGGGTAGAAATAGAATCTCAAAAAGTAAATTCTGAACTTTCTTTCTTAAAAGCCCAACTTAATCCGCATTTTTTATTCAATTCCCTAAACAGTATTTATTCATTGGCACACAAACAATCTAAAGATACTACCAATGCCATAGTAATACTATCCGATTTAATGCGGTATATGATTTATGAAGCTAATAAAGAGTTAGTACCTCTTGAAAAAGAAGTTGAGTATATAAAGAATTATATTGCACTACAACTGCTTCGTTTAAAAGACTCTAGCAACGTAAAAATAAATATTCATGGTAACTTAAATTACAGTATAGAACCACTATTACTAATATCGT
The DNA here is from genome assembly GCF_002973595.1 of Jejuia pallidilutea. Taxonomy (GTDB): domain Bacteria; phylum Bacteroidota; class Bacteroidia; order Flavobacteriales; family Flavobacteriaceae; genus Jejuia; species Jejuia pallidilutea. Next base: position 131,830 of record NZ_PVEO01000004.1, on the reverse strand, counting down.
TTATTGAAAATGCTTTTAAATACGGCACAGATTTTAAAGGCAAAACTAATATTTTAATAAAATTGAATATTGAAAGCGATTTGCTTAAACTTTACGTACAAAACTCGGTATCGCACCAACAAACAAAAACAAAGAGCTCTGGCATTGGTTTAGAGAATATTAAAAATAGGTTAAAGTTACTCTACCCTAACCAACATACCATTAGAATAAAACATAATAAAGACAGTTACGAAGTAACTTTAATTTTAAAACTTAAAAAGCAATGATAAGCTGCATTATTATTGATGACGAGCCTTTAGCTCTAGAATTATTAGAGGATTTTATTTCTAAAATATCTTTTTTAGATTTAATAGCTTCATGCTCAAATGGTTTTGAAGCTACAAATATTCTACACAATCAAAAAATAGATTTAATATTTACCGATATAGAAATGCCCAATTTTTCGGGAATAGATATTATTAAGTCTTTAGAATATAAGCCCCATTTTATTTTTACAACAGCCTATTCGCATTATGCAGTAGAAGGTTTTAATTTAAATGCTATAGACTACCTTGTTAAACCTATACCCTTCCACAGGTTTTTAAAAGCGGCAACAAGAGCACTAAACGTAATTAACGAAAAAGAAGAAACTACAAAAACTATTGAAAAACCTACTTCAGAGCCAGAATATTTATTCGTAAAATCTGAATATGAGAATATAAAAATTAATGTAAACGAAATAAAATATATAGAAGGCCTTAAAGATTACATAAAAATATACACAAGCAACCAAAAGCCCATTTTAACTTTAAGTAGCTTAAAAAAATTCGAAGAAAAGTTAGGAAAAAATAATTTTATTAGAGTACATAAATCGTTTATTGTATCAATTCCCCATATACATTCTGTTCAACGTAACAGAATAATTATAGATAAAAAATGGATACCAATAGGTACTAGTTACAAAAATGAATTTATAAAGCGAATAGATTGCTAAAAAAACCGTCTAAAAAATACCGTTCTATGTGCTTTTAAAACAATATTTTTTAAACGGTTTTACTATTATTTTATTACCGCTTAAACTGTTTCGCCTAACCAAGCTTTCATCATCCAAACGGTTTTTTCCTGTTCAGTAATAAAATCGCTCATCATGCTATTGGTTCCTTCATCATCAGCATCATCAGATTTTTCAAGAATACTCCTTTCTATTTTAAGTAACTCTGATAACGAATCAACAATTAATCGTACTGCTTTTACATCTTCTGAAATATTTTTCCCAACTGGCACTTTGGCAGAATTAGTGTAATCATCAAACGTATGTAATGGTGTTGCCCCCAAAGTTAAAATACGTTCGGCTATTTCATCAACCTTAATATTTGCATCTGTATATAACTCTTCAAACTTAACGTGTAAATCAAAAAAACGTTTTCCTTTTATATTCCAGTGTATACCTCTTAAATTTTGATAATACACTTGAAAATTTGCGAGTAAAACGTTTAAGTCCTCTGCTAAAACTTTGGCCTTTTCTGTGTTTAATCCTAAACTATTTAATGTCATTTTTAATATATTTTTGTTTACTACAAATTTACTATTTATCTAACACTTACTAGCATAAATTTTATTGACAGTTGCTATATTTTAATAGCCTAAATTGATGTTTGTAGCAATAATCCCCCAATGATCAAATTATTAAAAATCGCACAGTAAAATATAACGTTAGTACAATATTTTTTTGGGGTAAAAACTAGGTAGCATTATAATTTATTTTGCTAATCACCTAAATTTTGCGCTTGTACTTCAAATAAAACACAATTCATCATTAAAAATTTACAATTCGGTAAGATGAATTATGATACACTTGCTTTGTAAGGCATCTTTGGAATGTTCAATAAAAAATAACACATAAAAATTACACACCATGAGAGCATTAACAACTTTAAGCATTGTATTATTCTTAACGATGAATTTTAGTAACGCACAAACAGAAAAAAGCGGAAATACAATAACAGTAACTATTGAAAATATTACCAATAATAATGGTAGTGTTTTATTATCATTACACACCAAAAACACTTTTATGAAAGGTGCAGGAATTAAAAATGAAAAAAGCAAAATAGAAAATGGTACAGTAACGGTAACATTTAAAAACGTGGCTCCAGGAACATATGCTATTATGGCGCTACACGATGAAAACGAAAATAACAGTATGGATTTTGATGATAGTGGTATGCCTAAAGAATCTTATGGAATGTCCAATAATCCTATGAGCTATGGCCCACCTCAATTCGCTTACGCTAAGTTTGAAATGACTTCTAAAGATTTAGAAATGGATATTAGATTTTAATGATTACTTATAAAAAAAAGACGACCTAATTGGTCGTCTTAATTCTTTTAACTAAACTAAACTTAAACAAAACTATTTTCAATAGTATGAACTATAAAACTGTTGTTTCATTCCTAGCACAAAAATAATTGATAATTATTCTATAATTCTATAAGTATAATTGATAGTTTTTATATTTTTATAGCCTAAACTTATTTTAATGACAATCACCCAATTATACTATGTTTTAGCTGTTGCTGAACATCAAAATTTCACAAAAGCGGCAGAAAAATGTTTCGTTACACAACCTACTTTAAGTATGCAAATACAAAAACTAGAAGACGAACTAGACATTTTAATTTTCGACAGAAGTAAAAAACCTATTGAATTAACCGATGTAGGCAGAAAAATTGTTACTCAAGCCAAAAATATAGTTAACGAATCTTATAGAATACAGGATATTGTAGATCAACAAAAAGGGTATATAGGCGGCGAGTTTAAATTAGGCATTATACCAACCATAATGCCAACATTACTTCCTATGTTTTTAAAAACTTTTATAAAAAAACACCCAAAAATAAAACTTAAGATTGAGGAGTTAACCACAGAAGAAATTATACACCGTATTAACGAAGGCCATTTAGATGCTGCCATTGCTGCTACACCACTGCAAAACGATAGTATTAAAGAACGTGTTTTGTATTTTGAACCGTTTGTAGCTTACATCCCTAAAGGACACAAACTGCACACTAAGAACAAAATTAAAACAGACGAATTGGTTATTGAAGATATGCTACTTTTAGAAGATGGACATTGCTTTAGGGATGGTGTAATTAATTTGTGCAAAGCCTTTAAAAACCATGAGGAGGATAAGTTTCAGTTAGAAAGCGGAAGTATAGAAACCTTAATAAAATTATCAAACGAAGGTTTAGGCATGACGTTACTACCCTATTTGCATACTCTAGATCTAAATACTAGTGCCAAAGAAAATTTACATTACTTCGAGGAGCCTGCTCCTGCAAGAGAGGTAAGCATTATATACCATAAAAGTGAGTTAAAAATGCAAATTATAGAAGCTATGCAAAGCGTAATTTCTGGAATTATAAGAGGCGCTATAAAATTTCAAGATGTAAAAATTATAAGCCCTTTACCCCAATAAAAAAACGACCTTAGGGTCGCTTTTTTTTATGGTTTTAAATAAATCATACATTGATTTAATTCTGGGTTTTGCTGTACTAGAGATAGAATATATATTTTAAGCTCTTCAATCTCATAAGGTAGTAAACGTTGTACTGCCTTTTGTACTTCTTTGCAAAACAATGTCGCATCAAAACTCACTTTATCTAGTACAGTTTTAGTGTACTCTAGCATTGCTCTTGCCATTTTAATATTAGGATTTAGGTTTGTAATATAAGTAGATTTAATTTATAGGCTTAGATTTTAATTAGTGATTAAATTTACATAAAATTTATAAAAACACATTGCTTTTTATGCTATTTTAACATTACCGTGATAGATAGTAAAATTCTAAAACAGGCTCTGGTTAGCCATAAATATTAGTGTCTTCATTTTATTCTCAGTTATTTAAAAACTTTTACAAACCGCTACCAGGTAAATTTTTCTGTATAAAAATCATACATTATATTTCTAAAAACCAATTAATTTCAAATTCAAAAAAAATTACTATATATTTGGGGAATATTGCTATAATCAGCGCTCTCAAAAAAATATGGACTCTCTCAAATACCTGTTTAGCTTTGCTACGCTAGCGTTTTTTAATATATGTTATTCTCAAGTTGGCCCTGGTGGTGTTGGAAATAGTGCTTCCAACGGTTTATGGTTAAAAGCCGACGATATAACACTTGCTAATGGAAGCTTAGTGAACACTTGGACAGACACTTCTGGAAATGGTAACAACGCTACAGCTGCCGCAACCGAACAACCTTTATTTTTTTCTACAAGTACATTAAACAATATGCCAACTGTAAGACTAGATGGCACTAATGACCAAATGGTTGTAAACGATGCTGCAATTTTAGATGGTACTAGCGGTATAACATTTATAACGGTGTTAAGGCCTAATAACTTAAACGGACAACCAAGAGGTATTTTAGGAAAAAGACAAAGTTTTACAACCTCAACAGATTATGCGTATACATGGTTTTTCCATAATAGTAATTATCTTAATTTAGATATCAACACTCAAAATAACAGATTTAATTCTTCTCCCACTAATTTTTCAAATGGCACTAATTACATACTTCAAATGCAGTATAACGGTGCCTTACCTAGTGGGCAAAGGTCTAAAATGTACAATGAACAAAATTTAGTAGCCCAATCTTCAGAAAGTTCAACTTCAATTATCAATAGTGCGTCCAATTTGGTTCTTGGAGCTTTAAATTTTGACTATGGAACGTATCTAGGAGCAGATTATTCAGAAGTAATACATTTTAATTACGCCCTTAATACAGCCGAACAAATAATAATAAACAATTATTTATCGGCAAAATACAATATAGCCTTATCGTCTGACGATATTTATATACAAGATGATCCTGGAAGAGGTAATTTTGATTACAACGTTGCTGGTATTGGGCAAGCTATAGATGGCTCTAACCATACCGATTCTCAAGGTACAGGCATTGTTAGAATTAACAATCCTAGAGCTTTAAGCAATAACGATTTCTTGTTTTGGGGTGAAGAAACTAGAAACCCAACTTATAATTTTAGTACAAACACTACTAACCATACAGAGCAATTAAATTCTAGATGGCGCGTTCGAAGAAGAGGCAACCCAGGAAGCGTTGACGTTACTTTTGATTTGAGCAGCGTAGATTTATCGGGAAAACAAAGCTGTAGCCCTTTACAGTTAATTGTAGATAATAATTACGATTTTTCATCGCCAGAAGCTATTTACGATTTAACAATAGTTGGATCTATCGCTACAGCAACAAACGTTACACTTAACCAAAACAGATATTTTACGCTTAGATATGTAGACGAAATTGTAAGAGATGGCAGCAGTTATTATAATGGTTCTGGCGTTGCAAATGCACCAGATAATACTAATGCCTGTTTAAAGTTTACCGTAAAGTCTGGAGCAGTTTCTAATATAAATACAAGCATACATGTAAGAAGTGTAGAGGTTGAAACAGGCGGTGTTTTAAATATTTTAAATGGCAACCTAATACAAGTAGATAATGAAGTAGTTGTAAATGGTACAATTAATTTGTTAGGTGAAGCGCAGTTAATACAAAATCACACTGGTACAACATTAAATTCTGGTAGCGGATCTTTAACCCAACCACAACAAGGTAGTGCTAGTTTTTATAACTACAACTATTGGAGTTCACCAGTAAATGTAGGCGGCATTTGGCAAGTTGGGTATTTAGAAGATGCTGCTGGTGTTATTAATTTTAGCAATACCTTAAATGGTGATGCTTCTACATCTCCAATAACATTGAGTTCGAAATGGCTATATAGCTTTAATGGAACAACTGATGATTACAGCCAATGGATAAAAATATCACCTACTACTAATTTATTACCTGCACAAGGATTTACCATGAAAGGTTCTGGCGCAACTACTGCCAATCAAGAATATATTTTTAGAGGTATACCCAACGATGGAGATTATAACCATACCGTTACCGCTGGAAATGATTTTTTAACTGGAAATCCGTATCCTTCTGCATTAGATGCAGATCAATTTATAATAGACAACTTACCAGTTATTGATGGTACGCTATATTTCTGGGAACAGTTTTCAACCAACAACACTCACACCTTAGCAGATTATCAAGGAGGGCACGCCATTTATAATTTAATGGGAATGGGCATGCCTGCAACAGCAGACGCTTCTGGCTTAACCAGTGGTTTAGGAACAGCGTCTCTCCCAGCACCAGAACGGTATATCCCTGTTGGTCAAGGGTTTTTTGTATCTATACAAAATTCCGGATCTATAACTTTTAATAACCGGCAACGTGTTTTTGCTAGAGAATCTTTGGGAGAATCTGTATTTTTTAAAACTAATACAAAAAAAATAACCCAAGAAGATACTAGAACTAAAATTTGGTTTTCGTTTACAAAACCCGATACCTATACCAAATATATAGGTTTAGGATACGATGCCAATGCCAGCTACAATTACGACAATGGCTATGATGCCTTAGCATACGATGAATTACAAAACGATATATCATGGTCGTTAAATGGTGAAGCATTAGCGATTCTGGCTTTACCAGAACTTAATATTGAAGATATACTTCCTTTAAATGTTAAAGTAAGCGATGCAGGTTTTTATAATTTTTCTATTAGTAAAATGGAGAATGTTCCTAACGATATAAACATTTTTTTAAAAGATAATCTACAAAACTTATACTATAACTTAAGTGAAGGTGAAGCTAGTTTATTTTTAAATTCTGCAACTGCACCAGACCAGTTTTCTATTGTTTTTCAGAAGAAAAATACTCTTGGGAAAGCTGATTTTGAAACTACTAACAAGTTTTATGCTTCTTACGATGCCAATTTAAAACAATTGAAACTGCATACTAAAGAAGCTATTAATAACATTGAAGCTTACAATGTCTTTAATAGTTTAGGACAACAAGTTCTGCAAGTAAGGTCTCCCAAAACACAAACCATAACTGTTGAAAGCTTAAGCGATGGTATTTATATCCTTGAGATTGCTATTGAAAATCTTAGAAGTCCTAAGAAAATAAAATTCATAAAATATTAGTTTAAAACCTATTGTCTCCATCTAATAAATCGCCTAAACCACCTAAAATACTACCTTCGCCTTTGTTCTTTCCACCGCTCCTTGGTGCTGATGCCAATACCCTACCTGCAAGTCTGCTAAATGGTAAGGATTGTACAAAAACTGTACCTGGACCTTGTAATTTAGCAAAGAATAAACCCTCGCCACCAAACACTGTATTTTTAATACCTCCAATAAATTCAATGTCGTAATCTACGGTATGGTCAAAACCTACAATACAGCCCGTATCTACCTTGAGTGTTTCTCCCGCGGCTAACTCTTTTTTGGCCATAGTACCACCTGCGTGTACAAATGCCATACCATCACCTTCTAGTTTTTGCATAATAAAACCTTCGCCCCCAAAAAGTCCGCGACCTAATTTTTTAGAAAACTCTATGCCTACGCTAACACCCTTTGCGGCACAAAGAAATGCATCTTTTTGACAGATAAACTTTCCACCAAATTCGGTTAAATCTATTGGGATTATTTTTCCAGGATAAGGTGAGGCGAATGATACGTTTCGCTTTCCAATTAACGTGTTGTAAAAAGCGGTCATGAACAAACTTTCACCTGTAAGGATACGTTTTCCTGCACCAAGTATTTTTCCCAAAAAACCAGTATCCTTTTGAGATCCATCTCCAAAAATAGTTTCCATTTTTATACCATCTTCCATCATCATAAAACTACCTGCTTCGGCTATAACACCTTCATGAGGATCTAGTTCTATTTCTACATATTGCATTTCTTCGCCGTAGATACGGTAATCTATTTCGTGTGCTGTCATTTTAAAAAAAAGTTTATCTGTTTAAAAGTTTAACTGTTTATAAGTTGTCTTAAACTAAGTTTTGTTACAACTTATAATGAAATTTCAAAAAAACAAAAAATTATTGCACAGAATTTCCCAGAGATTTCATAGAGATTCGCGGAGAAAAATAATTTTCGCGCTAAGGCACTAAGACGCAAATTGAAACGTGACTTGTTGCTTACTGCTTACTGTTTCACCTTCACACTCCACTCAAAATTAAAGGTAGATACTTCAACATTATCTCCGTTAACTCCAACAGATTTCATCCAAACGGTTTGCCCTTCTCCAGTTTCAATTGCTTTTTGCAAAGCTTCATCAATTAAATGTCCGTCGTTACATGTAAACACAATTCTACCCGTTGCCTTTTTAGTAAATGTAGCGTTATTTGAAGTTACTAACATTGAAATACGTTTGCCAGATGCTTGAATTTTCCCAATCATTAGTGCGCCTGTAGAAAGTTCTGCAGCCATACCTTGCACCGCCCAAAACATAGATTTAAATGGGTTTTGATTTATCCATCGATGTTTTACTGTTACTTCACACTTTTCATTATCCAAATATTTTACGCGTACACCACACAGGTAAGCCGATGGTAACTTAAGCATGCTAAAGGTGTTTAATTTACTAGGTGTTAGCTTCATTTAACTTATTTTTTTTGTGTAAGTTATGAAATAATTCAACACCTATAATTGTTAAAAATTTGTTAATTTTTAGTACTATGCGTAACAAAGTACCTGTTTTTAGACATATATTTGTATAAGAAACTATTATATGTTTTAAATCAATCAAAAAAAAATCATGTTAGATAATCATCAAAAAAACATCGCTACATTTATTCATCTCTCCACCTTTAGTAGGTTTGTTATTCCGTTTGGAAATTTTATTGGTCCGCTAGTGTTATGGATTATTAATAAGGACAAATCGGAATTTATAGATAAACACGGTAAACAAGCATTAAACTTTCAAATAAGCATTTTGCTTTATGCCATTATTTTAGGAACGTTAACCATTCCTTTTTTTATTTTTAAAATATTTAGTGGAATGGATTTTATAGATTTTCATGGATTTCACGATTTTCATATCTCGTTAGGAAAACCATCGCCCTTACTATATATAGGTGGCGGGCTAGGTATAATTGCAGTACTAGCTTTTATTGTAGAATTAGCTCTTATTGTAATTGCAAGTTTAAAGGCTAGAGATGGTGAATTGTACAAATATCCATTTACTATTAACTTTCTAAAATAACGACAATGTAAACTATAGCCAATATCGCGTTAGGGATTGAGGTCCCGCACGTGCGGGATTGAAGCTCCTCGAAGAGAGCGACTGCCGAAAGCCCGACCCGAAGGTAAACGCAAAAAAACAGAACATAAAACATTATAAAGACATCATCAATCAATCAATCAAAAAATGAACAGTTTTAAAACATTAAAGGAATGACACTATGAAGATAGAAAACACAAAAGCACAAATGCGAAAAGGCGTTTTAGAATTCTGCATACTCTCGGTCTTAAAAAATAACGACGCATATGTAGCAGAGATTTTAGAAACGTTAAAGGATGCTAAGTTGCTAGTGGTTGAAGGGACAATTTACCCTTTACTTACGCGACTTAAAAACGCAGGACTCTTAAATTATAGATGGGAGGAATCTACATCTGGACCTCCAAGAAAATATTATGGTTTAACCGAAACTGGTAAACTATTTTTAAAGGAACTAGACACCACTTGGAACGAATTGCGTAACGCAGTAAACATTGTAACAAGCCACACTGAAACAAACACAGCACAAGAAAAACAACAAAATAATGAATAAAACAGTCAACATAAATTTAGCAGGTATATTTTTTCATATAGATGAGGATGCGTACCTAAAACTACAACGCTATCTTGAGGCTATAAAACGTTCATTTACAGACTCTCAAGGTCGATCTGAAATTATTGCCGACATTGAAGCACGCATCGCTGAACTTTTTAACGAGCGCGTACAAAACGACAAACAAGTAATACGAATTACCGAAGTAGACGCCATAATTGCTATTATGGGACAACCAGAGGACTATTTAGTAGATGATGAAATTTTTGAAGATGAGCCTAAACAAAGCTATACTGGTAAATCGTCGCCTAACAAAAAACTTTATAGAGATACAGACAACTCTTATATTGGCGGTGTATCCTCAGGTCTAGCACATTATTTTGGGATAGATACTATTTGGATTCGTTTAGCTTGGATACTATTGTTTTTTGGTGCCGGTACCGGGGTTTTACTTTATATATTACTTTGGATTTTAGTACCTGAAGCGAAAACAACTGCTGAAAAAATAATGATGACCGGAGAGCCCGTAAACATCAGCAATATTGAAAAAAAAATAAAAGACGGATTTGATACAGTAACCGAAACCGTTGGTGATGTAGCTAAAAATGTTTCGGATTCTGTATCAAAGGCTGCTAAGAATGTAGATGTAAAAAAAAGCGCTAACTCTATAAAATCGTCCTCCAGAAGTTTTTTTGAAACACTTGGCGATATTATTTTATTCTTCTTCAAGATATTTGCAAAATTTATTGGAGTACTGCTAATTTTTATTGGTGCAGTAACATTAATAAGCCTTATTGTGTCGTTGTTTACTGTTGGCATATCAGACGCTATTAATGTACCAGGGTTTGATTTTGTAGACGCCGCCAATGCTGCAAACACCCCCGTTTGGTTAGTGTCTGTACTTGTACTTTTTGCTGTAGGTATTCCTTTCTTTTTCCTATTTTATTTAGGATTAAAAATTTTAGTTAACAATCTAAAATCTATAGGTAATATTGCGAAATTCTCCTTATTAGGATTATGGATAATAGCCATTATTGGTATTGCTGTTGTTTTTGCAAAACAAGCCAGCGAACATGCTTTTGATGCTAACGTTACAAAGAAAGAACCATTAAATATTACTGCCAAAGATACCTTACGCGTAAAAATGGTGGGTAACGATAATTATTACAAATCAAATTCCGGACACCTTTACAGAGATACTCATGGTTTTAAATTGGTGTATAACGAAAACGACGAGAAGATGATTTATTCTTCTGACATAAGACTTATTGTACGATCTACAAAAGACTCTTTAGCATCATTAAGCATTGAAAAAACATCTGAAGGGAGTAGTTACCAAATTGCTAAACAACGCGCTGAACAAATTAACTACAACTATGCGTTGGTTGATAAAGAATTACTACTTGATGCTTACTTAACTACAGATTTTAAACATAAATTTAGAGACCAAGAAGTACATCTTATTCTTTATTTACCAGAAGGCTCTACCCTATATGCCGATGATAACACATACTCGTTTCACCGAAACACATCAAATTACAACGATATTTTACAAAACGGACAAGAAGAGCACTACCTAAAAATTTTGCACAACGCAACTAAATGTATGGATTGTGATGATGACACCTTTGATGTTAATGTAGATACCGAAGGAATTAAAATTAACGAGGATGGTATTGAAATTAGGGATAATAACGACCATGTTAAGATAAACAGTAATGGCATTAACGTAGAGGCAGACGATGTTAAAGTGAACATTAACAAAAACGGTATTGATATAAAATCTGATAACTAACAGTTCATCTTTAAAAATCAACAATTCAGAAATTTTACTTTTAAAACTAATAGCATATAAAAGATATTTGAACAACAAATAAATTACTAATCATCAATCAATTAAAACAATTATTATGGCTACACTAATCAGAATTATCGTCACCTCAATCTTAAGTTTGTTATTCCTTTCCTGCAATTTCAATATGAATTGGAATTCTGGTGTAAAAGGGAATGGCAATGTAGTTATGGAAACTAGAACCATTAACCAATCGTTTTCTAAAATTAAAGCTTCCGAAGGTCTAAATGTATATGTAACGCAAGGCAATAGCGAAAACATTACCGTAGAAGCTGATGAAAATTTGCAAGCACTTATTTTAACTGAAGTTAATGATGGTGTACTAAAAATTCATTGTAAAGAACAAATTGGTAGAGCTTCATCTAAAAAAATAAATGTTACTTTTAAATCTATTTCAGCTATTACCTCTACTAGCGGAAGTAGCGTACACGCCACAAATACAATTACCTCAGATAAATTAGTCTTAAAATCTAGCAGCGGTAGTACTATGAAAGTACAAGTAGAAACTAATGATCTTTTTTGCGATTCTTCAAGTGGCAGTAGCTTAAAAGTTTCAGGAGAAACAATAAGTTTAACAGCCGAGGCTAGTAGTGGCAGTAATATTAAAGCAGGAGATTTAAAAGCCGAATCTTCCGAAGTGTCTGCCTCTAGTGGTGCCAACTTAACAGTAAATACCTCAAAGGCGCTTATAGCAAAAGCTTCAAGTGGTGCAAGCGTGAAGTACTATGGCAACCCCGAAATGCTAGACACCGATAAAAGTTCTGGCGGAAGCGTAAGCAAAAGATAACCAACTAAACTTTATACTATTTTACACACCACCTTAATCCTTAATTGGTTTGGGGTGGTTTTTATTTATATTTGTTTCGCGCTGTTAGTGACGTTTACGCTTTTAAGTGTGTCTAAATAAGTAGATTACGAACAAATAGTACAGCGAAACTCGTTATTACGCTGATATTTTAACCCTCATTAAAATGAAAAAATTAGCTCTATCTTTAGTTTTTGGATTATTAATAGGCACAACTATTACTGCTCAAAATCCAGAAAAAATAAAAGGAAACCGCTTAGTTTCTATTGTAAATACCGAGATTAATTCCTTTCATACCATAGCCTTAGATGAGGATTTTGAAATAGACTTAATCTACAACAAAATACCATCAGTTGAAATTGAAACCGATGAGAATTTACACGACGTTATAGATTTTATAATAAAAGATAGCATTCTGTATTTTAACAAATTAAAAAGAATTACCTCGAAAAAAAGACTAAATATTAAAGTAAGCTACGACGATTATTTACAGCATATTGATGTTACCGATAATGCAGAAGTAAACGGTTTAACGCCTTTAAGCTTAGTTAATAGTTCGCTAAAAACAAATGGTTCTGCCAAGGTAGCCTTAACCGTAAAAGCCAATACTTTTGCTTTTGAAAGTGCCGATAAAGCAAAAACCAAACTAAATATTACTGCAGATACTTGTGACGTAAATATGAGAGGTACTGGAAAACTGGAAGCTTTAATAAACGCACCTAAAGTAAATATAGCCCTTTACGAACGTACCATTGCTGCAATTGAAGGCAACTGTGATTTAGCCGATGTAGAGCTAGACAATAACGCGCAATTAAACGGTAAAAACTTTACTATAAACACCTGTAACGTTACAAGCCATATTTCTACTGATGCGTATTTAGAAGTTATTAAAAAAATTACCATTAATGCCACAGGTACAAGTGCCATTTATGTGTACCAAAACCCAGAAATTATTATTACCGGTATGACCGATACTACCAAACTTCAAAAGAAAGTAAAATAGTAGTATATTATATTTTAAATTACCCGTTCTACATTTTTAACTAAAAAATACAATCCGTCGTTAGTGCTGTTAAGTTTTGGTAATTCGAAAATAAAATTACCGAAAATTAATTTTGTTCCGTTAGAAACTATAATAACGATTTAACTCTAGTTCGCAACTACATTCAGAAATAATAAACTAGGTGAAAATTGTACAAAATATTCAAAGAATAGTTCAATTCTCAGTCTTTAAAATTGCTTTGTTTTAAATTGGAATTGTTTTTGATTATCTTTATAATTCATTAAAAACTTTTGACTATTAAGTATGAAAAAACATGTAATTCTCTCAATTTTTCTATTCTATTTTTTAAGTGTTTTAAACGCACAAGACATATTAGTTTCCAACATATCAGAGTTTAATGCCGCATTAAAAAATGCTTCCAATGGTGGCACCATCATTTTAAAAAATGGTGTTTGGAAAGATGCTAATTTAGTGGCTAAAGGAAATGGAACTAAAGACAACCCAATAGTTATTAAAGCAGAAACTGCTGGCAATGTTATACTTTCTGGAGATTCTAGTTTAAGTATTTCTGGAACTTATGTTATTGTTAGCGGGCTATGGTTTAAAGATGGAAATACTACCCAAAAATCTGTTGTGCAATTTAGAACTAGCAGTAAAGACTTTGCATACAATTGTAGGCTTGCAAATTCTACTATTTCGTATTACGATACCAAAGATCCCGATTTAAAAAACCATTGGGTAGATATTTGGGGAAAAAATAATCGCGTAGATCATAATAATTTCACTGGAAAATCATCTCCAGGAACCACTCTAGTTGTTTGGTTAAAAGGAGATGAAAATATAGACAATAACCATCAAATAGATCATAATTATTTTGGTTTTCGTCCAGATCTTGGAGAAAATGGAGGCGAAACCATAAGAATAGGAACTAGCGATAACTCCATGAAATCGTCTAAAACCGTAGTAGAATATAATACCTTTAAAAATTGTGATGGTGAAATAGAAATAATCTCCAATAAATCTGCCAATAATATTTTTAGATATAACCTATTTCTTGAAAGCAAAGGCGCCTTAACTTTAAGACATGGCAATAACGCTTTGGTAGAACACAATGTTTTTTTAGGGAATAACGTACCCAATACGGGTGGTATACGAGTTATTAACGAAGGGCATATTATTAGAAACAATTTATTAATAGGGCTAAAAGGTTCTGGTTTTAGAGGCCCCATTGTTATTATGAATGGTGTACCAAATTCTCCATTAAACCGCTATAACCAAGTAAAAGATGTAGATATACAAAATAATACCATAATTAATTGTGGTCCTATGACGTTTGGAGCGGGAAAGGACGACGAACGTACTTTACCACCTATTAGAACAGTATTTGCAAACAATATTATAACAAATACCGATGCTGGAACCATTCTAGAAATTGATGATACAATTGAAGGCATATCATTTAGCGGTAATATTGTTGATAGTGAAGCCTCGGTTAATTCAGAACTGTTTCAAAAGGCAGAAATTGATTGGGTAATGGTAGGCTCGCTACCTATTCCTTCAGAAAATAACGCTGTTTTAACATCTGTTAGCAAATTAAAAAATAGTCCGTCTGTAGATATTACAAATTTAGAAAGAACGACGTATGCCTCTGGTGCATTTAATTTGGGCAATACCAGAATACCTAGAGCCATTAGTATGATAACTGGCCCTGGCTGGAAACCAGACATTAAGAAACCCGTTGTAAAACCAACCGAGCAATTAATTAAACCCGCTATTGGTGCTATTAGAAAAGCCATTAGTTCTGCGCCCTCAGGATCTATTATAAAATTAGAACCCGGAGTTTATGAAATTGAGAAAAAGATTAAAATAGGTAAAACCATAACAATTCAAGGCGCTAAACAAGGGCAAACTATTTTAAAAATGAAGGATAATACAGAAAATACATTTGATTACTTTTTTAGGGCAGATCCCGGTGCAAAAATTTATTTAAACGATATTGAGTTTTTGGGCGATAATGGCTACGACATGAAATACGCCATTGTATCTCCCGACGAAAACGAATCTGGATTGTATAGCATATACGTTAATAATTGTAGCTTTAAAAACTTTACAAACACTAACGGCGGCAGTATTTTTAAGGCCTATAAAGGTACAAAAGCAGATACTTTAAGCTTTATTAATTCTAAGTTTAAAGATAGCTACAGAGGTTTAAACCTTTCTTATGAAAAAGATTTAGGAATGTATAGTGCCAATGTAATATTTGTGAAAAATAGTGTTTTTGATAATATAGAGCAATTTGCCATTAATTACACACGTAATATTCCTAACGTTAATTTAGAAGGAGGCGAACTGGTTATAGACCATTGTGTTTTTAACAAAGTAGCCAATACCGAAAAAGGAAGAATTATAAAAAATAATGGCATTCACAAGGTTAGTATTTTAAACTCTGCTTTTTTATATAGTTATAAAGCTGAAACTCCTATTGTACTATCTGGAATTGAAAACACTATTAAAAACTGTTTAATCTTTGATAGTGGTAGCATAAAAGTAAATAAAGGTGCCCAAGAGTACGATATAATTAACAAAAACCCTAAATGGGAAGATAAAGATGCTTTTATTCCTAGTGAAAAATCGCCTTTACTAAAAGCTAATAATGGTATAGAAACTATTGGTTTAAAATTAGAGTAGTACTAAAGCAATAATACCTTAGAAAAATATGCGCCCTTTTGATGGTTTATTTATAATAACATCAGTTGTAATTATATTTAAATATAATATACTTAAGTTCGGTTAATATTCTTAGAAAATATTAATTAATGATTTTAAATCCTGCGAGTTCTATTTTTTTCACCTTGTAGGCATAAAATACAGGAATCAAAAAAAACTACACGATATTTAAAACCTTGTAGGATAAGAACAATCATTTTAAAATCACACTATTTTATAGCCGTTCTAGGTTTCCATAAAAAAAGCACGTGATAAAAACCACGTGCTTTTTTAGTCAAAACTAAATCAAAACTAATTAATAACTATACGTCTTGTTGTGCTTGCATTAGTGCTACTAATTCTTAACATATAAACCCCTGAAGCTAATTCAGAAACATTAAGTTTATCGTCAACTAATCTGCTTTTTAATATATTTTTACCAAGCATATTAAATACTTCAACCGATTCTATTTTAACATCACTTGATTTAATAGTAATACTTGTGTTTGCTGGATTTGGATAAATCTTAAAACTTGAAACTGAAAAAATATCATTAGATAATGATGCAGCAGTAACATTTTCAGATCCGTATCCAGAACCTAATACATAGTCTTCAAAAGCATTAGGAATTGAATTTGCACTATTGCCCGAGAATTCCCAAGCTGGAGGTACAGATGCTGACAATAAAGAAGTACAAACCCAATCGGTTGCTATAGCATAACCAGTAGAAGTACCTTGTCTTGCAACATAAGAGGCTTGAGTACCTGTATTTACAATTGTAGCGCTTGAGTTCAATCTAAAATTATTCGGAAGAGGTGTATCATCATAATCCTCAACAAAAATAATGTTACCATAACCTGCCTCAATTTCAGATGCAACATCATCGGCTTCAACTATACTAACTGAATCATAGATTGTCCAGTCTACAGTAGAAGCTTGGTCTGTATCATCTGGGTGACTGTCTAAAATACCGTCATCATCCTCATCTACATCACTACCGCTAGTAACAGTACCGTTAACCAACATAAAAGTATGAGATTGATCTTCAAAATTATTGTCATAAACATCAGTTAAAACTGTTGCATCTGTATCTATAGTATAAGGATGACCAGTAGTAACTATAATTACATATCCATTTGCGCCTATAGTAACACCTGATAGATCTATAAATTCATCTACATCTCCTAGATCACTAGATCCATCGCCTTCTATATTTACAAAATATGTTCCACTTGGAAACGTTCCACCTGCTGGTCCTCTCAATTCAATAAATTCAAAAGGATCGTCAGTACCAGGTGGACTTGCCATAACTTCGTTAATGTAGTATTGCGCACTCATAAACTGAACCGCAAGTAAAAAAGTAAAGAGTAATGTTTTTTTCATAATTGTTTTGTATTAAATGTTAGTAATTAAATTTAGGCAAACCTATATTATAAAGCGTACAAAAAAGGTACAAAATAGTACTTATAAAAGCCACCTAATTTGGCGCATTAATTTGGTTTACCAAACTGGTTAACCAAATATAGGAAAATGAATTTAAATTTCATATAAAATATAAATATTTGTTTGTTAGCGCTTTGTAATAAAAATCAAATATTAACGTTCAACCCATAATAATGGATACCTAACAGGCATATTTCTTAATATTTCCTCTTTTTCTGGAAGTGGCGGTAAAGCTTCCCATGTATTTAGATATTTATTGTTGCTATAATTAAGTCCTCCAAACAATAAGGAAGGTTGTTTGGTTGGCCAATCATCCCAATACATAACATCTTTCTTATAAGGCCATTTGGTTTTATCTTCCAAATATGGATATAGAAATTCTAAGCCTAACTTTAAGCTTTTTCCGTATTTTGTTGTAAAGTCAAATAAATTATCTTCTTTATCTGATAAAATTTGCGCCAATCCAAAAAAAGCATCTAGATTAAATATGGAGTAACCATAAGGTTTTGTTCTGGCCAATTCTTTGGGAAAACCGCCATTATCTCCCATTTGGTTGGGTAATAATGTTTCTTTAAAAAAAATTTTACAGAATTCTAATTGCTGTGTATTGCCAACTAAACTGGCAAATGCTGCAACTTGCATAGCCCAACATGTGCTGTGATTATTCCCATTATCGCGCTCTTTTATACCATATTCGTGAGTCGTCATCCATTGTAAATACTCCGAAAACCAGTTTTTTAGTTCTGCAATTTCAGTTTTTGAAAAAACCGTTGATGTTTGAGACACCTTAATGGCCAAGGCTACTTCTACTAAATGTATGGTGTCTATAATACCAATACCTCTACCGGTAACACGTCCTTTAATGGCTTGGGCATATAATAAATTAGGATTCATTTTAGTAGCACTATCTATAAACCATGCATTTAGATGTGGTTTTAGTTGCTCTAAATAAACATCATCACGGGTTACCAAATATGCTGATACCAAAGCTCCGCTTAACCTACTCAACCTAATCATAGCTTGTCTGTGGGCTACAAAGTTATCTGGATTACTTAATCCGTCTTTTCTAATATAAGGCCCTTCTACATCATCTGGATTTGGCCACCAGTAATCACCTTCAGAATAAAAATCGTGTTTTGTGCCAGCACTACGTTTGCTAAAACTAGATGTTACAGTTATAGGTGCAAGGTTAATATAGTTATCAACTTCCTGCAAAACGCGTTCTTTTTCAAGTTGTAATACTGTGCTTAAATGCGTTTTAGGCTTTGTACAACCTAAACTGAGTAATAGGCAACATAATACTACATATTTGTGCTTTTTTATAAGAATTATTTTCTCTTGTGGATTTAACACTTACTCTATGGTTAAATAAGTTCCTTTAAAATTTTGATTTAGCACCATAACCTCTAAAGGTGCTTCAGAATTGTGTCTTTTTACTTCAATAGATGCTTTTCCATTTGCCATTTCTATAGATTCGCTACCAGTAGGGGTGCCTAAACTTTTATATGCTTCTCCGCCAGATAAACACTGAAAATATACTCTACTCTCGTAATCCAGACAACGTAAACCTTCACTATCATGCGCTATAGCAGTAATTAAATAGTTTCCATTTTCGAGTTTAGTATACTCTAATTTTAATCCTTTGGCCTTACCATTTTTAGTGAATCTATAATTTAATGTCAAGGCATCTTCTACCGTTTTACCCTCTTTGGTTTTTCCAATAGCAAGTAGTTTATTTTCACCCTCTTTAAAATTAAGTTCCCAGTTTAATCCTGCTGCTGGAAATGCTTTAATATCTCGTTTTTTAACACCTAAGCTTTTACCATTTAAAAACAACTCTACCTCTGGACAATTGCTATAAACGCTTACAGATCTAGAAAGTCCTTTTGGTCCTTGGCGCTCCGTCCATGTATGAGATTCAATATAAGTAAAAGGTGCCTTACCCCAATAACTCTTAAACACATAAAATGCATCTTTAGGGTTTCCTGCCCTATCTACTAAACCTTTTTGATTCATGTAAGGAATTGCATTTTCTGGTCTTAAAGGCGTACCAAAATCTTTAAAAGCCCATTGGGCATTACCCACAAAAGTAGAATCATTTTCTGAAATTCTTAAATGCCAATCGAATAAATCTACAATGTAGTTCTCGCTCCAGTCGCCTATTTGAGCAATATTAGCAACATCGGTTTGCACAATAGCTTCTTCCCAACCATCAGCTTGTATTTTGCCTTCTCCTGTTATTGGGTTTTCGGTATGTCTTCCCAAATGACTGGAACCACCGTATTCTGTATGTAAGAAATGTGGATATTCTTTCTTGTATGTATCAATCGCTTTTTGGTAACTTTTATAACTACCAGAATACCAACCAGACCAAATTGAAGGAGAAAACACATCTACAATATCTGCACCTTCGTAATATTTTCTAATGGCAGTTTTTCTTGATGGATCTAGTTCATGAGCATAATCGTTCAACTCTTTTAAATAGGTGTTAATAGCTGCTCTATCGTCTCCATTCTCAAAGTCTGGCAACCAGTAAATTTCGTTACCAAGAGACCACAAAATAATACTTGGGTGGTTGTAATTTTGATGAATGATTTCCTTTAACATGGTTTTAGTGTTCTTTTTCCAAGTCTCGTTTCCTAAACCTCCACGGCACCATGGCAGCTCGTCCCATACTAATAAACCCAACTCATTACAAGCTTTGTAAACTTCAGGATCTTGTGGATAATGTGCCAAACGTACAAAGTTAGCGCCCATATCTTTTATAAGCTCCATATCTGCTCTATGTTGCGCATTACTCATAGCTGCCCCAACACCAGCATGCTCCTCGTGCCTATGCGTTCCTCTTAAAAGTAAACGTTTTCCGTTAAGGTAAAAAGCACCGTAATCTTTAAACTCGAACCATCTAAACCCGATAGATTCTGAAATTTCATCTATTGTTGTATCATTTTGTAATAGCTGTACTTTTAGAGTGTATAAATATGGATTATCTGTATCCCATAATTTAATATCTTTTAAATCATTAAAACTTATTTCGAGGTTAGAGTTAATATTCTCAAGCTTTTGAGACTGTATTTCAGTACCATTTTTATCAATTAAAATAGCTTTAATTGTTGAATTATCACTTAAATTATTAACGGTTAAAGTTGCTAATAAATTTGCATTATCGTTTGTAACGTTGGGTGTTGAAACTTTTAAATTAGATAAGTGTTCTTTAGGAAAGGTTTCTAGCCATACATCTCTGGTAATACCTCCAAAAATAAAAAAATCGCTTTTTTGTGATGGAATAACTTCTGGATTACAGCCATTATCAACCCTTACTAAAATTGTATTGTTGCCTTGTGAAATCGCATCAGTAATATCAATATTAAAACCTATGTAACCACCTATATGCCCTCCTACTTTTTTACCATTTACATATACTTCGCTTGTAATATTTACACCTTCAAAATACAACTGGTATATTTGATTGGAAGCTACCGTAGGAATATTTAATTCTTTTTTGTACCAACCCGCACTTCTTCTATAACCAGGTGTAACATCGGTTGCATCTAGAGCATTCCATGTATGTGGTAAATTAATATCTTGCCATGAAGCTAAAGCCAAAGCTTGGGCGGTTGAATTTGTATTGTTTTCTAAATACTGCCACTCTTTATTAATATTTGTTTTTGAACGTCCCTGTTTTTTTTCAGTGGTAGCATTACATGAAACCATGATCACACAAATAAGGAAAAGACTTTTTTTAAGTACTGAAATGCTAAATTTCATCTTCAATTTTTGGTTTGTTGTTAAATATTCTATTACTAATTTTACTTAATACTAAAGCAATGGGGATTTTGTAGAACTGCTTTATGTTCTAAAAATTTTTCTCTTAAAACAGCTTATAGCTTAGTGCTTTAAGGTGTTTTATCTTTCAACGCTTTTAAGCGTAACATTGTTTCTAAAAAATAGTAATCGCCATAAACTATAGGCTCATCGATTTCATCTTTTTTGGGCCAATTACCTGTACTATGATCTAATATGAATGGTGCGCTTACAGTTTCATCTAAAATATACTTTTCTGATTTTAAATTCTCAACTACACTTCTGCTATAATTAAGATACATATCATTTTCAGTGTATTTATAAAGTTCTACCAATGCGGATGCGACAATGGTTCCAGCAGAAACATCGCGCGGTGCATTTGGTATGGCAGGATCTTCAAAATCCCAGTAAGGAATATTATCTTCTGGTAAGTTTTCGTGATTTAGGTAAAATTGAGCTGTTAATTTAGCACGCTCTAAATATTGTAGGCTATTTGTATAGCGGTAAGCCATGGTATAACCATAAATGGCCCAGGCTTGCCCTCTAGCCCAAGAAGATTCGTCATTAAAACCTTGGTGCGTTACTTTAAGTCTTGGTTGGCCGGTTATTGTATCGTAATCTACAACGTGGTAACAACTATTATCTGCTCTGAAATGATTTTTTAATGTGGTATTTGCATGGGTTACTGCTAATTTATGAAATGTACTATCACCCGAAATTTTGGTTGCTTCAAACAACAATTCCAAATTCATCATATTATCTATAATAACAGGAAATTGCCAAATGTCTCTATTAAAATCCCAAGAACGAATACTTCCTATTTTTTCATTAAAGCGCGTGCTTAGTGTTTTTGCACTTTCTACTATAATGTTTTTATAATCTTCGTTATTTTCATGTTTTAAACCATTCCCAAAGCTACAGAACACTTTAAAACCCATATCATGGGTTCTGTCATTAAATTTTTCTTTTTCTATAAATTTAGTCCATTCTTTGGCTTTGTTTTTATAGGCTTCGTCTCCGGTTAACTCATAAATTTGCCATAGATTACCTGCAAAAAAACCGCTCGTCCAATCTTTAGATGGTACTTTTTTTATAGTATTACTACTTAACGTAACACTACGCGGAAATGCTAACGAATCTAAAGGATATTCTTTTAATTTTTGGTAACGAACCGATAGTAGCTCGGTAAATGATTTAAATTGTTCTTTCGATGTAGTGGTATCATTTTTACAACTTAAAACTATTGAAAGCGTAGCTATAATGAGTATTTTTAGTTTTTTCATAATTACATTAAAAATTCTAATCGTTTTAATGACGATGATTATTTAAATTAAATATATAAGATACTTAGTTTTATATATGGAGATGACTATTTAGTTTACTCTATAAAAGTAAGTAATATCGAGAATGCATAAGTACCAATTAGGGTATAAAAAAGTACTAAAGCCTTATTTTAAAGCAGTTACAATAAGAATAATAGATGTTGCTGTTATAAATTTAGGTTATTAGGCGGTACCGCGATTGTTTACTGCTTAAACAAAAAAAACAGGTTCAAAATAAATATCCTAAACTATGAATACTTATTTGAACCTGTTAAACTTACAATCACTTTTTTCTTGGGTTTATATAACCAATATAAACCCAAGGATAAAAAGTAAACAACTAAATCTAAACATAATATATTTTAGTAACCAGGATTTTGTGGCAATAAATTGGGGTTTCTTGCCAACTCATCCGCTAGTATTGGGAATAGATAATCTCTATTTGGATCAAAATTTTCTTTAAATCCTTCTAAGCCCGAAGCACTAAACACTTCTGCACCCATTCTTCTTCTAGCTATGTCGTACCATCTTTTAAATTCAAAGGCAAGTTCCCATTTACGCTCTTCTAGAACCATATCTCTAAAATCGTCTTGAGATAATCCAGAAACATCGGCGGGAAAAGCAGAACCGTTACCACTTCTAGCTCTAGCTCTAACTCTATTTACATATCCATCTGCTTCAGCTGTACCTGGACTAACTTCATTTAATGCTTCTGCTGCTATCAACAATACCTCGGCATAACGCATCATGCAATAATTCTGTTCTGAGCCTCTACCATTACCTGTTGCTGTATTACCAGTGCCACGTGTATATTTTGCTATGTGTGGTCGGTTTACTCCTCTACCAGCACCGCTTTCTTTAAAAACAGTGTAAGGCTGAACAACGCCATCAAAAACTCCGGTTGTATCTAAGCTAACGGCTTTTCTGTAATCGCGACCGTCCCATCTATTGTAAACTTCTAATGAAGGTACTGCAACAGACCAACCGCCTCCTAAACCATATTGCTCGTCATCTCTCAAACCTGTTAAGGCTGCTTGGTAATCTCTACCATCGTCGCCATCACTAATTCCAATAAAATCTAGGGTAAATATTGGTTCTAAGGACGCATCAATTGTAGCGGCGTTAAATAAATCTTGAAAATCTGGCTCTAATCCTAATTTGTAAACGCTTTCATTATCAATAACACCTTTTGCTTCATCATAAGCTTTTTGGTACTCTCCCATTGTTAAGTATACCAAAGCTAGATAAGAGTGTGCTGCTGATTTAGCAGGAATAGACCTTGCTGGCTGTGTATTTGGCAGCCAAGTTTTAGCAAACTCTAAATCTGCAATAATATTTGCATAAACTTCTGATGCTGGGGTTTTACTTATAGAACTTGCAGCAGCTAAATCTCTAACTGGTTCAGTGATGTAAGGAATATCTCCAAATTGTCTTACCAAATGAAAGTAAGTAAATGCTCTTGTAAAATATGCCTGAGCTGTTACAGGGTTCTTTATTTCATCAGCAACGTCTACATCTTCAGCACCAGCAATAGCTTGATTAGCAGCAGCTATGATTTGGTATGTTCTAAGCCAGTAGCCATCAATCATACCATTATCGGCTTGTACGGTAAATACATCATGATCAATTCTTCTTGCTGATGTTGATGGATCTCCAATAGCTACCATGTCTCCTCTAAGCATAAGGGTTAGTGATAACTTTCTACCCCAGAAATCCTCATGTGTCATGTGCCCGTAAGCACCATTTGCTGCTGTTTGTATATCTGCAGTAGTCTTAAAAAAACCATCTGGAGCTAACAAACCTATAGGCTCTTCTTCCAAATCTGAACATCCCAGTATTGATAAGCCTACCAATAAGAATAAATATTTGTATGTTTTCATTATATATGTCTTTTTATTAATGATTAAAATTTAAGATTAACACTAAAGTTAAAAGATTCTATATTTGGATAGTTTCCAAAATCAAATCCATTAAATGTGTTCTGGTTTCCTGAACCACCACTTCCTAAGAAATTAACTTCTGGATCTAGACCAGAATAATTTGTAAAAGTTAACAAGTTTTGCCCACTAATAGAAATTCTAACGTTATCCATTCCAAGTTTTTCTGTGATATCCGCTGGTAAGTTATAACCTAAAGCTATGTTTCTCAATCTAATATAACTTCCATCTTCAACGAATCTAGAAGAAATAGTCTTTTGTCTAACTGCGGCACGTGGAATATTAGTATCTGTATTTGTTGGTGTCCAAGAGTTTAATATATCTCTAGTAGCATTAGAATCTCCACTGAACAACTGTAAACTAGTAAGGTTCATAATGTCTCCACCTTGAGAACCTTGGAAGAAAATATTTAAATCGAAGTTCTTATAAGTAAAGTTATTTGTAAAACCAAAAGTAAAGTCTGGGTTAGGATCTCCAATTATTTGTTGGTCGGACGTTGTAATCTCACCATCATCATTTAAGTCAGCGAATAATTGATCTCCTGCTCCAGCACCTGGTAAAAGCGCTGTACCCTCTGGCAATGTACCACCTTGATACACGCCTTGATAATCAAATCCCCAGAATACACCTACAGCTTCACCTTCACGTAATACGTGTGTACGAGGAATATTAAAATATCCTGGAGACGCATCTTGGAAAATATCTTGACCATTTAGTAAGGTAACAAATTCATTTCTGTTTCTAGACCAGTTAAAATCTGTAGTCCAAGTGAAGTTTTCGTTTGTAATATTTCTTGTATTTAAGTTAATCTCAAAACCTCTATTATTTACCTCACCTACGTTTCTTAAACTAGCAGAAGTAAGAAAACCTAAATATTGTGGTTGACTAGAATCCTCTATAATAAGGTCTTTAGTATCAATATTATAATAATCTAATGAAAGTGATACTCTATTATTATACAACCCTAAATCTAGACCAATGTTTGTTTGGTAAGACGATTCCCATTTTAAATCTGGGTTAGCAACTTGGTTAGGCGTTACATTAATTACTTGTGCACCATTTATAGGAGTAAACACTGAACCAAAACTTGCTAGAGAACCGTAAGCTGGAATAGCTTGGTTACCAGTTACACCATAACTAGCTCTTAACTTTAAGTTAGAAATTTTATCGTTGTCTTTTAAAAAGTTTTCGTTTGATATTTTCCAACCTATAGCACCAGAAGGGAAAATAGCATATTTTTCATTTTCAGCAAAATTAGAAGAACCATCGCGTCTTACAGTAGCTGTTAATAGGTACTTATCGTCGTAATCATAATTTAATCTACCAAATTGAGATTGAATTTCTACCTCTGAAAAAGAAGATGTTGGTATCAATTGCACTGCACCAGACCCTAAATTACGGTAAGAAAAGGAATCTGAAGTAAATCCTTGAGCACCTGCAGAAAATCTATCTGTAGACGTTTTTTGGTATGAGTATCCTGCTAGAGCCGTTAAACTTCCTTTACCTATTTCCGTGTTATACGTTAAGTAGTTCTCACTTAATATATTTGTTCTCTTGAAATTTTCAATAGTAGCTCTTCCGCCTACACCGTCTCCAGCTGTTACGATTAATGTTGATGGTCTAAAAACCCCCTCATTACCATTTGCTGTACTGTAACCAAATGTAGTTTTAAAAGCGAGTCCTTCTATAATGTCATAATTAGCATATAAATTAGCTCTATATCTGTCTGTTCTTGTTTCGTTAATACCTTCTGTAGCAATAGCATAAGGATTATCTACGTTATCACCTACAGAGTTAATGGTGTTTACACCATTTGCATTTTGTATTGGTTGATCTGGAGCAAATCTAAACATTAATGAAATAACATCATCGCCACCACCATTTGCAGTTTCACCTGTTGACTGAGTAGGTACACCATCTTTATTACCCCTACTTCCAAAAACATTCATACCCAACTTCAATTTGTCGGTTACTTGTGCATCTATGTTAGATAAAAAAGAAATTCTTTCAAACTCAGAATTTATTATAACACCTTCTTGTTTAAAATATGTAGCAGAAGCATAGAAGTTAATATTGTCGCTTCCTCCAGAGAAAGAAAATTGATGGTTTTGAGTACTACCTGATCTATACAGTAAGTCTTGCCAATCTGTATTAGCAGGTCCTTGGGTATAACCCGAATTTATTGTTTGTTGGTATGCTGCAAACTCGTCTGCGTTTAACAGATCTAATTCGCTGGCTGTATTTTGTATAGAATAATTAGAATTTATTTCTATAATCATTTTACCACTTCTACCCTTTTTTGTAGTAACTAAAACCACACCATTAGAACCTCTAGAACCATAAATAGCGGTTGCTGATGCGTCTTTTAAAACTTCCATAGACTCAATATCGTTAGGTTGTGGCATCGTTGCGCCCACAAAACCATCTACAACAATAAGAGGTGCACTACTTGCATTAATGGAGGTATTACCTCTAATTTTGATGTTGATTGGAGCTCCTGGTTCACCACCATTATTAGATTGTACAACCACACCTGCTGCACGACCTTGCAATGCTTGTTCTGCATTCAACAGTGGAAATGCGTTTAATTCTTCAGACTTAACCGAAGATACCGCTCCTGTGATGTCGCTCTTTTTTCTGGCACCATATCCAACTACAACAACCTCATCTAAAGCTGCTAAGTCTTCGGTAAGTGCTACGTTTACTGTGTTGGAATCTCCAACTACAACTTCTTGCGTTGCGTAACCCACGTAACTGAATACTAGAACCACGCCACTGCCACTTACATCAATGGTGTAATTACCATCAAAATCGGTTGATGCACCGATGCTTGTGCCTTTCACAATAACATTTACTCCTGGTAATGTTAATCCATCCGATTGGGATGTTACTGTTCCTGAAATTGTTCTTTCTTGAGCGCTAACATTTAGCACAAAACAAAAACCCAATAATAGGAATAGTACCTTTTTTAACTGTTTTGTTTTTTTCATTAGTTTAATTTTAGTTAATACTTAGTTTGAGTTTTAATGGTTAAATAATTTTTGGTAAACCAAATTGGTTTACCAAATTGGTTTACCAAATATACATAATAAAATTATATTTTTTAATATTCTTAAAAAAAAATTAAAATTTAACAAAATCATACAATTTATAAATTGAGTATACTTAGTAATTATTTTAAATAAATAATAATCAAACTGAAAGCTACAATAATTACAATGAGAGCAATTTCAAGGTAGTTTATTTTCGGTTTGGTATTTTTCATTGAATAAATGTACGTGTATTAGTTGTAGTGGAAATACAAATAGGGTACAAAATAGTACAAACAACTGATTTACAGCACACAAACTACATTGAACTATTTATTTAATCAATCACTAAAACAGTAACCAAAGTAAAATTCAACTAGCCTTATTTATGTTTTTTTGGTGAAAACATAAATTCTATTTTTAATCTACTGTATTAAGGGAATATCTGCTTTAAGAGGGAAACCTATAAACGTATATCTGTATTTAATACTTTTAAGTTGAAAACTTATCTGCGTACTGCGATGGGGTTTTTCCAAATTGCTTTTGAAAACATTTACTGAAGTATTTAGGGTTTTTAAACCCTACCTTATAACTAATTTGTGAGATATTCATTTTTCCTTGCTCTAATAATTGGGCAGCACGTTTCATTCTAAAGTGCATAATAAACTCGTTTGGAGTAAATGTAGACCAAGCCTTTATTTTAGTGAACAGCATGGTTCTACTTACACCTAGTTCTGAGCAGAAAAACGGAATATCGAATTGCTCGTTACCAATATTATCCTTAACAATTTTTATCGCTTTTTTATACAGTTTTTCATCAAAGGATGATACTAATACATCTTCGGGTTTAAGCGCATCGTTATCGGCGAAGCGTTTTCTAAATGTTTCTCTAGTTTGCAGTACATTATTTACGCGAAGCACAAACTCCTTAATATCAAATGGTTTGCTTATGTAATCATCGGCTCCTTTTTCTAACCCATCTAATTTATAAATTAAGGAAGAACGTGAGGTAAGCAGTATTACGGGAATATGGCTTGTTTTTAGTTCTTCTTTTAAAGCCGAACAGAGTTCTGTACCAGTCATCTCAGGCATTATTACATCGCTAATAACAAGATCTGGAGTTTCTGTTATTGCCTTTTTAAAAGCTACCTTTCCGTTTTCAGCTTCAATAATATTATAGTTTTTTTCTAGTAAACCCTTTATAAACTTTCTTAATTGCTTATTGTCTTCTACTAAAAGAATCTTGGATTTATGGTCTTCGGCAACATCATCAATATCATCTTCAATATTCATTTCTGTGTTTTCAAGTTGCTCAACATATTGAGTTATGTCGTCGCTAAACTTAAAATCGTCTAAAATTTCTGTATCGTTTAAATGCGCTTTTCCCAAGGGTAGTGAAACTGTAAAAACAGATCCTTGATTATTTGTATTGTTTGTTACCTTAATATCACCTTTATGTAACTCAATAATATTTTTGGCTATAGATAGTCCTATTCCTGTACCTTTATTATAATTGTTATCTGGCTTATTATTTACAGCCACCTCAAAAAAACGTTCGAAAATTTTGTCTTGATATTCTTCGGCTATTCCAACCCCAGTATCTTCAACACTAATTGTAATATTGTTTTTATGTTGTTTTACACGCATACTAATTTTTCCTCCTTTTGGGGTATACCTAAAGGCATTTGAAATTAAGTTGTAAAACACTCGCTCTAGTTTATACCTGTCGTAATACACTAAAATTTGGTCTTCGTCGCAAATAAAGTTAAAATCATAGCCACCATTTTCGGCATATTCTGTAAACGATAAATAAATTTCTTTTAAAAACTTTACAATATTACCTTCTGCCGCTTCGAGTTTGTATAGGTTATTTTCAAATTTTCTAAAGTCCATCAACCTATTTATCAATTTTAATAAATGGTTTGCACTATTTTCTATAATCAGTAGCTTTTTATAGATTTTACTGCTGCCGCGGTAGTCTTCTATTATTTGTTGTAGTGGTCCTAAAATAAGAGCTAAAGGCGTTCTAAATTCATGGGAAATATTTGTGAAGAATTCTAGCTTTGTTTTATTAATTTCTTTGGTTCTTTCTATTTCAAGATGCTCTAATTCTAATTCGTGCTTTAGTTTTGTTTTAGATTTTAAAATATTTAGCAAAAAATACAATGCCCCTAGTATAAGCAGTGCATAAATTGTAAATGCCCACCAAGTACGCCAAGGTGCCGGAGCAACGTAAATATTTAATTGAGTTATTTCGCTGTTCCAAACATTATCGTTGTTGGCTCCCTTTACTTGAAAAGTATAGTCTCCAGGATTTTGGATGGTATATGAAGCCGTATTAGTAGTAGTTAAATTCCAATCGTTTTCTAAACCTTTAAGCCTGTACTTGTACTTATTATTACTAGAATTTATAAAATTGGGTATTGAAAACGAAATACTAAAGTTACCTTGGTTGTGCGATAGTTTTATAGACTCTGTAAATGGTAAGGTTTGCTCTAAAACCTTTTTTTTGTTATTGTTTTTGTCGTTGTTTTCTTTAATATTCAGCTCGGTTAATATAACCTGAGGCGTGTAGGTATTGGTCTTTAAACTGCTTGCGTTAATGTAGGTTACACCTTCGGGACTACCGAAAAAGAATTGTGAGTCTTTTAACCTTAAACTTGCATTAACGTTGAATTCGTTACTAATTAATCCGTCTGTTTGATTGTAAAGTTGTATTTCTTTTGCTTCTGAATTATATTTTATGATGCCTTGATTAGTACTTATCCATAATTGCCCTTTGTTATCTTCTAAAATACTATGTACCGACGGTATACGAATACCGCCAACCGACAAGTTAACAGCTTCAAAACCTGAGTTATTGTATTTGTACAATCCTTTAGATTTTGTACCTATCCACAAATTTTTAAAAACATCTTCGTATATGCAGAGAATATCATCACCATATTGCACTTTTTCGTCATAAAAAAAACTTGATATTGCTCCGTTTTCTTCAATTTTATTCAATCCTTTCTCTGTACCTACCCAAACATTATTATTTGAATCAATACAAATTGCACGCACTAAATTACTAGACAAATTATTTCCGCTTCCATGCGCACTATGAATCCTTTGGTACTTTTTAGAATTTATGTTGAATTTAAATAATCCTTGACCAAAAGTACCTATCCATACATTATGGAAATTATCGTTTTTAATAGCATATACTCCTGTATTACTTAAGGTATCTATAAGTGTTTTTGATAGTATTTTTTGAGTTTCAAACTTATTTGTTTCTGCGTTGTATACAGCTAAACCATTACCAAAAGTTCCTATCCACAGCAAACTGCCGTCTACTATTTTTAACGATTTTATATTATTATCTGTAAGTTGCGAATTATTTTGGTTAATGTAATTGTAAGTATTGTTTTGTTTATTCCAAACATTAACACCACCACCTTCGGTTCCAAAAAATATAATGTCCTTATAATTTTCAATGGAACTTACAACTGAGTAATTCAGTCCTTTACCTTTTTGATTTTGGGTAATATTTATAAAGTTAACATTGGTTTCGTCCCAAATATTAATTCCACCATAGTAAGTACCAATCCAAACAGAGCCTTTCTTATCTTTAAAAAGAGATTTTATTGAGTTTTTACTCAACCCATTTTTGTTATCTATATCGGCTTGTAGGTTAACTATCTTTTTATTTTTATGTACAATTTTTAACCCATTGTAAGTTCCTACCCATAAAGTGCCATTGTCATCAAAAAGTAGCTGTCTAACATTTTTACTGTTTTCATCTATGTTATTTTCTTTTAAATATGCACTAAAGGCGTTTGTTGCTATGCTATAATTAAGCACACTTTTACTTCTGGTAGCAATTAATATATTATTGTGCATCCCCGCTATTAAATCCTGTACATAAAAGGCTTCGCTACCTTCAATAAAATTAAATTCTAAAACAGGTAAACCTATAGAGGTTTTGTAAATTCCTTTACCTGTACCAACAAAAACAGCTCCTGTTTTAGTTTCTAAAATAGACATAACACGCTTTGATATTGGTCTACTTGAGGTGTTTAAATAATTACTAAAAGTATTAGTTGTTTTGTTATAAACGGAAAGTCCTTCTGAAGTTCCAACCCAAACTTGTCCGTTAGAAAGTGTTTTTACTATCCATATGGTATTGTTGGATAAAGAAGTATTGTCTTGGTTGTGGAAATACCTTGTAAAAGTATCTGTTCTTGGGTTATATTTATTTAATCCGTTATAAGTACCAATCCATAAAAACCCATCTTGATCTTCATGTATAGATAAAATATCGTTATTGCTTATAGAATTAGGGTTTCCTTCCTCATTTCTATAAATGGTGAATTTTGTACCGTCGTATTTATTTAAACCATCACGGGTACCTATCCAAATTTGCCCCAGTTTATCTTGATGAATTGCTATTACTGCACTTTGAGAAAGCCCATCAACTGTTGATAAATGAGAAAACTGATAGGGTTGCGTTTGGCAATAGCATACATAGTTAATACTAAAAAATAAAAGAAAGGCAAGGTGTTTTAACATTGAACGTGCAGTGATTTGTGACAGTCTTGTAAATATAAATAAGATTGTACAGAAAACTAAACAATCAATTATTTTTTGCTCTCTTCTTTAGTTGATACATGTATAAAGATGGTATGTTTTGTAAAGATTTATTAATACACTCAATATGCGCCATGGGTTCGTATTCAACCTTAAATTTATGGTTGCCATTAACACCAACAACTCGTGCAAATGGGCCATCTTTCATACCATTTAACAATACAGGATCTTTTAATTCTAACCCAGTTAATAAATTAACCTGAATGTTCCAAAATGTACTGTAAGCACCGTGCGAGGGTTTCCAATACCCTGCGCCACCACCCGCAAATAGCGGATAACTACCATCGGCATTTGGTGCTAAATGTACTTTAATATTATCAAATAAATTTTGATGGTTGGCTCCAGAATGCTGATCTAAAATAGGCTCTACGAAAATCTCACAATCTAAATACACACTTTTAGTAGATAAAGTATTAAAGCTTAAAGGATGTACAGCTTTGTTGTATACTTTTATACCCTCACCCAAAACATTGTAAGTACCAGACATAGCAACAGTGTAATGTGCTATATTTTCTCCAGTAGTTGTAATATTCTTTATGGTTACATTAGCTATTTCCTCGCTTAAAACACCACTATCGGCATTATGTATCACTACATTTTTTACCCAACTATTAAAAACTCGTGTTAAATAAATAGCGTTATAGCCTTGTTCTACATGGTGCGCAATTCTTGGCGATTTAGGAAAAGAAATGCTTAAATGCTCTATACCTACTTCTTCAAGATGTTTCCAAACTACCAATTGTGCTTGGTAACTTGGTTCTATATCTATAATTAAAGGACTACTAATAAATACCTTGTTACCAGAAATTTTAGTGATAACCACTTGTTGTTTAACTAATGGTAAATCTGGAAAATTCCAATGATGACTCCCTATCTTTAAGTCCTGTTTTTTATATAAATCATCAATTATTTGGGCATTTTCACCATCTTTATTAAACATTTGTAACTCTACAACATCTCCAACATTTAGTTTTGTAACATCAGACACCTTAAAACTTAATTCGCCACGTTTTCCAGAGGGTACTTTGGCTAATACATCATAAGGCTTTTCGTATTTAGGCAAATACGATTTTACACGTACGTTTGGTACTTTTGTCCAAATAAAACCTCCAGACCAAGCATATTGAGAAAAAGGCAAATCTATATTATTCTCCTCTTCGCGTTGGCGCTTATCAAATTTCACCAAGTATTCTCTTAATTCCTGCAAAACCTCGGGGTCCTCTGTGTACATTAATGGCCTAGGGCAATATATCTCAGTACCATTAGCACCAGCTCCTGCACCTCGTAAAATAAAATTACTTCGTTCTAGGTATAGAATATCGCTTAAAATAAGTCGTCCTTTTGGCAATTGTAGCGTTACTGTGCCCTTAGTTTTCGATGCTTCTTGTATGGCTTTTTTTAATGCTTTAGAATCATCTAAACCATCATTGGCAATTACCCCATAGTCAGAAGCATATACAACGG
Source organism: Jejuia pallidilutea (assembly GCF_002973595.1). Lineage (GTDB taxonomy): Bacteria > Bacteroidota > Bacteroidia > Flavobacteriales > Flavobacteriaceae > Jejuia > Jejuia pallidilutea. The sequence goes on along the minus strand of NZ_PVEO01000004.1, from coordinate 98,163 downwards.
TTCCTACTAATTCTGGAATCACTTTCTCTCCATTATGATAACCAGCAAAACTAAAATCTGGCAGGTAGTTATTGTCGTTTATTGTTTTGTTTTGAAGTATTTCAGGAATTTCTTGCGAAAAACCTTTGGCGAAACAACAACATAACATTAAAAATAATAAGAATGGGTTAAGAGGTTTTAAATATTTCATTTATAAACTAATTATCAATTTACAACTAGTGTAAAGGTAATTTTAATAGGGTAATTTTATGTACATAATTGGTAGTATAATTGTTCTAATTCCTGTAAATTTAGCTTGAAAACCTAAAGTTTAAGAAAACAGACTGCCCTTTTGGTTTTTGTTTTATATAAACTATAATATTTTAATTCTTTTTACACTTTTTGGCTACCTATGAAAAAACTAATTTTTACAACTATAATATATTTGTGCTTCTATTGTTCAGCATGTGGACAAGTTACATTAGATGCTAATGGCCCAGGAAACACCTACGAACTTATAAATGCCGTACTAGCCCCAGGCTATAATGTTGTTGAAGCTCCCGATTGTAGTCATCCTGCTTTTGGAAGACATATTAACGAAGTGTTTGATGCAGAATTAAACACCAATGTATTTCGCTTTTTTATACATAAAACGCCTGATAACGATAGATGCATAAATTTCGACAGGCAGCGTAATGAAATAAAAACATATGATAAATCGCCTGATAATCTTCTAGCCGTAGAGGGAGAAACCGTTATTTATAAATGGAAGTTTAAAATCGATGCCGGTTTTCAGCCTTCTTCTAGCTTTACTCATATACATCAAATTAAATCTGTTGGTGGGCCCAACGCCAGCATGCCTATGTATACATTAACATTAAGAAAAGGATCTCCTGATAAATTACAATTAAGATATGCAGAAACAAACACCCAAACAACACTTAGCGAAACAGATTTAACGCCTTTTAAAGGCACCTGGGTAGCAGTGGTTGAAACTATTACATATGGTAGTTCTGGAAGTTATAACATAAGTATAAATAGAGTAAGCGATAATGCTACACTATTTAACTACAGCGATAATGATATTGTAAATTGGCAATTAGGCGCCAGTATAGCAAGACCAAAATGGGGTATTTATAGAAGTTTAAACAACCCTACCGATTTAAGAGACGAAACAGTTCTATTTGCTAATTTTAGTATTGAAGAAATTGAAAACCTAGACGTTGATAATTTTAACAGTATTCGTGATACAATAGTATTAGTACCAAACCCTACTCGTGGTTTTGTTACTTTAAAAACCACAAAACATATTGACTACGATGCTATTTTACTTTATGATGCTTTAGGAAAACAAATACCTACTACTAAACGTTTGAAAAAATTAAAGTTAGATGTTTCCGATTTGAACGCTGGATTGTATTATATAGTATTTACTAAATCAAAACAACCAATACAAGTTTTAAAGTGCATGATACAATAAAAAACAATGCCCGCTTAATTTAACATTAAGCGAGCATTATTAACACTTACATTATCTATACTTAAAAACAGTTTTAGTTTTAGATACCTAGACCTTGTCCTCCACCAACTTGAATGGTTTCAGCTGTAAGGAACGCAGAATCTTTACCTGCTAAGAATGAAACAACAGAAGCCACTTCTTCTGGTTGACCTAATCTGTTTAACAAAATGTTGTTTTTCCAAGAAGCAAAAACTTCTGGTTTGGTAGTTTTAATTTGCTTGTGAAAATCAGTATCAACAGTACCAGGTGACACAGCATTTACTCTAATGCCATATTCAGCTAAATCTTTAGCTAAAGCTCTAGTAATTGCATGAACTGCCGCTTTAGATGTACCATAAACTCCTGCACCAGGGCCACCCGCATTCCAACCTGCAATTGACGTGTAGTTTATAATTGAAGGATAATCACTCTTTTTTAAATATGGAATAGCTGCTCTAGATGCGAAAAATGTTGAATCTAAGTTAAGAGCCATAACAAATCTATAAAACTCTGTAGTCATTTCTTCAAATCTAGATCTACCACCTAAACCACCTGCATTGTTTACAAGAACGTCAATTTTACCATACTTGTCTCCAATTTTTGTAATGTTTGAGGTTACAGCTTCTTCGTCAGTAACATCAAACCCATAATACTCGGCAGTAATACCTTCTGCTTTTAATTCTTCTACTCGCTTAGCTCCAGCTTCATCTTCAATACCATTTAATACCACTGTAAAACCATCTTTCCCTAGTCTTTTGGCTACTTGAAAACCAATACCTCCAGTTGCGCCTGTTATAACAGCTACTTTTTCATTTAAATTGCTCATGTTGTTTTATTTAATTTTAATACTTGTTTTTATTATTTATTCTACCGATTTTATGTTTCTAGCAAAGAAATAAATTGCCCCAACACCTAGAGGAACAAAAATTGCAATTGCAATAAAAATTGGTGTATAAGAAAATTTTGCAACTACTATAGGTACCAAGAAGTTCATTACAATTACAGAGAACACACCTATCATACCTCCAAGGCCAGCTAAAGATCCTACAGATTTTCCACTGAAAAAATCACTTGGAAGAGTTTGCACGTTACTAATGGCGAATTGAAAGCCAAAAAGTACTACAAATACTATAGCTACGAATTTCTCTGCTGTATTTCCCATTAATACGGTTGCAATTAATCCTAGCAACATAATAACGCCTCCTATAAAGACGGTTGTTTTTCTACCTTTATCTATAGAGTTTGTTTTTGCTATAATCTTACCTGAAACATATCCTCCCGCAATACTACCTACGGCTGCTCCTACATAAGGCACCCATAAGAACATACCAACCTCTTTTACATTAAATCCATACACATCGAAAAGATATATTGGCATCCAACCAACAAATAGCCACCAAATTGGTTCTAAAAAGAAACGACCAATTACTACCGACCAAGATTCTTTATACGAAAGGATTTCCTTTAAACTTTTACCTTTAGTTGTTTCTGTTGCATCTTGATCTGCCTTACTCTGTCCTTCAAGAATAAATTTTTGCTCTTCTTTAGTTATCCAAGGGTGCTTTTTTGGTCCTGCCTTATTAATTAATAACCAAGGAATAACCCATAAAATACCAAAAGAACCAATTACCATAAAAGTAATTCTCCAACCAAATGCTACAAATAGAGCAGCAATAAGAGGTGGAGCAACTACAGATCCTATAGAGGCGCCCGCGTTAAATAAACCTTGTGCTATTGCTCTTTCTTTTATAGGAAACCATTCTGCATTACTTTTTACAGCTCCTGGCCAGTTACCAGCCTCTGAAATACCTAGAGTACTTCTAAAGAAAGCAAGAGAGAATAAACCGCTTACCGTAGAGTGTAAAAATGAAGATATACCCCAAACACCAATACTTATAACGTACCCTATTCTTGTACCTACTTTATCAAAAAGTTTACCTGAAAACAGTTGTCCTAAAGCATAGAAAACCATAAAGATGTTTAGTATTAATGCGTAATCATCTTTGGTTAATTGAAGAGAATGGGCTATAGTACCTTCTTTGTCTATACCTCCCCACATAATACCTAATGCGCTTCTATCAATGTAATTTATAACTGTGGCTAGGAATATTAATCCTATAATCGCCCATCTTAATCCTTTAATTTTCACGTGTTTAGTTTTAGTTTGTTATTATTATTTATCTGTGTATTATAACAGTATTGATATAGTATTTTAAAATGTTCCTTCATTTTTTGTTTGGCTAGTTGAGGATCTTGATTTTTAATCGCCTCAAATATTGCCATATGTTCTTGAATACCTTCTTGCGCCAGCCCTTTGTCGCACACATGATGGCGTTCAAAATTTGTAATAATCTCTGGTGTAATAATCAACATAAAAGTATTTATTGTACTATTGCCACTTGCTCTTGCTATTGAGAGGTGAAACAATAAATCTTCTTGAACTGCGTCTTCACCGTTAATTACTTTATTAGAATAAGCCTCTAATGCTTCTTCCATTTTAATTAAGTCTTCCTCGGTACGTCTTAAAGCTGCTAATCTGCAAGTTTTTAACTCTAACAATATTCTGGTTTCTACAAGCGATTTAAAATCTGGCTCATCTAATCGCAGAATATCATCAATCATTCCATTCATTGCAATAACACCTATGTTTGCTACAAATGTTCCACTTTGAGGAATAGATTTTAAAAGGCCATAAAACTCCATTCTGTTTATGGCTTCTCGAACAGCACTTCGAGAAACTTCAAATTTTTCAGACAACATTCTTTCTGAAGGTAGTTTATCACCTGGTTCTAAATTTTTATAATTAATAAGCTCCCGTATTTTATCGATAATACAATTTTGGGCACTACGGTTACCGTTAATTGTTAATGATTCTAATTTCATGTCATCCTAATTTTAAGAGTTAGCAGAAAGGCATAATTGTTATATACAGTTTTTTAACTTCAAAAATGTTACTTTTTCTCAAGACAATTAAACATTTTAAAGTAATCTTAGGCTAAAATAAAAAACCGGTTTTTATTGTGCCTAGTGACTTACTTCTAAATCATAAAATTTTACTTTTGAAAATGAACCTTCATCTCTAGACTGAAAATAATTTCCAGCCTTGAAATAATTTTCGAAAATACCCCATCTTCGCATATGGATATTCTCGTAAACTTTATACTCGTTACCATTTAGTATTACAACCATTTTACCTTCTGAAACTTGCACTTCTAATGTAAACTTTCTAAATCCTACTTCTTGTTCAAAACTAAATCCTTCGTCATCTCCCCAAGCATCTTCATGGAGCAATTCCATATCTGAGGCATTTAAATTTTTAAGCACTTTAGTTTTTACCCGCACCTTACCTTTATCCCAATATATTTTTAAAATTGGTGGCGCATTATTATCATCTTGCCCAATTAAATCGCGCTGCTCGTTAGTTAAGCGCCCATGTATTTGCATTATAATAGTTCTATGGTACTTACCCTCGGCATCTTTTGTGGTTTGTTCCATTTGGATTTTACCCTTTAGGTTACCACCCTGTGCAAATGTCCAATTTACATTATTATTACCTGGCACCATTTGTTCTCTAAGTTCGGACCTTGAGTATTTGGTATTCCGTGTTGTAGATGTAGTTGGCATTGCATGAAACACTATGGCTCCTTTTGTTGAGTCTATGTACATATAAGGTTTTGCTACAGGATTGCTTGCGAAATCGAATATTTCTGGTGGTTCAATTTCATAAGGTTTTCCTGCATCATTTTTAATAGGCAGTGTAACTTTCCAATGGCTTAAATCTATATTTGGCAGCTTATACTTTTTTTTCCTTTTTTTCTTCCTTTTCTCAACTTTAACATCCGAATCTGAAACGCTACCTACCTTATCTTGACAAGTAGCGTTTACAGATATAAAGACTATTAAAATAATACTTAATATTTCTTTTCGGAAGTGTTTCATTTTTGCTTTGTTTATTATTCTGGATGTTTAATTTTTAATCAAATCCAGGGGTAATAATATCTATATTATCATAGAACACCTCGTTACTACTATCAACAGCATTTAATGCTCTTACATAAATTACAGCGATATTAGCTGTAGCTTCAAATGTAATTGTAGTTGTAGTAAAGGTATCGTTAGTACTTGACGATTTAGAACTGTTAAAATCGTTATCTATCAAAGCATATCCATCTGTGTTAATAGCTCGTGCAGCTTCGGTATTTATAGCTTCTTCTGTGGTAATTTCATTATTTAAAATAAACACCTCAGTATTAACACCTTCTGCCTCAGAACGAGAATCTATAGTAAAGGTATACTCAACACCTGGTTCAACCGCTACCAATTGGTATAGACGACGGCAGCTATTGCTTATTTTTACTCCTCTACCGCCACCTGCGTTTGGTCCAAATTTGTTTCCGTCGCTTGTAGATCCTGGTTGCTCGTTAGTACAAAAATTAGCATCTATATAAGCGTTCAAATCAGAATTATACCAAAGCGCTCTGTATGGGCTATCTATGGTTCCTAGGTTATCGTCTACTACTGTACTGTTAGGAGTCATGTCCCAAGCATCGGCATTATCACCAGTATTTGATGTATGATCATTACATTGACTGTTTTGAACAATAACTTTAAATGTAGGTTCTATACCTCCAACTGGTACTGGTTTTGTAACACTTCTAGACACACCGGCATCGTTAGTTGTTGTTAATGTTACATCGTAAGTGCCTGCGGCAGCATAAGTATGTGTTGGGTTAACTTCTGTTGATGTATTTCCATCTCCAAAATCCCAACTATGCGATACTGCTAAAATTGAAGCATCTGTAAAGTCTACCGTAAGAGAAGATACATCAAAAGTAAAATCTGGAACTGTAGATAATACTAGGCCTTCTATATTTTTACTCACAGAAACTTCGTCTCCTAAAAAGTTAGTAGCTGTAAGTGTAGCTACAAAGGTTTCAGCTGTTTTGTATGAATAAACAGGGCTAAAATCTGCATCATCTTCACCATCTTCAGCATTCCATTCTACAGTTTCGCCATCACCAAAATCCCAAACCAATTTACTTGCACCAGTTGTTAGGTTGTTAAATGTAACTTCAGAATCTATTGATGAAAAAGTAAAATCTACAAATACAGGAGCCACTTGCGATGTAGCTTCAGCTACTAAACCGTCTGAACTGGTTGTAGTAAGTTTCACTGAATACAAACCACCAGTAGCATATGTATAATCTGGATTAGCCTCTGTAGATGTATTACCATCTCCAAAATCCCATAAATAAGAAGTAGCATCTGTAGAATAACTTCTAAATACTATTGTTAAATTATTGTCAGCACTAGTACTTGTAGTAAAAAGTGTATTTGGCTGTATATTGTTTACATTTCCTGTTGGTGGCGTGAACTCTTCATAACCACTATCGTAACAAGAAATAAGGCCCAAAAGCATAAACAATAGTGCGAAAACACCGCTATTGAATTTTTTATTTAATTTATAATTCATAATATTAAATTTTTAGAACTTTATTATTGTTTTACTGTAATATCGAATGCATCTAATCTGGCTTCAACACCGGAGTTTGTAGCAAATATTATTACACTTTCATTCTCACCCGCATCAAATGTAATGGCATGTTTTTTGAAAACATTATCAACCCTACCAACATTAGTATCGGTTCTAGAAGCAATAATGTTTGCTTCTAACTGTGCTTCTGCAAAACTTGATGTATTTGGTGTTAAGATAGAAACTGTCATTTCACCAAAAGTAGTTTCTTCAAACGCACTAAAATAAGTTAACACATAAGTTGCTCCTGGAGTAACCTCTATTTCTTGATAGGCAACTCTTGCGCCGTCTGAAGGAAATTTAGCAGCTTGTACACCATCTGGTAAATTTGGTGCATCTACAGGGTTAGTATCAGTGTTTATTTGAATTACAGTAGTACCGCCTCCTTTAGGGCTCCAATCGTCATTACTTGGTACTCTCCATGAGTCTCTACCATCTCCTGTTCCATCAAATAAACTATTGTCTTCGAAACTAGCTTCTGCAATTTCTGGTACCGGAATTGTTGGTACAGCTTGGTTTACCGTGATAATCTTTTCTGTAGTATCAGACTTACCTAAATTATCTGTTACCGTTAAGGCAACAGTATAATCGCCTGGCCCTGGAAAAGAAAAAATTAATTCTTGATCTTCTAGTGTAGCTGGTGGTAACGCTGCAATTTGAGCTTCTAAATTTGCTACATTCTGTAGGGTTTCATCACTAAGATTTGCTACAGCAGCGTCCAACTGACCTTGAAGAGCAGCAACTTCAGCCTCTAGTGCATCAACTTTTGCTGGGTTAGTTTCACAAGGTATTTTAAATTCTATTTTATCAATTTCGTCTTGCAATGCAACAACAGTTGCTAACTCTGCTTCAATAGATTGTTGCAGTATTGGCAAATCTTTGTTAATTAGTGTAACACCATCAAACGGAGTAACAGCCCATTGATACTGCGTACCATTTACTGCTAGGTTAGAACCCGCTTGAAAATTAAACTCGTATTTTGCCCATAATTCAACATCATTACAGTCAAATTCTGAAGACGTAACATCGGTTACACTGTAAAAAGGTGTTGGACCGGTAAAGTCTTCTAAATCACCCACATCAGCTAAATCATCACTAACACAGGATGCTAGAGCTACAAATGTACCTAGAACTATATATTTTATATTAAACAAATATTTTTTCATAATTATGCGATTTTTTTAGTATCCACTATTTTGATTGTAGAAGTTAGGTAAGTTATCTATTTCTCTTTGAGGGAAAGGTAAATATTTCCTTTCCGGAGTGTAAAATAAACTATTTTCGTTTGAAAATTGTGATAAAACCTCATCGGCTTTACCAAATCTAATCAAATCATACAAACGTTGATTTTCGTATAAAAACTCCAATCTTCTTTCTTCTAATAATTGTTGCTTTGTTAAATTGGCTACTTCTTCTAAACCTGCTCTAGCTCTAACTTGGTTAAAAGCATCTATAGCTCTAGAATCGGTAGTGCTATCGTTTCCTGCTAAAATTGCTTCTGCGTATAATAACAATACGTCTGCATATCGTAAAACAATCCAATCATTATCTCCAATTTCACCATTAGTTGGAAATTTTGTATTAAACACATCTACAGTATTATTAGAGAGGTAAGCACCATATTCTATAGGATTTAAAGAAGCATAAAAACGTACTGGCTGCAACTCTGGCGTCATCACTTCTAAAAGATCATCTGTTGCAATATTTACACCGTTAGATGGCCCTTGTAATGTCATAGCAAAACTATGAGATTCAGAGTCTGTTTCAACTTGATCATCTAAACCACTATCGCTTGTAGCATAGTTATCGCTGCTTACCAAATCGTAAGCTATGGCAAATATAACTTCGTTATTAATTTCTAGAGCTGGGTTGTTAGACCAAGATCCGTCTAGTACACCATCGGTATACCCATCAGAAATAGCATTACCAAACACATTTCCAAAATCTATAACCAAATTAGCATAGTATTCTTGATCTGTTATTACATCTATTGTTGGATCGGTAGGATCTGCGTTAAATTCAAACTGTTCTGCATCGTCTCTTTCTGTAAACAACAAATTGTAATTGTAAGCATCGTTATTTTCTACAACAGATGCCAATAAAAGTTCTGCTTCTGTATAATTAGGATTGGGCTGACTTAAATAGGCTTTTGCCGCTAAGCATATTGCCGCACCTTTAGAAGGTCTATACCTATTTTGCGCTACACCATCTAAATAAGCAATTGATGTTTTAAAATCATTAATGATTTTTGCATAAACTTCTGCTTCTGGTAGTTGAGGATAATCTAAAGCTTCTTCTTTATTTATGTCTAAAACTTTGTCAATATACGGCACATTTTTATATGCTCTCACCAAGTTAAAATGACATAACGCTCTCATAAAATAAGCCTCACCAACTGTGTACTGTTGCGATTCTGGCGCTAAAAAACGGTTATCAATAATAGTATTTGCATGCTTTATGGTATGCATATTATTGGAATAATATGTAGCAACGTCACCATTGTTTGGATCTACGTTGTAAGATGCTATTAATGGAAAATTCCCGTTTTCTGAGTTTGCTCTTGAATTATCAGATCTTAGCTCTGTTAAATAAAATTCATTTGCTGGAATTTTTTGATAAGCATCCAAAACTCCGTTTGCTAAAAACATAAATCCGTTGTCTGTTTGCAGTAACTCCTCTATAGAAAGTGCAGTAGGGTTACTTAGGTCTAGTTCTTCTTCACAGCTTGCAAATAAAGCCATTAAAGAAAAACAAATTAAAATATTTTTATATACTTTTTTCATAACTAATTAAAATTGAAAGTTAATCCCTGCTGAAATAGTTCTAACCACTGGACCATCACCTCTTTGGTAGCCCGATGTTAATGCTGTATTAGCATTACTAGATGTTTGCCCTTGTGCTTCTGGGTTAAATCCTTCGTAACCTTTAGCGGTAAAGAACAATAAATTCTCACCTGTTATATAGAATCTTAGTCTATCAAAATTATATTTAGATGTAAAAGACTCTGGTAATGTATAACCTAAAGTTAAATTTCTTAATGCTATAAATGAAGCATCTTGTATATGGTCGTTAGTAAATCTTCTATGTACTGTTAAATCTCTATCAGGGAAATTAGAAACCTCGTTTACAGCCGATTCACTAGCATAATACAATTGGTCTAAATCTGCCACCCTTACTTCTGCGCCGTGAGACCCTTGCCATTGAAAAGCAAAATCGAAATCGCGGTAACGGAAATCTGAATTGAATCCCCAAGTAAAATCTGGATAAGGACTACCTAGCTCTGTTCTATCTTCGTCGTCTATAATTCCATCGTTATTTAAATCCTTTACATATACATCAGCATAATCATTGTTAAATCTATTGAATGGATTATCCACCCACTCTAACGGAATTTCCCTATCGTAAACCCAACCGTAGAAAGACGTTATAGGCTGCCCTACTTTTGCTATAAATTCGGTAGGCCTTGTATCTTGATCGATTCTAGAAATAATTTGCTCGTTGTTACCTAAACTTACCACTTCGTTTCTGTTTAGTGAAAAATTACCAGAAGCAAGCCAGCTAAAGTTTTCGTTGCTTATAATTCTAGAGCTTAAATCTATTTCAACACCTTCGTTCTTAACCTCTCCTATATTTTGCAACCAGTTATCTGCACCATATGTAGCAGCTATTGGAGCGAAAAGGATTAAATCTTCACTTGTTCTTACATAATAATCTAAACTTAAATCTATAAGTCCTCTACCAAATGTAACATCTATACCAGGGTTAAATTCTATTAATTTTTCCCAGCCTAAATTTTGATTGGCTAACGTTACGCCCTTAACTCCTGTTTGCCCGTTGTATCCAATTGTACTGAATGTTTCTTCGAATCTGTAAAGCGATTCGAATATGTTATTTGAAATTTCATTAGAACCTGAAATACCATAACTGGCTCTTAATTTTAAGAAAGTTACAATATCACTTGACGATAAAAAATCTTCGTTAGACATTACCCAGCCTGCAGATGCTGCTGGGAAAAACCCAAATCTTGTATTAGAACCAAACCTTGTACTACCATCAGTACGAGCAGATACTTGTAATAGATACTTTTCGTTATAATTATAATCTATTCTACCAAAGTACGATACCAACTTATCCGTACCATTATCAGTATATGTTGTACCTCCATCTGCGATGGCAATGTTATTGTTAAAATCGTCTGTATAACCTACAGCTTCAGATTCTTGTCTGTAAAAATCCCTTCTTGTGTATTCAAAACCTAGTACTGTGTTAAAATTATGTTTTCCAAAATTTTTCTTGTACTTAAGAAGTGATTCAAACGCGTATTGATTTAACTCGTCTCTCCTTTCTAATCGGTAAGACTCTTGGTCTCTGTTTTCCTGTCCGTATAAATAATCGGCTTCGTTAGTTTTGTTATGTCTAAACACACCAGAAATAGTTTGTCTAAAGTTAAGACCTTTAGCCAATTCAAAATCGATGTAAGCAGATGTATTTAAGTTTAACTGCTTTTTAGTTCTAGACCTTTCTAAAAAGTGCACTAAAGGGTGTACGTTTTTAGTAGTTGACAAGGTTAACCCACCTGAGGTTAAAGGGCTAACTAAAGGAAGGCCTGTATTAGGATCTCTAGCGATAGATCTTGGATTATTAGGGTCTACCGTGAAAACATGATCAAAAGCTCTTGAGAAGCCGTAGCTGCCTTCTTCAAGGTTTTCAAATAGCTTACCTGCATCAGTAGAAACACCTACATCTCTTGAGAAATTAGTAACATATTTTAAGTGTTCCTCATTTAAGTATAGCGGTAAATGCCCATATTGTCTTATTGGATCAGTAAATCTTGCTGGTAATCTATCTTGATCATTATAGTTAACACGTAAAGTTGTTCCAAATCTAATTTTTTTGTTTTTAGACTTGCTATCAACCTTTATTCTGGCATTATATTTCTGGAAATTATCTTTTAAAGCAATACCTTCATCTTCAAGAAAACCTAAAGATGCGCTATAGCTGGTTAGTTCGGTTCCTCCTCTTCCTGCTAGGGAATGACTTTTTACCGTACCTCCAATAAAAATCTCGTCTTGCAAGTTTTTCCAGCCATCTCCTAACGAGGCAATAAAATCCATAGCTTCAAGTTCTGCATAAGCGGTATTATAATCTCCTATTATTCTAGAATAATTTGGACTATCAACAGAAATTGCATCTACTTGACTTTGTAAACCATTTAATCTCATTCTTTCATCTGAGATTGAAGTATTAAAGTTATCATTCTTGTTAGAGTATCTGTAACCCGTAAATGTGTTATAAGAAAATTGTGTTTTACCAACTACACCCTTCTTTAGCGTAACTAAAATTACACCATTAGCACCACGAGAACCATATATTGCTACAGATGATGCATCTTTTAAAACACTTATAGATTCAATATTGTTGTTGTCAATAGTTGCTAAAATATCGGCATCATTACCTAAAACAAGCCCATCAACAACAATTAAAGGCGATGATGATCCTGTGATAGAACCTGGCCCCCTTAATGTAATTTTTGGGTCACCACCTGCTTCTGAAGCTACCGTTTGTATTCTTAAACCTGCCACTCTACCTCGAAGTGCATCTTCTACACGAGATACGGCAACGTCTTGTAAATCATCTCCGGACACTTTGGTCAATGCACTAGTTACAGTTTTTTCTTTTTGATCACCGTAACCAATAATAACAACCTCATCAAGTTGCGCTATATCTTCCGATAAAGAAACATCAATTGTTGATTGCTCTGCTACAATAACGGTTTTAGTGGTATAACCAACGTACGAGAATTGTAGAACATCTCCACTTTTTGCTTTAATTTCATAATTTCCATCAAAGTCTGTTGTTGTACCATTGGTAGTTCCTACTACAATCACATTAACTCCCGGAATTGGAAAATTATCAGCGACTGAAACAACAACTCCTTTAATTGTTTTTTCATTTTGGGCATTTATACTAATGCCCAACATTAAAATAATAGCTAAAATTAGCTTAGTTTTTAAATTCATAATTAAACTGTTTATGTTTAAAATGTTTAGTTTTTGTTTTTTTAAATACTAATTAAAATACTACTTAATCAAAACACTACAAATAACACTAGTTTATATAGAGTAATTACATGTTTAGTATTAGCAATATTATATTTAATATTCACTTCTTTTAAAAAGAAGTAAGCCAGTTAAATAAGGTTAAACGTTTGCCTCTTTTTTTAAGTTTTAATTTCATAATCATTATTAATTTTAATTGTTTGGTTTGAAAATATTTTCAAAAAACAATATTTAGAATATTAAACTTGGCATCATAATAAGTACTGGCTTTTTGTACTATTTTACCCCAAAATTGCATTTTGAAAACTGGTTTACCAATCTGGTTAACCAAATATATGTTAAATTTTTGTTACAAAAAAATATAATTGAATTTTAACATTTAAATCCAGAAAATGCCTTTTAAGTAAGTTAGTATATTCTTACTTATTACTTTTTATCTCCAAAATAAGACGGTCCTTCACCAGTTAAGAAGTCTTCTCTTACAGGGCTAAATGTATCAATAAGTTCTCCTTCTTCTAAACACACAGCGCTATGCAATAAATTAGGAGCTATATAAACGCCATCTCCTGCTTCTACAATTTGCTTAACACCATCTATTTCAAATTCAAATTTACCTGAAACACAAAAGGTAGCTTGTGTATGAAAATGTTGATGTGGAGCACCTAAAGCGCCTTTATCAAACTTTACTCTTACCATCATAATTTGGTTATCGTAACCTAAGAACTTTCTAGATACACCGCCTCCTAGATTTTCCCATTCCATGTCTTTTGTGATGATGTACTTTTCGCTAAATCTTTCCATAATTTTTAATTTAATTGATTTCTGTTAATACGTAGCTCCCTTTCCAGGTGTACGTTTTGTTGTTTATATTTAATGAATGTTGAGCCTCTTTATCATTATTTTCGTTTGAAATGATAAAGACTCTTGTTGTATTGTTTTTTGTTTCTATTTTAACAGCTGTATATGCACTAGTATCATACACAACCTCTATATTTTTAATATTACTGTAGGCATTCAAAGCCATCTCAGAAACTGGTGTATAAGTACCGTGCGATTCTATAATAGAAGCGAATACAGCATCTTTAGTATTCTTTTTGCGTAAAATTAAAGCGGGTTCTTGTCGCAAATTGTATTCCGGGTCGTTTGCGCCTATGCGTGCTAAGATAATTTCATCGTTATTGGAAGTTACCGCAGAATACGTATAAAAGGTGTTGTTTAACAACCAATTTAATTTAATATGTTTCCCGTTTGCTGTAGCGATAGCCTCTTTGTATAGGTGTTGATAACCATCTGATGTTCCCAATATTTGCGGCGTTTTTAATTTATCATACTCAAAATTAGTTTGCATAATATGCCCTAGATAATAAAAAGGTAAATCGTATTGATTTGAGCTTTTGGATTGCACTCGCATAATATCTAGAATGTAAGGGTTATTATAATCGCTATCTTTAATAATTACCATAGTTCGGTGCAATTTTGTGCCAGGGTATGCATTTTCTTCTTTGGCACTTGCTACTTGCACATTGTCTTGCGCTACACTAAAAATATATCCGTTTGAATGGTGTTTACTACCTATATCGTATTTTCCTTGAAATTGCGATGTTTCGTTTTGAACGATAGTGTTATGCGAAATGGTTTGTTTTGCCCATGTAGTGTTTTCCTTTAAGTAATTTCCACCTCCTTTTTGTTCAATGTTTACGAAACGGCTCATCCCATAATCTTGTACAACTTCGTTACCATCTTCAAATAATGCGTAAGATAATTTATCGTAGTGTCCATGGCTCAATCCGTGCGCTGTGTATTTAAACACCAACTCCATTGGTGCACTACGCAAAATACCTACACCGCCTTGATTTCCATTTGGTCCGTCTGATAATTCTATAGATTTTTTATTAAAAGGTTTAGCCTTCCCTTGTTGAATTCCTAGTGCCACTGCTAAACCAGCATCATCTAATGTTACTTCACCTTGTTTTTGGGCAATACTCAATAATTCTGGATTGTTCCCTCCAAAGTGATATGCTATATTTACTGCTGATACCAACGAGCTATTGTAGTAAGACATTCCTTTTTGTGAATCGTTAAGCAAGAAAAAATCTCCATCGGCATCGGTTAAATTCAATAAGGCGTTAACCCCCTTAAGTAGCACTCCATCTTTATACTCCAGTATTTTTAATTCTGGTTTTTTATTTTCTAATGCTTGTGCAAATATTAAAAACGGGTACATGGCATAGCGCTGGTAATAAGGCCCTTCGGTGTAATATCCATCAGGGGAAAATGGCTCATCAAGGTTTGCGAAGAACCCTATTTTACCATCTTCAGGATTTATATAGCCACCATCATTATCTTTCATATCCTTAGCGAGTTTTATGTCTTTTAATCCATAAAGTGCCGCCTGTAAAAGGCTATCATCATCCATAGCCAAAGCTATCATTCCTACGGCTACATTCCCCCAGGTACTGTGATTATGAACCCTGTTAAAAAATTGTGGATTTTCTTTTGAAATATAATTCGCAAAAGGCTTAAATAATTCTGTTTCTAGGGTCTCTCGTTCTTCCTGTGTTAAATAGTTATAGATACAATCGTAAGCTTGACTGGTATAGACCAACCAATTAGAATCGTTTAAACATTGCCAAAACAGTTTGCCTCTGGCATAAGATCTCGTTTTTGGATGCGCAGGCCATGTTGGATACTGTTCAGCATAAGAAAAGAGCATATCTTTTACAAATTTAGCATACGTTTCATCATCTAGGATTTGATATAGCACACCTGCTTTTTGCATTAAACTATAGTTCTTTTTATGTGTAGCGTGCGTATAGCCTCCAGAGTAATCTTTTGGTGTTGGTACATCAAAACCCGCTTTTATTTCAGCATCAATCTCTTTTTTTGTTGCGGCCAAGGTTTCATCAAATATGGGAATACTGCCCAAATTTGCCTTAATATCCTTAACACCTTGTTGGGTTAAGATTAAACTTGGGTGTGCTGATTCTGATTGATTTTCGTTGGATTTAGAATCACTACCATCGTTACAAGACACGATTGTAACTAAGGCAACACACAAAAGATATACATATGGTTTCATATTATTTTTTTTCTAGTTTAATTGTATTTCCAGGGCTTAACTGAAATGGTTTTTTGCTATTATTGTTTAAAATTGTTCCAGACACTTTATTTTCACTTAACAACCTTACAACAGTATTTGTTTTATTAAGGTTAACAAGCACATCTACTTCGCTGGAAAAAGCTATTGTATTATCATCAATTTTTAAATTAGATGTTGAAAAATAAATACTAGTATTTTGTTTAGATAGTTTTAAAACCTCATTATTTGTTATAGTCCAACCCTTTAAATTATCATTTGGGTTGTTCTCATCAATGCGCTTATCAAATGCTTCAAACGGAAATAAAAGTGTAATAAAACTAAAATCTGTATTTGCGTTTTTAGAAACTATTGCCCATTCCTTTCCCCTAGTGCCGTTTCGCGTCACCTTATCTACCTTTTTTAATTGGTAAATATCTAAACCTGCACCGTTAGCAAAAGTAGCCCGCAGTAGATTTGGCGCATGTGTTTCTGTATAATGTCCTTGCCATACTTGTTTGTATGTGTGAGGTGTTTTAGATTTAAAGTTATCTTTTATAACCCAAAAATCTTTTTTTAAATATACAACCTGCCTGCTGTAATCTACATTAATATTATTAAAACCGTTGTGCTTACCTATAAAAACATCTATATCCTTATCTGTAAACCACGAAACAACTTGAGGGTTTGGCAATTGTTTAAACTTACCAAAACCACTACCACCTTTGTTTGATGTATATTCTTTACCCTGTAACTCATCATCTACTAATGCTACATTTTTAGTGAGTGAATTTTTAAACAACTCTAAATCCTTTAGATAATAGCGCACTTGATAATTGGGTAGAATAACATTGCCATTTGCCATGGCTTGAACACCTAATATATCGCCATGTTGGTGGTCTGGTTTTAAATTATCCAACCCTGCGGAAATCATCATCATATTATCATTTTTTCCATAACCATCGCGCAGAACATAGTATCCTGTTGTTGGAAAACTTAAAGAAGTATAACTTGGTTTCTTTTCTTTAATATTTGAAAGCAATTTGAGTTGGGATTCACTTAAATACCAATACATTTTTGGTGCTACCTTATCTGTGGCAAAGTATCCCATTTCTGGGTCTTCAAATAACAAATACCCTAGAGTTAATACTCCAGATATATCGTTCTTTTCTGCCCAAGGTATATTAGTATCATCAGAGAGTACTGGTGCAGATTTATCGGGATAAGCAATTTTAATTAACGTAGTAAACAACGATTTTAATTTAGACTCCCAATACGCACTTACCTTTAAATTACTTGCTTTTGCCAGTTGATATACATAGTAATAGTTACCAATATCGCTAATATGGTAATGTACAGTACGTTCAAACTGAAATCCATCGTTGTTTATTTCTTTAGCAAGATGCTCTTCTAATAAAGCCATAGCATGCGTGTACCACTGGCCACTATCCTTAAAGTCTCTTAACAAAATAGCAACCATGGCCAGAGCAGACAATCCTCTGGTTTGGTGGTTTCCAGATTTAAATACTTGATTGCGCTGATACAAATGGGCACCATGCTGTAATAACGTGGCTATTGTTGTAAGCTGATCTGTATTATTATAGTCTGCTTCACCAAGAAACATATTATGTATTTGTAACCAGTTTAAAATACGGTATCCAGATCTAAAAGCCTCATAAACACCATTACCATCTTCTATTTTTTCATAATCACCAGTATGAAATGCAGTATTTAAAGATTGTAACTGTTCTTTAAAATAGCTTAAATAGGCCTTATTCTTATTATCGTAGTGATAATACAAGGCTATATCTACCATTTTGTGTTGGCGCGCCAAATGGCGCAACGCATAAGCATCTACCGGTTTTCCGAATTTGTAATTAAAAGGCAATTGCCATTTTGTGTCGGCAGGGTACTTAGCCATGTGGTCTAGTGCTCTTTCTACATGTTCTTTTTCAGCACTTGAATAAACCGAGATGTAGATTTTAAAACGTTCCTTAAAATTTTGCCAATCGTAGAAATAACGTTCAGAGAATTTATCCCTAAAATATTTTGCCAAGGCAGAAGTTGAGATATGTTTCGTATTGAACTCAGCTTTTACATCCTCTTTAAGATATTTAGATAATTCTTCAACAGGGATAACCGCATCAGATGGTATATTCTGAGAGAAAGTATTAGCTGTAATTGCTAAACAAATAATTGTAAGTATGTATCTTAAAATGCTCACAAATACGAATTAGTACATTAACTTTAGTTTTAAATTTTCTTCAACCTTAATTTTACCAGAATTAATAATTGTGTTACCCGAATGCGTATTGTTTTTTGCGCCCCAAAGCAATGCCACAAGATTTACAGGATTGTTCTTAAATGTATTATTAACAATATTTACATTAATAATTCCTCTGTGATTTAATAAAATATTATTTTCTTCCTGTGCGCCACAGTTGGTAAATGTGCTATTTACAACCAATAGATTTCCGCCAATGGTAGATTCATCGTATCCGCCACGGTAATAATCTATTACGTTTTGTTTTACTTTATCAAAGGTGCAATTTTCAACGGTTAAGTATTCGGTATTGTAATCGCCTTTATCGTTGGTTTCTTCAGAAAGCTCTAAACCATTGAAACAATTTGAAATGGATGTATTTAAAAACGTAATGCGTTCTGCGAAAGATTCTTTATAGACTTTCAACACATAGTTAAAATCACTAATATCACAATGTGTTACCGTTAACCCAAAATGAGTAAACATGTTTTCTTTTAGAGATGCAAAAGCTTTTTGGCTATTGGCTCCTTTTAATGAAACGTTTTCGATATTAAGAAATCCCTTAGGGTGCAATTCTAATAATGGCGTATCTGCTTCACCTTCGTAAAGTAAGGTAACACTCCCCTTTTTATTGGCCTTAATTGTAATATGCTTATTAATTACAATTGATGATTTTACAAGATGCTGTCCTTCTTCAAGTAAAATGATGTCGCCCGATTCTGCTTTATCTATTTTAGATTGAATATTATCGGTTACCGAAATATTTATCGTTTGTGGTGCTCTAGCTTCTTTTTCGTTGGAATACCAACTGGCACCATATTTAGATTTGTCTAAAATTGAAGGAACAGTCCCCTCTGTAGATATTACGGCCCCAATAGTGTTATTCTGATTTCGGGAATTCCCAAAAAGATCATTAGAAATACTTTCAAACTCAAAACCCTGATAAGGTTCAATATCTAAATCACTACTTGGTAACAGAATATGTGGTGCTACTTTTTCCACATTAAACGACTTGGCAATAATACCTTCATACCCTTTAAAAGCAACACCTTGATTATTCACTGCATTACTTTTAAATGTAACACCATCTGCTTTATCGTGCTCCACTACTATAGTTTCATTGCCCTTTTCATTGTAAATTACATTGTTTGCCACAATGGTTCTTAATGGTCTTGCAGAACGAATTTCTGATGGTGGCAATACGTCTTTCTGACTAATATTTGTACCAACACCAAACTGCCAAGGCGCATCACAATTTACATAGGTATTGTATGCAACCACTACATCTGTAACTTGGTTGTAACGGTTTAATGGCGACTTTGGAATACCGTTCATAACCGCCAGTGGACTCCTAAAGCTTTCGCCTTTAAGATTGTAGAAATAATTATTAGTTACCCAATGCCCAGTATTGATTATTCTAATGCCACCAATATTTTTATTCTCGCCATCTCCAATAAAATAATTGCCATCTATTTTACAATAGTTTCCGTGGCGTGTTACCAGAGAGCCTTCGCTTTTATAAAACACATTATTTCTAAACTCGTTAAAATTGGTTTTACTGGAAATAATTTCTACTTCACCATTACACTCTTCAAATAAATTATTGGCAACTAGGGTATAACTGGGCGACATGGAAGAATAGCTATCGCCTATTTGAATGGTTTCTCCACTTGGACCGCCTTTTGGAGGTTTGGGCCCAAAATGATTTCCAATAATTTGATGGTAATTATTAATATGTGCGTTACCTTTTAAATCTACTCTTATGGTTGGCCCTCTGTTTGTTTTACCTGCTATATAGCAGTTTTCCAAGGTATTATGCCTTCCCCAAAATTGCACCCATCTATCAGAATCGTCACGATGCATTTTATTAAAATCTTCAATAACGCAATCGGAAACCGTACAATGGTTCCCTATAGTTTCCTCATCTATTCTAAACTCAATTACAGCATCACTTGGTGAATACCCGTTTTTAAAATGCAAACCTTCTACCACTAGATAATTGCCCCCAAATTTTAAGTGGGACTTACCACTAATAATTACCTCTCCATTAGTTTCAGCTTTAAGCGTAATAGGGTTGTTTTTTTCGCCATTGGCTTTAAAATTTATTAGAACATTTTTATAAGTCCCGTTTTTTAGAACAAGAACTTCTCCAGGTTTAGCCTCAGATATCGCATTATTTAGCTGCTCTATATCTGAGATTAATAATTTAGATTCTTGGTTGCTTTCACAACCAAGAACCACTGTGACTAATACAAAAACTAAAAGAATATGTCTCATTTATTTATTTTTAATGTGCTACTTTTAAACTACAGTTTTTCAATTACTTAAAAATCTAAAAGGTTAACAGAAAACTATGCGTTATGCAAGAAGAATTTACATCTGTAAATTGGTTAACCAGTTTGGTTGACCAATTTATGATATTATTTTGTTATAACCAAAATGCTAGTCATAAATTTCACTCTTTAACATTTAAAAAATATTTAATAAAACACACTAAACACTAAGAAATTAGTATTAAAAATCTTAATTAATGCTAAAAAACCAAATATTGAACTTAAAATGTATAAGGGAAGTTAAAAAAAAGTACTATTGAAAATGCAGATATCACTTTCTATAATTGGCAATAATTAAAAAATAAATGCCTAACTATTATTTTACAGCCTCTAAATAACAAAAAAACCTAATATAAATTTATCAGGTTAATATTCAACTTAAGAGCTGGATTTCTTAAAGTATTCTTTTTTGTAAATACTTGCTAAAAACTAAATACAAAGCTCCACATATTATCCAAGCAGGTAAGGTTACAAACGATAAAAAAACATTAAACTGAACGGAAATAAAATAAAACACACCAAAACTAATAGCCCATGCATAAAGGACAGATTTATTAAAATTGATATTGGCCTTTTCTGCATAATTTTTAATAATACCTGTTTGTTTATTGAAAAAATGTTCAAAAACTATAATAGCTCCAATAGGTGATAGAATAAAACCATACAAAGCTACAAAACCAAGAAGTTTCATGGCGAAAGCTGGAAATAAACCTGCAATAGTTGCTACAGTACCCGCCAAAATTGTAACTTTTGCAGTAGAAAATTTAGGAAAAATAGCTTGAAAAGCTAATCCTGCTCTGTAAATGGTTGGGTTAGCTGTTGTCCATCCTGCTAATACTACAGCTACAATACCAAATACGCCAATAGCATTATTTGCCAAAGGCCCTGGTGCTACAGGTGGAGCCTCCCCATTCGTTAAAAAAGCCTGTGCTTCGGGAGATTTTAGGTAAACCGCATATAATAGTGCTGCTGCGATCCACGCCATGTAATGCCCTACGTACATACCTGCAGCCGTAGCCCAACCTGCTCTAGCTTTTTTAGCAAACCTAAAAACCGATAAGTCTGACATACCAATATGCATTGCAGCATTAGCAAACCAAGACCATAGCATAACATGCCAAAAGGTATATTTTGTTTGACCTGGAAAAGGCTCTGAACCTTCCCCCCAAATATTCCAAAAATCTGAAAAACTATCTACTCCTAGTTGATGTAACGCCACAATACCACAAGCTATAAAAGCAGCAACAATAAATGGAGACATCCAATTAGCTGCTTTGGTAACAGTATCGTAACCTCTTGCGGCAATTATAGATATTACAGCTCCAATAAAAATAACTATAACTATCCATGTCACGCCATTAGGCATGGTATCAGTTAGTTTAGGCATAGGCATATTAAAAGGAATTCCTACCGCCGTTGCAGAAACAGTTATCATAGAACCTGCCAAAAAACAAAATAAAATACCATTTGCAAGATTGTAGCCTGTAACTAATTTTTTTCCGCATATTTTTTCTAATTGGTAATACAGTGTTAATCTATTTTTAACAGCTATTTCTGCCGTTAAAAAACGCCAACTTAATACTGCTAACAAGTTACCGACTAATAAACCAACAATAAGGTCGAAGGCACTAACTCCTGTTGTTAAAAACAAAGGCCCAATCATAAACTCAGTACCTGCTGCATGCTCACCAGCATACATCCCTATAAAGCTTTTCCAACTTTTAAGTTTAGATGTTGGCACTGGCTGCCTTTCAAATTCTCCTCCTGCTATTTCTTCAATATCTTCATTTATATTAAACTGGGTCATAATTTAGTTGGTTTAGTGATATTTATTTGATCAAGTGATTGGAAAAATCTTGTGTACTTTCGCAACATAGTTGTTCCATAACCTGTTGTACCTCTGTTTTTAAGAGCGAAATAGTATGATTGCCTCCTTTTTTTCCCAATGCAGATACACCATACATAAAAGAACGCCCCATAAATGTAAATTCTGCACCACAAGCCATTGCTCTGGCAACATCTGGCCCTGAACGAATACCACTATCCATCATTACCGTAATTTTATCACCATACTTTGCAGCAATAGTCTCTAAGGGTTTTATTGTAGATTGACCAGCATCTAATTGCCTCCCTCCGTGGTTAGAAACAATTATTCCGTCTAAACCTAACCTTATGGCCTCTTCAGTGTCCTGTTCAGAAGCAACGCCCTTTAGTACTAATTTACCTTTCCACATATCTCTAATAGGCTTTATTTTGTCTTCATTTAATCTGCCGCTAAACGTTTGATCCATAAATTTACCTAGTTGCTTTAAATCTAAGCCCTTTGGCATATAAGGTTTTAACGTTTCAAAAGAAGGTTGCCCATATTTTAAGGTATTAAATGCCCAATTTGGTTTACCCAGTACTTGAAGTATATTTTTAAACGACATTTTTGGGGGCATTGCCAAACCGTTTCTAATATCTCTTGGACGAAAACCAAATGTTGGAACATCACATAAAATAACCAGTACTGGGCACTCTGCTGCTGCTGCTCTATTAATAATATCATCTCGCAAAGCGTTTTCGGTTGGATGGTATAATTGAAACCACGCCTTACCTTCTGTTAGTTCGCTAGCGCGTTCTATACTGGTAGTAGTTACTGTACTAAGTATAAAAGGAATATTGTGTTGAAATGCAGCCTTTGCTAGAATTTCTGATGCATTTGGCCACATTAACCCCTGTAAGCCTATAGGTGCTATCCCGAAAGGCGCATCGTATTCTAAACCCAAAACTTTTGTTCTCTGCGATGAGCCGCCATGGTTTTTTATATAATTAGGTTTAAGTTGTACCTCTCTAAGTTCTGAGGTGTTTCTAAGCAAATTAACATCATCATTACAGCCACCATCTAAATACTCAAAAGCAAACTTTGGTATTTTTTTTTGAGCTCTCTTTCTTAAATCATCAACTGAGGGGTAACGGGTATCAAATTTTATAGCCATACTGATTATTTATGATAGAAATTTTTTTCTCAAATCTTCAACCTGCTCATCGTTTATTGGCGTCATTTCTCCCAAGGAGGCACCAAGTACTATAGACTTAGCACTAAATTCCGCAACTTCCAAGTAGTCAAAAGTTTGCAATAATTTATCACCGGTAATAATAACCGAATCATTTTCAATTATTAGAGCAGTTGTAGAATCTTCTATAATTTTTGAGTTGTTATTTGTTTTAAAGTGATCGCCGTATTTTACCATAGGAATATCTTGTAAAAAAATCCAACTTTCTGGTATGGTACGTACATTAATGTAAGTACCAGTTACACCAAATGCCATTAGATAAGGAGATTGAGTCATAATAATGGAGTTTACTTTAGGGTTCCGTTTGTATATCTCCTGATGAATCCAAGTAGCCCTACTGGGAGTTTTGTCTTTTTCTCTTTTACCTTGTTTTATTTGAACAATATCATCAATATGCATATCCCAACGGTTTATACCTGTTGGTGTTATTAAAAAATCGTTATCTCTCCATCGCATAGAAACTGTGCCATAGGAACTTATCATTAAACCTTGTTGACAAGCCCGTTGAACTATATCGCATATTTCTAAACGCTTTTCAACTTCATCTGAAGGATGTTTGGCAGTTTCCATTACAGGAATACTATTTGGAACCTGAGCCTCAAAAGCATCAATCTGATCATTAGACAGATATTTTGGTGTTCCTATTTGAGAGCCATATAAAATGGTACGTGCACAAAATTCTAAAGTTTCAAAACGTTCAAAAGCATCTGTTAAATCACTACCTCCCAGAACAATACCATGATTTTCCATGATTACAGCTTTGAATCCTTTTTTAAATTCGTCGGCTATAACTTGCCCTAAATCTTCACTTCCAGGTAATCTATATTTGGCATAGCCAATTGGCCCACAAATATGTCGTGCTTGTGAAATTATATTGGTATTTGGTATTTTACGCACAATACTAAAAGATACTAAAGCTGGCGGATGTGCGTGTATAACCGATTTAATATCTGGTCTAGCTTGATAAATAGCCTTATGAAATGGAAACTCTGATGAAGGTTTGTGTTTTCCAATAATTGTTCCGTCTTTTTTTACGCATACAATATCTGATGGTCTCAAAGAGCCTTTGTCTATAGCTGATGGTGTTACCCAAATATTGCCATCTGAGTCAATTATTGAAATATTTCCACCCGAAGTAGTGGTCATGCCTCGTTTATAAATTCTACCTATTATGGTAGTAATTTGATTTCTAGGGTGTTCTAAATTTATTTTTGTTGACATTTTTAGGTATGCTTTAACTAATTATAAAGGGTACATGCTTTTTTAAAGCATAGTTTTCTTTAAGGAATTTTGAATTTAATTTACAATCCGATATGGAAATAGCTGCACCTAGGGCAGAACCAAGAGCAGCATTAGTGGTGCTAAGCTTTTTACTATCTCTAAAATTATGGGACAAAAGTTTTATGTAAACATCGTTATCGCTAAAACCACCATCTATATAAACTCTAGAAATTTTACTTTTCCCTATCGCATCTCTTATACATTTAATTTGTAATTCTACAAGTTCTGCCATTAGTTGGTGGTATGCCTGTTCGTAATTATCGTATGGTATTTTAGTGATTTCTGGCATATGTTTACTTTCTATACTTTCCCATCTAAAACAATACTTAAAATCCTTTTCTATGCTTCTATAAATATTATAATTAAATTTTACAGATCTATGATAATCGTCGTTAACTCCAAAAATTTCATCGAGTTTAGCAACTTGAATCTTATATTCATTACCTAAAAACAAACGTGTAGCCTTTACGGGCTTACCATTTATACGCATATAGTTAATAGTTTTTTCGCTATCAGATTCATTAGAGATTGGTGTTTTAGTAAATGGATTAAAAATAATACTCCAAGTGCCTGTTGATACCAAAACAAATTTTTTCTTTATACTTTTTATATAAGGTAAAAGTGCTGCAGAACTATCGTGAATACCTACACCTATTTTTATACGTTTTCCATTATAATTCATATTAATACTCGTTTCAGTTGAAACAATAGGTGGAAGAATATTGTTAATACCCTCATTATAAATCCAATGGTGGTAGTCCTTTTTTTTGTAATCCCACATTGCTGTATGGCACCCAATACTCGTATATTCGCTTAAAGGTATTCCTGTAAAAATATAACTTACATATTGTGGCAAATGCAATGAATATTTAATTTTTTTAAATACCTCAGGCTGCGTTTGCTTTAACCAATATAATTGTAATCCTGAGTTTAGAAGGCTTAAGTTAGAACATCCTGTAGCGTTAAGAAACTTATCTTTAGGGCCGTACTTTTTTATAAAAGAATCTATTATGCTAGAATCTACAGGCTTTATGTAATTGTAAAGTGGGGTTAATGGCATCCCATGCTCATCAAGGTGAACTAAACTTGCTCCATAAGTTGAAAAGTTAATGGCTTTCACATTAAATTCTTTAGCTTTTAAAATACGATGAAACACCTCTTTTAGCCATTTTTGTAAAGCATCTAAATCTTCGGTAGGAAACCCATCCTCATCCTTAATTTCATTAAAACGGATATATTCTTTGTGTACCTCTTTAAAATCTTCATTGAATAAAAAAAACTTTTTATTGGTTTTCCCTATATCAAAAACAGCTGTTACTTTTTGTCTCATTATGCCATTCTTAAAGTCCCGAAGCTACAGTATGCTTACCTCGCTCTTCAATTAGTTTATTCCTGATCTTTAGGGCTCTGTAAGATTCTATGGGATGTAATGCACCGTTGTTATTAATTCGTGCTCTTTCTAATAAAGGCCTAACATCTGTTCTATAAGCGTTTTGCAGAATTTCTTGACATCTAGTTACATCATTATCCAACTGAGCAGCCTTCAACTTGTTATGGTCTATCAATAAAGCTTTTGCATAAGCTTCCTGTATAGCCTCTAAAGATTGTATTAAATCTTCCAACGGATCTTTTACATTGTGGCTAGCATCAATCATCCACGCTAAATCTGGGTTTTGTGGGTTATTCTTCATACCATACACTAATTCATTAAATATTAAAAACAATGCATACGGTTTTACACTTCCTACGGTAAGATCATCGTCCCCATACTTACTATCATTAAAATGAAAACCTCCCAGTTTACCTTTAAGCATTAAAATAGAAACTATTTGCTCTATGTTACTATTGGGCAAGTGGTGGCCTAAATCTACCAATGAAAAAGCTTTTTCTCCACAGGCATTTGCCAACATAAAGGAGGTGCCCCAATCTTGAATTACGGTACTGTAAAAATTTGGTTCGTAAGGTTTATATTCTATAAGCATTTTCCAATCTGCCGGAAGTGCTTTGTAAATTGATTTTAAACTATCTTCGGTATGCTGAAGCGCAGTTTGAAAGTTATTCTGCCCTGGAAAACAGGAGCCATCTGCCAACCAAACAGTTAAGCTTTTAGACCCTAGCTTATCACCAATATTTACAACATCTATATTATGTTGAATGGCTTGCTCTCGCACTGCTTTACTAGTGTTACTTAAAGAACCAAACTTATAGCTTTCGGCAGCACCTTTTTGGTCTTGAAATGTGTTTGAGTTTACAGCATCAAACTTTATATTCAAAGCTTTAGCTTGTTCGTTAATGGCCTTGTAATCGTTTGGTATATCCCAAGGAATGTGTAGTGATACCGCCCCTGCTGTTTGTGTTAGTGCATGTAAAACCCCAATATCTTGAATTTTTTGCTCTAAGTTTGAAGGTTCGCCGTAAAATGAAAAACGCCCAAAACGTGTGCCTCCAGCGCCTAAAGCCCAACTTGGTATGGCGACTTGAAACTCTGATAATTTTGAAACTATTTCAGAAACATTGTGCCCATGTGCTGTTAATTTATGAGCTAAAAAATCAAAATCCTCATTGTGGCTTTTTATACTTTTTGTATTGAGATCTTGAATTTCGTCTTTTTTTAATATCATCTTCTTTGTTTTTATTGAAAAGAGGCTTCCATAAATATAAAACTTACGGAAGCTTTCTTTTACTGAACTAAAACTAAAACTAAAATAATTATCTTACAAATGCATTTGCCATACCACCATCAACATTAATAATATTTCCCGTGGTTTTATCAAGTAAGCCCACTAATGAAAAAACAGCATTAGCAATATCGCTAGGGTAGATTATTTCATTTAGTAAATTCCTTTTGGCATAGTGTGCTGGTAACTCTTCTACAGTAATTCCGTATGCTTTAGCTCGTCCTTCGGCCCAAGCACCTTCCCATATTTTACTGCCTACAATAACACCATCTGGGTTTACGGTGTTTACACGTATTTTATTTTTACCAAGTTCTGCTGCTAATAATCTAACCATATGTTGTTGGCTTGCTTTTGCAGTACCATATGCCACATTATTGGGCCCTGAAACCAATCCGTTTTTGCTGGCAATTGAAATAAAATCGCCACCAAGATTTTGTTTTCGCATAATAGCAACTGCTTGTTTTGCTAGCTCAAATTGGCCTTTAACCAAAATGTCTTGTAATACCGTCCAATCTTTTTCCGTGGTTTCTTCTAACGGTTTAGATATTGCTAAACCTGCACTATGAACCACAATATCAACACCACCAAATTCTATACACGCTTTTTTGTACGCTCCAGCTATAGATGATATACTAGTTACATCACATAAGGTATAAGCAGAAACATCTCGTTTATAAGTAGCGTTTGCAGCTTTTAAACTTGCTTCATCAATATCTGTTAATACTACGTTTGCACCTTCGGCTGCTAATTTATCGGCTATGGCTTTTCCTATACCCCCACCAGCACCGGTAATTAACGCAATTTTTCTAGACAGCGGTTGCTCTTTAGGCATACGCTGTAATTTTGCCTCTTCTAATAACCAATATTCAATATCAAACGCTTCCTGTCTTGGTAGAGATGTATAAGCTGAAATTGCTTCCGCACCACGCATTACATTAATAGCATTAATATAAAATTCGCTTGCAACTCTGGCCGTTTGCTTATTTTTTGCAAAACTGAACATACCAATGCCTGGATAAATTATAATTACTGGGTTGGCATCACGCATTGCAGGACTATTTTCTTTTTTACAAGTGTTGTAATATTCAGCATATTCCGCCCTATAGTTTTTAAAAGCAGGCTCTAATTTTTTTAGTACATTATCAGTATTGGTTAAATCTTCATTTTTATCTAGTTCTAATACTAAAGGTTGAATTTTTGTTCTTAGGAAATGATCTGGACAAGAAGTGCCCATAGGAGCCAACCTATCCAGATCGTTGCTATTAATATATTCCAAAACTACCTCACTATCGGAAAAATGCCCAATCATTCTGTTTTCAGAAGAACATAATCCTCGCAACAATGGCATTATCTGGGATGCTTTTGTTAAGCGCTCTTCCTTTGGTAGGCTTTTTATTTTTTTACCTCCAAATACAGCTCCTTTTTCTTCAATCTTTTTCTCTATATATTCAGAAGCCATTTCAATAACTTCTAAACTATTTATATAACATTCATATGATGTATCTCCCCAAGTAAAAAGACCATGGCTACCAAGTACAATACCTCGTATACCTGGGTTATCTTCTAAACATTTTTCTAATTGCAGGCCTAAATCAAAACCAGGGCGTTGCCAAGGCACCCAGCCCATGGTATTTCCCCATATTTCTTTCGTTACTTTTTCACTATCCTTTGCTGCAGCTACAGCTATTAAAGCATCTGGGTGCAAATGGTCTATGTGCTTAAAAGGCAATAACCCATGTAAAGGAGTATCAATCGATGGTGCTTTACTATCTAAATCATAAATACAATGGTTAAAGAGCCCTACCATTCTATCCTCATCTTCTAAACCTTTGTATACATTCTTTAAATTTCTTAGCCTTTCAGTATATAAACCAGCAATACCACTTTTTGTTAGGGTGCCTATATCTCCACCTGAACCTTTTATCCACATTACTTCTACATCTTTGTTAGTAAGCGGATCTTTTTCTATGGTTTTACAACTAGTATTTCCCCCACCGTAATTTGTTATTCTTAGGTCGCTACCCAGTATATTCGATCTGTATAAAAATTGTGCAACTTGGTCATCACCAAGCTTTGCTAATTCTTCATCATCCCAGAGATAATCTACGTACTTAAAGGTTTTTATTTTATTATCCATTAATCTAAATGCTTATATTTATACCCGCTAATTTAGTTTAAGTATACCATAAGAGCATCCTGTACTATGAGGTTTGATGATGAAGTAACTTTAAGTACTGAAAAACAGATGCTTTTACAATCAAATAATAAAAATATAACAATAGATGTTTAGCTTTGAACAAATAGAAATTAATGCAGATTCCAGAAAACCTAAATATTTACAAATTGTTGATGGCATTATTGAAAATATACAAGCAGGATATCTTAAAATTGATGAAAGACTACCCTCTATAAATAACTTTAGCGAGGAGTTTTACCTCTCTAGAGACACTGTAGAAAAAGCCTATGCCATATTAAAGGATAAAAATGTAATAGTTTCCGTAAAAGGAAAAGGGTATTACGTAAATAGAACTATATTACTTTCTAAAACAAACGTTCTGTTTATGATTAACAAATTGAGTAATTATAAAATGCGTATTTATAATGCGTTTGTGAATACTCTTGGAACTAATGCCTACGTAGATTTAAAAATATACCATTGTGAAGAGTCCCTATTTCTTAATTTATGGGCAAAAGGTGCTGGAAGTTACGATTATTATGTAGTTATGCCCCATTTTAAAACCGATGAATTACTACATTTAAGTTATACAGAAAAAGTTACAAAAGCTTTAAGTAAAGTACCTGTTAACAAACTTTTGTTAATGGATAACAAATTACCTGAAGGCGATAACTACCGAGGTATTTATCAAGATTTTGAAAATGATATATACGATGCACTAAATAAGGCATTCAAGAAAATGTCTAAGTATGAAAAAATAATCTTGGTGTTTCCTGAAAAATCTGTTTATCCATATCCAAAAAGAATCTTACACGGTTTTAGAAAATTTTGTGTTGAGCATAACTTGGATTTTGACATTTACAATGAGGTTTACGACGATATGATATTAAAACCGAAAGACTTGTTTATTACAATAGAGGAATCTGACCTGATTAACCTTTTAAAACAAATAAAGGAAAAAAATTTAGTTCTTAGCAAAGACATTGGTCTTATATCCTATAATGATACTCCATTAAAAGAGCTTTTTGGAATTACTGTTATTTCTACCGATTTTAAAGCCATGGGAGAAACTGCTGCTGATATGATTTTAAATAACAAAATTGCTAAAGTAAAAAACCCTTTTAGGTTTATAGACCGAAAATCGTTTTAATAGTTTGCTATTTTAATGCTGCTACTTTCAATTTATTTAACATAATTTGCATCTGATTCTTTAAGCTGTCTTTTTCTGGATTGTTGATTAAATTATTAGTTTCATTTATATCTACGTTTGTATCGTACAACTCTTCAAAAACGATGTTTTCACTATCAAAATCCTTAAAATAGGTCATATATTTTTTATCTTTAAACACCACGCCTTCGGTACTGGGAATGTAATACCTTTCGCTAGATTGCCACAAATGCTCATAAAAAAAAGAATTGCGCCATGGCATTTGTGGTTCTTCAATTAATGCTTGTATGTTCTTTCCCTGCATGTGTTTGGGTGCTTTAACATTTGCAAAACCTAAGATTGTGGGTGCTATATCTATATTTAAGACCATTTCATCTCTCGATGCGCTTTTATTTAACTTATTACGTAAATCAGTAATCACTAAAGGCACTCTAATAGAAGGATCGCTACCATACCATTTTCCTGCAAAACCATATTCACCAAGATAAAACCCATTATCGCTGGTAAAAATTATAACCGTATTTTCATCTTGACCACTTTCTCTTAAAGCATCCATGATGCGGCCCACAACTTTATCTACGCCCGATATTAAACGGTAGTATTTTTTAATATTTTCCTGTTGTATTTTTGGAGTCTTAAAACGACTTTCCCATCTATTCCTTGCTACATTATTTTTAGTGAATCTTTCAGGGAAATGACTAAAAAACTCTTTAGACGAAGTAGTTGGCACTGGTATATCATCATCTTTATACAAGTGGTTAAACTGCTCATCTGGCAAAAAATATCCTGGATCCCCCTCCACATGAGGTGCTTTAAAACTCACCGAAAGACAAAATGGAGCATCTTTATTTAGCTGCTTATCTAAAAACTCCAAAGCTTGATTGCCCATTTTTTCCGTAAGGTGAATAGGGTTACCATTTCCATCGAATTGCTTATAACTACCTTGCCCGTTAAAGCCTTCCCAAAAATCAAACTTATCTTCAGGTACTTCATGTCCCACGCCATACTTACCTATAAAACCAATAGTGTATCCAGATTCTTTTAATAGTATAGGATAGGTGTTAGCCAATTGCTCCTCTGAAAAATTTTTTGAAAAACCCCAAATACCATGCTTTCGTGCGTACTGGCCACTTAAAATACTGGCTCGACTTACGGCACAAATAGAAGTAGTTACATACGCATTATTAAAGGTTATGCCTTGTTCTGCCAATTGATCTATATGCGGTGTTCTAATAATTGAATTTCCCGTATATCCTACTGCGTCGAACCGCAAATCGTCACATAATAGAAATATAATGTTTGGACGATTTCCCGATGTTACTGTTTGTTTTTTGTCTTCCTTTTTAAATGTGCATGAAATAAGAAAGAATGCTAAAATTACAGATAAAACCGTTTTATTATTCATTAGTACTGTATTTTGATTCAAATAATTATTTATTGAATATTTTCACCATCATGAAAATCTTGTTTTAGTTTTCCGTGTAGGCTGGGTTTAGTTTAGGAAATTTTGCCTTTAGTTCTTCTAATCGAGATTTCATTTTAACTTTTAGAGCCTTTAATTTATCAACATTTTTTGTTGCAAGATTATCACTTTCAGATATATCTGTTCTTAAATTATAAAGTTCGTACAACTCATTCTCATAATTATAAATAATTTTCCAATCACCCTCACGATATGCAGTAGAAGGCTTGCTACCTTGATGATTGTAATGGGGCAAGTGCCATAATACTCCCCGCTCATTTAAGGATTTGCTTTGGAAAAGAGGAAGCAGACTAATACCGTCTGAGGTTTGTTTAAGACCTGTTATCTCCATAATTGTATTGAAAAAATCCTGCCCCACCACAACCGTAGAATCTTCTCGGTTATCTTTAATTCTTATAGGCCATTTAATAATAAGTGGCACTCGAATACCACCTTCGTAAACATAGCCTTTTCCTTCTCTCAAGGGGCCACTGTTTGTGGGCGGTGTATGTTTTATGAAAGCAGGTAGGCTTGGTACATGAAGCCCACCATTATCTGACGTAAAAATAATAAGAGTGTTGTCTGTTAATTTAAGTTCATCAAGTTTTTTCATTATTCGCCCAACATTCTGATCAATAGACTCTACCATAGCCGCGTAATGAATATTTGGCATAGTACCATCTTTATCTTTTCCTCTTTTCTCCTTGTACTTTTGCACTAGTTCTTTTTTTCCTTCTATAGGAACATGTGGAGAATAATAATTAAGATTAATAAAAAACGTAGAATCTTTTTTCTTATCAATAAATTTTATGGCTTCGTTTGTTAAAACATCTGTTAAGTAATCGCCTTCACTGGAAACATTAAGTAGTTCTGGTTTTTGTCCGTTATTAAAAAAAGGGTAAAAAAAACTGTTGGGTAGCCCATTCCATCCTCCAGCAATATTTACATCGAAACCTCGATGGTGAGGTGCAAACTTACCACCCCCTAAATGCCATTTTCCAAAAAATGCAGTAGCGTAGTTTTTTGTTTTCAAGGCTTCTGCAATGGTTGTGTATTCTAAACCTAATTGTTGTGCAATTGGTGGAGTTAATAATTTTTGATGAGGACCCGCGGGCTGATTTCCATGAATATGCTCAGTTATATCTGTTCGTATTGGGTGAAGTCCTGTTATAAGAGCAGACCTCGATGCACTGCACAGTGGTGCTGGAGCATAGGCATTTGTAAATTTAATACCCTCGTCTCCCAGTTTTGTTAAATTGGGAGATTCTATAAAATTATTACCATAATTGGCAAGATCTTGCCATCCTAAATCATCTGTAACAATCATGATAATATTAGGTAATTCTTCTTGTTGTTTTTCTTTTTTATGGCTAGAATATACCATGGTTAAAAACAGCACCATGATTACCAACACTATTGTTAAACCAAAGACATTTACAATTTTCATTAGCTATTGTTTTAAACTATCTTTTATCAATTTCAGGTGATATTCTCCAGAAGACAGTATGTATGTCTTCATATTTTCATTAGTGGAAATAAACCCATCATAATCTTTTAAGTTTGTTAAGGAAAAGCCTTCTGGCAGGGTTAATGCAGCATTTACATTAGTAGGTAATTCAATTTTATAGGACACGTTATCTGCTTTTTTTTCCCAATGATTCGTTACTGTTCCATAAAGCGTTTCATGTGATGTTTTTACCCATTTAACATCTACTTCTAAACCTGGTTTTAAAATAATAGTTGGAGTTTTAGAAAAATCTGTTTTAAAACCGCTAAGATGTTCAAATAACCAATAACCAATATTTGCAGCAAAAGGATGATGATTTGTACCATACCCCTCGGCATTTAGGTTTTCTCCCATGGTGCTTCTTTCATCTTCAACAAAATGTAACCAACCAGGGCTTTTCTCTTGCATCAATAACCTAAACATAACATCTTTGTATCCGTTTTTAGATAAAAACTGAATTAAAGGACGTACACCAATAAATCCAACCGAAGTATGGTAATTATTGTTTTGTATTGACTCCAATAGCTTTTGGGCTACCTTTTCTTTTATATCATTGGTCGCAAGGTTATAATACAAAGCTACAGCCTGTCCTGTTTGAGACTTCTTATCATACCAACCCGTTTTTTCATTAAGAAACTTTTCGTTGAACACTTTTTTTATTCTCCTACAATGGTCGGCATATAATCTTGCATCCTCATTTTTTCCTAAAAGAGTTGCAAATTGCGATGTAATATTACACAAGTAATAAAGACCAGCAGTTGAGGTAAGTGCCACAGATGTTAGACCAGGACCCCATCCATCTTTATTATGCTCTAAATCTAGCCAATCGCCCAAAGACCAGTATACAATATCATCAATTGCCGTATCTAGAACAAAATCAGTATATTCTCTTATAGGTATATAGGAATTTTTAACAATTACAGTATCGCCAGTATTCTCGTAAAGCTCTTTTGCTACAAAAGCAATAGTACCTCCCCACCATGGGTCGTCATACTGAACAATAGTATCTTTTTGAGTTATACCTTTTTCTAAAAATCCCCATCCGTTAGTGGGTACTATTGGTGGAATATGGCCATTGTATTCTTGAGCCTCTATTAAATCTGAAAGATATTTTTTATAAGTATTAATAACATTAAAGTTGTAAAAATACGTTTCCATAGTATTCATACCACCGTCAAAAGTCCATCCCATTTTTTCTCTTGTGGCCTCCTCACCAGGCATACTATGAATAGAGTTGAGTAATGTTCGTTTTACAGCTTGATGCAACTGATTAAGGCGCAGATTAGAACTTTCAAAAGAGGCAACTTCCTTTAAATCTGTATGAACAGACTTTGCCTCAATACTTAATATTGCATCTTTTGGAACCCCCTCTACTTGCACATATCTAAAGCCATGATATGTAAACCTTGGTGCAAATTCATCTACTTCTTTTTCACTTAAAATTAATTTACCGTGTTGAAAACGTCCAAAAGTATGGCCAGAACTATGCTTTATATTTAAAGAACCATCTTTATTCAACACCTCGTTAAAATAAATATTAACAACTTTTCCTGCTTCACCCTTTACACTTATATCTGCATAACCCGTTATATTTTCACCAAAATCAAACACCGTAATGTCCTTTTTAGGATTCCACACACTATCTGGCTTTAAAGACTTTGTTTCGCGCATAGGCGGCATATACTGGTAAGTTAGTTTACCTACAGGTGCTGGCACTTCTGTAACACTTTGCCAACCGTTATCTTTAAAATTAGAGGTGTTCCAGCCATTAATATCAATACGCGCATCTATAGTTTCACCACCTCTAATACTGTTGTAAATTATTGGGCCATAAGACCATTTCCAAGTAGCATCTGAGATAATATGCGCTTTTGTTCCGCTTTCATATTCCACAATAATTTCACAAAGTAATTTAGGAGGTGTTTTCCAATTCGCTTTTTCCATCTGAAAAAGGTCGCGCTCAGTATGATTGTAAAAACCATTACCTAATATGGCTGATACTGTATTGAAGTTATTTTGTTTTAATAGTTCGGTAACATTATACGCCAAATATTTTACGTTTTTTTGATAATCTGTGAAAACAGGATCCAAAACGTGATCTCCAACTTTTCTGCCGTTAAGGTAGAGCTCGTAATACCCTAAGCCAGACACATATACCGTAGCAGTTTTTATAGAATCATTTGTTTTAAATACCTTTCTTAGATATACAGCTGATGAATCTTCGGCAACAAAAACTCTTGAGTTATCATAACGTGTAAACGGTTCTCGCTTATCAGTAACTGTCT
This sequence comes from Jejuia pallidilutea, assembly GCF_002973595.1. GTDB lineage: Bacteria > Bacteroidota > Bacteroidia > Flavobacteriales > Flavobacteriaceae > Jejuia > Jejuia pallidilutea. The sequence continues at coordinate 61,809 of NZ_PVEO01000004.1, read as the reverse complement.
TGTACTTATTTGAAATCCATTTAGCCTTCCAATCACTTTCTTTTAAAAATCCTGTTTTCCAAAAGTGCGTATTACTGAATGATGAGGGATTATTGTTTTCGTCCCAAACTTTCACTTTCCAATAATACATTGTATTTGATTCATTTGCCTCAAAATGCAACTTATTACCAACACTTTTAGTACTTATAATTTTTCCAGTATCAAAAATATCTCCTTCGTTTTTTTCTAAAAGTGCTTCACTGCTAGCTATTAAAACTCGATAAGCAGACTGAGATTTCCCATTCTCTTCTGAAAAAAGTTTCCAGCTCAGTAAAGGATGTGTTCTATTTATACCCAAAGGATTATTTAAATATTCTACAGTTAAATCTTTTATCTTTATTGATGATTCTGTTTTGCAGCTTATTGCACATGTTATCAATAGTAGGGGAATAATTCTGTAATTCATTCTAAAGATTTTTTTTGATTTTTTATAATTTGCAACCCTAAATATTCTTGAGTATAAGAAAGGTGTTCTTAAATAATATTTAAAAACACCTTTAACAAAAACTAAAACTCAAACAATTAGTTTACCAACCTGGATTTTGCGCATACCCATATTGATCTACTTGATTAAAAGGTATAGCTAACAGGGTTCGTATATTTTCGTATTCTAAACCATCTGTAAGATGTGGTTTTAATGCCATTTGATCTTCACCATGTGCTTTCATGGTTTCTACAGCTTTACCTGTTCTTAACAAATCGAACCAACGGTGGTTTTCAAAGGCCAACTCTAATCTGCGTTCTACAGCAATTTTTTCTAAAGCATCTTCTTGACTGGTAGCTGTAACTGGTGCTGCTACCCCTGTTCTAGGACGTATTTCATTGTTTATAATATCTATACCTGCTTGATAACTGCCTGTTTGCGCTAAACACTCTGCTAGCATTAATCTAGCATCGGCATATCTAAACATAGGAAAATTAACATCCTGTTGTCCTGGAGCCAAAGGCGCATAATTGTATTTATTTACAAAAGCCTCTCCTCTATTATATGCAATGTTTACTGCGGCACGCGCATCGTCTGCTGGGTAAAGATCTATAATATCTTGCGTGGGTTGGTTTAAACCAGCTCTACCACTTGCAGGGTTAAATATTAAAATATCTCTTCCGCTAGTGAATGGCACAAATTGACCAAGGAAATTAGATGCTTGTCCACTCGCATAATCAAATTGTATTTCGAATACTGATTCTGCGTGGTTTTTGTTGCTTGGGTTAAACACCATTTCGTAATTACCTAGAATACTGTACCCAAGGCCTTCCATTTGGCGTAAGTAAGGAATAGCTTCATCATAACGCTGTATAGTCATCAAAATTTTTGCCTGTAGCATAAGTGCTGCACCTTTAGTAGCACGACCTACTTCAGAGTTTGGCCATGATGCAGGTAGGTAGTTAATTGCCTCTTGGTTGTCTTCCAGTATTTCTTCATATACCTCACTTACTGGAATTCTTGATGTAAACACCTCACTAAATGCATCGTCTACACTAGAAGCCACCAATCTATGAAAGGGAATATCTCCAAACGAACGTGCTAAATTAAGATAGAAATAAGATCTGAAAAATAAAGCTTCTCCCTTTCTAGAATTCATAAGCTCTTCATCATCAAAATCTACATTATCAATGTTATTCAACACAAGGTTACAGTCTAAAATACCGCCATACCATGCGTTCCAATAACTTGAAATGTTGCCATTATCAGAATTCATAGTAAATTCATCGATCTCTTCGGTAGGGGTTCCACCTCTATCTGCTTCATTACGTTGGTAAGAAGTATTATCTGACCTAAACTCTCCAAACCTCCATTGACCATTATTTATGGTTCTATTTGTGCTATAAATAGCATTTACACCCTCGGTAATTTGTTTTTCACTAGTGTAAAAAGAAAGCGGTGTGTTGCTATTAGCCGGCTGTATATCCAGAAATTCATTAGCATCGCAACTCACGATAATGAGTGCCACAACAACAAATTTTATTTTATGTAATATTTTCATAGTATTTATTTTTAAAATGTAATGTTTAAACCTAAAGTAAATGTAGCAGCATTAGGATAACTGCCCTCGTTAACACCTCTTACTAAATTATCTGAGTTTTTCTGTACTTCGGGACTTCCCAGTTTATATTTAGAGAAAACAAAAGGGTTTTGGGCACTAGCATACAAACGCATTCTAGATACCATGGCATTCTCTCCTAAAATATTTTTATCAAAATTATAACCTAAAGTAATGTTCTTAATCCAGAGGTAATCTGCTGCCTTTATGTGGTAAGAGTTAGGTGATCTCCAATACCTAGTAGTATTTTGTTTTGTAGTAGGAACAGATATGGAATTTAATGGTGTTTCCTCTCGTGCTTCTATTATTGCCCCATTAGGTAAATTACCTGTTGCCGGAATTATAATATCTGTTGGAACACCCGGGCGGTAGCGGTTTTCAAATACAGCTCTATCTACATTAAATTGTCCGTCCAAATTATGCATTTGCTGGCTACGTTGATCGTAAATATCAAAGCCAATTGCACCGTTAAGCAGCACACTTAAATCAAAATTCTTGTATGCAAAATTATGTCTCATACCAAATATTAAATCTTGGTTAGGGTCTCCCAAATCAACATAATCTTCTTGACTGAATTCAATTACGCCATCGCCGTTGCCATCAAAAACCTTTGGAGAGCCTACTACTGCCTGAGGGTACTTGGCTACATCAGGATTGTCTAAATCTTCTTGAGAATAAAACCCTAATATTTTAAAGCCTCTAAAAAGCCCTACTGGATCGCCTTCCCTAACAACTGCAAACCGTGTTCCGTTACCCGCTTGACCTATAAAGAACTCATCATCACCAGATAATTCCAAGACTTCATTCTTGTTTATAGTTGCATTGGCATTAAAACTATAACTAAAGTCTTGTGATGGTATTAAATCTCTGGTTGTTAAGTTAAATTCCCAACCTTTATTTTGAATACTTCCCACATTATCTATAATACCCCCTAAACCTGTTGCTGTTGGTATGGTTGTGTTTCCTAAAAAACCTTTTGAGGTAATATCATAATAATCAACTTCTAGATTAAACATATTAAATAAACCAATATCTAACCCAAAGTTTAATTCCTCACTTTCTTCCCATGTTAAATTATTATTAGGCAGTGCAACTAAAGCATAACCACGTACCTGGGCTCCACCCAATATATAGTTTGTACTGTTAATATTACCTTGGGAAGCAAAATTACCTATACCAGCATCGTTACCTGTAATACCATATCCACTCTCAATTTTAAAATCAGATATCACATTTTTTAGGGGTTCCCAAAATTTTTCTTCTGAAACTCTCCAAGCTGCTGAGACAGCGTAAAAATCGCCCCAACGTGATTGCGAACTAAATTTAGATGAAGCATCTCTTCTGTATGAAGTAGATAGGTAATACTTAGAATCGTAATTATAGGATGCTCTACCCAAATAACTTAAACGGTTTATTTCGTCAAGACTGTAAGCACCTTGAAAGTTATTTATATTATCAGTACTTGTGTTACCAAACGAAGGGAAAATAAAATCTTCATCAACAAAATTAGACGCACTAATGTTTAAGCCATCTCCTTTTCGTCGCTCTAATGATGCAACAAAAGTAGCCTCTACATTATGCACATCGTTAAATGTGTTTATATACGTTAACTGGTTATCTAATATAAAATTAGTAGTATTTCCAGAACTAGCACTAGACCCACTATTTGGCCTACCTGTAATATCTGGCGTTAAACCGTCTAAAGGTAAAGTTTTAGGCGTGTAGTTAAACGTACTTCTGTTTCTGTAATTTACATTTGCAGTAGTCCTAAAACTTAAGTTTTTAAGCGGACTCACTTCTAAAAAGGCCGACATGTTAAACGTATTGGTTTTACTTTGCTGTACACGCTCTAAAATTTTGAACACAGGGTTAGCAGTCCAGAACATTCCAGAACCAAAAGGAACAGGATTTCCTGCAAAATTAACCCTAGACAATACGCCGTGTGTGGACTGTGTTAGATTACCAAACTCATCATACACAGGAGCTGTAGGGTCTACCCAATAACTAGCATTCACAGCATTGTATGCACTGTAACCTCCAGAATTTGGCTCTGTAGCAGCACTATTATTAGTTACAAAACTCGGTGCGATGTTTACTCCCGCACGCAACCAATCTGTTAAGTTTGCTTCAACATTGGCCCTTAGGGTTAACCTTTTTACATCTGTCCCTATTACTACACCTTCTTGATCTCTAAAGCCACCTGAAATATTGAATACAATATTGTCTGACCCGCCACTGGCAGATAGAAAATAATCGGTAGTTACTGAGGTTCTTGTAATTTCATCAAACCAATCCGTACCTTTAGCTAACGCAGGATCATTTTCAGCAGCAGCAATGTAGTCTTGAATTCTTGTGTAATGTGCTTGCTCTAAACCTCCCCACGCTCCATTAAAAAGATAGCGATCTTCTAAACGTTCTTTTTGAAATATAGCCATTTCAACAGCATTTAAATTATTCGGTCTATCAAAGTCTTGTGTCCATCCTATAGACGAATACACATTGGCGTTAAACTGGGTTTTACCTTTTTTACCTTGCTTTGTTTTTATAATAATTACACCATTAGAAGCTCTATTACCATAGATAGCTTTGGAGGCCGCATCTTTAAGTACAGAGATACTTTCTATGTCGGCAGGATTAATGTTATTAAGCAAAAAGTTATCGCCACTATTAGAAACACTAGTTAGTGGAATACCATCAACAACATAAAGTGGCGCATTATTTCCCAACGAGCTAATACCTCTAATTAATACTTGGGGTCCACCTGCAGGATTACCTGTTTGACGGAATTGAATACCTGCTGTTTGCCCAACTAAAGCTTGGTCTACAGAGGCAACAGGTAAATCTTCAATGTCTTCGGAATTTAACTGCGTTACCGAACCTATGAGATCTCTTTTATTACTGGTACCATAACCAATTACCACTACCTCATCCAAAGCTGCTAAATCTTCTTTCAATGAAACGTTAATTGTGTCTTGGTTATTCACAACTATTTTTTGAGTTACAAACCCAACATACGAAAACACCAATGTGCTTGTATCATTTACTGTTTCAATAGAGTATTTTCCATCAAAATCAGTTTGAGTACCTCTATTAGTACCTTCAATTAAAATGTTAACCCCCGCCATTGGCATTCCGGATTCATCTGTAACCGTTCCGCTCACTAAACGCTGTTGGTTTTCTGCTAAAAGACTAGGGCTGTAACCTAACAGCATACACCACAAAAAGCCAATAGAGCCAATTGTTTTAAGTGATTTGTAGAATTGTTTAATCATAAGAAATTTTGTTTTAAATTGTTGTCTTATTAGAAAAAGAGTTCGACCTAAAATAACCGAACACTTATTTTAGTTAGTATTACAAATTTAAAGCAGCATTAAACAAAAACTATCCTGTACTATACTGTTAACACATTATTAGTATTGCGTCATATTCCACTACAGCACCTAATCTTATTACGCTTCCATATTTTAACCTTAATGATGTTTCTGTCTTTTTTTATTATTCAAAATCATCTAATTAAGTATAAAAAACAATCTGGGAGCTGTCTAAAAACCTCATTAAATATTAAAGTATGTGAATTATTAATTTCTATTACATAGCGACAATAAAAAAACATTATACTTCTTTTAAACAGTATAGCACAGGATGCAAAATCTATTCTTTTAAAGTAAAATTGCATCAAATACTATAAGTGTATGATTGGATATATTTTACAAAAAAAAGCAAAGCTTTATTGCTTTTATAGTCTAAGTGTTTTTTTCTTTTTTATTGTTCCTTGGCAAAACCTATTTACCCAAGCCTCCTTTCCATGGCAAACCCCTACAATTGTAAACGAAAACAAACTACCTGCAAGGGCTACATCTATATCCTACCCTAATGTAGATTTAGCGATAAAAGCAAATAGAGAAGCTTCTCCTAGGAAAAAATCCTTGAATGGCATGTGGAAATTTTACTGGGCAGAAGCACCTAGCAAAATACCAAAAGACTTCTACAAACCTAGTTTTAATGATAAAGACTGGGGTACTATTCCCGTTCCCTCTAATTGGGAACTCCACGGCTATGGTAAACCTTGGCAACGCTTAACACCAGAAATTTTTAAGAACTACAATGTTTCCCTACCTAACGTTCCAGAACATTATAATCCCACAGGATGCTACAGAACCGTTTTTGTTTTGCCAAAAGATTGGGACAACATGCAGCAAATTCTTCATATAGGAGCAGCATCTTCAGCCATTTCAGTATGGGTTAATGGGTTTTACGTTGGCTATAGCGAAGACAATAGATTACCATCGGAATTTGACATTACACCTTACCTTAAACCAAATAAAAACATTGTAGCTTTTAAGGTTATGCAATGGTGCGACGGTAGCTATCTAGAAGACCAAGACCATTGGCGCATGAGTGGCATTACGCGTGAAGTATACGTAGAAGCGGTACCTAAAGTGCATATTTATGATTTTGAAGTTAGAACTGATTTAGATGAAAATTACGAACATGCTAAATTGCAAATACGCCCCGAAATAAACATCGATACAACTACAAACACAAAAAATTGGACTTTTGAAGCGCAACTCTACGATGAAAACAACTTAATTGTTCTTCCAAAACCACTATCTATTAATATCGATGAAATACTTAATGAATACCATCCACCATTGGGTAATCGCCCCTTTAAAAATTTAATGGAGACTACCATCTTAAATCCCAAAAAATGGTCTGCAGAAACCCCCTATCTGTATACAATAGTTTTTTCTTTAAAAGACAATAAAGGAAATTTAATTGAAGCGCGTAGTACCAAAATTGGTTTTAGGGAAATTGATATTAGCGATGGGCAATTCAAAATTAATGGAATACCTGTTTTACTCTATGGTGTTAACCGCCACGATTGGGATGCGCAAACAGGTAAGGCTGTTACCAAGGAAGCGATGCGAAGAGACGCACAATTAATGAAACAACTAAATGTAAATGCCTCAAGATCCTCGCACTACCCTAATCCGCCCTATTGGTACGAACTCTGTAATGAGTACGGTATTTATGTCATGGACGAAGCCAATATAGAAAGCCACGGAGTTGGCTCCTTGTTAAGTAATATTCCCGAATGGCATACCACCTTCTTAGAACGTGGTATAAGAATGGTAGAACGCGACAAAAATCACCCCTCTATAATTAGTTGGTCTTTAGGTAATGAAGCTGGGTTTGGACCAAATCATGCAGCACTTTCTGCATGGATTAAAGAAATGGATCCTACCCGACCTATACATTCAGAAGGTGCGCAAAATATTTATGGCTATAATTGGCCAAAACCCGAACCAAATGATAGAATTTATACTGATATTATAAGTAGAATGTATCGCTTAACTGATGATATGATTGATTTGGCCACCAAACCGAACGATAATCGTCCTGTAATATGGTGTGAATACGCGCACTCGCAGGGAAATTCTACTGGCGACATGGAAGGCTATTGGGCCGCCATAAGAAAATACCCTAGGCTAGTAGGTGGTTTTGTTTGGGACTGGCGCGACCAACTCCTCTCCAAAAAAAGTGATGATGCTAAAATCCTGTGGAAACATGGTGCAGACTTTGGGCAGCCACAAGCAGACTTAAATCCCATACAAAAAGGACTAATTACTGCCGATGGCCATATAAAGTCAGGAGGGCAGCAAGCAAAATATATATGGCAACCTGCCAGTATTGAAATTAGCAACATTAAGGAAGGTAAATTTACAGTTACAAACAGATATTCTAGAAAAAACCTAAACAATTTAAATGTAGCTTGGGAAATAACCGAAAATGGAACAGTAATAAAGTCTGGTTTTGATACAGCACCTGACATTGAAGCTGGAAAAACAGATATACTAGAATTAGATATACCTAAGGTTAAATTTAAACCTAATATACACTATCATTTAAAAATAAGCTTTACATTAAAAAATGATAAACTTTGGGCAAAAAAAGGTTTTGAAATAGCATCTGAACAATTTTTATTGGCTTACAACCCTGTTATGACCAAACGTAAAAAACTTCCAGCTAATTTTAACATCTCTCAAAATAAGGATAGGCTAGTTATAAAGGCAAATAAGGCCACCATAGCTTTTAATAAAGCTTCAGGTCATTTAATTCAATATGGATTTGAAAATATTAATTATATTAAAACGCCTCCAAAACCTAATTTTTGGAGGGCTCCCACCGATAACGATTTGGCTTCAAAAATAATAGAAAGACAGGGGTTCTGGAAAGACGTTTCCAACCAATTAAAATTGGTTAATTTTAATTCTAAGACTTTAGAAGATGGTATCCTTGTTTCAACAGCTTTTGAAACAAAGAACAAGGAGTTACTTATACATTTAAACTATCTCATAGATGCTAATGCCAACATATCTGTAGAGTATAAGTTTACTCCATCTGCCAACCTACCATATCTACCAAGAATTGGTTTACAGCTAGAAATCCCCAGTACACTAAGTCTATTTAAATGGTTTGGTAGGGGGCCATTAGAAAGTTACGCCGATAAAAAAACAGGTGCTTTTTTTGGTAATTATACTAACTCAATTAAAGACGATTTTACATATTATGTAAGACCGCAAGAAAGCAGTAATAAAACCGACGTTTTTTGGGCATTAATTAGCGATACTTCAGGTAAGGGTTTAAAAATTGAGAGCAGAGTTAAACCTTTAAATATTAGTATATGGCCCTTTAGCCAAGAACAACTAGAAAATGCCAACCGCATTGAAGAACTAACCTTTAAGGACACCTCAACATTAAATATTGATTACAAACAAATGGGTGTTGGTGGCGACAACACGTGGAATATTGAAGCTGCACCTCATAAGGCGTTTAAAATTTCACCAAAGCCCTACAGTTACAGCTTTAAATTAAAACTTGTTGAATAATATATGTATCAATCGCACGTAGCAATGAAATATCTTTTTTTTATATTAACCATAGCAGGAATGCTTTTCACATCATGTAAGCACGAATCTTCAAATAACACTGTTTACGAAAATAAGTTAGAACAACAAGATGATATAAACTTTAATTGGAAAGCCAAATGGATTAGTTGTGACGTTGCAGAAGACACTGTTAATACATGGATTAACTTTAGAAAAGAAGTTTATATAACCACGCTACCAGAAATGCCTACTGTAGCAAGAATTGCTGTAGACTCAAAATACTGGCTATGGATTAACGGCGATATGGTAGTTTTTGAAGGCGGCTTAAAACGTGGCCCAACACCAGATGACACTTATTATGATAAAATTGATATAAGTGCACATTTAAAAAAAGGTAAAAACACCATTGCCATTCTAGTATGGTATTTTGGAAAACAAGGTTTCTCGCATAATAGCAGTAAACAAGCAGGACTGCTTTTCGATGTTCAAAACAACGAATTTGAGATTCTCTCTGACGCTTCTTGGAAAGCTTGGATAAATTCTGCTTTTGAAGAAACCAAACCACCTTTTCCAAATTACAGACTTCCTGAATCTAATGTTAAATTTAATGCCCAAAAAGGTGATTTTAGTTTTATAAGTACGGAATTTAACGACACAAAAACACCTAAAGCAAAAATATTAGGTGAGGCTGGTAGCTCTCCTTGGGGCAAGTTAATAGAACGTAATATTCCTCAATGGAAAAATTCTGGACTAAAAGCTTATGAAAATACTCCAAAATTTCCATTTACATCAACTGGAGATACCATAAAAGTTAAACTCCCCTACAATGCCCAAATAACACCTTATTTCAGTGTAGATGCTGAAAACGGAGCCCTCATAGACATACGAACCGATAATTATCGTGGCGGTGGCACTCCAAACGTAAGGGCAGAATATATTACAAAACAGGGCATACAATCTTATGAAAGTTTTGGTTGGATGAATGGCGACACGGTACAATACCATATTCCTAAAGGCATAAAAGTACTAGACCTTAAATACAGGGAAACAGGTTATGATACTGATTTTACTGGAAGTTTTTATTGTGATAACGATTTTTACAATCTGTTGTGGCAAAAATCACTAAGAACCTTGTATGTTACCATGCGCGACAATTACATGGATTGTCCAGACAGAGAAAGAGCCCAATGGTGGGGTGATGAAGTTTTAGAAAGCGGTGAAGCATTTTATGCACTTTCCCCAAGTTCTCACAAACTAGCAAAAAAAGGCATATTAGAACTTATGAACTGGCAACGTGCCGATAGCACCATTTACTCGCCCATACCTGCAGGTAACTGGCACCAAGAACTACCTACACAAATGCTTTCTAGCATAAGTACTTATGGCTTTTGGAACTACTATTGGCATACGGGAGACAAAACCACTCTTGAAAAAGTATATGATAGAGTTGAACAATACCTCGCACTTTGGAAATTAAACGATAAAGGTACCGTTGTACTTAGAAAAGGCGGCTGGACATGGGGAGATTGGGGTGAAAATAAAGACATGCCCCTACTTTTCAACACACAATACTATATGGCTCTAGATAGTTTCCATCGCATGTCTAAATTATTAGGCTATACCGATAAGGCAAATGCTATTAAAGCCAAAATGGAACAGTTTAAAATAGTTTTTAATACTGAATTTTGGAATGGTAAAGCTTATCGATCTCCTGAATATAAGGGAAAAACAGATGACCGCTCTCAAGGTCTAGCAGTAGTTTCAAAATTGGCCGACAAAGCTAAATTTCAATCTATTTTAAAAATTTTAAAACAAGAAAAACATGCTAGCCCTTATATGGAAAAATATGTACTAGAAGCCATGTTCCAAATGGGATATGCTGAAGAAGCCCTACAACGCATGCAAGAACGCTTTTCTACAATGGTAAACAGTACAAAATACACAACATTATGGGAAGGTTGGGGTATTGGTAAAGAAGGCTTTGGCGGTGGTACTACAAACCACGCGTGGAGTGGTGGCGGACTTACTTTACTTTCGCAATACGTAGCAGGAATTTACCCAACATCCGCTGGTTATGAAACTTTCGAGATTAAACCAAATATTGGGTTTTTAAAACATGTAAAAGCTACTGTGCATTCTGTTAAAGGCATTATTAAAGTAGATATACGTGCTGAAAACGAATTTGTAATAAACTTAAAAATTCCCGAAAACACAAAGGCCAAAGTTTATATACCTTCAACCTATCAATCTATCGTTTTAGATGGGAAAAAAGCCTCTTACAATACTGAAGATAAACATCATATAGTTACAGTTACATCAAAAAACAATCATATTAAAGCAAACTAAACTTCAAGATGAAGAATCAAATAAAGAATAATTTAAAAATAGGGCTCTTTGGCATTGGTTTAGATACCTATTGGGGGCAATTTGATGGTTTATTAGACAGACTCATTAGCTATCAAAATGAAATAGCAAAAAATATTGAGAATAACGGCGTAAACGTTATAAATACCGGAATGGTAGACTCTCCAGCCAAAGCAAATAACGTGGCTTCTATATTCAATAAAGAAAATGTAGACTGCATCTTTCTATTTATATCAACCTATGCGCTATCTCACAATGTACTTCCCATAGCACAAAAAACCCATGTTCCTCTAATAGTATTAAATCTTCAGCCAGTAAAAGCTATTGATTACGATAAAATAAACGCCATGGAAGACCGTGGCAAAATGACGGGAGAGTGGCTTGCTCATTGCCAAAGTTGTGTTGCACCAGAGCTGGCCAGTGTATTTAATAGAGCTAAAATAAAATTTACACTTATTTCTGGCTATCTCAAAGAAGATTACGTATGGCAAGAGGTTAGAGAATATATTAAAGCCATACAAGTTGTAAAAACCATGCGGCACAATCGTGTTGGTGTCTTAGGGCATTACTACAATGGTATGCTTGACGTATACAGCGATCTAACACAACAGGCAGCCACTTTTGGTAACCATTTTGAAATTATGGAATTTGGCACATTAAAGGCTATTAGGGACAAAGTTTCTGATAATGAAGTCAATGAAAAAATAGAGGAATTCAACAAGGTATTTAACGTTTCCCCAGAGTGTAGTAAAGAGGAACTTCATAGGGCAGCTAAAACTTCGGTGGCATTAGATAAGTTGGTAGAAAAACACAAGTTGGGCTCTATGGCTTATTATTACGAAGGTAATGGAGATACCAGTTATGAAAATGTAGTAACTTCTTTAATTCCAGGGTTTACATTGCTTACAGGAAGTAATGTACCCGTTGCTGGAGAGTGTGAAATAAAAAATGTTCAAGCCATGAAAATTATGGACATTTTGGGCTGTGGTGGTTCTTTTTCTGAATACTATGCCATGGATTTTGAGGATGAGGTAATCCTGTTAGGACATGACGGACCTGCACATTTTAAAATAGCTGAAGGCAAAGTAGGACTTGTACCTTTACCTGTATACCATGGTAAACCAGGAAAAGGGCTGTCTATACAAATGAAAGTAGCTAATGGACCAGTAACATTACTTTCTGTTTGCCAAAATGGACAAGGAGAAGTATTTTTTCTAGTAGCAGAAGGCAAATCCGTATCTGGTCCAACACTTCAAATAGGTAATACTAATTCTAGGTATAAATTTAAAATGCCTATTCGAGATTTTATAAACCAATGGTCTTTAGCTGGTCCTTCACATCATTGCGCTATTGGCATAGGTCACCAAGGTTCTCAACTAAAAAAAATTGCAGACTTTTTTAATATAAAATGTATAAAAGTATGCTAAACAATACTAACCGCAAATTTTAAAAACTATGAATCCCTTTTTAGGTATATTTTTTCATGCTGTTGGAGGTTTTGCTGCTGGTTCTTTTTATTTACCCATAAAAAAAATAAAGGAATGGTCCTGGGAAAGCGGTTGGATTATTAACGGTTTTTTTGCTTGGTTAATTGCGCCTATATTCATTTCGATGATTACTGTACCAGAAACTTTTAATATTTTAAGCGCTATTGATGGCAATAGTATTTTTTGGACTTACTTTTTTGGTGTGCTCTGGGGCATAGGAGGTCTTACCTTTGGAATGACCATGCGTTATTTGGGTATGTCTTTAGGTATGGCTTTGGCTTTAGGACTAACAGCAGCTTTTGGTACTTTAATACCTCCTATTTATAACGGTCAGTTCTCAGAATTAACACAAAGTAGTTCTGGAAAAATAGTATTGCTAGGTATTTTGGTATGTTTAATTGGTATTGCAATATGCGGGAGAGCAGGCATTTTAAAAGACAAAGAATTATCTCCAGAACAAAAAAAGGTGGGTATTAAAGAATTTAATCTTAAAAAAGGGGTTATTGTAGCACTGTTTGCTGGCATAATGAGTGCATGTTTTGCCTTTGGAATGGCAGCAGGCAAACCCATTGCAGACTTAGCATTACAACACGATGCACCTGTTTTATGGCAAAATGGCCCTGTGTTTATTATCATACTTTTAGGTGGCCTCACCTCTAATTTTTTATGGTGTATTGGTTTAAACATTAAAAACAAAACCTATAAGGATTATACAAATACTGCAACACCTTTAAAAACAAATTATTTTTTTGCAGCCATTGCTGGAATTACATGGTATTGCCAATTTATGTTCTACGGTATGGGAAGTACCCAAATGGGCGAGCATGATTTTGCCAGTTGGACACTCCATATGGCTTTTATTATATTTTTCAGTACCCTATGGGGTATTGTTACCAAAGAATGGAAAGGTGCTAGCAAAAAAACTATAATAACCTTAAGTACAGGATTACTTGTACTAGTAGCAGCCACCATCCTTATTGGTGTTGGAAATCAATTAGTTGAACATTAATTTAAACAAATAAAACATGTATTATCACTTAAAAAAAATGTTGTCTTTAATTACTGCAACTATCTTCTTCATTGGTTGTAAAGAAGCTAAAAAAGAGACTACTATATCCATTGAAAATTCAAAACCAAACATTGTCTTAATTGTTGCTGATGATATGGGGTGGTTCGATTTAGCATGTTATGGAAACGATTTTATAGAAACCCCAAATTTAGATGCTATGGCCAATGATGGTATACGATTTACCGATGGGTATGCTGCAGCACCTCTATGTAGTCCTTCAAGAGCAAGTTTAGTTACAGGTTTGCACCCTATTTCGGTAAATATCACAGAGCACATACATGGTAATAGACCAGCAGGCCCACATCAAAAATTACAAACCCCAGCTATAAGCCAACATTTAGATTTAGAATATACTACTATTCCAGAGGTATTGAAAGCAAAACAATATCGTACAGCCCATATTGGAAAATGGCACTTAGGCGGCGGTAATTTTTCACCACAGTATCAAGGTTACGATTTAAATATTGCAGGTGCTTGGAACGGTTTACCTAACAGTTTTTTTTACCCATTCTTCCCTATGGGTGAAAAACCAGAAATACAAAATGATGCCAATGAAGGCGATTATCTTACCGACGTGTTAACCAATAAAGCTATAGATTTTATTACCCAACAAAAAGACACTACATTTTTCTTGAGTCTTAACTATTATTCTCCGCATGTGCCAATTGAAGCAAAAGAAAAATTAGTTGAAAAATACAGAAAAAAAAGAGGTAATGATGATGAATCTATTATGCCCAATATTTATTACGCAGCAATGATAGAGTCTATAGACCAAAATGTAGGTCGCATTTTAAATACTCTAGAAACATTAGGATTGGAAAAAAATACGCTAGTTGTATTTACCTCAGATAACGGAGGTTTATCTGTTAAAGAAGTACCAGCTTTTGCAAAACACACACCGCCTACCGATAACGGTTATCTTAGAAAAGGTAAAGGCTATCTTTATGAAGGGGGTATTCGTGAACCTTTTATAATGAAATGGCCATTAGTAATTAAACCAAATCAAACCAATAAAACACCTGTTATAGCACAAGATTTATTCAACACCTTTATTGATGTTACTGGATCGGAAGGAAAAACTAAGGACGGAGTAAGCCTTGTACCTATTTTTAAAGGAGAATCTTTAGCTGAACGGGGTTTATTGTGGCACTTACCTCATTATAGCCCACAACACGGTAAACCATCATCTGCCTATCGCGAAGGCAAATGGAAAATTATTCGTTTTTATGAAGATGAAAGATACGAACTTTATGATTTAGAGGAAGACGTTTCTGAGTCTAAAAATTTAGCAAATATAAAAACTAAAAAATTTATTGAAATGAAAGATAAATTAAATAGTGCTTTACAAACAATGGGAGCAAATTTCCCAGAACCAAACCCTAATTATGTTGGGGAAA
Organism: Jejuia pallidilutea; assembly: GCF_002973595.1. Taxonomy (GTDB): domain Bacteria; phylum Bacteroidota; class Bacteroidia; order Flavobacteriales; family Flavobacteriaceae; genus Jejuia; species Jejuia pallidilutea. The sequence continues at coordinate 46,521 of NZ_PVEO01000004.1, read as the reverse complement.
AGCCAAAAGATATTGAAAACTAAATTCACCATATACCTTTGTTTTATTATAACCTATTTTGGCTATGCCCAAAACAAGGATTATACAGAAATTAAAGGCATTAAATATTATCAGGATACCGTTTTGTCACAAGATGTCTATGCCAATAAAATGTGTGTATTAGATATCTATTATCCTTTAAAAAAAACCAATGCACCTGCCGTAATTTGGTTTCATGGTGGAGGATTGTCGGGTGGAGACAAGTTCATTCCCAATGCATTAAAAGAAAAAGGCTTAATAATTATTTCGGTTAATTACAGGTTGCATCCTAGAGTTAAAAACCCAACTTATATACAAGATGCTGCAGCTGCAGTTGCGTGGGCTTTTAAGCATATTGAAACATACAATGGCAACAAAAAAAGCATTTTTATTTCTGGCCATTCCGCAGGCGGCTATCTAGCAAGCATGATAGCATTAGACAAAAAATGGCTTAAAAAGCATAATATTGATGCAAATACTATTGCCGGAGTAGCTCCTTTTAGCGGGCATACTATAACACATTTTACCATTAGAAAAGAGCAAGGGATTGATGGCACACAACCAATTATAGACGAATTTGCACCACTATATCATGTACGAAAAGATGCACCACCGTTTTTGCTCATTACAGGAGATAGAGAAAAAGAAATGCTTGGACGTTATGAGGAGAACGCCTACCTAATGCGGATGATGCAAGTTGTGGGGCACAAAAACACTGTACTTTTTGAACTAAACGGATACGATCACGGAGGTATGGCCCAACCTGCTTTTCAATTATTAATCAATTTTATAAATAAAGTAAATTATGAATCAAGAGAATAATAAACCTGTAAAAAATTGGCTTCAAAAGCAATTATTTTTACACTTTCTTATAATATTTACAATACAATTAGTTGTTGCGCAAAACATAACTGTTAACAACGAGTTACCAAGGTTAGACAAAGAGGGTAACATTGTAGATGCCCACGACGGAAGACTTATTCAATTTAAAGACACCTTTTACTGGTATGGCACTAGTTATGGTAATACTAATGGTTTTACAACAAAAAACCATTATGTATGCTACAGCTCTAAAGATTTGAAGGTTTGGAAAAAAGAAGGACGATTATTACCTAACCAACCTGAAGGTGTTTATTATCGTCCACATGTGGTTTACAATAAAAAAAATAAAAATTATGTTTTATGGTATAATTGGTATCCTAAATTATGGAATGGCCAATTTGGTGTTGCCATAAGCAAATCGCCTACTGGTCCCTTTAAAATAGTAAATAGCAATGTAAAAATGTACAGATCTGATGTAGGGCTAGGTGATTTTGGACTTTTCGTTGATGATGACGAAACTTGCTATTTAAGCTATAATACCATACAAAATCATCAGGTTTCTGTAGAAAAGTTAAACGAAGACTATACAGCATCTACTATGAAAAATGGTGGGATTATTGCCGAACATATGGAAGCAGGTACTCAATTCAAAAAAGACGGAAAATATTATTTGTTAACCGATTATACCTGTTGTTTCTGTAATTATGGTTCTGGTGCTAGGGTATACATCTCTAACAATCCACTATCGGGTTACGAGCTTACCACAAACATTAATAGGTATCCTGGCAGGCCTTCATATTTATTAAATAATAACAATACCACAGGTACTATTTACGAAACTTTATCATCTAAAGAAGGCGTTTTTGATGCTGTAGTGGTTCAATTTTCAGAAAACAAAACATTAAGCAAAATACAAATCCACCAGTTTACTGGAAATAGGCCTGAAAACTGTGGAAATGTAGATAACCCTAGAGTACACCCTAAAATAGTAGAACCAACCTTTAATTTATACAGATGGAATTACAACCAATGGGAAACCTTGGATATAAATGAAACAACTATTGAAAAATCAGCATTAAAACAAAAAACCACCCTAAGTTTTAGCACTACTAATGGCACACGTTTTAAAATAGTGCCTATTAAAGATAATTATACATTTAATGAATTTTATATAAATGAAATCAACCTTTTTAACGGTGCTATAGAAATACCTAATAGTGCCGCTAATTTTTATATTACGGGGCAAGATATCCCACAAAAACAAATTATACCCGCACAACAAAGTTATGTAACTAAAATACAAACGGTAAAAGGCGATGAATACTTTTGGGTAGGAGATTTATGGGGCTCGGCGTCTGATAATGTAAAAGGACACGATTACCAATATTGGAGCAGTCCGTTACAATTTAACAAGGATGGCACCATAAAACCGTTAACATGGGTAGGTTCATGGAAACTTTAAACAAAACCCCTTGGCCATAGACTTCAATTACAAATAAAGCTATTAATTTTTTTGATCAGACATCCAAAAACTCAGGACAGAGCAGGATGTCTGATTTGTTTCATACTTGTAAATTTGAATAAACAACAATTTCATTTTCAATTAAGTTTAAAAAAATGCAGCTTATATAACTAGTACTGTTTTAAGCATAACTTTTTATGTTAAACCTAATTAAATATTTACAACATTCTTATGAAAACAAAACATAATACCGTTAAATTATTATTACTCTACTTAATAATATGTATATCAGGATGTAGTAGCGATACTGTGGAACAAAACGAAGAAACCCCAGAGGAAACTACTGAAAACACTGCAAAAAAAATAGTTTTAAGCGTTACAGACTACAAACACGAATTCGTTGGTGGCGGGGTGTCTATAGGTTTATTTCTCGGACACCATTACAGCATGAACCAGACATCACAAGATGAAGCAATTAGGCTATTGGCACAAGATTGTAATATGAAATATTTTCAAGATTACATAGAAATTTATCCATCCGATGATCCTGAGTATTTTGACAGACGAGCCAATTATGTGAAAGCAGCCAAAGTTTATAGGCCAGAATTAGAGTTTTCGTTAGTAGGTAATAAATTTCCTGTAGATTTAATGCACGAAATTACAGTTAACGGCGAAAAATTTCAAGCCTTGAACACTGATGATCCTGAGATATATAACCGTTTGGCTAATTGGTGGTTTGAATTATTTAAAGGGTTTTATGAACGTGGTGTATCTGTAGAAATATTAAACGTAGTAAATGAGCCAGATTTAGACAGACCTTTTAGGAAACAACATTATGGCCTTAATGGAGATACCAAAGAAGCTGTATCTCGCGTATTTAAATATGCAGTACCAAAGTTTAAAGAAATGTTGGATGATCCAGAAATAAACACTTTAAATATGAAGGTGCCTTTAATTATGGGGCCCAGTACCATTTCACCAAATGGATGCCTTACTTATATGGAATATTTTAAAAACAACCACCCTGATGTATGGAATAATATTGATATTATAGCTACACATCAATACGAAAATGGCGCTAATGTACAATTGTTCAAAAATATTGTTAACCAAGCAGAAGGTAAAATGTTTTATCAATCTGAAACGCATGCCCTTAAAGGAGATGGCCTAAACCTAGATGCCGTTTTTGCTTCCAGGGATCTTAAGGCAGCTTTGTCGTTATCTAACTTATTTTCTACCGCTGTAAATAATGGTGTTAGCTCTTGGTTTTATTTTGAAAACAACTACCCCAACGTAGAAGTACATCCAGGTGGGCTGCTAAGTATTCCTTGGCAAGCCGAAAAACCAATACCTTACAAGCATTATTATGTATTTAAAGCATTAACCTCTGCTCAACCAGCAAATTCAAATATTATTGGTTATAGTATGGACAACCCTTCTAAGTCTGAACTTATTGCCTTTATAAAAAAGGACCAGAATATAGTATATGCTCACTATTCAAACTATAGTACCAAAGCTCAAGATATATCAATTACAGTAAAGGGAGCTAATAACAATATTCTTAAAATAAGTGAATATAACCTAACAAGCACAAGCGAAATCAACAATGGAGCTTTAGTAGATACAAAAACATACCAAACACCAGAAGATAATATTACTTTAACTACAGAGCCTCTCTCGATAAATACCATTAAGATAACATTTAACACTCCTTAATTGTTTTGGTTAGAGATATTTATAACCAAACATATCTCATTATATAAAGCGATTATATTATAAAATCACTCAACATGTATAAATATATTTTCCTATTGTTTAGCATTTTCATCTTATCGTGTAATAACGTTATTAATAAACCTACCTATTCTTCTGAAACATGGAAAAACCCAGAGTGGGAGAATCCAGAAATATTTCAGATAAACAGAGAAGCACCTAGAGCAACCTTCTATATGTTTCCTTCAAAAGACGAAGCAATTAAAAACACCGATTGGAAAAATTCTCCTTTTTATCAATCACTTAACGGAAAATGGAATTTTTACTATGCAGAGAATCCCTCCTTAAGACCATCTAATTTTTACAAGGAAGATTTTGATTTGAGCGGATGGGACACAATCGAAGTTCCGTCAAACTGGGAAATGAAAGGGTTTGGTATTCCTATATATACAAACATTGCCTATGTTTTCCCAAAGAATCCTCCATTCATTCAGCATGACTTAAATAATGTAGGAAGCTACAAACGCTCTTTTGAAATAAATGAAGATTGGGATGAAAAAGATATTTTTTTGCATTTTGGTGGTGTTAGTGGCGCCATGTATGTTTGGGTAAATGGTAAAAAAGTTGGGTACAGCGAAGGAAGTAAAACACCTGCTGAGTTTAATATTTCAAAATATGTAAAAAAAGGAAGTAACAATTTGGCTGTTCAAGTATTACGTTGGTCTGACGCTAGTTATATGGAAGACCAAGATTTTTGGCGACTAAGTGGTATAGAACGAGATGTTTACTTATATGCTCAAGACAAAGTAGGCCTAAACGATGTAGCCATTAACTCTGGACTTAAAAACAATTATACAGATGGTAGTTTTAAAATTAATCTAGAGCTAAAAAATACGAGTAAAACGCCAAATAAAAAAACTGTTAAAGTTCAGCTTATAGATGGAGACAACAAAGTACTTTCATTCTCAAAATCTGAAATTCTACAACCTGGAAAAACAATTGTTAGCTTTGAAGATACAATTAAAAATGTAAAATCCTGGAATGCTGAAAACCCACAATTATATAATGTAATAATTACCGTTGGAGACAAATTTACTGCCCTAAAAACAGGATTTAGAACCGTAGAAATTAAAAACAAGCAGGTCCTTATAAATGGCAAAGCAGTGCTTTTTAAAGGCGTAAATTTACACGATCACGATGAAACTGCAGGACACGTTATTTCCGAAGAGCTCACGATTAAAGATTTAAAGTTAATGAAGGAAAATAATGTAAACGCCATAAGATGTAGCCATTACCCAAAAAATCCGTTTTTCTATAGAATGTGCGACGAGTTAGGGTTTTACGTAATTGATGAGGCGAATATAGAAACGCATGGTATGGGTACCACCAATCAAGGTTTAGACAACAATGAAGCTGCAAAAAAAATGCACCCAGCTTACCGCCCAGAATGGAAAGCAATGCATTTAGATAGAACAGAGCGTATGTACGAGCGAGATAAAAACTACCCATCTATCATTACATGGTCTTTGGGTAACGAAGCTGGAAATGGCGAGAACCTTGTAGCTACCTACCAGTGGTTAAAAGAAAAGGATACCACCAGACCCATACAATATGAAGGAGCCACGAATTACGAAAACACTGATATTCAAGCACCAATGTATTGGCGCATAAATCATATGATTGAATATGCCGAAAATAATCCGACGCGTCCGCTCATCCAATGTGAATATTCGCATGCTATGGGCAATAGTTTAGGGAACTTTAAAGATTATTGGGATGTTATCGAAAAATACGATATTATGCAAGGTGGATATATTTGGGACTGGGTAGACCAAGGCATATTAACCCAAAACGAAGCTGGAGAAGCATACTGGGCTTACGGTGGAGATTTGGGAGGTGCAGACCTTCAAAATGACGGTAATTTTTGTTTAAATGGCGTGGTAGATCCAGACAGAGGACCTCAACCAGCCTTGTTTGAAATGAAAAAAGTTTATCAGTATATAAAATTCAGCTCACAAAAACCAAGTTCAGGGATCATTGAAGTTATGAATGCTTACGATTTTACTAATTTGGATAATTTTGAATTGAGCTGGGAACTTTTGGAAAACGGTAATAAGATAAAAAATGGGGTATTAGATATACTATCATTAAAGCCTAAAACCAAAAGTAATATAAATATTAATTTACCAAAACTCAATTTAAAACAAAACGAATATTTGCTAAATGTTTATGCCAAAACACGTACAAAAAAACCATTATTAGATAAAGGACATATTGTAGCTGTTGAACAATTTCGAATGGGCACTTTTACACCAAAATTCAAAAATAAAGAGCCAAATAATAATTTAAATATCGCTTTAAAAGATAGTATTTTAAGCATATCAAATAGTACTGTAACAATAGAGTTTAATAGAAAAAATGGTGAGCTTTTTAAAATAGATTACGGTTATGGCAACATGTTACATAAAGGTATAACCCCAAATTTTTGGAGAGCAACAACCGATAACGATTTTGGCTTTGGAATGCCAAAAAAACTAGGTATTTGGAAAGAAGCTACCTATACTCAAGAACTCAATTCTTTTACAGTAAAAGTAAACGGAAAACATATATCATTAAATACGCTAACTACTATTAATAATTTAAAAGAGGTAGATGTTTCAACAACTATTTATTTACCTTCAGTTAATGGAAGTGTTAAAGTTAACTACACCCTAAAAACAAATGGTGAAATAATTGTAAACAATCAACTCAATAATATAGATACAAATTTACCCGTTATACCAAGGTTTGGTAATAATTTTATAATTAAAAATGCTTATAACAATGTAAACTGGTACGGGCGTGGGCCTCACGAAAACTATTGGGACAGAAAAACCGGAGCACTAGTAGGTAATTATAAATTTAAAGTAGAAGAATTGTATTTTCCTTACATAAGACCTCAGGAAAATGGTTATAGAACAGATATTAGAACTGTAAGTTTTACCAATAATACTGGTTATGGTTTTAGGGTAAGCAAAGTTTCTAAAAACTTTAGTTTTAGTGCCCATCATCAATACAATTCTGACTTTGATGCCGGTATGCAAAAACAACAACGCCATACTACCGATATACCAATACGCGATTTTGTAAATATAAATATAGACCACAAACAAATGGGGGTTGGCGGTGATGACAGCTGGCATGCAATGCCACTTGAAAAGTATTTAATTTTTCCAGAAAATTTAGAATATACTTATTCAATTCAACCTATTTTAATTAAATAAAACTACTGCCTAATGAGAAAAAAAATGATAAATACGGTTCTATTAATAGTTTTATTAACCTTAAATTCTTGCTTTAATAAAGATAAGAAAACAAGTCTAGACAAGAATAAAAAAACTGACAGTATTGCCTTGATTAAAGAAAGCCTTAAATATAATCCTGATGAAAATTGGGAACTAGTTTGGGCAGATGAGTTTGAAAAACCAAACATTGATACTACAAACTGGAGTTTGCAAGTGGTGGAAGCTGGTCGTTTTAATGATGAATGGCAACGTTATACAAATAGTCCAAAGAATGCTTATATTGATAATGGCGCTTTGGTTATTAAGACCATCCACGAGAGTGATGTACATGGTAAAGACCAGTACACATCTGCAAGATTGCATACCGCAAATAAACAAACTTGGAAATACGGAAAAATATCTGCTCGAATAAAACTTCCTTATGGAGAAGGTATCTGGCCTGCATTTTGGATGCTTGGTGCCAATATAAATGAAAATGGCGGCGACACCCCCTGGCCACAATGCGGAGAGATTGATATTATAGAATTGTTTGGCTATAAAGATGACTCCGCGGTGGAAGCACACCTACACTATGCTGATGAATTTGGTTTGCACAAAGGTATTGGAAAAGATTTTATATTTAAATTAGAAAAAGGCAAATTCGCTGATGCGTTCCACATATTTACTTTAGAATGGGATGCAGACAAAATCTCATGGTTTGTTGATGGAGTGCAGTTTGCATCAGTACCAATTACAGATGATACATTGTCCGAGTTTCATAATAACTTTTTTATTTTATTTAATATTGCCGTAGGTGGCACTCATGCAGGTCGACCAAATGATACAACAATATTTCCACAGTACATGTATGTAGATTGGGTAAGAGTATACAAGAAAAAAAGTAGAGTATAATAAACTGAATAAAAAAGCACACTTGAAGTATACTTTTTAGGTAAATTAAAATATATCTTTTGTCGGGATGACAGAACTAACAATAGTTTTTCACACCGCTCATTATGAGTAAGTTACTTTGTTTTTCCAAAACAGGTAACCGAATAGGTAACTTTTGCTTTGAGATAACTTAATTTATTTTGTACTAAGATACTACAAAATCATCAATTAATCTTTATTAAATCAATCTCAATTTTATTGAATTCAAATGAGTGTAAACAAAAAAAGCATCTCTTTGAGATGCCAAATAATTTTTGTGAGCAACGTTTCAATCTATCATAATAACTTTTCTACTCCCATTCAACTCCTTCAGCTCAATCAGTAGTTTCTCATCCTCCCCTAAAACAAATTTGGGAAGCACATACACAAAACGCTGTTTTTTCTTATCTGAGACAAAATTGGGCATTTTGTATCTATAAACTGCTTCTTGCTGTAATTTTTGATATGAGGCCTTCCGCTTTCTATTTCCATTGACTCTATAGATATTCAAGTAGTCAATCTCGAAATCTATACCAGAATAGTTCTCAATTTCCATTACCAAATAGACTTCAGAAGCTTTATAAACCATTTTATGTAATTTTAGTTTTATCCCCTTTTTACGTTCAATCGCCAACTTGTCCGATTTTGAACCCAACAAATATTCACTGAATTTCTGAAAATAATTTATCCTTTTGATTTTTTTGTCTATCGCCTGAATTTCTGGCTTTTGCTGTCTTTTATTCAAAAATTCGCTACCGATACTTTCGCTTTGATTAATAAAATAATTCAGTTTTGGTAGTTTATCAGAATATTTCAGAATATAAGAATAAATACTACCTTTACTTGTAATGGCCAGTAGATTACTTTCCATTCCAGGTTGTGCTTGTAGCAAACCAAAATACTGCTCTTTTTCTCGATTATAAGTGAACACAAAATGTTGAGAGCCCGTAATACCTTGTCGTATGGGTTCTGGAAAAAACAAGGCTACATTTTTATTTTCATTGGCATAAATTGTATCTAGAGTTTTTTGTGCTAATGCACAGCTTGAATATATTGACAGTATAATTACTATATATGTTTTCATTTTTTCTATTTATAGGATTATTTGTGGTTATTGGGTTTCAATACAAGTTTATAATTGTCGGTGATGGTAACCTTGACATTTTTATTGTTTCGTTGGAATATTCTTTTCACACCATTTACCTGAGGTACTCCAGCTATGTTGATATCATCTACAACATCACCAATAACTTCTTGTCTGGCTTCATCTCGAAAACTATTCTCAATGTAAACACCTTCACTTCCATCCTGAAGGTCAAAAGCCTTTAATTGGACGGGGAGGTGATTAATATTTTCGATATTGATAATGGTTCGATTGGGTTTAAAAGTGACAAAACCGTAGACAGAAGTATTTATGGGGAACATTTTATTATCTATTTTTGCTGGCTCGGTTAACCGCATCCGTAAACGGTAATTGGTTTGGACAGTCTGCGTACCATCAACCTGGACATATATTATGGAATCGGTTTGTTCTTGTTTAGGGTCATCGTTATTTAATGGATTTGAAGCAAAAAACAATTGATGCGCCAACTCCAGTTCCTTGACCACAATTTCTATATCCTCTTTAAATATTTCCACAATTGAATCCCTTTTAATCTGAACGGGTTCAGTTTGAAATATCGAATCACTAGAGTTGCCATAAGAATAGCTAATACGTCCCTCATTGTATATACTATCCACTAAGCGCATCTTCTCCTTGTCCAACAAATCAGGGTCATAAACACCTGTGGAATCCAACAGCCGCTCGTTATAAATACTTGGGGCATTGGTCTCTCTAACCTCCTTTAAATCGTTCAGGGCATCCAATTTGGAATTGTACTCCTTTTGGCCCTCCTCCAGCTTCGGTAATGGAATTTGGTTGTTCTGTATGGTCGGTGCTTCATCCTCACTCAATATCAGCATGGTATATCCTGCTAGAAAAAGCAGGATGCATGCTAATACAGCACTAAAGACAATTTTGTTCTTTTCAATTTTCATAATCGATCTTCTTTAAGGTGTTTTCAAAAAAATTAGTGATTAACAATCCATGAGTATTGTTTGGGAAGTTCCTGTCAACATGAACCATATTTCCCGTGGTAATCAATTCGTAGGTATCTGTAATTGTGCCCCTATTGATCTCAAATACAGTTTTCGTCTCAAACCTGTAGGGCACTTTTTCAATAGCAACTTTTGATTCTATGTCCAACACTTTTTGCACCAGCGAATACTGAAGCAATCTATTATAGACCCCATCTGCTTTTTTCTGTCTGTACAGGGCGTCCACTGAACTATTGCCTAGCCATAAGGCCTTTTCCAAGTTCTTTTCAAAATTACTCGCGTTTATGTTATAGAAATAAGTATGGAAACGCTCCAAATGTGCCAAGGCCTCCACTTCTAAATTTTCGTGTTGTGAAACCAATTTTAAAGGGATAACATCACCTTCGCTAGAAATTGCAAAAGCACTATTGATCGTTTCTCCGTGAAGTTTCACCACGAGGAAAACCGAAAACATACTGGTGAGCATCGCTCCGATAACTACCGTAAGTACAATGAAGCGGTTTGTTTTCAAAACGCTGTAAATATTTTTATAAGGAGTTTTCATTATATATTTTTCATTTTTTTATTTCTGAATGTATCTTTTATGAAAATACATTATCCACCACTAAAGAGCTTGAATACAAATGAGGTAGCTTTTTTGTAAAGCTTGAATTTAAGCAGTACCACAAATCCGATAGAGCCCAATTGGATGACCGGGGCAAAAAACTGACTGCCCCAGTCTGTCCCAAATAATGTTGACCAAAAATTGGTATTGACCTCGGTATAGAGATTGTTCACAAATACATTGACCAGAAAGAAAGCGGGAACTAACATATACACACCGGCATAAAGCTTAAAAAAGTTATAGGCCAAATTCCGGAACTTCTCAAATACCGCTAAACTGATGACCAACGGAAAAAAAGCCTGCATGATACCCAATAAAAAGTAGCGCTCAGCCAGAAACAGGGGATAAATAAACAGATCCAATAGCCAAAGGAATAACCCAAGAATAAACGCTATGATTTTAAGTCCGAACAAAGGTGTTACAAGTGCCTCATAAAGCAATGACATTGCTTTTGTGGCGGCTTCCAAAGCACTCACATCCTGCTCGATATCAATATCCTGCATTTGAAGCGGGAGGAGTGCCGGAGCCGTGTCCCTATACTGTGATTCTATGGCGACCAATACGGTATCGAATACGCCCAAGACCTGGGTTGAGAATATTACGAGAATGACCACAGCAAAGTTCTTGGCTAGTTCCCCTGGACTTAGTCCCCATGTATAACCGTCTTTATTTGCAACACCCTCATTATACTTCTTCAGTACGTTGATGAGAAAAAAAAGCACCGCCAAGGTTTTCATACCTGTAATAGTATATTGCGCAAAATCACTGTTCTTAATGGTAGTGAATACCGCATCCACATATTCGAGTCCAATACTTAAAGCTATTCCTGATATCATCAATAATTGGTTTCTCGGTTATTGATTTTATTTTGCATTTCCCTAAACGAAATAATCTCTCTGTAGCGTTTTGTTTTTTGTGTAATTTCAGCGACCATTTCCTTGGACTGTAATTCCTTTTGCTTTAGAAATACGGCACGTTCGGCATCTGTCATTTTGAGATTGTTACTGGACAATATTTCAGATACAAAATCTAAGTCCTCCACAGAGCGTTCTATAATGGTATTGAAAGATTCCGATATGCGATGGACTTCATCTCCCTTTATATATGGCGAGTTAAGAATCTGCCTTAAATCATTTTGGACCATATTGTAGAGTTTTTGGTTGTTTCGGTATAGTTCCTTAACTGCTTTAAGCTGCTTGATTACATTGCTCACCTGTTCGATGCGTTCTTTTTGCTCTTTTAGAAATCGAACCGTTTTTAAAAGCTCCGATGTTTGTTTCGCAGACTCCACCAAGGATTTGGCGAGACCTATAAAATTTGTGTTGTCATACACAGGCATTCCCTGGGCTGAAACGTTGCTTCCGATTAGCACTACAAATAGTGCAGAAAACAATAATTTCCTGATAGTGTTCTTCATAATTTTAGTTTTAAGAGTTAATAAATTGCTTTATAGCCTTTTCCATATTTTTTGTTTCTTCATAAATCCGCATTATGCGGTCACTTTCTTGTCCGTCGGTTAGGTAAGCAGCGAATACTTCTGGTGGTACTTCCAATCGAAAAATGTTGCTTTCCTTTCCGATCTTGATGAACATTTCGGTATATTTCCGTATTCCGGTTAGGTTGTTGCGAATGGATTTTAACTGGTTTAAATCGTGACTGGAAAGGTTGAGCCTGTTCTTCAATTCTGCATAACCTTTTTCATTCCGCAAACTGTAAATAATCTGTGTGTTTTCAAGAATACTTGCTGATGTGGAATTATCGGGCAATTGGTTGATGGATTGCAGAATAATCCCAATAGCTCCATTTTGTTTCCTAATGGCCTGATAGTAGAATTCCACACTTTCCAGTACATTCCCAAATTTGAGCTGTTTTGCAAACTCATCAAATAAGATAATACCCCTTTCAGCTTTGTTTCGCCAAATGGTCCTTTGAATGGCCGACTTAATCAACTTCAACATTACCGAAAGGATTTCCTTGTTGTCCTTGACTTCATCAAGTTCAAAAACGATTAATCGTTTATCTTCAATTTTATAGGTCTGGTCCTCACTTACGTTGAACAAAAAGCTGTACAAACCATCATCCACATATTCTGAAAGGATGTGCAAAAAATCATAGATGCTGAAATGCTGGTCTTGAATATGCAGTTCTTTTAAAAGGGTGTCCTTTTTGGCATCCACAAACTGATACAGATTTTCAAGCGAATGGGTACTATCACTATTCTGTAGATAGTAGTAGCGAAGTACTTTTTTTACGGCAACTTCTTCGGCTTTGGTCGTTGCCTTACCTGAAGCTAACAGTTCCAAAATAAAGATTGCCAAATCCTCTAACCGCTCTGGTGTCAAATCATTGACATCAGAGATATAAAATGGATTGATACCTAAGTTTTTTCCCTGCTCATAGCGAAGGATGATATGGTCATTGGGATAGAGTTTGGCGAATTTGGCATACGAGCCACCCAAATCTATAATGACCAGTCTAACATTTTGCTCAAAATATTGGCGTAGTATATTGTTTGCTAAAAAGGATTTTCCCTCTCCCGTAGGTGCGAAAATGGCAAAGTTTCTTGCCTTGATGCGTTTCTTTTTTTCATCCCAAACATCCTTCAAGACCGGAATATTATGTTGCCTGTCATTAAAGATAACACCTGTGGCATCTGTCTGATAATTGGTATTGTTGATATATAGACAAAGAGCGTGTTTTAAATCGGTTACAAATAAGTCTTCATTTGAAAAGTTGGAAGTAAAGCAGCAATATGAGTTTAAGAAATACTGTTTGCGTTCTTCGCCTTTAGGATAATAAGGCACAATATCCAGTTCTTTAAACTCGGTCTTTATCTTTGAGGCAATCCTTTCTAAATGTGCTTCATCCTTATCCCAAAATATAATGTTCAGATGTCCTCGAATTATTCTAGAACTATCATCGGTATTGATTTTTGCAACAATATCCTCAATCTTCTTTAAAATGACTTTGTTCTGTGTTCCAAAATTAGAACTCTTATTGAGTTCCTCAATTTTCTTATCCAACAGCTTTCGCCATTTGTGCTTGTCATCCAAATAAATGATTTGGTTGACAATGTGGTTTTCGTTCAAATTCAGACCCAATCCGTCAATAAATCCTTGGTGGAACACAAAATCGTCCGAAGTAAATTTATCATTGGTCTTGCTGCTCTGAACCACATCGCCAAAACACAGTTCACTATTAAGAGCCAATACATCAAAATGATAATCCCCAATTTCAATATTCGATTTTTTCAATTGAATATCAGTATCAAAACCCTTGTTGAACCCATTAAAGTATTTGTCCGTAAGAGTGAGAATATCAGAAGGTGCCATTGGCATCAATGATACCTTTCGGCTATTGTTTACAAAGGAAACGGCATCGTTTACCGAAGCGATAAATTCCTGAAGATTATGGTCTATTTGTTTATGGATTCCCTTTTCGACCTTCCGGAACGGATTGGTGAATTTTGAGGCGTTCAACGCTTTATTATACGGAAGTATGAAGAATAAGTAAGACGAATGCTTAATGAATTCCCGATCTTTAAAATAATCGTGGGTCGCCTTTTGCAGAAAAGTTTTATTTGGCAGTTCTTCGGCCAAATATGCCGATTTTTGATAAATGTCTTGTTTATTGATAACCGTGGCCACAGGCAATGATTTAAATGCCTGAAACCACGAACCGTGAATGTCCTCAAAATCTTTTTCCGCAAGGGAATAGATTTCGGGATTGTCCACTTGGTAGCCCAACACCACATTGCCGTTATTGGCAAAAACGATATGGTCTTGAATGTCCAGAATAGGATGATATGCCGATAGGTTAATTTTTTTCATAGTGTAAACGACTTCCTTTTTTATTGCTGATTGTTTGTGGGAATACTTTTTTGATATACATCAAAGCAGGATTCTTGGTTATGTGGGTCAAAGCGATATACAATACACCGTTCAGAAGAAATACCGAAATGATAACAGTAAAGCTGAAGGAAAAGATGATGAACAGCAATGAACCTATAACAACCGTCATCATTAAAGCGAACAATGATATGGGCAGACCCATTATCACGGCTCGCTTGCGTATGTTTTTATAGACTTCGAACCTTTTCATTAGACTACGATGCTAATGAGATAAGTAAAGATGCCTACTACTGCTCCCGCAATCAATACAAAAACCAATACGCGGGTAATGCCTTTTTTTAAATCGGCATTCTCGCCAAAGAAATGTCCGGCATTAAATAGGAAGCCAATTAAGAATATAACGCCCAGAATAATAGGAAAAATGGTTCTGATAGTATCGGAAACATCGTTTACTGAATCTTCGATGCCTCCAATTTGTGCGAAAGTCGTACTTGAAATAAGCAATGTTAGGATAGTTACATAATGTAATTTTTTCATACTCAAAGTGATTTAGATTTTACTTCAATTTTGATATTTTAAAAATAGTATATATTGCAATTCAAACAACTGATATTCAGCAAATTGTGAATAAAATAAATATTGATAAAAATTGTTTTTATTTGATGAGAACTGGTATCAAATCTTATGAAAATTGGAAAGAGCTATGTTGATAACTCTAAAATTTTGGAAATGGTTAGAGCTCAAAAACCTCAGTTTTATGATTTTGATGCTACAATTCTGTGTTATTTTCGGGCAACAAAAAGTGATTGTAATAGACCCTGGACATGGTGGAAAAGACTCAGGTGTAATTGGAATAAATGGCGTCCAAGAAAAGGACGTTGTTTTGAATGTCGCCAAAGAGATTTTAAGGCTCAATAAAACAATCTTGAATAACGAGTTTGATATTTATCTAACCAGATATAAGGACACTTTAATTTCCTTATCAGATAGAAGTCGATTGGCTAAAAGTATTCAGGCTGATGTGTTTGTATCCTTGCATTGTAATGCCTCTCAAAGCGACTCTAGAGGAATGGAAGTTTACGTGCATAATGCAAAGGAATCCGAAACACGTATAAAAGAATCGATTGCGGTAGGACTATCGGTTCTGGAAGAAAGTAGCCTTAAATTAGGCTTTAAAAAGAGAGGTATTCAATTTGCAAATTTTCAAGTATTACGTGATGACATTCCGTTTTGCCCTTCAATTCTCATTGAAATGGGCTTTGTTACGAACACAGATGAAGCGGATTATTTTTTAAAACCAAAAAATATTAGAGCAACTGCATTAGCCATTCTAATGGGATTGTTTAACTGTTTAAATATTGGATTATGAAGGAATTATTTATTGAGATTGTGAAGATTCTGAGAGAAATTATTATTGTAGTGTTTAAGGCAATAACTAAAATTAATAATCCTCAATTTTAAACTTTAGTTTTTTGTCAAAATATAATTTGTCAAAATAATTTTGCAACGTAGGGTCGGTAAAGACAACATATTCACTTTCACATAATTCTTTAAAATGTTTTGGATTTTGTAAAAACATAGCACAAACATCCAATTCGTCATTTGTTATAAGTCTTTTATGTAGCAATTCCCTGTGTTCCAAAAACTCAAAAATCTTTCTAGAAGGATTACTAAATCTATTATAAATTGCTTTCAAAAAAGTTTCTAAATCATCAACATAAATTGACCAAGGATAGGGGTCAGCATTATCTTTTTTAAGTAATAAGCCTAAATCCGTTTGTATGGAAGCAAATCTTTCTGAAGTAACTACAATGGAAAAAATTTCGTGAATATCATTTCTGAGAATTACTTCCGATTTACCTTTAAAAGCAATAACAACTTTTTCATTGTTTATTAATTCTTGTTCCACCTGATAACATTGGTCATACCCTTTTTGAATACAGTCGGCAAAGTCTGATTTAATTCTTTGATAGGCTTGTTCTGTATCTCTTCTCGGTTCTCTATATCTTGATGCTTTACATTCAATGATATAGGCATTTTTATCTGCAATTATTAAGATGTCTTTTTCTTCTGGATGATTGTTTATGTAATAGTTAGTGAAAAAACTAACCCTCTTTGATTTTTTGAAGAACTTCTTGAATAATTCTAAAGTGTGGTTTTCCAAAACAACTTTTCCTTTACGAAAGTTTAGTTGTTCTTTTTCTTTCTTGGTCTGGGTTAGAGTGGTATAGAGTAAGTCATACAAAGCTGAAGGCAATTGTTTTTGATAGATGTTTAGATACTTATTATTACTAATTTTTATAATCGGTTTATTTTCTAAAGGATTTTGTTGGGAATAGAACAAATTACTGTGGGTATCCTTAATGTCAATCGAAAACAAATCACAGAAAATATCAATATACTTTTCTTCAATAGAAGGAAGAAAGTCTTGTTTGGTAAAAAGTAAACATTGATGGGGATTCTCAAAAAAATTCAAAAAACTTTCTTGGGTTTCATCGGAAAGTTCCAAAAGCTTATCAGCAAACTCATTCTCAGCTAATAATCCATTTGCAGATTGCCGAGCCAATTTGTCAAATTTTTTGTCCAAGATAAATGACTTTGAATTTATTGATTTTGCTCGATATATTAATTCAGAATGAGTACATAAATCAATCAAGGTTTTTAAATCGATTCCCAATCTTTTCTGAGTTTTATCTTGGTAGGGTTTAAACATCCTAATGACCTTATTTATCTCTTGCTCTCTGTAATTCAATATTCCATTTTGGAAGTAATTTTTAAACGCTAATTCGTGAACAAGTAGCCTTTGCCTTTTATCAGTAATCTCATCAAATTCATCATAATTCTCTGATAAATAAAAACTAACTATCTCCAACAGAATATCGGCAACTTGCTGAAGTACTAAATCGCTTTCTTTTGAATAACGAAGCTCTTCTTTACCTTCCAATGGTGTTGAAAGCCTTAACATTATTAAATATAAAGAGTCTTTTAGTTTTGACTTGAATTTCTCTGAAAACCCTGTATTTCTTCTTTCCGGATGGTGCCTTATGAAATCAGCAAAAAAGCAAACAAAGCTTTCCTTTGTGTACCTAGAAATTATATTTTGAATTTCTAATGATTTTTGCTCTAAATTTATTTTCTTCATTTTATTTTAAATCCTTACAAACGGATTGTAACATTTAAATCTCATCAAATTCAAAATCAAGATTTTGCAATTCTGGGGTAATCTCTAACGGGTTTCCTCTTTTGGTTTTTCTTCCCGTTTCTGAAATCAAGTGTAAATTGGTCTTTGCCCTTGAACAAATCACGTAAAGTAATTTTTTTGAAGCGGCAACAGGGTCTGCATTGAAAATGTCATTCCAATGTGGTACAAATCCATTTAACAAACCATAGGCAATAACCGTTTCAAATTCTTCTCCTTTAACACCTACGCAAGTATTGATGACAACACCTGACATTTCTCTATAAAAACTCATAAAAGACATTATATCACTTGGAACTTGAAAATCTGGGTCTTCAAGGCGGCTCTTTATAACATCAAAGAAAGTCTTTCTGTTTATAAGAAGTTGCTCGTAAATGGTTTGGTCAATACCAACAGCATCCAAAAATTGGTCAAAACAGTCATTTAAATAATCGATGCCTTCAGTCTCATCGGATGATATTGAATTAATTAGTTTTAAGACGTTTCTTTCAGTTTGATACTTTTCATTGAATTCTGTATTCGTGTGTTCTTTGAAATTTTCAATTACATCAGTACACCATTTGTATCGTAACGAGTATATTCTTGGCTTTGGCTGTGTCAAGAACAATCTAGATAATTTATACCAAATGTTATTTCGGTTTTTCGACATTGGTGCTAGACCGGAAGCATCAAAATTCACATCTGGCAATTTAGCCCTTAACCGTTTCGTTATTGTAGTAATTAACCACCATTGTGGCACCAATACGCAAATTTCGCCTTCTGGAATTCCGTTATCTAAACTATACTCTATAAGTCGTGCGATTTCATCAACCAAATATCCTTTTTCAATTGTATTGTTGTAGGTTATTATGCTATCATCGTCTTTATTTTTGCCAATTGCTTCGATTTTAATTGGATTTGTCTGGAATATTGAATAAAAATCAATAATTCTTTGTGTTGACCTGTAATTCCCTGAAAGCGTAAGTTGTTCAATGGGTAAAGTGTTCAATTCATTTTGTATTTCCTCCAGACTTTTGGCTACACCTCCTAAAGAAGCATAAATTGCTTGGTCAGTATCTCCAACTAGAAAAAGATTTGAGCTACCCTCCCCTGTTATAATAATGGAGGAAATAATTGCATAAAGCAAATCCTGTGTATCTTGGTATTCGTCAACACATATAAGGCTGAAAATGTTTGATAGCGTTTTTTTTATTTTCGGATGCTTGGTTAAAAGTTTGTATGAGTAATAAAGTAGAAGTTCAAAATCAATTAACTTTTCTGATTGCAGTCTTTCGTGATATTCTTTAAGTATCCTTTTCTGAATAGTTTTTGCTTCAGCAAATGTTCCGTCCCTATTAAATCTGAAATTAATCGGATCAATGGGTTTCAGTTTATGTTTTTCCTTTAGTTCACTTATAATACCCGAAGCATAAGTTTCGTCTGCAATTAAAAATCCATTTTCAAGTTCAGGCAAATAACAGGAATAAGGTTTAATAATCCATTCAAGACAAAACGAATGCAAAGTGCCAGACCAAACACGTTTACTGTTTATACCCATCGCATTTAATCTGCGATATATTTCTTCAGAAGCTCTTACGGTAAAGGTAAGTGCCACTACTCTTTGTTTACTGTCTTCATCAACGTTTTCTAAAGCATGAGCAAGTTTATGGATGATTACCCGAGTTTTTCCACTTCCTGGGCAAGCAGTAAGAAGTACATTACCGACTTTAATAACGGCATCTTTCTGTTGGTCGCTTAGAGTATCTAAAATCATAAATACGACAAGAATTTGGCAAATTGGTCATTAGGAAAACTGGCAATATACTCATCGATAACCTGTTGGTCTTCTTTCCCCTTAAAGCTGACTTTTGATGCTACTTCAAAATAACTATCATTTTTACTGCGGCTAATTTTTCGTAACCTGTATTTAGCAGTTTTAACTTTAGATGCATTATTTAGATGGGAAGATGCAAAAGCAACAGCTTTCAAAATGTACTCAGGAATATATGTGTTGTAAACTAAATTATCTGCAACAACCAAAGCAAGCCAACCTTTACCTTTTTTATCTGCCAATCGCAAAACTTCTACACCGGCTATTGAAACTGATTTGTCCTCTAATTTTTTCTTTGAAGTTTCAATAGCTGCTTGTTGTTTAAAAATTTCATCAAGTGATTCAATGAATTCATGACTATTACCGTTCATGAGTACATCTACCTCAAAAGTATAGCTAGAGTAAAAAGGGGATAAAAAGCTGTTTTTGTTGCAAAATTTATCAAGTTTTATCTTTCTTTCAGCACCACTAACTTCCGAAGCTCTGCAATGCTTTTCATAAGTAGAATCATCATCTGCATTTGCAGGTAAATCAACTATACTGGCATCTAAATCGGTTAATATCGCACAGTTTTTTTGAATTCTATCTCCATGAAAAAGCCTTGCAACATTTTTAAAACCTGTGCTTCCAATGTTTACAAGACTGACCCCAATTTCATCGAGCGAAATTCCAAAGACCTTTTTGAACATTTGAGGAATGAGGATTTGTTCTGCATCCCCTTCAACCAAGACAACACCTTTTGCAAAAAGCAAGTTACTTCTTATGGCATCCAAATACCTTTCGGCTCTTGTTATATATTCATCATCGAGATTGTTTGCTGGTTGATATACCAATGTTTGTTTATTTGTTCGACTTAAGATATTTACTGAACTTATACGGCTAACGGATGAAATATGAGTAGAGTGGGTTGAAATGATAACTTGGGTTCTATTTGTTTGTACGTTATCAAATAGTGTTTTTTGGATATGTGTGTGAATATGTGCTTCTGGTTCTTCTATAAGAAGAAAATTTGCAATTCTATCTGTCCTTATTTTCTCATATTCCAATAACTTAAGTGATAGGTAAATCATATTTGCACCACCTAGACTAAGCTCCCAGATTTTGCCCATATAGCCCTCTTCATCTGGGTCTCCAACCCATAATTTGAGCGATTGCAATAGCTTTTCCATATCATTCGGAAGCTCGGATTTTACATCTATATTTGGCCCATAAGTTGTACCCACAGCCTCCTTAATACTTTTATCAATTCCGTCTTTGACCTCTTTCACTTCTTTAAGAGAACTAATCTGGTCGTTGAGTTTATCGATGCTTTCAATTATATCGGTTTGTTTAGAAACTTCAACAGTTTTTTCTTTTCCTCTTAGTAAGTTTATTAAAGGATTAGTGGAATAGGAACGTAAGTCGCTTTCGACGTCACGTAGAGCTTTGATAAACGTACAAGAAACTTCATTATGTACACTAATTTCTCTTGGCAGAAATGTTCCGAAAATTAGTTCTTCCTTATCATCGGGGTTAGGAAATTCAACATTATCAAAATCCCCAATATATTTTTTATAAGTATTATCATCGCTGAAATCTCCAGTACCTCTACACAGGTAAGATGTTTCATAATCATCGATTGTAAGCTTATCAAGATAAAGTTGAAGTCCTTCCACAGTTTTACCTGTTGTTTGTGAGTAATCGTAAAGCTCTTTTCTGAACTGATATTTGGGTCTAAAATAGACCGAATAACTTCCGGTTTTTTTGTTTCCATCCATATCTCCAGAAGATTGTACTGCCAGTACTTGGGCTTCTTCACTTGCATCTAAATCTTCAAAAGTGACCGACAGAATCATCCAATGGCCAGCCCATTTACCTAAACCTCTATTAAAATCAGACTCATTAAATCTAATATATCTTGGAAGTTTGTCGTCAATTAGAACTCGTAATGCAAAAAAAAGATTTGTTTTACCAGAACCGTTTTCGCCTAAAATAGTATTTATGCCTTTTTTGAAGATGAATTTTGACCTACAGAAATTTCGGAAATTCCTTATGGATAGTGAGCTTATATGCATAATAATTATTTTGAAACAATAAAAAAGCCAATGATTTCCCATTAGCTCGGTCAAACTTCATTCTACGGTAATCGTTTATAAATATATTAATATTTTAATACAATTTCTTACGGATTTCCAAAAATTATTACAACTAATACCAGATTAAACTCTCTTATCCACACTCCCCTTCGCAAAAGCCACCAAATTAAACAGTTCCCGCATTCTGCTCCGAACTCGATTTCCATACCTTTCCTCAAGTTCTTGTGCATTTAGGTTGGTTGTAGCATGTGTTTTTTCCTTACTATTCAGGAACAAATCATGGCGGGAGAGCAATACCTCCCCCATCACATTACAATCCTTTCCATAGTGCCTTCCCAAGGGCTCCACACCTAAATCATCAAAACAAAAAAACTGGTCGTTGCCATAATCTTCAATCACTTTATAGCCAATGTGGTTAAAACCAAAAACAATATTTCTGGTAGGGATCATTTTGTAGGGTCTTTGATGTGGAACGATATGCCTAAGTAATTTCATCAAGGTAGTTTTACCACATCCCACGGGCCCAGTTAGCAAGATGCCCTTATAGATGTCTATATCCAATTTTCTACAATTGGCTTCATCCTTTATAAAATAATTACAGAGCTTGAAAAGGATGTCCCGATCATCGTCATAAAGTTTAAATTTCTGGCCAAACAAGAGTTTTCCTTTTGCATTGAGGTAAATTAGCATTTTATCAAAATCATACATAATTTGGTTTCCCTGAATCTTTCCTAGTTCATATTTCACACTGCCCTCAATGATGATATGTGGCGTTATCTTCGTCATAATGGCTCATTGTAATTCTTATCGGTGCTTGTCTTTAGGTTGTCCCGATATGGGACACCTCGACCTTGCTCGGTGGAAGTTTCTGGATTTTGTTTGTTATGTGTTTCAGTTTTTTCAGAACTTAAATTTTTTAAATTTTCGCGTTTGTTTATGTTTTTATTGTTTTCTGTAGTTTGTATATGTTTGTTTATAGGTACCAGTGCTTGTCCACTGCTTGTCCCGATATTGGTGCGGCTTGAGTACAGCACTTGTCCAGAGCTTGTACCAAAATTGAACATCTTGATTTTGCTCCCTTTGAACGGGTTATGGGATGGCGTGTACAAAATATAGCTCCAATGGCTCAGTTCCTTGATACAGCGGTGGTAGGTGCTCTTGGATCCAATCTTGGAAAACGACATCACTTCTTCCCTATTGATGTAAAATTCATCCTTAAAATAATTTGAGTTCCAGAACTGGAACAAGGCCACATAAAGACTTATGTGTGTGGGATTGAGCCGGCTATCCAAAGAGAACTGCAAAAACACGGCATTCAGGTGTTTGATATAATTGACATCTTCCAAAATGAGGCCTTAGAATTTATTGTGAATCCTGTTCTTTTCAAGCACCTGTATGATGTCTTGATAATCATAGTATAGCACACCGCCAACTTTTGTGTAAGGCAATATGCCATTAATGCGAAGGTTTTGTAAAGTTCCTGGAGAGATTCCCAGAAGTTTCCTCACCTCTGGAGATTTCAACCATCTCTTGTTAGGATGTCCAGAATTGTTACTAAGCAATTCTTTGATTTCTTCGAGTAGTTCCATTTTAAACTCTCGAAGATCATCTGTGGTAATAATTGTTGCTGCCATTTGTTTACTTCATTTTATAAACAAAGCCGCTATACGTTAATTAATTTGACAGCGACTTTGCTTTGATTTGACTTTCGTTTGACAAAGTTGAAGCGTTTTAATTAGTTTTATTCACCAGTTGACCCGACTACGGTGAAATTTTAACATTTTCCGTTTTACACTATTTTAGTGTAATTTGGTGGCTGTCTAACAAGGTGATAGATTAAAAATACACTAAATAAAATGATATAGCGTTATAAAAACAAAAGACAGGAGGTCAACCTGATACGGTTTTTTTTAATATTACAATTACTACAATCTTAAGAATCGATTTTGTCCATCGCATGGATTAGTTGCATAGAAAGTTCATCTAAAAACTTAGTCTTGCTTTTTTTACGATTTCTTATTTCTGAATACACTTTGTAGAAATCTCCCAATTCACAATTGAACAATTTTTGCATTACATCTGCAATCTCCTTGATGTCGGTATTCCCATAATTGATAGTATTACTATGATATAGAGCATAAATCAATTCGGTCAGTGCCACCTTGCTGGAAGTCCATTGTAGCGTAGATTTCTGGCAAAGCGTTGGATATACATGCAAACGATTTTCTAAGTAGTCAATAAATCTTTTGCTGGCTAAAACTTTTGCCAATAAATGGTCGTGTGAAGTATTGAAATCTAAGTCGTAGAAATTATCATCCGTATGCATCATCATAATTTGAACTGACTGACCTCGCGTAAAATATGGTATATCCAAATGTGTTTGTCCCTGTTCAATATAATTCACAAAATCTATATGGCGCATTAAAAATTGATAAGCCTTATTTCTAAATTTATCTATGGAAGATTGCCTTTGTACTTTTGGCACTTTAGAAAATTCACTTTCAAAAGCATATATTTTGGAATAGTAAATGAGATAACTAAAAGGTATTTGTTTATAGTTCTTAAAAAAAGTGATTTCCTCAGTAATGGATTTAAAACCGTTTGTACTAATTTCTTTTCTGAATTCCGAAAGCAACTTTCGACTTAATACTATAGCCTCGTTGCACTTCATGAAAATATTCAAATCTGATTTTTGAATCTGTTTCAATGCATTTTGAAATATGTAAAGACGGGAGGGGAAGTCCATTGGTCTAGCTTTAATGAGTATTTACATAGAAAGCAGAATAGCCACAAGGTATATTAATACTAATTGCTGCTGTTTAAATGCTTTTCTAAATATCGATAGTAAACCATACTTTTGAAAATGTAATAAACCTTGATTTATAAATATTATCTAAGTATTTATAAATTACGATATGTTTAAATGCAATAATTTTTTGAAGGGCTATCACTAAGAAATAAAATGAGACATTTATTTGGAATATAGGTCTTTGAATTGGTAGAACAAACGTTCCAATAATCGCAGATCCTCAGTTATGATATCTGCTGTTCCTTTCATTTCCTGCTTAAAGGCAATTGTATTACCGAAAGTTGTTTTTAAATCCTTAGTAATTTTAACATCAACTATATAGGCGCCATTTTCATCGGATACATTTGATATGTTGGACACGCTTCCTTTTAAGACTCCAAATTCATAATCTGGATAATCATTAAGCTCTAGATTTACGTGTTGCCCTATCTTTAATTTTCCCGCATTTACCTTTGGAGTTTTAACTTTTGCAATATAAAAAGGTGTGTGACTTGGTGATACGGTAAACAACAAGTCTCCTTTGGAAACGTTGTAATTTTTATCCAAATATTCTACAAATGATAAAATACCACTATCCCTTGATTTCAGAACATACTTTAACTCCCAATCACTTATTGTCCTTTTCAATTCTTTATATGAGTGAAGTACTTTTTTTAACAGTTGGTTCTCATCCCGATATTTGGTAAAATCTATGTTTTGGGAATCTCTTCGGGAATTGCCTATTGATTCTTTTATCTGGGAAATCAAAAAAATAGCGTTCTCGTATTCTCTGGAAGCTGTGTAAAAAACGACCTGCTTGTTCTCATACATCTGTTGTGAAACAATACCCTTTTTCAATAAAGCTTTATAACGGTCTAAATCTTTTTTTATAATACCAAGTTCTCTGCGACTGATTTCCTTTTGGCTTATCAAGTTTTTGAGACGGTTTTTCAACTCTGCCAAAGAGGTGTTATTGGCTCTTATTTTACCATCAAAAGGTTTTAAGTCTCGATTCATGCTATATTCAAAATAAGCATTTTCAAATTCTGAGAACTGAAGTTCAACCTCTCCTAAAAACAGTAATGGTAATTCCTTAAATGGAAAAAACACTTGCCCTGGGGTCAAGGTAATTGTATCCAATATTGACTTCAAAAAAAGTACATCTTTATTATCAGATGAATTTTCCAGAATAGCAATAACCGTATTTTTACTAACATAATCTTTATCAAATAACAGAATCGTATCGATTTTGGCATCTACCCTAGCATAGATTTTTTGGGGAGGCGGATCAGTGGTCAGATAAGCTTCTGCTGTTATAACATCGGGATATTTTACCAGCCATAAAAGACAAATCATCAACACAATAAGTCCAAGAAAAATAATACTGCCCCAACGTATGAGTTTTGATGGTACCTTATTTAGGATGTCTTGGACTTCCTCACTTCGTATGGTTATTTCCTTTTCAGACCTTTCCATGCATTAACCTAATTCCAATTGGTTTTTCACCAAACTATAGTAGCTTCCTTTTAAAGCAGTTAGTGATTTGTGGTTACCGGTTTCTTTGATCTGGCCATTTTCCAATACCACTATTTGATCTGCGTTTCTCACTGTACTTAAGCGATGGGCTATAATAACTACCGTTTTGCCCAAAAAGAACGTTTCCATATTTTTCATGATCTCTTTTTCGATATTGGCATCCAAAGCAGATGTGGCTTCGTCAAAAAACAAATATTTTGGGTTTTTATAAATAGCCCTCGCGATCAGAATACGTTGTTTTTGTCCCGAGCTAAGTCCTATGCCCTCGGCTCCTATAACCGTATTATAGGCTAAAGGCAACGTCTCGATAAAACTACTGATGTTGGCCAATTGTGCAGATTTTTGAAGCTTTTTTTGATTTACTGGGTTATCTCCCATGGTAATATTTCTGGCAATGGTGTTACTAAAGATATAGCCCTCTTGCATTACTGTTCCGCAACATTCTCTCCAGCATTGATAGGCAATGTGTTTCAGCGATACGTTTCCAACCTTTATCAGCCCTTCTTGTGGTTGATAAAATTGCAACAGAAGTTTCATTAAAGTTGTTTTACCACTCCCACTGCTTCCAACAATTGCCGTTACCTTATTTTGGGGAATAAGCAAGTTAAGGTTTCTTAAAGTTGGAACTTCTACTCCTGAATATCTAAAAGAGACATTAACCAATTCTAAATCTGAGGTTTCAGAAAACTGTACAAGACCATTATCCAGAATATGTTCGTCTTCTTTTCCATGAATTTCAGAAAGCCGTTCTAATGATATTTTGGCATCTTGCCAATCTCTAATAAAGTCAACGCATTGTATTATTGGTGCGTTTAATTGCCCCACAATGTAACTTACCGCTAACATCATACCTAAGGTAATCTCGCCATCAATAACCAATTTGGCTGCCAAAACGGTAACCAATATATTCTTCAGCTCGTTGATAAATCCTGAACCAATATCTTGATATTGGTCCCAAGCCATACGATTTACAGCTATCTTAAATAATCTGGCCTGAATATATTCCCAATCCCAACGAAACTCTTGCTCCGCATTGTGTAGTTTAATATCCTGCATGCCATTTATAAGTTCTATAACTTTACTCTGCTCATTGGCTGTTTCCTTGAATTCCCTGTAATCCAGAACCTTTCGTTTTTTAAGAAATAATAGTATCCAGCCTAGATATGCCAAACTACCAATGAGGAATACTATAAATATGGAAATGCTGTAATACATTAAAACCAGTCCAAATATCACAAAATTTACCAAGGAAAAAAGTACTTGTAATGAAGATGATGTCAGTAATTTTTCAATACGCTCGTGGTCGCCTATGCGTTGCAAAATATCTCCAGTAACTCGTGTGTCAAAAAAAGCAATAGGCAACCCCATCAATTTTAGAAAAAAGTCGGACAACATGGATATGTTGATACGGGTGTTCAAATGCAACAATATCCAATTCCTAATGAGTTCAACTGCTGTTCTTCCCACGAATAAAAATAATTGTGCAATTAGAATCAAATACACAAATTGAATATCTTGGTTTCTAATACCAATATCGACGATGCTTTGAGTCAAAAATGGAAAAATGAGCTGTAGAATGCTTCCTGCCAACAGCCCAAAGAATAACTGCCACAAAAAAGATTTATATCTAGATAGATACTTTAGAATAAAGGAAAAACTCAGTGATTGGCTGGCGAGATTGAAAGTTTTAGAATGAAAGTACAAAGTTGGTTCTAATAAGAGTACTACGCCCTCTTCTGTAAGTTCATTGGCATTATTACCAATCCATTGTTTGATAAATTCATCGTTCTTATAGCTTACATGACCTACAGCTGGGTCTGAAATAAAACAGGTTTTCTTTTTAATTTTGTAGAGCACCACAAAGTGGTCTTTATTCCAGTGCAAAATACAAGGCAGTGGAGCTTCTTTTAATTGTTTAAAATCAATTTTTGCAGGGAGTGATTTCAATCCTATGGTTTCAGCAGCCTTCGCCAAAAATTTAAGATTGCTTCCTGTTCTGGATGTTTCTGAGTATATTCTCAATTCATCTATTGAAACAATCTTTCCATAGTGCTTCGCAATGATTTTCAAGCATGTTGCTCCGCAATCTTTGGTATCTATTTGCCTGAAATTTGGAAACACGTTATTATCATTCGTTTATTTTAAACTATGGTTGGTTTGCCAATATGCAAAAGCAAATACCCTGGCATATTCCTCTATTTGTTCTTCCATGGTATCACCTCCACCGTGGCCCGCATCATAAATAATATCTAAAAAAACAGGAGCGCCCGAATTTGAGCTTTCTTGTAACTTAGCTGCAAATTTTCCGGGTATCCATGCATCAATACGGGCATCATTAAAACTTGCGATAATTAATGATGCAGGATAGGTTGTGTTTGGTTGAAGGTTTACATACGGGTCCATTTTGATTAGTGACATACATTCGATGGAATCCTTTATTGTACCATACTCCAAATAATTTGATGCGTTATTGGCTCGTGCTTCACTACGCAAAGGATTTAGCATGGGGACAACTGCAATAAAAACACTGAACAGATCTGGTCTTTCAACCATGGCCATACCTGTAGATACAGTTCCTGCACTACTGCTGTAAAGCACGGTTTTTTCCTTGGAAGTATATTTTTGCTCTATTAAGTATTCCGTACAGGCAATAATATCTTTCCATGAATTTGACTTATTAGATTTCATTCCAGCTTTATGCCATGAATCTCCTTTTTCACCACCTCCCCTAATATGTGGAACAACAAACACACCACCGTTTAAAACCCAATTAAGATATATAGGAGAAAAATAGGGCGTAATGGATTCTCCATATGCACCGTATGTATATAATAGTACAGGACTTGTCCCATCCATTTTTATGTCCTTTCTATATATTAGTGAGACCGGTACTTCAGCACCATCATGTGAGATTATTTGAATTTCTTTCACTTCCAATGCTTCAAATTCTGGATAACTTTGGTGGTTTGATAATGGGTCTAATTGAAACTGGGAACCATCAAAAATATACCGTTTATAATCAACAGTCCATCCATCTATACCCAAATATAAATTAAAATTTTCATTAGAGCTGCTATAAATGTTTATAGCTCCTGAAGCATGTGGTAATTTTAATTTTGAAACTTGATTGTCTTTATACTCATACAGAAAAGACTCAACCCCATATTTGGAGGTAGTGTAATAAAGGCTATTGCTCGTAATTTGCAATGAGGATATGACTTCATCTTCTTTTTCAGGAACCAGAACGGTTGGACTCGGTAATACATCTTTTATAATATCAAAACTGGAAATGTTTCTATTATCCGCTTCTTTTCCAGAAATATAAAAAAACTTGTCCTTAATAAAATAGCCATAATCCGCATAGACTTTTTCATTTGATGAATATAATGGTTTCCAATGAATGACCTCCTTATCTAAATCATTTATATCAGCATAGAATGCTGACCAATAGTTTTCAACTGAAGCTTTATAGCCTATAAGATATTTGTCTTTGGGTGACAATATTTTTGCAATGGGTAAATCTTCCTCAGTAATTTCTGGTTTGGATTTTGATGAAAAAACAATCCGTCGCTTGTTAGGATTGTCCCCCAGCTTATGTAGTACCGTGCTAGAGTTCAGCATGTAGTTTTCATCATTATAATCTAAAATAGGAATATATAGATATAAAAAACCACTGGAGTCTGGAAGCCATGAGATGCCCAGATAGATATCTGGTGCAGTGTTTGAAATCACCTCTGGAAGCACTTCTTGGCTCTTTACATTTACTATGATAATATCCGAACTTTTAAGCCCATCATAATTCAGGGAAACCACAACATATTGTCCATCCCATGAGGGTTGGATATAATTAATGGTATATTCCCGATTTAGATTCTTTTTAAATACTCTTGGATCAAATAACAAAACATCTTCAGCGTTTTTATTTTTTCTGTAGTAAAGCTTTTCAATACTGTTTTTAATATCTGCTTTCAGAAAAAAAACAGACCCAAAATTTGTATATTTTACACTTGAAACTGCTTGCTCCTTATTGAAATAATAGGATTTTATCTGGTCGGAAATTCTTTCTTGATTTATAAACTGTCCCAAAAACTTTTCTGTATGGGCGTCTTGAGCCTCAAACCAATTTATTACAACAGTATCCTGAAGGTTTTCTATATTCCGATAGGAATCGCCTATAACGTTTCCAAAACAGGTATCCCTTACTGATACCTTTTCTATGAATGGGTAATTTTGATAAGCATTAACCTCCTTTTTACCTGTGCAGTTAAAAACTATAGTAAAACAAAAAACCAGAAAGACATGTTTCATATACATTAAAATTGAGACTTGACAGTAGGTCTATCTTCGCTTTGGAGTTCTTATTTTATCCTTATCTATTATAGGTCCTCCACCTCCTCCAACAATCATTTCTGGTTTACTAATTCTCTTAGGGACAAATCCTTCTTGGTTTTTAGTTTTTTTTTGTCTTGTTGATTTCATAATCTTCAATTTTTGGATTAATAATTTTTTATAAATGTATAAAAGCGTGTTATTCATTTATAGACATTACACTCGCCATTTATAAATTACGTGTACTTTATTTAAACTATATTTTGTTTTTTCTTAATTCATTTAAAAAGTATGATGGCTTAATACCCGTTTTCTCCCGAAATGCTTTTGAAAAAGATTCTGCGGTTGTAAATCCAAATTGGTCTGCAAGACCGTTCATGGAATACTTTAGAAAACTAGGGTCTTTTTTAATACTATTTACCGCATTTGTAATCCTCAAATCCTTTAAATAGCTTGAAAAGTTTACCTGCTTTACATAATTTATAATCATAGATAAGTAGGTTGAATTTGTATTAAATTCCTTGGCCAGGTCATTCAGGGTTATATTTTTAGAAAGATATGCTTTCGATGCTTCAAAGGCATTTAACTTTTCTAAAACATCTTCTACAATAAGTTCTGAAATTCCAGATAGGGGTTTGATTTTAGATGTTTCCTTAGGTACAGAGACCATTGGCAAGTCTCCATCTAAAAGCCTTTGGAGTCTTTTTTTAAACTTTTTCTGCCGTTTATAATAGAAAACCAAAAACAACATTAAGATAAAAACCATTATAGAACTGGCTATGAGCAATTGTTGTCTAGAATATAACTTTCTCTCCAATATTCGTTTTTCTTTTTTGAACTTTGGAATATCATAATCCATACGCATTTTCTCATTTACATTGGTATAGTTTATATCTAACACACTATCCACGGTCAAAAGTTGGTTGATATAATATAATTGCTGTTCTTTATCTTCACTTTGTCCAGCATATTTAAAAAGTTCATTATATACTTTCCTTAACTCTGGATAGGGGTCTTTTATAATTTTATGAATGGAATCTATTCGCTTAAAAGACTCGATCATTAATGAGTCCTTATTCTGGTATTGATAAATCTTCCCTATCATAAAGTAGCTGTCCATCAGGATACCATCCGAATAATTTGATGAGAATTTCAGTAAAGAATCTAAAGCCTGCGGATACTTTTTTAGATAAAAGTTAGCTGTAGCATGGACTTTTCCTAGGTCGTAGTAATTTTGCAAATCATTTATATCTTTAGTTGCCTTCATGCCATCTCTGGCTATCATGAGGGCAGAATCGAGCTTATTATTTCGAATAAGTGATAGTGAAAAATTATTTGTCAACTGTACGTACTCATAATAATAGTCCCGGAGATAGTGGGGTGATTTTATAATATCAAAATAATTCTTCCTGTATATGTCCAGAGCCTCTTCATGCAAACCCCAAACATTCTTAATGGCTGCGATACCCAAAACGGCTTCCAATTCTCCTACTTTATCCTTTTTAGTTTCAGACAACCTAAGTGCAGTTATATAGTTATCTAAAGCTTTATTGTAATTATGGTGATTGTAATAAAGCTTAGCTTTTAATAAGTATCCAGTGGTAGGATAAGCGTCGTATTTTTCATTTTTCGTGATTTCAATTAAGGAATCGCTATAAGCCAAATCGCTACTTAAATTTTCCCAACCTATATAAGAATAATAAGCTCGAGCCATCTCTAAATTGTTTTTCTCGGCTCTAGCTTTTTTTAGATGGTAGTTTCTGTATATATTTAGAAGTGTTGTATCATTGTTATAAAAGGCCTCATCTGTTGAGTCAATTAGTTCTTTATAACTTTTACCTTGTAATGAATCTTGATACGTTACAAGCTTATCTTCTTGCCTTTCATCGTAAAGAGGAAATAGAAAGAGAATATTAAGCAAGGTAGATAGATTAACTACCTTTAAAAAAAGCAAGCAAAGATATTTTTTAAAAAACACAACAAATTGTATTTCAGATGATTGTACATTATAAAATTAACAAATTTTTAATAAAACAGATTTTTAAAGAAATTTGACTAGCGAAAAAAGAATAACAAAACTGATTTTTCAATTAAAAAAACTTATGTGGCATATAATACTTATCAATTTATGAGACGTACACATTACTTAGCTCCATAGGAAAGGAGGTGCAATTTATTCGAAAAACTATATTCTAGAAATACATTTTCTAATACACCTTTTCATTGTATTTGAAAACATCCAGTAAACTATATATTCAGCACTACACACCTATATATCTGATCAACCAATAATTTAATTTCTTCCTTAGAACATACTCTAGGAACTCTAGGTAAGCTTTTTACAATAACCTGTAGTTCAAACTCAACTTTTCTATCATTCCCATCT
The DNA here is from genome assembly GCF_002973595.1 of Jejuia pallidilutea. GTDB lineage: Bacteria > Bacteroidota > Bacteroidia > Flavobacteriales > Flavobacteriaceae > Jejuia > Jejuia pallidilutea. The sequence goes on along the minus strand of NZ_PVEO01000004.1, from coordinate 13,638 downwards.
GCAAAAACAACGAATTCACCTTGCCTTAACCTAAAAAATACATCTGCTCGACGTTTAGACACTTCTTTCTCTCCTTCTGTGATACGTGTATCAAAATTCAAATTGATTCCCTTGTTCACGCTAGTAGTTTTCATTTTAACGATTTCAAAAAAGCGCTCATAATATTTTGCCGTATCAGGATCATTCACTTTTCCAAAAAACTGATAGGATAGGTTGCTTAAAATAGCTTTGCTCGCTTTATCGCCATATAGCATATCGTTCTGGATTTTGTCCTGCATCACATAAATTGTGCAAATATCATAGCTTCTTAATGTTGCTGGAATACGGTGCATATTCAGTAATTTTATGGTTGGTGCCTCTTCCATTAGTATAAAGGATGACTCTCGGTTTCTCACACTCATTTGTTTTACAACCGTATGCATAATCGTTGCAATTATTGGCGCATAGGCGGATTCATATTTAGGATTATTGACTATTGAAATCACCCCTAAATTGTCCTCATTATTAATATCTAATGGCACTTCGTCCTTTGATAGCACCATGAACAATTTTTGGGAACTTATCTTTTTGAAGGCATTCGCCAAGGTACTTTTTACACCCGCGGTTTGTTTCTCTGATTCTATACCATTTATAAAAGCACTTGCCATACTTCTAGAGGTCAAATTTGAACTCAAAAATGCCACTAGTTTTTTTGTGTTTATAGTTTGAAATAAAGCAATGACATGTGGTAGGGTGCAATACTCTGGATAGTCCGTTCTTAATTTCCAGATCAAGCCTGCCAAAAGTCCTTCAACGGCATCATTAAAAAATTGTGCCGTGGCATTTGTTGATTGCCCCTGCTCCAATAGATTTTGTATTAGTACTTTTGAAACTTCGTTAACGCTCTCCTCATTTGGCAGATATCTCGGGGCTATCGGGTTTACCTTATAATGGATGGTATCAAAGGAAATCGTATAGAATTTTAGGTTGGGATTGGACTTGAACAATGAGTAAGCTATTTCAGTTAGTTCGAAATCTTTGTAATCATGGATGATACCACAAAAACTGTACTTGCTGAAATGTTGCAGTAAGTTATAAATAACACTCTCGGTTTTTCCACTTCCCGCAGAACCTATTATAGAAATGCCCCTTTTTACATTGTCAATTTTTAATTTGCCTCGTTTTAACTTAAAATGAACTTGATATTTTTTATCAGTTATGGGACCTTTTTCTTTGTGTAAGAACACATATAAAACTGTACCCATAAAAAGAACAGGAATTATAATATATAAGATGATATGTGGTAGCGCTAAGTTCATATGCCTATGGATCCTGATTCGATGGCCTTTCCTACACCACGCTTTAACTTGTTTATCGCCTTTAGCACTAACTGAACCTTGTTGGTCGGAATGTTCATTAATGAAGTATTTATACCTGTTTTACCTATCAACTTAAAAGCAATGGCCCTTTCGTTAGCAGGAAGCCCCATGATACTGGTATAATACGTTTTTGGATTCTTAATAAACTCTTTTCTTGCCCTATAAGTTTGTACATAATTACGATTATAGTCGAATAGTTTATCAAATGTTTTTTCTGATTCCGAAAAGAATTTGTCCCTATCAAATCCACGCTTAACGACCTTTCCATTCATCTCAACTTCCGAAGCCTTGTATTTGCTCCCTGGGGACAGACTATATCTATTCGAGACATCTTTTCTGCTCACTATAATATGGATATGGGTTTGCTTCCCTTCTTTTTTCATCCCCTGTTTTATCATTTGTCCATTGATTTTATGCGGTGCGTCCCCTTTGAGTTGTTTGATTTGTTTTAACTTGTCATTGACGTTTCCTTGAAGTTTCCCACTTTCTATTTCTGCGATTTCACGTTTTAGCTTTATAATTTTTCTATGATATGGAGCATTTTCCTTAATGGCTTTATCATTACCCTTATAGGTACGTTCGTGTTCTATTTTGGCATAATATTTTATATCATTTATAGTTATTACTCTGCCTTCTATCTCCCTATTAAAAGACTTGGTATAGTCCTTCATGATTTCACCAGTATAGGTTTTTAATGATTCCGAATGGTTCTGCAATTGTTTCAGTTCATGTTGGCTTGGGCTGACCGTTATGGAATAGAATTTTGGTTCCGCTTTTTTGAGTTTTGACGTATTACTATCAATATCATGGATGACCTCCTTTGTAGAAATATTATCTCCATATTGGTTGAAGAACGATTCCATTTTCTCAAGGGGTTTGCCCTCGTTTTCCTTTTCTAAATAGGACACAAAATCGGCTACCGATTGGGAATAGTTATCTCCTAGTTTTTGTGGTGTTATCGTGATGTACATTTTTAAACATTTTACCTCTCTCCTTAATGGCTTCAAATTCCGCTTTGGTCATTTCCAATTTGAAATATCCAGGACTGAAACTTCCTTTTATATATTTCGCTTTTTCAATTAAGCTTTCTAGATCATATTTTAGTGTAGTGAATTGTTCTTGGGCGATGTAGTAGGATTCCCTGTAATGTTCCAGTTCTTCATTTTCAGTAATAAGTTTTGGTGTTTCGAACTCAAAGATTTCTTCTTTTTCAATGGTGGTGGTTTCCTCAAACAGACGCTGCAACATAATAGTAGTAGGTTTGGTCTGGTGCTTTTCAATATTTTTTAAAATAGCAATCACCGCATTGATACGTTTGTTGATTCTTTCGCTTTTAAGCCCTAAATTATCTGTTGGTGAAAGGTCGTTCCAATCAAAAAAGTTGAGCATAGATTCAAGGGCTTCAGTATGTGTTTGGGCAACCTGTAAAGAGAACTTTCTAAATCTATTTGCTGTTTTTATTTTAAATCTTATGGTAGAAAACGTATCCATATTCTTTTTTAATTATCTCTGTTTTGACGCAAAAAATGATGTTTTTATTGGGGTTACGGATGTTTTGCGTCAAATCCTTATTCTTAACCTAAATACAGTTTTTTTTATTCGATTGATTATCAGTTAATTAAAATCAATATAATCTATGTAACATCGCCCTGCGTGTTACCCTCTTGCTTTTCCATATTTTGTCCCGAAGGGATCAAAAATTCCAAACACCTGACTAAAAAGTCAGTTGCTTTTTCGGAGGGTTCCAGCTATTTTAAAGATATTGGATTACTGCTTGAAACTAAAACGTAGCTTCGCTTCAAATGGACAGTTTTGATAGTAAAAAATATGATTTTGGATACATGCTTGAATTTGGACGTCAGTTTTTTAAAGTGCCAAGGAAAATTAAAAAACCTTTGAACATCGGCTTAAGCATCCAAAGGTTCATTATTTGTATTAGTTTTGTCAAATATTGAATACGTACTGGTAGCTGTAGAGATTTTTAATGGCTTCCTCTTCCAGTACGGTATCATAATCCAAATGGTGTATTTCAGCATAGGATTTAAGGTCGTTCCCAAATTTTTGCTCTACGTCCTTTTTGGATTCCTGTAGCAATCGGTTTTGGGTTTCCGCATCGAGGTTGTTGTAATTTAAAAAAATCATGATAGCATCATTTAAATTCAATATTCGCTCGGTAACATCAGGGTATTGTTCACAAAGTACAGGCGCAGTTCTTCCAATGGAAAATCCGTAATGCCGTATCGGTGCGTTTCCAAAATGTTCTCGTTGCCATCGCCATAGCTGATAATGGCTTCACATCCCTTTTCGGCGCTTTCCTTTTCTGAAAGACGTTTGAAATCTATGGTAATGAAATGGCTTTTATCCTTAAGGCTTTTGGCAAATACCGAGGCGTCCGTTATCAGCCAAAAGCATTTCGCTTCCTTTGCTAGATAGTATACCCCGTCCGTGAATTGTGTCTTTAATAGTGGTAGTTGAAACAATTGCTGTGTGCCATAAAATTGTTGTAAATCTGCCTTTAATTTCTTAACTTTAGTAGTCATTGTTTTTCTGTTTTAAGATGAATAATGAAAAGAGGGTGTAGCCGTAGAAAGTAACACCCTCTTTCTTTTAGGTTACTCCTTGTTTCCCAATAGTAATAGTTCGCTAACTACTACTTCGGTTACATAGCGTTTCACTTGGTCTTTGTCCTCGTAGGAACGTGTGGTCAATTTGCCCTCAATGGCAATTTCCTTGCCCTTAGTTACATATTTTTCAATGATATCCGCAGTCTTGCCCCAAGCCACAAGGTTGTGCCAATTGGTATCGGTCTGTTTTTCGCCCTTGCCGTCTTTGTAACGTTCATTGGTCGCCAATGATAAACGGGCTATTTTCTTTCCACTCTCCAATTCTGTAATGGTTGGTTCTTGCCCAACGTTTCCGATTAACTGTACTTTGTTTCTTAATGTACTCATGATTAAAAAAAATTAGATTAATATTTCCCCTATTGGATTTTAAAACAGATTAAATTTTAAGGGGTGTTTTGTTCTATTTCTTTCGTGCCCCGCACAATGGATGGCGTGGGTTTTGTCAAGACTTTTGGAAAACAAATCAGGAGTGTGTGCGACTTAGTTTTTACCAACGGGCTAAAAACAAGGATGTAGATACCTTATTTTTTTTCAAAACTTTGCTTGGTCTTGACAAGTTCCATAAGGACATTAGCTATTCTTTTTAACGCATCTGCGGAGCGGGCGTACAGAAAGTTAAGCCCGCGCAGCAGATGGGTTGAAATTAGAAGTGCTTTTGTCCTGCCTGTTTTTCGATGCCCCGAAAAACAATAAAGGCGGCATCCATTATAAACCCCTTAAAATGACTGGGACAAAGTCTGGGTTTTTAGGGATTGTCGAGCAAAACCCGAAGAAGGTTTTGCCGCTAATCCGGTTAAGAAAATTCAGGGTTTGGCTCTCCGATGAAAAATCCAACATTTTGATTTTTGCTCCTATTAAGCGGACTTGATACCAAATTTTTTATAGAGAAGAAAAATTTCCTAAAAGTTATGGGTTTCCTTTGTTCGAGGCCACTCTAAAAATATAGAAATTAGAACTTTGGGATTGGGTCCAAGACTTTTTAGGGAAGCGTTTTGCCCGCAATGCAATGGAATGGCAATATGCTGAACGGATTATGAAAATGGATTATTAACATTAAGTAGTGGTTAAAGCGGACTTGATTCATGCTTTTTACTTAGAATGCAGTGTTCCTTTCCAGTACCGAAATTTCGGGACGGAAAGGGATAACGAAATGAAAAAGTCAAAAGTTTGGATTATGTCCAAGACTTTTGTAATGAAGCGCTTTTCCCGAAATGTAGCTTTTCGCGGAATGCAGGGGAATGTGCTGAATGGCTTATTACAAATTTCTATTCTTATGAGTTCAATATTGATAATTAAAATAGCTTCCCTTGAATATCAAGAACACCGTCAAATTCCGAAGCCCTATCCTTTTTCAAAATATCCTTGAGTGCCTTTCTTCGATTTTCATAAATCCATATTCGTAAGTTTTTTAAAGGTTCTTTTTCATAAGCTGAAAGTTCTTTTGGAGCTATTTCAGTCATGGCCTTTAACTGTTCTTCTTTTTTAAATTGAATTGCATATTGAAGACCTAACCATGTGTAAATATTTACCCATTCCGTTGGCATTGGTGCTTCATAAGTTCTTGGCATTATATAAGCCAAAGTTTCTGTAAGTGATGCCATGTTCTCTTTGGTCATTGAGCACATAATTCGTGATAGTTTTATTCTACCAAGAATGTCTTTTGGTATGCTATCTTGCCATGTGGATTTAAAAACGATTATTGGACTTGCAAGGCAATCCATAAAATCGAAAACGAAATCGCTTTTGTCCTTTTTAGTTGGTTTTACAACTTTTTCCTTTGCTGGTATCGGTTCGCATTCAAAACCAAAATCGAACTGAATTACTTTTAAATTTTCCATAATTATATATTTTAGATTGTACGTTATTTAAAAAGCCACTAATCATCAAATGATAATTAGTGGCCCTAAACGTTAAGATTTGACCGATTTTTTGAGTTTTGCTATCCGCTCCTTCTGTCGGCCTTTTCTTTTGTCTGCAATCTCTTTTTGCGCTTTTTCATAATCCTCTATAGGTATGGTTCCAAAACTTCCAGCTAAATTCCTTAATGCCTTGGCTTCGCTATATTTTGGCAACGATGATTTAAAGGAATCAAAACCTACATTATTGATGATAACTGCCATATCATTTTTTGTTAGTTCCTCTAGACGTTTGAGCAGTCCGTTTGCACCTTCTTTGTCATACTTTTCTATATCCAGCAGCTTCCCGTAGTGTTCCTTTTTTGGCCAGCTCAATGCATTCCACACTATCAACCTATTAATGACTTCCGTAGATTTGCAGTGTTTGTGCTTTCCAAGTACGGTCAGCTCTTCAGTTTCGCTCATCGCTTCAACGATTCGCTTATGTACTTTTTCTGCATCCAGCTCTAACATTCGTTTTGCCCTTATGTTGATTTTCCCAATTTGGGCCTCAATACTTTCCTTGCTTTTAGGGTCTAAAGGCCTTACCTTCTGCTTCTTGGTTAGTTTAATGGGCACGTACTGTCCTCGATTATAGCCGCCAATCCAAAACCCTTGGATTTTGTTTTTACGTTTGTCCTTTCCATAAACAGTCTCAAAATCATTATATTCCACAAGAACATCTACACCTAATTTCTTCAGATTTTCCGATAGCCCCTCATCAATATCCTGGTGTTTGGATTTGATTAGATGTACGTTTTCGGCATTGTTATAAATTTTCACGATTTCATCTTCAATGTACTTTTGGGTTTTGGTCTCAAAACAGACTTTGTCGAAACACCTATCGGCTTCCTTGACATCTGGGAATAAGGAACTATTTGCGCCTGAACGCTTTGGACAATTAACGCACGCTCCCGCTCTTTTAAACAACTTTTCGTCTTTTGGGTCAAAAACCGCTTTGGATAATAGCGCCGTTATATTTGAGTCGATATAGCTTTGTAGTTGTTTGGCGGATTTTATGCCACCGCTCCAATCACCGGCATTCTGCGCTACCTCTTTCTGATATTTCTTATCGAGACGCGCTATTATCAATGCTTTTGAAAGATTGATTTTATTTTTGTAGAACAGTTTCTTCCATGGGGCATTTAGGTTGTTCAGGCTCAACCGTTGCAGAATGAACTTTTCTGATTTGGCAATCTTGGTTGCAATATCACCGATGTGATAATTCCCTTTTTCGATCATCATCTTAAAGGTTTCAGCTTCACGCAATGGGTGCACATCTTCCCTTTCTAGATTTTCGATAATTTGGGCCTCCAATGCCTCTTGATCGCTCAACTCCTTGATCTGGACCGGTACAGATTCCAAATTGATGAGCTTACAGGCCCTTAAGCGTCTTTCGCCGCAGACGAGCTCATACCCTTTTTCTGATGGCCTTACAAGCAACGGCTGGAGCAGCCCTTTTTCTTTAATGCTTTCTGCGAGCTCCTGGATGGATTGCTCGTTGAATTCGTTTCTCGGATTGGTCTTGCCGATTGAAATTTCAACCAGATTAACCGCTTTTAAATGTTCGGTAATTGTTTCCATAAATAATTTGATTTTGACCTGTCAAAGCTGACTGGTACGATTAAACAATATTTATGCACAACCCAAACGGAAGACAAAATTTTGGAGAGGGAAGGAAACGGAATAAACGAGCGTAGATGGAGCGGTGGCTTTATGCCGTCCCTTTTCCGAGAAATATTTTGCGAGTTTAACTTTCGGAAATATTGTTATAGATATCCCATTTTAAGCAGAAGTTATTTTTAAGTTTTATTTTTATAATAAAGCGCTCCTTTATTATTTAAGAGCAATGCAAAGTGAACATTAGATATTTGGAATCGTGTTCACTATGTTTTTATAAGTTATTTACCCAAAATAAATCACTATGGATTGCAGGAGAATACTATGTTAATGACTTATAAAAAATAGATTTGAAATAATATTTCATAGTTCAGGGACGAAAACAATCAACCTATAGCACTACTCAACTTAAACATCGGTAAATACATAGCTATTAAAATAACACCCACTAGAACACCAACGATAAGAATTATAAAAGGTTCCATGATGGTGGATAGCATTTTCGATTGTTGCTGTACCTGCGTATTATACTGTTGGTTTAGTCTGTCGAAAATAAACTCGGTCTGGTTGGTTTCTTCGGCCACTTTAACCAAGGCTATCATTTTATCATCAAATAACTTATGCTGGCTTAAGCTTTTACTAAGAGATTCTCCTTGTAAAATATGTTGCTCAACAGTTTCTAAGGCATGTTGCAATGGATAAAAGTTAATCATTTGTTTTACAAGTTGGATACTATTTACTACTGGGACTTTTGAAGCTGTAAGTAATGATACAGCTTGGGTAAACTGTGATAGATATATTCCTTTAACGAAACGGCCAATAAAAGGCAACCGTAGTACTAATTTATCTTTTATCTTTTTGAAGCTTTTTCTTTTGTTTAATAAAGACTGGAATACTATTAATGCAATTAAAACTAAGAACAAAATTAAACCGTAATCTCCCATAAAATCAGAGAGACTAATGATAAATTTAGTAATAGTAGGCAATTCTACATTTTGTTGTTTAAAGATATCCTGAAACATGGGCACAACATATCGCAACATAAAAGCAACCACCAAAACCGCTGTACTTAAAATAATAATAGGATAAGTTAAAGCACTTATTAAGTTTCTGCGCTGTTCATTTTTTCTATTGAAAAAAGCACCCAATTGTTCTGTAACCTGAAATAATGTTCCTGTTTCTTCACCAATCTTAATGGAATGATACTCATAATCTGTAAACTGTTTCTGGACTCTTAAAGCTTCTGAAAGACTTTCTCCAGAAATAATATCTTGAGATATTGCAGCTAATATGTCTTTGTTTTGTTTCTTCTTTTGGGAGTTTTCAATAAGTTCTAATGCATCCTTAAGCGTAATTCCTGCCTTTAATAATACACTTAGTTCTGTATAAAAATCTTCTTTAACCTTATTTGAAAATCTCTTGTTAAAAAGTGTAATTTCCTTTTGTAAAAATGAAGTAGATCTAGCCTTTTCTTTGGCATCTATTTGCTTTACCGTAATGTTATCTAAATTAAATGCCATGATTTACAAAATAAGTTGCATCGTTCTCTTTAAACACAAAGAGTATTTGGTTTTGAAATTCCTCAGAGGTTTCCAATTTTATCCCGTCCAGCATACCTTCTGTAATTTTGTTACCATTAAAAAACAGTATTTTATGCTTTAATCTAATATTGAACGTATCTATATCTTTAATGATGTGTTTTTCGTTGAAATAATAAATGACGGAGTCTATATCATTTTTAAAAGTAATCACATCTTCGATTGTATTAAATTCAACCCTTGAAAACCGATTCATATCCAACCATAGAGATTGTTCAAGTTTATTAAGTTCTGTTTGATGTTTAAAATTCAACTGAACACTCAACATGTGTTTTTGTACAAGTGTCAATACTGAAAAGGCTAATCCTATGACAATACTTGTGAGTATCATGACCACAACCATTTCACTTAATGTAAATGCCTTTATTTTAGAATTTATTTGCACTGATTTGTTTTGAAATAGTTTGATGTGTCTCTCTTTGGGTAGCTTCAAACAACACCTTCTGTTCTTGCTGTTCTTTTAATAGTTCGATTTCTATTTCCCAAGCATTAAAATCATCATAGTAAGGTGTTGAAAGCTTTCCGTTTTTATACATATATATTAATTCGTTTAGGTGCGCATCAATATGCCTTGTATTGCTTTTAATGGTATTTGAAAATAAATTATTTAAAATCATGCTCGCTATCATAAATACGATAACAGTTAATACAGACGCTACCAAGGTTTCCATTAGAGTAGATGCTTTTATTTTCTTCAATACAACCATTTTGCAACACTTTTTTCTGAATCTTTGAACAACAGCCCCGAATATGCCTGTGGCAATAAACCGCTATTTATAGTAGCATTATATAAATGATTTTGGTACGACGAACCTGCCTGATTTGCAACAAATCCTGAGGTGTATACACTGCCGTATACCGCTCCTAAGACTTCTAAGTTTTTGTTGCAATACACTTCACCTATAAGTTTAGTGCCCTTATCCATAAAAACTTGTGCCTTATAGTTTTTTGTATTCCCAAAGTAAGCAATAATCCCTCTTATATTGGAGCCCTTACCAATACAAAAAGGAGGTGTTTTTATATTGCTTTTATTGTCAATATTTGTTTTCTTTTCATTTAAAACTAAAGCCGTAGGATACTTAAATTCGCAGTTTTTGCCTACTAAAATTTTATTAGTCGCAATTGCTTGGAACGTACCTTTTGAGTTTTGTTTTATTTCAATTTCTGGAGCAATCAATACCACATCTTTTAAAGCACAAGATGGATCAACTATAATTTTTGTTTTCGATTGGATTAGAATATGACCTGTAAGTGAAATACCAGACAAATAAATAGTATTCGAACTGTACACCATTTGTAAAGCATTAAAAAAAGAGTTTTCGTACTTTCTTTTGATACTTAAATCTATAAACTGATCTTGGTGTAGCGTTTTGAATTTGTTTTGTAAACTTTTAATAGTATCAATAATGGTATTCTGGAGTTCAGGCAATTCATTTTTGCTTGTTTTGGTGTTGCCATAAATAAGTTGGTTTCCATAATAGGAATATCCAGAGATATTCCCTGTTCTTATACCTTGTTTGGGCAAATAAACATTTCCTTTTATCATGGTATTACCAACCAATACTAAAGGTTTATTGTGGTCTTGAATATATAAGGCAGTTCTATTTTGATTTGATTGTGAACCACCAACAAGTGCAATTTTTCTAAACCTATTATGTTTTATTCTAGCATCGGATGATACCTTTTCAAAAACGCCCCAATAATCACGATGTATTTTTAGAGTTTTAAAATCCTGATCTAAATCAAGGGTAACTGTATCGTTACCAATTATAGAATTCTCTATGGCGTACCCAATACCTTTTTCAGCGTTAAAAACGGTTTCTTTTACAAAAGCCGTCTTAATTTTAAATTGTTTTTGGGTATGAACTAATATAATAAAAGCTAGTAATAAAAGGGCAATTACTACCGTAATGAACATAGTAAATTGTAAGGCACCCGCTTTTACTTTACCAAGCCAAATCATGTTTTAGTTATAGTTTTGGTAGTGCCTTTGTAACGCAGTGTAATGCTGGTATCGTTTCCTTTTAGTAACGATATACCTGAAATAGTTTGCCCTTGTTTCATCAAAATCTGCTTGTTGCTTATCGAAACAATAAAGACCTTGTTTTTACCAGATGTTTCTGTAATAATACCATGATATAATACAGGAATCCAAGTGGTTTCAGTCTTTTGCCTTATTTTTGGCTTAGATTGCCGCTCTTTGTGCAACGTTCCTAAAAACGGATCGCGATGGGCTAATTGAATTGAAAACGTATCAGTTTCAGTATGTTGTTTTGGTTTAAACGCCATATCAAAATTAACTTTTGTTTGAGTAATCGGGTCTGGGTTAAGCGTACTCACAATTTTATAACCTATTATGCCCCAAATCACTAAAACAGCCCCCAGCAACAAATATATTTTTGTTTTCTTTTCCAAAACTTATTCTTCTATTGTAAAAGTGTTTGTTGCAAATACCGTGTTATAATCGGAGTTTTCTGCACGCACCCGCCATTGGTAATTACCTGTGCTAAGCATCTTGGTAAACATAGTTGCTGTAAGGGTAGAATCCGTTACTATTTGTTGTGCATTTTCAAAGTTGGGAGTTGCAATTTGTAGCCTGTAAGTTTCAGTATCATCTACCGCAGTCCATGTGAAATTGATCTCTCCTTCTTTCAGAGTCACATCATTTTTTGGTGCTAAGACCCCAACTGTACTTTCAGATATATCGACAACTTCAATAATATCATCACAAGAAGTCATAAAAAAAATAAGAATAAATATTGAAATTAGTTTTTTCACATCCTATAATTTATAATAGTTAATGTTCTTTTTGGCTCTAGATGAGGATTTATAAGTATTCTTAGGGCAATTAAAATAGCTGCCAACTAAATCTACTATGTTAAGCTGGTGCCTCTCGTTTTCTTGCCAACAACAATTGGAGGTTTGGTATTGAAACACAACACCATCGCTAAATGATATAACATCTGATTTTTTATGATCTTGATACGTTTGCATCACATAAATTTTAGGTTTTTTTTCAATTAAGAATACAGCATCGGCGGTAGTAATAGCCTCAAATGCCTTTTGGTTTAAAGCCATAGATATACTGGTTACTACATTTGCATATCTATTATGGCTTAAATAGTTTTTGATACCATGATTTTCTCTGTTGTTCATAGCTTCAACCACTGCTAACTTATCTACAACCTGTAATTGTACATAATTTGGTTTTTTAGCCAACGAATCTACATATTGAATGGATACATTAGAAGCTTGCGAGCTATTCGCTTTTATAAATAGCTTAAATGTCTGTTTATTAAAAGTAATTTGGTTTACTTCAAGCTTAATGGGACGCTTGTATGAAGGTATTGCGCTACCGTTAAAACGTTGCTGAAGTATGTACTGCTTTTCAGAACCAATACTGCCCAGAACCAGTTGTTGTTTGGTCTGGGCTTTTGATGCTTCTGTTATATTCATGCCTTTGCAGCCTAATACAATAGTTAAAAGGCAGGTTATAATTAGGTTTGTTAATTTCATGTTTAAACTAGGATAATACATAAAAGTAAGTACTTTTTAGGTTTATAAGGAAAGGTTTTACCTTACTTTTAGTAAGGTTTTCAAAGTTTTTCGCCTTACATTTTATAAGGTTTCTACTCAGTTTTAAATGTATTTTTATTTAGAGTTTTACAGGCAAAAAATGTATATAGAGAATGGTTTAACCAATATAGACTCCTCGTTTATTTATAAACCCAAGAGGCAGTCTTGGGATACGAACGTAAAACACTATTTTAGATTAGGACTTGAAAATGCGTTGCCCAAAAGATTCAAATCATCCATTCCAAGTTCAAATATCTCAAGGTGGAAACGGGAAGCTAAAAATAAATACAAGGGTAGTGAAGTAGCTGAATACATAAACCAAGAGTTGCAACTTATAAAACGCTTTAATCAATCTTCAAATATTAAAAATATTGTAAATGGGTATTTTACATTATGTGATACGCTACATAAGCTGATTGCCCCAATAAAAAATTTAAAATCACTTTATAAAGATCAAAAAGCACTTATTGTAAATACTGTTGAGTCTTTAAGGGATATTATCGCGATTAATGATGCGTTGAGGGTTTTTAATATTTCTAGAACTACGTATCAAACCTACAAAACTATTGTAATACATAAATGTGAAGCCTCATATTTTAAGTGGTGTACTAAGCGGATATCAAACCAATTATTACGAGAGGAAGTTTTAACTATAAAACATTATATGGAGCATGAAGACTATAAGTTCTGGTCTAAATCATCAATATATTTAAAAGCAGTGAGAGATGAGGCTCTTTGTTGTGGGTTATCTACTTTTTACAAATACTGCAGATTACTTGGGTTTAAAACGTTAAAAAGCTATGCAAAACAAAAAGGGTACAACGCTTTAAAAACTACAATGCCTAATGAGGTTTGGTGTGCCGATGTAACTTTTTTTAAAACTGATGACGGTGCAAAACATTACATCCATATCTTAATGGACCATTTTTCGAAAAAAGTTCTGGGGTATAGTATTGAAAAGAGCAGC
>NZ_PVEO01000003.1 GCF_002973595.1 Jejuia pallidilutea | reverse complement strand
TTAGCAATCTTGATTCGTTTTCCTGAAAGGGATTGAGAGAAGTTAAACTGTGTCATCAAAAATAATAACACACTTAGCAAAGTAATTTTTTTCATGGGTTGGTTCGTTAAGAGGTTAATAATAGAGGTTCAAAGTAATATTTTCTTTTCAGAAAACCCTCACCCAAGTTATTTATCTTAGGTCTTTTAGCGTTTTTATGGCTATACCATAAAACCAAAAAAGAAAAACCCTACAATGTGATTCAATTAAAGACATTCAAAACTGAACCACATTTCAATTTTAGTATCTTTGGTATATAAAAATACAAAGTATTGAAACCTATTTTATCTGTAACAAATCTTTCCATTGCCTTTAATGATAATGACGTTATCCACAATATTTCATACCACTTAAATAAAAATGAGATATTGGGTATAGTAGGAGAATCTGGTTCGGGGAAATCGGTATCATCTTTAGCCATTTTAGGGTTGCTTCCCAAGCGAATTTCTAAAATTACATCGGGTAGTATACGGTATAACAATATTAATTTAACTACGCTTTCATCCAAAGGATTTCAAACTATTAGAGGCAGAAAAATTGCCATGATTTTTCAAGAGCCTATGAGTTCTTTAAATCCTTCTATGACGTGCGGCACTCAAGTTCAAGAAATTCTGTTGCAACATACCTCACTATCAAAAACTGAAGCTAAAACAGAAACGCTTTCATTATTTGAAAAAGTAAAATTACCCATTATTGAACGCGTTTTTAAAGCGTACCCTCATGAAATTTCTGGCGGACAAAAACAACGTGTAATGATTGCCATGGCAATTGCTTGTAAACCAGATATTTTAATTGCAGACGAACCTACAACGGCCTTAGATGTTACGGTACAAAAGGACATTATAATCTTGCTTAGAGAGTTACAGGCCGAAACTAAAATGAGTATTCTATTCATTACGCACGATTTAGCCTTAATTTCAGAAATTGCAAATAGGGTTTTAGTTATGTACAAAGGAGAAATAGTTGAACAAGGGCGTATTACAGACATATTTAAGTCACCTAAAAACGAATATACAAAGGCACTTATTAACGCGAGACCTTCCTTAAACGAAAGACAAAAGGTATTGCCAACCATAAAAGATGTTTTAAACAGCAACTTTAAATCTGAAATTATAACTCCTGAAAAACGGAAAAAAGCACACCAACTTCTATATAGTAAACCACCAATTTTGGAAGTTATTAACGTTGAAAAGGAATACATTTCAAAATCTGGATGGTTCTCTAAACCTCAAACCTTTAAGGCTGTAAATGGCGTTAGTTTTAAACTTTATGAAGGTGAAACTTTAGGTTTGGTAGGCGAATCTGGATGTGGTAAGTCTACACTAGGTAATGCTATTCTTCAATTGGATAAAGCTACGGCTGGAAGCATTCTATATAAGGGTACAGATATTACAAAATTGTCTACATCCGAAACTCGAAAATTAAGAAAGGATATTCAAATTATTTTTCAAGACCCGTTCGCATCTTTAAATCCAAGAATTCCTGTTGGAAAAGCCATAATGGAACCCATGACTGTGCATAAGCTTTATAATTCTGATACAGAACGAAAAGCGAAAGTATTAGAACTTTTAAATAGGGTTGGACTTTCTAGCGACTTTTTTAGCCGTTATCCTCATGAGTTTTCTGGAGGGCAACGGCAACGAATTGGCATTGCAAGAACTATAGCACTTCAACCTAAATTAATAGTATGCGATGAGTCTGTTTCTGCCTTAGATATTTCGGTACAAGCACAAGTGTTAAATCTTTTAAATGAACTGAAGGCAGATTTTGGCTTCACTTACATTTTTATCTCCCACGATCTGGCAGTGGTAAAGTATATGGCAGACCAATTATTGGTAATGAACAATGGTAAAATTGAAGAACTAGGTGATGCCGACACTATTTATGATAACCCCAAAAAAAGTTATACCCAAAAGTTAATTGATGCTATTCCCAAAGGGATATAAATTAAAAATCTCGCTTAAAAAAACTAAAAATTGGTAGATTTTTTAAGCAAGATTTAAATAAAATATTCGCAAACCTATTTAAGGCTAAAGCATAAATATTTTTTTTGTGAGATAGAAAACACCTCTAATAAATTGCATATTTTGGTGTAAAGTTTCCTTAAATTTACTATCCCGTTTCGTAGGTTGTTCAGGTAGATTTGTGGCCATATCCATAAGTTTTTAAATTTATGATAGATTTGGGGGAAATCTATTTTAATTAGGTTGATTTGGGACTGCTAATATCTACTTTTTTTTCAAAAATAACGACTAAAAACACATATAATCGATGAAATACATTTTATTTTAACATTTATAAGAATTATAAAACATCATTTATCAATCACCACTAAAGCTTTGGTGTTAATTCTTACACATAAATCTTTATATTTGATACATAAACCAACTAACTGATAGAATGAAAAAACTTTGGGAAGGCAATACTAACTTTAAAAATAAGAGTCATTTAAATAATTATTGTAAATGGCTAAAGGAACATCGTAATTTAGAGTTTAACGATTACCATAGCTTATGGGAATGGTCTACCGAAAATATAGAAGACTTCTGGGAGAGCATTTGGCATTATTTTAAAGTAACATCTCATTCGCCCTACTCCAAAGTTTTATCGTCTCACAATATGCCCGAATGTAAATGGTTTGAAGGTGCCACGTTAAACTATGCAGAACACATTTTTAAACAATCTAAAACCGAAGCAACGGCTATTTATTTTAGTAATGAAAATGGCATTCAAAAATCCATAACATGGAAGGAATTAGAGCGTAAAGTGGCCTCTACCATCACTTATTTAAAATCTTTGGGCGTAACTAAAGGCGATTGTGTGGTAGCTTTTCTTCCTAATGTTCCCGAAGCTACAATAGGGTTTTTAGCTACAAATGCCATAGGCGCCATTTGGTCTAGTACCTCGCCAGATTTTGGTACCGAAAGTGTGGTAAACCGTTTTGCACAAATAAAACCTAAAGTACTTTTTGCGGTAGATGGTTACCGCTACAACGGTAAACCCTATGATAAAACAACTACGGTTAAAGATATAGTAGCAGAATTACCTACGCTAACCAAAATAATAATGCTTCCTTACCTCAACGAAAGTGCATTAGATAATTTTAGCGACAAGTATATTGATATTGAAACTGTATTTAAAGTTCCTGGAGGCGAAATACAATTTCAACCCGTAGATTTTAATCATCCTATTTGGGTGTTGTATTCATCGGGCACTACAGGACTACCAAAAGCCATTGTGCATTCTCACGGAGGTATTTTATTAGAACACTATAAATACATGGCCTTTCATAACGATGTGCACAAAGGCGAAAACTATTTTTGGTTTACAACCACAGGTTGGATGATGTGGAATTTTTTACAATCTGCACTTCTAATGGGCGCATCCATTGTATTGTACGACGGTTCACCAACTTACCCAGAATTTGATTCTCTTTGGGCATTATCAGATGAGTTGACTATTCATCATTTTGGTACAAGTGCACCTTATTTGGTTGCTAATATGAAAAAAAATAGTAGCCCTAAAACACATCATAAGCTAACTTCTATACGTTCTATTAGCTCAACAGGAGCACCGTTACCAGCAGAGGCATTTAATTATGTTTATGAGGCCATAAAAACCGATGTATGGTTATGTTCTATGGCAGGAGGTACCGATGTTTGTACTGCTTTTGTTGGTGGCACACCTTTTTATGCGGTTTATTCTGGAGAAATTCAATGTAGAGCCTTAGGTGTATCGTTACATGCGCTAGATTCTAAAGGAAACCCCGTTGAAGACGAACTAGGAGAAATGGTTATAGACAAGCCAATGCCCTCAATGCCTATTTTCTTTTGGAACGACGAGAATAATGCCCGATATAAATCGAGTTATTTTGAAGATTATCCTGGTAAGTGGCGACATGGTGATTTTATTAAAATTAACCCAGAAACAAAGGGTTTAATTATTTACGGACGCTCTGATGCCACATTAAACAGACATGGCATACGCATTGGTACAAGTGAAATTTACAGTGCTGTAAATAAAATTTCGGCTATAGAAGATGCGCTTATTATTAACCTTGAACTAGAAGAAGGTAAACATTATATGCCGCTTTTTATAAAATTAAAAGCTGGATTTAAGCTTAATAATGCCATTAAACAAGAAATAAATTCACAATTAAAAACTGATTATTCCCCAAGACATGTTCCTGACGACATTATTGAAGTGGCGGACATACCATACACCATAAGCGGCAAAAAAATGGAAGCTCCAATTAAGAAGATTCTTTTAAAAATGCCCTTAGAAACCTCTATTAATTTAGATGCAATGCGCAATCCAGAATGTGTTGACTTCTTTATTGAGTTTGCTAAAAAAATTTAATTAAAACTCTAAGTCTTCAGGTACTTCTTCATTTAATAAATCATCATCACTAATAATGGTTTTTCCACCAGTAGACTCCGAACAATCTACAACTATAGAAAGATCTTCAGGCGCTTCAAAATCTTCTTTAGAGATATTTAACGTTTCATCGGCATAACAACTTTTCATATACAATGCCCAAATTGGTAGTGCCATAGCAGCACCTTGTCCGTAGGTAATTGTTCTAAAGTGCACTGCTCTATCTTCACCACCAACCCAAACGCCAGTAACTAAATTGGGCACCATACCCATAAACCAACCATCACTTTGATTTTGTGTAGTTCCTGTTTTACCAGCTATTGGATTTGTAAACTCGTATGGGTAACCTGTAACTATTTCTCTGTAATCTGCTCTGTATGAATCTGCGCCTCTTGTTCTTAGTCTTGCCCCCGAACCAGATTGTGTAACTCCTTCCATAAGTTTTGTTGCCACATAAGCCGTTTCTTCGCTTATAACGTCACGTGTTTCTGGAGTAAATTGATATAGTATGGTACCATTTTTATCCTCAATACTTGTTACCATTACTGGTTTAGTGTACACGCCTTTGTTAGCAAAAGCAGCATAGGCACCAACCATTTCGTACACACTAATATCTGGTGTACCTAAAGCAATGGAAGGCACAGGTGGAATTTCTGACTCTATCCCTAATTTAGCTGCTAAATCTGCTACAGTTTGCGGACCTACTTTATCAATTAAACGCGCTGTAACAGTATTTACAGAGTTAGCTAACGCGTTTCTAAGAGTGCGATTACCACCGTAATCGTTGTTAGAATTCTTTGGGCACCATTCTTCGGGGTTTCCGTATTTGTTGGCCTCTATACAAAATGGGGTATCTGGAAACTCATCACAAGGCGAAAAATGTAATTGGTCTATCGCAGCGGTATACACTAACGGTTTAAACGTAGAGCCTATTTGGCGCTTTCCTTGTTTTACCATATCGTATTGAAAATGCTTATAATCCATACCTCCAACCCAAGCTTTTACATGGCCTGTACGTGGGTCTATAGACATCATCCCGGTTCTTAAGAACGATTTATAATACCGCATAGAATCTATGGGTTTCATAATCGTATCTATTTCACTAGGCTCACCGTCTTTCCATGCAAAAACCGACATTGGAACTGGTTTTTGAAACGATTCGATAATTTCTTTATCAGATTTTTTTAGGTCGTACTTCATATGCCGCCAACGTTCAGATTGTTTCATAGAACGTTGCATCAAATCTTTAATCTCTTCATTATCTAGCTCCAAAAATGGCGCAGTTGGGTTTCGTTGTGGTGTATTTTGAACAAAAAATTCGGCTTGTAACCTAGGCATGTGTTGTTCTACAGCTGCTTCAGCATATTTTTGCATACGCGAATCTATAGTTGTATAAATAGTTAATCCGTCGTTGTACAAACTCCATTTCGTGCCATCTGGTTTTGGATTATTTTTAATCCAATCTTTCATAAAGGTTGATAAATACCCTCTAAAATATGTTGCTATTCCATCCCGATGCGATTGTGGGGTATATTTTAAATCGAGTTCTGTGTTTTGTAATGAGTCTTTTAAGGTTTCACTAATATAACCATTGCGCATCATTTGAAATAATACAACATTTCTCCTGTTTTTTACACCAACAGGGTTGCGCCTTGGGTTATACAATGATGAATTTTTAAACATCCCCACTAACATGGCAGATTCCTTTAAGCTTAATTCATTCGGTTCTTTATCAAAATATATTGCCGCGGCACTTCTTATACCATCGGCATTATTACCAAAATCGTAAATATTAAAGTATTGAGCTATAATTTCTTCTTTGGTATATTGGCGCTCTAAACGGGTAGCAATTATCCATTCTTTTATTTTTTGGGTAATTCTACCTACAGTCCTTTTAGAGCCTTCTCCATGAAATAGTTGTTTTGCCAACTGTTGTGAAATTGTACTGGCGCCTCCGCCTCGTCCTAATTTAAAAATGGCGCGCAATGTACCACGAGCATCTATTCCAGAGTGGTTTTTAAACCGCTCATCTTCAGTAGCTATTAAAGCTTCGACTAAGTGATCTGGTAATTCTTCATACCCCACAGGTGTTCTATTATCATTAAAATAAAACTTACCTAAAGTTTTTCCGTCTGAAGATATTATTTCAGTGGCTAAGTTTGTTTTAGGATTTTCTAAAACCGTATGATCTGGCATTTCACCAAATACATTCCAAGATGCTAATAAAAACAGAAGAATTATAAATAAAATTCCTCCCAAGAACATTATCCAGAACCATCGTACATACTTTGAAAATCCTTGGGCTTCTGTAGTTTCTTTTTTAGTTTTTGCTTTTGCCATGTACTACCATTTTTAATACATATCGATACTATTTCTCTTAATGGAAATTACTCGATGTAACTGTTTAATTATTTTTTGGTTTTTCTACTCTAAAACCTACATCTGTAATACCTTCTAAATGGGTAATGCCATTTACCTTACCGCTTTCTCTCATAGCGTGCTGTATACTAACTTCGTACTCGCCAGCTTCGTTAAAAACAACGCTTTCTTTGTACCACAATTTATTTTCTTTAATATCGGTTATGCCAGTTCCTAAAAGTTTCCCTGAAGGTTCTGCCATTCTATATTCCAATGTGTCCTTAATAATTTTTCCGTGAGGAAAAGTCATTTCTACAATTAAAAACAAATTATTATACTTATAGGCATTGGTATTTCTAAGGTTTACAAATAAGTTATATGGGTTAACAGTATCTGGTGGATTAATTTTAAAACTGACTATTGAGTCTTTGTGCCACCTGTTAGGCACAGATGTATAAGCATCAAAAACACGGTGATCATCACAGGAAATGAAACAAAAAACCAGTGCCAGAATTAAAGCACTATTTCTGGTTATTCTTAGCATTTTTATTTTGTGGTTTTCTTTTATTGTTTCTTCTTCTTTTATTTTGGTTTGTTTTAGACGTCTCGTTTTTGGTGTTAGAACCACTCTGTGTTGTTTGATTATTTTGAGTGTTCTTTTTATTTTGATTGCCTTTCCGTCTATTATTTTTACGTTTTTTATTACGCTTTGGACTATCAAATCGTGTTAAACTGTCTTGTCCCACAACGTTTTCAAACTCAACTTTAGTATCCTCGGCAAGATCTAAGGCATATTCTTCAAGACTAGTAACTGTTTTATTTTGTGAGTTTATTTCTATTATTTCGTTGGCTTGCTGTACCGTAATTTTATGCCAATTCATCCATTCGCCTTCATAGGCATACCACATATGACCTTTAAAAATATCGGTTTTTTGGCAAACAGCAATACCTTTATCAGTCTTAAGTTTTATCTCTGTTTTAGGAAATTCCTTAAGCGCATCTAAATAGGTATCCAATTCATAGTTTAAACAACACTTTAACTTTCCGCATTGACCCGCTAATTTTTGTGGATTTAAAGATAGTTGCTGATAGCGTGCTGCCGATGTGCTAACAGAACGAAAATCGGTTAACCACGTAGAACAACACAACTCACGCCCACAAGACCCAATACCTCCTAATCTTGAAGCTTCTTGACGAAAACCTACCTGACGCATCTCAATACGCGTTCTAAACTCTCGAGCAAACACCTTAATAAGTTCTCTAAAATCTACACGTTCTTCGGCTGTGTAATAAAATGTAGCTTTACTGCCATCGCCCTGAAACTCAATATCTGAAATTTTCATTTGCAATTTCAAATCTATAGCAAACTGGCGCGCTTTTACCTTCATTGGCTCTTCTTTATCGCGAGATTTCTGCCAAATATCAATATCTTTCTGGGTTGCTTTTCTGTATATTTTTAAAATTTCTTCACCTTCTGGGGCAATGTTTTTGCGCTTCATTTGCACTCGAACCAATTCGCCCGTAAGGGTAACCATACCAATATCATGACCTGCTTGTGCCTGAGTAGCCACAATATCGCCAATACTTAAGGTTAAATTTTCGGTGTTTTTGTAGTAGTGTTTTCTGCCGTTTTTATAACGTACCTCAACCCAATCAAAAGGTTTTTCACCATTTGGTAGAGACATGTTTGCTAACCAATCAAAAACGGTTAGTTTATTGCAGCTATCTGTCCCACAAGTACCATTATTTTTGCAGCCCTTTGGAGAGCCGTCTTTTGTTGAGCAACTTGCACAAGCCATATTTTATATATTGATTCCGACTAAAACTTAAGCTTTATCGGAAGAAGATTCATACCTGATTTTTTTAAAATACAAAAAAGTACTTTAAGATGTAAATATATGATTATCTCAGTACTTAAAAAAGAGGATTAACACTCTCTAACGTTGTTTTACTGAAATTATATGTACAGGACACGCCTTTGCTGCGTTATTGCAAGCATCAAAAATTAAATCGTCATTAGATTTTAAAGTAAAAAAGCCTTTTTTATCTATAGATTTTAGTAATACCGATTTTCCGTCTTTTTTGGACATTTGAAATTGCTGTGGCGCCAATTCCACACAGTAATTGCAACCAATACACTTGTTGCGCTGTAAAGTAATAACAACCATTAGGCCTCCACTTTATTTTCAACGATTTTATAAAGTTTATCCGATGGGCGGATTCTAAATTCTAAAGGAATAGTAACAGAGTCGCCCTTATTAGCCGTTTGTAATTTGGCATCGTTTACTAGCATTTGGCTAACCTTCATTTCTTTTGCTCCAGTTGTGGGGCCTGTTACTAAAATAGTATCGCCAATAGAAACCGAGTAGGCATCTATTTGAAATTCGCCAATACCAGCCTTAGTATAATAATGCACACCTTTGCCTATATATACTTTTTTCTGAGTAGCATGAGACCCCGAGCCATTACTCCATTCGCCTAATTTTTGCCCTAGGTAATACCCATTCCAAAAACCACGGTTGTATACGGTTTCTAAGGTTTTCATCCAAGACACTACTTCTGCTTTATTGTAAGTGCCGTTAGCAATACTATCGATGGCTTCTCGATAGCATTTAATAACCTTGGCAACGTATTCTGGCGCACGCCCTCTGCCTTCAATTTTTAAAACTTTTATACCAGCATTAGCTACTTGGTCTAGAATATCTATGGTACACAAGTCTTTTGGAGACATAATATATTCGTTATCCAGCTCCATTTCAAAACCAGTTTCCTGATCTATAACCGTGTATTTCTTCCTGCAGTTTTGTTTACATGCGCCCCGGTTTGCTGATGAATTTTGCGAGTGTAAACTCATATAACATTTCCCAGAAACTGCCATACAAAGGGCACCATGACCAAATATTTCTATTTCTACTAATTTTCCTGAAGGCCCTTTAATTTGTTCCTTTTCAATCTGCTCTGTAATTTTTTTTATTTGACGTAAACTCAACTCCCGACTTAATACCATTGTGTCGGCAAACATGGCGTAAAACTTTACCGTCTCGATATTGGTGATGTTAATTTGGGTTGATATATGTACTTCCATATTAGCTTCTCTTGCCATGGCTATTACAGCTTGATCCATAGCAATAACTGCAGTAATATCTGCTTCCTTAGCCTTTTTAACCAACGTTTTTACAATAGATAAATCATGATCGTAAATAATTGTATTTAA
This sequence comes from Jejuia pallidilutea, assembly GCF_002973595.1. Classification (GTDB taxonomy): domain Bacteria; phylum Bacteroidota; class Bacteroidia; order Flavobacteriales; family Flavobacteriaceae; genus Jejuia; species Jejuia pallidilutea. Next base: position 394,887 of record NZ_PVEO01000003.1, on the reverse strand, counting down.
GGTTAAGTACGTTCTTACGTTTTTAGCTTTACATCGTTTTGAAATTTCATCTAGATCATCTAAAGTGAAGTTTATGGATGCTCTTGCACGCATATTTAATTGTTCCACACCAAAATATACCGAATCTGCACCGTTGTCTAAAGCTGCTTGTAACGATTCGAAGTTACCAGCAGGTGCCATTAATTCTATCTTCTGCATAACTTAACCTTTAAGCTTATCAACTTTTAACGTCTCAAAAATATTTCTTAAATCTTTCTTGTATGGTAAATGGTCTGCGCGCCCTTTTTTAAATATATCGTTGCTGTTGCCTTGGCCTTTACGCAGTGCTTTTTGCGCCTCGTAAGGTAGTGCATGTATTTCTTTACATGCTGTAGAGCAGCAATTATCCATCTCTTCTTTACAGGTATCGCACTGAATAAACAGTAAATGGCAAGCATCGTTTGCACAATTGGTGTGCACATCAAAAGGAGCCCCGCATTGGTGACATTGCGCAATAACATCATCGCTTATCTTTTCTGCCCTACGTTCATCAAACACAAAATTTTTACCAATAAATTTATTCTCTAAATTTTGTGCTTTTATTTGTCTGGTATATTCAATAATACCACCTTCTAGCTGATACACATTTTTAAAACCTTTATGCTTAAAGTAAGCACTGGCTTTTTCGCAACGAATACCTCCTGTACAATACATAACAAGGTTTTTGTCTTCTTTATGTGCTTTTAAATCGGCTTCAATAATATCTAAAGATTCCCTAAAGGTATCTACATCTGGTGTTACCGCATTTTTAAAATGACCTATCTCGCTCTCGTAATGGTTTCGCATATCTACCAAAACGGTGTTTTCATCTTCTATGAGTTGGTTAAATTTATCTGCACCAACATGCATCCCTTTGTTAGTTACATCAAACGTATCGTCGTTTAATCCATCGGCTACAATTTTATGGCGCACTTTAACTTTTAATTTTAAAAAAGACATGTTGTCTTGCTCTATTGCAATATTCAAACGAATATTTTTTAAAAAATCTATAGTTTCTAAATGCGATTTAAACTCTTGAAAACGATCGGCAGGAAGCGATAATTGGGCGTTAATACCCTCGGTAGCTACATAAATACGGCCTAGAACATCTAATTTGTTCCAAGCAATAAATAATTGATCTCTAAACTCTTGAGGATGCTTAATTTTGGCATATTGGTAAAAAGAAAGTGTTAATCGATCTTTGCCTGCTTTCTCGATTAATTCTGCTCTTTCTTTCGCGCTTAACGTATTGTACAGTTGCATGCTATACTAATTTTTAAGGTTAAAGACATATTTTAAGCCGCAAAGGTACAATTAAATACGAATTACACGAATTTAGGCGTTTAGTTTAAGAACCTACTAATTTAAGTTCTGTTTACTAGATATTATTCTAGCTCACTTGCAGCAACATCCTCGGTTAAATCTAGCTCTCTTAACACCGGGTTTTTAACACCTATGGCAAAAACCGTAATTAACGTCATGCTTCCTCCAAAAATTACAGCAGCAACTGGCCCCATTATTTTAGCAGCCAATCCACTCTCGAAAGCACCAAGCTCGTTAGAAGAACCAACAAACATGGAGTTTACAGACGATACACGCCCACGCATATCATCTGGGGTTTTCAACTGTAAAATAGTTTGCCTAATAATCATAGAAATACCATCGGCAGCACCACTTATAAATAACATTAAAACACTTACCCAGAAGATGTTTGAGAGCCCGAAACCTATAATACTCACTCCAAAAATAAATACTGAAATCAATAATTTTTTACCGGTATTTTTACTTATTGGAATGTAAGTTGTAGCAAACATAGTTACAATACTCCCCATAGATATGGACGCATTTAAAATACCAAAACCTTCGCTACCAACTTTTAAAACATCTTGTGCAAAAACCGAAAGAATTGCTACTGTACCCCCAAACAAAACAGCAATCATATCTAAAGTTAAAGCGCCTAAAATAGCTTTATTTTGAAACACAAAACGCACACCTACTTTTAAGCTTTCTTTTACGGGTTCTCCAATTTTTTTGTTCAATATTGGTTTCTTTTCTATTAAAAAAACCAGACAAAATGAAACCAAAACCATAAAAAACACAACACATAATGTTTTGGTTACACCAATCCAACTTATTGCAAAACCTCCAAAAAGTGCCCCAAGAACTGCTGCTGTTTTCCATGTACTGGTACTCCAAGTAGCTGCATTAGGATAGATTTTTTTGGGGACAATTAAGGCTACCAACGAAAAAATAATAGGCCCAAAAAACGAACGCAAAAACCCTCCAAAGAATACCAGTGCATAAATGCAATACAAAATAGATGTTGTAGACCAATCTCCAACAATTGTATTTGAAGTTAATAAAAACAACCCTAAGCTTATTAAGGAAAAAGCGGCGATACACAATGCAAATAAGTTCCTTTTTTCTTTTTGATCTACAATATGACCTGCAAACAATGCCATGGTAAAAGCTGGAATAATTTCCATAAGACCTATTATTCCTAGCGACAAAGGGTCTTTAGTTAAACTATACACTTGCCACTCTATTACAATAAATTGCATAGACCACCCAAACACTAAAAATAGGCGTAGTAGTAAAAAAATATTGAATTCCTTAATTCTTAAAGCAGCATAAGGATCGGTTTTTGCCATAACTATGCTTTTATATCACGAAGTTTTAACTGGAGTGATATGTTTCCTTTCCACTCATTTTCATCAATAGAATACACCGCTTTAAATGGTTTTTTATCAGAAATTAATTCGTGCTTATCGCCCATACCAAAGCCTATACAAACAATTCCGTTAGAGTTTGGTTGTGCTGCTGTTAGCCTTAAATGTGTTTTATCTTCGCCTACACATTTGCCATAACCTGTATCTCTTAAATTTTCACTCATAAACACAGGTGTCATATTACTTGGGCCAAAGGGTGCAAACTGTTTTAATATTCTGTAGAATTTAGGGGTAATAGCGTTCAAATCAATTTGAGTATCGATCTTAATTTCTGGAATTAATAAATTTCTATCTATCGTTTTAGACACCACTTCTTCAAAAGCTTGCTTAAAAGCTTCATAATTTTCCTTCTTTAATGTTAAACCTGCTGCATATTTATGCCCTCCAAACTGCTCAATATGTTCGCTACAGGCTTCTAAAGCATTATATACATCAAAATCTTTTACAGAACGAGCCGAAGCTGCTAAATTTTCGCCACTTTTGGTAAATACCAATGTGGGACGGTAATACGTTTCGGTAAGTCTAGAAGCCACTATACCAATAACACCTTTATGCCAACTTTCGTGATACACAACAGTTGTTACACGTTCTTGTTCTTTATGTGCTTCTATTTGTTGTAATGCAGCTTCGGTAATTTCTTTATCGGTTTCTCGCCGTTCTAGATTGTAGTTGTCTATGTTTGCCGCATGTACTTTAGCCATTTCGTAGTCCTCTTCTGTTAAAAGTGCCACTGCAAAGTTACCATGTTCCATTCGGCCTGCTGCATTAATTCTTGGTGCTATTATAAAAACTACATCGGTAATGGTAAGTTCTGCTTTTTCAACCTGCTCTAAAATTGCTTTTATGCCCGGTCTTGGTTTTGTATTTATTACATGTAGCCCAAAATACGCCAACACTCTGTTTTCTCCATTAATAGGAACAATATCTGCACCAATAGCTGTAGCTACCAAATCTAAATACGGCAATAAATCTTCTGGAGTAAGTCCATCGTTTTGGGCTAGTGCCTGAATTAACTTAAACCCAACACCACAACCACATAATTCTTTATAGGGGTAGTTGCAATCGGTTTGTTTAGGATCTAAAACTGCAACAGCATTAGGTATTTCTGATCCTGGTCTATGGTGATCGCATATTATAAAGTCGATACCTAAAGACTTAGCGTATTCAACTTTCTCAATAGCTTTAATACCACAATCTAATGCAATAATTAATGTAAAATCGTTTTCAAAAGCAAAGTTTATTCCTTTTTTAGAAACGCCGTAACCTTCATCGTAACGGTTTGGAATATATGTATAAACCAAATCGTGCTTAGTTTTTAGGTAGGTTGCCATTAAAGCCACCGCCGTAGTACCATCTACATCATAATCGCCAAAAACTAAAATGTTTTCTTTTTGGGCAATTGCTTTTTCTATACGCGCCACAGCCTTATCCATATCTTTCATTAAATACGGATTGTGTAAATGTTTTAAGCTAGGGCGGAAAAAAGCTTTGGCCTCGTTATAAGTTTCAACACCACGTTGTACCAGCAATGTAGCAATAATTTCATCTACTTGAAGGGTTTCCTGTAGATGTTTTACTTTTTCTAAATCTGGTTTTGGTTTAAGCGTCCAACGCATTTAAAAAAATTTGAGGTAAAAGTACTTAAAGTGCTCTAAAGTAAAAAGTTATATGTTAAAACTTTATACTGTTTTAGTATGAAAAAAAGTCTTAATACTTAATTCTGAAAACTGTCTAAACATTTCCATTACGCCACAGTATTTTTCTATAGATAAATCTACAGCCCGTTGCAATTTATTTTCATTTAAATCTGATCCGTAGAAATGAAAATGCATCGCTACTTTATCATAATATTTTGGATGCTCATCGGTTAAATTTGCTTCAATTTCTATACTAAAATCATCTACATTTAGCTTCATTTTTTTAATCAATGCGGCTACATCTAAACCAGAACATCCTGCTAAACCAGAAAGCATTAAAGCTTTAGGGCGATACCCTTCGTTTTTGCCCCCATTTTCCTCACCTGCGTCTATATATAAATTGTGCCCTGACGGATTTGTACTTTCAAACCGCATTTCGCCTAACCATTTTGTAGAAACTTTAACTGCCATCTTTAAATATTTTTGTTACTTGTAGTTCTCAAAAATACTACTTAAAATATAAAATATGCCTTTAGTAACACCATTATCTGCAAACCACGATTTAGAAACGAAGGAACTCGCAAAGTTCTTCAATGAAACCTTGGGGTTTTGCCCAAACTCAGTTTTAACCATGCAACGGCGACCTGCCATTAGTAAAGCATTTATTAATTTGAACAAAGCTGTAATGGCAAACCAGGGGCGCGTAACCTCAGCCTTAAAGCGTATGATTGCTTGGGTAAGTAGTAATGCTACTGGTTGCCGTTATTGTCAAGCCCATGCTATTCGTGCTGCAGAACGTTATGGTGCCGAACAGGAACAACTGGATAACATTTGGGAATACAGAACACATCCTGCGTTTAGCGAAGCAGAACGTGCTGCTTTAGACTTTAGTTTAGCAGCTTCTCAAGTGCCTAATGCAGTGGATGAAAGTATTAAAAAACGCCTTTACGAGCATTGGGATGAAGGTGAAATTGTTGAAATGCTGGGTGTAATTTCACTATTTGGGTATTTGAATAGATGGAACGACTCCATGGGAACTAGTATTGAAGATGGCGCTGTAGAAAGCGGTGAACAGTATTTAGGAAAACATGGCTGGGAGAAGGGGAAGCATGGTTAATTCCTACGGAAGTAGGAATCTCATGATGATTATCTATTTTTAATTAGCCACTAATACCGAATAATTTATTTTAAAACCTTTCCAGAAATGGAGAGTTTTTTTGCATAGGCAAATAGGGTTTAATTTCATGTCTTAAACGAATCCAATAAGAGCAATTATTTTCGTTTTCAAATCATTAGATATTATGAAAATGAAAAATAGAATTGAATTCAAACTAGAGTTTTTAGGTATAGATGTAAAAGCCAAAATCCCGCTCAAAGGTTTAATTCAAATAGTTTCACTGTTTAAAATTTCGAAAATGTTTGAATGGATTAAAAACCTATTTGATTAAATCTTGAATTCGATCCCTCAACTCCGGCAATACCTCCACCTTAAACCAAGGATTTTTAGTCAGCCAAAACCTATTTCTGGGCGATGGGTGCGGTAATGCCAAATATTTAGGTAAATAGTCTTTAAAATTAGCAACTGTTTCGGTTAAAGTGTTCTTCGCTTGTTTACCTAGGTAATAGTTTTGGGCATACATCCCTATTAAAATTACCAATTCCACATGTTTTAATTCATCAAATAATGGTTTGTGCCATTGTGGTGCACATTCTGGTCGTGGTGGTAAATCGCCGCTTTTACCTTTGCCCGGGTAGCAAAACCCCATAGGGATAATGGCAAACTTTTTTTCGTTGTAAAATTGTGAATTTGTTACTTCTAACCATTTCCGTAATTGCTTCCCACTGGCATCGTCCCAAGGAATGCCCGATGCATGTACTTTTGTTCCTGGGGCTTGACCAATAATAACTATTTTTGACTTCGGGTGTGCTGCAACTATAGGTCGTGGACCAAGCGGTAAATGTGCTTTACAGATGGTGCATTGTTTTATGTTACGTAACAAATGTTCCAATAGCTATTGTTTAAGGTCTTTACACACCAAAAAAACTTCGGGACAATATTCCTAAACCTTATTTTTTCTTTAAAGGCTCATCTTCAAAACTTAAACCTTCAAAACCTGTTTTTATAAAGTTTCTAATGTTTTGGTGTCCGTCGCCTTTTGGGTTTTTTAAAACATCTTCAAAATAAAAAGCACCAAAACAGGCTAAAGTTTCTTCTTTAGAAAACCCTTGCGCTTTTGCAAACGCAAATAGCTTACAGGATCCTGAGTTTTCTCCTTTGGCGTTTTCTAAAGTTCCGTTTTTAAAAGCTGTTGGTGTAAACTCATAGTTTTGGTCTACAATATTCATGGTTTCAGAAAACTCTACTTGCTCTGGGGTGTTTTTTAGTTTTGTTATAAATGACGCTATATTCATACCTATCGTAAAGTGTTTTAAAAAAAAATTAATCTTTAACTTAAAGTGTTATTTTTTAATAAACACTTTTTATGGTTTCCCTCCCACTACAATAACAATTTCGCCTTTGGGCGGTTTATTCGTATAGTGTGCCAAGACCTCTTTTGCTGTACCACGAATGGTTTCTTCGTATAGTTTGGTTAGCTCTCGAGATACTGAAACGGGCCTGTCCTCGCCAAAATATTCACAAAAATGGCCTAAGGTTTTGATGAGTTTATGCGGACTTTCATAAAAAATCATTGTTCTGGTTTCTTCAGCTAAAGAAAGTAATCGGGTTTGTCTGCCTTTTTTAACGGGGAGAAAACCTTCAAAAACAAATTTATCGTTTGGTAATCCAGAGTTTACTAAAGCAGGCACAAATGCAGTTGCGCCTGGTAGGCAATCTACTTCAATATTGTTTTCTATACAGGCACGCGAGAGTAAAAACCCAGGATCGGAAATAGCAGGTGTACCAGCATCGCTAATTAAAGCCACAGTAGTGCCAGTTTTTAACTTTTGTATGATGTGTTCTACCGTTTTATGCTCGTTATGCATATGGTGCGATTGCATGTGGGTAGTAATTTCGAAATGTTTTAGGAGTTTTCCTGAGGTTCGAGTGTCTTCGGCTAGAATTAAATCGACTTCTTTTAAAACTTCAATGGCTCTAAATGTGATGTCTTTTAAATTTCCAATGGGTGTGGGAACGATATAAAGTTTACTCATGTGTTAGTGATTGAAGTGGCATCCTTTTTTGAGGCACGATAAAAAGATATAACGGAAAGCACGACCGCGCCTTTTCTTAGGCGTGGTAACACCCAAATATTAACTAAATTTAGCTTCAATTATTTCAATAAAACGTTCTTCAAACTCCTCTTTACCTTGCCATTGGTTATAATCTGGTTTTACAATAGTTTCAATAAATCTATTGGCATCTTCAAAAGATTGTATGGTATTTAATTGAGAAATTACACGATCGTAATCGGTAGTATTGCCATCAAATAAGTGCTTAATAAAAGCTATTTTATCGTTTAGCCCAATATTTAGTCCACCACGTTTAATGCGGTCGTTTAACGATTTTTTTTCTTGTCCGTTTTTAGTTTGCTGTTTAGAAACAGGCTCAAAAACAGGTAAATCCTTAAAGTCTGCCGTTAAATCTTCTAATTCTCCTTTGTGGCTTTCTTCTTTAGGCACAATAGATTCTATAATTGCATCTACTTCATCCTGCTCTGTTTGCTCTGGCATAAAGGCTACCATATCCTTAATTTTGTTCATAACAGGCTCAGAAATATCATCGTGTTCTACATCATCAAGGTTTATGTATATTTTATCCTCAACCTCTATAGTATCGCTTATTTTATTGTTAAAAGCAGTATCTAACATATCGAAAAAGGAAGAATTATTACCAATAGTTGGAATATCGTCTTCAAAATTTTCATGGGCAAATTTTAGAACCGACAGCTTTTCATAAAGCATACGCGCTTCATCATGCATCTTTAAAACATCTTCCTTACCTTTTAGTTTAAGAATTCTGTGAGCAATACTTATCAAATCAGATTCTAGTTTCTTCTTCATATCGATACAATTTTAAAAATTAATGCGTTTTACAGTTTTGATTTTAATAAATTTACGCCACCTTTATAAAAACGGAGCATAACACCGTTTTAGTGCTAAAATTACAAAATGTTTCTCGAAAATACAGTAAATCATAAAGAACAATTTGGATGGATTGAGGTAATCTGTGGCTCGATGTTTTCTGGTAAGACCGAAGAACTTATTAGACGATTAAAACGTGCACAATTTGCAAAACAAAAGGTTGAGATTTTTAAACCTACCGTAGATGTGCGCTACGATGAAGATATGGTAGTAAGCCATGACGAAAACCAAATTCGCTCTACACCTGTACCTGCTGCGGCAAACATTCCTATTTTGGCCGACGGTTGTGATGTGGTAGGTATAGACGAAGCCCAATTTTTCGATGACGAAATAGTTCGTGTTTGTAACGATTTGGCCAATAAAGGCGTACGTGTTATTGTAGCTGGGTTAGATATGGACTTTAAAGGCAATCCTTTTGGGCCTATGCCAAATTTAATGGCAACTGCTGAATACGTTACCAAAGTGCACGCCGTATGTACCAGAACTGGTAATTTAGCGCAATACAGCTATAGAAAATCTAAAAACGACGATATTGTAATGCTAGGTGAAGTAGATGAATACGAACCTTTAAGTAGAGCTGCATATTACAAAGCTACCATGAGCGAAAAGATTAAAACCATGAAGGTTGAAGATGTAGAGAATGTGACTTCTAAAGAAAAGAAACCCTAATGCCTAAAGTACAAGAAACCATTCTTGAAATAGATTTAAAAGCGCTTAAACACAATTTTGAGTATTTAAAATCGAAGTTAAAAAACGGCACACAATTTTTAGCCGTTGTTAAAGCATTTGCTTACGGCAACGATGCTGAGGAAATTGCTACATATTTACAGAACTTAAACATAGACTATTTTGCAGTAGCCTACGCCAACGAAGGTGCTGCACTAAGAAAAGCTGGTGTTACCAAACCCATTTTAGTGTTACATACTTTGGCCGTAAATTTTGATGTTATTCTTAAAAATTGTTTAGAACCCAGCCTCTATAATGCTAAGATTTTAAGTGAATTTATTGATTTTTCTGAAAATGAAAACCAAAAAGCATATCCTATTCACATAAAATTTAATACTGGTTTAAACCGATTAGGGTTTAGCGAAAGTGATTCGGGCTATATTGTTGAAAAAATAAAAACCACACAAAGTATTAAGGTAAAATCGCTCTTTTCGCATTTAGCAGCCAGTGAAGATTTAAACGAAAAAGCGTTTACCTTAAACCAAATACATAGCTTTAAAAGCATTGCAAACAACTTCTCTAAAGCTATTGGGTACCAACCTATATTGCATATGAGCAATACTTCTGGGGTTTTAAATTACCCCGAAGCGCATCTAGACATGGTACGTTGTGGTATTGGCTTGTACGGTTTTGGAAATTCTAAAAAAGAGAGCGCCAACTTAAAACCTATTGCAAGTTTAAAAACTGTAATTTCCCAGATTCACCACATTAAAAAAGGAGCTTCTGTGGGATATAATCGTGCTTTTAAAAATAAAGATACTCTTATAAAAACAGCAACTTTACCTTTAGGACATGCTGATGGTATTAGCAGAATTTACGGAAACAATAAAGGTTTTGTAACCATAAACGGGAAAAAAGCACCCATAATTGGCAATGTTTGTATGGATATGATTATGGTAAATATTACTCATATAGACTGTGAGGAAGGTGACGAGGTTACAGTATTTGATGGTAAAACCACTACAGCCGAAGTGCTGGCCGAAGGTGCAGGTACTATTTCTTATGAATTAATAACAGGAATCTCGCAACGTGTAAAACGGGTAATTTTAAAATAATATTACTTAAAATTTAAAACTACATCTTATAAATCCAACTTGCAGGATTCTCGGTTTGTGCATCTTTAAAAATCGAAAAATTTAAAATGGTATCGCCTTCTATACTAGTAGATACTTCTCCAATTACATCTTTTGTTTTAACCTTGTCGCCTTCTTTTACATAAACTTTTGATAGGTTTTTATATACCGTAATGTAATTTCCGTGCTTAATCATCACCATAGGGTTAGAGTTTCTAATGGCGGCCACCCTAATAACCGTGCCGTTAAATACAACTCTTGCCTTGGCATTTTTTTCGGTAGTAATTAATACGCCGTTACGTTGCACCGTAAGCGATCTGTCTATTAACGAAGGTTGTTTACCATAACGCGCTTTTACAAAGCCTTTTTCTACTGGCCAAGGAAGTTTACCTTTATTAGATACAAAATTGCTAGCTAACACCTTTTCCTCAGCTGTTAAAGCAAAACTAGAACTGCTAGAGCTGCTTGTGTTTTTATTAGATTTTGCTATTTCTGCCCTTACAATACGCTCTATTTCTCTATCAATTCTGGCCGCTTCCTGTTGTTTTGCTTTTATTTGCGAGGTGTATTTGCTTAAGTCTTTCCTTATCGATGCCATTATGCTGCGGTGTTGGGCGCGCTCCTTTTCTAAAGTATTTTGGGTCTTTTTATTTTCGGCAATTAGCTTTTGTTTCTCCTCTTTTTGGACTAATAGATTCTGATTAATTTGCTGTAATTCGGCAGTTTTCGCTTTAATGGTTTCGCCTTGTTCTTTTTGGTGATTTGCGTACTGTTTCATATACTGCAAACGTTTGTAAGCCTGTTTAAAATTGTTTGAAGATAGTAAAAACATAATTCGGCTTTGTTGGTTTTTACTCTTGTAGGACTTAACAATCATAGCTGCATAATCTTCTTTAAGTAACTTTAATTCCTCCCGAAGATCATCTATTTTCTTTTGGTTGTTATTAATTTCGTGTGTTAATAAATTGGCCTGTTGATTGGTAACCTTTATTAAATTATTTAGTACGCTTATTTTATAGTTAAAATCTTCAATTAACGAGAGTTGGGATTTTTCCTTAGATTTATTTTCGGCACGTAACGCATTTATTTTTTCTATCTCTCTACGTAATTCTTGTCGGCGCGTTTCTAGCTGTTTTTGCTTATTGCTTTGCGCCAATATATCGTTACTCCCCAAAACAACGAGCAATACAAACAAGAATTTACAAATGTGGTTAATATTGTGCATTATAATTCTACCTTCTTAAATCCTGATGGAATTTTAAACGGAAATCTAAGATCTTCATTTAATGTTACCGATTTAAACTCTAATTCAGCAATCATTTCAGAAGCGCCCTCAACAGCTATTACTTTTACATGCTCTGGCAACACCTGATTGTCAATTTCCTGATGTGCCAAATAATCGATTTGTAAATGTCTCTGCTGTGCAATTTGTGATAATTGTTGTGATGTTACTTTATAAAGTGATGGGTTTAAAAGAAAAAATATTTCAAACAATTCTCGTTGGTTTTGGGGTTGTAACACATAATTGCCTTGATGAACTGAAACATTATAGGTTTCATCTTTTAAATTGAATAATGCTTCACCTAAAATAATGTTTTGTACTTTATTAAAATCTAACTCGGTACCTAACAATTTACTGAAATACTGAAAATCTCCTTCAAAATAAGTATTGTCTAATTTATTGTAAAACGCCACACTTTCAGGAGTAATTTTTGCCCTAATAATGCCAAACGTAGCACTCATCCAGAGTACTTTATCTTTTTCCATTCTGTAATTTACCGTATGCGACTGCTTTTTTTCACCTTCAGAATATGTTATTTTTAATTTAGATTGAAGGGTTTTAAAATTGGGGGATGTCTTAGCATTTTCTCTAATTAATTGTTTCGCCGATAGTTTTAAATTAGTATTATCTCCGGTAATAGTTTTTGAAGATTTACAACCTGTAAAACCCAAAAAAAATAGTAATGAAACTAATGGTATGTAGTGTTTATATGTCAAAATTTGAGGTTTTTTAAATATCACAATCAAGATTTAAGTGCATTTGCCTTATCCCTAAACGTTTTTGCTTTTGCCGTATTGTTTAACACCTCATAAGCTTTGGCTAATTCATTATAAAAATCGGCCTCTATTTTCGTGTCGTCAACAATCCAATCTAAACCAGCTTCTAAAGCTATTATAGCATCTTTGGGCTTTTGTAATTCGTTTAGTGCCACTCCATGTAATAAATAACATAAGGGTTGTGCAGGATATTTTTCAATGGCAGCTTCACTTTTTGTTTTAGCAACATCAAACTGTTTTAAATCAATATGCAACAGCAGTATGTTTTTTAATATTGTAAAGTTGTCCCCATCTAATTTTAATGCTTCTTGAAAGTATTTCAGAGCATTCTGTTTATCGCCTTTATTAAGATAGTACATTCCTAAATCTACCAATGTATTTGCATCGGTTGTACCATCCAATAACGCGGTAGCTTCTAATAAGTCATCCTCATATTTAGGGTGTAGCTTCACAAAATTTACAAAATCTGATAATACTTTTAACTTCGCATCGGGTTTAATATCGTTACTCTGCACAACAATTTTCATAGATTTTATCGCTTCATCGGTGTTGTTCTTATCTAAATAAAACTTATAAAGTGCTAGGTGTACTACTTGAGAATTTGGTTTAATTTTAAGTAATTCCTGTGCTGTTTCAAAGGCTTTCTCTTTTTGTCCCTGTTCGCTGTATCGGTAAATTAACGCTAAATAATTAGATTCGTTTTTTGGATTTTTGTCTACCCTAGACTCTAAGTTTTCAATTTGTTCTTTAGTTCTTCCAGTAGCTTTATAAATTCTATTTCTTAAAACATCTCTAGCTGCCGAAATACCAAATGAAGCATCTAACTCATCTAAAATTTCTAGAGCATCATCATATTTTTCCATTTGTACATAAAGCGTAGCCAAATCTTCTTTGTAATCTGGATGGTACTCTACCAACTGCTTTACTGTTTTAAGCGCCTTATTTAAGTTGTTTTGAGACACATAATACCCGTAGAGTTCGTCTAAATACCATTCGTTATCTGGTGCTTTATTAACAGCTTCTTTTAAAGCGTCTTCTGCAGCGCCAAAATTCTTAAGTTTCATATAGTTTTTACCCAGCTCAAAATATAAAACTGCAGACGATTTATCTATTTCTATACACTTTAAAAGTGCTTCAGCTGCTTTATCATAATTCTCAATACCTTTTTGTTTTAAGGCCTCGAAAAACAACTCTTGAAATTGGTCTTCAACAATACCTAAATCGTCATCTGGTTTATTATTGAAATCTACTTGGGCATAGTTTACCTGCGGAATACATAACATTCCAAAGAAAACACATAATATGTAGCAGTTTTTTTTCATTAATTTTTATTTGGGCGTTACCTTCGCTCATACCCACAAGGTTAACGCTTCGACTTCGCTCAGCGTAAAAAACCTTGCAGGATCGCTTCGGTCGGGCTTTCACTAGTCGCTCCTCCTTAGGTCGGGAGCTCCAACATGCCGTTCAATCCCTAACGCAACTTTCTGCCAACACCCGGTTTACAGATACTTTTTACTCTTTTCTGCGAAAAAGATTCCTGTTGTCAAAGAAATTTATTCTAATTCCGAATAATCGCCTATGCTTATACTTGTAAAGTCACCATTATACTTTACATGATTTCCAATCATAGCTTTATCTAAATTAGCGTTTTTAATTTCTGTACAGGTTTGAATTAAACTATTTTTAACAGTAGAGTTTTCAATAACCGTACCATTTCCAACGGAAACAAAAGGCCCTATAGTAGTATTTTTTAATACTACATTTTCGCCAACAAAACACGGCTCTATAATATTAGAGTTCTCTAATTTTACAGACGTGGCTACTAATTGCTCTTCACCATCGGCTTTTAAAAACCCTAGCATACGCTGGTTGGTTTCTATGGTAATAGCTTTGTTACCACAGTCCATCCATTCGTCTACAGTGCCTGTTTTAAATATTTTGCCATCGGCCATCATGCGCTTAATACCATCGTTAATTTGGTATTCGCCACCGTTTGTGATATTTTCATCCAGTATTTCTTGTAGTTTTCCTTTTAAAACGGCAACATCTTTAAAATAATAGATACCAATTACTGCTTGGTCGCTTACAAAGGTTTCAGGTTTTTCAACTAACTCAACAATTTCATCATTGCTATTCAGTTTAACTACACCATAAGCCTCGGGGTTGTCTACTTGTTTTGTCCAAATTACACTATCAGCAGTTGAATCTAGGTCAAATTCTGCACGTATTAATGTATCTGCATAGGCAATTACCGCAGGCCCAGACAGAGATGGTTTTGCGCACATAATGGCATGTCCTGTCCCTAAGGGCTTGTCTTGTCTGTAAATCGATGCTTTTGCACCCAAGCTATTAGCCAAATCTTCTAGTTTAGAAACTACAGCATCATCAAACCAAGCAGGATCGCCCAAAACAAAGGCAATTTCTTCAATAGGTTGCTTTAGTACTTTAGCAATATCTTTTACCAACCGATGTACTATTGGCTGGCCCGCAACTGGAATTAACGGTTTTGGTACGGTTAAACTATGTGGGCGCAATCGAGATCCTCGACCTGCCATTGGTACTATTATTTTCATACTTACTACCCGCGAAAGCGGGTATCTCTTTTTAGTTAAACTTTATTTTAATCTCGTAATTTATTATAATTTAGATTCCAATTGATACTTAAATCTAACCAACTAGAATTCATATCCTCAATCAGTTCTATCTTCCAATCTCTTTTCCATTTCTTAAATCGTTTTTCTCTAACAACTGCTTCCTCTCCATTTTCAAACTCTTCAAAGTAAACCAATTTATCACAATTATACTTTGCTGTAAATGATTTAGGATATACTTTTAATTTATGCTCCTTTATTCTTTCTTCAATATTATCCGTTATCCCAATATACAAAACACCGTTTGGCTTATTTGTCATGATGTAGACATACCAATATTTCATGCTTATCGACTAATAGATTCCTGCTTTCGCAGGAATTTATTTAACTCCCGTACTTCCAAAACCGCCTTCACCTCTATCGGTTTCAGAAAGCGTTTCTACCTCAACCCATTCTGCACGCTCATGTTTAGCGATAACTAACTGTGCAATACGCTCTCCGTTTTGAATGGTAAAATCTTCGTTTGAAAGATTTACTAAAATAACACCAATTTCTCCTCTGTAATCGGCATCAATAGTGCCTGGGGCATTTAATACTGTAATGCCTTTTTTTGCCGCTAAACCACTTCTGGGGCGTACTTGGGCTTCAATACCTACTGGCAACTCAATAAATAAACCAGTGCCTACTATACTGCGTTCTAATGGCTTTAAAACTCTATCTTCTGATATATGCGCGCGTAAATCCATTCCTGCAGAAGCAATGGTTTCGTAATGAGGTAAATCGTGACTGGATTTGTTTATAATCTTTATTTTCATCTTATTTTTTTAATAATTGTTTTATCTCTTTCTTTTCAGAAAAGTATACAATTCCCAAAAATACTAAAACTAAACCTGTTGAAATATAATAGTTCCCCCTAAAAGTATCAACGAAAGCTATTAAACTAAATACAGAGGCTATTGTTAAATATAGAGCCACACTTTTTACATCATATGGTACTTTATAATATTTTTTTCCTATTACATAAGAAACAAGCATCATGCTTCCGTAAGCCGCTAGGGTTGCCCAAGCTGAGGCCATAAAACCAATAATTGGTATCATTATAAGATTAAATATTATGGTTATAACGGCTCCAAAAATAGAAATATACATGCCATAAAGTGTCCTGTCTGTAAGCTTGTACCATACAGAAAGGTTATTGTAAATACCAAGGCATAAATTGGCCAAAAGAATGATGGGCACAATCTTTAAAGCTTCAAAATATTCATCCTTACCAAGTAATATTTGGGCAAACAAATCGATGTAACAAACAATAACCAACATAAATACCGTGCCTAAAACAGTAAACCATTTAAGGATTGTTGCATAATTGTTTTTCGCATTTTTCTCTTTTGCATGGTTAAAGAAAAAGGGTTCTGCCCCAAGCCTAAAGGCCATAATGTAAAGCGTCATGAAAACACCTAATTTGTAACATGCTGCATAAATTCCCATTTCTTTATTACCAACTAAATCCCCTAACAACAATTTGTCTATATTCTCATTGGTAACGTATGCTAAACTTCCAATCATAATAGGCAATCCGTAAGCAAGTAATCGTTTTAAAATAGTTGTGTTTATGTGCCATTTAATTTTTAGTATAATTGGTAAAAGAAGTACTAACGTTGTGAAACTAGCCATAACATTAGCTAAGAAAATATAAATAACCTGTGGTTCTCCAGCGTTATAAAATCTAAAAGACTCTGGCAAAATAGCATCTGCCACGTAACCTTTTGGAATTATCCATAAAAACAGAACATTTAGAACAGCAAAAACCATGATGTTTAAAACCTTTATGCTAGTAAACTTAATTGGCTTATTGGTTACACGTAAATAAGCAAAAGGTATTACTACAATGGTATCTAAAAAAACGGTCCAAATTAATATTTTAACATGTAGTACATCTTCAAACCCGAATAATGATGTAATATTTTGAGCGTTTAATAAGGCTATAATTAAAAAGAGGGTTGTGGTAATTAATAAAACAATAAACGATGTTGATATAACCTTCCCTTTTTCTTGTTCCTTACTAAAAAAACGGAAAAAAGCAGTTTCTAAGCCGTAGGTAAGTAATGCGTTAAGATAAGCAGCATAAACATAATAATCTGTATTTATAGCATAGCGTTCTGCACCAAATACACTTGTATGCAGTTTTACCAAGCCAATATTAATTGCCCTTGGCAAAATAGCAGCTATACCGTAAATAATAGTGTCCTTAAAGAACTTCTTAAGTGTGCTCAAAAACTCGTTTTTTATAGTGCTAAAAGTACGTTTTTAGAAAACGTAAACCAAAAGACCTCACAGGTTTTGGAAACCTGTGAGGTCTTGTATATTTTTATAATGAAATGCTTAGGCCCGAAGTCTCGTTTCGGTTCTTAATAGCAAACTATTAATTATTTAAAGCTTCCGCTCCACCAACAATCTCAAGGATTTCATTAGTAATGGCTGCTTGTCGTGCTTTGTTGTATGTTAATTTTAGCTGATCTCTAAGCTCTGTAGCGTTATCTGTTGCTTTGTGCATAGCAGTCATACGTGCACCATGTTCTGAAGCAAAAGAGTCCCTAACACCCTTGTATAATTGTGTTTTGAGTGACTTTGGAATTAATTGCTCTACGATTTCAACTTTTGATGGTTCAAAAATATAATCTGCATTATTAACAGCTTCGCCCTCAATAGGAACAATTGGTAAAAATTGCTCCGTCATTACTATCTGGGTTGCTGCATTTTTAAACTTATTGTATACAATCTCTATCTTGTCAAACTCTTCAGCTACAAATCTATTCATTAAATCTTGAGCTATAGCCGCTACATTATCAAAGGTTAAATCATCAAAAACATCACTATGATTTGCTATAACCTTATTTGATTTCTTAAATGCATCGTTTGCCTTTTTACCTATTGCTAGATAAGAAACATCTTTATTGGCATAAGTTTCAGAAGTCAATTTATTAACTTCTTTAATGATATTTGAATTAAAAGCACCTGCTAAACCTCTATTTGAAGTAATCGCAACTATTAATACTTTTTTAACCTCGCGCTGTGTAGAAAATTTGCTTCCAGAATCGGCGTCTAAAGTTGCACTAAGGCTTTGTAAAAGCTCAGTTAATTTATCTGCGTAAGGACGCATTGCCGTAATAGCATCTTGTGCCTTCTTTAGTTTTGCAGCCGATACCATTTTCATGGCACTGGTAATCTGCATTGTTGAAGATACCGATGTTATTCTGTTGCGTATTTCTTTTAAGTTTGCCATACTCTCTTTTTGTCATTCCGTAGTTGATACGGAATCTATTTTAATTGGACTTTAAATTATGAGATTCCTGCCTTCGCAGGAATGACAATCATATTAATACTTTCCTGATAAATCCTTAGCTACAGCAGTTAATGTGTCTGTAACTTCATCAGTTAATTTCCCAGATTTTAATGTATCTAAAACATCTCTATGCTTAGCATTTAAAAATTCTATAAAATCTGCTTCAAATTCTTTTACTTTATCTACAGGTACATTTTTTAATAAGTTTTTAGAACCTGCGTAGATAATTGCAATTTGATTTTCAACAGTAAACGGATCGTTTTGAGCTTGCTTTAAAATTTCTACGTTACGTTTACCCTTTTCAATTACATTTAGCGTTACTGCATCTAAGTCTGATCCAAACTTTGCGAAAGCTTCTAACTCACGGAATTGTGCTTGATCTAGTTTTAGTGTACCAGCAACTTTTTTCATGGATTTAATCTGTGCGTTACCACCAACACGAGATACCGAGATACCTACGTTAATTGCTGGACGAACACCAGAGTTAAATAAATCGCCATCTAAGAATATTTGTCCGTCTGTAATCGAAATTACATTTGTTGGAATATATGCCGAAACGTCTCCTGCTTGGGTTTCAATAATAGGTAAAGCTGTTAAAGAACCGCCACCTTTTACCATAGGCCTTAAAGCTTCTGGTAAGTCGTTCATATCTTTAGCAATAGAATCATCGTTAATTACTTTAGCTGAACGCTCTAATAAACGCGAGTGTAAGTAGAAAACGTCTCCAGGATAAGCCTCACGTCCTGGTGGACGACGTAACAATAACGATACCTCACGGTATGCAACCGCTTGTTTAGATAAATCGTCATAAATAATTAATGCTGGACGACCCGTATCTCTAAAATACTCACCAATTGCAGCACCTGCCATTGGCGCATATACTTGCATAGGTGCAGGATCAGATGCGTTTGCTGCTACTATAGTTGTATAAGCTAATGCACCTCTATCTTCTAAAGTTTTTGCAATGTTTGCAACAGTTGATGCTTTTTGACCAACGGCTACATATATACAGTATACAGGCTCGCCTGCATCGTAAAATTCTTTTTGATTTAAGATAGTATCGATACAAACCGTTGTTTTACCAGTTTGACGGTCACCAATAACCAACTCACGTTGCCCACGACCTACAGGGATCATGGCATCGATAGATTTAATACCTGTTTGTAATGGCTCGGTTACTGGCTCACGGAAAATTACCCCTGGTGCTTTACGCTCTAATGGCATTTCATAAGTTTCGCCAGAAATTGGCCCTTTACCGTCAATTGGGTTTCCTAAAGTATCAACCACACGACCAACAATGCCTTCGCCTACATTAATAGAAGCAATACGTCCTGTACGCTTTACGGTAGAGCCTTCACTAACTCCTACTGAAGCACCTAAAAGTACAATACCAACGTTGTCTTCTTCTAGGTTAAGTACAATTCCTTCTAATCCGCCATCAAACTCTACTAACTCACCATATTGTGCGTTAGACAATCCATAAGCACGTACAATACCATCACCAACGGTAAGTACAGTTCCTACTTCATTTAACGAAGCTGAGGCTTCAAAACCTGCAAGTTGTTGTTTTAAGATTGCTGATACTTCAGCTGGTTTTACTTCTGCCATCTTATTTTAATTTAATGTAAATTCTCTTTTTAATTTATTTAGTTTATTAGAAATACTAGCATCATATTGCTTATCTCCAACTCTTAAGATGAAACCTCCTAATATGCTTTCATCTACTATACTTTTTAATTCTACAGTTTTATTAGTAAGTGCTTTTACTTTCGCTAAAACTTTAGTTTCTAATTCTTTTGTAAGAGGAACGGCTGTTGTTACTTCTGCTAGCTCTTTACCATTATGCGCATCAAATAACTCGCTGTATTTTACTGCAACATCATTTAAAATATCTATTCTCTTATTAGAAATTAATAAATTGAACAAACCGTTGCTCGTTTTGTTCAACTTGGGAAAAATAGCTAATAAGGCTGCTTTTTTTGTTTCTGTTTTAACCACAGAATTTTCAAGCATATTAGCCAAATCTTCGTTTTGTGCAATAGTATTTGCAATTAGCTTCATATCGTCGTTAACCTTATCTGCATTCTTTTCAGAAAGGGCTAAACTTAATACTGCTTTTGCGTAACGTATAGCTGCTCTTGTACCTGCCATATTTTCCAATCCTAAATTCTTTCCAAGGGAAAGGACTTGTTAAAATTTATTCTTTTTTGCTCCCTGTTTTTTTGGGATAAAAGAGATTTATTAGTTTAAGGTAGCTTCACCTAATAAAGATTCAACTAACTTTTCTTGTTTACCTTTGTTAGAAAGCTCTTCTTTAACTACTTTTTCGGCAATTTCTAGAGATAAGTTAGCTACTTGAGATTTTAAATCGGCAATAGCTGCTTTCTTTTCGCTTTCTATGCTTTCTTGTGCTTGTGCAATTAACTTAGAGGCTTCTGCTTGTGCTTCTCCCTTGGCATCCTCAATCATTTTATTCTTCATATCGCGAGCATCCTTTAACATGGCCTCTCGCTCTGCTCTTGCTGCTTTTAATAACTTTTCGTTATCTGCTTGAAGGTTTTGCATTTCTAACTTTGCATTTTCAGCAGCATCAAGGGCGTTTTGTATGCCTTCTTCTCTATCATTTAAAGAGTTCATTATTGGTTTCCAAGCGAACTTTACCATGATAAAAATTAATACCAAGAAAATTACTGTTTGCATAACAAACAGCCCTATAGAAAAGTCGTTTAATAATGTTTCCATTCTAAATTATTATTTAATTGTCGTGTTTAATTTTGAAAAACACGTCCTGCAACCAACCGTTACAGGAACGTATTCTTAAGTTTTTTATTTGGCTTCTTATTTTCCTAAGAATAAAGCACCAAATGCTAAACCTTCTAAAAGTGCAGCGATAATAATCATTGCAGTTTGGATTTTACCGGTAGCTTCTGGTTGACGCGCAATACCTTCCATTGCACTTCCACCAATTTTACCTAAACCAATACCAGCTCCGATTACAATTAAACCAGCACCTACTAAATTTGGAATTGTCATAACAATCAATTTAAATTAAACAAACTCTTTATATTAATGATGATCGTGATCTGCAACTGCCATACCAATAAACAATGCAGATAACATTGTAAATATATAAGCTTGCAAGAAGGCCACTAGCACCTCTATTAACGTAATAAACATCGCCAAAACGAACGACAACGCGGTTGCTCCACCTGCTGTTAATTCATTTTTCATAACCACCATTATGGCAATTAAACTCATTACTACAATATGGCCTGCACTTATGTTTGCAAACAAACGTACTAATAATGAGAAAGGCTTAATTAAAAATGCACCCGCCAATTCTATAATTGCTAAAACAGGACGAATTAAAACTGGCACCCCTGGCATCCAGAGCATATGGCCCCAATACCCTTTATTTCCACTAAACGTGTAAATAATTAATGTAAAAATTGCTAACGCTGCGGTTACTGCAATTTGTCCGGTAACATTAAATCCTATAGGCGTTAAACCTAATAGATTTAATACCCAGATAAAGAAAAACACGGTTAATAAGTAGCCTGTAAATCTTCTATAGTATTTATCTCCAATATTTGGTCTTGCAATTTCGTCTCTAACATAAAGTACTAGCGGCTCTAAAACGCGACCTAAACCTGTTGGAATTGCTTTTTTTCTGTATTGGCGGGCTAAACTGGTAAATGCAACAATCATTAAAATACCTACTAATAAAATTCCAAATACACTTTTTGTTATAGAAAAATCTAAGACTTTGTGAGCATTAGTTGCATGGTGGTCCTCATCGAACTTAACACGTGTTGCACCTTGTTCTAATTCGTATATTTTACCGTGTATTTTGGCAAACTTTAAGCCTTTCCTTTCAACAATGGCATGTCCGTCGTCGTTATGATGAAATTCAGAAGACATAAATGTTACCAATCCTTCGCTTGTCCACAATATTACTGGTAAAGGAAAACCAACATGCTTGCGCTCTCCGGCATCATTTGTGTAAGAAAATAGTGTGAAATCGTGAGAGTCTTTAATGTGGTGCAGAATGTACTCGTTTACTTCTTCGTTGGTGTTTACCTCACCACCGTCATTTTGGTGTTTTTCCTCATGATGTTGCCCATAAGCAAGTGTTCCAAAAAATAAAGCTGCTACTAAGACTAAAAATTTAAAACTGTGTTGCGTTACCTTCATTATGTTAAAATCAAAAAAACTGAGTTTTTAAATTCCGTGCAAAAGTACGTAAATAAATGAAAAAACAATTATTTTTTTTTGTTAATTGAATTTGTGTTTCTTTCACCCAAAAGGCGTGTTATAAAATATATTTCGAGAATTAAAAAAACGAAGAAAGGGATTAACAAATTTAAGCTTTCAGTTTTTGTGAGATTTGGAAGTTTTAGTATAGAATTGTTAAAAAAAATAACGAAAAACGCTATTTTTACTACTAATGTAAATAGGTAAATAAAGCCTAATTGCTCCGCTGTTTTTTTAATATTAGAAAACACCTTAAACAAGCCACAAAGTATTAGCGAAATAATTGAAAAAAACCAATACAGCGGTAAAATATCGAACCGGAGCTCATAATCGCCACCATTTAATATAGCTGTATGAACAAAAAAAGAAACAACAAATAGCAAAGCAAAAGCTACCAGATACACTAAAAACGATTTAATCATCTTTATTGTCTTTTGAAAGTTTTAGCACCTGCGAAATTACCAAATACATAGAAACAAATACGGCAAATAATGTGATTAGAGATTCCCAAAACGTAGTAGAATATTTAACATCTAGCCATTTGCCTAGTAAATTACCTAAGTAAATAGTTGCGCCCATTTGAAAAGCTACAGACGTAAATCTTATGTAAGGGTTAGGCTGTTTTTTCGGTTTGTTGTTTTTTTGCTGGCTCACCGTTTGTCATTGGTTTTACTGTGCCTTTCATGGTACAGGTTACATTAAAAGTTGCCCCTGGCTCCACGGCCAGTTTACCAACTACCACTTCGCCCTCTATAAATGCAGACGATTTTAGGGTTAGTGTGCCAGATAAGGATAGTTTTCCTGAAAACTTACCTTCAAAATAAGCATCTGTACCTTGTATGGTGCCTTTTATAAAACCTTCCTTTCCAATAACAAGTTTTCCTGTAGTTTTAATATTGCCTTCTATTGTACCATCTATTCTAAAGTCGCCTTCGCTATTAAAGTCGCCAACAATTTTGGTGCCTCTTGCTATAATATTTTGGCTTGGTTTACTTTCCATTGCGTGTTTCTCTTTTTTATTATCTGAAAACATAACATCTTGGTTTAGGGGTTATTTAAACTTAAGTAGGTATCTAAATTTTTATGTATTTGTAGTATTTGATAGTTTTTAGAAGACACTACAAAAAACGGCGCCTTAATTTTCTTTGCGTCTTCATCTAATAATATTTGGCGGAATGTTTTTGCCACTTGGGCATTTTGCAATCCGTGTACCACTACAAAGGTAGTATTTGTATCGTAAACATCAACCGAACTCTTTAATTTATAATATCTTACGTTTTTTAAAACCTCATCTAACGTAGTTTTAAAGGTTTCTATCTTATCGGTTTTAGCCCTATTAAACTTAAATATAACTTTAAAGTGGTCTGAAACACTATCGTTAACAAATTCCTTACTTTCCAGTTTAGGCAACATGTCGTTTGCCATTCGTTGTGCTTGTTGGCCTTCGGGCGTGTTAGCATAAGTTACAGCAATATAATTTATGGCTTTCCTATAATCTTCAAAACCATACAACCTCCCTAAAGCTGTAGCTTTTAACAATTCAAACTTTGGTACAATAGGTTCGCCATCAAAAGTTTTTATGTGTTCCTCACTTTGGGCAATAACAGTTTCATAATCTTGCGCTAGATGAATATCGTACACGTTTTCGTAAAGTGTAGACGGACTATTTTCATCTTTCGATGCTACCGAATCAGGATCAGTTAAAATTGCTGTATATCTGCTTTCAGGATAATTCGAAATAATGTCGTTTTTAGCAATTGTAGCCTCATCATTTTCACCTAATAATTCATAAATTTTGTACAAATTATATTTTGAAGGTAAAACTAAACGCTCTTCTGGATTACTTTGTAGCAGTTCTTGAAATTTGTTTTTCGCTAAATTGTATTCCTTAAATTTCTCTTTATAGATTAACCCTAATTGATAATACGCGTAATTGCGTTCTTTTGAAATACTATCAATAACCTTTGCATCAGAAGGTATTTTAGAAATATAAAATTGAGGGTTAAATCGCTGTTCTTCTGAAGCATTAGCAGCAATTTCGCCTGTTGTTCCTGCTGTATTTCCTCCTGAAGATTGTGCTTTGTTAGACCATCGCCAATTATCCTCCAAAGGCCTATCGCCCCAAACCTTTAAAAATTCGTTTTTACCAAACGCCACGGTTGTAGGGTTGTAAAAATAAAATCCAGCACTTTTACCAGGAACCCCTGCACCACCTAAACCAGGTACCTTATTACCTACTTGGTTATTAACCGTAGCCAAACCCGCATTGCGTTTTAAGGCTTCTTGTTTTTTTTCTTCTGCTTTAGCTTTTTCTTTTAAATCGATAACGTACTTTTCAAAATACGTAAGTTTTTCGGCCTCAGAAAGGTTTGCCAAACTTAGAATGCTATCGGTAACCTTGGCAATACCTTCGTAATAAATTACATCTTCTAAATTATCGCGTTTGCGTTTTATTATTCTGTAAGGTTTAGAGTTTAATTTAAGATTAGCCATAGTGCTGTCGTAATAGGCTCCAGCATCTGCATACAACCTTTTATCAAAAGTCATATCTCCTAAAATTTCGTAATTTCTAGCCTTTAGTTTTTGGTCTCTTGTGTTAGTCCGTAAGGATTTATTAAAATAGCGCGAGGCTAGTTCTACCGATTGGTTTTTTAAATAATGTGTACCAATAACATGGTAGATTTTATCTAAAAACGGACGATTTTCTCTATTGGTTTCTAAATCTTCCAGCAATTCTGCTAGCAATAATTTATCCCCATTGTTGTAATCAAAGTTTTTAATTTTTTCAAGGTGCGCACTAATCATATACATACGCGGTGTTTTTCTGTTAAGGGCAATTACAGCATCAAACACAATATTAGCGCTGTCCTTATACCCTAATTTGTTGTACAGTTGTCCTTGAATAAAACGGTAGCGCCCACGTTCGTCATTACTTTTTGTAGCGTTAGCCGCAATTTCTAACTGTGTAACCGCACTATCTAGAGATTTTGTATTGATGTAAGCCTGCGCTAACATAGAGGTAGCATCGGCCAAATCTTGACCCTCTAAATCCTCTTGCCGTAAAAGGCGTTTTAGATTTTTTATGGCCAATTCATCATTTTCTAAACGAATATTGGTTTTTTCTCGCCACACCTTAGCCTGATTTATTTTGTCGCTCGCAGGGTATTTATATAAAATGTAATTAAAGGCTTCTAGCGCAGGTACAAAACGCTGATCGAAATACCGTGCTTTCCCCAAAAGTAAATAGGCTTCATCCATTTGCGGATTGTACTCCTTACTTTCAATATTTATACTATGCTTTTGTATCGCCTTTGCAGCCTTTTCCTCTGCCCTGGTAAAGTTTTCGTTTTTAGATTGCCCGGGCAAAATAACATCTTCGTCTATTTGCATACGCTCTATGGGTAAAACTTCCCAATAATCGTCTTCATAACTAGCATTAAGCGAAGTTCTACCTTGTTCTAAAGCAATGTAGCCGTTGTATAACGCATTATATTCTGCCGTAACCGCATGAACATTTCTGCTTAAAAATGTATTTTTTTTGCGCGAACAGCTGCTTATTGCAATAAGGCAAATAATAAATAAGACTGTAGGTTTAAAACGTGCTTTCAATACCTCTTGGTTTGGTGTAATTTATAACTGCAAAGTATAACATATAGTATATACTACTTGCTTTTAATTTAAAATTTCTGAAATAAAACGTTGTTCTCCTTTCTATTTCACAATAATTTTAAACAAAAAACTAGTATAAGTGGGTAAAAATAAGCATCTTTTTCGATTAACACATAATATGAGGGTATTTTGAGGGGTTTCGTAGAGTTTAGAACACTACAAGCAAAAAATAGAATACATTGAAAATATAGACACAGCAAGCCACAGATTTGCTCCCCTCTGGCTCTCTGCGTTTTCTCAGTGTAACTCTGTGAAATGATTTAATTCGCAAAATGCGCCTCCAGCTCCTTCAAAGTAGCCTCGTTTGTCACTAAATCTTTTACAACTTCCCCTTTTTCTAGTACCACAATACGTTCGCACACATCAGTAACGTGCATCAAATCATGGCTCGAAATTAAAACGGTAACACCTCTGGTTTCAGCTAAATCTTTTACGATGCCTTTTAAGCGTATTTGTGTTGTGGGGTCTAAATTTGCAAAAGGCTCATCTAAAATCACTACTTCTGGGTTTCCTATAAGTGCAGCAACTATTCCAGCTTTTTTCTGGTTTCCTTTACTTAAATCGCGCAAATACTTCTTTTTGCCTAAAATTTCACCATGAAAAAAATCTTCAAACTGACTAACAAATGTATCAACATCTGCCTTGTTTTGTCCACGTAATTCCCCAACAAAATAAAAGTATTCTTCGGGTGTTAGGTAACCTATTAAAAAACTTTCGTCTATAAATGCCGATGTAAAGGGTTTCCAATCTTCGCTTTTATTCACTTGAATACCATTAGAAATAATGTGCCCCGTTGTTGGCTGAATTAAATCTAACAATAGGCTAAAGTATGTGGTTTTTCCAGCACCATTATTGCCTACTAAACCAAAACTTTGCCCTTTTGGAATATCTAAGTTTTCAATATGTAAAACCTGATTTCCACTATATGTTTTTGATAAATTTGATGTTGTTATCATAGCTGTATTTTAATTATCTTGATTGAAAGCATCAATCATTTTATATTTTGATTCTAAATATTTTCCTGTTATAAATCGCATTAGTTTTTGGTGAAACACAATACCCACAACGCCCATTACTATAAGTACCAAACAAGCTATTTCAAAGCTTAATAGCCAATTAAGGAGTGCAAAAATTATCATGGGTAAAACAAGAAGCGGAATGCCAATAAGCCACTGCACCGCACCTGTACCTTGGTAATTAAATGCCGCTTTTTGGCTTAAATCTATCTTTTTTCTATTAAAGGCACCGCCCCACAAAATAACATGTGTGTTAATACCAATATTGTAGATGGCCGCTGCAAAATGTGCCAATAAAATCTTCCAACCAAAATATACATATGGAATACCCAGTACAAAGAGTATAACCACACTTAGTGCCATTAATGTGAATTTAGATTTTAAATATTGTTCGTATTTAATATTTTGACTCATGAGTAATTTGTAATAACCGCTATCCCAAGCTGGAACAAACTGCCCAAAGTTTATAAGAAAGATTCCTGTTGAAAAAATTCCTATGAAAATAAAGAAGAATGGCATATTGTTGTACGTAGGGTTTGGGTAGAAAAACAACCCATAAAGCAAGCCTAATGCCAACATCCAAACCGAAGATTTTGTGCGCTTATTTCGCCAAATTAAGCGTAAATCTAACTGCATAAACGGCGCGATATCTCCAAAATTCTTGGTCCATTCTAAATTAGATGCATTTACCTCCTTTACTTGGGTTTTTAAGCCGCTATCTAAAAATAACTTTTTGTGTAACAATTTAGAGTTTAACACGAACAGGGCAACCAAAATTAAAACAAGAATGCCTATAAGTAATGGTGATTGGTAAATGGCATTAAAGGCGCTACCTATTAAATTTTTAAATGATAGTAGCTCAAAATAATCTATAGCGAATAAACCCCCTGTAATTAAAATAATGGGTAAAAACGATAATTCTGTTTCTGAAGAAAAACTTTCTATTATAAAGTTTAAGTAATTTATAATAAGCGTGGTTAACACTAGTGCTAATACCCATGCTAACACAGCGCCCAAAGGATAATCATTAACAAGGAGCATAATGCTAAACGGCACTATGGCGAAAAGGGGCAAAAAATTAAAGAATGACAATGCCGATTTTCCTAGTACATAATTAACAATTTTATTTCTACCAATAGGTAATGTTAATAGTGGTTTTACACTCATTACCGGCAATTTCTGGAAGAAAAAACGAAACAGTAAATCGCCTAAAATCCAGAAAAACAAAAAGTTGTTTACAATAATTAAAGGGTCTTGTTCTGGGTATAGTTTTTTTAATCCAGGATATAGCATAATGCCTATGCCTAAAAAAACCACCATAAAGTAGATGGCGAAAAAGCCCATTAATAATTTTACCCCTAAACTTTTACCAAAACTGGCAGATCTAAAAAACGCTTTCCATTCTAAATTTAAGAAATGCTTTATCATAGCTAAAACGTTTTTTTAGTTATATTTTTGAGCAATACCTTGTACTTTCATTCCCCAAGATTGCCCCATCATCATGCCTTTTTGTGCTAAGGCAACTTGCTTACTAGCTAGTTTTTTTCCTAAATCAGATTTATAAAAATCTACCAGTGCCTTAATCTCATCTCTAGTAAATTCTCCCATGTATAATCCAGCCATTTCACTGTAAAGATCATCTAAAGTTCCTGTGGCTTCTTTTTTATAAGCCTCTTTGTTGTCTTGAGATACCATATTTCCAATTTGGTCTATAGCATCCTCAAAAGCTTTTGTTGCACCTGTTAGTTTTATAAATTCAATGGTTTCAGCCTTAAAAGCTGCATCATCTTGAGCATTTATGGAAACGGTGAGCAACAAAACGAGTGCGAGTAAAAGATTTTTCATTTGTGAGGTTTTTAATGGTTAATGTGAATTTTTGATGTTAGTATACAAATATGGCAAAATGTTACGTATTTAACTAAAGATATAGCTCTTGGTATCTCTTTTTCATATTTTCTTTAATGATTTTTGGTACTATTCTGGTAGAAATATAAAATACCATAAAATAGAGTATCACTACCGTTGAAACCAGTAAAGTACCTACGCCTGTTTGGAGCATAGAAAAACGATCGAAATTTGGAACCTGAATTAAAAGAAATGATACATGTACAAAACCCCCAAGCTCCATTACAGCGGCATCAAACAACCATTTTTTTCCTGTGTTAGCGTAACGCCTTCTTATTGCTTTTTTTGCCCTATACATATGGCACACACTAACCGCTAGCATTAACACTATTATAGCTGCTAACACATACGCTTTATACCCAATAGTACTTAACAATGTTTTGAAGGCATATACCGTAATTATTAAAAAAAGGAAACTAGGAAGTCTTAAATATGTTTTTAATTCCTTAAACACCAAACTTCTGTAATATTTGTTTAACGCGCGCTGTTTATTTTCAACCAATTCTGAAAAACCAAAAATCCCAAATTTTTTGAATTCTGCATTTAGAGCATCTTTAAATGAAATATTGCTGTTTATTTCCCATTGGCGCTCTATACCATTTGCTAAATGGTCTACCAACTCGGTTTGTACATCATACCATTCAACATAGTGTTTTCTGGTAAAAACATACAGTTCTTCTATTTGGTTTTTAGATAAAGTTTTCACTTACTTAAGTTAATTGAAAATAGCGTTTTACATACTTAACATGTTCTGAATATATTTTAAAGGCGAAGTAATAATACGTTATAAACATCAACAAGAATGCTAGAGGTAAAAACCGCCCCCAGAAAGAGGTAGAGAAAGATGCTGTTGGGTTTATAAGAAGCGTAAACAAGGGCAAAAGAGAAAACTGCCTCATGTAACAATACCCAAATACTGTTTTTGCTTTTGTCCTTAAAATATTCCAAGAATGGTACACCAAAATTATTAGAGAAACTGCAAATAATACCCAACGCCCTTTGTACAAGAAATAAAACATTAAGTTTATATCTGCATTACTAGTTTTTAACAAAAACCACATTAGTACCGCACCAACACATGCTATAGCTAAAGAATATAATACTGTTTTTTTCATTATTGCCCCGCATTTGTCAATCACAATTTTAGGTTTAACATAAGCCAAACCCATCCAAATACTTTGACTTTCAACAAAGTAGGGGCTCCATTTTCTTTTAGTTATGTTGAAGGCATCATTAAAACCAATATTTTTTGCTTCCATAGTTGCTTCAATATCGCAAACCATATGGTCTAGCAGCTCAAACTTTATATCCACAAAGTCTATTTTACGCTTGGTAATATATAATTCCACAGCTTTAATTTGTGTATCATCTAGTATCATTGCAATCTAAATTTAGGATTCACCAATGCACGCATCGTTCTAATATAATCTTCTAATTCTGCTAATTTATTTACAGTTTCTTGAGTGCCAAGTTCGGTAAGTTTATAGTACTTTCGGGTTCGGTTATTTACCTTGGCAAACTCTACATCCAACAACCCTTCTGCCTCTAACTTATGTAAGGATGGGTATAAAGCGCCCTCGGTAATATTTAGCTCACCTTTGGTGATTTCTTTAACTTTTTGCGTAATTTCATAGCCATACATTTTATCATTCTCATTTAAGAGTTTCAAAATAATGGTGGTTAGGCTACCTTTATACAAATTAGTGCTTTTCATAGTAGTTCAAATATACATAATTTTCTTATGCATAAAATAATTATGTATAATTTTTTCGACCAAAAACATAGATAAAACGTTAATGCTTCATTATTTTTGATGAAAAAATATTTTTATGTCTGGATTTCACAAACTTTCTGTTAAAACTATAACTAGGGAAACTGATGCATCGATAAGTATTAGTTTTAATGTTCCTGAAAATCTTAAAGAGGAGTTTAGCTTTAAAGCTGGCCAATACATTACCCTAAAAACCGAAATTGATGGCAGCGAAGTGCGACGCGATTATTCACTTTGTGCTTCCCCAAAAAGCGGTGCGTTAAAAGTAGCAGTTAAAGAAGTGAAGGATGGTACATTTTCAGCTTATGCCAATAACAAACTTAAAGTTGGCGATAGTTTAGATGTTGCACCTCCAAGGGGACGTTTTATTTTTGAACCCAACGATAAAAAAACCAAAAACATTGCTCTTTTTGCTGCCGGTAGCGGTATAACGCCAATTATGAGCATTATAAAATGTGCATTGGAAGAAGAGGTACACAGTAAAGTTATTTTGGTTTATGGTAATAAATCTACCAAGGACACCATGTTTTTACAAGAGCTTTTAGAGCTTCAGCATGCATATAAGGAACGATTTTCTATTCAATTTGTATTTAGTCAGACTGATGAAGACGATGCTATTTTTGGACGTATTGAAAAAAGCACCGTAAACTACGTAATGAAAAACAAACACAAGCATGTTGATGTTGATGCGTTTTATTTATGTGGGCCAGAAGGTATGATTCATACCGTAAAAGATGTATTAACCGAACATGGAATTGATGAAACCCGTGTACATTTTGAATTGTTTAAGGCGGCAAAACGCGAAGAAATTAGCGAAGGGACAACTCATAAACCTGCATCTGGTAAAACCAAAATAACGGTAATTGTTGATGATGAGGAAACCGTTTTTGAAATGTCTGCTAAACAAACCATTCTTGAAGCAGCCTTAGATGAGGACTTAGATGCTCCTTATTCTTGCCAAGGCGGTATTTGCAGTAGTTGTTTGGCTAGAATTAAAGACGGTGAAGCTACTATGGTGCAAAATAATATTTTAACCGAAAGCGAAGTAGCCGAAGGTTTAATTCTAACCTGTCAAGCACACCCAACTACGCCAACAATTACAGTAGATTATGATGATGTTTAATCTGAATGCTTAAAAATAATCGTTTCAATTTTGTCCACTATAGTTTTTGGTAAAATTGAAGCGCTTACATTCTCATAGCCTTTAGGTAATTTATTTCCATAAACCGATGTTGGTATTAAGGGATATTTTTTTCTATCGGAAAGCAATGCATAATCTTCTGGTTGATTAAATGGAGCAAAACCTGCATAAGGGTGCGTTACACCCCAAACAGTTACAACCTTAATACCCAACATGGCAGCGATATGGGCATTTCCAGAATCCATAGACAACATAAGATGCAGGTTAGATACTACATCTAGCTCTTCATCTAAACTCAGTTTTCCAGCAATACTCACCGTATTTTTGTGTACTTGTTCCCAACGCCGCAAAATGGCCTCTTCGTTTTTACCACCACCAAATAGCACAATTTTATAGGTTTTTGATAGCTGCTTAATCACATCTTGCATTAACGCTAAAGGGTACATTTTGCCATCGTGTGCTGCAAATGGGGCAATGCCAATGTAACCGTTGTGTTTAGGCCCTAAAATATCGGTTAATGTTTTATTCAAAAGGCGTTTCTTAGGAAAAGTTGGGCTAGATAAATCTACTGGGTATCCTAGAGTTTTAAAAACATCGGCATAACGTTGTGGGGTAGTCTTTAACTGTTTAAATAGTTTTCCTGAAGTGAGTTGTTTTTTTTCTGACCTTCCTTTGTCGATTGAAACAAAACGCTTGCATTTTATAAATTGCTTTAAAATTTTACTTCTTAGCACACTGTGCAAATCGGCAATGGCATAAAATTTATATGTTTTATTTATAGTTCTAGCTAATTTGTATAATCCAAAAGTACCCTTATGTTGTCCTTTTACATCGGCTGAAATTACCTCAACAGTATTCAAATCCCTAAAAAAAGGCTTAAAAAAGGGTTTTGTTAAAACGGTTATTTGTAGTTCTGGATATTGCGCTGTTAGCGCCCTTAACACGGGTACGGTCATAGCAACGTCTCCCATTGCAGAGAGACGTATTACTAAAATATGTTTTTTTTGTTGTGACATCTCAACTTATATGTAGGATAAAAATCCTGAAACAAGTACAGGACTAGAGTTTTGTTATTTTTGAGAGCGCAACACTGGGTTTAGTTCATCATCATTGTACATCTTCATTTGCTTATACACCTTCATGTACTTGTCGCCATTTTCTATATCTTTAAGAAGCGTATCAATGGCGGTAGATAAATCTACACGTTGTTCTAAAAGCACGTCTAATTTAGCCTTACAAGCTGTTCTATGCGCATCGGAAGCATCTGTTCTGGTAGCCTCTTCATTCATATGATATACTTTAAGCGCTAGAATTGATAATCTATCAATACCCCAAGCAGGACTTTCTGTGTTTATAGTGGCATCGTCTTTAACCGTTACATCTTTATATTTTTCAAGAAAGTAACTGTCTATATATTCTACCATATCGGTTCTGTCTTGGTTTGATGCATCAATTTTTCGTTTTAACGTTAATGCTGCAACAGGATCTATTTGTGGATCGCGAATTATGTCTTCGTAGTGCCATTGTACTGTATCTATCCAACATTTTCTGTATAGTAAATGTTCTATTAAATCACTTTTAGGATAAGGATTTTTAAACGGCTGATCTACTGTATTAATAACATGATATTTTTCAATAACTTCTTGGAATATCTTATTAGCTTTATCGGTAAACATAGGTATAAAATTTAGACTGCAAATATACTTATATTAGTTAACTTTAGCATTCAAAATTTAACGTTAAAACCATGCATATTCATAACTTTTCTAAAGAAAACTCGATATTAAACACCTTTATTTCTGAAATAAGAGATGTCAATATACAGAAAGACAGGATGCGTTTTAGGCGAAATATTGAGCGTATTGGAGAAGTTTTGGGTTACGAAATGAGCAAAGCACTTAACTATAAGCCAAAAAAAATTACAACGCCTTTAGGCATACACAATACAAGTGTTTTTAATGACGACATTGTACTTTGTTCTATTTTAAGAGCAGGAGTACCGTTACATAACGGATTGTTGAATTATTTTGATACTGCTGAAAATGCTTTTATTTCGGCATACAGACACCATAAGGACACACCCGAAATTTTTGAGATTATTGTAGAATATTTGGCGTGCCCAGATTTAAGCAATAAAACCTTAATTCTAGCAGATCCCATGTTAGCCACAGGACAATCTATGTTAGCTACTTTTAAAGCCTTAAAACCCTTTGGCAGACCTAAAGCTATACATTTGGTAAGTGTTATTGGTGCGCAAAAAGGCTTAGATTTTGTTACAAATGAATTTCCAGAAGATACACATCTTTGGATTGCTACTGTTGATGAGACCTTAAACAACAAAGGCTACATTGTTCCTGGACTCGGGGATGCGGGCGATTTATCTTTTGGTGAGAAGCTACAGAAATAAAACAATTATAGGCGTTAAAAAGAGTATAGTAAAAAACACTTCCTTGAACCATTTTTCTCGTATTATTTCAATGTAGCTAGAAATAATTATGGCCAATGGCGCAAACATAAATAAAACTTCGCTACCACTTTTTTGTGGGGCTATAACAAGTATAAAAAACGATAATAATAACGTACAAATTATTATATAAAACGCTGGACGAAAAGATTTTTTCTTAAGATTAATGTTCTTAACGTAAAATAATAAGGCCCACAACCCGAAGGACAATAAAACTGTGAGACCAATTAAAAACCGAGGCGTATTGTACACACTAAAATCGAAACTAATTTTAAATCCATCCAAAACATAATACACTAAATTGTACCCCATTAAAAAACAAACACTATATGCAATAAGCAGTACTGCCAAAATTGCTGTTAATGGAATAAGCCAATTTCTAGGTTTACTATCTGTGTACAAAAAAATAGTAACTGGCAACAAAATAAAAAACAACACAGTCCAAGAGTAAAATAATGCTGCAACAGACATCCAAAACGCGGCATCAAACAACTTTTTTTTCACTTCTTTTTGCGAGCGTAAACTAATAAGGCGTCGTAAACTAAACAGTAAAAAGATATTAGCTAAAATTAGCTTTAAGCTTGCTGTGGTTTGCGGTATCATAAGCAAAAAAAGGCCGTATAAAACAATTTCAAAATTATTGGTTTGCGTTAAACTGTTTTTACCAGACACAAAATTTAGCACCAATATTGCAAAACAACTACCTACAAATAATGCACTAACGTTTAAAATGGCATTAAGGTTAATGGTGTTATTTTGAATTGTGAAAAACGACACCGTACAAGCTATAGCAATAATAAAAAAGACGATTATTAAGTTTATTGGCTTAGATTTACTAAAAATTCTTGTAATCATTAACTCTTTTTGTATTTTTGCTTGGTAAATATACTAATCGTGAAATGAATTTGAATTTTAATACAACAAATTCATACCATTGAATAATTAAAATTTACGTGAGTTACTGAATGTGTTCCTCCAAAACTTGGTATTAAACATTCCATAAATAAAAAATTAAAACAAATGAAAGACTTTTTTTACGCTATACAAGATTTATTTGTTGATGTGCTTTTTGCACCACTAGATTGGTTAAGAACCTTAGAACTAGAGAATTGGTGGTTAGCAAACACAGTATCTTGGATATTTGTTATTATTGGCATTGTTGCTATGGTTTACTGGATGAAGCAACTTAAAATTTTCAACGACAATAATGAGGAAGACAAAAGTATTTCGTCTCACTCTTTTTTATAGATCGAATCCAATATCCTTACGATAATTCATCTTATCAAAATGTAGTTTTTCTATACTTTGGTAAGATTTTTTTATGGCCTCTTGGTACGTATCTCCGTAAGATGTAATAGCCATTACTCTTCCACCCGAAGTTATTATTTTACCGTCTTTTAGTTGTGCACCTGCATGAAATGGTATGGAGTCTTTTACGTTTTCAATTCCCGTAATCGTTTTACCTTTTTCGTAGGCTTCCGGGTAACCTCCAGAAACTAATACTATAGTTGTTGCGGCACGCTCATCAATTTCAATATTAATTGCATCTAATGTGCCATTTGTCATTGCCTGTAAAATTTCAACTAAATCATTCTTCAGTCTTGGAAAAACAACTTCGGTTTCAGGATCACCCATGCGTACATTATATTCAATTACCTTAGGGTCGTCTCCTACTTTTATTAACCCTATAAAAATAAAGCCCACATACGGTAAATTATCTTTTTTAAGACCATTTACTGTTGGTTTTACAATACGCTCTTCAATTTTATTTAAAAAGGATTCTGTAGCAAACGGTACTGGCGACACTGCGCCCATACCACCAGTATTTAATCCTGTATCGCCTTCACCAATACGTTTGTAATCTTTGGCGGTTGGTAAAATTTTATAGTTAGTACCATCGGTAAGCACAAAACAACTTAACTCAATACCGTCCAAGAATTCTTCTATAACTACTTTGGTGCTTGCATCGCCAAATTTAGCATCCACAAGCATACTTTTTAATTCTGCTTTAGCTTCATCTAAATCCTCTAAAATAACCACGCCTTTGCCTGCTGCAAGTCCGTCTGCCTTTAAAACATACGGCGGATTAAGCGTTTCTAAAAACGCATAACCTTTCTCAACGGTATCTTTTGTAAAACTCTCGTAAGCTGCGGTAGGAATATGGTGTCTGTACAAAAATTCTTTTGCAAATTCCTTACTACCTTCTAGTTCTGCAGCTGCTTTTTGTGGCCCAATAACAGCAACATGCTTAATACTTTCATCATTTAAAAAATAATCGTGCACACCATTAACTAAAGGGTCTTCTGGCCCCACTACAACCATGTCTATTTTCTTATCTAACACCAAGGTTTTTATAGCCTCAAAGTCGTTAACACCTATATTTACGTTGGTAGCCACTTCGGCAGTCCCCGAATTTCCTGGTGCCACATAAAGATTTTCGCATTTATCGCTCTGTGCAATTTTCCAAGCAAACGTGTGTTCTCTACCTCCAGAACCTAGTATTAAAATATTCATAGTTTAAAGTGTTTGCGCAAAAATAAAATTAATGGCTCTAATACACGAATATTTTTTATTTACTTTACACTTATATCTAGTTTAAGTGAACTTATTTGATTTAACATTGAAAATAAAGGGCTTTCCTATTGAGAAAGCGAAACGCGACCTGAAAAAAATTCAGTGTAAAACTGATGGAGAACATGAAGCTTACCTTAATCAAAGAAAAGACGCCATTGTTAAGCATCATTTAAACAATACCCCTTTTTACAAAACATTTACAGAAGGGTGTAATACAAACGACTGGAATAGCCTTCCGGTAATTCAGAAAAAGGATTTACAAATTCCATTAAAAGACCGATTATCTATAGGATTTACAACTAAAAACTGCCATATACACAAAACTTCGGGGTCTTCTGGTACGCCTTTAATTTTTGCGAAAGATAAGTATGCCCACGCTATGTCTTGGGCGAATTTTATGGATAGGTACTCATGGTACGGTATTGATGCTGCCACTTCCAAACAGGCGCGTTTTTATGGTATTCCGTTAAGTGGTGCTGGTTATTATAAAGAGCGTTTTAAAGATATGCTGGGAAATAGGTTTAGGTTTTCAGTTTTCGATTTAAGTGCCCAACAATTAGAAAAAAACATTAGCATTTTTAAAAAAACAGCATTTGAATATATAAATGGGTACACAAGCGCCATTGTTCAATTTGCCAAATATTTACAACAGAAAAATATTATTCTAAAAGATATTTGCCCTTCTTTAAAAGTTTGTATCGTTACCGCAGAGATGCTTTTTGAAGATGATAAAATTGTGTTGGAAAACCATTTAGGAATTCCTATTGCAAACGAATATGGTTCTGCTGAATTAAGTTTAATAGCATTTAATAATTCTAATAATGACTGGTTGGTTAATACTGAAGATTTATTTGTTGAAATCTTAGATGAAAAAAATCAACCTTTGCCTTATGGTAAAAAAGGAAGGATAGTTGTTACATCGCTTTATAATGTAGCCCACCCGTTTATTAGATACGATTTAGGTGATATTGGAGTGCTACACGAACGCAGTACAACTAAAACGCCCATCTTAAAAAGTGTATTGGGCAGAACGAGTGATTTAGCGTTGTTACCTAGCGGGAAAAAAGCAGCAGGATTAACGTTTTATTACGTTACAAAAACTGTAATTGAAGATGACGCTAACGTAAAAGAATTTATTATTGAGCAACATGATATTGAGACTTTCAAAGTAATTTACACGAGTAAAGAGGAGCTTTCAGAAGGAAAAATAACGGCTGTTAAAAAGGCGATGGAAACCTATTTAGAACCGGGACTAACCATTCTTTTTGAGCGAAAAAATGAGCTAAAGCGCACCAAAGGTGGCAAGCTAAAACAGTTTACATCTTTTGTGAAGTAACTGTTTGTTTAGATTTCACAAAAAAGTACTCCAAAAGAAATACAATAATATAATACAAGGATTTTAAGGTTGAATACCCTAATCCTTTTTTATAAACCAAGTAATTGTACTTTAATAAATCTAGTTTCTTAGAAGAAATTGAATTTTTTCTTACTCTATAAATTGCCAAGGATTCTTTTAAACCAATGGCTGGTTTATTGCTCTTTTTTACTGCACTTAACCACAATAACCAATCTTGACGCTTACGTAAATTAGGCGCGTAAATCTTGCCTAGTGTTTTAGTATTGTACATGCCTGTTAAGTTCCCAATGTAATTACATTTTAAAAACTTCTTATAGTTAAGTTTTGGTATTGCTTTAACTGTTTTATGCAAAGGCAATCCGTTTTCAGTCATTAAATCGTAGCTAGAAAAACTAACATCGGCATTGTACTCTAGCATAAATTTTAGCTGTTTTTCGAGCTTTTGGGGCTTCCAAACATCGTCCGCATCCAGAAAAGCTATAAAGTCTCCCGAAGCTTCTTTAATGCCCTTATTTCTGGTTACTGCCGCGCCTTGGTTTGCTTCATTTTTAAAAAACTTAATATTATTGTGTTTTAGTGCGAAACTTTTTATAATTGAAATTGTGCCATCTGTAGAAGCGTCATCAATAATTAAAAGTTCCCAATTTGTATATGTTTGATGTAGAACGCTATTAATAGTTTCTTCTATAAAATGCTCTGAATTATAGGTGGCAGTAATTACAGAAACTAACACATTTGGCTTCATTTAATACGCTTTCTTCTCTCCCCTTAGGGCATTAACGAAGGTTTGAACTATAATTTTTATGTCAAGAAGTAATGACCAGTTTTCAATATAAAATATATCGTATTTTACACGATTTATAATATCCTTGTCTGTTTCAATCTCACCTCTAAAACCACTTACTTGGGCTAACCCTGTAATGCCGGGTTTTACAAAGTGCCTTACCATAAACTTATCTATTCTTCTAGCATACATGTTAGTATGGCTTACCATGTGCGGTCTAGGGCCAACTACAGACATGTCTCCAAATAATACGTTAAAAAACTGTGGCAGTTCGTCTATACTTGTTTTTCTTATAAATGCGCCAACCTTAGTTACTCTACTATCGCCTTTGGTCGCTTGATGCAGATGCGCATTTTTATTAGGCATCATAGACCTAAATTTGTAGCAATCGAATTCTTTATAGTTAAATCCGTTTCTAGATTGTTTAAAAAAAACAGGCCCTTTTGATTCTAGTTTAATGAAAATAGCCAATATAGGCGTTAACCATGATAGAACAAATACAATTATAAATAGGGAAAACAATATATCGAATAGTCTTTTTACGTAAGTGTTAATTGGTTCTTGTAAAGGAATATCTCTTAAAGATAAAATTGGAATATAATCGTAATACTCGTATTTCAATTTTTTCGAGAATATTTCTTTGTTATCTGGTATAAATTTTAATTCCCTTAAGTTGTTATCGGCAAAATCAATTAATTCGTTTATTTGTTTGTTAGATAATTCTGAGACCGAAAAATATATTTCGTCAATATCATTATCTATAATGTAATCAAAACACTTACTTAAAGAAAAGCCTTCTTCTTTTGGGCTAAATTGTGCCATAAATTTATACCCAAAATCTAAACGCTTATTAAAGGTAGTTATAAGTTGGCTGGTTTTTTGGTTTTTACCAATAACTACAACAAGCCTAATATTACCTCCAAGAGAACTTCTGTATTTATTTAAGAGAAAATAAATTAGAAATTTAAAGAAGGTTAATAACCCAAAAACTAAAATTAAATAATTTCCCAAATTAAGCCTACTTATGTTAGGCTGCTTAAAAAACCCAATAAAGGCATATAGAACTGCCGCAAAAAGTACTATTTGTTTTAAGAGCAAAGTTAAAATTTGAATAATGCGAGTATTACGCTGAACCTCATAAAACCTATTGTAAAAAGAAATGATAGACCAAAGCACAGATATATAGCCAAAAAAGAGTAATCTATCAGTTAAATTAATTTCAAACAAGAAAACTGTGGCATTTATAATGACCAAATCCACCAAAAACGAAATTGGTTTAATAAATCCTGAATACCTGCCTTGTTTGAACTTTTTCAACTTACTCTTTTATGTGTTCTTTAAAGTTTTTGTGCTCGCTCTTGTGCAATTCTTCTTGAGGTAAACTTTTAAAATAGTTGTAGGTAATTTTCATCCCTTCGGCTCTATCTACCTTTGGCTCCCAATTTAGTATTTTTTTTGCTAACGAAATATCTGGTTGCCTTTGCAGCGGATCGTTTACAGGCAAATCTTTGTATACTATTTTTTGATTTGTACCTGTTAGTTTAATAATTTCTTCTGCAAAATCCTTTATAGTTATCTCGTGGGGATTGCCAATATTTACAGGATACTCGTAATCGCTTAATAGCAGCCTATATATACCTTCTATTTGGTCGTCTACATAACAAAAAGAGCGCGTTTGGGAGCCATCGCCAAAAACTGTTAAATCTTCTCCACGCAACGCTTGCCCCATAAAAGCAGGAATTACCCGCCCGTCGTTTAATCGCATTCTGGGGCCATAGGTATTAAATATACGTACTATTCTGGTTTCTAATCCATGAAACCTGTTATAGGCCATTGTTATGGCCTCTTGAAACCGTTTAGCTTCATCGTAAACACCTCTTGGGCCAATGGTATTTACATTGCCGTAATAATCTTCAGTTTGAGGGTGTACAAGTGGGTCTCCATA
Organism: Jejuia pallidilutea; assembly: GCF_002973595.1. Taxonomy (GTDB): domain Bacteria; phylum Bacteroidota; class Bacteroidia; order Flavobacteriales; family Flavobacteriaceae; genus Jejuia; species Jejuia pallidilutea. The sequence continues at coordinate 353,749 of NZ_PVEO01000003.1, read as the reverse complement.
AATTTCAGAAGTAGAGGCTATTAATATTCTAGCATTTTTAGCTTTTGCTAAACCTAGTAAATTATGTGTTCCTAAAGCCCCTACTTTTAGGGTTTGAATGGGAATTTTAAGATAATCTATTGGACTAGCAGGAGATGCAAAATGTAAAATATAATCTAAACTTCCTCTAAGTTCTATAAAATTGGTAACATCATGAGCTACAAATTCAAAATTTTTGGTGCCTACTAAGTGTTCTATGTTTTTTTTATCGCCAGTAATAAAGTTATCCATGGCAACAACATGGTAACCTTCTTTGATAAATCTGTCGCATAAATGGGAACCTAAGAAACCAGCTGCTCCTGTTATCAGAACTTTTTTCATGTTTTTTTAAGCTATTTAGAACGCAAAAATAAGGAAGTACTTTGAAGTTAAATAAGTTTAGCCAGTAAAGTATCTCTTATTTAATGTTTTTATTCTCTAAAAGTGCCATCAAAACTAAAAACATTAATATTGATGACAATGGAATATATAAAAGATTTCCCATTAAAATCGAAAGCATTAGAATAGTAACAAAAAATACTTTAGAGACATTGTTTTTCACAAACCTCTTATATAGAAAATATAAAAATGTTAGATAAGCCAGCAAACCTACTATTCCAAAAAATAAAATGACATCAAAAACCTGCATTTCTAATCGCACAGTTTCCAACTTCAAAGCTCCAATAAAAATATTATAATTTTCTGGGGTTATTTGGTTAAACAGCGTTAACAAATTGTCCGTTCTGTAAGAAAAAACGGCTGTCATTAAACCTTCTGACTCAATAATCCTCTCAAATAGAGGTGTTGAAAATAAAATTAATAAAAAAGTTATAAATAAAATTGACAAAAAAGCTACTATTTTTATTTTAATTCTTTTATTAAATTCTTGGTTTGATAAAACAAGGAGTGTTAGCAAAAAGAATTCTGCGAAATAAGCACCCTTTAGGCCAGACATTAAAGAAAGTATTAATACGGTTATTAACATCTTGTTATCCTTAGATATCCAAAATATAGTTGTTCCGCATAAATAAAAAAAAGGGGTGAACCCTTGGCTTAGAAGAACCCCATTAAAACCAAACCTAGTTGAGTATTGATAAGTTTGAAAAATTTTAATCTCAAATAAAAAACCTAATAAAACAAAAACAGCATTTAATAATATAAAATATTTAAAAAATATTTTTAGCCTTTTTATAAAAACCTCATTATTGACCTTATATGAATAATTCAATAATGGCAGGGTAAATAAAATGAATATATATCTGATATATTCATTAACGTAAATTTCAGAAAAATTCTTTTTTAAAAGAAAAACAACCGACAATACTATAATTACAGTGAATAAAAATTTAAAATTTTTAAAAACATATTTAAAATGTGTTGCAATAAATGCAAGTGAGTAAACTAGAAATATTGCTTTTAATATTCTATTAAGCCTTATAAATCCAATGTCATAGAATATTTGAATTTTATTAATAAAATCAAAACAAAAACCAAGTATAATAAATGCAAAAATATTAGTGTTATAATTAGTAAAAAAAGTCTTGATTTTAGATGATTCCAACATGTTTTTATTCAATTTGCCTTGAAATAAAATCTTCATAGTCTGAATTGATGATGCTCCAACTATAATAATCTTTTATCTTTTTTATGTTTAATCTTGAATATTCTTTTTTAGAATTAAATAAAATGTCTTGATTTAAGATTTCATTAATATCGTTTGAATCACTAAAATATCTTGCGTTTTCTTCCAAAATACTTTTGTTAAAAACATTATTATTAGCTATAATTAGTGTATTAGACGCCATGGCTTCTAACAAAGATGGATTTGTACCGCCAACTGAATGACCGTGAAAATAGTACCTAGAATAATATCTCAAATTATTTAGATCGTCTTGGTTGTAGTTAGCTCCAACAAATCGTATTCTTTTATCTTTTTTGTATTGCCTTTGAAGCTCCTTACCATATTCATTTAAAGAACCAAAAATGATTAAATCATACGGTACGTTTGATTTATGATATCCCTTGATTATAGTTTCTATGTTATTTTCAGGCTCTAATCTTGCAATTATTAGGCAATACTGATTAGATTTAACATTGTATGCTTTTAAAATATCTTCTTTAGGCTCAGAAAACACGGAAGCGCCATAAGCAATAAACTTAGAGGGCTTGTTATATGTTGTAGTGATATAGTCTTGTATACCTATTGAATCTGAGATTAAATAATCACTAGAATGAATTGCTAATTTTTCTGCGTATTTAAGAAACTTTCTAACTATAGGTCGGTATTTGGAACGTTTCCATTCCATACCGTCCATATTGGTAATAATTACTGGTTTTTTTGGTAATGCCCAATGCCAAATGGAGTTGGAAGTATAACCTAATTGAAGAATTACATCTAAGTCTCTTTTTCTTGAATCTAAAATACAGTTTAAATCATAAACAAACTGCCCTATTGTTCCTATTTTATATTCTGGATCATAAGCATGAACAATGTTTACACCCTTGAATTTTTTTTCTTGATAGGGGTGATTATGAGAATTATAAACATATACCTCATGCCCTTTTTTGGATAAATATACCGAAAAATATTCTGCAAACTGCTCAAACCCTCCGTGGTTGTTCGGAATGCCCCTAGTTCCTAATATAGCTATCTTCATTAATCTCTTTTGCGGTATTTATTAATATTAAAATAACTGTAGTAAAAAAATAGATGCCATTAACCCTTCCAAATATCGATTCAGAACACATTACTGCTAACATAAATAAACAGAAAAGAATCAATAATTTATCTTTTTTATTTATTCCTATTACTAAGCTATAAATTGGAATCAAAATTAGTGATAATAATCCTATAATACCCGTTCTCCAAAATGTATCTATATATTGGTTATGTGGATTAAAGTTTTTATGGCTTAGCATCCCTAAATTAACTAATTTGTTTTCTAAAATTTTATTTGTTTGCTTGGTTACACCTTTTCCTATAATGTAGTCAACTCCATGCATTGTTTTTAAAGCTTCCCTCCATAAAATTAAGCGAAATGTGAGCCCATTTATTCTTGCGTCATTAGCGTCTGTTATTTTTTCTTCTTGAAGAATTGAAAAATCATTCTCATCTAAAATATCATAAAATCTATTTTTTAAAGGCGAGAAAAGCAAAACAATAACAGCAAGGGGAATAATAACTATAAAAATCATTTTACTTTTTATAAGAGGTATTAAAAATGCCAGTAAAGTAAAAATAAAAACCATTTTAGACCCACTAAATACTAAAAAGCAAAACAGTATAAATAAAATAATATATTTAAACTTTTCCCAGTAATAAAACTGAATATAGAGTATTGAAAAGAATAATAGATATGAATAATAAACTGGATGTAAATATTTTGAGAAATTATCAAATGATAAAAAAACCATATTGCCATGAATAAAAACATCGATAATTGAAGTAACGGTAAGACCAATTCCAATTAAAATAGCAGATATTGGAAATAGAGCCAAACATTTTCTATTATTAATTGATGGTATAATAATGGCCAAAACTAAAAAAGGCAAAAATCGTTCTACAGTGCCTAAATGCAAGTAGCTTTTATCTGTTACAAATAAATTATTCAATAGGTAAATAATAAAAAAAGCTATAAAGAAAAGGTTGATTTTGTTTTGTACAATTTTCTTAACACTAATTCTCCTTATGTTAATTACTGCTCCTAAAATTAATGCAACATTATAAGTTGGCGGTGGAAGAAACTCACATAGTATTAAAACTCCTATTGAAATTTCTGGGAGCCCAATTGTTTTTAAATTTATTTTAACGTGTTTTAACTTATAAACTAAATAAGTTAACAAGCAAACAATAAAAAATATTGGTAAGTAAAATTTATACAGGTTTTTAAAATCAGATGGATATAAAAACTTTTTAGGGGTTTCAATAAAACCATTTGATTGCATTACTTCAAAATTAAACCCATCATTTTTAAATCTTAATCCATGGTTTTTAAATTTCTCGTTTAAGTCTATTGAATATTTTTTTGAATCACTAAGTAAATCAATGCTTTTAATATGAATTTTTTCTCCCTGGTACTCAAAATAACATCTAAATGCTCGTAGTTTTAGACTATCGTCTAACTTAGTAGAAAGAATAGAATCGTTTATGCTTTTAAACTTGTATGGTCTTGAATAGTTAAAATCAGGCTCTGATTGTCCTGAGGCATAAAGAGTAAGACCCTCAGAGCGTATTTGCTTACTATGTGTAATGTGGATAGTAGAAAAAGTGGTTTCTTCTATGCAAGTGTATTTTTCATAACCATAAACTACAACTATGGTTAATATAATAATCGTTATGCATATAAAAACATAAAACAGTTTCTTGTTGAACCTCATTATTTTATTAAACTTTATTATGATGTTTTTCTAAAAGTTTAAAATAATCTTGCGCTATTTTCAACCAATTATACTTGGCCAAAATTTTATTATAAACCTGAAGTTGTACTTCTTTACTAGCTAATTGAACAGTCATTTTATATTTCAACTCTTCAATATTATTAGGATCAAAAACCAAAGCATCTGGTAAATCAAAATCTGCCATCGCTGTGTTTTTTGAACATAAAATTTTACTTTTATGTGCTATGGCCTCTAAAGGGGGAATCCCAAATCCTTCTGCAAATGAGGGAAAAACAAACAATTCACAATTTTTATAATATGCCTCAAGACTTTTATTAGAAATAGAATGTAACCATATAACATTGCCTGTAATTTTAGCTAAATTGTTTGTTATGTAAGTTTCCAGTTCTTTATAGAGAATATCCTTTTTACCTATAAACACAAGTTTATAGCCTTTTTCAGCCAAATTTAATTCAACAAAGGCTTTTAATAGTCCTAAATGATTTTTTCGGGGTTCTACCCTTGATACATAAAGAATAAATTTCCCAAGCGATGCTATACGGGCTTCAACTGCTTGTTCTGTATATTCATTATTTATAACGGCATTGGGTGTTATGTAAATTGAATCTATAGGTATGTTATATAATTCAGAAATTTTAACTCGCGAGTATTGTGAAACAGTTAAAAGCAAATCTGCTTTTTTTGAAGACCACCTAAACAAAAAACTATTAACGACCCTATATTTTAAAGGGAAAAACTTTCTGAATTCGCTTTGTTCAAAAAGAATGTCGTGAATTGTAATAACTAGTTTACAGTTTTTAATTGGCGGACATATATATTGAAAATGAGCATACTCAATTTTATGATTTCTTATTATTTGGGGAAATTCTATTAATAAACGGCGAAATTTATTTTTGCTCTTTAATTGAACATAAGTAACGTTTTGGTGAGCTCCAAATTCTTTTTTTAAATTCTCAATATCTCGAGCTACTAAAAAAAAATGCCAATTATTTGCAATAGGTATAAGTTCAGAATAAAGCCCTTTTAAATAAGTACGAGTCCCTTGATATTTATCATCAAAAATGTGGGCATCAACCAATATGTTTTTTTTCATCGCCCTTTCCTTCTCTTAACGTAATTTATTTTAAAATACAAACCTATTACTTTTCTGCTACAAATTTATAAAAACCAGAAGAAGTTTTATTTACACTATAAATTATAAAAACAAATAACAAAGCAAAAAACACTACTAATGAATTTAATTGATTAAACATTATAAATCAGGGGCAAATTCAGGGTTTAATCTCTCATTCTTGATTAATTAACCCTTTCGTTTTAGGCTTATAAAAATTATATAAATAAATAAATATTATAGCAAACCAAAAAAGCTGTGTATTAAAATTTGAATTTATTATTATTAGCAAAAAAACGACCTTAAAAAAAATATTTTGCTTTTTTATATGTTTCCAAATGAATGCAAAAACTAGAAAAGCACCTATAAAACCATAATCATACAAAAAGCCCGGAATGAATGGTGGCCTAAAAACCATGTGCTTATTCCAAGCTTCTGGATATATTATTTTAGAAAAGTACGGTTCAGAAGATGCAGCACCAAAACCAAAATAGGTGTGGTAATTTAATAAATCCATTTCCTTTATATAAGTAAAAGTTGGTCCTATTCTTGCGTACGCACTAGAATCAATAAGGTTTAAGTTTTTTATAAAATTAGAAGAATCAGAAAACAATAAGAATACTACTTCTCTTATTCGTTCCACACTTTTCCCTCCAACATTTGTAAAAAAGAACAATAGAATACCTATTAAAACTATTGATCCAGATATTATAAAATACTTTCTTTTTATTTTAAACTGTGCAAAAATCCAAAACACCAATATTATAAAACCAATAGCAGATTTAAAGCTAAATAACATGTATAATAGTATAGCTCCATATACTACAAGTTTCTTTTTTTCATCAACTAAACCACTTAAAACTGCAAAAGAAATTAATACTATTATGGCTGCATAAGAAGGCTCCGTAGATAAAGAATGAAACCTATATACTCCAGTAATATTATTATATTGAATACCTAATTGACCTGTACTCTGAAAATACCCTTTTGGACCTTCTAAATTATGTAAATCAAATAAAACGGCAATTTGAGAGATTAATAATATTATAAAAAAAGCAATTAAAATGAATTTTAATATCCAAATAAAATTGTCAACAGATAAATGTTTTTTCGAATAATGCGTTATGTACAAAAACAAAAACAAAAACAAAAACGAATAAATTACTGATGTAGCTTTAAAAGTACTTAAATTCAATAACGCACTTAAAATTATATAAAATGAAATTAAAATTACTAGTTCATCTTTTAAGGCTGGCATTTTAAATTCAAAAACGCTAATCAGCCCAATAAAAATAGTGCTACATAAAAGAAAAAAAGAAAATGATATACCTCCTAGATTAAAAGCATTTAAACTTGTAAAGGACAAGCTCAAAATAGTCACAATTAGTACTCTTTTAAAGATGTTATTTTTTTTTAATACTAACATTATTGTACTATAGTAATAAAAGCATTGGCTAGTTTGTGAATATTCTCTTTATTAATAGATCTAGGATCTCCAAAAGCATCAGACATAATACCTTCGAAAGAGTTTTCTAGCAACCATTTAGAAAATAATTTTGGGCTTAGGCTATTATTTTGTTCATTAATTAAATCATCTAACGATTTGTTTTTAAAATCTTTCCAAGATACTTCTGTGCAGGTCGTCATTTTATTAAAAAAAGCTGGTGCAAATGTAAACCCTTTTTTTCCTTTTAATGCGGCTTCGTAGGCAATAGTGCCAGATACCGTAAAGACAGCTTCAACATTATCTAATAGCTTATGAGAATCTGCTTTATTATTTATAAGATATACATTATGTAAATTCTTTACAGTTTTATAAAACTTCAGGTTTCTGTCTCCTATTGCATTAGAGTGCTCCTTGACCAATAAAATATAGTCCTCTGGTAGTATTCGCCATATATTTTTAATCAGTTCTAATTGGTTTTCATAATACCTACCTATAACATCTATAGAAGCCTCTGGCTGTTTGTGAAGTGTAAAAAGAAGTTGTTTCTTGTTTTTTGGCAAATCTTTAATTAAGGTTTCTGACACGAACCATTTAAATAAAACCCGATTAAAAACCTCGCTAGTTCTAATTTTAAATTGTGTTAATGGACTCGAGTATAAAGTAGGATCGTTTACATCTTGATTCGTTCTTAAAATAAAGTTTTTAATTAATATTAAATTATGCTTTAATGTTCCCTTTTTAGCTATTAGTTTATCGTTTATAGCGAGATATGAAGGTTTTTCAAGTTTAATGCTAAGGTCATCGCTTAGTGATGATAAGTTAGATAATTGTTTAATATTAGACTGATATTCATCCGTAAAAAAAGCAAACCTATTATTTGGAATTCTAATGGTGTGAGGGTTTAAAAATTGACAATTAAGCTCTTTGGCTTCTATGGTTAATCTATGAACAGCTAGCTCATGAGCCCATGTTACTTCTCCAAAAACAAACTCAATTGTATTTGTATTTATAAAATCATATACTAGTTCTTTTAATTTCAATAAATAATCAAAAGTCCAACCTTTAGATTCCATACTTAAAACCCTGTCGCCATAAACTAATTCATTAATTTTTAAATCAATATTTACTGTTTTATTGTTATGTGATAAAACTTCTTTTTTTCCTATATATAATAATTGATTTTCATGAAACATGGTCTTTAAAAACTCATATTGCTTTCTATTTGGGATAATCCAAAAGGATTTTATATTAGACCCGCTTAATACCTTAGCAATTTCAACAAAAACATCTGTTTTGTAATAATTTGCAATAAAACATATGTTTTTATTCATTCTTTTTTTTGTAATGTGCTTATTAAACCATTTTATAATTCCTCTTGTAGAGAATAAACATACTTAGTAATAGAGAAACTAATGTGCTAGCAAACATAGCAATTGATATTCTTTCTAAGAAATCTATTTGTAATAAAACTAATATTGTCACAAATATCAAAGCTCCAAAAATAGCTAAGTACAATTTTATAATGTTTTTATTTTCTCGTCCGTAATGAACTTCAAGATAGGCATAAATACAGCCTAAAAATGTTTGCCCAATAATTAAAAAGGAGATTTTAAGCGATCTGTAAAGGCTATTCCCTACATAATTGTAAGAGAGGAGGAAACTTGCAATTATGACCACCATAAAAAGAGCGAAAGAAAGTAGAATTAGATATTTATATAAAATACTTTTTCTTATATGTAATACATTCTTTTCGACATAAATATCTTTAACCAAAAAAGCCCAGACAGAGGAATGAGTTAAGAATATAAGCATTGAAAAACGTTGTACTAATGATAACAAAACTCCATCATCAATTGGCATTTTTGTTAATGCATTTATTTTTCCATAATTAGAAATATATAGTAGCAAAAATGTTTGAATTATGTTTGGCCATGAAAATAGAATTGTGTCCTTTAATATCTTGGCTGTATATAATACTTTTAGTTTTTTATTTATACTAACTAATACATCTTTTAAACATTTAAAAAAATAAATACTAGAAAACAGTATTTGCCCTATAAATATTAACCATAGTGAGAAATCATAATTTAAAAAAAAATAAAAAAATAAAAATAATAATGACAATGTATTTGAAAGTATAGTTATAAAAACAACTTTTTGTGGTTTATTAATTAATCTAAAATAAGAGGCTAAAAAAGTAGTTGCTAAAACAAATAATACTCTATATACTATAAATAATATTAGATTTTCAAATGGAAAAACAAGATAATGTACCGCAATAAAAATAAGTCCCACGAACCCAATAAGTATATATAATCTCTTAAAAAAATTAGTAAATACTTCTAAAACCTCATTTTTATTATCTGCTTCTCTGTACGCGTAAAAAAAATAGCCCGATAATCCTAAATCTAGTAACGGAATAGCTACAATGGTTATTGAATATATATATTCTATAGATACATATATCTCTTTCTCTCCAAAAAGATATAAAACAAGTAATGGAAGTAAAAAAATAATGGCTTTGTCAAAATAGCTCAATGCCATAAAAGACAATAACTTTTTATTAGACTTTAAAAGGCTTTTATTTAATTTCAAATTTTGTAACTTTAGTACTGCTGCTTTTAGTTCCCTTATTGTGTTTTTAGAATTTAAAGACCAAAGTTTAGTGTATGAACTTCACCCTTCTTTTCTATAAAAGTATTAAACACCTATAAGTTATTTCCTAGTTTCTTTAAACTTTTATGGTTTCTTGTATATACATTAGTTATTGATAAAGCCTAATTTTAAAGGTGTGCCCTTTTCTATATTTTCAGAAAATGTTTTTCCTAAAATATCATCATAATATTTTGGATGTAACCCATAACCAGGTCTTATAGATTTTATATTTTCTTTAGTAATCACATCGCCTTTTTTTACATCTTTAGTAACAAATAATGAGCGTGAAAACTCCCTACTCCTTTTCTTTTTATCGGTCATTTTGTAATTTACACTACCCATTAATTTTTCGGTTAGTCTCACCGCATCTACCATTTTCTTAAATTCTGCTTCATCTAATGAAAAATGGGCATCAGCCCCTCCTATACTCTTGTCTAATATAAAGTGTTTTTCTATTACTTTTGCGCCAAGGGCAACCGCTATCATTGGTGCTTCAATACCCATTGTGTGATCTGAAAGTCCTGATTTAACTCCGAAACGTTCGGCTATATTAGGTATTGTTTTTAAGTTGGCATCTTCTGGGTCAGCTGGATAGGCTGAAGTGCATTTTAAAATGGTAATATCGTTGTTTCCAACTTTTTTGCAAGTATTAATGGCAAGTTCTATATCTTCAATGGTAGCTATTCCTGTGGAAATAATTATTGGTTTTTGTTTTGATGCCATATAATGTATCAAGGGAATATCGGTAATCTCGAATGAAGCCACTTTGTAGATTGGGGTATTTAATTCTTCTAAAAAATCAACAGCAGTAGTATCAAAAGGAGACGAAAAACAAACCAATCCTTCTACTTTTGCTAAATCGTACAAGGGTTTGTGCCATTCCCAAGGCAATGATGCTCCTTTGTACAAGTCATACAAATATTGCCCATCCCAAGCGGTACCTTGCTTAATTTTAAAATGCGGGTTTTTTACATTTAATGTTATTGTATCTGCGGTATAGGTTTGTAGTTTTATAGCATCGGCTCCAGCCCTTTTTGCTGCTCTTATAGTTTCTTTGGCTATGTCTAAGCTACCACCATGATTTGCGGACAACTCCGCTATTATAAAACAATTCTCTTTAAACATTCTCTTTTTCTAATTTATACACAAAACTAAAACATCCATTAACTATTTCATCTTTAAAGTAAGAATATCTTGCCTTTTTAAAGGCCTTGACCGATGCTATATTTTCTTTTTTTATGTAAGCCACTATAGGTTGTTGATTGGTTTTGAAGTAAAGTTTTGCCGATTGTTTTAAAAACTCACTAGCAAGCCTTTGCCCTCTATACTCCTTTGATATCAGTATCCCTATCGTCGATCCATTTTGATCTAATTCATATCGTACAACTCCTGCAGCCTTATTATTTATTAAAGCTATCAAAAATAATGTGTTTTTATCATGAATTTTATTTTTAAACCACTTTTTATGCGCTTCCAATTCTATTGATTCTGGATTAAATGAGTTTTTACGTACAGATTCGTCATTTGACCATTTATATACCTGCAACATATCACTTTCGTTAGCTTTTCTAAACGATAAACTTAACCGATTTAATACTCCTAATAAATTCATTTTACTATTCCCAGGGAACAGATAATGCTGATTTTCTATATAAAAATCTATTTTATTACTTTCTATTATACTTTTTACCTGATCTTTAAAATCTAAAATCTCATACGCTTTAAAATCTCCTCCTTTTATAATAGTCTCTTTTTCTAATAAGCCCTTATAGATGTTTTTTTGATTATCTACATAATACCCACTTAAAACAGGCATTTTAACACAAGAAAGTTCATATAAAATAGTACTCGCTGGCGCTATAGCTAAATTACATTGCTGCATTACATTAATCAGCTTTTGTTCTGAAAGGTTCTTGTATATTTTTAATTTATCAGAATGGACTTCTTCCAAATCAAAAATTTCATTGTGATTATAAGCACCGCCCAATACAATGTTAATCTTTTTAATTTGAGGTATTAACAATAAGCCCTTAACTGCTTTTAAAGTTAAATTGTATGGGTCTGCGCCTCCAAAGCAAATAAAAGCAGTATCAAGTACATTTATGATTTTAACTTTTTTTGCTTCTTCTAAAAATAGCGGTCTTAACATAGCATATTGGGTGCCTAGTGCTAATTTAGTATAGGGTTCTTTTGAATAATCTTTTTCTTTTATATACGGCGAATGGTTTATAACCACATCAGCATACATGTGTTCTTTTACTAAATCGTCAATATATACTAGTGTATAGCCTTTCTCTTTTATTTGTTTCTGATAAGGAGAGGTGAATTGGTAACCATCAGCAACAATGATATGTGTTTCTGGTAAAAAATTATCGACTAACCATCTAGGTTCATCTGCAATTGTTATGGCTTCTGGAATAATTACTTTGCTATATGCCTTAGGAATTACACCATTTGTAGAGGTTTCATGTGTTAAAAACACAAAATCGAAGGCGTTTTTAGCAATTTCTACTAAGCTAAATAATCTATATAAATGCCCTAGTCCTGTATTAGAATTTCCATCTGCTCTAAATATTATTTTTTTGCGCATTGAGCATCAATTTATATTTAATTTCAGCTAATTTCCAATCGGTTTCCGTATCTATGTCCTGAGCATGAAGTTCAGATATGATTAAAGCGCCCGAGTTAGATGTAAATAATTTTTTTTCTTTCATAAAAGACGATATTTTAATCCAATAAAACTGGCCAGCATCATGATAACGCGGTTTTAAATCTTGTGATCTAGAGTTCATAAACTCATGCCATACCATTTCTACTTTATGGTTTTCTATTTTTAGTGAACGCTGTATTGGAAACGAAAACTCAAGCACGGGAAAAACACTATCAAAACTATTCTTTAAAAGTGTATTATAACCATCAGTAATTTTAGTTGGTGTTATAAAAGGTGCAGTAGGCAAAATACAGCATACATTATTGAATGTTTTGTTATTTGCTTTATATTGTAAGACCACTTCTTCTATTACATCTGCTAAAACCGCATAATCGTTGGCATTGGTCTTGCTTCTTAAAAAAGGCACTTTAGCACCATACTGCAAAGCTATTTTGGCAATTTCATCATCATCGGTTGATACCATCACCTCATCAAATAAACTACTTTGTATGGCAGATATAATTGAATATGCAATAATTGGTGTGCCTAAAAAAGACTTAATGTTTTTTTTAGGTATACGCTTACTACCACCTCTCGCTGGAATTATTGCCAAATTACCCATTTACAAACGATAATACTTTCTCTATTACAAATCCTTGTTCTTCATCTGTTAAGCTAGGGTACATGGGCAAGCTAATACATTTAGAATAATACGTTTCAGAATTTCTCAAAGCTGCACTTTCATATCCAATATCTTTATAATAGGGCAATTTATGTACAGGTATGTAATGTATTTGCGCATAAATATGCTGTGTTCTTAAAAAATCGTACAGTCCTTTTCTGTCCTCTACTTCTATAACAAACAAATGATGGGCGTTATAGGCGCCTTTGGGCAAATCTTGATATTTTATTTTCCCTTTAAAAGCCTTTTTATAGGTGTTTGCTATTTCGTTTCTTCGAGCAACCCCTTTATTGTTTTTAGCTAACTGCGTTATGCCCAAGGCAGATTGTATATCGGTCAACCTGTAGTTGTATCCCAATTCTTGCATTTCGTAGAACCAACCGCCATGGTTTTCACTCATGTTATCTTTGGTAATACCATGGGTTCGTAATGATGCTAATTTTTTATAGAGTGCTTCTGAATTTGTGGTAACCATACCGCCCTCTCCACAGGCAATATGCTTAACAGGGTGAAAAGAAAACACCCCAATATTGGCATAATTAGCGTTTCCGCACATGTGTTTATCACCCTTGGAATCAATAAAATATCCACCTGGGGCATGACATGCATCTTCAATAACCCAAAGATTGTGCGCGTTGGCCAGTTCCCTAAATTTCTCTAGGTTTACTGGCAATCCAGCAAAATCTACTGGAATTATCCCTTTAAAAAAACCTTTTGGTTTACTCTCAATAAGCTTCTTTGTACTTTCTAGAGACAGTAAATAAGTGTCTGGATCTATATCTGCAAACCATACTTCGCCACCTACAAAGCGTACACAATTTGCAGAGGCAGCAAATGTAATAGGTGTAGTAATTACGCGTTCTCCCGGTTTTAGGCCTAAAGCTGAAACAGCTATATGTAAACCAGATGTTGCATTATTTACTGCAACAGCATATTTGGCACCAACATATTCAGCAAACTTATCTTCAAACTCCTTAACTTTTGGACCTTGAGTTAAAAAATCTGCTTTAAGGGTAGATACTACGGCATCAATGTCCTTTTCGTCTATGTGCTGTCTTCCGTAAGGTATTGCTCGCATTAGGCTTTAAAATTACTGTCTACGTGTTCCTTTATCAAACTTCTTAATGTATCTATTGTCTCCCATTCTGTATTGTCTCCAGAATTATAGCTAAATCCTAAATTTACTTTTCTGGCATTGAATGTTTTAATGTAATCATCTAATTTCCAGCTATGAGTTGCTGGTAAAATAGTGTAATACTTACCCAAATCATAAGTATAGAAAGCATCCGAAGGGGTTATCATTTCTTCGTGTACTTTTTCCCCAGGCCTTATGCCTACAATAGGCTTTTCGCATTCTGGACCAATGGCATTGGCCACATCCATAATTTTATACGATGGTATTTTAGGTACAAAAAGCTCGCCGCCCCATGCGTGCTCTAGGGCATGCATCACCATATCAACACCTCCTTGAAGAGATATGTTAAACCTTGTCATATTAGGGTCTGTTATGGGTAATTTTCCTTCTTTCTTTTTATTAATGAAAAATGGTATTACTGAACCGTTAGACCCCATTACATTTCCATATCTTACTACTGAAAATTTTATAGGGTTTTCCCCTTTAATATTATTGGCCGCAATAAATAATTTATCAGAGGTAAGTTTGGTGGCACCATATAAATTAATTGGAGCACATGCCTTATCTGTAGAAAGCGCTACAACACGCTGAACTTTTGTCTTAAAACAGGCTTCAACTACATTTTCTGCACCTCCAATATTGGTCTTAATACATTCATCAGGGTTATATTCTGCAATATGAACGTGTTTCATCGCTGCAGCATGAATTACATAATCTACCCCTTGAAAAGCCCTTACCAAGCGCTCCTTGTCTCTTACATCGCCAATAAAGTAGCGTATTTGAGGATATTTGGTATCAGGATACTCCTGAGCCATCTGGAATTGTTTTTGTTCATCTCTAGAATATATTATTAGCCTTCTTATTTCTGGATTATTTTTTAAAATATGGCTTGTTAGTGCTTTTCCTAAAGAACCAGTTCCTCCAGTTATTAAGATAGATTTTCCTTTCAAGTTGAACATATAGTATTTTTTTATTAGTTAGAGTAGTAAAGTTAAGTTCAAAAAAACACTTTCTAACTGCAAACAAGATTATTTATTAATTTTGATTTCTTTTTTGATTCTTCTATTTAAGAATTATAATTCTACGGTTAACATATCTATAAAGCTTTTATTACCCACCATATATGGATCGTGCTTTTCAATGCCTTGATAAGAAATTGGTTTTAATTTAAACGTTATTGAATCGGATAACATTTCAATACCTTTATTGAACGTAAAATATTTATTTAATTCTTTACTGTTAATTCGATAATCCCCTTTCTTATATTTAAAAATCAATTCGTTTATAGTTATTGATTCCTGTTTTATATTATTTCCTAGATCAATTCTTAAATTCATTGGATATACTTTTTTTGGAAGTTCAAATGTAATATCCTGTTCATCATCACTTGGAAATACTTTTGCTACAACAGATTTTGCTTCAGTATGAACATCTCCTTCATATTCTGTATAGAAAACTTGAAAATTATCATCTTTAGTAATTATTCCTCTTAGAACTACCGTGAATTTATCAACTGATAAAACCTCCTTGGTTTCTACATTATCTTCTGGAGTTTTATTTTCACGGTTTTTACAACTAGTTAGTACACATAAAAACATAATTGCTATCATGATTATTTTTTTCATGGGCTTTTTAAGTATAATCATTTTATTAATAATTGAAGTTTTACTGATATGACAAAACTAACTTTATAAAGCCACAAATGTAACGCTTTTTGCAGGTTCAATCAAATGAAATATATTTAAAGAAGGTACAACGTTTGTTAGTGTGTTTAATTTATCCTTACTCTTTCTTAAAGATTTTTTTGTAGGTGTTTTTAAAACTAAAATTCAGTAAAATTTTTACAAAACATATATTAATAATTCAAAATGGCTTTTTTTAGACTGTCTCTCCAATGTGGGATTTCAAAACTTAGTAACGCTTTAACTTTTGACTTATCCAGTACGCTAAATTTTGGGCGTTTTGCTGGCGTAGGGTAATCTTCTGTATTAATGGCGTTTACTTTGATTCTTATTTGTTTAATCTCAAAAATTTCTTTTGCAAAATCGTACCAACTTGCTACTCCTTCATTGCTGTAATGATACACACCAAATTCTGTGTTTTTGGATATAATGATTTCATAAATAACCTCGGCTAAATCCTTAGCATATGTTGGTGTTCCAATTTGATCTCCAACAATATTCAAAACATCTTTATCTTTAGCTAATCTTAGCATGGTTTTCATGAAGTTATTACCGTGTTCTGAATACAGCCAAGAGGTTCTAATAATAAAAAAATTTTCTAAAATTTTTTTAATTTCTAATTCGCCTTTTAGTTTTGTTTCTCCATATACGCTTACAGGGTTAGCTTTGTCTGTTTCAACGTAGGGTTTATCACTTTTCCCGTCAAACACGAAATCTGTTGATATATGTATTAAGTTTACATTGTGTTCTAGACAGGCCAAAGCTAAGTTTTTTGCTCCTTCTACATTTATTTTAAAAGCGTTTTTAGTTTCAGTTTCAGCTTTGTCCACAGCTGTATAAGCCGCACAATTTATGCAGTAATGAATAGTTTTGCTTTGTCTTTTAAAAAACTTTTTTACTTGATTTAAGTCACAAATATCTAACTCTAAAAAATCAGTATATATAAAATTTAAGTCGGAGTGATTAAACTCTAAATCTTTAATAGAGTTCGCCAATTGACCGTTTCCTCCTGTAACTAAAATATTGGTCATAGCTCTAACTTATCAATGGTTGGGAGCATTTTATCCTTTTCGGATATAATAAACTCTTGGTTTTTTAAAACCCAATTTATATCTAAGCTAGGATCTGAATAGATAATACCGCTCTCTGAGGCCTTGTTGTAAAAATTATCACATTTATATGAAAATAAAACCGTATCACTTAAAACGATAAAACCATGAGCAAAACCTCTTGGAACAAAAAATTGTTTCTTGTTTTCTCCTGATAATTCTACAGACACATGTTGCCCAAATGTTGAAGAGCCTTTTCTAATATCAACGGCTATATCTAACACCTTCCCTTTTATAACACGAACTAATTTTGCTTGGGCATGTTCACCACGCTGAAAATGGAGCCCTCTTAAAACGCCCTTGAATGAAAAAGATTCGTTGTCTTGAATAAAATTTATATTATTGCCCGTTAATTCATTAAACACCTTTTGGTTAAAACTTTCAAAAAAATATCCTCTTTGATCCTCAAAAACTACTGGTTCTATAATTAAACAGCCTTTTAATTTAGTTTCTATAATATTCATTACTTATTTTTCAGTAATCCTAATAAATTTTTACCATATCCACTTTTGAGCATAGATTCAGCTAGGTTTTTAAACTGATATTCATCTACGTAACCCATTTCATACGCTGCTGCTTCAATAGCTCCTATTTTTAAACCTTGTCTTTCCTCAATTACCTCAACAAATTGTGATGCTTGCATTAATGATTGAAATGTTCCAGTATCCAACCAAGCTGTACCTCTATCCAGTATACTAACATTTAATTTTCCTTGATTAAGGTAAATCTTATTAATATCTGTTATTTCAAGCTCTCCTCTATAACTCGGTTTAATGTTCTTAGCAATATTCACTACTGAATTATCGTAAAAATAAATACCCGGTACAGCGTAATTTGATTTAGGGACCTTAGGCTTTTCTTCAATTGATATTGCCTTACCTTCTTTGTTAAATTCCACTACTCCATATCGTTCTGGATCATGTACCCTGTATGCGTAAATAATTCCTCCGTCTGGGTTATTGTTGTTTTGTAATAATTTTGATAAGCCAGTTCCGTAAAAAATATTATCCCCCAATATCAATGCAACCTTATCGTCCCCAATAAATTCTTCTCCAATGATAAATGCTTCGGCTAGACCTTTTGGAGCTTCTTGAACAGCATATTGAAAGTTACATCCGTATTTTTTACCATCTCCCAATAAATCTTTAAATAGGGGTAAATCTTTGGGTGTTGAAATAATTAATATTTCATTTATACCCGAGTACATTAATGTTGAAAGCGGGTAATAAATCATCGGCTTATCATAAATAGGCATTAATTGCTTACTAATTGATAATGTTAAAGGGTGTAATCTTGTGCCAGATCCTCCTGCTAGTATAATTCCTTTCATTGCTTTAAAGTCTAATTATATTGCTTCTTGTAATAAGATTTATATTGTCCACTTGTTACATTATCTAACCATTCTTTATTCTCTAAGTACCAATCTATGGTCTTTTCTAGGCCTTGTTCAAATGTAACCGATGGCCGCCACCCTAACTCCTTATTTATTTTTGATGCATCTATCGCATATCTTAAATCGTGCCCTGGTCTATCTTTAACGTAGGTAATCAATTTTTCAGAAGAACCTATAGGTCTTTTCAGCTTTTTATCCATTTGATTACATAGCAATTTTACAAGATCAATATTTTTCCATTCATTGAAACCGCCAATATTATATGTTTCACCATCTAATCCTTCATGATATACCAAATCTATTGCTAATGCATGATCTTTTACATAAAGCCAATCTCTAGTATAATTTCCATCTCCATAAACGGGTAAAGGCTTATTGTTTATAATATTATTTATAAATAGGGGAATTAATTTTTCTGGAAATTGATTTTGACCATAATTATTAGAACAGTTAGTTACTACATAAGGTAACTTATAGGTCTCACCATAAGATCTTAAAAAATGGTCTGAACTAGCTTTAGAAGCTGAGTAAGGCGAGTTTGGATTATACGCAGTAGATTCAGTAAATAACCCTTTTTGCCCTAAAGTACCATAAACTTCATCAGTGCTTATATGATAGAATCGTTTCCCATTAAAATTACCATCCCAACATTGCTTAAAGGCGTTTAAAAGATTTACAGTTCCAATAATATTTGTTTTAACGAAAGCTAAAGGGTCTTCGATAGACCTATCTACATGAGATTCTGCGGCTAGGTGGATAACACCTTCAAATTTATGACTCTTAAAAAGAGAATCTATAACTTCTCCATCAGTTATATCTGCTTTAATAAAAGTGTAATTTGGTCTATCCTCAATGTCCTTTAAATTTTCTAAGTTGCCAGCGTAGGTTAATGCATCCAAATTGTAAATATTATAATTTGGGTACTTTAATACAAACAACCTCACAACATGAGACCCTATAAAACCCGCTCCACCTGTTATTAGAATATTCATAAATTATATTTGTCTTTTGTATTGCTCTAAGAATTTTATAGAGTGCAATGTTAAAAGAATAATTGAAGCAAGTAGCATAAGGATTATAGCGAAATAAGTTTTTACATTAACAGGTTTTCCTAGCAATTCTCTAGAGTTATCAATAGTTCCTTGGTTTTCCTGACTGGATACAATTTCAATTATAAATTGCTTATCTTCTTTTCGTCTTTGTATTGTAACTAATTCCCTACGTAATTCTATATCTTTGTTGTACAACTCAAACTCCTTGGTAACGCTTTTGTCTTCGGTATTATCTATACGTATACTTGTTTGAGAGCCTGAAGTTTTCTCTGTTGTAGTTTGTAATACCTTTTTATAAACTGTTTGTAGGTCTTGGGAAGCCTCTAAGGATGTCAGAATTGATTTTTCCAAGCGATCTAGTTCATCTAAATCCTTTTTTTGCTCTGTCCGGAAATAATCCGTTGAAACTATTTTATCAACAATCTTTGATACAACAGTTCCAAATATATCTTTCTCATTAGCTTTCATGATAATCCTTTGTACTGGATAATGATATTCTTTAGAATTCTTAATAAAATTCTCAAAAGTTACAGTAGACGCAACAACTGAATCCAATTCCTTTGTATATGAATCAAAACTTTTCAATTTATCATTTTCCGTAATTACAGATTCAACTTCCAATTGAATAAGAGATGCCGCCTTAGACGAATCAATACTTAGTACTTTTCCTAAAGTAACTGAATCACCTTCAGCAATTAATTCGTTATAATAGTCAATTGCCCTGTATAAGTTTTCACCAGTATCATAATTTTGTTTAATTACTGTAGTAGATCTATACAAAGGCTCTCCCTTATTCTGCTTAAAAAACCCATAAAAATAACCAATAATACCAGCGATAATGATTTTAATAATATGCTTTTTAATAAAAAACACAATCCAAACGAATGATAGAAACAATTTGTTTAACACGCTTCCAATAAAAGAAAACACCCTGTCAAACATATTCCCTATCATTTTAAAAAGCTGGCCTAAATCTACTTCTTCAGATTCCTGTGGCTGTTGCGGTAAATCTTTACTCATAATAAAACTCTGTTAGTTTAATATTTGTTCTAATATCGTTCTTGTTATTAAATAGGTTGGCCTTACTCCCGAAGTCCCTAGACCTCCTGATGCTAAAGTACTCCCTGTTTCTAATGGATTATCGCTTGCATAATATGCATACCTTACCTTAACATCTTCTCTTATACTTCCTCTTACCTTCGAAGCGGCTTGAATGGCTTTTTGGTAATGTGCACCTTCCATCTCCAATCCAATAACACTCCAAGTAGACTCAAAGAAAAACCTTAAAATATCTTTGTTTTGAAGTGATGTTCCTAAAACGGTTATCATAGCGCCTTCGTATACATCTACTCCCTTACATTCTAAATCCTCTTTTTTTAACTCATTTTTAAAAGGATAATTATCGGCTGTTCCTTCAAAAATATGGGCAGATGGTATCATAATATCGCCTTTGCCTCCTTCTAAAATACCTGCTTTACCCATAATGGATAAGGATTCTACATTTAGATAGATTTTTTCCTCCTTATGGTTAAAAGGTTTTAACAACTCATCTATAGTTTCATAGGCCTGCTCACCAAAAGCGTAATCCATGACCAATATAACAGGTTTTTTCGATTTTAAAGTTATTTCGTCTACTTTAATATCCAGCTTAGAAACATCAATCTTTTCGGTATCAAATATTTGCACATCTATATTTGCGCCAGAAGTGTCATCAATATATAACATTCCTTCTTTGAACGCTTCGTTTTGTACTTTAGTTCTTAGATCTGTATTGGTATTATTACTTAGCATTTTATACACATCAAAAATATCATGTTTTGATGTTAAGGATTTTAATGCTGATGGTGCAAAAAGCGTATTCATTACACTATGCATGTTTGCACTAATAACATGTATAGGCCTGTTTAAAAGCTTATTTTTATGTAGAACGTTTTTTATGGCATCTGCCCAAATTTCTCCATGAATGTGATGCCCTATTTCTTCGCGTAGCACAGGACTAAATTTAACTGCCCTTTTGTTGTTGCTTATTTGCTCTTCAATTGCTAATTTACCTAGCCAGTATATAATATGCAATAAGCGCTCTGGTTGTGACGGAATAGCAAACTCATTGTAAATTTTACTAATCTCACTAAATGTTCTTCCCAATATATTGGCTGCATGGGTTATTGCTACTTCTCGTTCTTTTTGTGTTAGCTTTTTAGTGGAAGTAACAACATTCTTTAACTTGCCCCAATCTCTTGTGGTATTTCCTATATCGTCTATAAGCGCACTTTTACTTATTTTATGGGATTCTATAAAAAGAAATGTAAGGTGGGTTAAAATATCGTAAATTTCAGAGCGCCCTCTGGTAATTTCAATATTCATTTGCTCTTCGTCTATCCTGTAGCAGTTTCTTCGTCGTTTTTCAGGAATTATGGGTTTAAAATGGGAGTTGGAATAGCCTTCATCGCTAGTAAGATTTATTACAGAACATTCTTCAATACCTCTTGGTAAACGATCAATAACGTATAATAAGCCATCTAATTCTACTTTTTCTTCTGCAATAGACCCATATATTTCTGGTCGCAATTGAAGTAGGGATTGCCTTAATGTTTCTCCAGAAACGCCCATTGGCTTATAAAAACCACGATTGAATAAGTGGCGCATAGTAATATACATCCTCTCAATAGCGTTAGAGCTTTCTTGAGCTCTAGTTCTAACGTAGTTTTTTTTCTTAGACATAGTGTAAAATCTCGCCAAAGATAATACTATTTGCTAAACCTGTTATTTTTAAATTAAAATTCTCTAGCCGTTTTTAAATACCACTGGTAAAGTTTATTAATACCATCTTTTAGATTAACCTTATGCTCCCACCCTAATTTATTAATCTTTGTAGTATCCGTTAGTTTATTCAGAGTTCCATCTGGTTTTTTGGTATTGTATACAAAGCTTCCTTTATAGCCTATTATTCCTTTTACCAACTCTGCGAGTGCTTTTATAGAGATATCTTCACCAGTCCCAATATTAAGGTGCACATTCTTTATTTGGTGTTGTGATTTAGGATACACGTCTTTAAATTCTAAATTTTCCATAATAAAAACACAAGCGCTGGCCATATCTTCACTCCACAAAAACTCGCGCCTAGGCTTTCCAGTTCCCCAAATTTCTACAGTATTTTTAGTTACTCCTATAGTAGAAAGGTAATGTTTTGCTTCTGCTATAGATTTTAGGTTTAAGTCTTTTAAAACTTCATTGTGTTTTGATTCAGACAATAATTTAGCGAGATGAATTTTTCGGATTAAGGCTGGTAAAACATGAGACTTTTCGAAATTAAAATTATCGTTAGGTCCATATAGGTTCGTCGGCATTACTGCCATAAAATTGGTGTTATACTGTAAATTATAGCTCTCGCACATTTTAATACCAGCTATTTTTGCAATGGCATAAGGCTCGTTTGTATATTCTAAAACATCTGTTAATAAATATTCTTCTTTAATAGGCTGAGGTGCATTTTTAGGATAAATACAGGTGCTTCCTAAAAACAAGAGTTTTTTTACATTATTTAGATAACTTTGGTGTATTACATTATTTTGAATCATTAAATTCTCGTAGATAAAATCTGCTCTGTAAGTATTATTTGCGATAATACCTCCAACTTTTGCTGCCGCTAGAAACACATAATCTGGTTGTTCTTTAGCAAAAAAATTAGCTACGATTTCTTGTTGCGTTAAATCTAATTCTGAATGTGTTTTAGTGATTATATTGGTATATCCTTTATTAACAAGGTGCTTTAATATTGCTGACCCTACCAGACCTCTATGACCCGCTACGTATATTTTAGAATTTATATTCAATCTTACTCAAAATAGTTTTTAATGGTGTATCCACCATCTTTTAAGTATTGTTCTTTTTGCATCAGTTTTAAATCGCTGCTCATCATATCATTTACTAAATCCTTTAATTGATATTTTGGTTCCCATCCCAGCTTTTCTTTTGCTTTGGTAGCATCTCCTATTAAAAGATCGACTTCTGTAGGGCGATAGTATTTTTCGTCTACAGCAACTACCTGTTTTCCTGATTTTATTTGATAGTTTTTGTTATTACATGCTGTTACAATACCTTTTTCATTAATACCTTTCCCCTTAAATTCAAGTTCTATACCTATGTAGGCAAAACACATTCTTATAAAATCGCGTATAGATGTGGTTTTTCCTGTTGCTATTACCCAATCTTCAGCTATATCAGCTTGTAAAACCATCCACATCATTCTAACATAATCCTTGGCATGCCCCCAATCTCTCTTAGCATCTAAATTACCTAAATACATTTTGTCTTGAAGACCAAGAGCAATTCTAGAGGTTGCTCTAGTAATCTTTCTTGTTACAAATGTCTCTCCTCTTATAGGTGATTCGTGATTAAATAAAATACCATTACATGCAAAAATTCCATAGGCTTCTCTATAATTTACCGTTGTCCAATAGGCGTAAAGTTTAGCTATGGCATAAGGACTTCTAGGGTAAAAAGGTGTTGTTTCTGTTTGAGGAACTTCTTGAACCTTTCCATAAAGTTCAGACGTGGATGCTTGGTATACTTTAGTTTTTTTATTTAAACCTAACAACCTTACCGCTTCTAAAATTCTTAGGGCACCAATACCGTCTGTATCGGCAGTATATTCAGCCATTTCAAAAGATACATGAACGTGGCTCATTGCTGCTAGATTATAAATTTCATCTGGCTGTACTTGTTGAATTATTCGCGTTAAGTTTGTACTATCTGTTAGGTCTCCATAATGGAGTATAAAGTTTCTGTTTTGCTCGTGGGGATCTTGATAGAGGTGGTCAATTCTATCTGTATTGAATAATGATGCTCTTCTTTTTATACCATGAACTTCATAACCTTTATTTAATAAAAACTCGCTTAAATAAGCACCATCTTGCCCAGTAACTCCAGTAATTAATGCAACCTTTTTTGGCATTATATAGATTGTTTGTTAGGTTATTATAAAACAAATGTAATACAATTGTAATTATATTAACATCATACTTTTAGGGTTGACAATTTATCTGCAATCTTCCTATCGTTTGATAGTCTTGGTATTTTGTTCTGCCCACCTAGTTTTCCTAAAGATTTCATGTGTTCTTGAAAACCGTCTTTTTTTATTTTGGTTATTTTAAGTGGTTGTAACACTTTGCCTTCTATTAAATCGAAATAATAGGAGTTTTGTTTTTGTAAAGATTGGTCTATTTTTTCTGCTAAGGTCACCATGTCGTCAGGTTCGTTTTCAAACTCAATAAACCATTCGTGATACGGCAAACCTGCTTTTGGATTAATTTGTGGCGCAACGGTAAATTCGGTAATTCTAATATTTGTGCCTGCAACAGCATCTTGCATTGCCTGCTCTACTTCTTTACCAATAACGTGTTCTCCAAATGCCGAAATAAAATGTTTTATCCTACCTGAAACAATAACGCGGTAAGGTTTTGTTGAGGTAAATTGCACCGTATCGCCAATGTTATATGCCCATAAGCCTGCATTAGTAGAAATTATCATTACATAATTTACATTAAGCTCTACGTTTGCAATAGTAATGCGTTTAGGGTTTTCATTAAAAAATTCATCGGCTTTTATAAACTCGTAAAATATACCAGAGTTTAATTGCAGCAACATACCTTTTTGGTCTTGTTTGTCTTGAAATGCAAAAAAACCTTCGCTTGCTGGGTATAATTCTATGCTGTCTACTTTTCGCCCTATTAAATTTTCAAATTTTGCTCTGTATGGTTCGTAATTTACGCCACCAAAGATGAACAAATTGAAATTCTTAAAAATATCGCCTACTTTTTTGCCCGTTTTTTGTTGCAACTTTTCAAAATACATTTGCACCCAAGATGGTATTCCAGAAATTACCGTCATGTTTTCTGGTAGTGTTTCTTCAACTATAGCATCCACTTTTGTTTCCCAGTCTTCAATACAATTAGTTTCCCAAGATGGCAACCTGTTTTTTTGAAGATATTTAGGTACATAATGCGCTACGATACCAGACAATCGCCCAAGTTGAACTCCGTTTTGCTCTTTTAAAATGGGGCTGCCCTGTAAAAAAATCATTTTGCCATTTACAAATTTGGAGTTTCCTGTTTCATGAATGTACATTAAAATAGCATTTCGAGCAGCTTCTACATGCGTTGGCATGCTTTCTTTAGTAATAGGAATATATTTTGAACCAGAGGTTGTACCAGAGGTTTTAGCAAAGTACGTGGGTTTACCTTTCCAGAGTATATCGCTTTCTCCAGCAACAACACGTTCTACATATGGCTTTAAGGCCTCGTAATCTCTTACGGGAACTCTTTCAATAAATTCTGCATGCGATGTGATATTTTGAAAATTGTGGTCTTTACCAAATACCGTGTTAGTGGCTTGTTCTATTAAGCTTTTGAAGACTTTTTCTTGAGTTTTAATAGGGGTATTTGCCCACTTTTGAGTTTTCTTATAAACATATTTTGCAAATGGTATAGCTAATGCAGATTTTAATGAAAACATTTATTCGAAATCTATAAAGTTAGTAGGGTTAATGGGGTATCCATCGCTCCAAAGTTCAAAATGCAAATGCGGCCCTGTAGACAGTTCTCCTGTATTGCCCGAAGTTGCAATTACTTCTCCTGCCTTAACCAAATCGCCCTGACTCTTAGTTAGCGTAGCATTGTGTTTATACACAGAAATTAATCCGTAACTATGTTCTAAAATTATAACATGTCCGGTACCTGCTGTCCATTCTGCAAAAACAACAACGCCATCGGCAGTGGCCTTTATGGGTGTGTCTTTGGGTACAACAATATCAACCGCATAGTGTTTCTCTTTTACGTTGTATGGCTCGCTAATAGTTCCAGTAACAGGTGGAAATAGCACAAAATTTGTTACAGATGTGGCCGATTCAAACAAATTATATTTATCTTCTTTTTCTACTTTGGCGCGTAATAACGAATCTTCTTTTATTGGGTTTAAGTCTACCTCGCTAATTTCTAGTTTTGTAGCCTCAACAATAGAGTCTCTATTTAATTCCTCAGAGCTAACATCGCCTTTTAAAACTTTCTTTATAGATGTAAAATAGAGCTCGTTCATCGCCAGAACTTGTTGTAACGAATCGGTTTTAAAACTTAAATCTGTAGCTTGTTTTTTTAGTGCTGTAGAGGAATATCCAGGAATATATTCTTTTAAAGGTGAATATGCAATAAGCAAAATAGTAAACCCAACCAGTAAAATACCAGATAGTGTTACTATTACAAACACATTTAGTCTAGTAAGTTTTAACGATAAACGCTCCTCGAATGTGTTTTCGTTAAGTATTACCAAACGGTATTTGTCTAGTAACTTTCTTTTAATCTTTTTTGGTTTCTTTTTCGCCATATTACACGCAAAATTAAATAAAATAATCGCATAGTATTGGTTTTATGTTAACCAAACAACTAGTTATAGTGTTAAAAACGATTTTATTAAACTTTAATTATTTAACTTTGTGCTTTAAATACATTTAATATGAGTTTATACACATTACCGTTAGCTATTGGCGCTCCACAAATTATTTTAATTGTAGTTGTGATATTACTGTTATTTGGTGGCAGAAAAATTCCTGAATTAATGAGAGGTTTAGGAAGCGGTATAAAAGAATTTAAAGACGCTAGTAAAGAAGACGAACCAAAAAAAGATAAGGCAGAATAAGGTTTTTATCTTATAAGAACTGAAAAACCAACACACTTGTGTTGGTTTTTTTTTTTGGTTTTTCTTTAGTAAATTCTATTTATTAATCTTTATTGTTTTAATTATAGCCTCCAACTCAAACATGTAATCGCGTTTTTCAACCGATGGCGCAAAAGCAAACCCTTCGGCTATTATCCAGCGTTTGTTCAACTTATCCTCTACAGCATAATTTATATATGGCCCTGCCATAAAAGCGTTTTTTACTTGCCACATACCCTTAGTTTCTAAAGTAGGTTTGTTATCTAAAATAGTTTCACCGTGAAAGGGTGTATAAGCCATTTCGGTAGACATATAAGAGCCTTCAACAGGACCTTCAATATATTTTTCCCCTATAGAATCCCTAATGCTAACTATTTGGCTAGTAACACTGTCGTTTTTCTGTATGGCACTGTAAGGCAATTCATAGAGCATTAAATTTAGGGTTCCTGTACGAATATCTCTTCTAATCCAAAAGAAATCCTCGTCGTCTTTAGCTATTCTATACGCATTAGGAAACTCAATACTCAATCCTAATTTTTCTTCAATAACTTTATCATTGTAAAGCGCCTTTCGCATTATGCGTTGTCTTTGGCTTAACTCTATATTTCTAAACGTTTCAATTATTTTTGGTGCGTTTTCGTTTAAAATATCTATAACCTCTTGCTTTGTTTTTCCGGTTATTAAAACTACTTTTTGGGGTTGTGCATATACGTTATCTGCAAACTTAATACCTGCAGGTTTATTTAATTCAATTTTTAAAACAGTACGAGTTCTTGTAATAAAATCGGTAAAAACCTGTGGCGGGATTTGATTGATATTAAATGTTGGTTCATCTTGAGGTAAACCGTAAACTGGCACAGTAAGCACGTCTCTAATAGCTTCTCCTAATCGTCCTTTCCAATTTTCGTTATCAACCACTACAGATATATCGTTTATTCTTCCTTCAGAATCTAAAAGTATTCTATCGTTTGATGATTTACCATCTTTACACGACACTAATACTACTGCAATTATTAAAATACCTACTAGTTTTTTCATCTGTTATTCATTTATTTTTTTTGAAATTAGCCTTTGGCTATTTTTAATTTCATACCAGGCTTTAATGTATTACCACTAATACCGTTCCAATCTTTAATATTTTGAATAGAAACTCCAGAAAATTTTTGTGAAATACTCCAAAGCGAGTCGCCACTTTGAACTGTGTAGATAACCACATTACCAAAAATTGGCTTTGGTTTTGGTGTTTTAGCAGCTACAACAGGTTTTGAAACTACTGGTTTTCTGGGATAAATTGTTAAACGCTGCCCTATTTTTAGGTTGTTATTTCGCAATCCGTTCCAGCGCTTTATATCACTTACACGAACACCATACATTCTAGAAATTTTACCTAAATAATCACCCGATTTTACACGATATCGAATCCTATCGTTCGCATTAAAAAATTGGGGTAATGGTTTTTCTCGCTTTTCTAATTCTTCTTTAGCGTAAGCATAAATTTTGTCTTCGTTGTTTACAAAGGTGCCAATAACATCTACAGGAAGTCGCAATGTATAATTTTCGCCCTTCACCACAGGAATAATATCCAATTTATACGACGGGTTTAAAAATTGAAGCTCTTCAATTGGTGTTCCTGTAACTTCTGAAACCTGATCGAGCGTTATCATTTGTTTTACTACAACCGTATCGGTTTCAAAATACACTGTTTCGGGTTTGTACCGTTTAAAACCGTGTTCTTTGGCATATTCAAAAATATACATGTTTGCTAAGAACGCAGGTAAATATCCTGCTGTTTCGCGTGGTAAATTGTGGCGAATGTTCCAATAATTTTTATACCCTCCAGATCGCCTAATGGCTTTGGTTACATTTCCCGGACCAGAATTATACGCAGCAAGTGCCAAGTCCCAATCGCCAAAAATACTGTAAAGATTTGCTAAGTATTTTGATGCCGCAGTTGTAGATTTTATAGGATCGCTACGCTCATCTACATAACTGCTTACGTCTAAACCATATTGCTTTCCTGTGGCGAACATAAATTGCCAAAGCCCTGTGGCGCCAACTCTGGATTTTGCATTTGGTTTTAAGGCAGATTCTACAATGGCCAAATACTTTATCTCTAACGGTATGTTTTGATTGTCTAGCTCTTGTTCAAATAACGGAAAGTAAAATGCACTTAACGTCATAAGTTTTTGTAAATGCTTTCTACGGTGTTTTAAATATGATTTTATAACGCTTTCTAAAGAAGGATTGTAGGCTACGTTAAACGGTGTTCTGGCATCTAGCGCCTTTAAACGTTTTTTTAGTGTATCTGTATGAAGCTCGGGGTAGTCTACTTCTTCATAAGTTAATTCGGTAACCGATTTGTATATAGTATCAAAAAGTGTATTATTATACAGTTCTTCGCGCCATTTTTGGTCGATTTTGGCTAAATACGCATTGTCTTTAAGCGCTTTAATAGATACACTGTCTGCTTCGGCAACAGGCGCAATGGGTCGCACTACTTGTTGTTTTGAATCAACTAGAGTGTCTGTAACAGTTTTAACTTTT
Source organism: Jejuia pallidilutea (assembly GCF_002973595.1). Lineage (GTDB taxonomy): Bacteria > Bacteroidota > Bacteroidia > Flavobacteriales > Flavobacteriaceae > Jejuia > Jejuia pallidilutea. Next base: position 324,166 of record NZ_PVEO01000003.1, on the reverse strand, counting down.
ACAACAGTGGAATCTTGTATTTGTGAAATACAAATGCCATGGGTTAAAAGTAAGCTTAGTATTAAAAAACCGAGTCTCATAATTTTTATTCTATCGCATAATGAACGATATTATGGCTAAAATCGTATTTTTTAAGGTAATTTGAAAACTTAATTCGTTTTATTGCTGTTGTTTTTGGTATTAAATATAAAGACCCCACAGGTTTTAAAAACTTGTGAGGTCTTAGTAATTATAGGTTTATTTCTAATTTACTCTAAAATAGCTGCAATACCTGGAAGCGTTTTCCCTTCCAAACTTTCTAACATAGCACCGCCTCCTGTACTTACGTAGCTTACTTTGTCCTCGAAACCAAATTGTTTTACAGCAGCCACTGAGTCGCCACCACCAACAAGTGAAAACGCCCCATTTTTAGTAGCTTCAGCAATAGAGTTTCCTAATGCTATAGTGCCTTTTGCAAAACTTTCCATTTCAAAAACTCCTAGAGGCCCATTCCAAAGTATGGTTTTAGAATCCATAACCACTTTATGAAATTGCTCTATAGATTTTGGTCCGGCATCTACACCTTCCCATCCATCAGGAATCGCATTAATATCGCATACTTGTGTATTTGCATCGTTACTAAACGCATCAGCAGCAACGGTATCTACAGGAATGTGTATTTGTACATTTTTAGCTTTAGCTTGTTCTAAAATTTCTAGGGCTAATCCCATTTTATCATCTTCGCAAATAGAATTTCCTATTGTTCCGCCTTGTGCTTTCACAAAAGTAAATGCCATACCACCTCCAATTATTAAATGGTCTACCTTATCTAAAATATTTTCTATAATTGTAATTTTTGAAGACACTTTAGCCCCACCTAAAATAGCTAAAACAGGCTTTTCACCAGTTTCCATTACTTTTTTAATACTCTCTATTTCTTGCGCTAATAAATTTCCAAAACATTTTTTACCCTCGAAAAACTGTGCTACAATAGTTGTAGAAGCATGGGCTCGGTGAGCGGTACCAAATGCATCGTTAACATAAATGTCGCCTAGTTTTGATAGTTTTTCGGCAAACGCCTTATCACCAGCAGTTTCTTCTTTATAAAAACGAAGGTTTTCTAACAATAAAATTTCGCCTGGTTGTAAATTTTCAGCAGCTTTTTCTGCTTCTTCCCCTATACAATCTGGAACAAATTTTACGCCTACACCTAAAATATCTTCAACCTTAGACACAATATGCTTTAACGAAAACTCATCCTGAAATCCTTTTGGGCGCCCTAAATGCGACATTAAAATGCAGCTACCGCCATCTTCTAAAATTTTTATAATTGTTGGTTTTGCAGATACAATTCTTGTTGCATCGGTTACTTCAAAATTTTCATTTAAAGGCACGTTAAAATCTACACGTATAAGCGCTTTTTTATTTTCAAAATTAAAATCGTTAAGAGTCTTCATCTATATTTTATTTTATTGTTTTTAACTGTTTTAGCTACAAATGTAGTTAATTAAATAGCGATAAAAAACGCCTTTTTTTACGAAAACGTTTGAAGTAGAATAAATTTTTAAAAGTCTATATTTGCTTTCATGTTATTTTCAGAAGTTTTAGGACAAGAACATATAAAATCGCACTTAACTCAAAGTGCCGATAATGGTCGTATTCCACATGCCCAATTATTTATAGGGCCAGAAGGTAGTGGCACATTACCTATGGCTATTGCTTATGCCCAATATATTTTATGCCAAAACAATAATGGCGAAAATACATCTGGAAATGAGGCTTGCAACCTTAAGTTTAAACACTTTTCGCATCCCGATTTGCACTTTGCATTTCCTGTAACCACAAGCGATAAGGTAAAAAGCAAACCCGTTTCTAGTTTTTATTTAGAAGAATGGCGCCAATTATTGAACGAGCAACCTTATGGCAATCTTTTTGATTGGTACAAACTACTTGGAGTGGACAATAAACAAGGGCAAATAGGTGTAGATGAAGCCCAAGAGATCGTTAAGTCTTTAAGCTTAAAATCCTATGAAGGTGGGTATAAAGTGATGTTAATTTGGATGGCAGAAAAAATGAACACACAATGTGCCAACAAGCTTTTAAAATTAATAGAAGAGCCGCCTAATAAAACCATCTTTTTATTAATTGCTGAAGATGAAGAACAAATTATAAATACCATTCGCTCTCGCTGCCAAATATTACATTTTCCGCCTTTGGCTGAAGCTGTGATAACAAATGCCTTGGTAAAAAATTATAATTTAGAAACTACAGTTGCTACTAAAATTGCTCACCAAGCTAATGGCAACTACAATAAGGCATGCGATTTAGTGTATCATGATTCTGAAGACACCCAATTTGAAACCTGGTTTATTTTTTGGATTCGTAGTGCTTTTAAAGCTAAAGGCAATAAAGCTGCTATTCACGATTTAATTTCGTGGAGCGAAGATATTGCAAAAACCGGGCGTGAAACCCAAAAACAATTTCTTAATTTTTGTTTGGATTTTTTCCGTCAGGCATTACTACTAAATTATAATGCTACAGATTTGGTGTTTTTTGAGCCCAAAACCGAAACGTTTAAGTTAGAAAAGTTTGCGCCATTTGTTCACGGTAACAATATCATGGAGATTAGTAACGAGCTACAAGATGCTATATACCATATTGAGCGCAACGGGAATTCTAAAATTATATTAACAGATTTATCGATTAAGTTAACACGTTTGCTGCACAAAAAAGCGGAATAATTATAAACTATATCTGTTCTTAATATATAGATTAAACAAGGCCATAAAATTACAGGGCTTATGCCTCTAACTATATAAAAAACCCCTTTAAGCTTCGGTTTAAAGGGGTTATACATTTGATATTCAGTATTTTAATCTATTTTTTATACTCAGCGTTTAAAGCATCTAGCACAGTTTGCGTTAAATCGTTTTCTTCAGCACCATAGAGTACAGAAGCGGCCGCTTCACTTGTTCCCAAAATATAGGTGTAGCCATTTGTTTTGCCGTAGTCTTTTACAAAATCCTTTACCTTAATAATTAAAGTATCTATTTCAGATTGAAAAGCATCTTGGATTTGCTTTTGTTCTAGTTGAATTTTTTGACTTAATAATTGTTCTTTTTGCTGAATTTCCTGAGATAGTTTTTGCAAATTAGCTTGAGACATTCTTTGGGCCTTTATTTGTGCTTCTTTTAATTCTAGCTGATAAGCATTTACCATACTATCCCTTCTTTTTTGAAAAGCATCACTTTTAGCTTGAAATTTTGTTTCTACATCTTTCTTCTCTTGGTACTCATTAATTACCACGCTATTATTTACAAAACCAATTTTGTTAGGCTTTTGGCAAGATGCTAATACTAATGTTACTAAAGCAACGTAAATTATATTTTTCATTGTATTAAATTTTAGTTCTTGGTTTGTTTGCTGTTTTTTACAAATCCGCACAAATGTAATAAAGTATGCTAAAAATAAACCTGCAAAACGCTGTATTTTAATATATAAGAAATAATTATTGTTTCTTTTTTGCTCAATAATAAATATCTATCGAAAAACATTTAAAATAAAGCGTTCTAAGCGTGTTTTAAATTTGTCGCTAGTATTTGTGTTCTTTATTGCATTGCAATTAAAATAAAACACTTAAAAACGATTTATCCATTTTTAATGATATAAATTAAAGAAGAGGCTTCTTTTGATTGTATCGCTTTTATGTTTGATAGTAAGCCAATGCAAAATCCTTTAATTGCATTTATTTTTCCTGACTTATATTTTTCTGAAAGCATACTCACATAAAAAGCATCAAACCACATAGGTTTTACCTTTTCAACTTTAAAAGATAGTTTTGAAACTAATTTAAAAATTGATTCTTGATTAAAATGCCAAAGGTGTCTTGGCACATCAAAGGCAGCCCAAAACTGTTTATAATATTTGGCATCATAACTTTTGTAGTTAGGTACAGCAATTACTAAAGTGCCATTTGGTTTCAACAATGTTTTAAAAATCGAAATCTGTTCTTCCAAATTTGGTAAATGTTCCAAAACATGCCAAAGTGTGATAACATCAAAACTATTGGGGTTAAATTTTAAAAGTTGTTTGGTTTCAAAAACTGAATTTTGTGTTTTTTTGTTGGCAATATCTCTTGCTTGGGCATTTGGTTCTATGCCAAAAACACACCAGCCATATTGTTGTGCAGTTTGTAAAAAATCGCCTGTACCACATCCAACATCTAAAAGGTTTTTCTCTTCTGAAGCAAAAGAATTAATTAAATTCAATTTCTTTTTAAGAGCTACTACTCTAACAAAATGGTACACTTTTTCAAAGAGAGTTCTTTTAGAATCTGTATGCGAAATATAATCTTCACTCTCGTAATATTGTGGTAATTTTTCTTTAGAAGGTTGGGGAGATGTTTCTAAGAAACCGTATTGTGAATTGGTAACTAATTCAAAATCCTCTCCAGAAACCGAGTGGTCTTTTACCCTTAAATAAGTGGTTTTATTATGCATTTTTAATAGTAACCTGTAAAGATTAAGAACAACAAAACGTTAAACGTTCCACGTGGAACATAGTGAATTTATAAATATACACCATACAATTATCTACCCATATAAACCAACAAAACTGAAATATCGTTAGGAGATACACCACTAATTCTTGAAGCTTGCGATACGGTTGTTGGCTGTATTTTTTTTAATTTTTCTCGTGCTTCAAAGCTCATAGATTTAATTTGAGAGTAATCAAAGTTTTCAGGAATTTTTACATACTCAAGCCTGCTTAATTTGTCGGCATTATTTTTTTCTTTGGCAATATATCCTGAATATTTAACCTGTATTTCGGTTTGTTCAATCACCTCGTTATCTAGATTGTTATCTTGAATGTAAGCCTCTACACTTTCTATTTTTCTAATATCACTCATATCGATATTAGGTCTTGCAAACACTTTAAAAAGCTTACCAGATTGTTTTACTGGTGCAGAGTTTTTTTCTTCTAGAATAGGGTTTATGTCTTCTGGCTTTACACTTTGGTTTTCAAAAAAACTAACAAACTTTTCTGCTGCATTATGCTTTTCCTCCATTCGTCGTAATCGCTTTTCAGAGGCAATTCCCAACGCATAGCCTTTTGGAGTTAATCTTAAATCTGCATTATCTTGTCGTAATAACGTTCTATATTCAGCCCTAGAAGTAAACATCCTGTATGGCTCTTCTGTACCTTTTGTTATTAAATCGTCAACTAAAACTCCAATATACGCTTCATCTCTTTTAAGCGTAAAAGGTTCTTTTTCTTGCACCTTTAAACTTGCATTTATACCTGCCATTAAACCTTGTGAAGCTGCTTCTTCATATCCTGTAGTCCCATTTATTTGTCCAGCAAAATACAACCCTTCAACAAGTTTAGTTTCTAAAGTATGCTTTAGTTGCGTTGGCGGAAAGTAATCGTATTCTATAGCATAACCTGGTCTGAAGAATTTCACGTTTTCGAATCCTGATACAGAACGCAATGCTTTAAACTGAACATCTTCTGGTAATGATGTAGAAAAACCGTTAACGTAAACTTCAACGGTATGCCAACCTTCTGGTTCTATAAACAATTGATGCCTATCTTTATCTGCAAATCTGTTTATTTTATCTTCAATAGAAGGACAATATCTAGGACCTAAGCTTTTTATTCTACCATTAAACATGGGCGATCTGTCAAAACCTTCCCGTAATAAATCATGTACTTCTGGACTCGTGTACGTCATATAACACGAGCGTTGATTTTTTAATGGTTTTGTAATGTCCAAATAGGAAAATTTTTCTGGGTTATCATCACCGGGTTGCTCAATCATTTTAGAATAGTCTAAAGACCTTCCATCAACTCGTGGTGGTGTTCCCGTTTTCATTCTTCCAGAATCGAAACCCAAACTAATTAACTGTTCAGTAATTCCTGTAGCGGCTTTTTCACCCGCTCTACCGCCTCCAAAATTTTTATCGCCAATATGGATTAGACCATTTAAAAAAGTGCCATTTGTTAAAACAACAGACTTTGCTTTTATTTCAATCCCCAGAGAAGTTTTAACACCAATCACTTTTTGGTTTTTTATTAATAAACCAGAGACCATTTCTTGATAGAAATCTAGATTTGGTGTTTGCTCTAAAAGTAATCTCCAGTCTTCTGCAAAACGCATCCTATCGCTTTGCACCCTGGGACTCCACATTGCTGGCCCTTTAGATTTATTAAGCATCTTAAACTGTATTGCAGATGTATCGGATACAATACCGCTGTAGCCACCAAGAGCATCGATCTCACGAACAATTTGCCCTTTAGCAATACCGCCCATGGCAGGATTGCAAGACATTTGAGCTATATTTTGTAAGTTCATGGTAACCAATAAGGTTTTGCTTCCCATGTTTGCAGCAGCAGCTGCGGCTTCACTTCCTGCGTGACCCGCTCCTACAACTATCACGTCATATACTTCGTTAAACATAATTTTTCCTTTTCAAAAAAACATGTTCCACGTGGAACATATCATAAAATTGAGTGTGCAAATATACGTTGAAATCTTTAATATGTGTTTAATACAGATAAGTAGTGGTTTTCTTTTTCTCGCATTAAAATAGCATCTTTATCTGTTTTATCTTTGTAACTACAATAGTGCAAAATACCGTGTATCATTACGCGGTGTAATTCATTTTCAAAAGTAACTCCAAAATCTTTAGCGTTTTCGGCTACTCTTTCAACAGAAATAAAAATATCGCCTTGTATAATTTTTCCGACTGACTCATCAAAGCTAATAATATCAGTTAGCGTGTCGTGATTTAAGAATTGAACATTTAGCTTATGTAAATATTCATCGTTGCAAAATATATAGTTTATCTCTTGTAATTTATAATTTTCAGATGAAATTGTATCAACAATCCACTTAGAAATTTTCTCTTCGCTATTTAATTTAAAGTCGGTTTCGTAATTAAAATTAATCATTGCTATTTTTAAAATACTGCTGTACTTTCTTTTTATAAATTTGCTGCAAAGGTAATGCTTGTCGGTTTAATATTTCTGTGGTTTGAAAATATTGTTTGGCCCTTATGGTTTGATTGTTGGCGTTATTATCGAATTGTTTTTTATTAGTTTCAGATGCTCTTTTATTATCTTCACCTTGTTGAAATGTTGCGTTTTCCATCTTTAATAATTGATGTTTTAAATTCATCATTTTTTGAAGTGTTTGGTTGGTAAAACCTTTGTTTAACAACTCCAATTCTATCTCTTCCATTTGCTTAGATAAGCTACTACCAATGCCGCCTTTACCCTCTTTTTTCAAACGGTTATCCAAAGCCTCACGAAGTTGTTGCTGCTTTTGATATATTTCATAAAGTAAAGCTTCGTTATAAAACCCATCGCCTTGGCCTTCCCCTTCTAATTTTTGACCATTTTCTCCTTTATTGCCCTTATTAGCACGTTGGCCATTATGCTTACCTTGTTCGCCTTTATTGCCTTTTTCACCGTTTTCACCATCTTCTCCCTCCTTTTCACTTTTGCCCTTTTCATTTCCTTCACCTTCCTTAGGTTTTCCCTTTTCACCTTGTTTCAAGCCTTGTTGCATCATTTGGTTAAGTTGTTCCTGTGTCATAATAATATCTGGCAACTGCATGTCGCCTTGACCGCCCTGACCCATAGACATACTCATACTCTCTTGCATATTATCTAGAATATCGCTTAGCATATCGGCTAAGTTATTAGTTGCTGTAATAGCAAACTGCTGATTAGACACACCTTGGTACACTTGGTTTTCGGCCAAACGTTCTAGGGCTTTATCTATATTAAAATACACTTCAGATATTTGCTTATTTACATCTTCAGAGAGTTTTGGTTGCCTTAATGATAATGCAAACAAGCTATCGTCAATATGCTCAAAATGTTCTTTTAAGGCATTTTGCTTTTTTAGGTAGTTTGCAAATTTATTATCGTTAGCGTCTATAGTTTTAAATTGGTTCATCAACGCTTCTTCGTCAAAAGAGAACAACACTAGATTATCTAAAATTTGTCTGAGCATCTCAATGTCTTCTTGCATTTGTTCACCGCTCATGGACTGCATAGACTGTTGCATGTTATTGCTTATTTGCTTCATTTTTTCAGCAGCTTTCTTTTGGCTTTTTTGAGCATTTTTTAGATTTTGTTGTTTTGTATTTGGCGTATCGCTTTTACTATTTTCTTGTTGTTGAGCTTCTTTTTTTTCTAAAGCATCAGTTGCTTTTTGCTGCTCATCATTAACTTCTTTTTCATCAAGTTTATCTTGAGGAATATCTACAGGTTTCTTTAACGCATTACTGTCCTTTTTAAGTTGCTCTAACGCTTTTTGAAATTCTTTAAATGCTGCGTTTAAGGCATCCTGTTTTTCTTTTGTGTTTTTATCATCTGTTGCATCAGACAGCTTATCTTGTGCCTTAGCTAATTGCTTTAAATCATCAGCTAATTGTTCTAATTTCTTTTCTACGTAAAAACGTTTTGTTAGCTCTAACAACTGCTCTAAACTGCGCTGTTTATTTTTATTTTGTTTAGCAACCTCATCTAGCTTTTTAATTAACTCTTCATTGCTAATTTTTTCTTGTAATTTTTCTAATTCTTCAATTAGCTTTTCATTTTTTTGTAATTCCTGCTCGTTTTCTTCTAACCTATTTTGTAAATCTTTTTTAAAAGGATCTTCTTTGTTGTCATCTTTTTGAAACTCTTCTAGATTATTCTTCAATTTGTTATTGAAATTTTTCATCATCTCATCCTGTTGCTTTTGGCGTTTGAAAAATGATGCTAATTTCTTTTTGTCATTAAAATTTAAAGTTTTCTTTTCCCTTCCTGTTTTAGTTAATTCATCTAAACGCTTTTCTTGTTCTTGAAATTTCTTAAGGGATTTGTTTAAATCTTTAATGGTTTGGTTTTGTTGTTGGAGCTTTTTCTCTTTTTCTTCTTCTATTGTGCGTTTGCGGTAATTAAATATGACGCTTTTTTTACTTTTGTACTTGCTAACAGCATCATTATCAAATACTTGAAAGTAAATCTGATAAGGCACTCCTGCTTCTATTTCTAAATTATCTGGAAAAGCATAAATAAAATCTGAAACATTTGAAGTACCAACTGGTATTTGCTTTACCTTTTTATCATTCTCATTATCAGTTGGATAATATACTATTTGAAGTTTACTTAAACCATAATCGTCGCTAACTTGACCATAGAAGTACAATGTTTGTAGATCTAAGCTATCTACTTTCATTTGTACATTTAATTCTGGATATTCATCTTTAACAATATCGATTGAAAAAGATAGATTTTCATAGTTTTTTAAATTGGTGTTGCTTGTACTTAATGTATAATTGTAATTTCTGTAAAGCACTTTAGAGGTTTCAAAAACATCTTGTTTTTCTAAACTAAGACTTGTTGTATCTTGTGCATAAAGAAAAACACTGTTGGTAGATTTAGTTTGAAGTTGCCATGTAACCTTTGTACCTTCTGGCACCACAGCATTCCCAGTACTTTTTATAATTTCGTCTTGTTTTTTGGTGTGCGTTGGATAATCTAACGCCATACTGAAACTCAACAACGATGGCACTTCAACTATATCAACATTATAGGGTTTTGAGTTTACATTGTTAGCAGATAAACGAAACTGTATGGCTTCTTGGGGTTGGGAAAAAATATATTCAAATTCCCCTACTCCTGTTTGCTGCAAAAAATAAGTGTCGTTATTGTAAGTTATTTGTGCGTTTTCTGGTATAATATCCCCAACTGTTTTTACTAATAATTTAAAATCTTTACCTTCTATGGCTTTTAAATCATTATTCACCACATAAAAATTAAATGGTGCTGGGGGTTCGTAAGCCGTTTTATAATCTACAACGCGTTTGTAGCTATCGCTAAACCAACTAAAATTACCTGTTATGTACACTAATAACAATATAATTACTGGAATAATGGCATATTTTAGATACGAGAGATTTTGCTTAAAATTTATAGCCAATTTAAACGGAATTGGGTTAAGTTCTGCCGATTTCTGCTCTATGCTAGCCAATAGTAATTCAGATTGCGTATTACTATGTTTTAGTTGAATTACGTTAAGTAACTTATCATCAACTTCAGGAAAATGTTGTCCTATAATTCTTGCTGCCTTTTCATAATTTATGCCCTGTTTTAATTTGAATAATTTAGCTAAGGGTATAGCTATAAACTTTATAAGCAACGCCAACTCTACTGTAATAAAAAGCCAAAATAGAATAGTTCTGGCAGTAGTATTTAGCCATAAAAAATGTTCAATTAATAGAGTAAACAGAAAATACAATAAGCCTATGGCAAAAAATAATATAGCACCTTTAAGCAACTCGTTGGTATGGAACCGCTTTATAAATTGCTCTAGATTTTGTTGTATGGTGTTAAAATTTTCCATGATTTGGGTATATTTCCGTAAAAGCAGAAATGTAAAACTGTTTTAATATACTAAACTACAATTTTATTTTTTGCAGTCTTTATAATAATGTGTTAATTGTATCTTTGCACAAAATTATAAATTCATGACCAAAAACGTTCGTGTGCGTTTTGCACCTAGCCCAACGGGACCATTACATATTGGCGGTGTTCGTACTGCTTTGTTCAACTATTTATTTGCTAAAAAACACAACGGTACTTTTATTTTACGTATAGAAGATACCGACCAAAACCGTTATGTTGAAGGCGCAGAACAGTATATTGTTAATGCCTTAAATTGGTGTGGTATGCCACCAGACGAAAGTCCTGTAAATGCAGGTAAATATGGCCCTTACCGCCAAAGCGAACGCAAAGATTTATATAAAAAGTATGCTGATGAATTGATTGCAACAGGAAACGCCTATTATGCTTTTGACACAGCCGAAGCACTCGACTTTCATAGAAAGGACCACGAGGCTAAAGGCAAAACATTTATATACAATTGGCATAACAGGTTAAAACTAAGCAACTCCTTATCGCTTACCGCAGAAGAGGTAAAAGCCAAATTAGATGCTGGTGAAGACTATGTTATTCGCTTTAAATCTCCACAAGATGAAACGCTGCATTTAAAAGATATCATTCGAGGGAATATTAAAATTGACACCAATATTTTGGACGATAAAGTATTATTTAAAAGTGATGGCATGCCTACGTATCATTTAGCGAATATTGTAGACGACCATTTAATGGAAATAACACATGTAATTCGTGGTGAAGAATGGTTACCATCTTTAGCATTACATTACCAATTATACCAAGCTTTTGGATGGGAAGCCCCAGAATTTGCACATTTACCATTAATTTTAAAACCTACAGGTAAAGGCAAATTAAGTAAACGTGATGGAGATAAACTAGGGTTTCCTGTATTTCCATTAGAATGGAAGGACCCAAAGACAGGTGAAGTATCCAGAGGCTATAAAGAAGACGGCTATTTTCCTGAAGCTATGGTAAATTTCCTTGCGTTTTTAGGTTGGAATCCAGGAACTGAGCAAGAAATTTTTAGTTTAAATGAATTAATAGAAGCTTTCGATTTAGAAAAGGTAAACAAATCTGGAGCGCGTTTTGATCCTGATAAAACCAAGTGGTTTAATCATCATTACATGCAAGAACAAAATAATGATATTCTTGCAGAAGCTTTTAAACTATCTCAACCTGAACTTTCAGAAATTGATGTTAATTATATTTCACTGGTAATAGGCTTAATAAAAGAACGCGCAACCTTTATATCCGATTTTTGGGAATTAAGCCATTTCTTTTTCACCGCGCCAAACTCTTATGACGAGAAAGCAGCTAAAAAAGCATTTAAGGATGGTACAGCCGATGTATTAAAAACTGTAAAAAACATAGTTTTACATATAGACGATTTTACGGTTATTGCGCTACAAAAAGATATTAAAGGTTGGATAACCAAGAACGACATTGGTTTTGGTAAGGTTATGATGCCACTGCGTTTAGCCTTAGTTGGTGCTTTACAAGGGCCCGATGTTTTTGATATTATGTTTATGATTGGGAAAAATGAAACGGTAAAACGCATTGAAAACGCAATAAAAGGGCTGTAATTAGTCTTTAACTTAAAGTCTACACATTATGAATACACCTAAATACCCAAGAGCATTTTCGCATATAGGAATTACAGTTCCAGATATAAAAAAAGCGGTAGAATTCTATAAGGAAGTTATGGGCTGGTATATTATTATGCCACCATCAACAGTAAAAAAGGAACGAGAAACTGCTATAGGACAAATGTGTATTGATGTGTTTGGGGAACATTGGGATACGTTTGAGATTGCACACATGTCTACATCTGATGGTATAGGTATTGAACTATTTTCATTCCCTCATGGTGTAAAAGAAGCACCAGAATTTACACCTTTTAACACAGGTCTTTTTCATTTTTGTGTTCAAGACCCTAATATTGAAGCTTTAACAAATAAAATTGTTGCATACGGCGGAAAACAAAGAATGCCCATAAGGGAATATTATCCAAACGAAAAACCTTTTAAAATGGTTTATGTTGAAGATCCTTTTGGAATTGTATTCGAAATTTACACTCACAGTTACGAATTAACGTATTCTTCTGGAGCTTATCAAGATTAATTAATTTAACTTAAAAAAGGTTATAAAACGTATTTGTATAAGATTAGTTGCTTGTATAGTAGTAAATTTATCAAATAACTCACAGGTGGAAATTACACGAGAACTTTCGTTAGTAGGCTGAAGCTAGTAATTATTTTTTAGATGTTTAGCAGTATAGTTTTTAATTTTCAATCCAGCTGTGAAATTTAATATTATTCCAGCTATATATTGAAATCGTAACTCCAGAATTTTCTTTTATATTTTTTGAAGAATATTCATTCATTATGGTAGCTAAACTGTTAAATTTAACTGAATCTGTGTACTTATAATATTTAGAAGGGTGATTTACCCAATGTCCATCAGCTGTTTCTGGGTAAGGTATTCTCCCTTCACCTTCAAATTCAAATTCTATAAAATCAATATTTTGTTCTATAATATCTGAAAAATCTGTATAAATATTTGTGTTCGTTGTATTAGTTCCACATATATAAGCAAATGAATTTTCAGGAATCCTAAAAGTTTTATCGTATAATGAAGTTGTGAAGTTTTTTTCGATAAGCGTTAAAGATATTTTTTGTTCATTGATGTCTGTAGAATACTTATCAATTACACTTCCATTTAAAAAGGTTATTCTATTTGTGTTTTCAGGCAATTCGATATAGGATATCGCAGGTCCTAATGCTGTAAAACATAATTCGGATTCGATTATTTGCTCAAATCTTATAATTAGTTCATTACCATTTATAAATTCAGTAGTTGACAATCCGTAGTTAATACAAGGGAATATTTCAGAGGTAATTAATTTTAGTTTTAAAACTGGCTCTTCAATTTCGTTAGTTGTATATACTTCTTCTACCATAAAATTAATTTCTGAATTAATAGAGTTCTCAATTATAAATTCGGCATAATCAGAATCATTTAAGACTTCATCATTGTCAGAATTACAACCTAAAAAAACAAAACCAATTAAAGTAAAAATTAATATTTTTTTCATAATAGTAGTTTTAAATTAGATGCGATTTTTTGCATTTGGTTGCGTTAAATTTTGCCCTAAGTGTTTTTAGTGAAATTAAAAAGAGGGAGGTTTATCAAAAAGAAACCATCGCCCCCAACACCAACATATTCTGGTTGCCTTTAAAACGAGCATCGCCTCCTGTGGTATCTAAATTTTGGTTTTCAAGTTTATTCAAAATATTGGTAAACCCATAAATATATTGTGCTTTTAGCTTAAAATTTCTAATCCCCAAAGAAGCGCCAACCACGCCATTAAAATTAAATTGGGAAATATTGGTAATGTCTTCGGCAATTAAGTTTGTGTAATTGTTTATGTAATAGCCTTCTTGGTCCTTATTTTTTAATTCTAGTTTCCCATTGTATTGCAACATAGGGCCAACATCAATAGTAAAATGGTTTGGTATTGCTTTAATATGCAATAACATGGCAACTTGAGCCGCGAAAAGTTTATAATTTACAAATTCGTTTTCAGTACTCACTAAAGTTGGTCTCCCCAAAATATCAATATTATTTTCAGAAAGCTGCATGCCAAAACTTATGTTGTACCAACGTAATGGAATGTCTACAGTGGCACTCATTCCCCCTAAAAAACCATCACCCTGGGAGGTTACAAAGTTATCGGTTGCTATATTAAACTTAGTAATGCCCCCAAAAACCGAAAAGCCGTTAGTTATTGGGTAATTTCCTTTTTGTGCATGGTTACTTGTAACAAAACATAGAGCAATGGCTACTAATAAAATGAGTCTACTAATTTTCATAATATTATTGGGTTTGGTGCTCAAATATAACGTAAATTAGTAATCCTATTTTTATAACTATTAAAAACACACATAATGAGCTACTTTTATATTCCATTTATCGTTTTAGGTGTAATTATTTTAATCTCTTCCTTTTTTATTGTAAAACAACAAACTGCTGCCATTATAGAACGTTTTGGTAGGTTTCAAAGTATTCGCCAATCGGGTTTGCAAATTAAAATCCCTTTAATAGACAGAGTTGCAGGGAGGTTAAGCTTAAAAATTCAGCAACTAGATGTCATTATCGAAACCAAAACGTTGGATGATGTATTTGTTCGACTAAAGGTTTCGGTACAGTACAAGGTAATAAAAGATAAGGTATACGACGCTTTTTATAAGTTAGATTATCCGCACGACCAAATTACGAGTTATGTGTTTGATGTGGTACGTGCCGAAGTGCCAAAAATGAAATTAGATGATGTATTTGTGAAAAAAGATGATATTGCCTTAGCGGTAAAAGCAGAATTAAACGATGCAATGCTAGATTATGGTTTTGATATTATTAAAACCTTGGTAACCGATATAGATCCTGATGCCCAAGTAAAACAAGCCATGAACCGTATTAATGCTTCTGAACGTGAAAAAATAGCTGCACAATTTGAAGGTGATGCTGCACGAATTTTAATTGTTGAAAAGGCGAAGGCAGAAGCCGAAAGCAAACGTTTACAAGGGCAAGGTATTGCAGACCAGCGTCGTGAAATTGCCCGTGGTTTAGAAGAATCTGTAGAAGTGCTAAACCGCGTAGGCATTAATAGTCAAGAAGCCTCTGCCCTAATTGTTGTAACGCAGCACTACGATACCCTACAATCTTTGGGTGAAGAAACCAATAGCAACCTTATTTTATTACCAAACGCCCCTCAAGCAGGAAGTAATATGCTAAATGACATGGTAGCAAGTTTTGCAGCCAGTAATCAAATTGGTGAAGCCATGAAAAACGCTAAGAAGAAAAAGGATGAATAGCATAACCTCGCTTATAATAATGCTGCTAATAGAAATTAGCAGCATTTCTTTTGCACAAAAAAAGAAGCGCTAAAAGCATCTGCGTTAAGAGATGCTAAAATTACAAGCGAAGCCACTTTAAAGTTAGATTTTGAAACTGTTTTTAACCACGCCTACCCAAGTATTATTCAAGTTTTGGGAGGAAAAAAAAGCGTTAGAACTTCTTAAAACAGCATTTAATACTATGGCCTCACAAGGGTTAGTTTTTGAAAAAGCGGAAGTAAAACATGTATCTGATGTGGTTGTTGAAAACGAACAGTACCGCTGTTATGTTAAAGGTTTTAATCAAATTAAAATGGGAAACCTTAGAATAAAATCAAAAAGTTATTTATTTGGTATTTATGATAACAATAAAGATATTTGGTGTTTTTTAGAGGCTGAAAAACTAAAAAACAAAGCGCTTACCGAAATGATTTTACCAAACTTTAAAACAAGTTTAGATATACCAAGTAACGAAATGACTACTGAAGAAATATAAAACGCATCTCATCTAAGGAAATTTCAACTCGTTTTCGGTTAAACATAAAAAATCAAGATGGGTTCAGTGCTAAAAAAAGCTGTTAGAAATATGGTTTCTAACAGCTTTTGTACTAATAAAATTTATTTATTGTTACTTAAATTCTATTCTTTTTCCAAGGCTTATAGTTTTTGTAAGCAGGACCTTTTAATTTAGATCTTTCTGAACCATAAACAATTGGTACATAAACTTTATCTGATGTATCTTTCCAAGGCTTTTGGTTTTTGTATTCTGGACCTGTTAACTTGGTTTTATTAACTTCTGCATAAATTACAACAGGTTCGCTCTTGTGTAACCCAGGTTTATAATTTTTATAAGCAGGCCCTTTTAGGTCGCTTCTTTGTTGTGCAAAAACTCCAACAGATATAAATGCTATTGCTAATGTGAATATAACTTTTTTCATAACTACTTGTTTTTATTTGTTGTTATATAAAAATAACACAACACAGTAGTTTTAGGTATCGATGAAATTCCTGATTCTTTATCCGTATAAATACGGATATATGACGGTTTTTTTAAGGTTTTGGAATATTATGCGGCAGAAAAGCGTTATAATTTTTAAAAATAGGGTTATATCAGCTTTAACTTTACTGCCTTTTTAATAAGTTCAGCAGTGTTTTTTACTTTAAGCTTTTTAATAATATTAGAGCGATGGGTTTCTATTGTTCGTGTGCTAACAAATAACATTTGAGCTATTTTTTTTGTAGTGTACCCTTTAGATATTAATTCTAATACTTCCGATTCTTTACTGGAAAGTATAGCTTCGCTAGTTGTACTTTCAGACATGTAGTCTATCATTTTTTCGGAAATTGTAGGGCTAAAGTACTTTTTACCTTGCATTACTATTCTAAGAACCTTTATTAACTCTTCTTGATCGGTATTTTTTAGAAGATAACCATATGCCCCATTTTTGGCACATTTAGCTATATAGTTCCCTTCGTCGTGCATAGATATTATAACGGGCTTAATTAATGGAGCAGTATCTTTAATACGTTTAAGTACCTCAAAACCATCCATATTGGGCATAGTAATGTCTAACAATACCACATCAATGTTTTTATTGGATTTTATGTAATCCATAAACTCCTTGCCATCGCTAACAGTGGCTACCACTTCAACATCTTCATAATTTTTTAATAACTCCCTAAGGCCGTTACTAAACAGTTCGTGGTCATCGGCTATTACTATTCTAATTGTTTTCATTTTTTATGGAGAATTCTATATCAAAAGTAGTACTTCCTGGTTTTGAATTTATTTTTATTTTACCATTACATATTTCTACTCTTTCCTTAATATTTATAATTCCAGAGCCTGTTTTTGCAGTGTCCATGTTAAAGCCTTTACCGTCATCAAAATAAAAAAGGGATATAAAATCATCAAACTCTGATAACGATATTCTTATAGTGTTTGCCTCGGCATATTTTAGGGTATTATTAATTAACTCTTGGCTTATCCTAAAAATATGGATTTCTTGGTTTTTGGTGATTTTACTATTATGCTGTTTTAAAAGATTTTCAAACTTAATAGAAATGCCCCACGCCTTTTTAACATCGGCAATATAATTGGCAAGTGCAGCGCCTACACCAAAATCGTAAATAGTAGAGGGCATTAATGCATTAGACATTATTCTAATTTCAGAAATGGTATCGTCTACCATTTTTCGCATCTCAAACCGTAAACTTGTGTCTTCTACCTTATTGTCTATAAAAAATTTTAAAGTGGTAAGCAAAGGCCCCAAACCATCATGCAGCTCTCTAGAAAGCCTTTGCCTCTCGTTTTCTAAGCCTTCTACCAGTAAGCGCTTTGCGTTAATTCGGGAGATGTTTTCGTTGTTTCTAAATTCTTTTAGCTTATCCCTCATTTTTATTAAACTTTTCCCTAAAGCATCATTTTTGCTTTTTAAACTGTAATTGGTGTTTAAGTTCATGTTACCAATATCTTTAGAAAAGTCTACAGCCCCTTTTAAGGATTTTTTTAAACTATCTAACGCATTAAACATTTCGATAATTTCGTAAGAGTTTTTTGCAAACGTATCGGTATGGGTATAATTACCGTCTGCCATTATTTTTAAACTATTCTTCATGTTTAAAACAGGGTTGGCTATAATTCTTGTTAGAAAAAGCGACAAAAATATGGCTACACCCATAATTAAAAATATTAATGCGAAAAGTCTCCTTTTTAGGCTTGTAAGTGGTGCTTCAACTTCATCTTTATCTATTTCGGATAAAATAGCTAATTTTAATTCTGAAATTTCAATAAGGCCATAAACCCCATAAACATCTACATTTCTATAGTCTTTGTAGAGCCCTTTTCCGTATTTTCCCTCTAAAGCATTAGCAACCCCTATTGTTTTAACTATAATGTCGTGTGGTAAGGAATCTTTAAAAAAACGTGATTGTGATCTCATTCTAAAATCTTCTCCAACGATATAAGATTCTCCTGTTTCGCCCATACCCGTGCGTTCCAACAAAATATTTTTTATCTTATGGTATGGTATAAACTTTATGTTTTGAGTGTCGTTTTTTACATTTACCATACCAATGGTAAGTTCATGCGTTGTATTGTAGGCCGTAAAATCGTAAATACCTGCTTTTAAAACTTTATTAGGCAGCTTAAAGTTTATGCTATCTCCTAAAGTTTTACTGTTGCTAGAACTATTAAAATTTTGCCATTCAGATTGTATAAGTTTATCTATCTGGTTTTGTTTTAAGGTTTTAATAGAGTTTAATTGCTGTATAATTCTTTCTTGTAAAACCTCTGAAAACTGATTGTAGAACGTTACGGATAGTATAATAACTACCACTAAAACAAGACCGTTTATAATAACTAATATGAGTGATTTTAAGCTAATATATCTAGACTTTAAAGGGTTATATTACTTAATAACAAATATAAGAGATAATACTTTAGCTAAAGGGATGGCGCTCCTGCCAATCTTTAGATGGATACATAAACCTAAACACCTGCTTTAAAACTGCGTTTAAAACACCATTGGTATGCTTTAAATACATAACCATAGGTACGGGTTTTGCACCTACCGAGCTTTTTATTTCCATGGCGGTCCTAGCATATACTATAGTTTTAAAGTTATGTTCTATACCAAACTTTGCCATATCGTAAAGCATGTTTAGGTATAATTGATTTTGATATTGATGTTCTAAATGGTAACCTAAGAAATAAGTTTCTAATTGTTTTCCGTTAAGAAGTAATGTGAAAAATCCAATAAGCTCATTTTTTAAGTAGTAACCAAAAATCCTGAAATTATCCTTTAAGTGTAATTTGTAATGATAAAAATGATTTTCAGGTAATATGAAGGTGTTAAACTTAGCGTTGTTAGACACATTAAGGTAATACGTATACAAGAGCTTAGAATTAGCTTTAATGGCTTCTAAATTCATTTCCTTACAGGCAATACTGTTCAGTTTCTTTTTGGCGCGCCTAAATCTGGTTCTATATTTTTTATTCATACAGGATACATAATCCTCGTTTTTACACCAGTCTTCTCTAATATTCATAATCATATTGGGTTGAACGCTTGCTTTATGCAATTTTTCTTTTTGAAAAAATGCAGCATTCAACAATTCATCATCATTAAAAAAATCTTTAAGAAGAATTAACCTTATGGTTTTATTGGTCTCTAGCTTAATTTTAGTTTTAAGTTCTGTAATTCCTTTAAAAACTTCTGCATAAAAATTAGTACTAGAAATACGCTCTGTATTAAAATACAAACCATGTTGCCCAGTGTGAGTAAGATTGCCCACCACCAGAATATTACCTTTTAATACTTTTAAGATAGCGTCTTTTACAAAGGTTTTTACACAAGATACTTTTGTATCTCTAAACATATCCTTAAGGTAAAGTTGCACACGTTGTACAACAGCTATACCAACTAATGTTCCAGCTTTAAAAACGGCAATGTAAAATACGGATATGTTTGTTGGGGATGCGTTTTCCAGTGCTTTTAAATATGGCGTTGTTAGCAGAATATCGTGTTCCACCAAGCTATCCCAATCTTTTGGAACATCATTTATAGTTGTGTAAACGCTGTAGTGTATCAATATAAAAATAAAAAAGACCGAAGTTAAATAGCATCGGTCTTTAAATATGTTAAAACTTTACAAAATTATACCCAACCGCTAATTATAGCGCCCATAATGGCCAAAGCGAGCGTCCAATACCCAGCATTAATAAGGATGAGTTTCCAACTTTTACGTTCAAAAAGCCCATTTGTTGCCATTACAGGTAATACAAACATAACGCCAGCAAAAGCACCATGTAATGCACCGTGGCCAAAACTTCTGTATTTACCAGACCATTCTGCTAAAAAAGCTTGGGTGGTTTCGCCCTCAATTTGTCCTTCTGTCATTCCCATTACACCCATTTCGTGTACAACCAAAAATTGAGTAAAAAATGCCAAAATCACCGAAAATAATAAAGATATACCAAAAATTACAGCCATATTTCCAGACTTAATTTTCTCTTCTGTTACTCCAGATTCTCGCATCCAAACGTTTTGAAAAAGCATTGGTCCGTACCACACAAAACCTAGTACCAAAGGTACTAGAGCTGCTACTAAAATTGCAATAAGATTAAATTCCATAGTATTAAAAAGTTATAGTTAGTACCTAAATATAACTAAAAAATAAAATGCAAGCTTATTTTTTTAACTATATAACAAATTGAAATTTAGATTAGTACAGCTTCAGCAACTAGTAATTCGTTTTTATCTTCCTTTGCTTTTAAAAGAAATTCATCTACTTTTTCATCACGGTTTAAACCTTGTTTTAGCAATACGTTTAAAACCAAAGTAACCGCAATTCTAGTTCCTGCTTTTTTTGCAGCAGTATTAAACAACGGTTCAATATCATTGTACGAAACATCTTTTGCTAGTTCCATAATTTCAGCTCGTACCTTTAAACGCTTTTCTTCTGGTAAGTTTGTATATTTTTTACCAAGTTGTTTTATAATATCAATCGCTTTTCGTTTCGGTTGATTATTTTGAGGCTTTTGTGCTTTATTATTAGACTCATTTGGTTTTTTCTTAGCCCAAGTATCGCGTAAACCTACCGTTTTGTTGAATATTAAATTGTTTGATGTTGCATCATCATCCACACTAAAATAGCCTAACCTTTGGAATTGGTACCTATCGCCTATTTTAGCGTCTTTTAAGCTTGGTTCTACAAAAGCTTCTATGGTTTTTAATGAATTTGGATTGAGAAATTCCATAAAATCTTTGTCTTGATGACTATCTGGGGCTTCATCCATAAACAATCTATCGTATTCTCTTACCTCGGCTTTTAACGCATGTGCTATAGATACCCAATGTAGCGTACCCTTTACTTTTTTTGATGTGTCTTCAGAATAGGTACAGTGTATTTCGGTAATTTCTCCATGCGCATCTTTAATAACAGATTCTGCTTTTATGATATATGCATTTTTTAAGCGTACCTCTCCCCCCAACTTTAATCTAAAAAACTTATTGCTGGCTTCTTCCTTAAAGTCTTCTTTTTCAATATATATTTCTCGTGAAAATGGCACTTTTCTATAGCCTGCACTTTCGTCTTCTTGATTATTTTCGGCATCCATCCATTCTACTTTACCTTCCGGATAATTGGTAATAATTAGTTTAACAGGATTTAAAACCGCCATAACACGAGGTGCTGTTTTGTTTAAATCTTCTCTAATGCAAAACTCTAAAAGCGATACATCTATTACATTATCGCGTTTAGCAACACCAACGGTTTCTACAAACTTTCTTAAAGCAGCTGGTGTGTACCCTCGTCTTCTTAAACCCGATATTGTGGGCATTCTTGGGTCGTCCCATCCGCTTACAATACCATCTTCCACCAATTTTAGCAACTTGCGCTTACTCATAATGGTATAGCTAAGGTTTAAACGTGCAAATTCGCGCTGTTTTGGTCTTAGCTTGTTTGGCTCTACAACTTGATCTAAAAACCAATCGTATAGCTCTCTATGAGGTTTAAATTCCAAAGAGCATAGTGAATGCGAAATTTGTTCTATATAATCGCTCTCACCATGTGTCCAATCATACATAGGATAAATGCACCAATCGGTTCCCGTTCTATGATGTTCTTTTTTAACAACACGGTACATAATTGGGTCGCGCATTAACATATTGGTGTGCTGCATATCAATTTTAGCACGCAGAATATGTTCGCCTTCATTAAATGCACCATCCTTCATCTTTTGAAACAACTCTAGGTTCTCTTCAACAGTTCTGTTTCTGTAAGGGCTATCTGTTCCAGGTTCTGTAGGCGTGCCTTTTTGTTCTGCCATAGCTTCACTAGATTGTGAATCTACATATGCTTTTCCTTCTTTTATTAGTAGTATTGCCCAATCGTAAAGCTGCTGAAAATAATCGGAAGAAAATAATACTTTGTCCCATTTGTAGCCTAACCATGCAATATCGCGTTTTATGGCATCAACATATTCTTGCTCCTCTTTGGCAGGATTTGTATCATCAAATCTTAAGTTTACGGGTGCATTATAAAATTCGCCCAGACCAAAACTAATACCTATGGCTTTGGTATGGCCTATGTGTAAATAGCCGTTTGGTTCTGGTGGAAATCTAAAGCGTAAATCGTTTTTAGACATGCCATTTGCCAAATCTTCCTCTATAATTTGCTCAATAAAATTGAGTGATCTTCTTTCTTCAGACATAAAAAATGTTGCAATTCAAAAGTTCCTATCAAGAAACTAATCTAATTAAACAAAAATATAGGCAAAATTAGGTAATTTTACCGACTAAATTGTTGGATAATGGGAATTATAAAAGTTGAAAATATTAGGATATTTGCACACCATGGTTGTTTAAAAGAAGAAACAAAAATTGGTAGCGATTATCGTGTAGATTTAAAGGTTAAAGCCAATTTACAAACTTCAGCTAAAACTGATGCCTTACAAGACACTGTAGATTATGTGTTTTTAAATAAAGTAGTTAGAGAAGAAATGAGCATACCCTCCAAACTACTAGAAACTGTAGCTAAACGTATTTTAGATAGAATTTTTAATGAAGATAAATTAGTACAAAAAGCAACCGTTAGTATAAGTAAATTAAACCCACCTATTGGGGGCGATGTTGAAAACGTAACGATAAAAATGACAGATAAACGTAAAAAGTGATTTTTTGTAAGTAAAACTCCAAAAAATTTTTACATTTGCACCACGCAAACAAGGCGTCGTGGCCGAGTGGCTTAGGCACAGGTCTGCAAAACCTGCTACAGCGGTTCGATTCCGCTCGACGCCTCAAAAAAAATAAGCTTTCAGGAATTTCTCTGGAAGCTTTTTTTATGCGTTTTTAGAAGATTATTTCTGTTCTAGCTTTTTCTTACTCTGCGTAGTTTTCTTTTATTGGGTTTATTTTATCGAACCTCTCCTTTAGTAATTCTTTTTCCTTAGGAAAAAAGCCTTGTACCAAAAGTAAAACACCAAAACCTAAAATAACTAAAGCGATTATTTTTTTGGTTTTAAATATTAAACGTGGGGTTAATCTGTTTTTAAGTTTTTTAGCAACAAGAATTTTAATTAAGTCTACCAAAAAATAAACAATTAGAATTGTAGAAAGAAACACATATACTCCGTTTTTAGATTCGGTTAAGGTATTTGCTAGCACAATAAAAGCTACCCAACCTAAAAGCACGCCTATATTTATAAAATTAAGCAAAAACCCTTTTAAAAATAGCCTTCCATACCCCTTTTTTATTTCTACTTTATGGTATTCCCTAACAATATCGCGAAACGATTTAGAGGTTTTTATAAATGATATTAAGCCGTAAGCTACTAAAAGCACGCCTCCAAAAATTAAAAAATTGGGGTCGTCCTTAATTTTTTCTAAAAGTTTATTGGTACTAAAAAAGGCAACAATAATAAATAAAATATCTGCTAGAATAACACCACAATCGAAAATTATTGCGCTTTTAAACCCTTTTGTGGCACTTGTTTCTAATAGCACAAAAAAAACAGGGCCTATTGTAAAGGCCAGAATAATACCAAAAGGAATTGCAGCAAGTATATCGTCAAACATGTATTAAGTAATCGCCTTACAAAGTAAAGAAATAAAAGGCTAAATGAAAAAAGGCGCTTTAATTAAAAAGCGCCTTTGTAAAACAAACTAAACTTTGTGATTATTGTTTAATCAACTTAACACTATCTATTCCTGATAATGTTTTTATCTGAGCAAAATAAATACCTGCTTTTAAAGTAGAGCCATCAATTCTTGCTTCGCTAGTATTAGGCGATAGTTTTAGAACTACTTTTCCTAAGATATCAAAAACATTTATGCTTTCAATTTTGGCATTAGCACCTTTTACAGTCCAACTATTTTGTGTTGGGTTAGGGTAAGCACTAAATGTTGTTTTATTAAAATCATTATTGCTTAAAACCGTATTTTTATGTAAGTATAAATTATCGTACCAAACAACATTATTCAAGTTACTGGTAACTCCAAACTCCTTAATATTAGTAGTTGGTCCAGAAAGCGTAATTGTAGCATCATAAGAGTACCATGTACCAGGAACTGGAGCTGGACTTAATGCATTAATATCAACATTAAAAGCAGTTTCCGCACCAACAGTAGGGACTATTTTCATATTAAACACTTTACCTACTAAATCTGTACCAGCTTGAATAAACAAATCAACATGTATGTTTGTAAAGCCTGTTACGTCTTGTAAGTCTGTTTCAAAATTAATACCCTGACAAGCTTGGTTATTATAGGCTAAAATAGCATTTCCGCCAGCCGTAGTAGCGGTTACCGCTCCTGACCCACACCATCCAGCATCAAGGTTAATAGGCGATATAGCCGCATAAGCATCACTGTATATAGAAACAACATCTGCTGCTGGTCTATTTGGTGGAGTTGGAGCAGCTACTGTTGGTGGCGATGGGCATGCACTGCAGTTTGGTCCGCCACAATCTATTTCAGTTTCACCATTATTTAATATACCATCATTACATAAATCTACTATTTCAACAAGAGATACATCATCAATAAATACAAAACCTAATTCTGCACCCATATCAAATAAAACTCTACTAGCTGCTGGTTGGGAGTAGTTTATAGTATATTGGTAAGTAAAAGTTTGTGGGGTGGGCGTTAATGCCGGATTATCTGTATAGGCCTCAAAATTATCGCCTGCTTCTCCAACACCAGAAACCATAGACCTTGAACCTGTAGTTGCATCAGTGAAGGCTACAAAAGAAAACTCATAAGTCTTTCCTGCTTCTAAAGTTACAGCTTGACTAAGGTTTACAGAAAAAGCTGTACCTGTTGCAGTCACTTCTGCTTGATTAACGAAGTTTCCTCCTCCTAAATCTACAACATTTGCTGCGTTATTATACCATTCGGGGGCAGCTACCCCAGTTTGAAAGTCACCATTAATGACTAAGTTTTGTGAAAATCCCAATGAGGAAATTATCAAAAAAACAATTAAAGTAATTTTTTTCATCTTAAATAATTTTAAAGTTAATACTTAGTTTTTGTATTCTTTCAAAGTTAAGGTGTAAACATTGATATATTAGTAAGTTTTACCCCTACAAAAAACATACATCCTAAAAAAACACTATATTTTTTATGAAATCACTATAAAACCCCTTGTTATAATAACGTTTTAACAGTTTTGTGTATGCTTTAAAACATGAAGTCTAAAAAGTAAAAATTGCTTATGTTGTGGTAATGTTGTAGTGTTTTAAAACTTTATACACAACTAATTATCAATACAATAGGCAATCACCTTGTGTTGAAATATTTTTTACAACCAATACATAGGCCGATTTAGAACTATACCACACACAAATTTGGAGCATAAACGATAAGGCTATCGTAAAAGTGATATGTTTAATGGTAACAACACATTTTTAGGATAGCCTTATTATTTCGAAAATAGAATAAAAGATAAATCTTGTTAGGTTTACACGAAGATTTTTTTCTTGTGTAGCACAAGTGGTTTTCTATAAAACTTAGGATTTTCATTTTTGTCCCAAAGTCCCCAAAAGGCACCAACATCGCCTTCGGCCCCTACTTTCCAAGATTCGTCGAAAGATGAAAAGTAGAAGATATCTATATCGTCTTCTTTAGACCACTGTTGGGTGTTGATAAAATATCTCATAGCGTTTTCTGCTGATGGGAAAGCACCATTTAAGCCCTCACCTTCACTAGGCCATCCTGTTTCAGAAATAATTACTTTTTTTCCATTAGCTGCTTTAACCGCCTGATTATACATGTCTTTCATGTAAATTAAGGAATACTCAATACTACATCCTTCCCAATACGGGTAGCAATTGGCTAAAATAACATCGCAGGCTTCTGTTATTTTTGGGCGTTGGGCAAATTCATAATACGCATCTACATAGCCCACAGGAATTTCTGGAATGTCTTGCTTTACGTTGTAAATAAAGCTTAAGAGCTCTTCTTCTGTTAAATCGCCTCTATACATTACCTCATTGCCTACGGCAGCAATATCTACATAGCCTTGGTTTGCTAAGGTTTTAAGCCCCTCTATTTCTTTTTTATTAATATCAGCATCGTCTCCTAACCAAGCGCCTACAAGGGTTTTTAAACCAAGTTCTTTTGCTATTTTAGGAATAAGCTCATTACCATCGGTACAAGAAAACGAACGTACCCACTTCGTGTAGGGCTTTATAATTTTTAAACGTCGTCTTATTTGTTTTTCGGTAAGTTGGTCTCCAGGTGCTTGACCTTCTTCATAAGGACTAAAACATAACCCGTGCATACCGTTTTCCAACACTCTTTTGTATACATTCTGTTTTCCCTTTTTTGTTTTATTATCAAGGTTTGTTCCTGATAATGCCATAATTTTATCTGCTCTGTATGACATAATTTTATTTTTTACTATAATTCTCCTCTACGTTTTACTAACTCTGCTTTTATTTCTCTAGCTCTAGTTTCGTTTAAGCTATATTTATACATAATCCAAATGGCAATACCTGCTGTTACAGAAGGAATTATTATATCTGCAATTCTTAGACTATGCATTGTTTCCATGGTTTGAGTTTCGGCATCCGAAATAAATCCTACTAATTTTAAAACCAAACCCCCTAAAAATAATGCAATAGATTGACCAATTTTAACCATCCACCAATAAATAGCGCCAAATGTGCCTTCTTTTCTAGGCATTCCATTCTCTAGTTCGTCTAAATCGCATACATCGGCCGTCATACTCATCATTAACGTAAATAAACCGCCAAGACCAAAGGCTATAAAAGGTATTGGTAGAAAAATAAGCCAAGGAGATCCTTGACTAGTGTCTATACTAAACCAAGACATTCCCATACTTTCTAAAAACGGATTTATAGACTCAAAGAGTGATGCTACTCCATTATTTAATGCTTGACCAAAACTTGTGGTGTTAAATTCTTTATTTAATTCGTTATCAAAACCCCACCATTTTAGTATGTATCCAATTATTGAGATAACCGTTGAAATAATAAATGCTTTTCGTTTACCCCATTTGTTTGCCATCGCAGAAATTATTGGAATAACAACAAAAGCAGTAATAACTGCTGTTATGGTAGAAAACCATGCAGGCCATGTACCAGCATTTGCATAACTACCATTATACATATAAAATACTATAATATATACACTAAAAGCAGCGACCATTTGAAAACCATTAAATACTAAAAACGTTGCTCCACACAGCTTCATAAATGGCTTGTTTTTAGATACCTGCTTTATTCCTTCCCATAAATCTTTTAAATTAGACGCTAATGTTTTAAAGTTTATTTCCTTTCGGTTTTCCATGTTAGCAGAATCTATACCTCTACAAAAAATTGCTGGTAATATGCCCAAAACAACACAAACGGAACCTACAATTATAGATAGGTGTCTTACGCCTACGGCTTGAGATTCGTACACTTGTGGATCAGCAATAATAACCCAAAACCATGGTACAATCATCCACGCGATTTGGCCCATTGTATTGGAAAAAGCCATTAACCTTGTACGTTCATTGTAATCTGAGGTCATTTCATAGCCCAAACCTACAAGAGGTGTTGCGTACATTGTATTTCCTGCTAAAAATAGAATTGACAGAATGAGAAAATACCAAAAGTTATACATCTGGGAGTTTTCTGGAGACATTTGCCAAGTCATAGAAAATAAAATTCCACTTAAAATGGCGCCTATAAAAATGTAAGGTCTACGGCGTCCCCACTTGGATTTTGTGTTATCGGAAATAAACCCCATAATTGGGTCTGATAATGCATCAAAAAGTCTTGGTAATGCCCCTAAAATTCCAGCATAAAGGGGATCCATTCCAAAAGCCGTGAGCAAGAAGAACATAAAAAACCCTAATGCACCTGGTAATAGGTTAAGCACGAAATGACCAGAACCAAAAGCCATTTTTTGTCCAAAAGGAACTTTATCTTTAGCAGCTGTTTTTATATTTGACATAATTATATGGTTTAGTTGGTTAATATTATTACATTTTTGGAATTACAATAGTTTGAATTGCTTGTGCATCTATTGAAATTTCTACTGTTGTATCTAATAATGAAAGATGAATTGTTTTTGGCGTTTCAAATTCGTTAAAAAGTACCACTGCAATTGATCCGTCTGGGTTTTGTGCCGCTGTTGCCATTAGGCTATCATCAGAGTTCTCTAAACCTATAATTTTTGCTTCAGGCCTAATGTATTTACTAAAGTGTGCCATGGTATAATAAATTGGGGTGAAGTACACCTCATCTGCATCTGGATCTACAATTATTGGGGCAACACACCAGTTTTCAAACCAGTTTGGACCGCCTTGTTTATCTAAAACCATATTCCAATCTACCCAACCGTCAACCCAATTGTTTAGGCAGCCTATAATATCTCTAGCGTAACGGTTTACAGGTGCATATTTAGGATGTAAATATTTTTCGTCTTCGGCAGCCCAATCCCAGCCCCAATCAGTAGCTTCTTTTTTCCAGTACCATGCATCATCTTTCCAGTGTGGTACTTCAGAATCTACACAGCCTTCTGTTTCTATTAAGTATTTATTTGGTGCTTTATTGTGAGCATATTGTAGTGCTTCTGGAAAGTAATCATAGGTGCTTTCGTACCAATGTATTGCAGTACCATCAAAATATTTTGAGGATGCTTCATCCCGATACATTTCGTCCACCCATTCTTTTAAACCAGCTCTATTCTGATCGTATCCTAAAATAATTTTATCGCCGTAACCATCTTTTTCTAATTTAGGACCTAAATGAAACTGCACAAAATCGGTCATTTCCTTTGGTGTAAAGTGCATACTTTCCCAGTTATTTCCATTTCCATGAGGTTCGTTTTCTACTGTAAAACCCCATATTTCAATCCCTTCAGCTTTATAGGCTTCTATGTATTTTGAGAAAAATAATGCCCAGGTATCGTAATATTCTGGGAGTAATTTTCCACCAACCCAACTGTTATTATCTTTCATCCAAGGTGCTGCAGTCCAAGGCGACGCGAATATTTTAAAGCCATCGTCTGAAATTGCCATAGCATCTTTTATCATAGGAATTAAATCGTCTCTATCTTCCTCGATAGTAAAATGCTCTAAGTTTTTATCGCCTATAACAGGTGTATATGAGTAGTTGGATAATGAGAAATCACAAGAATTCATATGTGTTCTGGTTAACGAGTATCTTGCGCCATCTTTGGCAAAATAGGCCTGCAAAATGGTGTCTCTGTTTTTTTTACTCAACTTATTTAATAAATATGCTGAAGATTCTGTGAAAGCACCGCCAAAACCTGTGATGGTTTGAAAGGTCTCCTCTGGTTTTAAGGTTATTGTTACCAAACTATCGGTAGTTTTGAAATTGGTAACTTTAGTTAATTGATTTCCTTTTGCGGAAGTTTCAAATACTTCAACTTGTAATTGTTTGTTTGTTTTATTGCAACTCATAACAATCAATAATAGACAGATGATAAATAATTTTATAAACTTCATTTTAAATACTTTTTTTTCAGACCTGTAGAGTTTTTTAAAACATCAAAGGTCTATTTAACCATATTAATGTGCCAATTCTTTAGCCATTGGAGGCACCAAAACCTCTTTCATTAAAGCGCTTTTATCGCCATTATACGTTTTTGTAATAGGCTTTCCATCTCTTGTTAATCCTTTAAAAACACCTTTATCTACCAAATGCCAAATGGCATATTTGGCTTGTCCTTTTAGGTTAATTAATCCAAAATGATTCTCTGAGCCTAATGCATTTCCGGCATCTTTCCACTGCTCATCAAACGCTTCAAAATAAAAACAGGACACGTTGTTTTTATTAGTCCACTCTCGTATTAACTCATAATAGCGACCAGATTTGTACTCATCTGTGGCTCTGGAGCCCATTCTGCCATAATGCCCGTTAGAAACCGTAGCCCAACCTGTTTCGCCTATATGTATAGGTTTATCAACGCCTAGGCTTTTTACATAATTTGTTACACTATCGTATTGTTTTTGAGCAAATTTTAAGGAACGTTGCATTGCAGATTCAATTTTTTCTTTGTCAGAAAGATTAAGCTCGCTTTCTGGCGCCAACCAAAATTCTGGATTGTAATGCGTATTATGCATAGGGTAGGTGTGCATAGAAATATAATCTACAGCCTTTATGAGCGCTTCCAAATCTTTGGTATGGTAACTAGGATCGCCACCACCCCAAGATGAAAAATCGTCTGAACTGGTAATCCATAGATCTTTTGGAAGCTCGCCTTGTTGTTTTAAATCTTGTAAATGGTTTACCCATTTTAAAATAACACTAGGGCGCACAAAATAACTCGTAGCCCAATTTACCATAGCCTCGTTACCTACTGCTATTATTTTAACAATATCTGGATATTGTTTTGCCAAGGCTACAGCCCTGGCTATTTCACCTGCATTTTGTTCACTTTCTACTTCATGGTTAGGTGCTTTATCGGTCCATGCATTTTGGCAATCTATCCATGCACCAAGCATAACGTACATTTCAAAAGTAGCATCTTCTTGCTTTAATTCGCTAATGGCTTTAAGTAGGTTTGAAGCTTGAGCCAATTGCACGTTGTACGTCCTTAAAATCTTTACACCCATAGCCGATAAAATTTTCATATCGTCTTTAAGCTCATTTACTGTGGGTTGTACATCACGCGTTTTTTGGCGATAGCCACCATATGAAATGGCTAAATACTCAGGGTTACCTAATATATCGGCTGCTGTTATTTGCTTTTTTTCTTTTGGCATATCATTACATCCTAGCATGGTTAATACTATTGAAAGTGTTAAATATTTAATTTGTTTTAGCATTGTTTTGTTTCTATTTTTTTATTGAAACTATGATATGATTTACGTCTCCTTTGCGTTCAAAAATAGATTTTGAAACCTCTACATTAAGATGCATCTCATTAAACTCCATGTGTTTATTGTTGTTAAAAAACACTTCTATTTTTTCGTTGTTTGAAAGCGTATAAACAACAGGCACTTGGCAGTAGGTAAAACACAAAGAATTTTCTTGTAATGCTATGGTTTGCTTCTCTTTATTAAGATTTGTAAAACTAAAGGTTGATGCTGTTTGCAAAAACTCTTTGGTTTGTAATAAACTTGGTTTAAAACATAATTTTCCGTTGTTAACAAATACACCTAATTCTCCAAACCTGCTTAATATATCTTCTTTTACTTGCCCCGTCATTCCTGGTTGTTGTGCACCTTTTGTAGCGGGCGTATGCGAGTACGGATCGGTTGGAAATGCACCATACAATTCTGGTGATTTATGTACACCAATACCAGCATTTATTTCGTAGTAATGGTCTAAAAGTTTGCCAATAACTTCTGGCGTTTCATTAGTATTTATGGCCAACCAACAGTTTTCTTGTACTGCTAATAATAACTTAGAAACCATGTGCCAATAAATAGAGCCTAACCCTTCGTAACCAAAGAATGTTCCAGAGCGTCCTGTAAAGGATTTATGATCGAAAATATCTTCAAAAATTTGAAGTAGGTTTTCTTTTTCATCTGTAACTAAAGGTTTATAGGCTTCATCTAAATTGTTTAATGCCTCTGATAAACTTTTTGCATTATTAAAGTTGCTATTAAAATGATAGTTGCCTTTTATATCTTGTTCTATAACTTGTTTATTACCATTGGCAACTAGTTTTTTTAGAAGTTTAGATTGCGCTACTTTCTCCGATGGAATAGTATTCTTTTTATCAAATCGTGGTAACTCCTTATTTGGGTATAAAATATAGCTGTATTGATCTTCTCTAAATAGTGCACTGTGTTTTAATCCGTCTAAAAGCTGAAGCGCTTGGGTAGGAGAGAGGTAGCCCGAACTCAATACTGCTACTTGACCTTCTAGCATTTCTGGCAAGTACGATATAGATACCTCTTCATCATTTTCAACCGTCATTAAATTATAGGCATGATACATATTATCGCTACGCTTATTTGCATCAATACTATGCTCTAAATACGATTTTGTAACCTCTATGAAACTAGAAACATCGTCAAGTGATAAGGTTTCTTTTTCGCACGAAAACCCTTTATTATAAATAGTTTCTCTATAATTACTTCCTGCTTTTCCTAAACCATCAAGTACCATTTTGCGATCTTTATTTGATATTTTTGCTGATAGTATATTGGCATTAGCTTGAAGCGTTGAAACACTAGCATTAAAAAACGCCATTAATTCTTTAGAAACGGGAACAGTTTTAATGTTAGATTTAGATAATACGGTTTCGAAAAAGCTTAAAAAACGATATAAATAATACAGCGTTACCATAGACACACCGTTACCTACTAATGCGTTGTTGGCATCGTTCCATTCTGGGCGTTGTGTGTTTAACCAAATTCCACCTTCGGGAATAAAGTTTGATACTTTAGAAAGTACTGTAGCTAACAATTTTTCAATTAAATTAACTTTATAAATATTAGCTTTTTGGTCTTCTAACAAGGCACCGTCTGCACCTAACACCGTTCTTTTTTGGTTTATTATTTGGTCTAGCTTATGGTCGAAATCAATAGTATCTTTTGGATTTTGTAAGGTAGCCTCGTAGCTTTTTATTTTGTAAGGCACATTGGCATATACAAATACATCTTCATTAAAACGTTTTTCTAAAGCGCTAGGGTAGTGGTTTTCAATAATTTCTAGGAACTTTAGCAAGTAAATAATCTGGTGATCGCCCCAATAGCCAATGTAAGACCATGGATCGTTTTCTTCGATTATCTCCCAATCAAAACCATCTTTGGTAACACGGTACGGGTTATAACCTTCAAAGGTTGTAGCATTTAAAAACTTATGAATCATCCCTTCAATAAACTCTGGATGAGATAGGGCTAAGGCTTCCCAGTTTTGAAAAATATCGCGCCAATTGCCTTCATAATCTAAAATTTTAGAACCATCAACTTCACTTCTGGTATTTATAGAGAACCTATTCCAAGGTCTGCTTGGGTCGCCATGTCTTCTACTAAATTTTAAAGGTAAATATTCAAAACACAAGCGTTTAAAATCCTGATTTGTATCGCGTTCTGCTATGTTTTTTAGATAATGAAGGTTAAAAACATCAGGAACATCGTTTAAAACATCTTGTTTTAATTTACAAAGCTGTTTGTTTGCTTTGGATAGGTAGGTTACAAAGTCTGCTTTTTCAATGGTGTAACCATCATCAAAAATACCACCACGCATGATATTGAAAAGCGTATTTGAAAAATGCCTGGTGTTTATAAGTGGATCGTCGGTAAGCTGTAAACCATCAGATGCGCCCGTTAAAGCAATTAAGTTTTTGGTACCTAAATCGATATCATTCTGAACAAGATTGATAAGATTATCTTCATTTTTAATGCTTTCTGAAATTTTAACAATATCTGAAATTGATTGGTTTACGTTTGCAACAAAGCGCCATTCCTTATTTGCTTGTGCCTCCAAATGTAAATGCTGTGATATAAAATAGGCGCCTTTTTCTGCTTTTACATCAACTTCTTGATGGATGTCTTTACCCTTTCTAAAATTATCTAACTGTGTAGCAGACAATAGGTATGTAGGATTATCTAATCCTAAAGACCAAACAACATTTGCTTTTAGAGCTTCGCTAGGTTCTGCTTTATCTACAATAACAGCGCTTAATGCGTAAATACCCAAACCAACCTCAGCTTGCAACTCACTTTTTTTATAAGCATCTACTAAATTACTTCTGCTATTTTGTAAATCGGAAGTTACAGAAGCAGGCAATATATTTTGTAAACCATCTAAAACTGTAATATCTATTTTAGAATCTGAGTTATTTATTAATGTTGATTTTTTTACAAATCCATATTGGTTAGTGGAATTCCACTGGTACCTGAACGTTACGCCCAAATCAAGATTAATTTCTTCAAAAACCACCTTGTTACCGTATCGGTTTTTATACAGGTTTGTTTGGGTGTTGTATATCCCCATTTGGCGTATTGAAAACGGTTCCCAAATATGTATTTTTCCTGCTACATTAATTTTAAAAATAGCCTTACTTCCTGTAGTTTCGGCCATTTCGGTAATTTTATCGTCTGTGTAATAAGGGAATAGCGATGATTCTGCATTTTTTCTGCCAGCTGTTAATCCGCCATTACTGGATATAAACATCCAATGGTTAGAGTCGCTTACAATGCTCATAAAAAATGGGCGCATATTATCGCTATTAGAAATCTTGTAATAAGATTCGTTTTCAAAAGTTACCTGTTCTCCTTTTATTTTGCTCATAAGGTTTGTTACTTTAGGCGCTTCGTTTAGTGTCATAATTTAGATTTGAGCTTTACTTTTTTTTAATAAAGGCCAGCTTGCATATGCAATCTGCCAGCCTTTATCTTTTTTATATTTGTTTATTCTTGTTTAATTAAGTGTTGCAGAAACATTATCAATATTTGCTGTTACGCTACAACCTGTTGCGCCACCACAAACGGCTTCTATTAGGAATGAAATTCCTTCGGAAGTATCTGTTCCATTTGGTATAGTGAACGTTCCTGTAAAGGTTGTCCAACTATCTGATAGTATTGGTGTTGGGCTAAAAACATGTGTAATGGGCACAGAACCTCCAGCACCTTCTACAAAAAGTATAACATTAAACACACCGCCTTCACCACCAATAGCTCCAATATGATCGAACGAAATGGTAACTGTATCTCCAGCATTTACTGTTCCAGCCCCTATTCTTTCTTGCTTAAAAGCAGGGTTACTAGGACCATTTGTTGCAAGTTTTCCAGACCATGAACCACCATTACTTATGGCATTATCTAACGTAGCGGTTCCTCCGTTTTGGAATAAAATCCACGAAGATTCATCGCCAGTTTCAAAGTCTCCATTTGTTACCAATCCACTTGTAGTTCCTCCTCCGGTACCTCCACCGCCAGTGTTACCACCACCGTCGCAATCTGAACATGTAAGCGATACGTTATCTATAACTACAACTCCTGTTGCAGCGCCCATATCGAATATTACACGACTATTAGCACCACCAAAGTCTGCTGAAGTATTTAAATCTGTTGCTTTTAATTCTAAAGAAAAGGATTGTGTTTGAGTGGTTAAATTAACTTCTGAAACATTATTGCTCCACGGATCTTGATTTAAACCAATTCCAGCTAACATAGTTCTGTTACCATTTGATGAAGCCTCAAAAGAAAGTGTATATGTTGCTCCTGGAACTATTTCAACAACTTGACTTAAGTTTACATCAAAAGCGTTACCTGCAACTGTAACATCGGCAAAGTTAAAAGAGTTGTCGCCTTCAGTACGAACATCAACAGCGTTACCAATCCATGCAGTAGAACCATTTTCAAAATCGCCATTGGTTAATAAGCCATCATCAAAAGCACCACCTGTACCGCCTCCATTGCTAGAGCCGTATAATGCTAAGTCATCAAAATAATAGGTGTCTGTATTGTTAGCATTTAAATCAAAGAAAATTACAATTTTATTGTATTTTCCGCTGTCTGCGGGATCAAATGCAAATGTTAGTTCTTCCCAAGCACTGGTTACAGATGTTGTTAAAAACTTCTCTACATTATTATTTGGCGCTCCTATTTCCTCTAGTTTAATTCTAACCTCTGTATTTGGTCTAGAAGACCATACTTTGATTTTTAAGCCTTCGTTTGCATTAAAATCTAACTTTGCATCTAAATCTATTTGGTTGTTGTCCCAAGGGTTGTTTCCTAATTTGGTTATTTGACCCACTTTACAAGACGTATTTACATCGTTATTAAAATCAGGGTTATCAATCCATGTAAAATCACCACCATCCTCAATAATACTAGATGTTGGATCTAACATAAATGTTAGGTTAAAATCTGCAGCACTTAACGATTGCATAGTTTCAGCCTCACAAGGTTCTGCTGTATCTCCTAATACTTGTTCTATATCGTCTATATAAAACGTACCTGCTGCTGTTCCTGGTCCGTCTATAAAAACAACCATATCGTTGTAAGACGCAGAGGAGTTGAACGTAAATGTAAGTTCCTCCCATCCAGATCCTGTATGGTTTACATCTACCTCTATTGGAGCTTCGGTACCATCTTCTAATTTTACTTTGATAGGTAAAGCTTGATCTGAAAATAACTTAAACCTAATACCTTTATTTGAAGTTAAATCTATTGCCGTGTCAAAATTAAAGAATGCATTTTCCCAATTTTCTCCAACGTTTACTATTTTTCCAACTTTTGATACTTCAGCATTTATACCTGATAACTCTGGATTATCAATAACTTCAAAAGACACATTGCCAACAATTTTTGCAGCATAGTCTATACCATTACAATCAAAATCTACAGGTAGTTCCAAATTGGTTTCGGTACACGGAATAGCATCTGTTGCTATTTGTGAAATAGCATCTATATAAAATTTACCTGATGTGGTGCCTGAAGGATCAAAAAACATGGTAAATCTATTATAGCTAGCAGCACTATTAAAAGTAAAATAAACTTCTTCCCAGCCTGTTCCACCATGGCTAGCTGTGGTTTCAACATCGGCACCTGTACCTTCTTCTAATTTTAATAAAACATCTAATGCTTTATCAGACCACACTAAGGCTTTTACAGATTTTTGGGTTGATAGATCTAATGGTGCTCCTAAATCGAAATAAAAGCCTTCGAACTGTGCACCAGAGTTTGTGATTTCACCAACTTTTGAAGCCACAGCATTAGCTCCAGAAACATCTGGATTATCTACTACTGTAAAAGCTGCTCCGTTAAATGTAGTAGCATCGTAAGTTGTATTTTCACCATCAAATGAAATAGGTAGTGTAGCTATTTCTGGTATTAAAATGGTAATCTCGCTTTCAAAAGTATCTGATGCTCCAGAAACATTTTTGGCCTTTAATACCACTGTGTAGGTGCCGTTACTATATATTTTAACTGGGTTAATTTCTGTAGATGTAGTACCATCGCCAAAATCCCATTCATAATTATTAGCATTTTCTGATATGTTAATAAATGTTACGGTTCCTGTATCTATATTTAAAGTATAGGTAAAACCAGCTTCAACTGATGGTAATACTACGTCATCGTCTTCACAGTTTGTAAAGGACAACGCCAATACCAAAACTGATATGTATTTTAATGTTTGAATTATTTTTTTCATATTAATGTTTATTTAGTTTTTGTTCATTTCGTATACTCTTACATAATCTACAAGCATACGCTGTGGAAATGTAGTTTCTGCATTAGGAGCCCCTGGTAAGGTACCACCAACGGCCATATTTAATATAATGTAGAAATCGTCATCAAACACCCATTCTCCTGGCACATCTTCTGGCGTAATTTGGTTATATAATACATCGTTTATGTAAAAATTAATGTATTCTGGACCCCATTCTATGCCAAAAACATGAAATCCTGTATCGAACCTATCATTTTGTAATTGATAAGATTTACTTATAGATTCTCCAGCGGAATAGCCAGGGCCATGTACCGTACCAAAAGCTCTGGTTGGCTCATCACCCAAATACTCCATAATATCTATTTCTCCTATTTCTGGCCAAATTTCAGTACCATTTTTATCGTCTCCCAACAACCAGAAAGCAGGCCAAATACCTTTGCCATAAGGCAATCTTATACGTGCTTCCCAGCGCCCATATTGCTGTTGAAACTTACCTTTAGTTAACAACCTAGCAGATGTGTAAGCAGATCCATTAAAATTTTCTTCTCTTGCGGTAATAATTAAAACCCCATTTTGTACCACGACATTTTCTGGACGATTTGTATAATATTGCAATTCGTTATTTCCCCATCCGTTTTGTCCTGTACCTATGTCGAAATTCCAAATAGAGCTATTTGGTGCACCATCAACATCAAACTCGTCTGCCATTGATAACTTATTAAAAGTTGCTACGGTTTGTGTTTGGTCTGTAGAACAACTAGCTGCTACAAAAGCCAGCACTAACAATAACGATGGCAACGCTATGGCTGGTAGCTTAAATTTATATGCGGTTATTTTATTCATAATATTATTTTTATTTAGTTATCGCTATACTATTCTTTGTAGTAGTAAATATTATCTACATAAATATTAGATATGGTATTATCTGAAATGAAGAACAATAGCCCTAATTTATCTCTATTGGCTAATCCAAAATCGTTTAAGGGCACATCGAGACTTACCCATTGATTAGATTGTAGTTGGTTATCTGTAATTCTTACGCTACCGGATGTTTCGTTATTACCAACTGAGTTTAATAATTGAAGTGTAATATAGTCGCCCGATTCTACCGCCTCTTGCACATTAATATCTACATGCAGGTGTGTCATTTGTGAAGCATCTATAGAAGATACGTTTAAAAATGTGCCAATACCTACAAAATTAAGTTGCGTATAATTGATAACTTGACCAGAGCCTAAAGTTAATGGAGGTTCTCCTCCTTGAGTTGTTTGTCCATCTGGAGTAAAAAATCCGTTATAATAGTCTACTGGTACGTTGGTATAAGCATCACTAAAAATTGAAATAACGTTGGCAGGATCTCTAGTTGGCACAGGTGCTTCTGCAAAGTTTCCTAAAGATTGAAGTGTTAGGGAACCAGCAGCTTTAACACCAGCAATTGTTGCGGTAATAGTTGCACTACCAGCATCTAAAACCGTAACAACACCTAATTCGTTTACAATAGCTACTTCTGGATTTGATGACTCAAAAGTAAAATATGAAGGTGCCGCGGTTACTTCTTGATTAACACCGTTTGGTAAATTAAACGTTTGTGTGAGTCCGCGTTCACTTAAGTTTATTTGTGTTCCAATAAATGTGGTTTCTTCAACATCAACACCATTAAGTATTTTGGGTTTTGGCTGAGCAAGGGTTCCTAATTTCTCATATCTAACTTCGTCTAACCAAAATGTATAACCAGAACCCAACAGTGATCCTGTTGAATAACGCAACAAACCACGTTCTTGAATGAGTTTTGATGGATCTGGAATAGGTATAATATATTTTTTCCATGCTGTTGTTAAATCTATAGCCTTTCTACCAACTACATATTTATTTTCGCCAAAATCTTCGCCAAAACCTATTTCACCGATGGTAACAGATTGTGTGGCTTTTGCCCAAAATGTTAGCGCATCGTAATCTGTTAGATTTCTGCCAGAACCTTCACCATCAATTCTAAAAATTGCGCCTGCAAAACTTCCTTCGGGATCATTAGCATTTGGTACATCAAAACGCATTGAAGCAGAACCTTCATAACTTTCTTTTTCATCTACAGACCAAGCTGTTGCTTTAGAATTGATATATGGGAAATAAAAATCTGTACCCAAACCTACAGGACTGTCGTTAAACACTTCAGGCGCTGTTGGAAACGTTGCAAAAACAGCTTCATCTGAAAGCTCTCTCTCGCAACTGGCTATTGTTATAAAAATGCATCCTAAAAGGATTGTCATTTTTGTATATGTTAATTTTATATTTTTCATATTAATCTGTTTTTTTATTTTCCAATGTTGATGTGTACGTATGTTCTAATCTCCCATTCACTTCCGTTATCAAATCCAACAGGACTTATAGTTGGTACAGCAGGAAATGTATTTGGTGGAACAGCATTAGGAGAATATCTGGGAGAAAATTCATTTAAAGAACGCCAAGTACCACGAATACCTATTTTTGTATCTGGAAGTATAAACCAGTCTGGTTTTCCAATGGTTGTAGAAATATCTATCATGTTTTGAACAGGAAAGGTTAAGTTAAAATCGCGGTGGTAATCAAAAGGTCCCCAATCGTTTACTTTAAAACCATATTCCAATTTCCATTGTTTATAAATCATTCTAACATCGCCCCCAAAACGTTCAATAGTTCTATCGCTATCGCCATTTGCTTGTGCATTACCACCGTAGATATTTCCAATAATACCTAGTTCGGGACCTACTTTAGATACAATTCTAGAACTAACTTCCCAAAGGTCTTGCGCTGGAGCAGATTGTGGAAATGCAAAAAATGTACGATTTGCTAAAAAACCAATAGCAGCATCTTGTGCTGTTGGGTGGTGCCTATATACAAAGCCTAGATTAAAGGCAATTTTTGCATCCTCAGAACGATCGTTATCCCACTCGTAGAACCAAGAGCCCGGAGTTGGATCGAAAGTTAAAAGCAATTCACCTGCGGTGGTTTCTCTATTGCCTCTTACAGCAAATGGGTCGTCTATAAAATTTCTTAGTCTGCCAGGAGCAGATACATCGTTTGGTATAGGGTCTACTAAAGGTTTTTGCCATAAAAAGTTTGGTGCTATCTGCCAATCGCCAACACTATAAGTAAAACCAGTAAGTATATTGGTTTGGTTACCACTACCAGAATCTTTAAGTTTCCATCCTGTAAATGTTCTCGTGGCATCTGCACCACCATTGGCTACTAAACCCATGTAAGCCGCTTGAGCGTACCAATTAAATTTTCCGCCTTCATATGTTATTTTGGCTTTTCCTCCCCAATTATCATCAGCATTTATTTTGTCTTGATAAACCACATAGTTTCCAGATTCGCCAGTAACATCTTGAAAAGTACTACCATTAAGAGGTCTACCTCCCCAAATACCACCTAAAGACAGCCCAAAATCTCCAAACTCTCTTTCTAAGGCTATAGTAGCGCGTTCTGTTGGCCATGGTGGAATTACACCACTTCGAACTTGATTTTGATCTAGTACACGTCGTCCATTATCATCAAATTCTAAACTAGTATCTAAGTCTCTGTGGTAAATACCTGTAATATCCCAATGCTTAAAGTTTGTTCTGTATTTTAGTAATACTGTTGGGTTTGCGCCCCACCATAACTGCGGACCAAACGCTGCTTTAAGTCCTTTTAAGGCACCTTTTCCATCAATTTCCATTCCTAATATTTCACCATTGTAAATATCTAGATTAGGGCCGTAATTAGCCTCTGGATATAACCCGAAGAAGTCTCCCTCGTAGCCCCAATGGTAGTGTCCTGTTCTATAAAACCCTCTAACATCGGCTACTTTAGTATTCCACTCGAATTCAGCATTGTAAACGCGTACTCTGTTATTGTCTGTTATAACTATTTCCTCGCCTTCTGCATTGTTAACAGTAATTGGTCGTCCTACGTTCTCATAAAAAATCTCATCAATAGGGTTTTGTGCTACATTACCAAGCACATTAAAGTTAACTTCTGCTTTCATATTAGGGGCAGGACTTCCTTCAACTCCAATAAAATAGGATTGCATGTGATCGAATCCTATTTGATTAGGAAAGGATTCTTCGTCTGGGTTTGGGGTTTCTGGTGTTGTAAGTAAGCTTCCTCCGGTATTAAATGTTGTGAATTGCGCTCTTAAGTTACTAAGCCTTACTGTTCCGTTTTTAGTAGCTCCCAATGAGGCCTTATCGCCTCTTGCGCGCAAAACAGCATCCATTAAATTAATGTTTCTAAAGTAATTTTGCACAAATTCTAAATCTACACCGTCTTCAAAAGGGTTTAATTTGTGGGCGTCTTTTAATGCATAATAAGCTGCTCTTGGGTATAAAGTATATAAACCTCTTGGGTTTGTTGGTCCTTTAGCACAAATACCAAACCATTCTTCGTTCATATTGTTTGCGCCAGGGTATGCTTCGTCTATTTTATAGCCGCCAGCATTCCAAGTAGATTCTGTTTGTTGTGTATCGGCATCTTTTCTATCGTCAAAACCCGCTTTCCACCATCCATCAGAAAACTGGAATGTAAATCCTCCAATAGAATTGCCTACTTTTCCAAGTCCTGCAGCGTTCTCATATATTTCTTGCCAGTTTTTAACTAGGTAATGTGCTTGCATTTTTTGGTCTTCGGCATTCTCGATAGCATTGTAAGCGTCTGATCCAAACTCGGTGAACATTATAGGCATATTGAGCTTATCTTTTACCACTTGAAACATGTCTCCAAACGATTCTCCACGATATGCATTGGTGCCGTAGATGTCTACATCTTTACATTCGTCTGCAATAATGTCTATGAACAAAACATCACCGTTACAAATAGCTACTGGATGGTTTTTATCTATAGCTTTCATGGCTAGAGCAGCTTCATTCATTAACTTATACATTGGTCTTCCTCTTAACTCACCAACTGCATTAATTTTTTCTTGCCCATCGGGAAAATCTTCGGTTTCTGCACCTTGCCAAAACAAACCATAGTTGTTTTCGTTACCAATAAGATATAAGAGTATACCTGGTGTATTTTTATAATCGGTTACCATTTTAGTGATTTCCGATAGTAATAATTCTTTAGTACGCTCGTCTTTATAATCTGTTATTGGTGTCCAAACACCATCTATAGTTAAGCCGTAACGCCCAAAGGAATCGTTTAACATCGTCCAAATACCATACTTCTCGTATATGTATTTTATCCATTTTGCTGGTACACCAGTATATTGGCGTATAACATTTACATTCATGTTTTGTAGTAACGCCATTTCTGCGTCTAATCCTGCTTTAATAATGTCATCGGATTTTTTGTAGAATTCTGCGTTTACAACATTGGTGCCTATTGGGACATAATCCCAATTCATACCATTAATCATAAATTTTTCACCATCAACGGTGAGGTACATGCCTTCATTAGATTTTTCGACCCTTACTTTTTTTACCTGAGCAAAAAGTGAGATAGAAAATAGAATAAAGACTAATTGTAGAATGTTTCTTCTCATAACATTAATAATTAATTGGTCTATTGTTTTAGTTGTTTTTCCACCCGAATAATGGATGTTTTTCTTGTAATGTTATTTTGCAAACAAAACAAGTGTGGTTTTGTAAACTTACTGCATAACATTATTAAATTGATAAATTTTACCGCAACAAAAAACATACATAGCAAAAAAAACAGTTGTTTTTTGATGAGACTCTAATAAATACGGTGTTTTAGTAAGTTACTTATTTCTCAATACTTTTATGATATATGCACTATTTTTACTTGTGTGTTGTGGTAATGTATAGGTAATACTTTTTAATGTTGTGCTATACAATGCCTCTAAGAATACACTATACACCTTAGCATCATTAACTTAGCGCTTTGTAAAACAAAAGCACCTTTAAAACAATATAGGTTTTAAAGGTGCTTTTTTATGCCAATAATAGAATAAAACTAAATGGTGTTTAACCTCAATTTAATCTTCAGAAGTTAAAACAAACCACCACTCAAATTCATTATTACCATCAGTAGTACTTAAAACCATTTCGGTAGCGTTTCTACTAAAAATTCTATACTTGTGGTCTCCACCGGCATAGTATCCTATAAATCCTAAACCTGATAACGATATAGTCTCTACATCACTTGGTGCGGTTAAGGTGTATTGCTCTGTGTAATCGTTATAAGGTAGGTTTAATACATCGGCACCATCTACACTTCCACCTGAAGCACCAAGCTCATCTATTAAACCAACACGTCCAAATACATCGCCATTAGTTATGTGCGTAAATGTGCCGTCTGCTCTAAAAATATAGCGGTCGTCGTACATACCAACACCAACTTTATCGTTTGGTTCTGCTGAGAACCATTCTGCAACAGTACCGCCATCTACGGGCCCTAATCCAAAGTGTGGTTTAGATTCTGCCTTTATACGCCACGTTTTTTCAGTACCACCGTGCAACATTTCTATTAAATCTGCTGGTGGCTCGTATAATGCTAACACATCTATTTCTATAGTTTCACTTGAGGAGGCGCCTCCTGTACCATAAGCAACTACAGTTACTGCGTATGTATTATTGCCAAGGTTTGTAAAATTATGAGAAACACTTCCTGAAGTTTGTAATTTGGTTTGCCCTTGAATTACAAAATGGTAAGCCGTAGCGCCGTCTGCAGTTGCCGAAAACTCAACTAAACCGCTTCCTAAACCTGGAGCAGCAGATTCTGTGCCTTCGTCAATATATTTTACTTCAATATTTATGTTACTAGGCGCAACGATGTCGCCAAATTCGTAATCTTCTTCTTGACAGCTTACCAAAATAAGCGTGCAAAATAAAAATTGTATTATGTGTTTATAATTTTTCATAATTACCTTTTTAAGTATTTTTAGTTAACTAATTGCTTAATGAAACATTATCAATGTTCACCATACCTACCTCGGCTCCTAAGTCGAATATTACTCGTGCATCAGTAGCACCAAAACCTGTTGCTGTTAATGTAAGTGTATACGTAGTTCTGTCTGGTGTTATATCAACCGACTCCACAGTGCTCGACCATGGATCGCCACTTAAACCTATTCCTGCAATAATAGCTCTATTAACATCAGACCAAGCATCGAAAGTTAAAGTATACGTTTCGCCTTCAATTATTTCAACCTTTTGACTTATATTCACATCAAACCCATTTCCTGCTGTTGTTACATTTACGGAATAATATGTGTTACCTGCATCTGTTACAACTGCTACTGGTGCGTTATCGTCTACACCAACAATCCAAGGAGCGCTTCCAGCCTCAAAATCGCCATTAGTTAAT
This sequence comes from Jejuia pallidilutea, assembly GCF_002973595.1. Lineage (GTDB taxonomy): Bacteria > Bacteroidota > Bacteroidia > Flavobacteriales > Flavobacteriaceae > Jejuia > Jejuia pallidilutea. The sequence goes on along the minus strand of NZ_PVEO01000003.1, from coordinate 279,436 downwards.
AAACCATCATCAAACGGGCCATCTCCCAAAAACAGAGAAACATTATCAATATTAACAGTGCCTATAGCAGCGCCCAAATCGAATATTACTCGTGCATTAACGGCGCCAAAACCTGTAGCAACGAGCGATAAAGCATATGTTGTTCTGGTTGGGGTAATGTTTACTGTTTCGACTGTGCTAGACCATGGGTCTCCACTTAAACCAATTCCAGCCACTATAGGTCTGTTTATATCAGACCATGCATCGAATATTAGTGTATAAGTTTCGCCTTCTGTAATGGCAACTTTTTGACTCATATTAACATCAAAGGAATTTCCAGCTGTTGTTACATCTACTGAGTAGTATGTATTTCCTGCATCTGTTACCACTCCTATAGGCGCATTATCATCTACACCAACAATCCAAGAATCGCTTCCAGCTTCAAAATCGCCATTAGTTAACAAACCGTCATTAAATGTTCCGGTAGAAACTAAATCTTGTTTAATATTATCTATGTAGAACGTCCAGTCTGCACTACCGTCTCCAACTGTACCGAAATCGAAGAATACAACAATTTTTTGATAGCTGTTTGAGGTATCAATCTCGCTTAAATCAAAGGTTACAGATTCCCATGTGCTGTTTCCTGCTAAAGTAGCCTCAGTCTCATATGCAATATTTCCGTCATCTAAATTCTCTACCTTTAGAAGCATTTTTCCACCAACTCTTGGAGACCAAACATCCATTGTTATTGCTTTTCTTACACTAAAATTTAATGGAGATGATAGTGTGATGACATTTCCTGCCCAACCTTCTCCTGCACCTTTAACAATTCTTCCAACTTTACTGGAGCTATTGCCATTTGCATCAGGATTATCAATTACTGCATTACTAGCGCCACCAAAACCTTGGAAGGTGTTTGCATCAAATGCCTCGAAATCTATAGGAAGCTCGGTAGGTGCTGCAATTTCTATAGTTTGCGTAATTTCTGTAGTTTCTGTACCTCCACTTAGCGCCACAACTTTAATAGCATAATCTCCAACATTTGGATACTCAAAACTTACGGTTTCTCCTACTGCTAGAGGTGTAGGCTCTTCGTCTATATTTGATGTATCAAAATACACCAAGAACGATGCTGCAAAATCTGCAGTAGCTGATACATTTAGAATAAAAGGATTTGATGCATCTATTTCAGCTGTAACTTCTAAATTTTCTGGTGCCCTAAAAGACACTGTTAAATCTTTAGTTACTGTTGTTTTTAGGCCAGTTACACCAACTGCTTCTATTTGTACAGGGTAAGAGCCTTCGCTATAGATATTTTCAAAACTTTCGCCTTGTTTTACACTTACAACATCTGTTCCATCTCCTGGAGTAATGTTATAAGATACCGCACCTTCTGAATTTGGTATTATAGTAACCAAACCCGAATTATCTTGTGTTATTTGAAATTGAGCTGTAACATTGCTAGGCGCAATTACCTCTTCAATAAAACCTAAATCGTTATTATCTTCGGCACAACTTATAAAGAAGACCAAAGCTAAACTCATTATATACTTTAATGTTTTCATATCTAATTTTTTTAATATCCTGGATTTTGTTCCCAAATGTTACCTGCCAATTCTATTTCTATTAAAGGAATTGGAAAAACCTCGTGTTTGCCTGCAACAAATCCGTTAATTTCCTGAGCAGCTCTTCCTGTTCTTACTAAATCGAAGAAACGGTGGCCTTCGCCCACTAATTCTACGCGTCTTTCTTGGTAAATTGCATTTGTAAGTTCTGTACCTGTAACATCTAAAGCATCTAATGTTGCTCTAGTTCTTACCCTATTTAAATAGGTTAGTGCTCTAGTATCGCTTATACCCCCTCTGTTTAGGGCTTCTGCTGCCATTAACAATACGTCGGCAAAACGAATTGCTCTATAGTTGTTAGGGTTTGTAAGGTTTGCATCACCAGTATTTAAATCGCCTTTTCTAGCAATATATTTTCTGTTGAAGTATCCTGTGTGTTCGTATCCTGTGGAGAATGATGCATTATTGGCTTCGGCCCAAGCATCAATATCAAGAATTGCAGTATCCAATCTAATATCGCCTTCTTCAAAGGCATCAACAACTTCTTGTGTTGGTACGTTAAAACTAAAACCTGAGTCGAAAACAGGACCAGAATAATTTCTAATACCGTTAAAACCAACAGCTACATTACCTTCACTACATTGTAAACAACCAAAGCCAGCACCTTCCTTATCTGTGTATTGTACTTCAAAAACAGATTCTATGTTGTTTTCATTATCATTTTCAAACATAGTACTATAGTCTGTTAATAAGGCATACGGACCATTGTTAATAAGATCTTCTAGTACAGTTGCAGCTTCACTAAATTTTTCTTGGTACAAGTATACTTTACCTAACAATGCCTGTGCAGCACCTTTAGTAATTCGTCCTGTTTCATTTTGAACGTAGGGTAGGTTTGCACTTGCAAATACTAGATCTTCTTCCATTTGTGCGTATATCTGTCCTTTAGATGTTCTTTCTAAAGAGAATTGCTCACCAAATTGAATGCGCTTATCTACAGCTAGTGGTACGTCTCCAAACCACTTTACCAGTTCAAAATAATAGTAAGCTCTTAAAAATCTTGCTTGTGCTATTACACCTTCTTTACCAGAAAAATCTGTTTTATCCTGAAATTCTAAAATAAAGTTGGCTCTATTTACACCGGCAAACATCCAGTTCCAAATGTCTCTTAGTTGGGCGTTTAGTGGTGTATGTACCATATCGTCTACTTCTTGTATTCCCGGTACATCAGTAGCACTTTCGCCACCAGCCAAAGTATTGTCTGAGGCTATTTCTCCTAGCATTACATTCAAATAGGTTGATTGTAATAAATCGTACGCCCCAATTAAGGCTTTTTGATAATCTGCTTCTGAATTAAAGAATTCTTCTGAGTTTTCATCTTGCGATGCTACTTCAATAAAATCGTCGCTACAAGAAAGCATTAATGCCAGTAGTATAAGCAGTATGTTTTTGTTATATATATTTTTCATATCTAGCTTTTTTATAGTTTTAAGTTTAAACCGAATAAGAATGTTTTTGGGTTAGGGTAAAAACCTTGGTCGATACCGCCGCCAATGGGATCGCCACTTGATGCCGTTGGATCGTAACCTCTATATTCGGTTAATGTGAATAAGTTACTTGCAGTTACGTATAAACGTAATTTACTTATTTTGGAATTCTCGAAAACTTCTTCTCCAAATGTATATCCTAACTGTATATTTTGTAATCTGATAAAAGAACCGTCTTCTACAAAATAATCTGAAAATAATATATTAGAGTTAGCACCTGTTGTTACTCTAGGATCTGAATTTGTAGAACCTTCACCCGTCCAACGGTCTAAAAAGTATCTTGGTCTGTTAGTTAAGTTTTGGTTTCTTTCGTAGTTACGTACTATCTCGTTACCAACTGATGCAAAGGCATAAGCGGCAAAATCGAAACCTTTATAATCGAAAGAAATATTAAGTCCCATTGTAGCGTCTGGTATTGGGTCTCCAATATTTACCCTATCATCATCGTCTATATCCCCATCACCATCGGTATCTACAAATATTAAGTCTCCTGGTTGTACTCTATCATTAATTGTAGGGCTTGCATCAACTTGAGCTTGGTTTTGGTATATACCATTGGTTTTAAAACCTCTAAAGTACCCTATAGGAAAACCAGCTTCCATTCTTGCTGGTGGGTCTTGACCAACACCAAAAGAGCCACCTGCTATAAAATCGCCATCACCACTTACTGAGATAACTTCGTTTTGAATTGCAGTAACATTATATTTAATACTAAACTTAAAATCGTCGCTTATATTATCTGAATATCCTATGGCGAATTCAATACCTTTATTGTCTACAATACCAGCATTAACTGTTGGTGCAGAAGCACCAGGAGCACCAACACCTAACAATCCAGATACTTGAGGTACCACTAATAAATCTTCAGTTCTTTTTTGGAAATAATCGGCAGTAATATCAACCTTATTATTAAATAGTCGCATATCAAAACCTATGTTTAGTGTTTTTTGTTTTTCCCATCTAATTTCTGGGTTAGACACAGCTCCTGTTCCTAAACCAAATGCTAGTTCGTTGTTAAATACGTAGGTACCTTCACCATTAAGTAACGATATAAATCCAAAATCTCTAATTCTGTCGTTACCTAAAATACCATAAGATGCTCTTAGTTTTAAGAAATTAAGCGTATTACTTCCTGAGAGAAAATCTTCGTCTGATGCCACCCATCCTATAGAACCAGAAGGGAAATAACCAAACCTGTTTTCAGGACCGAACTTTGTAGAACCATCACGACGAATTACAGCTGAAAATAGATATTTGCCTTTATAATCGTATTGTAATCTAGTAAAGTATGATAGTAGACGAGAATCGAACCTTGGGTCGAAACCTCTAGCTTGGTTTATATCTTCAACCTCATCGGCATTATCGATGTTTGGAGCTGTAGTATCAACATCAAAACCTCTCAATCCTGTGAAAACACCTTTAGTTCTAAATACAGAGGTACCTAATAGCGCTTTAACATTGTGAGTATCATTAAATGAATTTTCGTATTTAACAAAAGCATCAAACGTATAGTCTCTGTAGTAATCTAATCTTTCAACTACTTCGCTTCTATCAACATTAAATACTTTACCACTTCCGTAATTTTGAATAGGTCTGTACACATAGCCATCTACTTCAGAATAATTAAACTGAATGTTAGCTTGTGCTGTAAAATGGTCTAAAAAAGTATACCCTAAGCCCGCATTACCACTTAGCCGTAAAGTTTTAGTTAAATCGTTTGTATTTACTGTTTGAGCAATAGGGTTTATAACTTCGTTACCTAAACCTTCTGCGATGGTGAATCTACCCTCTTCATCTATAACTGGAATGGTAGGTGCCATGTTTAAAGCGTTAAAAAGTACAGAACCTAAAGCAGATTCAACTAAATTTCGCTTACTAGATCTTGTTAAAAACAAGCCTGATGTAAATTTTAAATTATCTAATAAATCTACATTATAACTGGCACGCTGAGTAAAACGTGTGAAATTTGATTTTGAACCGCCCACAATACCGTCTTGCGTTATAAAAGAACTATTAAAGGCGTATGTAGATTTTTCATTTCCGCCTTTAAATGTAATACCATGATTAATTATAGGGGCTTTTTCAAATACTTCATCTTGCCAATCGGTTCCTACACCTAATTGTGATAAATCGCTAAACGGTGGTGTTTCGCCACCAGCAGCAAAAGCTTCGTTAACCAAAGCACCATATTCTGAGGCATTCAATACAGGAATTTTTCTTGTTGTTTCTTGGAACCCAACGTACATATCGTATTCAATAGTTAACGGTTGTTCCTTTCTACCTGTTTTGGTAGTAATTAAAATAACCCCGTTTGCAGCACGAACACCATATATACCGGCAGTTGCATCTTTAAGTACGTTAACGCTGGCAATATCATTTGGGTTAATAACGCTTAAATCTTCAATAACGTTACCATCTACAAGAATTAAAGGTCTGCTGTCTCCGTTTGTGGAAACTCCACGAATACTAATGGTTGTGTTACCACCAGGAGAACCCGATTGCGATGTAATGTTAACACCCGCTACTTGACCCTGAAGTGCTTGTTCTACACGGGTTGGTTTTAGAGCTTCTATAGTTTCGCTTGAAACTACACTTACAGCACCCGTTACTTCTTTCTTTTTCTGGGCGCCATACCCAATTACAACAACTTCATCTAGCTTTGCTAAATCTTCTTCCATTGTAACTGTTAATTTGTCACTATTGTTTACTGTAACCTCTTTAGTTACGTAACCAATATAACTAAACACTAAAATAGATCCTGTTGGGACATCTACGATGGTAAAATTTCCATCAAAATCTGTAACAGCACCTTTGGTAGTGTTTTTAACAATAACGTTTACACCTGGAATTGGAAAACCGCTATTGTCTTGTACATTTCCACTAATTTCTATGTTTTGCCCACTTGCATAGGAAAAGCATAAAAGCATTAGCATTTTAAAGAGTTTTTGTCTCATATTGAGTTTAGTTTTAGAGTTTGGTTAAAATTATGTACATTATTTATGAATTACATATTTTTTACCGCAACAAAAAACATACATTACAAAAAAAGTATAGTTTTATTATTAAAACCACAAAAACCCCTTATTTTGTTAATATTTTAAGAGTGTGTACAAAAAAAATAAAGTTAAAGGAAAACTAAATGTTGTGGTGTTGTATAGGTGTTTTTGTGTTTTGTTTAGGCGTTATATTTCTAGAATATAATCTGACAAACTTGCTTCGTGAGGTAGTTCCATTTTTTTACGAAGCCTGTAGCGTTTTACCTCTACACTTCTGGAGGAAATATTAAGTAAAGGTGCAATTTCTTTTGATGATAAATTTAAGCGAAGGTAAGCACAAAGTCTTAAATCGTTGGCGGTTAAAGTAGGGTGTGCTTGTTTTATTTTTTTAAGAAAATCTTTATCGGCATTGTTAAAGGCTTCTTGAAACAAATTCCAATCGTCATTATTATTTAAGTTTTTATCTATAATTTTAATAACGCTATTTAAGTTTTTCTTCTCCTCTTTAACTTTTTCTAGCTCTTTTTTTATGGTTCTTAAGAATTCATTTTTTCTAATTAAATTCATAGTAGAAGAACCTAATTCTCTATTTTTATTATCTATATCTTCTCTTAATTTTTCGTTTCTTAAACGCATTAATTGTTGCTTATTTTCTAGTTCATTAAGTTCAAATTCCCTTTTTGTTTTTTGTAATATGCGTTCTCTTTGTTTTCTGTAGTATCGTTTATAAACATTGTGCATAAAAAAAGAAAATAGTAACAGTATAAGTATATAACCAGCAATAGCTGTGTTGGTTAAAAACCATGGTCTTTTTATAGTAAACGTGTATGCCTCTGTATTTAAAGTTGGTTGATTACCAACTTTACCCCTTACATAAAAAGTAAAACTTCCAAAAGGGAGGTTTTCAAAAAAAACAGTACCGTTTGTACTCCAATCGCTCCAATTATTATAAATGCCTTCTAATTTATACTGATACTCTGGTTTTTGTGTTTTTAAAAATTCTGGAATACTGTAAGAGAACTGTATATTATCCTCATTATTTTCAAATTCTGCTGCTTCCTTTAAATCTACAAGTTTTATGGTATCATTAGCCTTTAGGTTGCTTACAGCTATTTGGTTGATATTAATGGTAGGACTATAATTTTGAATTTTACTTAAATCTAAAACAACATAACCAGAAATTGAGCCAAATAAAAACCTCTCATTATCTAATGGCGTTACGCTCTCGTAACCTACAACATCTTTTCTTACATCTTCATGAAAAGGTATGTTGGTTATTTTTTGAGCTCCACTTAATTTAGATGACGTTAAAAAGTGTATGCCTTTAGATGAAAAGCTCCATAATTTATTAGTTTTATTATCTGATACTAATTTACCTGAAGTAAAGTTTTTCTCGTCTATTAGCCTACTAAATAAGGTATCTAATACAAATTTTTTGTTGTTTTTACTGTACTTGTAAACACCATTTTTTATAGTATATAATAATTCGCCATTGTGTTTAATTAAACTAGAACTTATAATTTTATCAACAAGCGTATCGCGAGAGTAAGATACTACTTTGGTAAGTGCTTCATTTAATTTTAATTTAAATAAACCCTTGTATTCATGGTTTAAATATATTTCGGTATTGTTTAAAAATTCAAAATATCGGCTCGATACATCAAAACCTTCAATTTTGTTTTTTAAAACCCATTGGTTATTTGGTTTATGAAGTATGTACAAACCATTATAATTACCTTGTATTAATAAATTATTGTGGTTTAAAACAGGTTTAACCATCCAAGTACCTTGTATGTTGGCTATTTTATTTGCCTTTTTATTGTTAATAATAAAAGTTCCAGAGTTATGCCCGCAAAATAAAGTAGTACCAATAATATCTAAAAACCAAACTTGACCTTGTGTGCCTTCTACAAATTGAAAATCCTGGTTATTATTTAGTGGTTTAACAAACAACCCTTGATTAGAACCCAAATACAACATGTTATTGTAAACAATTGATGTGTATACACTTCCGATAGTACCAGAATTATCTACATAAATACTGTATGGCGATTTCATGTTTATACAATTAATACCATTATCTAGCCCCAGCCATATATTTTGGTCTGCATCTTCGTAAAGTGATAAAACTGTATTGTTGGCTAAACCACTAGATTGAGAAATTTTAAATGTAATATTACCGCTAGTTGAAAGACATATTACCCCATCTGAAATGGTGCCTAAAACAAAACTCTTATTTTCTAACTGAATACTACTAAACACACTAACTTTAGATAACGCTTCACTGGCAGGAATTTTCCAAGGCGTTAATAATTTGTTTCTTAATTCAAAAAAACCGTTATCCTGTGTTAAAACAAGCAGAGCATCATTATGATTGTAAATATTTACAATAACGTTATCCTTTAATATTGGATCGTTGGACACCAATATAGCTTCTCCACTCTCTATTTTATATAAATTGCTGTTTAAATTTTGAAAATAAAAATTAGAATCGACTTTAAATAAATTAGATATTTTTAAATTTGATTCTACTACATTATAAGATTTCGTTTTTTTGTTGTAAATGTGTATTCTATCTAAAGATTGAAATAAGATAGAATTATCTAAAGTCATGATATTCCAAAACTCTTCGTCCTCTAAAAGATCTATATTTAGTGCTTTGGTAAGTGATGTGTAGTTTAAAACACCAAAGCCATCTTTTTTCCAATAACCAAAATCATGATAACTCCCTGTGTAAATTAAACTATCTATAACTTTAACACTTCGTAGATTAGTTTGATTAGGCGATGGATACAAATTCCATTTTGCTCCATTATATTCTAGCAAACCTTTATTGTTAGCTATGTATATGTAACGATTATCAGATTGGGAAATAGACCAGTTTTGAGAAGCACCTCCATAATCTTGAGGATAAAACACATTAATAGGAGGTCTTTCTTGTGCACTTAATTTAAGAAATACCCCAAATAATAAAAGCAGTGCAAAAAATTTGGTGCTTTTCACAGGTTTTAGTTTTGTTGGGTCTACAAGGTAGTAAAAACAAGGGGTATAAACAACAGTGTATAGCTTCTGTATGGTAATTTTTTAACTAAAATTGGTAAACCATACAATTGTTTATTAAAAACTAAACCTCTATGAATTTAGAATACATAAGTTTAAAACAGTAATAAAATTGAAGGATTTTAAGCATTAACGTTTATGTATAAGGAAAGTTGCGTGTTTGTATGCGAGGATTTTCCGAAGGAAAATCAGAAGCTAGCAAACGAGCAACTCACATTGGTTTAGCTAAAACTAGCAATTTTTTTTATACGGTGTTAGCACACGTATTTATTTTTTTATTTTCACAATTTTTGTAACAGCGATACATCCTAAATCGAACCAACTTTTTCCCTCTTTTTGAGGAAAGATTACTTCTGCGTCTATTCCAATACCTCTATATCCAACTATACAATTATCTGGAAATTTCTCCCCAAATTCATTTATTAATATTTCATCTATATCCACACCTATTAAATGAGTTAAGTTGTAAACTGCGCATAGAATTAGCGCGCGAATGTCTTCTTCAGGATAACAATATTTAAGAAGTGCGAATTCTTCAAAAACAGAGCGAGCTTCATCGATCTCATTTTTTTCATAATAATCCTCATACCTTGATTTGTCTTCAGGCATTTTCGGCAGGTCGAACATATGACAAAATTTGTCCATTGCTAATTCAGCTTGCGCTCGTTCAGAAAGCTTTGAATTTTCAATTTCGTTTATTAAGTTGGAAAGTTCTATGTTAGATTCAATCCAAGCTTGCATAGGGTTTTCCATATGTGTGCTAACTAGATAGTAACGTATGGTTTATTCAGTTTCCATTCGTTTTATTCTTCCACCAAGTACTCTACTTTCATCTATGCTTTCTGGGTTTCCGTAAATAAAAATATCGCCACCAGCACGAACTTTTGCTGTTACTTTTTTTGAGGCAAATACACGAGCCTCTCCAGCTGCCCTAATGGAAACTTCGGTATATTCGGTTTTTAATTCTTCGCCATTATAATCTCCGCCTGTATAAATAGACACATCTTGATGTTTTGCTTTACCAGTGGCATAAATATCGCCTCCTGTTACTGCTCTAATATTTGCATATTTTACATCTAGATTAACTTTAATTTCTGCGCCTTCTTGTGCATTTAAATCTATCTCAAATTGCTCAATAACGTCATCTGAGTGAATTTTTGCGCCTTCGTTACCATCAATAACATCAATATTAGTGTAGTATAATTTTACTATTGTATTGCTACCATCAAAAGCTTCTTCAAGCTTCATTTTTATTTTTAAAGTACCATTTTTATTGTTCACAACAACATCATTTCTATTCTTACCGGTAATAACAACCTTATCTACATCAGATTTAATTAACTCTACTTCAATTAAATCGTACACTTTAAGTTCGCTAAACTCTCCAACGGTTTTATCAATTTCTTTTTGAGCAATTGAATTATAAGAGATTAAGAATACAAGAAGGTATGCTAAATATTTCATATGTAAAGTTTTGGTTTTATTTGTAACGTAAATTTATCAATAATTATTCCGTTGTCTTTTTAGTTTATGAAAACTTTATAATTACAAACTTATTCTACCTTAACCGCTGTACCCGTAACAGAAACCATTACATAATTACTTGTTGTAAGCTCTATCTCTACTTTTATACCTACTACAGCATTCGCTTTTATTTTTTGCGCATTTTCAACTAGTTTTTTAAATGCTTCTTCTTTTATATTTTCAATATTTTGCTCTAAAGCGGTATAGTATTTAGACATGCTAAACCCCATTGCTGTTGCTTTTTTACTCATAGCAACTCCTGTTACAATACTTAAGTAATCTTTTATGGTATGGCCCTCTATGGAATTGGTTGTAGTAAGTATCATAGTATTTTTGTTTGAAATTATACGTAATTGTATAATTAAGAAAATTAGGTTTATTTTAGTAAACTAGTAGTATAGTTAATAACTTTAAGCACACAACATTATATAAAAAAATTGAAATTTATGAGCAATTTATCAAAAATTAAATCGGAAATAGAAAATTATTCAAATGAATCTAATTTAACCGAATTGCAAATTGTTGAGAAATTAGAAAAGCATTTTTTTAATAAAAAAGTAAATGATAATTTAAAACTTTATAAGAAAGGGAAAAAGAAAGTAAGAGATATTACCAAAGATTTAAAAATATCACCAAGAAAATTTTACGCTATTTTAGAAAAGAAAAAAATTGAGCACAAAAAGTATAATAAGAACTAAAGAATTTCTTTTCTTCAATTCACATTTTCGTAAAATTACTGCCAGCGAGATTGTATGTGGCTTGTAGCGTGCAAATTATAAAATCATTTTAGGATGAAACACAAGCCAGATTTTTTAATTTTACTGTTTATCTTTTTTATTCAACTGTGAAGTAATATTCTCGTTCTGATTCGTTTAAAAATCTCCATGAAACATTATCACAGCTATTAAAACCAATTTGATTAGGGTAATTTGCAATCGGATAATTATTTATAATAAATTCATTTCTATCTAAGTTTCGAATTATTCCATCTTGCCAGCTAATTACATAATCACCTGTAAAATTCGGTTTTAATCCTATTCTATAAGTGTAAGATATATTATTAGTTTCTAATCTAGGAATAACTTGTAATTGTGCATTCTCGCAACTTGGAAGAGCTGAAAATTGACCAATATCAAACATTAAATCAAATTTATCAATAGCATCTTTACAATTGTATACTTCTGTGGGTTCAATAAATTTATAAATTGAAAAAATATCGCTTCGTGGACTTTCAGCGAAAATAGAATCATTAAGTGCTAAATCAAACACCTTACTTGATGTCTTGCCAGTAATCCATATTGTATCATTAAGTGAAAAACTAGATTGAGCTGAAATATTTACTTTAAATGAATTAAATACTAATGTGCTTTCTTCGAATTCGTCTTCACATTGAAAAGCCATTAATAAAGGCGCCACGAGTATAAACTTTAAAACTTTCTTAAACATAATTTTATTTTATTTTTAGATGAAAAATTTTTGAAAAGGTTGCGTCAAATGTTTTACAACTAAAAATATAACTAGATAAGGTGTTTTTAATATTAAATACTTGATTTTAAATTTATAAAAAAATCTCAGGCCAATAATAGACCTGAGATGTTAAAACTTACACAGTTTATGAGATACTGCCGTAATTAAATTAATGTTCTACTTTTCCTATTAAGTTAAAATCTAAGTGTTTCTTAACTAAATCGGTATTTTTAACTTTTACAACAACTTCGTCACCAAGTTGGTACACCTTGCCATTACTTCTACCTACCATAGCATATAAATCTTGGTCGAATGCGTAATGGTCGTCTTTCATATCTCTTACGCTTACCATACCTTCGCATTTATTAGAAATTATTTCCACATAAATACCCCAGTCGGTCACTCCAGAAATTACGCCTACAAATTCTTGATCTTTATGATCTTCCATAAAACGTATTTGCATGTATTTTATAGAATCGCGTTCGGCTTTGGTGGCTAGCATTTCCATATTACTTGAGTGGTTACACTTTTCTTCGTAGGTATCTTCGTTTGCCGATTTTCCACCATCTAAATAATGTTGTAATAAACGATGCGCCATAACATCTGGATAACGCCGAATAGGTGAAGTAAAATGACTGTAATAACTAAACGCCAACCCATAATGCCCAATATTATGTGTGGTATATTCGGCTTTACTCATACTTCTAATAGCTAAAGTATCTACTAAGTTTTGTTCTTTTTTACCAACAACGTCCTGTAATAAATTATTTAAAGATGCCGTTGTAGATTTTCTATCCTTAAAATTAAGCTTGTAACCAAAACGACTTACTACATTTTGTAATGCGGCAAGTTTACTTTCATCTGGCTCATCGTGCACGCGATATACAAATGTTTTTTTAGGTGTTTGTTTTCCAACAAATTCTGATACTTTACGGTTGGCCAACAACATAAATTCTTCAATTAATTTATTAGCATCTTTACTGGTTTTAAAGTATACGCCTTCAGGGTTATTGTCTTCATCTAAATTGAATTTTACTTCAACCTTATCAAAGGAAATAGCACCGTTTCTCATGCGCTTATGTTTCATAATTTTAGCAAGTTCATCCATTTTTAGTATGGCATCTGCTAATTTCTGATTAGTTTCGTATGTTTTTCCTGTTAATGATACTTCAGCAGGAATTATATTAGTTTTAGATTCTATTACTGCTTGTGCCTCTTCGTAAGCGTAACGAGCATCACTATAGGTTACTGTTCTGCCAAACCATTGGTTTTTAATTTCTGCTTTATCATTCATTTGAAATACTGCAGAAAATGTATATTTTTCCTCATGTGGACGTAAAGAACAAGCATTGTTAGATAAAACTTCTGGAAGCATAGGCACTACGCGATCTACTAAATATACGGATGTTGCGCGTTCGTAAGCTTCATCGTCTAAAATGGTACCTTCTTGTAAATAATGCGATACATCTGCAATATGAATTCCTATTTCGTATAAGCCATTGTCTAAAACTTCAAACGATAAGGCATCATCAAAATCTTTTGCATCTTTAGGATCTATGGTAAAGGTTAAATCTTTACGCATATCGCGTCGTTTTGCAATTTCTTCCTTGGTTATAGAGGTATCAATTTTGTTAGCAAAATCTTCTACTTCGTGAGGGAACTCATGTGGTAGGCCGTATTCTGCTAAAATGGCGTGTATTTCGGTATTATGTTCTCCTGGTTTTCCAAGAATCTTCAACACTTTTCCATAGGGAGAATCGGCTTTTTCTGGCCAATCTTCTAAAGAAACTAATACCTTATCACCATCTTCTGCTTTTAAGGTTTTATTTATAGGTACAAAAATGTCTTTGTACATTTTGTTACTATCAGGAATTACAAAAGCGTAATTACTATTTTTTTGAATTTGTATAACACCTACATATTCAGATTTTGCACGTTTAATAACGTTGGTAATTTCTCCTTCAATTTTACCTCGTTTTCGTCTTTTATAAGCATAGAATTCTACTTCATCGCCATGTAATGCTTTGTTAATATTGTTTGATGCTATAAATACATCATCATCAAAATCTTCTGAGATAATATACCCAGAACCTTTAGCAGCCATATCTAAAATTCCTGTGTGGTACTCGGTATTTACTACCGCTTTAAATTTACCACGATCTACTTGTAATATTTCTTGTTTTGTGGCAAGTTTTGCTAGGGTTTTTATAATTTGGTTTCGGCTGCTAGCATCGTTAACACCAAGTTTTGCAGCTATTTGCTTATAGTTATAAGTTTGGTTTCTGTCTTTTTTTAAAATACTTAAGATTGTATTTGTAAGGTTGGGAATACCTTTACTTTTAGATTTCCCTTTTTTCTTTCTTGTCATTTAATTTATGTAATCATATTCTTTTCCTAAAGATACATAGGAAATTTGTTTTATAAATAGCTTTATTTTCGAGAAGATGAGCTATTTGTTTCTACAAAGCTAATGTTTTAATATTTAATCGTATTTATTTTATGTTAAATTCAAGTTATCCACATTATATATTATATTAATATTTTCTTTTTAAAATTTAAAAAAATAAATGATGGTTATTATAGTGTGTTGATAGCGGTATAACTTTTTTAAGCTTTATTTTGATATATATGTTATTGCATTTTATTGATACGTAATTAACAGCTTTAAAAAAGGTAATAGCTTAAAATTTAGTTAATTTGAATTTACTATCAACAATTGTTTATAACCTAAACTAACAACAATTGTTTAATAATTATTTTAGTTAACATAGCTAAAAAGTATAGATTGAAGTGCTGATAACTTAACCAAAAATTTACATTAACTTATTTGCATGTTAATTAAACGTTACGGATTAAAAATTTTAATTGATTTTCCTAATTATTTTTATAAAAAACAATCTATAGATATTAACAAGTCATTAAAAATGTAGTTAACAGCATTTGGTTTTAGTAACTTTGTAATATAAAACTATTATTATTTAGAACTATGACCATCTCGATAGGAAACGACCACGCAGGTACAGACTATAAATTTGCAATTAAAACATTTTTAGAAAAACAAGGACATACGGTTGTTAATTTTGGTACCGATGTTCACGATAGTGTAGACTATCCAGATTTTGTACATCCGGTTGCTAAAAGTATAGTTAATAAAGAAGCAGATTTTGGTATTTTAATTTGTGGTAGTGCCAATGGTGTTGCAATAACGGCTAATAAATACCAAGAGGTTAGAGCGGGTTTGTGTTGGACCAATGAAATTGTGGAATTGGTAAGGCAACACAACAATGCTAATATTTTATGTATTCCGGCACGTTACACTGCTATACCACAAGCTATTAAAATGGTTGAAACCTTTTTAAAAACAGATTTTGAAGGAGGTAGGCACCAAAACCGCATAAACAAAATTCCGTTGTCTTGTTAATTAAATTTTAATTTTTTTAGATGGGTCATTCTCATGATCATAATCACGCACATCATCATCATGGCGACTTAAAAGGCCGCAACCTTTTTATTTCCATTTTACTCAATATAGCAATTACAGTTGCGCAGGTAATTGGGGGAATTTTATCTGGAAGTTTAGCTTTATTAAGTGATGCACTTCATAATTTTAGCGATGTACTTTCTTTGGTGGTTAGCTATATTGCTAATAAACTAACCAAAAAGAAAGCGTCGTTTCAAAAAACATTTGGGTATAAGCGCGCAGAAATTTTAGCTGCTTTTGTAAATGCGGCAACCTTAATAATAGTAGCTGTTTTATTAATTATTGAAGCGGTAGAGCGTTTTCAGAATCCGCAGAAAATAGCATCTAATCTTGTTATTTGGTTATCTTTTATTGCTATTCTAGGCAATGGTTTTAGTGTTTTATTACTTAAAAAAGATGCTGAATCTAATATGAATATGAAAAGTGCATACCTGCATTTATTAACCGATATGATGGCGAGTGTTGCAGTATTAATTGGTGGTTTATTAATGAAATATTACCAATTGTACTGGGTAGATAGTGTATTAACTTTTGTAATAGCCTTGTATTTAATTTGGATGGGGTACGATTTATTAAAAAACTCTACTAAAGTATTGATGTTGTTTACGCCAGATAGTATTCCTATTCAAAAAATTGTTGATGAAATAAATACATTTGAAATGATAAAAAACGTGCATCATGTGCATGTATGGCAATTAAATGAAGAAGAAATACATTTAGAAGCACATATAGATTTTAATGCAGATATTACACTATCTCAATTTGATGAAATTTTGCAACAGGTAGAAGAATTGGTGTTTCGTAAATACGATATTAACCATGTAAACATACAGCCTGAATATGGAAAGGACGATGCCAAGGAAGTGATAGTACAGGATTAAAAAATAACTTTAGCAAAGAGATGCGCTAGGGATTGAGGTATTTGTTGAAGCTCTTTTTGTGTTGTTGCACCTATGCAACACAAAAAAGCGACTGCCGAAAGCCCGACCCTTGTGGTAGCGCCCTAACAAAAATATTACGTTTGGATATACAGATAAAAACCTTTAAAGAACTTTCTACCGATAATTTGTACCAATTACTGCAACTACGTAGCGAGGTATTTGTGGTAGAGCAGGATTGCGTGTACCAAGATATTGATGGTAAAGACCAAAAAGCATTACATGTTTTAGGTTTTAAAAATGAAGTATTGGTGGCTTACACCCGTATTTTTAAACCTGGAGATTATTTTAATGAAGCCAGTATTGGTAGAGTGGTGGTTAAAAAAAACGAAAGAGCTTTTAAATATGGTTATGCTATTATGGAGGCTTCTATTAAAGCTATTTCTACTTATTTTAACGAAACTACCATTAAAATTTCAGCTCAAGAATATTTAAAACAGTTTTACACTAACTTAGGTTTTCATCAACAAGGAACATCTTATCTAGAAGATGGTATTCCGCACATAGCCATGTATAAAGAGTAGCTAACGTTTTAAAGCAAAATATCCTCTTAATATTTCTTTGTTATTTAATACTATTTCGTACCAATAGCTATCGTTTGGTAAAAATTTACCGTTAAAAGTACCATCCCATCCTGGGGAGTTTTTAGGTAAAAACTTTACAAGTTTACCAAACCTGTTGTAAATAGAAATGGTATTTATACTGTTATTGGTATCAATTACTTGCCAAAAATCGTTTGTACCATCGTTATTAGGTGTAAAATATTTTGGTATAAAATAAGGACTATCTGATATTATTACGCTAAAACTGGTTTCGTTGCTAAAACATCCGTTTTCGTTGTATATGTATATGGTTTGGGTCCTGGTAATTTCGTCACCCACAGTTAAAGGTATGCCATTACCTAAAGTAGCCGTAAAATAGTTTCCATTGGTTATTGGCGGTAATATATACGATGTTCCTATAAAATCTTCTAAGTTATCTACCAAAACTTTACTGCTGCACTCCTCAATAGATATAACATAATCTTGATAATTTAGTGGTAACCACGTAGACCGATTATTAAGTAAATCATCAATTATAACGCAGGTTAGATTAGTATTCCCGCTAAAGTCTATTAAGGTTATATTTACATTGTTGCCATTATTAATATTTAAATAACACAGCTGGTTGTTACTACAGTTTAACTCAATTAAGTCGGTTTGGGCAGATACATCAAGCTCATTTAGTACGTTATTGGAACAGTTTAATATGTTTATTTTTAGGTTGTTGCTTAAATCTAGAATATTAAGTTCATTACCGTCGCAGGAAAGTTGCGATAAATCGGGGTTTTTACTTAAATCTAAAGAAGTTAAGTTATTGTTGCTACATATTAACCTGTTAAGCTTTGTGTTTAAAGATACATCTAAATTTAAAAGGTTATTATTTCCACAAGTTAAAACGTTTAATTCAGAATTACGAGATAGGTCTAGGTTTGTTAAATTATTTTCTTCACAACGTAGCGAAATGAGATTAGGATTATTGCTTACATCGATAACTGATAGTAAATTGTTAAAGCACCAAAAAATTTGAAGGTTACTATTAGCACTTACATCAATACTACTTAACTGGTTATCTTGAACAAATAGTTGGGATAGTGCTGCAAAATCTTCTATACCAGTAAGGTTTTGTATGTTTTTGTTGCTAATTGTTAAACTGGTTATGTTAATAATATTTGCTGTGGGTACCACATCATCTAATGGTGGTGTATCGAACCCCAAATCAATTAAAGCTTGTTCAAAATTATCGTCTGGTACAAATGTGTTTTGTGAAACACCTTTAAAAGTTAAAAAGAGTATAGTGGCAAGTAAAAGGCATAATTTGTAGGCCATTACTATTTATTTAGTGTTATCTCCAACGTAAGTAATTACAATCTCTACACGTCTATCGAATTTTGGGTCGCCACCTAACGGAAATCTTCTACGCATGCCTATATAACGCATACGATTTTTGTTTACACCTTTTCTAGCAAAATAGTCGTAAACATATTTTGCTCTAGCAACAGAAAGATTGCGTTTTTTTGTGCGTTTATCTATGGCATCTCTTGTGTATTTTGTACAGCACACATGGCCTTGAATGGTAAAATATATATCATCTCGTTCTAACAGAGCTTTTGCTATATCTTCTAATATTTTTTTAGATTCTGGTACAACGGTACTATACCCTGTTTTAAACAAAATGTTCTTAAAAATAATTTTGTCCCCTACTTTTATATCTCCTTTTATTTGTTCTGAAATGGAGGGGTCTTTAACAGTTTCTTTTTTAACAGGCTCTGGTTCAATTTTTGGTTCTGGGGCTTTTTCGCTAACAATAATTTCTACTTTTCTATTAAGGCCCCTAATTTTTAAAATGTCTTTTTCGTTAACAATTTTAAGTAGTATTTCGCCCTTACCATCTACATTTCGTATTAATTCTTCGCTAATTTCGTTATTGGCAAAAATAGTTTTTATGGCATCGGCACGCTGTTGAGATAATACCATATTGTAAGAATCGGCACCAACATCATCACAAAAACCATATATAACAATAGATTCTATTTCTATATCTTGAAGTTTAGATATAAAGAGTAATAGCCTATTTTCCTCGGTTTTAGGTACTACAAATTCATCAGTATTAAAATACACATCGTGGGTGTATTGTGTTTGGGAAAACGCAACACTTAATTTAAGGCATAACAATATGATTACAAGTAGTCTATGCATTATGGGGAGCTATTAATGCTTAAAGATAATATTTTTTAGAAATCTACCTTAAATAATCCATGTAAGTCATAGTATTACCGAGGATTTGCGTACTTTTTTTAATATGTGCATCGTTAGCTTTATAATATTCGTATAAGCCTTCACGGTAGGCATATCGTTTTACAATCTCTTCTGTAAGCGATTTTAGTATAAAATCCTTATGAGCATCAATTGCTTGTTTTTTAGAGTTTCTTAATCCAGAAATAAGTGCATCGTAATCTGCTTTTATATCGTTGTTTAAATTTTCTTTAATTGAAGTTTCGTAGGCCTTATACAATGCTTTTTCGGTATCGGTTGTAAATGTAAAGTTGTTGTTCTCTAAAAAGATTTTAAAATCCTTGAAATCGGTATCGGTTAATTTAAAATTATCAATATCCAATGAAGGATTTTTATAGTAGTAATCTGTAGCAAAATCGAATATTAAATCGCTATTTAATATCGCTTTAGTAATGGTTGTATTTTTTACTTTGTTGATAGTAACATCAGGAAAAATGCCGCCACCATCAAAAACTTTACGTCCGTTTTTGGTTTTAAATTCGTTGTAATTTTCTTGTTTTACACGAACCGCCTCACCATTTTCGTTTCTATTCCAATAATCTAAAGATTGAATACAGCGTCCTGATGGCGTGTAATATCTAGAAATGGTTATTTTTACTTGAGTACCGTAAGTTAACTGTTTTGGGCGCTGTACCAAACCTTTACCAAAACTACGCGCGCCAACGATTACGGCACGATCTAAATCTTGTAATGTACCAGATACAATTTCACTAGCCGAAGCACTAGACTCATCTATTAAAACCACTAAGGGAATATCGGTATCTAAAGGTTCTCTACTGGTAAAATATTGCTTGTTGTATTTTTTAACTTTAGACTTTGTAGTAACTACCAGTTGCCCTTTAGGCACAAATAAATTTACAATATTAACAGCCTCGTTTAGCAATCCGCCAGGGTTCCCTCTTAAATCTAAAATAAGGCGTTCTGCACCTTGGGCTTTTAAATCTCTTATGGCATAACTAGTCTCTGCCGATGCTTTACGGTTAAATTTACTTAACACAACATATCCTGTTTTGGTATCTACCATAGAGTAATGCGGTACTGCTTTTATCTCTACTTCGGCACGCTCTATAGTGGCCGTTTTTGTGTTGTTGTTGCGTTTAAAAGTTACATTTACGGTACTTCCCGAAGCGCCTTTTAGTAAATTACCAGAGTCTTCTTTGTAGTCTGAAACCATAATATCGCCTACTTTTATAATTTCATCTCCAGCTTTTAAACCTGCTTTATCTGCGGGATAATCTTTATAAGGCTCTATTATTATAAGTTTATCTTTTTGGGTTTTTACACGCGCGCCAATACCTGTGTAATCTCCAGTATTGTTAATTCTAGCGGCTTCTACATCTTGCTCGTTCATAAAGCGCGTGTAGGGGTCTAAATCGTCCAACATGCTTTTTATGGCAGTATCCATTAAATCTGCAGGATTAGTTTCATCAACATAATTCATATTGATTTCCTTGTAAAGCGTTGTAAAAATTTCAATTTGTTTCGCTATTTCAAAAAAATCGTTTTTAAATGCCGTGGTACTTATAAATATAGCAGATAAAATTATTGGAACTACTATGTTCTTTTTTACTATTTTCTTCATCTAAATTATTTTTTACTCTTTTTTATCCATCGTCTCAACAAAAATATGGCAATGCCTGCAATAACAATAAGTGGCCACACATAAAGTATTCCTAAAAAGAATACTGAAATACCATTAAACCCGCCTTTAACAGCGTTCCACATTTTTGTACCGTAACTTGTTGTTACTGGAGCTTCTGAAGTTAATTTGTAAAACTCTATGTTAATGGTGCTTAACGATACTTTATCTTGAAGGTATTTTAAACGCCCTTGTTTTGCTTCAATCTCTTCGCGAATATTAGAGAGTTCGCGTTCTATTTCAAGAATTTCTTTAACGTTTTTAGCTTTGTTCAATAGTTCTAAATAACGTTTTTCTAGGGTTTGTTTTGCTTTTAAGCGGGCTTCTAAATCTATAAATTCTTCGGTAACATCTTTGGCAGAAATACGTTTACTATCAAAATACGATACGTTTTCACTAATGGCATCTATGGCTGTTTGAAAGTTTGAAGTGGGAATTCTAATTACTAAATGTCTGGTAATGGTGTTGTAGGATTTATTAGAATTATCGTCTTGTACAAAACCATTATTGGTTTTTACCGCTGAAATAATTGCACTGTAACTTTTTTCTAAATCTTGTGTTTCAAATTTAAGATATGAGGTTTTAATAATTTTTTGTGGTTTTGCTTCTGCAGGAACAGAAACTAAACCGTTTATAGATGAAGATTCTTCTATAACAACCTCTGTATCCATTGCTCCTTCGTTGTAATTATAGTTTTTAGATGAAGGCGACGAACACATTAATGGTAGTGTTATAACCAATATATAAGAAAACAATTTCATAAGCTTGCTTATTTAAGTTTTAGAAAATGTGTTCGAAAATTTTTCAAACAACAGTTTCATACGTGTTTCAATTTGGGCAAAAGAGGGTTTTTCTTTGCCAATGTACAAAATCATAAACGCATGTTGCGTTGTTAAATTGTTAAAATACACAGCTTTATTTAGCCTGTAAACTTCTCTTAACAAACGTTTTATGTGGTTTCTGTCTACCGCAGTTTTAAAATGGCGTTTAGATACCGAAACCCCAGTTTTTGCTATAACAGCATCATCAAAAGTAGTGCCTAAGTATACTAACCGTAATGGAAAAGCTGTAACCGATTGTCCTTCGGCAAACAACTGCTCTATTAGTTTTTTGCTCTTAAGCTTTTCTTGTTTTGGGTACGTAAATTTCAAGTGTTTTGTTTTGTTGGGCTAAAGGTAGTGAAATATAAAAATTGAAGTTTTAATGAATTTAAACCTTTCAATTTAGTATTTTTAATATGGTGTTAGTTACACAGCTTTTTCGGTAAGAATTAAAATTTCCAAAAAAATAATGTATCGTTATTTTATTAAAAGACTTTTAGATTTTTTTTCGGCATTAGTATTACTTATTCTACTATTTCCTGTATTTGTAGTTGTTACTGTAGTTTTATTTATAGCAAACCAAGGCGCTCCTTTTTTTGTACAGAAAAGACCTGGTAAAAACGAAAAAATATTTAGTATTATAAAATTTAAAACTATGAATGACAAAAAAGATACTGATGGAAATTTATTAAGCGATACGGAACGATTAACCCCTTTGGGGGCATTTATTAGAAAAACATCATTAGATGAAATACCTCAGTTAATAAATGTATTAAAAGGCGAGATGAGTTTTATTGGGCCAAGGCCTTTGTTAATTGAATATTTACCATACTACAGCGATAAAGAAAAGAAAAGGCATTCTATTCGTCCCGGTATTACAGGGTTAGCCCAAGTTTCTGGAAGAAATTTACTAAACTGGGACGATAGGTTGGCTAAAGATATAGAGTATGTAGAACATGTTTCATTTAAAACAGATTTTAAAATTTTTATTAAGACCATTAATAGCGTTATTACATCAAAAGATATTGTTGTAGATCCGCATGCTGTAATGCTTAATCTACAAGAAGAAAGAGGTTCTTGTGATGCGGCAAGACGTGATTAAACTTAGTAAATAAAAATTTTAATTTTTCTGTATTAAAAAATTCCCAATTGCTATTGCATCTAAACCAGTAGAAAAAAAACATCTTATAGCATCGTGTGGCGATTCTACAATAGGCTCTCCTTGTATATTAAAACTGGTATTTAGCACAACTGGAACCCCTGTTTTAATACCCAATTTTTTTATAAGATTATAGTAACGTGGGTGCAATTCTTCTTTTACAGTTTGTAATCGCGCACTGCCATCTACATGTGTAACCGCAGGAATAATATGTTGCTTTTCTTTACGTACATTACAAACCTTGAGCATAAAAGGCGCTTCAACTTCTAAGTCGAAAAACTCATTCTTAGCTTCTAAAATTGTAGAGGGTGCAAATGGGCGGTAGGCTTCCCTAAATTTAACTTCGGCGTTTATTTTATCTTTCATTTCTGGAAAAGCAGGGTTTGCTAATATGCTCCTGCTACCAAGAGCTCTGGGTCCAATTTCCATAGTGCCTTGAAACCATCCTATAATTTTTCCTTTTTCAAGTAAAGAGGCTGCTTTTTCAGATATATCATCATAATATTCATAGGAGATTTTTGCGCCTTTTAGTACATTTTCTATCTCTTCGTTGGTGTACGATGTGCCAACATAAGGATTTAAATGCACATAATTTCTAGGCATATCCAAGATATTATTATAAAGATAATAGGCGGCTCCAATAGCAGTACCATTATCGCCAGCTGCAGGCATTACATAAATATCTTTAAACTTACTTTCTCTAACGATACGCCCATTCATTACGCTATTTAACGATACGCCTCCAGAAATAACTAGATAATCTGCCTTGGTTTTATCGTATAGAATATCGCATATTTCTAATACAGTATCTTCTAGTACTTTTTGAAACGCTGCCGCAACGTCCAGATGGTGTTGTTGAAACTCTTCTCCGTGTTGACGTGGTTTGCCAAAAATTTTAAAAAACTTAGGTGAACAGCGTTTCCAGCTCATATTCTGATAGTTAAAATAACTAAGGTTGAAATGTATTCTTCCGTTTTTATCTACGCTAACTATTTTTTTAACCTCTTCCTTAAAGGTGTTGGGATTTCCCATAGGGGCTAACCCCATGGTTTTCCCCTCATCATAACTTGTTCTAAATCCGCAAAACTGTGTTACTGCTTCATAAAATGAGCCTAACGAATGAGGAAAAAAACTTTCGCTTATACACTTAATTTTATTGCCGTTTCCGTATCCTAACCAGCTTGTTGCCCACTCGCCTGAACCATCAATTCCTAATAATGCTGCTTCTTTGTAAGGTGACACAAAGAAGGAACCAGGCGCATGACTGTAATGGTGGGGAATAAAATGTACTTTAGGGCCACTTTTTTTAGTGCTCCAATGGTAGTTATACCAGTTCCAAAACCCTTTTTGCTTGTTATATGCATGTACAAACTCATGATTTATAAAGGGTTTAAAACTTTTTAAATTCTTAACGCAATGCCCAAGCTTTTTATTAAGATTGTGTGTTGGTTTTATTGAAATTGCTATGTAATCTATATCATCATAGGTTTTATTAGCAATTTTTAAACACCTATCAATAGCTTTTTGTGGAAAAACTCTGGTGTGTTTGTCTCTGTTTAAGCGTTCTTCCTCTATTGCAGCTTCTAATTTTCCGTTTACTACCAAACAAGCAGTGGAGTCGTGAAAGTAGTAGTTAATTCCCAGAATAACCATTTTATATACAGGTTAGGTTTAACAATACTTCAATGTTATGTAATATTTAATAATTAGTAAATGATATCCGTCAGATATAAAGAAAAAAGCACTTTTCTCTTCGGTTAATAGCATGCTATGATAAAAATCATAAAATAACTAACAGTATAACAGTAATTTAAGGGATTGATAATTAACTAAACTTTTTGGGTATGGGCGATATGAATGTTAAAAAACTAAAAAAGAAAAAGGATAGGGCTAATTACGTTCATCATTTATTAAACGATATAAAAGCCCTAGACCTTATGTTAAAAAAGGGTATAATTGAGACCGAGCCCATTCGCATAGGCGCAGAACAAGAGTTTTGTTTGGTAAAACCTAATTATTCCCCAAGTGACAATGCTTTAGAAATTCTAAAAGATATTGATGACGAACATTTTACCACAGAAATTGGTAATTATAACCTAGAGGCAAACCTAGATCCGTTAGAGCTTAAAGGCAGTTGTTTTTCAAACCTTCATAATCAACTAGATAGTTTGCTTAAAAAAGCAAAAGATGCAGCCGAGAAAAAGCACACTAAAATTGTGCTTGCGGGTATTTTACCATCCATAGGTTTAGATAATATTGGTGAACACCAAATGACGCCTTTACAACGTTATACCGTTTTAAATGAAGCTATTAAGGATTCCAGAAAGCAAGATTTCAATATTCATATTCAAGGTGTAGATGAGCTTAACCTATTGTTCGACTCTGTAATGTTAGAGGGTTGCAATACTAGTTTTCAAATGCATTTACAAGTAAGTCCTAATTCGTTTATAGACACTTACAATTGGGCACAGGCCATTGCAGGACCTATATTAAGTGCTTGTGCTAATTCCCCTTTATTATTTGGCAAAGAATTATGGAGTGAAACTAGAATTGCTCTTTTTACCCAAAGTATAGATACCAGGGCTAAATCATTCTTATTAAACGAAAATCAATCTCGTGTAAGTTTTGGAAGAAATTGGTACACTGGTACAGTAACCGATATTTTTAAGGATAATATTTCCCGATTTAGAAGCTTTTTAACTTCAGCATATATAAAAGATAGTGTAGACCTTATTGAGAACAACCAAACCCCTAAGTTATTGGCATTACAATTACATAATGGCACGGTATACCCATGGAATAGAGTTTGCTACGGTGTTGGTAATAACAAACCCCATTTAAGAATTGAAAATAGATATATTCCGTCTGGTCCTACAACAGTTGATGAAATAGCAAATATGGTATTTTGGGTTGGTGTAATGATGGGGAAACCTAAAAAATACGATAACATTCATAAACGTTGGGATTTTAAGGACGTTAAAACCAATTTTTTTAATGCAGCACGCTACGGAATGGCAGCACAAATGTATTGGGAC
Organism: Jejuia pallidilutea; assembly: GCF_002973595.1. Taxonomy (GTDB): domain Bacteria; phylum Bacteroidota; class Bacteroidia; order Flavobacteriales; family Flavobacteriaceae; genus Jejuia; species Jejuia pallidilutea. The sequence continues at coordinate 253,391 of NZ_PVEO01000003.1, read as the reverse complement.
GGTAGCTATAAATCTTGTTTGGATTTAATATTAAACGAGTTGCTTCCTATGGCCTACAAAGGATTATATAAGTTTGGTGTAGCTCCTAAAGATGTAGAATATTATTTAGCAATTATTAAAAATAGGGTAAAAGCTTTAAACGGGTCAGAATGGACGGTAAGAAGCTACAGGCATTTACTTAAAAGCCATAAACGTTTTGAAGCAATGCAAATTCTAACCTCAAAACTTTATGAAAAACAAGAGCAAGGGCATCCAGTTGCTACATGGCGTATTTTAGAAGAAACAACAGAATTGCCAGATGCTGATAGTAGAGTAGTAAAGCATATTATGAGTACCGATATTTTTTCGGTGTATAAAACGGATAGTATTGAATTAGTACTAAACATTATGGAATGGAAAAATATACACCATATGCCAGTTATTAGTCACGATAAAGAATTAATAGGCGTACTGTCCTGGAAAGATATAAAAGACTTTAAAGATGAAAAAGAAAGCGCCATACACCCTGTGGGAAGTGTTATGATTACCAATGTTATTTCTATCGAAGATCAAACCAAAATACCCGAAGCTAAAGCTTTAATGGAAGCTAACAACATTCGTTTTTTACCCATAACCAAGCAAAAAAAGTTAATTGGTTTAATTACTTCAAACGATTTATAATTTTATGGATACACTACAAACCAAAGCACCTTTTACAAATAAAGACACGCGTATACTTTTTAAAATACATAAAAATATAGATTTGCCTACTGTGGTGTTTTTTGGAGGTATCCATGGTAACGAAAAAGCGGGTGTTACTGCATTAAAACAATTGCAAAGTACAATAGACACAGCTGTTGTAAAAGGAAATGTATATGGCGTTTTAGGAAACTTAAAAGCCTTGGAGGAAGACCAAAGGTATATTGATGAAGATTTAAATAGGCTTTGGACTAAAGCAAAAATAGAGCTTACACTAGCTAAAAAAACGCACAATACAGAAGAAACACAATTATTAGAACTTCTTACTGTTTTACATAATATTCTTAAAGAGAATAAAGGTCCTTTTTACTTTATAGATTTACATACCACTTCTAGTAAAACCCTACCATTTATTACCATTAACGATGCTTTAATAAACCGAAGATTTTCAAAATTGTTTCCAGTACCTATTGTTTTGGGTATTGAAGAGTATTTAGAGGGTGCTTTATTAAGCTATATAAACACGTTGGGCTATGTTTCTATTGGGTTTGAATCTGGACAGCATACCGATTATAGTTCTGTTGAAAACAATATAGCTTTTATCCATTTAGCTTTAGTATTTTCTGGAATTTTAGATAACACCGATACCGATGTACAAACCCATTTAAAAACCTTAAAACTAGCTTCAGAAAACGATGATGATTTTTATGAAATAGTGCATTTACAAAATATAACTAGTAATGATAATTTTAAAATGAAAGGCGGCTTTAAAAGTTTTCAGCCCATTACAAAAGGTACACCAATAGCACACTTTAATAATACTGAAATACGCTCTGATTATAATGGCCATATTTTTATGCCATTGTACCAAAATAAGGGTAACGAAGGTTTTTTTATTATTAAACCCATAAAACCATTTTTTTTAAAATTGTCAACCGTATTAAGACGCGTAAAAACCGATAGCTTGCTTGCCTGTTTACCAGGAGTTTCTTGGATAAATAAAAATGAAGGTATTTTACAAGTAAACTTAACCATAGCAAAGTTTTTGGCTAAACCTTTATTTCATTTATTAGGTTATAGAAATAGGGAAATAACGAGTACACATTTAAGACTAAATAATCGAGAGCGTGTAGCTAAGACTAAAATTTATAAAAGAGAGCCTTGGTATTGAGGCCTAAAGTTAAAAATCACTTAATTACTTCATTTAAATGTTTAGCAATTAAGTGATTTTGTTTTATTAAAAATAAAAAAATTAACGTTGGCCTTTTTTAAAACCGTAAGTGTTTTGGTGAATAAAATCTTTTGGAAATATATCATCACCTTTAAATCCAATTTCTACCGTGCCGCTATCTTCAGGTATGTAGTTAGTTTTAAAAATATAATCCCAAAGACTTAAACTAATACCGTAATTAACACCATATTTTCCTTCTGGTAATGTGTAAGCATGGTGGTATAAATGCATTACTGGATTATTAAAAATATACTTTAGCGGCCCCCATGTAATTTTAATATTAGAATGATTAAGATGACCAATCGTTATTGCTATAAAGTGTACAATATAAGCTTGTTCTGGCTCAAAACCACCAAGTAACATTACACCAAATGTTTTAAGTGGTTTATAAAGTATATTCTCCATCCAGTGGTATCTTAAATGAGCGGCAAACCCCATTTCTTTTACACTATGGTGTACTTTATGAAACTTCCATAAAAAACTATATTTATGTAACAATACATGTGTAAACCACTGTACAAAATCTAAAACAATAAAGAAAACCAATAATTGCAACCACATGGGCCAATAAGCGGTATCTACAATGGCGAAACTTTCTGCTGTTATATTAAATTCACCAAAGAGAACGCCTAGTATTTGATAAACTCCACTTATAACAATCGCAAATATGAAAAAATTAAAATACATGTAAAATGCATCTAACCAAAAATCTTTTCTAAAAATTGACTGTTCTTTTCGCCAAGGAAATGCAATTTCCAATAACCAAACCACTAAGGAAATTACTGTAAGCCCCCAAAAATAATTTGTGTACCATGGAACTTCAAATAATATCGATTTCCATGTCCAATCTAAAGTTCCCATAAAGGCATTAACAAATGCGTCTAAATACTTTTTCATAATTTTACTTACTTAAAATTGTTATACTGTCTTTTTCAAATGGTAAATCATTAAAGTAGCTCCACTCTGTCCATGAGCCATCATAATTTTTTACATTTTTATATCCTAATAATTGTGTTAGCACAAAAGTTGTATGTGCTGAACGAACGCCACTATGGCAATACAAAATAATAGAGTCGTTCTTTTTTACATTTAGTTTACTATAAATATTCTCTAATTCTACTAACGATTTAAAGCGCATATCGCCTCTATAATTTATAGCCTCTGCCCAATCTATATGAATACTCCCTGGGAGTCGTCCTGCTTTAAATGCTCCTTTTTTTTGTCGTTTTCCTGTAAATTCATCTTCACTTCTGGTGTCTAAAATAACCGTATAGTTGTTTAAAGCTTTAACCACCTGTTCTTTTGATATATGATATTGCATCTTAGGATGCTCTGTAAGTTTAAAAATAGTTGCATTAACTTCGGGTATTTCTGTAGTTACAAAACCATTATTTAACTTCCACTCTAAAATTCCACCTTGCAATAGTTTTACATTTTTAAAATTATAGTTTTGCAAGATCCACCATAATCTAGAGGCTTCACACAATCCATTGTCATCATACACTATAATAGTATCCTCGGTTTTAATACCAAGTTTTCCAAATAATGTTTCTATTTGTATTTTACTAGCCATAATGCCTTCATAAGGGTAAGCGGTTTCCTCAATATCTGTTCGCCAAATGTTTAAAGCACCAGCTATATGTTCTTTTTCATAAATTTCTTTTTTTCTAAAATCAATTATTTTAATGTTTGGGTGTTGTGCAATTCCCTTTAATTCTTCTGCTTCAATTAAATACTTGGTTTTAACACCTTCTACCACATCATTTGTTTCATGTTTACATGCCCAAATGAAAAATAGAATTACGGCAGCATTAATCTTCCAGCGCATACCAATCAATATCTGTTAAAACCGATCGTCTTCCTTTTGCTTTTGGTGGATAGTTGGTAACTAAATAATTAACAATAACCTCTTGGTTACGCCCTAAGTCCCAAAGGTTTTGCGTTTCTTGCATCCACTTAATTGTTGTATTCCAACGTTCAGCATTCATTCTATTTTGTGTCACTAATTTTGAAGAGTGACAATTAGTACAATTGTTTACAACAGTCATTAAGCCTTCAGCATCTACTAAACCGGTTCGTACATGAATTCCATTTTCAATCCTGTCTTCATCAACTTCAATAGGTTTAAATGCAACAGTTTCAGGTTTTAACATAAAATCTAAAGCATTAGGGTTTACCATATAATAAAGCATTCCACCTCCAGAAATTATGAATAATGCTAAAAGTAACATCAATAGGCGACGCACTTTTCTAACTTGTACCCTAAAAGTTTCTTCTTTATTCATTTATGTAACTTTTATTGCTATTCTGTGGCAAGCATTATTTAAATATCCTTTTGGATTCCAACCGGGTAAAAGCATAGGTTGCGCAATACCGTTGGTGTCTGTTGCTCTTGCCCAAACCTCATAATAACCAGGTTTTGGAAAATTTACTGTGGCCGAAAAATGTTGCCATGCTAAACGGTTTTTTGGTTTTTCTACAGGGCATGTGTTCCAGGTGGCGCCAAAATCTATGGAATATTCCATTTTAGCAACTTCCAATTCTCCTGCCCAAGCATGCCCCCTAATATTTAAAGACTTTTCTTTTTTTATAATCGCACCAGTTTTAGGATAGGTTATTATAGATTTAACAGGCATAGACTCTATAATGCACATATCTTCATCTTTTACTTTATCTCCTGGGGCAACGGGTTCGCATGGTACTCGGTAGGCTGTACCAGTCATTTTTGTACCATCATGTACTTTGTTACGAATGCTAATTCTATTTATCCACTTACCAGAAACCGAAGCTGGCCAACCACCTGCAACCAAACGTAAAGGATACCCATGAACTAGTGGAATATCTTCTCCATTCATTTTAAAAGCTAAAAGGGTTTCATCTTGTAAGGCTTTATTTATTGGGCAACCCCTAGAAATTGGTTCTTTGTTCGGATCCATACTAAGGTGTTTATCTATGGCATGATAGCCAATATAAACGGCGTTATTTTTAATACCGGCATCTTCTAAAACATCGCGTAAGCGTACACCAGTCCAAGAGGCGCAATGTACCGCACCTACAGTCCATTGGTTTCCTTTTGCTGGCGGATCGAACTCTGCACGCCCATTGCCACCACATTCTAATGTTAATTGATAGGTATGTTGCTGAAATTTAGATTTTAACTCGGATAGGGTATATGATGTTTTGTTTTTTACCGATTCTCCATCAATAGTGAGGGTCCATGTTTTAGGATCAATATCTTCAGGTACTAAGCCATTATTTCTAATAAACATACAGGAATTTGGTGTAATCTTATCGTCCAACAAATGTGCTTGTGCTTCAATATTCCATGGTTTGTCGTTAAGTACAACCATGTCTTTATGCTTATTAAATAATTTGAAAGGATCAGGATCTTGTAACGCCAAAGGTGTATAACCTTTAAGCATTTTAGACCCAAAAACAAGATCTGCCCCTATTAGGCTAGCAAATGAACTTAATGTTGCTTTTTTAACAAAATCTCTTCTTTTCAAAATATTTAATTTAAAGTTAAGGTAACCAACTTCCTAATTTACAGTGTATAAGGGTTTTTTTGTGTAACCAATGTTACATAAAAAAGTTGAGTTTAAAGGTAGATTGCATCACTTCCTAAAAACTAAAAATGATGAATATCATGATTAAAGATTTTGAAACTAAATTTACAGGTTGGTCATTTATTTTGGCAGCCTTGTTATTATGGTTGGGTTGGGCTCTATCACCTCATCATATTGGTGAATATATTGTTGCTGCTGACTTTGAAGCCATTGGAGAAAATGTTTGGACTTGGATTTGGATGTACCGTATCCATATTTTTGGTTGGGTAACTATGGCAATTGCTTTATTTGCTTTAGTATCAGTAACCGCAAGAAAGCCTTATCGTGTACTTATATTGCCTGGTGCTGGTATGCTTATTGTTGGTACGTTTACCTTAGCTATTGCAAATGCTTATTTTTATAATTTTGGTGCATGGGGCGTTGGTCAAACCATGGGAAAATCTGCTGCTGAAATTCAAACTTTTGTAAATGATATATTATACACAAATCAATATGTAACCTGCTTTATTCGTTTTGGACGTGTATTCTCCGGTGTTGGTTTAGTGTTGTTGGGCTACGGATTAATAAGGTGGCACATTGTTGCTAAATGGTTGGGCTGGTTTACGGTGTTGTTAGGGCTTGCCGCTATGGGTATAGTTATGGGTATTCCTGATAATTATGAAATTTACAAACCCCTTTTTCACATAAAGGTAATTTGGTTGATAACTATGGGTGTTATAATACTTATAAACGGCATTCATTTACCAAAAAATGAGAGCTAACCACTGTTTATTAAAGCAACTCATTTTCTTATTCATACCGAAAAAAAAGCCACTTTGTTTATTAAAACAAAGTGGCTTTTTATATTTCAGTTTTTTTAATGTTGGCGAACAGACCTTTTTTGAAATAATTTGGGCAGATTCCACACGTATAATTTTTTTAAAAAAGCGTAAAGGTGTTTTAGTGCCTTTTACTTGTAAACCATGTTAAATATCTTTTCTGGATGCTAATTCTTGTTTAATTTTTCTAAGATTAAAAAAGTTTACTAACACCATAGGAATAAAAAACAATGGTAATAAAACGGTAGCATTAATACCACTTTCTTTCCAATTAAAATAGCTTATAACAAACATAACACCAACAATTCCTGCTAAAACATAAAATGCCATTTTAAAGGTTTTGAACTTTTTTTGTAAATCTAAGGTACTTACTGCCTTAAGGTCATCACGTTTCATAGGGTTATATTTTGTTATTGGTTTGGTTTACATCTGCCATTAAACCACTAGGGTCTATCTGAACATTTTTCACCGATTTTTTTGTTTCAAAACTATAAGTTGGATACGCCCATGCCCAATCTTTAATTTTAGTTGCAGAAGTTGGTTTTTCACCACGCATCATTTGTAATGGTATATAAAAGTTTTCAGTAGTACCATCGTTATAGATTACTTTTAAATCTATAGGCATTGGCATTAACCCTTTACGTTCTAAAGTTATGGTTTTTTCATCAACTGATGTTACAGCATAATCTATAGTGTTTGTAGTTTGTGCAAAATCGGTTAAATACCAATCTAGTTCTAAACCAGAAACTTTTTCTGCAACACGAATAAAATCGTTTGGTGTTGGGTGTTTAAATGCCCAATCTTTAAAATATTGCTTTATGGTTTTTTTAAGATTGTCTTTACCAATTACATAGCCTAATTGTGCCATAAAAACTTGCCCTTTACTGTAAGCTGAAATGCCGTATGCCTCGTTATACATATACCTATCGGCATGTGTGGTTAAAGGTTGTTCTTTACCAGAATTGGCTAAGTAAATATAACCTCTGTAGGCATTAGCTGAAGGGTTAGGATTGTTTCTTTCAAAAATATCGTTCATTGCCCAACCGCTTATATAGCTAGTAAAGCCTTCGTCCATCCACTCATGTTTTGCTTCGTTGGTAGCTAATAAAAACTGAAACCATGTGTGTGCCATTTCATGCGCTGTAACACCAACTAAACTACCATAACTTCTATTGCCTGTAATTAAGGTGCACATGGCATATTCCATTCCGCCATCACCTCCTTGTATGATAGAATATTGTTTGTAAGGATATGTACCAATGTGTTCGCTAAAATATTGCATTAACTCTACAGCTTTAGGTTGCATTTTTTTCCATAAGTCTTTTGTTTCATTACTTAAAGTATTTTTATAGAAGAAATGTAAAAGCGGCCCATTAGGTACTTGCGCTGTGTCATGAATATAGTCTGAATCTGCGGCCCAAGTAAAATCGTGTACGTTTGGTGCTTTAAAATGCCATGTTAATTTATCTCCTTTTACAGGTTTTACTTCTGTAGTCTCGTAACCATGTCCAATCTCGTTTGGATTTTGTAAGTAGCCAGTGCCACCAACAGTATAGTTTTTGTCAATAGTTAATTTTACATCAAAATCTCCCCAAACACCGTGAAACTCACGTCCAATATAAGGGTCTGCATGCCAACCTTCAAAATCGTATTCTGCTAGTTTAGGATACCATTGGGTCATAGAAAGTGCCACACCTTCTTTATTGTTACGCCCAGAACGGCGAATTTGTAGCGGGACTTGTCCATCAAAATCCATAGTAAACGTAACACTGTCGCCCGGTTTAATCGGTGTTGCTAAATCTACTTCTAATACTGTGCCAACGGTTTCATAATTAATAGATGTCCCGTTTTGTTTTAATGAATTTACCTTAATATATCCAATTTCATTAGGTTGTAGTTTACTAATGCGATCGCCAACTCTTGGGTCTGGATCTGCTATGGTTAGAGAGCGTACATCCATTTCGCTTCCTGGTTGAAACGCATTGAAATATAAATGATAAAATACGTTATTTAAAACATCAGGGGAGTTGTTGGTATATACCAGTGTTTGCTTACCCTTATATTGATAGGTATTTACATCCATATCAATTTCCATTTTATAATTTACATGTTGCTGCCAATAATTAGATGTTGAATTATAAGGCGACGTATGAGGTTTAAGAGTATTTAAAACAGGTGTTTCTTTGGTGCTATTACAGGATACAAAAAGAGAAATACAAAAAAGAGAAAATAAAAAACGTTTCATAGGAATTTTTATTAGAAAAAAAGGTTGCTTTTAAAGAACTATTTGTCCTACCAAAGCAACCTTAATATATAATTTTACTACTAATTAGCCATTTTAGATGCCATAATTAAGGCATTGTAGGCATTAACAATTTTACCAGACTTTACAATATCAGCAAATGGTTTTATATCATCAGTATTTCCTCCAACTATAACTTTTGTTTTAATAGATAAACCAGAATCCATAATAACTTGTTTTACTTGTGCTGCTGTTAACTTTGGGTAGTACGAGCGAATTAATGCAGCAACCCCAGCAACCGCAGGAGCAGCCATAGAGGTACCACCTTTAGTGTCGTATTCATTTTCTGGAGTGGTAGAATATACTTGAGCTCCCGGCGCAAATACATCTACATTGCTTTTTCCATAATTTGAAAAACCTGCCAGTAATCCTGAGCCATATTTTGGCGCTAATGCTCCAACTCTAATGTAAGTATCTGATATTTCTTGTCCGTTTATATTATCATCAGGAAAGTTGGGTTCTACATCAACGTTTTTGCTATCGTTTCCAGCGGCATGTACAAATACTACATCGTTTTTAGCTGCATATGCAATAGCATCTCTTACCCAATCGCTGTGAGGCGAGAAACTTTTTCCAAAACTTCCGTTAATAATAGAGGCGCCATTATCTACAGCATAACGAATGGCAAGTGCCACATCTTTATCGTACTCATCACCGTTTGGTACGGTTCTAATACTCATAATTTCAACGTTGTTGGCAACACCATTTGCACCTTTACCATTGTTGCGTTCTGCAGCTATAATACCCGCTACGTGTGTGCCATGGCTTTCATCTTTCTGTACAGGTTTAACATTTCCGTTTCCGTAGTATTTAGAACTCATGTCCTCAGGATCATCGCCATTTACCCTACCTTTAAAATCCTTATTTAAGTTATAGTTTAAGCGCTCGTTAATGCTTTTAATGGCGCTTTCTATTTCCTCAACAGCATCGGCCATGGTGTCTATATCGTTGCTATACATGTATTGTGCAATTTGTTTTGCTTGATTTAGGGCTTGGTCTTCCGTTTTAATAGCCCCAACTTCCTTTTTCGTATAGTCTTTTTTACCAAAATGTTTTGTTAGTGTTTCGTTAGCATTCTTTACTTGCTCGTATACTTGGTCGTACTGTGTTTTTCTTTGCGTCCATTTTGTATATTCTTTCTCATATTCTGCTTTTGCTGCTGCATAATCTGGGTGGCTAGTGTTGCCACTAGCTATAATTCTAACGTATTCTAGTTGCTCGTTGTAACCATCGCCTAAAAAGTTCCAACCGTGTACATCGTCAATGTAGCCATTATTGTCATCGTCTATACCATTTCCAGGTTTTTCATCTTTATTGGTCCATATGTTATCATCTAAATCTTCATGGTCTATATCGATACCAGAATCGATAACGGCTACAATTACTTTTTTTCCTTTTTTATTTTTAATAATTTCAGTGTAGGCCTTGTCTACGCTCATTCCAGGAATGGTATCCTTAAGCAAATCTAAATGTCCCCAATTTTCTTTTTCAGCTTGAGTTAAGTCTGAAACTTTTAATGGAATGGCATCAATATTTTCTTCTGGAGTTAATAGAATTTCACCTGTGCTTCCACACCCAAATAATAGGGCAGATAACGCTATGCTTAGCGTTAATTGTTTAATTGTTCTCATTATATATTAAATTAGTCCTTTTTTAATTAAATACCTCTTCAGCGGTTAAGATATTTTCTAATCTCACGCCTTTTTCGGTATGTTTTACAGTTATAATTTCGTTGTAAGCGTCGTGTTCTAAAAATAAATAAAAGCCATTATCTGCTGCCATGTTTAAAAACTTTTCTTTTTCATTTAAAGTTAATAAAGGGCGCATATCGTAGCCCATAACGTATGGTAAGGGTAAATGGCCAGCGGTTGGAAGTAAATCGGCCATAAAACATATGGTTTTTCCTTTGTAGTTTATCATAGGAATCATTTGCTTGTCGGTATGTCCGTCAGCAAAAAATATGTCGAAACCCAAAGCAGAATGTTTAAGCATGTTGTCTTCTGGAAGTTTGGTAAACTTTAAACGGCCACTATCTTCCATAGGTAAAATGTTCTCCTTTAAAAATGATGCTTTTTCACGAGCATTTGGGTTTGTGGCCCATTCCCAGTGGTCTGTATTACTCCAAAAATTTGCGTTTTTAAAAGCAGGTTCGTAACCTGTTCTGTCTTTATTCCATTGTATGGCTCCACCGCAATGGTCAAAATGCAAATGGGTTAAAAATACATCGGTAATATCATCTCTATGGAAACCGTATTTTTTTAAAGAGTTATCAATACTATCATCGCCCCACATGTAGTAGTAACCAAAAAACTTTTCAGATTGTTTGTTGCCCATTCCGGTATCAATTAAAATCAACCGATTACCATCTTCAATTAATAGGCACCTAGCGCCTAAATCTATCATATTTTTGTCGTCTGCGGGGTTGGTTCTGCTCCAAATAGATTTGGGTACAACACCAAACATTGCGCCACCATCTAACTTAAAATTGCCAGAGTTAATAGGGTATAAATTCATAGTGAACGAATTTACAAAATAAGACTAAAATCAACCATAATGTTAAGAGATTATTATGAAATTACCTGATGCAAACGCTTACCAAAATCAAAAAGTACTTTAATTTCTTTTACGCTTGCTAAACGCTCTTTACTAAAAACCAATAATGCATTGCCATTAGACTCTACGTGGTAATATGGGTTGCTTTCAAAAAAATGTATGAGATTATCATTAAAAAAATTAGTGATGTCTTGTTCGTTATCACCCAACAAATAAAACCTATTAGAAAAATCGGAATGTTTTTGAATAGGAATATCCTTAAACCCTGCAAAGGCATAAACTTTCTCTAAAAAGCCTTCGCGATCTAATGTAAATTCAGGAATGTTAGTATTTAAATTAATATGAAGCATAGTAGAACGCACAACTTCTTTTGCAATAAAATCACCTTCTGAAAACTCTATATCGAACAAGGATATAGTATCATTTTTATAACTCAATTTATTATAAATATGATTGATGGTTTTGGTATTAAAAAAAAGAAAATTGTAGAGAAATTCAATATCTTTTATTTTTTTGGGAGCGTAGGCTAAATGGTAATTTTGAGCTAAAGACTCCATGTTTGTTTGTCGTCTTGTTAAATTATTCTGAATAATTTTTGGCACAGGCAATAACCGTCTTAGCGCGTATGGATGTTCAGAGTCGCTATTGTGCATATCTAAGCCTATTACGTCAAAATGACCACCACGTTTAATAAATAACTCATGATAGTTGTGCATGTTTTCCATTACAGTATGGTCTACAAAACTACACAGTGAAAAATCTACAATAACATCTTGATCTTCGGGAATGGCATCTAATTTTTCTTTTAACCTGTAATAATTTAAAAAGCTGCAAAAATGTTTTACACTAACATAAAAATCGTTATGCCCTTCCTCTTGATACATTAACACGTTTGGTTTTAAAACATTTCTAACGAATAAAGACACTGTTTTGTTTATAACAATGTGAATAACAAGCGTAGTTAACACACCAGCAATAATTCCAGTAATAAGGCCAATTTTTAGGGTTACCAAAAGCGTTATAAAGAAAATAATGAGTTGTTCTTTACCAATACGGCTAATGTTTTTAATAACGTTTGGCGATGCTAACCTATACCCAGTGTATACTAAAATTGCCATAAGTGCAGGCAGCGGAATTCGTGTAAGTTGTGTGCTAAACAAAACAATAAAAAGAACTAAAAAAGTAGCATGAAAAAAGTTAGAAGACCTGTTGGATGCGCCGTTATTTACATTTACAGAACTTCTGGCGATAACGGTAACTACATTTAAACCACCTAAAAAACCACTACCTACGGTTGCTAAACCAAGCGCTTTTAAATCTCTGTTAACGTTAGAGCGTCTTTTTTCAGGATCTAATTTATCAACCGCTTTTATACTTAATAAAGATTCTATGCTTGCTATTAAAGTAATAGCAAAAACACTTCCCCAAAAAGAGAAACTGCCAACTTTAGAAAAATTTGGCAAATGCATATCTTCAATAATATTTTGAATGGAAGGAATACCAGAAATCATATACGCTTTTTCAATGGGGTTTTCTTCATGCAATACTAGTTCAAAATAATAACTGAAAGCAATAGATAAAATAACAATCCACATTGGTGCTGGAACAAGCTGTAAATATTTATTTCTAATTTTTGAATAAAACAGCATAATTGCTAAACTAATAACTCCTGCCAATGCAGCGAAAATAAAACCTTTGTTTTCGTAATGTATGGCGTCGTTTATGGTAAAAGGTATTTCAAAAAGATAATCTAGGGTGTCTTCTCTTTTAATTTTATGGGCCAACATTATGTGAAATTGTTTCCCAAGAATAATAAGCCCAATGGCAGCTAACATGCCTTGTATGGCAGAAGAGGGAAAAAAATCGGCCAGCTTTCCCATTCTAAAAAAACCAAGTAGCATAATTAATACTCCAGAGCAAATAATGGCAGCATAAGCACTCTCTATACCTAAAGTTGTTATAGCTACCAAAAGTACGCCAACTAACCCATTTCCGGGGCCTGCAATGGTAACATGGCTACCTCCAAAAATAGCCACTATAATACCACCAACAATGGCTGCGATAATTCCAGATATTGGCGGCGCATCACTAGCCATAGCAAGACCCAAGCCTAATGGCAATGCAATAAGGCTTACCACAAAACCAGAAAATATATTTCTTGGCAATGCCTTAAAAAAAAGAGCTATGTTATTTTTTTTTGGACTCACTGCAGTATTAATACATCGGTTGGCAATTCGGTTAAAATATGTTCAATATCATGAGGAAATAAGCGGTCCCAAAACGTCATTTTACTAGGGGCATTCATCACTAATAAATCGGCTCTGGATATTTGCGCGTAGTGCCCAATGGAGTAACCTTGTTTTCCAAAAATAGGTTGTAGTTTTACCAATTTGTTCTTGGTATATTCTTCAGGAATATCACTAATTATTTCTTTAATACGTTGGTTTTCCCTTAGCTTAATACGTTCTTTTACAATATTGGCGCGTCTTAACGATTTATCATCATCTACCTTAATGGCTACCTGTTCGTCTTTTATCTCTTCAACAATGGTAATTTTTTCAGAATTCAATTGTTCTGCAACATAAAAAGCGGTGGTAATGGTTTGTTCGGTTTTAGGGTCTTTAAGCCCATTAACTACAATGTGTTCGCAGGGTATTCGTTCTACCGAAGGCTTTATTAAAAGCAAAACAGAGCATTTTGCTTTACGTGTTAATTTTCGAGCAATAGAACCCATATAATAGGTTACAAAACGCTCTCGTTTTGCAGCGCCTAGCACGAGTAAATCTATATTTTTGCTAGCAGTAACCGATAATATTACATCTACAGGGTTACCTTTTTTAAAAACAACTTCATAATCTAGATTATCTTTTTCAAAAGATTTTAAAATTGCGCTAAGCATATTTACTTTGTCTTTTGATGTTTCACCAACGTGAATTAAAAATAATTTAGATTTAAAAAAAACGGCTAATCTAGCAGCCTCAAAAAGATTTGCCTTTAGGTTTGGTGAAAACGCAACGCCTATACCAATGCTATGAAATGGTTTTAAACTCAATAATAAAAAAATTAGTCAAGGGTTGAAAGATAGCATTTTTTGTGGGATATGGTAGGCATCTTACCAATTCAAACTAAAAAAATATAATCTTAATAAATCTTATCATTTTCTTTAAATTAGTGTTTTTAAAAAAATAGACTATATGTTAGAACTAGCAGGTATTATTATTCTTGGCATTTTAGCGCAATGGGTAGCGTGGAAATTTAAAATCCCTGCAATATTGCCATTAATTTTAATTGGGTTGTTTGTAGGACCAATTGCAGCTGAGTATTTGAGTGAAGATGGTGCAAAGTGGATAGAACCTATATGGAACGGAAAAAACGGGCTGTTTCCTGGGGAGGGCTTGTATTATTTTGTGTCGCTAGCTATAAGTATTATTCTTTTTGAAGGTGGTTTAACGTTAAAACGCTCTGAAATTAGAAATGTAGGCCCTGTTATTACTAAACTTATTACGCTAGGTTCTGCCATAACTTTTTTTGGAGGTGGGCTATTGGCTCATTTTATATTTAACTTAAGTTGGGAATTATCGTTTTTATTTTCAGGATTAATTATAGTTACTGGCCCTACGGTAATTACCCCAATTTTAAGAAATATTCCTTTAAAAAAGGATATTTCTACGGTTTTAAAATGGGAAGGCATTTTAATAGATCCCATAGGTGCATTAGTAGCGGTATTGGTGTTTGAGTTTATAAGTGTAGAGGGCGATAGTGGTTTTACAAAAACAGCGTTAATAGAATTTGGTAAAATTATTCTTTTTGGAACCACTTTTGGTTTTACGTTTGCCCATGCCTTGGCATTTGCTATAAATAAAAAACTTATTCCGCATTACCTTTTAAATGTTGTGTCTTTGTCTACCGTGTTATTGGTATTTGTAGAGTCTGAAATATTTGCGCACGAATCTGGTTTATTGGCCGTAGTAGTTATGGGAATGGTACTAGGAAACGGAAAATTAGAAAATATAAAAGAACTCCTTTATTTTAAGGAATCGCTTAGCGTACTGCTTATTTCTATTTTATTTATTTTATTGGCAGCAAACATAAACATAGAAGATTTAGAATTGCTCTACACATGGAAAACAGCATTATTATTTGCTTTGGTGGTTTTTTTAGTAAGGCCAATAGCAGTTTTTGCAAGTACTCATGGCTCAAAACTAAAGTTTAATGAAAAACTGTTTATAAGTTGGGTGGGCCCACGCGGAATTGTAGCAGCAGGTATTGCTTCGCTTTTTGGCAGTAAATTAATTAAACAAGGTGTAGAAGGTGCAGAATACATTACGCCATTAGTGTTTATGATTGTTTTAGGAACTGTATTGTTAAATGCAACAACAGCACGATTATTTGCAAGATTAGTGGGCGTATTTCTTAAAAAGTCTGAAGGTATTTTAATTGTTGGCGCTTCCAAGGTATCACGATTATTAGGGCATTATTTGCTTACAAACAATAGGCATGTGGTTCTTATAGATAGTAACGAACAAAATATTGCAAAAGCCAAAGAGTTAGGTTTAGAGGCTATTAGCACCAATATTTATTCTGAAACTTTAACTGATAATATAGAACTAAACGATGTTGGATATTTAATGGCCTTAACAGGAAATCCTGATATTAACGAATATGCTATTAATAAATTCGGAAAACAGTTTGGAGAGAATGGCTCTTACAGATTGGTTACAACACAAGAAATGCTTGATGATACAATAAACCCTAAAGAAGGCTTATTCTCTCATAAAGACGATTATAGTGCGTTGTTAGAATTAACTAGAGCCTATCCCTCTATACAAGAAATAGACTTAGAAGATAAAGCGCATTACGATAAGCTTATTAAAATTTCTAACGATGATGAAGATATTATTCCACTATTTGTAAAGGATAACGAAGGGGAACTTCATATTATATCTTCGCATAGCTTAGGTTTTGAAAATATTGAGGAAGGCTATCAACTGGTGTATTTAGGCAAACCTTTTGATGTGGATGAGGTACCTACAGCAGATGCAAAAGGCGTAAAAGAAGGATAGTAGATAATTAGATTATTTTCCTTAAAATCTCGACTAATCCTTTTTTTTATAGTTGCGCCCGTACCATAATAAAATACCCGTTATAGGTAAACTAGCAGTTAGTAAACTCACTATAAAAGCAATAATTTTACCTGCAATTCCACCAATGGCACCAATGTGTATATCGTAGTTCATACGTAGAATTTTGTCGGCTACCTTGGCGTCTTTATATTTTCCGTAAATAGCAGGTGTTTCTATTTCTTCTAAAGTATTTTGGTCGAAAAACCTATAATCTGCATCGTAGTATAGCCCTTTGCTATTAGAAACTTCAACATAAATACTTTCGTCTTTTGTTTTTGGGTAGTGTAGTTCGTAGGCCTCTGCTTCTGGATTTTCTTTTAATAATTTTACAATTAAAATATCCATTGGCACTACATCATTATGCGTTGTATGTTCACTCTTGTTTTCAGGAATAATAAAAGCAGGTACTTTTTCTCCACCAGTAGATTTGTAAACTACGTATTTTAGCCAATTATAGGACATCACAGATCCTGTAAAAGCCAGAACTAAAGCCAAAGCACATACATAAAACCCTATAACTGTATGTAAATCGAAATTCTTACGTTTCCATCGTGTAGTATTTTTCCAGTTGAAAGTTACGCGTTGTTTTAAATTCTTTTTTTTCTTAGGAATCCAGAGTATAAAACCTGAAATTATAATACAGATAAAAATTAAAATTGAGGCACCAACCACCTGCTCACCAATGGCTTTTGGCAACCACAATCGCATATGGCCTTTTAGTATAAAAGCAAAAAATCCTGATAAATGATTATCTACCTGAATAACCGCACCAGTATATGGGTTTAAAAATACACTTTGGTAAAATTCGGGCTCTGCATCATAAAAAATAACTTCAATAGCATCATCGGCTTTTTTAAAAACCGTACCATGTACCGTGTTGTTAGGAAACACATTTTTTGCCAACTGTTTTGCTTGTGTTGGTGTTAAAATAGGTTGGTTTTGTGGTGCTACTTTTTTGTAATCGTCGTAAATACTTTCAATTTCATCCCTAAAAGCCCAACAACAACCTGTTATAGCAACAATAAACACAACTAAACCCGTGGTAAGGCCTAAAATTTTATGTAATTGAAAAACGAATTTTTTAAAGCTCATTGAAAAACATGTTAGGGTAACAATCAAATTTTAGTTAGAGCGCTGTTAACAATTTTTTAAATACATTTTAACAGCACTCTAAGTTTTATGTTTAATTAAAATTGATACGAAATATTCGCAAGTAACGTCCTAGGCATTTGTGGATTTATGGTTGTCCACCCCTTGTAATATTCTTTGTTAAAAGCATTATTAAGTTTTAACCCAATTCTGTATTTGCTAGCTTGATAAAACACAGAAGCATTGGCAATGGTATAACTTGGTAAAATAAACTCGCCAGTAGAGGCATAGTTTATAGCAAAACGTTCGCTTGCACCATTAAAACCAAATCCTAGTCCAAAGCCTTTTAAACTACCGTCTTGAAATTCGTAGTTTGCCCAAAAATTATATAAAGTTTCAGGACCTGCTTCTAAGGGTCTACGGTTTAAAATTTCTGTATTGTCCGATTTTGTTGTTTCACTATCATTGTTGCTGTAACCTGCTCTAATATTTAAGCCATCTATCGGATTCGCATTAATTTCAATTTCAAAACCTTTACTCACCACTTCACCACCTTGTATTTTATTAAATGGTGAAGAGGGATCTGTAATTACCCTATCTTTAACTTTAATATCGTAGTAACTAACAGTAGCATTTAATCGGTTATTAAATAAGTTTGTTTTTATACCAAACTCTAATTGATTTGCTTGTTCTGGGTTAAAGGTTTGTAGGGTTTGTGGCCCTTCATCAGGATTCCCTACCAGTTGTGGCGCAACGTTGGTAAAACCATTTTGGTAATTTCCAAAAACAGACAGTTGGTCTTTAATTGGCTGATATACCACACCAAATTTAGGCGATAATGTAGTTTGGTTATAATCGTCGTCAGGATTTGTTAAATCACCTTCATTATCAAAATGGTCTAAACGCAAGCCAACCATTGCAGAAAGCGTTTCAGTAAAGTTAATAACATCAGAGGCATACAAACTATAAATATGATATTTAGTTTTTGCATTGGCTACACCTTGTGATGCTAATGCGGCGTCTACTGCCGAAGTTGAAAGTGGGAAGGCATCTGTTTCAACATCTGCTGTAAAAGGATTGTCGCCATTGCTACCACCATCTGGTGTAACGTTACCGTAAAAGGCATAACCCGTACTATTATTGGTTTGCGTTTCATTAAAATAATCTACACCAACAACCATTCTATTGCGTAAGCTACCAATATTAAAATCGCCAATAAAATTTTGTTGAATATCGGTAGTTTGTGTGTTCGCATTTTGCTTATTGATGTAGCGAGAATAGGTATCACCTTCTAGCACACCAAAATCAAATAAATACGAATAATAGCCTTTTGTAGATGTAGAACTTTTAGAAAGTAGAGTTTGCGATTGCCATGTATCAGACAATTTATAATCCATTTCAATTCTGTAATTCTGTGTAGGATTTTGTAAACTTAAGTCGTTGCTAGTAAACGATAGTTTATTGTTATAACCTAATTCTTCTAGATTAGAAGATGCTGTTGGCACACTTCTGTTTAAAAACAAAAACGTAGGGTTGGTTTGTTCCGCTTGGGTTATTTCTCCGTAAAACGAAAACGATAATCTGTTATTTACCTTATAAGATAAAGAAGGTGCTACAAAAAATGATTTTCTAAACCCTGCATCCTGAAAACTTTGTTCTGTGGTGTAGGCTGTGTTTAACCTAAAATATAAGTTGTCTTTCTCACTTAATGCAGTATTAAAATCGCCCACAATTTGATTGAGTCCGTAAGTGCCAGAAGTAAAAGATAATTCGCCACCAGTGCCAACATAAGGTTTTTTAGTAACCACGTTTATAAGACCACCATAAGAACTTACTGCATTGCCAAATAGGGTTGCGGAAGGCCCTTTAAGCACTTCTATACGCTCTATATTTGCAGGATTTATGGTACCGTTAGTTAAACCAGGTAAACCGTTTACTAGTTGAGGTTGTACTGAAAAACCACGAAGTGCATAATACCCAGCACCATCGCCTCCGCGCCCAGTAGAAGTCCATAATTGTTCTACACCTGTAGCATTTTTTAAGGCATCATCAAAATTGGTAACTATTTGAGATTTTAAAATTTCGTTGGTTATGGTGCTATAAACTTGGGTGTTTTCAATATCCTTTAAAGGGAGTTTAGACACATAGGCTGTTTTTTTTCTTGAGAACTTATTGCGACGTTCCCCTTCAATAAGCACTTCGTTTAAAATTTCGTTGCCTTCGTAAAGTAGTATTGTTTCTAAATGCACATGGTTTTGGTTTGAAATAGAAAACGACACTTCTTTAGTTCTATAACCTATAAATGAGATGGATAGCGTATAATTACCATCACTAATATTCGAAATTTCAAAGACACCGTTTTCATTAGTTTGTGTGCCTTTTGTTGTATTAATTATAGAAACATTGGCGCCAAATATAGGGGTGTTGTTATGGTCTACAACTGTTCCTGTTACAGAATTAGTTTGGGCTATGGCGCTATGGAGTATTAAAAATAGGGTTAAGATTGGTAATAGGTTTTTCATCTGTTTTTATTTAGACTTAATATAAATAATAAATTCAGGGCAAAAATATGTGTGAGATTTCATTTCTCCAAATTATTTATAATAAATCTAAATAAGAATTTTTAACGTGCTGATTTTGAATAATAAATTTTGATTAATTGATGAAAAAATATGTTTGGATAGGTCTGAAAGTGAATAAAAAAGCTTTAAAAAACATACTTTAAATTATATATAACCGCTGTGGTTTTTATTCTAAGCTAGGTAGGGGATTTTCATTGGGCTTGCTTATAAAGCTCATGAAATAGTATTTAAACTAACTTTTTTGTTGCTGTAAAGCTTCGTTGTGTTAGGTTATATAAAAAGTAAAAAACCCCACTTTTGTGTTAAAGTGGGGTTTATAAAATATTATTGCTAAAGATTTTTTTTGTTAACCTATAATATGCAGTTCGTTAAATTCTTTAGTTAATACTAGAGTGTTATCTCCATTTATTTTTAAATCTTTCAACGGTATATCTACGTTATCTACTTGAACTTTAGTGATTTTAAACGGCAGCCCATGTAAGTTCAACTTAAATGTTTTATAAGTTGTGATAAACTTACCTGTTTTATGTTGTTGAATTATTAATTCTTTTTTCTTTCCAGACAACTTAAAGCTTCTTAGGCTATATCTACCCTTAATGTAATCGTATCCATCTGTAGCATCTTCGTATACCATAGATTCTTCCTTACCTTCGGTATAATATACATCTAGTAATAATTCGTCAATGGTTTTTTCTCCAACATATTGCTGCACTGGGTACTTAGGAATAATAGCGCCTTCTTTTACAAAAATTGGCATACTATCTAAATCGGCATCAACCCAAAGTTCTTGTCCGCCAGTTACCAACTCATCTGTCCAGAAGTTGTACCATTTCCCTCTTGGTATGTACATGCGTCTTCCTTTTTGGTTAGGGCCGTTTACTGGACATACTAATATTTTTTCACCAAAAACAAACTCGTCGTTTCTGTAATATGTTTGCGGATCGTGTTGATCGTATAGCACTAAGGATTTTAAAATAGGAATGCCCTCTTCGGCATATCGCCAGAACGCTGTGTAAAGATATGGTAGTAATTGGTACCTTAATTCTATAAACTTACGCACTACATTAGTAATGGTTTCGCCAAAAGCCCAAGGCTCTTGGTCGCCATGGTCTCCAGAGGAATGTGTTCTACAAAAAGGGTGAAATATCCCCAATTGAATCCAACGCGCATATAATTCGCCATTAGGTTGCTCTGCAAATCCTCCAATATCAGATCCTACAAATGAAAAACCAGACATGGCCATTCTTTGGGCTTGTAGGTTTGCAATATTTAAGTGGTCCCAAGTGGCCACGTTATCACCCGTCCAACTAGATGTGTAACGTTGCGTACCAGAATAAGCAGCTCTCGTAATAACAAAAGGACGTTTTGGATACGAGAATTTTTTCAAGCCTTGGTAAGTGGCACGTGCCATTTGCATACCGTAAACGTTGTGCGCTTTTCTATGGCTACATTGGTTGCCATCATAATCATGCCTAACATCGTTAGGAAAGGTTTTTCCAGGCACATCCATTACTGCGGGTTCGTTCATATCGTTCCAAACACCTTTTACGCCTATATCTTCAACAAGTTCTTTAAAAAGGTTAGACCACCAGTCTCTTACTTCTGGATTGGTAAAATCTGGGAAATAACATTCCCCTGGCCATACTTTACCTTTCATGTATGGCCCATCGGCGCGTTTACAGAAATAGTCTTTGTCTAGACCTTCTTTAAACACCGAATAATCCATATCTATTTTAATACCTGGATCTATAATAACAATGGTTTTAAAACCATCATCTGCCAATTCCTTCACCATGCGCTTAGGGTCGGGAAAATGTTCTTTGCTCCATGTAAAACATCTAAAACCTTCCATGTAATCGATGTCTAAATAAATAGCATCGCAAGGAATTTGTAACTCTCTAAACTTAGCTGTAATTTCTTTTACGTTTGATTCTGGATAGTAACTCCATTTACACTGGTGGTAGCCTAAGGTCCAAAGTGCTGGCATTTCATGGGGTTTCCCTGTTAGGTCGGTATAGTTGGCAACAACCTCCGACATATCTGGGCCATAAATAAAATAGTAATTCATTTCGCCACCGTGTGCCCAAAAACTTGTAATGTTTCTACGTTCTGCACAAAAATCGAAAAAAGAACGGAAGGTATTATCAAAAAAGATACCATAGGCTTTTTTATGGTGTAGTGCTGTATAAAATGGGATAGCTTTGTATATAGGGTCTGTTTCCCTACCATAAGCGTAAGAATCGGTTACCCAGTTTTCAAAACGTTTTCCTTTTAAGTTATTATCCACTGGCTTGTCTCCAAGGCCGTAATAGCTTTCACCAGATTGGGCGGTTTTAGACATTTTTACAACATCGCCACCAAACTCATAGCTTTCTTCCCAATGAAACCCTAATTCGTCTTCGCAGATTAGCGTTTTGTCTTTGGCATCAAAAATTGAAGTTCTTAAATCGGTTTTTGATACGTTGCAAATTAGTTTTGCAGTAGTGATAATGTAGTTATCATCATCTTCGGTAACTTCTAAATGATTGTAACCTCTACTTGCATATTTTGTAATGGCATAAGAAAAATCGTTTTCAAAAATACCAGTGGTAGTGTACCTAAAACGCAAAATACTATCGCGACGCACGGTAACTTCTAAAATAACACCGTTTTCTGCGGTAAATGAGAGTACGTTAAGGTTCTTTTCGTACTTAACTATTTTGGAGGGAAACAGGTTTCCTTTATATTCTAATTCGGTATTTAATATCATGTAAACAGGTATTAAAATTAATCCACGAAAATACTAAATTTTAAATGTCTGATGAGTTACTTTTTATTAAAAAATAGGTTAATTAATTATGCAAAACCTAATAATGGCTTGATTAAATTATTAAGTTTTTAAGAATACGCTAATAAACTGTGTTTTTGGGGTTTAGGCGATTTAATAATTTTAATAAATTCTGTAAAGTTGCCTTAAATTGCTGTAATTTGAATATAGAAGTGATTGTTTTTCAAGGTATTCAATAAAAAATGCGCAAGTAGCACTAACTATTGCGCATTTTTTATTGGTTTTATTGTTGTATTATTTAAATTCAAAAATGGTTATAGCTAATGGCGGAAGGGTGACCTCGGCTGAAAAATCCTTACCATTCCAAGTTTCCTTTTTAATAGTAATTTGTTTTTTGTTGGCAATACCACTACCACCAAATGCTGCCGCATCACTATTAAAAATTTCAACTAATTTACCTTTAATTGGTACACCAATTTTATAGCTTTTTCTAACTGAAGGAGTTAAGTTACACACCACTACCACTGGCGTTTGTTCATCGTACCCTTTTCTTATATATGATATTACGCAGTTTTCGTGGTCGTCGTAACTAATCCATTCAAACCCTTCACTACTAAACCCTTTTTCGTAAAGTGCAGGTGTAGATTTGTAGAGTTTATTTAAATGTTTAAAATAGTTTAAAGCATCTTGGTGTGGTTTAAAATCTAATAGGTTCCAGTCTAAACTACCTTGAAAATCCCATTCGTTGTATTGTCCAAATTCACTTCCCATAAACAATAGTTTTGTTCCTGGGTGTGTAAACATATAGCCGTATAGTAATCTTAGGTTTGCAAAACGCTGCCATTCGTCACCAGGCATTCTTCCTAAAATAGAATTTTTGCCATACACTACTTCATCATGAGATAATGGTAGCATAAAATTTTCAGTAAACGCATAAGCTAAACTAAATGTAATTTCGTTGTGGTGGTATTTTCTATAAATAGGGTCTTTTTTAAAATACTCTAAGGTATCGTGCATCCAGCCCATCATCCATTTCATACCAAAACCTAAACCACCCATAAATGTTGGTTTAGATACCATGGGGAAAGCTGTAGATTCTTCGGCTATGGTTTGTACATCTGGGAAAGAAGCATAAACTTCTTCGTTTAGTTGTTTTAAAAAATCTATAACAGCTAAATTTTCCCTACCACCGTAAATATTTGGCTCCCACTCGCCATCTTCTCTAGAATAATCTAAAAACAACATAGAGGCTACGGCATCTACACGCAACCCATCGGCATGGTATTGGTCTAACCAAAAAATGGCATTACTAATTAAAAAAGACCGTACTTCGTTGCGTTCGTAATTAAAAATTAAACTTTTCCAGTCTTGATGATAACCTTTACGCCTATCGGGGTGTTCGTATAAATGTGTGCCATCGAAAAATCCTAAACCATGCGCGTCTTCTGGAAAATGCGATGGCACCCAATCTAAAATAATTCCAATATCGTTTTGGTGAAGTTTATCTACTAAATATTTAAACTCCTCTGGGTAGCCGTAACGCGCTGTTGGTGCAAAATAACCTGTAAGTTGGTAGCCCCAAGACGGATCGTAAGGGTATTCCATAATGGGCATTAATTCTACGTGGGTAAAGTTCATCTCTTTAACGTAGTTTACCAAATCGTCTGCCAATTCGTGGTAAGACATAAACCTATTTTCTTCAACATTTTTTTTCCAAGAACCTAAATGTACTTCGTATACAGAAAATGGCGCATCTATAGCATTATTCTTTTTGCGCTTTTTCATCCAGCTACTGTCTTTCCACTTGTAGTTGTCGTCCCAAACAATAGACGCGGTTTTTGGAGGGTGTTCGCATCGTCTTGCGTAAGGATCGGCTTTTTCGGTTTTTACATCGTTGTGGTGACTTTGTATTTTATATTTGTAAATGGCGCCCTTTTCTACCAATGGAATAAAACCTTCCCAAATTCCGCTAGAATCCCAACGCACATTTAGTTGATGTTCGCCTTCCATCCAATAATTAAAATCGCCAATTACAGATACTTGTTTAGCGCTAGGTGCCCAAACAGCAAAATACACACCTTCTATACCATCTACGGTTACAAGGTGCGACCCAAATTTTTCATATAGTCTAAAATGCTTTCCGGCCTTAAATAAGTTAATATCGAATTCTGTAAATAAACTGTACGGTTTAACGTGTGCCATAGCTTGTTGTTAGTTGTTTATAATATTTGAAATTCCTTTTAAAGGAATAATTGCCCACTGCGGGCGCGAATTAAGCTCGTATCCTAACTCGTAAACTGCCTTTTCCAATAAGGCGTATTTTAATAGAAATATGCGTTCTTGATTGTAGCCAATATTTAAATTAGCATCTCTTACTTTGGTGATGTAGCTACCTAAAAATAGTCCTGTAATATAGTCATAAAGTAATTCTCCTGCATTAAAAATTTGCTCGGATGTATCTTCGTGGTGATTAAAAATGGTGGTATAAATAGCATAGTGAAAGCTTCTAAATAAACCAGCTACATCCTTTAAAGGCGGTTGTTTTACTTTTCTATCGCGAATAGTGCTTTCGGGTTCGCCTTCAAAATCTAAAATATAAAAATCGTTGTCTTTTACTAGAACTTGCCCTAAATGATAATCGCCATGTACTCGTATACGTTGGCCTTTTAGTTTGGTCCAATCAAAATTCACAAAACGTTTTCTAATGCTATTTTTTTTGTCTAAAAATTCTTGTGCTAATTCAAGCGCCATACCATTAAGTTTGTGTAGGTTGTTTTCAACGGTATTTAATCTGTTTTGAAATTGGTACAGCAATCTGTTTTTTAACCATACCTCGTAATCGCCATTGTAATGCGCAGGTGTAAACGCCATTTCTTCAAACTCAGAACCTAGCGCAACGTGCATTTCTGCGGTTCGTTTTGCTAAGGTTTGAATTTTTTTTAAAAAATCTAAACCTACCCAATCTATTAAAATAGGCGGAATATCGTTAATGCCCAACTTTAAAAACTGCTCGGTTTTAGGTACATCGTTTATATTGATGTTTTTGGTAAGAAAGGCTCTAAAAATTCTATCAAACTCTTTTAGCATATAATCCCAAGCATCGCCTTCGTTAGGAATCATTTTTTGCATTAAGGCAATGGTGATGATATCTTTTTCCGAGTCTATAATATTAATGCTACCTAAGTAAGGCGGCGTGTTTTTATACTCTTGTTTTTCAGATAAATACCGGCTCATTTCGTAATCAGGATTCTTATCAGAATAAATTCTTCTAAAGAACTTTAAAACGCAAGAGTTATTATAAATTATTGAAGTGTTGCTTTGTTCTAAGCCCATAAATTTAGAAGATTCGTAAGCTGGATCTTCAAGCAGTGCACTTTTATGGTACCTTACTTTGGTTCGGTCTACGGGTTCTGCTGTTATAATACGCTCAAAAACAAGTTTTCTAAAGGCTTCTAAATTTATGGCATCTATAATGTAACCATCGTTTCCATTGATTGAAATAGGAAGTATTCTGTCTTTCTCAGCTAACGATTCGTCGGTTACAAAAGCAATAGGCAAGAAATAGTGCTGGTAGAAAGCTTCTACGAAATCAACTTCTAAAATTAAGCCATAATAGACTTCTTCTTTTTGTTGAATTCTAAAATATTCTGAAAGCTCTATGTATTTTAACTTGCTGGCTTTACCTCCATACCAGCGTTGTTTTTGTATGTACTCTTCTAAAACATCTGATAAAAACACCGACATGAAGTTAGAGTCTTCAAGAAGTTGTTCCCATGCAACGTTAAAAACCAATGGTGTTTTTTTATTTGTTTTAGAAGAAGTTTCAGGCATATATTACTTGTTTATTTTAAAAATATGAAATGGTAAAGTGGGATGTAATTCCACAAAATTCCATTCGTTTTGCCAGTTGTAACGATTATCTGTTATTAAATCGTGCATTTCTAAATGATGTCCTGCGTGTACGCCCAATTCGTGTAATGGCAATTGTACTGTACCTTGCTGTGAGTTGTGAGCATCTAGGCTAATTACTACAAAAATATGATTGGTTTTGGCGTTGTTCCACTTATAAAACACTATTAAGTTATCGTTTTCAACATAACAGAATTTTATATTATTGGTTTGTTGAAGCGCCTCATTATTATGCCTTATGTAGTTTATTTTTGCAATTACCGTAGTAAGTTTGTTTTTAACATCCCAATTATAATGCGCAATTTGGAATTTTTCAGAATTTAGGTATTCTTCTTTTCCTAATAACGAATCAGATAACATATATTCAAAAACAGGACCGTAAATACCAATACTAGAGCTTAGTGTAGCAGCCAAAACATAGCGCTGCATGTGCTTAGATTCGCCTGTACCTTGTAGTGGAAACGGGTTAATATCTGGTGTATTTGGCCAGAAATTAGGCTGCATGTATTCCCTTAATTCTGTTTTGGTTAACTCTTCTACATATTCAATAAGTTCGTGCTTGGTATTTCGCCATGTAAAATAGGTATACGACTGTGTGTAGCCTTGTTTTGCTAGTTGTTGCATTACTTTAGGTGCGGTAAACGCTTCTGCTAGAAATATAACGTTAGGGTGCTTTTCTTTTACTTTGGTAATAATCCAATTCCAAAAATAAAACGGTTTGGTGTGTGGATTATCTACTCTAAAAATTTCTATCCCGCAATCTATCCAGTGTAATAAAATATCTAAACATTCGTTCCATAGGGCTTTATAATCTTCGCTCTCCCAATAAATAGGTAAAATATCTTGATATTTTTTTGGAGGGTTTTCGGCGTATTGTACGGTGCCATCTGGTCGCCATTTAAACCATTGTGGGTGTTCTTTTACCCAAGGATGGTCTGGAGCAGCCTGTAAAGCATAGTCCATAGCAATTTCTATATCCTGCTCTTTTGCCTTTTGAATTAAGGCTTTAAAATCGTTTAAACTTCCTAATTGCGGATGAATATCTTTATGTCCGCCATATTGAGAACCAATGCCCCATGTAGACCCAACATCGCCTTCTTTTGCCTCGGTAGTATTATTTTTTCCTTTACGGTTTACTTCTCCAATAGGATTAATGGGTGGTAAGTACACCACATCGAAGCCCATGTTTTTAATTCTAGGAAGTAATCTTTCACAGTCTTTAAAGGTACCATGAACGCCTTCATGCTCTGATGCAGAACGCGGAAAAAACTCATACCAAGTGCTAAACCTTGCCTTTTTTCTGTCTACATAAACTCGATAAGTTTTAGATGTGTTTTCTAAAAACTTTATGGGATTGTTATAAAAAATATTATACAACTTATCTGAAGTGGCTTCGTTTATAGCTTCACCATAAGTATCTTCGTTTTTAAAGATATCTTGTAAGTGTTTTAAATAGGCTTTATCTTCATTTAACGTTACCTTCTTTATAACTTGGTTTATGTATTCTGCACCTTCTAATAATTCAGAATTTACATATTGCCCATCCTCAATTTTTCTAATAATGCCATGTCGCCAATTTAACGCATAGTCTACCCAAGCTTCAACTTTATAATCGTAAAACCCTTGTTTTTCAACAGAAAAAGCGGTTTGCCATTCATCATTAAAATCTAAGGACATTCTGGTTTCATTCCACTGTTTATCGCTTTCGTGCTTAAATAAAACACTGGCGCTTAACACATCATGTCCGTCGGCTAAAATAAAAGCTCTTACGTTTACAATTTCGTTTACAACACGTTTGATATAAAAATCACCGCAATTAACACTAGGTGACACATAATCAATTACAACTCGTCTTTGGTCTTGCATATTAATGGGTTAGTTAAAAAAGTATATGATGTTTTATTGAATGGTGAATTTCTTTGGAAGTGTAGCGCCTTTTTTAATAACTACAATACCGTCTTTAATCAAATACATATCGGTTTCGGTATCTTCTAGGTGCTTTCCTCCATTAATTTTTACATCGTCTCCAATACGGCAGTTTTTATCAATAATTGCATTTTTAATAAAACAACGTTGGCCTATTCCTATTAAAATTTCTGTTTTGTCGCGATGTATCTCTTCAAGGGTTTCGTATTTATCGCTTCCCATCATATAGGTGTTTATAACGGTAGATTCGTCCCCAATTCTAGAGCGAATACCAATAACAGATTTTTCTATTTTGGCTGCGCTAATTATGCAACCTTCGGCAATAACAGATTTATCTACAATAGTACCCGATAACTTGGTGGTAGGTAACATTCTGGCTCTGGTGTAAATGCGTTTCTTTTTATCGTATAAATCAAACTTAGGAATATCGTCTGTTAAGCCAATATTAGCCTCGAAAAAGGAGTCTATATTTCCAATATCTGTCCAATACCCTTCGTATTGATAGCTTAATGTTTTATGCTTATCTATAGCATTAGGAATAATTTCTTTTCCAAAATCGTTAGTGTCTGGGTTTTCCATTAATTTGGTGAGCAAGTCTCTGTTAAACACGTAAATTCCCATAGATGCCAAATAATTGCGCCCTTGGTGTTTCATGTCTTCGCTTACTTCAGATGTCCATTCTGGCAGTAACTCAGCGGCAGGCTTTTCTATAAAAGATGTGATGGTATGTTTATCATCAGATTTTAAAATACCAAACTCTGTTGCTTCTTTGGCTGTTACAGGAATGGTGGCAATGGAAATTTCTGCGCCACTTTTTTCATGGGCATCTATCATTTTATCATAATCCATTTGATATAATTGATCTCCGGACAGGATTAAAAAATAATCGAATTCATGCCTTAAAAAATGGTGCATACTTTGGCGAACAGCATCGGCAGTTCCTTGAAACCATGTTTTATTTTGTGGTGTTTGTTCTGCAGCAAGTACATCAACAAATGCAGTACTAAAAAAACTAAAATGATACGTGTTTTTTATATGGCGGTTTAGCGAAGCAGAGTTAAACTGGGTTAATACATACATACGTTTAATATCGCAGTTAATACAGTTTGAAATAGGAATATCTACTAAACGGTATTTTCCTGCAATTGGTACTGCTGGTTTAGATCTGTCCTTGGTTAATGGGTATAATCTCGACCCTTGTCCGCCGCCCAATATAATGGCAAGTACTTTATTATTTATCATATCTAGTTATTTTTATTGCTGTTTTAGTTTAAATTAAAGACTTATATAATGATTCTACCTGTTTTGCAATGGCTACCCAATCAAAATGTTCTTCTACACGTTTTCTGCCTTTTTTGGCCATGGAATTTCTTAAGTCTTTATCATTTATTACTTTGTTGATACCATTGGCTAAATCTCTTGCAAATTTATCAGGGTTAATAGGCTCAAAAGGTGCTTCTGTTTGTTGTTCTAAAGGTACTAAAATACCAGTTTCACCATCAACCACCACTTCTTTTATACCTCCTACCGCACTTGCTACAACGGCTGTATTACATGCCATGGCTTCAATATTTATAATACCAAAGGGTTCATAAATTGAAGGACAACAAAAAACAGCGGCATGGGAGTATAGCTGAATGATTTCTTCTTTAGTTACCATTTTATCAATCCAAATCACGTTGTTGCGCGTTTTCTTTACTTCGTTTACGGCATCCTCCATTTCCTTACCAATTGCTTTGGTGTCTGGTGCGCCGGCACACAATACAATTTGCGTATCTGGATCTATATATTTTATAGCATTTACCAAGTGAATAATGCCTTTTTGTCGCGTAATTCTACCAACAAAAAGCACATAAGGTTTTGTTTTATCAACACCATAAGCATCTAAAGTTGATGTTTCTGATGTTTGTACATATTGCTGCAAATTAATACCGTTGTAAATTACTTTAACCTTGTTTTCATCAACATTAAAATGTTTTATAACATCGTCTTTAGTTTCTTCTGAAACTGCAATTAAGGCATCTGCCATTTCTATGGCGGTTTTTTCAACCCAAGAAGACGCATCGTAACCTCTACCCAATTGTTCGCGTTTCCACGGGCGCAATGGTTCTAGGGAATGTGTGGTAATTACCAAAGGTGTGCCATAACATAGTTTTGATACAATACCTGCAAAGTGTGCGTACCAGGTGTGGCAATGCACTACATCGGCATCTACAGCCTCGGCATTCATTTCTAAACAGGTGCTAAGGGTTTTAAAAACCGATTTTAGCTTATCGTCTGAATTTTTAAAAACACCATCTTCAAAAGGAAACCCTTTTACACTTAAGTTACCACTTTTAGAATCTTGGTCGCCAAAACAACGCACATCTAAGTCCATTAATTTAGATAATTCATCAGCTAAATATTCAACATGTACCCCGGCGCCACCGTAAACGTATGGTGGAAATTCTCTTGTGTAAAAAAGTGCTTTCATAAAGAAATATTGTGAATTTTATTTTAAAAAAACATCTTCAAAAAAAAGGAATTTAAAGTACACTTTATCCCTCTTAATCAGTATTATTTTAAAAATTATTAAATTGGTTTAAGAACGTTGTAAGCGTTTGAAATATAATAAAATACAGCCTAAAACTATGCGAAATTGTTAATAACAATTTTAGATGTTTTAGAGCTAACGTTTAATGGTAACAAACAGCTAGAACACAGTATTTTTGGGATTTCTGACAGTTTAGCTTTTAAAGGCGCTAAGCTAGAGATGTAAATTACAAAATAATTTATTAACAATTTTAGTTCTAAAGACTTTTGCAGAAAAAAAAGTGTTTTTTACCTAACAAAGCATTATTAATAAAAATTTAGCATTTATAATAAATACCATTGAAGAATATTAACGATTTACTTAAAAATTGTGAAGAAAACCAAAAGGAGCTATATTATTCAAAAAAAAAAGAGGTTTTTGAAAATAATTTAGTGTATTACAAGCGTATTAAAATATTCTGTAAATAATTTTTTCTTTTAATGTTTAAAAGCTTTAGGTTTCTTTTTGTAAAGGAATTATTAATCATTAAGTTTTAAAACCGCCATAAATGCCTGCTGAGGGATTTCTACATTACCTACTTGTCGCATGCGTTTTTTACCTTTTTTCTGCTTTTCTAAAAGCTTACGTTTACGCGAAATATCACCACCGTAACATTTTGCGGTAACATCTTTACGCAATGCTTTTACTGTTTCACGAGAAATAATTTTTGCGCCAATAGCCGCTTGAATAGGAATATCAAATTGCTGACGTGGAATTAATTCTTTTAATTTCTCACACATCTTTTTACCAATATGTTGCGCATTATCAGCATGTATTAACGCCGAAAGCGCATCAACAGGTTGGGCATTTAATAAAATATCTAAACGTACTAATTTAGATTGTTTCATACCTATAGGATGATAATCAAAAGACGCATAACCCTTAGATACGGTTTTTAGCCTATCGTAAAAATCAAAGACGATTTCTGCCAATGGCATTTCAAAAATTAGTTCAACACGTTCGGTTGTTAAATACGTTTGGTTTACAATAATGCCACGTTTTTCAATACATAACGACATTACATTACCCACAAAATCGGCTTTTGTAATTATGGTTGCTTTTATGTAAGGTTCTTCAACACGATTAAGTGTAGAAGGTTCGGGTAAATCAGATGGGTTATTTACAATAATAGCTTCATCTGGCGTTTTATTGGTATAAGCATGGTATGATACGTTAGGCACAGTAGTAATCACCGTCATATCAAACTCGCGCTCTAAACGTTCTTGTATAATTTCCATGTGAAGCATACCTAGGAAACCACAACGAAACCCAAAGCCTAAGGCAGCAGAACTCTCTGGTTGAAATACCAAAGAGGCATCGTTTAGCTGTAGTTTTTCCATCGATGCTCTCAAATCTTCGTAATCTTCTGTATCTACAGGATAAATACCAGCAAATACCATAGGTTTTACATCTTCAAAACCTTCTACAATATTGGTAGTGGGTTTTGCAAAATCGGTAATGGTATCGCCTACTTTTACCTCTTTTGCTGTTTTTATACCTGTTATTAAGTAACCAACATCTCCTGCTTTTACACTTTGTTTTGCAACTTGGGTAAGTTTTAAGGTACCAATTTCATCGGCATAATAGTCTTTACCGGTAGCCACAAATTTAATGTGTTGGCCTTTTTTAATTTCACCATTAAATACTCTAAAGTAGGTCTCAATACCACGAAACGTATTGTAAACCGAATCGAAAATTAAAGCTTGTAATGGTGCGTTTACATCGCCTTTTGGTGCTGGAATACGTTCAATAATAGCTTCTAAAATATTATCTACCCCAAATCCCGTTTTTCCACTGGCATGAATTACTTCTGCGGCATCGCAACCTAATAAATCTACAATATCATCGGTAACCTCTTCAGGGTTTGCACTTGGTAAATCTACTTTGTTTAACACAGGAATAATTTCCAAGTCGTTTTCTAACGCTAAGTATAAATTAGATATGGTTTGTGCTTGAATACTTTGGGCAGCATCAACAATTAAAAGGGCACCCTCGCAAGCAGCAATAGATCTTGAAACTTCATAAGAGAAATCTACGTGACCAGGCGTATCAATTAAATTTAAAACATATTTTTCACCTTTATATTCATAGTCCATTTGTATGGCATGCGACTTTATAGTAATACCACGTTCGCGTTCTAAATCCATATTATCAAGCAATTGGTCTTGCTTTTCTCTAGCGGTTACAGAGCCTGTATAATCTAATAACCGATCTGCAAGTGTACTCTTACCGTGATCTATATGTGCAATAATGCAAAAATTCCTGATGTTTTTCATAGTCAATAATCTTCATAAAAAGATTTCGCAAAGATAAGTTAATTATTGTGCTAAATATACTTTTAAAATTAGTGTTGTAATTCGTTAATAAATAAATTTACATTACGATTTATTTATTTTAGAACACCTATACTCTTAGTCCTGCCACTCAGCGATAAAAAGGTTGGTGTCGCGTCCGCCACCATTGTTTCTGTTAGAAGAAAACGCAAGATACTTTCCATCGTTGGAAAACACAGGAAACGCATCAAACGTTTCGCTATGGGTAACGCGTTCTAAATTTTTACCATCAATATCGATTAGGTATAAATTAAATGGAAACCCGCGTTCTGCTTCAAAATTTGAAGAAAACAATATTTTTTTTCCTGAAGGATGAAAAAACGGACTCCAATTGGCATTGCCTAAATCGGTTAACTGTCGTAAATCACTTCCGTCTGCATTACAAATATAAAGTTCCATATCGGTGGGTTCAACTAAACCTTCGGCCAATAATTCTTTGTACTCTTTAATTTCTTGTTCTGTTTTAGGTCGCGAAGACCTAAAGATAATTTTGGTTCCATCTGGTGAAAAGAAGGCGCCACCGTCATACCCTAATGCGTTAGTTATTTGTTTTACGTTGCTTCCATCTAAATTCATGGTGTACAATTCTAAATCGCCACTTCGTGTTGATGTAAAAACTATTTTATCTCCTTTAGGCGATACGGTTGGTTCTGCATCATAGCCCTTTTCGTTGGTTAGTTGTTTTACAATATTGCCTTGTAAATCTGCCACAAAAATATCGTAGGTATCATACACAGGCCATATGTATTTTCCGTTTTTTCGCAAGGGTGTTTCTGGGCATTTTTCGTCACCTAAATGTGTTGATGCGTAAATTATGTGCTTGTTGTCTGGTAAAAAATAAGAGCAAGTGGTACGCCCTTTTCCTGTAGAAACCATAGGCGGTGCTATGCTATCGGTAAACGTGTCGTTAGCATTCATTAAAAACATTTGGTCGCAGCTTACATTCCATTTCTTGTTGTTAGATTGAAACACAATTTGTTTATCATCAAAACTCCAATAAGCCTCGGCATTATCGCCACCAAAAGTTACCTGTCTTATAGATTTAAAGTGTTTTTCACCTGGATAAATTAGAGAGTCTTGGACCTTAACAGTTTCATTTATGGTTTTTGTAGTTTGCTTCTTTTCGTTTTTACAATTAAAAAGACATACGATGCAAATTATAAGCGAAAAATATTTCATTCTAAAAATGTTATGGGTATTGATTAAATTTGAACAAAATTAATACTTAAAACTATGAAATACATAGCGATACTTCTTTTTTTACTTGTACTAAGTGCTTGTAAAACCAAAACAGTAGCACCGGTGACGATACAGGATGATGTTGTTTTTTTGTCTGCGGACTCCTTAGAAGGAAGGCAAACAGGGACTGATGGCGAAAGAATTGCGGCAAATTATATTGCAAATCGTTTTGAGAACTTAGGCTTAGAGCAGAAAGGTACCAGTGGTTATTTTCAAACATTTTCTTTTAAACCAAAAACCAATCCGCACCAAACCGTTACTTATACTGTAAAGGATGGGGACAGCACAATAACAGGTACAAATGTTTTGGCATATTTGAATAATAATGCCGAAAATACCATTGTTATAGGAGCGCACTACGACCATTTAGGTTACGGCGCAGAAGGATCGTTACATAGAGGCGAAAAAGCAATACATAATGGAGCTGATGATAATGCTAGCGGTGTAGCCGTAATGTTAAATTTGGCTGAAAAGCTTAAAGGTAAAAACACCAATAACAACTATCTTTTTATGGCATTTTCTGGTGAAGAAATGGGCTTGTTGGGGTCTAACTATTTTGTGAAAAACCCAACCATAGACACCAAGAAAGTGAATTATATGATAAATATGGATATGGTGGGTAGACTGAAGGCCGATAGTACTTTGGCAGTTTATGGTGTTGGTACATCGCCCATTTTAAAACAAACGCTGAAGGCACATAACAATAGCTTTAAATTAATTGTAAAAGAATCTGGTATTGGTCCTAGCGATCACACGTCGTTTTACAATGCAGATATTCCTGTGTTACACTTTTTTACGGGACAACACGAAGATTATCACAAACCCAGTGACGATTTCGATAAGTTGAATTACCAAGGTATGCAAACCATTTCTAATTATATTTTTGAAGTGATTTCAGATTTAGACGATAACGGCAAATTGCCATTTAGAAAAACTAAAAATGAAAGTGAAGAAACCCCAAGATTTAAAGTGGGTTTAGGCGTAATACCAGATTATATGTTTGACGGAAAGGGTATGCGAATTGATGGTTTAAGTGAAGACAAGCCAGCACAAAAAGCAGGATTGCAAAAAGGCGATATTGTGGTGAAACTTGGCGATAGTGCCGTTGTAGATATGATGAGCTACATGAAAGTGTTAGCCACTTTTGAAAAGGGCGATAAAACTAAAGTTATAGTAAACAGAAAAGGTGAAATGGTTGAGGCTGAGATTAACTTTTAAAATGTTTTTAGAAAGATCTCGCAGATTTTAAAGCCTGCGAGGTCTCAATAAAAAAATTAATATGACTAGAACAAAAGAAGGGTTCATCAATAAAATACATCTAATTATTTCGGTGTTCATTGTTGTGCCTGTATCTTTTGTTTACGGTTTTAATCCAAGTAAGCAATTCAATATTCATTTAAATACTACTGACGAGCATAACTTCTTTAAAGCAATTATGGGGTTGTATTTGGGGTTTTCTATACTTTGGATTTTGGGCATATGTAAATCGAATTATTTAAAACTGGCCTTGGTTAGTAATGTAGTTTTTATGTTGGGTTTAGGTTTTGGTAGGTTGCTAAGTTTTGTTTTAGATGGTACTCCTACATTTGCTTTTGTTTTTGGAACTTTTGGAGAACTTGTACTTGGGTTTTACGGTCTTTGGGTATTAAGTCGCTTTAAATAATTGTATCTTAGGGTAAAATCCATTGTTATGAAATTAAAAACAATACTCATTATCTTAGGAAGCATTGTAGCATTATTTTTTATAGCGCAAATTATTTATTATTACAGTGTACAAAGTGGTATAGAAACCTATCCGTATACACTAGTAAAAAGCTACGACGATATTGAGATTAGAAAGTACGAAGCCTCATTGTTCACTTCGGTAAAACTTAACAGCAGTAATTATAAAAAGGCATCGAGTGAAGGATTTTCAGTCTTAGCAGGTTATATTTTTGGAGATAATAAAGAAAATAAAAAAATAGCAATGACATCGCCGGTGGCTATGACCTTAGAGGATTCTACAACAATGCTATTTATGGTGCCGCGACAATTTAAAAAAGACGATTTACCGGCACCAAATAAAAAAGATATAGAATTTAAAGACATGCCAGCAAAAACTATGGCAGCTATAACATTTGGCGGGTGGGCAAATTCAGAAAAAATAGAACGGTATAAATCTAAATTAAAAGCTGCTTTAGAGGCTAAGGCTATTAAACATACCAATACATTTTATTTTTTTGGTTATAATGCGCCTTTCGAAATGATACATAGAAAAAACGAAGTTGTTGTAGAACTACAATAGTTCTATTTTTTAAAAACCAGCAATTAAGGCACCACAAACGCCTAAACTTATAATAAGGTATACGGCAGCGAGTATAAAAAAAACTTTAGCTGCTTTTTTATTGTTTTTAAGTAATATCGCTCCAATAATAGCCAATAAAATTGCAGGACCGAACATAATGGCAACAATCATCAATATTAAACCATCAAAATTCATATTCGGACTTAATACATGTATCATATAATCTCGTTTCTTAGTGCTTCCAGTCGTTCTTTTTTTTCATCCCTATAAAGCAAATTCATGGTTTCAAAAGGAATAATTTTATTGTCTTTATTCACAATATGTACACACGATTTTTTAATGGCGCGCACATCAAAGTTATAAGCATCAATAAATTGCATGATAATAATACGAAATAAATTATCGTAACCTAAGTTTGGCGCATCAATATTTGGCAAGCAGCACATAATACTTTTTAGGTTTTCTTCGGCAACCTCCACGGAATTACCAGTGCTAAACAGTTCAATCATTTTGCCATGAAGCTGTTCGTCTTGCTCGTAAATAATGGTGTTTTTACTGTTGTCCAACAAATCATTCGGGTTAATGTAGCGCGTTAACGGAAACACTTCACCATCCAATTTTAAGGCATACCCCATTACTAAAGCATCAGGATTGCAAGGTACAGGCAACAAATCGTCCGGATTAAAAATATCCGTTTGTTCCATAATTTTTCGGCGTACTTCGGTAAGGGTCATCCTGTCTGTTTCAGGATTAAAATTCTCTAATCTTCCCGCAATTTGTGTGGGCTGAAACGTTACACCGCGCACACATTTTTGTTGTAAAGCGTAGTCTATAATTTTTCCAATCTCATGATCGTTCAAGCCTTTTTGGAGGGTTACCACCAAGGTGGTAGATAAGTTCAAGGCATTCAAATTCTCCAAGGCCTGTGCTCGAATATCCCATAAATCAGCACCACGCAATTCTTGCAATACACTATTTTCAAACGAATCAAACTGTAAATAAATTTCAAAATCAGGCGCGTAAGTTTTAAGGCGTTCCGCGAAAGCAATATCCTTAGCAATTTTAATCCCGTTTGTATTCAGCATTAAATGCCTAATAGGTAGCGATTTGGCATAATCCATAATTTCCCAAAACTGTGGGTGTATGGTTGGTTCGCCACCCGAAATTTGCACCACATCAGGCTCCTTTTCATTCCTCACAATAGTATCGAGCATTGCCTTCACCTCGTCTAAAGTACGATGTCGCCCATAAGTGGGCGACGATCCCGCATAACACGTGGGGCAGGTTAAATTACATCGGTCTGTAACTTCCACAACCGTTAAGCACGAATGTTGCTCATGGTCTGGGCACAAGCCACAATCATACGGGCAACCATAGTGCGTTTGTGTGTTAAATTTATATGGCGTTTCACTTGGTTTATTGTAGTTCCTAATGTTTTTGTAATAGGCAATATCGTCGGCAATTAATACCTTAGAATTTCCATGTTCATTGCAACGTTTTAGCATGTACACATTACCATTTTCAAACACAATTTTAGCATCCACACGCCGTAAACATTCAGGGCAAAGGCTTAAGGTAAAATCGTAATAGGTATAATTTCTTGTTGGCATAAAATAATTTTTATTTGGGCGTTACCCTCCTAAGGTCAGGTCAGGCTTTCGGCAGTCGCTTCCCGCAAAAGGCGGGAGAGCTTCAACAAATGCCTCAATCCTTAACGCGGGAGTGTTTGCTAACTTATAGTAAAGCATTAAGCACATCTGATTTTGCGATTCAAAATAATAAAACTCTACCAAAGGATTAATTACCAATCATCTTTGTTTTTACTACCATTTATTAAAAAGTTCAAAAGTTTATTATTAATAGAATTCAAAAGGTTACTTATTATTTGTGGATAGTCCTTAACAATTTTTTTAATTTTACCGTTTTTCTTGTAATAGTATTTTGGATTAATTTTTGTCCAACCAGAAGCACTTCTAGTTTCAAGTAAAATAGGCTCAAACTTATAACGACCTTCCTTAAAAGAGACAGAAATAACATATTTCAAATCCTCTGAGTATTCTATACCTAGGGCTTTATATTTTAGACACGCTTTTTCAATACCAGTAAATCTAATTTCTTCATTCTTAATTTGAGTATTTATTTCAACATCTGGATTTAAATATGTTTTTTTTACCCATTTAACAGACCCTGTAAATAACTCTTCTTGAGTTTTTGATTTAACATTATTGACAATGTAAGCTGGATTGACCCCATTTTCATTAAATGAAAATTTATCTTGTGAGATTAGGTTGATTGAAACGAAAAAAACGAAAACTTGTAATATCTTCATAATTTGAATTTTATCCTAAAAAGAAATTTATAGTAATAAAACCAACAAACTACACATAAAATTTGAATTGTACTTAGTCCAAACACATAAAACACATTAGGTTTTAAAAATTCAATAAAAAACCGAAACGTAAAATACAAGATCATAAACCATTTAAAGAGGTCGCCATTTTTCAGGTTTCTATGCTTATGAAGCTGTTTCAAACCCAAAAACAAAATAATTAAAAATACCAATTCGTATAGTGAAGTAGGATGACGCAGCACACCATCGCCTAAATCCATTCCCATAAAAAATGATGTTGCGTTACCATAAGTAAATTCGTTTACACCAGACAAAAAACAACCAATACGTCCAATAAAAATGCCCAAAATAATAGGAAACACAAACAAGTCTCCAGACGATTGGGTTTCACCTATAATTTTTTTAGCCATTTCTACGCCTAAAAGTCCCCCAAACAAACCACCCATAATGGTTTTGGTGTTCAACAGTTGAATGATATTTTGTTGCGACAATTCAAAAACAGGATTTTCCAAAATGCCCACCAATCTAGAGCCAATTAATGCACCCAAAGCAGCCCCAAGAATAATTGATAAGCGGTTATTTGAGGAAATATGGTCTCTATATTTCCGCCTTAAAACCACATAATATCTAAACGCCACAAAAAATGCAAGATATTCTAAAACCAGATGCACGTTTATGTTATAGCCAAATAATTGAGGTTCGAAAGGGATTTGCAATAGTCTATTTTTTTATAAATATAGATGTTTTGTACGAAGCAGAACGATAAATTATACGGTCTGCAATAGCACAAGTTTTAAACCTTTACTAGTTTTTAAAGTCATAAACGTTAATATTGTAACATATAATTAAACTATCTATGTTAAAAACCCTTACAAGGATTAAAAAGCAAACAAAAAACATTTTTTTAGTATTTGTTGTTCTTACAACTTTTTTAAGCGCCCAAAACAACAACTTAAATTTAGAGATAGAAAAAACATATGTACATACCGATAGAACAACTTATACCTTAGGAGAAACATTATGGTATAAAACATATACGGTCTATGCGCATAATAATTTATTGTTTGATAATAGTAAAATTTTATATGTAGAATTAATTTCTTCAGATTCTAAAATAATTGCCCGTAATCATACAAGATTAGTAGCGGGTTTGGGCAACGGCGATTTTAAACTAACTGAAAAATTAGGAGTAAAACCAGGAAAATATCAAATAAAAGCGTACACAAATTGGATGCGTAATTTTGGAGAGGATTTTGTTTTTAAGAAAGAAATAGAAGTCTTAGATATTTATAATGCCATTCCTAAAACAGTTAATACGGCTATAACTAGTGGAGATAAGAATACTCCCGAAATTAAAAAACCAAAATTTAATATTCAGTTTTTCCCCGAGGGAGGTTCTCTTTTAAAAAATGTCTCAAGCGTAGTAGCTTTTAAAGCTGTTGATTTAAATGGAAACCCAATACAAGTTCAAGGTCAAATTTTAGATGAAAAAGGAGAAATTATTACCTTTTTTTCCAGCGTACACGACGGTATGGGGAAATTCCAATTAAAGCCTACTAGTGGTAAAAACTATTTCGCTAAGGTTACTACAACCAATCAAGATGAAACTAAAGAGCCGCTTCCTAGTATTATAAATGAAGGCTTTAGTTTAGGCTATAAAGTTGTAAAAGGTAAAAAAATTATCTCCATACAAACCAATGCTGAAACCCTGCTAAAGTATTCCAAAAAACCAATAACAATTAGTTACAGCTCTAGAGGGGTAACCTATTTTGTTGAAACACTAGAACTAACTGACAACAAGCTGTTTATTGAGTTGCCTGAAGATAATCTACCAGAGGGTATTAATCAAATTACATTATTAGATGATGCATTACGCCCACAAAGCGAAAGGCTGGTGTATGTAGAAAAAAATAAAGATGTAAAGGTTAAGGTAAGCACAAATAAAACAATTTATAAACCTAAAGAAAAGGTAGCCATTAGTGTATCTTCAAAAAATAGTTTTGGTGAAGCTGTAGCTGCTAGTTTTTCAATAGCAGGAATAGATCTTAATGGCGCAGAAAAAGCAAGTGCTTACGGAACAAATATTAGTTCGTATTTCCTAATGGAGTCAGATATTAAAGGCGATGTATATAATCCAGGATATTATTTTAATCCTAATAATCCAAACAGGCTTCAGTATTTAGATATATTACTTTTAACCCAAGGGTGGAGAGATTTTTTGTGGAAACAACACTACAAGCTAGATAACAACCGCAAGTACAACGTTGAAAAAGGAATTAACATAACAGGAATTGTAAAAAAGATTTTTGGTAAAAAACCAGTAATAGGCAATACGGTATCTTTATCGCTAATAGGCAAAAGAAGCCTTAAGTCTCTTAATGCTATTACAAATTCTAAAGGCGAATTTAAATTTGAAAATTTAGATATAATAGGGACCAACCGGATACATTTAAAAACTACCAACAAAAACGGTAAAGAAACAGGAATGTTAGTTCTAGATTCTATTTTCAAAGCACCTATTACTACTGATTATAAAGGCGGACGTAATGCTTTAAGAAGCATGTCGCAAAACACAACAATTGCACAAAATATTTATAAAAAACATGTAGAATTTAAGGTAGATCCAGAAAATATTCTAGATGAAATTGAAATTGTTGCCAAAAAAAAACCGACTCCAAGTTTTTACGGAAAACTAGATTACTCATTCGATATAGATGAAAATTCACCTACTTACGCTAATGTTTATCAGTTAATTGAAGCTACAATTCCAAATGTAGTTTTTGAAGAAGAATCAGGTTTTAGATTTATTAGAAATTCTGGTCCAGCCTTGTTAGTTATTAATGGGAAAAGAACAGATTACGTTAGCGATTTAGACTTTCTTTTACCAGATGATATCCTTAAACTAGAGGCTTCCAATGGCCCCAGAGCTACAATGATTTTTGGTAACGAGGCCTCTAATGGCGCTATTATTATTTATACAAAGCGAAATATAACAGGGCAAACTAAAGAAAATTTACAAGTTATAGAGACACAAATCAACGGATACCATCAAGCACGTATTTTTTACACTCCAGATTTGAATTATGAAAATTCTGAGGA
Organism: Jejuia pallidilutea; assembly: GCF_002973595.1. GTDB lineage: Bacteria > Bacteroidota > Bacteroidia > Flavobacteriales > Flavobacteriaceae > Jejuia > Jejuia pallidilutea. The sequence goes on along the minus strand of NZ_PVEO01000003.1, from coordinate 210,970 downwards.
ACACAAAGAAGACGCCATACGTAATACAGTATACTGGAATCCTTATGTTCATCCTGATAAAACAGGGGTATTTAATGGTATTTACTATAACACCGCAGTAGAAACCAATGTAAAAATAACTTTAGAAGGCATTACAGCTAATGGCATTCCTATTGTGGTTAACACCTATTACACTATCGAAGAATAGCATTTTTTTAGCATCATTTAAAAGAAAAACTTCATAACTGGCATATTCTATGTGCGTTTTCGCTATAAAAACTATAATTTTGCACACCAATAAAAAATTGTGGTAAAAATAGACAACATAGAACTTCCTGATTTTCCATTGCTTTTAGCACCAATGGAAGATGTTAGCGATCCGCCGTTTCGTGCCTTATGCAAAGAGCAAGGTGCCGATGTGGTGTATACCGAATTTGTGTCTAGTGAAGGCTTAATTCGTAACGCAGCAAAAAGCGTTATGAAGCTGGATATTTATGAAAAAGAACGTCCTGTAGGCATTCAGATTTTTGGAGCAAATTTAGACAGTATGCTTCAAACCATTGATATCGTTGAGAAATCCAATCCAGATATTATCGATATTAATTTTGGGTGTCCCGTAAAAAAAGTGGTGAGCAAAGGGGCGGGAGCAGGCATTTTAAAAGATGTGTGCTTAATGGAAAAATTGACTGCAGAAATGGTAAAACGTACCAATTTACCTATTACTGTAAAAACCCGTTTGGGTTGGGATCACGATTCCATAAAAATTGTTGAGGTTGCCGAAAGACTTCAAGATGTGGGCTGTAAAGCCATTGCAATTCATGGTAGAACCCGTGCGCAGATGTATAAAGGTAATGCCGATTGGAAACCCATTGCAGCGGTAAAAAACAACCCACGTATGCATATTCCCGTTTTTGGAAATGGCGATGTAGATACCCCCGAAAAAGCGGCCTTAATGCGTGATGAATTCGGATTAGATGGCGCCATGATAGGTCGTGCCAGTATAGGCAACCCTTGGTTTTTTAAGCAAGTAAAACACTACTTCAACACAGGAGAGCATTTAGCACCCATTTCTTTGGAAGAGCGTGTAGAAGCGGCACGCCGCCATTTACAAATGGCTATAGATTGGAAAGGCGAAACCTTAGGCGTTTTTGAAACCCGCCGCCATTACACCAACTACTTTAAAGGCATTCCACACTTTAAGGAATACCGTATGAAAATGGTAACTAGCGATCATTCCGAAGATGTATTTGCTGCTTTTGATGAGGTATTGGAAAAGTTTGCAGGTTATCAGTTTATGTAAGCCCCAACCCCAAAGGGGGAATTCTCACTCAAACACAGAAATTGTTCCCAATAAATGTGGTATATATTTTTACTAAAAATCCTAAAAGGAGTGTCAGTTCTAGTGATACCGAGACATAAGGAAATGTATCGAGAACTATTCGTTTTGTTTAATTGAAAAAAGTTGATGTTCTTATGAAAGACCTTATCGGTCTTACAACGTGTCGTGAAGCGTTGGATAAAATTAGCTAAAATTCAATTAGGGGAGAAGCGGAATGGTTTTTTGAGAATTCAATGCAATTGAATTCACCAGCGATATGCACGTTACTTTGTTGTGCTTTCGTGCTAATTCAGATCATCGTTTAAGCTATCAGGATCTTTTCTTGCGTCAAAAATGGTGATAATTTCAATTTCTTCATCACTCCACTTTATTTGGTAGTAAAATGTTGTTTGCTTTGTCACGACACATTTGTAAAGTCCATTAAAATCAATTGATTGAGGACAACTTTCAGGCTGTGAAGATATTTGATTTATTTTATCAGTGAATTTTGCAATGAATTCTTCCTTAACCTTATAATTCCATTCCCTTAACAGGTAATCAATAAGTGCGAGGAATTTTTCATTAGCTAAGTCAGATAGTTAAACTTCCATCAAGAAATCTTTTTAAGAATATCATTGTAAGAAGTTCTCTTTCCTTCTTCTAATTGTTTGATTCCTTTTTTTATTTCAGCTTGATCTTGAGGGCTTAACTCATTCCAGAAGTCCTTTTTTTCTTTTTTCACATAATCGGAAATCTTCTTGATAAATTCGTCACTTTCAATGTTTAGAATCATCTTGACTAACTCGATTTTTGATGTTTTAATATCCATAACTCCCTCTTTTAATCAAATATACTAAATATCTCAATTCAAATCCTAGCATGAAGCACAACAAAATTATTTATTGTACCCAATGCCAATGGTTATTGCGTGCCACATGGATGTCTCAAGAATTACTTACAACTTTTAACGAGGAGGTTAACGAACTTACTTTAGTTCCAGGCACTGGTGGTATTTTTGAGGTTTACGCCAATGAAGAAAAAATATGGTCTAGAAAAGAGATGGGTAGTTTTCCTGAAATTACGACCTTAAAAAAGCGAGTAAGGGATATAATTGCCCCCAATAAAAGTTTGGGGCATATTGATAGAAAAAAATAAGGTCTTACCTGCTTTTAACCTGCCCTTACACCACCGTTTTCAAAGCGGGAAATTAAACACAACAACTACCGTCCAAATAGATGCCGGTAAGTGAGGTATAATATTCAAAAAAATAGCATAACAACGTTTCTGTTTTTCTAAACAAATCAGGTTTTAAGTCTCATCATTTTTATAACTTAGCTGTCCAAGTTTTAAACACACATCTGCAATGTTAAAAAAAGTATTTTTATGCTTCGGAATTTTAATTTCAATAGGAACAATTCAAGCACAAGAGCCCTACAAATTTACCGAGGTTATTAATTTAGAAACAACACCAGTTATTAGTCAAGGTCGCACGGGCACATGTTGGAGTTTTTCCAGTACCTCTTTTTTAGAATCTGAAATAATGCGACTTATAGGACAGCGCATAGACCTTTCTGAAATGTACACCGTTAGAAATACTTATCCTAAAAAAGCCGATAATTATGTGATGCGACAAGGCAAAGCCCAATTTAGTGAAGGTGGTTTAGCGCACGATGTATTGAATTCTGTTGCAGAATATGGGTTGGTGCCCCATACAGCTTATACTGGTTTATTGGATGGTGAAACCAACCATAACCATGCAGAACTTGTGGCTGTTTTAACAAGTATGGTGGATACATATGTAGACAACCCTGGTAAAAAGTTAAGCAAGAAATGGAAACCTGCGGTAGATGCGGTACTTTCGGTTTATTTGGGTAATAACCCTGAAACTTTTGAGTATGATGGAAAAACCCATACCCCACAGTCTTTTTTAGAAATGACCACATTACAGCCAAAGGATTATGTGAGCATTACCTCGTTTACCCAAGCGCCCTTTTATGCTGAATTTATTTTGAATATTCCCGATAACTGGAGCTATGGAAGTTTTTACAACCTGCCTTTAGATGATATGATGGTAACTATTGATAATGCCTTAAAAAACGGATTTACAGTAGAGTTAGATTGTGATGTGAGCGAACGGACATTCTCATCCAAAAGTGGTGTTGCCGTAATTCCAGAGTCTGTTGAGAACGATAAAAAGGCTTTAGAAGCTATTTACCCTGAAAAGCAAATTACCCAAGCGTACCGACAAGAGGAATTTGAAAACTTTACTACTACCGACGACCATTTAATGCACATTACAGGGCTTTTAAAAGACCAAAATGGCACTAAATATTATAAGGTTAAAAACAGTTGGGGTACAGACGCCTCTAGGAACGCCAATGGTGGCTATGTGTATTTTAGCGAAAGTTACATGCGTTTAAAGGCAATTAGTATTACGGTACATAAAGATGCGTTGTCCAAAACCATTGCTGGTAAGTTAAATATACATTAAGACACTACATTTGCAAACACACCCCGCGAGAAGGATTGCAGCGGCATCCTTTTTAAAATAAAGCATAACATAAGTTTATGTTTACAGTGCAATTTTTAAGATTATAATGTTGCTCGCTTCTCGCCATAACGTTTTAAAAAGATACAGCGGAAAGCCTGTTTGCCATTTTTATGGCAACTCGCCCAAAAAAAATTAATGATTTGTAACTAATTTTTCAGTTACTCTTGTAGCGCTTATTTTAGAGGACAGTACTCCCAAAACCGAAATGGTTAAAAACACAATAATAAAATTTTCTAACTTAATGCTTACAGGATACGCTAGGGTTGGGGTTATAGGCACAAGCCCAAAGGTTTGTTGTAAAAGTACTATGATAAACCCTAAAAACAACCCTACAATACACCCTATAAGTGTAATAGCAGAGCCTTGAATAAAGAAAATTTTTCGCATGCTTTTTATAGGAACTCCCAAATTAAAAAGTGTGTTTAGTGACGGTTTTTTTTCTAAAATCATCATGATAATAGAACCGATAACATTAAAGATTAATAATGCCGAAACCAACGTGAGCAGTAGATAAATTAATAGATTTTCACTGTTTAACATTTTGTAAAGGGCATCGTTTAACTGTACGCGGTTTTTTACCGTAACGTTATTTCCTAAAATGCGCTGTATTTGTGTTTTTATAGCTGCCTCGTCTGTATTATCGTTTAACTTAAACTCCATTGCAGAAATTTGATTTGGCTGATAATTCAACAATTGGCGTGCCAAACTAATAGGGGCATACACGTAGGTATCATTAAGTTTTTCGTTAATATCGAAAATACCAACATTCATGGCGTGTACGGTATTAAAGGCGTTTTTGGTAGAGGTTATTTGCCCTTTTCCTGGTTTTGGTACATAAATATTAACGGGTCTGCCATAATCTAAAACACCAAACGATAGGTTTTGGGACACACCCCAACCCGCCACAATTTGGTTGGTATTTTGTTCTAACCAATTGCCGTGCGGAATAACCGAATCTATTGCATTTACCTTGTTAAAGTTTTTGTCTACTCCCTTAATACTGGCCAGATAGTTTTTTCCATCGGCGTGTACCACAACGCGTTCTTCTATAACTTCAGAAAAAAGTGAAATACCGTTAATGTTATTCAGCTCTTGTCGTTGTGCTTCGGTAAGTATAAAAGATTTGCCAATGGTGGTTTCGGCCTTCAAATCGGGGTCTACAATTGTAGAAAATTGGAGCGTAAAGTCTTTTAAGCCCGCAAAACCAGAAAGTACTACAAATAAGGATGCCGCACCTAAAACTACACCCGTAAGTGCAATCATGGTAATAAAGTTAATAGCATTATTGCTACTCTTTGAGCGTAAATAACGTTTAGCTATGTAGTGTGGTACATTCATTCACCAAAAAACCGATTACGATTTTTTTCTTTTATCGAGTAAATCAGGATTTTCAAGCGGGTTCTCTTTACCTTTTAACGACTGCTCAATACGGTCTATATATTCCAAAGAATCATCAATAAAAAACTCTAGATTTGGCATGCGTCTCAGTTGGTTTTTAGTGCGTTGCGCCAATTCATGCCTAATTAATGGTGTGTTACTTCGTATACCTTCAATAAGTGTTTTAGCTTTATCGTTAGGAAAAATGCTTAGATACACTTTGGCTACCGATAAATCTACCGTTACTTTTACTTTTGATACCGATATGATGATGCCGCGCATACCGCCCTGTGTTGCTGCATTCTGTAATACATCAACCAAATCGCGTTGTAATACCGAACCTATTTTTTTTTGTCTTTGAGTTTCTTCCACGTCATATTTTTTTAGTACCCTTTGTGGGTTTTCACACTACAAAAATACAGGATATTTTGTATCTTTCTCTAAAAGTATAATTTAATGAACAAAATAGAACATATTGGTATTGCTGTAAAAAACTTAAAAGACGCCAATAAACTTTTTGAAAAACTATTTGGCACACCTCATTATAAAGTTGAAGACGTAAAAAGCGAAGGTGTTAGTACCTCATTTTTTAAAGTAGGTGAAAATAAAATAGAATTATTGGAAGCTACAAAAGCAGATAGTCCTATAGCTAAGTTTATAGAAAAAAAAGGAGAAGGTATTCATCATATTGCTTTTGATGTAGACGATATTGAGGCTGAAATAGAACGTTTAACAAAAGAAGATTTTATAGTGTTGAATACTGTTCCTAAGCGAGGAGCAGATAATAAATTGGTGGCATTTTTACACCCAAAATCCACTAATGGTGTTTTAATTGAACTTTGCCAAGAGATAAAGGGTTAATTTTTCTTGTAGAGTTTTTAGAAATATAGTAATATTGCACTCTCTTTTAAAAGAGTGATATTAGTAATAACTAATAGGTCCTATAACTCAGTTGGTTAGAGTATCTGACTCATAATCAGAAAGTCCCTGGTTCGAGCCCAGGTGGGACCACTTTAATGAAGTATAAAGCCTTGTAAATCAGGTATTTGCAAGGCTTTTTTTATAGCAGGGGACGAACGAGGGGACGAGTAAACTCAAAAATTCATGGGGTTGCTTTCTTAAATTTAATTTCTTGTTGTCAAGTTAGATATTAATAGTATTTTTAGCGTAAGATATATCTTAATATTTTTTATTGCGCCATGAGTTTATACCAAAATTCTGTTTTAAATAAATACTTAAAAGGCTTAGACACCGAAAAAGTAAATAAAGTTTACCAAAAATTTACAGAGCATTTTCATAACTCAACCATACAAGAGAATATTAGAAACTCTAAAGAAGAACAATACCAAGGTGAATTCTTGATTGACCTTTTTGTTAATGTTTTAGGCTATACCAAAAACCCAACGCCTAATTTTAATCTCACCACAGAATTAAAAAACATAAGAGGTTCTAGAAAAACAGATGGTGCTATACTCTCAAGGGAGCATGCTCCCATGGCAAATGCTCCATTGGCAAAAGTACTTGCCGTAATTGAGCTGAAAGGTACAAACACAACCGATTTAAGCAGAGTAGAAACCCAAGCATTTGGATACAAAAACAATCAACCTGGTTGTAATTACGTCATTACGTCTAATTTCGAAAAGTTGCGTTTTTATATAGATAATGCCGTAGAGTTTGAAGAATTCAATCTATTCCAATTATCAAAAGAACGTTTTAATATCTTGTATTTGTGTTTATCTGCCGAGTATCTTTTAAACGATATTCCAAAAAAGATAAAAAACGAATCTTTAACCCAAGAAGAAAACGTCACCAAAAAATTATACAAAGATTATGCATCATTTAGGAACGAGATTTTTGATGCCATACAGAAAGAAAATCCCGAATACGACAAACTAACGTTATTCAAGAAAACCCAAAAACTACTCGACCGTTTTCTGTTTATCTTTTTTGCAGAAGATAGATTGTTATTACCACCAAACTCAATTCGTGCTATAATTAACCAATGGACCGACTTAAAAGATAAATACGACGAATATTTCCCCTTATACAACCGTTTTCAAAAATACTTTGGCTACATGAACACGGGACACAAAGGACAAAAACATGACATTTTCGCCTATAATGGCGGTTTATTTGCACCAGATGATATTTTAGACAACATCAAAATTAATGATGACTTACTATACAAGCACACCCTTAATTTAAGCAACTACGATTTTGAGAGCGAAGTAAGCGTTAATATACTGGGGCACATCTTTGAGCATTCCTTAAACGATATTGATGAAATACAGGCGGAAATAGCCTCAAGGGAGCATGCTCCCTTAGTAGAGATAAAGACATCGAAACGTAAAAAAGACGGCGTTTTTTACACGCCAAAATACATTACCAAATACATCGTAGATAATACCGTTGGTAAACTTTGCGAGGAAAAGAAAACCGAACTTGACATACAAGAAGCAGAATACGAGAAAGAACGTAGAGGCAGGCAAAAAGCGACTTTAAAAAAACTATCTCAGAAATTAGAAGATTACAGAAAATGGTTATTGCAAATTACCATTTGCGACCCAGCTTGTGGTAGTGGTGCTTTTCTAAACCAAGCATTAGAGTTTTTAATTGCAGAACATCAATACATAGACGAATTACAAGCCAAATTGTTTGGAGATGCAATGGTATTAAGCGAAGTAGAAAATGCCATTTTAGAAAACAATTTGTTCGGTGTAGATATAAATGAAGAAAGTGTAGAAATTGCAAAACTCTCACTTTGGTTACGCACAGCACAAAAAGGCAGAAAACTAACGTCTTTAAACAACAACATTAAGTGTGGTAACAGTTTAATTGACGACCCAACGGTTGCAGGCGATAAGGCCTTTAATTGGCAAAACGAATTTCCAGAAGTTTTTAAAGAAAAGAACAAAAAAATATACCATATCACTACCGCTATACACGATAGCCGAACCAGTGCTAGGATGAAGAAATATAAAGTAAGAGAACGACGCGATGCAGGTACAAATCCGTATCCTAATGTCATTTATTTTACACCAGAAGATGATCTATTAATAACACAAACCATAGCAGATATTGTAAAAGAAGATGCATTAAACCTATTAGCCTACAACATTTGCGCAGACCACATACACCTTTTAATAGCTTGCGATATAGAAGAAATACCATCTATAATGCAAAAAATAAAAGCCATAACAGCAAAAGAAGTTAATAAAACAAGAGAGCACGTTCCTATCACAAGGGAGCATGCTCCCTTGGCAAATGCTCCCTTGGCAAATGCTCCCTTGGAAAATAAAAAACGCAAACCACTTTGGTCCCAAAAATACAGCACACCAAAAGAAGTAACTACACAAGAGCAGCTAGACAATACCTTGCGTTACATACAAAACAACCGCCAAAAGCACGAGTTGCCACCACACAGTAATACATTACAAACCATTATAGACAGCATGTGTGTACCTGTAGATAAAGCACTTGAACCTGAATATACTGGTGGTTTTGATGTGGTGATTGGAAATCCGCCTTATGTTGGCACAAAACAAATTGATGAAATCGATAGAAATTTTTATTGGAACAGATTTAATGATTTGCTATTTTCAGAAATGGATTTATATCAGATTTTTCTATACAAATCAATTAATGAATTTTTAATTTCAAGTGGAAAAATTGGTTTTATAACACCAAATTCTTATTTCACGAACGTTAGTTTTAAAAACTTAAGGAATTACTTAATAAATGAGACCTCAATAAATGAAATTATTGATTTTCCTTACAGATTTTATCCATTTAATGATGTAAATACTGAAACTTCAATAATTATCATAACAAAAGTTATTAATGAAAAAAATAAAACAATTTTAAAAACTGTAGATAAATCATTACAATTAAAATATAAAGGTTTACTTGATGTTTTTAGGAATCAAAAACACTCTAAATCAATCTGATATTAAAGAAAAATATGATAGCAAAATAATAATTAACACCAATTCAATAATTGATAAATTAATTTCTTTGGAAAATACTTTTGGAACATATTTAAATTTACATAAAGGGTGGATGAGTGTACCTAAAAACATTGTAGAAGAAAATAACATATACGATAAAGGGATATTTAACGCCAACGAGGTTAAATCTTCGGATTTTTTAAGTAAATACTGTATAAAATATCTTGAGGGAAGAGATATTCACAGATACTACATTGATGAAGTTGAAAAATATGTTTTTGCAAAAAATATTGATAATAAAACTAAAAGTTGGCATTTCAATCCAAAAATTATTCTTCAAAGAATAGTTGGGCAGAATAAAAACAAAATTTTTGCAACTGTCGATTTAACAAATAAAATTATTTTTCCCAATGCAAACCTTGTAAATCTTAATAATTCAGATGATGATGTGAGGTTCTATCTAGCAGTATTAAATTCGAATTTAATAAGTTACTTTTATAATCTATATTTTGGCGAATCAAATACAAATTTAACCAAATTAGCATTTGAATCTATTCCTATTCCCAACACTGTTCGATTAAATAAAGAATTATATATTAATAAAGCACAAAAATTAATAGACTTAAACACAAATTATCAGTCACACATTAATCGATTTTTGACATTACTATTATCCAAATTCACAATTGTAAAAGCTTCCAAAAAACTCCAAAACTGGCACGAGTTAGACTTTGCAGAATTTCTAAAAGAATTAGAAAAAGCCCGTAAAAAGGCAGCAAAAGACACCTCAAGGGAGCATGCTCCCTTGGCAAATGCTCCCTTGGCATATCAAAAACTAACATTAAGCGAAGAAGCCGAATGGATGCAGTATTTTAACGAGCAAAAACAAAAAGCAGTGGAATTAAAAGCAGAAATTGATAAAACTGACAAGGATATAGACCAAATGGTTTATGAATTGTACGGACTGAATCAAGAAGAAATCGCCATTGTTGAAGATTTTACAAAATAAGTAAAGGATTTAAAAGCGATTCACGAACACATTAATTTACAAATAAATAAAAAGTGAGTAAATACACATTGTGGAAGAAGCTACTTCATGAAAAAGATTGATAAGAATTTAATAATTGGTGTAATACGAAGTGCAACACACAAAGCAGGCAAACAAATTGAACAGGGTAAATTAGTAACAGCCAATCAATTTGAAAAAATGCTTGAACAACAAAATAAATATAACCATTTGTTTTTTTGGGTTGAACGTTTAACTATAATTAGTGGAAGAGCTGAATTTGGAAATCCACGTGTAGAAATAGTTTGTACAGCACAGGGTTATTTTTTTAAATCTTGTTTTATGATGGTTAAGCCACATGGAAAATTTGACAACCAAAAGCCATTCGCTCAATATTTTAACGTTGAAGAAATAGATACCTAATTGTTCTCTAAAACTTCTTGATTTTTATCATTAAGTCTTTTATACATAGGCAACGTATTTCTATTTAAATTAATCATTTTTAATCTTTAGAAACAGTTATTCAATTAGTAAAACGTAAATTATTTTGCTTTAAATAGTAAAGGCAACGCTTTTTGCGTTGCCTTTACTTGAGAATTAACGTTTTGCTATTAATTAACCTTAATCAACTACTTGTGTAACTTTAAGTTAGTTTGTTACTTTCTCTTAACGGTACAAATATAAATGAGGTGTTTTAATTGTTTGGTGACATACTGTGTCAGTTGTTTTTTTAAACTATTATGTTAACGCTTCCTTTTTGCTATATTTACAAGGTTAACCAATAGCTAAATATGAAAAGGTATAATTCCATAGGCGACCTCTTTTTAGATTACAGAGCTTTTTACCAGCTATCGCAGTTAAATTTAGCTAGTAGCCTAAATGTGGATTTAAGAACTTTGCAACGGTGGGAAAAAAACGAAACACTAATAAAATCAGAAAAAGAGGAGACTATTGTACTGGAAACATTAATGCCGTATCAATTAATTCATAATTTGAATGCCGCAGTGCCAATTCCAACATATTACGATTTTAAAATAAATAAATATTCCCTTTCGGAGCAAACAAATGCGCTACCCAAACTAAGTTGGTATAAAGACCAAATTCAAGTTACAACAGACAACCTTAGAACTATAGATTTTGATTATGATATTAAGTATATTGAAAAATTTATAGGCTGGCAAAAAGGAGACAACCATTATGTTAATACCAATTTAATAAAACAAGCTATTACATTATTACCAGAAATAAATTTGGTAATTACAGGAAAATCTGGATATTACGCAGGGCACTGCATTGTGCTACCTTTAAAGCAAACAACTTATCTTAAATTAAAGCAAAAGGAAATTACCAATAAGGATCTTCGAGCAGAAGATTTAGTAAACTACCGGTTAGAAGAACGCCCCATTTTTTATAGATACGATATTACGGGAGATAGTAACGATACCATTTTTTATGTTATGGCTCAGTTTTTTAGGTTTTTTATGGACTTAAATACAGAAAATTATTTGTTTGGAGGCTATACCGAGCGCGATGACAACTACAATTTAAACCTACAAATAGGATTAAAAGTGGTTTGGGAAGATATAGCCCTTCAAAAAAAATTAGGCTTAAATTTTCCGCCACGTTTTATGGAGGGTAATTTTAGTGCATTTTTATCTACCTAACAACCTGTAAAAGTTGATGTAATTTTGCTTAAGGTGTTATTGCTGTTAAGTGTTGTATAATTATCAAATGATAATATTTTAATACTGAAATAACCTATGTGATTAAATCTTTTATATATTTGTTGCTGTAATTATGTAAAAACAAAGGGATTAATTTACATGCATTTATACTTTTTTAAGGTATTTTGACGTTAAAACAATAGGAGTTTGCTAAACAAAATTGCATTTTATCGATAATTATTAGCACTTCATGGATGTTTTTTTAACCAATTATGCTTAACTAATTGCTTTTTTTTATACATTTGCGTCCCCATGATGATACAAAATAAAAGAATATTAGCCTCAATCTTATTTGTATTAATAAGCGTTGTATGTGCTGCACAAGGTGGCGGTTTGCCTCCACCTCCCCAACCTCCTCCTCCAGTTGGTCTTCCTATTGACGGCGGTGTTCTTGTAGGCGCTTTAGTGGCTTTGTTCTATGGCGGAAAGAAACTATTAAAAAAATAGCAAGCTTTTATTATTTTGTTTGGCTGTTAGCCATGAGTTTAGCAATATACTTTCCTAAAACATCAAATTCTAAGTTAACCACTGTTCCTTTTTTAAAAGTTTTAAAGTTGGTGTTCTCGTAGGTGTAAGGTATAATTGCCACACTAAACGTATTGGTACCAGAATTAACTACCGTTAAACTTGTACCATTAACGGTTACAGAGCCTTTTTCAATTGTAATATTATTTAGCGCAGCATCATATTCAAAAGAAAAAAACCAACTGCCATCGGCATTTTCAATAGAAGTACAAACAGCGGTTTGGTCTACATGCCCTTGTACAATATGGCCATCTAGCCTGTCGCCCAATTTCATAGCGCGTTCTAAGTTCACAATGTCTCCAACTTGCAGGCTTTTTAAATTTGTTTTATCTAAAGTTTCTTGAATTGCAGTAACAGTGTACTCATCATTATTAATGTTTACCACGGTTAAACACACACCATTATGGGCAACACTTTGGTCTATCTTTAATGCGTTCGTAATATTACTTTTAATTGATATATGTAGGTTGTCTTGGTCTTTTTTTAAGTTAGTAACACTCCCAAGAGATTCAATAATTCCCGTAAACATAGTATTATGCGTTTATTTGGTTAAATTTGCACATTAAAATTACGTACAAAAATAAGCTTATTAATGAAGAATCAAGAAAATATTGTTGTTGGAATTTCTGTTGGAGATTTAAATGGTATAAGTGGTGAGATTATTTTAAAAACCTTCGAGGATTCTAGAATTCTGGAATTATGTACACCTGTAATTTTTGCTTCAATTAAGGTAATGCATTTTTTTAAAAAGCATTTTAATTCAGAAATAGAATTTAATAGCATTCATGATATTAGCCATTTAACCCATGGTAAAGTGAATGTTTTAAATTGTTGGAAAGAACCTGTAAACATTAATTTTGGACAAGAAGACACTAAAGTAGGCGAATACGCATTAAAATCGCTCCAAAGCGCAACAAAAGCCTTGAAAGAAGCGCAAATTGATGTTTTAGTAACTGCACCAATTAATAAGCACAACATACAATCGGAGGCGTTTACATTTCCTGGGCATACCGATTATTTGGCCAAGGAATTAGGCGGAAATAGTTTAATGTTTATGGTAACCGATACGCTAAAAGTGGGCCTGCTTACAGATCATGTTCCTGTTAAAGACGTATCAGAACACATTTCAGAAGCATTAATTACCGAGAAAATAAACACCGTTTACGATACCTTGCGTAAAGATTTTAAAATAGTAAAACCTAAAATTGCAGTTTTAGGAATTAATCCGCACACTGGAGACAATGGTGTAATTGGCAGTGAGGATGACGATATAATGCGACCAACATTAAAAAAAATAAAGGAAGCGGGTAAATTAGTGTACGGCCCTTATGCCGCCGATAGTTTTTTTGGCTCTAATAACTACAAAAATTTTGATGCCATAATAGCATCGTATCACGACCAAGGATTAATTCCCTTTAAAACACTGTCGTTTGGCCAAGGGGTTAATTTCACAGCAGGATTAACACGCGTTAGAACCTCGCCAGACCACGGTACAGCTTACGAAATAGCAGGAAAAGGAGTGGCAGACGAAAGCTCTTTTAAGGAGGCTTTGTTTATGGGAATTCAAATTTATAGAAACCGATGTGATTTTGAGGAACTTACAGCAAACCCCCTGAAAAAACAACCAAGAAAAGCCAGCATAAAAAAATAACATTAAGCAGGTTGGCTTAAGTTAAAAAATTTATATATTTGCAGGCTCAAAATAGATGTGATTATGAAGCCAATGAAAGAATATGCTATACCTTTTGTAGGGTTAAAGCAAGGAAATCACAATTTTGAGTATAAAATAGACCAAACGTTCTTTGATTATTTTGAGTATGAAGAATTTAACAATGTAGATGTTAGTGTAAATGTTGTTTTAAATAAAAAATCAACGTTGCTAGAATTACATTTTGAAATTTCGGGATTCGTAAACGTTAACTGCGATGTTACCAACGAACCTTACAACCAAAACCTACATAATAGTTTTGATTTGGTTGTGAAGTTTGGAGAAGCATACAATGATGAACACATTGATATCCTTATATTGCCTCATGGAGAATATGAAATTAACATCCAGCAATACATATACGAACTTATAGTACTAGCAGTACCAATTAAGCGTGTACATCCTGGAGTTGAAGATGGTACATTAGGTTCTGAAATACTCGAAAAACTTGAAGAATTAAGTCCAAAGGATAATAAAGAAAAAACAGACGAGGATATAGATCCGCGTTGGAATACATTAAAAAAACTATTAACGGATAAATAACATAAAAAATGGCACATCCTAAGAGAAAAATCTCTAAAACAAGAAGAGATAAAAGAAGAACACATTACAAAGCAACTGCGCCACAGATTGCTACATGTCCTACAACAGGAGAGGCTCATTTATACCATAGAGCACATTGGCATGAAGGAAAACTGTATTACAGAGGGCAAGTGCTTATAGATAATTCTGAAGAAACCGAAAATTTAGCATAAGTATTATGCATGCATATATTAAAACGCTCACTTGTGGGCGTTTTTTTTATGATATGTATTTTATACGGCAAAAAAGCCTTAATTTGCACTGTAATTATTCAAAATTTCCTATTTTTCGTCAAAAATTGGTCAATTTTGATTCATTTAGAGCGTTTTTCGTTCAAATTTATTAAAAAGTATGAGTAAAATCTCAGCAGCAATTACCGCGGTTGGAGCCTATGTTCCAGAGTATGTATTAACCAATCAAATTCTTGAAACCATGGTTGATACTAACGATGAATGGATTACTTCACGAACTGGCATTAAAGAACGCCGTATTTTAAAAAAGAAAGGCGAAGGTACTTCCTATCTTGCAATAAAAGCAGCCCAAGACTTAATTAATAAAAAAGGGCTAAACCCAAAAGATATTGAATTGGTAATTGTAGCCACGGCAACGCCCGATATGAAAGCCGCGTCTACCGCAGCCTACACTGCTGCTAAAATTGGAGCTGTAAATGCATTTTCCTTCGATATGGATGCTGCATGTTCCAGTTTTTTATATGGTATGTCTGTAGCTTCAGCTTATATAGAAACCGGGCGCTACAAAAATGTACTTTTAATAGGTGCCGATAAAATGTCTTCTCTAATAAACTACAAAGACAGGGCAACCTGTATTATTTTTGGAGATGGTGCTGGTGCTGTATTATTTGAGCCTACAACCGAAGATTTAGGGCTTAAAGACGAATATTTAAGGAGCGACGGTACAGGGCGAGAATTTTTACAAGCTACTTATGGCGGTTCAGCTCACGAATTAACCCCAGAGGTTTTAGAAAAAGGCGGGCATTACGCATTTCAAGAAGGGAGAACCGTATTTAAAAATGCTGTTTTTAATATGGCCGATGCTACTGTTAAAATACTAGAACGCAACAATCTTGATAAAGATTCTGTAGACTGGTTAGCGGCACACCAAGCCAACAAACGCATTATAGATGCCACAGCACAACGCATAAACTTAGCAGAAGAAAAAGTGATGATGAATATTCAAAAATATGGAAATACCACATCAGCCACTTTACCATTATTACTTAACGATTACGAATCACAACTTAAAAAAGGTGATACTATCATATTTGCTGCTTTTGGCGGCGGATTTAATTGGGGTGCCATTTATTTAAAATGGGCCTATAACTCTAAAAACTAACTTTAAAATCAATAGTTGAATTATGGATTTAAAAGAGATTCAAAACTTAATTAAGTTTGTTGCAAAATCTGGGGCAAGCGAGGTTAAATTAGAAATGGATGACGTAAAAATCACCATCAGAACAGGATCAGATAACGATGCGCCAACCGTACAATATACACCAGTTGCAGCACCACAAGTAGCGCAAGCGCCACCTGCACCAGTTGCAGAAACGCCTGCACCAGCTGCAGCAGCTGCGGCACCTAAAGAAGCTACAGACGAAACGTCGAAATACATTACAATAAAATCACCTATAATAGGAACTTTCTATAGAAAACCATCACCAGATAAACCTTTATTTGTTGAGGTAGGGCAAACTATTGCTGAAGGCGATGTACTTTGTATTATTGAAGCAATGAAGCTTTTCAACGAAATAGAATCTGAGGTTTCTGGGAAAATAGTTAAGATTTTAGTTGATGATTCCTCTCCGGTAGAATTCGATCAACCGCTATTTTTAGTAGATCCGTCTTAATGTAAAAATCAAATTTCAAACTCCAGACACCTTTTTTGGATTTGTTTTTTGAATTTTGAAAATTTGTAGAGCTTATGTTTAAAAAAATATTGATTGCCAATAGAGGGGAAATTGCGCTACGCGTTATTAGAACCTGTAAAGAAATGGGCATTAAAACGGTTGCGGTATATTCTACTGCTGATGCAGAAAGCTTACACGTTAAGTTTGCCGATGAAGCCGTTTGTATTGGGCCACCTTCCAGTACAGATTCTTACTTAAAAATGTCTAACGTTATATCTGCCGCAGAAATTACAAATGCAGATGCCATTCACCCAGGGTACGGTTTTTTATCTGAAAATGCTAAATTTTCAGAAATTTGCGAAGAACATGGTATTAAGTTTATTGGTGCGTCGGCTGAAATGATAGATAGAATGGGAGACAAGTCAAACGCTAAGGCTACTATGAAAGCCGCAGGCGTACCTTGTGTTCCTGGTAGCGATGGTATTATAGAAACCTTCGAGGAGTGCAAAAAAATCGCTAAAAAAACAGGCTATCCCGTAATGCTAAAAGCTAGTGCAGGTGGTGGTGGTAAAGGTATGCGTGCCGTATGGAAGGAAGAAGATCTTAAAGAAGCTTGGGATTCTGCAAGACAGGAAAGTAAAGCTGCTTTTGGTAACAACGATATGTACATGGAAAAACTCATTGAAGAACCGCGCCATATCGAAATTCAAATTGTAGGCGATTCTCGTGGTAAGGCCTGTCATTTATCAGAGAGAGATTGTTCTATACAGCGTCGCCATCAAAAATTAACAGAAGAAGTACCTTCACCTTTTATGACGCCACAATTGCGTAAAAAAATGGGGGCTGCAGCCGTAAAAGCCGCTGAATATATAAAATACGAAGGTGCTGGTACTATAGAATTTTTAGTAGATAAACACCGCAACTTCTACTTTATGGAAATGAATACCCGTATACAGGTAGAGCACCCAATTACAGAACAAGTTATAGATTTCGATTTAATTAGAGAGCAAATTTTAGTTGCTGCGGGCGTGCCAATTTCTGGTAAAAACTACGATCCTAAACTGCATTCTATAGAGTGCCGTATCAATGCTGAAGATCCTTATAATGGTTTTAGGCCATCACCCGGAAAAATCACTACATTACACGCTCCAGGAGGTCATGGTGTACGTTTAGATACCCACGTTTATGCAGGCTATACTATTCCGCCAAATTACGATTCCATGATTGCTAAATTAATAACCACTGCTCAAACAAGAGAAGAGGCCATCAATAAAATGAAACGTGCTTTAGATGAGTTTGTAATTGAGGGTATTAAAACAACAATACCATTCCATAGGCAACTCATGGATCATCCAGATTATTTGGCTGGTAATTACACTACCAAGTTTATGGAAGATTTTAAAATGCAAAAGCAAGTTGAAGAATAAATAATGAAGTCCCGATGTAAATCGGGATTTTTTTTTACATACCTGCGTTAAGCAAACAGGTTTTTTACAGCGTTACTGCTAGGGGTACGCAATGTTGGTAACCTTAAAGCACATAAGTTTTATTCCCTAAGGGTTGTTATTCATTTTTTTACATAAAAAATACAGCCACAAGACTTAATGCCATTTAAAATTTCAATTTAAAATTCTAACTTAGCATGATGCAGTTGTCTTACTGGGAAATAAAGTCATGGTTATCTAACATCGATTTTTGTATTGTTGGTAGTGGTATTGTTGGTCTTAGTTGTGCCTTAAAATTAAGAGAATTGTACCCTAAAGCAAAAATCATCATATTAGAAAAAGGCATATTACCACAAGGTGCCAGTACAAAAAATGCAGGATTTGCATGTTTTGGGAGCTTAAGTGAAATTCTAGAAGATTTAAAATCGCATACCGAAGAAGAGGTGTTTCAATTGGTAAAGAAAAGAGCAGAAGGATTAAAATTGTTAAGACAAACCTTAGGCGACAAACAACTTAATTTTCAACAATTAGGTGGTTACGAATTGTTCTTAGAAAAAAACAAAGCATTATTTAAAACCTGTATTGCACGTAAATCAGTTGTTAATAAATTACTTAAACCAATTTTTAAAGATGATGTATTTAGCTTAAAGGATAATATTTTTAAATTTAAAAATATAGAGAGCGATTACATTTTCAATCAGTTTGAAGGACAAATTGATACTGGAGCTATGATGGATGCGCTTCTTAAACTAGTACAATCAAAAGGTATTAAAATTTTAAATGCGGTTTTGGTTGAAGACATTATAGAGGCTAATAATTCAATACGTATAAAAACAAATCACTTCGAGTTTTCAGCTTCAAAATTATATATTGCTACTAACGGATTTGCTTCACAATTATTAAAAGAAGATGTAAAGCCTGCTAGAGCGCAGATAGTAATAACAAAGCCTATTGCAGACCTTAATGTAAAAGGCACATTTCACTTAGATAAAGGCTATTTTTATTTTAGAAATGTAAATAACCGAATTTTACTTGGAGGCGGTAGGCATTTAGATTTTAAGGGGGAAACAACTACGCAATTGGGAGAAACAGCAACGATTCAAAATGCATTAGAAAAGCTTTTAAGCACTACTATTTTGCCTAATTACACTTATGAGATTGAACACCGTTGGAGCGGTATTATGGGTGTGGGCAATCAAAAACAAGCTATTGTAAAACAGGTATCAAGCAATGTATTTTGCGGTGTAAGGCTAGGAGGTATGGGTGTTGCTGTTGGTAGTTTAATAGGTAAGGAATTGGCAGAATTAACGCTATGAATATAAAACAAGAATTATATAAACAATGCCAAAACCTCCTGAACCAACGTTTAAAGACCATACAGGATACAATTTCAGATATTCAAAATTCATTGCTATCTGAAACAAAAAGTAGTGCGGGCGATAAACATGAAACAGGTCGTGCTATGTTACAATTAGAGCGGGAAAAAGCAGGAAAACAACTGGCAGATCTACAAAACCAACAAAAGATTTTACAAAAAATTAATCCAGAACTATCGCATAAAAATGTAGCTCTAGGCAGTATTGTAAAAACCTCTGCAGCCAACTATTTTATTGCGGTAAGCGTAGGCGAACTACAAATTAACAACCAATTATTTTATGGTATTTCTGCTGCAACGCCTATTGGTAAACTACTTTTATCTAAACATGTAGGTGATACCATTACGTTTAGAACTCAACAATTCACAATTCTAGAAATAATATAAAAAAACTAAAATCTCATTACGCTTTTACGTAACTTAAACAAAAAAATTAAGAAGCGTAACGTATGCATTACAAAAATGTAATGAAAACAAATAAAACCGATGTTATTATAATTGGTGGCGGTTTAGCAGGTTTAACCAGTGCAATTCATTTAGCAAAAGCAAAATATAAGGTATTGCTTATTGAAAAAAACAAGTACCCTAAACACAAGGTTTGTGGTGAATATGTGTCTAACGAGGTGTTACCATATTTTAACTATTTAGGATTTAACCCTTTTGAATTTGGCGCAAAATGCATAACTAATTTTGAACTAACAACGCACAATAATAAAAGTATAAAGGCCAAATTACCTCTTGGTGGCTTTGGAATGAGCCGTTACGAAATGGATTTTCAGCTCTATAAATTGGCACTAAAGCACAAGGTTACAGTGCTTCAGGATACTGTAACTAATGTAGTTTTTAAAGCAGACACTTTTCAGGTTGAAACTTCATTAAACGGATGTTTACAATCTATAATTGTTATTGGCGCCTACGGGAAACGTTCTAACCTAGATGTGCAATTGGGGCGAAAATTCATAAAAAAGAAATCGCCGTATTTGGGCGTTAAAATACATGTTACAGGGCATTTCTCAGAAGATAAAGTGGCATTACATAACTTTAAAGGAGGCTATTGTGGGGTTTCAAAAGTTGAGAATAATCATATTAACTTATGTTATATTACCAATTTTAAAGCGTTTAAAATGTTTAAAAATATAGAAGCGTTTCAGGAAGCTGTTGTATTCAAAAATAAAAAGTTAAAAGCGCTATTTAAAAGCACAACACCTCAGTTTGAAAAACCACTCACAATCAGTCAAATTTCTTTTGAAACCAAACAGCCAGTAGCACATCATATTATTATGTGTGGCGATACAGCGGGTATGATACATCCGTTATGTGGTAATGGTATGGGAATGGCAATTAGAAGTGCCCAATTAGCTTCAAAACTAATAATTGATTATCTTGAAGGAAAAATTAAAACACGTAGTACATTAGAGCAACGTTACACAAAACAGTGGAAAAAAACCTTTAGCCTAAGGCTAAAAGTTGGGCATAGTATAGCTTACTTATTTAGGCAAAATTGGTTAGCGCCAAAACTATTGGTTATACTTGCTGCGTTTCCGTTTCTAATACCAAAAATTATAAGAATAACACACGGCAAACCTATGAATGTTTAATGGCTTTATTTGTAGATACCTCATACCGAAGTAACGCCACCGAAATCATGGACGATTTTTCTATGAAAGGCACATTATTGCGCGATACGCTCGATAAATTAGGCAGCATTAACAAATGGCTTGGAGGTAATACAATTACCTTAAACGGCATTAAGCAGCTGTTACATAATCAACCCAAAGCCAAAACCTATACTATTGTAGATCTAGGCTGTGGCCATGGCGATATTTTAAGGTTGGTGGCAGAATATGGTCGTAAACATCAATTTAGTTTTAATTTAGTTGGTATAGATGCCAACCAAGATGCGATAGATTATGCTAATGAATTATCGGTTAACTATCCCGAAATTACATTTCAAAATATAGATATTTTTTCCGAAGCATTTCTAAATTTAGAATTCGATATAGTACTTAGCACCCTTTTTCTACATCACTTTAAAGATGGAGAGATTGTAAATTTATTGCAACACCTATCGTATGAAGCCAAATTGGGTATTGTTATTAACGACTTACACCGCAGTAAACTAGCATATGGTTTATTTAAATTATTAGGTTTGTTAATTTCAAATCATATGATTGTTCAGGATGGCTTAACCTCTATTCTTCGCGCTTTTAAAAGAGAAGATTTAGAAAAACTTTCTGAAACATTAAACCTTACATCAAAAATCTATTGGAAATGGGCATTTCGTTACCAATGGCTTATTTTTAATACTAAATGAATTAAATAAAAAACCTTTTGTTTTAAAGACCTCATTGGTTTTTAAAACCTGTGAGGTCTAATATTATATATGGCAGTAAAAATCACATCGGTAGCAAAACAATTACCGCAATATACACGAGAAACCAAAGATATTCTGCCTTTTGTAGAATTATGGTTGAAAGGGCAAGACGAACGTTTTAAACGAAAAGTGCTTAAAATTTTTGAAAATGCTGCGGTAGATAGACGTTACTCTATAATGAATCCCGAGGAGGTATTTCTCAATACGTCTTTTGAAGAAAAAAATGATATTTATATACGCGAAAGTATAAAACTTGCAGAAAAAAGCTTAGTAAAAGCTTTAGATAAAGCAGGTTTACAACCTACAGATATAGATTATATTATCACCGTAAGTTGCACGGGAATTATGATTCCTTCGTTAGATGCGTATTTAATAAATAGCCTAAAAATGAAGCAGGATATTGTACGATTGCCCGTAACAGAAATGGGTTGTGCTGCCGGTGTTTCAGGAATTATTTATGCGAAGAATTTTTTAAAAGCTAACCCCAACAAACGTGCCGCTGTTATTGCTGTAGAGTCGCCAACGGCAACCTTTCAGTTAGAAGATTTTTCTATGGTAAACATTGTAAGTGCAGCCATTTTTGGTGATGGTTGTGCCAGTGTTATTCTATCGTCTTATAAAGATGAAGTAGGTCCTGAAATTAAAGATGAAGCCATGTACCATTTTTACGATGCCAACCATATGATGGGGTTCAAATTACGAAATACAGGCTTGCAAATGGTACTAGACCAAACAGTGCCGCAAACTATTGCAGATCATTTCCCCAACATTATCCATCCGTTTTTAGAAGAAAACAACCTAACCATTGATGATGTAGATCACTTAGTATTTCACCCAGGCGGAAAAAAAATAGTGCAAACCGTTGAAGATTTGTTTGGTGTTTTAGGTAAAAATATAGATGATACCAAAGAGGTTTTGAGATTATACGGCAACATGAGTAGTGCTACTGTATTATATGTTTTAGAACGGTTTATGGAAAGAGACATACCAAAAGGCGATAAAGGTATTATGCTAAGTTTTGGCCCAGGATTTTCCGCCCAACGTGTGTTGTTGGAGTGGTAACAAATTTAGGTATGCTAAACTTAATTCAGTATCTTGATAATTAGATAGACTCCAGAGATTTACAAAACTTGTGAGGTCTTAGACATAAGATGTTTATATTATATAAAATGAAAGAATTTCAAAATAAAAACCAATGGGCCTTAATTTTGGGAGGCAGTAGCGGTCTTGGTTTAGCTACAGCAAAAAAGCTAGCAACACATGGGTTAAATATATGTATTGTACACCGAAATCCGCGTATGCAAGACACCGAAATTCAAGAAGCGTTTAACACTATAAAACAAGAAAATATTCAGTTTAAAGCGTTTAACACAGATGCTTTTAAACCTGAAAAGCGTGATGTAGTAATTGAAACCTTAAAAGCAGAATTAGGAACTCAAGGAAAAATTAAAACGCTGGTACATAGTGTCGCTAAAGGAAATTTAAAGCCTATGATTTCTGAAGACACACCAGTTTTAAAACATGATGATTTTGCTTTAACTATAAACGCCATGGGCATTAGTTTATACGATTGGACAAAAGCTGTTTTCGAAGCTACATTATTTGCCGATGATGCGCGAATTATAAGTTTTACAAGTGAAGGCAATACCAAAGCATGGCAAAATTATGCGGCGGTTTCTGCGGCAAAAGTTACCCTAGAAGCCATAACTAGAAACATAGCTTTAGAGTTTGCACCTTTTGGCATAAAAGCTAATTGCATTCAAGCAGGAGTTACAGATACAGCATCCTTACGGATGATTCCAGGTAGCGAAAACATCATTAAACACAGTTTAATTAGAAATCCGAATAAACGTTTAACGCTTCCTGAAGATGTAGCAAATGTGGTGTATTTATTAAGTAAAGATGAAGCTTTTTGGATTACGGGAACCATTATTCCTGTGGATGGCGGGGAACATTTGAGTTAAAAATACGTTTTGATAAGACCTCACAGGTTTTTGAAACCTGTGAGGTCTAAATTTTATTAGAAATGAAATACGAAGTACTCTTACCCGATTCATATTTTCATATTTACAATTGTGGAAATAATAAAGAAAATATTTTTATTCAAGAAAAAAACTATGCTTATTTTCTAACTTTGATGGATAAACATATTAGTAGTGTCTGTTTTATTCTAGCATATTGCTTATTAAAAAATCACTTTCACTTATTAATTAAGACTAAGGAAAATATAGAAGCAAAAAAAATATCCCAATCCTTTTCAAACCTATTTAACGCCTATTCAAAATCTATAAATAAAGCTTATAACAGAACAGGGAGTTTATTTAAAGATAGATTTTCAAGGATTAAAATTGAAAACGAAACATATCTTAAAAATATTATAGTTTATATTCATACAAACCCAGTACATCATGGGTTTATAAAAGGTTTTGAAACGTATAAACATTCTTCTTATAAAGCTATGTTGTCTAACAAGGAAACAAAATTATTGCGCGACTATGTTTTGAGATTGTTTGAAGATAAAGCCAATTTTATATATACACATCAATTTAAACAAACAGTCATTAATAACTTAATAACACTAGAATAAATTTAAGACCTCACAGGTTTTTGAAACCTGTGAGGTCTACTTAACTTATGAATAAAAAACAAATCATAGCACTTTTACCTTATCAACAACCATTTTTATTTGTGGATGGTATTGATGAAATTTCAGAACATGGAATTACTGGACACTACACCTTCAAAAAAAACGAATCGTTTTATAAAGGTCATTTTAAAAATAATCCCATAACACCAGGAGTTATTTTAACCGAATGTATGGCACAAATAGGTTTGGTATGCTTGGGTATTTATTTACTCAAAGACGAATTGAACCAAACTACAAATCCGAAAATTGCATTAACATCGCATCAAATGGATTTTTATTTGCCTGTTTTGCCTGAAGAAAAAGTAACGGTAATTTCAGAAAAACAAGTTTTTCGGTTTCATAAATTAAAATGTAAAGTGAAGCTGCTAAACTCAAAAGGCGAATTGGTAGCAAGAGGAGACATAGCAGGAATGCTAATGATAAAATAACATATAAAATTTTCAAAAAGAGAATTGGTGGTTAAAGGATTAATTTTAGGAATGTTAAAAGCATGAAAAACAGAGTAGTTATTACGGGATTAGGTGTAGTTGCACCAAATGGTGTTGGTGTTGCAAAATTCACCGAAGCGTTAAAAAACGGAACATCAGGCATTACATTCCATCAACAACTAAAAGATTTAAATTTTTCTTGTCAGATAGGTGGAATTCCTAATATTTCAGAAGCATTACAATCAAAATATTTCACTGATTTGCAGTTGCGAGGATTTAATAGTTCGGGCATTTTATACGGTTGCATTGCAGGAATTGATGCTTGGAAAGATGCTGGTTTCAATATTAATGCCGAAAGTGAGTTGGATGCAGATACAGGGCTTATTTTTGGAACAGGAACTTCTGGTGTTGAAAAATTTAGAGAAGCCATTTACAAATTAGATGAAGGCAATGTGCGCCGATTAGGAAGTACTGTGGTATTGCAAACCATGACCAGTGGCGTAAGTGCCTATTTAAGCGGTATGTTGGGTTTAGGCAACCAAGTTACTACAAATTCTTCGGCATGTAGTACAGGAACCGAAGCACTACTTATGGGTTTAGAACGTATACAACATGGTAAAGCAAAACGCATGTTGGTTGGCAGTTGTAGCGACCACGGCCCTTATGTTTGGGGCGGTTTTGATGCTATGCGTGTAATGACTTACAAACACAACGACAGTCCAAAAGAAGGGTCTCGCCCTATGAGTGCCACAGCTAGTGGCTTTGTACCAGGAAGTGGCGCAGGCGCATTGGTTTTAGAATCTTTAGATAGTGCTTTAAAACGCGGTGCTACAATTTATGCTGAGGTTTTGGGTGGCGCGGTAAATTCTGGCGGACAACGTCAAGGTGGTACGCTAACAGCACCAAACCCTACTGCTGTGCAACATTGTATTGTTAAGGCCATGGAAAACTCTGGAGTTGTTGCACATGATATTGATGTAATTAATGGTCATTTAACAGCAACATCAAAAGACGGGTTAGAAGTAGAAAACTGGACGAAAGCCCTACATAGAAAAGGTAATGAATTCCCTTATATAAACTCAACAAAGTCGTTAGTTGGCCATTGTTTGGCCGCAGCAGGCGCTATAGAATGTGTGGCGAGCGTTATTCAACTTAAAAAACAATTTATAGCACCTAATATTAATTGTGAGGACATACTCCCAGAAATTGCAGCTTTAGTGCATTTCGAAAAAATTCCGCAGCAAAAAATAGAAACAACATTCAATACTATTATTAAAGCCAGTTTTGGTTTTGGTGATGTTAATGCTTGTGTTGTGTTTAAAAAGTTTACACTTTAAACCTATTAAATAGATTTATTAGACCTCATAGGTTTTTTAAAACCTGTAAGGTCTTTTTTATGATGTGTTTCGTAACTTAGCATAAGAAAAATTACTATGGAGAATAACGAATTAATAAGCAAGCTAAAAGCGATAATTAAGCCTTACATTCAAGATGAAGACGCTTTTAAAAATCTTTCAGAAGACACCGATTTTGTGAAAGATTTAAAAATAAACTCTGCAAACTTGGTAGATATTATTCTTGATATTGAAGATGAATTCGATATCCGTCTAGAAAATGAGGACATGGAAAAAATGCTAGATGTAAAATCCGCAATGGCTATTGTAAATACCAAACTAGCAGGGTAATGGTTGGTAACGATATTGTTGATATTAACGAAGCCAAAAGCGCATCTAACTGGCAACGTCCACGATTTTTAGAAAAGCTATTCACAACCAAAGAGCAGTTTACGATTCGTAATGCTGAAACCCCTTTTTTGATGGTTTGGCAATTATGGAGCATGAAGGAAGCTGCCTATAAATTGTACACGCAGCAACATCCAAGTAGGTTTTACAATCCTAAAGGGTTTGAATGTAGTACTGAAGGCGCTATTAGTATGGTAAGGTTTAAAACATTTACATGTTATGTTGCCACCCAAATAACGCCTTATTACATTATTTCTGAAGCACGGTTGGATGTGCAACCCATCACTTCAAAAGTCATCAAATTTAAAAATACTACCGCTAAAGCGCAGAGTAAAACTATTAGAAATACCGTTTTAAAAGCAGCAGCAAATGTGTTTGGTGTTTCCAAAACACACCTTAAAATTTCAACCTCAAGACACGGTGTTCCAAGCATTCATGTAAAATCTAAAGTACAGCCCTTAAGTTTAACCCACCACGGCAATTACGGGGCTTACGCCTTTTGTTAGTTATGAATAAACTAAAACATAGTATACAATTCATTATAAAATTCAGAATTGTAATTATTGTAATGTTTACGGTGTTAATGGCACTTGCAGGTCACCAAACCCTTAATAAACTTAGTGTAGATAACTCGCTGTCTATATGGTTTTTAGAAGACGATCCCAGTTATAAAGCGTATATTGAGTTTCAGGAAAAATTTGGATCAGATGAGATTTTTATTGCTATGCTACCTGTTAAAAATGCCATTGGAGAAAACGATGTAAACGCTCTAAAACAATTACACCAAGACATTGAAACATTGCCTTATGTAAAAACTACATTCAGCTTAGCAAAGGCTAAATATCCTATTTATGCGAATGATAAGATAATTTTTGATGATTTGTATAACCCAAAACGCAGCGAAAAAGGGCTAAAAAGCCTATTTTCAAAACTACCAAATATTGCATCGCAATTGGTAACAAAAGACTACAAGCATCAGTTTTTCTACATCCAAATGAAACCTACGCCAACTATTGAGGAAAAGCGACAAGATATTGCAGTAGAAATTAGAACTATTATTGATAAATCTTACTCAAATTATTACCTCACAGGACCACCTGTGCTTAACGAAGCTTACAGCAAAGGTATTTACAAGGAGAGTTTAACCTTTGGTATACTAACGGTTTTAGTTATTACCATTCTGCTTTTATTTTTATTACCAAGTAAGCGGTATTTATTAATTGCCTTGCTTTCTGTAGCAGTTCCTATTAGTTTACTATTTGGTATAATTACCTCTTTTGGTTTTGCGTTGAACATGATTTCTATGCTAATACCTACAATTCTTATGGTGTATAGCGTTAGTGATGCCGTACATATTATAAATATTTACCATAAAGAAGGTATTGCAAACACATCGCTTTCTAAAGTTAATTTAATTACTATTGCTATTCGTAGAAGCTTAACACCTTGCTTTTACACTACCGTAACCACTTTTGTTGGTTATTTTGCCTTGTATATATCGCCACTTCCTGCATTTAAGAATATGGGTGTTTTTACCTGTATAGGCTTGGTATTAAGCTTTATTTTGGTATATGTTATTACCATTATTGGTTTTAGTTTTATGAGCTTAAATTTTAAAAGCTCCAAACCCATTTTAAAGCTCCATTTTATTTCGCAAACCAAATTTATTGAGTGGTTAAACACGTTTACATCTGCATATAAAACGTCCTTAATTACGGTGTTTACACTAGTGTTACTTTTTGGACTGTATTCTATTTTTCAAGTGGATATTGATACCAATTCTCGAGATTTATTAGCAGAAGGTGAAGCTAAAAACGACCTGAGAACCGTGGAAGTAGAACTGGGCGGTAGCAATAGGTTACAGCTTAACGTTTCAACCAACAATGGTACTGCTATTTTAAATAAGGAAGCGTTGGAAAAGTTAGAAGTGTTTCATAACAAATTACAGGAAAACCCGTTGATATCTTCACCCGTTTCGGTGGTTACCATCAAATCTTTTTTAGAAAAACGGTCACCTGTTTTATTTCCATCTAATATTTCTGAAGGAAAATTGAAAAATACCTTAGCAGAAGTTGATGTTGCCGAAAACAGCTTTTTTAAGTTGTTTTCTGAAGATTTATCTAGTGCTGGATTTACGCTAACCTTAATGGAAATGCGAACCTCTGAGTTAGAACAGGTGTTGCACGATATAAAAACAGCTTTTGAAGATACTTTTGATACAAATCTTTTTAATTTGAAGATAAATGGCTTTGCAGTGGTATTTTCACAGCTAAATAATTTTATTCTCGAAACACAGTTTAAATCATTTTTTGCAGCATTTTTCGTGGCGTTTCTATGCTTGTGGTTTTTCATAAAAAGTTTAAGAACTACAATTTTGGTATTAATTCCCAATATACTGCCGCTCGCCATTTTAGCAATTTTTATGAATGTGTTACATATTCCCTTAGATGTTACTACAGCTATGATTACACCCATAATGTTAGGAATTGCTATGGATGATACCATTCACTTAGTACATAAATACCGAAAGCGTAAGGGGGAACATGGTACTCCAGAAGAACGTATGGACAACGCAATGCATTACACAGGCGGTGCACTATTATCTACAACCATTGCTTTGGTTGGTGGGTTTTTAATTATTGCTTCTAGCTCAACACCTTCGGTGAGGGATTTTGGTGCCTTATGTGCCATAACCGTTGGTATTGCTTTAATTACAGATATTTTTTATTTGCCAGCGTTGTTAAAGAGGTTTGATAAATAACTAAAGCAATTCTTTTAATCTTTTGCCATTATGCGCTGCTTTAGCTAGCCCTTAAAACTCCAATATAAAATAGCTATAGGAACTATTAATACGCCTAATATTATATTGATAATAATTTGGCAGATATGTTGGAAGAATAAATGTCAATTTACTTAAAACCCACAACTACTGAAACAATAGTAGTAACCGAAACAATTGTGTTTTCGTGTTTTAAGACGGCGAGAAATTAAGTTAAGCTCTTTTGTTGTATGTATACGATAAGATGCCATTAGCTAAAAGCTATAAAAACAATTTCGCCACTTTCTATTTTTTCATTATGATGAATAAACAAGTGTTTATTGTTACAATTAACTTCAATTAACCAATTGGCACCGTTAAAATAGGTATTTTTTACAATACCTTTTAAATTGGTTTTTTTCAATACAATTTTTAGTTGATGTGCATAATAAATGGTATTGTTAAGCACATTAAATTCCCCAAAAAAGGCTGCAATGAGTGGAGATTCAGGATTTTCAAAAAGTTCTTTTGGTTGCGCATTTGCAACAATAGTATTATCATGTAATACAATCATGCGGTCTGCAAACCCAAGCACATCTTCTTTATCGTGGGTAGCCACGATACACGTAATGTTTTTGTCTTTTAGATATTTGAAAACACTACGTCTTAAACTTTGTTTTTTAAAATTATCTATATGACCGAAAGGTTCATCTAACAACAAAATTTCGGGTGCTTTTACTAAGGCTCTTGCAAGTGCAACACGCTGTTTTTGTCCGCCGCTTAATGTCTTTACTTTACGTTTAGCAAATGCTTCAAGTTGTACCACTTTAATTAATTCATCTACGCGTTGTTGAGCTTCCTCTGGAAAAAATCGAGACAAATGTTTCGCTATGTTTTCTTCAACTGTAATAAAAGGCATTAAATCGAATTCTTGGGCGACGTATTTCATAAAATCGTATCCAACAACAAGGTTGTATTTTGGCCCTAAAATTTCGGTGTCTTTCCAAAAAATTTGTCCGTCATTCAAATCATACTCACCATACAATAATTTGAGTAGCGTACTTTTTCCAGAGCCACTTTCCCCTATTATGGCTACATTTTCACCCTGTTTTACTTCAAAAGAAATGTCTTTTAAAACTTTGGTTTTACCATATGAAAAGCTTAGATGTGATATGTTTAGCATAGGCTAAAAAGTAAGACCTACAAGGTTTTTAAAACCTTGCAGGTCTAAATGGGTTATGTATTTAAATTATCCTTTTAATGCCTCATTTGCTTTACTTGGTAAGGTTTCAAAACCCATATTGTAAAGTGTAAAGCCAAAAATATCGGCATACTGCTCAATAGTTTTACTTACAGGCGTTCCTGCGCCATGGCCAGCATCGGTTTCAATGCGTATTAGCGTTGGGTTGTTTCCTGTTTGTTTACTTTGTAATGCTGCCGCAAACTTAAAACTGTGTGCAGGTACAACGCGGTCGTCGTGGTCTCCTGTAGTTACTAAAGTGGCCGGATATTCTACACCTTCTTTCACATTGTGCACAGGCGAATACCCTTTTAAATACTCAAACATATCTTTATTGTCTTCTGCAGTTCCATAATCGTAAGCCCAACCTGCACCTGCGGTAAACGTGTGGTAACGTAACATATCTAAAACACCAACAGCAGGCAGCGCTACTTTAGCTAAATCTGGACGTTGTGTCATTACCGCACCTACCAGTAAACCACCGTTTGAACCTCCTCTAATTGCTAAATAATCTGAAGATGTGTATTTGTTCTCAATTAAATATTCACCAGCGGCAATAAAATCATCAAACACATTTTGCTTTTGCATTTTAGTACCTGCAATATGCCATTTTTTACCATATTCACCACCACCACGAAGGTTAGGAACCGCTAGAATACCACCTTGTTCCATCCAAACAGCATTGGTAATACTGAATGATGGGTTTAAACTAATATTGAATCCGCCATAACCATAAAGAATAGTTGGGTTTTTACCGTTCAATTCAATACCCTTTTTGTGCGTAATTATCATAGGTACTTTTGTACCATCTTTTGAGGTGTAAAATACTTGGTTGCTTTCATAATCTTCGCTATTGAAAGCAATTGATGGCTTCCAATATAATTCTGATGTACCTGTCTCTAAATTTAGTTTATAAATACTGCTTGGGGTGTTGTAATTAGTAAAGGAGTAATAATCTATGTTTTCTTCTTTTTTAGCCCCAAAGCCATTGGCATTACCAACACCGGGAAGTTTAATTTCTCTTACTAATGTTCCGTTGTAATCGTATTGAAATACTTTAGAAATGGCATCAACCATGTATTCTGTTATAAAATATTCGCCACTAGTTGAAGGCGATAGCACATGTTCAGTTTCTGGAATAACATCTTTCCAATTCTCAGGTGTAGGGTTAGACGCATCAACCGATACAATTTTTTTATTAGGTGCGTTTAAATTGGTAACTAAAAACAATGTACTACCTGTATTATCAATAATAGAAGTATCACTATTGGTATGATCTACAATAGTGGTAAACCCGCTGTTAGGTTGCGATAAATCTTTGATGTATAGTTTGTTGCCCGAAGTTGAGATTTTAGGTGAAATCACTAAATACCTGTTATCTTCGGTAACGGTAGCATAAATATACCTATGCTTTTCTTCTGGGGTTCCACCAAAGATGAGTTTGTCGTTTTTTTGTGGAGTTCCTAATTTATGATAATAGACTTTGTGCTGATCTGTTTTAGCAGAAAGTTCACTACCCTTTGGCTTATCATAACTAGAGTAGTAGAAGCCTTCGTTTTTGTACCAAGAAATACCACTAAATTTAATATCAACTAAAGTATCTTCAACTATTTTTTTGCTTTCAGCATCCATAACTAAAATCTTGCGCCAGTCGCTACCACCTTCAGAAATAGAATAAGCGGCAATTTTTCCGTTTTTTGAAAAACTAATATTTCCCAACGATACTGTGCCATCTTCTGAAAACGTGTTTGGATCTAGAAAAACAGATGCTGTACTAGGGGCCTCACTTGTTTTATGGCGATAGATTACATATTGATTTTGCAGACCATCGTTCTTATAAAAATAGGTGTAATCGCCTTCAATAAAAGGTGCGCCTAATTTTTCGTAATTCCATAATTTAGATAAGCGTTCTTTTAAATCTTCCCTAAAAGGTATGTTATCCAAATAATTAAAAGTAGTTTTGTTTTGTGTTTTCACCCAGGCTTCGGTATCGCTGCTTCTATCGTCTTCTAGCCATCTGTAGGGGTCTTTAACCTCAACACCAAAATATGTATCTACGGTATCAACAGTTTTTGTTTTTGGATAATTCACCACAATATTGTTTTTGTCTTGAGTTTCTTTACAACCCATTATTACGATAATAATGAGTGTGGTTAGTATTAGTTTTTTCATAATAGTGCTATTAATTTCATCAAAAATAGCAGATTTATAAATTTTAACCTGTTTATATAATGTTAATGTTTTTGGGCGTTACCCCGCTTTTCGGCGGGGTCGGGCTTTACGTTAAAAGTTTTGCCTCGATGCGTGCCTCGGCAAAAGCTACCACTGCAATCCCTAACGCGAGCCCATCCGCAAAAAACAGTACTTAATGCATTGTATTTAGTATCTTTTCTAACGCAAATATTAGGTAAACATATAAACCAAAAAGGCTTCTAATGAATAGAAGCCTTTTATAACCAAGAAAGGTTATCGTTACACTAAATTATTCTCGATTAAATATTCTGCAATTTGTATGGTGTTTGTAGCGGCACCTTTACGCAGATTATCGGCAACTATCCACATATTTAAGGTGTTGGGTTGTGTTTCATCACGACGGATACGTCCTACAAACACTTCATCTTTATCATGCGCAAAAATTGGCATAGGGTAAGTATTAGTGTCTGTATTATCCTGAACTATTACACCAGGTGTTTCTTGCAATAATTTACGAACATCGGCCAAATCAAAATCATTTTCAAATTCAACATTAACAGATTCTGAATGTCCACCAGCTGTTGGAATTCTTACTGCCGTTGCAGACACAGAAAAAGTACTGTCGTTCATTATTTTTTGTGGCTCTCTGGCCAACTTCATTTCTTCTTTAGTATAGCCATTATCTTCAAACACATCACAATGTGGTAAAGCATTTCTTCCTATGGGATAAGGATACGCCATTTCGCCCTCAATACCAGCAATCTCATTTTCTAACTGGCGCACCGCTTTAACACCGGTACCAGAAACAGACTGGTATGTGGAAACCACTACACGTTTCATTTTATATTTTTTATGAAGTGGATTTAAAGCCATTACTAACTGAATTGTAGAACAGTTAGGGTTTGCAATAATTTTATCGGTTTTAGTTAATTCGCTAGCATTAATTTCTGGTACTACCAATTTTTTAGTAGGATCCATACGCCACGCTGAAGAATTATCTACCACGGTTGTACCAGCCTCGGCAAATTTAGGTGCCCATTCTAAAGATGTGCCTCCACCAGCAGAAAATAAAGCAATGTCTGGTTTCATAGCAACCGCAGTATCTAAACCAACAACGGTATAATCTTTACCTTTATAAGAAATAGTTTTACCCACAGAGCGCTCAGACGCTACAGGAATTAATTCCGTTACAGGAAAATTACGTTCAGCAAGAACTTTTAACATGACTTCGCCCACCATTCCAGTGGCACCAACTACAGCTACTTTCATCTGTTTATTTTATTAGTATTAATTTGTAACATGAAACGTTTTATAATGAATTTTGTGTTGTAATAAACATTTAAAATATAACGTACACGTTGTTTAACGTTTTATAAAAGCGTGCGCAAAACTAAGTATTAATTGTAATTCATGGAACAAAAAAAGCCCTTAGTTCAAGAAAACAAGGGCTTTTTAACAACAAATAACAGGTTGTTATTTAATTAACACTTTGTTATTTTTTTAGCGCATCTCTAATTTCCATTAGTAATTCCTCTTGTGTTGGTCCTGCTGGTGCTTCTGGTGCTGGCTCCTCTTTTTTCTTCATTTTATTTACGCCTTTTACTACCAAGAACATTACGAAAGCCACTATAATAAAGTCAATAACATTCGTTAAAAAAGTACCGTACTCTAAAAATACTTCTCCTACCATTTCTCCTGCATCGTTTAATGTGCCTTCTTTTAATTTATACCTTAATGATTTGAAATCTGAATCGAAAATTAAACCAATTAATGGTGATACAATTCCTCCTGTAAATGATGATACAACTTCTTTAAAAGCAGCACCCATTACAAAACCTACTGCAATGTCTACAAGGTTGCCCTTCATTGCAAATTCTTTGAATTCTTTTAACATATTTTAAAAATTTCTAGTTAGTGAATGGCTAATTTAATTAAAAAAGTAAAAACTTTAACATTTGTTTAGAGAATAGATGCTGTTTTAACTTCAGCACTATAGTCTTTTATTTAAGGTTTTAAAAAAAAAAGAGTTTAGAATTATAGCGTACTGCTTAATTCAATTAATCAAACAATGCTTTTAGCTCTGTAGCGTCATCTGGTTTAATTTTGCCAGCAAGCAGGAGGCTTAATTGTTTCCGTCTCAATGCAGCATCGTAGCGAGATTTTTCAAGTTCGGTTTCAGGAGTTACCTCGGGTATTTTAACAGGGCGCCCTGTTTCATCAACAGCTACAAAGGTGTAAATAGCTTCGTTGGCCTTGGTTCTAGCCCCAGATTCTCGGTCTTCCATCCAAACATCAATATAAATTTCCATGGAGGTTTTAAAAGCGCGAGATACTTTCGCCTCAACAGTAACCACGCTTCCTAAAGGCACAGCCCTATTAAAGGCCACGTGGTTAACCGATGCTGTAACTACTATGCGTCTGCTATGGCGTCTAGCAGCAATACTAGCTGCACGATCCATACGCGCCAACAATTCGCCACCAAATAAGTTGTTTAATGGGTTAGTTTCGCTTGGTAATACCAAATCGGTCATTATAGCTTTAGATTGTTCGGGAGTCTTTGCTTGCATCTTTAAATTTTGAAGTTGCAAAGGTACATATTAAAGCAACAAATAAAATGGGATTTTTATAAACTAATCCAATTTCTGCACCAATAGCCACGCATTTTTGTTATGCGTTTTTTTAATATTTCGTAGTGCTTTAAGCGCTTCAAGTCTACCTTCATAACTCGCATAAGCTACTTGGTGTAAGCCGTAACGGTTTGCGCCAATTTTACGAGCACTAAAGCCTTCAGCTTTTAATTGTGCTACCTTTTTATTGCAGTTGTCTTCTATTCTAAAAGCACCAGCAACTATATGATAATTGCCCGTTTGTTTGGTAACATTTAAAGTAATTGCTGGCAGCGGATTTAAACTAAAAGTAGCTTCTTGTATTTTAGTATCTAACTGTTGTTTTGCATCTTCTTGAGCCAGCATATTGTGCGCTTCAATTTGATCAACGTAATATTTTGATGCCACTACACCACCTAATGTTAAGGCAATTAAGGCTACGGCAGCATATTTTAAATACCCTTTGTTTTTACGCTTTTCTAGAGTAATTGTAATAGGTGCAGTTTCTTCAATAGCTTCAACTGTATCCTTATAAACATCTCGTGTAACAACAGCAGATTCAAATTGAGACAAACCGAAAGCGTCTGTAAGGTAGTTAAGGTTATACGAAGGTTCAAAAACAATTTTACCTTCGGTATTAAAAACAATATCGCCAATATTATTAAACGTAATGGTTTCGCCTTCGGTTAGGTACGATTTTAAGATTTTTACACGTTTTTTTATTTTTTTTACTGCAACTTCAAAAGGTATTTTTTCTACATCAGCAATATAACGTGCCAACAAACCATCATTATTCTGTATTTGCTCGTTAAAGGCAATTACCTTTCTAGGTGGGTTAAACGTATTGTTTTTTTCGTTTATAAAGGCCGATTGTCGTTCAGTTAAAAAAGCACCAAAGTCTGGCACAATCACACATTCGTATCTGTATAGTAGGTCGCTAATAAAGGATTCTAATTGCATGAAGCAAATTTAAAAAAATATGGTTTTTATTGTGTTTTTAGGCTAACTATTTATTAACAATGAACTCGTATAGACTTTTTTGTATTGAAGCGAACAAAAAAGATTATTTTAAAGCCAATTAAAAAAGCTTGTATGAGTTCAATAAAAAAATCCTTTTCTTGCAATAGAAATTAAAATGCTGAAATGACTGATACCGAATTACTCTATACTTTGGCTCTACAACATGTGCCTAATGTTGGCGACATTACGGCAAAACGACTTATTGGCCATTGTGGGTCTGCCGAAGCGGTTTTAAAAGAAACAAAGCAACGCCTACTAAAAATTGATGGTATTGGCGAATTTGTTTTAAGCGAGTTATTCAATACAAACCACTTAAAGGAAGCAGAAAAGGAAATACAATTTATTAAACAAAATGCCATAGGTGTATCTTATTTTAAGGATGAAGCGTACCCCGAGAAGTTAAAGCATTGTGTAGATGGCCCTATTTTATTATTTCAAACGGGTAACATTAATTTAAAACAAAAACACATTATAAGTGTAGTTGGTACTAGAAAAATTACCGCTACAGGCATTGCGTTTTGTGAAAAATTAATTGAAGCTTTAAAGCCATACAATCCTGTAATTGTCTCTGGGTTTGCTTATGGTACCGATATTACTGCTCATAAAAATGCCATTAAGCACAATTTACAAACAGTAGGTTGTTTGGCGCATGGGCTAAATCAAATCTATCCGAAAGTACACAAAAAATATATGGTTGATGTTGAAAAGAACGGTGGATTTTTATCAGATTTTTGGAGTACTGATACCTTTGATAGAAACAACTTTTTAAAGCGAAACCGAATTATTGCAGGATTAAGTGAAGCCACTATAGTAGTAGAGTCTGCCGAAAAAGGCGGTAGTTTGGTTACTGCAGATATTGCACACTCTTACAATCGCGATGTGTTTGCAGTACCAGGACGGACTACAGACCAACTTAGTGCTGGCTGCAACAACCTTATTAAATACCAAAAAGCCCATATGATGACAACGCCTTTGGACGTCCCTTATCTTTTGAATTGGCAACTGGAAGATACTTTAACAGGCTTAGCAGCCAAACCTCCTGTACAAAAGCAATTATTTGTAGAGCTGGATGATACGGAAAAACTGATATATAATTACTTAAAAGCTAACGATAAACAACAGTTGGACGTTATTGCTCTAAATTGTAATATACCTATATTTAAAGTATCTGGTACTTTATTAAATATGGAATTAAAGGGCGTAATTAGGCCTTTACCCGGAAAGTTGTTTGAGGTTATATAAATTCCGGCGCACAAAGAAATCGTGTTTGTATATGGTTTGTTGCGTGGCTTAAGCACTAAAGTTAGCAAATAAAAACCGAATAGAAAATCTGTTAGGATTTTTGTAAGTAGGCTAGAACCAGCAATAAATTTTATGCGTTGTTGTGTGCAGTTTTTTATTTTAGTTGTTTTTTAATATCCATTCTTTGGTGCAAAACTCTAACTATTTCCACAATATCATTTTCCACTTTTCTATAAAAAATCAAATGGGAATTTATTTTAGTCACTCGATAATTCTTTCGAGTTTGTTCCGCTGACTTTCCAGTCATAAAGTTGTCAGCAATAAATTCAATTTCAGTAATTATTAAGTCGTAATATCTGTCAGCTTGTTCTTTAGACCATTTATTGAGCGTATAAATCCAAATTTTATCTAAATCCTCAATCGCTTGTAGACTTATGCGATATTTGTTTTTACTCATAAGTGTTTATGATGTAATTCTTTCAGATGTTTTTTTGGGTCAAAATTTTCAACAAATCCACTATTTTCACCAACTTCGAGAGCTTTAATCAGTTCCCTTTCCTTTTTTTCTTCACGTTCTAACAAGCGTAAAGCAGAACGAATTACTTCGCTAACTGAACCATATCTTCCAGAATTTACTTCTTCTCTTATGAAATCCTCAAAATGATTTCCGAGTGATATTGATGTGTTTTTTCCCATTTTGACTATATTTTACTCAAATATACCAAATCTTGGTAATATAGCCAAAATGCACACAACGTGTTTGTACAAGATTTAGTTGCGGTGGTTTTTAGCTAATTTAGTAAATAATTGCAGACAAAGAAAATCCGCGAGGATTTTCGTAAGTAGGCTAGAAGCAAGCAATTAATTTTGTATGGTGTTAGCCACTGGCTTTTTTCCCTTAATAATCTAATTCAATTCCATATTCACTTGCTTTTGAAGATAAAAACATTATTTTTTCATTATATTTATCTTGCATTCCAAGTTCATAAATTCCATTTATTGCATTGTCAAACATTTTTCCTAAAGCTATATAATAATTTTCGTTCCAATACCCGAAATCTTCAATAATTTCTAAACAACAACTAACGTAATGCAATTCCAATTCCACGTTTAATGCCGTGATTTTCATTTTTCGAACTGTGCGAATTATTTTTCGTGCTTCGGTTTCACGTAATTCCATATTTCTCCCATTAGGATAAATATATTTTTCAATCTGTTTTTTGTATTTTTCTGCAAGCTCTTTAGTTTCCCCAGTTGCGTAAATATCCAAATAGTTTTTTGCGTCGGGTACTTTTTTATATAATTCTGAAATCAGTTTAATAATTTCAGTCTTTTCCATTTTATTTAGTTCTTTCTTTAATTCATTCAGAGCCATTTTTCAGTTCTATTTTCGGGTTTGTACTAGCTTGTTGCCTAACTACTGGATAACATCAGTTTAAAATTATGATATTTCTGTTTTTACAAAACCTAATTAATACCCAACCTTCTCCCTAACTCTAGCTAAAACACCATCAGCTACGTGTTTAGCTTTTTCAGCACCAATGGCTAAGGCTTTATCAATGTCGCCTAAGTTATTCATATAATAATTGTAGCGTTCGCGTGGTTCAGCAAATTTATCTGTAATTAATTCATATAGCGCTTGTTTTGCATGCCCATAGCCGTAGCCACCATTTTCGTAATTGGCTTTCATTTCGGCTATTTGTGTTTCATTGGCCAACAAACTATAAATAGCAAAACAATTACAGGCGTTCCAATCCTTAGAAGCTTCAAGCGGCGTACTATCGGTTTTAATAGACATAATTTGCTTACGCAGTTTTTTGTCCGACTGAAAAATATTAATAATATTATTTCTACTCTTGCTCATTTTTTCACCATCGGTTCCTGGAACAAGCATGGTGTTTTCTTGAATTTTACCTTCTGGTAAAACAAAGGTATCTCCCATTTGTGCATGAAACCTAGAGGCGACATCGCGTGTCATCTCAATATGTTGTAGTTGGTCTTTCCCCACAGGAATAATGTTGGCATCGTACAGCAAAATATCGGCAGCCATAAGCATTGGGTAGGTAAATAAACCAGAATTTACATCTTCTAACCTATCGGCTTTATCCTTAAAACTATGGGCCAAAGTTAAGCGCTGATATGGAAAAAAGCAGCTTAAATACCAAGACAGTTCGGTTACTTGCGGAATATCGCTTTGTCTGTAAAACACGGTTTTTTCAATATCTAAACCAAAGGCTAGCCACGTTGCTGCTGTAGAATAGGTGTTTTCCCTAAGTGTAGCAGCATCTTTTATTTGGGTTAGTGTGTGTAGATTTGCAATAAACAAGTACGAGTCGTTTTTAGGGTCCTCGGCCATTTTTATTGCTGGTATAATAGCGCCTAAAATATTCCCCAAATGCGGTGTTCCTGTGCTTTGTATGCCTGTAAGTATTCTTGCCATTCCATCATTCCCACAAACGTGGGAATCTCATTTAAATTAAACTTAAATTTTAAACCAAGAGCAAAGGTAAACGTTTTCACAAAATTGCTCAATACAATTGCTTATTTTTGATGCTGATGAAAGTTTTTAAATACATATTTTGGTTTTTGTACCGTATTTGGTTTTATGTTCTTGTAACGCTGCCAATTTTAGTGCTTTTTCCCGTATTATTAATATCTATTTCTAAGGAGTCTTGGTATCCGTTCTTTTTTAAACTGGCCCGAGGATGGGCTAAGTTTATTTTAATTGGGATGGGGTTTCGTTATAAAATTGAAAGAGAACAACTACCAGAAAAAGGCAAGAGCTACATGTTTATAGCCAACCACACATCTATGACAGATATTATGTTAATGCTAACTGCCG
Organism: Jejuia pallidilutea; assembly: GCF_002973595.1. Lineage (GTDB taxonomy): Bacteria > Bacteroidota > Bacteroidia > Flavobacteriales > Flavobacteriaceae > Jejuia > Jejuia pallidilutea. Next base: position 170,477 of record NZ_PVEO01000003.1, on the reverse strand, counting down.
TTAAAAATCCGTTTGTATTTGTTGGTAAAGCAGAATTGGCTAAAATACCATTGTTTGGGTTTTTCTATAAGCGCACCTGTATTTTGGTAGATAGGAGTTCTGTAAAAAGTAGGCAAGCTGTGTTTTTAAGGGCCCAAAAACGATTAAAACAAGGTTTGAGTATTTGTATTTTTCCAGAAGGTGGCGTTCCAGAAGAACATATACTACTAGATGAATTTAAAGATGGCGCATTTAGGTTAGCAATAAACCATAAAATACCCATTGTACCTTTAACTTTTGCCGATAACAAAAAACGGTTTTCGTATACGTTTTTTAGTGGAGGCCCTGGGAAAATGCGCGCTAAGATTCATAAATTTATTTCAACGGAGGGCTTAACTATAAATGATACTAGGCGTTTAAATGAAGCTTCTAGAAGTGTGATTTTAGATCAATTAAAAGCGTTTTAAACTAAAAAACTGCTCTTGGGGAAGAGCAGTTTTTTCCAGATATTAATTTCCGAGCTTAATGGAAACCAATATCAATCTAACCAAAAACCTAAAATTTAATTCCGAAGCCGGTGTAAACCCCAATAAAGAAAGGTTGAAAATCACCAGACGTATTTTTAAATGTGTTTATTTGATATTTGAACATGGGTTCTAAATTCAAATTAATTTTTTTAGATACTTTGTAATTTAAGCCCAAACCAAAATTGGCACTATAACTTGTATTATTAATATTATCGTTTTCTTGTAAACGTGTACGCTCGCCTTCTACTACCGAAAAGGATTCGTAGTTGTTTAAAAACAACGAACTAAACCCTCCTATAACATTTACGCCTAAACGTTTTGTAGAAATAGCATATTGTAACTCTAATGGCACTTCAATAAAGCCAAACGACTGATTTATACTTGTATTTGCTGTTTCTAATGCCAAAATATTTCTAGATTTAAATGCTGTGGCACTCATTATAGAAACGTCTTCTCCAGCACTTATAGCAAGAGGTTCAGCCATATTACCAGACACATTACTACTTAGCGTGTGTAGGGTTTTAGTGCTCGCATTTGCACTTACAGATCTAAAAACCAAAACATCGTTAGTGTTGTAGCCTAAGTTTACCCTGTTTATTCCAGATCGTATGGTAAGCCTGTTGTTTAAAGCATAACTAGCATTAAGGCCATAACTCATGTTTACTTCCCCACTTTTGGAATTTTCATTAAAATCTGCACCAATGGTAGAGCCTTTACCTAAACTACTAAAGTAAACAGGAGCAGCGTTTGGTGCGATACTCCATTTGTTTGAAGTGGCAACCTCTGTGTTTTCCTCCTCAAGAAGCAATTTGTTTTCTTCTATAGCATCTTCAATAGATTGTGGTTTTTCTTTGGGGTTGTTTGTTGCAACTTCCGTAGTTTCTTTCTTCTTATTATTATTTAAAGCGGTATCTGTTTTGCTATTCTTAATGGCAGCCGCTATTGCAGTTGAATTTTGTGTAGGGCTGTGTACTTCATTATCAATAATATCAGTTTTATTTTTTAAGGTTGAATTGTTTTTTTCCTCAATTTTATTTTTAGAGTTGTAAGCTATATTCTTAGGAGCATCTTTTTTTAATAATGCTTTATTTTTAGAAATGCCTGAAGATGTTTTAGTATTTATAACATCTTTTGTGTTGTTAGAATTAGCTACTGAAGGGGCATGTTTTGTTGATTTTAAAGGGTTTTCAATAACTGTTTTATAAGTATTTGATGGTCGTGTACCTTCAACCTTATTTTCTTTAACATTAGAAATTACAGGGGTATTCGCATCATTAACAATGGTGCTGTTTATATTTTGGGACTTATTGTTAGTGGTATCTTTTTCCTCTTTTTTTTCGGTATCAACTATTTGTGGTGTAATTTGCTCGGTGTTGCTATTATTTAATAAAAGCGTACCAATGGTAAACATTAACAATAAAAGTGCAGCAGCCCCAGCGTAACGCCACCAAATTGGTATTACTCTGCGTTTTTTCTTCTTTTCGTTAAGCTTAGCTTTTATGTTATCCCACACCGCATCATCAGGATGTGCCTCAAAATCTTTAAAGCGCTCCTGAAATAATCTATCTATATGTTTTCTATCTCCCATTATAAGGATTGTAGGTTTTGCTTTTCGTTATGTTGCTCTATAGTTTGCTTCAAAATTTGTCTCGCTCTGGCTAAATTAGATTTTGAAGTACCTACAGTTATTTTTAGCATGTCTGCTATGTCTTTATGCGAATACCCATCGAGTGCATATAGGTTAAAAACCAATCTGTATCTGTCTGGTAATTCTTGTATAATTTGTAAAAGAAAGTTAATGGAGATTTGTTCCTCATCAACTTCTATTTCTACATCTTCGGTTATGTTTTCGTTAATAATATCAAAAACTTTTTCGTTACGGTAACGCTGTAATACTGTATTTACTGTTATACGTTTTAGCCATCCCTCAAAAGAGCCTTTGTACTTATATTGTTCAATTTTATTAAAAATCGTTAAAAATGCATCTTGTAAATTATCTTGTGCTTCTGCATAATTGCGCGAATACTTTAAGCACGTAGAAAATAACTTGCTCGAAAAGAGCGTGTATAATTCTCCTTGTGCTTTAGTATCATTTGCTTTACATTTTTCTATGAGTTGGTTTAAACTCAAGTTGATACAAAGATTAGTTTACACTTAATTTAGTTGGTTACAGGCACTTCTATTTCCAAATATATATCTTCGTCGTTCTCATCTTTTCCTTGCCAAAACTTAAATATATACGATCCATTACTGGTAACTTGAAAATCAAACGTAGCTGTAAGTGTTGTATCTGTTAAATCTACACAATCATTTTGCTCAAACACATTATTTACAACAGCAACTGTTCTTTCGTTATTATGTTTTGCATAGTAAAATTCGCGGAATACATGGCAATTTGAAGGTCTCTCGTAAGTTACGGTTATAGGGTATACTTCTCCTAATGTAAATTCATCTGGAATATCAACACTTTCAATAGGCAGTATTTCAATGTTAAAGTTTGTATTATCATCATCTAAACTGCATGAAAATAATAGTGTTACAAATAGGCTTAAAATAAAAAACTTTTTCATCTGTTAATTTTTAATTTAATAATTGCCAGATGCAATTCGCCTTAGATATTTTTCTTTAGATAGCGACATGATAACTAGGGCTAATTTCATAGACAATTAAATTTGGGTTTGTTTAATCTTTTATTTCTAGATGCAAAATATATTAAAAGGTTGCGTGTAAAAGTAAAAAATCCCGCTAGTGCAGGATTTTTTAAATTTTTAAGCAATATTTATTCGGTTTTTAAGGCCTCTTTTATCTTTTCTTCCAGCTCTTCAAAAAGTTCTGGGTTATCTTTTATAATAGCTTTTACAGCATCTCGCCCTTGCCCTAGCTTGGTTTCTCCGTAGCTAAACCAAGACCCACTTTTCTTTATAACATCGTGCTCTACGGCAACATCTAATATTTCTCCAACTTTTGATACGCCTTCACCATACATAATATCAAACTCTGCCATTTTAAAAGGTGGTGCTACTTTGTTTTTCACCACTTTTACTCGGGTTTTATTTCCTAAAACTTCACCGTTACTATCTTTTATTTGTGTAGATCTACGAATATCTAACCTTACCGAAGCATAAAATTTTAATGCGTTACCACCTGTTGTGGTTTCTGGGTTACCAAACATTACACCTATTTTTTCGCGCAACTGGTTAATAAAAATAACGGTACAATTGGTTTTGCTAATTGATGCTGTTAATTTACGCAATGCTTGAGACATTAAACGCGCGTGTAAGCCCATTTTAGAATCTCCCATTTCCCCTTCAATCTCACTTTTTGGGGTTAGTGCCGCAACAGAATCTACTACAACAATATCGATAGCACCAGAGCGAATTAAATTATCGGCAATTTCTAGTGCCTGTTCACCATTATCTGGTTGTGAAATGATGAGGTTGTCTATATCTACACCTAGTTTTTCGGCATAAAACCTATCAAAAGCATGTTCGGCATCAATAAATGCGGCAATACCACCTGCTTTTTGTGCTTCGGCAATGGCGTGCAGAGTTAAGGTGGTTTTACCTGATGATTCTGGGCCATAAATTTCAATTACTCGGCCTCGTGGATAACCACCAACACCTAGTGCAATATCTAATCCTAACGACCCCGATGGAATGGCCTCTACATCAACAACCGCTTGGTCGCTCATTTTCATTACCGTTCCTTTGCCATATGCTTTATCTAACTTATCTAACGTAAGTTTTAATGCTTTTAATTTTGCTTCTTTTTCGCTGCTCATTATGTCTTTTTTCTGTAAAAATTATGCAAGCTAAAATACTATATCTTTCTAGATGTTACAATAATAGTTTTCAACATTAATTATAAGGTAATGACTTGCGTTTATTTAAAAATGAAAAAATAAATTTAGAATACTTACGCAACCTTTTTGCTTTTGTTGCATCTACATAGTAAAGTGGGTAAAATTTTGCTGTGAAAAAGAAAAAATTTAGACTCTAAATCCCATTTATATAAAGCATTTGGCGTTTCAATTGTTGTATATCAGATTATAGGAAATTGTTAAGCCCATTGCAGTTAGCTCTTATTAAATTTACTATGAAAAAGAAAAATTTTAATAAAGAGTTACTCAAAAAAGCACTTCGTTCCTAATAGAAGTGCTTTTTTTATACAATTAATTTTCTGGGTGTTTTTATGTAAATTAAATACAACACCCAAGGAACAAATGAATTTAACTTAACCTTAAAATGGATACCCTATAGCAAAATTTAAGATGGGTGAAGACACATCAAAATTAAAACGTTCGTTTTCTGGTAACGACGGATTGTGGAATGGAGCTGCCAAATCAAAACGAATAACAAAATTTTGAATATCTACCCGAACGCCAAAACCCGTGCCCATTCCTAGTTCGTTTAAGAAGTTGCTAGTAAATTTATCTTTACCATTAAATGCAGGATTTCCTTTAGAGTTCCAAATATTACCTGCGTCTACAAATACAGCACCTTTAAAAAAAGAGTAAATAGGAAACCGGTATTCAATATTTGCTTCTAAGCGAATGTTCCCAGTTTTGTCAAAGAAATTAAATGTTCTGCTGTCGGTTTCGCTATTGTAAGTTCCAGGACCTAAAGACCTAATTCTAAAAGCTCTTACGCTGTAAGGGCCGCCAGAATAGTATTGCTTTACAAAAGGTACTACATCAGAGTTTCCATAAGCCCAACCATAACCAGCAAAAAGGCGTGTAGCCAATACTTGTTCGTTGCCAAAATTTAGGTGGTAATGGAAATCGAAATCTGCTTTTACAAACTGTGCATATTCTAGTCCTAAAAAGGTTTTTGGTGTATTAGAGGTGTTTGTTTTTCCTAACAGCCCAATAGTATTTCCAGAGGTATCAAATGTGGTATTAAAATAAAATTGGTGTCTTTTTTGGGCATCTACAAGCCCATTATATGTAAAGGAATAATTGAGTCCAGAAATGAATTGTTGTTCAAAACTGCGTCTTAAAAAAGGATTTTCGTCTAGTATTTCCTCAAATTCTGTTGTTGTGTTAGATAAATGCGTATAGTTAACAGAAATAGGGTTTATTTCGTGTGTTACATAACGGTTGGCATCCCAGGTATACCCAAATAATGCAGTTCCTGAAAGTAAGGTGTATAGTTTGGTGCGGTTAAGGTAATTTAAACTAATAGAGGTTTTTGTTTTAGGAATATCGTATTCAAAAAAATCCTCATTAATGTTTATTGGAAATAGTACTCTAGGAAATATTAGTTCGTTTTTAAACCCTAAATCCAAACTGCTTCTTCCTGCATTATCACCTGCTCCCAACTGTGTTTCGTAACCTACGGTAGACGATATGTTTAAAGTTTCACCACCACCAAACAAGTTACGGTTACTATATGTGAGGCCAAATGTAGGCCCAGAAAAATTATTGGATTTTGAAACCAGTTGTAATTCTGCTCGAATGGCGCGTTTGTTTAACGGGGATAAATAAATGTTGGTTTCTAAGGCGCCTAAGCTATCTGTCTGTAAAGAATCAATTTCCTTATATTGAATATTTACGTATTTATAGGCGCCGATATTAGATAAGCGACGTGCGGTGTTTCTGGATGTTTCGGGACTGTAAAGCTGTCCTTCCTCTAACTTTATAAAAGGATCGAGATATTTAGCCTTAAAGAACCTATTGTTTTGAATGTAATTTTTGTCGTTGTACCTAATAGTTTCTGTTTTAACAGAATCTGTAACTTCATAATTTGTATGAATGTTTACGGTTTTTATTTTATAAGGAATGGTGCTTTTTTCTGGAACAGCTTTTTTAAGTTTCAGGAATAGGTTGAAACGTTTGTTATCGTAACGGTTAGTATCGGCTTCAAATATTAAAAAGGTGTCATCAAAATTATAATATCCCTTATTTTTTAGGTTGTAGTCTATACGCTGGCGCTCCATTTTCATGTTCGTTAAATCAAAACGCATATTGGTTTTAAAGGGTGTGGTATCTACATAAGGTTGTATATCGTTGTAAATTTGTTGTGGCATGGAATCTAACTGATAGGAGGCCATTCTATAGGGCTTAGGCACTTGTACCGTGTAGTGTATTGAAGCTTTTTTTTCGGTTTCGTTAAATTCTGAAGATGCTCTACTGTAGAAAAACCCTCTGTTCTCCAGTCGGTTTAATAATAGGCGTTCTACTTCGTAGGCTTCTACATCCGACTGGTATACTGGTGCCTCACCAAATTTTTTATACAGCCAGCGGTTTATAAAACCAGGGTTTTCTTTTTGGTTTTTGTAATAATAATATAAGCCAAGGTGCATACCTAAAAAGCGTTTATTAGGTTCGGGGCGCAATACGGTGCTTAGTTCTGTTTTTAAACCTGTTTTATCTTTTACAATAGAATCTGGTTGCACCGTAAGAGTAGCACCTGTGTATAAACGTTCGTCTTCGGGAATGTATTTAGATACGCTACAACCGTACAAACTTACAGCAGTTATAATAACACCAAATATGTATTTTAAGAATAGTTTCAAAGCTAATGCAATTTATTTTTTTATGTCCTTAATGCTTTTGTTAGTGGTTTCTTGTTTTTCTTTTAATGCTTGTGCTGCTGCTTTTTTCTCTGCTTCCGTTTGTTTTTCTTTAGTAGTTTTTCCTTGTAATAAGGCCTCCCAAAGTTCATTAAATTTGTTGAATTCTTGTGTAAAAATTAGAGCAATACCACTCACTATGGTTTGTCCGTCTATTACATTTTCAAATTCATTACGCCTAAAGCCTTTAATGCGATAACGTCCGTTTTCTGTAAGCATATATTCAAGACTTACATTGCCAATAAGCGGTGTTGCTTCGTCTGCACTACTACTGCCTTGAATGTCTATTTCGCTTCCTACACGAACAATTAACCTATCGTTAAACAATTTTTTTTGTGCTGCAATATCCAGTTGGGTGCGTTCTTGTGGTGTAGCTCCTTGGTAATCGGTGTAGCTATCAAATCCAAAATCGAGTTCAAAACCTGTTTCTCCCAATAATTTATCTGAAAACACATTAAGTTGATCTGAAACGGCATCATTCAAATTATCTCTAGCAATAGATGCTACCCCTCCTGTGCTACCATCGCTTCCAGGATCTGGGTAAAACCGATTTAGAACTAACAATGAAAACACTTGCCTGTTAAGTTCGTCTTCTTGTTGGTTAAGTTGTTGTACTCTGCCAAATACTTGACCGCCAATAGCACCTTGCTCATCTTCTGGCATATCTAAATTAAAGTTAATTTTAGGTGCCATTAACTGGCCATCTATATTAAGATATACGTAAAAAGGTAATACTTGACGAAATTTTCCTTTCACCGACGGGTCGTCATCAGAAAATACAGGTGCCATTAAAGCAGACGCTGATGTTTCTACTTCATATAGCGCTTTTATATCTAGTTTTGCATCAAAAGGATCTCCAGACCATGTTACTTTACTCCCAGGGGTAACATTAAACCTTCGGTTTACCAAATTGTAAAGATTCATTTCGTAATGGCCATCTTGTGCCTCAAAAACACCAGCTAAGGTCATGTTTCCGTTAGGATTCATGGTAAAGTTTAAATCGCCATCTCCAGATACCATAAAATTATCGCCTGTATCTTCATTAAGTACTATGGTAGTTGTTGCTTCTTTTTCAATTTTAAAGAGTGCTGTAATATCATAGCCTTTTATGGTTGCCGTTTTTTCTTGGGTACGTGTTAAAATGGCATCGGGGTTTTCGCGGTTTACAAATACAACTACGCCATCGCGTTCCTCTACATCAACCGTTGCCGAGGGCAGTACATAAGTTACATTGGTGTTTTTGCCCATGGTAACATTCATATCTATTTTTGGAATTTGTAAATCGCCTGTAATTTTAGCAGAAGCGTTAAGTGTTGCTTTGCCGTATAAAAAGTCGTTGTCTTCTTTTTGGGCATTTAGAAACTGAAAATTGTTGGCTGTAGCCTCTAAATTAAATGAAGGATTAATAAAGGGTTTAGTGTTTACATCACCAGAAACCACAAATGTATTTTTATTTTCGTCTCTAATGGTAAAATTGTTAACGCTAAAACCATCATTGTCAATGTTTAAAACCTCGTTTTTTAAGGTGAAGGCAGCATTGAACATTGCTAGTTTAAAATCGGCATTTTTAAAATTTAACTGTCCTTGATATTCTGGTGCTTTTGTTGTGCCATTCAATTTAAAATTCCCTGAAAAACTACCATCGGTTTCTGTTATTTTACCTTGTGAAAACCCTGTTAAGGCTTTCATGTTAAATTTATTAATATCTAGATTTAAATCTAAGGTTGCTCCAGCGCTTTTAGCTGTATAATTCCCTTTAAGATCTAAATCTATTTCGCCCTCCTTAAGTGTAGTATTAACATCGTAGCTATTACTACCAAGCGCTTTAGCATCTGCACTTAATATGCCTAAGTTTACATTCATTACATTAAGTTGTGTAACGTTTAAATTTGCTAAAACTCCTGTGTTGTTAAAGGGCTCTTCGAGTATAAAGTTTCCATTTAAAATTCCTGAACCTAATTGTGTTTTTGGATTCAAATAATTTAAAACTTCACTTATTTTAAAGTTTTTATAAAGTATGGCGATATGTTGTTTTTTAACCGATGTTAATGTATCGGTAACCTCAATTGATTGTGTGTTTTTATTGATTTTAAAATTTTGAAATGCTAATTTATTTTCTGTTAGAATAATCTCATTATTTTTTGGAATAGACCACTCATTTTTATTCAAAATTAATTGCTCTGGCAGCACATGTAATTTAAGGCGCTCGCGGTTGCCACTTATGTTTACATCTGCATACATCATTTGTTTATCCTTATGGTATGCCGAAAAATTTAACCCTAATTCGTTATTGGACTGTAGGCCAGATATTTTGGTTTTAGGTATATTAAATGGGCCAGCATTTAGGGCGTTAAACTTTAAATTGAATACAAATTTATCTGTGTCGGTATCCATTGCAAAAGCGAGACTGTCTAATTCCACACCGCCATAATTAATGTGTGGCGCGGTAATATTTGCTTTAAGTTGGCGTTGTTTTTCATTAAAGTCTACATCAATATTTATGGTGTCTAAATCTTTAACATTTACAAAAAACACCTCAGACAATACAGGGGCTTCGCTAATATTGCCACGTAATTTTAAATTTACGGGGTTGGTATTAATGCTATCGGGCTTTTTTTCATCAAGGAAAAAATAACTTGCGATATGTCGTTTTAATGCCCTACTAAAATTTTGTGGGTTTGTGTTAGATTGTAAAGACACATCAACCACCTTATTTTTTATACTTACCGAAGTAGTATCTTTTTTTACAAAAGCCGTAGCGTCTATACTGCCTAAAAGATAAGCGTTATTATCATACACCATTACGCCATCGTTAACACTGGCCTTAACTTTATAATTGGTAGCGTTACCCTTAAAATTGGCATTAATTTTCATGCCAGTTTTAATATTGCGACTCATTAACCCCAAAGCCTGTAAATCGGCACCCTCAATATCTAGTGTAATTTGGGCTTCTGGCGCCACAGTATCTAAAATAGTTTTTGCATGTAACCCTATGTTAAGGTTATAATCTTTGTAGTTTGATGTTATTAAGCCTCTACCGTTTTTAATGTCGCCAGTAATTGCTAAATCTTTTATAGCGTAATTATTGTATTTAAAACTGGAGATGTTTGTTTTAAAATTGGCATCTAGATTGTTAATGGTTTTTCCCTTGCCATTGGCCTGTAAAGTTAAGCTTACTGCGCCCAATTGTTTGTTTTTTAGTAATTGGTTTAGCTTATAGTTTTCAATAGCAATATCGGTTTTAAACGCTAAGGTATCTTCATTTTTAAAATATCCGTTAATTGTGGCGTTTCCTTGCGATGTAGATATTGTAGTGGTTGTAGTTACAGCATTTATATTGCCGTTTATGGTTCCTGATACCTCTATGTTTTTGGGTAAATTTACTCCTAAATCTTTTTCGTTTATAAATTTAGAAATATCGTTTTGCGTGGTTGATACTAAAAATTTAGGAAAATTAAATTGCAGACTATCCTGTTGGGTTGCATTTAAAATATTGCCTTTTGCCGAAATTTGTGTAGCATCGCCCCAATGGGCAGTAACGTCCTTTATATTAATATCTGAGAGAAACCCATTTGCTATTATACGACCTTCAAGAGATTTTTTACTTAATGTTTTAAAATAGGTATTGTTTTTTAATTGCGGTTGTACCAAAAACAAATCTTGGAGTGCCAATTTAAACAACGGAACGCTTAGGTTTACCTTTGTTTTTTGGGGTGTTTGCATTAATGCCGAAAGATTAGGATAGCTTAATTCTAAACCAGCGTGTAATACATTAGTGTTTAAGTCAGTTTTAAAATCTGTAATTTTTAGATTGCTATCCGTAGCGTTTAGTGAGAGTTGCAATGCATTAAGGTTAATGCCCGATGTTTCTTTAAATGTACCTTTTTCAATGGTAATATTGGCAGCTTTGTCTTTAAGCCTAATATTGTTTGCTACAAGATTTAGGTTGTTAAAAACAAGGGCATTGGGATTAAAAACATCTTTTTTTTCTAGAGCGCCATTAGTGAAATAGCTAAAATTATTATCCTGTAGAGCTATATCGTCCATAGTAAAAACTACATTGGGCCATACAGATGGTTGTGGGGAATTTTTAAGTGTTTGGGGAGCATTTTCTTTAGTTTCAGTTTGAATAATAACTGATGATTCCTTTAAATTAAACACTCCAAAATTAAACGTATTGGTTGCTAAATTGGCATTTGGAATTTTTGTATAAAGTTCCTGTATATCTATCGTTGCGGTAATATTATCTATGTAAGACTTATAATTTGCATATACCTCTTTTATACTAAGATTATCAACTGTAAAAGCGGGTAGTAGGGGCGCTGCGGCATTAGGGTTTTCTGGTACAGGGTTTTGGGTGTATTTTATGTTAGAATGTAGCAGTTCTAGATTTGATGCTTTAAAAACCATATGTTCCACGTTTGTGGTTTCCATATCGGCGTGCAGTTTTCCAATTTTAAAATGGCTGTTAATACCAGCTACTGCGTCGTTAAAAACAATATTAAAATTATTAAGGTTTAAATCTCCCAATACTAAATTTAAAGGGTTGGTATTTGTTGTGGTAGTTGTAGTATCTGTAGTTGCTAAAGCATCTATTAAAAAATTAAAATTATAACCATTAATAGAATCTTTTCTAACAATATTTGCTTTAACACCTTCCCAGTACAATGCATCTACACCTATTGCCTTTCCTGTGATAACGGACCATAGCGGAATATTTGCTTCTAGCGATTTAGAGTAGATTAAAGTATCGCCTTTGGTGTCTTCTAGGTATAAACCATCTAACTGTATATTGCCCCCAAAAGTTACAAATAATTTATCTACAGCAACTTTGGTATTTGTTTTATTAGAGATATAAGACACTATGTTAGTTACAATAATGTCTTGCCCCCATGGGCTTCTTACAAAAAGTATTAAGAGCAATAAAAAAAGAATAATGCCCAAAGTAATTTTACCTATTACTTTAGGTATGCGGTAGGTTCTGTTTTTATGGGTATGCTCTTTTTTGTTTTTACTCACCTAGCTGTTTGTATGCGTTTACTATTTAAACTAAAATTGTATTTACAAATGTATGGCGTAAAAAAGTTATGTATTAATTAATTTAACACCAATGATGCTACATTTGATAGTACTTCACCCTAATTTATGCTAAGATAAAATGAATTTTGATGTAAGAAGGCTTATTTTTTTGCTGAAGGGTAAATTACATGTTGTATTCCTTTAGTTCTAATTGTTCCCCATTAAAAACACCATAGGTGAAATACTGGATCCAATCGCCAAGGTTTATGTATTTAGAGTTGTTGTTTAAGTTAATATTTAAGGGTAAATGCCTGTGTCCAAATACAAAATAGTCGCGATGTTTATCTTCTAGTTTGCGTTTACAGTATTGTACAAGCCATTCGTTGTCTTCGCCTAAAAATGTGGCATCGTCATCGCCCGAAATTAATTTATTTTTTATGGAAAAGTATTGGGCAATACGCATACCAATATCTGGATGCCCCCATTGAAATACCCATTTAAAAAACGGATTTGTAAACACCTTTTTTAAACGTTTGTATCCTTTATCCCCAGGGCCTAAACCATCGCCATGACCTATAAAAAAAGTTTTATTGTTGAATACAAATTCTTTAGGCTTATGGTATACGGGAATGTTTAATTCTTCTTCAAAATAACCGTTCATCCATAAATCGTGATTGCCCACAAAATAGTGAATTGGAATTCCAGAATCTGAAATTTCGGCTAGTTTGCCCAAAGTTCTGGTAAAACCTCTTGGGACTACGGTTTTATACTCAAACCAAAAGTCGAATAAATCGCCTAGCAAAAAAATTACGGCCGCATCTTCTTTTATTTCATCTAACCATGCTACAAATTTCTTTTCGCGAGGTAGAGATGCTTCTTTGGAAGGAGCTCCTAGATGGTTATCGGAAGCGAAATAAATTTTTTTTCCTTTTGGTATTTGCATGGTGTAAATATAACAATTCCTGCGAACGCAGGAATCTCATTATTTATGTTTTGATATTCTATTTTTATTGTTCATGGGTTAGTTAGAACCAACCAAAAGATTTTGTAATGATGCACGATTTAGCTTTTTGGAACTGTTTAGTGGCCATTTCTAGCTTCTACTTGATAGGTTTTTACTGAGAAGTTTGAATGCCGATAAAGATAACCAATAGGTTAAAACTATATGTTAGCAAATAGGTGCGCTAGGGATTGTAACGGCAGCTTTTGGTCCCGCCAATGCGGGAAGCCAAAACTATTAGTGTAAAGCCCGACCCGAAAGGGGAGCGCCCAAAAACTACTCTTGATCGTAAGCGAACCACTCTGCAAAACTTGTGGCCGTTTCCTGGAGTTTTAAGGAATGTAACTTAATATTTTGTGGCAAACGTGCTTTTATTTTTTTTGCAAAATCTATAACCATCATCTCGCTGGTGGGTTGGTAATTTACTAATAAAACATTGTGCCCACGTTTTTTTAACTCGTTTGCTAAATCTACGTGAGGAGTGTTTTTGTTAAATACCGTAGCGTGATCGAACACGTTTACAATTTCTTCTTTAACGATTTTTTTTAGGTCGCCAAAATCTATTACCATACCGTATTTTACGTTGGTATTATCGGTTATGGGTTTGCCAATAACGGTAACATCGAGACGGTAACTGTGCCCGTGTACATTTTTGCATTTACCGTCGTAACCGTAAAGGGCATGACCTGTTTCGAAAGAGAATTGTTTGGTGATGCGTATATTACTCATATGCGAATTGTTGGTTGGCAAAGATACTATCTTCTTCGTTTTTTATTTACAAAATACACGATTATTAATACTAATGCGAGAAGTAAAAAGAGACCATTGCCGCTTAAAAAATTTAGAATGTCCATGGGGGATGCTAGTTGTTATTGTTGTTGCGCTTTTTATTGTAGTAATAAATCATGTAAGCAATAATTACTAGTACTACAAAGGGTATCATAGAGCCAATAAAAACACCTACTTCGTAACCACTATCTGGCGCATTTTTAATTTTTTCTTCGATGTCTGAATTTTGAATAAGACTAAAACCCAAAAGTAGTTTGTTTATCATCATGCTACAAAGTTAATTGTTTTTAGCGAGCGGGATAAATTGTTTTCTAAAATTGATGAGCAATGGCAGTGCTCTGGCAATCATCCAAAACGTTAGTGCAATAAAAATACCATTAAGCTTAAAATCTAGATAGTCTAAACCATATAGTATTGGAATAAATACTAAAAACGTAGCAAGTAACAGCACGTTTCTTAGTGTTCCCATTTTACCCAAACCTTTAAAAATACCATCAAAAATAAAGGCAATAGCGCAAATAGGTTGCATTATAAGCACTATCCAAAATACATTGTAAAAACGCTCTAAAACCTCATGCTCTTTAGTAAATAATAAGCCTATGGGTTTATAAATAATAAATCCTACCAAAGTTAAAGCGCACCCAACAACAAGCCCTATTTTAATGAGTTTTTTGTTGAGGTTTACCAAATCTTTATAATTTTTAGCACCAAATAAGCGACCAGACATTATGTTACCGGCGCCTGCATAACCATCTATAATAAAAGCGCCCAAAAACCATAAATTTATGGCAATGGTATATGCTGCAATATAGTTTTTACCATAACCAGTGGCAAAACGTGTAGCAAAATATAAGGTGATGTTTAGGGCTAGTGTTCTAATAAATAAATTAAAAATCATACCTATAAACCGCTTAATTTCTTTATTGAACGGAAAGGTAGGAAGCAGTGGTATATTTGTTTTTTTTAGCAAAAAGTATCCTGAAAATAAAGCCATAAGTATTTGTGCAGTAACACTGGCATAAGCTGCACCCTCAATATTCATAGGTGCTATGTACCCTGAAATGCCATATACCAAAACAAAGTCTAAAACAATGTTGGTGGCTGCACCTATTATAGCAACTATCATGGGGTGATATGTGTTTTGTAATCCTCTAAACGTACCAAAAACGGCTATAGTAAATAAGGTGAAAGGAAAACCAAAAACCCTTATTTTATAGTAAAGTACACTGTACTCTAAAATAAGATTTGATGCATTATAAAGTTTGAAAATTTCACTAGCAAAAGGGTAAGTGCTAGCTATTATAAAAAGGCTTAAAGAAGTTACAATAAAAATAGCTTGGGCAGGAAGGTTTTTAACGGCATTTAAATTATCGGCACCCAAATATTGCGATACAATAGCTGAAATGGCACTGCGTGTTTGCCCTAGTATCCAAATAAGCATAGAAAGAAAAGTACCAACAATACCCACAGCAGCCAAAGACTCTACAGGGTTTACATCAACGTTTCCTACAATGGCAGTATCGGTTATAGATAAAATAGGCTCTGATATTCCTGCAATAAGTGCAGGAACCGCCAATTTGTTTATGTATTTTAAGCTTATGTTTTTATTCACAGAACCAGTTCGTAACAATGAAAAGGGAATTTACTTTGTTTAGGAAAGTAAATATCGCCTAGTTTTTTATATCCGCGAAGTTCGTAAAACTTTTGGTTTCTTTTGTTTTGTGAAAATGTATCTAGTCGTATTGATCTATAATTTTTGATGGTCGCATAATTTTCAGCAAACGATAGTAATTGTTGTGCATAGCCTTTACCTTGAAAATTAGGATGTACCGCCAAACGATGGATATAGATATTGTTGTCATTAGGGGTTAACCATTTTATCGGATTATATTCTTCATCCATATAGGTTGAAATTGTAATGCATCCTATTATTTCGTTTTTAATTTCTAAAACATAACACTCACCATTATCAATATCTCTTTTAAATGCTGTGGCATTGGGGTAGAATTCATTCCATTGAAAAATGTGCTTGCTAATCATATGTGCAGCACATGCCTTGGTGATTTTTAAAATTTTATCTATATCTTCAGGTATTGCTTTTCGTATCATTAAATTGTTTTACTTTTGCCTTATAATTCTATGTAAATTTAAGCTTTAACTTTTGGTCATGAAAAATATTTTAGTTCCTGTTGGGTCTTCAAAAAATGCAATTAGTCATTTACAATACGCCGTAGATTTTGCTGAAGCTTTTGGCGCAAAACTTTTTGTGGTACAAGTGTATAATGTATTTACTAAAGCGGGAACAATGATAAATGTTGATAAAATTATTGAACGTGAAAGCTTAGAGTTTTTACAAGGTCTTGTAAAACAGGTAGATACGAAAAACGTTGATGTTTTTGTTAGAACTTTAAAAGGAGATTTAATAGACACTTTAGAATTAGCGTGTAAAGCTGCCGATGTAGATTTGGTATTGGTAGAACCAAGAACAAACTCTATTAAAGATGAAGTATACTTGGGAAAAACCTCTGGTAAAATTATTAAGCAAATGGATGTGCCAGCATTAATTGTTCCAGAAGGTTACAAATTCTCTAAGCCAGAGCATATTTTAATGGCCATTAAATCTGCCATTATTAGAAAAGAAAATGTTTTGTCGCCTATTAAGGATGTTAAAGACAAGTTTAAAGCCAATGTAGATTTATTATTGGTTAAAACACCGCATTACAATGATGGTGATTTTGATGTGAACGACGAATTAAACGCTATAGTAAGTAATACAACCGAAACGGTTAATGCCACTACTTTTCAAGGTGTATTAGAGCATTTTCAGTCGCATAAACCAGATATGCTCTGTGTAGTAAGACGTAAACGCGGTTTTTTTGCTAAAACATGGGAAAAAGATACAATTTTAAAAAAGGATTTTCATAGCAGTATTCCTGTTTTAGTTTTAAGTGGTTTAAAGTAATTGTTGTTCGCCAATTTTCTCTACTTCAAATAAATCTATAGATTCTTTTTTGCCTCTTAGCGTCTCCTCCTTTAGCTTACGTATTGTAAAGTCTTTAGTTAAGTTTAAATGTTCTATAAGGTTTTGGGATATAATAAGCTCTGCATTGTATATGTTGCATAAGCCTTGAATTCTAGCAGTAGTATTTAAAACATCTCCAGTAAAGAAAATTTCTTTTTTTAAAGCGCCAATTTCTCCTGTTGTAACTTGTCCGTAATGAATGGCAGCTTTAAATTCTGGAAATATGTTATATGTTTTTAAATAAACATCTTTTTTCTTTTCTAAGTCTAGCTTCATATCAAAAAAACAGTTAATGCAATTGTTTTGCTTTATGCCTGCTTTAAAATTCCAAGAAATTACAATTTCATCTCCTATGTACTGATATACTTCACCTTGGTTTTTTATAATAGCATTAGATAGGTTGAAATAATAATCTTTTAAAAAATCAAAATATTTTATATGCCCTAGTTTTTCTGCGATAGCAGTAGAAGATTTCATGTCTACAAACATAAATATACGGGTTTCAGAAACGGGTTTATGATATTTTCCTGTAAAGAAGTTAAGTAATACGTTCTGACCTAAATTTTCGCTGATTTCTGCATATAATAGTGAAAAAAGTAGCGAAACACCTAATTGAATAACGGTGCTTAAATGGGTAATACTAAATAAAAAATCAACATATCTGCTCCACACTGTTGGATGAAACACCGATATGTTAAGTTCTAAACTTACAGCTATAGGATAGTTAATAAATATAATTAAGAAAAAAATAAAGAGGTAGATTAAAAACTTGGACACTATTTTGGTTAATAAGCTTTTCTTTTCAAATATCTTGTTGAGGAATAATATTTCAATGCTCCCTACTAAAAGCCCAATAAGCGTTATACCAGTTAAGGCAAAGGCAAGAATTTTTGGTGTTATTTTAATAGCAGAAGCGGGTGTGTTGGTTATGTCTCCAATTGCAGCATATTCAATCCAAAGAAATATGCATGCAAACAACAACCAAATACATCCAAAAGGAAGAATTCTTAGGGCATTTCTTTTTACTAAGGGCGAAATTTTCATTTTTGCTACTCTTATTGAGTTTATTGCAAGTTAATTATTCTAAAGTTTAATATTAGGTGACATATTATTTTATAATAAAACGTAACTTTAATTTGTCTTTTAATATATTTACAAAAAATTATATTATTGTCCTAAATCAGGAATAAGGGGATGTAGCTCAGTTGGCTAGAGCGCTTGACTGGCAGTCAAGAGGTCGTCGGTTCGAATCCGATCTTCTCCACAGTAATAACAAGGCTTCAAGAGATTTTATCTTTTGAGGCTTTGTTTATTTATTAACTATACCAAACAAAGGCATTGCTAAAATTTACTGTTGTTTAAAAATAACTAATTTAAGGAAGAATTACTCTTTTATAAAGGCATCAATTAATTCAATAACACGCTTTAAAGCGGGCGATACGGCATTGGCATCCCAAGGATGTTTCGTGTTAAAAACATGGTCTGCACCTTCAATAATTTCTAAATTACTTTTTCCGCTCCATTTATGGAGTTGATGTGCTTCGTTTATTGCTACGCTCGTGTCTGCATCTCCATGAATAATTAAATAGGGGATTTTTAAATTTGAAACAGCGCGTTTTATGGTCAATCTTTCCTCATTGGCTTTGAAATCTTCATAAAATTGATAATAATGCGGCATGTGTTGTTTGGTTCTGCTGTTTTCAACATATTTTACACCATCTTTTTTCCATTCTTCTATGTTGCCAATTAAAGGGCCTCTGCTGCCGTAGTCTGACACTCCTGCGAGACTTATAACCTTTGTAATGCGTTGGTCTTCTTCGGCTTTTATAGTTACAATGCCACCACCTCGGCTGTGGCCAATTAAGTTAATGTTGGTTTTATCTAAATTGTTTTCAAATTCAGAGCTTTTATAAATCCAGTCTATCACAGCTTCTAAATCATCTAGCTCCTTAGTGTAGTTGTTGTTTCCAAAAGCCTCTAAATCTGGAAAGTCTATAGGCTGCTCTACCGTTCCTCCGTTGTGTGAAAAGTTAAATTTTATAAAGAAATATCCAGCACTGGAGAAGGCTTCGGCCATTAAATCCCAAGCGCCCCAATCTTTAAAACCTTTGTAACCATGGCAAAAAATAATTACAGGTTTTGGTGTGTTGTTGTTAGTGTAAAAAACATCTGTTACAATGGGTTTTTTATGTTTTTCTTCTAAGATAATATGTTTTGTAATTGTCATAATTAAACTTCTTTTTCTAAAAAATCAATATCTGGATTGCAAATTTCTGAAATTAGTGCTTTTAATTCTGTTTCAAAAGCAGCTATAGTAGCTTCGGTAATTAAGGTGTCCTTCTTACCTCTAGAGCTTTCTTTTTTAGCAAATTTTAGAAACCCCGAATTCAAATTTTTAAACGAAATTATACCAGCTTCAACAGGTAGACTAATGTTGTTTGCTTTGTACATCATATACACGTAGGTTAATACCTGAAAGCTCTTGCTGTATTTTTTATAATCGGTTGTAATATCTGCCCAGTCTACAACCTCTACTTGGTTTTGTTCCACACTGCCAGTTTTATAATCAATAATTCTGGTTATGCCATTATAAGCATCAACCCTATCTACCTTTCCAGTAATTTTTATTGGAAAATCTAGTCCAGAAATAGTAACTTCAACTTCATTATGTGCTTCAACCTGAAGGATTTTTATCTCGTTTCCTGCTTTTATATCTTCAATTTCGGCATTTAAAAAATTTAAAACGTAACGTTTGGCAATTTCAAATACAATAAGATTTTTTCCTTTTGAAATATCACCTTCTTTATATTCATTTTTAAAATGGAAGGTAACGCGATCGTTAATCTTAGGTTTTAAATTATTTATAGCATCAACCGTTAACACCGTATTTATAAGTGGCTCGTAAAAATCTTCTAAGGTATTGTGTACAACCGTACCTAAGGTATTTGCGGCAACGGTTTCCTCTACATCTTCGTATTCTCTAATTTTTAAAATCTTTTGATAGTAAAAATCTATAGGATTTCGCATGTAGTTGGTAAGCGACGATGGAGAAAAGCCTGCTTTGGCAAGATTAAAAATATCCTGTAATAAGGCATCGGTTTTGCGCACAGCATTTAAGCTGTGTTCTATTACAGGAACTTTTGGGGCTATAATATGATGTTTAATATTGTGAATGCCTTCTAATTCTAATTGTGTTATAAAACGGCTTTTTTCGCCACCAGTTAACACATCGGCTTCCGTATTGTACAATATAAATACATTTTTAGCGCGTTGTAGCAATCTATAAAAGTGATAGGTGTAAACGGCATCTTTCTCTTTATAAGTTGGCAAACTGTTTTCTAATTTCACATCAAACGGAATGAAAGAATTATTACTTTTTCCTGCCGGAAGAATGCCTTCGTTTACAGAAGAAATAATAACGGTTTCAAAATCTAAAACACGAGACTCCAGCATTCCCATAATTTGTAGGCCTTGTAATGGTTCGCCTTGAAAATCTAAAGTTTCAGAACTTAGCAATTCCTTGTAAACACTATGTAGAGAAGCAATATCTTTAATATGATTATATTCTGAATTTAACCGAATTACTTCATTAAACAACACGTTAAAACGATAGAGATATTCTAATGATAACCTATTTGATGATTTATCTTCATCCAAATATGATTTTATGGTAAATATTAACGCTAAACAGTTAGATAATGTGTCTTTTATAGATGTACTCCAGTTAGTAAACAACAAGTCTATAACTGCTGTATGTTTTGGGGCAATTTTTTTTAACTGCTCTGGCTTAATATAGGTTAAGTTGTTACTATTTATGTGTTCTATAAGTTTGTTTGATGTATCTGTGTGTTCTTCAAAAAATAAAGGTCTTACAAATTGATGAGACAGAATTGTAATTACATCTTTATAGTAATAACTATTTGAAGCTGTTTTATGTATTCTAAATAGATTTTCAAACAGAGATGCTAGCGGAATGGATTTTAAAGGAAATCCCATAGTAATATTAAGCGCCTCTATGCTAGAAGGTAGAGCATTTAATACAGGCACGAGTAAATTTTCGTCTCCTAAAACTACTGCAGTGTGTTGTAAGTTATTGTTTTCTAGTTTTAAATGCTCAAGTAATTCTCCTATATATTTTGCTTGCCCTACATTTTTTGGAATTCCCAAAACAGATATATTCTTTTCTTTTGAATAGTTTTGGGTAATCCAGTTAAAAGAATGGTTTTTAAAATAGGTCCAGCGTGCTTTATGTTGTCTTGTAAATAACCCTGCATCGTGTTTTGGATTTTCTATAAAAACAGCATCTATGTCCCAATATATTTTGGCTAAATCGTTTTGTAATAATTCCTGAATAATAGTTTCTTCTGCTGTGTTTAAAGCATTAAAACCTAAAAAAATGAACTTTTTATTGGCGGTGTTTTGTATGTAAGCCTCAATATTTTCTACGGCTTCTCTGTAAATTAAACCTTGATAACCGATGTTTTTATTTATTAAAGTGGTTGTAAAATCCTCGTAGTACGCGGTAAGCTTGTTCCAGAAGGATAGGTAGTTTTTAATAAATTCGGTTTGATTGCTTTCAGAAGACCAATGGTTTATTTCTTGTATGGCACTTAGGTAATTAAAAATTTGATGTTGCGGAATAAGGTAACGGTCTATTTCATTAAAATCCTGCAGTAGTATTTGCCCCCATTTAGAGAAGGATTCAAACGTATCTTGTTTAGCAGTTTCTGTAAGTTTTTGATAGGTAGTATAAAACTCAAACAATAAATCGGTATTGGTAACGCTTTTGAGTTCTGAAAGTTCTTCAACAAACTCCTCAATACTTAATATTTCTGGCGCAAATAAGGTTTTGTTGCTCACCTTTGCTATTTGGTGTTTTAAAAATAAGCCCGCTCTTTTGCTAGGTAGTATAAATGTTAATTCAGAAAAATTATAATTCTTCTTTATTAAATCATTTAAAACATCAAATATAAATGTAGTCATAGGTATAAAAATAAAAAACGCTTCGGGATTCCCGAAGCGTTTTTAAAAACTTATTATTTTAAGTGTACTTAACTTATTTTGCTAAGTTAATTTCTACACGTCTGTTATTTGCTCTACCAGCTCTAGTCTTGTTAGTGTCGATAGGCTTAGACTCTCCATATCCAAGAGCAGATAATCTAAATGCATCAATACCGTTTTCAATTAAGTATTCTTTAACAGCATTTGCTCTAGAATCAGATAATCTTTGGTTAAGCTTCTCACTACCAGTGCTATCAGTATGACCTTCTATGGTAAATTTAGCATTACTGTACTCTTTTAAAATAGCAATTATATCCTGTAAAACAGCAGAAGATTGCGCTTTTATAGTTGATTTACCAGTATCGAATAAGATAGTTTTAGCATAATCGTTAAGTGCTTTTTGTACAGCTTCAGTTACTTCAGGACAACCGTTGTTAGCAACAGTACCTTTAACGTCTGGACATTTATCATCTTTATCAAAAACACCATCACTATCAGAATCTGGCCATGGGCATCCGTTGTTAGCAGCAGGACCTGCTTCATCAACACACTTGTCATCAGCATCAGTAACACCGTCACCATCAGCATCAGGACAACCAGCTAGAGCTTTTAAACCAGCAACAGTAGGACAGTTATCATCTTTATCTACAACACCGTCTCCGTCACCATCAGGACAACCGTTAAACTCAGCTGCACCAGCTTCGTTAGGACAATCGTCTTTGCTGTCTTCAATACCATCACCGTCTGTATCAGGACATCCGTTGAACGCTTCTAAACCAGCAACATCTGGACAAGCATCGTCTTTATCGTAAATACCGTCACCATCAGTATCAGTTCCACCAAATCTAATTGATAAACCTGCAGTATGTTGGAAATGTGTATCTAAATAATCTTCAAATGCGTGTTTGTAAGATGTTTGTATAGTTAAACCAATATTATCGTTAAACCAAAGGTTGAAACCTAAAGTACCGTTTAAAGTACCAGCTCCAATTTCGTCTATCCAAGTGTAACCACCACCGATACCAACAAAAGGATCGAAAGTTTTCCAGTCTAATACTTCTCCAATACCATACTTAATAGTACCGTCAATTCCGTAATAAGATAAATCATCAACATTACGAGTTTCTTCTGGAAGAGAACCAGGGACATCACCCCATTTGTCAATTTTGTTTAAAGATCCAGCTACTCCAAAAGAGAAACCATCACCAATATACTTAGAAACAGAAATAGTAGATAGGGAAGGTAAAATGTTGTAGTGATCTTCTACGTTGGCAAATTCATCAAAGATAGTTTCGCTAAAAGCGCCACCATCGCCATTTGGATAAGCGTCAACTGCATTTAAACCAATGGTAATTTGCCAAGGGTTGTTTTTGTCTTGCGCATCAACGTTGCTATAACCTAGTACAAGCAACATAGCGAACAATAATCGGCTAAGATTTTTCATATTCAAAAGTTTAATTTTTAAGTGTTAATTGTGAACAAAAGTAAGTTGTTAAATGTTATTAACAAAGACAAATATATAAAAAAAATGAAGATTACCTTTATTCATGGGTATTTCAGAATGATTTTAGATAACATTTTGTTTAAATGAACACATCTTAAAGGACTAGTTTTTGTTAAAACTAACTTAAACCGATTTTACATATAGCTCTCGATTAAAGTAAACTAGTATTTTTTCTTTAACATTATACCCCATATCTTCTAATATTAGTTGATAGGAATTTATCTGGTTGATGTGTTTTTGTTGTTCCTCACCAGTTTTGTAATCTATTATTACAGCGGTATTGTTATTTATAATTAATCTATCGGGTCTTATAATTATACCATTTTTCGTTATAATATCCCTTTCGTTATAAATGGTTATATTTTTTCTGTAAAACGGTTTTAGTTTAGGGTGCTCCATTACATTTTTTAATATAGGTTTTAATTGATTAGATTGCTCTGGCGTTATAACAGCATCATGTAAAGCATCTTGTAACGCTTTGTCTAAATCCTCAAAAGTGAAAATTTTAGACATAATTTCGTGGATTAAATTACCTTTTTCTATGGCATCTTGCTGTTGGGTATTCCATAATGTGCCAGACTTTGTTACAATTTTAATGTTGAGGTCTTCCTTGGCGTTAGATATAAAGCTTTTTTGTTGATATACAGGCTTTTTTTCTTCAGTAACCAAAGACTCTTTAATGTTATTACCAAAAGTATACACTGTATCTACACCGTTCCAAAGAGATAAATGCTTTAAATAGTTAATTAACAATCCAGAATACTTTTTATTTTTAGCGTCGTCTTTTAAACTGTCATCGTTCTTAGAAATAATGTAAAGCTGTTCTTTGGCTCTGGTAAGTGCAACATACAGTAAATTGATGTTATCTAGTTCTTGTTGCGATTTATGTCTATTAAAAATTTCTAGTCCTTGAGTACCAAACTGTTCAAAATCGTTATTAAAGTTTAGTAGGGTATACGAAAATCCAGCATAGTGCTCTGTGTTTAGCTTAAACCATTCTTTAGGTTCAATTTCCTTATACATGTCTAAATCTGCATAGGGGAAAATTACAACGGGGAATTCTAAACCTTTGGATTTATGAATTGTCATAATTTGTACTGCATTCTGGCCTTCTGGAGAAATAATGCTTAAAGTTTCTTTTTTCTTGTCGAAATACTCTAAAAAAGAGCCAATATCCGATCCTTTTTTATGGTAAAAATCCAAAACAACATCTAAATAATATTGAATGTACGCATTTGGCATCTTAATTAAGTTAAAACGTCTTGCTATAGCCTCTGCCAATTCGTAAAGTGGTAATTGTATTAAGGTATTGGGGTTTATGTGAATATTAAAGTGTTGGAGCGATTGAAATAGCCCATTACTACTTAAATTAATATGGTTGGTGAAAAACTTATGTTTATCCTCAATATTTAACAACTCAGTTAAAAAGTTTAAAACCTCTATTTTCACCTCATTATTTTCGGGTTGTAATAATAACCTTAGCACATTGTTTATAAATCTAACTTCTGCAGCATTGGCAATTAACAAGGTTTCAGACGATAAAATAGGAATGTTCTTCTCGCTTAAATAATTAGCTACAGCAACACCATCTTTTTTCTTCCTAACCAAAACAGTAATATCTGCATATTCAAAACCATTATTAATACACTTGTTTACGCTGTTTAAAACAGTTGAAGGGAAAATTTCGTTTCTGTCATCTTCTTTTTCTATATCTAAAAACGATAATTCTACATATCCATTTTTACTAAGCTGGGAGTTTTGGCGGGCATTTTTGTAAAGCGCTGCGTAATCTGGATTTTGAAATACTGTATTTGCAATAAATTTGAACAACCCATTGTTAAATTGAATAATTTCCTTAAAGCTTCTGTAGTTGGTGCCTAAATTGTTAATTTCTTGGGCAATAAAAAACGGGCGTTCCTTTAAATTAAATAAATCTATAAATTGTTCTGCTTTACCACCTCGCCAACGGTAAATGGCTTGTTTAGCATCGCCTACTAGCATAGTGCTTCCACTTTCGGTAGATAACGCATTGTTTAAAAGCGGGATTAAATTTTCCCATTGTTTTACCGAGGTATCTTGAAATTCATCAATAAAATAATGTTTAAACTTTTCGCCGATGCGCTCGTAAATAAAAGGTGTGGGCTGGTCTTTTATTTCTTCACTTATTATAGTGTTAAATTCTGAGATAAGCATTTTATTTTGGTCTTCCTTTAAAAATGTTAGCTCTTTATTTATAGCGTTTAAAACTGAAAGGGGCGTGATGTTTTTGTAGAATAGCTTTAAAAATTTATAATGAAATACACCTTGTTTGGTTTTATGAAACACCAATGCAATTTGTGGTTGTATTTGTTCTATTGTTGAGGCAATATTTTCGGTAACCCGTTTTGGGTAAAGTGTTTTGTTTTCTAAGTCTTCCTGCCATTTAGCGGTAAAATTCACTTCAAAATTTTTCGAACTTAATTTTTGAAAATGTTTAGGCAAATAACTTCCCGAAAAATCACTAAATTCTAAACCAGACTCTTCAATTAAAGCCAATGCACTTTGCGCTGCTTCGGCCACAGCATGTTCTGTATGTTTTAACTCTTTTTTTATTTGTGTTTTAAGGGTTTTAAACTCATCTAGTGTTTTGTCTTTTAGTTGATTTATATAAGGAATATCATTTTCGTTTACCAGCAATTTTGCTATTTTGTTAAAGTCGAACGATACGTCCCAACTCTTATCGTCGTCAGCCTTTTCAATAGCAAAATCCACCAAAATATTGGTAAGCTGCTTATCTGTTCCTGCTTTGTTTATTAGGCTATCTACAGCTTCACTTAAAAGGGCGTCTTGGTCTAGTTCTACTTCAAAATTTAAAGGAAGACGTAAATCGTAAGCAAAAGTTCTAATAATTCTATGGGTAAAACCATCTATGGTAGAAATATCAAAAGCAGCATAGTTATAAATAATGGTTTCTAAAACAGATTTAGATTTGTGGTGAAGCGCTTCGGGCAGCACATTTAGTTCTTGGCAAAGCGATGTAAACATCGTGTTTTCTGGTGTCTCTAAAATAGATGGATTAGCAAATGTTTTAAGAGTATCGATTATGCGCCCTTTCATTTCAGCCACAGCTTTATTGGTAAATGTAATTGCTAAAATGCGCTTAAAAACATCTTGGTTTTTACTGCCTAAAACAATCTTTAAGTAAGATTTCACAAGTGTATAGGTTTTGCCACTACCAGCAGAGGCATTGTAAATAGTAAAATTACTTGGAGCTGCCATAACTTATAATTTGCTTACAAGATAAAAACTCTCAATGAGTTCATAACTATTTATTATTTTTAATTGAGACCTTTTATGTATAACTTTGTTGAAACGAAATATTAATATTTTAAACAAAATTAATTATGGCTTTTGAATTACCAGAATTAGGTTACGCGTATGATGCTTTAGAACCTCATATAGATGCAAGAACAATGGAGATACACCATTCTAAGCACCACGCAGGATATACAAACAAGTTAAATGGTGCTATAGAAGGCACCGATTTAGAAGGAAAATCTATTGAAGATATTCTTTCTAATCTAGACATGAGCAATAGTGCTGTTAGAAATAACGGTGGCGGATTTTACAACCACTCTTTGTTTTGGAGTGTTATGAATCCTGAGGGCAAAGGATATTTATCTGGAGAGTTAAAGGACGCTATTGAAGCAGCATACAGCTCTAAAGAAGGCTTTATGGATGCATTCTCTAATGCTGCCGCTACGCAATTTGGCTCTGGTTGGGCTTGGTTGTGCGTACATAAAGGCGGTAAAGTAGAAATTTGCTCTACAGCAAACCAAGACAACCCAATAATGCCAGGAATTGGTTGCGGAGGTACACCAATTTTAGGAATAGACGTTTGGGAACATGCTTATTATTTAAATTACCAAAACCGTAGACCAGATTATATTAATGCATTTTTTAATGTAATTAATTGGAATGAGGTTGAAAAGCGTTATGCTGAGGCTAAGTAAAACGGTTTTTATACAATATTTATTAAAACGTTCACTTTATGGTGAGCGTTTTTTATTTGAACTCAATTCTACTTTTTTTTTGATTTTAAAAGAAAACAAATAAAATGTTACAGTTTAAGTGTTTTAGGCAAATAGTAAACATCTACATAAAGTGTTTTTGGGTTTAAAATGAAAAAGGTGAACTGTACAGTTCACCTTTTTGCCCCAAATCTACCATAAACTTAACCTACTTATGTTATGGTGATTCAAATATAGAGTCATGCTAAGGCTTCCAAAAATATTTTGGCTGAACTGCTTATAAATTGGCTTAAAGGAATTGCTTAGGGTAAATAATTAACAAACCATTAGTTTTAAACAAACCCCAGTGTTATATAGGCTTTTGTAATCTTATCTTTTGTTAAGAAGACTGCATAAAAAAAGGCGAACAGATGTTCACCTTTTTTTGCCCCAAATCTACCATGAACTTAACCTACTTATGTTATGGTGAGACCAATTTATATGTATTTTAGATAATCAGAATATTTATTAGATGAATTGCGCATTTATCAGACAAAATACATAGTTTACGGTTTAACCGTAAAAAAATTAGCAAAATGATAATTAATAAGCCCTTTCTTTATTGCCTTCATAAAAATTAAGGAACGCTCTGTTCACAACCCTGTTTCCTCCATCGGTAGGATAATTGCCTGTAAAATACCAATCTCCTTGATGCTCTGGACACGCTTTGTGTAAATTCTCAACAGGTTGGAATAATATTTTAACTTCAGCATTAATAGATGTATCGCTCAATAATTCTGAAATTTTAATAGAAATTTCATCATCAGAAAACGGTTCGTAAATTTCCTTCACATAATTCAGTACATTTTTGTCTTCAAAATCTTCTTGCGACTTACATTTTTTGTAAACATCTTCTACAATATGATATTGTCCGCGATCTTTCAATAACGCCAAAGCAGCTCTAAAAGCTATTAAATCTTCTAGTCTAGCCATATCTATACCGTAACAATCTGGGTAACGTATTTGTGGTGCAGACGATACAACTACAATACGTTTTGGGTTTAAGCGGTCTAGCATTTTCAAGATACTTTTTTTAAGCGTTGTACCACGAACAATACTATCGTCTATAATTACTAAATTGTCGTTGGGCTGTATAACACCATATGTAATATCGTAAACGTGGGCTACTAGGTCGTCTCTACTACTATCTTCAGTAATAAAGGTCCTTAGTTTAACGTCTTTAATGGCAATTTTCTCTACTCGAATGCGTTCTGATAAAATTTCAGTAACCTTATCAGCTGAAATATTGCGTTGACCATTTAAAATAGTTGCTGTTTTCTTTTTGTTAAGCTCAGATTCAGCTGTTTCAATCATTCCATAAAAAGATGTTTCAGCAGTATTAGGAATATAAGAAAACACAGAGTTTTTTAAATCCCCATCAATAGCATCTAGCACTTTTGGCATTAGTAGTTTACCAAGCATTTTGCGCTCTTGGTAAATTTCTGCATCACTTCCTCTGGAAAAATAAATACGCTCAAAAGAACAAGATTTTCGTTCTAATGGTTCTAAAATCTTTTTTATTGAAAACTTACCCGATTTTTTAGTTATAATGGCGTGTCCTGGAGGTAGCTCGTTTACATCTTCAAATTTTACATTAAATACAGTTTGTATTACTGGACGTTCTGAAGCTACAACAATTATTTCGTCGTCGCTGTAATAATAACATGGTCTTATGCCTGCTGGGTCGCGTAGCACAAAAGAATCTCCATGGCCTATTAATCCTGCCATGGCATAACCTCCGTCCCAGTTTTTTGCTGCGCGTTTTAGTATTTTAGATACCTTAAGGCGTTCTGCAATTAAGGGCGACGCCTGTTGCTTGTTGTACCCTTCTTTTTTTAAGTTTTTATATATTTTACTTACTGCATCATCTAGAAAATGACCAATTTTTTCCATGATGGTAATAGTGTCTGTATATTCTTTAGGATGTTGCCCTAGCTGAATAAGGTTTTGAAACAGCTCCTTAACATTGGTCATGTTAAAATTACCGGCCATTATCAAATTTCTATGCATCCAGTTGTTTTGTCTTAAAAACGGATGTACACTTTCTACGCTATTCTTTCCAAAAGTACCATAACGTACGTGCCCTAAAAGCAATTCGCCAATGTAGGGAATGTTGCGTTTTTGTAAAGCAACATCGTCATTATATTCTGGATGATTTTTAAACTCGGTATTTATTCTATCGTTTATTTGATCGAAAATATCCTGAATAGGTTGTTGTGCAACAGAACGTACTCTACTAATGTAACGCTCCCCAGGTTTTGTATCTAACTTTATGCTTGCAAAACCAGCACCATCTTGTCCACGGTTGTGCTGTTTTTCCATCATGAGGTACATTTTATTTACCCCGTAAAATGCGCTTCCGTATTTTTCTTTGTAAAACTCTAACGGTTTTTTAAGTCTTATGAGTGCAATTCCGCATTCATGTTTTAAAGCATCGCTCATGTTTGGTTTTTAATTGATGTTTAGTTTCTTAACTTCCCTCTAATAAAAACGCACCCGTTTAGAGTGCGCTACCTTGAGTTAATTCTATTTCAAATTGCGTTAATTGTTTAAACTGTAACAGTCGTTTTTCAACGTCGTCTTTAGATAAATTTTGCATACGCTCTGTGCCAAATTTTTCTACGCAAAACGATGCTAAGGTAGAACCATATATTACAGCGTTTTTCATGTTTTCAAAAGAGATATCGCCGGTTTTAGCTAAATAGCCAGCAAACCCTCCTGCAAAGGTGTCGCCTGCACCAGTGGGATCAAAAACTTCTTCTAGAGGTAGGGCGGGCGCATAAAACACATTGTCGTTATGAAACAATAGCGCACCGTGTTCCCCCTTTTTTATAACTACATATTTTGGTCCCATCTCATGAATTTTTCTTGCGGCAACCACAAGCGAGTATTCTCCGGTAAGTTGTCTCGCTTCTTCATCGTTAATGGTAATAACGTCTATACGTTTTATAACGTTTAACAAATCATCTAAGGCGCAATCCATCCAAAAATTCATGGTGTCTAAAATTGCCAACTTAGGTTTTTTCTGCATTTGGTCTAGCACACTAGATTGTACGAGTGGATGTAGGTTTCCTAACATTACTACATCTGCATCGGTATAATTTTTTGGTACAACAGGCTTAAAATCGGCAAGTGTATTCAATTCTGTAACCAATGTATCCCTTGAGTTCATATCGTTGTGATAACGACCGCTCCAAAAAAATGTTTTGCCCTCTTTAATAATTTCAATACCTGAAATATCAAGATTTTTATTTGCTAAAAGATTTAGGTAGTCTTCTGGAAAATCGCCACCAACAACAGATACTAAGGTTGCATCTACATTAAAATGTGAAGCTGAAAGTCCAATAAAGGTAGCTGCGCCACCTAAGATTTTGTCGGTTTTACCAAAGGGCGTTTCAATGGCATCAAACGCTACGGTACCAACTATTACTAGTTTACTCATAAAAATGGAGTACTGATTTTTTTGCAAATATAAACCTTTTAAAAACTAATGGAATAAAAAATTAGTGAATATGGCTTTGGGTGTGTTTTTAATAAGCACTTGTGAATTTGAGTAGATTTTATAATTGAAAAAAGAAAGATGTGTATTAAGACCATAAGTTTCAATCTTTCAGGATATATAGCATGTGGTTTCTTAAATACAGAACGGATAGTATATTTTTTTATTTATGAATGATTAAAGCCTATTAGATATTAATAATTTGATTTTCAATACTTTATAAAATGTAGTTTGATTAGTTTTTATTTAAAAAATAGAAACGACAGTTTGTTTTTAGTTATCATATTCAGAATGAATTACTTATAATTTTCTTGGTTTTTTTATGCTTAG
Organism: Jejuia pallidilutea; assembly: GCF_002973595.1. Classification (GTDB taxonomy): domain Bacteria; phylum Bacteroidota; class Bacteroidia; order Flavobacteriales; family Flavobacteriaceae; genus Jejuia; species Jejuia pallidilutea. Next base: position 139,185 of record NZ_PVEO01000003.1, on the reverse strand, counting down.
AGTTGCTTTTTTAGCGTATGATTTTTTTTAGTTTTGTGTCCCAAATTTATCAAAACCCAAAAAATATGATCTACAAAAATTACTTATTTATGTTAGGTATTTGTGCTTTAACGTCATTACAAGCACAGCAAAACGCCACGGTTTCAGGCGGTGTTGTTTCAGGATCTAGCGGAACAGTTTCCTACAGTGTAGGAGAAACGTTAACAAACCTTACCACAAATGGCAGTTATAGCTTAAATTCTGGAGTGATACAAGCTTACACTATTTCTGAAACGTTAAACTCACCAGAGGATGCTATGATTAGTGTGTCCTTAAAAGCATTTCCTAATCCAGCTACAGATGTATTAGTGTTGTCTGCTACCAATGCAATGGACGCTCCATACACCTACGTGCTGTATAGTTTAGAAGGCAAACAGCTTTTAAAAGGCCAATTAACAGCCAATACAGCCCATGTAAATATGCAATCTTTTACACCGGGAACTTACATTTTAAAAATTAACAAAGACAATACCCTAATTAAATCATTTAAAATCTTAAAGAACTAACCAATGAAAACTTTAAAAACCTTAATTACCCTATTTATTTTAACAATTTGCTATACGGGCTTTTCGCAAGCGCCCCAAAAAATAAATTATCAAGCAGTATTAAGAGCTACAGATAATTCGTTAATTTCAAATCAATCTGTAGGAATGCAAATTAGTGTATTGCAAGGAAATGCTAACGGAACAGCAGTTTATGTAGAAACACAAGCACCTGTTACATCAAACGAGGGCTTAATTGGTATTGCCATTGGAACAGGAAACGTTCAAACAGGTGATTTTACAACTATTGATTGGGCAAACGGACCATATTTTGTTAAAATTGAAACAGATCCTGAAGGTGGTAACAACTATACCATAACCGCTACCAGTGAATTAATGAGCGTGCCTTATGCATTACATGCCAAAACAGCAGAAACAGTTAATAATATTGATTTAGATGATGTAACTAATAACGCGTTAAGTATCCAAAACGGAGCTATGGTTATTACCAACCTATCCACTACAGAACGCGACGCAATCGCTAATCCTCCAAGAGGAACTGTGATTTACAATAGCACCGATAACCAATTACAAGTAGCAAAATATGAGGGCACTGACGGAATTGATGAAGTGGGAGGCCCAAGTGAGTATATGGATCCAGGTTATGTTAATAATTTTGCACAAACATTTATACCAAGAGGTACTGATGCTATTTCTAAAATCGATTTAAACTCTAAAACAGCTACGAGCGTAACGTTAAAGATTTATGAAGGCGAAGGGAATACCGGCACTTTGTTGCATTCGCAGACAGAAAGTGTTTCAGCCGGCATTAACTCCATAACCTTGAGCACTCCGCAAAGTGTTACTAAGGGCAACGTTTACACTATTCAGTTCGAAAACTGTGAATGTGGTTATGCTGTAAACGGTATTACACGTTTTGACCGTGGTAAAATGATAGAGGTAGATACTCCAAATCCTACAGGATTTGATGTTGCTGTTTATGATTTTTACTGTCTCCTTACCTTCCAATCGGGTTATACTTTTTGGATAGGCTTGTAACATACCAATTGGGTTTATGTTTTAGTGAGGCTTATAAAAAAAACGCTATGCCTTGTTAGCAGCAAAAAACAATTACTAAACTTAATTCAAAAAAAATGAAAAACAATTACTTATCTATTAAAACAACCTTAATTCTAGCTTTCACGTTTTTATTACAAAATTTAACAGCACAATGTGTTGTAAGTAATAACCCTCAATTTGCAGTGCCTTGGGAAAGTACTGCAAATTGGTCTATAGGTCAAGGCTTTACAGCAGAGTGTAGTGGAGCTTTAGAGTACGTTCAATTCCTTGCCGCTACAACTGGTACAATATCAGCTGGTACGCTTAAAGTATATAGTGGTAATACGGTTAGCGGAACACCTATATATACGCAAGCATATCCTGAAATAACCATTAGTCAAGTAAATGACCCTATTAGAATAAATGTTACTGGCAACGTAAATGTAACTCAAGGCAACCAATATACTTTTGAATTTACCATAGATACAGGTATGAGTATTGTTGCCGATTTTATTAATGAATATTCTGGAGGTAATCTTTTCCGAGATGGAGTTAGTTTATCTATAACAGATGCCAAATTTTCAGTTTCAATTTCAGATGATACATTAGGTCTTGATGCGTTTACTGTTTCCAATAGTACAAAAGTATTACCAAATCCTGCTTCCGAATATATTAAAGTTTCAGGCTTAAAAAATAAAGCAACATATAGTATTTATAATGCATTAGGTTCAGAAATCGCTCATGGTAAAATTTCTGATAATGAGGCTGTTGATATTAAAAGCTTCGCCAATGGCCTATACTTTTTAAAATTAGAAAACGGGAACACCGTAAAATTTATTAAAGATTAAACAACTCAAAGCTTTTGCTAACACAGGCATTAAAAAAAGGCTGTCTGAAAAGTGTTATCCTGAATGGTCCCGATAGCTAACGGGATGAAGAATCTTTAAAAAAAAACATTGACAATGAGTGTTTTGAGATTCTTCGCTATCGCTCTGAATGACATTAAAAATACTTTCCAGTCAGCCTCTTTTTTTATTTCCGCCCAAAATCCGCAGGAATTTCGCCCCAGGCTTTGGTTTCCCATTTTATAATAACTGTGTTGCAGGGATAATTGCTTTTTAAGTTTTTTTTGGCAGAATATTATAAGTTTAAAATATATAAGAATAACTAAATAATAAATATCTATTTAATAAATTACTCCTGAAAAGGTTATTGGAGATATCAGTATTTTGAATTTGTATAAAATTATCCTCACCTAACAAGTTGCTGCCAATAAGGCTTATCTTCCATTTTTCATCTACCGGTTTGTATGAGATTTTTACTTCTAAAAATTTATAATTTTTTGATTGTAAACCAAACTTAGGGATAAAGTAGTCCAAGGCTAATGTTCCGAATAAATCATCTGTAGGGGTATAAATAATTTTAAATTTATTAATTAGAGATTCATTTTTAAAAATAGTTTCACTTGTAACTTTATTTGATTGGTAGCTAATTTCATTTTCAAAATTAATCTTTGACTTGAATGCAGTTTTTATGAAAAATTCACTAAAAAACTGCTCACTTTTATTGTTCCTCAATATCGAATTATTGACAATGTTGTTATAGTTAGATAAGGAAAAAAATGAACTAAATTTAATATTAGTATTAATTGGAGAAATAAGTTTTGAAAATATTAGATTGAAATCTAAATTTTCTGTTTTGTCCGATAAATAAAAGTAATTAATTAAATTAGAATTAGAATTTACGGTCGTATTTGAAAAAAAATTGCCTTTTTGTTTTTGGTATTTAGCTCCTAAGACTAACTGTAACTGATTAAATAAGTCGTGTTTATTGTAAGATACACTGTAAAATTGATTTTTTTGAAAGGAAAGGTTGGGCGTGTTTTGAATTTTAGTCCTGTTGTTAATTAGAACGGGGTTATTAAATAAATTTCTAATTGTATTAGTGTTTTGATTGAGTCCTAAATCTAACGTAAACGAAGAAATTGAGTTAACTTTATAGAAAATGTTTATTGATGGTTCAAAAACTAATACTTTTGAACCATCCTCTGATTGAGTAATTTGATTACCTAAGCTTTGATGGATTAAACTTAAAGTATAGTTTGGAGCAATGCGAAAATCACCCATCTTATGTTGATATGACGCAAAGTTGTATATAGCTTTTTTGTTATATTCTAAATTATTCGTAGTATTTTCATTAAGAGTTTGATCTGGGTTTGTTGCATCGTATAAATTTGATTGAAATGGCTCTTTCTGTTTAAAAGCCCCAATATCAAAAACCCATTTATTTTCATTTTTAGACCCTAAAATTTTAGATTTTATTTCAATATTATTTTTACTTAAATCTACTTTCTGTATGTTATCTTCAATAACATTATTTGATGTTTTTGGAATCAAATTAAAATCCTGAATAATTGTATTTTCTGACTGGATAAAATATAATTGGAAAGCCAAATTAAAAGATAACCTCTTTGTAAATTCAAGTTTTTGTTTTAAAAATTCATTTCTTGATGTTAAGAAAGAAAAATAATCATTATTCTGATTAGATGATATATCAATATTTGTTTCTATGCTTTCTTTCCTTAAGCTTAAGTTGTATTTAAGCAGGGTAGATTTTGAAGAAAAATATTTTAATTCAACATCACTTCTGTATTGCTTTGGTGCTTTTGAGGCGTTTTTTTTGTCAAATGTTATAAATTCGTTTTCATTTATTTTATACTCATTTTGAATTAATTGATTGCTTCTTAACTTATCTTTTAAATAGTATAAATTGACTTTTAATTTTAGTTTTTTATTTAAAGAAAACATACTGTTATAACTAGTAAATAGTTGGTTGTTTATGTTTGACTTATTGTTTTCAAGAAAACTAATAATTTGAAATTCGGGGATGATTTTTTCAGTAAAAAGGTCAAGCTCTTTTAATCGCTCTAAATTTAAATCAGAACTGTAGTAATTAAAAGGAGAAGCATTGTCGCCAACGTTGTTATGGGAAAACGTTCCAAAAGACTTGTAGGATTTATTAATTCCTAAAACGTTAATGGAAGAATTGCTTGCTACATTTTGGATACTGTCAAAAACACCCAAACCTAAATCAAAATTACCAGAAAAGTCAGTTTTATTTTTCTTAAGCTTTAGGTTTAAAGCTACTTTATCACCTTTTTCAATTCCTTTAAGTAAAACATTTTCAGAGTAATTTTCTATAGCCTCAACGGAGCTAATAATATCTGCATTAATATTTTTTGTACCTGTTGCATAATTGTAACCAAAAAGGTTGTCACCTTCTAACGTGACAGTTTCAATTAATTTGCCGTTGTATTTAATTAAGCCTGTTTCATTATTTACTTCAATTCCAGGTAGTTTTTTTAATATATCTTGAACTTTTTCTTCTGAACCATCTAAAAAAGAGCGTAAATTGTAAGAAACAGTATCTTTTGCTTTTTTTACAGGCGGTTTTTTGGCGACAATTAATACCTGATCTAGTTTTGTTGTTGTATCTTTTACAAGAACAAATTCAAAATTATAAATATTTATTTCCTTTATAAAGATGACTTTTTTCGTTTTTGTAATAAAACCAGTTGAAACTATTTCGATAATAATAGCTTCAGGGTAGGTGTTTTTTAATTCAAAAGAAAAATTTCCATTACGAACTATATGAAATTCTCTAATAAGATTAGGTTTTGAAACTTCTTTTATTAAAATAGTTGCCCTTAAGGGCTTTGCGTTTTCGTCAGTTATTATACCGCTTATTATTTGGGAGTTTGCCAAAGAAGTTGAAAGCGTAATAAGTACAATAAATAAATTAATTTTTGTTATTGCGTTCTCTTTCAAAATCTTTATCGGCGGTGTAGTCTGTGTCATTATCCTCTATATAGCGTTCGATCCCCATCCTTGATAGAATAATTTGGCCTTCATTCCCAGAAGATGTTCGATACTTACTTAAATCGATTGCCTTTTTCTTATATAAAGCCTTAAAGTCTGCCCAAGATAATGTTTTCTCTTTTTTGAAGGGGTTTTTTATAATAGCTTTTACAACATTTCTACTTCTAATACCTATAGCTTCAAAGAAAATAAAAGAATTTTTTGATTTAATTTCTAAAATCATTCCCGGTAAACCGTCAAACTTCCACGGGCCTCCAACTGGTAATTGGCTGGTAAACCAAGCTGTGTATTTTCTCCCTCTAAAACTTGTTGTAGCTTTTTGGCAGGAATACCCCAATATAACTTTCGTTTCTTTTAGAATTTTCCAATTAAATATGCTCAACGAATCTTCAATAACAAACTGTTTAGAACCAATACTTGCTGTGGAAAACAACTTATTTTTGATGTAGTTTTTGAATACGGTACTAGTATTTTTGCCCTTAGGAGTATAGTAGAAAAGTGCATCATCATCTTTATCATTTTTTATCACATCATCCTGAGAAGATTTATTTTTCTTACTGTAAATTGAGATTTCAAGTTGGGGTAAAATATCTAGAGAATATATAGACGTATAGCCACCAGCTCTGCTGGGAGGGTGTAGTACACGAGTGTAATCAATTTCATATACAATTGTAGAATCTTTTTGAGCAAAACTATAAAACACAAAAAGTAAACAACAAAATAAAGTGCATTTTTTAATCATTGCTTAAATAGTTTATAAAAAGAGTTTTCCTCACAAGGAAAACTCTTTTTGTTGACTTAATTTGCATGCATAAAATTGTGAATTTTTCTCATAACACTATTAATACATGATGTCTGTGCTGTAACACAATCATCTGCTGTTACACTTGCAGTAAAAAAGGCAGACTCTCCAGTTTCAGTATTTGTAACTTCTCCCCAGCAAGAGGCTCTACAGCCAAATAAATCTTCATCGCCATTTAAGGAAATAGTATATTCTTCTATTTCTTCAATTTTGTTTACTTCTGGATTAGCATTGGCAAAAATTGAGCAGCCTAGAAGTAAACCAAAAAATAAAATTACTTTTTTCATTTTAAAAATGTTTACACTAAGGTGGTTATAGAAAATTCAAAAACCTAACTTAGTTGATTAATAATACAAGCCAAAATGTAATAAGCCATTTCTGCTACAACAGTTAAGCCTTAAGTTGTAGCCATACTATTTAAATTAGTGAGAGAAAAAAATCAGCGCTGATGAGTTGCAACAGTTTATCTAAAACGTTCAATTAACTGGCTTTTTATTAAATGAAAGAATTAGATAATCCAAACGTAAAAAAAAAAAAATGAATAATGAAAGTTTTTCGATATTTTTTGTTGTTTTTTCTTAAAAGCTACTTTCGCCCAAAATCTGCAGGAATTTCGCCCCAAGCTTTGGTTTCCCATTTTACAATTATGGTAGTGTAGGTGTTGTTTTTAAGCCATTCCACAGCACGATCTACCAACTCAAAAACAGGTTTATTTTTAGCGTTTTGTGGTAGTTTTGTATTGCAGTTTTTCTTTTTCACCCAACTTATGGCAGTTTTAGAATCTGTATAAATAATTCTATCGCTTTTATTTTTTTTAAGCAAGGCCAAACCATGTACAATAGCCAAAAACTCGCCTATGTTATTAGTGCCTTCCTCAAAAGGACCTTGTATAAAGAGTTGTTTTTTGGTTTTTGTATCAACACCGCGGTATTCCATTTTTCCTGGATTTCCAGATGAAGCGGCATCTACCGAAATAGAGTTATAATTGGGTTGTCCTATTTTTTTAAGTTGTTCGGCAGATAATTCACTTTTAAAACCTTTGTTTTTTCCAACGTAATCAAAATAATTGCCTTTTAAAGCTTGTTTGGCGGCGTCAAAGGTATCAAACGACTTGTACTGTGCGCCTTCAAAGTTTTTTATTTGGGCTTTACAATCGTTCCAAGATTCAAAAACGCCTGTATGGTGCCCTTTCCAAACGGTGTAATATTTCTTTTTCTTTTTTTTGCTCATGGTGGTATTCTAGCGCATAAGCAAATTTTAAGTGTTTTTTACTACCTTATTGTTTTGTGAGATGCTTTTGCGCATGTAAATTTAACTAAAAAGAAAAACTATTGTCATGTGTTTTTAGGCGTTTTTAATGTGATAAAATTAATCCGCGGTTAACGTTTATTATTTGATGCTGGCTACCAGCTGCTTTTTGCAACTGTTTGCGAAATTTTTTCAGTGAGCAGTAATTTCTGAATGCCTTTGCTATACCCATCAATAGATTCTTTAATGCTTATGTTGCGAATGGTGTTAGCTTTCATATTGAGCTTGTTAAGCTGTGAGTTGTCTATTTCTATGGTGTAATTGCCGGGTTTCAACCCAAGGTATGCATAATAACCATCAGACTCGGTCATGGTTTGCGCTATTTTATTTCCATGTTCATCCAGGATATTAATGATGATTCCGCGAGCTGCTTTTAGCTGATTGTTCTTGTTATAATACGCATAACCGTAAACTTCTCCCATTGGACAAACTGGGACAGGTATTGTTTTGTATTGATTGGGGTCAATATACACTTTAAGATGTTTGTCTTTAATTTTCCAGAAAATGTTTTCAAAGCTGCTGTCATCTAGTGTAATGGTGTTACTAATATGAGGAATGAGTCCGGTTATTTTTAAAATGGTATCGGTTGGCTGTTTTCTTAATATACGATTATCAATTCGAGCATTTAAACCTGCCACAAGCGGTTCGTCATTTTCTCGTAATCCGTTATGGTTGATATCCATGAATGGTACAAGTGCAATATTTCCTGTACCAACGCTTAGGTTATTGGTAGCCTTTAAAACCCCCATATCATCAAAAGCAAATCCTCCACTAATGCCTTCTGAAGTTGATACGGCATGTTTGCTAAAAGCCGTTGATAGAAACGTGCTTATTTTTTTGATGTTTTTTCTGTAGCTTAAATTGATCATTCTGGTTTCTGGAGAAAAACCGTCTTGGTAGGTAATTTGTAACTCACTTTGATCTTTAAATTTTTTTTCAAGTATCACATTCATGTTTTGCAGTGTACCTAATTTAATATCAGCAGCGATACCTGCACGTAATGCTATGTTTTTTGGGAGCCTGATAGCTGATGTTAAGTTACCTGCCATGTTTAGGCCTGAATATTCATTCCATCTGGCAAATGTTGTTAAGCGATATGAAAATCTATTTTTATAAAAAGACAATTCTGATTGTAGGCTATTGTCTGTAGTGAAAGCTGATTTGCGTTGTTCAAAGGTGTTGCGCATCATCAACTGCGTATTTTTAATAAATATTGGCGTGTTCAGCATAAGCCTACTGCGTTGATTGTAAGGGGTTAGCACCACTTCCTGTTCGGGATTGTATGTTTCATAATTGAAGTTGATGGAATGCTGCGAATTAATATTACAATTAAGATTAAAAGTAGCTCCAACCTTGTGAACATATTCCATATTGCCAAATAGGTTGGCGTTTGCAATAGCAGATACGCCAGCAAAAGGAATGAGTTTGTTTTTTTCAAAGGCCGATACATATTCTAAACCTCCTTTAAGTGATAGGTGCCTATTAAAGCCATAGTTAAGTTCTCCGTGGGTAAAAAACGCAGCATCATTTACTGTTAACCCGCTGTCCAAAAAATATTCTATTTTTCCCTTAGGAACTAAATTGTTAGGAATTGATATTTCGAGTTCTTTGTCTCTTTCTTCCCCTGTAGGGCCGTAAAACCTTAATTTTATTTCAGATTTGCCATAGGCAAGCGGTATGTTAAAGTTATAATAACCACTTATATCCGTTTCAACATAAGAAATTAAAGTGTTGTTTATATAAAGCTCAACAGTCCAGTAGGGTTCTGTAAAATCAGTAATGGTCGTTTCACCATACACGGAGCGCTGCCGTATAGGAGCATTTGTTATGGATGCTCCTATTAATTGGCTTTGCATGGTGGTTATTTTTGAACCTGATAAGTTACCAACATTTAATTGTTTAACAAACTTATTATTGTCATTCGCTATTCTCCAATTAAAGTTGACCTGGTTAAAATTAAATGTATTATTGGTGTTAAAATTATAATTAAAATTAGTTTCACCACCTAATAATTCAGTGCCAAGGGAAGCTCTGCCGTTTAAGCCTTGAAATTTACCATTAGATTGTGTTGCATTGATGGTGTAATTGACAATGCCTCCTTTTAATATATGATGTTCGCGAACATAAGTAGAATCAGCATTAGGTGTTTCATTTTTTAATTTTTCAAGATTGTTTCTTAATGTTTGGAGGCGTTTTTCTTTAGCTATGGGTAGTTCAAAAGGTGCTTCAAAATCAATATAAAGTCCATTAAAATTAAAGTTTATGTTAAGGCCAAAAGCTTCTGCAAATAGTTCTGATTCCAATGCTAAATCAGAACCTGTTGGCACCAAATAACCCAAAGGGACTTTATATTCGGTATTTTGTATTTTTATAATATCATCTTCAAAATTGATTTCATAGGGTTTGTTGTTGTCAAAAACCCCAGTAATAGTTTTTTCTCCTGCGGCATAATTATAGTTAACTTTTAGTAAGTTGAAGATCCTTGATATTGGTATAAATATTTTTTCCTTGGAGTAATATACATCAAACTCAAAATTACCAAGTGTTTTTACTTTTAGTAAGATTATAATTTCTTCATAATCATCAAGGTTGATTTTTTTTTTATCCTTTCCATTTTTATTTGTAATGCTGTATTTTTCATTTGCAAATACGCTAAAACTTCCTAGATTTAACACAAGAAATGTAAAAGTAAACAGCAATAATTTGTTTGTTTTGAAGCCACCTAACAACCTATATATGTAAAGCGTTACCTTATTCATTTGCAACCGTAAGCCAAATGTTGAATCTAGCATTTAGATCGCCTGCAATGATGGTATTTCCCTCAAGGATATTTAATTTTCCTCCTATATTTATATAGTTTTTTTGAGGTGGCGGATATACTTCAAAAAAGGTGTTTTGTATATCGCTTATTAATTCTAATTCCAATTTTAAATTATCACCAAGCTGTGGGTTCTCTAATTCAATTTGCAAGCGTAACGTTTTTTGATTATCCACAATAATCTCAAATACAGCGGGTTGGAATTCATAACCGATTAAATGTACATTCCCTACATGGCTTAAGGCGCCTTGTGGGGATAAGGTAATTTGGCTTCCAGAAGTAGCTGTAAAAGACCCAAAATTTAAATCTTGTACGGCATAAATGTCTATGTCCTTTTTTGTGTTTTGAAATGCTACTATGGCAGGACGTTTTGAAACATTACGAATGTTTAAAGAGTCGTTATGTTGCTCAGTGTTGTTGCTGGGGGAAGAAATTATTGAAAAATGCGATTTACTTTTATTGGAAAAAGACTTAGAATAGGTGTTTCTTTGTTGTGCCGTTAAGGTGCCATAACACAAACTAAAAGCCAACATGCATAAGCTAAAAAAAGAACTTATATACTTTGAGTTCTTTTTAAAGTCAATTTTTAGTTTTAATAATAAAGCAACAAACATGTTAGCTAACGGTTTATATGTTTTAACTATTAGACAACTTTAAATAGGTTTTGTTATGTTTTAATAGTTATAAAGAAACACTTGATTATATTTATAGTTCCTCCAGATTTATTGTTTTTCTGGCGAAGATTTCAGTGTCTTGTTTAGAAGCGTCTTCTACATAGCTGACACGTATTTTTCCTTTAGTTAAATTGATGCCTTCGGTGCGGTTAATGGTGTGCTTAAAGTGACGTAAGTTATTGGGAGTATAAATACTATTTCCCCCTAAATTTGCGATTCTTATTTTTTCTTGACCTTCTTGCCAATACTCTATCACAATATCGCCATATACACTTTTAGTGCCATGTCTCTCAATGGTAAAATCTAGTTCGGCTTGCTCATCTGTTATTTTTTTACAGTTAATATCTGTAATGGTTGCTTCAACAGATAAATCTCCAACTCTAACTATTGCAGGAATACTAATACCATAAACAGGGATAAGTTGTATGCTGATACCTTTGGCTGCATCAGGATTGTCATTAGGCATACCAGCGGGTGTATTAATTTGTTCGTCACGGAAATATAAATGCGATCTATATTCACCATCAGTCATTTCAGGATCACGCCTAAATTGAACACGCATGGTTTGTGCTACATTTGGGGCTAATGTAAAACGTCGTGGGAATACACGTAGGTGTTTGCTGGCAAATAATTGGTTTTCATCTGGCGTTTTAATTTGTTCAATGCCGCCTTGAGGTGTCATGCGGTACTCTAAAAATGATACCGAATATACGGCTGTATCCTTACCTATATTAACCAAAGTAACCATTTTGGTATATTGGTTGTCTTCCATAACCAACCTGGTTGGTGTTACCATTAAATCACCTTGACTATATATATTTAGCCAACTTGACAAAGACACGATGGTAAGTAATAGGACATGAAATATTGATTTATTTTTCTGTGTTTTCATTTTATGCGATATTTAGAAAAAAATTAAGACTATTGGAACAAATATGATTACTTAAAAATAAGCTACTGTTACACTTACTAAACCAGAGTAGGCACCTAGCGCTTGGTTGCCATTAATGGTTAATGAACCTCCTAAATAGAATACAACTGGAGCTCCTTGTAGTCTGCTACTATCGTCTTCCAAGGTGGTTGTAAAATCAAAAGCCGTCATTTCTTCAGTATTTGAAGAATCACCAACAGTAGTTAATTGAATACTTGTAGGGTAAGTAACCATGAATTGTGTGCCACTTGCCCCTTGCACTGTAAATTTAGCTGCTGTTCTTGGTAAGTGATTATGGGAGATTAGGTTTGTGCTGTAATCATCTATAAACGAAGCGTTTCCAGATGACCTAGGGACAATCATCACTGTTGAAGGGTTTTGTGCATCCGGCGTAAAGGCTCCAAATCTAAGGTCATCATTTTTGTAAACAGTTACTCTTCTCAAAATTTCGGCTTTACCAGCACTTGTCCCTGTTTGTCCATAAATAGCTGCACTTTTAAAAAACATAGCTATTATGGCTAATGCGTATAATTGTTTGATTTCTGTATTTAATAAAAACATTTTTATAAATTGTTTAGGTATTTGGTAATGCAGGTGATTAGTCGTAATTAACAGTGACACTGAAAGTGCCCGAGTAATTACCATTGGTTTGAGCTGCATTTACGTTTAACATAGCACCAACAAAAAAGGAGGCCTAACCAGAACTGCCAGATAATGAACCAATATTGTTTGATAGATTTGATGTAAACTCATTAACAGTCATGGTTACCCCAACCTCTGTTGTGTTTGTTAAAGTCGTTTGGCTTGGTAGTGTTACTGAAAAACGGCTTCCCGCTTTTCCTAATATATTGAAGTCTGCAGCAGATTTGGGCAGGTAGGAATACACTTTAATGCTAGAAACACCATCAACAGTTACTGTGGTTGGACTCGAAGCACTTAATGTAAGGGTAGATGCGGTGTTAGGGTCTGCTGATAAAGCCCCAAATTGAAGGCTGTTTTGACCTATTGTGCAGACTATGGCAGGAATTATAGATGAAGTTACTCGCGCATCATCAGTTTCTGTTCCTTGTGCATGAGCCATTTTGGTTGTGCTCAAGACGGCTAATAAGATTATGCACAGATTTAATTGTTTCATTTTTATATCGTTAAAATAGTATTATAAGATCTAAATTATGAGTGTGCTAATCGTAACTAACAGTGACATCAAATTCCCCTGAATATCTTCCAACAGGTTGGCCTGCTGCTAAATTTAAGGTAGCTGCTACATAAAAAGCGGCTTGCCCATTGACTAGAGTTCCAGAATTACTTGTTAAGCTGCTGGTGAAATTGGTAACTGTCATGAAAAACCCATCGATGTCTAAATTGGCAAGGGTAATTGATTGTGGCAATACCACAGAATATGTGGCGTTATCATTTCCGGTTACATTAAATTGAGCTGCTGTTTTGGGTTTAATGTCATATACATCAATATTAGGCCCGCCACCAGTAGTTGCAATGGTAGGTGATGCTGGGGTTAGCGTTAAAGTTGATGGATTGTCTTCGTCTGGACTCATGGCGCCAAAGTCAAGTACTGTGTCGCCCACCGTACAGGATATACTTGCTACAATACTGGCGGTAGAAGTACCAGTTGCTGTCTGAGCATGTAAAGCTACACAAGCTATAAGTATGATGAATAGTACTGGAATTGTTTTGTACTTTTTCATGGTTATTATTTTAGGGTTTTACCGTGCTTGAATTGGTTAAGTTTGTAGGTGCCTTTTTGGAGTAAAAACCCGTTAACTTTAGTTTCTTGTGCTTAGGTAAATGAGAGATATCAGAAAGTGGCTTTTGGCACACAATTTTTTCCGTATTTAGTTTTACCAGTTTTGAACAAAAGAAACAAGTTAACGAGTTTAGGCGATTACTTGAGCGTTATTTTAACGCAATCAAATTTAGTTGTAATTAACAGTAACTTGAAAGGTGCCACTGTACGACCCTACTGGCTGTGCTCCAGAAATATTTAACGTACCACCAACATAAAAAGTCGATGCGCCATCAATCAACGTACCAATATTACTTGTTAAATTGGTTGTAAAGTTGTCAACAGTCATTTGCGTTGTACCATCCGTTTGGTTGGTTAAGGTTGCAGAATTAGGAAGGGTTACTGTGTAATTTGCAGTTCCAATTCCTGTAACATTAAAATCTGCGGCTGTTCTAGGTAAAAATGTGTACAAGATTAATGAACCTGAACCACCTGTAGTTGCCAATGTAGTTTCAGCTGGCGATAATGCTAATGTTGTTGCAGCTGTAGCATCTGGATTCATAGCTCCAAATGCAAGGTTGTTTTCACCTTGACTACATGAAACGGCAGCAACAATACTTGCTGTTGCTGTAGCAGTTGCTGATTGTTGCGCTTTTGCAGAAAACCCTAAACATAGAGCTAATGCTAATAATGGTAATTTGAAATTTTTCATTTGTTTGAACGTTTTTTATTTATTAATATGATGCAAATATCTTGATTAGCATATTTCTTTTTTCAAGTTTATAGGGGGCAATTTGCCCCAAACATTGGGTGATTTTTTATCTTTTTGAAAAGTTTTAGCGTCTTCTTGATATATGTCAAGTTTTAAAATACTGTTTCAAATGCTGAGTGGTATGTTACAGATACACCCTGAATGATTTTCGTTTAAAAACACTTTAATCTATAGTTTGAAAAAGCTTGTAAATAGAATCATTATTAAAAATGTAAGAGGCTAACTAGCCGTAAAATTTTAAATTCAATGATGCGTGCTTTTCTTGAAAAATTAAAAGTAATTAACGGTAACTTCAAATGTTCCTGTGTAGCTGCCTACTGCTTGTGCAGCACCAATATTTAATGTACCACCTATATAAATTTTATAGGTGCCGTCGTTTTTGATAAAGTCTAGGGTGTTAAAGGAATAAGTAGCATTGCTTGTGAAATTGTCTACAGTCATGGTTTCACTGTTTCCACTATCAGTATTTGTTAAGGTAGCAGTACTAGGATGTGTTATTATAAACCCTCCAAAAGGACTTCCTGTCAAGTCAAATTCTGCTGCGGTTTGTGGCTTAAAATTATATACAATAAGGTTTGAACCACCTCCTTTTGTTACTGTTGGTGTTTCAGCAGCTGATATAGTAAGCGTTGCTGCTGCCAAGGGGTCTGGTTGTAAGGCACCAAAAGCCAGATCGTTGGTGCCCTTGTTGAGCATTAATGGCACTACAGCTTCGGCGTATGCGTAAGCAGTTTCTTGATTTTGCGCCAGTACAGTATTACTCATGAACAGCATTGTTGCTATTGCCATTACTATTTTTAAAATTTTCATTTTTTCTTATGTTTAATGTTGGTAATATTATGGTGTCTGCTCATTGGTAATTAACAGTTACTAGATAATTTCCGGAGTAATTGCCACTAGGCTGTGCGGCACCAATATTCAGTGTGCCAGCAACTAAAATAGGCAGTTCACCATCGTCATCTATATTAAATACGTTAGTGCTCTCAAATTCATCGTAAAAAGTATAAGCTTCAGCCACTGTAAAATCAGTAACTGTCATGGTGTCTGTATTTTCGTTAGTGAGCGTAGCAGACTCGGGTAATGATACAATAAATGCCGCACCAGGTGCACCTTCAACATAAAATGAGCCAGCAGCCCTATCAGAATACTCATGCAGTATGAGGTTTGAGGCATAGTCTTTTGATGCACTGGTACTTGATTCAGGTGTTAGGGTTAGGGTTGAAGGGTTTAATGGGTCTGGGGTGAATGCTCCAAAATTAAGAACACTACCAAACGAATAAATAGATATGGGTTGAACAATCACAGCTGTAGAGGTGCTACTTGCTGTTTGCGCTTGCGCACCATAATTAGCCCAAAGCATATACGCCATGAAAACCAACGAAATTTTTAAACTTTTCATCTTATTAAAAATATTTTTGTTCAAATGTATTCAACAAATCAAATTTTATATAAACAGGCACTGGGTTAATATTTATCGAAATCGGGTTTTTTTTTACAGCATGGTAAAAATTAACCTTTTCTTGATATATGTCAATTTCAGGTGTAAAAAATCAACTTTGTTTTCTGGGTTTTCATATAATTTTGTCGCTGAAAAATAAATTTCAATTGCAAATGATTCATATCAAGCTGGCTTTACATGTTTTATTATTGATTGCCAATTTTACGTTCTTATTAAACAGCCATTCTGCTGTTGTTCCGTTAATGGAGTTTTCGCCTTCAAACTTTAAAGTTTTATTTAAAAAGAATCACTTTTACAATGCCTTATTTTCAAAACCACACCAATTAGAAATTAATGACTCCATACATTATTCCTTTAAAACCAATACTGAAAAATTACAATTAAAAACAACGGTTTCAAATGCTCTGGATATGGTGGTAAAAGAGTACGTGTACAATAATGTTACAGGGGAGAATATAGAAACGGTATTAAGTTCAAGCAATACGTTTAAAAATTTAAAAAACATTTTAAGGTCACAAAAAGCGCTTGCCCTCGTTTTTATTAGTAATGATGAGTTGGCATTTTCAACAGCCAAAGGCCTATTCTATTACAATATTCCAAATGAAGAATTGAAGCTAATTATCAAAGGACTAACATTTAGTAATAACACCTATTTTATTAAAGATAGGTTGATTATGGAAAGCAAAAATGGAATGATTACCTTAAATTATCAGGAAATTAAAAACATTATAAATGGTCAAGAAACAAGCGAGGCAAATATGTTTACAACATTATTAAAAAAAGATTTTTTATATTTGGTCTCGGTTTTGGCAATAGTATTTGTGTTATACTCTTGCTTTTTGCTTATTAAAAGAAGGCAACTGAATTTTACTTTTTTTAGAGGCAAAAACAAGAGCTTTAAAAAAGAAGAAAAAAAGAACGCTGTTGCGAATGAAGTTAGTAAGGAAGCTATTTTAACATATATGCAGGACAACATTGCAAAAGTTAGTGTTTCTGATATTTGTGAACATTTTGAATTATCAAACCGTATGCTGTATGCTAAACTGGCTCCAGATAAACCTGGTGCCATAATAAGCGCCTTAAGAAAAAATAAACTAAAAATATTAATAGAGACCAATACCAGTATGAAAGATGCAGCCAGTATAACAGGCTTTTCCATACACCACATTAAAAAAGTAAAAAATGAATTAAGTAGCATATAGAACCTACTACTCCCTAAATAATTATCTCCCCTCCCCACAAAAAATTAACCATGTTTAAAAACAATAATCTATTCACCATTGTTTTATTGAATTCAATTCAGCCATTGTCAGAAAGTTTAAACAAATTTTTGTCATCTTCCCTTAAATCTCAACATTTTAAAAAAAATGAAATATTAGTAAATGAAGGTGAGGTTTGCAAATATATATATGTTATTAGAAAGGGATTAATCCGTGGGTTTTTTAATTACAAAAAAAAGCAAATTACGAATTGGGTTAGTGTTGATGGCGAAATGGTTACTTCCATATCTGGGTATTTTAAAAATGAACCAGCACAAGAGAACATACAATGTTTAGAAGATACTTATGCAGAATGCATTAGTTATGAGGATTTTCATTTTGCTTTAAAAAACTTTAAGGAAATGGAAGCTTTATCCCGAATTATTTTAGAAAAATATTATCTTTTTGCTGAATATCGTGCTTTTGCATCACGCATACCGAGCTCTAAAGGTAGGTACGAGTATTTTATAAAAAATAATCATCCTGAAATTATCAAAAGAACCCCCAAAAAATATTTAGCATCGCTACTCAATATGCGTCCTGAAACCTTATCCCGTATAGAAAAGAACGCAGTAATGTGTGTGTAAAACTAGAAAAGTCCAAAATTGCTTGTAAAAAGTGTCTACAGCGCACTTTCTTGAATTTAAACCAGTCATAGAAGCAAATCGTTAACCACCTTCGGAAAGTGTTCCATTTCCAATTCATGAATTTTACCAGCTACATCTTCGGCAGTATCGGTCTCTAGAACATCACATTCAGCCTGAAAAATAGTAGCACCTTCATCATAATTTTCGTTAACATAATGTATGGTAATGCCCGTTTTAGTTTCTTTATTGGCCACAACCGCCTCATGTACATGCATACCGTACATGCCTTTTCCACCATATTTGGGTAATAGCGCAGGATGTACATTAATTACTTTATTTGCAAACTCATCTAAAATAAACTCAGGAAATTTCCATAAAAATCCCGCCAAAACAATTAAGTCTGGTTGCGATGCTTTTAAGATATTTAAAACATCATTTGTTTTAGAAAAGGCTATTCTATTAAATGCTATGGCGCTAACCTTTAATCTTTTAGCACGATCTAAAACTTTGGCATGGGGATTGTTACACAATACCTGAATAACAGACGCATTATCGCTGTTGTGAAAAAACTTAATTAAATTTTCAGCATTACTCCCAGAACCGGACGCAAAAATTACAATACGTTTCATTTTACAGACTATAGTGTTAAGATTATTCGAACAAAAAAGAATAAATATTAACAATTAGAGGGTAAATGTAAATACTAGAATGTAATTTTTTGTAAATTACAGACACATTTTTTTTGTAAAACTGTGTTTTAAAATAAAGTTTTTTATTTTTGCCAACTAATTAAACCTTTAAAATTAAAAGATTATGTCAGACATTGCATCAAGAGTAAAAGCGATTATCGTAGACAAGTTAGGTGTTGATGAAAACGAAGTAGTTGCAGAAGCTAGCTTCACTAACGATTTAGGAGCAGACTCTTTAGACACTGTGGAATTAATTATGGAATTCGAAAAGGAATTCGATATCCAAATACCAGACGACCAAGCAGAAAATATTGCTACTGTTGGTCAAGCTATTTCTTATATAGAAGAAGCAAAATAAGCAAAACATTTTTATGGAACTAAAGCGCGTTGTAGTTACAGGACTAGGAGCTTTAACACCAATTGGCAATACCAAAGACGAATATTGGGAAGGCTTAGTTAGTGGTAAAAGCGGTGCTGCGCCTATTACATATTATGATACCGAGAAGTTTAAAACTAAATTCGCTTGCGAATTAAAAAACTTCAACGCAACCGATTTTCTTGATAGAAAAGAGGCTCGAAAAATGGATAAGTTTGCGCAATACGCTATGGTAGCCTCAGATGAGGCTATTGTAGACGCAAAATTAAACGTAGACGAGTTAAATAAGTTGCGTGTTGGTGTAATATGGGGAGCAGGTATTGGTGGATTGGAAACATTTCAGCAAGAAGTTTTAAACTTTGCTGCAGGTGACGGTACACCAAGATTTAACCCGTTCTTTATTCCAAAAATGATTGCAGACATAGCACCTGCAAACATCTCCATAAAGTATGGCTTTATGGGGCCTAATTACACAACGGTATCAGCGTGTGCTTCTTCGGCCAATGCTATTTTCGATGCCTTAAACATGATACGTTTAGGACATTGCGATGTAGTAGTAACTGGAGGAAGCGAAGCAGCTGTAACTATTGCTGGTATGGGTGGTTTTAATGCAATGCATGCATTATCTACTAGAAACGAAAGTCCGGAAACAGCCTCTCGCCCTTTTGATGGTACAAGAGATGGTTTTGTTCTTGGCGAAGGTGCTGGCGCACTTATTCTAGAAGAGTACGAGCATGCAAAAGCAAGAGGCGCAAAAATATATGCTGAAGTAGCTGGAGGTGGATTATCTTCAGATGCACACCATATGACGGCGCCACATCCAGAAGGCGTTGGTGTAGTTGAAGTCATGAAAAACTGTTTAGAAAATGCAGGATTAAATCCTGAGGATGTAGATCATATAAACACACATGGTACTTCAACACCGTTAGGTGATGTAGCGGAGCTAAAAGCGATTTCTAAGGTATTTGGAGATCATGCTAAAGCGATAAATATTAATTCTACAAAATCAATGACAGGGCATCTTTTAGGTGCAGCTGGAGCTATTGAGGCTATAGCCAGTATTTTGGCCATAGAACATGGTGTTGTTCCGCCAACTATTAATCATACAACAGTTGATGAGAATATAGACCCAGAATTAAATTTAACACTTAACAAAGCTCAAAAAAGAGATGTTAAGGTTGCAATGAGTAATACCTTTGGATTTGGCGGTCATAACGCCTGTGTGTTATTCAAGAAAATAGATTAAATCCTGAATGAATATCATTCGCAACATATTAAATTCCCGTTCCAAACGAAACGGGAATTTTTTTATGCAATTGCATCATATTTTAGGGTATAAACCTAAAAACATAGCCGTTTTTAAAAAGGCATTTACGCACCGTTCCATGAATATAAAAGATGGTGAGGGGAACGCTATTAATTACGAACGCCTGGAATTTTTAGGAGATGCTATGTTAAGTGCCGTAATTGCATCGCATTTGTTTCAGGAAGTGCCTAGTGGCGACGAAGGTTACCTCACTAAAATGCGTTCTAAAGTAGTGAGTAGGGAGCATTTAAATGAATTAGGAAGAGAACTTCATCTTATAGATTTGGTAGAAAGCAAAATTCCAGCAGGCCAATTTGGAGATAACATTCACGGTAATTTATTTGAAGCTCTAGTAGGCGCTATTTTTTTAGATAAAGGCTATAAATATTGTGAGAAATTTATTTATGAACGCATCATTATACCGCATGTAGATATAGAGCAGTTAGAGGGTAAAGTAATAAGTTACAAGAGCCTTTTAATTGAGTGGTGCCAAAAAGAAAAGAAACTATTTAATTATCATGTTTATGAAGATACAGGTAATGATGATGTTAGGCACTTTTCAGTAAAACTCTCTATAGACGATAAAATTGTTGCGAAAGCCAGAGCTACTTCAAAGAAAAAAGCAGAAGAAAAAGCATCAAAGCGCGCTTTTTTTGCTTTTCAAAGTAAAATGTCTAAAATGATTTAGTTTCACAACGCTAGAACTACAACGTTTTAGTTGTTTTTTAGGGATAAGAAATCATAAATCCGTTTATTTCTAAGTATTTTTAATACTATCTTTACACCGCTAATAGGTCTGGTTATGGCAGTACACAAACTTATTTTAGATGATATTTTTGAGGATGTGTCTTGTACTTTAATTGCAATTCATTGCGCAATTGAAGATTACAGATTAGCCTATCTTTTAAATAAATATTTAAATATAACTTTATCTAGAAAACCTAAAGATTTAGATTTCAATAAAGGTATTACCAAGTATGCGCTTTTTGAGTACGAAGACCAAAAAAAGTTAATAACTTGGAATTTAGTATCAAATATTTGTAAAATAGAAACCGATTCTAAAGCAGAACAACAATCATTATTCAATGCGCAACATAAAGTAATAAAAACCTATAATTTAATTCCAGAATATGGAAAGGTGAATTATTTTTTAAAAATTGATAATGAGTTTAATAATAATACAGAAAAGCAAATAATAAACAACCTCCTGAAGATTCCGCAAATAGCATTGGCTTATAATGTAGACATGAGTTTGCTAAAATCTAAGGAGCATTTAATTTTCGATTAATGGGATTAAGAAAAAAAACTAAAATAGTGGCAACATTGGGGCCAGCAACCAGCACCAAAGAAGTACTTAAGGGTATGATGGAAGAGGGCGCAAATGTGTTCAGAATTAACTTTTCGCATGCCGACTATGACGATGTAAAGAAACGTATTGAAATGATACGTGAGCTAAATGAGGAGTTTGGTTTTAACGCTGCAATTTTAGCAGATTTACAAGGGCCAAAACTTCGTGTAGGCGTTATGAAAGAAGAGGTTGAAGTAAAACCTGGAGACGAAATTATTTTTGAAACAGGCGAACGTTTTGAAGGTACAAAAGAGCGTGTTTACATGACCTACGATAGGTTTCCACAAGACGCAAAACCTGGAGAACGTATTCTTTTAGACGATGGAAAATTAATTTTTGAAGTTATTTCAACCGATAAAAAAACCCAAGTTAAAGCAAAAGTAATTCAAGGAGGTCCTTTAAAATCTAAAAAAGGTGTAAACCTACCAAATACTAATATTTCGCAACCTGCTTTAACAGAAAAAGACATTGAGGATGCTATTTTTGCCATAAAACAAGATGTAGATTGGATTGCTTTATCGTTTGTACGTCATGCAGAAGATTTAATGCAACTACGCGACCTAATAAAAGAACATAGCGATTATAAAATACCAATTATCGCAAAAATAGAAAAGCCAGAAGCTGTAGAAAACATCGATAAAATTGTAACACAGTGCGACAGTATTATGGTGGCTCGTGGCGATTTAGGTGTAGAAGTGCCAGCAGAAGAGGTGCCACTTATTCAAAAACAATTGGTATTACGTGCAAAAAAAGCAAGAATTCCAGTAATTATCGCTACCCAAATGATGGAAACGATGATTTCTAGTTTAACACCAACACGCGCAGAAGTAAACGATGTAGCCAATTCTGTAATGGATGGCGCAGATGCCGTAATGCTTTCTGGAGAAACCTCTGTAGGAAGTTATCCTGTTGAAGTTATTAGGCAAATGAGTAACATTTTAAAGAGTGTAGAAGATTCTCCACTTATTAAAGTACCAGAAATGCCACCTCATATCCGTACTAACCGTTACATTACAAAATCTATATGTTACCATGCAGCTACAATGGCTAACGAAATTAATGCCAAAGCTATTTCTACGCTAACCAATAGTGGGTATACAGCATTTCAAATTTCGGCGTGGAGACCTTCGTGCCATATTTTAGTATTTACATCAAATAAGCGTATTTTAACGCGTTTAAGTTTATTGTGGGGCGTAAAAGCATTCTACTACGATAAGTTTGTAAGTACCGATGAAACTATTGAAGATGTAAACGCAATGGCTTGTAAAATGGGGTATTTAGAAGTTGGCGATATGCTTATTAGTTTAGCCGCAATGCCAATTCAAGATAAAGGTATGGTAAATACATTACGTGTAAGCGAGATTGAAACCTGTAGCTTTTAAAAAAATTTAAAATTTGAGCGTTACCCTTTGGGTCATGCTTTTATTCATGCGTTCACTTTTATAAATTAAAGAATTCATGAACATAAATGTTTCACAATATCTAAAAGGATACTGTATCAATCGCTAATGTGGGTGTTTGCTAGCGTAGTTTTTTTAAAAGAGGATAAGTTTATTTATAATGTTTCACGTATACAGGTCGTTTAAATAACTTATATCCGATGTTAAATAAATTTAAATTCTTACAAAGTCAAGTGTTTTAAATACTATTATTATTTTGTAGAGAGAATCACCGAAAGCGTTTTTCCTTTTTCATGAGCTTTATCATGGGTTTTAATAGAAAAATATGTGGTATTATTTTCAGTTTTTAAGTTTGTTGCATTAGTAATGGTATAAATTCCATTAATTTCAAAAGAAAGTAGTGCTTGTTGTTGGGTAGCATCTACAGCATTTAAAGACCAACCGTTCTCAAGTTTGTTTAAACTTAAAATACATGGCGATTTTATTTTAAGTGTTTGTTTGTTGTTAATTTTAACTTCACAAGCCTTAAAAGCAGATATGGCAAGTGTTTTTCCATTATTAAAACTTAAAGCGTGTAACGCTTTGCTATGGCCAATTATTTTTGCTAACTGGTTTTTTTTAATTGTTTTAATATCTTTTTTAGAGACACCAACTACACTTACATAAGCGTATTTTTTATCTTTTGGTTTAGTGCCATGTTCTATTTCTAAATTAAAAATAGGCTTAGAGATTAAACTATCGGTATGCCATGTTAATACTTTTTTCCAGTTACCTGTTTGTTCGCTCTGTTTTACTTTTAAATTTTGTTTGGTTAAACTTAAATAAGCTATACTATCGTGCCATACACTGGTAATTTTGTTTTTCTTTTTATACATAAAAACAGCACTTTTTTTGTAACATTGGTTTATTGTTGTAACTACATTAAAGTTTCTGTTTGTGCTTATGGAAGATCCTAAAGCATAAATTTTATTATCTACAAAAAAATAAGATTTATTAGCTTGTAAACTGTCTCTTCTATATTTAAATGCAGTTATCCCAACGTTGTTATTTCTAAGTCCTCCTGTAAAATGAGAATTATTTCTATAGCCATCCCAAGTTAGTGTAAGAGACATTGTAGAGTCTTGTACTGTTGTTGTTCCTGGTAGTTTTCGCCAGTTCCAAACAGGGTAAATTTCGTGATATTCGTCGCCACGGCGATAAATAAGATTTGTGCCATCGCCTAAATGGTACCCCATTTGGTTTTCGCCATTACCAGCCTCGGCACCAATAACACGTTTTGAGGACATTCTTACTGATGAAAAAAAGGTGTTAGTTCTATACAAACTGTAATCAGAATTTCTAAAATGAACATATCCTAAAGGTGCTTTTATAGGATTCTGTATAGTGTCAAAAATATTAAATATGCGCTCTATCTTTTTGTAAAGTTCATATTTTGCTACTGGTCCACGATATTTTTCACCATTAACCATTTCGGGGAAAATTTGTCTTCCGGTTGCTAAAATTTCGTATTTGCCTTTGTAAATTACTTTTTGTTGGCCTTCAAACATTAGCTTACGCATAAGATCAACTTTTTCAGAAGAAAAAGCAATTTCGGTTGTATTAAAAATAAAAAGCCATTTAATAATATCTTCGGCAAAATGTAAACCATAATTACCAAATTGCGGCTGTGGCCCGTGTTGATGGAAAGAATAATCGGGTTGTATGCCTTCTTCGTAAGGTTTGGAAGTTATCACAACAGATTTTATGGTATTTGCAGCAGTTATAATTTTATTTTGGTTTCCACGAATTAATTCTCGCATAAATACGTTGCCACTTAACCATATTTTATTTTGTCCTGTTCTGTAAATTTTAGACTTGTCCATTATTTTTAAGGCCTTAGTTATTGTAGAGTCTGGAATAATAGATTGGCAAATAATAAGAGTAGGACCTAGACTTTGAGGAATTCCAATTTCAGAATGCCACCAATTATCGCTGTAAAAATTGTTGGAAGTCCAGTAATTTAATCCGCCAACAATTTGTTTAGCTAAAGTATTTAGCTTGTAATATTTACTGTTTTTATCCTCGAAGGCTCTGGCAAGAATTATTAAGCGTTTTAGGTGTGTTCTAGGTTTCCAGTTACTCTTCCTGTGCATGTTATAATCAATATCAGTAAAAGAAAAATCTGCATTCATTATTTCAAGTAATTCTTTAACATCTGTATCGTTTACTTTTTCAACTAAATAAAAGTCTTTAAAGTTTTGTTTCAGTTTATCTAAATCTAGAGCAAAGAATTGTTGGCTAAAAACAAGAATTAAACACATTGTAAGATATCGGCAGTTTTTCATAGTCTTCATAATTATTAAAACTCAAACTTTAACTGTACACTAACACTCTTTTTTAGCTCAGGTTTTTTCTTTTTTTCTGTATTTAAGTTAGATAGGGAAATGCCCAATAATCGTACAGAATTACTTAATTTTTCCTGATAGAGTAAATCTTTGGCGGTTTCTAAAATCATACTTTTATCGCTTATGTAATAGGGTAAAGTTTTACTTCTGGTTTGTAGTGTAAAATCGCTATATTTTATTTTTAAGGTTATTGTTTTTCCTGCAACTAGGCTCTTTAGTAGTCTACGGGCTACTTCTTCGGCAATATGCTCTAGTTTTTCTAGCATAAAAACTTCAGAAGATAAATTTTCACTAAATGTACGTTCGGCAGCTAAACTTTTTCTGGTGCGGTGTGGTTTTACTTCGCTAGTATGTATGCCTCTTACAACATGGTAGTAGTATCTACCAGACTTACCAAAATTAGCATCTAAATATTCTAAAGATTTTTGCTTTAAGTCTAACCCTGTAAAAATGCCTTTTTGGTACATTTTTTCGGCAGTTACTTTACCTACACCATAAAACTTTCTAATATCTAGTTGTTCTAAAAACTCTAGCACTTCTTCAGGATTTACTGTTTTTTGTCCGTTAGGTTTGTTATAATCGCTTGCTACTTTAGCTATAAATTTATTGATGGAAATGCCAGCAGATGCAGTTAGCCCAACATCGTTTAAAATACGCGCCCTAATGTCTTTGGCTATTAAGGAGGCGCTTGGGTTACCTTTTTTGTTTTGTGTAACGTCTAGATAGGCTTCATCTAACGAAAGTGGTTCTACCAAATCGGTATAATCATAAAAAATTTGTCTTATTTTTTTAGAAATTTCAGAATAGCGTTCAAAATTTGGCCTCACAAAAATAAGATCAGGACATAATTTTACGGCTAAAGTACCTGCCATGGCACTTTTTACGCCAAATTTTCTAGCCTCATAACTAGCAGCACTAACTACACCACGTTTACCACCACCGCCAACAGCAATAGGTTTGCCCTTTAAATGCGGATTATCCATTTGCTCTACAGAGGCGTAAAACGCATCCATATCTACATGAATAATTTTTCGTATTGGTAAATCGGTATACATAGTGTAAATTTATGAATTCCTGCGCAGGCAGGAATATTATTAAAAGTAAAAAAAGTATCCCTTTTCAAAGGTGTAATTATGATAGAGATAGAACGAAAATTTTTGGTTAAATCTGATGCTTTTAAAGCAGAAGCAAGTACTAAAACACTTTTAATTCAGGGGTTTTTAAACACCCATAAAGCGCGTACCGTTCGTGTGAGGATTAAAGGGGAAAAAGGATTTTTAACTGTAAAAGGAATATCATCTAAAGATGGATTAAGTAGATTTGAATGGGAGAAAGACATTTCTAAAACCGATGCTGAATCACTTTTAAAACTCTGTGAGCCTACAATTATTGAAAAAGTACGCTATGAAGTTACTATTGGTAAGCATGTGTTTGAAGTCGATGAATTTTTTGGGGATAATGAAGGGTTAATTATTGCTGAAGTTGAGTTATCGTCAGAACATGAGACTATTAAAAAACCAGATTGGTTAGGCACCGAAGTTACAGGACAAATACAATATTATAATTCGCAACTAAGTAAACAACCTTATAATACTTGGAAATAATGAAAAAAACAATATTAGTTACAATGTTGGCCATAGTTTTTATTGGCTGTAAAGACACACCAAAAACATCTACTTCTGATGTTGCAGAAGACCCCATGATTAAAGAAAACTTAAAAGAAGCAGCTCTAGAAGAGACAGATAATACAGAGGTAGCGGTAGTAGAAAAACCAAAGCAAAAATCTATTAAAGCACTTAAAGAAGCGTTAACCGCTAAAGGTTTTAAAACGTTTGATTATTTCGATAAAACTACCAAAGACACCATTTTAATGCAGCAATATTTTATTGCGTTTTTAAAACGCGGCCCCATACGCGGGCAAAACGAAGAAGAAGCGGCCGATTTACAAGAACAACATTTAGCACATTTAACAAAAATGTATGAGCTAGGTTATGCCGATATCTCTGGGCCTTTTGGAGACGATGGCGATATTCGCGGAATTACAATTTACAATGTGCCAACCTTAAAAATGGCCGATAGTTTAGCCAATGCAGATCCTATGGTTAAAGCTGGCAGACTAGAAATTGAAATTCATCCTTGGTGGGCTGGTAAAGGATTTTCGTTACGCTAATGCTAAAAAAAATAGTCCCTTATTTCTTTGTGCTCAATGGTATAGTAATTTTTTTATTGCTATTAATCCATTTTGTTTTTAAAGAGACAAATTTGTTTTTCGCGCTTCTTTATTACACATTTCCACTACCTGTTATCATTTTTATTGTTTTATGTTTTTCATATATCCTTAAAGGAAAACAAAGGTATATTAACCTAGTTTTAATTATAATATTAACAATAATTTGGTTAAGTAGAAGTTTTAAAATAAGTGCACCAGAAGACATTAAGGAAAGCGATATTAAAGTGGTTTTTTGGAATGCCACACACAAAAGAGAATTTAAACATGTTTTTAATGCCATTGAAAATTTGCCTGATGTAGTTGTTTTAGTAGAATATCATGCTGAAGAACTAGGAATAATAAGGGCAAAATATCCTAACATGCATTTTTATTGGCATGCTGATAGTGAAATAGGCATATGTTCAAAAGAAAACATTCATTTAAATAACGTATTAGTATCTGAACATAATTCTACCATAATACGTTTCTCAACATACAATACTACTTTTTATGCTGTTGATGTTAATTCTAGTCTTTATGTATCAAGAAAATCGGAATTGGCGTTTGTAAATAAACACATCCAGGACAAACAAAATACAATAGTTTTAGGAGATTTTAATTTGCCTTACGAATCTGAATTTTTCAACACTACAAAAAAAGATTTCTACCACGCTTTTACAGCAAAAGGGAATGGTTTTAGGGAAACTTGGTTTTGGAATATTCCACTGTTATCATTAGATCATATTTGGGTATCTAAAGATTTAAAAATAATTACCACAGAAAAGATGAATACTTGGAAATCTGATCATAGTATGATAAAAACTGTTGTTAGAAAATAAATTATTTGGTAATTGTGATAAGGTAATCTCCGTTAAAATCCTTTAGCGTTTGTATTTCACCGTTATATGTTGTTTCGTTAATTGTGTAAAATGTAACACTACAAATAACTTCCCTTTCGCTGAGGTTAAGCGTTAGTATATCTGTCTCATTTTCTGAAAGGTGAATGTTAAACGTATTATCGCCTTTACTCCCAGAAACCGATAGGGCAATAAAATTTTCTACACTAGGTACGTTTTTAAAAACAACATTTTCAATAATATAACCCTTAAAAGTTACAGTAATATTATCAGCTATATAAGTTTCGTTTTCAATTAAATTATTACCATTTGCATCTACCAGTTCAATATAAATATTTGGCGGTCCAATATCTATAAGAGAACAATCAATTTCATTATCATCATCGTTTTTACAAAAAAAAACAGAAAGTAAAATAAGCAGGGATAAAGCAATTTTTTTCATGACTTTTTATTTTAAGATGCAAAGTGTTTCTAAAGGTTGCCTTAATAATCTGTATTTATTTTGAAATTTCTATCCATCGTTTTGCTTCATTCCCCAATTCATCTACTACAGTAATAATATGTTTACCTACTTTTGGTTGAATTGCTAATTCATGAATAGCTTTAGTGCTACCCATAAAGGTTTCGTCAACATACCAAAATACTGTGCTTTCTGGTTTAGAATGGGCAATTTTTAAAATAAGGGCGTTAGTTTCACCATCAAAATCTTTAGGAAGAAAAATGGTATTATTTGTTTTTGGGTAAATAAAATCGATAGAAACAGAGGCATCGCCAAAACAATCACTCCTAAATTTTGGTAATGGTTTATAAAAGGGATTTTTGGTTTTGTAGTAATGTGCCATAAGCGGTGGTAACACAAACCATGATTTATGTTTGATGTTAGATATATCTTCACAAGACGAATTTACTTGATAGGTTTCATTTTTATCTAAATGAATTAATACATGAAACGGACAAGGTTTTGTTTTTAGGCCACTTTGTTGAATGTATTGCTCTTCAATAACATCGCAATTGGGAGAAGCCCGATAACCACTCCATTTACAAATAGAAACTTGTTGCATTTCATCAAAAGGTTTAGCAAACCATTCGCTATTTGGTAACACATCAAACACATCAAAAAGTATGGGCGCTGCAGTTTGCACACCAACCAAACCTGGACGTCCTTCACCATCAGCATTTCCAACCCAAACGCCTACCACATAATCTTTGGTAGTACCAATAGCCCATGCATCACGAAATCCAAAACTGGTACCAGTTTTCCAAGCAATTTGTTTGGAGCCATCAAAAAACTCCCAACTTTCATCACTTTCTGGTCGGTTAACCTCTTTCATGCTTTCATACGTTAAATAAATAGAGGCCGCATCAAATAAGGTTTTGTCAGTCGTTTTTTGCCCAAAATCAATATCTTCAGAAGCTAAAAATGTAGGTTCGGTAAATTCGTTTTCAAAATATTCGCTAGAGGTTTCAGAAAAATGATTTAAAGTTGAAGATAAGGCAGCATAACTTTTACACAAATCCCAAAGGTTACTTTCTGCTCCACCTAATACTAGCGATAACCCATAATGGCTTGCAGAGTATTTTAAATCTTTCAACCGTAGTTGTTTCAAATAATGATGATACCTATCTAAACCAAACTGTTGCAACATTCTAACCGCAGGAACGTTTAGCGAACGCGATAAGGCGCGACTTGCAGGCACAGCACCATCATAGGTTTTATTGTAATTTTCGGGGTTGTAATTTCCAAACTGCGTGGGTACATCGGCCACCAAGGTATGGGGTAACAAATCGCCACTATCTAACATTGCAGCGTATAAAAACGGCTTTAAAATGCTACCTGTACTTCTGGGTTTATCAATAATATCTACTTCATTTTGATGTGTTTTATTGGTTGGAGTATTGCCAACATATGCCAAAACATGTCTGTTTTTCACATCTAAAACTAAAACTGCAGCGTTGTAAATTTCATTCTGCCTTAACTGATTGTAATGCGCTTTTACAATATGGTTCACCTGTTCTTGTAGCGGTTTATTAATACTTGTTTTTACAAATTGTCCGTAATGGCTTTTGCTTACTTTTTGCAATAAATGAGGAGCAATTTGTGGCAACGGATAGGGTTTTTGTGGCAACCCTTCAATAATTGCTAAATTGTAAGTTAACGAGTCTATAATGGCATTGCTCAATAGTTTTTTTAAAAGCCGATTGCGTTTTTTAAGTAAACGCTCTTGATTTTTCCCAGGATAAATTAAACTTGGGGCATTGGGCAACACCGCTAATGTGGCACTTTCGGCCCACGATAAATCGTTAGCATTTCGGTTAAAATACCGCCATGAGGCAGCATCTAAGCCTACTACATTGCCACCAAAGGGGGCGTTACTAGAATAATAAGCCAAAATCTTGTCTTTAGATTCACGCAACTCCAGTCGTGTGGCTAATATCAGTTCTTTTAACTTTTCTACATAGCTGCGATTTTGTCCTTTTCTAGAGAGTCTAATTACCTGTTGTGTTAAGGTACTACCGCCACGTTTTACGCCACCAGATTTTAAATTATCGCGTAACGCCTTAACGATAGAAACCGGATTAAACCCAGGGTGTTTATAAAAATATTCATCTTCAAATTGTAGGATACAGGTTTTAAATTTCTCAGGAATACTATCGTTATGAGGAAATCGCCATTGCCCATCTTTAGCAATCTGCGCACCCAATAAATCGTTATTGGAACTTGTAATTACAGTGGCCGTAGGGTCTTTAAAAAGTTGTTTTGGTAAACAGAAATAGTAAGCAAATAAAAGAACAAGTATAGCAATACTCCTAATCTTATATTGTTTAATGTACCGTACAATGCTCATCCTTAAAATATATACTCTTTATTTTACTAATTTAGATGTTTATAGCTTAAAAATAAACTAACTTATAATTGAGTGTAAATATGCAGCTATTGGCATATAAGTTGTAGCTATTTTATATGTGTGGTTATTTAAAGTTATTGGTGTACGGTAAAAATAATGGCTATTAAAAAGATAATTTTCATAACATTTAGTTTTACATTTATTTGTAATGTTAATGCACAAATAGACTTTTGTACAGGTATTTTTGGCGATCCTATCTTTACGGAAGATTTTGGAAATGGAACAAATGATGAATCATTACCATCAGGCAACACTACATATATATTTGCAACGGGAACTCCAAATGATGGCGCCTACAAAGTGTCGAGTAACACTAATTATTTTGATTGGTTTGATACCGAAGATCATACTCCTAACGATACTAATGGTAGAATGCTAATAGTAAATGCAGATACCAACCCTGGAGAATTTTTTAAAATGGAGATTTCAGGTTTGTGCGAAAATACCATTTACGGATTTTCTACATGGATAATTAATCTTAAGCCTTTTAACCTAGCAGGATGTGGGGGCAATGGTGTAGGTATCCCCATCAATATAAGATTTGAAATTTGGGATAGTACAGATACAAATTTATTAGCTAGTGGTAACACAGGCAATATTCTAAATACTCTTACACCCGAATGGTTAGAGTATGGGTTAGTATTTAAATCGCTTCCAGAACAAACCTCCGTTATACTAAAGATGATTAATAACGAAGCGGGAGGTTGTGGTAACGATTTTGCCATAGACGATATATGGTTTAGATCTTGTGGCGATAGTGTTCCTATAGTAGATTCCCAAAATAACACAGCATTTTTTATGTGTGAAGGCGATACACCTTACAGTACAACATTAAGAGCCATACCAGACTCTTCAATTTTTTCAGAACATTTTTACCAATGGCAAGAAAGTAGAGACGGTGTAAATTGGGTAGATATTCCAGGAGAAACAAGAGATACTTTTGTAACGCCTATTCTCACTAACCAAGTGTTTTATAGAACAAAAGTAGTAGAGAACCTTACAAATCTATTAAATTCGTCTTGCAATACCCTATCAGATGTATTTGAGTTTGGTATTGCCAGAACACCTGTTGCTCCTGTTATTAATAGAAACTTATCACTTTGCGATAACGCCCTAGAACCTCTTGAGGTTAAAGTAGCAAATGGAGTTACAGTAAATTGGTATGATGCACCTACAGGAGGTAATCTAATTTTAGCTAATAGCACATCTTTTAATGCAAATGTTACCGGAACGTATTATGCAGAAGCTGTAAATGTACGTGGTGGTTGTAGGTCTGTATCAAGAACAGCAATACAATTTAGGTCCTTTGAAACACCAATTGTGACTGATGAAACTTTGGAGATTTGTGAAAATTCAAGTGTTACTTTAAATGCAAATACAAACATTCCTACGGCTACATACCGTTGGAATACTGGTCAAGTCTCAGAACGCATAACTGTAAGTTTGCCAGGAACTTACACGGTGGATGTGACAAATATAGGTTGTACAGTAACCAAAACCATTGAGGTTATTCAAGTAGACAACCCTATTGTAGATAATATTCAATCTAACGGAAATAGTATTATTGTCAACCTATCAAATTCTGGTAATTATTTATATGCTTTAGATGGAAGCACCTTTCAGCCAAACAACACATTTTTAAATCTTAGAGGTGGTGAGTATACCATTTATGTGAAACACCAAGATTGTGATGAGGTTGTTACTGCTAAATATATACATTTTTATATTCCTAAATTTTTCACACCTAATAACGATGGCGTTAATGATTGGTTCGATTTAAAAGGCATTGAGCTATTTTCAACATCATCAGTTTCCATTTTCAACCGTTACGGGAAGCTTTTAAAAAGTTCTAAAAACGCAGCATTTTCTTGGGATGGTACTTTTAAGGGACAACAACTACCTTCTGATGATTATTGGTATGTTATTACTATTAACGAACAAAAATTAACGGGACATTTTACATTAAAGCGATAGCTTTTTGGCATCTGATTATCTATTATTAGTATTTTAAACTGATGCAGTTATAATTGTAAATATTTTTATTTATGCTCTCACTTTGTGGGTATTACCTTTTGAATGGTTCCATCTTCGTTGTAATATAATTTATCAAAACATATAGATCTTCGAAAAGGGTGTGGGCTTCCTTCATGACCCCAGCCAAATTTTTCCTCTACTTCTGGATGGTTTTTAAAGTATAAGTCTGAATTGTGATAAAACATATACCATTGCCCCTTGTATTCAACTATAGAATGATGATTTGTGCCACTGTTCATTTTTTCTAGAATTACGCCTTTATATTCAAAAGGACCTAAAGGATTATCGGACATGCAATATTTTATTTCACCGCTTGTTCCAACATATGATAAATAATATTTCCCTTTGTATTTGTGCATCCACGACGCTTCAAAAAAATCATCAGTACCTTCTAATAAGTGAACTTCGCCATCGTATGAAATCATATCTTTATTGAGTTTAATGGCATTTACAACCAATTGCCCCATGTATAAATACGCTTGTCCATCATCATCAATAAATACACCAGGGTCTATAAAATCCCTATTGCAAACAACACCTTTGGTATCCATTGAAATGAGAGGTTTCCCTAGGGGATCAACAAAAGGACCGGTTGGTTTATCGCTTAAGGCAACACCTATATGAAATTGATCGGTAGGGAAATAGAAATAATACTTATCGTTAACTTTTATACAGTCTGGTGCCCATGCGTATTTTTCAGCCCACTTTACGTCTTTTATATCTAAAGCTACGCCATGGTCGGTCCAGTTTTCCATGTCGGTAGTTGAAAATACGTGCCAATCTACCATATCGAACCAATCGGCATTATCAGGATCGTGCGACGGGTAAACGTATAACGTATCGTTAAACACACGAGCCGAAGGGTCTGCCGTATACATGTGTGTGATAAATGGATTCTGTGCAAAACAGATATTTCCAATTATTGTTAAAAAAATGGAACTAAAATATTTCATATATATTTATTTATAATACTCAATAGATATTAAGGGAATAAGACATTTAAGCTACTTATGTTCTGAGTAAGCTAGACGAATTTATCATTTTCCACTCATAAATTCAAGTTAATTAATGGCATTATATTTTCGATAAGATTCCTGGTTTTGCAGGAATATATCACTTCTCAACAGTAACCCATTGCCCTTTAGTTCGCACTAAAAACGCATCATCATACATTGCTTCAGCTTGTACTCCAGGTAAATAATAGGTGCCCAAATAAGAGGCATTCAGCATCACATTAAACGTTTTTGTACTGTGTTTGCCTTTTTCTGGTAAATCGAAATAAAAATTCACACGGTCGTCTCTAATATCTGTATGTCGTGCGGCGCTTGTGGTGGTGCTTCCAAAGGCTGTAAAGCGTGTGTTTACAATTTCCCAACCCGATGGAAAAATTTGGGTTAGCGCCACATCATTAACTGCTGTATTTTTTAAATTACTTACACTAACCGAAGCTACAAAATCCTGACCTTGCATGAGTTTAGTAACATTAATCTTATTGCCTTTTAAATCTGTGTATTGCACCGAAATATTTAACCCACGCTGCTCTACCAATTCTTGTCCAAGTGGGAGTTTCCCAGAATTCAATACTCTTACGTAAACTATATTGTCTTTTGCATTTGTAAACTCTAATTTATTAATGCCATCAACAATAGGTAAATCACGTTGCGCAATGGCATTTTTAGTAGTAATAGTTTCAGTTTTTCCGTTAATAGTATAGTTTACACTTAAAGCTTTTCCACCATTGGCGTTTACTAGTTTTGCCATGGCCAACAAACTATATGCTGAGGTTTGGGTACTCATCCAACGGTTGCTCGATAAATCTTTAGCAATAGTTTCGGCAAGTTCGCGCGTTTTAGCATTTTTGGTGAGCACCATAGTTTCTAAAGCCATCGCACGATTTCTATCTGCCGAACCATAAGTGTAATAATTATAACGCTGAGGTTTAAAGTTAATGTTTGCCGATTGCGAAATGTTATCGCTCGCTTCGTTTTGTCCCGCCAAGGCATAAGCCGCAGCCAATCGCCATTTGGCTTCGTTTGAAATTTCAGAGAATTCTCTTAAACGGTTCATACTTGCTAAATCTGGACTACCAGCTAAAGCCAAAGTGTACAAGCGGTACGCCTGTGCTAAATCTGAATTGTAAGTACGGTAACTAGGTCGCCAATTCCTAGCCGCTTGCTTTTGGTATGTTAGCCAATTACGTTTAAAGGTTAACGGTAATACATAGCCTTTCTTTTCGGCTTCTATCATAAAATGGCCTGCGTAACTGGTGCCCCAATCGTCTGCGTTAGATTCTCCCATCCAATAACTTAAACCTCCGTGAGGCCTTTGGAAATGCCCTAAACGTTTAATGCCGTTTTCAATATTTTTACGAATCTCTTGTTTTTTATCAAAGGTTAAATCGAAAATATCCTCTAAAAATAACTGCGGAAATATACTTGATGTAGTTTGCTCTACACACCCATGAGGATACTGAATTAAGTAGTGTAATCTACGAGTAAAATCCATTGGAGGTAAGGTTGAAAACTCTACAGTAGCCGAATTTGTTCCAACCACACCAAAGGTTGAAAACTCTAAGGATTGAGAAGCGTTAGCAGTTAAGGTTTTATCAATGGATTTTGAAGTTATTGGGTTAGTGTTCACCACATCTAACTCTACTTTATAGGTGGATTTTTCGCCATTTCCCGTGGCAATCACTTCAATGGTATTTAT
The DNA here is from genome assembly GCF_002973595.1 of Jejuia pallidilutea. Taxonomy (GTDB): domain Bacteria; phylum Bacteroidota; class Bacteroidia; order Flavobacteriales; family Flavobacteriaceae; genus Jejuia; species Jejuia pallidilutea. The sequence goes on along the minus strand of NZ_PVEO01000003.1, from coordinate 103,158 downwards.
ACCTTTAGCTTTACTAACATCCAATTCAAAATAGGCCATTTGTTCGTCAGGTTTAGCAAATGAAAGCGCTTTGGTTTTTTCACCAACAACCGAAATACCATCACTTAGTTTTAAACTAATATTGACGTTTTTTACCCTAGTTTCCATAGCAAAAACGGTAACGGGTAAGGTTACTTTTTCTCCTGGGCTCAATTTACGTGGTAACGTTGCTAAAACCATTAATGGTTTTTTAACAGGAACGGTTTTGTCTGTGCTGCCATACGCTTCGTTTTCATTATTTCCAGCCACAATCATAGTGCGTACCGAACCGATATAATTGGGAAGTTTTAGTTGATGCGTTTTTGTTTTTCCAGCCTCTAAATTAAACGGTCCTAGATAGGTGATTACAGGTTTAAAACGATTCGCCTTTTTGTTTTTGCCTCCAGCCGCACTACCATCGCCGCCAATGGCAAATACTTGATCGATACTTCCTGAATACGCACCAATTACATCATCAAAAACGTCCCAAGTTTTTACGCCCAAAGCTTCGCGCTTGTAAAATTCATCCCAAGCATTTGGGGTTTTAAATCTGGTTAAATCCAGTAAACCTTCTTCTACCATAGCAATGGTATAGGTCATTGGTTTGTTATTTTTCTCAGAGACTTTTACCTCGAAGGATTGTTCAGGTTTTAGAGTTTCGGGCATTTGTAATTCTGGATACAATTTGGTGCTGGGGTTTTCTACCATAATAGGAATGACGCCATACAATCGTATTGGTAAATCGTTAGCTGTAATGGCATGCGGTTGTAATAACGAAATATTAACAAACACATTTGGTGCCATTTCTTTGGTGATAGGAATATCTACCGTAGTTTCGCCTTTATTTGTTTTCACCCAATTATAATCTAAAACTTCGGTGCCATTTTCTATACTTACCAATGCGCGCCCTTCGCTTCCTGAGGCAAAGGTAACTTTGGCTACTTCGCCGACATCGTAATTTTCTTTATCTGCTGAAAACACTAACATTTTAGCAGCTTCTTTATCGCTAGACGGCGCTTTTTGCCACCAGTTTTTATAGAAATAAGCGGTTCTTCCTGTGGCATGTCCACTAACAGGATCGGATATTCTAATGAGATAACGTCCGCGGTCGTTATCAGGAATTTTAATGTTGAAATTAGCCTTTCCATTAGCATTTGTATTCACTTTTAACGACATGTAAGGTCTGTGGTAACTGCTAGATACGTAACTTGCCAAATCATCGTAAGATGAATTCCACCACCAACGCCATTCCACTTTATAAACTTTTACTTCTAAGTTATCACGTTTTATAGGCTTGCCATTTTCATCAACCACAACCACATCAAAGGTTTGATTTTCATCCGTAAAAAAAGATCCATAGGCATTACCTTTTGGTGAACGCAAACCAACAAACGAACTGTAAGGCGCGTATGTTTTGGTAAAGGCATCCATGGAGAAATCGCCCCCGTTTTCAAAAGCTCGAACCAAAAATTGTACGTTTAGCATCCCTGGAGCGTTTTTGCCAACATTCAATTTTTTATTCATTGAAGCTAAACCTTGGTCGTTTACCTTTCCTTCAAATACATTAATTTCTTCTGTTTGAAATTTGCGGGTTGGGTCGTAAAATGTATATTCTTTAAAATTTTCGAATGCGGTATATGTTGAAGTAAACTTCGCTTTAATTTCTGCTTTTAGGTTTTTTCCCGGTGCACCATGAAGCCATTTTACATCTAAATTGCCTTTTAAAGGAGTGTTGTTTGATAGTATTTCATTATCAAAATCAATCTTTATTTTTAAACGATTGGGTTTTACGGTTTCAATTTTTAATACTTTATGAAAGGTAGCACCACCTACAGAAACTTTGGCGTTGTAATTACCTGTTTTATCTTCGGAAGATGTTGGCACCATGAACTTATAGAAATTGTTGAGATTATCAGCCGTAACGTTTTTATAAACTAATTTGCCGTTTGGGTCGGTAATTTCAAGTTTAATAGGGTGACGTTTTGGTAACTTATTTGCATTATCATTCAACATAAACGTTAAATGCAAGGTGTCTCCCGGACGCCACACACCGCGTTCGCCATACAAATAGCCTTTTAAACCACGTTGTAGTTTATGACCCGACACATCAAATTTACTTAACGACAACGAATTGCCATCTTGCAACTTTACGTAAGTGGTATTATTATCTTTTGAAATAATTGCGAAGTTCGCATAGTTATCCGCATCAATAGTTGTTAATCCTTCTGTATCGGTTATTCTACTTGCTAATTCCTGTTGTTGAAAGTTGTAAAGTGTAACCCTTGCATTAGCTTCAGGTTCGGTATTTAAAATATTGGTAACGGCGAAATAATAGGAGTTGTTGGCACCTCGTTTTGCAATAACGCCTAAGTTTGAAGCCAGTAAATTTTGAGATACAATTTTACGTTCGTTGTAGTAGGCATCGTGACATGGGTTTTGTTCTTCGCGCCAGTTGTACGTGTAATTTTTATAGCGATAAAGCAAATTATCCCAGTATTGTTCTTCACGTAAATCTTCGTCTTCTAAGGCTACATCATTATAACTTTCATCATCATATTCCTCTTCGTAGTAATCATAATAATCATCCGTTTCAGAATTTGATGTACCCGTATCTGCTTCACAATCGTACAGCGAATAATTTTTATTAAAACTTAGTTCAACTCTATAAATAGCTCCGGCGTCGGCTTTAAAAAATTTAGATAAATCGATACTGTAGGCTTTCCATTTTCCTGTGTTTTCTGCCGCAGTTTGTAGTGGAATAGTTTGTTTTGCAACGCGTCGCCCTACTTTTTTAATGTTGTAAGTATTGTTGCTATTTAACGTGTTATCCTGAAGAAATTGGAGAATGTTATCTTCAAAAATCTTAATAACCCGAACATCAACTGCGCTTAAATTTACGGCTTCAAAATTAAATTTTAGTTCCTGTGAGTTTGGTAGAATGGTACCGTTACTAATCAGTCTTACTTGTGGTTTTAATGCTTCAAAAGCAATGGTTTCAGAAAATGGTTTTTTCAATTTAAAACCCTCGGTGTTTTTTATACCCTGAAAAACATCAACTTGGATATTGCCCACCAATTTACTGTCTGGATACACTTTCAATATATTACCATCAACAATATATCTTGGGTTTTTTACATTTTGAATTGAAACCAAACCATCAAAATTCTGTTGTTTTTTTAGCGGATCGGAAAAATTAATGGATAAAAATTGTTCTGGTGTTTGCACTACTTCGGCATCTACAATAGTGAAGTGATTTCGTCCTGGAATATTAATGGTGTTTTCGCCATTATTATCGGCGTTAATGGGTGTTCCGTTCCATTTTACAAGCACTTCACTATCATCCAAAAGGCGATGAATACTATCAATTTTAAATTCAAAATGTTTAGAGCTTTCATTTAATTCGTTAAAAACAAGCGGTAACGTTTTGCCATTTTGAGAAGCAACAACTAGGGTTTTTGCGTCTTCTAGGGTAATAACATCGGCAGATTTTATAACACTTTCTAAATATTGCCATTCTTTGCTATACGACTGTAAGCTGTTGGTAATTACATTAAAACTTGGAGTAATGGTTTTAAACTGAAACGTATAATTGTTAAACCCATCGGGCATGTTTTTATAGATATTATTTAGCTTTACGGTAACTGTATATTCGATATTTGGTTCTAAGTGTTCGTCGGGCTTAAAAAGTAGTGTATGCGAGTTGCCAACGGTTAGTTTACCTTCTACATGAGGTTTTATGCTTACAATTTTATCTGCGATTTCCTGCCCCATTTCCCAGTCATCAACGGGGTTTGCTAGATTAATTTGTATAGGACTTGCCACGGAAGTTATTCCAGAAGTGGTATAACTTATATAATCTCTAAATTTGAAAAGGTTATCGGTTTCTACGGCTTTTTTTTTGCAGGAGGCAGCTAGCAAAATTACTATGGTGATAGCAATGAGTTTTTTGAATGACATAAAGATGAATGTTTAGATTAACAAAATACTTAAAAAACGAAAGCATAGATAGAATCCCTTTAATTTAGATACGTCTGCTTAATTATATTTAGCCTATCTCTACCTGTTAAAGAACTCTTAATATTTTGATTGCCTGTTTATAATTTTTACTGCCTGTTCTATCCAGTCAGAATCATAGTTTAAATACATATCTGGAGTAACACCGACAGACTCAAAAGGCAGATATTCTTTATGTCTTTTAGATGTTATTATACCTAAAAATTTACCGCACGGCAGTGGATTGGAAATATTCTTCTTTAATTCATAAGTTAATGTTCCCTGAGTTTTATCTCCTAGAATTTTGGTGTTAGGAAGCTTTTTTAACTTCACTGCAAATTGTTCTGCATTACTAGCGGTGTTATGATTTATTAATACAAACATATTGTTGTTTGCAGAATATTGAGTTAAAATTTCTAATAAAACATCAGAATTGCGTTCGCCACCTCCTGTATTATCCCGTAAATCGACAATTAAATTTTCTTTTGATAATGAATTTTCCAGGGTTTTATAAAATGCTTCAGCATCCGACAATACTGGATAAAAAGAATTAAAACTTCCAGATTTTATATAGGTTGTTTTATCGTTTAACTCTTTTCTTATGAATAAAGAGTCGCGTGATGGTGCTAAGTGATATGGTTTAATATCTTGGTTTTTTCGTAATCCTAGTTTTAAAAACATCCCATTTTTTATACGTTCGGACACGGCCACCATGCGTTTGTTTTTTTGCTGACCAAAAATGGCAAGCATTAAATCTTCTCCATAAGGAATTAAGGTATACATAATTTCTCCACTGTTCCAGTTTTCCAACTCAGATTCCAAGATAATACCTAGATAATCTTGGTTATGTTTGTAAACACCCAAGGTTACATAATTTGGAAGCTTATAAACCCCTTCAATATCCTTAAAAGGACGTTTGGATAATTCTTGTTTCAAACTATCTAAACTTATCGTTGTGTTGGTCATATGTTGTCCTTTACTTTCGGGCATTCCAAAAACGTTTATATGATTGTCATTAACAGCTAATGCCAATTTGTTAAGCAAAACCAAACATTCATAATCAGATGTTATCGTATTTAATTTTGAACTTAAATTTTGAAATATTTTTTGATAAGCCGCCTTGCTATCCTTATAAGCGGGTGTTTTCTGAAGTAATATATCTAAGGCGTTAAAATCTTTAGAACAGTTACAAGATTGAGCATTTATAGCGCCAATCCATAAAAAATTGATAACGATAAGGATACTGAATTGATAGCGTTTAGTCATTTAGCTTTTTTTGTTAATATATAAAATGTTGCATTAATCCTTGTACATCCCAATATATAATTCACCTTTATCATTCATGGAAGCGCGATACATACCAGACGTGTTAAATTCCATTACCATGTTGCCATGTTTATCAATAGCGATAATACCACCATTACCTTCACCGTTTCCAATACTAGGCAGTTTATTTTGAATTACTTCTTTTGAAGCTTCTGCTAAGGAAAGTCCTTTGTATGCCATTAGTGCAGAAATATCGTATGCTACCATGCCTCGAATAAAGTATTCTCCCCAACCCGTGCTAGATACGGCGCAAGTAGTGTTATTGGCGTACGTGCCTGCCCCAATTATAGGCGCATCGCCTATGCGTCCCCAGCGTTTATTCGTCATACCGCCTGTTGAGGTGCCTGCGGCTAAATTACCATGCTTATCTAAAGCGGCACAACCTACAGTTCCAAATTTAGTATCTTTTAATGTTTCATCATAAAATGAGGCTATTTTATTGTTTTCAGAAGCTTTAACCCGCTCAAGAGATTTCATTCTACTTTCGGTATAGAAATAATTTGGGTCTACAATTTCTAAACCTTGTTCTTTTGCAAAGACTTCGGCACCTTTTCCAGAAAGCATTACATGAGGTGAGTTTTCCATAACGGCTCGTGCCAAATTAATGGGGTGCTTTACAGTTTTAGTTCCTGCTGAAGCTCCAGCATTTAGCGTTTTGCCATCCATAATAGACGCATCGTGTTCATTATAACCTTCGTGCGTAAACACAGCACCTTTTCCTGCGTTAAACAATGGCGAATCTTCCATAACATTTATTGTTTTTTCTACAGCATCTAAACTAGTGCCGCCGTTTTTTAAAATAGTGTAGCCAACACGAATAGCCTCTTCAAGCTTTTGTTTATAAGCAGCTTCTTTTTCAGGAGTCATATTTTCTTTTTTAATCGTTCCTGCGCCACCATGTATTACAATAGAGAATTGTATTTTTTCGGTTGTTTCTGCTTCAGTATTGGGTGCTATTTTCACTTCATTTTTACATGAAAAGATTAGTGTGATAGTACATAAATAAAAGAAGATATTTTTCATAAAAAAGAGCTATTGTTTATTGCACTAAAGTTACTCATTTTATCATTAGCAAAATTTAATAAAATCGACTTTTTATTGGTATATTCGTAAATAATTTCAATTTAACTGGTAAATCAATAATAAATGAGCAAAATAGCAACCGATTTTGGTATAGATAGCGCACTTAAAATTTTAGGTATAAACAACATAAACGATGGTACTTCAACAGGTTCAGACAGGTTTTCAAATGGTGAAATTATTGAGAGCTATTCTCCAGTTGATGGTGCATTAATTGGAAAAGTAAAAGCTACGACTAAAGAGGATTATAATAAAGTAATGCAAGCTGCAACGTCTGCTTTTGAAATATGGCGGAGTATGCCTGCACCACAGCGGGGAGATATTGTACGCCAGTTTGGAGATAAATTGCGCGAAAAGAAAGAGGCTTTAGGAAAGTTGGTGTCTTATGAAATGGGTAAAAGCTACCAAGAAGGATTGGGCGAGGTACAGGAAATGATAGATATTTGCGATTTTGCCGTTGGTTTGTCTAGACAACTTCACGGACTAACCATGCACTCCGAACGTCCTGGGCATCGTATGTACGAGCAATATCATCCGCTTGGTGTGGTGGGTATTATTTCAGCTTTTAATTTTCCTGTGGCAGTTTGGTCGTGGAATACCGCTTTAGCTTGGGTTTGTGGTGATGTATGTGTGTGGAAACCTTCTGAAAAAGTGCCATTATGTGGTGTGGCTTGTCAAAACATAGCAGCAGAGGTCTTCGCCAAAAATAAGTTGCCAGAAGGTATTTCGTGCTTAATAAATGGCGATTATAAAGTGGGGGAATTTATGACAAAGGATACTAGAATTCCATTAATTTCTGCAACCGGTTCCACTAGAATGGGCAAAATTGTTGCTAAAGAAGTTGCAGGACGTTTAGGGAAATCGCTTTTAGAGTTGGGTGGCAATAACGCTATAATTGTAACACCTGATGCTGATATAAAAATGACGGTAATAGGAGCTGTTTTTGGAGCCGTGGGTACTGCAGGACAACGTTGCACTTCAACACGCCGTTTAATTATTCACGAATCTATTTACGATAAAGTAAAAAATGCTGTAGTTGATGCTTACAAGCAATTGCGCATTGGGAATCCGCTAGATGAAAATAATCATGTAGGGCCTTTAATTGATACTGATGCGGTAAACATGTATAAGAATGCCTTAAAAAACGTAGTTGAAGAAGGCGGAACCATAATTGTTGAAGGCGGTGTACTTTCAGGCGAAGGTTTTGAAAGTGGTTGCTACGTTAAACCTGCAATTGCAGAGGCTAAACCAGAATTTAAAATTGTACAGCATGAAACATTTGCCCCTGTTTTATATTTGCTAAAATATTCTGGAGGTATTGAAAATGCCATAGCTATTCAAAACAATGTTGCACAAGGGTTATCGTCTGCTATTATGACGAACAACCTTCGTGAAGCAGAACATTTTTTATCTGTAGCGGGAAGTGATTGTGGTATAGCCAACGTAAATATTGGAACCTCGGGTGCAGAAATAGGTGGTGCTTTTGGAGGGGAAAAAGATACTGGAGGTGGTCGTGAATCTGGCTCTGATGCTTGGAAAATTTACATGCGCAGACAAACCAATACCATAAACTATACTACTGAGTTGCCATTGGCACAGGGCATTAAGTTTGATTTGTAGGTTTCTAAAAAATGTAACATCTAGAAAACGTTTTAAAACTGAAGCGGTTTTTTATATCTTAATGTACAAGATTAAACCTTTTTACTTTATTTAAGTCTAATAGCTTAGTAATCAATATCGATGAGGTTTATAATTTTCAGCATATGAAAGCGAAACACATTCAGCATTTATACAGGCGTATTGGCTTTGGAATTCTACCATCCCAACTTAATAAACTCTCAAAAGAAAGTAAGAAGAAAATTGTTGAACATATTTTTAAAACTTCACAGTCTTTTAAAGCGCTTAAAGTAGATACTTCAGAGATAACCGATGTTTTCGTCACATCAATGAATGGGAAAAAGTTAGAGCCAGAAGTACGACGAAAAATTCAAAAAATAAGCCGACAAAAGCAGATAGAACTTAACATCGCTTGGATTGATAGGCTTGCAACTTCAGAACAAGTACTTCGAGAAAAAATGACCCTATTTTGGGCCAATCATTTTGTTTGTGAAGATAATAACATCGTATATATTCAAAAATTTAATAATACACTTCGCAAACATGCACTTGGTAATTTTAGGGAGTTTGTAAACGCCATTTCTAAAGAAGCGGCCATGACAAAATACCTTAATACCAAACAAAATAAAAAGCAAAAGCCTAACGAGAATTTTGCTCGTGAGCTAATGGAATTATTCACTTTGGGAGAAGGCCATTATACCGAAAATGATATTAAAGAAAGTGCCAAAGCTTTTACAGGATATTCCCATAATTTAAACGGCGACTTTGTGTTTAGAAAACGCCAGCACGACGCTAATAATAAAACCTTTTTTGGTAAAACAGGTAATTTTACTGGCGAAGATATTATCGATATAATTTTAGAGCAAAAACAATGCGCCACATACATTTGTAGTAAGATATATAGCTATTTTGTTAACGATAGCGTTAATAAAAACCATGTATTAGCTATGGCAGATGTATTTTATAAAGATTACAATATTGAAAATGTTATGAAATTCATGCTAATGTCTGATTGGTTTTATGATGAAGAAAACTTAGGGAATAAAATAAAATCGCCAATAGAGTTTTTAGTAGGTATAAAAACACTGGTGCCAACCAATTTTAAAAAGCCAAAACAGTTAATTTATATGCAACGTTTGTTGGGGCAAACTTTATTAGATCCGCCAAATGTTGCTGGCTGGAAAGGTGGCCGAAATTGGATAGATAGCAATACCATTGTGCTCCGTTTAAAACTGCCTTCATTGTTGTTAAACAGTGCTTATATTTCAAATGTTAAAAACGGAAATGAAGACGTAATGATGACTACCAAAAAAGAGCAATTCAAGAAAAAATATGGTAAACGCTTTAGTACAGAAACTAATTGGAATTATTTTGAAACACACTTTAAACATGTGAAGATAAGTGATATGAGTGCCCATATTTTAGCATGTGAAATAAATGATAATGCTAAGGCGTATTTGCAATCTTTAGAAAAAGTTTCAAAGCAAGAGTATTGTATACAGCTTATGTCGTTGCCCGAATATCAAATGTGTTAATAAAAAGAAGTTCGCCCATGTATAACTTCGGGGTATCTGTTAAAATTATCAATCCCGAAAATAAGGAAATCTAAATACAGAATTTTTCCTAAAAAAATGATTTGTTTATGGACAGAAGAAAATTTTTAAAGCAGTCATCCTTAGCCAGTAGCTTATTTTTCGTGCCTAGTTTTGTAAGGGCTTTTGAAGAAGTAGCTAGCAACAAGCTAGGGTATAAACGTTTGGTAATCATTCAACTTTCAGGTGGAAACGATGGGCTAAACACTATTGTGCCTTTTAGGAATGACATTTATTATAAAGAACGCCCAACGCTAAGTATTGCTAAAACCGATGTGATAAAATTAACGGACGAGGTTGGTTTAAATCCTAGTTTAACGCCTTTAAAACGACTTTATGATAAAGGGTATTTATCTATTATAAACAATGTAGGCTATCCCAATCCGGTACGTTCTCATTTCAGGTCCATGGATATCTGGCAAACCGCAACAGATTCTGATACATTCTCACAAAGCGGATGGGTAGGGCGCTATCTAGATAATTATGGTAAACAACCTTACAGTGCCATTGAGATAGACGAAAGCTTATCGCTTGCCATGAAAGGAGAAACCATAAATGCTATAGCCACTAAAGACGCCAAAGCATTTTATAACTTAGCTAGAGACCCTTACTTTAAAAACATTTATAACCACCAAAACGATACGCATTTAAGCGAGCATAACTTGGGGTATTTATACAAATCTATGATTGCGGCCCAATCTTCTGCAAAATACATATATGAAACAAGTAAAACGGTTTCTTCGTTGCAGGAATATCCGCAAAACAAGTTTGGTAAGCAATTAAAAACCACGGCGCAGTTTATAAATTCTGGATTAGAAACCAAGGTGTTTTATACATCGCTAAATGGTTTCGATACACATGCAAATCAACTGAATACGCAAAAACGTTTGCTAAAGCAATATGCTGAAGGTATTGAGGCTTTTGTAAAAGATCTTAAAAACAATGGCACGTTTAAGGATACGCTAATATTAACATTTTCAGAGTTTGGGCGTCGCGTAAAACAAAATGCCAGTGTTGGTACAGACCACGGAACCGCAAACAATGTTTTTGTTATAGGTGAAAATCTAAAAAAACAGGGGTTTTATAATAATGTGGCTAGCTTAAACAACTTAGATGAAAATGGCGATTTAAAATTCGAAATAGATTTTAGAACAATTTATGCCACGGTTCTAGATAAATGGTTAGAGGTAGATGATAAAAAAGTACTCAATAAATCCTTTAGTCAGTTAAATTTTATTTAAAATAATTTTGGCGTTACCCGCCTTAGGTTGGGTCGGGCTTTCCGTTATATCTTTTTAAAAGCGTTATTGCAAGTATTTAAAGACAACGCAGTCTTGAAAAAACAAGGTGCAAACTCAATTCATCAGCTTACTAAACTTTAAAAAGGATGCCACTTCAATCCCTAACGCACCTTATCTGCTAACTAAATACTAATTCATTTTTAAATATTACCGTGCTTTCTTTGGTGCGATTATTGCTATCTTTAATGCATTAATTATTAAAATGAAATTAAGAAAACTCTCTTTACGCACTCGCATCTTTATAGTAATGATTGTGCTGGTACTAATAGCTTCTGTACTTATTGCAGCGGTAGCCATATACCAATATAACGAAGAAACTACCGATTATCACACACAGCGATTAGAACGTAAAGAGCAAAACATAAAAACACATTTAAAGCGGGTGCTAAATGGCAGGCAAAATACTTGGGAAGTAAAAACCAGAAATATTCCATTAATATTTAAAGACGAAATAAGTAGTATTGCCGATATCCATAAATTACAAATTAACCTTTACGATTTAGAAGGTAATTTACTTATTACATCTAAAGCCGATTTAAAGCCTGACGAAGAAGATAAATGTATAGATACAGAAATATTAAATGCCATTTCTAATACAGCAGACCATAGGTATGTAGATAAACTTACCGAAAACGGGCAAACATACCAGTCGTCTTACATTTTTATTTACGATAATAAGTTTAAGCCTTTGGCCATCTTAAATTTACCCTATTTAGAACGCGACGATTTTCTATCAAAAGAACTCAATGAATTTTTAGGTAGGTTAGGTATCGCTTATTTATTTGTTTTAATTATTGCCATTGGGATCGCATTTTTGTTATCAAAATACATCACAAAATCATTAAAAACCATTAGCGATAAAATTATTGCAACCCGATTGGAAAAACGTAACGAAAAAATTGTAATAGAAGATTCTAGTCAGGAAATTTCAACCCTTGTAGATTCTTACAACAGTATGATTGATGAACTAGAGGATAGCGCAGTAAAATTAGCACGAAGCGAACGTGAGCAGGCATGGCGTGAAATGGCAAAACAAGTGGCACATGAAATTAAAAATCCGTTAACACCAATGCGACTTACAGTGCAAAACTTTCAAAGAAAGTTCGATCCTAACGATGAAAATATTACAACCAAAGTTGCAGAATACAGTAAAACACTAATACAACAAATTGATACGATGAGCTCTATAGCTTCGGCATTTTCTAATTTCGCAAAAATGCCAGCACAACAAAACGAAACACTTAATGTTGTAGAAATCACTAAACTTGCCCTCGATATATTTAATGAAAAGTATATTATATTTACTTCAGATACTGATAAAATTATTGCAAAGTTTGATAGAACACAGCTTATTAGAGTAGTTACCAATTTGGTTAAAAATGGTATTCAAGCCATTCCTAACGATAAAACGCCTCAAGTTTTAGTAAATGTAGCACAAAACGACGCTAATGTTATTATAACCGTAGCCGACAATGGTATTGGTGTTTTAGAAGAAAACAAAGAAAAAATATTTGAGCCTAAATTCACTACCAAAAGTAGCGGAATGGGGCTTGGTTTAGCCATGGTAAAAAATATAGTTGAAACCTATAAAGGCACTATTTCCTTTACTACAAAAGCTGGTGGAGGTACTGTATTTAAAGTGGTGTTTCCTAAAAACGAACCTTAATAAAAATAGATAAAAAATGACATATAAAAACTTAATTGTAAATTCAGAAAACTACATTACTACAATTATTATAAACCGCCCCAAAAAGCTTAATGCCTTAAACCAAGAGACCATTAAAGAATTACATGAAGCTTTTAAGGCTGCAGATAAAGATAAAGCCACTAAAGTAATTGTTGTAACAGGTAGCGGTGAAAAAGCCTTTGTTGCAGGAGCAGATATTAGTGAGTTTGCAGATTTTACAGTAGAGGAAGGCACACATTTGGCAGCAAACGGACAAAACATACTTTTCGATTTTGTAGATAACCTTGCTACACCAGTAATAGCAGCAGTTAATGGTTTTGCACTTGGCGGTGGGTTAGAATTAGCTATGGCCTGCCATTTTAGAGTAGCTAGCGATAATGCTAAAATGGGCTTACCCGAAGTATCCTTAGGCGTAATTCCTGGATATGGTGGTACACAACGGTTAACACAACTAGTTGGGAAAGGGCGTGCCATGGAAATGATTATGACCGCGGGTATGATAGATGCCAACAAAGCCTTAGGTTATGGTTTGGTAAACCATGTAGTACCACAAGACGAACTTTTAGAATTGTGTAACACCATTGCTGCAAAAATTATTAAAAATTCTTCTGTAGCTATTAGTGGCGCTATAAGAGCTGTAAATGCTAATTTTAAAGAAGGCGAAAACGGTTACCAAACAGAAATCACAGAGTTTGGAAATTGCTTTGGAACAGAAGATTTTCAAGAAGGCACTACTGCATTTTTAGAAAAGCGTAAGGCAGCGTTTCCTGGAAGATAATCGTCATTCTTAATAAAGTTTCACCTATTCTAATTGGTAATTTTTAAAAAAATCCCACATTAGTTTGCTTGCATTAAAATGTCTTGTTATTTCAACTCCAGAGAATGCTTGTCCATCTGGCCAGGAATGACTGCCGTCTTTACTAACGTATAATTCTATTAAAACATTTTCATTACAGTCTGAATATCTAAAATGATCATAAGTGGTTGAATTGCTAAAAAGCGTTTCTTTAATAATATCACAGCCATATTGATTCGCTATTAACGTTAAAGTATCTTCAACCGAAGGAAAATTATTGTTTATGTTAGGGGCATCAGACAATCCGCCATTGTAAGGCGCAGTTGGGTCTAGATAAGAATGAAAGTGAATTATAGGGACATTTCTTGTTGGATTAAAAGGAAAGCTTTGAAGCACCCCCGCAACCGAAGATACGGCTGCAAATTTGTTTGGCAACTCATTTGCTAATCTGTAGGCTAATTGCCCGCCGTTGGAAAAACCAGTTGCATAAACTCTTTTTGCGTCAATGGGTAATTCATTTTTTAATTTTTCTAATAAGGCATCTATAAATCCAACATCGTTAGTGTTTAATAAAGTAGCCGATGGACAACAGTCTCCAGCATTCCAAGTTCTAAACCCAAGGGTTCTTATGCCTTCAGGATAAACAACAATAAAATTTTCATCATCTGAAAGTTCAGAAAGTTCAGATTGTCCCATAACACCTTCATAACCTAATACACCACCACCGTGCATAGCAAAAATTAACGGGTATTTTTTGGTATCGTTATAATTTGCCGGTAAATGAACAAAATATGTTCTCTCAGCACCATCAAAAATTAAACTGTCGTAGAATTCTAGATCTATTCTGGGTTCATTTTTATTGTCAGAATTGTCACAATTCAAACAACAAAACAAAACTAGGAGTAAGTATAAGTTTTTCATTAAATTAAGATCAAGGTTTAGGGCGTAAAGAGCTATAAATTCTTAACAAACTTACAATAAGTAGTTTTTATTATTAACCTTAACGAATTTCATCAAAATTTCTCACAAAATCAACTTAAACATTAAAGAAATTTGTTAGTAACCCATTTTTAATTTAACATTTTCTAATGTAAATTATAATTAATTTTAAACGCTTCAACTGTTTTTAACTCACAATCTTATTAAAATGAACTCTACATCTACTATAAAAGGACGTGGCGCCCAACTAAACGTTCCTAATCGTTTTTTTGAATTACAGCACGAAATGCGCGACGACTTCTTGGAGTTTTGTAGAAAAGAAGACGAAGCACCTTCTAAAAATAAGACCAAATTTCTTGAAGTATTTCCTAAAACTATTGTAAATAAAGTAACAAGTCCAGATGTAGGGATGGCATATTCTATGAATGTGTATCAAGGCTGCGAACACGGTTGTATTTATTGTTATGCCAGAAATACGCACGAGTTTTGGGGCTACAGTGCAGGATTAGACTTTGAAAGGCGAATTCTAGTAAAAAAAACAGCGCCTAAGCTGTTAGAAGCACATTTGAAAAATAAAAATTGGAAAGCACAACCTATTGTAATGTCTGGAAATACCGATTGCTACCAACCTGCCGAAAGCAAGTATAAAATTACAAGAGCTTGTTTAAAAGCTTTTTTAAACTATAAACACCCTGTTGGAATTATTACTAAAAATGCGTTGATTTTAAGAGATTTAGATCTTTTAAAAGCCCTGGCTAAAGATAATTTAATTGGTGTAAACATATCTATAACTTCGCTCTCTGAAGATACCAGACGAGCTTTAGAACCCAGAACAGCTACTATAAAAAAGCGTTTAGAAACCGTTAAAATACTTAGTGAAAATGGAATTCCCGTAAATGTTATGATGGCGCCAATTATTCCAGGAATAAACAGTCATGAAATTTTATCTTTAGCTAAAGCGGCTTCTGAACATGGTGCAGTTTCTATTGGCCATACAATTGTAAGATTAAATGGTGCAATAGGTGAAATATTTACAGATTGGATTAAAAAAACAATGCCAGATCGTGCCGAAAAAGTACTGCACCAAATAGAAAGTTGCCATGGCGGTTCTTTAAATAATAGTCGTTTTGGTTCTAGAATGCGAGGTGAAGGTAAAATAGCTGAACAGATAAATACCCTTGTAAAATTAGCGCAACACAAATATTTTAGAGACAAAAAAATGCCCAAACTTAATTTGGCTTTGTATGAGCCATATAAAGATGGGCAACTTAAATTGTTTTAATGTGCTTAAGATTTAATTGCTAGCCTTAATTTTTTTGAGCTTAAAAGCTTGAAATCTCTTAAGTTAAGGGTTGTGGTTCTGTTGAACTTTTTTTCCTTTTGTATTTGATTGCAGTAGTAGATTTGTGAGATAAACATAATATTGAATTTTATTAATAGGCCTTTTTAAAGGTGGCGTCTTGAAAAAAAGCGGGCATCGCTACCCGCTCTTCAAATGTTTGAGTTAGTGTTATTATTAAATGAATTTAACAAATTCTCTTCCTTCAGACTTGAAAACTATTTTGTATTTTCCTTCCTCGAAATCGCCCAATTCGTAAACTCTTTCAATATTTTTAGTGTTAGCAATTGTCTCATTATGAATTAATTGATAAGACTCAGTGAAAACACCACCATCGTAATACACTTCTATTTCAAGAGGCATTTCGTTTAGCGAAAGTTGGTTTATAAAAACCATATTTCCTCTGGTGTGCGTAGATGGTTTGAAAAAAGTTTTTGCTAATTCCTTATTAAAGCTAACTTCGTTAGCTTTAACTTCAAAAGGAATAGTAGATATTTCCATATCTTTCTCTAATTCAAAAAAGTAACTGCCATCTGGAAGCGATGTTAAGTCAAAACCTTTAGAGTAAGTGCCTTTACGTTGAATGGTTTCTTTATATAGTACCATGCCGTTTTCGTCTTTAATTTTAAAAAGGTTACCTACTTTAACATCTGCTAAAGTTAGTACTGTCTTTTTTGCATCATTTTCTGTAATTGTAAATGATTTTTCGTTTGCGTATCCCATAACCGTAGACATAATTGCTACCATTAAGAATACTTTTTTTAAGTTGTTCATTACGTTTTTCATGATTTGGATTTATTAATGTTTTACAGGTCAAAACTACAACAAAGGAGAACGGTGTAAAACATTGATATTGACTAATTTATATGCAAAATTACCCGTTAAATCTATGTTATTTTTAAGTAAAGTCAATATACTATTATGTAGGGTTAATATTATATATTTTGGCTTTTTTTAGGTTGTAAATTTTGATGACACGTATTAATAAAATAGTATTGAAATTAGATTTACAAGCGCTGGGTTTTTGTAAGTTATATTTGGCACACAATAACTATTTATTATGTTTCTCTAAAAAGTGTTTCTTGTTAAATAAAGTTTTAGTGTTTTATGCTTAGTAGCAAAAACTAATCTAACAAAATGCTTAAGTTAATTTTCATTTTTAAAATGAAGGAAGGGCAAAATAGCAAGCTTAAGTAGTATTAAGAGTGGAGTAACCAATTGTTGTATTGAAATTCTATAAAACTTTACTTAGCAGATTTTGTTAAATAGTAGTACTAAAGTTTGGCTAATTCTTTAACAGAAAAACATATTTTCACCATTGTGTGTTAAAGGGTAATACGCCAAAAAATATAATACCTAATTACGGTTTAGGTAAAATTAAAGCAAAAAAAAGTGGGCCACCACAGCCCACTTAAACCAACTAAACTAAATAAGACATTAAAATTAATTATTAATGTATTCTGTATGTGTTCTACCTTGCGAGTAGTACACTATTTTGTAATTTCCTTTTTTCGATAATTTGTAAATACGCTCTAAACTTTTAGTGTTTTCTACCTTTTCTTTATATACCAACTCATAGTTGTTATTAAAGTATTCAAAAGAATAATCATCAGCTTCTTTGTAAATTTCAATATCTAGATCTTCGTTATTTAAAGCTAATTTAGTTACATAAACTAAATCTTCTTTTACTCTAGTAACTGGCTTAAAAAACACAGATTCGCTTTCTTTGTTGAAACTTACTTTAGTTGAAGACACTGTAAAAGGCATTACCTTAATTTCTACATCTTTTTCAAGTTCAATAACATAATTTCCGTTTGGTAAAGCAGTTAAATCGAAGCCTTTAGAATAAACACCTTTTTGTGCCATAACTTCTTTGTAAAGAATAATACCATTTGCATCTTTAATAGTTAACAAGTTTCCTTGTTTAACATTTAATGTTATAGCTGTTGTTTTAGCGTCTTTATTAATAATGTTTTTAGAATTGTCATTTTTAGCGTAACCTGCAACCGTAGCCATTATTGCTACCATTACCATTACTTTTTTTGGAGTACTAAATACGTTTTTCATCATTTTCATTTGTTCATTAAATTCTACACTGCAAAGATATGCCCCTTATACGCTTAAGAAAACATCAATTTTGGCTTATTTATATGCTATTTTAACTGTTAAGTTAATGTTAACTACATGTTAAGTTAAAATAGCATATATTTAAGGTAAAAAAATATATAATGTGTGCATAATAAGTAGTAAATTTGCTTTAAAATCGCGCAATGATCATCAAGAAACCTACATTAGAAAAGCTAACCCCCAGTTTTGGTAGTTCCATGCTGGTAAGACAGCATATGGATAAGGTAGATAGGCAGAATGCCTTTTGGCACTTTCACCCCGAATTAGAGCTTGTTTACGTTAATAAAGGACAAGGAAAAACGCATATAGGTAATCATCTATCTTATTTTAATAACAGTCAATTAATATTAATAGGGGCTAATTTACCGCACAATGGTTTTGCAGACAGGTTAACTGCAAATGGATCTGAAACAACGGTACAGTTTAAATCTGATTTTTTGGGAGATCATTTTGTTAATGTACCAGAAATGGCCAACGTTCTAGCATTATTTACAAGAGCAGAAAAAGGCATTCGCTTTGGTATTGAAACTAAAAAAATAGTAGGTCCTAAAATAGATATGCTCCTGGAGTTACAAGGATTAAAACGCGTTATTCTTTTTTTAGAGATACTAGACTATTTGGCCAACACAGAAGATTACATACTTTTAAATGCCGATGGTATTGCTTTTGAAACCAATCCGCAAGACAGCGAAAAAATTAAAATAATATATAAATACATAAATGCAAATTTCCAAGACCACATTACCCTAGAAGAAATTGCAGATAAAGTAAGTATGACGGTGCCAGCCTTTTGTCGTTATTTTAAAAAAACCACAGGCAAAACCTTTACACAAATGGTAAACGAGTACCGTATAGTGCACGCTACAAAACTTCTAAACGAAAGCCAAATGAGTATAGCAGACATTTGTTACGAATGTGGTTTTAACAACTTCTCGCATTTTAACAAACAGTTTAACGAGATTACAGGAAAGAGCGCCTCGCAATACCGTAAAGAAATAAGGCACATTATTCAGTAAGTGTTTTAGTTTTTTTGGCGCTCCCACGCAAAGGCGTGGTCGGGCTTTCGGGAGTCGCTTCCCGCAAAAGGCGGGAGAGCTTCAACAAATCCCTCAATCCCTAGCGTGGGTGTATCTGTAAAAACCAGTATTAAACCCAAGCAAAAAGAAGTGTTGCATTATACTTTTCCGTTCCATTCAGCATAAAACTGTTGTAAATACGCTTGCATAAACTCATGGCGCTTTACCGCAAGCGATTTGCCAGTTTTAGTATTCATTTTATCCTTTAAGAGCAGTAATTTTTCGTAAAAGTGATTTATGGTAGGTGCGGTAGAAGCTTTGTAAGCTTCCTTGGTCATATTTAAATTTGGGGGAATCTCAGGGTTATAAATTGCTCTGTTTTTAAAACCGCCATAGTTAAAAGTGCGTGCAATACCAATAGCCCCAATGGCATCCAGTCTGTCAGCATCTTGAACCACATCCAACTCAGCAGATTTAAATTTTTGCTTACCTTCTAAACCAGATTTAAAAGAAATATTTTTAATAATTTGTACAACATGTTCAATAATAGCAGAATCTACGTTTTGTTTAAATAAAAACTCCCTAGCTAATTTAGGGCCTATGCTTTCATCGCCATTATAAAATTTGCTATCTGCAATATCGTGTAATAATGCACCAAGTGCTACAACAAACTCATCAACAGGTTCACTTTTGGCAATTAGCATGCTGTTTTTGTAAACACGCTCTATATGAAACCAGTCGTGCCCACCTTCAGCATTAGCAAGTGTTTGCTTTACAAAAGTTATGGTTTTTTTTAAGATGTCTTCAGTAGGCACAATATTTATCTAATAACAGCAGGTTCAACCCACTTAAATTGAAACGAGTTTTCGGGTATTTTCATACGTTCAGATAAACGATACATTCTTGCTGGTAGTTTCATAAGGTAATCTCTAGCCTTTTCAGCCTCTTCAGTAAGATTGGTTATCTTATCAATTTCCCAGCGTTCAATAAGTTTTTGTAAAATATCTACATAATCGGTTGATGTGTATACGCCAATGCGTTGCGCAGTATTAGAAAACTCTTCGAAAGCAGAACTAATTTTTCCACCAGATTCTCTTAAAAAATGGGCTGGCATCGTAATTTTTTGCTTCATCATATAATGAAACGCTAACATCATTTGGCTTGGGTCTACCTTAAATATACGTTCTACAAATTCAGAGTATGCGTGGTGGTGGCGCATTTCGTCTCCAGAAATAATTTGGCACATTTTTGCTAAACGTTTGTTACCTCGTTTTTTTGCAATTTTTGCTACACGATTATGGGATATGTAGGTTGCTAATTCTTGAAAACTCGTATATACAAAGTTTTTATAGGGGTCTCTGTCTGTGCCAATATCAAAACCATCGGCAATTAAATATTGGGTGGTTTTTTCAATTTCTTTCATATTTACACGACCCGATAGGTATAAATATTTGTTTAATACATCGCCATGGCGGTTTTCTTCTGCAGTCCAGTGCTTTACCCATTTGCTCCAACCATTTCCGCCACCATCTACTTGGTTTACGCCTTCAACATCCATTAACCACGATTCGTAGGTTGGTAAAGCTTCTTCGGTAATCATATCGCCCACCAAAACTACCCAAAAATCGTAGGGTAGTTCTTTGGCTAGTTCTTGTATTTCTTTTATTTCTTCAAAAAAAGTATCTTTTTCAGAGTTTGGTAAAAAGTCGGTAGGTTGCCATATTTTATCAATAGGTATTAAATATTTATCCATTAAGGAGGCCACGTCTTTTTCTAAAAACTCCATAACTTCCAATCTTACATTCTTCAACGACATAATAATATATTTTAAGGGTGAATATGAGCTTTAATTGTATGTTCTACTTGCTCAATAAGTGCTTTTTTATCTGTAAAGGTAGCTAATTTTAAAGGTTTGTGCACAGTAAATTTAACATGTGCGCCTAAACCCATGGGAAACTGCCCATAACGTTGCATTTTCCAGGAATTATTTATAGAAATAGGAACAACTAGGGCAGATGGTACTTTTTTAAACATAATTTCTAAGCCTTTGGTTTGAAAAGGTTTTGGTGTACCATCCTTACTGCGTGTGCCTTCTGGAAAAATTACAGCTGCTCTTTTTGTGTTTTCTATGTATTCGCCAAATTTCATAATGGCAGGAAGCGACTGCCTAGGGTTTTTCCTGTCTATTAACACCGAGCCTCCATGGCGTAAGTTGTATGATACGCTAGGAATACCTTTACCTAATTCAATTTTACTAATAAACTTAGCATGGTGCTTTCGCATAAACCACATAATAGGGGAAATATCGTATAAACTTTGGTGGTTAGCTACAATTATAAGCGGCGTGTTTGTGGGTATACTATGCGGATTGTTAAACGAAAAGCGTGTTCCTAAAATATTGGCACATCGCATTAAAAAGAATTGTAATACATCTACACTTTTTTTATGGGCATAATACCCAAAAACATTAAAACAAAACCATTGAATGGGGTGAAAAATAACTAAAGTTAACCCAAAAAAAATGTAATAAACAACCGATATAGGATATGAGAGTAGTTTTTGCATGTTTCAAAATTAATGTAATCTCAAATAAAGACATAAAAAAACCACGATTTTGTCGTGGTTTAATTTTTATGTGAACTATGTTGTACGAAAACCTGAAATTTGTAATGTTATTGTAAAATACTCACTGTGCACTTCTGTCTTCGCAACAACAAATGCTAGCAATGCTCGTTGTAGGCATCTTTTAGGTTTTCTGCAATAAGCTCAGCAGGTCTTCCTTCTATATGATGGCGCTCTAACATATGAACCAATTCTCCATTTTTAAATAAGGCCATACTTGGCGAACTTGGTGGAAATGGCACCATGTACTCTCTTGCTTTTTCTACAGCTTCTCTATCTACACCCGCAAATACAGTTGTTATGTTATCAGGGCGCTTTGTGTTTTGTAAACTCATTCTAGCACCTGGTCTTGCGTTTGCCGCTGCACAACCACAAACAGAATTTACAACAATTAAGGTTGTACCTTCTTTAGCTATGGCCGCCTCTACAGCCTCTGCAGTATGTAATTCTTCAAACCCAACATTGGTTAAGTCCTCACGCATTGGTTTTACTAATTCTGCTGGATACATATTTTTAAATTTTAATAGTTAACTTTTTTTAGAGTTGCAAAGATACCAATTGTGTAACAAAATTATGAATCAATCAACTAACAAATATTATATTTGGCGATAAACAAAATTTATTCTTACATGAGTTTTTCAAAATGGATTGGAGGTGCTTTAGGATGGTCTTTTGGCGGACCTATTGGCGCTATAATTGGGTTGGCAATTGGCAGTGTTATAGATTCTATGGCAAATGGTAGTGATAATCCACTTATAGGAGAACGAAAATCTACAACAGGTAGGAGAACAACTTACAGAAGCCCCAATAAACAACGGCCACAAACCCAATCGGGAGATTTTGAGGTAAGCTTACTAGTTCTAGCTTCGGTTGTTATAAAAGCTGATGGCAAACAAGACCAGCGTGAATTAGACTTTGTACGCCAACAATTTGTAAATATGTATGGTAAAGACCGTGCAAACCATGCTTTTAAATTGTTTAAGGGTATTAGTAAACAATATATTTCTTTAAGACCGGTTTGCTTACAAATTAAGCAAATGATGGATCATCCGTCGCGCCTACAACTCATTCATTTTTTATTCGGAATTGCTAAAGCCGATGGAACCGTTACCCAAGATGAAGAACGGCAAATCTATACCATAGCAGGCTATTTGGGTATTAGCACTAAAGATTATGAGAGTATTAAAGCTATGTTTTACAACAGTAAAGACAATGCTTATAAAATTTTGGAGATTGAAAAAGATGCAACTGTAGACGAGATTAAGCGTGCTTACCGAAAAATGGCGAAAAAATACCACCCCGATCGCGTTATACATTTAGGAAAAGAACACCAAGAAGGTGCCGAAGAAAAATTTAGACAAGTGCAAGAAGCTTATGAACAGTTACAGAATGAGTTGCGGTTTTAAGCTTTAAAATCAACTAAAACTCCAGATAGTATTACGGCAACTATAAGTACTACTAAAAAAGCAGCTACTATAATGGTGCCTGTCTTAGTAATTTTATCTTTTTGGAAGATGTAATTTCGTTTGTTATCCTCATCTTCTTTTACAAATTCAAAATTTCCTTTTTCTTTTTTCATAATTGTATTAATGTTTTATTTTGATAGTTACACTAATTTAATGGAAATTGAATATTAGCTTTTGTTTGAATAATATTTATATTAACTCAAATAACAGAACGGAAGTATAGCGGTGTGTTTATGCGAGTTTAGGATAAAAAAAACCAGCTAAACGAGAGATGAATAGCTGGTTAAGAAGCATTGTTGTTGATAATAGTTATTTGCTTTTGTAAATTTTAGTGGTATCGCCTTTGTCAAATACCATTACTAATTGGTCTTTATCGTTTGTGTATACCGATTTTAATTCCCATCCACTTTCTTTTGATGCTTCTAATAAACACTTTCTTACGTCAGGGTTATAAAGATTTAAATCAGTATTAATAATATCTTCAGCATTTACGCTAATAGACAATAAAATCATTGCACTTGCGATTAGTATTTTTTTCATATTGGGACTTTTTTAAAGATTACAATTTATATGCAAGTTTACTGCACATATCGGCAATTTTTAAAAATATTAGGTGATTGTATATTTATAAACGTTTAACAAACCATGCACCCTATAAAGTGCCTTTTTGTCCGATAAACAACTTAATGCTGCTTGGTGGTTAATCGATAAATTTTATTAGGGATTGTTCCTTGCTCACCTCTAATAGTATGGTTTTGCCAAGAATAAGTGCGCGATTGTCTTTTTCATGGCCAGCTTTCATATTAAATGCAATTGGGAAATTATATTCAGAGAGCGCATCTAAAATTAATTGCTCTACAGAAGTACCCCAAGGCGTAGTATTCTTTTTAATTTTGGTCATATCACCAATAATTAATCCTTTGCATCCATCGAAATATCCAGCGCGTTTTAAGCTTTGTAACATACGATCTATATGGTACTTATATTCCCCAATTTCTTCAATAAATACTATTTTACCAGAAGTATCAATACTGGTTTTAGAACCCAGCATGGTGTGTAAAATGGTTAGGTTGCCACCCACCAAAGGAGCGGAAACCGTACCGGGTTGGTTGTATTTAGAGCCTTTTAAAGTATAGCTTAACTGCTCTCCAAAAATAGCATCCTTAAATGAAGAAATGGTTGCCGCAATAGTTTCTGCATTATCTTGTAAACTCGTACACATCATAGCGTGTAGTGATTGAAATCCTAAATTTTGTACTTCGCAATGAATGGCAGTAATATCAGAATACCCAATAATCCATTTAGGGTTTTCTTTAAATTTAGTCCAGTTTAACTTATCCAATATTCTTACGCTACCATAACCACCGCGGGCGCTCCAAATGGCACTTATAGTTTTATTATCTAATGCATTTTGAAAATCTTCACAACGTTCGTCGTCTGTTCCTGCAAAATGAGCTCCTTTATTATAAACATACTTGCCCATAACCACATGTAATCCCCAGCTTTTTAAAAGGGCTTTTGCTTTGTTTATCTCGCCTTCCCTATTTTTTAATATTCCTGCGGGAGCAACAATAGCAACAGTATCGCCCTGTTTTAAGAATGGTGGTTGTTTTAAACTCATATTGTGTTTAGGTAATACTTTTTGTTGTGAGAATGCTATTGTATTTCCGAAGAAAAAAATAACACAATACACACTTAATGTTAGTAGGTTTTTCAACATAATGTAAATGTACATTTTTTTTCTAAAAAGCTCTTAAAATGTGTACTTTTACGGCTTGAAAATGATACGTCATTCCGAGAAAAGCATGGTAATCTTTTAATCTCTATTTTTAAAAAGCTTGCCACATGTAAACCTCTTTACAATGGCGTTGTAATATAATTTTAAGTTAATGAACACACCAAAACGCTATACCATTACAACCGCATTACCGTATACCAACGGGCCTATACATATTGGGCATTTAGCTGGAGTTTACGTGCCTGCCGATATTTACGCACGCTATTTACGTTTAACTGGAAATGATGTGGTGTTTATTGGCGGAAGCGATGAACATGGTGTGCCAATTACCATAAAAGCTAAGAATGAGGGCGTATCGCCTCAAGATATCGTTGATAAATATCATGCAATTATTAAAAAATCTTTTGAAGATTTTGGTATTACTTACGATAATTATTCGCGAACAACCGCACCCATTCATCATGAAACTGCCTCTGAGTTTTTTAAAACATTAAATAACAAAGGCAAGTTTATAGAAGAAACTTCAGAGCAATTGTACGATGAAGAGGCAAATCAATTTCTAGCAGATAGGTTTGTAGTGGGCACTTGCCCTAAATGTGGTAACGAAGAGAGTTATGGCGACCAGTGCGAAAATTGCGGTACTAGCCACAACGCTACAGATTTGATTAATCCAAAATCGGCAATAACCGGAAATACACCAACCTTAAAAGAAACTAAGCATTGGTTTTTACCTTTGAATGACTATGAGGATTTTTTAAAAGAATGGATTTTAGAAGGGCATAAAAAAGACTGGAAACCTAATGTTTACGGACAGGTAAAATCGTGGATTGATGATGGATTGCGCCCTAGAGCGGTAACACGCGATTTAGATTGGGGTATCCCCGTTCCAGCTGAAGGTGGCGAAGGTAAAGTATTATATGTTTGGTTTGATGCGCCTATTGGTTATATTTCATCTACAAAAGAATGGGCAGCACGCGAAGGCAAAGACTGGGAGCCCTATTGGAAAGATAAAGACACGAAATTGGTACATTTTATTGGGAAAGATAATATTGTATTTCACTGCATTATTTTCCCTGCCATGTTAAAAGCAGAAGGTAGTTATATTTTGCCCGATAACGTTCCTGCAAACGAGTTTTTAAACTTAGAAGGCAATAAATTATCAACCTCTAAAAACTGGGCAGTTTGGTTACCCGAATATTTAGAGGAATTCCCTGGGCAGCAAGACGTTTTGCGTTATGTCTTAAATGCCAATGCACCCGAAACTAAGGATAACGATTTTACATGGAAAGATTTTCAAGCGAGAAATAATAACGAACTGGTGGCCATTTTTGGGAATTTTATTAACCGCGTTGTGGTATTAACCAATAAATACTACAATGGTATTGTGCCAGAACCATCAAACTTTAACGATGTGGATCAGGAAACGCTGGCCGCAGTAAGAGCCTATCCAGATGTTATCGCCAGCTCCATAGAACGCTATCGTTTTAGGGAAGCAGGACAAGAATTGATGAATTTAGCACGACTAGGAAATAAGTACTTAGCCGATGCCGAACCTTGGAAAGTAATTAAGGAAGACGAAGTTCGCACAAAAACCATTATGTATGTAGCACTTCAAATCGCTTCTGCTTTAGCAACATTAAGCGAGCCGTTTTTACCATTTACTTCTGAAAAACTGAAAAAGATTCTTTGTCATTCTGCACTGGATGCGGAAACCACTTGGAATGAAGTAAAAACCAAAGAAACTTTAATTCCTGCTGGGCACAACATAGGAAAAGCAGAATTATTATTCTCAAAAATAGAAGATGAAACAATACAAAAACAATTGGATAAATTAGAAGCCAGTAAAAAAGCTAACGAAGCAGCAAATAAAGCTATTGAACCCCAAAAAGACACAATATCGTTTGAAGATTTTACTAAGCTGGATATTCGTGTAGGTACTATTTTAGAGGCCGAAAAAATGCCAAAAACAAAAAAACTACTCAAACTTAAAGTAGATACTGGTATAGACACTAGAACCATTGTTTCTGGAATAGCCGAAAGTTTTTCTGCTAAAGACGTTATTGGCAAACGTGTTACCGTTTTAGTTAATCTAGCACCAAGAGCTTTAAGAGGCGTGGAAAGTCAGGGTATGATTTTAATGACGGAGACCCCAGATGGGAAGCTGGTTTTTGTGAATCCTGATGATGCTGGGGTTGGGAATGGATTGCAGGTAAGCTAGTTCTTTTCATCTAAATCAATCAACAATTAAACCATAAGCATCAAGCTATAATCTAGCATAACTATATTTTCGTATAAGTAATAAAACTTACTTTAATATGAAAAAAATGATGATGTTAGCTTTTGTAAGCCTTTTAATGGCTTGTGGAAGCTCTAAGGTAATACGGCAAGCCGAAAACACTTTAAAAGGTAATTGGTCTTTAGAATCGGTAACCTACGACAGAGCAGGAACTTACGATATTACATTGCTAGGCGATACTTCTAAAGCGTGCTTTCAATCTAGTAGATGGCAATTTATTCCCAACGATTATAAAGGTAATTACAGTATTATAAATGCCACATGCAACACGGGTAATCGTTATTTTAAATTCGATATTCAAGAAGTTGATGCAACTACGGGACTTTATGATTTTTTGCTAAAGCCTACTAACGATAAATACAAATCTGATACCAATAAAGGGTTTCGCTTAAAACTCACACAATTATCTGATACAAACATGCAATGGCAACAAAGTGTAAGTGTAGAAGGAAAGCCTTTTGTAATCAACATGAATTTTACAAAATTACAGTAGTATAAAAATTCAATCTTAAATTATAAACGATATACATAATGAAAACATACATAAAACAAATTTTGATGCTTTTTTTAACAGCATCAGTGTTAATAGCTTTTACAAATTGTAAAGCAGTTAAAAATGCAAATAACAAACAAAAAGGCGCTGTAATTGGTACCGCTGGAGGTGCTGTTTTAGGAGCTATTATAGGAAACAATGTTGGTAAAGGCGGTAATGGCGAATTAGGCGCTGTAATTGGCGGTGTAGTAGGTGGAGCTGCTGGTGTTATTATTGGAAATAAAATGGATAAACAAGCCAAAAAAATAGAAGAGGAAATTCCAGGAGCCCAAGTAGAACGCGTAGATGATGGTATAGTTGTAACATTTGAAGACGGCAGCGGCAGTGGTGTTTATTTTGCCACTAACAAGTATAACCTAAATACAGACTCGCAAGCCACACTTAACAAACTTATTGGTGTATTTAAAGAGTACCCTAACACCAATATTTTGGTAGTGGGGCATACCGATAGTACAGGAGATGCCGATTATAATATGACGCTTTCTAAGAATAGGGCGTATGCAGTTACTAATTATTTACAAAAAAATGGAGTAAGTAGCGGTAGACTTAATACTAACTGGTTTGGCGAAACCAAGCCTATATACGACAATTCAACTTCAGTTGGTAGAGCTAAAAATAGGCGTGTTAACGTAGCCATAGTTCCTAACGAAAAAATGATTGAAGAGGCTAAAAATAATGCAGGACAGTAATTAGTTAAGTAAATACACTATAGATTTAACCCACTTTTTTTAACAAGGTGGGTTTTTTTGTGCATATAAATTAAAACCTAAGCACTAATTTTTTAACTTTACTAAAAACCAAAAATTATGTTATCAGAAAAAATAGAAGAAGCTTTAAACAACCAAATACGCGTTGAAGCAGAATCTTCACAAATATACTTAGCCATGGCCTGTTGGGCAGAGGTTAAGGGGCTAGAAGGTGTTGCTAATTTTATGTATGCCCAAAGTGATGAAGAGCGCGAGCACATGCTAAAATTGGTAAAGTTTGTAAACGAACGTGGTGGTCACGCAAAAATATCGCAACTAAAGGCGCCTAATATTACCTTTAAATCGTTTAAAGAAATGTTTGAAAAATTATTTGAACATGAGGTGTTTGTATCGCAAAGCATCAACGAATTAGTGCATATTAGCTTACAGGAAAGAGACTATGCTACCCATAACTTTTTACAATGGTATGTAGCCGAACAAATTGAGGAAGAAGCTGTAGCGCGTACCATTCTTGATAAAATAAATATGATTGGTGATGACAAAGGCGGACTGTACCTATTTGATAGAGATATTGAAAATTTAACAGTTACTACCGCAGCAATAGACAACCCTGAGTAATTTTAACACTTAAGCTTATTTAGATTTAATAAAAATAACTTATTTTTGTCCGCAGAATTGAATTTTCATTTTCTGTGGGCAAAAAAAAGAAACAAAAAAAGGCAATTAAAAAATTACGGAAATTAGGAATAGAACTTCCTGAAAAAGTAAAAAGCAGTTGCTGTAAAAAGTTTAAAAAAGGCGAAAACAAACGTTGCAAAAAATGCCCTTGCTTTGATTTAATTAAGAAAGTGGCCTAAATATACTCATTGTCATGCTGAATTTATTTCAGCATTTTTTTATCTATTTACACGAGTAGAATGCATCATTTCTAATTTCCAAACACTATCTTTTTTTATGGCTACAATACTCTCTAGCCATTGCAGATTTCTTTCTAAAGTGTCTTTTTTAATCGTTGCATAATTATGATATGCCATCCATATACGATTACCTTCTCTTTTTGCTTCAAAAAAATCAAAACTATTAATACGCTTTATTCCCTGATCTCTTTTTTTAGCGCGTTCGCACCAATTTGCAATGGTATCGTTTGTCCAAACTTCACCATGTTCTAAAAGTATAAAATCTTCAGTATGATATTTAGTAAGTAGTTCTGCTTTTTTAGCACTCCAAATATCATCAAAAACATGTTGCACAACCTGTTCTACAGCTTTAAAATCTGCTGTA
Source organism: Jejuia pallidilutea (assembly GCF_002973595.1). Taxonomy (GTDB): domain Bacteria; phylum Bacteroidota; class Bacteroidia; order Flavobacteriales; family Flavobacteriaceae; genus Jejuia; species Jejuia pallidilutea. The sequence continues at coordinate 73,664 of NZ_PVEO01000003.1, read as the reverse complement.
ACATCAGTTTCTGTTATCTTTTTTTGGCAACTTGTAAGTATTAAAATAAAAATAAAAAGCACTTTTAATAGGTGTTTCATGATGCTGATTTTATTAATTTAAATGACACATAAACCTTATTTTTACTAAATAATTTTAATATAAATGGCGGCACAACTAAAATACATAATTTCCCATACACAACTACCAGAACAATCTGTTAAAAATACAGTACAATTATTAAATGAAGATTGTACCATTCCCTTTATTTCGCGTTACAGAAAAGAACGTACAGGAAATTTAGACGAAGTTCAAATAGGCGAAATCGTTAAATACAAAGAGCAATTTGAAGCTTTAGAAAAACGTAAAAATGCCATTTTAAAAGCTTTAGAAGCACAAGACGTTTTAACGCCACAATTAAAACAAAATATAGTTGCAGCTCCAGATTTATTTACGCTTGAAGATATATACCTGCCTTATAAAAAGAGCCGAAAAACCAAGGCTGAAAAAGCAAGACAAAACGGCTTAGAGCCTTTGGCAAAAATCATCATGAGCCAAAATACTATCGATATAGAATCGATAGCATTTAAATATGTAAAAAACAATATTACTTCTATTGAAGATGCTTTAGAGGGTGCACGACATATTATTTCAGAATGGATTAATGAACGTACCGATATAAGGAATAGTATACGGTACCAGCTAGAACGTTTTGCTATAATTTCAACAAAGGCAGTAACAACAAAAATTAAAGATGAAGAAGCCCAGAAATTTAGAGATTATTTTGATTGGGAAGAAAACTTAAGCAGAATTCCATCACATAGATTGCTAGCTATTTTAAGGGCAGAAAAAGAAGGATTTATTCGCCTAAAAGTAGAAATTGACGATGATAGAGCTTTAGATAAAATAGAAAGACGATTTATAAAAAGTAATAATGCCTGTGCTACACATATTGAAATTGCTGCAAAAGATGCTTACAAGCGTTTATTGTTACCATCATTAAGTAATGAAGCGCTTCAGGTAGCAAAAGAGAAAGCCGATGAATCTGCTATAGAAGTGTTTGCAAAAAACCTAAAGCAGTTATTACTAGGGGCGCCACTTGGAGAAAAACGTGTTTTAGCCATAGATCCTGGATTTAGAACAGGTTGCAAAGTAGTGTGTTTAGATGCCCAAGGCGGTTTGTTGTATAATGAAACCATTTATCCGCATCCACCAAAAAATGACAGTGTAGGGGCTATAAAAAAAATAAGCTCACTTACTAACGCCTATAAAATTGAAGCTATTGCCATTGGAAACGGAACCGCATCTAGAGAAACCGAAGCGTTAATAAGAAAAGTACATTTTAAAAACGACGTACAAGTATTTGTGGTGAGTGAAGCTGGGGCGAGTATTTATTCGGCATCAAAAATAGCCAGAGAAGAGTTTCCAAATTACGATGTAACGGTTCGTGGTGCTGTTTCAATTGGGAGGCGGTTGCAAGATCCATTGGCCGAATTAGTAAAGATAGATGCTAAATCTATTGGAGTTGGTCAGTATCAACATGACGTAGATCAAACCAAACTTCAAAAGCAGTTGGACTTAGTTGTAGAAAATTGTGTAAATGCTGTTGGCGTAAATATTAATACAGCCAGCAAGTCTTTATTAGGTTACGTTTCGGGTATTGGCCCAAAACTAGCCGAAAATATTATTAATTATAGAAACGAAAATAGCGTGTTTTTTTCTAGAGGAGATATTAAAAAAGTACCTCGCCTTGGCGGAAAGGCTTTTGAACAAGGAGCTGCCTTTTTAAGAATAAAAGCCGCGAAAAACCCGTTAGATGATTCGGCGGTTCACCCAGAAAGTTATGGAATTGTAGAAAAAATGGCGAAAGATTTAGGAAAATCAGTTCAAGATTTAATTGGGAATAAAGCACTACTTCAAAAGTTGAATTTAAAAAATTACTGTACAGATTCGGTTGGCTTGTTAACACTTGAAGACATTGTTAAAGAACTCGAAAAACCAGGGTTAGATATACGCCAGCAAGCTAAAGTATTTACCTTTAATAAAAATATTAAGACGATAAACGATTTGCGTGAAGGCCAATTACTCCCAGGTATCGTTAATAATATTACTAATTTTGGGTGCTTTGTAGATGTTGGCATTAAAGAAAGTGGTTTAATTCATATATCTAATCTTTCAGATACATTTGTAAAAGATGTGAACGAACATGTGCATTTACATCAACAAATTATCGTAAAAGTTTTAGAGGTTGATGTTCCGCGAAAGCGAATACAGTTAAAATTGCATAAATAGAATGCTAAAAATAGCTTACCACAATATATACAAACACCCGCTTCCTGAAGGGCACCGGTTTCCTATGATTAAATATGAGTTGCTTCCAGAGCAGTTAATGTATGAAGGCACATGCACGTTAAATAATTTTTTTGAACCCAATATTCCTGAAGATTCACACATTCTACGGGTGCACACAGAAGGCTATTATCAACATTTAAAAAACCAAACTTTAGATGCAAGGGCTGCCAGAAAAATAGGATTTCCTTTGAGTGCTGAATTGGTAAAACGCGAAGTAATAATTGCCGATGGTACTATAAAAGCCAGTAAATTTGCTCTAAAACATGGTATTGCCATGAATATTGCAGGAGGTACACACCACGCCTATTCTAATAGAGGTGAAGCCTTTTGTTTGCTAAACGACCAAGCTATTGGAGCTCGTTATTTGCTTCACGAACGTTTAGCATCAAAAGTATTAATTGTAGATTTAGATGTACATCAGGGTAATGGAACAGCCGAAATTTTTCAAAACGACGCCAAAGTATTTACATTTTCCATGCATGGTAGAGGAAATTACCCTTTTAAAAAGGAGCGGAGTGATTTAGATATTGCTTTGGAGAACAATACTGATGATACAACATATTTAAGTATTTTAAAACGCACTTTGCCTAAGCTAATTGAAACAGAAAACCCCGATTTTATTTATTACTTATGTGGAGTTGATGTTGTAGCTTCTGATAAATTAGGCAAGTTAGGATTAACCATTGAAGGCTGTAAAGCACGCGACCGTTTTGTACTACAAACCTGTAAAAAGTACAATTTACCAGTAATGTGTAGCATGGGCGGGGGCTATTCTCCAGATATTAAAATTATAATTGAAGCACATGCCAACACGTTTAGGTTGGCGCAAGAGATTTTCTTTTAGTTTACTTTGTTAAGTTGAAATAACAAACGCCTTGATGATTCATAAAAGTGTTCTCTTTTTTGTTTAAATCTAATGGTTCACCTTTAAAATTTGTTGCAGGCAACCCCAGTTCTTTAAAAATACAAGCTGTAGCTGCAAAATCCCAAATACTGCCTCCTCCAAGATGTTTTTTAGGGAGTTTTAAAAAACATGCAGGTCCGTTTTCTAAAACTAAAATAGCATTTATAACCGCCCCAGCTCCATAAATTTCTTTAATGCTTTTTAATCCTAAACCTGTTTTATGTTTGTTAAGTATGTTTTGTATTTCAGCGGAATTTGCGGTATCGCTTAATTTTTTATCGGTGGCGTACGTTAAATAGTCGTTCGTATTTTTAATTGTCCAAAGGCTTCTGTTTTTATAAGCGCCGTGTCCTTTTACAGCATGGTATAAAGTTTCGGTACTAGGATTGAATACAACGCCAATTACAGGCGTGCCATCTTTGGCAATTAACGCAATAGCAACCGAAAATCCAGGTTGTTTATTAATAAAAGCTAATGTGCCATCCATAGGATCTATACACCAAAAGAAATCTTTTTTAAACCGGCTGCCGTTATCTTCGGTTTCTTCGGTTAATATACCAATATCAAAGGCTTTACAAGTTGGTGTTAAATGCGATAAAATAATACGTTCGCATTCACGATCTACTTTTGTTACAACCTGAGATGCATAGTTAGATCCTGCTTCTTTTTGCTCCACAATCACATTAGCATTCATATATTTCTGAATGATTTTTCCAGCAGAAAGCGCTGCTTCTATGGCAACTTTCGTTAAATGTTGTAAATTCATTACTATAAGTTTTTGATGACTTCAGCAGTGATACGCTCGCTATAGCTATTAATTTTCCAATGGCCAGGGCTCCAACCTTTTAAAAACCGATGAAAGTCTGCCCACGCCACCCGATATAAAGACCGCCATTCGGTTTCAAGGGTTTTATTTGTTTTACCAAGTGCCTTGTGTAAATGCATAAAGTAAGCGTTTAATATTTCGCACTCTAAACGTTCGCAATCGCTTTCATTTAGGCAACTACCAATAAAATAGGCAACATCTTTTATACCACAACCACCGCCAACATATTGAAAATCTACACCTGCCACTGCTCCATTTTCAGAAAAACAAAAGTTTGCCAATTTTGCATCGCCATGTACAAAGGTTTTAAAATTACAATTGTTTAATTTTTTGTCAATTTCCGCAGCAGCATTTTTAAGTACGTTATCCTGTAACACCTCTAGCTCTTGAGGTCTGGTTTCTAAATGCCAATACGTGCCAACGTCCCAAAGTCCAGTTGGAACTTTACCTAAATAACTTGCATGAAATTGTGCTAACCATTCTAAACAGTTATCAATATCCTGCCACAGCACATTATGTTTTCTTAAGGGGAAACCTGCTGTATCCAAATCTTCAAGCACTATAAGAACTTCATTATCCTTACTTTCAATAGCAAAACATTTTGGTAAACGCGCCTTACTATGGTTACTATATGTGCTATACCAAGTGGTTTCTACCTTGTAAGATTTTAATTTTCTTTGGTGACCAATATCTGTGTGCCAACCTCTTGGGTGATTATGTTCTTTGGGCAATTGTACAAGCTTCACCACAACACTTTCTAAAGCAGAGTTTTCTAATGCAACACGTATAATTTTACCATAACCGCTCCATAATTCTTGAATAATTTCTTTTTCAACTAAGGAAGAGGCACCTGTGCTTTGTAAAATGATGGATTTAAAATGGTTGTTCATAAGGTGGTAAAGGTAGGGAAATGTGTTTTTTTTGGACTAAATTTTATAAAAAAGCACTTTTAAACCTCATAGGTTTTTAAAACCTGTGAGGTCTTTATGTATTAGTTTATAAATTTCAACGTTAAACTTATTTTAAATTTTTTCCATAAAAAAAAGCGCCCAATACTTTGGACGCTTTACTTATATATGGCTTAATTGTTTTATCTATTCATATGCTTTATTTGGTCCACAAAACTATCCAAGTCGGCACCGTGACTTACAAGTGTTAATGCCTTATCAATAATATATTTTACGTTTACCGCATGGAAACCAAGGCCTACGCCTATTTTTTTCAGAAGTGAAAATTCCTGATCTCCTTTTATGGGGTCTACGTGTACCATTCGTACTAAATCGTATAAACGTTCTAAACGCTGATCATAAGACACAGGCGGATTTATGGGATGCGATTTATAATTTTTTAATATGGCTTTATAATCTCCTTCACCAATTTCTAAGCGTTGTGCTAAACGATCTAAGAACTCTTGTTCTTCTGGTGTAATAATACCATCATCCATAGCAACGCGAACAATCGCAGCAAAATGGCTTTCATTACGCTTTTTAAACCCACTATCAAATAAATCTGAAAACGACATAAGTACTTGTTTTTTAGTGCTGCAAACCTACATCTTTTTTTTAAGTTTTTAAACTGAAAATTTATTTTTTTAGGCGCACCTTACTTAGCCCAGGTTGGGCTTTTGGTAGTTGCTTGTTGCAAAAGGTAGAACACTTTAATCCAGAAGCTTCGGTACTTTAATATTTAGTGCATGTACTGAACTTTTTTCATGCCAAAAAAATATTTGTGAATTCGCAATAACATAAAACATATCTAAACCTTATATTTGCACCTCAAAAAATGAATTAGGTGAGTAAATCTAGTATCTCCCAAACTTACGCACAGGCTTTGCAAACGCAAAATCTGCAGAACGCTATTGCCCAAACTGGAACAAAAATACACACCAAAGGACTTGTGGGGTCTGCGTTTTCATTCGCGGTTTCAACTGTATTTAAAGAAGCCCAAAAGCCATTTTTACTTATATTTAACGATAAAGAAGAGGCGGCACATTACCTTAACGATTTAGAACAACTTTTGGGTGAGAATGATGTGTTATTTTATCCAGGAAGCTATCGCAGGCCTTATGAAATAGAAGAAACCGATAATGCGAATGTGTTACTTCGTGCTGAGGTTTTAAACCGAATTAACTCCCAAAAAAAACCTGCGATAATAGTTACCTATCCAGATGCTTTGTTCGAGCAAGTAGTAACCCGTAAAGAGTTAGAGCGAAACACTTTAAAAATAAGTGTAAACGACAAGGTGACTATTGATTTTGTAAATGAAGTCTTGTTCGAATACAAGTTTAAACGTGTAGATTTTGTTACTGAACCTGGTGAGTTTTCGGTACGTGGTGGTATTGTAGACGTGTTCTCCTTTTCGCACGATGAACCGTATCGTATAGAGTTTTTTGGTGATGAGGTAGACTCTATTAGGACTTTTGATGTAGAAACACAACTATCTGTAGAACAGATAAAAAAAATCAATATTATTCCCAATATGGCGAATAAATTGATAGAAGAAAAACGCCAAAGTTTCTTAAAATACATTGCCCAAAAAACGGTAATTGGTCTAAAAAACGCAGATCTATTCTTTTCAAGAATCGACGATTTTTATGCCAAAGCTGAAGATGCATTTAAAGAACTTTCGGAAGACATTAAACATGCCGAACCCCATGAATTGTTTTGTAATTCACAATTACTAAAAAAACAACTTTTAGATTTTTCAATAATAGAGTTTGGTACACAAAGTGTGTTTTGTTGTTCCCAGGTTAGCAAAGTGGAAGAATCTCAAAAAGATAATAATATTGAAGTTGAGTTCAATACAACGCCACAACCTGCATTTAACAAGCAGTTTAATTTATTGATTGAAGATTTAAATATAAATCATGAAAAAGGTTACCGTAATTACATAGCATGTGTAAGCGAACAACAAGCTAAACGCTTCCATGATATTTTTGATGATGCTAAATTGGATGTTAAGGAATACCAAACCGTTATATTATCGTTGCATCAAGGCTTTGTAGATCATGATAATAAGATAGTTTGCTACACCGATCATCAAATTTTTGAGCGTTACCATAAATTTCATTTAAAAAATGGCTATGCTAAAAAGCAAGCCATTACATTAAAGGAGCTCACTAATTTAGATATTGGCGATTATGTAACTCACATAGATCATGGTATTGGTCGCTTTGGCGGACTTCAAAAAATTGATGTTGAAGGCAAAAAACAGGAAGCCATAAAATTGATTTATGGTGAACGCGATGTGTTATATTTAAGTATTCATTCCCTTCATAAAATTACTAAGTTTAACGGTAAAGATGGTAAGCCGCCCAAAATTTACAAACTTGGAAGTAATGCTTGGAAAACCCTAAAGCAAAAAACTAAAGCAAGAGTTAAACATGTTGCATTTAATTTAATAAAACTCTATGCTAAACGTAAAACGCAAAAAGGATTTCAGTATAATCCTGATAGCTACATGCAGCATGAGTTAGAGGCTTCTTTTATTTATGAAGATACACCAGACCAAAGTACTGCAACTGCCGATATTAAAGCCGATATGGAAAGCCAACGCCCCATGGATAGACTTATTTGTGGCGATGTAGGTTTTGGTAAAACCGAAGTGGCTATTCGTGCAGCATTTAAAGCGGTTGATAATGGAAAACAAGTAGCGGTTTTAGTACCAACCACCATTTTGGCATATCAACATTCCAGAACGTTTAAGCAACGCTTAAAAGATTTTCCTGTAGTTGTAGATTATTTAAATCGTTTTAGAACAGCAAAGCAAAAACGAGACACTCTAGAGGCGCTTTCAGAAGGAAAAGTAGACATTATAATTGGTACGCATCAACTCGTTAACAAAAACGTAAAATTTAAAGATTTAGGACTTTTAATTGTAGATGAAGAGCAAAAATTTGGTGTAGCCGTAAAAGAAAAACTTAAGACTTTAAAGGAGAATGTAGATGTATTAACCTTAACAGCAACTCCAATACCTAGAACCTTGCAGTTTAGCTTAATGGCAGCTAGAGATTTATCAGTAATAACCACACCGCCACCCAACCGTTACCCTATAGAAAGTCATGTTATTCGTTTTAATGAAGAAACTATTCGCGATGCAATTAGTTATGAAATTCAACGTGGCGGGCAAATTTTCTTCATACATAACCGTATTGAAAACATAAAAGAAGTAGCAGGTATGCTACAACGTTTGGTACCCGATGCTAAAATTGGCATTGGCCATGGCCAAATGGAAGGCAAAAAATTAGAGCAGCTAATGCTTCAGTTTATGGATGGTGGTTTTGATGTTTTAGTGAGTACTACCATTGTAGAAAGTGGCTTGGATGTACCAAATGCCAATACCATTTTTATTAATAACGCCAATAATTTTGGGTTGAGTGATTTGCACCAAATGCGTGGTCGTGTGGGACGAAGCAATAAAAAAGCATTCTGTTATTTTATAACACCTGAATATTCTGCCATGACCGAAGATGCTAGAAAACGAATTACCGCATTAGAACAATTTACAGAGCTAGGTAGCGGCTTTAATATTGCTATGAAAGATCTTGAAATTCGTGGTGCTGGAGATTTATTAGGTGGCGAACAAAGTGGTTTTATTAATGAAATAGGGTTTGATACGTATCAAAAGATATTAAATGAAGCCATTGAAGAACTGAAAGAAAATGAGTTTAAAGATTTATATCAAGATGATGGCAAAGACAAGGTTTATGTAAAAGATGTAACAATTGATACCGATTTTGAACTTTTATTCCCAGATAGTTACGTTAATAACATTGCAGAACGTTTAAATTTGTACACGCAACTTAATAATTTAAAGACCGAAGAAGAATTAGAGAAATTTAAAGTGGAGTTAATGGACCGTTTTGGAGAATTACCAACGCAAGTGACCGATTTGTTAAACAGTGTCCAAATAAAGTGGTTGGCTACTAAAATTGGATTTGAAAAGGTAATTATGAAAAAAAATAAGCTTATTGGTTACTTTATAAACGATCAGCAAAGTCGTTTTTATCAAAGTCCTAACTTTACAAAAGTATTGCAGTTTGTGCAAACACATCCACAGGCTTGTAAAATGAAAGAGAAACAAACCCGAAACGGATTACGGTTGTTATTAACTTTTGAAAGAATAACATCGGTAAAAAAAGCCTTAGACGCGTTACGGCCAATTGTGGCGTAGTTATTGATTTTTAATCTGTTAAAACCTATATAAACATAAAACACATTGAAACGCTTATTTTTTTTAATACTTTTATTTCCATTAACCCTTTTAGCGCAACACAGCATTAAAGGCACTTTTACCCCTGCAGGGGAATTTGAAATTGCATTGCTTTATAAAGTGGAGCCTACACATTCTAACTATATAACCAATACGCCAATTGCAGAAGATGGCAGTTTCGAAATAAAGCTAGATTCTACAGTTTCCAAAGGCATGTATCGCATTACCTATGCCGTTCCTCAAGAAGAATATAATTTTGATGTAATTTACAATGGTGAGGAAGATATTGAGCTTATTTTTAATCCAGAAACTGGTGTTAAGTTTTTAGCTTCGCGAGAAAATAAATTATTAGAATCGTACACCAATAGCATGTTAATGATTACCAACAGCATTGGCAACTATTATAGAGATGGAAGCGAAACAAAAGATACTTTGGCGTTAGCTTCTATTTTTAAAACCCAGCGCAACACCCAAAAAGGGTTCGAAGCAGCATCAAAAGGTACCATAGCATACCATTTTATAAAAGCAAATACACCTTATATTCCTAATAAGGTTGTTGATGTTGAAACTTACATAACACATCTTGAAAAGCATTATTTTGATCATGTAGATTTTAACAATAAAACATTACAGCACTCTAAATTTTTAACGGAGCGTATGCTTAACTACGTGTTTGGAATGTCTTCACAGAATGGCGATGAAGACGACGACTATAAAAAAAACATAAAGGTGTTTTGTAAGGCTATGAAAAATGCGCCAGTAGAAGTAAAAAAATCATTATTAACCGATTTGTGGGAGCAAATGGTAGATTTAAAGTTAGAATCTGTAGCTAATTTTATTGCTGAAGACTACCTAATGGACTTGTCTGTTAAGTTAAACGATCAACAATTATTGCAAGCTTTAATATTATATCAAAATACATCTCTTGGAAGTTTAGCACCCGATTTTTCTTTTGAAATCACTGAAAAAGAAAAAACAACAACCAAAACATTACACGAGCTAGACATTGCTGAAACGTATATTTTAGCCTTTTGGAGCAGTACATGTTCTCATTGTTTACAAGAAATTCCGCAACTGCATAAATTTGTTAGCACTTTTAAAGCAGGTACTATAAAAGTAGTGGCTATTGGGCTGGAAGATGAGCCTTATGCATGGAAAAACCTAACATTCGATTTTTCTAAATTTTTACATGTTTATGGCGAGGGTAAATGGGATAATGAAATAGGCAACAACTACGGCGTAACCGCTACACCAACATACTTTATTTTAAATAAAAACAAAGAAATTGTTGCAAAACCTGAAGATTTTGAGGAATTGAAATCGTTTTTTGAAGCTATAGAGCCTTCAATTGAAGAAGAAAAGGAATAATAGCTTTTTGTCATTCAGAGGGAGGCACGACCGAAGAATCTCAATTAAAAATGATAAAAAGCATTCTCTAAATGTTCAATATTGTAACCGTCTTTTCCCTTTACAATCGCTATAATATCAAAGCGTACTTCTACATCTAAATCGTTCACTGTTACATATTCATCAACGGCTTTAACCAAGTTTTTTATTTGCTTTGGTTTTACAAAATCTTGAGGGTCTCCAAAATCGGCTGTAGAACGAGTTTTCACTTCAACAATGGCTAGAACATCATTTTTTTTAGCAATGATATCAACTTCAGCCTTCTCAAAGCGATAATTACGTTCTATAATATCGTAGTCGTTTTTCAGAAGAAAATCTACTGCTAATTGTTCGCCTTTTTTACCAAGTTCGTTGTGTTGTGCCATAATATAAAGCGCAACGTTTATATAGGTTCAAAAATTAAAACCACTTTATTAAAATCTGCAGCACTGTTAATTACGGTTCTGTAGGCTTCAAAGTTTACGACATCAATAATATTTTTATGGTAATGCTCGTCTGCCGTTATTTTAAGTTGATTACCATTTAATTCATAGTAAGAATCGAATATCAATACGTCTTTCCCGTTCTCGTTAAATGTATTTTTAATATTAATATCCTCGAGGTTAGCTATTTTATAACCTTCGGGAATGGTAATGTTTATCGTTCTAAAATAACTACGAGTAAACTCATTTTCAACAGGTAAAACACGCTCCTTTTCCTGATACATCTCTATTTGCCTTCCTATAAGCTCACCTACTTTGAAAAGATATTTTCGCCCTGCTTTTTCAGTAAAGGCTTCAGATTCAAAATCTAAAGCAAACACAATTGGTTTTATTCCAAAGAGTTCTGGGTCAGCATTTAGAATTTCTTGACTTTTTATGTTAACACTTTCATCTAAACGTTTTGCAAAACTCTCAACCAACTCGTCTTTGTTTTCTTGTTTAATAAGGTGTATTACAGGGTGGAAATACATGCCGTAATATCCTGATAAAGATCGCTCTAAGTTCACTTTGCAATTTTCAATATTATCTTCTTCAAAAGAAATATCAAGAATCATTTTATCAACGGTTTTTTCCGCAGGTATAGGTTTAATATATTTTATTTTACCTAGCCCAGAAGTGAAATCTCCAACTTTAACTTCTTTTATGAAAAGCCCATAATTATCCGTTAAGTATGCTGGAGGGAACCCATATCTAGATTCCAATTCAACAGGAGATAAGTATGTTTTATGTGTGTTGAAATATATTAGAAAATCAGTTAGAAAATTATTCGCTTCAAACTGTTTGTCAAATTTCAAGTCTTGTCTGTCGCTGGTTAGTACTATTTCATGTTTAATACCAAGTTGTTTAAAAAGGGCTATGTAAAGTTTTAAAACACCTGCTTCGCTGGCTACTTTGTTTTTAATGACTTCATCAAGGTCTTTTAAATTTTCATTACTGCCTTCTGTTATATAAATATTATTTTTTATATAAAACTCAAGCTTTCTTATTAAGGCTTCACCTTCAAGGTTTTTCTTTTCGGTGGCATCTTCAATAAACTTTTTAAGTTGTTTTGTAGTTTTATCACTTATTTCAGCATAATAAAAATTATAGATGTTTTGGGCAACTTTACTATACGAAGTAATGTCTTTAACATTACTAGCAATGTTACGATCTAACTTATAAATTACGGAGCTTTTAGATGCATCGTAAGCCGAAAACTCTTCGTTTAGAAGCCCTTTTACATCTTTCATGTTTAGTTGCCAATGTAATTTGTCTTCCATAATGGTATCGAGCTCAACCTCTGGAGTATTATTATAAGTTTTAAATTCGAAAACCAAGTTTTTTGGTGCAAACAAATCGAACTCTACATTGTTTTTGTTATAGCTGGTTTGAAGCGTAATACGATTGCCACTGTATCTGGGATAACGTTTAACAACATAATAGTACTCGATAAAACTACCTTTTGTAACACCCTCAAAAGCAAAATATTTGTAGTTTCTACCAGTTTCTTCATCTTTTGCAGTTAATATTTTACTATCGTCAAGCTCAATAATTTCGCCTGCTTTTGTGATAACACGTGCTTTACTTATTTTTAATTCTGAAGTGCTGTTGTAGGGTAAATACACTTTGTTGAAAGATTCAATTTTCTCATCAGAATTTAACCAATATACTTTATGCTCCATGTAATACTCCACAAGACCATCGTCCTCAAAATAAAACTCTGTGGTTATTTTGTCTTTTAATGCTATTATAGGGTCTTCAGTACCTTCTTCAATTGTGTAATTTGGTGTTTGTTCCCAGTCGTATTCTTTAAAAAATAATTCGGTTTGCGCAATGGTTGCTTGGGCAATAAACAATACTATTAGTAGAAGTTTAGGTTTAATCATGGTCTTAATTTTTTTTCAGTACAATGACTTCTTTGTACGCTTTATTTATAGTTTTTACAATGCTGTTTAATTCTTTTTGTTCCTCTAAACTTAGATTAATAAAATTGAACAGTGCATCATGTTTGTAAGTAATAGTGTTTTCGTTTTTAGTATACGTAATATTGCTAGATACTAAATCATTAGAGACCGAGATGTTTTCAGGAATGTAATCGATAGAGTAGCCTTCAGGAATATTAAACGTGGTAGTGTAGTTAAAGTAATTTTTATATTCGTATTCTATCTCGTTTTTGCGGTCATCATCCATTTTATAAGGCGTTAACTCCTTATTTAGGTTAAGATTTATATAAATTTCATCGCCTAATTGTTTAGCATAACCATCAATATTAAATGTGTAATCCACAATGAAATTTTTGTCATAATCAAACAAGTTTGTGGCTTCATAGGTATCCACTATAAATTTATTATTGCCCTTTTCAAATTGTTTAATATAGAAGGTTTTAGTTTTATCGTCAGTGGTTATATTTTCTAAAATATTAAAGCAATCTAATTTTCTATAACCAGATATTTCTACTTTAGAAGAACCTACGAGGTTTTCACCTTCTAAACTGACAACCGTTGTATCAATTACGGTATTTTTTTTAGCAGGCACCACTGGTACTTTTTTTATAACGAAGCCTGATTCTCCTTGCGAAATTAAGGCTTCCTTACCTTGGATAAATGGCGTTGGGTAATCTATGGGGATAAATCGTCCTGTTGCATCTAAAAAATAAGTATTGTCTTTTTCATCGGTATACGATAAAATCATATGGTTATCTACAATAGGTGTTGGCACTTCATCATAACTATAAGGTATTTTTCTAGTCCCAATCCATGTAAGGTCTCCTTTTATACCTGCAATTTCTAGCATTTGATAAAGTATGCTAGAATTGTCCTTACAATCGCCATATTTCTTTTTAAAAACATCGTTTGCTTGCCTGGGAATAAATCCTCCCAACGCATACTCAAAAGCAATATACTTTATGTTTTTCTGCGCCCAATAATATATAGCTTTCACTTTTTCAAAATCATTGGGTTTATTTGCGGTAAGGTCATTCACTACGGCAACAAGTTCTTCGTCTGGTGCGTCTTTATTGATGTTTTTTACCAAAGAGTAATACCACTTATATAAATCATCTACTTCATTTGCTAAGGCAACAGTATTGTTTTTTGTTTTGTATGATGTGATTATCGGAACTATATGTGGAAATATTTTTTTATATGTTGGCGAATTAGATTCGTATTTAAACTTATTCATATTCTTTAATTCCCAAGTATAGATAACACTATTGCGCTTCTCTTGTTTGTTGAACTTGATATCTAAATTATCAGTATGAAATTCTTTAAATTTTAGATTGATATTTTTATCGGCAACGATGGTAACTTTATTATTGATAATAGGAGAGAAATCGCCGAAATAAAAAGGGCTCAAAAAGCGTGGATTCTTTACCTTCTCTGAATATTTTAAACGAGATTTAGCGCCTTTTTGAAGGTTTGGGAAAATAAAATTTAATGATTTTGAATCGTCATAAAAAGATTGATCTAATTCATCCTTCTCAGTGAATTCTTTAACTTCCATTTCGCGATATTTTCCATCAGAAAACACAAACGAAGAGGCTTCAACATTATCTAATTCAAAAAATGATGAAAAATGCAATGAGCGTTTAGAGTTTCTGCTGGCACCTTCATCTAAATACAAATCTTCTTCTAAAAATTCTTGTGTAACATTTAGGTTTTCATCTTCTAACTTAATAGTAATTACAGTTTCTTTATTTGTAGTAACCGAATAAGCATTAGGGTATAAATCTTTATAGCGTTTAAACTCTTCAGATTGTTGCCCATAACTAGGAATCCTAAAGAATATTGAAAGGATTAGAAATAAAATACGCATTTTAAAAGGTTTTAGATTGGTAAATATCACCATTAAAATACAGTTCCTCTTTTGTTAGTTCTCCGTTGGCATTATAGTATTTTTTAGGACCGTTTTCATAATCATTCAAATAATTTATTTCTTCTTGTATCTTGCCGTTTTTGTAATATGTAGTATACAATCCCTGTAGAACACCATACTCGTAATTGCTTTCCCTTTTTTTATTACCATTAGCATAGTAGTAAATTATTTTGCCGTTGTAGTCCCCATCAATAAAATTTAAATTGCTTTCTAATTGTCCAGAATAATAATACTCTTTATAGTTTTTAACCAACTCTCCATTTTTATATTCCATTTCACGAGAAACTTTACCATTTTCGAAATACGCCTTTATTTTACCTGTTTCATTTTCTAAAGCAATCATTTCTATCTCTTCAGAGTTTGTGTCTAAATAACTATAACCTATTAACCTACCATAGTTGTAAAAACGAATGAGTTGTAATTTGCCAGAATAATCGTAAAACACCTTTCTGCCATGCACATCACCATTTTCATACTCTGTGGTTTGAGATATTTTACCATTATCATGATATTCAATAGAAGTGCCAACAATTCTTCCAAACTCATAAACTTCTTTTTCATTAAGATTTCCGTTTTCATAAAAGTTTAAAAATTCGCCATGTAAATTACCGTCTCGATAATTTTTCACGTAATTTACTTTACCATCTGTATAGTACCAAGTCCATTTACCATCCATTTCACCATTGTTATAGCTTCCTTTTAGTATAATATTGCCATAATAGTCGTAACTTATATATTTTCCATGTTTAATACCGTTTACATAATCTATTTCTAAATCGGTTTTGCCATTGTTAAACTTGTAGATTATTTTATGATTTTTAGTTAGTGGGCGGTAATTTATAGTGTCTAAACTGTTACCGTTTTCATCAAAATAAATTTCAGAGTGAAGTTTGCCTAATTTGTAAGTATAGTTGCGTTCAGGTTTGCCGTTTACAGCAAAAAGTTGTTGTGGGCCATATAAATTTCCATTATGATAAAAGTTGATTTCTTTTAACGTACCATTTGGGTAGTAAATATGCCATTCACCTTGAGCGTTGTGGTTTTTGTACCACCCTTGCTGTTTCATTTTTCCATTTTTATGGTATTGAACAAAATAACCACTTAGCGAATCGTTGTTATATTGCGATATAGATTCTGGTTCTCCATTATTATAGTAGCTTATATGATTCCCAAAAGCTTTATTGTCGCTATATTTCCCTTTTTCAGTAAGCACACCATTATCTGAATAGAATTCCCATAGTCCCTCTTTTCCGCCTTTGATGTCATATAATCCTTCAGAAAACTTTATACCTTGTGGTGAATAGCCGGTAAATTGAAATTCGCCTCCTTTTTTTCGAGCTTCTTTTAAGACATTTCCTGTTTTATCTAAATATTTATAAGCGATTATTTCTCCTTTTCGATATAAAAACACACTTTGAAGTTTGCCATCATTATCATAATATTTATTTTCATCGTCTAATGAACCGTTGTGGTAAATTTCATCACTTTCTAAATTTCCATTTCTGTAATACGTTTTAAAAGGCCCGTTGTAGAAGTTGTCTATACTTTCACCTTCTTTCCAAATAGCGCCATTAGAATGAAAGGTTTTGTAGGAGCCGTTTAATTCCCCATTGGCGTAACTAATTTCTGAAGCTATCTTTTTGTTAAAATGATACTTTTTTTCAATACCATGCCTCTTACCATCTAAAAAAGGTATTTCACTATAAACATCTCCATTAGCATAGTATTCTATTGC
Source organism: Jejuia pallidilutea (assembly GCF_002973595.1). GTDB lineage: Bacteria > Bacteroidota > Bacteroidia > Flavobacteriales > Flavobacteriaceae > Jejuia > Jejuia pallidilutea. The sequence goes on along the minus strand of NZ_PVEO01000003.1, from coordinate 56,916 downwards.
TGTAGAATCAATATTGCCGTTTTTGTAAGGTATATACCATTCTAAAAGAGACTCACCAACATCGAAGTATGATTTATATATACCATTTAACTTGCCTGACTTAAAATATTTTTTCTCTGATACAGCACCTGTATCGTTATATAATAAGTATTCGCCATTTAGTTCACCTTCTTTAAAATTCGCTATAATTTTAGGTTTACCATCATAAAAAAAATATAGATTTTCTCCATGAAGGTTGCTATTTTTGTAGTTAGCAATCTCTTTTACTTTTCCGTTAAGGTGATACCAGGTCCAAGTTCCATCGCGTTCGCCATTTATGTCGTAGGTGCCCTCAGAGGCTAGTTGCCCAGATTTGTTATAGATAAGCCATTTTCCAACGGATGTTTCTCCTTCCATCTTTCCTACTGCTTGGGTATAATTATCATAATAATAATTATTAACTTCTTGAGTTTTACCGTTAAACTTTATGATATTAGTACTTAAAATACTGCGCCATTTAGGGTAGAATTTTTTTAGAAATTCAACGATATTTTTTTCATTGGTTTTTACAGTTTTAGCATACTTTTCATTTTCTATAGAGTAACAAATTGTGTAAATAAAGTCTTCAAAATAATTATTAACAGCAATCCATTTATATAATGGTACATATTTGTTATCCCAAAAACCTCCATAGCCTTCAAAATCTTTTAGCTGTTCCAACATAGCATGATTTTGTTTGGTTAAAGGAATTTCAATTTTATGTCCAGTCTTGTATTTTTTATTAAGTGCAATTTTGTTGTTTATAATTAAATCTAACTCGTCAAAAGCTTTATCATCAGGAGATATTACAAAATCAGGATTAGCTTCATTTTCATTTCTGCTAGACACCACATTGTTTAAAGATTTTAAGGTATTAAATGCATTTTCTTCATCAATTATTAAAATCAGGTATACATTAAAACACATCAAAGCTTGAGTTATACGCTCTTGTTTATAGCAAATATTACCAAGTTGTAAATGCGGTCTGCCATAAGTGGGTTTTAATGTTATGGCTGTTTTATAGGCTTTAATTGCTGCTTCTAAGTTTGAAACTTTTTCGTAAGCTATACCTTTGTTACACCATAATTCTGGGTTTTTTGGATATATTTCCAAGGCAGTGTTGTATACTTCTATAGCTTTTTTATAATCTTCCATGAGAGAATAGGTTAGACCTTTATTGATGTAAAAGGATAGATTCATATCCTCACATCCTCTATCCAAACCTTCATTTACAGTATTTAAGGCTTCGTTGTATTTCTTCGAATTCAATAGGTAATACGATTTAGAGACGAGTACGCGACAATAAGAAGAATCGTTTTTATGTATTTTGTTTAAAAGCTCGAGGTTTTTTGCGTAGTCCTCTAAAGAGGCTTTGTCGGAGAGTTGTGAGTAAATCTCATTTATATCAACAAAAGGAATTTTTTCTTGGGCAGAGAATTTAGCGGTACATAGTAACAGTACCACTAGGGTGAGAAAGTTTTTCATTAGTATTATTTAGATAAATAAAAGTACGAAAATTTAACCTTTCTGCGTTTTAATTTATGTCGAAAATTCAACTTTTTAGACGAAAGACATAGTTGTAGTGCGCAATGGAATTTAAACCATAAAAAAAAGGTATTGTTTTATTTGGACTTTCCCCTCAATTACCCTCTAAACAAAAAGAAATCGTCTTTCATGTCTTCAATTTGAGCATCTTTATTCGTGATAATGTAATTGATCGCTTTTGATGTAAATGCTTCCCCTTTTTCTGTTAAGGATACAATATTATTGTCTAACAGAATCATATTGTTTTTTAGAGCCAGATCTAAAACAGATTTAGAACGTACTTTTTGCCAATTAATATGCTCGTTAAGGTGATTAACATGGCGCTCGCGTTCATCGGTATGGTTTTTTAAATGAAGTAAGAACGTAAGCAGCGAAACTTCTGTGCGTTGTTGTTTTTCTCGATATAACACAGCAATAACACCTTTGTTTGGGGCAAATAGATACACAGCTAAAAACAATATGCCTAACATGGTAGTTATAGAGCCAGCTATTGAAGCATCTAACCAATGAGCTACCCAATATCCAGAAATGGCGCTGCATACACCAAAGCAAATAGCATAAATAAGCATGCGTTTTAATTCGTTAGTTAACAAATAAGCAGTCGCTGCAGGAGCAATCATTAAAGCTACTACTAAAATTGCACCAACCGCATCAAAGGCGCCAACTGTGGTTACAGACGATACCGTCATTAAACCATAATGAATTGCAACGGGCGAAAAGCCTAATGAAGCTGCTAAACCAGCATCAAACGTACTTATCTTTAATTCTTTAAAAAAGGCAAATAATAATCCTACGGTTATAGCTAGTATGGTGCCTATAATCCATAAAGATTTAGGGCCAACATCTGCACCAGAGATTATGAGTCTATCAAAAGGAGCAAAAGCAAGTTCTCCCAACAATACCGCATCAACATCTAAATGAACGTCGTTGGCATTTTTGGCTATCATAATTACACCAATACTAAATAGAGCAGGAAATACTAATCCTATTGCGGTATCTTCTTTTACCAAACCTGTTTTTTGAATGTATTCTACCAAAACCACTGTTAAAATACCAGTTAAAGCAGCAAGTAGAATTAATAATGGTGAGTTTAAATCTTGTGTAATAAAAAAACCAATAACAATACCTGGTAATATAGAATGGCTTATGGCATCACTAATCATAGCCATTTTACGGAGCACTAAAAATGTTCCTGGAATAGCGCAAGCTATAGCAACCAAACATGCAATTAATTGTATTTCTAATTGAGCACTACTCATTATTATTTATTTGTTGGTTATATAAATTTGTGGCAGCTTTAAAACCTTCTTCAGTAAAACTCCACATGTTACCATCTATAGTAACATAGTTTTTCCTTACCAATTTTTGAAGTGTACTCTTAGTATATCCTTGAAAATTATTTAGAATTTTTATAGCGTGTGGGTGAGAAATATTTTCATGGCTTTCAACAATATTATACATAAACGCTAAGGTTTTGTGTAATTGTAGATCGCGACGGTTTTTTATAAATCGTATTTGTTTAAAGAGCAGTCCGCGCGTGGGTGAAAATATAAAAGACACCAATACAAAAACACTGGCAACTATTACAATAACAGGTCCTGTAGATAGGTTGTTTTGGCTTGCGCTTATAGCTGTACCAAACACCCCAGAAAACGCACCGAAAATGGCAGCCAAAAGCACCATCATACTTAAACTATTAGTCCATTGTCGTGCGGCAGCGGCAGGCGCTAGCAACATGGCACTCATTAATACAACACCAACGGTTTGCAAGCCTAAAACAATAGCTAGTACAATAAATGATGTAATTAAAATATCGATGAATTTTGTATGGAATCCAAGAGTTTTCGTATAGTCTGCATCAAACAATAAAATTTTAAATTCTTTCCAGAATAATAATAATACAGATAAACAAATTCCTGTAACAATGGCCATCATCCATACATCGCTTTCTAACAAAGTAGCTGCTTGTCCAAATAAATATTTGTCTAACCCAGCTTGATTTGCATTAGGCTGTTTTTGTATAAATGTGAGCAATAACATACCGAAACCAAAAAATAAAGAGAGAATTAACCCTAGAGCGGTATCAGACTTCAGATGTGTTTTTTTTACTATACCCCGAATCCAAAACGTACCTATTAGTCCGCTAATTAATGCTCCTAATAATAGTATATTGCTGTTTTTTGCGCCAGTTAATAAAAAAGCAATAGCAATTCCTGGTAAGGCTGCATGGGAAATAGCATCACCCAAAAGACTTTGTTTTCTTAGTACAGCGAAACTACCAAGCATACCAGTTACTGCACCTAATATGGCGGTTCCTAAGGTTATGGTTCTTAGTGTGTAGTCTGTAAAGACGAGTTTTATGTATTCAGTAACATCCATTGCTATTCCTGTATACTTACCTTATAATTAATGCCATAAGTTTTAGTAAGATTATCATCATTAAAAATATCTTTTACTGGCCCAGTAGCAATTTTCTTGACATTTAAAAAGGTTACCCAATCAAAATACTCTGGAACAGTTTGTAGGTCGTGATGTACTACAACAACTGTTTTTCCTGCTTTTCGTAATTCTTTTAAAATGTTGATGATGGCAATTTCGGTAGTAGCATCTACACCTTGAAACGGTTCGTCCATAAAATAAATAGATGCATTTTGCACCAAAGCCCTTGCTAAAAATATACGCTGTTGTTGCCCACCAGAAAGCTGACTTATCTGTCTGTTTTTAAAAGGCAGCATTCCCACTTTTTCTAAAGCTTCTAAAGCTTCTTTTTTTTCTTTTTGCCCTGGACGTTTTATCCAGCCCAAGCTTCCGTATGTTCCCATCAGTACAACGTCTAATGCGGTTGTTGGGAAATCCCAGTCTACACTACCTTTTTGTGGGACATAGGCAACTAGTTGACGTTGTTTTTGATAAGGCTTATTGTAAATACTAACACTTCCTGCTATAGGTTTTAAAATGCCTAAAATAGATTTAATGAGGGTGGATTTACCAGCACCATTTGGACCAACGATAGCCATAAGCACGCCCTCAGGGATTTCTAAATCGATATCCCAAAGCACGGGTTTGTAGTTGTAGGCTACGGTGAGATCGTCTACTTTTACGGCTACAACACCTGTGGAGGTAGGTGTCTCGTTATTTACATTTTCTTTTGAAATCATTTAAAATTGTACTTTTTTTTACGTCCATTTTGCCTTGACGCACTAAATACCATGAACCAAACCTGCCTGCCGGCAGGCAGGAAATCACGGTCAAGCCGAGGAATTTTTCATTCCGCTATGGCGGAATGGAAACCGATTTGAAAACTCCGCGTCGAACTGCGTTCTCCTGTTCTCGGAGTTTTTCTATATCTATTCTCCACCTTGACGTTCAATTCTTTGAATTGACTTGGGTGTTGACATTTTATTTCAACGTCTCCACAATCGTATTCACATTATACTCAAACATGCCAATATATGTACCTTCTATGGTTCCTGCATCGCCCAACGCATCAGAATACAAAGTGCCTCCAATAGCAACATCGTGACCTTTAGATTTTACAGCGGCTTGTAACGCTTGTATTGTGCGTTTTGGTACCGAGCTTTCTACAAAAATAGATTTTACCTTGTTCTCTATGATGAATGTAGATAATTTTTGAACATCTTTTACGCCCGCTTCTGTCGCTGTGGATAAGCCTTGTAAACCAACAACTTTAAAATTGAAAGCCTTACCAAAATAGTTAAAAGCATCATGAGCTGTTACTAAGATACGTTGTTCTTTTGGTAGTGTTGCTATGGTGTTTTCTATTTTGGTTTTTAATGCATTTAATTTTGCCGTATAGGCTGCTCCGTTAGCTTCAAAAGCTGTTTTTTGTTCAGGAATTTGTTCTGATAATGTTTTAACCACAAAGGCGGTAGCTTGTTTCCAATAATCTACATTAAACCAAATATGGGGATCGTAATTTGATGCAAAATATTCTGACCCTATTAATGTGCTTTTATCTAAAGCATCGGCGATGGCGATAGTTTTTTTGTTTTTCATTTTCTCGAAAACCTCAACCAATTTCCCTTCTAGGTGTAATCCGTTGTAAAAAATAATATCTGCATTGGCCAATTTAGTTACATCACCTTCGCTTGCTTTATACAGGTGTGGGTCTACGCCGCTGCCCATTAAACCTTGTAAATTAATATGTTCTCCACCTATGTTCTTTACCAAATCGGTTATCATGGTAGTGGTAGTAACTATATTTAATTTGCCGTTGGTTTGTTTTTGGTTTTTACAATTAAAAAGCAGTAGACTTATTGTTACTATATAGATGTATTTTTTCATAATTTTTATTTGCTGTGAATGTACAAAAACTAGTACTTATTTTAAAGTATAACGTAGGCCAAAAAACGCGCGAATACCTTGGTTTGGACCGTAAACATATGTGGGGTCGAAGGTAAGAGCATAAGGGTTGTTTTGTGTTGCTAGAGCATTGCCATTTGCATCAAAGCTTACATTTTTATCAAAAGGGTCGTTTGCTCTTGCAATTATAAATGGATTGCCTTTATTGGGTGTCCAATTTAATAGGTTTTTAACGCCACCATATAGTTCAAAATTTGTAATTCCATTGTATGTAAATTGTATGTTTTGAATGCTCCATGTTGGAGCGTATTCGTTTCTTGGGTCTAAATCGCCAAGTAAGGGCAAACGCATTGGGCCATATATATTACCTGTATAGTCTACCGTTATATTTGTAGGGTAATGTTTGTAAGACAGCGCCCAAACCGCAGTAAAGCGCTCGGTTAAAATTTGTCTGGTTTTTATACCGCTTTCAGTTTGTGATACATCTTGAAACGTGGCGCCTATTGATGCGTTTATACCACTGCCAAATACAGCGTCTAAGTTTATGCTTATACCTTTAGATACTGAGTTCCCGTCTAAATTATCGTAAATAATTTGGTTGGGGTTAGTGTCGTAATCTGGTATAATGGCGTTGGTGAAATAGGTGTACCACGCAGAAGCATCTAAGGTGAATAAAAATCCGTTTTTTGTATAAATTTTTTTTAGGTAATTTAGGTTGATGTTATAAGACTGTTCGGGCTCTAAAGCTTCGGTTATAATAACATCTCTAGCGCCTGTTAATGCTGCATGGTCTTCTGTAAATAAGTTTACAACCCTAAAACCAGTACCAGCGTTAAGCCTTAAAATGTCGTTTTCGGTAGGTTTAAATCTATAAGCAAGTCTTGGTGTAAAAATAGAGCCGTGGCGATTATCATAATCGTACCGCATACCCAATAACAGCTTTTGTTTTTGTGTTAAAGTTATTTCATCTTGAATAAAAGCCGAAGGAATTACAACTTCATCTGCTTGTATGGTTGCAGTAGTATTGTCATCATAAAAATTATATCTAGCAGCTAAACCAAATAATAAATCGTGATGTTTTAGTGGCTTATCCCAAATAAGTTGGCCGAAGCCAATACGTTGTTTACCTTCATATTTCATATCTCCATAAAAGGCATCTTGGTGATGATTAGAATATGAAAATTGAAAATTTACTTTTTCTTCTACAGGAAGTTGATAGTTCCCAACAAGTTCGTACCTAGATGTGTAAATACTTTCGCCATACACATCTGTTCCGCCTCTAAAGTTTTTGTTCCACTGCATTTCGCCACCCCATCTATCTTCATAGAAATAACGGCCAGCTAGAGAAAATAAGCGGTTGTTTTTTCGTTGGAAATTCCATTTTTGAAACACCGAGATACGGTCTTGCAGCGTTACATCTGTAAAATTATCGTTGTTTTTATCTAAAGGGTTAGAATAGTTAAAATAATTGATGCCAAGAATAACGTTGGCCGTATTACTAATATTTGTCTTGAAACCTAGGTCTGCATTTGTTTCGCCCCAACTATTTGTAAAACCATCAACAAAAACAAGAGGAGCGTTTTCTGGAAGTTTAGTAATAATATTGATAAGCCCACCTACAGCTTCGCTACCATAAAGTGAAGATGCAGGCCCTTTTACCACTTCTACCTGTTCTATTAAAGAGTTTGGAATTCCCGATAAACCATAAACCGTAGATAAACCACTTACAATAGGCATGCCATCAATCATCACCAAAGTGTAAGGGCCTTCTAAACCATTAATATGAATATCGCCAGTGTTGCAAACGTTGCAGTTAAGTTGAGGACGTACACCATTAACATTTTGAAGTGCTTCAAAAATATTAGATGTTGGATTTTTTTTGAAAAATGTTGGTGAATATACCTCTACAGGCACAGGGCTTTCTAGTCGTGATACTGCTTTTAAAGTACCAGTAACAACAACCTGATCTAAAATTTCAGACTCAGTTAAATTAAAATTTACAGTAATATCGTTTGAAGCAACAGTAATCGTTTTTTTTTGTGTTTGAAAACCTGTAAAAGAAGCAATAATGGTATAAGTGCCTGTTTTAACATTATTTATTTTATACGTACCGTCATCTTTAGAAATTGCCCCTTTGGTAGTACCTTCTAAATACACATTAACATAAGCTAAACCTTTGCCATTAGAAGTAACTTTTCCAACAACGGTTTGCGCTGTTGTAAACATGCAAAACATATTAATGATTACAAATAATATATACTTCATTAAATATATTTTTATGCAAATATAAAATAATTTTTAGAGTTATCTAAAAATTATTTTAAACATGATAAATATCTTATATTTGCTACTCTAAGAAGCAAGAGATGACAACCCTAACAGAAGAAAATTACATTAAGGCCATATACCACTTAGGAAAGCACGGTACAGAAAATGTAAGCACAAATGCGATTGCCCAGGAAATGGATACAAAAGCGTCTTCTGTGACCGATATGGTAAAAAAACTAGCAGAAAAAGATTTAGTTAATTACAAAAAGTACCAAGGTGTTAGTTTAACACAAACAGGAGTTCTTACAGCTGTTAATATTGTAAGGAAACACCGCCTATGGGAAGTTTTTTTAGTTAATAAACTTAATTTTTCTTGGGATGAGGTACACGATGTTGCCGAACAACTAGAGCATATTAAATCTCCAAAGCTTATAGATGAGCTAGATGCCTTTTTAGATTTCCCAACTCACGATCCGCACGGAGATCCCATACCTGATAAAGATGGACATTTTTCTAAATTAGATAAGGTAAAATTATCTAAAGTAGCAGTTAATACTACATGTACTTGTGTTGGGGTAGACGACTCGTCTTCTGATTTTTTAAAATATTTAGATAAGCATAATATAGCCTTGGGAAGTAAAATTAAAGTTATGGCAACAGAGCCATTCGATGAGTCTATTACTATACTAATTAATGGTGTACATCTTAGTGTTTCTAAACATGTGTCTAATAACCTATTCGTAAGAGCCAATTAAACTAAAAGCGCCTTCTACTAAAAATATATCGTTTTTTGTTATTTGGTTTGTACTTTTTATTTCTGTGTAACCATTATATGTTTTTCCAATAGCTATTTTTATTTGTTTAAAATAATAGTTGTCTTTGGTTTCTTCATCTAAAATTAGGGCATAAGTATCCTCTTCATTTTCAGCAAAGGAAGTCTCGGGTAATGCTTTTGCTATGCTTTCTTCAGAAATAATTTCTGCATTAACAAACATGCCGGTTAAGAATTTTTGAGAGTCGTCTGTGGGGTGTGCATGTACTTTAATAGTTCTATTGTCTTCAATAGAGGTGCCTACTAGATATACTTTAGCATTATATATTTTGTTTGATGCTTCAGGAATACTAAATGTTATATTCTGTCCCTTTTTAACACGCATAATGTCTTTTTCAAACACAGATAATTCTAAATGAATATGGCTATTATCAATTATTTCGAGTATTGGAGTAGATGGTGAAACATAAGCGCCCTTTGATACATTAACCTTTGTAATACTTCCACTAACAGGGGCATATATATTCACTATTGATGTTATATGGCCTTGCTCTACTCTAGAAGTATTAATATTGAGCATAGACAGTTGTTTTTTTAGTCCGTTGTATCTAGCATTGGTCGCTTTGTAAGTGCTTTCGGCTTTAATAAATACCTTCTGGGAAATAATATTTTCCTTGAACATGGTATTTTGGCGTTCGTATTCGGTTTTAAGGTAATTAAGTTGTTCTTTAACTTCCATATACTCTTGTTGTAGTTTTACAAACTCAGGATTTTCAATAGTAACCAATAGCTGTCCTTTTTTTACCTTATTACCTACCAACAGCGGAATAGTTTTTATATAACCACCTGTTATTGCATTTACTATGGCTTTGTTTTCTGGCGGTACATCAATCATACCGTTTACTGTAATAGTAATAGGAAAAGCTTTTTCTTCTATGCTTCCCATAGCCATATTGTTTTGTTTAAATTGTGTTTTACTAATGCTAATGCGGTTGTCTGTAATAGTATCAGCGCTAATATTAGATTCGCTTTCTGGGTTTTTGCATCCAAAGACTGCAATAAATAGGCTAACGGTTATTATAAAATTTATCTGCTTCATAGCGTTGATTTATAAGGTTAGGTAATTAATGGTTATTACGGTTTGGTTATAGGTATTTAGGTTTTCGAGATAGTTAAGTTGAATCTCATAAGCGTTTTCTAAACTTAAAATGTATTGGTAAAAATCTATTTCTCCATTTTTAAAACTGCTATTTGCGGTTTTTAAAATTTCTTTAGAAAGTGCTGCACCCTCCTGTTCGTAATAATTTAATGCTTTTTGTTGTTGGTTTAGTTGCGATACTAGTATTTTACTTTTGGCGTTTATTTTAATAGTGTAGTCCTGTAACCTTTCGGCAGCAATAGTTTCTGCTATCTTTAAGGCTTTTATTTTGGAAGATGTTCCCATAAAAAATAAAGGAATTTTTAACCCTAGTTGGTAGCCATATAAATTTTTATTAATACCAGAATTAGTGCCTTGAAAATAATTTAATGTAATGTTGGGGAGCAACTGTTGTTTTTCCAGTTGCCTTGTGCTTTTTGCAACCAAAACATTATTAGTGAAAAAAGAAACTTCTGGACTTTCGTTTACGTTTACAATCTGTAAAGCTTCTTTTTTTAAAGGTTGTGTTGCAATTTCTAAATTATCTTCAGTTTGTACAACACTCATTAATTGCGAGTAAGCAATTTGCACATCTTCAATAGCTTTCGCAAAATTTAAGTTAACTTGTCGTTGTTTGGATTTAGCAGTTATTTTCTCTAGGTAATTCGTCTCGCCTAATTCAAATCGTCTTTCGGCTGTATTTGCAAATTTTTTATATAAACTATCTAAAGTTTTGTGAATACGTTCTTTTTCCACAGCATATAAATATTGATAGTACATTGATGTAATTTCACGTTTTAGTGCTTTTTCTTTTATGGCATTATTAGAGGTTTCAAGCGTATAATTAGCTTTGTTTAATTTTTTTTGGGAGAAGTAAACTGTTGGAAATAAAAATTCTTGTTGGATACCAAAAACGCTAATGGGTTCTTCGTTAATAGCTAAGTTGTTTTCATCAAAGCCATAATACACTTCGGTTTTATCAAATGTAAAAGCACTGTTTACTAATGTATTGTGCTGTTCAACAGTTAAGCGACTTGCTTTTATACCGGCATTATTTTTAGTGCCAATACTAATTAAATCGTCGAGAGATTTTTTGTTGTTTTGTGAAAATGCACAGGTTGAAAATAACCCTGCAAGAATTAGTAGTATTGGTAGGTGTGTTTTATTGGTTTTTAACTTTTTGTTGCTGTTTTTATTTGTATTAAAATAGGAATATAGTACAGGTAAAACCACCAGTGTGAGCAGGGTTGCGGTAACCAGTCCGCCAATAACAACTGTAGCTAAAGGTCTTTGTACTTCTGCTCCAGCATTAGTTGATATTGCCATTGGCAAAAACCCCAAGGCTGCTGCAGAGGCTGTTAACAATACAGCTCTAAGGCGGTCTTTTGCACCTTGTTTTATTAATGTCTCCATATCGTTAAAATGGTTATGCTTTAGTTCTTTAAAATGCTCTATAAGTACAATGCCATTTAAAACAGCAATACCAAATAAAGCTATAAAACCTACTCCTGCAGAAATGCTAAAAGGCATATCTCTTACCCATAGCAATAGCACGCCACCAACAGCTGCTAAAGGAATTGCAGAAAATATTAATAGCGCCTCTTTTATGGAATTAAATGCAAAATAGAGTAAAATAAAAATGAGGATAAGCGCGATAGGTACGGCAACCAGTAGTCTGGATTTAGCAGTTTGTAAATTTTCAAACTGTCCGCCATAGGTAATATTGTAACCAACAGGAAGATTTACATTTTTATTTATAAGTGCTTGAACATCGTTTACAACCGATTCTAAATCGCGATTTCTCACATTAATACCAACAACTATCCTTCTTTTAGTATCATCTCTAGAGATTTTAGCAGCACCTTTTTTATAGGTAATTTCGGCTAGTTCATGTAATGGTATTTTTCCGCCATTAGGTAAATCTACATATAGGTTTTTAATACTTTCAATATCGGTACGTTTTGTTTCATCAAGTCTTACAACAAGATCAAAACGTTTTTCGCCTTCAAAAACACTGCCTACTGTTCTTCCTGCAAACCCCATGGATAGCATTGTGTTAAGATCTTGTATGTTTAAGCCATAGCGGGCAATTTTTTCTCGGTTGTAGGCAACACTCATTTGGGGTAAGCCATCAATTTTTTCTACAATAACATCTGCAGCGCCTTCAACATTTTGTATTAACGATTTTATTTCATTCCCCTTTTGGGAGAGTATTTGTAAGTCCTCACCAAAAATTTTTATAGCAATATCTGCCCTAACACCAGTAATAAGTTCGTTAAAACGCATTTCAATAGGCTGCGTAAACTCTACTTCCATTCCAGGAATTATGGCCAGAGCTTCTTTAAATTTATCGGCCAATTCGTCTTTTGAAGATGCAGATACCCATTCTTTTTTGGGTTTTAGAATAATAATAACGTCGCTCTCTTCCATAGACATGGGGTCGGTTGGTACTTCTGCTGCACCAATTCTGGTAACTACTTGTTTTACTTCTGGGAATTTATCAAGCAAAATTTGTTCAATTTTGGTAGTAATTTCTACTGTTCTTTTTAAAGAGGTGCCTGTTTTAAGTACAGGCTGTATTACAAAATCGCCTTCATCTAAAGTAGGAACAAATTCACCTCCCATAGTTGTAAATATGTAAATGGATATGCACAATAAAACCGTTGCTATACCCAGCACTAGTTTTTTGCTTTGTAATGCCCACTGTATTGTTGGATCGTAGAGCTTGTTAAGCCAGTTCATTAAGTGAACGGAGATATTTTTTTTAGATTGTTTTGTGGGCTTAAGGAATAAAGAAGCAGCAACAGGTACATAAGTAAAACAAAAAAGCATTGCGCCTATTAATGCAAAACTAAAGGTTAAGGCCATAGGTTTAAACATTTTGCCCTCAACACCACTTAATGATAAAATGGGAATAAAAACAATAAGGATAATAAGCTGTCCAAAAATGGCAGAATTCATCATTTTTGAAGCGCCATTGAACGTAATAGTATCTTTAAAGGGCTGTACCTCTTGTTTTGAAAGTGATGCAATTTTAGCTTGATTTTTTGTAATCTGAAAAGCAATAAATTCAACAATAATAACTGCTCCGTCTATAATTATTCCAAAATCTATGGCGCCAAGGCTCATTAAATTGGCATCAACGCCAAAAATATACATCAGGGAAATAGCAAATAATAAACAAAGCGGTATTACAGAGGCTACCACAAGGCCAGAACGCATATTCCCTAAAAGCAATACAACAACAAACACTACAATAAGACAGCCCAAAATAAGATTTTCGGTTATCGTAAATGTTGTTTTAGAAATTAATTCGCTACGTTCTAAAAATGCATTGATATATACACCTTTTGGTAGCGATTTAGAGATTGATGCAACCCGTTCTTTTACAGCATCTATAACCTCTTTAGAGTTGGCGCCCTTTAGCATCATTACTTGTCCTAATACTTTTTCGCCCTCGCCATTACCTGTAATGGCACCAAAACGTGTGGCATTACCAAAGCCTACTTTAGCAACATCTTTAATGTAAATAGGCACACCATTGGTGTTTTTAATAACAATATTGCCAACATCTTCTAATGAAGAAACCAATCCATCTCCACGTATAAAATACGCCTGATTTACTTTTTCAATATAACCACCGCCAGCAACACTATTGTTCAATTCTAAAGCATTAAATACTTCGTGAGCCGAAATTTGCATTGCATTAAGCTTTTCGGTATTTAATGCAACTTCGTATTGTTTTAAAAAACCTCCCCAAGTGTTTACTTCTACAACTCCAGGTATGCCAGACAGCTGTCTTTTTACAATCCAATCCTGTATGGTGCGTAAATCTTGAGCTGTATACTTGTTTTTGTATTTAGGTTCAACATCAAGAATATATTGGTAGATTTCTCCTAAACCAGTAGTAATTGGCCCCATCTCTGGAGTTCCAAAGCCTTCAGGTATTTTTTCCGAGGCAGATTTTATTTTTTCAGCAATAAGTTGGCGAGGTAAATACGTGCCTATAGCATCATCAAAAACTATGGTAACTACCGATAGGCCAAACTTAGAAACAGAACGAATTTCCTTAACACTCGGAAGGTTAGCCATTTCTAATTCTACAGGATAGGTAATAAACTGTTCCATATCTTGTGTAGAAAGGTTGCGCGATGTTGTAATTACCTGTACTTGGTTATTTGTAACATCTGGTACTGCACCAATAGAGATTTGAGATAGGGAAAACAATCCAAAACCAATAATAAATACAGTAAATAATAGAATAATAAACTTATTCCTTAAACTAAATTTGATAATATGTGACAACATAATTCATTTGATAAAAAATAATGCCAACTTATTGTATAACAAGCTGTAATGTAAAAATTTAATAAGCAAGAATTATGAATGCCTAGGAGGCTGTAGGAGTTCTTCTTCGTGTAAAGAAGCGTATAAGTTAAAGTAATGAAAATTAGTTTCGGTGATATTTAACACCTCAATGGGGTTAAAATGACTAGATGAATTACATTGAAAAAATGCTATAATTAAAGCACAATTGCCTTGGTATTGAAAAGGTAGCTGCTCATGTTCGCTTTGTTCTTCTTGGTGATTTTTGCTGTGGTCTAACTTAAGTTCGCCATAGTGTTTAGATAGAAAAACAAAAAAATTATCGCCATACTCTTCTTTATGAAATTGGGCGTGTTCCAAGAGTTCATCTAATTGTAGAATATCTTCCGCCATTAGATGAAAACTTTGAATTAGGATTAATCCTGATAATACTATGGATATTAATTTACTCACTGTAACAAAGTTAGTGAATTTTACGATAGAAAAAATTAAGAATGTTTTTTGAAAGAATTTTACGATTTAAACGTTACAGCATCAAGAATAAATTCTGGAAATTCAGTAATTGGTGTTATCGTCATATTTTTATAATAACACTCTGCAGCTTCAGATTGTATTTGTATTTCTCCTTTGGTTAGAGGTTTGTTAGTTTCTGGATTAATGGCATTTTCTACAACCATAACTATTTTACCGTTTACTACATGCACAGCATCATTGCCAATGACGTATAGCTCTAAACGATTCCATTCTCCGTGTGGCGCATCATGTTCGGAGGCAGCGTTTATATACCCTTTTCCAATAGAATAAATTTCAGAGTTTGGGTTATATTTTTTCTCAGTTTTAAAGTCTCCTCTTATCTCAACAATAGGTGAACCTACTTTAGGTGTTACAGAATTTCCTCCAAGAGGAATAAAATCCCCCAAATCGGTTTCTTGTACCTGAAATTCTAAAGAGGTTTTCCATGTGTTCCAAAAACGACCGTGTTCGCCGTAACAATGATACAGTATACCACTATCTCTTTTTTTATTTAATCGAGGTTCCCATTTTTTATCTCCCCATTTAAACATAGTGCTTAAGTGGTAGTTTTGGTAAGTTTGCTTTGTAGAGATGCACCCAAAAATTTCACCAGTTATTTTTAAAACCAGCGCACCATTCTCATCTATTACAGAGAAAACATGTTTTAAATTATTGTTTAAGCCAATTGGAGATCCAAAGTCTATTTTTTCAGATTGATAAGTGCCTTTTGGCAAATCAGTAACTGTAGGATGAGGAATGCTTAACCAAATATCAAAAAGGGTTAAGTCTTTATCTATTAACTTAGTTGTTTTGCTTTCTTTTTGTGAAAATGAAGACGTAACAAAGGTTAGGGTAATAGCAAATAAGAAAACTATTTTTTTCATTTTTTAAATTTTGTATTTACCTCTTAAAGGTATAACAAATAAGGCATAAAATTTAAAAATATGAGCAGATGAAAAAAACCTTTTTATAATAGTTACTTAAATTTTAGTAAATAATTAATGACAACCGCAACCATCATTACCACAAGCTTTTTTAGCTTTTGGTTTTTTTAAGAAAAATTTCCTAACCAAAAACGCTAGTGCTAGGGCTACTGCTGTAAAAACTAATATGTGCTGTACGATGTTATTCATGTTTAACAGGTAAAATTTATCGCATTTTATTTTAAAAGTTGAAAAGCAATTAAAGCTACAATATAGGCAAAGGCCGACATTATTACCAATTGCAGTGTTGGCCATTTCCAACTATTTGTTTCTTTTTTAACAATAGCAAGTGTGCTCATACATTGCATAGCGAATGCATAAAATAGCAACAAGGAAATACCCGAAGCAAAATTAAACAAAGGGCCTCCTAAAATAGGATTTACCTCTGCGGCCATTCTATTTTTAATGGTGGCTTCATCATCGTTACCTACACTATAAATTGTAGCAAGTGTACCTACAAAAACTTCGCGAGCAGCAAAAGAGCTTACAATGGCAATACCTATTTTCCAATCGTAGCCCAAAGGCCTAATGGCAGGCTCAATCGCATGACCTGCAATGCCTATAAACGAATGTTCCAATTTATGAGATGCAATTTTTTGTTGCAAATCCTCTTCGTTTAAATTTTGTGAAGCATATTGGGTTTTAACGATAGTTTCGGCATTGTTAAATTGTTCTCCTGGACCATACGATGCCAAAAACCAAAGAATGATGGATATGGCTAAAATTATTTTTCCGGCACCAAATACAAACGATTTTGTTTTTTCAATAACCGTTAAAACTACATTTTTAAGCAAAGGCAATTTGTAGTTGGGCATTTCTATAACAAAAAACGTCTTGCTTCGTATTTTTAAAATTTTATTAAGAATATAAGCCGATACAATAGCGGTTCCAAACCCAATAAGGTATAGTAACATTAAAGTTAAGGCTTGGTAGCTTAACCCAAAAAATCTTCCTTCGGGGATTACCAAAGCAATAATGATGAGGTATACCGGCAAGCGTGCCGAACATGTTGTAAAAGGTGTTACCAAAATGGTAATTAAACGTTCTTTCCAACTTTCAATATTACGGGTAGCCATAATGGCGGGAATTGCACAGGCAGTACCAGAAATTAAAGGCACTACACTTTTACCGCTTAGGCCAAAACGCCGCATTATTCTGTCCATTAAAAATACAACGCGACTCATATAGCCACTTTCTTCGAGCACAGCTATGAACAAAAATAAAAAGGCTATTTGTGGAATAAAAATAACAATACCCCCCAGCCCAGGAATAATACCCTCGGCAATTAAGTCGGTAAATGCCCCTTCTGGCATTATGTTTTTAGTCCATTCGCTTAAATTGGCAAAAAGTCCGTCAATAAAATCCATAGGTACGCTAGACCAATCGTAAATGGCTTGAAATATTGTTAAAAGAATAATTCCAAAAATTAAATACCCCCAAACTTTATGCGTTAAAATTCTATCTAGTTTTATTCGTAAATCTTTAGCTCTACTTAAATCTATAGATTGTCCTTTGGCTAAAGCGTTGTTAATAAATTGGTAGCGTTTTATGGTTTCCTTTTGCTGTAATCGTTTTAAATCGCCCTTACTTTTGGTTTTAAAATCTGCAACAGCATCAAACTCTTTCCTGTTGGTTTTTCCAAAATTAACATCTTGGGTAATAACCAACCAAAGTTTGTATAATAACTGATTTGGAAATGCTTTTTTTAGATTGCCAAAGTATATAGGATCTATAGTTGTAGTATCTAAACACGGACTTACAGAAACATCTTTAAAATTGGTTATTAAATCTTTTAGCTTATCAATACCTTCGTTTTTACGTGTGCTTATTAGGGCAATTTTGGTATGTAGTTTTTCCTCTAAATAGTCTATATCTAAAGAAATACCCTTGTAGCCCATTCGGTCTGCCATATTTATTACCAATACCGTAGGTATTTCCAAATCCTTTATTTGCGTAAAGAGTAATAGGTTACGCTTTAGGTTTTCTACATCGGTAACTACAACGGCAATATCAGGAAAATCTTTATCGTTTTTGTTAAGTAGTAATTCTATAACAACATTTTCATCAAGAGACGAGGCGTTTAAGCTGTAAGTGCCCGGTAAATCAATAATATGCGCTTTTACACCTCGGGGTAATTTACAAATACCTTGTTTCTTTTCAACTGTAATACCAGGGTAGTTTCCTACCTTTTGGTTTAAGCCCGTTAGTGCATTAAACACCGATGTTTTTCCCGTATTGGGGTTGCCAATAAGTGCTACATTTATTTGTTTACTCATTAGAAATTTTTTCTATTAAAATATGGGCAGCAGTTTCTTTTCTAATTGCTAAGTGTGTACCATTTACATTTAAATACATAGGATCTTGAAACGGTGCCACTTGTACCAACTCCACAGAATTCCCTGGTAAGCATCCCATTTCTAAAAGTTTTAGAGGGATGTGTATAGACGAAACATCAGCAATTACTGCATGTTCTCCGCGTTTTAATTGTGCTAAAGTGTGCTTCAAGCTTATTTAGATTGATTTTAAAGAAGCAAAAATACAGGAAACTTTATAAGTTTAAAAGATAAAGTGTAATTATTTGGGCGCTACCCTAAAGGGTCGGGCTTTCCGCTAATAGTTTTGGCTTCCCGCATTGGCGGGACCAAAAGCTGCCGCTACAATCCCTAGCGCGGGCGTATTTGTAATGTTTGTTTTTTAGTTCTTAAGTAAAAACACATCACAAAAGCTATTGCTCTTCTTTTAAAATGGCAATATCGTCTATTAGTTTTTCAATATCCTCGGCATTTGTGCCATCGTAAAATCCACGAATTTGTCGCTTTTTATCAATTAGCATAAAATTTTCGGTGTGTATCATGTCAAAAGGCCCACCATCGCCGTTATCTTTTACTGCTAAATAACTTTTTCGGGCTAATTTGTAAATCTCTTTTTTATCGCCAGTAACCAAATTCCATTTTTTATCAATCACCCCCTTTTTTGTAGCGTATCGCTTAAGTTGTGCAACCGAATCGATTTCAGGAGTAACCGAATGCGATAATAGCATAACCTCTTCATCATCCATAATTTCTTTTTGTATTTCGGCCATGTGGCTCGTCATAATTGGGCAAATGGTTTGGCATGTAGTAAAAAAGAAATCTGCTACATAAATTTTATTCTTGTACGTATTTTGCGTTACGGTATCGCCATTTTGATTTACTAAACTAAAATCGGCAATTTTATGGTATTTTTTTTTGTATTGAATGGTACTATCAACCAACTGAGTGCTTACCATAGAAGGCTGATAAATAGGTAGCGGTTGGTAAACGTTTAGCGTATTGTAGATTAATGCAATAATTACAATAGAAATAGCACCAAACACAATAGCAAACAATTTGTAGTCTTTAAAAAA
Organism: Jejuia pallidilutea; assembly: GCF_002973595.1. Taxonomy (GTDB): domain Bacteria; phylum Bacteroidota; class Bacteroidia; order Flavobacteriales; family Flavobacteriaceae; genus Jejuia; species Jejuia pallidilutea. Next base: position 37,645 of record NZ_PVEO01000003.1, on the reverse strand, counting down.
CGATAACATTTTAAGCAATTAAAATTTTATAAACCAATACAAAAATACGGCTATTTTAAATCTTAGTATACATAGCCTTCACTTAAATTACTGTTAAAAGCCAATGCAATTGTATAATTGCTTTTTTAAACTTGGTTTAAAAACGTACTTTTGTGCGATTATTTTAATTTTGATGAAGATTATATGGAGTTTGTTATAAAAATATCTCAGTTTTTATTGAGTTTGTCTTTACTTATTGTTTTGCACGAGTTAGGGCATTTTATTCCCGCTAAAGCTTTTAAAACAAGAGTAGAAAAATTTTACTTGTTTTTTGATGTGAAGTTTTCGCTATTCAAAAAGAAAATTGGTGAAACGGTTTACGGTATAGGTTGGTTGCCTTTGGGAGGCTATGTGAAAATATCTGGAATGATTGACGAAAGCATGGATACCGAAGCTATGAAAGAAGCTCCTAAGCCTTGGGAGTTCCGCTCTAAACCTGCATGGCAACGATTGATTATAATGTTGGGCGGAGTTACCGTTAATTTTGTTTTAGCTATAATTATCTACATAGGAATGAGTTATTTCTACGGAGACATGTTTTTGCCAAATAACAATATTAAGGATGGTTTAGTGATAGAGAGCCCTGTACTAAAACAAGAGGGTTTCCAAACAGGAGACCGTATTTTGGCTGTTGATGGCGAAAATATTGAAACCTTTTCTGAAATTCCTGAAAAAGTATTGTTTGGTAAAGAGGTACTGGTTGAAAGAAACAACGAACAATTAACGATTTCTATGCCTCAAGACTTTTTGTCGCAATTAATGGATTCAAAAGAAAAAGGCTTGATAGATTTAAGGCAGCCTTTTGTAATTGTTCAGGTTCCAGATACATCGCATAATGCAACTAGCGGCCTTAAAAAAGGAGATATTATTGTTGGCATAAATGATTTTAAAACAAGATATGCAGATCAGGTAAAACAAGCCTTAGATGAGTTTAAAGGGCAACAAGTTACAGCTAGTATTTTGAGAGATGATGCTGAATTTTCAACATCTCTGTCAATAAGTAATGAAGGTAAATTAGGTCTAGTTTATGCACCTGCATCAACTCCAGAAACTCTCGAAGCACTTGGTTATTATGAATACGATGTTAGAAAATATGGTTTTTTTGAGTCGTTTCCTGTAGGATTAAATAAAGCTAAAGACAGATTAACTTCATATTGGGGGCAACTTAAAGCAATTTTTACACCAAGCACAGGAGCTTACAAAGGCGTTGGCGGTTTTAAAGCTATTTACGACATATTTCCAAACTTTTGGAGTTGGCAAGCCTTTTGGAGTATTACAGCGTTTTTATCCATAATGTTAGCAGTGTTAAACTTATTGCCAATACCAGCTTTAGATGGCGGACATGTAATGTTCTTACTCTACGAAATGATATCAGGAAGAAAACCGGGAGACAAGTTTATGGAGTATGCACAAATGGTAGGTTTCTTTATTTTAATTGCTCTAGTATTATTTGCTAATGGCAACGACATTTATAAGGCAATTTTTGACTAATTTTTTTGGTCATTATATTTGTAGTAAATAAAATTTAATATATATTTGCGCTCGCAAAAGCGAAACATAACCTTCCTCAGTAGCTCAGTTGGTTAGAGCATCTGACTGTTAATCAGAGGGTCGCTGGTTCGAGCCCAGCCTGAGGAGCAAAAGTCTAACAGCAATGTTAGGCTTTTTTTGTTTTCATGTACTATCTCTACATTATATATTCGGAAACTTTTAACAGGTTTTATGTTGGTTCTTCACAAGCACCATGGAAGCGTTTACAATCACACAACACATCCAAATTTAACACTTATACCTCAAAATACAGGCCATGGGTTCTAAAGGCTGTTTTTGAAGCGGGCATAACCCGCGGTGATGCCAAAAAAATTGAGCGGTTTGTGAAAAAGCAAAAAAGCAGGACGTTGTTATTGAAATTAATAGATGAAGAGTTTGTGCCCAACGGAAAATTGGCTCGGTTGGTTAGAGTTCCGCAGGTGCGGCATTAATCAGAGGGTCTCCCGTAGCTACGGGACACGCCTGAGGAGCAAAAGTCTAACAGTAATGTTAGGCTTTTTTGTTTTTATGTACTACCTCTACATTGTATTACTAGCCTAGAGTAGCTTTAGCTTTCTCGATAGTTGTTTTGGAATTACCGATACATATAGTATCATCTATAATGATAACAGGCCGCTTTAAAAATGTATAATGCTCTAGAATATAATTTTTAAAGTCTTTTTCTGTTAACTCTTGATTTTTTAAATTCATTTTCTTGTAGAGTTGAGAGCGTTTACTAAATAGGGCTTCATAACTACCCGCAAGAGCCTTCATTTCGTCTAGCTGCGTAACACTAATAGCTTCGCTTTTAATATCCTGTAACTCAAATTCAGAAGACAAGTCTAGTTCTTTTAAAATTCGTCTACACGTATCGCAAGTCTTTAAATAATATACTTTTTTCATGGATGTATTGGTTTCAAAAAACAAATTAAAACTATATTTATCAAAAAATTTACATAATATGGAATTTACATTTCAGGTTTTAGAAAATACAAGGAAAATTTTTAAAGAAATAATCGAAACGAATTCACTAGCAGAGTTAAATAAAATTCCTAATGGTTTTAATAATAACATTATTTGGAATATTGGTCATATAGTTGTTACAGAACAGTTATTGGCTTATAAATTGTCTGGTTTAGAATCATCATTGTCTGATGAGATGATTAACAACTATAGAAAGGATAGTAAACCAAATGGTGATGTGTCTCAAGGGGAGGTTGATGAAATTAAAGGTTTATTAACTTCAACATTAGAAAAAACTAAAGAAGATTATTACGATGATGTGTTTGAAAAGTATAATGCATATACCGTTTCTACCACAGGCAACACATTAAGTAATATTGACGAAGCGTTACAATTTGCCGCCATACACGAAGGGTTGCATTACGGCTATGTGTTAGCACTGTTAAAAGCTATTAAAAATTAAATAGTTTTTTATTTTTTCAAAAGGAATGGTAAACTCAATAATTCCACTGGCGTAAGGGGCAATTTCATAGGTATTGTAAAGTAAAATTATACCTTCTTCAGAAATCCCAATATTTTCAGGAAGTGTAAAACTTTCAGGTTCAAACAGTATAGACTTATCCGTCAATTCTTCGTTAAAATATGTTTTGGCAATGTTTGTAAATGCTTTGGTGTTTGTAATAAGCTTTTCTTTTAAAATGCGTTTGCCCGTAGCAGCATCGAAATTTAAAAAAGAAATATTAGTATTGCCATGTGCGCCACCAGTGTTTAAATAGGCGGTAATAGCTATACTTACAATATCTTTAGATTGATATATAACTTCACCATCTATTTGTGCTTCCCATAGTTGTGTAACTTCTGGAAAATCTTTTATAAAATTGGTGTATTCGCTATTAAACGCTTCAATTTGTTTGGTTAAAGATGAAGGCTTTGTTTTTGCTTTAGGTTCTCCTATTTCTAGTAAAGAGGCTATAAAATTTTCAATTTCTGTATTTATGGCTTTACTGGTAGCTTTGTTTCCTGTAGCTTTAGGAATAAAAACTTCTACTATAGTATTGTTATTCGTGGTTACTTGTATCTCAGAAAAAGTAAGTTCATCTTCCTTTTTACATGAAAATACCAAAAGAGATGTTAGAAAGAATAAAAAAGTTCTTTTAGCCAAAATTAACGTGTATGAATACTAATTTTTAATTAAGGTAGTAGATGTAGCCTATATTTAACCACAGTAACCAATCGTTGTTTTTGTTATAAACTAAATCGTGGTTTAAACCGTCAACCCAATCATCAAAGTAATATTGCCATCTTAAATCTACAACAATATCAGAAAGTCTACCAACCTTATACCTTATACCAGCACTAGTTACCATAGACCAAGTGCTGCCAGATAGTGGTTGTACCGATCCAGGTGCCCAAATTGAGTAAAAATTATTTGGATCTCCAATATTACCAACATCATTAGTGCCATTATCGTAAGTTGTTATAACTTCAGGGTTAAAAAAGGTGTAATGCACCCCTAAACTAACATAAGGTGCAATGGCATAACCATAGGATTGGAACGACCTAATACTTAAAGGAAAAAACTCTAGCTGAGTCCCAATATCTAAATTATTTGCATAACCGGTGTGCCCTCTAAGCCTATCGGCATTATCGCTTGTTCTGTCTGGTTGTGTCCACCTTCCTAAATGCTCTAATTTAGTTTTGTTCCAAGAAATTTCGTTTCTAAGTTTAAAGTGGTCGTTAAAATACGTATCGGTTGTGTAGCAGTTACAGTCTGCTCTGTAAGAGAAGTTTATGTAGTGCACTAAGCCAATGCCAATACCAGAGTTACCAAAGTTTGTTTTTTCGTCGTCGCGACTACCAAAGTCAGATCTAAATTGTACAGGACCTGCAATAACGCCTATTTCGTGAGAGAAGCCTAATTGAGAGTATGCTGTTTGGCTTAAAGCAAACACGCAAAAGATAAGAGCTAAACGTTTAAAGTCAAGCATCATAATATTTTATTTTCGAGGCGTTAACGCAACAAATATATAAAAAGTCGATGAACCACCAAATAATTCTGATAAAGCGCATTTGTCTTTCGTATCATATTGCGAAATATTAAAAAAAATCTCATAATTTTTAAAGATAACGTATCTTTGTGCTTCAAAATTGTATATTCATTAAAATTTAAACATTTGTTAATGCATGGAAAAAATTATTGCAGAGTTTTTAGATTTGGTAAAAGAGCGTAATGCTCATGAGCCAGAATTTTTACAAGCGGTTGAAGAAGTAGCGGAAACCGTTATTCCATATATTGTTCAACACGATATTTACTATGGTAAAAACGTTTTGCTTAGAATGGTAGAGCCAGAACGATTAATTTCATTTAGAGTATGTTGGGTTGATGATAGTGGTGAGATACAAGTAAATAGAGGGTATCGCATTCAGATGAATTCTGCAATAGGGCCATACAAAGGTGGTCTGCGTTTCCACCCAACAGTAAATGCAAGTATCTTGAAATTTTTAGCTTTCGAGCAAGTATTTAAAAATAGCCTAACTACCTTGCCAATGGGCGGAGGAAAAGGCGGTAGTGATTTTGATCCTAAAGGCAAAAGTGATAATGAAATTATGCGTTTCTGCCATGCTTTTATGAGTGAGCTTTTTAGGCACATTGGACCAAATACAGATATTCCAGCCGGAGATATTGGTGTTGGGCAGCGAGAAATAGGGTTCTTATTTGGTATGTACAGAAAACTAAGAAACGAGTTTACTGGAGTATTAACAGGTAAAGGGCTAACTTGGGGTGGTTCTTTAATTAGACCAGAAGCTACAGGCTACGGTACTGTTTACTTTGCTGAGAGCATGTTGAAAACTAAAAATGATAGTTTTGAGGGTAAAACAGTAGTAATATCTGGTTCTGGGAATGTGGCACAATATGCTGCTGAGAAAGCTATTCAATTGGGAGCTAAAGTGGTTACATTATCAGACTCTTCTGGGTACATTTACGACGAAGAAGGTATTGATGCCGAAAAACTAAAGTTTGTAATGCAGCTTAAAAACGAAAAAAGAGGTAGGATTAGCGAATATCTTGAGGAATACCCAAATGCAAAGTTTGAAAAAGGAAAAACGCCTTGGCATGAGAAATGTGATATAGCATTACCATGTGCTACACAAAATGAACTCGATGGAGACGACGCTAAAGCACTATTATCAAATGGTTGTATGTGTGTAAGCGAAGGCGCAAATATGCCTTCAACAAAAAAAGCCATAGCAGAGTTCCATAAAGCTAAAATTTTATTTGCTCCAGGCAAAGCATCAAATGCAGGAGGTGTTGCAACTTCTGGTTTGGAAATGACACAAAATTCCTTACGCTATAAATGGACGAGAGAAGAAGTAGACAAGAAGCTTAAAGAAATTATGGCCGATATACACGAATCTTGTACAGAGTATGGAAAAGAAGAGGATGGTTATATAGATTATGTTAAGGGCGCAAACATTGCAGGGTTTGTAAAAGTAGCAGATGCTATGTTGGCTCAAGGTGTAGTATAAATGGTATAATATATTAAAGTGTTAAGTTGAAAAAAGCTTCTTATTTTGTGATAGGAAGCTTTTTTGTTTTAAGTATATTATTTTAAAGTAAAACTCGTTACTTATAAATATATTTGTTGCTAAATAGATACTCAAATAGCTGTTTAGGCTAACGTTTTGAACAAAATTAACACTAATAATTTCGACTTTTTAAGAGTGGTATTCGCAAGTACCGTAGCTATTGCTCACTTAATAGAGTTAAGCCAAATAAATAGTTTTCAACCCTACCTTAAGTTTTTTAATACACGTTTGGCTATAGATGGTTTTTTTATAATTAGTGGGTTTTTAATAGCTAAAAGCTACGAAAGCAATAAAAAGCTAAAAGTATACATTAAGAAAAGAATAAAAAGAATAGTGCCCGCTTACTTTTTTGTAATTCTTTTGTGTGCTATTTTTTTTAGCGCTGTATCTACTGAGGCGTTTTCTGATTATTTTTTTAGTAAACAATTCTGGAGATATTTAGTGGCTAATTTATCTTTTCAAAATTATATTGAACCTTGTTTACCCGGGGTGTTTGAAGGAAATCTAATATGTGCCGTAAATGGAGCTTTATGGACTATTAAAATAGAGGAGGCTTTTTATTTATTACTTCCATTATTTTATTATGTAATCGATTCAAAAAAAGTAAATATTTATATTTTAAGTGTCTCTATTTATTTGGTTTCAGTAGTTTATTTTAGTTACTTCTACTATGCGGATATGTATAGAATAGCAAAGCAACTACCTGGAGCCTTAGCATTTTTTATCACAGGCGTAATGTATTACAGAAATTTTGAATTTCTTATTAAATGGAAACACTATTTTATAATACCATGTTTAGTTTTGTTCGTTTTAGAACAATATGTTTTTTCAACGTATATTTTTAAACCTATTACATATGGTTTTATGGTGTTTTATGTTGCTTATAATTTTAAGTGGTTAAATAATTTTGGGAAATATGGTGATTTTACTTACGGTATTTATATTTATCATTTTCCTTTAATTCAAATTTTTGTTCATTACAATTTATTTCATGATTATAATCCTATTTTAGTAAGTATATTGCTGTTGTTTTTTGTTTTAATAGCTTCTGTATTGTCATGGTACTTGCTGGAGTTGCAATATCTTTCAGAGAACAGAAAATTAAGATACAAAAAACTTTATCGAGGCCTACGCTATCAATAATTTTGTGTTATTATACTCTGAGTATGATAAATACGTTTTAACAATAAAAACAATTTGAAAAATAAATAATTTTATATTGAAAAAGACTATCCTTTTAGTTATTGCATTGTTTCCATTACTCCAGTTTGCTCAAGACTTTTCGGCGCTTTGGAAAGGACACTTTTCTTATTATAATATTAATTCTGTAGTAAAGGGGAATAATAAAATTTATGCAGCCGCTGAAAATGCGGTTTTTACTTACGATATTAATACTCAAGATATTGAACAAATAACCACCGTTAACGGTTTGTCTGGAGACAATATTTCTACAATACACTACAACAATACCTACGGACTGTTATTAATAGGCTATGAGAATGGTTTAATTGAGGTGGTTTTAGATAATGATGATAATGTATTAACCGTAGTTGATATTTTAGACAAAGTAACCATTCCAGCTTCTAACAAAAGAATAAATCATTTTAATGTTTTTGAAAACTCAGTTTTTATCGCCACAGACTACGGTATTTCTGTTTTCGATTTAGAACGTCTTGAGTTTGGAGACACCTTTTTTATAGGAGACCAAGGCAGCCAAATAAAAGTAGCGCAAACTACAATTTTTAATAATTACATTTATGCAGCCAGTAGAGGAAGTGGCATTAGAAGAGGCGCTTTAGATAATCCAAATTTAATAGATTTCCAAAATTGGGAAGTTATAACATCAGGCGATTTTTTAGGTATCGAGGCACTCACAAATACCTTGTATGCCACTGCAAGTAACCGAGTAATTTATGAAGTTGAAAACACCTCACTAACAACCCTTTTTCAATACAGTAGTGCGCCTTTAGACATTACAGCGGTAGATAATAATCTTGTATTAAGTACAGATAGAAATGTTTTTGTATATGGTGAAGGCTTTAACTTGTTGGCCAAAGTAAATCTTACTGAAGAATTTAATACAAGATATACCTCGGCCACCATAAACGCTAACGATATTTACATAGGTACTAGAGATTTTGGTGTTTTAAAAACATCAATTTCAGCTACTGATAGTTTTGAGGAAGTGCGTCCAGATGGGCCTCTGTTAAATACACCATTTTCCTTAAAAGCTTTTGCTAATACCTTATGGGTAACTTTTGGTGAGTATTCACTTTTTTTTAACCCTTATCCGCTAAACAGTCGGGGGTTTAGCTATTTTGATGGTACCAGTTGGTTAAATATCCCTTACAGTGACGCCTTAGAAGCAAAATGTTTAAATAGCATTGCAATTAACCCATTTAATATAAATCAAGTTTTTATAAGTTCTTTTTTTAATGGATTGTTAGAGGTTAACGAGGGCGTACCAACATTTTTATATAATAATGAAAATAGCGGTCTAGAGTCTTTGGTATTACCAACAGATCCCAATTATGTTGATATTAGGGTAGGACCCTCAAAATTCGATGAGGATGGGTTGCTGTGGACAGTAACAAGCTTTATACCCAAGCCTCTTAAATCCTATAACCCTTCAAATGGAGAATGGCGTTCTTACGATTTCACTGCCATTGTCCCAGACGAGTTAGGTAGCAATCTGGGATATAGAGATTTGGTATTGGGTAGAGACGGTACTAAATGGGTAGCAAGTTACAGTTTTGGTGTTATTGGTTTTAATAACGAAGGTGGTTCCCAAAAAATAAAAAATTTAAGTAAAGAAGCTAATTTACCGCACGAATATGTAACAACACTAGCTTTAGATAACCGTAGCCAACTCTGGATAGGAACTATAGAAGGGCTACGCGTACTTTATAATACGTCAGGGTTTTTTGAAGATGAGAATATAACCGCAGATGAAATAATTATCTCAGAAGATGGTGTGGCAAAAGAGCTTTTATTTAAACAGTTTGTATCTAAAATTGTAGTAGACGGCTCTAACAATAAATGGGTAGGTACCGTTGGTTCTGGGTTGTTTTATTTCTCGTCAGATGGACAACAAACTATTTTCCATTTTACCAAGGAAAACTCTCCCTTGCCTTCCAATAATATTTCTGAAATTTCTTTAGATGAATCAAATGGTACATTGTACATAGCCACAGAAAAGGGATTGGTATCTTTTAAAACAGGTAGTTCATCAACCACTGAAGGTTTTACTACATCTCATGTTTATCCTAACCCAGTAAGACCAGGATTTGATATTGTAGAAGAAAAAGTAAAAATTAAGGATCTTCCAGAAAATGTAAACATTAAAATTACCGATATTGAAGGAAATTTAGTGGCCGAAGCCCAATCTAGAACCAACCAAAGGTATAATGGTTTTAATCTAGAAATTGATGGTGGTATAGCCTATTGGAATGGTAAAAATCTAGCCAACAATGTGGTGGCTTCTGGAGTATACCTCATTATGCTTTCAGATTTAGATAGTTTTGAAACCAAAGTGCTTAAACTAATGGTGGTAAGGTAATGCTAAGTACAACAAATGCCATTGTATTATCAAAACTAAAGTATAGGGATAACGACCTAATTGTTAAGTGTTACACTCAAGAACATGGTATTATAAGCTTTTTGGTTCGCGGTGTTTTAAAATCTAAGAAATCTAACACCAAGGTGGCTTACTTTCAGTTATTGTCCCAAATACAAGTAGTGTTTAATTATACAAAAACACGTTCTTTATATACTCTTAAAGAAGTAAAAACTACGGCCATATACACAAGTTTGCACTCTCATGTATTAAAAAGTTCTGTAGTAATGTTTTTGTCTGAAATATTAGCTACTACGCTTCAAGAAGAAGAGAAAAACGAAGCCCTGTACAGCTACTTAGAAACCACCTTATTATGGTTTGATGCAGATAAAGAATACGCAAATTTTCACTTATTATTCTTGCTAAAACTTACCAAATATCTAGGCTTTTATCCAGACGTTTCACAAATTAATTTTTCCTATTTCAATTTAGAAGATGGAAGTTTTCAAACGAAAGAGTATGGGAGATACAGTATTTCAGGAGAAAATTTAATACTTTTAAAAGAGCTTTTAGGTATAAAATTTGATGCACTTCATACAATAAAGATAAATGCACAAAAAAGACAATCGTTTTTAAATATGATTTTGCTTTATTTTGAACTACATTTGGGCAGTTTTAGAACCCCAAAATCACTACAAATTTTTAATCAAGTTTTTAATTAAAAAATGAAGCGCAATTATATGCTTCTATTATTTTTACTACTGTTTAAGGTGGTAGAAGCACAAGACATAAAAGTATTAAGTACAGTTACCGAAGAACCCATTTTTGGTGTTGCTATTTTTAATGCAACTAAAACTAAAAGCGCCATTACAAACTTTAAAGGTGTAGCTAGTTTAAACAAGTTCACCTTATCCGATACGCTGTATTTTCAGCATTTATCGCATATTACCAAGTCCGTAACAAAATCTCAGGCTCTAAAAACGGGAATTGTGTATTTAGAGGCCAATACCCAAGGGTTAAACGAAATAGTGGTTTCTGCTTCAAAATTCGAACAGCACAAACGCGATATTCCTCAGAAAATTGTAAATACAAATGCGGAAATTATTGAGTTTATGAATCCGCAAACCAGTGCAGATGCTTTACAAAATACGGGTGCTGTTTTTGTACAAAAAAGTCAACTTGGTGGCGGTAGCCCCATGATTAGGGGCTTTTCAACCAACCGTTTATTAATTACTGTAGATGGTGTACGTATGAATAACGCTATTTTTAGAGGTGGTAATGTACATAATGTAATAGCGGTAGATCCTTTTTCTATTCAAAGCACAGAGGTTACTTTAGGTTCGGGTTCTGTAATTTATGGAAGTGATGCTATTGGTGGTGTAATGAGTTTTTATACAAAAAACCCAGAGTTGTCTTATACAGATACATTATTGGTTAAAGCCAATACAATAGTACGTTATGCCTCTGCTAGTGATGAAAAAACGGGGCATTTAAATCTTAATTTAGGCTATAAAAAATGGGGGTTTTTAACAAGTGCCAGCTACAATAACTTTAATGACCTAGAAATGGGGATGCATGGGCCAAATGATTATTTAAGACCAGAGTTTGTAATTACTAATAATGGTAATGATGCTATAGTTAGTAACCCAAACTCTAGAGTTCAAAAGTTTTCAGGATACAACCAATTAAACCTTACCCAAAAAGTGAGGTTCGAGCCTTATAAAAATTTGAGTTTCGATTTAGGATTGCATTATTCAAAATCTTCCAATATCCCAAGATACGATAGGCTTATTCGCTACAGAGGAGACGATTTACGTTCGGCAGAATGGTATTATGGGCCTCAAAAATGGTTTATGTCTAACCTTCAGGTTACTCGATTAAGCAGTCGTTCTAATTTATACGATAAGGTTAAAGCAACTTTGGCCTACCAAAACTTTCAAGAAAGTAGAATTGATAGAGATTATCAATCGGTAGAAAGAAGAATTAGGGAGGAAGCTGTAGACGCATATTCTTTTAATTTGGATTTTGAAAAACGGTTGAGCGAAAAAACGAGACTATTTTATGGTGCAGAGTATGTGTTTAATAAAGTTGCTTCTACCGGAACTAACGAAGAAATTACAACAGGAAATGTATCTAATACAGTGTCTCGATATCCAAATGGCGCTACATGGCAATCGGCGGCAGTGTATACCAGCCTAAAGTATAAACCAAATACTAAGTTTGTGTTTCAATCGGGATTACGTTTTAACCATGTAACTTCAGAAGCAGACTTTACGGAAAATAATGAGTTTTTAAACCTTCCCTTTACAAGTTCAAAAAACAATGCTGGAGCATTAACAGGAACCGCAGGTTTAACGTGGTGTCCTAATGAAATCATGCAATGGAAACTTAATGCTGCATCGGCCTTTAGGGCACCAAATATTGATGATATTGGTAAGGTATTCGATTCTGAACCTGGTTCTGTTGTTGTGCCTAACGAAAATTTAAGACCAGAATACGCCTATGGTGGCGAAGTGGGTTTAAAACTCGATTTTAATAAAAAATTTGTACTAGATTTAAGTACGTATTACACGTATTTAGATAATGCCTTAGTAAGGCGGGATTATACCTTAAATGGTGTTACCGAAATTATGTACGATGGCGAATTAAGTAATGTGCAAGCCATAAAAAACGCCTCAAAAGCATGGATTTATGGTTTTGAAGTGGGTTTAAAAATAGCGCTTACAAAAGGGTTGGAACTCACATCGCAGTACAGCGTTATTGGTGGCACAGAAGAAAATAATAGTATTGAAGTACCTATTAGGCATGTAGCACCAAATTTTGGAAACACACATTTAGTATGGCACTATAAAGGGCTAACCCTAGACGCTTTTGCAAATTACAACGCAGAATTGTCATTTAACCAATTGGCACCTTCAGAAAAGGAGAAGGATTATATTTATGCAGCCGACGAAAACGGAAATCCTTATGCACCATCATGGTACACCTTAAACTTTAGAACACAATATAAAATAAGTAAAGCTACCACCATAACCGCCGCTTTAGAAAATATTACAAACCAGCGTTACAGACCATATTCTTCTGGAATTGCTGCCCCAGGGCGAAATCTTATTTTTGCCTTAAAATATAGTTTGTAACCTTTTTTAACCTTAACTATAATAGCCACTTTTGAAATGAACATACGTTACTACATTATCATTTTAGTTTTAATAGTTGGTTTAACGTCTTGTAAAGATGAAAAGCACAATAAAAGAACTGGGAAAACAGCTGAAGTTATTTCATCTGATTTACAGATAGACCATCTTAATATTTGGGTTAATAATCACGAAAAAACTAAAAAACGATTAAACGGCATAGGGTTTACATCTGTTCCCGATTCGCTTTCACAAATTCATAAGGGGCAAGGAACAGCAGGAAGGTATTTCCATTTTTTAAATGGCTATCTCGAATTAATTTTTATTAATAACCAAAAGGAGTTTAAAGAAAATAACATAAAAAATAAAGCGTTAGATTTTATTAAAAGAGCTAACTTTTACAAAAATGGCGCTTCTCCTTTTAGTATTGCCTTAAAAGTAACGGATTATAATGTAGAAAAAATTCCGTTTGAAACCGTGAGCTACCACCAAGATTGGATGGCACAGAATATGAATATACATGCGGCTAAAAACTCCAAAACCAACCTGAAAGAACCCTCTATTTTTGTTGTATATCCAGAGATAGAATCGGAAAGATTTGAAACCTTGTCCGACCTGAAAAACATCCCAGACGAATACGCCTTTGCGAGAGCATTTTATAAGCATCCAAACGGTGCAAAAAAAATTACAAATATTGTTATTGCTTCACCTAATTTAGACTTAAATACAGCAACGATTAAAGCAGTTAACAGTATTAAAAACGTTACCGTTAAAAAAGGAAAGGCGCATTTAATGGAGCTCTTTTTTGATAATACTATTCAAGATAAAACATTTGATTTAAGACCTGAGTTGCCTCTAATTATACACCTATAAAAAAACACGCCATTCTAAAGCTTAGAACAGCGTGTGTTAAACTAAACCTGATAAACGGTTTTTAGTATTATTTTTTTATAAACTTTTTACTTAAAGTAACACCATTTTGTAATTCAATATTAGCTAAGTATACTGAATTTTTTAAGGTGCTTAGGTTGTAAGTTTCGTTATTACTATCGCCATTAAACGTTTGAAGCGCTCTTCCTAAAAGATCAAATACAGTTATAGATTTAAAGGTTGAGGTTTCCGTTGTAAATTTAACGTTGTTATTATCTAATTGTACTATTTTAACAGCGTTGTTATTTAAAGCAAACGCGTCGTTAGATAATGAAGCTGCATTAAATGCAATTTCAAAACGCTCATTAAATTCACCAACTTCAGAAGTAAAACTATAATCATCGTTTGATAAATTATGAATGGTATTGGTAAGCTTATCTTTTAAATATATAGTGTTGTTTGATATAAAGTCGCCTTCTAGTTGCGCTATGGATAATGTGTAAATAGTTGCTACGTCAATTGTGGTTTTAAAACCAAGCTTCACTACTTCATCAGTATTTAAGCTATTATTTGCTTTACCTTGGATAGCGAATTTTTTATCTACTCCATCAATTAAAGAGTATAGTGCTGCAGAGGTATTACTAGACAAATTCTTCACTGCATCATAATACATACCATCATAATTATCGGTTGCTTTATCAGTATAACCTATAAGAATTTGATTGAAAACACCATTATCTGATATTAGTTTAATAGATATTTTATTAGATTCATTCAATTTGTTTTTTGAAGACGTATTTTTAAAGAATTTACTATTGTCATCAACCCCAAAAACCCTCATAGAATTATTAAACACAACATTGGCAGTATAAATATCTCCAGAGACTGAAGATGCAGTTGCTCCATTAGACATTGATACAAAAAAGGCTTGTCCAGATGGGATGGCTCGAATATCAGACGCAATAATATAAGGTGTATCGCCATCACCTCCAGGTACTTCTCCCATACCGTTTATTATAGCATAATCTCCATCTGCAAAGTTTAAGCCTTCATTTCCATTAGCAGTTTCAGAAGGCGCAGTGTTTTGAGACCAAATAAAAATAGCACCATCCAAAGTTGAGCCCGTAGTTGTTGTAACACTAGCATCAATAGCACTGTTGGCCGCTAAAAATAAATCGGCATCTATAGCAGATGGATAGGGATTACCAATTAAATTCCAGTTATTATCATTTAATTCCGAATCATTTCGATAAACAGGAACATTGATTAGTCCATTATTAAATGGACCCTCAAACGTGTAGTCGAACTGGTATGGTGGAGAACTGAATGGTGGTCCAATAAAAAGTGACTCCTTATGTGTAGCTGCATAACCCACTCCAGGGGCCATAGTTGTAATGCCATCAACCCATACCCAGTCATCTCCATTGTCATCTATATCGTCTTGACCTGGTAATGAAGCGTTATTATTGTTTGTTTCTTGGGTTTCATCTAAAAAGTTTTGCGCATTATAAACGAAACGTCTACTCGTTTGAGATTCGAATAAACCAGTGTCTATTCTTTCACCAGAAACGGGAGAGCTCCAATAGGTATATTCATACCATGCGTTTAAATCTGAAGTAGTCTTTATTACAGTAATGTCTCCATTAATATTGTTTACTGAAGCATCATTATTTTGAACAAAAGCTCCGTAAGGTTGAACAGTAATTGATGAACCAGTATCAACATTTAATTCATTTTCTACTTGAACAAAAGTGTTATCATCAATATTTAAAGTAGAGTTGTTTTCTATAGTTAAACTACAAGAATTAATATCTCCATCTGTGTTTGTACTATAATCATCAGCAATGACAGCCTCGGTTGTTAAATCTGGTATTCCGTTATCCCATGTAGTTCCATTCCAAGTTGTAATTCCACCAGGACATGGTGCTAAAGTTACTGAAACCCCTATGCTCAATTCGTTTCCGTCTTGTCTTCCTATAGCAAATGTTCCACCTGCATTGGTCGCTCCCCAAGCGTAAAGACGAAAAGTGACAATGGTACCAGATACAACGTTTTGTAGTGCAAGTATAGAGGATAAATTTATTTGAGCCTGAACAGAATGCGGACCATCAAAACTTGAGGTATAAGATATAGGACTTCCAATATTATTAAAAATCACACCGTCTGTACTATATCTCCATAAAAATGTGTCAGGACCTGTGCCAGATCTCCTAAAGTTTGCATCTAATGTACTTAATGATACCTGATATGTACTCATAGCAGAAATATCAAATTCTATATAATCATCATTATTGATAGCATCCGTCTGAGTTCCTCCTACTGTATAGTCATCTGATGAAAAAGCTCTTGCCAAATTAGCAGGATCAATTCCAGCACCTCGCCTTAAAGTAGACATGTTTAAATTAGGATTTAGAGTTCTAGCATTTAGAGTAACCTCGTTACCAACTGTATTAGGGCTAACCATACTCCAAGCTACTATTTGCCCATAACCATAGCTAAAGGCTAAAAGCATTGCTAGTAAAAAAGTAATTTTTTTCATCATGTTAAGTTTTTAAGTCTACACTGTAATTTGCTCAGTATAGTAGATTTGGTTCTGTATTTTTAATTCAAACTAAAATGCAATTGTTATTTTTGGTGCTACATGCACACTAAAAAAACATATACGGTACAAGAAGCTACTAGAAAACTAGAGCACTATTGTGCGTACCAAGAACGTTGCCATAAAGAAGTGCGGCAAAAGCTAGTGTCTATGCACATGATACCCGAGGCTATCGATGTGATTATAGTCCATCTTTTAGAACACAACTATCTTAACGAAACACGTTTCGCCAAAACATTTGTAAGGGGTAAGTTTAGAATGAAGGCTTGGGGCCGACGCCGATTAACTTTTGAATTAAAGCAAAAGGACATAAGCAAAGTTAATATAAATCAGGCACTTGCAGAAATTGATAATGCGGAGTACATCGAGGTTTTCAATGGTTTAGCCGAAAAAAAAGCAAATACTATGACCGAAACTAGCACGCTTAAAAAAAAGCGGAAATTAATCGATTATCTGTTGTATAGGGGGTGGGAATCGCACTTGGTGTACGAAAAAGCCAAGGAACTTTTCGGGTAAATCCATAAAAAAGCAGATAAAGTCTTAAAATTTATCTGCTTTTTTAATATTTTAAGAGACGTCTTAAAGATTAAAACTTGCGCCAAAATTAACCGTAAATTGGTTGTGAAGTGTTTCGGCTGGTGTTAACGTTCCAGAGTTATATTTAGCAAAAGGTGTATTTAACTCAGTGTAAATGCCAAAACCTTCTGAGAAGAAGTAACGTGCACCTAAATGGCCGCCAAAATTCTTTAAGCCCAAGCTAAGTCCTGGGTAAATATCAAATTTTTCGCTAATGTTAATAACGTTTCCTAGGTTAGCGTTAAAACGGGCTCTTATATCTATTCTGTCATCAAAATTAGCATCTACAGCGTCTTCAACCCCTAATAGGTATGTAGACGAAAAACCAAATGATATATTATCGCCCACACCATAATCGTAACTTATGTTTATACCCGTACCATTGTCCTGTGCGTTAACACCAACTTGAAATTTGTTATCGTTTTTGCCACTATATGCTTGTGCATTAGTAAGTGAAACGCTTAAGATTGCAAGTATTAAAATTAGTTTTTTCATCTTTAATATTTTTCTAAGCTATTGTTTTGAGTGCGCAAATATATTACAAGTTTTATAACTTTAAAGGTTTTATAAATGTTTGTGTGTGCGTACTATGGCTTGTTCGTTTTTCCAATCTATCCATTTTTGGCCTTTAATGCGTCGCATTACATTATCAAAACTACGCATAACAAGCAAGTTGTAAATCGCCTTACTAAAGTTTTTAGGGTTTCTGGCAATGGCCCGTAAACTCATAGAAAACCCTGGGGTTACATAGCGCATATAGTGCCAATAACCTTCTGGCATGTACAAAACCTCTCCATGATTTAACTCGGTTTTATAACCCTTTGCTTTTTTAAGCATGGGCCACTTTTCAAAATCTGGATTGTTAAAATCTATATCTTCCCTAGTAATTAGCGAATGTGGAATTTTGTAGAGGTAATTGTTCTGTTTTTGGTCGAACAAAATACATTCTTTTTTGCCTTCAAAATGAAAATGGAAAATGTTTGCCAAATCTATATCGTAGTGCATAAAGGTGTAAGAATCGCGCCCCCCAAAAAACAACATGGGAATACCTTTCATTAAGCGAAGACCAAAATCGGGAAATGTAAAATCTTGTTGTAGTTGCGGAATTTCCTTTAGGGCATTCCATAAAAAAATACGGTATTTGGTAGGTTCGCGCTTAAGTAAATCTATGTACTCGCTAAGTTTCATTTTGGCGTGAGGCTCGTTAAACCCGTCTTTATAATCTACAGGTCTGTCGTCGTACAAGGGTACGGTTAAATCGCCACCAATTTTTTTGAAATACTCTAAATTCCAACTGTTGTAGGCTGGCCAATCTTCTATAAAACGCTCGATAACCACAGGCTTTTGAGGCTTAAAATAGTGGTTTAAAAAATCGGCTTTCGTAATTGTTTTTACGCGCGGAATGTCTTGTAAGTTCAACAACTAAGGTTTTTAGTTTAGTATAACAAAGTTAAGGAAATGTTGGTAAACTTCACTATGTTTTACTTGCCCAACTAATTAAACCCATAGCGTAACCCAAATAGCACATTACTAGGCGGCATTGGCACAACACCAGTTTCAATATACTCAGCATCAAAAATATTGGCAGCGGTTAGTGTAAACTCAAACTGTTTTACTGTAATTATTGCAGATGCATCCCAAACGTTATAGCTTAAACCAGCAGTACGTTCGGCATGCTTGTATATTATGTTGAAGTTAACACTTTTAGAAATTTGAGAACTTAAACGCGATGTGAAATGATGTTTTAAGGAGTTAATAGAATATCTAGAAAATGGAATATTTAAATCGCCCACTTCATCTTCTATAAATGTGTATCCCATGGATAAATTTTGAGGTAAATTACCTAATTTAAAGTTATAGCTTGTATTCACTTCAAACCCTTTAGTATATAAATTACGTAGGTTGGTGGCCATAAAACGGTCTGCTTCATTTTCTTTTACATAGTCTATTAGTTTGCTGGCATCTCTGTAAAATATGGCAAACGAACCATTAAATTTTGGTGAAAAGTATTTGCTCCCAAATTCAAACGAAAGCGCTTCTTCTGGTTCTAAGTTTTCATTACCAACAGTTGCGGGGTCGCTATAAAACAAATCGGTGTAGGTTGGTATACGATAGGTATTACCCGTATTTGCGTAAATTTTAAAACTATCGTTTAATCGATATCCAACATCTAGCCCAGGGAATGCATGAAATTTAAAATCTGAAAAATAAGTAACGGCTATACCGGGCGTAACATCCAATTTATTATTAAATAGTTTGAATTGGTGTTCTAAAAATAGGTTCGTCATAAAACGGTTTCTATTTCCCAGATTATTACTTCTAATGTAAATTTTAGACATATCTACGCCAAAACCAGTTACACCAAGATTTGAAGTATAGGAAGCATTGGCTTCTGCACCTATTTTATCTGTAATGTGCAGGTTTCTAAAAAAGTTAGGTTCTTTGCGTTTTAAAAGAAACATATCCTGATTACGTTTCCAATACACGCGAGGTCTTATTTTAAAATTATTAGATTTAAAAGTAGTTGTAAATCCAATTAAACTGTTTTGTGTTTCTTCATACTCGTTCCAATCTGGGTTTGTGGTATAAAAATTTTCAGCACCAAATTTTCTATCGAAAAACGTAGCAATCATTTCTATGGCTTGCGCCTTTTTGTTAAACACGCTTTTTATAAAAAGATTGGTGTTGTTATAGTCTGAATTATTACGGTAACCAGCCGAAGTTAATTTTCCAGCGTGAATAATATGAGACGAATTCTCTAACTCAGAACCTACAGTTACCGAACCGTTTAATTGCCCGAAACTTCCTGTTTCAACATTTGTAGATACGGTGTTTTTTAATTGCTTTTTAGTTACAATATTAATAGCGCCAGTAAAGGCATTTTGCCCAAATACGCGTGCTGCAGGCCCTTTTATAATTTCTATACGCTCTATAACCTCAATGGGTAAAGCGGCATTCATGGTATGGTGTCCCGTTTGTGCATCATCCATTTTAATGCCATCAATAAGCAGTAAAGTTTGGTCGAAACTACCACCACGAATATATAAATCGGCCTGACTTCCAGCTGTTCCGCGACGTCTTATATCTACACCAGCTACTTGTTGTAACAAATCTGCAACATTATTTGTGGCGCTGTTTTTTATGTCTTCAGAAGTTATTACATCAATGGTTCTAGAGTTTTCCTTAAATGGCAAATCTATTCGTGTTGAGGAAATTAAAACCGTATCAAGCTTTTGTTTTTGCGGTTTTTCTTGGGCGTTACCAACACAACAAGCTATTAAAATGGCTATAATGGTATATTTTGTTTTCATAATAAAGGATTGCTTAAAAAAACGTTGCAAAAGTCGTAACTTTCCGGACGAGTTAAATAGTCCAGTTTCAAAACAATGAATAGTCCGGTTATAGATATTTTAAAACAGTTAATCCATTTTGATAAATCTGATACAAAACCTGTTTACATACAAATAGCACAACAGGTTATAAATGCTATTCAGCGCGGATATTTACAAAAAGGCACGGTGTTACCAGGTTCTCGTGTTTTAAGTCAATTATTAAGCATCCATAGAAATACAGTTGTAGCCGTTTACGATGAACTGGCATCTCAGGGCTGGGTAGAGATTATTCCCAATAAAGGCACTTTTGTTTTAATGCCAGAACAAATAACGGCAGCAATTAAAGCGCCTATACAGGGCATAGATAAGGTGTACGCCTATTCTCAAACAACAGGGTTTCCTTTTCAGTCTTCGTTCCATTTGGCTCCTACCTTACAAAACACAGCAGCAAAATACAGTATTAATGATGGTAAACCCGATTTACGACTGCATCCTGTACACGAGTTCTCTAGATGGTACAGTGCAGTTATGAAACGTAAGTCTTTAATTTTAAAATGGAACCAAACCGCACCATCCCATTCGGTATTTAAAACCCAGCTATGTAATTATTTGAATGCTACCAGAGGGTTTTACATAACACCAAACAACCTAATAAGTACACGAAGTACAGAAATGAGCTTGTATATTGTTTCGCAACTTTTAATAAAGCCAAACGATGTGGTTTTAGTAGGGCATTTAAGCAACTATGCTGCTAACATGATTTTTCAGCAAGCTGGCGCTACCATTATTACAATTCCTGTAGATGACTATGGATTGGATGTGGCATATATAAAAAACCATTTTGTAAAGCGCAGTATTCGTTGTGTGTATGTATGCGCCAATAGGCATTACCCAACAACAAGAATGCTTAGTGCAGAACGCCGTTTAGAGTTGTTAAAACTGGCAAAAGTACTAGAGTTTGCTATTATTGAAGACGATTACGATTACGATTTTCAATACGAAGGTTCGGCAATGTTGCCTATGGCAAGTGCCGATGCCAATGGTTTGGTAATTTACTTGGGTAAATTAGGGCAATCTTTATTTCCAAGTTTTCAAACGGGTTTTGTTGTGGCGCCAGATAATTTAATTTCTGAAGCAACAAATTATTTGCAGTTGCTTGATGAGCAAGGAGATGTAATACAACAGCAGATACTTTCTGAGTTAATTTCAGAAGGTGAAATTTATAGGTTAGTGAAAAAGAATATTATAGTTTACAAGCAAAGACGCGATTGTTTATGTAACTATTTGCTAGCGTATTTTGGGCAAACTATAACATGGCAAATGCCCTCTGGAGGGTTAGCTATTTGGTTAGAGTTTAATCCTAAAATTTCATTAGTTAAACTAGCAGAAGCAGCCGAGAAAAACGATTTATATCTCCCAAAAACCTCACTTTATCAAAATAGGGATACCTGTGCCATTCGTTTTGGATTTGGACATTTAAATGAAGAAGAAATTGAAATTGTGGTTAAAACATTAAAAAATGCTTATGATGCTGCTCTTAACCTATAACGTTTTGTTATCCCTACGAAAGCAGGAAAGACCGAGTTTTAAGCTTTGGGATTATTTACATCAAACTCTGTTTGGCAGTTGTTGCAGCGGTATTTATCTTTCGAGTAAAACGGTAAAGTGCCAGAAAGAAAACCAATTAGAAATGCAAAAAAAGATTTTAAATCTGTTATTGTAGAAAACAATTGTACTTCGGTTTTATTACAATTTGGACAAGTAATAGGTTTGCCTTCGTCGTCCACAGAATACTTTTCAATACTGTTAAGAATGTGTTTTGCTTTTATAACATCCTCGGTAAGCACCTTAAGTTTTACGCCACCAATAGCGTTACTCACTAAAGGATCTGTATCTATGGTAAAATTATCACTTAAAAATACTTTTATACCGTCTGATTCTAAACGACCTTTTATAATTTGAGCTTCACTAGAATACTGAAATTTAGCTATTGTGGTAAAGGTTTGTGGCATGCGTTCTTAAATTTAAGTAAATATAGCGAAATGAATACGTTGATAAATGTGTATTTTTATCATAAATTAAAATATTTGCCATGAAAGAAATGCTATGCCTTTTACTGCTTTTAGTATCCTTAATTGGATATTCTCAAAACAACCATATTGTAAAGACCGAAGATGGGCGCCGTGTACTACTTAAAGCCGATTTTACTTGGGAATACATCGATTTAGAAAAACCTAAAACTAATAAAATAACAACCATTGCAAAAACAGATATAGACGATGGTTGTAACCTTCCAAAAGATTTTAAAGAACCAAAATTAAGCAGTAAAATACAATCGCAACTAAAAAAAGGCAGGGCCACTATTAAGCATATAAAAGAAAAAGTTGCTAAAGATTATGGATGTACCGTGGCAGATGTGAGGCTTTTATCTGCTTCAGAAAAAAAGACAATAGGTACTTATACGTTTTGTGCTAATGGTAAAAAAGTATATTATAAACGTAATGGCCATAAAATTGTAGAGAAGGGGAAGTTGTTTTAAGAAATATTTAGTTTTAATTTCGTAAACTATACGTATATTACATGTAAATTACACGTAAATGATGCCAAATAAAAAAAGAAAAGAAGTTTCCTTAGATCAGGACACACTAGTTTTACTTCAAATTCAAGCTGAAAAAGAAGGTCGCAAGCTTAAAAATTACATGGAGCATATTTTAAAAGAAAAGGCCAATAGCTTTGAATTAACCGAGGAGTACAAGACCATGATGGATGATATGCTAAATAAACACGAAAAGGGCAAGTTGCACTATATTAGCGAAAGTGAGTTTCGCAAGCTTACTGCTGGTAAATGAAATACATTATAGAATTTGAAGAAGGCACTTTGGATAATTTCCTTGATGCCATTGCGTATTACGAAAAAACACCTAATACCCTTTCTGATAGATTTAATAATGAATTTTGGGCAAAAATAGGTACAATAAAAGAAAGACCTTTGCCTTATCAAATTAGATACAAAGGTATAAGAGTTGCACACACGAAAATATTTCCTTTCGGGATTCATTTTATAGTAGATGGTACTGCAATACGAGTATTAAAAATTCTTCATCACAAACAATATTATAAATAATTAGTTTTCAAATCACAGATGTACGCCCTAGTAGATTGTAATAATTTTTATGCCTCTTGCGAGCGGGTGTTTAACCCTAATTTGCAAAATAAACCTGTTGCTATTTTAAGTAATAACGATGGCTGCGTTATTGCGAGAAGCGATGAGGCTAAAGCGCTAAATTTGCCAATGGGAGCCCCTATTTTTAAATGGGAAAATTTTTGTAAGACAAATGGCATAAGCGTACTGTCTTCAAACTACCCGCTATACGGCGATATGAGCCACCGCGTAATGACTATTTTAGAACAGTTTACACCAGATGTTGAGGTGTATAGTATAGACGAAGCTTTTTTACAATTTAAAGGATTTAACAACCACGATTTTACAGCGTATGGTACCCAAATACGACAACGTATTTTAAAGTGGACGGGGATTCCAACTTGCGTAGGTGTTGCGCCAACAAAGGCATTAAGTAAAGTGGCCAATAAAATAGCGCGTAAATTCCCTAAAGACACAAAGGGTGTTTATGTTATAGATTCTGAAGAAAAACGTATTAAAGCCTTAAAATGGATGAATATTGAATCTGTTTGGGGCATTGGTAGAGGTTTTCAAAAAAAATTAAAGGCTAAAGGCTGTAATAAAGCTGTAGATTTTGTAAACCTACCAGATGCATGGGTACGCAAAAACTTTGGCTCTACCGGTTTTAAATTAAAAAAAGATTTAGAAGGCATACCTCAATTACAGCTAGATGAACCTACAACTAAAAGGGCTATAGCTACTACACGCAGTTTTGATTATACCTATGATGATATAAACTATATAAAAGAGCGTATTTCTACCTTTGCTGCTATTTGTGCCGAAAAATTACGTAAACAGGGGTCTAGTTGCTACATGGTGTATGTAACATTACAAAGCGATAAACACAAAAAAAACTTAGAACAGCACAGGGCGAGTAGAGTGGTAACTTTACCTTACCCTACAGATTCTAGCTTGGTTATTAGTAGGGAAGCCGTTAGGGTAGCTACACAAATGTTTAAAGAAGGTATTAAGTACAAACGCGCAGGAGTTATTGTAATGGGCTTAGTACCAACAGATAACCAGCAATTACAAATGTTTGATAACGAAAATCCCAAACACAAACCCTTAATGCGTACTATAGACAGATTAAACAAAAAATATGCTGATAATAAAATAAAACTAGGCAACCAAGATTTACAGCGTACCTGGAAAATGCGTCAAGAACGCTTATCGCCAAGGTACACTACCAACATTAACGAAATTATTGTGGTAAAATAATGCACTATATTTGTTACACTAGAACAGTTTATAAATGAAACAACCCTGCGTAGTTTTAATTTTTTCTCTTTTTACAACACTTATATTTTCTCAGGAAATAACAAGTAAAGTTGTAGATTCATTATATAAAGAAGATCAGTTTTATATTGGTACAACATACAATTTATTGGGCAACAAACCCAAAGACGCAGGTTTAAAACAAAACAGTTTCTCGCTAGGGTTTCATTTAGGATATATAAAGGATATGCCCATAAATAAACGCCGAAACAAATCTATTGGTATAGGCTTGGGCTATTCTACCAACTCATATATTCAAAATATGCTAATTCAGCAGGATAATACAGGGAGTTTTATTTATAGCATTATAGATGACAATTTGGTAAGCTTTACTAAAAATAAGTTTTCAGAACATGTTCTAGAATTACCCATAGAGTATAGGTGGCGTACTTCTACAGCAACGTCTTACAAATTTTGGCGTATTTATACAGGTGTGAAATTAGGATATGTATTTGCCAACAGAAGTAAGTTTATAGGTAGTTTAGGCGAATTAAAATATAATAATATAGAAGATTTTAATACATTTCAATACGGACTCACCCTAAGTGTGGGCTATAATACTTGGAATGTATTTATATATTACGGTTTACATCCTATTTTTTCTGATACCGCACAACTAAATGGCGAAAATCTAGATATGAATGCTGTTAAAATAGGATTGATATTTTACGTGCTTTAACACTACCATTTTTATTATAACCAGTTATTAACTAAAATTAACTGAGGAAACACACCTATAACAACTCCCATAATTAACTCTGGGTAGGTATGCGCTTTTAAATGTAGTCTAGATGTAGCAACTGCACCACTAATAATGCTCATTAAGGCCAACGTGCCATTAATATTAATACTAAAGTGAATACTCAACGCAATAAAAAACATAAATACGCCAGAAATAGCAATCATATGTATACTGGCTTTAAACTTAAAAAACGTTAATATTAAACAAGACAAAGTGGAAATTAAAATGCCTATAAAAAAATAGTAAAGTTCAATGTATGGGTCGGGTCTTAGTATACGTTGCGTTACCAAAATAACAACAATAGCGTTTAAAATTAGTGGAATAATGCGCTCTTTGGTGCTTTTTAAATAAATAGAATTTACATGCCCCAATGTTTTTAATAAAAAGTATAAGAGTATAGGCAAAATAATGGTAAGTATAGAGAGCGAGGTTAATTTTGCCCAAATTACTTGCCTGTCGATAAAACGTGGTGTTTTAACAAAGTAAAAAATAACACCAGCAATGGGCATTATTAATGGATGAAAAATAACCGAAATACTTTTTAAGATATGGTGTGTTAATCTCATCTTTATGGTTTAGGGCATATAAAAAGTTGCGATACGTTCACTATATCTTTTTTCTTAAGCGTGCCACAGGAATATCTAGTTGTTCCCTGTATTTTGCTACGGTACGTCTAGCTATGGGGTAACCTTTTTCTTTTAAAATTTTAGCTAAGGCCTCATCGGTAAGTGGTTTCTTTTTATTTTCTTCCTCGATAACAGTTTCTAGAATTTTTTTTATTTCTCTGGTAGACACATCTTCTCCCTGATCGTTTTTCATAGATTCAGAAAAGAATTCTTTTATCAATTTTGTACCATAAGGTGTATCTACATATTTGCTATTGGCAACACGAGAAACGGTGGATACATCCATATCAATTTCATCTGCAATATCCTTAAGTATCATAGGTTTTAATTGGCGCTCATCACCAGTTAAAAAATAATCTTTTTGGTAATGCATAATCGCACTCATAGTAACAAATAAGGTTTGCTGGCGTTGTTTTATGGCTTCAATAAACCATTTAGCCGCATCTAGCTTTTGCTTTATAAATATAACTGCATCTTTTTGCGATTTGCTCTTATCTTTAGCATCCTTGTAACCTTTGAGCATGTTGTTGTATTCTCTAGATACGTGTAGCTCGGGTGCATTTCTACCGTTAAGGGTTAACTCTAATTCGCCATCTACAATTTTTATGGCAAAATCTGGCACCACATGCTCTACAATACGATTATTGCCAGCATAAGAGCCTCCAGGTTTTGGGTTTAAATGCTCAATTTCAGTTATGGCATCTTTTAGTTGTATTTCAGAAATATCAAATTTCTGTAATAATTTTTTGTAATGTTTTTTGGTAAAGGCATCAAAAGCGTTATCTATAATAGTAATGGCTAAATCGGTATCGGCAGTTTTTTCTTTTCTATGTAGTTGAATGCTTAAACACTCCTGGAGGTTACGCGCACCAACACCAGCAGGGTCTAGCTGATGTACAATTTTTAAAACACTTTCAATCTTATCTTCGGTAGTATACACATTTTGGGTAAACGCCAAATCGTCCATAATATCAGAGAGCGAACGCCTTATATAGCCACTTTCATCTACGCTACCTACTAAAAATTCAGCAATATCGCGTTCCTCATCAGAAAGTCTGTAGGTGTTTAACTGATGTATTAAATGTTGTGTAAACGATGTGCCAGCAGCATAAGGCATGGTTTTTTCTTCATCATCGCTACTGTAATTATTGGCTTGGGTTCTGTAATCTGGTACTTCGTCATCACTTAAATACTCGTCAATATTAATATCTTCGGCATTTATAGTTTCGCTATCATCAAAATCGTCGGTACTATTTTCAAACTCAGCATCAAAATCATCAGCCTTTTCTTCCTTGCCACCTTCTAGCGCAGGGTTTTCCTCTAGTTCTTGTTTTATACGTTGCTCAAAAGCTTGCGTAGGCAACTGTATCAATTTCATTAATTGAATTTGCTGGGGCGATAGCTTCTGCGATAATTTAAACTGTAAATGTTGCTTTAACATGGTTGTTTGGTATAACACCAATAAACTTTAAAATAACGGATTAAATGCGTTTTTGTTTCCTTTGTATTTCAATATAAAATAGAACCTTAACCAAAGCTATGCTTGTAGTTTCTATTTCATTTAAAGAACCTATAATTCAAATTTAATATCCATCATTTTAAAATCATTTGGTCTGAATCAAAGATAAAAAAACATTACGTAAACCAAAGGTCGTACCAAATTATTATAACGCCTCATTTTAACTTTTTCTATTGCCTAAAAAATGGTTGAAATTTGTTCATATTTCGTTGCTTTTCTCGTCTGTATTGCTGCGATGCACTTCAAAAGGTATATTATATTAACCAATTTTATCTCATTTTCGGTTAAGCATAAAAAGTAAGAAGCGTTCTTTAAAGTTTACAATAAAATATTATTTATTTGGGCGCTACCCTCCTTAGGTCGGGTCGGGCTTTCGGTAGTCGCTTCCCGCAAAAGGCGGGAGAGCTTCAACACATACCTCAATCCCTAGCGCGGGTTAACCTGTAAAATGTAGTTTATGCATTAGTAACCAAGGTGTTTGCTGTTTTTAAAAAACTTAAAACTCCGCATTTTGTGGCGTTCTTGGGTAAGGAATTACATCACGAATATTTGTCATGCCAGTAACAAACATAACTAAGCGCTCAAAACCTAAGCCAAAACCAGAATGTACCGCGGTACCGTATTTGCGTAAATCTAGGTACCACCACAGTTCCTCTTCAGGAATATCTAAAGCGGCCATTTTTTCCTTAAGCACTTCTAAACGTTCCTCACGCTGCGAACCGCCCACCATTTCGCCAATGCCAGGAAAAAGGATATCCATAGCACGAACGGTTTTACCATCTTCGTTTAAGCGCATGTAAAATGCTTTAATATTAGCAGGATAATCAAACAGTATTACAGGACACTTAAAATGTTTTTCCACCAAAAAGCGTTCATGCTCGCTTTGTAAATCGGCGCCCCAATCGCTAATTGGGAATTTAAACTTTTTCTTTTTGTTGGGCTTGCTGTTACGTAAAATATCTATAGCTTCGGTGTAACTTACACGTTTAAAATTATTATCAATTACAAATTTTAATTTTTCAATAAGCGACATGTTACTACGTTCTGCCTGAGGTTTGGTTTTTTCCTCGTTTATTAAGCGTTGCTCTAAAAAGTCTAGATCGTCTCTGTTATTTTCTAAAATGTAGTTAAGTACATATTTTAGGAAATCTTCGGCCAAATCCATATTTCCAGGCAAATCCATAAAGGCAACTTCTGGTTCAATCATCCAGAATTCAGATAAATGCCTAGAGGTATTAGAGTTTTCGGCTCTAAACGTTGGCCCAAAGGTATACACTTTACCTAAAGACATGGCATAGGTCTCCGCTTCTAACTGGCCAGATACGGTTAAGTTGGTTTCTTTTCCAAAAAAATCTTTAGAGTAATCTACATTGCCATTATCGTCTAGCGGTGGGTTTTTGGCATCTAGTTTAGTAACCTTAAACATTTCACCAGCACCTTCGGCATCGCTACCTGTAATAATGGGTGTGTGCATGTAGTAAAACCCATTATCATTAAAGTATTTATGGATGGCGTAAGACAGCGTAGAGCGCAAACGCATTACAGCGCTAAATGTATTTGTACGCGTGCGTAAATGTGCGTTTTCCCGTAAAAACTCAAACGAATGTTTTTTGGGTTGAATAGGGTATTCCTCAGGGTCAGAATCGCCTAAAACTTCTATAGCGCTTACAAGAATTTCTACATTTTGCCCTTTACCTTGGCTTTCTACCAATTCTCCTTTTATATGTAATGCAGCGCCTGTTGTTATGCGTTTTAAAAGAGCTTCGTCTGTGCTTTCAAAATCTACAACACATTGTATATTGTTTAGTGTAGAACCATCGTTTAAGGCAATAAATCGGTTTGCCCTAAATGTTCTTACCCAACCTTTAACTTCAACTTCTGGTAATTTATTTTCCTGTTTTAATAGCTGCGAAACGGAATATAATTGCATATATAAGGGTTTTTTGAGCAGTAAATATAATAGATTCAATGTTTAAAATTCAAATAATAAATTCCAAAAATTGAATAATTTTCAGATTATTACTATAAGAGAAGTTTTAAACTGTAATTAGTCTAGGTTCGCAGAGTGCTCAGGTATGTTATCGTCTTCTTCTGGAATTACGTTAATAGGTGGTTTTTTAAACACCTGTTTGTTTGCAATACTGCGTTCTAGAGATAGTAAAAGCGAAGGCAATAACAATAAGTTAGATAACATAGCAAATAATAAGGTGGCCGAAACTAAAGCGCCTAGGGCTACGGTGCCGCCAAAACTAGATATGGTAAAAACAGAAAACCCAAAGAACAATACAATAGATGTGTAAAACATACTTACCCCTGTTTCTCGTAAAGCACCATAAACCGAGGGCTTAATTTTCCATTTATTGGCTTGTAATTCTTGTCTGTATTTTGCTAAAAAATGAATGGTATCGTCTACCGAAATACCAAAGGCTATACTAAATACCAAAATAGTTGAAGGTTTTATGGGTACGCCTAGGTAGCCCATTAATCCGGCAGTGACCAACAGCGGTAGCAAATTAGGAATAAGCGACACAATAATCATTCTTGCAGACCTAAACATGTAAGCCATAAAGATTGATATTAGTAAAATGGCCAAAGAAAGCGAAATGGCTAAGTTTTTTACCAAATATTTTGTGCCCTTTTGAAATACCAATGCTTTACCCGTCATGGTAACATTGTAACGTTCTTCTGGAAATACTTTGGCAATTTTATCTCCTAAGTTTTCTTGGATGCGCTCCATTTTATCGGTGCCAATATCCTTCATAAACGTAGTAATGCGTGCGTATTGCCCGGTGCTATCTACAAAATTTTTAAGTAAATCTACATCGGATGATGAATTTTTAGCATACGATAAAATAAAACTGTTTTCTTGCGACGTTGGTAACTGATAATGTTTTGGATTGCCGTTGTAGTAGGCTTGTTTAGAATATTTTACTAAACCAACTACCGATATGGGTTTTGATAATTGTGGCGTTTCTTCAATAAACTCTTCAAGTTGATCCATGCGTTTTAGGGTAGAGAGTTTCATTACTCCTTTTTTACGCTTGGTATCTACCATAATTTCAACGGGTAAAATACCATCAAACTCTTCTTCAAAAAACCGAATATCGTTTACAAATTCAGACTCTTGTGGCATGTCTTCAATTAAACTGCCCGAAATCTTAATTTGGTTAATACCAATCATACTTACAATAAGCAATAATACTGAAATGGCGTAAATGGCAATGCGCTTTTGGCGCACCATGTGTTCCATCCAGTTTACAAAACCTCCAATCCAGCGTTTGTTTAAATGCTCTAAATGGCGGTCTTTAGGGAATGGTAAAAATGTATAAATAATAGGGATTATAAGTAAGCATAGAATAAAAATTGCTAGAATACTTAGGGATGCCACAATACCAAACTCTTTTAGTAAAGTACTTTCCGTAAGGATAAAGGTTGCAAAACCAGATGCTGTAGTAACATTGGTCATTAACGTAGCGTTACCAATTTTTGTAATAACGCGCTGTAACGATTTTACTTTATTACCATGTAATTTTACCTCATGTTGGTATTTGTTAATTAGAAAAATACAATTGGGTATACCAATAACGATAATTAATGGCGGAATTAAGGCTGTTAAAACTGTAATTTCATATTTTAACAATCCAATAATACCCAGCGTCCACATAACGCCTATGCACACTACAATTAGCGATATAAATGTAGCCCTGAAGGAACGGAAGAAGAAAAAGAAAATTAACGAGGTTACTAGTAATGCTGCTAAAACAAACTTTCCAATCTCGTCAATTATATTTTCGGCGTTTTTGGTACGTATATACGGCATGCCAGAAATACGAACATCTAAATCGTAATTGGTTTCAAAAGCTGCAATTTTTGGTTCTAAAATATTGAGTACAAATTCTTTTCTTGTAGAAGTGTTTACAAGCGATTTTTTAAAATATAATGCAGTACGTACAGTTTTTGTTTCACTATTAAATAAAAAATTATCGTAAAACGGATATTTATTAAATAATTCGTTTTGTAGCGTTTTAATTTGTGATATACTTGTAACAGAATCTTTTATAAATGGCTCTAAGGTAAATTTTTCCTCGTCGGTATTTTTAACTAACTTTTGTAGATCTTTTATAGAAATAACCGCTTCTATAGCGTCATAATCTTTAAATTCAGAACAAAATTTATTCCAAGCATTAAGTTTTTCAACCGTAAAAAGTGTGCTGTCTTTTACGCCAATTACTATTAAATTACCTTCTTCCCCAAAAGTTTGTAAAAAATTGTTGTAAGCAATATTTGCCTCGTGGTCGTCGGGCAATAAATTAGCCTCGGTATTACTAAAGCGCATATATTGCCATTGCGTACTAAAAAGGTAAGTAGCAATTACAATCCCTACAAGAATAATTATTTTATTTCTAAGAATTAGTCTTGCGGTAACATCCCAAAAATCTTTTGTCAACAATTTAAACATGCGCCTTTATAAAAAGATGGGCAAAGGTAGAAAAAACAATGTATTAAGCGTTGTAAAAGACCTATAATGTTAGGTTAAAAGTAAATTTAAAAGCAATGTTATCTTCAAAATTTGGTAAGTGATAACCGCCATAACGGTAGGTAAAACTTAAACCAAAACCAAAGAGCAATTTATTAATCTCAAAGCCAGATTCTGTATAGCCCTTGCGTAAAGAACCAAAGGTTACATTTTCATGACGTTCTGGGTTGTTCATGTCTCCAATGGCAAACCGCGAAATAAGCACCAGTTGTGGTTTGTAACGTTGTGAAATATTAAATGGCCTTAAAAAATGTTTAAACTGAAGTGTTGTAAACTTATCAGAAAAAAATTCGTTGAAGTACATGGTTTCAAAACTGGTAATGCCTGCTACCGAAAAACGTTGTAAAATAGTTTCCTTAGTAATATTGTTTGGATAGGCATGGTACAAATGCGTTAGCGGTACATCGCCACGTGCCATACCCGATACTAAAGTAATTTCCGAAACATTTTTATTTTTGTGGAGATGCCTGTGTATGGTTTTAAAATCTAATTTTGAAAAATTAAAATCGCCCTTTAAAACATTTTTTACGCTTCTTGTGTATTGCAATGTAAATTTTGGATAGCCTTCTTTTATGTTTTCGTAAAGATTATCAACTATTCTGAATTGGCTAAACGGACTCCATTGTGCCGATAGTGTAGCTGTACTAAATTGAAACTTATCGTAAAGTGTATTGTTTAGGTTGAATAAATAATTGTATGTGGGCTCTACATTACTCACAGAAAACTGGGCTACGGTTGATAACTTAGGGTGTAACTGATGGTTTATGGAAATGGCTTGCGTAATATGCCTATGAAATAAATCTATATTTAACAAGCGTGGTTCGAAAAACTGAAAAAACCGTGTGTCTGTTAAAAATTTAGAGCTTCCGGTTTCTTGTAAATCATCAGTATAAGACAAGTTTAACCATGTATTGGTACTTTGCGATAGCCGTATGCTTCCTCCAACACTGTATTTGTAGGCATCATCCCTAAAGCCGTAAACCGTATAGCCGTTAATCTTAAATTTTTCCGATAGGTTTTTATTGGTAACGCCACCTAAACCGGTTCTTAAACCTTCATATTGGTTGTATTTTACTAAATACCGTAAATCAAAATCGAAATATTTGGTAGGGAAGTAGCCGTTTCCTAATTGCTTTAGAAAAAAGTTTTTTTTAATAGAATCTTGCTCTACTTCAAAAAAATGAAATGCCGAATTTTGAGCTTGCACCAAACCGAAAGAAAAACAGAAAACAAGGGTGCAAATTTTTAGCATTAGTAGTAATAAAAGCTAGGAATTAAAGGAAAGAAGCGACTGTTTTGTCGCTTCCTTTTATACGGTCATGATTTCTTTTTCTTTATTATCAAATAATTCATCTACTTTCTTAACGTACTTATCCGTCATTTCTTGTATATCAATTTCAGCATTGTTTTTTAAGTCTTCAGACACATCATCATTTTTCTTCACATCGTTCATGGCGTCTTTTCGAGCGGCTCTTATACTTACTTTGGCGTCTTCGGCTTCAGCTTTAGCTTGTTTAGATAAGTCTTTTCGGCGTTCTTCAGTTAAAGGTGGCACATTTATAATTATGGTTTCGCCATTATTCATAGGGTTAAACCCAAGGTTTGCATAGGCAATACCACGCTCTATCTCTTGAAGCATATTTTTTTCCCATGGTTGTACCGTTATTGTTCTACCATCTGGTGTGTTAACATTGGCAACTTGGTTTAATGGTGTTTGTGACCCATAATAATCTACCATAACACTACCTAACATGGCAGGACTTGCTTTACCGGCTCTAATGTTTATAAACTGCTTTTTAAGATGTGCAATTGCATTATCCATTGCTTCTTTTGCGGTGTCTAGTATAAATTGTATGTCTTCGTTCATTTTTTTTAAAATTTAATTGTCAAAATACTTCAACTGTGTTAAGAAAAAAATATTCAAAAATTACGCCACATTTAAATAATTACTTCGGTTCCGATAGATTCACCCGATACTACTTTTAATAAATTTCCAGGTTTGTTCATATCAAAAACAATAATAGGTAAATTATTTTCTTGACTTAAGGTAAAGGCGGTAGTATCCATTACCTTTAATCCTTTTTTCAATACATCATCAAAAGAAATAGAGTTGAATTTCACGGCGCTACTGTCCTTTTCTGGATCTACATTGTAGATGCCGTCTACACGAGTACCTTTTAAAATAACATCAGCCTCTATTTCAATAGCGCGCAGTACAGCAGCCGAATCTGTAGTAAAGTAAGGGTTTCCAGTGCCACCGCCAAAAATTACAACGCGACCTTTTTCTAGATGGCGCATTGCTTTTCTGCGTATAAACGGTTCTGCAACTTCATTTATTTTTATGGCAGTTTGCAATCGTGTTGGAATGTTTGCGTCCTCAAGGGCACTTTGTAGAGCTAGCCCGTTTATTACGGTAGCCAGCATGCCCATATGGTCTCCTTGTACGCGGTCCATACCGTTGCTTGCACCTGCAACGCCTCTAAAAATATTGCCACCACCAATAACAATAGCTACTTGTACGCCTTTGTCTGTAATGGTTTTAATGTCTTGGGCGTATTCGGCTAAACGTTCTGGGTCTATACCGTATTGGCGTGTTCCCATTAAGGCTTCACCCGATAGTTTTAGGAGTATTCTTTTGTATTTCATTTTTTAAATTGAAGTTTAACAAAACTACATAATTTTTTTATTTCTGAAATTTATAAAACACCAATTTAATGCGTAAATTCTTCGGTAGTGCCTCCCTCTAAATGACTGCTGTTTTTCAAATTAAAGCTTGTAACTTAATTTAAACATCACAATTCTAGGTAAAACAAAAGTCCTAGTATCGCTTACAATAAAACTATTAAACGAATTTTGCTGCTTGAATTTTATATCAAAAATATTTGTAGCACTTACCTCAAAACCCCAAGGGTTGTCTTCTTTTTGATAGAACAGCGATGCATTGGCGACGTCAAACCTATTTTTAATATTAAGGCTTTTATTTTGGTAATTATCAAATTGGTAATCGGCCTTAAAAATAAAGTTTTTTAAAAAATCGTATTCTAAAATAGCTTCAAACCTATCGTTTTCAAAAGTGTTAATAGTATTGTTGGCATTATAGCGATTTAAGTTTTTAGTGTAGTTAATCTCTAGGTTCGGGTAATTTTTAAAATGCGTCTCAATACCAAAAGTTCCCGAAACGGATTTTGAAATATTAAGTTGGGTGTCATCATTAAGCAATTGATAAAAATCGTTATATGAAAAATCACTGCCCAAACGGTATCTTATTTTATTGACTTTTTTTGAAATGGTGCCGCTAACATTGCAGTTATGTTCTGGCTGGTCGAACATTACAGTTGTATTGAACGATTCTATACCGTTAAGCTCTGTTGTGGTTTTAATAGTTTCTAAACGTTTATTAAACGTGGTATTTAAGTTGAGATTGAATTGCCTAAAAAGGCTAAATTTATAATAACTTAAGCTTGCGGTATGATACAGTTGGTTTTCCAGTTGTTGATTTCCTCTAAACACACTATTAAAATTTGAAAGGATAAAATTATTAGCTAATTGATTAATAGCGGGAAATCGTGCGTTTAAATTGTATTTAAAATTGAGCTTTTCACTATTGTTAAATTCCACCTTAGCTGTGAATTTTGGCAATAACAAACCTTTATCATTAGAATATTGCTCGTCAAATTGTTTGGTGTGCCAATTGTAAAACTGATAGTACAACATAGGTTTAAACGTAGCAATACCAATTTGGAATTTGTACTCTAGCCCCAAAAAGGTATTAAAAAACCGATAGCGAAAATCGTTACCAAAATTTGCGGTATTAAAGTTATTAAAACTGCCATTGGATAATTGTTGACCATCTAGATTATAAAAACTATTAAAGGAGGCATTAACGCCAAAACTGGTGTATAGGTGATTAAAATTATTAAGCACCCAATAGTCCTTAACTACGACATTAATATCGTGGGATTTTGAGCGTTTTATTTGCAGAATATTAAACATAGTGTCGTCTTCCAAGGGAATAAGCCCCTGTAAAATCTGTCGATTGGTAAGCCACTCGGTAATGGGGGTGTCATTTTGAAAATTATATGAGGCCTCTAAAGTCGCTGTGTGGTCTTTTGATAGTTTACGGCTATAGCTGATGTTTTGCTTTAGGTTGAAAGATATAATATCTGAAATTGTTTGTATGCGATTATCCTGATTTGGGCTTACGGTATTTATCAAGCCATTATTTGCACTATTGGTTGTTTTTAGGAAGGTGTTGTAAGTTAAATCCTCTTCGTAGCTTGGGTTGTATTCTAAAGTTATTTTACCAATGGTAAAAAAATTGTCAAGGCTATTGGTTACCATTCTTTCTTCAAGAAAAGGGGTAGAAATATTTTGATAACTGTTAAGCGTATTGGTCTCCGTTTGGGTCTTGGAGTTTGATGCAATAATATACCCGCTTACATCCGTACTGTTAGAAATGGACTGCCTAATGTTTAATGCCCCAAATTGGTTGGTGTTCTCCCTAAAATCTTGATTGTTGAGATACTGCGCAAAATCGTCTTTTATTAAACTAAAATAGCCACTGGCATCTCGCAACAGTTTACTAATGCCTCCTTCAAATTCTAAATAATCACGAAACGTAAAGCTTTTAATGCCTATGTTGTTGAGGTCTCCAATAAAGTTTACGTTGGTTTTTGGGCTATAATAAAACAGGTTGGGGTGGATTACGTAGCGTTTTTTAATACCGCCACCAGCCTCTACATCGCCAAACACAAACTTTTTTTTATCTGCTTTAAGTTTTATGTTCATAGCCATGTCATCACTATCTTCCAAACCTTTTAACATGGCCACTTCGCTATAATTATCCAATACCTCTACCTTATCTACAGCATCGGCAGGAATATTATTTACTGCTAGTTTACTATTGCCCGTAAAAAAGGTTTTGTCCTCCACCAGCACCTTGGTTACCTTTTTGCCCTGGACCTTTACGTTGCCCTCTCGGTCCACCTCCACGCCGGGGAGTTTTTTTAATACCTCGCGCAGTTTGCGCTCCTCGCCACTAGTAAAAGCATCAACTTTATAGGTAATGGTATCTTTTTTTACGGATATGGGAGGTGTATAATTGAGCGTAACCTCGTCCAACTGGTCGGGGTTTTCAAGCAAGATAAAATTTTTGGTTATGTTTTGGTCTGTGGTGGTTAGGGTAATGGTTTGGGGTTTGTAGCCTAGGTGGCTTACTGTGATTTTGTAAGTTTGGTGTTTGGCTAAGCCTAATTCATAATTGCCGTTTTTGTTGGTTATGGCGAATTTTACTTCTGCTTTTTCTCCTTTAGGAATGGCTAGAATGTTGGTGTATTCTAAAGGGGTTTGAAGTGAATCAGTTACTGTACCAGAAACTATAAGTTGTTGGCTGTATGAAGAAAGAGGTCGTCTAAAAAGTAATTTTTAGGCGATTTTCTTTTTGGTTATTTTTCAGTTTGTTTTTTTTGACGTTTAATTTTTGCTACAAAACGCTCAATATAAAAAAGCAAAAGTGATTTTATATTGCCAAACTATACTTTTTAAGGTTGTGGGCCATTGCAATTAGCCCTATTTCAAC
>NZ_PVEO01000002.1 GCF_002973595.1 Jejuia pallidilutea | reverse complement strand
TTAGCAATCTTGATTCGTTTTCCTGAAAGGGATTGAGAGAAGTTAAACTGTGTCATCAAAAATAATAACACACTTAGCAAAGTAATTTTTTTCATTAGGTTTGGGGGTTAATGAATTATTGGGGCTAATATATAATTTTACAAAATACAACTCCATGAAAAGCATAAAAAATCGACGAAATACAATTATATATAAGAATAATCTTAAAATTTGACTATAAATGAGCCAATTATCTTAAGAAAGTTATGTTGTAGATTAACAATTATTATAATAGCTTTTATTCAACAAAAGTTTCATAATTGTTTTTAATCAGATATCCATTAAACAGGATTAAAAAAATAGGTAATAGTAAGTCTTGCAATATTTGTAACAAGGTAAAACTAATGATTTATGGTTGTCTTATTACTTTAAGAGGTAGGTGAATTGTAGCTCACAAATTAATTCTTGTTTTTAGGTTTTAAACAGGTTATTACACATTTAAATTGTTGGAAAACTAAAGTAATAAATAAGTTTAAGAGTTAATTTTAGTGTTATCATATTCAATAACAAACTCGTTTCTTTCGTTATAATCAACATTTTCTTTAGTTAAAATATCAATAGGTAAATGTATCTTAGTATTGGGCATATTCTTTTTTAATGTTAAATAGTCCGTCATTAACCTAATAGATTCATAGCCTTGTTCAAACGGTTTTTGGGAAATTAAAAACGCAACAGAATCGTTTTTCAAACATTCAATATTTTGTGGTGTATTGTCGAAACCAATAAGTTCGAGTTTATCTAAATAATTGGAGTCCATACAATCAACAACAATATAAATTCTACTAGAAGGCACAAAAACACCTTCTATTTCTGGATGCTGTTTTAAAAATGAGTTTATTTTTTGTTTTGTTTCAGAAGAGTTATTTAAGTTTTCAATTTTTAATGTTAATGTTTCAGAACTAATATTGTTCTTCAAAAAATAATCGTTAAAACCTTTAATTCTATTAGATACAGCATTGTTTTTTGTAATATTATGTCTAGCTTGAACAATTAAGAAAGTAGAGGGTTTAGGTATACTTAAATTTATAAGTTTACCTGCAATATATCCAGCCATATAAGAATCTTGTCCAACAAATGCTTTGTTGTTAAAACCATCAATATCAATATTTAAAAACAGGTAAGGGATATTTAAAAATTCTAACTTGTTTACAATTCGCTTTGTTTCTTTAGAGAAATTAGGCACCATAATTACTGCGGTAGGCTTGGTTTCTAACAATACGTTAAAAGTGTTTAAATAAGAATGAGGATCATATTGATTAAAAGTAAAAGTTGTTACCTGAACTCCAAAACTTTTAACATCGTTAGCACCTTTTAAAATACCTAAATATGGAGATTTCCAAAATAAATCAGAGTCATTATATTCAGGAATTAATGCAGCAATAAAATGTTTGTTTTTCATTGCAAGAGCACTAGCAACTGGATTTACGCTAAAATTATGGAATTCTAGAATTTTTTTAATTTTAGCCTCTGTTTTTTTAGAAACACCACCACGGTTATGTATTACTCTGTCTACAGTGCCCTCGGAGACATTGGCTTCTTTGGCAATATCTTTAATTGTAATCATAATATTATTTTCACCTTGAGATGTGCTTTTAAAACTTGTAATTAAAAGAATAAGCAGTTGAAAAATTTCAAGCAATTTAGTAAAAATTTTGTCATTTCGTGTGCGTACACTATTTTATTTTCTATATTTGTGTGTGCGTACACGAAAACGCAACATAATTGAGTTATTATTCTAATATTTAAGTAACAGTTTAATCAATGAGCAAAGTAATAGTTTTAACAGGGGCAGGTGGTGTTTTATGTGGAGCCTTAGCAAAAGCATTAGCTAAAGAAGGGCATAAAATAGCGGTACTGGATTTAAGAAAAGAAGCTGCCGATAGTGTTGCAAATGAAATAAATGAAGCAGGAGGTGTGGCCATAGGAGTTGCTGCAAATGTTTTAGAAAAAGAGTCGTTAGATTTAGCTAAGACTGAAGTGAACAACAAATTAGGGTTGTGTGATATTTTAATTAATGGTGCTGGAGGAAATCATCCATTGGGAACTACCAGTAATCCGTTTTTTGAAATGGAAGACCTTAATAACAAGGCAGAAGGCTTTAAAACGTTTTTTGATTTAGACGCAAAAGGAGTTGAGTTTACATTTAATTTAAATTTTCTTGGAACATTAATACCTACACAAGTTTTTGCAAAGGATATGGTTGGCAGGAAAGGGTGTAGTGTTTTAAACATTTCATCAATGAATGCCTTTACGCCACTAACAAAAATACCAGCCTACAGTGGTGCCAAAGCTGCAGTTTCTAATTTTACACAATGGTTGGCGGTACATTTCTCTAAAGTAGGAATTCGTGTAAATGCGTTGGCTCCAGGATTTTTCTTGACAGATCAAAATAGAAGCTTGTTAACGAAAAGTGATGGTAGTTTAACACCAAGAGGCAATCAAATTATAGATCAAACTCCAATGGGTAAATTTGGTGAGCCAGAAGACCTAGTTGGTACCACATTGTGGTTATGTGGTGAAGGCGCAGCATTTGTTACTGGAGTAGTTATTCCTATAGATGGTGGTTTTTCAGCCTATAGCGGTGTTTAACAAATAAAATTAAATTATGGAACAAACATGGAGGTGGTATGGGCCAAACGATCCCGTAACGTTATCAGATATAAAACAAGCGGGAGCAACAGGTGTTGTTTCGGCGTTGCATCATATTCCAAACGGCGATGTGTGGACTGTTGATGAAATACAAAAACGTAAAAATACAATAGAAAACGCAGGATTGTCTTGGAGTGTAGTAGAAAGCATACCTGTACATGAAAACATAAAGACGCGTTCTGGTAATTTTCAAAAATATATAGAAACGTATAAACAAAGCATTGAAAATTTAGCAAAATGCGGTATAAACATTGTATGCTATAATTTTATGCCTGTTTTAGACTGGACACGTACCGATTTAGAGTTTGAAGTTGAAGATGGTTCTAAAGCTTTACGTTTTGATGTTATTGCATTTGCAGCTTTTGAGCTGTTTTTGTTAAAAAGGCCAGGGGCTGAAAATAGTTATACCGAAGCACAACAAAAAGCGGCCAAAGACTATTTTGAGAATCTTTCTGAAGCGTCTAGAACAACTCTGGTAAATAATATTATCGCAGGATTGCCAGGAGCTGAGGAAGGCTATACTTTAGAGCAATTTCAAAATATATTAGACACATATAAGAATGTAGATGCTAAAACATTAAGAGCACATTTGGTGTTATTTCTAAAAGAAATTATTCCCGTAGCTTCTAAAAATGAAGTGCTAATGTGCATCCATCCAGACGATCCGCCATATCCTATTCTTGGTCTGCCAAGAGTAGTAAGTACAGAGGCAGATTATGCTTATTTGTTTGATAATGTACCAGATAGAACGAATGGTATTACATTCTGTACAGGATCGCTAGGTGTAAGGGCAGATAATAATTTAGTGCAAATCTTTAAACGTTTTGCAGACCGTGTACATTTCTTGCACTTAAGAAGCACTAAACGTGACAAACACGGAAATTTCTATGAAGCTAACCATCTAGAAGGCGACGTAGACATGTACGGCGTTGTTAAAGAAATTCTTAACGAAGAAAAAAGACGTAAAGCAGAAGGATACGCAGATTTTGCTATTCCTGTAAGGCCAGATCATGGTCATCAAATGCTGGACGATTTACATAAAAAAACCAACCCAGGATATTCTGGTATTGGACGATTACGTGGTTTAGCCGAATTAAGAGGGCTAGAGTACGGTTTAAAACATATATTATAACATACATATAAATTAAAAAATGAAAACACAGTACGAAACACGTTATGCTTCCAGTCCGCAAACTGTAAAAGCTTACGACACGAAGCAATTAAGAGATGAATTTTTAATCGATAATTTAATGCAAGAAGACCAATTAGTATTGGTATACACGCATTATGATAGGTATATTGCTGGTTCTGCGGTTCCTGTTAAAGCACCAATTACATTAGAAACAATAGATCCTTTAAAAGCAAACTATTTTTTAGAAAGACGCGAAATAGGTATTATAAATGTAGGTGGCGATGGTATTGTTGAAGTAAACGGAGATGTTTACGAACTAACATTAAAAGATGCACTTTACATTGGTAGTGGTAACGAAAATGTAGTATTTAAAAGTATAGATAAAACTAATCCTGCCAAGTTTTACATCAATTCTGCACCTGCACATAAAAACTACCCAACAAAAAAGGTAAGTAAAGCAGATGCCAATAAAATAGAATTAGGATCTTTAGAAACAGCAAATCACCGTACAGTAAACCAACAAATTATTGGTGGTATTGTTGATACATGTCAACTTCAAATGGGAATGACGGAGCTTAAAACAGGTAGTGTATGGAACACTATGCCAGCGCATGTTCATGATAGAAGAATGGAAGTGTATTATTATTTAGATATTCCTCAAGACCAAGCCGTTTGTCATTTTATGGGGCAACCCCAAGAAACACGTCATATCTGGATGCAAAACCATCAAGCTGTTATTTCTCCACCATGGTCTATTCATTCAGGTTCAGGAACTTCAAACTATACATTTATTTGGGGTATGGCAGGAGAAAATTTAGATTATGGCGATATGGATGTTGCCAAAATAACAGAATTAAGATAATAACAAGTAAAACATAAAAAAGATATGTCGATAAACTTATTTGATTTAAAAGGAAAAACAGCTTTAATAACAGGCGCTGTACATGGGCTGGGAATGGCTATGGCCAAAGGGATAGGTCACGCAGGAGCAACTATAGTAGTAAATAATTATTCTGAAGATAAATTAAATGACGCAGTAGAGGAATACAAATCAGAAGGCCTTAATGCCCATGGGTACGTATTTGACGTTACTGATGAAAAAGCAGTAAACGAAGCTATTGCTAAGATTGAAAAAGAAGTAGGGCCAATTGATATTTTGGTAAATAATGCGGGAATAATTAAGCGCACACCAATGATTGATATGGAAGTAGCAGATTTTAATGCTGTTATTCAGGTAGATCTTGTAGCTCCTTTTATAGTATCTAAAGCGGTAGCTAAAGGTATGATTGAAAGAGGAGGCGGAAAAATTATTAACATTTGCTCTATGATGAGTGAATTAGGTAGAGATTCTGTAAGTGCCTATGCTGCTGCAAAAGGCGGTTTAAAAATGCTAACCAAAAATATGGCAACAGAATGGG
This sequence comes from Jejuia pallidilutea, assembly GCF_002973595.1. GTDB lineage: Bacteria > Bacteroidota > Bacteroidia > Flavobacteriales > Flavobacteriaceae > Jejuia > Jejuia pallidilutea. The sequence continues at coordinate 583,140 of NZ_PVEO01000002.1, read as the reverse complement.
CAAAGTTCAATATTCAAACCAATGGTATTGGCCCAGGGTATTTTGCAACCTCCCAAACGGCTCCAATACGAGTAGACGGGCATCCATTTAACGATTTTATAATAAGCAGAACTCCAGCAGCACGTTGGGGAGATCCGACTGATTTACAAGGAGCAGCAATATTCTTGTCATCTAAGGCAAGCGATTTTGTAAACGGACATGTACTTTATGTAGACGGCGGAATATTAGCAACCATAGGTAAACCTTCAAACGAAGACTAATTATGAAAACGCTATTTTTCTACGCTGTATTATTTATATTTTGCTTTGTTGTTAGCTGTAATAGCACAACAGAGCAAATTATAACAGTAACAAATAACTTAAACGTGTCTCGTAGTTTCGAAACCGTTGAAATTAATAAAACTGATATTAAACTTGAAGAAGGCCAAACTTTTGAAAGCTTAAGTATTAAAGATTTAAGTACAAATACAGTTTTAGTATCTCAATTTGTAGACGTAGATAATGATGGAAATGCAGATGTGCTGTTGTTTCAGCCAGAAATTAATGCAAATTCAGAAAAGCAGTTTCAACTTTTACAAGTAGAGGCTTCATCTAAGCCTGAAGTTGCAGAGCATTGCTATTCAAGATTCGTTCCAGAAAGAACCGACGATTATGCGTGGGAAAACAATAAAGTTGCTTTTAGAACCTATGGGCCTACTGCCCAAAAAATGGTTGAGGAAGGGGTTAAAGGCGGTACATTGTCTAGTGGAATTGATGCATGGTTAAAACGTGTAGAGTATCCTATTATTAACAAATGGTATAAGAACGAACAAGAAAAACCAGGGGCGTACCACATAGATTCTGGTGAAGGACTCGATAATTTTCACGTAGGAGTATCTCGTGGAGTAGGCGGCATTGCTATAAAGATAGACACTACATACTACACATCTAAAAATTTCACAAGTTGGAAAACAATAACAACAGGGCCTATAAGAACAAGTTTTGTTTTAGAGTATGCCAACTGGGATGCGAACGGACAAACCATTACAGAAACTAAACACATCTCATTAGATTACGGAAGTAATTTTTCTAGATTTGAAATTGAACTTACAGGTACAGATGCCATTTATGCAGGTTTAACATTGCATGAAAAAAATGGTATTCCAACTCAAAACGAATCACTTGGATATATTTCCTATTGGGAACCTCATTTCGATTCAGAACTCGGTACAGCTATTATAGTTCCTAATAATAATATGATTTCTAGTGAATTATTTGATACACCCGTAAAAGATTGGAGTAACTTGTTTGCAAAAATTAAAGTAAACAACGGTAAGGCAATATACTATGCAGGTTTTGGATGGAAAAAAGCAAAAGAGATTACTTCTAAAGAAGCTTGGGAAAAGCATATAGAAGCATTTGCTTTAAAAGTTAATAACCCGTTAAAGGTTACTATTAACTAGCTCTGTTGCGAATTTTAAAATTTACAGAATTAAAAAAATATAAATTTTAGTAATGGCTGTTTAAAAAGTAGTATTATTTGTTACGAAAGAGATAGAAGCATCTTAGTCACAATTCAAATTGAAATTAAGAATAACACTTTTTAAACAGCTTATTTTCAACACTAGTTGCACTAAAATTTATAAAACCTTACTTAGGTAATTAAATTTAAACATGAAGGCGACCAACTTTATAACCGATAATTTTATTTTACAATCTGAAATTGCAGAAACTTTGTATCACACGTATGCTAAAGACCTGCCAATTATAGACTACCACAACCATTTATCGCCAAAACAAATTGCAGAAAATAAGCCCATAAAGAATATTACGGATGCATGGTTAGATGGCGACCATTACAAATGGAGAGCAATGCGTGCCAATGGTATCGACGAAATTTTTGTAACAGGTTCTGCAACATCTAAAAAAGAAAAGTTTTTAAAATGGGCAGAAACTGTACCCTACACTTTAAGAAATCCCTTGTTTCACTGGACACATCTAGAGCTTAAAAGATATTTTGATGTAGATGATTTGTTACAGCCTAGTTCAGCAGAATCTATTTATAAACGTGCAAATGCTATTTTAGAAAATAAAACACCAGCCCAACTTTTAGAAGACATGAGAGTAGAAGTGGTGTGTACTACCGATGATCCGGTAGACGATTTAAAATATCATATGGAAATTGCCGAAAAAGGATTTTCTGTAAAAGTGTTTCCAACGTTTAGGGCCGATGCACTGTTTTTTATTAATAAACAAAGTTTTTTAGGATATTTAAAAAAGCTTGAAGCAGTAACAGATTGCACAATAGATGGTTTTGACGCATTTTTGAATGCTATCGATAAGCGTTTAGAGTTTTTTAATGAACAAGGTTGTAAATTATCAGATTTTGGGGTTGGTGAAGCTTTAAGTATCGTAGAAGTCTCTGAGGAAGAGGTTGCAGCAGTATTTTCAAAAAAAATATCTGGAGCACAGTTATCACAAAACGAAGTAAATCAATACAGGTCTTTTCTATTTATTTATTTAGGCAAAAAATATCATGAATATAATTGGGTACAGCAATATCACCTAGGGCCTATTCGTAACAACAATTCTAGGTTATTAGACCAAATAGGTTTAGATGCAGGCGTAGATTCTATTGGAGATTTTCCTATGGCAACCTTTATGTCTAAATTATTTAATACGCTAGAATCTACAAACCAATTAGCTAAAACCATTACCTACAATTTAAATCCAGCGCACAACGAAGTATTTGCAACAATGATGGGAAATTTTCAAGGTTCTGATGTTGCTGGTAAAATGCAGTGGGGCTCCGGTTGGTGGTTTTTGGACCAAAAAGATGGTATGGAAAAGCAAATAAATTGCTTATCTAATATGGGGTTGTTAAGTAGATTTGTAGGTATGCTAACAGATAGCAGAAGCTTTTTATCTTTCCCTAGACATGAGTATTTTAGACGCATTTTATGTAATCTATTAGCTGAGGATGTAAAACAAGGTCTTATACCTAACGATATGGAATTTTTAGGTAAAATGGTACAAGATATATGTTACTATAATGCCAAAAACTACTTTAATTTTAATTAAATAAAAGTTATCAATGAGATACAAATTAATTCTTTTAGTAATCCTATGTATAGGTATTACATCTTGCAAAGAGGAAACAGGTACTAAAGTACTCTATTTAGGCCATACCCTGCCTCAAACACACCCTGTACATAAAGGGATTTTAGAATTTCAAAAGGCTTTAGAGCAAAAGTCTAATGGTACTTTAAAGGTTAAAATTTTTCCTGATGCTCAGTTAGGATCAGAACGAGAAGTATTAGAGCTATTGCAAATAGGCTCTGTGGCTGCTACTAAAGTTAGTGCAGCAACTTTATCTAACTTTGTGCCAGAATATCATATTTTGGGGATCCCTTATCTGTTTAGGGATAAAGATCATCAGTTTGAAGTTTTAGAAGGCGAAATTGGCAAATCAATATTACAAAAGGGTAGTAAGTTTTGGTTACGTGGCCTTTGTTATTATGATGCTGGAAGCAGAAGTTTTTATACCAGCCAAAAAGCAATAAGAACCCCTGAAGATTTAAAGGGGTTAAAAATTAGGGTTATGAACAACCAAATGGCTATTAATATGGTAAATTCCATGGGTGGTTCTGCAACACCATTAGCTTATGGCGAATTATATACAGCTATCCAGCAGGGGGTAGTAGACGGTGCTGAAAACAATCCGCCTTCGTTTGTATCCTCGAATCATTATGAAATTAGTAAATATTACACCTTAGATCAACATTCATCTGTTCCAGATGTGCTTTTAATAGGTACGAAGTTTTGGGATAAACTATCTGAAGAAGAAAAAGTATGGGTACAGGAGGCTGCTGATGAGTCTGCCCAGGCTCAAAAGAAGTTCTGGAATGAATCTGTAGAAGAATCAATGAAAATAGCTAGGGAAGCTGGAGTAGAAATTATTATTCCAGACAAATCGTTGTTTGCTGAAAAATCAAAATCAGTTGTCGAAGAATTTGTAAAGGAGTTTCCAGAAATGGAACCCATAGTAAATCAAATTAAAAATAAATAATTATGAGCAAAGTAGATCTTATTTTTAATAGAGTAAGCCGAATTCTTGAGGTGTTTATGATAGTGATTTTTGCACTTTTGGTATTAGATGTATTGTTTCAAGTATTCTCAAGGTATCTTTTAGGTACTTCTTTTACGTGGACAGAAGAGTTTGCTCGATTTGCATTAATATGGATGACAATTTTAGGTGCTGCCTACCTTAATGGAAAAAAAGAACACTTATCAATGGACTTCTTATATCAAAAATTTTCTGAAACCAATAAGCGTAAAGCCTCTATACTTATAGAAGTGTTAATATTTTTATTTGCTCTAATAGTAATGGTAATTGGTGGATTAAATTTAGTTTACACAACACTACATTTAGAACAGTTATCAGGGACATTACGTATTCCGCTAGGTTATGTGTACGCCATTATGCCATTTAGCGGCTTTTTAATTATGTGCTTTTCAATATATCACATATCAAATTTTTTAAAAAATAAAAACATAGAATAGTTATGAGTATAGAAATTATAAGTATTATCGTTTTGTTTGTTAGTTTCTTTACGTTATTATTACTTAAAGTACCCGTTGCCTATAGTATTGGGATTGCAACAACATTAAGCCTATTATTAAACATTGATAAGCTACCAGGTTTAACCACCATTGCTCAACGTATGACCACGGGAATAGACAGTTTTGCACTATTAGCAATTCCCTTCTTTATTCTAGCTGGCGATATTATGAAACGCGGTGGTATTGCAAATAGGCTTATTAATTTTGCCAAATCTTTGGTAGCAAGCTTACCAGGAGGATTAGCTTACGTTAATATTCTGGCATCTATGTTATTTGGAGCTATATCGGGTTCAGCACTTGCTGCCGCATCTGCAATTGGTAGTATTATGACGGATAGAATGGAAGAAGAAGGTTACCCAAGAACATTAAGTGCATCGGTAAATATTACATCGTCTACTACAGGGTTATTAATACCACCAAGTAATATTTTAATAGTATATGCTCTGGCGAGTGGCGGAACAGCATCAGTTGCAGCTTTATTTATTGCAGGTTACCTACCTGGTATTTTATTAGGCTTTGCAATAATGGGCTATGTTGCCTTTATTGCAATATCTAAAGGCTATGCTAAAGGAAAACGAGCTACATTTTCAGAAATTTGGATGTACTTTAGAAAAGCTTTTTTTAGTTTATTACTGTTGGTTATTGTAGTTGGAGGTATTGTGGCTGGAATTTTTACAGCTACAGAAGCATCGGTTATTGCTGTGCTATATGCCGCAATATTATCCTTAGCCTATGGCGATATGAAAATAAAAGATTTCTCTGGGGTTTTATTGTCTAGTGCTAAAACTACAGCTGTGGTAATGTTTTTAATTTGTACATCTATGGCTATGTCGTGGTTGTTTTCTTTTGAAGGTATTCCAGAAATGATTAGTGCATTTTTATTAGAATCGTTAAACAACAAATTTGCTATCTTTTTAGCTATTAATCTTATTTTATTAATTATCGGGACCTTTATGGATATGACGCCCGCAGTTTTAATCTTTACACCTATATTTCTTCCTGTTGTTACTACTCTGGGGATGGATCCTGTTCACTTCGGAATTGTAATTGTACTTAATTTATGTATAGGTATATGTACGCCTCCTGTAGGCACCTTGCTATTTGTTGGAAGCGGTGTTGCAAAAGTATCGGTCACACAAGTTATAAAACCCTTATTACCGTTTTTAGCCATTATGGTAGCAGTATTAATGCTTATAAGTTTTATACCAGAAATATCAATGTTTTTACCAAGGTTGTTTGATTTGTAAAGATTATTCCTCAATCTTAATGATGTAAGGATTTTGTAGTTTACAGGTGTTTTGTAACTAAAGCTCATCTAAGTTAAAGACTATGTTATAGCTACTAGTTGTAAGATAGTTTTTTTATCCTACAGGCGTAGTTTTTCAATTGAGCTTTTTTGTTAGTTAGAGCAGGACATAGTAGGATAGATTTTTAAGCACAAAGTTTTAATTTTGATTTTTACATGCTTCAATAACATAAAATAAATCAATAAATTTAATAACAGATATGTTTAAAAACAGCTTTCTGGTAACGATATTTTCTTTGTTCTACAGCTTTAGTTTTGCTTATGCTCAGCAAAGTACTAAACAAGAAAAACCCAATATAATTTTCATCCTTACAGACGATCAACGCTTTGATGCTATTGGATATGCAGGTAATAAATTTGTTAAAACGCCCCAAATGGACGATTTGGCCAAATCTGGAATTTATTTTAATACAGCAATAGTTACAACACCAATTTGTGCTGCAAGTAGAGCAAGTATTTTAACAGGACTTCATGAACGTTCGCATAACTACAATTTTCAAACAGGAAATATAAGAAGCGAATACATGGTAAATTCTTATCCAAGACTTTTAAAAGATAACGGGTATTATACAGGATTTTACGGTAAATATGGTGTGCGATATAGTGAGCTAGATAAACAATTTCATGAGTATGAAGATTACGATAGAAATAATCGTTTTAAAGATAAAAGAGGTTATTATTATAAAACTATAGATAATGATACGGTACACTTAACAAGATATACGGGACAAAAAGCACTAGATTTTATCGATAAAAATGCATCTAAAGAAAAACCATTTTGCCTATCGCTAAGCTTTAGCGCACCACATGCACACGATGCTGCTGTAGAGCAATACTTTTGGCAGGAGGCTACTGATAATTTATTAGTAAACACAACAATTCCAGAGCCAAAACTAGGAGATGATAAATATTTTCTGGAACAACCTAAAATTGTTAGAGATGGGTTTAATAGATTACGTTGGACCTGGCGCTACAATACACCAGAAAAATACCAACATAGTTTAAAAGGCTATTACCGTATGATATCTGGTATAGATATAGAAATAGCTAAAATTCGGAAAAAATTAAAAGAAAAAGGCCTTGAAAAAAATACTGTGATTATTGTTATGGGCGATAATGGGTATTTCTTAGGAGAACGCCAATTTGCTGGAAAATGGTTAATGTATGATAATTCTATTAGAGTACCTTTAATTATTTACGACCCAAGAGAAAAAAAACACAAAGATGTTGATGATATGGTTTTGAATATAGACATACCATCAACTATTGTTGACCTAGCAGGATTAAAACCTCCAAAATCTTGGCAAGGTAAAAGTTTACTGCCTATTGTTAAAAAACAAACAAAAGCCATAAAAAGAGATACGATATTAATAGAACATCTTTGGGATTTTAGTGAAATTCCACCCAGTGAAGGTGTACGCACTAAAGAATGGAAATATTTTAGATACATAAACGATAAATCTATAGAACAACTTTATAACTTAAAAAAGGATCCACTAGAGGCAAAAAATCTGATAGACAACAAAAAATATAAAGAAGTAGCCAATAAACTTCGCAAAAAACTTAATGAGCTAATTACGAAGAACAGCAATTTTTATAGGGCTGCACCCATAGATTTAACTGTTGAATTGGTTAGGGAGCCTTCTGAAAATGTTGAGATTTTCGATTTAAAACCAGAATTTGGATGGACAGTACCGTTAGGTTCTAAATTTCAATCTGCTTATCAAATCTTGGTAGCTTCAAATAAACAGAGTATTGATAATAATAATGGAGATGTTTGGGATAGCAAAAAAATACGTTCAACAGCATCAACGAATGTTGAATATAATGGAAAGGTATTAGAAGTAGGAAAAACGTATTACTGGAAGGTAAGAATTTGGGATGAAAATAACAGATTGGTCGATTATTCCGAAGTTCAAAAATTCACTACGGGACAAAGCGATAGTTATATGGTTTCTACCGAAAATAGATATATAATTAGTAAAATTAAACCTGTAAAATTTGAGAAAAGAGACAGTTTTTATTTTATAGATTTTGGAAAGGCCGCTTTTGCCACTATGGATTTTACATACCATGCTAAAACGCCTCATACTTTAACAATTAGAGTTGGAGAAATGACTGATGAAAAAGGAAACATTAACAGAATTCCACCTAAAAAAAGTACTATTCGTTACCAAGAATTAAAAGTTAATGTAAAGCCAGGTCAAGAAAAATATAGAATTCCCGTAAAAAAGGACAAAAGAAATACCCAACCAGATAAAGCAGTTCCTTTGCCTAAAGGTTTTCCCACACTTGTACCATTTAGATATGCAGAAATACAAGGAGCTCAAGAACCCATTTTGGCTAAACATATTGAACAGTTAGCATTTCATACTTATTGGGACGAGATCGCGAGTAGCTTTAAAAGTGATAATGATATTTTAAATCAAGTTTGGGATTTATGTAAATATTCTATAAAAGCCACAACATTCAACGGGTTATATGTTGATGGAGATAGAGAACGTATTCCTTATGAAGCTGATGCTTATTTAAACCAATTAAGTCATTATACAACAGACAGGGAATACGCTATGGCAAGACGAACTATAGAGTATTTTATGAAAAACCCAACATGGCCAACCGAATGGCAACAGCATGTAGCGTTATTAATACATGCCGACTATATGTATACAGGTAATACAGAACTCATAGAGCGCTATTATGAAGCACTTAAACATAAAACACTATACGAACTATCTAACGAAGATGGCTTAATTACTTCTACCAAAGTAGATCATGAATTTATGTTAAAACTTGGTTTTAAAGAAGGATATAAAAAACCACTTACTGATATTGTAGATTGGCCACCAGCCAGTTTTAGTAGCGGTAATAAAATTAAAGGAGAACGTGATGGATTTGTATTTAGGCCTTACAATACAGTGATTAACGCTTTCTTTTATGAGAATATGAGGATTATGATAGAGTTTGCCAAAATTCTTGGTAAAACTGATGAGGTGTTAGATTTTGAGTTAAGAGCTGCTAAAGCAAAAAAAGCTATTAACGAGCAAATGTTTGATAAAGAACGCGGAATTTATATAGATGGAATTGGTACAGACCATGCTTCTTTACACGCAAACATGATGCCTTTAGCGTTTGGTTTAGTGCCAGAAGAGCATTATGGGTCTGTTGTTAATTATATTAAATCTAGAGGTATGGCATGCAGTGTTTACGGTGCCCAGTTTTTAATGGACGGATTATATAAAGCAGGTGAAGAAGATTATGCCTTAGATTTATTGGTAAGTACTGCTGAGAGAAGTTGGTATAATATGATTCGTATTGGCTCTACAATTACTTTAGAAGCTTGGGATTACAAGTATAAAAATAATTTAGATTGGAATCACGCTTGGGGTGCTGTACCAGCCAATATAATTCCAAGGCGTTTGTGGGGTATAATGCCAAAAACACCTGGTTTTGCTGAGGCCACTATTAAGCCACAAATGAGCAAGCTAAAATCTAGTGAAATAACAGTACCTACTGTAAGAGGTAAAATTAAAGGAAAGTATTCTAGCAATGGTAAAGATTTACAAACTTATGTAATTGACATACCAGGTAACATGACGGCCTATTTTTCTTTAGATGATCTAGAAGGTAAAGAATTAATACACAATGGAGAAACATTATCGTCCACGGAAAAGCCAATTGCATTAAATCCAGGTAAACACAACATACTAATAAAAATCAATTAGTTAAAAATGTTTTATTCTATATAAGCCTTCATTAACATAGCAGCACCGAGAGCACTGGCATTTTTTCCTTCAGGAAACTTAATAGTTTGTTCTGGCATCATTTGTCGCAAGTATTCTACAAATATCTCATTTCTATTAAACCCTCCAGAGATAAATATATTTTTTAAGTTATGTTCTGTATCTAAAATTCGATTTATACCTTGTTGAACACGCTGGGTAATTTCAAAAACAAGTTGATAATATGCATGCTCGTAATTTTCAAAAGTATTAAGGCAATTTAAATTACCCTTAAAATCGTCGGCTATCTTGTTAGGAAAAAAAGTAGCTTTTGAAGTAGAAATAATATCTGAACAAAGTTTTTTATTCAAGGTTAATTCTAAAAAGTAGCTTTTATCCACACTAAAATATTTGCTTAATTCTATGGCATTAACTTCATGAACTTTTCCTAAAAATTGCATTGAAGATTTTATTTGTTTTTTATCGGGTGTCATAAAACATAGGCAATCATTTTTTAATTGATTTGCCGTTAACGTTTCCTTACTAAAAGGATTCATACAAATAATCCAAGTTCCAGTAGATAGTAATACAAATTCATCTTTTGAATTTTGATTGTCTTCTAATAAAGGTATAATAGATGAAGAACTATCGTGCAAGCCTTTTCCAATGGCTACTTCTTGTTCGTTTACTATAGCTAAATCTGCATTTTTTCCTGGTTTTGGTTCAGGTAATGTAATGCCTTCTTTTTTTAACCAGTTGTGATATTGCATATTATCAAAATCCCAAATGGCAGTATGCGCACCAACTGATGTGAAGTCGGCTGTAATTTTATTTGAAAACAAGTAACTTAAGTACTGCGGGTAATGTAAAATGGTTTTTACTTTATGCCAATAGTGAGGCTTGTTATGTTTTAACCAATACATTTGTAAGCCAGAATTTAACATTCCGTAAGCTGGCGATGCGGTTTTTCTTGAGAATTCTTCAACACCTCCATTAGATTCGTAAAGCGAAGTAAAATCAATATCTAAAGGTTTAAGATAGTTGTACAGGGGTGTTATTCTTTTGCCTTCTTCATTTAAATACACCAAAGTGGCGCCATGGGTAGAGAAGTTAATAGCCTTAAGTTTAAATTCATTACTTTTTTGAATGGTTTTAACCTCTTTTTTTATCCATTCTTCTATGGCTTCAATATTATCACACGGATAATTATCATCATCTACAATTTCTTCAAAACGAATGGAACTTGTATGAACTACATTAAAATCCTTATCGAATAAAAATAGTTTTTTGTTTGTTTTTCCAATATCAAAAACAGCTATGACATTTTTCATTTATGTTTTATTTTAAAGTGTGTTTCAAATTGTTTGTATGAGATTAAAAACCAATAAGAGAATTGTTTTTACTAGACTTTATTTTGTTTTAAGCAATTTTAATTTTTAGTTACATGAAAAAAGATTTCCCTTTAGCAATTCAACACGCCAAAGGGAAAACTTAAACTAACAACTAAAAAAGAAATTAAATTCATAGATAAAAGGATGACTAACTCTAATAATCTACAATTTTATATTAACTATTTAAACCCGTACAAAGGGCCATAAGTAGTACAGGCCTTGTAGTCTGCAGATTCTAAATTTTCTCCAAAAGCAGACCATGCGCTTGGACGGAAAACATCCTCGTCTGCAACATTATGCATGTTTACGGGTATTCTTAATAATGACGCTAATGAAATTAAATCTGCACCAATGTGTCCGTATGAAATAGCACCGTGGTTAGCACCCCATTTGGCCATTACAGAATAGGCATCTTTAAAGAACCCTTTTCCGGTAACTCTTGGTACAAACCAAGTAGTAGGCCATGTAGGGTTTGTTCTTTCGTCTAATATGGAGTGTATGTCTTCAGGTAATTCTACACTCCAGCCTTCAACAATTTGTAATACAGGGCCAATACCTTTAACAAGATTTATTCTGCACATCGTCATAGGCATTTCGCCTTTTGTTTTAAATTGCGAAGAGAACCCACCACCTCTAAAATATTCGCTAATAGCGGCAGGCCACTTGGTGTTATCTAAGCATTTTTGCGCTTCTTCTTCGGTAATTTCCCAATAAGGTTTCATTGTAGGATTTCCATCTTTGTCTGTTTGCTGCGCAGTAGCATCTAAAGTAGTAGAGCCAGAATTAATTAAGTGAATAATACCATCTTTGGCAATACCTGTTAATTTTTTTCCTGTTACACGTTCTACAGATTCTGGACTCCAAAAAGTTCTAACATCCGAGAATATTTGCGCAGTGTTTGTTAATAAATGTCCGAATAGCATAGATACAGCATTCAAACAATCATTTTCGGTAGCAAAAACAAAGGCTTGACGAATACCATTCCAATCGAAAGATGAATTTAAAATGGCCTCAGTAAAATCGGCATTGGGTTGGTAATCGGTCCATTGGCGTTGTCCTTGAAAACCACCCATTATAGCATTTCTTCCTTTAGATTCTTCTCCAAAGCCTAGTTCTTTTAGCTTGGGGTTTCCAATCATTAAATCACGACAAATAAGTGTCATTTTAATAACTTTTTCCCATTCCTTGTTTTTTGCTTCGGCCGATTTTTGAGCTTCGGGACTATTGTAATCCTTACCTTCTTTACAGTTTGCTTTGGTCCATGCTAAAGCCTTTTCAAATTCCTCTTTATCATAAATGCCTTCATCCATTCTGCGCAATAATTCAACAGACTCTACAAACTCTGCACGAACTCCAAAGTAATCTTGTAAAAAATTAACATCTACCATAGAGCCGGCAATTCCCATAGAACTGTAGCCTATAGATAAATAAGATTTGCCTTTCATTTGTGCTACGGCTAATCCTGCCCTTGCAAATCGTAATAATTTTTCTTCTACATCCTTTGGAATACTCATATCACCAGCATCTTGTACCTCTCTGCCATAAATTCCAAAAGCTGGTAGCCCTTTTTGTGAATAGCCAGCTAAAGCTGCAGCTAAGTAAACTGCACCAGGCCTTTCAGTACCGTTAAACCCCCAAACGGCTTTTGGTATTAAAGGATCTGTATCCATAACTTCGGTACCATAGCACCAACAAGGCGTTACGGTTAACGATACTTCTACGCCTTCTTTTTTAAATTTATCTGCACAAGCAGCAGCATCAGCTACACCACCTATTGTTGTATCTGCGATAACGCACTCTACTTTTTCTCCACTAGGAAAACGTAAATTGTCTTCAATTAATTTAGCAGCAGCTTTTGCCATATCCATACATTGGCCTTCCAATGATTCTCTAACACCTGCTTCACGTCCATCTATTACTGGGCGAATACCTATTTTTGGTAATCTTCCTATTAATCTATTCATTATAATGTTTTTAGAGGTTTATGTAAATTGTTCTAATTCTTTTAATTGTGCATCGCTTAAGCCTGCTGGTTTAAATCCAGCAGCCCAACTCATTAATAATAATTTAGCACCTTTGTTTGCTACATCTAAATAATCCCAAGCTCTTTCTACATCTTCGCCTGTAGCAGTAGCACCATGTTTTTCCCAAAGCGAAACATTTCTTGTTTTAAAGGCTTCTATGGTAACTTTGGCTAATGCAGCTGTACTAGATAAAGCATAAGGCGTACAGTGAATACCTTTGGGCACAAAAACACGAACCTCGGGGCACATCATCCATATTTGCCTGTTTAATTCTTCTTCGTCATTAAACAGCGGGTGGTGGCTCATCACAATTAATTCTAAAGGATGTGTATGTACAATAGCTAAATGTGTTGGGTTGTGTTCTGTATTAAACAGGTGGATGCTAGAGTGGGATATTAATTCGCAAGTTGGCCCAAAACCTTCCCTTTTGCCTCCCCATATTATTCTATAGCCTGTAGCATCATCGTTAATATATAAAATACATGCGGCTTCTTCAATACCATCAATTAAACTTCTAAGGTAACAACCGGTTCCAGTGATAAATAGCACGTAACCTTCTGTTCCTTTAGGAAAATCAAAAGGGGTAAACTCCTTACCTTTAGTAATTTCAATAATGTCTTCCTTTTTAAAAAAAGACGTTAAATTCATAGAGATATTTCCAGCATTTCTTTCTGCCCATTCTCTTTGCCATAAATAACTGGCTACCTTAGAGATTTTTTTTAATTCCTTTTGTACTTCAATAGGTAGTTTTATATCGCTCATAACAAAAATTAGTTTAATTATTATAATGGTGTAAATGTATAGCACCTTGTCTTAAAATCAGATATTCAAAATTTGTATATTTGTGTATAATTTAAACATAACCCCTAAATGAAATTTGTAAAAAATATTGAATTAGGAGATCCGTCTTCTAATAAACAAAACTTTATAGATTTGAAATTGAAGCTGTTATGTTGCAGGTATTGGTACTTAGAACTGTGGGATTGTCATGATATGGTATTTCCTTTTTGGAGGATATATTGGAATAAAAATGAAGGAGGGGAATTAGAGTTGCAAAATGATGTTTATAAAATGACTCCTAACTTTTTATATGTTATTTCTCCTTTTACTTCCTTTTCAACACGATATACAAATAATTCTAAATATAATTCTGGAATACATGTTTTAGGAAAAAATTTAAATGAAAAGCATAACGAATCTCATTATAAAGAAAAATACCTTCTCCATTTTTTTACGCATTTTAATTTAGGCACTCCTTTTGATAATGTGTTTCCTGGGATTTTTAAGATTGAATTGACAAACCACCTTTACGACCGATTGATTTATTTAACAGATAGGTTAAAGATTGAAAACCATGATTTTAAGTTAACCTTCAACCTAAAGTTGCAATCTTTCATAAAAGAGGTTATTTCTAATATGGGCCCCGAATTATGGAAAACTATAAATATAGACGATAGGGTATTGAAGGTGCATAGGTTTATTGAAGCAAATATTGATGGAAAATTAAGCAATCCAGAACTGGCAGCTCTAGTTAATATGGCTCCAAATTCCTTTGCAAGGTTATTTAAAGAAGAAATGAATATTACATTGCATAATTTTATTCAAAACAGAAAAATAGCCAAAGCATGCGAGATTTTTGAACATACAAATGAAACTATAGAAAGTATTTCGCATAATTTGGGCTTTTCAGACCGTTATCATTTTTCAAGAGTTTTTAAATCTATTACTGGAATTTCGCCAGCAGCATATAAATCGGGCGGATATACTTAAATTTATTTCTTTCTTATATTTTGGTTTAAACTGTTAGCCTTCAAACGGCTATTACACTATATCAATACTTACTTGTTTCTTTAAATATACTAGCAATACAATAAGCTTATGTTTAAATTATACATAAAGTAGATTAATATGGATAAAAAATTTAACAGTGATATAGTATAATTTTGTGTGGTATGCATCTCATTTTTACAGTGAAAATAAAGTAATAGCTTCTATTTTTTGTAATTTATAGGTGCATTTTAAACCTTAATTAAGTAATGTTTTTGTTGCTTATTTAAAATCATCTAAAAACTATCAAAAACTATATAAGTCATGAAAGAATTTAATCAATACATTAATGGAAGATTTGTAAAATCTACCTCTACAGACACTATAGAGGTGTTAAACCCATGTACCGAAGAAGTCTTGTCGGTTATACCAAAAGGCTCTGTTGAAGATGCTAACCAATCTCTAGAAGCAGCAAAAGCAGCACAACACGGTTGGAAATCGCTAACAGCTGTTGAAAGAGCTAATTACTTGCATAAAATGGCCGATGTAATTAGAGACAATAGAGTGTTTTTGGCTGAAACATTAGCAAAAGAACAAGCTAAAGTAATAGGTTTGGCACAGGTAGAAATAGATGTTACAGCAGATTATTTTGATTATAATGCAGGTTGGGCTAGACGTATAGAAGGAGAAATTATTCAAAGTGATCGTAAAAAAGAACATATTTTTTTACATAAAGCTCCTATTGGTGTAGCTGTGGGTATTTTACCATGGAATTTTCCGTTTTTTGTAATGGCTCGTAAAATTGCACCTTCATTAGTAACGGGTAATACCTGTATAATTAACCCTAGTTCTGTGGCGCCAAATACAGTTATGGAATTTGCTAAACTTATAGAAAGTATAAATGTTCCTGCTGGGGTATTAAATTTTGTATGCGGTAAAGGTAGTATTGTTGGTAACGCACTTTGTAAAAGCCCAATAACTGGTATCATTAGTTTAACAGGAAGTGTTGGTGCTGGTCAAAAAATTATGGAAGCAGCAGCAGAAAACATCACAAAAGTATCTTTAGAGTTAGGCGGTAAAGCACCAGCTATTGTTTGTGCAGACGCTAACTTAGATTTAGCTGTAAATGCTGTGGTAAACTCTAGAGTAATTTTTAGTGGACAAGTTTGTAATTGTGCAGAACGTGTTTATGTAGAAGATTCTATTTATGATGAGTTTATGGATAAAGTAACAAAAAGAATGTCTGAAGTTAAAGTGGAAGATGCTTTTTCTGAAAACAATCCAGATATGAGTAGCATGGTGTCTAAAGATCAAATAGACAAAGTAGAGGAGATGGTTGAGTTTGCTAAGAAAGAAGGCGCAGAAGTTGTTCTTGGTGGCGCTCGTTCGGCAAATCACGACAGGGGGTATTTTTACCAGCCAACATTGCTTACCAATGTAAAACAGGATATGCAAATTATTCAAGAAGAGGTTTTTGGCCCTGTGCTTCCAGTTATGAAGTTTGGAACCTTAGATGAAGCTATTGCATTAGCAAATGATTGTGAATATGGTTTAACATCCTCTATTTTTTCAGAGAATTTTAATAAAGTTATGCACGCATGCGATCAATTAGAATTTGGGGAAACTTACGTAAATAGAGAGCATTTCGAGGCCATACAAGGGTTTCATGCAGGTTGGAAAAAATCAGGTATAGGAGGTGCAGATGGAAAACACGGTATGGAGGAATACCTTCAAACTAAGGTTGTGTATGCACAGTACCAATAAATAGACACAAGTAATAAGTAATTTGTTTTAATCAGTAAAGCATACTATATAGTAAAGTAATTTATCTAAAATATAGTATGCTTTTTTTTAAGATGTTATTAAAGCAGTAAAACAAAAAAATGAATAGTAAAGAAAAAGTACCTGTAGTATCAAAAGAGGTTTTAGTACCGTTTATCTTAATAACATCATTATTTGCGCTATGGGGCTTTGCAAATGATATTACAAACCCAATGGTTGCTGCATTTGGTACTGTAATGGAAATTTCTACTGCAAAAGCAGCGTTAGTTCAATTTGCGTTTTATGGTGGTTACGCAACTATGGCCATACCCGCAGCACTTTTTGTTAGAAAATACAGTTATAAAAAAGGTATTTTATTGGGGCTTGGGCTTTACGCGTTTGGCGCATTATTATTTTATCCGGCAGCTAGTTACGAGGTGTTCGGGTTCTTTTTAGTATCGCTTTATATCTTAACATTCGGATTAGCTTTCTTAGAAACAACAGCAAATCCTTACATCTTATCAATGGGAGACGAGCGAACAGCTACAAGACGTTTAAATTTGGCCCAAGCATTTAATCCTATTGGCTCTCTTTTTGGAATGTTTGTAGCTTCAAAATTTATTCTTACTGCTTTAGATTCTGATAAAAGAAACGAAATGGGCGAATTAATCTTTACAGGCTTAAATGAAGCTCAAAAAGCAGTAATAAGAACAAACGACTTAGCAATTATTAGAAACCCATATGTTATTCTTGGTGTTGTGGTTATTATAATGTTTATTATTATTTCATTAGCTAAAATGCCAAAACGCACTAAGAACGACAAACAGGGGCCTGCCGCCGATTCCTTTAAGAGATTGTTTAAAAATGCGAAATATAGAGAAGGGGTTTTTGCACAGTTATTTTATGTAGCTGCACAAATTATGTGTTGGACGTTTATTATTCAATATGCCGATAATTTAGGAATATCTAAAGCTACAGCACAGAATTATAACATTGTAGCAATGGCTATATTCCTATCAAGTAGATTTATAAGTACGTTTTTAATGAAATATGTAAATTCTAGAAAACTACTTACCATATTTGCCTTGTGCGCTATGGTAACAATTTCGGGTGTTATATTAATTGAAGGTATGATGGGGCTATATTTACTAGTTGCAACTTCGGCTTTTATGTCATTAATGTTCCCAACTATTTACGGTATTGCGCTAAACGGCTTAAGTGAAGAAGACTCTACACTAGGAGCAGCAGGTTTGGTAATGGCTATTGTAGGGGGCGCGTTAATGCCTATTTTACAAGGTACCATAATAGATATGAAAACAGTAGGGTCATTTGCCGCTGTAAATGCTTCATTTATATTACCTTTACTATGCTTTTCTTTCATCGCAGTTTATGGTTATAGAACACTTAAGGTTCATAGCGATTAGTTGAAAACATAATAAAAACTAAGATTAAGAGCTTTTTTACAATAGTGTGTTTTTATTGCTATTGCCAAATAAATTAAAATATTAAAAATGAAAGTAGGACTATTTATTCCTTGCTACATAAACCAACTATACCCTCAGGTAGGAAAAGCAACACTCGAACTTTTAGAAAGGCTAAATGTAGATGTTATGTACCCTCTTGGACAAACATGTTGCGGACAACCCATGGCAAATTCTGGTTATGAATACGAATCTGTAGGGAGTTGCAATAATTTTGTATCAAATTTTAAAGACTTCGATTATATCGTTACACCTTCAGGAAGTTGTGCATACCACGTAAAAAAACACTATGATATTATACCGCAAACAGATGATGTTGTTAAAGTGCGTGAAAATGTTTACGAACTTTGCGACTTTATCTTAAATGTTTTAAAAGTAAAGAATGTTGGTGCTAAATTTCCATATAAAGTAGGAATTCATAAAAGTTGCCACGGTTTACGGGGGCTAAGGCTTGGGTCTTGTTCAGAAAAGGTTACTGAAGCGTATTCATATATTGGCGAGTTACTAAAAGAAGTATCAGGAACAGAGGTTATTGAGCTTACCAGAGCAGATGAATGTTGTGGTTTTGGAGGTACATTTGCTGTTACAGAGGAAGCTATTTCCGTTAAAATGGGAAAAGATAGAATAAAAGACCATTTAGATAATGGCGTGGAAGTAATTACAGCTACAGATACATCCTGTTTAATGCATTTAGAAGGCTTGGTTACCAGAAATAAACAACCTTTAAAAATACTTCATATTGCTGAAATTTTAAATAGTGTAAATTGAATTAAAAGAAGATGAGTCATTCAAAAGCGGCAACAATATTTAATAAAGACGAAAAGAAAGTTAATTGGCATGATAAGGCGCTTTGGTTTGTTCGCCATAAACGCGATAAATCTGCACACTCTGTAAAAGGGTGGGAAGAACTGCGTAATTTAGGTCATGGTATAAAAGCACATACTTTATCAAACCTAGACACTTATTTAATTCAATTTGAAGAAAATGCTATAAAAAACGGGGTTCAAGTACATTGGGCTGCAGATGCAGACGAGCATAATAAAATAGTACAAAGCATTTTAAAAGCGCATAATGCTAAAAAAGTAGTAAAAAGCAAATCTATGCTTACTGAAGAATGCCATCTAAACCCATTTTTAGAAGCTAATGATATTGAGGTTATTGATACCGATTTGGGTGAACGTATTGTACAATTAGCAAAAGAGCCACCAAGCCATATTGTATTACCAGCAATTCACAAAAAAAAGGAAGAAGTAGATGTTTTATTTCAAGAACATTTAGGTACCAAACCCTGTGATGGAGATCCTCAATATTTAACAGGAGAAGCTCGTAAACATTTAAGAGAAAAATTCATTCAAGCAGATGCAGCCATAACAGGTGTTAATTTTGCCGTTGCAGATACAGGCGGATTTGTAGTGTGTACAAACGAAGGAAATGCCGATATGGGTGTGCATTTAGCTCCCGTACACATTGCTTGTATGGGCATAGAAAAACTAATACCCAAACAAGAGCATTTGGGTGTTTTTTTAAGATTACTTGGCAGAAGCGCAACAGGGCAACATATTACTACCTATTCGTCACATTTTAAAAAACCTCGAAACGGAGCTAAGATGCATATTGTTATTGTAGATAATGGTAGAACGGAGCAATTAAGCAGACCAGATTTTAGAGCTTCATTACATTGCATAAGGTGTGGTGCTTGCATGAATACCTGCCCAATTTACAGGCGTAGTGGTGGGCATAGTTACGATTCAACAATTCCAGGACCAATAGGTTCTATTCTCTCACCAGGAAAAGATTTAAAAAAACACAGCACATTGCCATTTGCCTCCACATTATGCGGTTCTTGCTCTGATGTTTGTCCCGTAAAAATCGATATACATACACAGCTTTATAAATGGCGCCAAATTATAACTAAAGAAACACCACAACCTTTTATTAAAAAAACGTCAATGAAAATGATGGGAAATATTTTTTCTAAACCATCACAATTTGATAAGGTTGGGAAAGTAGCACGCTGGTCTTTAAGAAATTTACCTAAAGGTATGATAAATTCCAAGCCAAACGTTTGGGGAAAAGCCAGAGATTTGCCTTTAGGGCCAAAAGAGAGTTTTGAAGACTGGTATAAAAAAAGAAATAAAGATGAGCAGTAGAGATTATATTCTAAAACGCGCTAAAGCAAATAAACCAGAAGCTATTGCATTGCCAAAAATAGATGTAAGTGTTTTTGATGATTCAAGAAATATATTAAGTGAATTTACTCTGAAAGTAGAAACAGCAGGAGGTAATGTATTTGAAGCTACTTCGGATGATGATGTTATTAGTAAGGTAAAATCCATGTTCCCCGATGGAAAAGTTAATTTTTCAACACTAAAACACACCAAAAATTTCAATACTTTAAATATAGAGAAGATAAACAAACCTCATGATTTGGAAGATTTAGATGTATTGGTTTTAGAAAGCAGTTTTGGAGTAGCTGAAAATGGTGCAATTTGGGTTGCCGATTCTCAGTTGCCTATGCGGGTTTTACCTTTTATAGCAAAACATTTGGTTTTAGTACTCAACAAAGACTCTATTGTTACGTTCATGCACCAAGCTTATAAAAAATTATCATCTAACGATACAGATTTTGGTGTGTTCATTTCTGGACCTTCTAAAACAGCAGACATTGAACAGTCATTAGTTATAGGAGCACATGGTGCGTTAAGTTTGTCTGTATTTCTAAAGGAAAACTAAATTAAGGGATAAACAATAGGTGTTAAAATAAATCTTTGTGAGGTTTTAAATTTGTATGGTGTGAAAAACGCTCATTGCAACTGTTTTTAGCTAATTTAGTGGTATTTCTTTCGCTATGAAAGTATTATGAGATGATTCAAAATCGTTAAAAATAGACTTTAAAGTAATTTACCATTGTGTATAGTAAAACATATAATCAACAAGTAAGCTTAAAGTGTTGAAATTTTGAATAAACAAGCAATAGGTAGGTGTTACATACAATACATAAAAAAGCCAAAGTATTTACGAATAGCTCAGTCTATTTTGTATGTTTCTTTGTGTGCTTTTCCTTATCTGTAGCATATTCACAAAAAACCAAAGAGAAAATAAGTAAACCCAATTTCATCATCATATTTACAGATGATCAAGGGTATGCAGATTTAAGTTGTTTTGGGGGCACTCATGTAAATACACCAGAAATAGATAAAATGGCTGCCGAGGGCGCCAAATTAACAAGTTTTTATGTGGCGGCACCATTTTGTACCCCATCTAGGGCAGCTTTAATGACAGGCAGTTATCCCAAAAGAATAGGAATGGCAAAACGCGTATTACTTGCTGCAGATTCTTTAGGATTAAATCCAAATGAGGTAACCATTGCAGAAGTATTAAAATCTGCCGGATATAAAACAGGTATGTTTGGTAAATGGCATTTGGGCGATCAACCGGAATTTCTTCCTACAAAACAAGGGTTCGACGAATTTTTTGGTATTCCCTATAGTCACGATATTCATCCCTTCCATGGCAATCAAAAAAAATTCAATTTTCCATCGCTTCCATTATTGGATGGTGAAACGGTTGTAGAATTAGACCCTGATGCCGATTACCTGATTAAGAGAATAACCGAAAGAACATTGAGTTTTATTGAACAGCATAAAGATGAACCTTTCTTTGTTTACATGCCACACACAAGTCCGCATCGTCCGATGTTGGCTTCCCCTGAATTTATGAAAAACGCACCAGAAGATGTGAAAGCCATATTAAAAAATGAAGGAGAAAGCGTTGATTATAAAACAAGAGACAAAATTTATCCGCAAACCATTGCTGAAATTGATTGGTCGGTTGGTCAAATATTAGAAGCATTAAGAACAAACGGATTAGATGAAAACACCTTTGTGATTTTCACCTCAGATAATGGCCCTATGGTAGGAAGCGCAGCTCCTTTAAAAGGCAAAAAAGGGAGTACGTTTGAAGGTGGTATGCGTATGCCAACTGTTGTATGGTGGCCAGGTAAAATTCCTGCAGGATCAGTAACTAATGAATTGTTAACAGCCATGGACTTACTACCCACTTTTACAAAGTTGGCTAGTGCAGAAATGCCAACGGATCGCGTTTTAGACGGGAAAGATGTTTTTTCGGTATTGCAAGGCAAAAGCAAAAGCCCACATGAGGTGTTTTATTATTACAATAAAAACATTTTACAAGCAGTTAGATCTGGAAAATGGAAGCTCCGTATCGCTGGAAAAGAGTCGCCTGCTCTTTATAATTTAGAAGATGATATTAGCGAAACAAAAAATATAATAGCCGCACACCCCGATATTGAGACGCGGCTACGAAGTGCAGCTACCGAATTTGAAAACAAACTTAAAATCAATATTAGGCCAGCAGGAGTTGTTAAAAACCCAAAGCCATTATCAAAATAAAATTAAACTTAAAAAAATGAAGCATACCGTATTCACACTAATTTTTGTTCTAAGCTTGTTCGGTTGCAAGCCATCCAAAAATCTGGAAGTCACTTCACCAGACGAAAAAATTAAGATTGTATTGAACAACGAGGAAAACCAATTAAAATATAACCTTTATGATGGTGAAATGGCGATGGTTTTAAACTCTGAAATTTCGATTCTTCAAAATGTAAAAGTGGAAGTTTTGGAAAGCAAGGTACAAGAAGTGAATACCACTTGGAATCCCGTATGGGGACAGTTTAGTGAAATTCAAGACCATTACAAAGAATTGGAAGTATCGTTGGATTATGAGGGCACACCAGCAACACTTCTAGTAAGGGCATATAACGGTGGAGTTGCTTTTCGCTTTAAGGCAGAAGGGATTACACCAGAAAATAACGCAGCATTCTTCGTGGAATACGGTATGCCGCATTCCAGTGGCGTGTACTCTCCCGCAGGCGAAGGGCAGCCTTATGGTCCTATCGCCATAGCTGATTTAGGACAGGCTAAAGCCGATGGTAAAAAGCATAAAATTAAAATGCCTTTGGTAGTCGAGCATAAAGAACATAAGTTTTTATCGCTTTTGGAGTCCGATTTAATTAGTGCTCCGGGGTTTGATGTCATTAAATTCAATTATGACGAACAGAAGAAAAAACTGGTTGCAAACAACCCGTTTAAATCCGAGGAGAAACGTTTGATCACGCCTTGGCGCCTTATTCTTTTGGAAGACCAAATAGGTGACTTGTTAACCAATACAGTACCTTTAAATGTGGCGGCACCCAACCAAATTCAAGATGCTTCTTGGATTAAACCAGGAAAAACCCTTTGGGATTGGCGAGTACATGGTTTTACCACTGAAGATGGATTTACGTACGGTATAGACAACGAAAGCTATTTCCGATTTATAGATTTTGCAGCCGAAAATGATATTGAATACTTCCTAATTGATGATGCTTGGTACACCAAGGTAGAACCAGGAAAAATGACCATGTCTGAAAAATTGGATTTAGACAAAGTAGCGGCCTATGCTGAAGAAAAAGGAGTAGAACTGATTTTATATTACGACAGGCGTCAGGGCGATTATGGCGACGAAGCTTTGTTTCCATATTACCAATCTTTAGGGATGAAAGGGATTAAATATGGTTTTATGGGTTCAAATGTACCTTTTACTAGAAACGCTATTCAAATGAGCGCCAAAAGCAATTTGTTGATTGATTTTCATGATGGTCCCGTGCCATTTACAGGAGTAACCAGAACCTATCCTAATGCCATTACACGAGAATTTTGCCATGCACAACAAGATTCCAGAAGAGCGTTTACCCAAAAAACCTTCATTAGAATGGCATTGATTAACGCCCTTCAAGGACCGTTGGATATGAATAATGGTATTTTCGATATTTCCAGTGTAAACGCCGGGGAAAGAGAGAAAGGACCCAAAAAGCTTAATTCATTACATACCACGGTTGCCGCAGAAGCTGCCAGAACCTTGATTATATTTAGTGGCTTGGTTTGTATTCCAGATGCCCCTGAAGCTTATACCGAAAAGCAGGATTTATTTGAATTTATTCAAGAAATGCCCGTTGGAAAATGGGATGAAACTAAAATATTGCATGCCAAAATGGATGGCTATATTTCTACAGCAAGACGCTACGGCGACCAATGGTTTATTGGGTCGGTGCACAACGATGGCGGAACCTTGGATATCAATTTGGATTTTCTTGAAGACGACAAAAATTACATTATTACCTATTACGAAGATACCGAAGTTACCAACAGCAAATCGAACCCTGAAGCATATCAAGTAAGAATCGGTACAGCAAAAAAGGGCGATATAGTAAAAGCTAAAATGGTAGCCGGTGGTGGTCATTGTATGTGGATAAGACCAGAATAAAAAATGAAAATTCCAATGAAAAAAATAATATACATAAGCACAATTTTAGCGGTATTAAGTTCTTGTAAAACCAAAACCCAAGAAATAACTAAAACGGCCAAACCAAACATCCTGTTTATTGTGGTTGACGATTTGGGTTACGCCGATTTAAGCGTGATGGGTAGTAAATTTTATGAAACTCCAAACATTGATGCGATTGCGAAATCGGGAAACATTTTTACCAATGGTTACGCCACTTGTGCCGTTTGTAGTCCGTCGCGAGCTAGTTTACTCAATGGACAGTTTACGGCCAGACATGGGTTGACACAATTCGACGGAGCCCCATCGGGATTGGAATGGAAAGAAAAGAACAGGCATACCAAATTATTGCCACCAGAGTACAAGCATCATTTAAGTCATGATGACGTTACACTTCCAGAAGCATTAAAGGAAAACGGTTATAGAACCTTTTTTGCTGGAAAATGGCATTTAGGAAGCGCAGCAGATAAATCTTTGCCCACCGATCATGGTTTCGATATTAATATAGCGGGCTATGAACGTGGTGGGCCTTACAGTGGGGGGTATTTTTCACCGTTTAACAATCCTCAAATGGAAGACCATGAAGACGAAAAGGGCATGTCGTTTTCAATGAAATTGGCGAAAGAAACTTCAAAATTCATTGAGAAAAATAAGGACACCACATTTTTGGCTTATTTATCTTTTTATGCAGTGCATTCCCCTATTCAAACCACAAAAGAAAAATGGGAAAAGTACAGAGATAAGGCAGAACAAATGGGCATTGCTGAAAAAGGTTTCGAAATGGAACGCATTTTACCTGCACGAAAATATCAGGACAACCCAGTTTATGCTGGATTGATTGAACAGGTAGATGAAGCCATTGGTAGTGTGCTTCAAACATTAAAAGATAATGGTTTGGATAAAAACACTATTGTAGTGTTTACATCCGATAATGGAGGGGTAACCTCTGGGGATAACTTTTCTACCAATCAATTAATGTTAAGAGGCGGAAAAGGTTACCAATGGGAAGGTGGTTTACGTGTACCGTATTTTATCTATGTGCCTTGGATGGAGGCACAAGGCAATAGAATTGATAAACCTGTTTCTGGAGCAGATTTATACCCAACCTTGTTGGATTTGGCAAATATTCCTTTAAAACCCGAAGCGCATGCCGATGGGGTTAGTTTAAAGCCACTTCTAAATGGAGAGAGAATTGATGACAGACCGTTGTTTTGGCATTATCCGCATTATGGAAATCAAGGAGGCGAACCGGTATCTATCATTCGAAAGGATAATTGGAAACTCATTCATTATTGGGAAGATAATCACATAGAATTGTATGATTTAAATTCAGATTTGAAGGAAAGCAATGATGTATCTAAAGAAAACAATGAGTTAGCGGAAAACTTGCACACACAATTGATGGATTGGTTGAAATCTATGAATACCGAATACGCCACCGAAGACCCCGAATGGGATAAAGAAGCTCGAAGAAAACGATTGGAAAGCCATAGAACCAAACTCATGCCGCGACTTGAAAAACAAAGAAAACAAATGCTAAGTCCAGATTGGCAACCTAACGATGATTGGTGGGGCAGTGAAGTGAAATCAAATGATTTAAAGGTTAATTAATTATAGAATAACATTATGAGGTTACTGTTCATATTGGGTTGCTTTTTTTTGGTTAGCTCTTGCATCGTTTCTCAAAATAACAAAAAAACGGAACGTCCTAATTTAGTTATCATCTTTACCGATGATCAGGGTTATGGCGATTTAAGCTGTTTTGGAGGCGAACATGTTCATACACCTCATATTGATAAAATGGCAGAAGAAGGTGCAAAACTAACAAGCTTTTACGTTGCGGCGCCATTGTGTACGCCGTCACGAGCTGCACTTATGACGGGATGTTACCCACGACGGGTTGGTATGGAGCCGCCTTCGAGTTTAGTTATAGATTTACCCAATGTTCCCGATGGCAAAAGGTTCCCTGTTTGTTTAGCGGGTGATGGCAATGGACTAAATCCTGATGAAATTACCATTGCCGAAGTGGCAAAATCTGCAGGCTATAAAACAGGCATTTTCGGAAAATGGCATTTGGGAGACCAACCTGAATTTTTACCTACCAAACAAGGTTTCGATGAGTTTTATGGATTGCCGTACAGCCACGATATTGCACCCACACACC
Organism: Jejuia pallidilutea; assembly: GCF_002973595.1. Lineage (GTDB taxonomy): Bacteria > Bacteroidota > Bacteroidia > Flavobacteriales > Flavobacteriaceae > Jejuia > Jejuia pallidilutea. Next base: position 556,581 of record NZ_PVEO01000002.1, on the reverse strand, counting down.
GACGACAAGAATTCTTTAAGTTTCCGTCGCTACCTTTTTTAGAAGGTGAAGAAGTTATTGAAATGGATCCCGACCCCGACTACCTCACACGGCGGGTTACCGAACGAGCAGTTAAATTTATTAAAGACCATAAAGATGAAAACTTCTTTTTGTATGTACCGCATCCTATACCTCACGGACCACTGGCAGCATCAAAAGAAATTAAGAAAGAGTACCAGAAAATTTTGGAAAGCGGGGTTTCGGCCGACGCTAATTTATATTCTACCGCGATATATGAGATCGACTGGTCGGTTGGTCAAATTCTTAAAACTCTAAAAGCACAAGGTCTTGATGAAAATACTATTGTCTTATTTACTAGTGATAATGGATCTGCAAACAGAAGAGGTTCAACAAAGCCATTGAGAGGTCATAAAGGGCAAACCTTAGAAGGAGGTATGCGTGTGCCAACCGTAGTTAGGTGGCCTGGAAAAATTAAGGCGGGTACTGAAATTGATGAGCTTTTAACCGCCATGGATATACTACCAACTTTTGCAAATTTGATGGAGACAGAAGCGCCAACAGACCGTATTATTGATGGAAAAAATATCATACCGGTACTTATGAATGAAGCCGAAAGTCCCCATGAATATTTTTTTTATTCACATTGGGGGACTTTAGAAGCTGTAAGGTGGAAAGATTGGAAACTTCGAATCATAAATGAAGAAGAAGCCCTTTATAATTTAAAGAATGATATTTCTGAGGAAGTAAATCTTATCGAACAATACCCTGAAATCGTTTCACAACTTAAAAAAGCCATGCTAGATTTTGATACTGAAGTAACCAAAAATGCTCGTCCTGTAGGGCATGTTGAAAATCCCAAACCACTAAGTATCCGTTAAAAAATATAACTAAATGAAACTAGATAAATTAAGATTATTGATTTTACTCTTTTCGAGTAGCATACTAGCGCAAAACACAGATTGGCCCGTACTAAAAAGCTACGACCAATACCATACCGACCGCATTGCTATGCCTGTTGGAGGCATAGGAACAGGAACCATCTCGTTAACAGGAAGAGGCGCTTTGGAAGATTGGGAAATTATGAGTCGCCCTGCCAAAGGTTTTAATCCGTTGTATACCGGTGTAGAAGTTATCAATCGAGCACCATTTTTCTCAATTTATTTAAGAGAAGAAAACAAAGAAGCCCAAGCACTTTTATTGGAAGGTCCTGTGCCTATTAAATACGACGAAGGGTTTTATGGTTCTAAGGCTCCCAATCACGGTTTACCTCGTTTTAATAAGGCTACTTTTCAAACCGCATATCCATTTGGACAAGTCTTGTTAAGCGATGAAAATTTGCCTGTAACAGTAACTGTTGGAGCCTTCAACCCCTTAATTCCGGGGAACACAGCAGATAGTAGTTTGCCTATGGCTATTTTAAGTTACAAGGTGAAAAACACGAGCGATAAACCCGTGACGATTTCTTTAGCGGGAAACATTCCTAATTTTATAGGATATGATGGAAAAGAAGGAAAACCTTATCAAAACATCAACACCTATAAGGAAGAAAATGGTTTGAAAGGCATCCACTTTACGGCCGGTGAAGAAGTTGAAAAAGAAAGCTATCAATATGGTACGTTTAGCCTAACCACAAACAGCGAAGGCGAAATATCTTATCGAACGGCATGGGAACCTGGTGACTGGGGGAACAGTACTTTGGAGTTTTGGGATGATTATACAGATGATGGTTTATTAGAAGAAAGAACCTCTAACCAAAAAAATAACATGGGCTCGTTAGCTGTAAAAACCACTTTGGCTCCTAACGAAGAAAAGGATATTCGTTTTTTTATCACTTGGCATTTTCCTAATCGTCCAGCCTGGGGTAATCAAAAGGCTAATGTGGGCAATTACTATGCTACACAATATGCCGATTCATGGGAAGTGGCGCAGAAACATGTCAAAAGAATTCCAGAATTGGAACAACAATCCCAATCTTTTGTAGAGGCGTTTATTGGTAGTGATATCTCAGAAATTGTAAAAGAAGCCGCTTTATTTAATTTGGCGCATTTTAGGACGCAATTGGCTTTTAAAACCAAATCAGGATACTACTTGGGTTGGGAAGGCATCAAGGATAACGATGGCAGCGGCACGGGAACATGTACACATGTTTGGAATTACGAACAAACCATTCCGTTTTTGTTTGGCGATATCGCCCAAAATATGCGCGAAGTAGAATTTGGTTTTGCTACTGATGAAAACGGATTGATGAGCTACCGTATTCATTTACCATTGGAAACTAAGGCCACAAGTTTTGGTTTGGCCGCCGCCGACGGACAAATGGGAAGTATTATGAAGTATTATCGCGAATGGCAACTTTCAGGTGATGATGATTTCTTAAAAAAGAACTGGAAAAATGTAAAAAAAGCATTGGAATTCTGTTGGATTCCTAAAGGTTGGGACCCCGATAAAGATGGCGTTATGGAAGGCTCTCAACACAATACCATGGATGTAGAATATTACGGCCCAAATCCTCAAATGGGCTTATGGTATTTGGGAGCTTTACGTGCTACCGAAGAAATGGCAAGCTACTTGGGAGATAAAAAATTCGTAAAAACATGTCGCTCATTATATGAAAACGGTTCGAAATATATGGATGAAAATTTGTTCAATGGCGAATACTACATTCAAGAAATTGTGCCACCAAAACATTTGGATAGTATTGCAAAAGGACTCATCCGTGTAAAAAGAAGACTTGTGCCCAACGATCCGCAGTATCAATTGGGTGAAGGTGTTTTAGTCGACCAGTTGGTAGGGCAAGTTATGGCTCATATTTTAGATTTGGGCTATTTGGTAAATAAAGACAATATCAAAAAGACCAACGAATCTATTTTAAAATACAACTACCGCAAAAATTTAATGAAGCACCCCAATTTTATGCGCTCTTATGCCTACGGAAATGAATCGGCTTTGTTGATGGCTCACTATCCCAAGGACAGACCCAAACAACCATTCCCTTATTTTACCGAGGTGATGACCGGTTTTGAGCACACAGCGGCAGTTGCCATGATGTATGAAGGACAGACGGAAAAAGCATTGAGAACCATACAAGATATCCGAAATCGTTATGATGGCAAAAAACGAAACCCCTTTAATGAAGCAGAATATGGGCATCATTATGCCAGAAGTATGATGGCTTGGGCAGGTGTTTTAGCGAGTACAGAATTTCACTATTCGGGAGTTGAAAAGTCGATGCGTTTCACCTCAAAACCGGGCACCTATTTTTGGAGCAATGGTTGTGGTTGGGGCACTTGTGAAGTAAAAAAAGGGCAGGCAAAAATAAACGTGCTTTTCGGGCAATTGGAGCTTAAAAGTTTTACGCTTCAAAATGTTGGAAAAAAGAAACTGAAAGCAAAAAATATTTCAAAAGGAGAAAGTTTAATCATTGATTTTTAATAGGATGAAAAACTTTAGAATAGCGTTTGTTTTATGGATTTTAGTGGTTGCCTTTTCAAGTTTTGAGCAACCGAAACCTAAAATTTTAATTATTGGCGAAACCAGAAATCCAATAAATATATTTCCTGAAAAAGCCACAGAATTAAAAGCCGCTTTAAAAAAATAATTCTTGATGGACGAAGTACACCAGGAGCTGTTCAGGAAAACGAAGATATGGAAGGGTGGAAGCAAATCCAGCCAATAATTAGCTAAATAAAAGTTTCAAAAGTAAAACCATTCAAACTAAACTATATAATGCGAAAAGTATTTCTTTTTATTGTTGGAATCTCTTGTATATTGTCGTGTTCGGAACAAGCCAAAGTTAAAAAACAAGATGTGCCATTTGAGGTAATTCCACTAACGTTAGATGTATCATCCTTTAGCGGGAACGGGGTAGTTTCTGTTCAGAAACAAGAATTAACACCAGATTCTTTAGGTATTATCTCTGAAATTAAATTAGAATTGCCAAAGTACAAAAAAGGCATTTACTACCGTCCATTTTCAGAAAAATTGGCTGCTGGTAATCGTGTTGAACCGCTTTGGTTTGATGATATTGCAGAATTGGACAGTTACAAGCATCTAAAACCAAGAATGGACAGCCATATCAACCTCGGGGCTTTTATGATGCTTCAAAAGGAAAATGGTAATTATTTAGCGCTTTTGCCATTGGTGTCTAATCGTATAGGAAATACGTTTTCCATTCGTAATAAAACAGCTTATTTAACGGTTGCTACCTATGGTACAGATACTGAAAATGTAGCGGTGCCTCTAATGAGTTATGGGCAATCCAAGAGTCCGTATGAGGCTGCTAGAATGGCTTGGGAAGGAGCAATGAACACCGAAAATGTAAAGGAAAATATTAATTGGAGGTCTGATAAAGAATATCCTGAGGCTTACAAATACTTGGGCTGGTGTTCTTGGGAACATTACAAGCACAAGATTAACGAGGAGGTGATTTTGGATGCTTTAAAAGGCATGAAAGAAAGCACAATTCCTTTTAGATGGATGTTGATTGATGATGGGTATTTAGACCATAAAAAAAACCAATTATTATCTTTTGGAGTTGATAAAAAGAAGTTTCCAAACGGATGGGAGCCTATTACCAGTCAGAAAGATGAAAAAATAAAATGGATGGGTATTTGGCGAAATTTCAATGGCTATTTTGGTGCAGTATCACCCGAGCACAATATGCCAAGTTTAAATGAGCATTTGGCAGAGCGCAACCCTAGCGGTAAAAGAACCATTTTAACACCAAAAATTTCAGAGGAATCAGCCAATGCGTTTTTTCATGAAATGACAAAAAACACTACAGACAATGGTTTTGATATTATTAAAGTCGATTTTCAATCAGATAATTTCCGAAACAACACAGGAGCTAGTAATGCAATATTAGGCGTGCATTACAACAACATCGCTTTAGAAGAAAACTGCAAAGAAAAAGATTTGATGTTGCTAAATTGTATTGCCCAACAAAACTTTAATGTGTTTAATCACAGGCATAGTGCCATTATCCGTGGAAGTATAGATTATAAAACCACTAAAGACCGATTGGATTTAACCTTGGTACAAAATTTTGCCAATGCCTTTTGGTTGGGGCACACGCATTGGCTAGATCAAGATATGTTCTTTGCAAATTTTAAAGAAACCGCACAGTTAATGGCCGTAGCCAGAGCGATGTCTGGTGGACCTATTTACCTTTCAGATGTGCCAGAGCATATAGATGATACCGTTTTAAAACCATTAACTTATGCCGATGGACGGATTTTAGGAACACTAGCACCAGCTGTTCCCTTACCCGAAAGTTTAATGCAAGACCCCTATTTTGATGGAAAGGCTTTCAGAGTCATAGCACCATTAAAAAACAAAACCGCTGCTATTATGGCTGTGAATATGAATCAGGATGATAACGAGGTGTCTACCCAAGTTTCTTTAAAGGATTATCCACAGGCTGGTGGCATGATACAACCTTATCAAGGTCTGTTGGAAGTTCCAAAAGAAGGCATTTTACTTTATGATTATTATAAAGGTTCAGCCCAAATTCTTGAAGACAATTATCAGTTTACATTGGGGTCTAGAAAAGAACGTTTGTTGTTGTTAAGCCCTATACAACACGGTTGGTCTATCATTGGTAGACCCGATAAATACCTTTCAGCAGCCACTTTCGAATTATTGGAAATAGATGATAAATCTGTGAAAATTCAAATGGTTGAAGATGGTCCGTTATTAATTTGGACAGAAAATAAAACCCCAGTCTCCAACAATTTTGAATTTGAAAAACAAGCCAATGGTTTGTGGTTGGGGAAACTGATCAAACCGAATGTGGATAGGGTTTATACCATTGTTAGAGCCATTGAAGAGTAAATTAAAATAACATGAAATGTCCATTAACAATTCGTTGTAAACCAACCGAAATAATAATTATGGCATTACAGCTGGCCACAAAAAACAATAAATATTAGCAGATGAAAAAATATCAATTAAGCATTTTATTCCTTTTACTTGTTAGCTTCTCATCAAGCTATAAAATACCTGGACAAACACAGCAACCAAATTTTTTGATTATTCTAGGGGATGATATAAGTGCCAAAAATACAGGGTGCTACGGGGCCAAAAACCAAAATACAACTCCAAACATAGATCAGATAGCAAATGAAGGTATTTTGTTTAAGAATATGTTCGTATCCGAAGCTATTTGTGCTCCAACAAGAGCAGAGTTGTTTACGGGGTTAATGCCTAACAGAAATGGTTGTAACTTTAATCATGCTGCGACTAAAGAAGGAACGCTTAGTATTGTTCAGCATTTAAGTAAACTGGGTTATCGAGTGGGGTTAACGGGTAAAACCCATTTTAAACCAGCATCTGTTTATCCTTTTGAAATTATTGATGGATTTACTAAAAACGCTAATTACAATGGATTGCCTCCTGAGGATTGGAACGGAGTTAAGGAATTTATAAATCGGGATAAAAAACAGCCGTTTTGCTTAGTTATATGTTCCGTTCATGCCCATGCACCTTGGAATGCAGGTGACAATTCTCTTTGGGATGCAAATAATGTTATTCTGCCAGGTAATTTGGTAGATACAAAAGAAACGCGCAAGTACTTTACTGAATACCTAGCCGAAATAAAACTTTTTGATGAGCAGGTGGGCAAAGCTAGAAAGCTTCTTGAAAAAAACGATTTAGATTCCAATACAGCGCTTATAATCTTGGATGAAAATGGTGCGGGAATGCCTGGTGGTAAATGGACCACCTATGATTTTGGGGTTAGGTCTGCATGTGTTATGAAATGGCCAAAACCCTATAACAATACTCTTGAAACAGATGCAATAACACAATATTGCGATATTTTACCAACACTAATTGATGCCGCCGGAGGAGAAGTTCCTGCTAACTTTGATGGTAAAAGTTTGCTACCAATAATAAAGCAAACTAAAGCAAAACATAGAAAGTATGCCTATTTCTTATATAATAATAACAGAGAAGGGCCAGAATATAAAATAAGGGCAGTAACCGATGGGCAGTTTAAACTGGTCTGGAATCAGTTACCAAATAATCTTTATGCCGTTCGTGTTATAAATGGATTTGATTATGGGTATATCGATAAAATAGAAGACCGCCATGTACGCAAAATGTACCTTTCTTGGTTAGCCAAAGCCGGGCATGATAAAAAGGCAAGCAACATTGTTAAACGCTATAGAAAACGTCCTGAATTTGAGTTGTACAATCTCAATGACGACCCAGAAGAAATGAATAACCTTATAAACAGCACTAGTCATGATTTTAAAATAACGGAGCTTAAAAAGGCGCTTTTCAAATGGGAGAAAGAACAAGAAGTTCATTAAAAAAAATAAAAACCAATAAAAGTATAATATCACGTGGCACGAATCATAGTTATTACCATATTCCTATTAATGTCAGTACAAAATCATGCACAGTTTGTATTGACTTATGATGAACCTGCCAGTAAGTTTACTGTTGAACAAAGGGAGGACTACAATAAACCGGGCTTCATGCAAGAAGCACTGCCTCTGGGAAATGGACGTTTAGGAGCTATGTTTTCAGGAGGCATTGAAGAAGAACACCTCATGCTGAATGATATTACCCTTTGGATGAACAGCAAAAGAGGTTTGAGTGAAGTGGAACAATCTGGAACACGGGTTGGGGCTTATAAAAACTTCGAAAAAGTTCGGGAGGTTTACCGCAATGAAAATTATGGTACGGGCGAAAATAGTATGGAAGCCATGTCTACCAAATACCTGAGTAGCCAACAACCATTGGGTAATTATGCACCATTTACAGATGTGTATATTTCAACAGAACATAGCCATGAGGAAGTTTCAAATTACACACGTTCCCTAGATGCATTTACGGGCGTGGGCTATGTAAATTACAATATTGGTAACGCCACTTTTAATCGCGAATATTTTTGTAGTTACCCCAACGATGTTGTAGCCATGCGCTACAAAGCGGACAATGCCGTAATGAATCTCACTGTCAAATCCAGTACTTTACATAAAATAACTGGTCTAAATTCTGAAGGGAATGTGCTTGTTCTAAATGGCGAAGCCGCCAAGGAAAACGACCTAATTCAATTTCAGAAAAGGATTTATGTAGATGCGGGTAAAGCGAAGATTACTTCTCAGGACGACGGAACCTTAAAGGTTGAAAACGCAAAAGAGGTTAAAATCTACATAGCGGCATACACCGATTATTTGCCGGTATATCCTGAGTTTAAAGGTCAGAATTTTAAAACGGATACAGAAAAGATACTAAAGGAAGCTGTTGAGTTGGGGTACGATGCTCTAAAACAGTCACATGTAAAAGATGTATCCTGTTTAATGGATAATTGCGAATTGAATTTAGATTACGAGCCTAAACATCTTACAACGGATGAATTGGTTAAAAGCGGGCCTAGTTTAGAATTGGAAAACCTTTATTTTAACTACTCTCGCTATTTACAGTTAAGTTGTTCACGTTCTGCACCCGTGCCTTCCAATTTACAGGGACTTTGGAACGGGCATTTAAAACCCGCTTGGAATTGCGATTACCACACCGATATCAATCTGGCTATGAATTATTGGATGGTAGAAACCGCTAATCTTCCAGAAGCGTTCAGGCCTTATGTGGAATGGATGAAAGTCATGGCAGAGTCCGGGCAACACGTCGCTAAAGAAACTTATGGTATAGACAAAGGTTGGAGCAGCGGATTGAATGGTAATGTATTTGGATTTAGCGCTCCAAATGTTCACGGTCGGCGTATGCAGCAATCGGGTGCGTGGTTATGCCAGAATTTATTTGAGCATTATGCCTTTAGTCAAGATAAAACTTATTTAGAAGAAGTTTACACCATTTTAAAAGGCGCAGCTGAGTTTTATTTAGAATTTCTATCGCCATGGAAAGATGGTTCCTTATTGGTGTATCCCACTTGGTCGCCCGAAAATGCGTATTTGGTGGAGCAGTTTGGGAAATTAAATAAGCAGGCCTATGGCGCGTCATTCGAACAGCAATTAGTATTGAATTTATTTACCGATTGTATTGAAGCTTCAGTGGTTTTAAATAGAGATGAAGCGTTTAGAACGCAGCTTAAAAACATCATCCCTAAACTAACTCCCCAAAAAATCGGTCAGTACGGACAAGTTCAGGAATGGCCAGAAGATTGGGATAGCCCAACGGACCAACACCGGCATATTTCGCATTTAATAGCCCTACATCCAGGTCGCGATTTTTCACCATTAACCACTCCCGAATTGACCAATGCAGCTTTGGTGACCATGAAACACCGTGGCGATGTTTCAACAGGTTGGAGTACGGCGTGGAAAACCAACTTTTGGGCAAGGTTGCACAATGGCGATAAGGCACATCAATTCTATAAGTTTTTAACTTCAGAACGTACCTATCCTAATTTGTTCGATTTTCATCCACCTTTTCAAATTGATGGAAATTTTGGAGGCACTGCCGGAGTCTGTGAAATGTTATTGCAAAGTCATTTGAGAAGCATCGATGATTCAGCGGAAACCATCGAAAAAGCCGCTTTTGTAGCATACCAAAAAGATAACATCAATCCCAATCATTTTGTACCAGTTGTTCCCCAAGAAAACTTAGCTGAAGCACCCTATATTTTACATCTATTACCAGCCTTACCTTCCGCATGGCAAAATGGAAACATCAAAGGCTTAAGAGCCCGTGGTGGTTTTGAGGTGGATATTATTTGGGAAAATGAGAAACTGGTAGAAGCAAGAATTCAAGCCACTCAAAATGGAAACTTCAGGATATTTTCAGAAGGAAAACTAAGTGAAGTTATTACTTTGAAAGCAGGAGATATCAAGGTTTGGAAAAACGAAACAAAAAAATAAATGATTAAGATGAAGCATCTAAAGTTAACCGTAATTTTTCAGTTGGTATGTATTATGGTAGTTGCTCAAACCAAGAGCAATGATTGGCCCGTATTAAAAACCTATGACCAAGACCATATTCAAAAAATAAAAATGCCTGTGGGTGGTATTGGTACAGGAACCATTTCGCTTACCGGACGGGGTTCTTTGGAAGATTGGGAAATCATGAACCGTCCTGCAAAAGGCTTCAATCCTACTTTAGAAAATTGGGGGCCCGCAAAACAAAAAGGACCGTTTTTTGTCATTTTTATAGAAGATGGTGAAGGTAAAAAACAAACCCGTTTGTTAGAAGGTCCGCCAGATGAATCCTATTACGAAGGGGCTTGGGGTGCTACTTCAAACCATCATGGTTTACCTCGATTTGGTAATGCCATGTTTAAAACAGCTTATCCGTTCGGGCAAGTGTATTTAAGTGATGAAAACCTTCCTGTAGAGGTTGTTGTTGGAGCCTATAATCCACTGATTCCTGGAAATATTGACGATAGCAGTATTCCTATGGCAATTTTAAATTATACGGTAAAGAACACCAGTGCTAAGGAAATTACTATTTCCATCGCTGGTACAATTCAAAACTTTATTGGTTTCGACGGTACTCGAGGAAAAGCCATAAAAAATATCAATACCATTCGCGAAGAAAACGGTATTAAAGGTATTCACTACACAAGTAATGGCGTAGACCCCGAAAGTGAGCAATGGGGAACCATGAGTTTTGTATCCTTAAATAAAGGTACCACCACGTACCGAACCGCATGGCAACCAAAAACGAACAGGTGGGATAAAAAACGTCTCGATTTTTGGGACGATTTTAGTGCTGATGGGATTTTAGAAAAAAGAGTCAATGAGAAAGCCAACGCGCCAATGGGGACCTTGGCAGAAAAAACGACTTTAAAAGCAGGTGAAGAAAGAACTTTTCGTTTTTTAATCAGTTGGCATTTCCCAAACAGACAAACTTGGGATAAACCAGGGTTTCAAAAATTAATTAAAGCCACGGTTGGAAATTATTACACCACGAAGTATAGTGATTCATGGGATGTAATCACCAAAACCTTACCTCGTTTGGATGCCTTAGAAAACAACACTAAAACCTTCGTCAATGCACTTATTAATAGTGATATACCTGAAGAAATAAAAGAATCCGCACTTTTCAATTTAGCACATCTTAGAACCCAATTGGCTTTCCGTATTAAAAGCGGACAATTATTAGGGTGGGAAGGACTTTTTGATACCTATGGATCGTGTTTTGGATCTTGTACCCACGTTTGGAATTACGAACAAACCACAGCATTTTTATTTGGAGAGTTAGCCAAAACCATGCGTGAGGTAGAATATAAATATGCGACTGATGATGAAGGGTTGATGAGCTTTCGCGTGTATTTACCTTTGGAAGAAGGACAAAAATGGGGAAAGGCAGCAGCTGATGGACAAATGGGAAGCATCATGAAATTTTATCGGGATTGGCAATTATCTGGAGATGATGCCTTTTTAAAACAACATTGGCCAAAGGTGAAAAAGTCCTTGGAGTTTTGTTGGATTCCCGGAGGTTGGGATGCCGATAAAAATGGTGTGATGGAAGGTTCTCAACACAACACCATGGATGTAGAATATTTTGGCCCCAATCCACAAATGGGATTTTGGTATTTGGGTGCTTTAAAAGCTTCTGAGGAAATGGCCAATTATTTAGGTGAAAAGGCATTTGCGAGAACTTGCAGAGAACTATACGAAAATGGCTCGGAATGGATGGATGATAATTTGTTCAACGGTGAATATTACGAACAGCATATTCAACCACCAATGTCGGTAGATAATGTAGCGCCGTCTTTAATTGGTGCAACTAGTGGAAGTAAAGCAGTAGACCTTACCTCTCCCGATTTTCAGTTGGGAAAAGGGGTGTTGGTCGATCAATTGGTAGGTCAGGTGTTTTCACATATTGTAGGTTTGGGATATTTGGCTGATGAAGAAAACATCAAAAAAACGCTTGAGTCCATAATGAAATACAATTATGTTGAGAATATGATCTCTCATGCCAATTATCATCGTTCGTATGCTTTGGGCGACGAGTCTGCTTTATTGATGGCGGCCTACCCCAATGAACGTCCCGAAAAACCATTTCCGTATTATACCGAAGTCATGACGGGCTTTGAGTACACTGCGGCTGTTGGCATGCTACAGGAAGGCTTAATGGAAGACGGGTTATTGTGTATTCGAAATATTAGAGACCGATATGATGGCAAAAAAAGAAGTCCGTTTAACGAAGCCGAGGCAGGACACCATTACGCCAGAAGCATGATGGCATGGGCTGGTATTTTGGCTGTTACAGAGTTTCAGTATTCTGCGGTTGAAAAATCCATGAGTTTTACATCTAAGCCGGGGAAATATTTTTGGAGCAACGGTTACAGTTACGGTACAATTGAAGTAAAAGATAAGCAAGCTAATATTTCTGTTGTTTCAGGAAGCTTGGAGTTGGAGCGCTTCACTTTAAATGGAGTTGGTACCAAAAAAATGAAGAATAAAACCATAAAATCAGGAGAATCAATCAACATTAAAATATAATAGAAATATGAAAATCAATTTAAAAAAAGGAAGTACTTATTTGTCTGTTGCTATACTATCCTTTTTGCTTTTCACAGCTTGTGGCAATAAACGAACCAAAAAAGCGGAAACACCACAAGAGGTTTCAACCAATGAAAGTAAGAAAGAAGCGGTAAGTTTTTCATATTCTGAAGTTACAGGAATAGGAAAAGATTCCGTCTACAACAGAAGAGATCCCAGCGACATCATTAAGGTTGACGGGAAGTATTATGTGTGGTACACTAGGATGGATAAGCCTGTAAGGTCTGGATATTGGGGTACTATTTGGTACGCCACTTCAGAAGATGAAGGCCATACGTGGCAAGAGCAAGGTATGGCTTTAAATATTGGCGAAAAGGGCACGTTTGATAGTCATTCGGTATTTACCCCAAATATTTTGGCATATAATAACAAATACTATCTCTACTATACCGGTGTGCAACCAACTCCCGGAAATCCTGAAGGCAAGTTTGAAGGTAATAGCACAACCGATTTTACAGGTATAGGTGTGGCGGTTTCCGATAGTCCAGACGGCCCATTTAAACGGGTTTCGAAAGAACCTGTGATTGCGCATAGCGAAGTTTCTTCCGATTTTGATAGTTATCGAGTTGACGATGCCAGTATGTTGGTTCGAGATGGAAAAATTTGGCTGTATTATAAAGGAAGATGTATCGAGCATGGTAAGGAAGGGCCGAAACGTACCCAAATGGGCGTAGCTATGGCCGATACACCCGAAGGCCCTTTTGTAAAATACTCAAAACCTTTAATAGAAAAAGGTCATGAGGTGTTAATATGGAATCATAATGGCGGTGTAGCCTCTTTGGCTTCTCTAAGTAAGTCTATTCATTGGGCAAAAGATGGTTTAGATTTTAATCCACTACAAGAAAATTTAGAAAACATACCGATGGCTCCAGGTTTATACCGTTCGCATCTAGAAAATGGGAATGTAGGAAGCAGCATTCCAGGATGGGGAATTTGTATGAGACAAAGCAAAGGCGAAGCGCATTTGTTTAGGTTTGAAATAAATAATATGTAACTATAATAACACTAATGACACCTTAATTTTTAAAATATGAGATTTGCATTTATAGTATTAGTTTCATTATTGTTTAGCTCTTGCTCACAAGGACAAAACGAGGATAGTAGCAAACCTAATTTTATTATCATTTTTACCGATGACCAAGGGTATCAAGATTTGGGTTGTTTTGGTTCGCCCAACATAAAAACTCCGAATATAGATAAAATGGCATCTGAGGGGATGAAGTTTACCAACTTTTACGCCCAAACCGTTTGTGGACCTTCAAGAGCTGCACTAATGACGGGGTCTTATCCAATGCGAAATGCACGTAATGATAATGGCGATAATCCGCATCCTAAATTGGCATTGAGCGAAGTTACCATTGCTGAGGTGTTAAAACCCGTAGGTTATAAAACAGGTATGATTGGAAAATGGGATTTGGCAGGACATAATCCAGAAAAATTTAATCCAGATTTACTGCCTATGCATCAGGGTTTCGATGAATCTTTCTTAACTCCAGGAAGTAACGATGCAAGAGTACATTTAATCAGAAATAATAAGTTGGTAGAAAAGAATGCAGACATGTCTACATTAACAAAAAGATATACCAACGAGGCTATTAGTTTTATCGACAAAAATAAAAAACAACCTTTTTTTCTATATCTAGCGCACACCATGCCACATACCAAATTAGCTGTTTCTGATGAATTTAAAGGAACATCAGAAGGTGGTTTGTATGGTGATGTTATTGAAGAAATAGACTATAATGTAGGTAGGGTTTTAGATCATTTAAAACAAACGGGGTTAGATGAAAACACTTACGTAATCTTTACTAGTGATAATGGACCGTGGTGGATTAAAAAAGAGCACGGAGGACATGCAGAACCTTTAAGGGGAGCAAAAACATCGGCTTGGGAAGGCGGATTTAGAGTTCCTGCCATTATACGTGCACCAGGAAAAGTGCCAGCCGGAAAAACGTCAGAAAATATAGTAGCCACTATAGATTTGTTACCAACCATTGCAAAAATTGCTGGAGCAACAGTTCCAAAAGATAGAGTGATTGATGGAGTAGATGTTTCAGAGATTATTCATGGAACATCAACAGAATTGGATAGACCATTTTTTTATTACCAACATCATATTTTACGTGCTGTTAGAAAAGGGAAATGGAAGTTACACTTAGCTCATGAATCTTATCCAAAATCTATAGTTTATAGAAAATGGCCAATTCATAGCGCTCCAAAAGATAGAGAATTATTTACCAAACCTATGCTATACAATTTAGAAACTGATATTGCTGAAACTACCAATCTTGCTGATGAAAATCCTAAAGTGGTTGCAGCATTACTTAAGTTGTTAGATTGGGCAAAACAAGACATTGGAGATATAAACAAACGTGGAGAAAATGCAAGACCCGTTGGAAATGAACCTTATCACACACCAAATAACCTAATTCCAATAAATTAAAATGAAAACTAAAATTTATCAATTTATTGTTTGTTGCATCTGTTCGGCATGTTTTACTTGGGCTCAAGAAAAACCGAATATCATCATTTTGTTTGCTGATGATTTAGGGTATGGAGATTTAAGTTGCTATGGAGCGCAAGATGTAAACACTCCTAATATTGATCAGTTGGCAGAAGAAGGATTGCGATTTACCGATTTTCAGGTAGCATCATCTGTTTGTAGCCCATCAAGAGCAGCATTGCTTACAGGTCGTTATCCTATGCGAAACGGATTTCCTGTGGCTCAAGGAAAAATAAAAAAGCATAAAGATTATGGCTTACATGCTGATGAAATGACTATTGCAGATGTGCTTTTAAAAGAAAAGTATGCAACATTGGCTATAGGAAAATGGCATTTAGGGTTTAATAAAGGACATCAACCTATAGACCATGGTTTTCAGCATTTTTATGGATTACAATCCAATTGGCATACAAAACATCCAGATTTAGACGATGTTTATTTTGACAGAAAAGTAGTAAAAGAAAATGTAGCTTTTGAAACTTTAATAGGGGATTATACTAATAAAGCCATAGAGTATATGGAAGAAAATAAAAAGAATCCTTTCTTTATATACTTAGCTTATCATTCGGTGCATTCACCCATCAAACCTAGCAAGGAATTTATAGGAACTTCTAAAGGAAGTTTGTACGGAGATTATGTTCAGGAGTTGGATTACCATGTTGGTAGATTAACCCAAGCACTTACAGATAAAAAATTAGATGAAAATACCATTGTTATTTTCTTGTCAGATAACGGTCCCGCTATTTGTCACTTTGGAGGTTCTGCAGGACCTTTAAACGGGGGGAAATATACGACTATGGAAGGTGGTTTTCGTATTCCGGCTATTATCAAATGGAAAGGAAAATTTGCAACAGGAGTAAATAATACGTTTTTATCATCTATGGATTTATTACCAACATTGGCTTCTTTGGCTGGAGCAAAACTCCCAAAAGATAGAGTGATTGATGGAAAAGACATCACCTCTATTTTAAAAACAGGAAAAGGAACCTCTCCACACAAATACATGTACTACTATAATGGAATCAATTTACAAGCCATTAGAAAAGGACCATGGAAGTTACATTTACCGAGAACTTCAGAAGATCAACCTTTTTGGTCTAAAAACAAAAACGAAAAGCCATTTAACGGAAGTAACTTAAAGAATATTGGGTGTAGAGGATTGATTGCTTTAGGTCGTCCGTTATTATTTGATTTGGAACACGACATGGGAGAGTTAACAGATGTTTCTAAAAAGCATCCTGAAATTGTAGAAGAGTTTCTAAAAGAAGCTGAAAGAGTAAGAAAAGAATTAGGAGATATTAATGTGATAGGAACCGATCAAAGAGTGCCACCGTTTGAAAATATTCAAGAAAAAAAATAATACTGAAGATGTTAATAAAATTCAATTCCATAAAAACCATATGCTCATTAGTTACTTGCATGTTTCTGTTTGGTTATACCTATGCCCAAAAACCAAATGTTATAGTAATTATGGCTGATGATTTAGGTTATGCAGATGTAGGTTATAATGGGTGTAAAGATATTCCAACACCTAATATTGATGAACTAGCTAAAAATGGAGCAATTCTTACATCGGGTTATGTGTCAGGACCAATGTGTGGACCTTCACGAGCAGGATTTATAACAGGTAGAATGCAATCTTCTTTTGGATGGTATGGAAATCCGGGAACACCATTAGATGAAAAACAAGGTTTACCAAACAATGTTAGTACTGTTGCTCAATATATGCAAGAGCAAGGTTATGTAACAGGGGGAGTAGGAAAATGGCATATGGGAACCGCTCCTCATCAACATCCCAATAACATGGGGTACGATGAATGGTATGGTTTTTTAAGTGGCGGACATTTATATTATCCCATGAATCATCCATCCTATAACGGGAAGTACCTCAATACACCAAAACCGTGGGCAATGAGAGACATGCATCATAGTTTGCCAATTATTCATAACAATCAACCTGTAGAATGGAATCAGTATTTAACTCATGAGTTAACGGAGCAAGGGGTGAATTTTATTCAAAAAAATAAAGAAAAGCCATTTTTCTTATTTATGTCTTATAACGCTCCTCATGAATATTTAGAAGCACCAGAAGAAACGATAGCCATGTTTCCTGAAGAAAAAATGACTGAGATTCCAGGAGTAAAGCCTAAAAACCGTTCTGTGTATGCAGCAATGACTTTTGAATTTGATAAAGGAGTTGGAAAGCTAATGGCAACTTTAGAAAAATTGAATCTTACCGAGAATACTATTGTTTGGTTTTTAAGTGATAATGGCGGAATGAAACGTACCAGTGATAATAGACCTCTAAAAGGAGCAAAATGGAGTAGTTATGAGGGTGGACTTCGTGTACCACTGGTAGTAAGTTGGCCTGGTAAAATTAAATCGGGTAGTGTTCTAAATGCTCCTGTTACCACATTAGATATTGGAGCTACTTCTGTAGCATTAGCTGGTGGTGATATTTCTAATAAAGAGTTAGATGGAAAAAATATCACAACTTATATTACAGGAGAAACCAAAGAAGAACCTCATGAGGAATTGTTTTGGAGAATTGGTAGAAATTACAAAGAAAATAGTGGTGTGCTTAGAGTGGGAGACTATAAATTAATTGTAAACAACAAGAAAATAGAGTTATATAACTTAAAAGAAGATTTGTCTGAAACCAAAGATTTGTCTAAAAGTCATCCTAAAATGGTTGAGCAAATGCTAACACGGTGGAAAAAATTGAACATGGATAGTAAACCTCCACTTTGGCAACCTCTAAGTAAAAAAGAGGAATTATCAGATGAATACCAATACAAAGATTACGAATGGCTGAAGGGAAGCCCGCATTACAGAGTCAACTAGAAATTCAAAATAAACTAAATTGTAAGATATGACTATGAAAAACAATGTTTTTTTTACACTAAAACTAAGTGCCTTATTAACGTTATTGTGCTCTATGGGCACTTTAGACATTGAAGCACAAAACAAACCCAACGTCGTTTACATTTTGGTAGACGATTTGGGTTATGGCGATTTAGGTTGTTACGGCGCCACCAAAGTAAAAACACCCAATATTGATAAACTGGCAAACGAAGGAAAAATGTTTACCGATGCGCATTCGGCATCTGCAGTGTGTACTCCGTCTCGTTATGCTTTGCTAACAGGGCAATATCCTGTTCGCGGTAATAACGGAAAAGGCATTTGGGGACCAGCGGCTGTAACTTCTGAATTATTAATAAATATGGAACAAGTTACCATTGCCGATGTGTTTAAAAATAGCGGTTATGCTACGGCAGCTTTAGGAAAATGGCATTTAGGCTTTAAAAAAGGCGAAAATGACTGGCAAGCACCTTTAAGTCCAGGTCCTAACGATTTAGGTTTCGATTATTATTATGGAGTACCCTTGGTAAATAGTGCGCCACCTTATGTATATGTTGAAAATACACATGTGGTAGGAAGTGATCCAAAAGATCCGTTGGTTTTTGTAGGTAGAGGAAAAGACAAAGAAGTTACTCCAATCACACCTATTCCTCCAGAAGCATCGCAAAGAACACAAAATATGTTTAAAGGAGCTGTTAAAGCCCACAAATTATATAACGATTACACAGTAGGTCAAGTCTTGGCTGGTAAAGCTGTGGATTGGATTACGGAACGAACTACAAGCAATAAACAAACCCCATTTTTCTTATACTTTGCCACGACGCATATTCATCATCCTTTTACACCAGGGACTAATTTTCAAGGAAAAAGCGATGCTGAACTTTATGGAGATTTTATTCAAGAGTTAGATTGGATGGTTGGTCAAGTTACGTTTACCTTAGAAAAACAAGGTGTTGCAGACAATACTTTAATCATTTTAACGAGCGATAACGGTGCCATGTTAAATTTAGGAGGTCGCAACGCTGTAAAAGCGGGACATAAAATTAATGGTGATTTGTTAGGGTTTAAATTTGGTGTTTGGGAAGGCGGACATAGAATTCCATTTATAGCCAAATGGCCAGGAAAAATAGAAGCAGGAACAGTATCAGATCAATTGATTTGTAATGTAGATATGTTGGCAACATTTATGGTGGTTACAGGGCAAAATCCAAATAATTTAGAAAATTCAGATAGTATAAATGTATTACCTGCGTTTATTGATAACCCTAGTGAACCTATTCGAGATGAATTACTTCTTGCTCCCCATAAGTCTACACATTTATCACTTCGTAAAGGAAAATGGATGTACATTCCTGCTAAAGGAAGCGGTGGTTTTGGCGGTTCCAAGCCACATCATCATGCATGGGGTGGAGCAGCAGCAGTAAACTTTGTAGGAGGAAAAAACAGCGAAATGGAAAACGGAAAGCTAAAAGAAACTGCTCAAGTTGCTCAGTTGTACGATTTAGAAAAAGATAAATATCAAACCACGAATGTTTACAATAAATTTCCTGAAGTAGTCAAAGAAATGGAAGCTATTTTAGATACTTACAGGCCAAAAGACTAAAATTATATATGGAAAAAAAGTTAAAGGATACTTATTTATAGTTATGTTAGTTTTAGGATTTTAAAGTATAAATAAGAAAAGAAATTTTTAAATAAATTAGTTTTTTACGATTATTTTATAACATGGCATCACATATTTATGTCGTTTAATGGTTGTAGTTTGTCGAAATAAATAGCGTTTGTTTTAAATAGAAAACAATTTTAGAGAGAGTAAGAAATGTATGAAAAACACATACAAATACTCATTGCCAAAGGTTATAACTTAGAAAATTATAAGTATAGAGCAGCTAATATGTTCAATCAACTTTTTGAAATGGTAAAACAAAGTTTTAAACAGATACTACTTATTAGTAAAGTAAACACTAGATATAGAAGAAGAATAGTCCTAACCAAAATTAAATAAACTTGAAGTCATGAAAGTAAATAAAAGATTTGGAGTTAGTAAAGTTGTAATTGTTGCATGCCAATTACTACTCTTAGCTGCATGCAATTCAAAAAATAAATCCAAAATAAGCATATTAAATCAAACAGTAAATAAAGAAGAACAAATGGAAAAAAATAGTTATGGAGATGACGTTAGTTTTATGAAAGATTACATTCAAGTAATTGAATTAAAAGAAGATTCTAATCAATCTAAAGTTGCAGTTGCTGCTGCATTACAAGGTAGGGTAATGACAAGTAGTGCTTTTGGAGACGAAGGCAGAAGTTATGGATGGATTAACAAGGCATTATTTAAGTCTAAAGACACCTTGGAGCATATAAACGTATTTGGAGGCGAAGAACGGTTTTGGTTAGGACCAGAAGGCGGTCAATACTCTATTTTTTTTAAAAAAGGCGCTGAGTTTACTTTAAAAGATTGGTATACACCAAAACTAATAGATTTAGAACCTTTTGATATAAAAAAAGTATCACAAACATCGGCTACGTTTACAAAAACAGCATCTTTAAAAAATTACTCAGGGTTTCAGTTTGATATGGAAATTAAAAGAGAAGTATCTATACTTTCTAAAGAAGCAATTCAAAAAAAATTAGGCATTTCAGAATTATCTAATCAACTAAAAACCGTAGCATATCAAACTACAAATACCTTAACAAACATCGGTAAGAAACCATGGAAAAAAGAAACAGGATTACTATCTATTTGGATGTTGGGTATGTTCAATCATTCTCCAAGTACAACTATTGTTATTCCTTTCATTCAAGGGGATGAAACCGAATTAGGAGCTGTTGTTAACGATGCGTATTTTGGTAAAGTACCATCGGATAGATTGGTGGTAAAAGATAGTGCCATTTTCTTTAAGGGCGATGGAGAATATCGTGGTAAAATAGGCTTAACTCCGATGAGAGCAAAAGATATTGCGGGATCTTATGATTCGGCAAACGGAATTTTAACTATTGTAAAATACAACAAACCTAAAAATGTTACAGATTACGTAAACTCTATGTGGGAAATTCAGCAGGAACCATTTAGTGGTGATGTCATTAATGCCTATAATGATGGTGCCCCAGAGCCTAGAGCTGAACCCTTAGGCCCTTTTTATGAGTTGGAAACCTCTTCTCCTGCATTGGTATTAAAGCCTGGTGAAAGTGGTACACATATTCAAACCACCTTTCATATTGAAGGAGATGAAGCTACTTTAAACCCAATTGTACAAGAGCTTTTTGATGTAACTATTAATGATATTAAAACGGCTTTTAACTAAAACAAGAAGTATATTGAAAATAACGGGTCTACTTTGTGTGTATCTTTTTATTTTATTTGGATGTAAAAGTCAAAATAATGTCAAAATAAAGCCAAATATTATATTTATCATGGCCGATGATTTGGGTTGGCAAGATGTGGGTTTTATGGGCAGTAACTGGTTTGAAACCCCCAATTTAGATACCATAGCTAAAGAAAGTATGGTGTTTACAGACGCTTACATGTATCCTACGTGTTCGCCTTCTAGAACAGCTTTGTTAACGGGAAAGCAGTCTTTTAGAACAGGTGTTTACAACGTGCCTGTGTTGGAAAAGGGAGATAGCAAGCATAATATCTTTTCTCGATGGACGGTGGGATTGGAGCATACCATGTATGCAAAACCTTTAAAAGATGCAGGATACAAATCCATTCACTTAGGCAAATGGCATGTGGTTGGGCCAAACCCAAAGGAAGAAACAATTTATCCGTTTAAAAAGCCTTTAAAACAACCAGCTAACGGCAATTTAAACTGGTTACAAGAACATCAATCGGCTGAAATTCATCAGTATTACCCAACAGGAAAAGGTTTTGATGAAAACGTTGGTGGAACCTGGTGGGGAGACCCTGCGCGTGGTTATGACAAAGGGTATAATTCTGTAAGTGGCGGATACAAAGCACCTTTTAAAAATCCTTTTATTGAAGATAAAAAAGATGACGAATGGTTAACCGATAGGCTAACAGATGAAGCGATTTATTTTATAAAACGAAATGAAAACGAGCCATTTTTTGTGAATTTACATTACTATGCACCACATAGGCCAACGGTTCCAAGAAGTAAAGCACAATACCAAAAATTTTTGAATAAAACCCCAGATGCGGTTACAGGACAAGGCGAAAAACGATTGGAAGAAATAGCGGGTTACGCGACGATGATTGCTTCAATTGACGAAAACGTAAAACGCATTTTTGATTTTTTGGATGAACAAGGTTTAAGAGAAAACACCATTGTTATTTTCACTTCAGACAACGGATTTAATGGTTTGCAAAGTAATACAAATAGTTTGAGAGGCGCCAAAGGTACTATTTACGAAGGTGGCATTAGAGTTCCTGCTTTTATAAATTGGAAAGGAAAATTAGCAGCTGGAATTTCAGAAACTCCTATTTGTGGTATGGATTATTTTCCAACCTTTTTAGACTTGGCACAAATAAAAAATTATGAAGGAGTTTTGGATGGAACTTCCATTGTTCCCTTATTGAAAAACGAATCTTTTAAAGAACGTCCTCTTTTTTGGCATTTAGCAAGCACCTATAAAAATCCACCATGTTCCATTATTAGAAAAGGCGATTGGAAATTAATTCAGTTTTTAAACGATGGTAAATTGGAGTTGTATAACCTTAAAAACGATTTAAAAGAAACTGAAAATTTAGCAGACCAAAACGGAGCCAAAACATCTGAATTATTAAACGAACTTATGCAGTGGCGTAAAACAAATAATGTACCGCTTCCACCTGTTTCAAAATTAAATTTCTAACCAAAAATAATATCTGTTATAAATATAAATAACCTGTATCGGTTATTTAGGACAAGACACCTAAATAAAATCTAAGAAATACCTTAGTGGTTTGTTTAAATGATGTTTGGTTTCAATAAATTCTTAATTTAAATTTTTATCGAAAACTGTATAGAGCATCAGTATACCTTTCCATAAACTGGCGTAACAAAAGCTCCATTTAAAAAAGTTTTTGTATCCAGTTCACTTTGTAGAAAAACCCCTGTAGGTTTAGTTTCCAGTAATAGTTGAATAGCTTGTACCAAAGGAGCCGCTGTAGTAGTTTGAATAGCACGTAACGTATGTTTGCCTACTAGCATTGGCTTTATATGTTTGGTAATTTCTTTCCTTCGTAAGATGTTTTTAGCGTCTTTACCTTCAACAGCAGCATAAAGTATAATTTGGTCGTCTTGAACATGAGGAATAAACTCCTGCATTGCTTTTTGTAAGCCAGAAATAGGATTCTTAGTATTTTTTAAATTATTCAATTGCCTCTCAATCCAAGCGTAATGTCCCTGATGGCGTAAGGTTTTATAATCTAAATATTTTACTTTACCGTTTAAAGCATCAGGTAGATCTGCAGCACCTCCAGAGGTGAGGTCTTCCTCATAGGTTATTCCGTTGATTATAATAGGGCGTCTTTCAGATAAAGCAGGGAGCGAGGATTTTTTAAAATCACGAATCACAATACAATCTTTTATATATTCTGTTGCTACACCAACAGGACTCCATGTAAAACCGTAAAAATGTGGCGCTACAGCATTATTGGTTAGCGCTCCAACTTTAAATTCTAAAATATCTACCTTATCAACGTTATTGGATTTACAAAATTCTTGAAACATAAAGTTTGCCAATATATTAATATAACCAGGCGCCAAACCCGTTTGTAGCACAAACCCTGTTTTTGCAGTTTTGGCAAGCGCTATAATTTGATTGGTCTCAGCAACATATTCCGTAAGATTAGCGTAATGGAGGTGATATTTGTAAGCAAGTTTTGCTATAGTTGGTGCTAAACTACCAGGTAAACAATCTAATATAGCATTACTATTTTTAAAAATACTTGTTGCTTCACTAGAAATGTGTAACGCATCTAAATGAAATGGAATAACCTTACAAGGTTTATTTGTACCTTTTACAACCCAATCAGCTACCTTACGGGCTTTATAAAGATTGCGATTACCAATATAAATGGTTGGTGTTATAGCACTCCATTCTACTAAAATAAGTGCTGCTGCTTCGGCAATACCACCAGCACCTGCAATGACAATATTGTAATGGGTTTCCATGATAGTTGTATGTACAGAATTAATACCAATTTACGTATTATAAATAATAAGCAATAATAATAGTTTAATTAAATAATGCTCTAAACAATTAATCTTAAGTACTTGTTTTTTTTTTGATACTTAAAAAATGTCAATTATTAAATAGTTTTGGTTGTAATCTTAGAAGTATTTTATAGAAAAACCCAAGACTAAGAATCTTGGGTTTTTTAGCTGTAGCGAGATCGAGATTTGAACTCGAGACCTCCGGGTTATGAATCCGACGCTCTAACCAACTGAGCTACCTCGCCTTTTTGAGGTTGCAAATATAAAAACAAAATTTATGTGCGCAAGCATAAGTTGTGCAAAATATTATGAAAAATAATTGTAAATCTTATCAATTAATGTATATATTGAGCATCACTAAATTTTAATGACATTTATGGACGATAAAATTAAATTTGAAATAGAGTTCCCAATACATGCATCGCCGCAATTACTCTATCAATACATATCAACGCCATCTGGTTTGTCTGAATGGTTTTCAGACAATGTGAACTCTCGGGGTGAACTATTTACCTTTATTTGGGACGATAGCGAAGAAAAGGCTAAATTATTAAGCAAGAAAAGCGGTGAACGTATTAAATTTAGATGGATTGCCGATGAAGAAGACGGCGCTTCGTGTTATTTTGAAATTAGAATTCAAGTAGATGAAATCACTAAAGATGTATCTTTAATGATTACAGATTTTGCAGAAGACGATGAGATTGATGAAGCTAAAATGCTTTGGGAAAATCAAATTTCCGATTTAAAACAAGTGTTAGGTTCTGCTTAAGAAAACCTAATTTAATTTTATATTTGTCCCGAATTTACTTCGGGACTTTTTTATGACAAATTTTAACGGTACAATTTTAGACGATAACACTTATATTTCTATACATAATCGTGGTTATGCTTATGGTGATGCGCTTTTTGAAACGATAAAAGTAGCAAACGGTAAATTATTATTTTGGGAAGACCATTATTTTAGATTAATGGCATCTATGCGTATTATGCGAATGGAAATTCCAATGAATTTTACAATGGAATATCTAGAAGGCCAAATAAGCAGCACTTTAAGTGCAAATAAATTAGGTGGTAGTGATGCTCGCGTTAAACTAACAGTACACAGAAATGAAGGTGGGTTATACCTACCAAAACAAAATGCTATAGGTTATAACATTAGTGTTAAACCTTTAGATGCTACTATTTTTGAATTAAATGAAACTAAATACGAAGTAGATTTATTTAAAGATTATTACGTAGCTCCTAGCTTATTGTCTACTCTAAAAACAAATAACAAGGCATTAAACGTTATTGGAAGTATTTTTGCCAAAGAGAACGCATTGGATAACTGTTTGCTGTTAAATACAAATAAACATGTTGTAGAGGCGCTTAACGGTAATTTATTTTTGGTAAAAGACAATATTATTAAAACACCACCTTTGTCTGATGGCTGTTTAAAAGGTGTAATGCGAACTCAACTATTAAAGTTTATTAAGCAATTAAATGATTTTGAATTACAGGAAGCATCAATTTCTCCTTTTGAACTTCAAAAGGCAGACGAATTGTTTGTTACCAATGTAATTGTTGGCATTCAGCCTATTTCAAAATATAGAAAAAAGCAATTTACAAATACCGTTGCCAAAACTTTAATAGAAAAACTAAACGTAGCAGTAAGGTTGGCTTAGTTGTAGTTTGGGTTTTCTGGTGCATTAGACCAAATACTATACTCGCCACCTAGTTCTAGCATTTTTTCTTTCCAGAACGATGCATAGTCTTTTTCAATAATATTTTGCTCATAAATATTTTCTGATACTAACCATGAGTTGGCTTTAAGTTCGTTTTCTAACTGACTGGAATCCCAACCCGAATATCCTAAAAAGAAACGGATATCGTTCTCGCTTATAGTATTTTGTGTTATTAATTCTGCCACTTTTTTAAAATCGCCTCCCCAGTAAATACCTAAAGAAATTTCTATACTGTTAGGGATGAGCTCTGGCACTTTGTGTATAAAATATAAATTATCCTGTTCTACAGGGCCGCCGTTATATACTTTAAAAGCAGCTTTAACTTCAGGGATTAAATCCTTAATGGTATATTCTAGAGGTTTGTTAAGTATAAATCCAATAGAACCTTCTTTAGTGTGGTCTGCTAACAAAACAATGGAGCGGTTAAAGGACACATCTCCAATTATGGCTGGTTCTGCAATTAACAAATCACCTTTTTTGGGTGTAGTGCTCGTCATATTTTATATAATTAGTAACTAAATCTAAGATTATTTTGTTAGAAAAACAACTTTTGGAATAGGCATAAAAAAAATACCTTCCGTTTTGGAAGGTATTTTTCTATTTTTTTCTGCAGCTAATATTTAGTTTACAGCATTTGATAAATCTGATCCAGCTTTAAACTTAACAACGTTTTTAGCCTTAATTTTGATAGTCTCACCAGTTTGTGGGTTTCTTCCTTCTCTTGCAGATCTTTTAGAAACAGACCAAGAACCAAAACCAACTAAAGAAACTCTGTTTCCTTTTTGTAAAGCACCTTCTATTTCAATAAGTGCACACTCTAAAGCTTTCTTAGCAGCTGCTTTAGTGATTCCTGCGTGTTCTGCCATTGCATCGATTAAATCTGTTTTGTTCATAATGTAAATTTTAATTATTAATAAATTGGTTAAACTTTTTGTTAAATCCTTTACAAATTTATACGGATTATGCTTCCATGCAAGTAATAGCAAGGGAAATACAGGGTTTTGTTGATAACTTACAGCATTTGTTAATAAAGGAACTGTATTTTGTCGATTTTTTTATAAAATGAGTAATACTAAGGGCTTAGCGCATTTTGGCATCATTTTCAAATTTGTAACCGTTTAAAAGTGACGTGGCGTCCATAAGTTTCTTTCCAGGAAGCTTAATTTTTAAAATATGTATGTAACCTTCAGCTACCGAAACTTTTATATTTTTTTTAGTAGAGGTTATTAATCCTATGGCATCATTGTGCTGTTCTATTTCTTTTTTGGCTTCATAAATTTTTACATCTAGTTGGTCAGCGCCATTTATTAATGTGCACCAAGCAGCAGGATAGGGGCTTAGGCCTCTTATTTTGTTGTAGATGTTATGGATATTGTCTGTCCAATCAATCTTACAGTTATCCTTATTTAATTTGTAAGCTGTTTTAATGTTATGAGTTTCAACTTGTGGAGTGGTTTTAACAGTGCCAGTTTTAATTAATGCTACCGTTTTTAATACCAAAGCACTACCCAAGTGCATTAGTTTATCGTGTAGGCTTCCAACGTTTTCATTTGGTGCTATGGTTACTTCTTCTTGTAGAATCATTTCGCCTGTGTCAATTTTTTCGTCAATAAAAAAGGTAGATACTCCAGTTTTTGTTTCACCATTAATAATAGCCCAATTTATAGGCGCTGCACCACGGTAATTTGGTAGTAACGATGCATGTAAATTAAAAGTGCCATATTCGGGCATTTGCCATACAACCTTAGGTAGCATTCTAAAGGCTACTACTATTTGTAAATTTGCTTGTAGTGCTTTTAACGTATCTATAAAATCTTTATTTTTTAGGTTGGTAGGTTGCAATATGTTTAAGCCTGCTGATTTAGCATATTGTTTTACGGCACTTTCATTAAGTTTTCTACCACGACCAGAGGGTCTGTCGGGGGCTGTAATAACTCCAACAATATTATAATTTTCTTCAACAAGTGCTTTTAGGGTAGCCACAGCAAAATCTGGTGTTCCCATAAATACAATTCTTAAATCTTTCATTTGTTAACTTGTGTTATGTTTATTGGGTATAATGTAAATCGCAACAAAATTTTAAAATTAATTGAGTGTTTTGGTTCGCTTTTTTACAAATGGCTCAATTTATATGTGTTTGTTTTAGTAATGGTAATAATTTGATGTTCTAAAAGTAACTTTAGTACTTTTTTAATTTCGGCATCATTACACGATAACGTACTAGCGATATCTCTAGATGATTTTTCTCCAGTTTCTAACAATGTAACTATTTTATTTTTTAATGTTTTAACATTTGTAAAGGTGGTGTTTTGTTTGTTTTTGGTACACACAGAACAAATACCACAGGGTGTTGTGTTTTTTTCTCCAAAATAATTTAGAAGTTGCATGCTTTTGCATACGCTATCGTTATTTATATAGTCTATTACAGCTTTAACTTGGCGTTCTTTAAGTTTGTTTTGCTGATGTATAACTGATGAAATCCTGTTGATAGTTTTATCGTCTTCCCTTGGTTCTATAAACGTAATTTGTGCATCGGTTTTAGAATGGTTTAGGGTAATAATTTCATCTTTTGCTAATTGCTTTAAAATTTGAATTAATGCATGTTCTGATATAGATGCTTTATCTGCAATTTTTAAAGTGTTGATGTTGGTTTCATGATCAAAAACGCCACCATAAGATCTTAATATAGATTTTACTGCAACATCATATTCCGCATGGTTTTCCAAATACTTAAATATAGAAGTGTTGTTTGCTATAAACTGTATTAAAACTTTGTTTTTAAACTGTTTGGTTAAGGCAATAATACTGTTTCTATCTAAAACCAATAGCGCGTTGTAGCACAAAATACCATTAAAATTATAGGTTTTACAGAAGTCGTTAAAATCAAAATCAAAGGTAGCGTATTCACCTTCACCATAAGATATTTGAAAATAATTGCTAAGTTTTCTGTAAACATGCTTTACGGTATCAACCGATGGTAATACTTTTAAGAATTGGTTTTTTACTAAAACCTCGTCGTTCTTATTTTTTAAAATTACGGCAAATGCTTTATCTCCATTTCTACCAACCCTACCAGCTTCTTGAAAATAGCTTTCTATACTTTCGGGTAAGTTTAAATGAATTACGGTTTTTACATCTGGCTTGTCTATACCCATTCCAAAAGCGTTTGTAGCTACCATAACTTGTTTTTTATTATGCATCCAAGCGCTCATGTTCGTGTCTTTTTCTGTGGTATTTAAACCGCCATGATAAAATGTTGCACTTATATTTTTAGAGTTTAGTAAAGCGCTTATATCTTTGGTAGCTTTTCTGTTTCTCACATAAACTATAGATGCCCCTGTGTATTTTTTTAAAATAGTTTCTAGCCTGTAATATTTGTCTTCTTCATGCAAAACAAGATACCCTAGGTTTTCTCTGAAAAAGGACTGTTTAAAAATTTTTGGACTTATAAAATCCAGCTGTTTCATTATGTCGTCTACAACCTTTGGTTTTGCAGTAGCAGTAAGTGCTATAATATTAGTTGATGGTTGTAATTCTCTTAGTGTGAGTATATTGCTGTATGCGGGCCTAAAATCGTTGCCCCACTGCGATATACAATGCGCTTCATCTACAGCAATTAAATTTACGTGCATTTGCCTAATGCGGTCTTGTACTAATTCTTGCTGTAAACGCTCTGGCGATAAGTATAAAAATTTGTAGTTGCCATAAATACAATTGTCTAAAAGTGTATCTAATTCGCCTTTAGAAATACCACTTGTAATGGCTAAAGCCTTAATACCTTTATTATTTAGGTTTAGCACTTGGTCTTTCATTAAAGCAATAAGCGGCGATACAACTATACAAATGCCCTCTTTAATTAAAGCGGGTATTTGAAAACAAATAGACTTGCCCCCACCGGTTGGCATTAAGGCAAACACATCATCGCCTTCTAAAACCGCATTGATAATGTGCTCTTGCTTACCACGGAACGCGGTGAATTTCCAATATTGTTCTAATATGTTTAAGGGGTGCTTGTTCAAGTTAAATATCTAGAGTGTTTAAAATAAAATTGGTACGTTCATTAACAGTTCCAAAAGGGACATCAATAGGGGTATAATTATAATTTTGATACGTTTCTAGAAGATAGTCATGAATTTTTTCAGCCTGTGTAAAACTTTCGTAACGTTCATTATCGCTTTTATATATGCTTTTCCATGGTTTTAAAATAAAAACTTCGTCGTAAACAGTACTTTTAGTTGCGTCTATAAAGTTTTTAGGATAGGTGTCTCCAATATAGTCCATATAGGCTAAAACATCAGGTACGCCTCTGTCAAAAAAAACAATATTGCTATTGTACATTTTAGCAGTTTCAAACTGTTCTAAACGTCCTTTTAAGAGTAATTCGCTAAAAAGCAAGGGGTTGGTTAAAAAGAGTTGATCTATCCCTTTTTTTTGCGCATTAAGCGTTACTTGTCTAGATATTTCTTCTAAACAGGTGTAATCTCTTTTTAAAAGTTCGTTAATAATAGTTGATTTTCCAGTACCTGGGCCACCTGTGATTACAATTTTTTTTGAATCCAATAGTTGTATAATTTGGTTGTAAAATTCGTAATTTAACTTCTATAAAAAAAATGCATAGGAAACGCTATATTTGCAGCCTAAAAAAAAGTTATGGCAGAAACACCAAATGAAGATAAATTTTACGATAAGCTAAAGTCGCAATTGTACGATACAGCGTTGTGGCCTAGTGAGTACTTATTTAAATTTATTATAAAAACCGATACAGAGGAAATTTTAAAAATCCAAAAACTTTTTGATAACATGGGTGCGGTAATACACACCAAAGCCTCTAAAAACGGAAAATATACCAGCGTTTCTATAAACGTAAAAATGAAAAACCCAGATGCCGTTATTACAAAATATAAAGTTGTGGCACAAAAAATTGAAGGCGTTATAAGTTTATAACTTTATTTAAGCAACCTTTTTACTGTTTTCGCATCTATCTATAAAATAGAGATATGAAGAAAATAGTTATACTTTTAAGTTTAGTGGTTATTTGTTTTGGTTGCGAATCTTCTGGCGAATTCGGTGGAGAACCTGCTTTAACCTTTTCGGAAAGCGATTCTGGCGGCGGTAACGGAAACACCCAAGCAGGACAAATTACAGCAGGAGAATGGAACGATTTAAAAAATTGGGATTTCTGGACCGATTTGGTGAACTCCAAAAATTCTATCTCTCAACAAGATTTATGGCGTTTTAATACATCTAAGCGTATTGCCATAAAAGTATTAGATGTAAATAATACACCACTTAATAACGCAAAAGTAGCATTATACAAAGGCGATGAATTAATTAGCCAAACAAGAACGGACAATTTTGGTGAAACAAATTTTTTTGTTGGTTTTTTTAACGACAACACCACTGGTATTAATCTTACCCAATATGCCATTATGGTTAATGGTATAAAAATGGATAAAAGTATTTTGATGTTTGGTGAGGGCGTAAATGTTTACAACCTAAACCAAAATATAGATGTAGAGAACAAAATAGAAATAGCTTTTATGGTTGATGCTACGGGCTCTATGGGAGATGAGCTGGAATTTTTAAAAAATGACTTAACCGATGTGATTAATAAAGTACAGACAAACAATCAAAATACATCTATATTAACAGCAACAGTATTTTACAGAGATCATGGCGACCAATATGTTACTAGGCGTTCAGATTTTTCAGCATCTATAGAAACCACTTCAAAATTCATTAAGGCCCAATATGCCAGTGGTGGTGGCGATTATGAAGAAGCAGTAGATGAAGCCTTAAAAGAAACAATAACCGAATTACAATGGAGCGATAATGCTAAAACCAGAATTGCATTTTTACTTTTAGATGCGCCACCTCATGGAACTCAAGAAATATATGAAAGTTTAAAAACCTCTTTAAATTTAGCGGCTCAAAAAGGCGTTAAACTTATACCAATAACCGCTAGTGGTATAGATAAGTCCACCGAGTTTTTAATGCGTAATTTTGCAATAGCTACAAACGGTACTTATGTGTTTATAACTAATGATAGTGGAATTGGTAACGACCATTTAGAACCAACAGTTGGGGCATACGAAGTAGAGTTTTTAAATAGCTTATTAGTACGTTTAATTGATAAATATGCTAAATAAACACTAACATACTTTTTGTGTAATATGTTTTTTTGTATTTTGCGAGCTACTTCATAGAATTTTAATACCACACAAAAATTTTGATAGATAATTTAGAATACAATACAGAACGAGAGCACTTAATTATTCCTGAGTATGGGCGTCATCTTCAAAAAATGATTAACCATGCTAAAACCAGAGAAACAAAAGAAGAGCGCGAAAAATTAGCAAAAGCCATTATATCTGTAATGGGCAATTTGCAACCGCATTTACGTGATGTTCCAGATTTTCAGCATAAGTTATGGGATCAGTTATTTATCATGTCTAATTTTGAATTAGATGTAGATTCTCCATATCCAAAACCATCCAAAGAGGTGCTTTCTGAACGTCCAGATCCTTTAAAATATCCACAAAACCATCCAAAGTATCGTTTTTATGGTAATAATATTAAAACGATGATTGATGTGGCTAACACTTGGGAAGAAGGTGAGTTAAAAGAAGCATTACTCTACACTATTGCTAACCACATGAAAAAGTGTTTCTTAAATTGGAATAAAGATACGGTTGAAGATGCCGTTATTTACGATCATTTATATGAACTTTCCAACGGAAAAATAGATTTGCGAAATTCTGAAGAAGATTTATCAGATTCTAGCAGTTTAATGCGTTCTAAAACTAAATACAGTAACAAAAAGAAGAAAAACACTAGCCACCGTTCTAGAAAACGCCACTAAATCTTTTATGGGAACATTTAAAATTGAAGGAGGCCACCAACTTAAAGGGAGCATACAGCCTCAAGGAGCAAAAAACGAAGCTTTACAAATTTTATGTGCAGTTTTATTAACTCCAGAGAAAGTAACCATTAACAATATTCCAGATATTATTGATGTTAACAAGCTTATTAATTTATTGAGAAAGCTAGGTGTTAAAGTCGAAAAATTATCTAAAGGGACTTATTCTTTTCAAGCAGACGATGTAAATTTAAAGTATTTAGAATCAGATCAATTTAAGGTAGATGGTCGTGGACTTAGAGGCTCCATAATGATTGTAGGGCCATTACTAGCGCGATTTGGAAAAGGTTACATTCCAAAACCAGGAGGCGATAAAATTGGGCGTCGTCGTTTAGATACCCATTTTGAAGGTCTTATAAAACTAGGTGCTAAATTTGGTTATAGTAGAGAGGAGCAGTTCTACGGTGTGGAAGCCAAAAAACTTAAAGGCACTTATATGCTTTTAGAGGAGGCTTCTGTAACAGGTACTGCAAATATTGTAATGGCTGCCGTTTTAGCTGAAGGACAAACTACAATTTACAATGCAGCTTGCGAACCTTATTTACAGCAATTGTGTAAAATGCTGAACAGAATGGGCGCAAAAATTAGTGGTGTAGGCTCTAACATGTTAATTATTGATGGTGTTGAAAGTTTAGGAGGTACAGAACATACTATGCTTCCCGATATGATTGAAATTGGGAGTTGGATTGGTCTTGCGGCTATGACTAAAAGCGAGCTTACCATTAAAAATGTAAGTTGGAACGATTTAGGCCTAATTCCCAATGTATTTAGAAAACTGGGTATTACTGTTGAAAAACAAGGAGACGATATACATATTCCTGCACATACTAATGGTTATGAAATACAAAGCTTTATAGACGGTTCTATTTTAACCATTTCTGATGCACCTTGGCCAGGGTTTACACCAGATTTGTTAAGTATTATTTTGGTAGTAGCAACCCAAGCTAGAGGCAGTGTTTTAATTCATCAAAAAATGTTTGAAAGTCGTTTGTTTTTTGTGGATAAACTGATAGATATGGGGGCAAAAATTATTCTTTGCGATCCGCATAGGGCTACAGTTATTGGTCACGATTTTAAATCAACCCTTAAAGCTACTACTATGACATCTCCAGATATTAGGGCTGGTGTATCGTTGTTAATTGCTGCGTTGTCTGCTAAAGGCACTTCAACCATTCAAAATATAGAGCAGATAGATCGTGGGTATGAGAATATCGATGAGCGTTTACGTGCTATAGGTGCTAAAATAGAACGTATTTAATTTAATAACATAGCGGTTTTACGTTTTTTTCTAGTTTCACCGGTAGATAAATTTATGGTGGTGCTTACAGTTAGTCCTCATGCAGTTGTAGCTAACCACTACTCGCCAGTATTAAATGTATTGTCTTTTTGTTGGCTATCGTAAACTTACTTTGTTAAACCAGCAAGTGTAGCAGCAACTAGGCTATACCTAAATACTTTTTTCTTGTTTTTGGTTGATGCATATACAACAGCATACGTACCACCAAAAATTATTGCTCCCACAGTAAAATGTAATTTATCGTAAGTTGATATGCTTTACGAATAGCATACTTTAAGTGTAAAAGAAAAAAAGTAGAGTAGTAATCTCATATAATATGTTCTATAGGTTTAACACATAAGTTTAATAATGTAATGTTGCACAAGTGTTTAGCCAAAGTGTTGTTTTTCATTGATTATTGGCTTCAAAATTTTAGTATCTTTAGTTTTAAATACACAATCCTTTAATTATTTCAGTTATGTTTAAATCTTTATTGTCTCTTTTTGTTGTTTTAGTAATAGTTACATCTTGTGGAAAGAAAAAGGAAAACAGCAGCACTACTAGCGAAACAGCTACAGTTACCCCTACATTAGAATTGCTTTGGGAAACAGATTCTTTATTAACGACTTGCGAATCAGTTTTATACGACAAAAATACACAAACCATATATGTGGCTAATATTAATGATGGGCCTTGGGTAAAAGATAACAATGGTTTTATTTCTACCATAAATACTAAAGGAGAAATAACACAATTAAAATGGGTAGAAGGCTTAAGTGCGCCAAAAGGTATGGGGCTATATGATGGAAAATTGTATGTTAATGACATAGATGATATAGTTGAAATTGATATAGACAAGGGCATAATTTCCAACAGGTATACTATAGAAGATAACCCCCAATTGAATGATTTAACAGTAGATTCTGATGGTATAGTTTACAGTTCTGGTTCTAACTCTAATAAAATTCATAAATTAGAAAATGGAGTTATAACTGTTGCAGCCACAAACCCAGAAGGCAAAAGACTAAACGGTTTATTATGGCAAGAAGAAGGTATTTATTATGCAGATTTTGCAAAAGCCGTTTTTGGACTAGTAAGCCATAAAGATCAAACCTTTAAAGCTTACATTGAAGATTTAAATGATGCCGATGGCATCATTAGATTAGATAATGGCGATTTTATTGTTTCTGGATGGAAAGGTGCCTTGTTTTATGTTGATGCCAAAACATGGACTAAAACAAAACTTTTAGACACTACAGAACAATCTATACATGCCGCAGATATAGATTATATAGCAGCTACCCAAACCTTATTGGTGCCAACATTTTTTCATAATAGGGTTATGGCTTACAAACTAAAATTTTAGTCGTCCATTCAATATGTCTAAAAAGGGGATATTGAATTCGTTCTTTTACTCTCATTACTAGAAAATTTGGTTTTCTGCATATCATTGCTGTAAAAAATATGTTTTAAAATTTTGGTTTAAGTTTTTACCTTCACTTTAATAGTGATGAGGTAAAAAGGTTAAATGCCCTACCACTTACATCATACATTTTACTAAAAAAAGTAAATGCATTTGGCTACCTATTTTTTTGTTTTGGGCACATTTTAACAATTAAAGCTTTTTATATTTAAAACATTAAAACGTTTTAAAGAACATGAAGAAAGTATTGGCTGTTATATTGGTTGTAGTGGTGGTTTTTATTGGTTTGGTGTATTGGTCTACTAGTAGTACAGATAAGGTTTTTAACACCTGCAGTTTATTGGGCAATAAAAATATAAACGAGGTAGATTTTTTTAAATACGATTCTGTTCTACTCATACCTAACGATATGTATAAAAGTGATAAGGTAAAAGACATTATTCAAGGTCAGCAGTATAGAAAAGCGTGGTCTACTCCAGTAAAATTTCCAATACTTTTTTTAGATAAATTTCAGGGAGGAGTTCAAGTTTTAGAAGAAGGCGGAGGAAAGCAAACACATTCTTTAGATATAAAGGATGCCAATGGTACTGTGTATACATTAAGAAGTATAAATAAAGACCCTGAAGCACTTGTTCCAGAGGTTTTAAGAGTTTTAAATTTAGAAAATGTGGTAATAGATGGTATTTCGGCACAACATCCTTACGGTGCAATTCTAGCTGCAGAATTGGCCGATGCCGTAGGTATAAGACATACAAGCCCTAAAGCGGTTTTTCTGCCAAAACAGGAAAACCTTGGGAAATATAATGAGGAGTATGGTAACCGTTTATTCCTTTTGGAATACGAAACTGAAGGTAAAATAAACTGGACAGATATACCCAACGTTATAGAAATTATGGATTCTGATGATTTACAAAAACTAAAACACGAACACGGTGATAAAGTAGCCATTAATAAAGCTGAATTTATAAAAACACGCTTGTTTGATATGGTGATTGGAGATTGGGACAGACATGGCAAACAATGGGGATGGATTGTAGAACAAAAAAACGATAGTTTTATAGCGCATCCTCTAGCAGGAGACCGCGATAATGCATTTTTTAACATAGATGGAATAGTGCCTATACTAATTTCTAATAAATACTTGGTTCCAGAAATGCGACCTTTTGAAAATGATATTGATTTTTTTGAAGGTTTAGTGT
Organism: Jejuia pallidilutea; assembly: GCF_002973595.1. Taxonomy (GTDB): domain Bacteria; phylum Bacteroidota; class Bacteroidia; order Flavobacteriales; family Flavobacteriaceae; genus Jejuia; species Jejuia pallidilutea. Next base: position 520,041 of record NZ_PVEO01000002.1, on the reverse strand, counting down.
ATCCCATAGATCGGTATTTTCTTTTAAACACAGAAACATCGGTGTTTGTACAACAAGCTGAAGAACTTCAAAATAGCTTAACCGATAGTGTAATAGATAATGCTTTTAAGGTATGGCCAAAACCTATTGCGCAGCTAGACCAACAGGAAATTACAGAAAAGCTAAAAGGCAGAAGAAGACATTTGAAAGCATACGCTAAAAAATTCAAGCAAACCATTGATGAATTGGGGGCGCTAAACAAGGCTATAAAAGGTTCGGAAGATGAAAATTTACCAAAAGATTTAATAGCCTGTTTCGATTGCAACCTGTAACGCTAAAACTTTTTCGCTTAACATATCAATAAAACCTTGGTGTTATAAATTCTTCATTCTTTAATTTTATCGGTCAATATTTTACTCTTCAGTTTTCTTAGATAGTGTCCAACATTTCGTATTTTTACAAATATTAGAATTAATAAAATATGTAGTAGCACATGTTGAAAGCAGAGGTCTTAAAACAAGCTAATTCAGCTTGTAAAAACACGTTAATGGAAACGTTACATATTGAAATTGTAGATTTTGGTGATAATTTTTTAATTGCAAAAATGCCTGTAACACCAAGAGTTCATCAGCCCGATGGTGTTTTACACGGAGGAGCAACTGTAGCTTTGGCAGAAAGTGTAGGTAGTTTTGCATCGCATATTTTTACCGATGTGGAAAAATATTTTGTAAGAGGTATAGAGATTTCTGCAAACCACATTAAAAGTGTTAAAACAGGCAACGTTTATGCTAAGGCAACTTTTTTGCACAAAGGCCGTACCACACAATTGTTAGATATAAAAGTTACTGATGATGATGATAACTTAATATCTATATGCAAGTTATCTACAATTACATTGCCTAAAACATCATAGTTACATGGTTTTAGACGATTTTTTTAAAGCTGTAGCGCAGCAGTACAAAAATAAACTTCCGTTTGTAATTTACCGAAAACCCAATACGCTTGATGTAAAAGGTATGCTTCAAAAGGATACAGCATTGCATATTACTGAAGATTTCAAAGCTTCAGGATTTGTTTTTGCTCCTTTTGATGATAAGTTTCCTGCTATTATTTTACCCGTTCAATACTCTAAACAGATATTAACTACATACAAACAATCAAATTTAAACACAAGTTATAGTAGTAAAACGTTCAATACTTACGATAAAGAGAAAAGCTTTCATATTAATTTAGTTAAAAAAGGAATTAACCTTATCAAAAAAGGAGAATTACAAAAAGTAGTGCTATCTAGAAAAGAAACGGTGGCGTTTCAAAATGAAGATATATTCACCATATTTCAAAAGTTGCTAGCAACCTATACATCTGCATTTGTGTATTGTTGGTATCATCCAGAAATAGGGTTGTGGTTAGGAGCAACTCCAGAGACACTATTAAAAATTGAAGACAGAAATTTTTCTATAATGGCTTTGGCTGGTACGCAAAATTACAACGGCACTTTAAACGTGGTTTGGCAAAATAAAGAAATAAAAGAGCAACAATTTGTTACAGATTTTATATTAAATAATATAAAATCTAGAGTAGAAAACATAAAGGTCTCTAATGTTGAAACTGTAAAAGCTGGTAACCTTCTACATTTACGCACTTTAATAAAAGGCCGTTTAAGTTCTCAAAATTTTAATTTAAAAAAGTTACTTTACGATCTACATCCAACACCTGCCGTTTGTGGCTTACCCAAAGCATTGGCCAAAACTTTTATTTTAGAAAACGAAAACTACAATAGAACATTTTACACAGGTTTTTTGGGAGAGTTGAATATAGAGGCAACTGTAACTCCTAGAACCGGTAAGCGTAATATTGAAAATAGGGCATATGCTTTAAAACGGAAGAGCACTCAGCTATATGTAAATTTACGCTGTATGGAGATAAATGGTAACGAAGCCTTTATTTATGTAGGTGGAGGTATAACCGATACATCTAACCCGGAAAGCGAGTGGGAGGAAACGGTATCAAAATCTATGGTAGTTAAAAAGGTGTTATAGCTAAAGGCTTTTGCAAGGTATTTCATTATTTTTGCAATAAGATTGAAGCTAGATGATATATCCAAAAATTCCATTGGCACAAACAGTGATACAATTGTGCAAAGCGAAACACATACAGCATATAATTATTTCACCGGGAAGCCGTAGCGCTCCATTAACAATTGGTTTTACAAATGATGATTTCTTTAAGTGCTACAGTATTGTAGACGAGCGTTGTGCTGCTTTTTTTGCTATGGGAATCGCACAACAAATTAAAGCGCCTACAGCTTTGGTATGTACATCTGGTAGTGCGTTATTAAATTATTATCCAGCAGTAGCAGAGGCTTATTATAGCGATATTCCGCTTGTGGTTTTATCAGCAGACAGACCAAAGCATTTGGTAGGTATTGGCGATGGGCAAACTATTAACCAAAAAAATGTTTACGAAAATCATATTCTGTATTCAGCAAATCTTAAGTTAGATTTAAAAGACGAAAAAAAAGTACCGAGTAACGATGAATTGCCCATCATGAAAAACTTGGAAAGTAAATTGGAACGTTTTTTAGGACTACAAAAAGATATACAAGAGCATAACGAACAAGAAATTAATACAGCAATTAATTTTGCTAAACTTAAAAACGGCCCTGTTCATATAAATATTCCTTTTGATGAACCATTGTATGAAACCGTTAAAACACTTTCTGTTAGTCCAAAAAATAATGTAATTGTAAAGGAGCCACAAGAGGTAGATGATTATATACTGAAGGAATGTATTGAAGATTGGAGTGTCGCATCAAAAAAAATGATTTTAGTAGGTGTACACTCACCAAATAAAATACAAAAACAGTGGCTAGAAGAACTAGCAAAAGATGATAGTGTTATAGTATTTACCGAAACCACATCTAATTTGCATCATAAAAGCTTTTTACCAAGTATAGATCAAATTATAGCACCATTATCAGAAGAAGAGCAAAAAGCACTGCAACCAGATATTTTGTTAACGTTTGGCGGTTTAATTGTTTCAAAAAAGATAAAAGCAATACTTAGAAAATTTAAACCAAAACAGCATTGGCATATAGATGAAAAACAAGCTAACGACACTTTTTTCTGTTTAACAAAACACATTGAAACATCTCCAGAACTATTTTTTAAATCGTTATTAACCAAGGTGGCGCATTATAAAAAGAGCGATTATAAACCTAAATGGCTAAAAGTAAAACAGAAACGCCTAAAAAAGCATGAGCAATATCTTAGCAAAATACCATTTAGCGATTTTACTGTTTTTAACACCGTTTTAAAACATATACCCAATAATACAGTATTGCAGGTAGGTAATAGTTCAGCAATTAGGTACACACAACTATTTAGTATAAATAAAACATTAGAGGTGTTTTGTAATAGAGGCACTAGCGGAATAGATGGCAGTACATCTACAGCTATTGGTTGTGCTGTTGCTAATAAAAAACAAACCGTTTTTATAACAGGAGATTTAAGCTTTTTTTACGACAGTAACGCGCTTTGGAATAATTACATTCCAACTAACTTTAGGATTATTGTTGTAAATAACGAGGGCGGTGGTATATTTAGAATTTTACCTGGGCACAAAAATACAGAAAATTTCGATACATATTTTGAGACCAGACATCAGTTAAACGCAGCACATTTATGTAAGATGTTTAATTTTGAATACCATACCGCAACTGATGATACTTCATTAAAACAAGAATTAAACACATTTTTTTCAGACTCTAACACACCAAAACTTTTAGAAATTTTTACTCCCAAGGCACTTAATGATGAAATACTCCTAGATTATTTTAAATTTATTAAATAACCCAATGTGACTTAACATAAGTTAATGTGTCTAAAAATTGATTATATTTAAGAAATAAATATATTAACCTAAAAAAATACTATTAATCATGAGTAAACGTGACGAGCTTATTGCAAAGTATGCTGCAGATTTAAAAGACAAATGTGGTGTTAATGCCGATATGGATTTGTTAACCAAGGTAACCATTGGCTGTGGACCATCAATCTATAATGCCGATGCTTCAACTGTTTCAGGATCAGATGCCTCTGAGTTAGAAACTGTAAAAAACAATTTCTTAATAAAAAAACTAGGATTAAGCGCTAGTGATGATTTAGATGGTGCTATTGCCGCCGTTATGGATAAATATGGACAATCTAACCGTAATAAATACAGAGCTGTAGTTTATTATTTGTTAACAAAACACTTTGGTAAAGAGTCTGTTTACTAGTAGATAAATAACAAAACTTAAAAGCGTTGCAATTGCAGCGCTTTTTTTTGTACTTTATTATATGTAAACACGCTAGTTGCTTCTACTTTCACTATTGGTTTTAGCAAAGAGTTACTTTAGGTATTTAAACTTATACTGTGTAGCGAAAGTATTTAGTAAACTAAAGAAAGCCCATTCTTTTTGCGTTGTGCCATAATAATAAAATGTTACCTTTGCCTACTATGGAATTAGGACAAATAAATACTCTAGAAATACTACGTGAAACAGATCACGGCGTGTATTTAATTGATGATGAAGATAACGAGGTATTATTACCTAATAGATATGTGCCTTCTGAGTTTAAAATTTGGGATAAAATAGATGTTTTTATTTATCTTGATAATGAAGAGCGACTTGTAGCAACAACCGATATACCATATATAAAGCGCAATGAATTTGCTTTATTAAGATGCAATCAAGTAACAGATTTTGGTGCTTTTTTAGATTGGGGATTAGTTAAGGAGCTATTTTGTCCTTTTAAGGAGCAGGCCTTTAAAATGAAACCTGGTGGTTGGTATTTGGTACATTGTTATTTAGATGAAAAAACAGAGCGTTTAGTAGCTTCTAGTAAAACCAATCGTTTTTTAGACAATAAAGAGTTAACCGTAGAACAGTTCCAAGAAGTAGATTTAATAGTATCTCATCCTTCAGATATTGGTTGGAACGTTATTGTAAATAAAAAACATATAGGGTTAATTTATAAGGATAATATTTTTAGAGATATTAGTGTTGGCGATAAGTTAAAAGGCATTGTAAAAAAAATTCGCCCTGGTAACAAACTAGATATTACATTAGAAAAAATAGGATATAGAAATATTGAGCCTAACGCACAACGTATTCTTAAAGAATTAGAAGATAATAGTGGGTTTTTAAATCTTACCGATAAATCTAATCCCGAGCTCATAAAAGACACACTTCAAATGAGCAAAAAAAATTTTAAGAAAGCTATTGGTAGTTTATATAAGCAGCGCCAAATTGAGATTAAACCAGATGGTATTTATCTAGTTTAAAGAAAACAAGCTGCTGTTTTTTACTCTATTATAAACATAATTTATGGCATCGTAAATTGTGTCGTAGTCTACCTTTTCCGAAATGCAAAAATCGTTTTCCATTGTTGCGTTCATCTTCGAAGCTAAGTCATGACCCACAACACCATAAGCTTTTAAGTTACTTACTTTTTCCCGATATGTAGGAGTGCTCAATAAATCTACAGAATAAGAATTAACTCTGTTTGCCACAACGCCAAAAGGCTTAGTTTCTCCAAAATAAGATTTTAGTTCGTCTATAATTAATGGCGCATTATTAACATCAAAATGTATACCTTCATTTAATTCAACCACAGCTATGTGGTTAAAGAAAAATATGTTTCCTAATTTGTTTTGTACAAACTCTATAATTTGATTTGAAAAATCAGACTCTAGTATTCTCATTATTATGCAAATCTTTACCTCGTTGCGCTAGGTGGATTAAAATTACTAAACTTTTTAAATGTCTAGTATTAAGACACATACCAAATAAAATAGTCACAACACTCATAAAAAATTAAATGTTTAACTATGTTAGTGTAGTTGAAAAAGCAGTTAATTCGCTGGTAATCAAGTATTTTATTGTTTTTTAATAACATCTTAAAAGTGCATTTCAAATTGATTATTTTTGCGTTATGATTATAAAAGATACCATAGTAGCTTTAGCAACACCATCTGGTGCTGGTGCTATTGCCGTAATTCGCTTATCGGGAGCACAAGCCATTTCTTTAGTAGAGAAACAGTTTAAATCTGTTTCAGGGAAACGTTTGGGAGAGCAAAAAACGCATACCATACATTTAGGGCATATTGTAGATGGTAATATTACTTTAGATGAGGTTTTGGTATCGGTTTTTAAAAATCCAAATTCGTATACAGGTGAAGATGTAATAGAAATATCGTGCCATGGTTCAAATTACATCCAGCAAGAAATAATTCAATTATTTTTACGAAAAGGCTGTAGAATGGCAAATGCTGGAGAGTTTACTTTAAGAGCTTTTTTAAATGGTAAACTAGACCTAAGTCAAGCCGAAGCCGTAGCCGATTTAATTGCTAGTGATAATGCCGCTTCACATCAAATTGCTATGCAACAGATGCGCGGTGGGTTTTCTTCTGAAATTGCGAAATTGCGAGAAGAACTTTTAAATTTTGCATCATTAATAGAGCTAGAGCTAGATTTTGCAGAAGAAGATGTAGAGTTTGCCGATAGAACTCAATTTAAGGATTTAATACACAGAATAACCTTTGTGTTAAAACGTTTAATAGACTCTTTTGCTGTTGGAAATGTAATTAAAAACGGTATTCCTGTGGCCATAGTTGGTGAACCCAACGTTGGAAAATCTACATTATTAAATGCCCTGTTAAATGAAGAGCGCGCCATAGTTTCAGAAATTGCAGGCACCACTCGCGATACTATAGAAGACGAAATTACAATAGGAGGTATAGGATTTAGGTTTATAGATACCGCAGGAATTCGAGAAACAAAAGATGTAGTTGAAAGTATAGGTATTAAAAAAACCTTTGAAAAGATAGAGCAGGCACAGGTAGTGGTATATCTTTTTGAGGCCGATGTTATTTCTAGAGATACTGAAAAATCTAAAGCTATAAGGTTGGAAGTAGAAAAAATAAAGAATAAATATCCGCAAAAACCACTTATAGTTTTGGCTAATAAAGTGGATAAGATAAGCGAACACGAAATCTTAGACCTTAATACACAAATTCCAGAATTACAGTTTATATCTGCTAAAACTTCGTTTGGTGTTGAAAAATTAACGGATACTTTATTAAACCTCATCAATACAGGCGCATTACGAAATAACGAGACCATTATAACTAACACGCGGCATTATGATGCGCTTTTAAAGGCTTTTGAAGAGATTCAAAAAGTAAAAGAGGGATTAGAAACTGGGTTGTCTGGCGACTTATTAGCCATAGACATCCGTCAGGCGCTTTACCATTTTGGAGAGATTACAGGGCAGATTACCAACGATGATTTGTTAGGTAATATTTTTGCTAATTTTTGTATTGGGAAGTAACTTACTTTCTTTTATTTGTTAATCCTTTGTTATTGTTGGTTTTATAGTGTTTTATCTTCTTTTATTTGTTGCTTATTTACTCTTTTTTGATTAAATTTGTTGTATATCTGTTGCCTTAAATATGGATTTGTTGCCCAAATCTGTTGGCGAAAATAAAGGCGAAATGATGCACCATAACGCACCACGTTGCACCATTACGCTACATAAAGCACCATTTATGAGCAGTAATTTATTCATTCCTAAAACTTGTAAGCATTGCGGTAATGCCTTCACAGCACGTACAACAGTTACTAAATACTGTGGCGATACTTGTGCAAAAAGAGCATATAAGGCACGTAAGCGTAAAGAAAAAATCCAAGCTACTCTTACTGAAGATATGCAACAGCAAAAACAAGTTGTTGAAGTTCACAATCCTAATGCTGTAAATAACAAGGATTTTTTAAGCGTTACAGAAGCCTCACAACTTATTGGTGTGAGTAGATGGACCATTCAAAGAATGATTCAACAAGGACGTTTAAAAGCAGTTCCTTTTGGTAGAAAGCGTATTGTGGCCAGATGGCAAATAGAAAACCTCTTTAATTAATTCCATTATGAAAGTAACATTAAGACAACGCAAGAAAAACGACAAAATAAGCCTGTATTTAGATTACTATCATAAAGGTAAACGTAAAACCGAATACTTACGCTTATACCTTACACCAAATCCTAAAACCAAAACGGAAAGAGAGGTAAACAGGAAAACGAAGCAACTTGCAGAAACTATTTGTGCACAACGACAGATTGAAATTCAAAACGGTATTTATGGCTTTCAAGATATTGAAAAGCTAAAAGGCAGTTTTATTACTTATATCACAGCTTTAGCAGAAAAGAAAAATACAAGCTCTGGCAATTATGGTAATTGGAATAGTATGCTAAAACATTTAAAAAAGTTTTGTCCAACTGATGTTAGTTTTCAAGATATAGACAAATCATTTGTTGAGCGTTTCAAAGAGTATTTAGATAAAGATGCAATAGGTAGAGCAGGTAAGCAATTGTCTCAAAATTCAAAATATTCATATTTCGGGAAATTTTCAGCAGCATTAAAACAGGCTGTAAAGGATGGTATATTAAAAGTAAATCCTGCAAATGGTGTTGAATACTTTAAACAAGGCGAACCTCAACGAGAATTTTTAACGCTTGATGAATTACAAAAGGCAGTTAATACAGAATGTGAACTACCTATTTTAAAAAATGCTTTTATTTTTTCAGCTTTAACCGGATTACGTTGGTCAGATATTGAAAAACTAATATGGTCAGAAATCCAGCACTCTAAAGAAATGGGATATTATATCAGATTTAGACAAAAGAAAACTAAAGGTGTAGAAACCTTACCAATATCAGACCAAGCAAGAAATCTATTAGGAGAAAAAGGTAATCCAGATGATAAAGTGTTTGATGGCTTACATTATAGTGCCTGGTCTAACTTAAAGCTACAACAATGGATGATGAAAGCAGGTATTACTAAAAATATAACCTTCCATTGCGCGCGCCATACCTACGCTACCTTACAATTAACATTGGGTACAGACATATATACAGTATCAAAATTATTAGGTCATAAAGAATTACGCACTACACAGATATATGCTAAAGTAATTGACGATAAAAAGAAAGAAGCTGCTAACCGTATTCAACTGGATTTATAATGAAAGGAAGTGTATTTTCAAGTTTGGTTTCTATAACCAATGGCTTACATAGAGATAATAGACAAAAAAAGGATTTTAAATACCTACTGTCTGATTTTAAATTGAATCCAAAAGCCAATAATGCAGTTTTTAAAGTAAACTTTAAAAAGCCTTTAAATGCGAAAAAAGAATACTACCAAAAGCTAATCTTTATTGAAACAGAAAATACAGTAGCATCATTTTCAAAAGAATTTCCCGTAAATGCAACTACACCGGAAAATAAATATAGCTATACTATTCTACTTAATAAATTTGATAAGTACTTAAATGACATTGCAACTTATATCAATAAGAGAGGAATAACAGCAGATTTAAATAATGATGATAATTATATCATAAACTACTTAAAAGTGTCTGCTATAAGATTGTATGCTGAACTACAAGAGCAATACGGTCAGTTTTCAGAAAACACAACATTTTCTATTTCAGAAATTGCAGAAAAATACTTTAATGATGAAACTTTTGATGTTAATGTGATAGAAAAGAGCACCACTAAAAAAGTTGCTACCAAAAAAACATCAAAAACGAAAGCAAAACCAAAGACTTCTTTCGGATATAAAAGTAATGACACTTCAACTTTGCTAACTGTGCTCAAACTGGTAAATCTAAAAATAGATTTGTTAGATAACCGTACAACTGTAGAACAGTTGCACGAACTCTTATTAGCAAAAGATTTCACAAATACAGAATCGCAAATTTATCTTCAATGCGAGACGACACAGTTTAGTTACCTTGTAACAAAACTTAAACCATTTTTTATTTATTTCAATCCTACGGCAATAGAACGTTCTGGAAAATTTGTTACCAAAACAGGTACGCTATTAAAGGCTAATAATCTTCACAAAAACAAAGTTCATAACCCAAAAGAAAAGGAAGAAATAGATAAAATTATCCAACAACTGCAATAAAAAACAGTAAGAATAGTAAGAAACCTTACTGTTGTCTTACCCTTGTTTTACACTCTTACTAAAATCGAGAAGCCAATTTTGAACCTTTGTCCTGTTCTTGAAAACCAAGAATGACATTTGGCCAGATGTCCATTTACTATAAACTAAAATTTTATTAGTTATGGACGAAATATTAGAACGTCTCAAAATTATTGAACAGCACGTTTTAGACAGAAACATTATTGTAAAAAACGTATTGAGCTTCAACGAAGCGTGTAAGTTTTTGGAATTATCACAATCCCATTTATACAAACTTACAAGTACAGGAACCATTCCACATTATAAACCGAATGGAAAGAAAATTTATTTTAACAGAGTCGAATTAGAAGAATGGTTATTAAGTAACCGTGTTGATTCACAAGATGAAATCGAACAGCAAGCTGCCGATTACCTAATTAAGAAAGGAGCGGTGAAGTTATGACTGAAATAATCGATTTAATCTTGGCACTCTCGCAAGATATCAAGGACTTAAAAGCACGTATCGAATTGTTGCGACAATCGAGAGCAGAAGTATTAAAGGATACGTGGATAGACAATCAAGATGTATTGCAGACTTTACATATTAGTAAGCGTACGTTGCAAACTTTAAGAACCAATGGCACTTTGCCTTACAGCAAAGTAAAAGGTAAATTTTACTATAGAGTTGCTGACATAGAGCAATTGCTTCAAGATAACTACTACAACCATAATTTCAAGCAAGATGGAAATAAGTAGAGAAGCAATTTTAGACAAAACACATTATGGCTTAAAGATTTATGCCTATGTGTTAAGACAGTATTATCCTGATACAACAGTCCTTTCCGTAAAAGGAAGGGACTGCGGGATAACTCGTAACCCATTTAATGGTGGAAAAGAAACTTTACGGATTCATATTGATGGAGTGATTGCAACCCATAGAGATACCGAACTAAAAACCTTTAACGGTGATGTATTTGAATTTGCCAAATATCATTTTAAAACTATTGATGAAGCTGATTTATTGCAGAAAATAAATGAAGCAGTACATCTGAATTTAGAAATCAAAGAAAATGACGAGTTAGAATGGTTAAACGAACCAGACGATACCTGGTATGCTTACTGTAGCTTTTTCAAAGCACCTGTTCGTAATGTATTTCCTGCGGAAACATTGCGACTGCATCAAATATTTGCATTAATCACAAGTGATAAATACAAAAGGATTACTGAAGAATTAAGAGCAATTACCAATGTAAAAGAAGCACGTAAATTCAAAGCAAATCGCTTTGATTACGTAACACTTTCAGGAACATTTGAAAAACGAAGTGATAACAATTTGCTAAAGCATTCTAATCTATTAACGATTGATTTTGACCATTTAGAGAATTTACAAGAGTTAAGAACACAACTCTTAAATGATGAATATTTTGAAACCGAAATGCTATTCATATCACCATCTGGTGATGGTTTAAAATGGATTATTAGAATAGATATTTCAGAAGTATCACATTCAGAATATTTCACAGCAGTAGCAAATTACATTAAACACAATTATAACATTGAGGTTGACCAGTCAGGTAAAGACGTTTCCAGAGCGTGTTTTTTACCATACGACCCAACAGCCTTTTTACATAAAAGACATCAAGCATTATGACTAAAATATTTAACCCAAAAGATTGGTTAGAAGTTCCTAAAGAGCCAATAAAACCAAAAAGCAACAAGACAATAACTCAAGTTGTTGCTGTTGCTGATAACGATATTGAATCCTACATTTCAGCAATCGAGCAATCAGGTACAGACATAACAGGAGGCTATGCCACTTGGAGAGATTTAGGCTTTGCTTTAGCAGAAGAGTATGGAGAAACAGGAAGGGATTATTTTCACCGTATAAGTAAAAATTATGCAGGTTACGATGCCAAAGAGTGTGACGCACAATTCAACAAATGCCTAAACGCAAAAGGACACGGAATTACAATTGCTACCTTTTACCATTACGCACATCAATCAGGTATCAAACCGACCAAACAACAAAACAACAACGAAGTTGCAACAAACGTTGCAACTATTGTTGATACACCCAACCAAGCAATGCCAACAATACCAGAAAAGGTATATGAGAATTTGCCACAGTTTTTACAACAAGTTGTAAACCCTGCTAATGGTCAGGAAGAAAAGGACATTTTGTTATTAGGCGCATTAACAGCATTTAGTGCGTGCTTTCCTAAACTCTTCGGAATCTATGACCAACGTAAAGTGTTTTGTAATTTATATCTATTTGTTACAGCACCTGCATCTGCAGGTAAAGGAAGACTTAACCAAATTAAAAATTTGGTAGAACCTGTTCACAAGTTAAAACGGGAACAAGCCAAAGTATTAAAACAGCAATTTCAAGCAGAAACTGCTACTTACAATATGAACAAAGGCAAAGATGAAAACTTGGAAAAACCGAGTAAACCACCAGAACGAATGCTGTTTATTCCTGCTAACAATAGTGTAACAGGCGTATATCAATTAATTTCTGATAATGATGGTAGAGGATTAATTTTTGAAACCGAAGGAGATACATTAGCACAAGCCTTTAAAAGCGATTATGGTAATTATTCCGATGGATTTCGTAAAGCCTTTCATCACGAAACCATAAGCTATTATCGTAGAACCGATAGAGAATATGTAGATATTGAGAAACCGTGTTTATCAACAGTATTATCAGGGACACCAAAACAAGTGGCAACCTTAATACCCAATGCCGAAAATGGCTTGTTCAGTCGCTTTATGTTCTACTATATGAATATCAAACCAACTTGGAAAAACGTGTTTCAAAATAGCAATAAAGTAGGTTTAGACGATTACTATAACCAATTGGGTAGCGAGTTTTTAGAACTGTACAAAACCCTGAAAAACAATCCAGAGATTGAAATACGGTTAACTACAACCCAACAACAGCAATTCAATACGTTTTTTGAATCTTTACAGACCAAATACATCAACCTACAACCCGAAGAGTACATCGCAACGATAAGGCGTTTAGGCTTAATTGCGTTTAGGATAATGATGCTATTCACAGCATTTCGTATTATGGAAGATGGTGATGTAAACGCAACTAAAGAATGTGAGGATATGGATTTTAAAAACGCACTAACCATAATTTCAATTTTAGTAAAACACAGTAGTAAAGTTTTTAACGACTTACCTATTGAGCAAAAAGCAACAAAACGATTAAATAGAAAGGAACGCTTTTTAGAAAGTTTACCAAAGCAGTTTAGCAGACAAGAGTATTTAGATTTAGCCACAAAACAGAGCATACCACATAAAACCGCAGAAGGTTATATTACCAAATTTGTTGATGCAGGATTAATACACAGAGAAGCACACAATAACTACTCAAATCCTGCAAAGACATAGTTAAGGATTTCGAGGATTTAAGGAAATGATTAAATGGATTTCCTCAAATCCTCAACTTCCTCATTACCTGTTAATAACTGTTTATATCTTTTTACTTTCCTTTTGTTTCCTTTTATTAAATTAGACAAATATTGACAAGTCAAAATATCTCTAAAATGACATTTGGTAATTATATAAGGAAGTTAAGGGAAGAAAAGCAACTATTACTGCGTGAGGTTGCCTCTCAAATGAACATTGATACCGCCTTATTAAGTAAAATTGAACGTGGGACTCGTATTGCCAGAAAGGAACAAGTAGAAGATTTAGCAAAGGCTTTAAACAAAAGTGAAAGTGAGTTACTAAAGTTTTGGATGGCTGATAAAATTGTCAATATGCTTAAAGATGAATCCAACAGTACGGAAATCCTCAAAAAAGTAGAAGAAGAAATTAAGAACTTAACCAACCAAAAAAAGTAGCTTTAAATGGCATTATTTCAAACATCAGTATTAAAAACATATCTGGCGCAACAAGATAATTCAGTAGTTGAGCGTGCCTATAAAAAATACACCAAGTATTTTCACAATGCTACCATTCAAGAGAATATTAAAAACTCTAAAGAAGAACAGTACCAGGCAAAGTTTCTGGATGAGCTGTTTGTCAATGTCTTGGGTTATACGCTAAATCCAAAGCCTGATTTTAATATCACTACCGAGTTTAAAAACCAAAAAGGAGCAGGAAAAGCAGATGGAGCTATTTTAAAGGAAACCAAAGCTATTGGAGTTATTGAGCTAAAGGGAACCAACACCAAAGATTTAGAAAGCATCCGTAAACAGGCATTCGACTATAAAGCCAACCAAAAGGGTTGTGTGTATGTCATCACATCCAACTTTGAGAAGTTGCGGTTTTACATCAATGATGCTACCGAGTTTTTAGAGTTTAATCTCTTTCAGTTAGCGCCCGAAGAATTTGCTTTAATGCACCTGTGCTTACAAAAGGATAACATTCTCAACAATCTACCATTAACCATTAAAGAAGCGTCTTTAGTTGAGGAAGACAAGATTACCAAACAGTTTTACAACGACTATTCCGTATTTAAACGCGAACTCTTTAGAGACCTCGTAAAACGAAATGCCAAACGCCTAAAACAAAATGTCATTGCGAGCGAAGCGCGGCAATCTCATAATGGAGACGATAGCACCGAACTAAAAGCACTCGAAAAAAACGTAAAACTATCCCTATTCAAAAAATCACAGAAACTCATAGACCGTTTTCTGTTCATTTTCTTTGCCGAAGATAGAGACCTATTACCACCAAATTCAACCATACAGATATTAGATAAGTGGAAAGCCGACATCGATTTTGGAGACGAACGCCCATTGTATAACCTTTTTAAACAATATTTTCATTTTTTAGATGAAGGTAGAAAAGGCACAACATCAAGAGCTGAAATATATGCCTACAATGGCGGATTGTTTAAACCGGATGCCATTTTAGATAGTTTGGAGATTGATGATGACTTGCTTTACAAACACGCCTATAAACTCGCTAAATACGATTTTAGCAGTCAGGTAGATGTCAATATTTTAGGGCACATTTTTGAAAACTCACTTAACGAAATAGAAAGTGTTAATGCCGAAATTGAAGGTGGCGAGTTCGATAAGCAAAAGAGTAAGCGTAAAAAAGATGGCGTGTTCTACACACCCAAATACATTACCAAATACATTGTAGAAAATACCGTTGGTAAACTTTGCCAAGAGAAAAAAGACCAATTAGGTTTTAAGGAAGAAGCCTATTTCGAGATTAAAAAGGGAACACACCAAAACACCAAAAAGCAACTATTAGAAGTTTTAGATAATTACAGAGCGTGGTTACTGCAAATAACCATTTGCGACCCAGCTTGTGGCTCTGGTGCATTTTTAAACCAAGCGTTAGATTTTCTTATTAAAGAACACCGTTACATCGATGAGCTAAAAGCAAAAGTATTAGGTGGTGGCCTTATATTAAGCGATATAGAAAACACCATTTTAGAAAACAATATTTATGGCGTAGACCTTAATGAAGAATCTGTAGAAATTGCCAAACTATCGCTATGGTTACGCACCGCACAACCACGCCGGAAACTAAACGATTTAAGCAACAATATAAAATGTGGCAACTCATTAATTGATAGCAAAACCGTTGCAGGAGATAAAGCCTTTAATTGGCAACAAGAATTTCCACAGATATTCAATCCGTCATTGCGAGGAGGCACAACGAAGCAATCTGCTGATTTAAAACAAGGATTTGATGTAATAATTGGAAATCCACCTTATGTGAGAGCAGAATTGCTTACAAACTATTTAGGCTATTTTGAAAAGAATTATTCAGTTTACCATTCAGCAAGTGATTTATTTGCTTATTTCTATGAGTTAGGTTCAAAAATCATTAATGACAATGGATTAATGGGTTACATATCAAATACCTTTGATAAAACAACAGCTGGGAAAGTATTAAGAGAATATTTAACCAATAAAACAAGCCTAAAAGAATATATTGACTTTACAGAAGTACAAATATTTGAAGGAGCGACCACATATCCTGTTATAATTATTCTGGAAAACGGAGTAGGAAAGGATTGCAATTTTAAATACATTAAAATTCCCAAAATTGCTCAAAGTAGAGTAATTGATATTGATAATGAAAATGAAATACAAGTTTTACAATCTTCTTTAAATTCAAAGTCTTGGTCATTTTTATCTGTTGGAATGGCTAATATTTTCAACAAAATTTTACAACATACTAATTTAAGAGACAAATATGGAAAATGTTATTATGGTGTTAAAACTGCCTTAAATGATGCTTTTATAATTGATAATAATTGGTCATTTTCAGAACATATAAAGCCAATTTTAGAAGGAAAGGAAATAAAAAAATGGAATGTTCAAAAGGTAGAGCAAAAGCTAATTTTGTTTAAAAGTAAATGGACTAATGAAGTTTATGCTAATCAATCTTCAGAGACTGAAAAACTTGAAAGTTTAATAAAAGATTTTCCTCAAATTTTCAATCATTTGTTGTCTTTTAAAGAAAGAGCAATAAAACGTTATGACCAAGGTGATTATTGGTGGGAATTAAGAAATTGTGCTTATTATGATTTATTTGAGAAACCAAAAATAATTTTCCCCAATCTTCAAAACACTAATAAATTCTGTTTTGATTCAATAGGAACATTTGTTAATGCACCAGCAGTCTTTCTTCCTGTTAACAGTAAAGCATTATTGTGTGTTCTAAATTCCAAAATAGTTTGGGAGTTTCTTAAATCTATTTGTGTTGTAAGAAGTGGTGGTTATATTGAGGTAAAACCGCAATA
Source organism: Jejuia pallidilutea (assembly GCF_002973595.1). Taxonomy (GTDB): domain Bacteria; phylum Bacteroidota; class Bacteroidia; order Flavobacteriales; family Flavobacteriaceae; genus Jejuia; species Jejuia pallidilutea. The sequence continues at coordinate 503,333 of NZ_PVEO01000002.1, read as the reverse complement.
CTTTGAACAAATTCCAATTCCAGAAATTAAAAATGAGTCTGCATTAGAAAGTAAAGCTAATACCGTAATTGAACTTGTAAATGACTTTCAAATTTTAGCATCAAGGTTTCAGAACTACATATCATCACAATTTAGTTTAGAAAAACTAACACGCAAACTCGATAACTGGCACGAATTAGACTTTGCAGACTTTATAAAAGAACTCAACAAAGCCATTAAAAAAGCAGGTGGCACACCGCTTACCAAAAAAGACGAGTTTGAGTGGTTAGAACTCTTCGAGGATAACAAGAAAAAAGCCCAAGAGTTACAAACCCAAATCACCCAAACAGAAAAAACAATTGATACTATGGTGTACGATTTATATGGCTTAACACAAGAAGAACGAGAGATTGTTGAAAATTCATAAAAATTAATAATACTTGTCATTGCGAGAAGCGCAGCGACGTGGCAATCTTTTAAATTGAAACTAAAAAAATAAATATGTAAAACCCAAAAACACCTCATTACCAATGCAAGAACACCTCAAAACCAACATACTCAACTTTAAATGGCCTAATAGTGCGCCTACTATTTATTTAACTTTAGAGGATATGGAAGGTAGTCATCCTATCCATAAATCTAAATTTTCAAGGCAGATTAAAGAGGTGTTTCCAGATACAGACTTATCTAACACAGACCAAATATTTACAACATTTACAACAGAAATACCAGATGCACCAAGCATTAAGCTAAATTTAGTAGATGGTAGAGAATTAAGAATTTACAAGCAATTCCTTAAACATCAATTAAGAAGCTATTTTAAATCTAAAGACTATATAGTAGTAAAAAACTTCGTTGGTGATGTACAAGTGTGGATGCCTTCAAAAAAAGGGAATACAGCAGACTATAACCTCTACTATAAATTTTCATTTAAAATACAGTTTGCAAAACTCACAGACTTACCAGAGTTAATTGTATCATACGATGGTACTTCAAAAGTCCTTACAACGTCGGTTAAGGATATAGAGGATTCAGAGTTAATAAGGCGTTGTGTATATGGTCAAAAAACGTTCAATTACCAAATGGACCTCGACACAGAGGAAAAACAAGAATTTTACAATGCTATTCAGTTTGACCAAGCATTCCCAATTTTTAGTTTACCATTAGCACGAGCATTAGATATACCTATTGAAGAACCAGTAAGACCAGCCAACAAATACCAAAAGTATGTAGCACTTATTAATAATTTTGCAACCAACTATCTATTTACAGAAGACTTTAAAGCCATATTTCCGTTTAAGAATGATGCGTTTATTGATGTGCCACTCAATCGTATCAATCACATTGACCCACAAGTAGGATTATTAGAATTTGGTAAAGACCAATACGGTAACAAGAAAACCCATTTAGTGCCTAAATTGGCAATGAATAACCTCAACCCTTACAAAAGACCCAACAACCAAAACATTAAGTTTTTCTTTGTGTACCATACGTCACATAAAGAAGCAATTAAAACCTTTTACAATAACCTCAAAACTGGTGTTACTGCGGATAAAAAATATTTTAAAGGGATTGAGGCTTATGTAAATATTAAGGCTTCAACTTCTAAAGAACATTTTATTGAGTTTACCAACGAAAACAACCCAATACCAGAAATAACAGAGCAATTAGAAAACCTTTCGTTTGACCACGATAATGTGCGTTATGCAGCTTTCTATTTAAGTCCTTTCGATAAGTATACACCAAATCCCGAAGACCGAGAAATCTATATTCAAATCAAAGAACTCTTTTTAAACGAAGGCATTGTTACACAAGTTGTAGATTATGAAAAAATGGTGGTCAATATCGAGAATCAATACAACTTCCAATTTTCATTGCAAAATATGGCGTTGGCAATTCACGCCAAATTAGGTGGTGCACCTTGGAAACTCGCAGTAACTGATAAAAAGGAATTAGTAATTGGTGTTGGTGCATTTACCAATCAAGGCGAAAACAGACGGTATATTGCAAGTGCTTTTAGTTTTCAAAACAATGGCTTGTTTAGAAAGTTCGAGTATTTCGACCAAAGCGAAACAGACCTATTGGCAGGAAGTATATGTAAAGCCATAAGAGATTTTACATCGGTTGCAGAAGCAGATAAAGTAGTGATTCACTTTTATAAGGAAATGAGTTACGAGGAACTAAAACCAATTATTAGAGGGATGCATACATTAGGCTTAAAAATTCCACTCTACATTCTAAATATCAATAAAACAGAAGCAGAAGATATTATTGCTTACGACCTTAATTGGAATAAAAAGCTAATGCCAGTTAGTGGGACATACATACGAATTAGCGAAAATCAATTCCTATTGTTTAATAATGCACGTTATCCAAGTGACCGTTTTTATTCAGATACAGATGGTTATCCATTCCCAATAAAGATAAAAATAAGCAGTCCAGATGAAGATGCTTTTGAAGATGCAGATGTAGTGTTAGAATTATTAACACAAGTGTATCAGTTTAGCAGATTGTATTGGAAATCACTTCGACAACAAAATGTTCCAATCACTATAAAATATCCAGAAATGGTAGCACAAATAGCACCACGTTTTAATAATGGCGTTCCAGACGATGCTAAAGATGCGTTATGGTTTTTATAATTTACCAATCAATTTATTTGCACAACCATTGCATTAAAAAATTCTTATATTTGCCTTAATGAAATTTTTAGCATTCATATTGTCAATCTATATCTTCACACTAAATTTAGTGCCTTGTGAAGATACAGGTACTTTTGACAATGAAGTTAAAAAAAAAATTTCTCAAGATTTAGGTGATAACCACCAACATCAAGATGCAGATTTATGTTCCCCATTTTGTATTTGCCAATGTTGCCATATAAACGCAACTTATTTCAAATTCGCAGAAATAAAATTTGAGTTTAAATACATTTCTTCTCAAGATTTTCTCTACTTAAACGGTATAAAAAAAGATTTTACCACTTCCATTTTACAGCCACCACAGGCATAATTCAGTTTTTTAAAGGATAGCTATATCCTTACGCAATGCTTTTTAACAAAAGCATTGCTTCGCTTTTATTTTGCGCGAAGCGCAAAATGATATGTTTAACTGAATTAAAATTTTACTATGATTAATAAAATCATTGATTTTTCAATCAATAACAAATTCATTATTGGTTTGCTTACGCTTACCATAATTGGAGCAGGTATTTGGAGTATGACCAAAGTGCCAATCGATGCTGTTCCAGACATTACCAATAACCAAGTACAGGTTATTACACAAGCACCTAATTTAGGTACAGAAGATATTGAACAATTTGTAACCTACCCTGTGGAAGTTGCAATGAGCAACCTGCCTGATGTAAAGGAAATTAGGTCAATCTCTCGTTTTGGCTTATCGGTTGTTACCATCGTATTCGACGATGATATGGGAACATATCTACCTCGTCAATTAGTAGCCGAAAAACTAAACGAAGTCAAAGAACAAATTCCAGCTGGTTTTGGAGAACCTACTATGGGACCTATTTCCACAGGATTAGGGGAAATTTATCAATACACCTTAAAAGTAGCACCAGAGTATAAAGACAAATACGACATTGCAGATTTACGCTCAATGCAGGATTGGATTGTACAACGTCAAATGGCAATGGTAGAAGGTGTGGTTGAGGTTAACGCTATAGGCGGTAAAATTAAACAATACGAAGTCGCGGTTGACCCAAACGATTTAAACGCAATTGGATTGACCATTACAGATGTCTTTAATGCACTTGAAGCCAATAATCAAAATACAGGTGGTGCATATATTGAAAAGAACCATCAGGCTAATTTTATTCGTGGAGAAGGCTTGGTACGGAGTTTAGAAGACATTAAAAAAATTACGGTAAAAACCGTTAATAATATTCCTGTAACTATTAATGATATTGCAACTGTGCAATTCGGTTCTGCCATACGTTACGGTGCATTAACCCAAGATGGTGAAGGTGAAGTTGTAGGTGGATTGGTGATGATGCTAAAAGGTGCAAATTCCAATGATGTTATTGCCAATGTAAAAGAGCGAATGGCTCAAATTGAAAAGTCATTACCAGAAGGCGTAATTATTGAACCATTATTAGACCGAAGTAAATTAATTGGCGAAACAACTTCTACTGTAACCACAAATCTTATTGAAGGTGCATTGATAGTTATTTTTGTGCTTATCTTCTTATTGGGTAATTGGCGAGGTGGTTTAATCGTTGCTTCAACAATACCATTATCCTTATTATTCGCTTTTATTTTAATGAACGTGTTCGATGTTTGGGTAAACTTAATGAGTTTGGGAGCAATAGATTTCGGTATTATAGTTGATGGCGCTGTAATTATTGTAGAAAGTACAGTATTTCTCATTGCATCACAAGTACTAAAAAAGAAACAGCTTACATCCAAAGAGCGAGATAAAGTGGCGTCTAATGCTTCAAAAAAGATGATGAACGCTGCGTTTTTCGGTCAGTTGATTATCCTTATCGTTTTTCTACCCATTTTAGCCTTACAAGGTATTGAAGGAAAGATGTTTAAACCAATGGCATTGACCTTTATTTTTGCTATGATTGGTGCAATGGTACTGTGTTTAACCTATGTGCCAATGATGTCTGCTTTAGTGTTAAGAGCACCAAAAAATGATAAAAAATCTTATGGAGATAGATTTGTACATTGGGTTGAAGACAAATATCAACCTTTATTGGTTAGAGCCTTGCGAAAAGGTAAATGGGTAATTGGTATTGCAGTTGTGTTGTTTGGGATAACCGTTTTTATGTTTTCAAGAATGGGTGGTGAATTTATCCCGCAACTCGATGAAGGTGATATTGCATTTCACGCTATTTTAAAACCAGGTAGTTCCCTTACTGAAACCATTGAAACTACCACTAAAATAGAGCAAATAGTAAAAGCAAAATTTCCAGAAGTAGAAAAAATTGTTAGTCGTATTGGTGTTGCCGAAGTGCCTACAGACCCAATGCCGATGGATTTTGCGGATATTTTTGTAATCCTAAAACCTAAAAGCGAATGGACAACAGTGTCTTCAAAAGATGAACTCATTGAAGAAATAAAAGAGGCAGTCGAAATTATTCCTGGCGTTAATTATGAGTTTACCCAACCTATTGAAATGCGTTTTAACGAGTTGCTTGAAGGTATTAGAGAAGATATTGCTGTTAAACTTTATGGCGAAGATATAAACATCCTCGCTCAAAAAGCAGAGGAAATATCAAAAATTATTGCAGATACTGAAGGTATAGGTGATATGCGAGCAGAAGCTACGAAAGGATTGCCACAAATGACCATTACTTACAATAGAAATAAATTGGCACAATACGGACTTCAAATAAACACGTTAAATCAAATTGTGCAATCAGCTTTTGCAGGAGGAGTAGCAGGTACTATATTTGAAGGAGAAAAGCGATTTGATTTGGTGGTTAGGTTAAGTTCTCATAATCGTAAAGACATAACAGATGTGCAAAATTTGTTTATCAACTTACCTTCTGGTGCACAGATTCCACTTCGCGAAGTAGCTGATGTAAGTTACAAAGCAGGACCAATGCAAATAAGTAGAGACAATACCAACAGAAGAACCTATGTAGGTATCAATGTCAGAGGTCGAGATGTAAAATCGTTGGTAACTGAAATAAAATCAAAATTAGATGCACAATTGGAACTACCATCGGGTTATTTTATTCGCTATGGTGGTGCATTTGAAAATCTGGAACGTGCCAGCAACCGATTACAAACCGTTGTTCCTATCGCCTTATTACTCATATTTATACTAATATACTTTGCATTAAAATCACTACCTCAAACCTTAATGATTTATATAGCCATCCCAATGGCAACTATTGGTGGTGTAGTAGCCTTATGGTTGCGTGATATGCCATTTAGTATTTCGGCAGGTGTTGGTTTTATTGTGTTGTTTGGTGTTGCGGTATTAAATGGATTGGTAATGATAAGCGGACTCAACGAATTAAAAGAAGAAGGTGTAACCAATTTAAAGGATAGAATAGTTGAAGGTACTAAACGAAGAATCAGACCTATTATGCTAACTGCTTTTACAGATGTATTAGGCTTTCTACCAATGGCTATTTCATCATCAGCTGGTGCAGAAGTACAGCGTCCTTTGGCAACTGTAGTTATTGGTGGATTATTAACTTCAACTTTGCTTACCTTATTTGTTTTACCAATTTTATATCATTGGGTAGAAAACAAATCTTTTACGTTTAAGCCAAATAAAAAGTTAGTAACAGCAACAGCAGTTGTATTATTACTATTTGGCTTTTCACCACAAAGTAATGCACAAGAGTTGAATGATACAATTCCCGAAATTTCATTACAGGAAGCTGTTAAACTCGCAAAAAGTAATTATCCATTATTGAAGCAAAAGCAGTTGGAAATTACAAAACAAGAACAATTAAAAGCGACTGCCTATGATTTCGGAACGACTCAAATTTTTACAGGTGGAGAAGAAGTTAATAGTGGCAATGGTATTTATACAACCATAGGTATTGGTCAATCTAATATTGATGTGTTTGGTATTGGTTCAAAAAGGAAGTTACAAGAACAACGCATTCAGTTAGCACAAAAAGCCTTTCAACTTTCCGAATTGGAACTGGAATTGGAAGTAAAAAAAGCGTGGTCTAAATGCTATCAAATGAAACGGAACTATAACTTGTATAAAGAACTGGATTCCATTTATTCCAAATTTGAACAAGCAGTAGCTTTAAATTATGAAGTCGAAGCCATTTCTAAATTAGAATATTCAGCAGCAAAAAATCAAGCGTTTCAAATTCAGAATAAAAAAGCGCAAGCCTATAGTAATTATCTTATTGCCTTACAACAATTCAATTTGTGGTTGGTATCAGAAGAAGTTTTTACAGTTTCAGATGAGTTTGACGTAGTGATGGAGAATGATATGGAAACGTTCAGTATTGAAAATCATCCATTGTACAGTATGTCGCAGAACATTGTAGATGAAGCAGAAGCCAAATATAAAGCTGCAAAGGCAGATAATTTACCGAAGTTCAATCTTCAAGGTGGCTTACAGCGTGTCAATGGCAATTCAGGATTTTACACCTATCAAGCAGGAATTTCAATTCCGTTTTTATCAGGTTCTAACAAAGCACAAGTTAGAAGTGCCAGAATTGATAAAGAAATAGCAGAAACCAACGTAGCGTTCAAAAAACAGGAAGTACAATCAAGGTTTGTTCAGGCTAAAGAAAATTATTTCAAATGGAAAACGTCTTGGGAGTTTTACAAAGACCAAGTTTTACCATTAACAAAAGAGCAAAAAACAGGTGCATTACTGGCATATAGAGAAGGCGAAATTGATTATACTGCATTTACGCAGTTGATAAAAGAAGCAATTCAATCGGAACTTGAAGCACAGACTGCATTAGTAAACTATTTAGAAAGCACATTTCAATTACAATATTTTAATCAATAAGACAATGAAAAATAAAATATATAAAATTCTTACCGTAATGGTGTTAACCATTTTTGTTTCAGCTTGCGGAAATAAAGAAAATCATAACGAGAATGATGGCCATTCCCACGATGAGGAAGAAAAAACAGAAGTTAATGAAGAACATAATGAAAGCGAAGAAGTAATGCTATCACAACAGCAATTCGATGCTTTAAAAATGAAAATAGATACGTTGGCATTACGTAATATGAGCGGCTATGTAGAAGCAAACGGAACGTTAGAAGTACCACCACAAAACGAAGCAGCTATTACTACTGTTGTTGGTGCAAATGTCGTTTCAATTGAAGTGATTGAAGGTGATAAGGTTAATAAAGGTCAAGTAGTGGCTTATCTATCGCACCCAAATATTATAAAATTACAAACGGATTATTTAAACGCTTATAGCAATAGTAATTTTCTAAAAAAGAATTATGAACGTCAACAAAAGCTGTATGAAGCAGGCGTTGGCTCTGGTGCTAATTTTCAAAAGGCAGAAGCAGAATATGATGCTTCAAAAGCAATAGTAAATGGTCTGCAAGCACAATTAAGAATATTGAACGTCAATACAACTTCTGTTCGTAATGGCACAATTTCACAGCGCATAGCATTGCGAAGTCCAATAGAGGGTTTCGTACAAAAAGTTGAAGTAAAAACAGGACAATATGTAGAGCCACAAACAGAGTTGTTTGAGGTAGTAAATACGCATCACGCTCACGCAGATTTTATGGTCTTTGAAAAAGATGTCCATAAAGTACAGAAGGGTCAAAGAGTAAACTTTACGGTACAATCTATACCAGATACAGAACTTACCGCAGAAATCTATTCCGTGAGTAAAACGTTTGAAGACAGCCCGAAAGCAGTTCACGTTCACGCAGAAATAGAAAACAAAAAAGGTAATTTAATTCCTGGGATGTATATTCAAGGTAAAATTCAAGTAAATAATACCCAAACTAAAGCATTACCGGAAAGTGCCATTTTTAAAGAAGGAGATAAACATTATATATTTTCAGGAGAAAAAGAAAATGATGATTGGAGCTTTAAACCTGTTGAAGTGATTGTTGGAGAAAAAGATGGCAAATGGGTAGCAATTAAATTTACTGAAGAAATAGATGAAAACACAAAATTCGCTTATAACAATGCTTATTATCTTATGGCAGAAATGAAAAAAGGAGAAGCGGAAGACCACGATTAATTATGGAAACAATAGAACAAGTATTAGAGTCAAAAAATATTCGTGTTACAGCAATGCGTATGTTAATTTATAAGTTTCTTGCAGAAAAAGAGATAGCGGTAACATTAAGTGATATTGAAAATGCTTTTGAAAAAGCAGATAGAACTACCTTGTACAGAACTATTAAAACCTTTGAAGAAAAGGATATTGTGCATCAAATTGACGATGGTACAGGGATTACAAAATATGCTTTATGCGAAAAGGGATGTAATTGTGATATAAAAACCGATTTGCACTTACATTTCCATTGTAATAATTGTAATGAAACCATTTGCTTAACAGAACATAAAATTCCACAAATTAAAGTGCCTGATGGATTTGTTTCAGAAAATGTAAACTTGGTTGTAAAAGGTATATGTGATAAGTGTAGTGGATAATAAATGCACTTCCATTGCACGCTTTTTAATTGCATTTTTGTAATCAAAGAATTAAGTAATTATGAAAAGTAAATTAGCGATAACAAGTTTGCTTACAGCAATTACAGCTTCATTATGTTGTATAACACCTGTTTTGGCTTTAATAGCAGGAACAAGCGGTGTAGCTTCAACTTTTTCTTGGATAGAACCATTTAGACCTTACTTAATTGGGCTAACAATAGTAGTTCTTCTCTTTGCTTGGTATCAAAAATTCAAGCCAGAAAAAGAAATAGACTGCGGCGAATGTGAAACGGATGAAAAACCAAAATTTATGCATTCAAAAACCTTTTTAGGAGTGGTAACAGCATTTGCAATTGTGATGTTGGCTTTCCCATACTACTCAAGTATGTTATATCCAAAAACCGAAAAACAAATCATAATAGTTAATAACTCAAATATCAAAACAACAGAGTATAAAATAAGTGGTATGACCTGTGCCAGTTGTGAAGCTCACGTAAACCACGAAGTAAATAAACTTAACGGAATTGTAAACTCAAAAACATCATACGAAAATGGTAACTCAATCATTGAGTTTGACGAAACTAAAACCAATGAATTGGAGATTGAGAAAGCAATTAATGCTACAGGTTATAAAGTAACTGATAAAAAAGAAAATTGATGCAAACCATATTAAAATCGGAAATCACTTGCCCTAACTGCGGTCATAAAAAAGTGGAAGATATGCCAACTAACGCTTGTCAATTCTTTTACGAGTGTGAGCATTGTAAAACGGTTCTAAAACCAAACGAAGGTGATTGTTGTGTGTATTGTTCTTATGGTACAGTTCCTTGTCCACCAATTCAACAAAACAAAAGTTGTTGCTAAAACAAAACTAAATGAAAAAAAAGAAAGTCAATTTAAGAGATTTAAAACCAAATTCAGAAGCACAACATTCTCACGATGATGGTCATAATCACGGTAATGGTAGTGCATTCAAAACCTATGTACCTGCAATCATAAGTTTTACAATGCTTATCATTGGTATAGGTTTAGATTATTTTGATGTTTCCTTCTTTAAGGATTGGATTCGTATTGCTTGGTATGGTATTGCATATTTACCTGTAGGCCTTCCTGTTGTGAAAGAGGGTTGGAATAGTATTAAAAAAGGTGATGTTTTTACAGAGTTCTTTTTAATGTCTATAGCAACCATTGGTGCATTTGTTATTGGTGAATATCCCGAAGGTGTTGCAGTAATGCTATTTTATGCAGTAGGCGAATTATTTCAAAGTGCTGCTGTAAATCGTGCAAAAGGAAATATAAAAGCATTATTAGATGTTAGACCTAAAGAAGCCAATGTATTTCGTGATGGTGATTATGTTAGTGTGTCGCCAGAAGCTGTAAATATTGGTGAAAAAATACAAATTCGAGTAGGTGAGAAAATACCGTTAGATGGGATTTTATTATCCGAAAAAGCATCTCTAAACACCGCAGCGTTAACAGGCGAAAGCAAACCAGATTCCATTCAGAAAGAAGCAAAGGTTTACGCAGGTAGTATCAATTTAGAAAGTGTTATTGAAGTTGAGGTAACCAACAAGTTTGAAGATAGTTCTATTGCGAGAATATTAGACTTGGTTCAAAATGCTACAGCTCGTAAGTCTAAAACAGAATTATTCATTAGACAGTTTGCTCGTATCTACACACCAATTGTAGTGTTCTTGGCTATTGGTGTTACTTTTATACCTTACTTTTTTGTAGATGATTATATATTTAGAGATTGGTTATACAGAGCATTAATATTCTTGGTAATATCTTGTCCTTGTGCGTTAGTGATTTCAATTCCATTAGGATATTTCGGTGGATTGGGAGCAGCTTCAAAAAATGGAATATTATTTAAAGGTGCTTCATTTTTAGATGCAATGACCAAGATAAATACTTTGGTAATGGACAAAACAGGAACCGTAACTAAAGGTGTTTTTAAAATCAAAGAAGTAAAAGCAATTGATTGGAAAGAAACCGAATTTATGCAATATTTAATGGCGATGGAAGAACAGTCCACGCATCCCATTGCTAAAGCTATAATGATATATAAAGGAACTGAAAATAGCTATGAAGCAAAAGAAGTTTCTGAAGTTGCAGGTAAAGGATTAAAAGGTATGGTAAACGGTAAAACTGTTTTAGTAGGTAACAAAGCCTTAATGACTGCGAATAATATAAATGTTCCAACTGAAACGGAATCTATTGTAGAATCGATAGTATTAGTTGCAATCGATAATCAATTTGCAGGTTATGTAGTCATAGCAGATGAATTAAAAGAGGATGCAAAAGAAACAATTACAGATTTACATAAAGTAGGCATTAAAAATATTATGATGCTTTCTGGTGATAAAGATTCTATAACTCAACAAGTCGCTAAAGAGTTAAATATTGAAAATGCTAAAGGTGGTTTACTACCAGAAGATAAATTAAACGAAGTTGAATCTTTAAAGAAGAATCCTGAAAATAAAGTAGCTTTTATAGGTGATGGTATTAACGATGCACCTGTTTTAGCAGCAAGTAATGTTGGTATTGCGATGGGTGGTTTAGGTAGTGATGTAGCTATTGAAACAGCAGATGTCATTATTCAAACAGACCAACCATCAAAAGTAGTGAGAGCCATTAAAATTAGTCGTTCTACACGCAAAGTAGTTTGGCAGAATATCATTTTAGCGTTTGGAGTTAAAGTTATTGTCTTGATATTAGGAGCAGGTGGTTTAGCCACAATGTGGGAAGCTGTTTTTGCAGATGTAGGAGTAGCATTATTAGCAATTTTAAATGCAGTTCGATTGCAGAAAATGAAATGGGATTAAGCAGATTAATCAATTAAACTTCTGTTAAACAAAATCAATAGTTGTTAAAATTTCGTAACTTCGCAATCAATATGAAGCAGATTTTCCATAAAATAATGTCTTTAGCAATGACTTTTGTAGTGTTATTCTCTACAATGTCATTTACTGTGAATATGCATTATTGTGGAGATACTTTAGTAGAATCTGCTATCTTTCAAAAAGCCAAAGGTTGCGGAATGGAAATGGAAAAGCCTTCAACCGAAGAATGTTCTATTACCAAGAAAAATTGTTGTGATGATAAACAATTAGCAATTGAAGGTCAAGACGAATTACAATTGCAAGTTGACAAAATCACGTTTGAGCAACAAGTATTCATCGCTTCATTTGTTTATACTTACATTAACCTTTTTGAAGGTTTAGACAGTAATGTATCTACCTACGAAGAATACAAACCACCACTCGTCATAAGGCAACTCTACAAGATTGACGAGACATACTTAATTTGATTTTTAAACAATAGACTCTTTTATCCTATGACTGCAATGTCGTAAGGATAATTTACTGTATTCGGTGTTTTTACAACACTATTGTCTAATTGTTTAAAATCAATCATATGCTAAATAAAAGCATCAAATTTTTAATAGAAAACAAACTCGTTGCAGTTTTACTACTTGTCCTTTTTATTGGATGGGGAACTGTTAATGCACCTTTTAATTGGGATACAGGATTTTTGCCAAGTACCCCTGTAGCAGTAGATGCTATTCCCGATATAGGTGAAAATCAACAAATCGTATTTACCAAGTGGGATGGTCGTTCCCCACAAGATATAGAAGACCAAATAACCTATCCATTAACCACATCATTATTGGGTATTCCTGGAGTGAAAACCATTCGTAGTTCCTCTATGTTTGGGTTTTCAAGCATCTATATCATTTTTGAAGAGGATATAGAATTTTACTGGAGCAGAAGTCGTATTCTCGAAAAACTTAATTCCTTACCAAGTGGTTTATTGCCCGAAGGTGTTAATCCTGCTTTGGGTCCAGATGCAACAGGATTAGGACAAATATTTTGGTACACTTTAGAAGGTCGTGACGAAAACGGAAATGTAACTGGTGGTTGGGATTTGCAAGAGTTACGCAGTATTCAGGATTACTATGTAAAGTATGCGTTGTCCTCTGCAAGTGGTGTTTCGGAAGTCGCTTCTATTGGTGGCTATGTTCAGGAATACCAAGTGGACGTAAATCCAGAACTAATGCGTCAGTATAATATTGGATTACATCACGTTGTAAAAGCAGTTAAGGAAAGTAATAAGGATATTGGTGCACAGACTTTGGAAATTAACCAAGCCGAATATTTAGTGCGTGGTTTGGGTTATGTGAAATCCATTTCAGACATCGAAAATGCAGTAGTCACTTCAGAAGATTATACTTCAATTAGGATAAAGGATATTGGTAAAGTTTCATTAGGTCCTGCAACAAGACGTGGTTTATTAGATAAAGAAGGAGCAGAGGTTGTTGGTGCTGTTGTGGTGGCTCGTTATGGCGCAAACCCAATGGAAGTAATCAATAATGTGAAAGAGAAGATTAATGAATTAAGTGCAGGATTACCTTCAAAAGTATTGGCGGATGGTAGAACTTCCCAAGTAACAATAGTCCCATTTTATGACAGAACAGAACTGATACAAGAAACTTTAGGTACACTCAATGAAGCATTGACTTTAGAAATCTTAATTACCATCCTGGTAATTATCATTATGGTATTTAATCTTCGAGCTTCCATACTAATTTCTGGACTTTTACCAGTAGCGGTTTTAATGGTGTTTATTGCGATGAAACTCTTTGGTGTTGATGCTAATATTGTGGCATTATCAGGTATTGCTATTGCTATTGGTACAATGGTCGACGTAGGTGTCATACTATCAGAAAACATTATAAGGCATTTGGATGAAAACGAAAATGTCATTCCGACAGAGCAAGGAACGAGCGACGAGGAATCTCATAAAAAGTTACCCATAAACACAGTAGTCTATAACGCAACAGCTGAAGTGTCTGGTGCAATCGTAACCGCAGTTATGACAACTATTATCAGTTTCATTCCTGTATTTACAATGATTGGAGCGGAAGGAAAACTATTCAGACCATTAGCATTCACAAAAACCTTTGCATTAACAGCTTCAATAATTGTAGCATTGTTTTTAATTCCACCTTTTGCAGCGTTTTTATTCAGAAAGAAAAGCATAAAAACGCATTTTAAATATGCTTTAAATGGCGTTTTAATAGTATTAGGGATAATAGCAATAATCTATGGTTATTGGTTAGGATTAATATTGATAGCTTTTGGTATCACAGCATTGTTAAGTACTCAAAATAAAATAACAGAAAAACAATCCAACTTAATTAATATCATAATATGTACAACTGCAATAGTATTTCTGTTAGCGGAATATTGGAGACCTTTAGGAGTTGATAAAAGTATCTTCTGGAACCTCATCTTTGTTGGTGTCATTTGCTTTGGCTTATTGGGTGTTTTCTCATTGTTTATCAGGTATTATACTCGAATTTTAAGATGGTGTTTAGATAATAAATTATTGTTTTTGTCTATTCCAACTGCAATTGTCATTGCTGGTTTTTTCATTATGAAAAACACAGGCAAAGAATTTATGCCATCGTTAAATGAAGGTTCTTTTTTATTGATGCCTACTTCTATGCCACATTCTGGTGTAGAAGAAAATAAGCGTGTTTTACAGCAGTTAGATATGGCAGTTGCCAGTATTCCTGAAATCGAAACTGTAGTTGGAAAAGCAGGTCGTACAGAATCTGCATTAGACCCAGCACCTTTGTCGATGTATGAAAATATCATTCAGTATAAACCAGAATATATGCTGAATGAAAACGGAGTACGCCAACGCTACAAAGTGAATAATGATGGCTTGTTTGAATTAAAAGATGGTCGATTTATCGCAAATCCAAATAATACAGAAAATGTCACCTTGAGCACAGTCGAAAGGTCTCAACTCATTCCAGACAATAATGGAGAGTTCTATCGAAATTGGAGACCTGAAATACAATCACCAGATGATATTTGGAATGAAATTGTAAAAGTTACCAAATTGCCAGGCGTAACCTCTGCACCAAAGCTACAACCTATTGAAACCCGATTGGTAATGCTTCAAACAGGAATGAGAGCACCTATGGGAATTAAAGTAAAAGGTCAAGACTTAAAGCAGATTGAAGCGTTTGGTGTGCAATTAGAAAACATCATCAAGGAAGCTGAAGGTGTTAAAAAAGAAGCTGTTTTTGCAGACCGTATTGTTGGTAAACCCTATTTGTTAATTGATATTGATAGAGAGAAAATTGCACGTTATGGCATTTCGATACAAGATGTTCAAGATGTATTAAAAGTAGCAGTTGGTGGTATGGTCTTAACCCAAACGGTAGAAGGTCGAGAGCGATATGGTGTACGAGTACGATACCCAAGAGAATTACGAGCAAACCCAACAGACTTACAACAGATTTATGTGCCAGTTGAAAAAGGAAGTCCTGTGCCTTTAAGCGAATTGGCAACTATAAGTTACGAACAAGGTCCACAAATCATTAAAAGTGAAGATACCTTTTTAGTTGGCTATGTATTGTTCGATAAACTAGATGGTTTTGCCGAAGTCAATGTAGTTGAAAGCGCACAAGCTCTAATTCAGCAAAAGATAGATAGTGGCGAATTAGTAGTTCCAAAAGGTATTAACTACCAATTTACAGGAACATACGAAAATCAGTTGCGAGCCGAAAAAACCTTGTCGGTTGTTGTGCCTTTAGCATTAGCAATTATTTTCTTAATTCTGTATTTCCAATTCCGTTCTGTAGGTACGTCATTAATGGTATTTACAGGTATTGCAGTAGCATTTGCAGGTGGTTTTATTATGATTTGGTTGTATGGTCAAGGATGGTTTTTAAACTTTAATTTCTTTGGCGAAAATCTACGTGATTTATTCCAAATACACCCAATTAATTTAAGTGTTGCAGTCTGGGTAGGGTTTATTGCACTATTCGGAATTGCAACCGATGATGGTGTAGTTATGGCAACCTATTTAACTCAAACATTCGGTAGAAATACACCGGATAATAAAAAGGAAGTAAGAGCATCTGTTGTAGAAGCAGGAGAAAAACGTATCAGACCTTGTTTAATGACTACAGCTACGACCATTTTAGCATTATTACCAGTATTAACATCTACAGGAAGAGGTAGTGATATTATGATACCTATGGCAATACCAAGTTTTGGTGGAATGCTTATAGCCTTAATCACTTTGTTTGTTGTACCAGTATTGTATAGCTGGAAAGCAGAAGTTCAACTTAAAAGAACATCAAAATGAAATATAAATCAATACAAATAAAAATCGTCTTGGCTCTTGGCTCTTGTTTCTTGAGTCTTTTTGCGAATGCTCAACAATTAGAAATACTTATCGATGAAGCCTTAACAAACAATCCAGAAATTCAAAAGTTTGAGTTACAATACAAAAGAGCTTCCGAAAAGGTAAACGAGGTCAACACCATTCCTAATACCGAATTTGGTGTTGGTTATTTTGTGAGTGAGCCAGAAACACGAACAGGAGCACAGCGTTTTAAAGTGTCAGCAAAACAAATGTTGCCTTGGTTTGGTACAATAACATCAAGAGAAAATTATGTAAGTGCATTGGCAGATGCTAAATACGAAGATATTGTTATTGCCAAACGAAGACTGATAGCATCAGTAGCACAATCTTATTACAAGTTATACGCCAATAAAGCCAAACAAGACGTATTAGCTCAAAATATCCAACTATTAAAAACCTATGAAACTATGGCGTTGACTTCAGTAGAGGTTGGTAATGCGTCAGCAGTAGATGTATTGCGTTTGCAAATGCGACAAAACGATTTACAGCAATTAAAAGACGTGTTGCAACAACAGTTTTTAGCAGAACGAACTAATTTTAATAACCTTTTGAATAGGAAAAATGATGTTGTAGTTACTGTGGTAGATAGCTTAACAATTCCGATTGAAGATTTTGAAATCAATACTGAAAATCTATCGGTACATCCTGAATTACTAAAATATGATAAACTCTATCAATCCATAGAGCAATCAGAATTATTGAATCAAAAAGAAAGTAGTCCAATGATTGGTTTCGGATTAGATTACATCAATGTTGCTGAAAGACCAAATATGGATTTCAGCGATAACGGAAAGGATATTGTAATGCCAATGGTTTCGGTATCTATCCCAATTTTCAATAAGAAATATAAATCCCAAACCAAACAAAATGATTTGCAACAGCAGGAAATTACTGCTCAAAAACAGGAACGTTTAAATGCATTGGAAACGCTTTTAGACAAAGCGAATAACGAACGCATTTCTGCAAGAATAAGTTATGCTACCCAAACCAAAAACCTACAGCAAGCCAAAGATGCAGAAGACATTTTAATCAAAAGCTATGAAACAGGAACGATTGATTTTAATGATGTTTTGGATATTCAAGAGTTGCAGCTAAAGTTTCAAATGAACCAAATAGAATCTGTGAAGACCTACTATGTGCAAAGTACAATCATTAATTATTTAATTCAGTAAACAATGAAAACATTTAACACAATATTTCTCTTGTTTCTAACTTCAATGGCATTTGCCCAAGTTGGTACAAATGGTCAAGATAGAAAAGAAGAAGGCCGAAACATACAAGAGTATAACCTTACTATAGAAGAAAATGAAATAACTCTTTCAGGTGTAACCGCCAAAGGAATGACAATTAATGGTGGAATTCCAGGTCCTACATTAGAATTTAATGAAGGTGACCTCGCTATTATTAACGTAACCAATAAAATGGATGAAGAAACCTCTGTACATTGGCACGGTTTAATACTTCCTAATTTTTATGATGGTGTACCTTATTTAACTACGCCACCTATAAAACCAAACACTACATTTCAATATAGAATACCTATAAACCAATCTGGCACATATTGGTATCATTCCCACACGATGTTGCAAGAGCAAAAAGGAGTTTATGGCTCAATAGTCATTCATCCTAAAGAAAAGACCTTGGACTATGATAAGGATTTAGTCGTAGTCCTTTCCGATTGGACAAATGAAAAACCAATAAATGTACTGCGAAACCTTAAACGAGGAAATGAGTGGTATCAGGTTAAAAAAGGAACAGCGGTACCATTAAGCAGAGTTATAAAAGAAGATGCATTAGGCGCACAATTCAAATTTTGGCGCGATAGAATGGAAGGTGCAGATATTGCAGATATCTACTATCCTGCGTTTTTAGCCAATGGTAAAAAAGTTGCAGAATATCCAGAGTTTAAAGCAGGTGAAAAAGTACGACTACGTTTTATTAATGCATCTGCTTCATCTTATTATTGGCTGGATTTTGGTGGTGGTAACCCGATGATTGTAGCGAGTGATGGTGTGGATGTAACACCAAAATATAAAAACCGATTTCTTTTTGCAATTGCCGAAACCTATGATGTGATTGTAACCATTCCAGAAGGCACATTGGAAATTACCGCAACAGCACAAGATGGTTCTGGTAATATGTCCATTCGTTTAGGTAGCGGAAAACTGTATCCAGCAACAGTTATAGACAGACCAGATAAAGTAGCTATGATGAAGCAAATGGCAAAAATGGATATGAAGATGGGTGCACCTGCTTTAGTAGGAAATAAAAACAGTAACACACCAGAAGTCCTAATGCAGAAATATGGGATGAAGATGAATATGGATATGAAAGATGGACAGATGGAGAATGAAATGAATATGGAAATGAAAAAGGATGTGATGCCAATGAATCATAAGATGATGCAAAAGGACACCACTTCATTTAATTATGACACACGTAAAACCTATTTCAATTATGATTTTTTAAAGGCAAAAGAAAACACGACTTATAAGGCAGACATACCTGTAACCGACCTTTTACTTAATCTAACAGGTAATATGCAACGTTATGTTTGGAGTTTGAATGGCATACCACTTTCGGAAACAGACAAAATTAAAATTAAAGGTGGAGAGGTTACTAGAATTACTTTGAATAACCTAACAATGATGCATCATCCAATGCACTTACACGGACATTACTTTAGGGTCATCAATGAAAATGGCGAACGTTCCCCATTAAAACATACCGTCAATGTACCACCTATGCAAAAAGTGGTCATCGAATTTTATAACGAAGAATATGGTGATTGGTTCTTTCATTGTCACGTGTTATATCATATGATGGGTGGTATGGCAAGAGTATTTAGTTATGATACACCACGAGATGAAAGGATGAAGCCTTATCCAGTACAAAACCTAATTGACGAGACAGACCATTATTATTCTTGGGGAATGGCTCGAACAGGTTCAAACTTCAATGAACTTTTTTTAACCACAAGTAATATCAGAAATGAATTTGGTTTAAGAGCCGAGTTAGATTATGATAAAAATCTTGAAGCTGAAGTTAGTTACAATAGATACCTCAATGATTGGGTTCGTTTATATGTTGGTGTAAATACTGAAACCGAAATCCCAAATTCGTATGATGAGTTTAATACTGTAGGGTTGATTGGTATAAAATATTTTACACCCTATAGATTTAATGTAGATGTGAGTATGGACCATCAATTGCGCCCAAGAATACGTCTGGACAGGGAATTATTGATTTTTCCAAGAATTTTCTTGGAAGGAGAATATGAGTACAGAGCAGATTTTGGATGGGTTAATGAGTTAGAAAACAACAAATCTTATGAAGGTGAAACTCAATGGCTAATTGGAGCATCGTACATCTTATCTCGAAATTTTTCAATTCAAGGGAATTATAACAACCGATATGGTTGGGGTGGCGGACTATTAGTTCGATTTTAATAATAAATAACAATTTTATATAAACAAATATTAATCTTAAAAGTAAGTCAAAATGAAAAAAGTAAAATTAATAACAACAATTATGGTAATGGCTTTTATAAGCCTAACAACAATGTCTTGTAAAGACGCAAAAAAAGAACATAACAACGATGAAGGTCATAATACAGAAATGAATCACGACAATAGCGATGGTCATCACGATGGTAAGAAAAAGAAAATGGCAATGAATGGAGATACAAATTCTCAAACAATATTAAATGACTATTTCAACTTAAAGGATGCCTTAGTGGTAGATGATAATGCCAAAGCTAAAGAATTGGGTGCAACCCTCGCAACGTCATTAGGAAAGCTTGACATTTCAAAATTTACAGATGCCCAGCAATCAGAATTAAAGGACATTATCGAAGATGCTACGGAACACGCAGAACATATTTCAGAAAGTCCAATAGCACATCAACGTGAGCACTTTAAAGTTTTAAGTAAGGATATTACTGATATGGTAGCTATTACAGGAACACAAGTAAAACTATATGAGCAATTTTGTCCAATGTACGATGGTGGTTCAGCTTGGTTAAGTATGAGCAAGGATATTAAGAATCCCTATTATGGAAGCAAGATGTTGAACTGTGGAAAAGTCCAAAAGGAAATTAACTAAATGAAGATTTTAAAAATCATAGCAATAGTGTTGTTGGTGGCGTTTGTGGGGATTCAATTTATCCCCACAACGCGCAACCAAAGTGAAGTTGTTCCAAAAACCGACTTTATGTTGGTAAATGATGTCCCAAATGATATCAAGAACAAATTACAAGTCTCTTGCTATGATTGCCACAGTAACAATACAATATATCCTTGGTACAATAAGGTGCAACCGGTAGCCTGGTTTCTTGAAGACCATATCAAAGAAGGCAAGGCAGAATTAAATTTTAATGAATGGGATGATTATTCAAATAGAAGAAAAAACAGTAAACTAAAATCCATCATCAATCAAATTGAAAATGGCGAAATGCCCCTTTGGTCTTATACGCTAATTCACAAAAATGCCCTTTTATCGACAGGTGAAAAAGAACTTATAATTGGTTATATGAAACAAATTAAAGATAGTTTAAATTAAAATTCTGATATAAGTAGAATGGATTAGTTCATTTTTCTTTAAAGAAAAGAAAAAATAAATTCAATGAAACACACATATCACATACACGGAATGACCTGCAACGGTTGTCGCAGTCACGTTGAGGAAACGCTCTCTAAAGTAGGAGGTGTTTCAAAAGCAACAGTCGATTTAGATAAGGCAGAAGCTAACATAGAAATGGAATCACATATTCCCATAGAAACATTTCAAGAAGCCTTAAAAAAAGATGGTGGTACATATAGCATTCATAAACAAGGTGAACACCATCAGCATTCAGAAGCTAAAAAGGAAAAGCAACCTAAAGGTACAGGCACATTTTATTGTCCTATGCATTGCGAAGGCGATAAAACTTATGATAAACCAGGCGATTGTCCTGTTTGCGGAATGGATTTGGTGGAAGAACAAAATCTATCAGCAACTTCAAAGGAACAATGGACGTGTCCGATGCATCCAGAAATTGTCAAAGACGAAGCAGGTTCGTGTCCTATTTGTGGGATGGATTTAGTGCCAATGGAAGCAGATAGTTCAGCAGAAGAAAAAACGTATAAAAAGCTATTAAAGAAATTTTGGATTGCCACAGCATTTACCTTGCCCATTTTCTTAATGGCTATGAGCGAAATGCTCAATAACAATCCGTTGTACGATATAATGGAACAGAAATATTGGAACTGGATTCAGTTTGTTTTATCCATTCCAGTTGTCTTTTACGCTACGTGGATGTTCTTTGAGCGTGCTTATAGAAGCATAAAAACGTGGAATCTCAATATGTTTACACTTATTGGAATCGGTGCAGGTGTGGCTTGGTTATTTAGTGTATTTGGGATGTTGTTTCCAGATGTATTTCCTGAACAATTTAAAACTGAATCAGGCGCAGTTCACGTCTATTTTGAAGCAGCAACTGTGATTTTAACGTTAGTGCTTTTAGGTCAGTTGTTAGAAGCTCGTGCCCATAGTAAAACCAATTCGGCAGTAAAAGAACTGTTGAAATTAGCACCTAATAAGGCCATAAAAATAGTAGATGGTGAAGAAGTTGAAGTCAGTATTGACGAGATAGAACTTAATGATATTCTAAAAGTAAAACCAGGAGATAAAATTCCTGTAGATGGTATGATAACCGAAGGTGAAACAACCATTGACGAATCTATGATTACAGGTGAACCCATTCCTGTAAACAAATCTCAAGAAGATAAAGTAAGTAGCGGAACCATTAATGGGAATCAATCCTTTTTAATGAAAGCAGAAAAGGTAGGAAGTGACACTTTATTATCACAAATCATTCATATGGTTAATGATGCCAGTAGAAGTCGTGCACCTATTCAAAATTTAGCAGATAAAGTTTCAGGCTATTTTGTGCCAGTTGTAGTTCTTATTTCTATTATCACATTTATTGTATGGTCTATTTGGGGACCAGAACCAGTTTATGTGTATGCGTTTGTCAATGCAATTGCAGTACTAATCATTGCTTGTCCTTGTGCTTTAGGTTTAGCAACACCAATGTCTGTAATGGTTGGTGTGGGTAAAGGTGCTCAAAATGGTGTATTGATTAAAAATGCTGAAGCTCTTGAAAAAATGGATAAGGTAAATACGCTTATCGTTGACAAGACAGGAACAATTACCGAAGGAAAACCAACAGTTGAAACCGTTGGAGCTTTTAATGCTGCTTTAAGCGAAAAAGAAGTGTTACAATACATAGTTTCATTAAATACCAATAGTGAACATCCTTTGGCAGAAGCGACAGTTAAATATGGCAAAGAACACAACGCAGAAATTTTAAAGTCCGAAGATTTTAGTGCTGTTACAGGAAAAGGTGTTGAAGCTAAAATTGATGGAAAAAATGTAGCATTAGGTAATCCTAAAATGATGGAATATGCTAAAGCGGATATTACTTCTAAAATGAAAGACGAAGCTAAATCTTACCAAGAACAGGGTAAAACAGTTTCTTATTTGTCAATAGATGAAACCGTAGTTGGATATGTAGTTATAGGCGATAAAATAAAAGAAACAAGTGCTAAAGCCATTAAAGCACTTCAAGATAAAGGCATTGATGTAATAATGCTAACAGGCGATAATCACGATACTGCAAAAGCAGTAGCATCAGAACTTAATCTCGCAGATTTTAAAGCCAGTATGCTACCAGAAGATAAACTCAAAGAAGTAGAGAAACTGCAAGAAAAAGGGAAAGTGGTTGCTATGGCAGGTGATGGTATTAATGATGCACCAGCATTGGCAAAAAGTGATGTAGGTATTGCAATGGGAACAGGAACAGATGTAGCGATAGAAAGTGCTATGATAACTTTAGTAAAAGGCGATTTACACGGTATTGTAAAAGCAAAAAATTTGAGTAATACTGTAATGAAGAACATTAAGCAAAACCTATTTTTTGCACTTATCTACAACACTTTAGGTGTACCTATTGCAGCAGGTGTGTTGTTTCCATTCTTCGGAATACTACTCTCGCCAATGATAGCAGCTTTAGCAATGAGTTTTAGCTCGGTTTCGGTAATAGGTAACGCATTACGATTAAGAACAAAAAACATTTAATTATATGCAGAAAACAGTTTTCAAAATATCAAAAATGGATTGTCCTTCTGAAGAAAATCTAATTAAGATGAAGCTATCTGATATAGATGGTATCAAACAACTTGATTTTAATTTAGAAGAAAGAATCTTAACACTATATCATAATTCAAATGTAAATGAAATTGGTAATGCCTTAAATGAATTAAAATTAAATGAAAGTTTAATCAGTTCAGAAGATACAGACACAATTATTACTGAATCTACAAGGAGTCAATCCAAACTGTTGTGGACAGTTCTAATCATCAATTTTGCATTTTTTATTATCGAAATGAGTACAGGACTTATTTCAAAATCAATGGGATTAGTTGCTGATAGTTTAGATATGTTGGCAGATTCATTTGTTTACGGATTGAGTTTAATAGCGGTTGGTGGTACAGTTTTAAAAAAGAAACGGATTGCAAAATATGCAGGCTATTTTCAGATAACACTTGCAATTATCGGAATCGTTGAGGTAATACGTAGATTTTTAGGCTATGAAGCTTTACCTGTATTTTCAACAATGATTATAGTTTCAGTATTTGCTTTGATTGCAAATGGCATTTGCTTGTACCTCTTACAAAAATCTAAAAGTCAAGAAGCACATATGCGTGCCAGTATGATTTTTACCTCTAACGATATTATAATAAATCTTGGCGTAATTACAGCAGGCGTTTTAGTCAATTGGCTGCATTCTGGTATTCCAGATTTAATTATAGGAATCATTGTATTTGGATTGGTGATACAAGGTGCATTCAGGATATTAAAATTAAGTAAGTAAAAAGTTTAACTATAAAATCAAAAATTATGGAAAATTCAAAAGAACACTCAAACAAAGGAAATTACAAAACCTTCTTTATAATGTTGGCTTGCTCATTTGTAGCAATGTACATAACGATGTATTTAAACACCTATTCCATAGACCACGTATGGTTTAGTCTAACACGATTCTATATGACGTGTTTAGGAATTTCAACAATGGCAGTAATAATGTGGTTTTTTATGCGAAAAATGTATAATGATAAAAAGAAGAATATCGCAATACTCGCAAGTAGTTTCATTCTGTTTGTTGGTGCATTAGGGTTGGTAAGAACACAAGCACCCATTATTGGTGATGTCCTTTGGATGAAAGCAATGATACCACATCATTCTATCGCTATTTTAACAAGTGAGAGAGCAGATATTCAAGACCCAGAAGTTAAAAAATTAGCAGAAGACATTATACAAGCACAACGTAAAGAAATAGAAGAAATGAAAGCAATGATAAAACGATTAGAGAATGAAAAATAATAAAATAGTCATATATATTGGCATACTCGTAGTAGGTGTGTTATTGGGTTGGTTGCTTTTTGGTGGCTCATCAAATGAAGAAATAGACCATAATCACGATGCGGTTGCAGCAACCAATCAAATGTGGACGTGTTCTATGCATCCACAAATTATGCAACCAGAACCAGGCGATTGTCCTATTTGTGGTATGGATTTAATTCCTGCGGAAAGCGGAAGTGATGGCTTAATGGCAGACCAATTTAAACTAACAGAAAATGCGATGGCATTAGCCAATATTCAAACAACTGTTGTAGGCAAGGGAAATGTTGAAGGCAACACCATAAAGTTATCTGGTAAAATTGCTGAAAACGAAGAAGCCAATGCAGTACAGGTAAGTTATTTCGCTGGAAGAATTGAACGTTTGAATGTGAGTTTTACAGGCGAAGAAGTTCGTAAAGGTCAATTATTGGCAACCATTTATTCGCCAGAACTCTATGCAGCACAACAAGAATTAATCACAGCAGCTTCTTTAAAAGAATCTCAACCTGCTTTATACAAAGCAGTCCGTAATAAATTGAAATTATGGAAACTCTCTGAAAATCAAATCAACCAGATTGAAGAAACAGGAAAAGTAAAAGAAAACTTTCCTGTTTATGCAACCGTTTCGGGTACTGTTACAGAAAAATTGGTAGAGCAAGGCGATTACATCAAACAAGGACAACCCTTATTAAAAATTGCCAATCTCAACACAGTTTGGGGAAACTTTGATGTGTATGAAAATCAGATTGACCGCTTTAAAAAAGGACAGGAAGTGATGATAACAACCAATGCTTATCCTAATAAAGAGTTTAAAGGTAAAGTTGATTTCATTGACCCAGTTTTAAACACGAAAACAAGAACTGTAACCTTACGTGTTGTTTTAAGCAATAAGGACGATGTATTTAAACCAGGAATGTTTGTAACCGCAAATATTGAAGGCAGTACAGCTAAAAATGATGAAGTATTATCAATTCCTGCATCTTCCGTATTATGGACAGGTGAACGTTCTGTGGTGTACCTTAAAACAAATCCAGACCAACCTATTTTTGAAATGCGTGAAATTAAATTAGGCAATCAAATTGGTAATGAATATGAAGTTGTAGAAGGTTTATTTGTTGGAAATGAAATAGTGACCAACGGAACATTTACTGTAGATGCTGCTGCACAACTACAAGGCAAAAAGTCTATGATGAATAAAGATGGTGGTAAAGTAATGACTGGACACGAAGGTCATTTAGGTATGGATAACAATGCATCTAACAAAGAAAGTGACCACACTAATATGAATGAGCGTTTGGAAGTATCAGAGAAATTTCAACAACAGTTAAATAGTGTTTACAATGCGTATATCAATTTAAAAGATGCTTTAGTAAAAGAAGATTCAATAAGTACTTCAGCAAACGCAACAACTTTATTAAATAAATTGAACAAAGTAGATATGAAATTGTTGCCAGATAATAAGGCGCATAACCATTGGATGTCATTAGAAGGCGAAATAAAATCTTCTGCAACTTCAATTTCTGAAACGTCCGATATAAAATCACAAAGAGACCATTTTAAACATTTATCATCACATCTAATCAATGCTGTACAACTATTTGGTATCAATGAAAAGGTCTATGTAGAATTTTGTCCAATGGCAGATAACAATAATGGTGCTTATTGGTTAAGCAAAGAAGAAAAAGTAATCAATCCATATTTTGGCGAAGCAATGCTAACCTGTGGTGAAGTAAAACAAGTAATAGAATAATAAATCAAGTAATAACAATTAAATTTTAAACAATGAATTTTTCAAAGAAAAATCACGAACACAAAAACAAAAATGTAATCGACGTGAGTAAAAAAGTAATTTTAAGTGTAGCTGTAATAGCAGCATTAGGTTTAACAAGTTGTAAAAACGAAACCAAAAAAGAAACAGAAACCACAACTACTGAAATGTCTAAAGATATGGCAATGACAGACCTGTCTTTTGGTGTGAGAGGAAATTGTGGAATGTGTAAAAACACTATCGAAAAAGCAGCTAACGGTGTTGAAGGTGTTGCAAGTGCTAATTGGGATGTCGATAAAAAGAAGATTGATGTGTCTTTTGATGATACCAAAACAGATGCTATGACAATTCACAAAGCTATTGCAGCTTCAGGGTATGATACTGAAAAAGTAGCAGGTGATGAAGAAGCATATGATGGTTTACCAGGTTGTTGTAAATACGACCACGAAATGATGATGAATCAATCTGGTGAAGAAAAAAGTGATGACCATTCAAATCACGACCATTAAGCAATAATGAAAGAGTCTTTTTCGGAAGGCTCTTTTTTATTCCCCACAACCCAAAACCCAGTTTTTTCGCTTGCCTTGTCTTGAGCCTGACGAAAGCTCAAAATCCTCTGTCTTTTGTGTTGTTCCGCTCACCTAACAAGTTTAGCGTTTTTTTGTCTTTAAGGTAATAGCATATTACAGCTTTGGTTTTCATAAAATCAAACCAAACTGCAAAAAGCTATTCTGTTATTATTTTATCATAAAACCCTAAACTCACCCAAGCTATGTTACATAATACAAGTTATAGTAGCAAACGGCACTTTTCAAAGGTTTGCTATCGCAGTATTAATGCATTTTGTAGCTATAACTGGTATTATGTAAAATATCCGCTATTCCAACGCGCACTTCCGTACATTAAACCACATTTTGAACTAACATTAAACATTTGAACATTTTAAGGTTTCCGTTAATTGATAATAATATTCGTTACCTCATTCAAGCTGCACAAAACCATCGTTAAGTCCAAGTATTCCTTACCTCAAGTCTTTGTTTGTTTCATTTCGTTAACAAATATAAAAGTCCACTTTTCCCCACCACCCAAGTCAGCGGTTATAAAAAAATAGGTTTATAAAGTGTAGTAATACCCCATAGCATATTGCTTTTTCTCGTGCCTCAAAAAAAGCAATTAGCTATTGTCTAAAAGTCCTGTATAAGTAGCTTGTTTAAATGCTGTTTTATCAAACAACTATTTAAAACGCTACCCATACAAACGCTTCATCCAACACTTAATAACAAAATGCAACCTATTTTTTTAAGTGTTAATTCCCCAGAAAAGTTAAAGGCAATTTCAATCAAGTTTAAACCAATTTGAAATATTAAAATAAAAAAAGATGGCAAATATATGTGGCTACCTCTGCCAACCGCACAAGGCTATAAAGGTCAAGCCCTACGGGTTTTGAATAAAACTTTTTTCAATACCTTTTTTTTTGATTTAGTCATTCAATAAAAAAACTTTTATCCAAAAACCTTGACAGCCTTACCCACGCCACAACAACTATGGCTATCTTTTTTCTTTTCAAAAAAAAATAATGGCGCGAAGCGTAGCGAAGCAATTTTAAATTGGATAGCTATGTCAACTTTTGAACTAAAAACACACCAAGTCGGAAAAGCTTACTCAAACCCTCATTTTTTTATACTAAACAAAGGGCTAAACAGCGGAAAACCGCTCTCAAATCCTTGCCCTAATTGTTTCGTAGTTACTACTTCAACCGAAAAGGAAAAAAATACGTTGTATCATTTGTCTATGATGCTACAAATAGGCGGTTTTTACGCTTACTATTTAAAAGGAAGTGTAATTCCATTTATCTCAATATATGATTGCAGAAATACTCTAAAAAATAGTTTTATATCATTAATAAATAATGAATTTCAATTGCAAAAGCATATTAATATGGTGTCAGCAATTAGTAAAAAAGAAGCCGAACTTCAAAAAGTCATTTCAAAAATGGCAGATTTGAAAGTATCATACATTCAAAGTTTATTTTCTAAAATGCAAAAAGAAGCAATCTAAAGCAACAAAATCCATATCTAACGAATAGCATAAAACTTGCCATATATTCAGTCGGAAGGTACAACTTCGTGTTAAGTCCGTACCAAGTCCGAAGAAAAATAAGTTTCATTTAAATTATTTATGTTATGGGTAAAATTTCCCAAGGTATTTTAGGAGGGCTTTCAGGTAAGGTTGGAAACGTTATCGGTGGAAGCTGGAAAGGAATTGATTACATTAGAATTAAACCCTCAAGTGTAGCCAATCCAAGAACTGTTGGTCAAGTAAACCAAAGAACAAAGTTTACTGCCACTTTAGAATTTTTACAGGCTGTAAAGCCTTTTATTAAGTTAGGGTATAAAGGATTAGCAGTTAAGAAAACAGAATTTAATGCTGCAATGTCGTATGTGTTGAATAATGCGATTACAGGTACAGAACCTAACTTTGTTGTTGACTATCCAAACGCTTTAGTAAGTCGCGGAGGTTTATCTGGTGCGTTAAACCCGACGACTGATTTAGCAACTGCTGGAGAAGTAACTTTTGGGTGGGATGATAACTCTGCCGAAGGTAACGCAAATGCAACTGATAAAGCGATGTTGTTGGTTTACAATCCCTCAAAAAAGGAATCTATTTCTTTACTTGATGGAGCAGACAGAACAGTAGGTTCTCAAATTGTTTCAATCCCAACAACTTATGCAGGAGATACGGTAGAGTTATTTATGGCGTTTATTACTGCTGATGGTAGTCAAGTATCAAACAGTATTTATTTAGGCTCTGGTACAGCTAATTAATGCTTGGTGTTTTTATTTGGAAACCGCTCTAATCGAGCGGTTTTTTTTGTGCTATATTAGTAGCTCAATTTATTGATGTTTACTCTTTATTTATTCTTTTTATGTATTTTTTGCACCCTATTTGTTGCCCAAATGCCTTAACGTCAATAGACATAAGGATAGTTAAATATTGTATCGGGAAGTAATTACATTTGGGAAACATTTGGTGTTGGTTTTCATGAGATTACATTTTGATTATGTTTTTTTTAAAGTTCCTTTTTGTTCAAAATTTTTTTTAATATAACCTACAGTTATATATATCTTTAAACTATAAACGCCAAATATGGTATATCTTCCTTCTGGCAAGCAGGTACATCAATATGGTATATATGTCGGATTTTTAGATTGATCGTAGTTATATTTTAAGATATGATAATTCCTAAATCCGCAAATACGCTTTTCCGCAATGAAATGTAACCCTGTTTGCTTTTATTTACGTTTTACTTGTTTTTAAATTTAATGTTCAATATATTTGAATGTTCATTGTCACTGAACACTTAAAAATAATGAACAAAAGATGATGTATCGAAATCAGGATTTTATATACGAAGCTGTTACTAACCTTGAAAAATTAATTGATATTCCAATTGATATTGAAACATCAAGGACTAATTATGATGCCATTTTAAAAATCAAAAACATACAGTTTGTAGTAGAAGCAAAATCAGCTATGAGAAGCTCTAATCAGGGACTGGTATTATCACAGCTTGAAAAAATTAGAAATCGAAGCAATAAACCAATTATATTAATTGCACAATATATATCTAAAGAAGCGGCAAATCAGCTAAAGGAGAGGGAGTTTAATTATGTAGATATTGCAGGCAATGCTTTTGTTAAAAAAGACGACCTAGTGATTTACATTGAAGGTCAAAAGAGAAGAACGGCTACCTTAACCAATCAATCTCGAGCCTTTCAGGAAGCTGGAGTTAAAATCATCTTTCATTTGTTAAGCGAATCCGATAACTTACAGGATTCATATCGAACTATTGCTCAAAAAGTAGGTGTATCTCTAGGTTCTGTAAGTAATGTGATGGCTGAACTGGAAGAATTAAATTATTTGATTAAAACCAAAGACAAAAGAGTGCTTAAAAACAAGGAAGAGCTTTTGGAACGATGGTTAGTGGAGTTCAACACCGTTTTAAAACCTCGAATTATAAGAAGCCGAATGAAGTTTATAGACTCTGATATGGCTCAAAATTGGCGTCACAAACTGTTAAATCAAACAGGTGGTGAAATCCTTTTGGGAGGTGAACCTGCGGGAGCAATCCTAACTGATAATTTAAGACCGCAAGAATTTACCATCTATAGTAATTTGGAATTACCTGAAATCGCAAAAACATTGCGTTTAGTTCCTAATAAAACGGGTAATGTAGAAGTGCGCCAAAAGTTTTGGCAAAACAATAACTGGAATAAAAATACTGTACCAGCCTTATTGATTTATACCGATTTAATGAATAGCGGCTATGGTAGAAATGTGGAAATCGCTAACCAAATATTTGAAAATGAGTTACAGCATATCCAGTAAAAAGTTCAACCATCCGCTATTAAAGCCTATTCTTCAGGAATTAACCGACTATTTCAAGGCATCGGGTATTTCCTTTTTTGTCATTGGAGCCACAGCTCGCGATATTATTATGGAGTTGCATGATGAAAGTTCCGGACGTTTAACGCATGACTTGGATATAGCCATCACCATCAACGATTGGGAACAATATAAAACCGTGGAAGAAGGCATTACACAACTACCTAATTTTACTAAAGACCCAGACCAAAAACAACGTTTTCAATACTTGGGGAAATTCGATTTAGACATTGTGCCTTTTGGGAACATCATGAAAGAAAATGATAAAATCTTCTGGCCACCAGAAGAGGAATTCGCGATGTCAGTCCTTGGTTTTCCTGCGGTAAATGAGGCGTCATTAAAGGTAAGTATCGATTTAGATATCGACGTTCAAATCGCATCCTTGGCAGGTATAGGGCTTTTAAAAATAGTAGCTTGGAGAGACCGCAACCATAAAACGAATAAGGATGCGGATGATATCGCTTTTATCTTGCAAAACTATCTGGAAATCCATCGGGATGGATCGTTAGAACATTTTGAAGCTGTCTATACAGACGACCATACCATAGTTAAAGGAGGTGCAACCTTATTAGGTATTCATATCAATCAATTATTAAAAGATTATCCAGAGTCTAAACAAAGCCTTAAAGAAATTTTAGTTACGGAAGTGGAACAACAAGAAGAAAGCAGACTCATTAATCAAATATTAGAAACCCATAAAGTTTTAAGCTACGATGAGGTTTTAAACAGCATAGAAAATATAAACAACCAAATAACAATATAGTCAATCAATGGCAACAGAAATAAAAGAAAAAAAGGACAGTACTGTTTTAGAGGATAGCCAATTACTCTGCATATTAGACCAATCAAGCTAAAAAAATAAGCGCTAAAGAAAACAACCTAAAATCGGTTATTTTAATGTAAAACGAAGAATATGGTTTCGATTTAGATGATATGGAACGTGATTTTACCATTGTCTATATCGACCCTGAAACGGACAAGTCGGAAAAGCAGAAGTTGGAATTAGTAGTTTTTCAAAAAAGTAAAGAATACGTATCGGTAAATAGTTGCTACACTATCTGGTTTCTTCAATTTTTAATAATAACCACTTTTCCTAATATGTGATTTTGCTTGTTGTCTAGATTAAATACTAAGCTACATGACGAATTAGGTATTCTAAACTGTCGACATGTGTTCATTTTTACTGAATTTTAATAATTACATTCCCTCTTTTCCTGCCTTTATCAACATATTTATGCGCCTTTACTATTTCTTCAAGCTTAAATGTTTTATCAATAAAAGGTTCTAATTGATTTTTTTCTACGTTATCCTTTATCAGTTCAAGATTCTCAATTTTCTCTTTTGTAAGCATATTTACAGAAACAAATTTTCCACCTTCATTTAAAACCTTTTTAGCTTTAGATTTCTTTGTTTTACCTACTGCATCAAAAACGATATCGAATTTTTCGTTAGATTTAGAATAGTCTTGTTTTTTATAGTCCAAGCAACTTTTAGCTCCTAGCGATTTTACCATTTCAAAGTTTGAGGAGCTACAAACAGCTGTTACCTTAGCTCCTTGCTTACTTGCAATTTGCACAGCATAACTCCCAACGCTTCCAGAAGCACCATAGATTAATGTATTGCTGTTCTTGGTTAAGTTTGCTTTGTTGAGTAGAAATATCGCTGTCATTGCTCCCACAGGTAAAGCGGCAGCTTTTTCATGAGATAGGTTTTTGGGTTTTAAACTAATTACACCGTTTTTCCATTTTTCGGGTAAACAAATATATTCTGCATAAGACCCCGTTTTCAGCATGGTAGTTGTGCCAAAGACTTCATCTCCTACCTTAAATTTAGACACATCTTTTCCTATTCCCTCAATTACTCCAGATAATTCGTGTCCTAAAATTGTCTTTTTAGGTTTAAAAACCCCAAATATTAATCTAGCTGGAAGCCAAAATAAAGGAGGGAAATTTGAACTGCGAAGTCTTACATCTCCTGAGGTAACAGTGGCCGCATAAATTTTTACTAAAATTTCATTATCTTTTGGTTTGGGTTTTTTAATTTCCTTTAATTTAAGAACTTCCGGTGGGCCATATTTTTCATAAATTACTGCTTTCATATCTATTTGCTTTTAGCTATTCTGAAACGTTCACTTGGTTAAAATAGGTTTTTAGCCTATTAGGCTTCATTTAAAATTTAATACCGTATACATCGTTAGGAGTTTTGCCTTCTCAATATTTTTACAATACGGTTTATAATTATTTCCGATAAGTTCCATTCATATCCATTAAAATCTGTTGTGTTAATAAATTGAACGATAACTGTATCTATATCTTTATGGTATTCTGCGAGACTTTGGTAACCAATAACTAAACCTCCATGGTCGTAAACGTAAGGATAGATGTCTTGCTCACCTTCATTAAATATGGAGCCATCGTTTAGTGCTCGCAAGAATGTACCAACATCTTCTGCTGTAGCAAGCATTCCGTATTCATTTGCTTTAAAATCTTTGTCATATCCAACATAGTAGCCACTCATTACATCATCTAAATCAACTTCGTTTAGCGAAAAAAAAGTGTTATTCAGCTTTAGTGGTATTAATATTTTTTCCTTTATATAGTGCTGGTGGCTATATCCTAATACATTATCAATAACCTTACGGAGCAATAAATAATTAGTGTTTGAATACTCATAGCCTTCATCTGGTTTAAAACTGGCTGGTAAATCAAGGGCAAATTCAAGGGCTTTTTTTCCATTTTCCTGCTCGTTTTCCCAAAAGGCAGGATTATCTGTAAAATTGGGAATACCAGACCGATGTTGAACCATCATTTTCAAGGTAATTTTTTCTGCATTTTCAATTCTACCTATAAGTTCTGGAAAGTAATCGGCAAGCGTTTCATCTAAAGATAGGGACTTTTCTTTTACAAGTTTGGTGATTGCTACAGCAACATATAACTTGCTAATACTGGCAATTTTAAATAATGATTTTGGGTCTGCGGGTATTTTATGTTCTCTGTCTTTCCAACCACCTGTATAAAACGCTGGTGGTTTTCCTGCTTCGTCTATATAAACAATCATTCCATCAAATCCATGACCAATAGCTTCATTAACTTGTTCTTGAACTGTATCTGGTAGTGGCAAAATCCACGCCTTTACCAAAATCCATGGTACATAGAATAAGGATATAGCTGTGCCTAGTAATAATACAATTCTAAATATTTGCTTGATTCGTTTTTTTGTCATGATCTCAAATACTTTTAGTGTTAGGCATTTTTATTAAACCGCCCTTTTTTTAAAAGTTGTTTATTTTTTTAATATTAAATTTTCTAAATACCTTAGGGCAGAAGCCATTAGGTTTTTTCGCCCCTTTGCTTTCTCTTTAAAACGCTTTAAAGTCGCTCTATTTAATTTTCGTCCCTTTATAAAAACATAGGTCGGATTTTCAAGTGTAGATAAGGATATTAAAGGGTTGTTATCAAGTACTAGTAAATTGGCAATTTTACCTTCTTCAATAGTTCCCAATGCTTTCATAATTTTATGTGTAGTAGAAACATTTGCGGTGGCTGTTTTTAATACTTCGTAGTTGGTTAAGCCAGCTTCTTTATAAAATTTTAATTCTTTGTGTATTGAAAAACCAGGAACCGTAACGCCAATGCCAGCATCGGTACCACAAATTATATTTACACCAGCTTCGTGCAGTTTTTTTACAATGGTTAGGTGAAAATCGTGTTGGTTTTTTATTCTACTTACTACAGTCGAATCGTTTTGTTTTGCATTAAACCAACGGTTAAATTGATTTTTACTATCAACCTTTCTAATGAGTGGGTTTATGTAATTTAATGATTCGGAATCTAAAATAGAATCATTAATCATCATTTGGTAGATGTTATTAAATACAGTAATAGTAGGGCAGTAACTAGTGTGTTTAGAAATAGAAATAGAGTTGATGATAGGTTTTAATTTAACTGTGTCTAACTTAAACTGTAAAGGTTGTTGTACAATTTCTTCAGCGTGTTCAATGGATTTAATTTGTGGATGTAAATGATAAGAAAACGGTACTTTTTGCGAAGGATGTGCAACGATATCCATACCAGAAATTTCGGCTTGTTCAATCACGGCATCAAAAATGTTTTTATCTAAACCATAGTATGTTTTTATAAAATCGTAACCTCTGTTTTTATAAGAAATCACCTTTTTTTTAGCTTCATTTGGACTAGTTAGGTTCAAATTATCATCCCCAATAAATTCTGGACCTGTTAGTTTTGGTCCTGTTGTGAAAAATAAAGGAGAAAAAATAGCATTATTTACAATGTCGTTTTTTATGCGCATGTGCATTGGCATGCCCCATAAATTTCTTACTGTAGTAACTCCATTAGCCAAGTAAAGACCAAGTTCGTATTTATCCCAAACGTGAACATGCATATCAATAAGACCTGGCATTAGGTATTTGTTGTTTGCATTAAATATTTTAACGTTATCCACATTAATTGTGTCTGCAATCTTTGTAATTATCCCTTCTTTTATATGTACCATTTTATTTTTTAAAACGGTGTCTTTATGCATTGGTATTATATTGGCATTGGTAATAAGATAAGAATCATTAAATGTTGGTTCATTCTTGTTTACATGCAGATAGCTTGTTTTTTGCGAATCAACCCAAATTGTAATTATAGCAGTAATTACCATAACTCCAATAAAAGCTAGCACAATTTTGAATAAGCGTTTCAATAATTTCACTTTTTTAATTGATGTTTAGTTATTAAATGTTTTTGATGTAAGCATATCTATTTCTTTAATGATGTTTTTTCCAGTGTGCTGTAATTGCTCGTATTGATCTATCATAATATCGAATTGAAAAGCAGCAAGACTTACAACATTTTTAAAGGGCGCTAATGATGTATAGGCTTTATACGTCTCTATATACTCTGATTGCGATATGGCTAATTGTGCCAATGAGTCTTGTGGCATAAATGCCGACGCTAGAATTAAACTTCTATCAAACTCCTTAGATATATGTGCTTCTTGTGTTAAAATATAGTCGTTATAGCTTTTTTCATTTTCAGCAATATTTTCTATCATGCCGTGGTATTGAATTAACAAGGAATCTAGCACTGTATTGTTAATTTTTACAAAAGACGATGAATTCTTAAGCGATTCGTATCCATCGGTTTTGGGTTTAAAGAAAAAATCTGCAAAAGCAGTACCGCTTATCATCATGGTATAAATATTTTTTTCTTCAGTATTGGTTAGCATTGCTACTCTTGCTTTTTTACATACATCTGCTATTTGTTTCCTTCCAATGGTAATGGTGTCCAATTGTCGTAAATCTTCTTTGGTATGCGACTTTATTTTCACCAAATAGTCTTTTAGAATACTATTTGTCTTTTTTGTCTCATTCCAATTGTTAATCTGTAAAGCAATTAGTATCCCTAAAACTACTAATAATATTTCACCAAAGGCATATTTTAAATATTCGGTAGTTTTTCCTTTCTTAAGAAGTTGAAATCTTATTTTTCTAAAAATTTTCATTCGTCCACTGTTTTAGTTGCTAAAGGCTGTTTCTTTTTGCGTTTTAAGTATTTAAAATTCCACTTTAGTCCGAATAGCGGATGTAATAGATTAATTCTTCTTATAACGAATTCATATATAATAAAACATCCAATAAATGTTATTACCACAAGCAAAGGAAAAGATATATATACAGGAAACTTAAGGGGTAAAATTAAAGCAGAAGCCGTATAGAGTACTAGCATATGAATAATATAAACAGGATATGCTGCTGTGCTTAAATAAGATAATAATTGGCTTGGTTTGTTTAAGTATTTATGGCAAAATCCAAATATCGCTAAAATCCAACTATTGGATTCCATCACTGTTAAATAACCAGGTGCTTCAGTGGCATAAAGTATAAACCTAATAGTAAATAAAATTGCGGCAATACCAAGGTATAACCAGCGCCATTTTAAAACATTCTGCCGAAAAGATGGTCCTATATACATAAATAAGAACCCAAAAAAGAAACATAAAAACCCTAAGGAAAAACCGTGCCAAGTCTCTGCGTACAACGCAAAATTTGTAGGTTTAAATGCTATAACCTCTACAATAAAAAATACAGTTACAAGTAAAGGCGTTAATGGGTAGGCCATAAGCTTTTGTAAAAACAGCTTTACCCTTATATTTTTCGCTTTCTTAAGATATAAGAATACTGGTAATAATAAAATTACATAAGTAAATATGTTCCCTAAGAACCATAAATGTCCCATATGGGGATAATAATTTAAAGCCATGTTGTAATATTTTTGAAAAACAAACATATGTAAAGGCGTAACGGCTACTATGCCAAAGAGAAATGGTACCAAAATACGTTTTGCTCGTTCTTTAATTAACTCACTCCAATTTCTTTTTCTCATAGCGAAGAACAGTCCCATTCCAGATACATAAAACAAAATAGGTATCCTCCACACATTTAGCAAGGTCATTGGTTTCCAAAGATTTGTGGATAAATTTTCACTTCTAATAAAGGCTAAGAACATAGCCCATGGCTGAAATACAATAGCAATATGGTAGATTAATAACAAACCAATTGCAATTACCCTTAGCCAATCTATATCATACCGTCTTTCCATCGTATTTAAGTTTTAATTAATAAAATTATTGAAGCATTATTGCAATTACAGGTCTAGCCTTTTCAACTTCGGTAAGGTCTAATTCGAATCCCATTGGTTCTAACTGCATCATCATCATTTCATATACAGGTTTAATTTGCGAAAAATCACCTAAAACTACTTCTCGTGGAGTAGCACCATAATTGTTTTTAATTGTTGTATCTGCATTAGCATCAATAAGCATTTGTACCATTTTTACTTTTCCAAAAAAAGCAGCGGTATGTAATGCGGTAGAGCCATCATTATTTTTAATAGATAAATCTACATTGGCTTTTAATAGTGCTTTTACCATTTCTGGTTTGTTAAATGTAATTGCGGTAATAATTGGGGTAGATCCACCCATAGGCTCTTTTTTATTAATATCCCTGCCAGCTTTAATATGCTGTTTTAAGGCTTCAAAATTATTACTGATAATGGCCTCATGAATGTTTTGTTTTGGGACTTCTATCTTAGAGGTTATCCCTGATTTTGATGATACATCCTTGTTTTGGTTTATACAAGATGTTGCAAAACATACTAGAGATAAACAAAAAAGTAATACTGTTTTAATGGAATTGATTTTTAAAGTTTTCATAGTTTTAAATTTTAATAGTTATACTGTTTTTATTTGATGGTACAAATATCCCATAAGTCTTGATGCAGGTTTAAATAACTGTGAATCAACTTATATGAAGTTTTCGGCGTGGGTATAAATTATGATGCATCGGTATAAATTATGACGCAAATACATTAAATTCATCTTAAATTTTATTTCCTGAAAAATGGCTGAAACTTTACATAGTTAGTTACTTGTCTTGTTCGTATCGCCACTATGCACATCAAAAAAAAAGAGGCTCATCTCAACAAATTCTAACTCATTTTCGGTTAAGAAAAAATGAAGATGAGTTTATACTGAAAACCATAAAATGAATAGATTTTATTAACTATTTCTTGAAAATACTTATCTTGTTTTCTTTTCATTATTTATGTCTCAAACTTCTTATTCTAGCGACTTTTTAAACCGAGCAAAAACATTGGTGTTAGATGAAATTTCTAATGAACAGTTTGGTGTTTCGGAATTGGCGGCTGTTATGAACATGAGCAGATCGAGTTTACTGCGAAAAATTAAAAAGCAAACAGGGTTATCTGCAAGTCAATTCATTAGAAAAGTTCGTTTGGAAGAAGCAAAAATACTACTTGAGGAAACTGAGTTTACCGTTTCTGAAATCTCCTATAAGGTTGGATTTAGCAATACTTCTTATTTTATAAAATGTTTTAGGGAAGAGTTTGGTTTTCCGCCAGGGGAATCCAGAAAACACCTTGAAGAATACAAAGAAGAACCAGGTAAAAAAAATGATGAAGAGGTATTAAATACAAAACCTTCCAACGAAACAGCATCATTGCAAAAGCCTTCTAAATCATTTCTAAGCAGGCATAAGCACAAAATCATCATTGTAATAGCAGCATTGGTAATTGCATATATTAGTTTTTATTTAGGCAGTACTTCTGAAGATGCAGTGGCGATTTCCAATACTCAAAAATCAATAGCGGTTTTACCATTTAAAAATATGAGTGCAGATTCATCCAATCTCTATTTTGTAAACGGTCTTATGGAAGCCTCTTTGGGCAATCTTCAAAAAATTGAAGACTTAAGAGTTATTAGTAGAACATCGGTAGAAAAATATAGGGCTTCAAAACAATCTGTTGTTGAGATTGCCAAAGAATTAAATGTTAAGTACATTGTTGAGGGTAGTGGACAAAAAAATAAGAACGAGGTATTATTAAATATTCAACTTGTTGATGCTACTACAGATACGCCTATATGGACTGCGCAATACAACTATGAATTAGATGATATATTTGAGCTTCAGAATACGGTGGCAAAAAAAATTGCTCTAGCTGTAGAAGCCAACATAACACCAAAAGAACTTGCTAGAATAGATAAAAAACCCACTAAAAATATCGAAGCCTACGATATGTTTTTGCAAGGTTATGAAATAAGCCAAAATAAAACTGCCGAAAATTTACAGCAAGCGATTTTATATTATGATAAAGCCATTAGTCTAGACCCCGAGTTTGCTATGGCCTATGCACATAAAGCCATAGCGTATTATTATCTAGATGAATTTAAAATTAAAAAGAAGTATGTTAATGAGCTTAATGAAAATGCCGATAAGGCCTTATTGTATGATGCTAAGTCTGATATAAGTCTTATGGCAAAAGCTCTGTACTATGTTGCTACACATGAATTTAATTTGGCCATTCCGCACCTAGAAAAAGCTTTGGAATACAATCCTAATTCGGCCGGTGTCGTATTATTTTTGTCTGATTTGTATGCTCGTGCCGTACCAAATACTGCTAAGTATTTAAAATATGCCTTAAAGGGTATTCAGCTTAATATAGAAGCAAATGATTCCATAGGAAAAAGTTATATCTATCTTCACTTAAGTAATGCACTAATACAAACAGGCTTTGTAGACGAAGCCCTAGAAAACATTGATAAATCGCTCCGTTATAACCCAAACAACGAATATGCGCCTTTTCTTAAAATTTTTATAGAGTACGCCAAGTATAAAAACTTAGAAAAAACTACCGAATTACTTGAAAATGAATGGCGAAAGGACACTACTAGACTTGATATTTTAAACGAAGTAGCCAAACTAAATTATTATCAAGAAAACTACAAAAAAGCGTATAAATTCTATAAGATATTAAATACTATAAAAGCAGAGCGCCAAATAGATGTGTTTCCACATGAAAGCTTAAAAATGGCTATATGTTACGAGAATATGGGTTTAGAGGAAGCAGCTAAGCAATTTTATAATAGCTACTCTGTATATTGTAAAAACGATAAATCTATTTATAAATCGGCTAGTTTAGCCTTTAAACATATTTATAATGGTAATTATGATGATGCTATAGCACAGTTTAAGGTTTTTTCCAATAAGAGTAACTTTCAATATTGGATGGTTGTTTTCTTACAACAAGATCCACTGATTAAAAAACTACAATCGCATAACGAATACCATAAGGTAATACAGAGTATAAAGGATAAATTTTGGGAAGACCACAAAGAAATAAAGCAAACTTTAAAACAAAATAACCTTTTGTAATTACCATATAAAACACTTTTATTCTTATTGGGCTTGTACGTGAGCGGACACATAATATTAATTATATTACAGGTTTTGTGATTTTGCAAAATTTCTTTCTAATATGTACAAAAACAAAGTATACAGTTTGGTTTTTCGATACATAAACCGTATTTGTAGTTAGGAAGCGTTTTAAATTAGGCTAAGGGCTATGTAAAGTTCCATCGGTTAAAAGTTTTTATGCTAAAACTGGTTTATAATTTATAAAACCCCCACAATAACTACTGTATCCGCACTAATGATTTTTTACATTGATTAAAGCGGATATAAATAATGCGACACCACATACTGGTGTGGTAATAGTTATGTATATTAGGGTTTAAAAGTATGGTTTGTATTAATTAAAAGCGGAATGCCCTTAGGGTAATTAAGACCTATATAGCTACCTCCATTTTCTCTCCAACGCTCGAATATCCATTCTTTGGATGCCGACCATGAAAACTGGTACAGAATCCTTGAGAAAACAATACTTTCTATATCTGATACTATATCACTTACCCAAATATCTACTCTAGCTGGTGCCACAGGTTCTTCTTCAGAGCTTCCTATAATCACTACGCTATAAGATTCTGGTGCAATTCTTAAATTAGTTTCATCTTCACGAAACCTTTTTGCATTATCAGGCGATTTAAGGGCAACATCATCGGTAAAAATAGAATGTCCATCAGAATCTAAAATATCGTAATCATATACTTGCTCTGGTGGGGAGGCGCCTTCCGAATAACTACTCGGACCTGTAGCCGCTGTAACAAAAGCTAAACTTAGTCTTTCGGTACTGTCTGGGTGCAACGGTATAAACGCTTGTGTAAGGTGCACTTGTGCTGTTGGTCCTTCTGGACCTTCTACTCCTTGTGGTCCTTGTGGTCCTTTTAACGAATTTATAAAATCGGTTTCAGTACCGGTATTTCCTAAATTTAACCATATTTGGTAGGTACTAAGTCCGTTTTCTCCATCTTTACCATTTTTACCGTCTATACCCGGAGCACCTTTTTCTCCTTTAGGCCCTGGTAATTGACTTTCACTCGTTTTAGCATGCAACGCAAAAGGCACACTTAGCAATTGGCTAGTACCTGTTATGGTATAATTGCTGCCGCCTGTAGGGTCGGTTTCGGTTTTTATAAAATACGGACCTTGGCTCCAATCTATGGTAGCAAAATTATCGGTAGTAGTTCCGTTACCAATAGCAATGCTTAACAAGCCATTGGCATTGGTGGTTGCCGTGTGGGTTTCTGTGTATACACTATTGCCAGTAGCAGTACCTTGTAAAATACTTATTTGTACACCAACAGAAGCTTCTGTTACCAACTCTTGGTTGGCATTGCGTATTACAGCCTGGTAACTTATGCTTTCGGGAGCTTGAGAGAAACTATAAATCGAAGTAAGCACAAAAATAAAAAGAGGGAATAACTTTTTCATAGGAAATATGTTGTTATTTTTTAGCAACAACCTTATAGACTATTAATCTATAAGGTTGTTTAAAATTTTTACCGAAAGAAATTAAAACTTTCTTACTGCTCTAATACGGTAACTATTGCTCTTAGAAAGTTTTTCAAACTTCCCAGTAGTTGGGTTTGATGCCCATGCTAAATCATTTGAAACCGGTGTAACAGACCAATAAAACTCATTTGAAAACGTAAATTTATCTTTAACCCTACCATCTCTAAATGAGCTAAGCAGGTCTTTAGATGGCAATAACCAATCTGAATACCCGTTAAACGTCCAATCTGCACAAATTTTAGCTGCAATACCACTTGTAGTACATCCTGCAAGTAGAGCCGTATTTTGTGATTTAGTGCTACTATGAGAACCACCAGTAATCATATTCGAGATACTTGTACCTGCACATCCCCAAGGTGCAGAAACGCCAATATCTTCGGTTGCAGCAACATAGCCATGAAATTGATTTTCTATATAGTCATCATTATAAGGCTGTGCTATGTAAGTAATAATACCTCCTGCGTGAGTGTCTCCAATTTCTTTAGGGTGAGTTGTGCTAGATATAATATCTGCATTAGGAGAAATAAATTTATCATTTATGATCAAACGAAAATAATAACGGGTATCGCTTTTTAAATTCGTTAGATT
The DNA here is from genome assembly GCF_002973595.1 of Jejuia pallidilutea. Classification (GTDB taxonomy): domain Bacteria; phylum Bacteroidota; class Bacteroidia; order Flavobacteriales; family Flavobacteriaceae; genus Jejuia; species Jejuia pallidilutea. The sequence goes on along the minus strand of NZ_PVEO01000002.1, from coordinate 460,518 downwards.
TAATTGAATCCTATCGGAATCAGGATTGTTAAATTCAGCTAAATTTATACTTGAGACCTCAGAATTAGATGGAATTGGGTTTGAACTGGTAGAATACAATAATGCTAACGAAGTAACATTGGGGTCTAATTGGTATTCTCTCCTTTTTGTTTTAACTTCAATTTCTAATTCATTTTTATAAATCTGTCGCATTTCTACTGATAACTCATTATAAACACTTTCATAACCGAATGCTACCAAATTATTATCGGAAATAACGCTATTAGACCAACTAGGCACGCCTTCACTAACAGAGAGTATGCTCGAACTATCTCCAACAGGCAACAACTCCCAAGCACTGCCATTCCAAGTTAGTAAATCACCTTTTTTGGTGCCAGCTGGTATTTGCACCATATTGTTTATGGTAGTTTGTAGGTTGGTAATGGTTGTATTTAGTGAAGCAATTGTTGATGTATTAGAGGTAACTTCTGATTTTACAGTTATAATTTCGGTATTCGCTTCAGTAATTTTGGTACTGTTAGCTGAAATACTATTCGAATTAACAAGAATTGCATCTGCATTTGTAGCAATCCCAGAAATATCTTGATCGCCAGTATTTGTGCCCGATAAATTGCTAAGGTTCACCTCGTCTTGTGTACTTATAGAGGCTACCGTTTTAGCATGAAGTGCAAACGGCACACTTAGCAATTGGCTAGTGCCTGTTATGGTGTAATTGCTGTAGCCTGTAGGGTCGGTTTCGGTTTTTATAAAATACGGGCCTTGGCTCCAATCTATGGTAGCAAAATTATCGGTAGTTGTTCCGTTACCAATAGCAATGCTTAACAAACCATTGGTATTGGTGGTTGCAGTGTGGGTTTCTGTGTATACACTATTGCCAGTAGCAGTACCTTGTAAAATACTTATTTGCACACCAACATTAGTTTCTGTTACCAACTCTTGGTTGGCATTACGTATTACGGCTTGGTAACTTAATTTTTCTGGGGTTTGAGTAAATATTTGTGTGGTAAATAGTATGCTTAAAAAAAATAAAAGTAGGTTGTTGTTGTTTTTCATTCTAATTAGTTTTTAATGATTTTAAAAGATTTTAAAAGTTCATAGTTAGCTCCAACAACATTAAGTTGGTATGTAGCTATATCTAAAGCCTCCATGTTTATTATAGTTGTTTCGTTAGTTATGGTTTTTTCCATTATTTTACGTCCCATAACGTCGTACAGTTCATAACGCAGCGCATTAACGTTTGTCATTTTTGTTTTAAGGTTTACTTGAGATGTGGTAGGGTTGGGAAACACCATAACATCGAGTTGTACACGAAACGAATTGCCTGTTAAGGTTTTAAGATTAAATGCGTATTGCACCCCTTGCGACACACTGCCATTACCAGTAGTTATAGTACTGTAAAATACTTGGCCAACAGAGTAATTTACACTACCGTTAAAATTAGAAATATCACCACCAGTGGTATTTAGCGATTCTTGGGCATTGATATTAAAAAGGCCAACCGCCATAATTAAAGCTATGCAACTAAAGCTTTTTAACTTTAACCCTATATTTTTTTGGGTTTTAAAATAGGTTTGTTTCATAAGTGTAAAATATTTGAGTTTTGATTTGAAAAAAGGAATTTTTAGAAATTTAATATGATTTTTACGTAAACGATAGTAACTAGAACTAAGCCTTGAATTGGAACGATATTTTTAACGTTGTAGCGGTTATATCTGGAAATTAAAAATAAAGCATACCAACTATAATTAGGTTATGTATAACATTTTGTTCAATTCCATTAAAAATAATGTATATAATTGGGTTTAGGGCTTTGGGTAGGGCTTTATAGAATTATAAATACATTGTTTATTTACTTTAATTTTTTTAGTTCAACTGGTTTTTGGGGTGTACTGTATGCTTCAATAGGTAAAAAAAAACAAAATTACATAAAAGTAAAGCGCGCTATTTTAATTTTTAGATAAATACCATATACCTGTTGTTAAAAAGTGGTTTTGTATAGATGAGTAGAGTTGTAACGTATTTTGGTTACAGTTTTGTTGAAACCTAATGTTTGTTATTTTTACATTTGTTAAAAGAATACAATAAAACATATAAATTTTATTCGCTTAAGAGGTATATTTTTTGCAGATTGTAAGTCATATTTTCTTAGTGAAATATAATTTTTCAACATAAATAGCACTAATAAAATGTTTTCGCAAAAGAGTTATTTAAGCTATTTTTGTACATTACTTTTTTCCATAATCTCACTTTAGCATTTAATGATTAAAAAAAACGTACTCTTATTTATAGTATTGGCTCTATGTTTTTTATCGTGTACAAAACAAAACACCGAAAAACATAAAGTAGGCTTCTCGCAGTGTATTAGTAAAGACGATTACCGTAAAGCCATGGACTATGAAATGATGGTAGAGGCATCATTACATCCAGAACTAGAGTTAACTATTTTTCAGGCCAACGGAGATATAGAGGCGCAAAAATCGCACATTCAATTCATGATAAACAATGATTTTGATGTGATAATTATTTCTCCAGCACAATCCGATCCTCTTGTTGAGATTATAGAAACAGCTTTTAATAAAGGCATTCCTATAATTATCGTAGACCGAAAAATTAATACAGATAAATACACTGCTTTTGTAGGGGCTGATAATATGGAGGTTGGCCGTAACGCGGGATATTTTATAGCTTCTTCAAGTACAAATAATGCTAATGTTCTTGAAATAAGAGGTAGTGGTAATGCTTTTCCTAAAATGGGAAGACACCTTGGGTTTCATGAGGTGGTTGATAATGAGCCCAATATAAAAGTTCCCTATAGCTTTGATGTTGAAGATTTTGAGCGTGTATCACAAATATTGGATTCTATACATAAAACCCCAATAGATTATGTGTATGCATTTAACGATAATATTGCTTATGATGCTTGGAAAGTTGCAAAGGAAAAAGGCGTAGAAAAGCGCATTAATTTTATAGGTGTAGACGGTTTAAGCGGTTTAGATAATGGTATTCAGTTGGTGCAAAAAGGAATTTTGGCAGCAACAATATTGTATCCTACAGGTGGCGATGAAGCCATAAAAATAGCCATGAAAATTTTGCAGGATGAAACGGTTCTCAAAGAGAATATCTTAAACACAACTGTAATAGATTACAGGAATGCAAAAATAATGGAAAAGCAATATGAAAGAATTAATAAGCACCAAATTGATATAGAAAAGCAACAAAACGTTATTCGGGAATTAGAGAATACCTATTCAACACAGTCTAATATTTTAAAATGGCTAGCAGGACTTTTAATTATAAGTATTTTACTTGCGGCTTACAGTATTTTTTCCCAATACAAACTAAACAAGAAAAAGCGTACCCTAGAGCTTCAGAATAAAAAAATAACCGTTCAAAGAAATCAAATAAAAAGTATTGCCAAAGAGGTTAAAAAAAGCAATGAAGCAAAAACTAATTTTTTTACGGGCTTATCGCACGAGTTTAAAACACCAATAACGCTAATATTATCTTCGGTAGAATCTATGTTTGAAAATAAAGCCATAAAGGAAACCAAACTTTCTAGAGATGTGGCTTTAATTTACAACAACTCCAAAAGGTTATTGCGGTTAATCAATCAATTGCTAGACTTTAGAAAGATAGAAGACCGTAAGTTCATATTAAAAGCTTCCGAAGTTAATCTTTATGAATTTTCAAATCATATTTTCAAAGATTTTGAACGAGAGGCCGAAAAACGAAATATTAACTTCTCGTTACATGCAAATAATAAGGATTTAAAAATTTACCTCGATAGAGACCTTATAGATAAGGTATATTTTAACCTGCTTTCTAATGCATTTAAATTTACGCCAAATAATGGTACTATTAGTATGAATATTGTGGATAACCCTGAAAAAGATACGGTAAATATTCACTTTAAAGATTCTGGTATTGGTATTCCCAACAAAGAATTAAATAGCGTGTTTAAAGCCTTTTACCAAGGCTCTAATAACAATCAATCTAGTTCGGGTATAGGGTTGTTTCTTTCCAAAGAGTTTGTAGAACTTCATAAAGGAGCTTTAAATGTACATTCTAAACACGGAACAGAATTTATTGTAACTCTTCATAAGGGGAGCGACCACTTAAAGTCTGAAGAAATTATTTACGAGCCAGATATGGTAGACGATTCCCTAATTAGGTATACGGATGATGTTGATTACCATGAAGGAAATTTTACTGAAACCGAAACTAAAGATAACGAAGAACACTATTCTATTTTAATTATTGAAGACAATTTAGATTTAGTTACCTATTTAAAAGGGAAACTAGCAGCAGATTACTTGGTGTATACTTCAGATGGGACAGATGCTATAGATAAAGCCCTAGAGCATATTCCCGATATTATTGTTTGTGATGTTAATTTACCAGAAAAAAGTGGTTTCGATATATGTAAAACACTAAAAAACGATTTAAGAACATCGCACATTCCAACCATAATTCTTACGGCACAAAGTAGTAAAGAGTCTTATATTCAAGGATTACAATCTGGTGCAGACCTTTACTTAACAAAGCCTTTTAGCTATGCTATACTTTTACAATCTATTAAGTCCTTACTTTATAATAGGGAGAAGCTGCGTTATTACTACGTTAATAATATTTATAGATTAGATAATAGTGAAGACAATTTTGGACCTTTTGAGCAAAATTTTATTTCTAACATCAATGAGCTTATAAACAACAACTTAGATAATTCTAATTTTTCTGTAGAGCAATTGGCCGATGAGTTAAATATTTCAAGAATACAGCTATACAGAAAAATGAAAGCTATTTCTGGAATAAGTATAAGCGATTATATTCAGAATATAAGACTAGAAAAAGCAAAAGTTTTACTTAATGAAACAACCCTAACTATTTCAGAAGTTGCCTATGCAACTGGTTTTTCTTCACCTAGTTATTTTTCCACAAGTTTTAAAAATAAGTATAGCAAAACACCCAAGGCTTACAGAAGTAACAAATAAAAAAAAGCTAAAAACGCATTGTTTTATTCTTAGTTTTTAGGTTGCTTTTTTAAGTGTTCTGTATTTTTTGGTGGTCTATTTTGTTTTTTTAATAAAACAGACGTGTCAATTTTTAAACAGAATCTTCTTTTTCATTCAAACTTTAGGTAACAATTTTTAAAATTAAAGTAACAATTTTAAAAAGTAGCATATTATAAAACACTTCTAAAACAGATTTATGTAACTGTAAATCAGTTACTTAAAGTGTATTTGTTTTTCTGAACAAAATTTGAAACTTTTTGCAACATTGGTAAAACAAGTATCTGGGGCTTGGTTCTAACTTGCAGTAATTAAACGAAATGGTTATATTATAATGGATAAAAAAATTTTAATCTGGTCTGTTACAGCTGCATTAGCTGGATTTCTTTTTGGATTTGATACCGTAGTTATATCAGGAGCAGAAAAGGAATTGCAATCCATTTGGAATAGTTCCGATGTTTTTCATGGTGTTGTGGTTATAGGTATGGCGCTTTGGGGAACAGTAATTGGAGCCATTTTTGGTGGAATTCCTACCAATAAGCTAGGGCGTAAAAAAACACTTTTTTGGATAGGAATATTATATACCGTTTCTGCACTAGGATCTTGTTTAGCAAACGACCCCTACACATTTGCCTTTTTTAGGTTTATAGGAGGGCTAGGAGTAGGCGCATCAACAATAGCTGCACCTGCTTACATCTCAGAAATAGCTCCAGCGAAAGATCGCGGAAAACTTGTGGGGCTTTACCAATTTAATATTGTATTTGGTATTCTAATTGCCTTCTTATCTAATTATCTGCTTAACAACATGGGGGACAATGCATGGCGATGGATGGTAGGTATCGAAGCCTTACCAGCAGTTATTTACACTGTATTTGTTCTGGGCATACCAAAAAGCCCAAGATGGTTACTTATTAAATACAGGAATTCTGAAGCTAAACAGGTACTTAAAACTGTAAACCCTAATGCAGATGCAGAACTATTAATGGACGAGATTAAACAGGAAATGAAAAATACTGTAGCTAACGAAACCATTTTTATTAAGAAATATAGACTGCCTTTAATGCTTGCTTTTTTTATTGCTGCGTTTAACCAATTATCGGGCATTAATGCTTTTTTATATTATGCGCCCCGAATTTTAGAGGAAGCTGGGCTAGGGGAAAGCACAGCGCTACTAAGTAGTATTGGCGTTGGGTTAACAAATATGCTTTTTACATTGTTAGGTGTTTTCTTAATAGATAAATTAGGTAGAAAGCAACTTATGTATATCTGTTCTTTTGGTTATATAATATCCTTATCGTTAGTATCGGCGGCTTTCTTTTTAAACTGGGAAGGTAGCGCAATGCCAGTGTTTTTATTCATGTTTATTGCGGCTCATGCTATTGGTCAAGGTACTGTTATTTGGGTATTTATTTCAGAAATTTTTCCAAATCATTTACGAGGGTCCGGGCAATCGTTTGGGAGTTCTGTACATTGGGTTTTAGCAGCAATTGTACCTTCTTTCGTTCCAGCATTGTTCTCTATTGTTGGTGCAGGAATTGTATTTGCATTTTTTGCAATAATGATGGTGTTACAGCTAGTGTTTGTAAAATACATGATGCCAGAAACAAAAGGGGTATCTCTTGAAGAACTAAGTAAGAAATTAATTAATGAGTAATAAAATATTTATGAGAAGATTTTGGCTATTAGCAATTGTGGCATTAGTGGTTTTTGGATGTAAAGATGCATCTGAAACTAATACTAATACCGATACTACAATATCTGACGATGCAAACAATAATGTAGAACAATACCGCTCTAGGTTCCACTTTACACCAGAAGCAAACTGGATGAACGATCCAAATGGTTTGGTATATTTTGATGATACGTACCATTTATTTTATCAATACTATCCGCACGGTACGGTTTGGGGACCTATGCACTGGGGACATGCCGTAAGTAAAGATCTGTTAAACTGGGAACATAAACCAATAGCTTTATATCCAGATAAACATGGCTATATTTTTTCTGGTAGTGCTGTAATAGATAAACAGAATACAGCTGGTTTTGGTGAAAACGCTATGGTAGCCGTTTACACATATCACAACGTTAATTTAGAGAAGGAAAATAGCATACTGTACCAAACCCAAGGTATTGCCTACAGTACAGATAAAGGTGAAACATGGACAAAATATAAAAACAACCCTGTGTTGGACAACCCAGGGATTAAAGATTTTAGAGATCCAAAAGTATTTTGGAATGTAGATAAGCTAAAATGGCAAATGCTTTTAGCAGCAAAAGACCACATTCAAATTTATGAATCGAATAACTTAAAAAACTGGGCAAAAATTAGTGAGTTTAGGTTAAATGACAATCCACCTTTAGGGGTTTGGGAGTGCCCAGATTTATTCAAACTTAAAGTTGAAGGTAGTACGGAAGAAAAATGGGTGCTTATAATTAGTCATGGCGGCGAAAGCTCTCCAAATGGAGGCTCGGGTACACGTTATTTTGTAGGCGATTATGATGGTACAACCATCACAACTAAACAAAAGGTAAATAAATGGATAGATTATGGTACAGATAATTATGCTGGGGTAACGTACAATAACACTCCAAATAACAAACGCATTTTTATAGGATGGATGAGCAACTGGAACTATGCTACCGTTACTCCAACTGAAACATGGAGAAGTGCTATGACATTGCCTAGAGAGTTAAAACTAATAAAAAATGATAACGGTTATCTTGTAAAAAGTGAACTAATTGGTGGCTTTGATAACCTCACTACAAAAGTACCAGAAGCACAAATTACAGGTACTTACCCAACAAAATTTAGTTATTCAAACTTACAGCATAGCGTAGTAGCTTTTAATGCTACTATCAACACAGAATTGTCACTAGAATTATCAAATAAAGACGGCGATACATATACAGTTGGCTATAATAAAAACACAGGAGAGTTTTTTGTTAACAGGGGTAAGTCTGGACATGTAGATTTTAATGAGAACTACAAGAAATCAGCGTATCAAACAATGCAAATTGGTACAAAGGAACAGCTTTCTATAACCATGGTTTTAGATGCATCATCTGTAGAAATATTTATAAATAACGGTGAGTATGTAATGACCACACAAGTATTTCCTAATAGTGATTTCACAAATTTTGAAATTAAAAATCCTAAAGGCATAACCATCAACAATTTTGAATTTAAGGAGGTGAAAAAATAAAATGAAACATAGATTTTATAACATATTATTAAATTATACAACCGCACTTTTCTTGCTAATAAGCATTACGGCTTGTAGTAAGGATTCTAGCGACCCTGTTGTAGATCCAGACCCAAACCCTAATCCTAGCAACGAATTAAGGGAGGTTTTTGAATTTGATTTTAACGAAACAAACGGTGCCGTTACTTACGAAACTAATTCGGGTAATGAATTTAGTATAAAAGGAACTGCCGTAAACCGTATGCAAGGTGTGCAAGGAAACAGTTTGTTTTTTGATGGCCTCTCTAATGAAGTAGAAGGTACTTTACCCACCAACTTAATGCCTAACAGAAACTTAGCGGTATCGCTTTGGGCTTCACCTAAATCGTACCCAGTTGGTACGGCGGCTATACTAGCGTTGTCATCGCAAGGTACAAACCCAGGACTTACTATAGGTATAAATAAGTTTGGGCAAATAGTGTTTAAGTATAATGTTAACGGTACTGTGTTTGAGGAAATAACTTCAGAGAGCTTAGACAGAAATACGTGGAACCATATTGTTGTGGGTTTAACGCCCGCTAAAAGGTATCTTATTATTTATTTAAATAATGTGGCACTTAAAACGGTAAATGTACCATCTGGAGATATTGTTTGGCCGTCTAGCAACATACCTGTTACTATTGGTAAAAATACCATGGGAGAAAAGCTTGGTGTTTTCGACGTAGATTATTTTTCTGGAGCTATAGACGATATTAAAATTTACGCAGGTGAGGCTACGCAAGAAAATGTTACTAAAATACATAACAGTTACAATGCTCCAAGTAGCGTAAACTATACTTTTAATATAGATTATTCTGATGATAGCAATAGACCAACATTTCATGCTATTCCAGATTATGGTTGGGCCAACGAATCTTATGGGCTCATTTACCAAGGCGGTAAGTACCATATGTTTTACCAAAAGAATGATGTTTTCTTAGGAATAGCACAACAAAATTGGGGACATTTTACCAGTACAGATTTAGTGAATTGGGAAGAACAAAATGCAGTATTGTGGCCTACGGAAGGCTGGGATAATTTTGGCATATGGTCTGGATGTGCCATAATTCTTAAAGATGGCACCCCTGCGGTTGCCTATACTGGGGTTGATGGTGTAAAGGCAGGTATTGGTACCGCAACGTCTTCCGATAATTATCAAACATTAAACAAAAATTCAAGCAACCCAGTAATACCAAGTGCGCCAAGTGATGTTAATATGGATTTTAGGGATCCATACATTTGGACAGAAAATAATACGTACCATATGGTTGTAGGTAGTGGTATTTCATCAATAGGTGGAAATATAGTGTATTATAGTAGTGCTGATTTTGAAAATTGGACTTATGGTGGTATAGCATATCAAGGACAAAAAAATCAGGGAGAAGGACAATTTTGGGAAATGCCTGTAGTGTACGAGTTTCCTAATGGCAAAGACATGCTTTTAGTTCAAAAAACACCAGATGCTACACCAGCGGTAACAACCTATTGGATTGGTGATTTTAATAATGGCGTGTTTACACCAGATTTTGAACAAGCCAAAACACTAGAAGTGGTTAACGGCTTTTTATCACCTACGGTTACTACCGATACTAGTGGAAATATAACGGCTATAGGTATAATACCAGATGAGGTAAATGCTCAATTTCAAAGAGAACAAGGATGGGCTAATTTATTTAGTGTGCCACAGGTTTGGACACTCGATGCAAACAACGACATACGCATAAGTCCTCATCCTAACTTGAATAATTTACGAGGAGATGTAACTGAGTTTAACGGGCTATCTATAGAAGATGGAGGCGAAAACTATTTAAGCGGCTTTAATGGACGCCATTTTGAAATGGAAGCTACCATAAATACAGGTAATGCAAACGAAATAGGTTTCATTTTCGGAAAAACACCTAATAACGAAGAATTCTACAAGGTGTACTACAATATGGCCAACCAAGAGTGGGTTGTCGATGCTTCTAAATCTTCCTTAAATACTCAGGCAAGAAGAGATATAAGAAAAGGCAATTACCCAATTACACCAGGACAAACCATTCAGGTTAGGGTATTTATAGATGGTTCTGTTCTAGAAGTATTTGTAGATAACAAAGCACATTTTACAGGACGCTTTTACCCAACATTTAGTAATGCTACAGGAGTAGATGTATTTGCTTCTGGAGGTACTGCAACAGCAGATATAAAAATGTATAACATCAACAACTAAACCAATAAAACAAAAACGATTATGAAACCGACATTAATTTTAATTCAACTAAATTCTTAATTCAAATGAACAAACTATTTTATATAAGCTTGCTTTTATTAGTAAAGTTATCGTTTGCTCAGGAAATCACAATTAATGGAGTTATTACTTCTGAAAGTGATGGGTTTCCACTACCAGGTGCTTCGATAATAATACAAGGAACAAGTAAAGGAACGGTAACTGATTTTGACGGACAATATCAGTTAGAAGCAAATCAAGGTGATATTCTAGTGATTTCTTATGTGGGCTATAAATCAAAAACGCTTACCGTGTCTCCACAGGCAAATTATAACGTAAGTCTCCAAGAAGATGTAGCTAAACTAGATGAAGTTGTTATTACTGGTTATGCCAAAGAAAGAAAACGAGACATAACAGGGGCTATAAGTGTAGTAGATGTTGAAGAATTAGATGCTGTTGCCACACCTAACGTAATAACAAAACTGCAGTCTAGAGTGCCTGGTTTAAGTTTAACATCTTCGGGTGTTCCTGGAGGTAATGATACTCAAATTTCCATTCGTGGGTTAACTTCTGTGTTTGGAGGAACAGGACCTCTTTGGGTTATAGATGGTGTACAAACCAATAGTCCAGCAGGTTTAAACCCTAATGATATTGAAAGCGTACAGGTATTAAAAGATGCTGCCTCGGCAGGTATTTATGGTACCGAAGCCGCAAGGGGTGTTATAATTGTTACTACAAAACAGGCTAAAAGCGGAACTAGAAAAATAACATTAGATTCTCGTGTAACTTTAAATACAATAAGAGAGGATTTTAGTGTATTAGGTTCGCAAGATTGGTTAGATGTAAGGTATGCTGCCAATGGTGGTGTTCCTGTTGTTGCTGGAAATATTGTGTATACGCCCGGTACAGAATTACCAGAGTTTTTAGATGCTGAAAGAAATTTAAGAACCTCTAACACCAATTGGGTTGATGTTATTACCAGAAACTCAATTTCTACCACAACAGATTTTGGCTATTCTTATGCCAATGATAAGTGGAATATTTTTTCGGGCTTGGGTTATGCCAAAGACGAAGGTATTATTGCAAATACATTTTACGACAGGGCTACACTTAGACTTAACGCTAGTGTAAAACTATTTAACGATAGAGTAAAACTTGGAGAAAATCTTACTGTTGCAAATTTTAGGGAAGTAAAGGCAAACTCTATGGAAGATGCACTACTTCAAAATCCATTAATTCCTGTATATGCTGAAGATGGTTCGTTTGGTGGCCCTACAGGGGCAGGACTTCAGGATAAGTGGAATCCTCTAGCTGTTTTACAGATTAACAGAGATAACATACAAAAAACATGGAGAACTTTTGGTAATATATATGCTGATGTAAATATAGCTAACGGACTAACATTTAGTTCAAAATTTAATTTTGATTTTAACAGATATAAGTTTGATGAGCAAACCGGAGCGTTTAACCAAAACGGAAGTATTTTAGGTAATATTTTTATTAACGATGGTGAAGATTACCAACGCTTTGCTCGTAATAGAAATGAAACCGATGTATTTATATTCACCAATTTATTGTCCTTCAATAAAGATTTTAATGAGCACACCGTTAATGCTTTTGTTGGGCATGAAACCTACAGCAAAACTCAAACTAACGATTTTACCAGAGTACAAGTACCTTTTGGGACTAATGTAGATTTCGAAAATATTGAACAATACGATATTATAGCAGACAATACTATTCTAGATGCTTATGGTATTGGGCCAGATAGTAAACGAGAATCTATGTTTGCTAAAGTATCTTATGATTATTCAAACACATACTATGCTTCGGCAAGTGTAAGAAGAGATGGTAGTTCTCGATTTGGTAAAAATAACAGGTACGGTATTTTTCCAACAGCTTCGGTAGGTTGGACTATAAGTAACGAGCCATTCATGGAAAATTCCAAAGTGTTCAATAATTTAAAATTAAGAGCATCTTGGGGTGGTAACGGAAACGCTGATATTTTAGAGTATGCACAATATTCAATTTATCAAGAAGCTATAGAAAATAGTAATTACGATTTTGATGGAGATGGCACAGGACCTATAGATCAGGGTGTGTCTCCAAACCAAATTGGCAATCCAGATTTAAAATGGGAGCAATCTTACCAAACCAACGTTGGATTAGATGCTAATTTGTTTGATAACCGCGTAAACCTTGTTGTAGATCTTTATGAAAAAACAACATCAGATCTATTGTTGCAAACCATTCAACCCGCAGTGTTAGGAGAAGCAGGAAGTACTTTGTTTTTTAATGCAGGTGATATGGTAAACAGAGGTATCGATATTGTTTTAGGGTATGATTCTAAACGAAAAAACGATTTTAAATACGGTGTAGATTTAACGTTTTCTGCTTACAAAAATGAGGTTACTAGTTTAAACAACGCCGATAAGTTTATTCTCCAGGGTGTGTCTTACACTGGTGCGGGACACCCTATAGGGTCTTATTTTGGCTTTGTAGCCGACGGCCTTTTTAGAACACCAGAGGAAGTAGCAATTCATGCAGAACAAACAGGAAAAGCACTTGGTAATATTCGCTACAGAGACTTAAATGGCGACGGTGTTATTAATCAAGACGATAGAACTATAATAGGCAATCCACACCCAGATTTTGTGTATGGTATTAATTTAACGGCATCATATAAAAACTGGAATTTTGGGATGTTCTTCGATGGGCGCCAAGGCAACGATATGTATAATGCTCAAAGAGAACTGTTGGATTTTCCATACTTTGGCTTTAACCATGGTTTAAACACCTTAGATGCTTGGTCGCCAAGTAATGCAAATTCAAACATTCCCGCATTAAGTACTACAGATACGAATGACCAAAGACGTCCTTCAACCTATTTTGTAGAAGATGGATCGTTCTTCAGACTTAAAAACGTAAATATTTCATACGATTTTAGTGCAGAAAACATCAGCAAATTAGGGCTTACAGGAGCTAAAATATATGTACAAGCAGAGAATTTAATAAACATAACTTCTTTTACAGGCTTTGATTATGAAGTTCCTGGATTAAGTAGAACAGGTATAGGTATTGCCGGTATGGGTGTATATCCGCATACCAAGACATTTAGTTTAGGGTTTAACTTACAATTTTAATAATTATGAAAATATATAATAAAATAGCAGCTATAGTAATGGTGGTATTCACCATGACGTCATGCGCCGAAGATTATTTAGAAGTAAGTCCAGAAAATGTAATTTCTGAAGACAATCTAGATTTAGAGCAATTGGTTGTAAGCGCATACAGTACGCTAGATTACAGATACAATACGGGCGAGTTTAGAGACAATTGGCCGTTCGATCATGCACCTACAAATTGGTGTTTTTCAGATATAAGAAGTGGAGACGCCTACAAAGGTGGCGGTGGTGTTGGTGATAACCCAGGAGGTGGAATGCATGCTCTAGAAATACATCAAGTATTTCCTTCTTCTGATAATGTATATAATTTATGGCGAGCACTTTATTTCTCAGTATTCAGGGTTAATAGTGCTATACGGGCCATAAACGATAATCCAGATTTTGAAAATGCAGCATTAAGAATTGCAGAACTTAAAGTATTAAGAGCGCATTTTTATTTCGAGGCTATGAAGAATTTTGGATCTTTTGTGTATTTAGATGAAAACACGCCTGTAGATGAGGTAGCAAGCATAGAAAACTCATTTGATGCAGATTATCTATGGGGCAAAATAGAAGGCGATTTAAATGCAGCAATACCCGTATTACCAGAAACACAGCCAGAATTAGGTAGAATTAATAAACTTGTAGCTTATGCATATTTGGCAAAAGCAAAACTGTTTCAAGGTGAATGGCAAGAAGTGATTACAAATGCCGACAAGGTAATTGCAGGCCCATACAGATTGGTAGACGATTTAGAAAAATTGTATTCAACACCAGGTTATGGCAATCCAGAAAATGTATTTGCCATTCAATATTCAATTGATGATGGATCGGAGTTTGGTAATTTAGATTTTGGGAGTCTGTTAAACTCTCCAGATTCTCCTTCAGACGATCCTAATCACCCGTATTTAAACGGCGATGATTTTGATAAGCCATCGCAAAACATAGTTAATGCATTTAAGGTAGATGCCAACGGATTACCACTTTTAGATACTTATAATAACTCTGATTTAGAACCAAGAGATACTGCAACACCAGTAGACCCTAGGTTAGACCATTCTATTGGAAGACCAGGAATAACTTGGAAAAAGTGGGAGCCTATGCCAATGCAAGATAACTGGAACAGGGATATTGCTACCTATGGGTATTATGTAAGAAAGAAAAATCAAATCGATCCGTATTCAGATTTAAGGGCATCAGGTGGTTTTCCTTGGGCAAAAGGTGCTTTAGATTGGCCAATTATAAAAATTAGCGATGTAATGTTATGGAAAGCCGAAGCTGCCATAGAACTAAACGATACAGAAACTGGTATGACAATTATAAACCAAATTCGAAACAGAGCTAAAAATGCACCACGTGTATACGATTTTAACAATCCGTCGGTAGATGCAGCCAATTACAGTATAGAATTGTACCCAACCATAGGCATAACGCAAAACTATGCTAGAAAAGCATTGCGTATGGAAAGAAGGTTAGAACTTCATAACGAAGGACACCATTTTTACGATTTAGTACGATGGGGAGAAGCCGCTAACTGGATAAATAATTACATGTTAACCGAAAGTGGAAAACGAAGCTACTACAGTGGCGCTTCATTTACAGCAGGAAGAGACGAATATCTTCCAATTCCACAAATAGAGATAGACGCAACAGGCGGTGTTTATAAACAACGTGCAGGCTATTAAAACTAATTAACTAAATAAAAACACATTTAAAATTATTAAAATGAAGAATATATCTAAAGTTATCAAATTAGGGCTGTTCCTTTTTGTAGGAATGCTTTTCACGGTTACATTAAGTTGTAATGATGACATCACTTTTGAAGATCAAGTACCAGACTATGCATATTCTATAATTAGGTCTTTTGATATCAACAATCAATCGGCAACAATAAACCACAGTACAGGTACAATAACATTAACATTGCCCGCAGGAACCAATGTAAGTAATTTAACAGTAAATATGTCTTTGCCAGAAGGCGCAACTGTAGAGCCAGCCTCTGGAAGTACAGTAGATTTTTCAGAAGGCCCAGTAGTGTTTACCATTAGCAACAATGGTGTATCTAGGCCATATACTGCAACGGTAGCTGCCTATGGCGATCCTAAAATTATGACATTCTCTATTGGAGAAAACGATGGTGTAATAGATCAAGAAAATGCTACCATACAAGTTACTGTTGGTAGTGAAGCTAATATTAAAGCATTGGCGCCTCAGTACACCATTCCAGGAGGAACAACATCCACACCACAATCGGGAGTTGCACAAGATTTTACAAACCCAGTTAAATATACTGTACTATCAAACGATGGATTTACTGGTAAATCGTATTTTGTTACTGTAACGCAATTACAAAAAGCTTTAATTACGAGCTTTAAAACTGGAACCGATGTTTGTAGTGTTACAGGAATTATTGATGATGAAACATCTACAATAAATCTTGACTTTCCAGCAGGTGCAGATTTATCAGCTATTGCACCAATTATTGAAGTAACAGAAGGCTCAACACTTTCACCAGCATCTGGCGTTGCACAAGATTTTTCTGCTGGAGCTATTGAGTATGCGGTAACTAATGTAGAAGGTATTACCAAAACCTATACGGTGAACGCTAGAACCATAACGTCTTCTAATAAAATTGCCTTTATAAGTGGAGCCGATTGTGTAGAAAGTATTTCAGAACCAGATACTAAAGCAGCAGCTTTATGGTTAAAAGCTAATTATGCCGAAGACTTTGTATATCTAAAAGCAAGCGCTTTAACAAGTGCAGATTTAGCTAATACAGAAATGGTCTTGTTATACTGGGATAACACAGGGTCTCAAGATATGCCAGATGGCGGTATTACTACCGATAAGGTTGAAATTATAACAAACTATTATAAAGCCGGTGGCCATTTAATGGTAGAAGGTTTTGCCATAAACTTACTAGACGACATAGGAAGAATTAACATTAATGGTACACTATTAACAAACGAGGGTGGCAATACAAATCCTGTTGGAGGCGAAAATTTAGATGCTTGGGGATTAAGAGGTAGCTATACAACACCAAGTCCTGCAGCGTCTGCAAATCATCCAATTTTAGCTGGTTTAGACCAAGGGACAACAGATTATTATCCTATGAATAACGCAAACTATAAGGAAGATCGCAATTTCGGAATCGATTTTGGTGGTGAATACAATAGCTTATTTACACAACCACACTGTTCTGAAGAAAGAGCTTTAGAGTTTGAAACTGCAACAAACAGTGTGCTTATTAGATGGTACGAATGGTTAGATGCACGTGGTTGCGGTATTGGTCTGGCAGAGTTTAAGCCACAAGGTGAATACCTAGGCACAATGATAGTGAATACAGGTGGTTGGTTAGAATGGAGTATGGAAGACAACAACGGTGCCGTTAACGATTACCAAGGTAATATTCACTTATTGCACGCTAATGTAATTGACTATCTATTAAATTAAAAAAGCATGAAAAAACTAATTATAAAAAAAGCCATCGCAATTATGGTTCTAGTTTTAGGACTACAATCTTGCGATGAAAGAGAAAACTATATGGAAGGACCAGAGGTTCTTAATATAGTAGAAAGCGTTTTAATAAATAATAAAAGTGCCGAAATAGATCATTTAGCAGGAAAAATAAATGTAAGTTTAGTAGGTAATACAGATTTAAGTGGTGTCTCGTTCGAGGCTACTGCGCCAAAAGGTGTAACTATAACTCCAGAAAGCGGATCTACCTTAGATTTAAACACGCCTGTAGAACTTGTTGTTAATAACGGTGTTTCCGATAGAACTTATACAATAAATGCTACATTATTACCTTCCAAAATAGCTTTTTTAGGCGATGGTGCTACTATTGATGATATTGCTGATGACGATGTAAAAGCAGCTGCCTTATGGACACAAGCTACTTATGGCAGCGACTTTGTTTATATTTCTTATGAAGCCCTTTCAGACGATGCCTTAAATGGTGTAAACGTTATTGTGTATGTGCACGATCAAGTTGGCTCCTCTAACCAACCAACTGCTTTATTAGAAAAGCTAAATGTACTATCTAAGTTTTACGTTCAAGGTGGTAAAATAGTGGCAGGATTGCTAGGTACTGGTCTTGTGGAAGAACTTGGTAGGGATACTTCTGGTTTAAGAAATATTATTGGAACAGGGGTAGGAGGTTCTAATCCAGATACTTGGGGCATTGGGTTTACCAACTCTAGCGTAGCAAATATTATTTCAAACGGATTAGAATTTTACGATGCCAACAAAGCATTTGTAATTAATGCCGGATACAAAGAAGACCACAATGCACTTTGGAATTTCAATTCTATTGAAACTGCACCTTATGCTACCTTTAATTCACTTTATAATGCAGAACCTATTGCTGCTTGGGATTGGGCAGTAGACGGACAAGCATTTGGTGGGATAATTGTTTGGAATCCTTTTGAAAGATTTAAAGGGTATATGATAACCATAGGTATTGGTGGAATGGAATGGAGCATGAACGACGGCAGAGACAACCCATATTTAAGCAACGTACATAAAGTGTATAAAAACAGTATAGATTATTTGAGTAGTAAGTAGTTTAGTTTAGTTGAGGGAGCGGGTAGTTTTTACCTGTTCCCTTTTTTTTAGCTAAAAGCTACTATAACACGCAGTATTTTTCCTATGAATTTTCCTTACAAAATAACCCTATTTTTCTTTTTAATTTTTTCAACGATTAAAGCACAACCTATCGATATTAGTTTTGATGGGCCAGAGTGGTGGAAATCATTTCAAAAAGAGTATAAAGCACAACTGTACAATTCTAGTTACGATTTGAATTCTAAGACACCTCATTTACTTTGGAAAAATGTAGGAACAGGTAATGGAGCGCTTCTTTTTGATGGCTATTCTACCTATATGGAAATTAAGGAATATACACTACCAAAACAATTTGTTTTAAGCTTTTGGATTGCCCCCCGAGCTTTTGATAATGCTATAGATAATAAAATATCTAGTATTATTGATTATAGTGCTAAAACGGACATCAATTCATTTAAAGTAGGGTTTCTAAAACATGGGCAATTAGCCATTCAATATTCATTAGGAGCTACAAAACAATATATTACAAATGATGAGCTGTTCCTACCAAAAAACTCTTGGAGCTTTGTGAGTATTATTCAAACAGATGATACTATCAAGGTATTTGTTAATGAAAAAGAATTATTAAATGCGGTATTGGATAAAGATATTATAAACCATCTATTTAAGTCCGATAATTACCTGCTTACTATAGGAAGAAATTCCAATGCTAGTGGGTTTGGGGAAAAGTTTAAATTCAACACTATAAATGGTTTGCTTGATGAATTATCTATAAAACCTATTGCTTCGCAATTTGATACAAGTTATATTGATTATAAATCGCACAGCAACAAAAACTTAAAGGAAGTTTTAAGGCTTAAGCACTCTAAAGTTAGCGATAACTACCGCCCAAATTACCATGCTATTCCTCCAGCACATTGGATGAACGAACCACATGCACCCTTATTTTACAACGGAACATACCATCTTTTCTATCAACACAATCCTTTTGGTCCGTATTGGGGGCAAATTCACTGGGGGCATTGGGTGAGTAATGATATGGTACACTGGAAACATGCCGATATTGCCTTGGCGCCAGAAAAAGGGCATCTGGATCCTGATGGTATTTGGTCTGGATCCGCTTACATAGGTCCAAACAATACACCTATGCTTTTTTACACTGCTGGTAACGATAGTAAAAAAGAAAACCAATATGCTTCTATAGCTGTACCAAAGGATAAAAATGACAAGAATTTGGTGCAATGGAAAAAAACTGGCCTTATTGTTGAAAAACCATCAGAATATTTACATAGAGAATTTCGCGACCCTTTTATATTCAAAATAGACAAAACGTATTATATGATTGTTGGTAGCGGTATAAAAGACCAAGGTGGAACAGCAGCTTTATTCGAATCTAAAGATGCTAAAAACTGGCAATATTTGCATCCATTTTATAAAACCGATATAAATAAATATCCATTTATGGGCGGTGTGTGGGAGTTGCCTATATTTTTACCACTACCAACCAAAAGTGGTAGCCCTACCAATAAATATATTTTAATGGTATTGCCTTTAAGGGATAATGCCGATGTTGAAGTTTTTTATTGGATAGGAGCATTCGATAAAAATAGTAAAACGTTTATCCCAGACCACGACACCCCCAAATTGCTTGATTATGGCGATTTTGGTTTTACAGGGCAAAGTGGTTTGGTAGATCCTAAAACCAACAGGTCTATAGTGTTCTCCATAGCACAAGGAAAACATGGAAGTTTAGATAATTACAAAATGGGGTGGGCGCATAACGCAGGTTTGCCAATTTACTTGTGGATAGATAAGGAGGAAAAACTTCATTTTGCTCCAATTGCAGAACTTGAAAGCTTAAGAAAAAAACCAATAGTTTTATGTAATGATTGTAAAATTTCAGAGGTAAATACAACCCTTAAAACGGTTAAGGGCGATCAGCTAGAAATTGCATTACAGTTTAAACCTAAACAGGTAAAACAGGGCATAGTTGTTCGTAAATCTATTTCAGGAAATCCACAAGCAATGGTATATTATGATCCTGAGATAAAATCGGTTGTTTTTAATAAAGTACAAAGCAATCCAGAGCGAAAATTTAAGCCGCTTACAGCACCAGTTTCAGAAAGCGATATATTGAATTTGCGTATTTTCTTAGATAAATCTATGATAGAGATTTATATAAATGATGAGGTTTCCATAACGGATCGTATTTATTTTTCAGATCCAGAAGCGCAGCATATTGAGCTAATGGGGTTTGATGCAAATTCAACATTAAAAAAACTACACATTTGGCCAATGCAATCTATAGAATGGGATTATGTTGCGCCTACTAAAAAATAATATAAAAACATAATTGTGAAAAAAAATATAGCATGTTTTGGCGAAGTTTTATGGGATGTTTTTCCAACCCACGAAAATATTGGTGGAGCCCCTCTAAATGTTGCTATGAGGTTAAAGTGTTTTGGTAATAACGTTGCAATGATTAGTGCTATTGGTACAGATACAAAAGGTACTGTTTTATTAGATTTTATTAAAAAAAATGGTGTAGACACAGGTTGTGTTAAATTGCATAACACATATGCAACAGGAAGCGTAAAAGTAACACTAAACCAAAAAGGTTCTGCTACTTACGATATAGAGTATCCTAGAGCCTGGGATAAAATTGTGTTAACCGAAGATAACAAGAAAATCACAAAAAATGCCGATGCTTTTGTATATGGAAGTCTGGCCTCAAGAGATGCAGTGTCTAGAGAAACACTTTATGCACTTCTGGAACTTGCTAACTATAAAATATTTGATTTAAACCTAAGGCCTCCACACTATACTAACGATGTGCTGTTTTACCTTATGGATAAAGCGGATTTTATAAAGTTTAATGATGACGAATTATACGAGGTAAGTAAATCTATGGGATCGGTTTTTAATTCCCTAGAACAGAATCTTATGTATATAGCAGAAAAAACAAATACAAAGCATATTTGTGTAACTATGGGAAACCATGGTGCTATTTTGTTATATAATGGTAAACTGTATTACAACTGTGGCTATTTAATAAAGGTGGTAGATACAGTAGGGGCTGGAGATTCTTTTTTAGGTGCGCTAATTAGTAAATTACTAAATGATTCGAAACCACAAGAGGCAATAGATTTTGCTTGTGCTGTAGGTGCTTTGGTAGCGCAAAGCAAAGGTGCTAATCCAAATATACCTCTAACAGAAATACACAATTTTATAAACCCGAAATAAAATTAAAAAGCAATGAATAGTTTAGTAAGCCAACCAACCCTAGCTTAAAATGTAAGTTAGAGTGGGGTTTAAACCCAAATAGGTTATCCGCGCTCTAACTGCTATTCATTTAATACCAAAAGCAGTAATTTAGACTGTAGTTATGTAGTAATTAAGCATGTGAGATCTTCTATCTTTTTAAAAAAGCGAATTACTAAACGTATTCAATTTAAATTGTAGGCAATGTATATTATGTTTCTTGTTTACTATCCTTATTTATTAATAAGTAAATACAGAATTTAAAACAAAATATGTAACAGGATATTAAATATCTGAATACATCTATTTGTTTCATTTACATCGCATTAAGACTAGCATATATATTTTTTTAATCCCAGAACGAACCTTATTTATTAAAAAAACGAAACCACTTGAATAAAATTTTCGTAGGTAGTTTAAATGGGCATAATCTTTTTAGCAATTAAGAAGTATATGCAGATTACACTTAAAAAAAGTAGTGTATGTGTATATAAAAACTGTAATAGTTAAATGTTTTATTGTGTAAGGTATTTAATTTGCCAACTATAAACTTTTATGCTAATTGTTAATAGCCAGAGGAAAATAAAAGCGCAAAATGAAAGGGTTTAGAATAAATATTATAAAATTTCTAGTTATAGCAATGGGTGTTTTATATCTGCTTATACCATTCAAAGAAGCATTTATAGTGGTTTTACATAATATATCGCATAATTTTAATGAAGATACTGCGGTTTTGCACCATACTCATAATTTTAGAATGGAAACTCATCATAAAACAAGAACTATATATTCTCAAGAGCACAAGATAATTGCTTTTGTAAGTTATTTGTTAAGTGCTGAAACAAGTAATACAAAACCTAGAAAATCAAAAATTATAAATATTGATTTTGATAAGTATTTTTGTTTTATTCGGCTTAAATTAATGAAAATCAATTTATTAAATCCGTTGTTAGATAGAATTTATTACAGAGAAAACAAAACAAGAAGATTTTTTAATAAAATAAAAGTGCCTCCCAAAATTTATATTTTGCAGCTTTGTTAAGGGCTATTAATAAAGTTGTATTCCTAAAATATTATTACATAGAAGTATCACCAAAATTCTGGGCATTTTTATATGCACTTACAAATCTGCCCTCAAAACCAAAAAAAAAATGAAAAAGTATATTATATTTTTTGTGCTGTTAGCTGTTGTTAGCAGTGTAAACGCTCATGAACTTAACGGAATAGTTACATCTGAAGAAAATAGTAAACCAATACAAGGTGTTGGGGTCTATAATAAAAATACAGGGAGTTATACTTATACCAATGTTTCAGGATATTTTAAAATTACCGATGTTTCGGTTGGAGACGTTATTTATTTCAATCAATTAGGTTACGAGA
Organism: Jejuia pallidilutea; assembly: GCF_002973595.1. GTDB lineage: Bacteria > Bacteroidota > Bacteroidia > Flavobacteriales > Flavobacteriaceae > Jejuia > Jejuia pallidilutea. Next base: position 437,711 of record NZ_PVEO01000002.1, on the reverse strand, counting down.
ACTACGAACTTACTGTAAACGAATCTCATTTAGATAATAGCATAGAAATAACGATGAAAATATCATCTGCATCCTTAGATCAGGTTTTAATAGTTTCAAAAGTAAACGTGCTAAGTAACTTTGTTAATGTAGATTTAAAAACCAGTCCTGTAAAATCTTCACAAGAAATTTTACGTAAAATTCCCGGTCTTATTATTGGTCAGCATGCGGGTGGTGGTAAGGCAGAACAAATTTTTTTAAGAGGCTTTGATATAGATCATGGTACCGATATTGCCATTGGTGTAGACGGTATGCCTGTAAATATGGTATCGCATGCCCACGGACAAGGATATGCCGACATGCATTTTATAATCCCCGAAACTATTGACTATTTAGATTTTGGAAAAGGCTCTTACTATGCAGATAAAGGAAACTTTAATACCGCAGGTTACGTAGATATACAAACAAAAAAGACTATTGATGATAATGTAATTTCTGTTGAAGCTGGCCAGTTTAATACGGTGCGCGCCATGAGTATGCTAAAAATTTTAGATGGTAAAAATAGTAATGCTTATGTAGCAAGCGAAATGAACCTAACCGATGGTGTTTTTGAGTCTCCACAAAACTTTAACCGTTTAAATATAATGGGGCGCTACAACTATAATAATTTTAAAGACCAAGAGTTTAGTTTATCGCTCTCGCATTTTCAAAGTAAATGGGATGCTTCGGGACAAATACCGCAACGTGCTGTAGATCAGGGTTTAATTGGTAGGTTTGGTGCTATTGATGATACCGAGGGTGGTAATACAAGTAGAACAAATATATGGCTAAACCATGTTAAGCATTTAGATGAATATTCCAGTATTGAATCCTCGGCGTATATAACGCAATACGATTTTGAGCTATTTTCAAACTTTACCTTTTTTCTGGAAGATCCTGTTAATGCAGACCAAATAAGACAATATGAGGACAGAACAATTATTGGGGCTAAAAGTGTTTATCAAAAATCGTTTCGTTTAAACAACGAGAACCAACAGTTAAAATATCGTATAGGTATTGGCTTTAGATACGATGATGTAAATGATGTGCAATTATCTCGTACCAAAAACAGAAAAGAATTGTTGGAGCGACTAGCTTTTGGAAATGTAGACGAACTTAACGCATTTTCCTTTGCCGACTTAAACTATAAAGTTGATAAATGGACGTTTAATCCAGGCATACGATTAGATTACTTTACGTTTGATTATGAAGATTTACTTTCTGAAACTTACGATAGCAAGAGCGAAAACAAGGTGTTATTAAGCCCAAAACTAAATTTTATTTACGCTGCCTCTGCGCAAACCCAGTTTTTCTTAAAGACAGGTTTGGGCTATCACTCTAATGATACCCGCGTTGTTACTGCCCAAAATGGCGAGCAAATATTACCAACTGCTTTTAGTACAGATTTAGGAACTGTGCTAAAACCAACCAGCCGATTAGCAATTAATGCTTCACTTTGGTCGTTGTTTTTGCAGCAAGAGTTTGTGTATGTTGGAGATGCCGCTATTGTTGAACCTAGTGGCAAAACAGCACGTTATGGTGTTGATTTTGGATTACGATATCAAATTGCAGATTGGCTATATTTCAATACAGATATAAATTACACATATGCAAGAAGCACAGAAGCACCAAATGGACAAGACTATATTCCGTTGGCGCCAGATGTAACATCGGCAGGTGGTTTTAGTTTTAGGGATTTGGGTAAATTCTCAGGAGGATTAACTTATAGATATATTAAAGATAGACCAGCAAACGAAGATAATTCTATAGTCGCGGAAGGTTATTTTATTACCGATTTTAATATAAACTACAACTATAACAATTGGACTTTTGGTGTAATTATAGAAAACTTATTTAATAGCGAATGGAACGAAACCCAATTTGCTACAGAAAGTAGATTATTTAATGAGGCAAATTCTGTGGAGGAAATCCATTTTACACCAGGAGCACCTTTCTTTTTAAGAGGAAAAGTCTCGGTGAGGTTTTAGTAAAACCATCAATGTATAAGATATTGCGAATACTTAAATAAAACTTATAAATTTGAGTATTCGTAGTTATCTTAGGCTATAGAATTAAGTTTTAATAACAATGAAAACTAAAGTGTTTTTAGCAATAATTTTATTGACTATTTATTCTTGTCGCAAAGAAAAATTAATTAATGTAAAAATCTATACTTTATATGAATCAACTGAAAAACCAAGAATTGGTCTAGAAACAAGAATCTACGAGATAAAAAAACCAATATTTGGTATGTGGGAATTTCATGAGCGTCAACGAATGAAAACTGATAGTATTGGGGTGGTTCAATTCCAGCTTAAAAAAGGTCAATATAGTGTACGCTTTTATTATAACGAGAAATTTTTATATAGTACAGATGATTTACCTATCGAGGATTCGAATACTCAAAATTTTATACTAAAATGGTAATAAAAATGAAATATTGATATTATTCAACGACTTCAACCTCAAACAATTTATCCCATCGTTTACCTGTAACAAAAATAGTTTTGGTTTCTGTGTTGTAAGCAATACCATTTAAAACGTCTAGTTTTTCGTGTTGGGTTACTTTGTTTTTAAGTGGCGTAAAGTCTATAACGCCTTCAACAGCTCCATTTTTGGGGTTAATAATAGCAACACCATTTTTTTGGTACCGGTTCGCATAAATTTTGCCATTTATCCATTCCATTTCGTTTATTTCGGTAATTTTTCCTTTATTGGTGTATACCTGTATATTGTCTTCTTCAGTTAGGGTTTCTGGGTTAAGCAACCAAATGTTTTCGCTACCATCACTCTTATAAATATGCGAATTATTGTGTGTTAAGCCCCAACCTTCTTTACTTTTTCCGTATTTAAAGCTACCTGTTTTTTCTAATGTTTGTACATCGTAAACTAAGCCCACACCGGCTTTCCATGTTAGTTGGTAAATTTTATCGTTCACAATAGTTAATCCTTCACCAAAATAGGCATCGGCTAAATTTACGTTTTTAATAACGTTTCCTGTTTTATAATCAACTTGTCGCAATTTAGATTCTTTATATTGTCCAGTACTTTCATACAGCTTTCCATTATAAAACTCTAAACCTTGTGTATAGGAGGTAATATCATGAGGGTATTCGTTAATAATTCTGTATTTATAAATTTTTGGTGACGCATCATTCAAAATAGTAATAGATGAAGTTATTGTTTGTGTGTGTTCACCATTAAAATACACCAGTGCTTCAATTGGGTGCTTTCCCAGTTTATGATTGTTTAGCGCGTAACTATTAGAAATTGTTTTTCCATCGAGTTTATAAATTACAGAGTCTATGGTATGCTTTTTTTTGTTTTCCAGAGATAGTTTAAGCGTTTCTTTAATTGAAATATTACCTTTTTCGGCATTAGTTACAATACTAAAATAGTCTTTCTTTTGTCCGGAATTAGAGCCACAAGACACCAACAGAAATAATAATGCGATGAGTGTGAGTTGTTTATACGTTTTCATTGGTAACACTTAATTTATGCCGAATATATTTATTAAAAATCGGTTTAAAAAATCATTGTGAAAATTTTAAAAGATTGTATCTTTGCCATCGGCAAGTCCTACACAACCAGCTCCTGTAGAATCCTCCAGGGCGGGAACGCAGCAAAGGTATATGGTCGTAGCGGTGTGATGTAGGTAGCTTGCCTTTTTTTGTGCATTCCTGCGAGGGCGGGATTCTCTTTTTTGTTAAGACATATGTTTTCTAATTTTTCAGAGTTTTTGAAATCTATCTTTTTTAAAAATTGTAATTTCACAGCGTTATGTCTAAAGTTGTTTTAATCACAGGCGGATCATCTGGAATTGGTAAATCCATAGGCGAATTTTTAACCAACAAAGGGTTTAAGGTTTACGGTACCAGCAGAACTCCAAAAAACTATTCGAGCAGCAAGTTTCCCTTGTTGGCCTTAGATGTAAAAGATGTATCTACAATTAAAACATCTGTAGCTGCTATTATTGAGAAAGAGGGCACACTAGATGTGTTAATAAACAATGCTGGCGCTGGTATTACTGGACCTATAGAGGAAATTCCAGAAGCAGAAATTAAAGCCAATTTTGATACTAATTTTTTTGGCCCCATAAATGTTATTAAGGCGGTATTACCACAGATGCGTAAACAGCAGTCGGGGTTAATTATTAATATAACATCCATTGCTGGGTATATGGGGTTGCCTTATCGCGGTATTTATAGTGCAAGTAAAGGCGCTTTAGAAATTTTAACCGAAGCTTTTAGAATGGAATTAAAGCCATTTAATATACAAATGACAAACGTTGCACCTGGAGATTTTGCAACAAACATAGCTGCAGGACGTTATCATGCGCCATTGCAAAAAAGCTCCCCGTACCATACTACTTATGGTAAATCTTTAGAGTTAATGAATGCGCACGTTGATGCAGGTAGCGATCCAGACATGATGGCGAAAGCTGTATATAAAATAATTAATACCAATAAACCAAAAGTACATTATAAGGTTGGGGAGTTTATGCAAAAATTTTCTGTGGTATTAAAACGAATCTTGCCAGATACCATATACGAGAAATTATTAATGAATCATTATAAGTTATAATATTTGGTATACTATTTGTGTTTGCTAGCACAAAGGTGGCCTTATGTATAAAAAAATTATTTTCCCTTCGTTTTTTGCATTGTTTTTTATACTTACAGGATGTCAAGATATTTTAGAATGTATCATTAATAGAAAACCTATCCTGTCTGATAATAGGTTGCGCACTGGTTTTATTCATCAAGATTATTACGATATAATTACTTCGGAAATTAAAAATGAGGCTAGGGATAACGCTTATTATTACTATTTTTCTATTAATGGTGAAATACCAAGAGGCGTTGATGTATATTTTGATTACAGAGACGTTATTATAGAAGGCAGACCTTTAGAGCGCGGTAGGTATCGATTTACGGTTACATTAAGTGTAGAGCAAGCAAATGATTATTATGAGGAATGTGAAAACAACTTAAACGATTGTGATGGACTTTGTGAAGAAAGTACATCTAGAACTTATGTTTTAACGGTAAATTAAAAAAATATTTCCCTTATTAGCTTAACTCCGAAAACTTTTAGCAACTTGTTAATAGATTTTACCTAAAGGTAATTAAGTAAAAGCCATAATGTTGTAAATTCGCTGCGTTAGGGATAGAAGCGGCATCCTTTTTTGTTTTTTTCAAAAAAGATATAGCGTATAGCCCGACCCTTTAGGGTAACGCCATAAAAATAAAGTAAAATCTATATAATTATAAATAAATGAAATTTTTTATTGATACTGCAAATTTAGACCAAATAAAAGAAGCCCAAGATATGGGGATTTTAGATGGCGTAACTACAAACCCATCGTTAATGGCTAAAGAGGGCATTACTGGGCACGATAATATTTTGAAGCACTACGTTGATATTTGTAATATTGTTGATGGTGATGTGAGTGCTGAGGTAATTTCTACCGATGTTGAAGGTATGATAAGAGAAGGGGAGGCCTTAGCTGAATTACACGACCAAATTGTAATTAAATTACCAATGATAAAAGACGGTGTTAAGGCATGTAAATATTTTTCTAGCAAGGGTGTAAAAACCAACGTTACTTTAGTGTTTTCTGCAGGACAAGCGTTATTGGCAGCCAAGGCTGGAGCTACATATGTATCGCCATTTATTGGACGTTTAGATGATATTTCTACCGATGGCTTAAATTTGATTTCTGAGATACGCCATATTTATGATAATTATGGTTTTGAAACACAAATTTTAGCAGCATCAGTTCGTCATACCATGCATGTTATAGATTGTGCTAAGATTGGTGCAGATGTTATGACTGGGCCATTAAGTTCTATAGAAGGCTTATTAAAACACCCTTTAACAGATATGGGTTTAGCTAAATTTTTAGCAGACTATAAAAAAGGAAACTAAACTAAGTTTCTTAAAATAACAAAGGCGCAATAGTAATTTTTTTACTATTGCGCCTTTTTATGTATTGGTGTAAGTTTAAGCTTTTTTCTGTTTGTTTATTTCGTCTTGCAATTGGCGTCTTACTTTTTGTTCGCGTTCTAAAGCTGTTTTTCTATGCTCTTCAAATTCTTCTTCTATTTCAGAAAGACTTTGTTTAGCTTGTTTGGTAACAGCATTACTATTTTTAAATTTATAAATAAAAAATAGTAAAAAGGCCAACAAAGCAGCAATAATACTCCACAATAAGGTGTTGTAGCCTATTTTGCTCATTTGCATACCAAATAAGGACATGCTGTCCTTTTCAGCATTGGTATTGGTTAAATCGGTTTGTGTTTTACTAAGATTAGATTTAAGCTCAGTTATTTCGTTAGCTTGCGATTCAACTACGGCTCTTGTATCGCTTAAGTCTTTTCTAATCTCGTCTAAAGAGTCTTTAACATGTGCTCTTAATGTGTATAGCCAACTGCTTTTTACAGCCTCATAAGCCTGCCCGTTAGTGCCTTTAAAATTTCCAGATTTTCTAAAAACAAACTCAAATTGGCTATCTATTGTGCCGCTATTAAGCGAAAGTGCTTCTTGTTCTTCTGTTGTTTGTGCGAAAGTTGCATTAAAAAAAAATGCAAAAATTATAGCAATAAGGTATTTTGAGGAATTCATTTGGTTGTGTTTAAATAGGTTAACTGCTACTGCGAAAATATAAAATTAAGTTTAAAAAATAGGTTATTTACGAAATAGCCCCAATTTTTTTGAGGCTATTCCAATAGATTTACGAAAATTAAAACAATTTAGATGTTTTTAATAGTAGGTATAACGCCTTACTTTTGAAATGTATTTTGCTAGCCTAATAACCTGATGGCTATAGCCATATTCGTTATCGTACCAAATGTATAATACCACATTTTTACCATCAGAACGTACAATAGTGGCTTTGCTATCGTAAATGGCTGGAGCAGAACACCCTACAATATCGCTAGATACCAGTTCGTCGTTTAATTCGTATTTTATTTGTTCAACCAAATCGCCTTCTAGTGCATATTTTTTAATGGTGGCATTAATTCCATTTAAAGAGGTTTTTCTATCTAATTCTAAATTTAATATGGCCAACGAGCCGTTAGGTACAGGAACTCTAATAGCGTTTGAGGTTAGCTTGCCTTCTAAACTAGGTAGTGCTTTAGCTACAGCTTTTCCCGCTCCAGTTTCGGTTATTACCATATTTAGTGCAGCTGCACGACCACGTCGGTATTTTTTATGAAAATTATCTACTAAATTTTGGTCGTTGGTGTAGGCATGAATAGTTTCTAAATGTCCGCTTTTTACACCATAGGAATCCTCAATAGCTTTAAGAATGGGCGTAATGGCATTGGTGGTACAAGATGCGGCTGAAAATATATCTATCTTATCTGGATTATATTCTAAATGGTTAACGCCATGTACAATATTTGGTATGCCCTTTCCGGGGGCAGTAAGTAATACTTTTTTAACGCCTTTAGCATTTAAGTGCTTAGACAAAACATCTTTATCTCTAAATGCTCCAGTATTATCTATAACCAAGGCATTATGAATGCTATATTTGGTATAATCAATTTTTTCAGGGGTATTAGCTGAAATCATTTTTACTGTAGTGCCATTTATAATAAGGGCCTTTTCTTTTTCATTTACAGAAACGGTGCCCGAGAATTCGCCGTGAATAGAATCGTTGTTTAATAAGGATGCCCTTTTTTGCAATATTTCGGTAGTAATGGCACCCCTTGTAACAATAGCTCTTAGCCGTAATTGGCTACCTTTTCCTGTTTTTGCCATAAGCTCTCTGGCTACTAAACGCCCTATTCTACCAAAACCATAAAGTATTACGTCTTTAGGTTCTATACTGTTGCCATTACCGGCATCTTTTATTTTGTTGGCTACAAAATGAATAGCATCGTCAAATTTATTTTCTTCAAGATGAAATTCATAGGTTAATTTTCCAATATCAAGTTTAGCAGGAGCGATATTGAGTTGTTTTATGGCTTTTGCAATTTCAACAGAATCGAAAATAGAAATTGGTTTTTGAACAAACTTACCGGCATATTCGTGTAAGTTTAAAATTTCGCTTACATTTTTGTCGATAAGTTGGTTTTTAAAGAGAATTAACTCGATGGAATTATCATACCATAGATCGTTAATGGCTTTGATAAATTCAACAGTAGCTCTTCTGCGATCTGCTTGAAACGCTAACTCTTTTTCATAAGTTGCATCTGTAGACATTGTTTTTAGTTTAGTGGGTTTAATTTTGCTAAAATATCATATTTCAAACGTTTTCGTAGCGTGTTTTAACAAAAAAAGAGGTTACTTTTTAAAGCAACCTCTTTTATAAGATACGTACTTATATTTTTATCTAAAGTTATAACGTTCTTTTTCGCCATTCTCGTTAATAAGTTCAATTCTTAATGGCTCGTTTGTAGATTTGTTTTTTAAAATATTTTGAACATCGTCCACATTATTAACTTCAATGTCGTTAACTGCTGTAATAATAGAACCTTCTTTTATGCCATTCTTATTCCAATACTCTTTATAATAGTCGTTTAAGCGTACAATTTTTACACCATTTTTGGCTTTGTATTTTTTTAAGTCGTCTGGTTTAGCATTTTTAATTTGTCCAACTAATGGAAGGTTTGCAGTCATATTCTTTACCAATCTAACAGGAACCGTTTTAATATTCCCGTCTCTAGAAAACTTAACATTTACAATATCTCCAGGGCCTTTAGTGTTTAAGTGCCCTTTTAAATCGGCAAATTTTAAAATTTGTACATTATCAATTTCCTTAATAATATCGCCTTCTTTTATTCCAGCTTCAGCAGCACCAGAATCTTCTTCTACACCACCAACGTAAAACCCTTGTGTGTCATCTATTTCAATTTCTTCAGCAGCTCTACTGTTTAGTGCAACTCCAGAAACTCCAAGAATACCATTTTGTACATTACCATACTCCATAATATCGTTCACCACTTTCCTAGCAATATTGCTTGGTACCGCAAAAGAATAACCAACGTAAGAGCCTGTTTGCGACGAGATAGCGGTGTTAATGCCAATTAACTCGCCATTTGTATTTACCAAAGCACCTCCAGAGTTTCCTGGGTTTACGGCCGCATCGGTTTGAATAAAGGATTGTATGGCGTTGGGGTTGCCCGACAAATCTCTTGCTTTGGCACTAATAATTCCAGCGGTTACCGTAGAGGTTAAATTAAACGGGTTACCCACGGCTAAAACCCACTCTCCGATTTTAGCAGAGTCAGAATCCCCAAAGGTTACCACGGGCAACTCTTCATCTGCTTCAATTTTTAAAAGCGCAATATCTGTTTTTGGGTCTGTTCCTACAATTTCAGCTTTGTAGGTCTTGTTATTATTAAGGGTAACCGAAAGTTCTTGAGATTTATCAACAACGTGGTTATTGGTAATAATATAGCCATCTGGCGTTATAATAACTCCAGAGCCAGTACCTAATTGTGCACGTTGCGGACTTCTACCTAAAAATAAATCTTCAAAAGTCATTTGTCCTCTACTTATTGTTACATTCTTAACATGAACAACAGCGTTAACGGTATTTTCGGCAGCTTTTGTAAAATCTGGTGTTTCATAGGGCTTGTACACTGTGTTTGATGCTACTGTGGGTATTAATGCCGGCTGCTCCTTTACAGTATCAACTACTAAAGTTTTGTCTTCTTGTATAAATAGTTTGTAGGCTCCAAGTGTTAATATACCACCAAGAGCTGAAACCAGTACTAATGTTAAAATCTTCTTCATAATTTCCAGTTTAAGATATATTTGTAAACGATTAAAATTAAATATTTATTGAATGTTGTTTTCAACTTTAACGACGATTTAACACCACACAAACCGTTAGAATATTCATATATTTGCTCCATTATTATGGAACAAAAATTTTATAAATATCAAGGTACGGGAAACGATTTTGTGATGATTGATAATCGTCTACAAACATTCGACAAAAATAATACCAAACTAATAGCAAGTCTTTGCGACAGACGTTTTGGCATAGGTGGCGATGGGTTAATACTGCTAGAAAACCACAATAGTTTAGACTTTAAAATGGTATATTATAATGCAGATGGTAACGAAAGTACCATGTGCGGTAATGGAGGGCGTTGTTTGGTAGCTTTCGCAAAACATTTAGAAATTATAAAAAACAAAGCCACTTTTGAGGCGGTTGATGGTTTACATAATGCTACAATTAAAGATGATATTGTTAGCTTACAAATGCAAGACGTAGATACTGTAAATACATATAAAACACATGTCTTTTTAAATACTGGGTCGCCACACCATGTGCAATTTGAAGACGATATTGCTAATTTTGATATAAGAACCAAAGGTGCTAAAATTAGATATGGCGCACCTTACCATACAGAGGGAACTAATGTAAATTTTGTAAAAAAATTATCAGATAACGCATTTAGAGTAAGAACCTATGAGCGTGGTGTTGAAGGCGAAACCTTGTCTTGTGGCACAGGAGTTACAGCAGTTGCAATTGCTATGCATGTTTTAAACGAAACCTCAAATACTATGGTAGATTTAAAAGTTGAAGGCGGTACATTACAAGTTTCTTTTGATGTTGAAGATGGTATTTATAAGAATGTTTGGTTGATAGGGCCCGCTAAATTTGTGTTTGAAGGTACCATATGAAAACACTAAACGGAAAATATATTAAGCTTCGTGCTCTAGAACCTGAAGATTTAGAGTTTGTTTTAGAAATTGAAAATAACGAAAGTATCTGGCATTTAAGCAACACGCAAACTCCCTTTTCTAGATTTGTAATTAAACAATATCTAGAAAATGCCCACAAAGATATTTTTGAAGTTAAACAATTGCGTTTAATGATTTGTGATATTAATGAAACTTCACTTGGGCTTATAGATATATTTGACTTCGATTTTAAAAATAAAAGGGCAGGGGTAGGTATTGTAATTAAAGATGTAAAAAACAGGGGTAAAGGTTTTGGGGACGAGGCGTTGCAATTGTTAGTAAATTACAGTTTTACACATTTAGGCTTGCATCAATTATATTGTAATATTTCTGAAGATAACCAAGCGAGTATTCAGCTTTTTTCTAAGATTGGTTTCAAAAAAATTGGTCTAAAGAAAGATTGGAATTTTAATAACGGAACATTTAATAACGAATATTTATTTCAACTTATAAAACAATAAATGTACATTAAAAAAATACTTTGGGCTATTGCTATTGTAGGGTTAATTGCAGCTGCCGCTTTTGCTTACTATATATATGGTGTTATGTTGGCGCCAAATACCAATTTCAATAATAATGAAGCTTACATTTATGTAAAAACTACCGATGGCTACAACGAGGTTAGGCAACAGCTAAAACCTTTGTTGGAGGATATTGATAAGTTTGATGTACTAGCAAAACAAAAGCAATACACCAATAATGTTAAGCCTGGTAAATATGCTATTAAAAAAGGGATGAGTAATAACGATATTATTAATTCTATAAGAAGCAATAATATTCCTGTAAAAGTGTCATTTAACAATCAAAATTCTTTAGAAAAATTAGCAGGACGGGTAGCAAACCAAATAGAAGCCGATAGTTTAGAATTGTTGCAAGCTATGACGAATACCTCGTTTTTAAACGATAATAATTTTAAAGAAGAAACCGCCTTGGGTATGTACATACCAAATAGTTATGAATTCTATTGGAATACTTCTGCTGAAGATTTTAGAGCTAGAATGCTAAAAGAATATAAGCGTTTTTGGAACGATACGCGTATGGCCAAGGCACGTAATGTAGGCTTATCTCAATCTCAAGTTATAGCCTTAGCATCAATTGTTTACGAGGAATCTAAAGCGCGTTCTGAACAGCCCAGAATAGCAGGTGTTTACATGAACAGATTGCGTATTGGCATGCCATTACAGGCAGACCCAACTTTAAAGTTCGCCGCCTACAAACTACCTAAATACAAAAACACAGTAATAAAACGTGTGCTTAATGTTCACAAAGAGATAGATTCACCCTACAATACTTATAAAAAAAGAGGCTTGCCTCCCGGACTTATCGCAATGCCCGATATTTCGGCTATAGATGCAGTGTTGAATTACGAAAAGCACAACTATCTTTATTTCGCCGCAGATGCTAAACGTTTTGGTTACCATAAATTTGCAAAAACATTAGCACAACATAATGTTAATGCGAGGGCTTATCAGCGTTACTTGTCCTCTCAAGGTATTAACCGATAATGCGTCTCCAGTGGCTTATTATTGGTGTATTTTTTTGTAGCACCTTTACAGGTGTCTCGCAAACATCCTTAAATCAATTTCTAACACCTAGTGATACCTTACATGTGCCCCGTAGAAATGCAGTGGTAATTTCAGAAGTAGCACTATCTAGTGCTGCACTTATAGGATTGAATGAACTATGGTATGCCGATTTTGAACGTTCTAAATTCCAAACCATAAATGATAACGCGGAATGGTTACAGATGGACAAGGTAGGGCATGTGTTTAGTGCCTACCAAATAGGGAAACAAGGCGCACATCTTTTAAATTGGAGTGGGGTAAGTAAACAAAACCAACTTATTTATGGTGCAACTCTAGGATTTGGTTTTTTAACAGCCGTTGAAGTTTTAGATGGCTATTCCAGCGAATGGGGTTTTTCTTGGGGCGATGTTGGGGCAAATGCTTTGGGAACGGGTTTATACATATCGCAAGAATTATTGTGGAAAGAGCAGCGAATTGACGTAAAATTTAGTTTTAGGCAAACAAGATATGCAGAATTGCGCCCTGATAAGCTAGGTGCATCTTTTTTTGAACAGGTTTTAAAAGATTACAACGGACAAACCTATTGGTTAAGTTTTAATTTGCATGCCTTCTTTAAGGAGAGTAACATTCCAAAATGGTTAAACCTAGCTTTAGGCTATGGGGGAGAGGGAATGTTTTCGGGTATAGAAGTTACTGACAATCAATTGTTAACAAGTAATAGGCGTTACCGGCAATATTATATAAGTTTAGATGTAAATTTGAGTAAAATTAGAACTAATTCGGCACTGTTAAAGTCTGTTTTTAGCGTTTTTAATATGATAAAAATACCGTTCCCTTCCCTAGAAATAAATAAAAACGGGGCTGTATTTCATCTATTCCATTAGTAAAAACAGCACTTAGACGATTAATTTTGAAATTATTAAAAAAATGTCTAATTTTGCACGCTCAAATTTTCAGGCAACTTTGCTTTGTAGCATTGCTGAAGAAATTTAAACTTTATGGTAAAAAATATTGCAAGTTACCTATTATTAGCACTTACAATATGTATACTAGTAGAAGTATCGTTTCCCTCAGTTGAAACGGTAGACTTAAGTAGGTATTCAACCGATGGCTTAGTGTTAAATTACACGGTTAGCCACGATGCAAACATGCGGGAACATGTTAAGGCATCAAAAGACGGATACGAAACCTTTTCTCCTTTTTTAGGGAAATCGTTCGTAGGATTTAAAGAAGCTCTTGCTTTTAGTGAATCTGGAGGTAATTACAGAACCATAAATTCTTATGGTTACTTAGGTAAATACCAATTTGGTAAGGAAACTCTAAAGCTTATTGGTGTAAGAAACATCCAAAAGTTTTTAAGTAATCCCAAACTTCAAGAAAAAGCTTTTATTGCCAACGCGCAACGTAACAAGTGGATTTTACGTAGGGATATTAACAGGTTTGTTGGAAAACGTATTAATGGCGTTTTAGTTACTGAATCTGGAATTTTAGCAGCAGCACATTTAGCTGGTCCCGGAAGCGTAAAAAAGTATTTAAGGAGTTATGGTTTAGATAACTTCGCAGATGGATATGGTACTACCATTTCTAATTATATGAAACGATTCTCAGGATATGATACATCGTTTTTAATACCTAATAAAAAGGCAAAAGTTAGTACACTTTAATATTTTAAAGTTTAACTTTTATGAATTATAAAAATTGTAGGCCTCTTGTGGAGGTCTACATTTTTTTTTGCCCAAACCTTGGCGGGTAATGTTTTAATAAATTCTGTAGGAAGTGTAATGTCGCAAGCCACACATACATTGGTGTCTGGAGATACTGTTGCACAAATATCTTCAAGCATTTTATTATTACGATAAGGTGTTTCTATAAATATTTGCGATTGGTTAAAATCAAACGATATACGTTCTAAGCGTTTAATCTCCTTTTTTCTTTCATTTTTGTCAATTGGCAAATACCCATTAAAAGCAAAACTTTGTCCGTTTAAACCAGAACTCATAATTGCCATTAATATAGAAGAAGGGCCAACTAATGGCACTACTTGAATATCTTTCTCATGAGCCAGTTTCACTACATCTGCTCCAGGGTCAGCGACTCCGGGGCATCCTGCTTCCGATAATAGCCCGACGTCTTTTCCCTTTAAACAAGGCTCTAAAAATTCGGGAAGTTCAATAGATTGGGTAAATTTGTTTAATAAAAATAACTCTAAGGAAGGTTGTGGTTTTTTTGGGCTTATTTTTTTTATAAATCTACGGGCAGATTTTTCGTTTTCAACAATAAATATAGAAACATCTTCTACCGTTTTTTTTACAGAAATGGGTAGCACTTCAAGAGGTGCGTTGTCTCCAAGTGTTGTGGGTATTAAAAAAAGTTTTCCTTTTTGCATTAATTTATGAATAGTTGTTGTACTGCTTTAGAGTTATTGTTAAGTTGAATTTCAATAAGATACACACCGCTTTTATAGTTTTTAAGAGGTATGGTTACTCTGCGTGCTTTAAAGTTGGTTTTAGTTTCAACGAATTGACCAAAAATATTAAAAATAGAAACACTATTAACATTACTCGCTGTATTAGTTAATTCTAAAGTTACTTTATTTTTAGCTGGGTTAGGAAATAATTTAAAAGTTGAAGCAGATTTATTATTAACGCTTAAATTAGCATCTTCAATTTTATAAATGGTTGAACCGCCAGCAATATATAGTTCACCATTGTTGTCTTCCCCCAACGTGGTCCATCTTTGGGTTGTGTTTGGAGTTTGAAAGGCTAAGGACCAATTGTTGTTACCAGTATCTGTTAGAACACCTATGGTTTGTTTGCAAAACTCAGCGAAAAAATATTTTCCAATAAAACTAGGGTATAAGCTACCTCTGTATACATAGCCTCCAGTTATTGAGCCTGAGCAGCTGCTGCCAACATGAGCATATTCTGCAACCGGTGTTACGGTATTTGATATTCCTCCAGGTATAGGGCAATTGCCATTTGTGCTAAAAACACTGCTGCCCTCGTAGCATTTCCAGCCATAATTGTCGCCTGCAGTTCCAGAACCAACAACTTTATTTATTTCTTCAAAGGCATTTTGCCCAACATCGGCTATCCATAAGTCGCCATTCGCTCTATCAAACGAAAATTTCCAAGGATTTCTTAGTCCAAGGGCATAAATTTCTGGTCTTGGGTCACTAGGTCCGTTTGCTGAATTTGAAAACGGATTTGTACTAGGGATGCTATAATTTATGCCACTTACATCAATTCTAAGTATTTTGCCCAAAAGCGTAGTGGTATCTTGAGCTCTATCGCCCGGGTCGCCACCACCTCCACCATCTCCAGAAGCTATGTATAGAAAACCGTCTGCACCAAACGCTATTTTTCCGCCATTGTGATTACTAAAGGGTTGCTGGTATGATAACAAAATGGTTCCTGTGCTATTAGCCACATCTGGATTGCTGCTAACTGTATATCTAGCAATTACTGTATTTGGTGTGCTTGTACTGGAGTTATCGGTATAATTAATATAAAACCTTCCAGATGTACTGTAATCTGGTGCAAACGCCAACCCTAACAAACCACGTTCGCCTCCAGAACCAACAATAGACGAAATATCTAAAAAAGGAGTGGCATTAACAGAGCCATCTGAGTTTAAAATTTTTATAATGCCAGCTTGTTCCACAACAAAAAGGCGGTTATCTCCAGCATTTGTAATTTCTACAGGCGTTGTAAATCCTGATGCAAATGTTGCCAAATTTACAGTTTGGCTAAAACTTAAAGCTGAAAAAAGTGCAGCAAATAAAGAGGTAAATAGTGATTTCATAACGTATCCTTTCGTATAAAGTTACTAAATAAGATACGAATGTGTTATCTCAAAAAAGTTAAATACTATTTTTTTTGATATTTTCGCAGGCTTGATCTAGCATTTGGTATACATTTTCAAAACCTTGATCACCACCATAGTAAGGGTCTGGGACGCTAAGATTCTCCCCTGGTGTAATTTCATTTAAAATGAGTTTTATTTTAGACTTTTCATCCTCATTTCTGGCCATTGAAATAATATGGTTGTAATTAGACTCATCCATGGCATAAATTAAATCAAAAGCCTCAAAATCTTTGTGCTCAAACTGTCTGCCTCTAAGGTTGGTAATGTCTATTCCGTATTTTTTGGCTACGGCAATAGAACGAGGATCTGGTTTGCTGCCAATATGGTATGCTGCAGTTCCAGCAGAATCTATGGTGAATTTATCTTCAGGAAGTTTAGATTTTAAAATGCCTTCTGCCAATGGAGAGCGACAAATATTGCCTAAGCATACCATTAAAATCTTTGTCATTTTAATAAAATTTAAACAGCAAGTTTTTTTGCGATATCCTCAACGTACTTTCTAAATTGTTTGTCGGTAGATGATAAATTATCTACAGTTTTACAAGCATGAAGAACGGTAGCATGATCGCGTTTTCCAATTTGGGAGCCAATACTAGCTAAAGATGCCTTGGTCATTTTTTTTGCAAAAAACATGGCCAGTTGTCTTGCTTGTACAATATGGCGTTTACGGGTTTTAGATTGAAGGGTGTCTACGTCCATCTGGAAATAATCAGACACAACTTTTTGTATATAATCAATAGATACTTCGCGTTTTGTATTCTTAACAAATTTTTCAACAATTTGTTTAGCAAGATCTATAGTAATTTCTTTTCTGTTAAAAGACGATTGGGCGATTAGCGAAATAATGGCACCTTCTAATTCCCTAACGTTAGATTTTATGTTTTTGGCAACGTAATCTACAATTTCGTCTGGCATTTCAACACCATCGCGGTACAATTTATTTTTTAAGATTGATACGCGAGTTTCAAAATCGGGGTTTTGTAATTCTGCAGATAATCCCCATTTAAAACGAGAGAGTAAACGTTGCTCAATATCTTGCATATCTACAGGTGCTTTATCACTAGTTAAAATTACCTGTTTTCCATTTTGGTGTAAATGGTTGAAAATATGGAAGAAAACATCTTGAGTACCAGATTTTCCAGAAAGGAACTGTACATCATCAATTATTAGTACATCAATAATTTGATAAAAATGAATAAAATCGTTGCGATTGTTCTTTTTTACAGAATCTATATATTGTTGCGTAAATTTTTCAGCAGAAATATAAAGTACTGTTTTTTCTGGGTATTTGTCTTTAATATCTACACCAATAGCATGTGCCAAATGTGTTTTACCAAGACCAACGCCCCCAAAAATTAATAACGGATTAAAAGATGTACCACCAGGTTTTGCAGCAACAGCTAATCCAGCGCTTCTTGCCAATCGGTTAGAATCGCCTTCTAAAAAGTTTTCAAAACTGTAATTAGGATTTAATTGCGATTCAATTTTTACATTTCTAATGCCAGGAATTACAAACGGATTTTTTAATTCAGGGCTTTTATTGTTTAAAGGAATGTCTACCTCTTGAGATTTTACTGGCGTTCTATTAGAACTTGGTATTTTTTCGGTAAAGGGTTGTTTGTTGCCATACGTGTTTTCCATTTTTATAATGTAAACTAATTTGGCAGTTTCCCCTAACTCTTTTGTTAATGCAACCTTAAGTATTTTTACATAATGTTCTTCAAGCCATTCGTAAAAGAATTTACTAGGTACTTGAATGCTTAGCGCATTCTCCTGAAGTTTAACTGCTACTATGGGTTCAAACCATGTTTTATAGGCTTGCGGTTGGATATTATCCTTTATAAAATTAAGACAGTTATTCCATACCGTTTGCGCAGTCGTAGTCATTTAGTTGAAATGTTATGGTTTTTAGTTAGTAAATATTTAAAGAGAAGAGCCTCTTTAAATCCCCCTTTTAATACGTGGCAAATATGTGAACAAAATTCTAAAAAAAAAAATCAAATCAGGTTGAATTTCTAGAAAATTTTCCTCATGTTTAAGCACTAGCCGAAACTACAAAAAAATATTGATATAAAGCTATGAAATTCGATGAAATACAAATTAGGGTGAGGTATGGTGAAACAGACCAAATGGGTGTGGTGTATCACGGCAATTATGCATTATATCTAGAAATGGGCCGTATTGAATGGCTAAGGAAGCTAGGAGTTTCATATAAAAAAATGGAAGAAGATGGTATTATGCTTCCTGTAGTTTCCTTGAGCATAAATTATAAAAAATCAGCGGGTTATGACGACCTAATTAATGTAAAAACTCAACTAAAAAATAAGCCTACTGCGAAGATTGAATTTGAGTATGAAATTACAAATGAAAAAGGTGAAATTTTAACAACTGCGGAAACTACGTTAGTTTTTATAGA
Organism: Jejuia pallidilutea; assembly: GCF_002973595.1. Taxonomy (GTDB): domain Bacteria; phylum Bacteroidota; class Bacteroidia; order Flavobacteriales; family Flavobacteriaceae; genus Jejuia; species Jejuia pallidilutea. The sequence continues at coordinate 419,174 of NZ_PVEO01000002.1, read as the reverse complement.
CACCAAAACCAATAGGCCTACTAGAGCGCCTCAGTATATTTTAAATCTAATTAATCAGTAAGTTTTTTGTTTTTTTAATTGCAACACCATACATGCTATTAAAAATTTCGACAATAGTATTTGCCAATTTTTTTCTAACCGAAATAGTGATTTTGCAACTTAGCTCTAGTTCCTGATTTAAAATATGTAATTGCTTTTCCTTTATTACGCGCATTACCTTATTCATATCCTTATATTCAAAAGCAATTACAAAGGCAATATTTATAGTTTTTTCAATTATGTTACAAGATTCCAGGGTGAGTAGTGCTGTAGTTTTGTAAGCTTGTATTAAACCGCCCACGCCCAATTTTACGCCGCCAAAGTATCTAACAACTATAACGAGAACATTGGTAACATTAAAAGATTGTATTTGTCCGTAAATTGGCATACCTGCAGAATTTGTAGGTTCTCCGTCGTCGTTTGCTCTAAAGGTATGTTGTTCTGTGCCTATTTGGTATGCATAGCACCAATGTCTTGCGCTATGGTGTTCTTTTTTTATCTGTTCTAAATACTGTTTTACGTCGTCTTCATTTAAAACATGAAAGGCATACCCAAAAAATTTGCTATGCTTTTCCTTAAAAAGAATACTTTCGGAGTTTGTTGCTATTGTTTTGTAGGTATCGGTGGCATCCAAAATTTAAAATAAATGTTTTTGGGTTGTAAATAAATTTACCACATCTTCTTTGTATGGGGTAATGTGCCATGTTTTAATACCCATGTTATTTGCAGTTTCTATATTTTCAGCGTTATCGTCAATAAATACACAATTTTCTGGTTTTAATTGATGTGTATTTAAAACAAAGTTAAAAATATCGGTATTTGGTTTTCTGAGGTTAATTTCATGAGACAAATAAAAGGCATCAAAACATTCTTTAAACGCTTCGTAAAAAGGTATTTGCGCTTTTACCCAATCAATATGAAGTTCGTTAGTGTTGCTTAATAATATAAGTTGATATCTATTTTGGGCTTTTAAGCGTTTTAAAAACTCTAACCGATGTTCTGGAAAATCTTTTAAAATAATGTTCCATAGGTTTATTAACTGTTTTTTGTTTAAGTGCGGAAATTTTTCAGCATAAAACGCAACGAAATCTTCAGTGGAAATAGCTCCAACTTCGTAATCTTCATTAATGTTTATGATGTCTTCGGAAATGGAAGAAATTCCCAAGGTTTTTAAGGATTCCTGAAATCCGTTTTCAATATCTAAATTAATAAATACGTTCCCAAAGTCGAATATAATTGTATTAGTCATTGGTGTAAATATTTAATATATCATGTTCTATATTTTTTTTCATTGGCGATATACCATAAAAATTAGGAGCTTTTATACCATTTTTAAAACATATGTTGCCAGTAAACACCCTTGCTTCGTCCCATAGGTTTTCATCTATAAATGTTTGCAATGTTTTTGCCCCTCCTTCAACAATTACTGAAGTTATATTTTTTTTAAAAAGCACATTACAAATTTGCGACGCTACAGGGTTGTTAAAATTTATGGTGTTTTTATCAATCATTATGGTTTCAGCGTCATCATTAAAAATAGTTGCGTTTTTGGGTAGTTTATTAGTTTTATCTATAACAATTCTAATAGGATGTTTGCCCGTATAATCTCTAACGGTTAAACTGGGATTGTCTTCTAAAACAGTATTGGTTCCCACTAAAATTGCGTGTTCTTCTGCACGCCATTTGTGTACCAATTGTCTAGAATAAGTGTTTGTAATCCAAACAGGAGCTTTGTGGGGTTTGCTTAGTGGCGCAATAAAACCATCTGGAGTCTGTGCCCATTTTAAAATAATATAGGGGCGTTTTTTATTGTGGAATGTAAAAAAGCGCCTGTGTAGGTGTTTGCATTCTTTTTCTAGTACGCCAACAGTTACATTTACACCGGCTTCCATTAATTTTTTCACACCTTTACCCGCAACTTGTTTGTTATCATCTATACAGCCAATAACTACTTGGGGAATACTGTGTTTTATAATTAAATCGCTGCAAGGGGGCGTTTTACCATAATGCGAACAAGGTTCTAGGGTAACGTAAAGTGTAGCTTGTTTTAAAACAGAAGTATCTCTTACCGCGGTAATGGCATTAACTTCTGCATGATTGCCACCATATGCGCTAGTAAACCCTTCGCTTATTATTTTATTGTCTACCACGATTACACAGCCTACCATTGGGTTGGGCCTTGTGGTGCCTAAACCATTTTTGGCAATTTCAATACAGCGTTTTATGTAGATTTCGTGGGTGGTCAATTTTATTTATTTCCTAAATTTGAATATGATTAAAAATTTTATAAACCGTTTGTTAATATATGTAATGGTCTATCCATTTTGTGTTTTCATCATTGTAAAAGGTTATAATATGGGTTTTGGGTCATCTAGCTATACTAATATACTTTCTGAGTTTAAAATTAGATTATCAGGGATTTTTATGATAACCATAGCATTGGTTTTTTTAATTTCAGATATAACAAATCAAATTAAAAAAGCCTTCTTCAAAAACAAAGATTAGAATTTAATTTTTACTTCCTCAGTTTCATCAACAGCATAATCATAAGAAAAACCTAACGCTTTGTACACAATTGTACCTTTATAATTTACTTTTATTTTTTTGCTAAAAAGGCTTCCAATAAGTCCGCCAATACTTTTGTTGCTTATTAAGCTATCAACAGGAACAGTAGCTGTTAACGGAATAGTAAACTCCTTTTTCGCTGGTACTTCAAAGCTTTTGGTAGATACATAACCTACTTCATTATTGTTTACATAAATCTTAATCTCATCGGTTTTAAGTTCGCCACCAATATCATTCGGATTCCTAAATAGTGCATCGGCAGATAAGATAATGTTTTTAGAATTAGATTCAACAACTTTAATGTTTTCTACACTTACAAAAAGTGGTTTTTCGTTCACCTTACAGTTGAAAAAAGTACATAGTATTGTTAATAATATTAAAAAGCGTTTCATATCCTTTTTTAAGAATTACTGTATCTTCACCTTTTAGAAAAAGATTAAATTAAAGTGCGTAAAGATACTATAGTTATTCGAGAAATACAGCCCCAAGATAATGCACCTTTAGAAGCTGTAATACGAGCTTGCTTTCATGAGTTTAAAATCCCTCTAAAAGGGACAGCTTATGAAGACCCTGAGACTAAACAAATGTTTGAATCTTACCAAAATAATAATGCTATTTATTATGTAATTGAGAAAAATGGTGAAGTGTTAGGAGGTGCGGGCGTAAAGCCGCTTAAGGATTTTAAAGGTAATATCTGCGAACTGCAAAAAATGTATTTTTCACCAAAAATTCGTGGTAAAGGGTTTGGAAAAAAAATGTTTGAAACTTGTTTAAACGCCGCCAAAACATTAGCATACGAAAAATGCTATATAGAGTCTGCCCCACAATTAAAAGCGGCCATACATGTTTACGAAAGTTTTGGTTTTAAACATTTAGAGGGGCCTTTAGGAAATACAGGCCATAGTTCGTGTAGTGTTTGGATGATTAAGGATTTATGCAATTAAAAACGATACAACACACATTTCACGATAGTTTAGATGCTATTTATGAAAAAACGGAGGTGGAGCATTTCTTTTTTATGCTTTCTGAATTTTATTTTAACCTTAAACGTATTGATCTAGCTGTTAATCCAGATATTGTAATAGAAGATTATAAATGCATATTTGATGCTTTAGAGCAATTAAAACAGCAAAAACCTATACAATACATATTGGGTGAAACCGAATTTTTTGGGTTGCCGTTTAAAGTGAACAGTAACGTATTAATTCCACGCCCTGAAACAGAAGAACTTGTTTCGTTGGTGCTTCAGGATATAAAACAACAAAAAACGGATTCTAAAACCTACTCCATTTTGGATATTGGTACAGGTAGTGGTTGCATAGCAATTACATTGGCTAAACACTTAAAAAACGCTTCGGTTTACGCTCTAGATATTAGCAACAAAGCATTGGAAGTTGCTAAAACCAATGCAGAATTGAATGCCGTTGATGTAACTTTTGTAAAAGGGGATATTTTAAACAAAAGCACTAAAAAGGTATTGTTTACAGATTTAGAGTTTGATGTTATAATTTCCAATCCGCCTTATGTGCGAGTAAAAGAAAAGGCATTAATGAAATCTAACGTGCTAGATAACGAGCCGCATTTAGCTTTATTTGTAGAAGATAATAATCCATTGCTGTTTTATAAAGCTATAAGTGAATTTGCAAAAACAACTTTAAAAGTCAACGGGACATTATATTTTGAAATCAACGAATTTTTAGGAAAAGAAACGGTTGATTTGTTAAAACAGAACGGGTATTATTCCGTAGAATTAAAACAGGACATTTTTGGCAAAGATAGAATTGTAAAAGGCAAAAATAACTAATGAAAGACATTAAGCAACACATTGTTAATTTAAGAAACGAACTCAGGGAACATAACTACAATTACTATGTTCTAGACAATCCAACAATTTCAGATTTCGATTTCGATATAAAGTTGAAAGAACTCCAAGCGCTAGAAGAAGCGCATCCAGAGTTTTACGATGCAAATTCTCCAACTCAACGGGTAGGAGGCGAGGTTACCAAAAACTTTGAAACGGTAAAGCATGAGTACCGCATGTATTCTTTAGATAACTCTTATTCTAAAGAAGACCTCTTAGATTGGGAAAAGCGCATAAAAAAATTAGTAGATGGCGATGTGCAATACACCTGCGAACTTAAATACGATGGCGCTTCCATTAGTTTAACTTACGAGAACGGACAATTAGTTAGGGCGGTAACTAGGGGCGACGGCTTTCAAGGAGATGATGTTACTGCCAATGTAAAAACCATTAAATCGGTACCATTACAATTAAAAGGCGATTATCCATCTAAATTCGATATTCGAGGTGAAATAGTACTCCCTTTTGAAGGGTTTAACAAAATGAACGAAGAGCGCGTTGCTAACGGGGAAGAGCCATATAGAAATCCAAGGAATACGGCTTCAGGAAGTTTAAAGCTACAAGATAGCGCAGAGGTAGCCAAACGTCCGTTAGAATGTTTGTTGTACAATTTAACTGGTGTAAATTTGGGGGTTTCTACCCAATTTGAAAGTTTGGAAAAAGCAAGATTTTGGGGTTTTAAAGTGCCTAATGAGGCGGTTTTGGCAACATCGGTTGATGAAGTTTTAGAATTTATAAACTTATGGGATACCAAGCGCCATGAATTACCCTATGAAACCGATGGCGTTGTTATAAAAGTAAATAATTTACAACACCAAGACGAGTTGGGTTATACTGCTAAAGCGCCGCGATGGGCTATGGCTTATAAATTTAAGGCAGAACAGGTCTCTACAGTATTAAATAAAATTACCTACCAAGTTGGGCGTACCGGAGCTATTACGCCAGTTGCAAATTTAGAACCTGTAGAGCTAGCAGGAACAACTGTTAAACGTGCTTCTATTCACAATGCAGATCAAATAGAAAAGCTGGATATTAGGGAAGGAGATACCGTTTTTGTTGAAAAAGGAGGAGAAATTATCCCGAAGATAATAGGTGTGGATTTTACAAAACGTTCAACAAATTCTAAGCCTACAACATATATATCCCATTGTCCCGAATGCCACACCAAATTGGTAAGAACAGAAGGCGATGCAAAACATTATTGCCCTAACTACAATGGTTGTGCCCCACAAATTATAGGTAGAATTCAGCATTACATTTCTCGAAAAGCAATGGATATTGATGGCTTGGGAGGTGAGACTGTGGCGCTCTTAGTAAAAGCAGGGCTTATTAAGAATTATTCCGATTTATACGAACTAACCAAGGAAGATGTTATTCCTTTAGAACGAATGGCAGAAAAAAGTGCCGATAATTTAATAAATGGTATTAAAGCCTCTGTTGCTATTCCTTTTGAAAGGGTATTGTATGCTATTGGAATTCGTTACGTTGGGGAAACTGTAGCTAAAAAGCTAGCAAAACATTACAAGTCTATTGATAATTTAATGGATGCTTCTCAGGAAGATTTAGAGCAAGTTGACGAAATTGGTATAAAAATAGCCGAAAGTGTAAAACAGTTTTTTGCTTCAGAAGAAAATATTAGCATTATTAATAGATTAAGGCAATTTGGTGTTCAATTACAAATATCTGAAGAAGAGTTAAAAGGGCAAACAGATGTGTTGAAAGGGCAATCTATTGTTGTTTCGGGAGTGTTTGAACACGTTACTAGAACAGAGCTAAAAAAGCTTATTGAAGACAATGGCGGAAAGGTAAGTAGTTCCATTTCTTCTAAAACAAGTTTTGTGGTAGCTGGCGATAAAATGGGGCCGAGTAAAAAAGAAAAGGCAGAGAATTTAGGAATACCACTAATAAATGAAATTGAATTCTTACAAAAAATAAAAAATAATATCAATTTTAACGATTAAAAGTTATTTTTATCGACTAATTACATATTTTTTAGTTATATTTGTGTTATAATTATTAACCTTTATTATGTGCAGCTCCAAAGTACTAGCATTTTTAATAGGGTCTATTTATGCGCTATTTGTGTATTTTTTGTTCTCAAATAATCTGTTTTTTGCAGATAGTACAAGTGCATTGCTTTTACCTATTATAACCTTGGCATATTTTTGTACTGTAAAACACCGCTCTATATTCTTTGTTTTATTTTTGGTGTTTTATTCAATTTCTGATTTAATGATAATTATTTCGGATAATTTAACCTATCATGAAGATTATTTTATAGGGAATACCTTATATATACTTGCTTATATTTCTTTAACTATAGAAATAGGTAGAAATTTATCTCTTAAGTATACCTTTAAGAACAACCTATTTTCAATAATAGTTTTATTTATACTTAACACCTATATAGCGTATGTACTGTCTCAAATTGTTAACCCTTATTTAGAACTTGGCGCAGAGTATGTGTTAGAGATAGTATATAACATATCTATGCTAATGATTCTGTCCTTAGGACTTTTAAACTACTTTTATAAAAATAATAGAAAAGCATTTTATATATTAATTGGTGCTTTGTGCATTGTTTTTGCAGAGGTTATCAATATTGCTTATATCTATGTGTCACATCAAAATTTACTAAACTTTCTAACTATTTCACTAGGGCTTGTTGGGTTTTATTTCTTGTACGCGCAAGCTAAACTTAAGTATGAAAAACAAGATGAAATTTCATTTTAGAGCTTTAAAAACGGAATGTCTTTTCTGTAAATAACGGCAATGATAATTGACAATATAAGCGTTAAAATAGCTGTTGCAAACAGTAAGCCGCCATCGTTTTTTATTTCTATGCCCAATTGAGTTAAGTGCATTAAAACCGCACCGCCAATAACACCTATGCTTAATAAAGCTCCTGCCCAAGCAGTTTTTCTTATTAGTAATAATAAACCGGCAACTAGCTCTATAATGCCTATACTTATTCTGCCATAAGGTTCTAGACCAATGGTTTTAAAAATATAAACACTATCAGGGTGCGCTAGAAATTTAAACCTAAGCGTTTGAATTAAAATTAAGGCAACTAATATGCGAAGTATTAACGGAATATGTTTTTTCATTTTAGTTTGGTTTTTCAGTAAGATGTTAGACGTAACAAAGCCAAAAACTTACCAAAATACATCAACTAAAACTACACAATTATAGAAGTGCCATTAGCGGTTTTATTCTTATTACTGTCAAAATAAAAATCTATTTGCCCCAAATACAGCCCATAGCAACCAACTTGGTTTACTAACATATTTTTTTCTTCGCTATTTTTAACAATGGTTGGTTTGGGTAAAAATGTGTGCGTGTGCCCGCCAATAATTAAATCGATATCCTTAGTAGCTCTGGCAAGTTTTAAATCGCATATTTTATTGGGGTTTCTTTTGTAATTATATCCTAAATGCGATAAACATATAATTAAATCGCAGTGTTCGTCTTGTTTTAGTTTGCGAGTTATATCTTGGGATATTTCAACAGGATCTAGGTATTTGGTTTCCTTGTAGAGTTTTTTGTCTACTAAACCTTCTAGTTTAATACCCAAACCAAAAACGCCTATTTTTATACCGTTCTTTTTTAATATACTGTAAGGTTTAACATGTGTGTCCATTACGGTGTTAGAAAAATTGTAGTTAGCGGATACAAATCCAAAGTCCGCGTGTGGTAATTGTGCATATAGTCCATCTATACCGTTATCGAAATCATGATTTCCAATAGTAGCTAAATCGTACTTTAGTTTGCTCATTAACTTAAACTCTAATTCACCGCCATAATAGTTAAAATAGGGTGTGCCTTGAAAAATATCGCCAGCATCCAATAAAATTGTATTTGGGTTTTGCTTCCTAATGGCATCTATTAATGATGCACGTCTTGCTACACCGCCTTTATTTGCATTTCTTCCTTCATCTGGACCAAAGGTATCAATATGGCTATGTACATCATTAGTGTGTAAAACGGTAATTTTAGTAGTTTTTGGTTTAGTTGTAAAAGACTGTAGCCCAAAACTTCCTACCGCTGCTAAAGCAGTTGTGCCTGCCGATACTTTTTGAATAAAATCTCTTCTTTTCATGGTATTATTTTACAATGAATCTGTTATCAATTACAGGGTTTATGGTATCGGTCTTTTTAAAATAATCAATCATAGCATTTCTTATTTTATAGTTTATTTCATGTAACTCCTCGTTAGGTTGAAAAAACGTCATGTTATCGCCTCGATTATACAAATAATCGCTAGTGGCAAAATAGTAAGTTTTATTATAATCTATCGCTTTGTTATTAATTTTGGCACTTACTAAATTGTAGTCTTTATCTACAACTATATTAAGTCCAGCAATAGGATTAGCGCTTTTGCGACTTACTAAATAGTTAATCGCCTCATTTATTTTTTCACCTTTTAAACCTGCCACCACAATTTCATTTTCAAAAGGCATAACATTGTAAGCAGTTCTGGCACTAACGGGCCCTTTGGGTATTTCGGCACGAATACCGCCATAGTTTAAAATTACAACATCAATGTTTTCTCCGGTTCTTTTGTTAAAAATTTTGTTGCCTTCAGAAAGAACAATGTCTGCCATTAAGTTGCCAATTGCGGTATTTAATTTGCCGTTGCTTTTAGAATATGTATCTACGGCATACGCTAAAACACTATCCAAATCCCTTTCTATTCGGTCTCTGTAGGGAGCAATAAAGGCTTCAATATTTGGGTTAGCATTAATGGTATTATTAATTTCAAGACGTTGTCCTTCAACTGTAATCAAGTAAAGTTTTTGGGTTTTACAACTTACAAGAATTACTATAATTATAGCAGAAAAAACCAATTTAGGTTTGGTAAAATGTACCATATTAAATTTCATTAAAATTTGAATGTACTTTTGCTACCTTTGCGCAAAGTGTAAATTTAAATGTTTTTAAAAGCTTTTAGGGAAAAATCTAATAAAAAGTATTTGAATAAATTATTATCCCAGCGTAAAGTAAACGTTGGGGATAATAAAATTAAAAGCTTAGGTGTTATTTTGAATTTCGATGAGATTGAAGACTTTAATGCGTTTAATGTTTTAGCATCTCGTTTAAAAATTCACGCCAATAACATAAAAGTAATAGCCTATACTACTAATTTAAAGAGCCATGGCAACTCTTGGGATGCCTGTTTTAACACAAAGGATTTTGGTTGGAATGGCGACATAAAAAATGTAGAATTGCAAGGATTTTTAAACGAACCTTTTGATGCTTTAATTAGTTATTACACGAAAGAACATTTAGAACTAAAGTTATTAACGGCATTGTCTAAATCTCAATTTAAAATCGGAATTTTGCAAAGCGATGCACGTTTAAACGACATTATCATTAAAACTGAGATTAATGAAATTGATGTTTTTAGTGATGAGGTTGTAAAGTATTTAACCGTATTAAATAAAATTTAAAATGAAGAGTAAGTTTCTTGGAACTGGAGTTGCGTTAGTTACACCATTTAAATCAGATTTAAGTGTAGATTATGCTGCATTAAAAAATATTGTAACGTACAATATTGAAAATGGTGTAGAATATTTGGTAATTTCTGGTACAACTGCCGAAAGCGCAACCATTACCAAACAAGAGAAAAAAGACATTACAGCTGCTATTATTGATGTAAACAAGGGGCGTGTACCTTTGGTTTTGGGTATTGGCGGAAATAATACAGCAGCAATTATTGAAGAAATACAAACAACCGATCTTAGCAGTATAGACGCTATTTTATCGGTATCACCATATTATACAAAACCAACTCAAGAAGGCATTTACCAACATTTTAAAGCAATATCAGAAGTTTGCCCCGTAGATATTTTGTTATACAACGTGCCAGGGCGTACCTCTAAAAATATAGAGCCACAAACTATAGTTAGGTTAGCTAAAGATTTTAGTAACATTATTGGTGTTAAAGAGGCAGGAAATAGTACTGCCCAATACTTACAAATATTAAAACATAAGCCAGAAGATTTTCTGGTAATTTCTGGTGATGACGATCTAGCTCTAGGAGTTATGCTTGCTGGTGGTTCTGGCGTTATTTCGGTAATAGGGCAGGCCTTTCCTAAAGAATTTTCAGAAATGATTCGTTTAGGCTTAAAGGGAGATGCCAAAACAGCCTATAAAATTCATTACCGCTTAATGGATATAATTAATTACATTTTTGAAGAAAATAATCCTGCGGGAATAAAAGCGGTTTTTGAGGCTTTAAATTTATGCGAATCTACAGTAAGATTGCCATTGGTAACTGCATCTAGCGCTTTAAAGAAAAAAATTAATCAATTTGTGGCAGAATTTAACTAGTGTTAAAGTTTACTTAAACCATGCTGGTATTGGTGTGCTTAACTTAAATTCGTTTTAAAATAATATTTTTAAATTACGTTTATTAAATGTAATTTTGCATCTTGTTTAAAATTTATGAAATACCTTTTTAGCATATTAGCATTAGCCTGCATTTTAAGTTCTTGTAGCGAATACCAAAAAGTTTTAAAGTCTGAAGATATCGCTCTAAAATTTAAAGTTGGCGATTCTTTATTTCAAGCAGGTAAATACGAGAAGGCCAATAGGTTATTTGCACAAATAGTGCCCAAATACAAAGGCAAGCCACAAGCTGAAAAGCTAATGTATTTGTATTCCAAGTCGTATTATGAAACAAAAGATTATTATGTTTCAGGGTATCAATTTGAGCGTTTTGCAGCAAGTTATCCAAAAAGTGAAAAACGTGAAGAGGCTTCTTTTTTAAGTGCCAAAAGTTATTACATGTTGTCTCCGGTTTACTCAAAAGACCAAAAGGAAACTAAAGATGCTATTGAAAAGTTACAGGAATTTATTAATCTATATCCTAACTCCCAATACGTAGCAGAAGCTAATACCTTAATAAAGGAATTGGATTTTAAACTTGAAAAGAAAGCTTTTGAAATAGCCAAACAATACGATCTTATTTCAGATTACAAAGCATCAATAAAATCATTTGATAATTTTATTTTTGAATTTCCAGGATCTTCCCTACGCGAAGATGCCTTATTTTATCGTTTAGATGCAGCCTACAAATTAGCTGTTAACAGTATAGAAATAAAACGTACTGCTGAAGGTATAGTAAGGCTGAAAAAAAATAGATTGGAACAAGCAAAAGAATATTTTAATACCTTAAAAAAGGCCTACCCAAATTCTGAATATATGGCTAGGGCACAAGAAATGGTATTAGAAATAAATGAAGAATTAGAAACTTACAGCGCTAAAAGTTAATATACAATGATGGATTTAAAGAAAACTACCGCTCCCGTAAATACGGTGACTTATGACAGAAATCAAATAGATGAACCAACTGAGAACATCTATGAAGCCATTTCTATTATATCTAGAAGAGCGGAACAAATTAACACAGAGATAAAAAAAGAGCTAATTGATAAGTTGGAAGAATTTGCAACTTACAACGATAGTTTAGAAGAAATCTTTGAAAACAAAGAACAAATTGAGGTATCAAAATTTTATGAAAAATTACCAAAACCTCATGCTTTAGCTGTTCAAGAATGGCTAACTGATAAAATTTATTTTAGACATACTGAGGAAGACACTCAGTAATCACTAATTTATGAGTATACTAAGCGGCAAGAACATTCTGTTAGGCATTACTGCAGGTATTGCCGCTTATAAGACTGCCTCATTAGTACGGTTGTTTGTAAAACTGGGCGCACAAGTTAAAGTTGTTATGACGCCCGCTTCTAAAGATTTTATAACACCCCTTACGCTTTCCACACTTTCTAAAAACCCCGTGTATACTGCCTTTACAAACGACGATGACGATAGTGCGGTATGGAATAGCCATGTAGATTTAGGACTTTGGGCAGATGTATTTGTAATAGCACCAGCAACTGCAAATACCATGTCTAAAATGGCAAACGGTGCTTCTAATAACTTGTTGCTTGCCACGTATTTATCGGCTAAATGCCCTGTGTATTTTGCACCAGCAATGGATTTAGACATGTACAAGCACGCTTCTACAAAAGCATCATTTAAGATACTGCAATCTTACGGTAATATTATGATTCCCGCTACTAGCGGAGAATTAGCAAGCGGATTGGTAGGAGAAGGTAGAATGGCAGAACCAGAAGCTATTGTTGCTTTTTTAGAAAACGACATTTTGCAGAAGTTACCACTAAAAGGTAAAAAAGTATTAATTACTGCTGGTCCAACATATGAAGCTATAGATCCTGTAAGGTTTATAGGCAATCATTCTAGCGGCAAAATGGGTTTTGAAATTGCTAAAACAGCAGCTAACCTTGGTGCCGAAGTGTTCTTGGTTACTGGCCCTACACATCAAAACGTATCCCATAGTTTAATACATGTTTTGCCTGTAATTAGCGCAGAGGAAATGTACCAAGAGGTGCACCAATATTTTAATGCTGTAGATGTTGCAATTCTTTCAGCAGCTGTCTCAGATTTTAAACCAAAACAAGTTACGCATCAAAAAATAAAAAAGACGTCTGATACGCTAACTCTAGAATTAGAGCGTACAAAAGATATTTTAGCGTCGTTGGGCGCTATTAAAAAGCACCAATTTTTAGTGGGTTTTGCATTAGAAACGAATAACGAATTGGAAAATGCAAAACAAAAACTAAAAAAGAAGAATTTGAATTTAATTGTTTTAAATTCGTTACAAGATAAAGGCGCTGGTTTTAAGGGAGACACTAATAAAGTTACTTTTATTGATAATAAAAACAAGATAACAGAGTTTCAATTAAAGTCTAAAGCCGAAGTCGCAGAAGATTTATTTAACGAAATTATACAACATATTAATGCGTAGTTTTTTAGTTATTTTACTATTAAGTATTAGTACCTTAGGTTTTGCTCAAGAACTTAATTGTACGGTAGTTGTAAATGCACAACAAACGGGGAACGAAAACTTGCAGATTTTTAAAAATCTAGAAAAACAATTAACCGAATTTATAAATAACACTAAGTGGACCAACAAAACATTTGCGCCACAAGAGTTGATTAACTGTAGCATGAACATTATTGTTTCAGAATATAGCGGAGAGTTTTTTAAAGCGACTATTCAGGTGCAATCTTCAAGACCTATTTATGGGTCGTCCTACAGTTCTCCTATTTATAATTTTAACGATAAGGACTTCACCTTTAGATATTTAGAGTTTCAAAATTTAATTTATAACCCAACACAATATACCTCTAATTTAATTTCAGTTTTAGCGTTCCACGTCTACATGGTATTGGGCTTAGATGCAGATTCCTTCGAGCAAAATGGCGGGCAGGAGTATTACAAACAAGCACAAACTATTTTAAATTATTCACAACAAGAAAATTTTAAAGGTTGGAAATTGGAAGATGGTCTTCAAAGTAGGTTTATTTTAATAGACAACATGTTATCTACTACCTTTAGGGAATATAGAACTGTAATTTACGATTATCATAGGCTTGGTTTGGACGAAATGGGCAACGATTTGAAAAAAGGAAAAGATAAAATTGCCTCTAGCCTAGAAAAGTTTATGGCGATGAATAGCAGACGGCCAAATTCCTTTCTACTAAGAACGTTTTTTGATGCAAAAGCCGACGAAATAGAACAAATTTTCTCGGATGGTCCGCAAGTAAACATCGCTACCTTAAAGGATGTATTACAAAAAGTAGCGCCAATGCACTCTAGCAAATGGCGAAATATTAAGTTTTAGTTTATCTTTCCTAAAACGTAACATGTTTATATTACTTTTATAATTAAATTTACTGCATACCTAGTGGTGTAAATGTAATACTTCACACTGTAAACAAAATATTATGCTAACATCCCTTACTATAAAAAACTATGCGTTAATAGACCATTTAAAGGTAGATTTTAATGACGGTTTTACCATAATTACAGGAGAAACTGGTGCAGGAAAATCTATTCTATTAGGTGGCTTATCATTAATTCTTGGTAAGCGTGCCGATTTAAGTAGTTTAAAAGATACCAAGACCAAATGTATTATAGAAGCTGTTTTTAACGTTTCCAATTATAATTTAAAAGCCCTGTTTAAGGCAGAAGATTTAGATTATGAGCCACAAACCATAATAAGAAGGGAAATTTTACCATCAGGTAAATCTAGGGCTTTTGTTAACGATTCACCAGTAAATTTAAACAGTTTGCAGTTATTGGGAGAACGCTTAATTGATGTGCACTCGCAACACCAAACCTTACAATTAACTACTAACGATTTTCAGTTTCAGGTCATTGACGCACTTGCAGGAAACCAGAAAGAACTTGAGGATTATTCAGGAGAATTATTAGCTTACAAGCAATTAAAGCGTGAGTTAAACGAGCTTAAAAACTTAAAATCTGAAGCTATAAAAGAATACGATTACAATTCGTTTTTATTGCATGAACTGGTTGAAGCAAATTTAGTTTCAGACGAATTAGAAGCTTTAGAGGAGGAATATGAAACCTTAAATAATGTAGAAATTATAAAAGAACGTTTATCTGAGGCGTATCAATTATTAAGCGATGAACAAATAGGTGTTGTTACATCTTTAACAGCTTTAAAAAATAACCTTCAGAAGCTCTCAGGATTGTCTTCCAAATACCAAGATATATACAACAGAGTAAATAGTGCGCTTATTGAAGTTGATGATATTTTTAGTGAGATTGATGTTTTGCAAGCCGATGTTGAGGCAGATCCTAACCGATTGGATGTTGTAAATTCTAAATTGCAAGTTCTGAATAACTTATTGCAAAAACATCAAGTAGCTACTGTTTCAGAATTAATAGAAATACGAGAAGAACTCACAGAAAAAGTTGCTGTAACTGAAAATTTAGATGACACCATTCAAAACAAAGAAAACGAAATCTATAAAGCCGAAAAAGCTTTAGATGCACTAGCGAAAACTATACACACTAAACGAAGTAAAGCAATACCAGATTTAATTAAGCAATTACAGGCTATTTTAATGGATCTAGGCATGCCTAATGCTCAATTTAATATAGAATTAACGCCAACTAAAACGTATCTTTCTAACGGAAAAGAAGAATTATCGTTTTTGTTTTCAGCCAATAAAGGCGGTAGCTTTAATGCCTTGAAAAAAGCAGCCTCTGGTGGAGAATTATCAAGAATTATGTTGGCTATTAAATTAGTACTGTCTAACTACACACAGTTACCAACCATTATGTTTGATGAGATAGATACGGGAGTTTCTGGTGAGATTTCTAATAAAATGGGCGATATTATGTTGCAAATGAGTAAAAACATGCAAGTATTTTCCATTACGCACTTACCACAAATAGCAGCAAAAGGGCATTCGCATTTTAAAGTATATAAAGAAGATGTAAATAATGTAACCCAAACCAATTTGGTAAGGTTAAACCACGACGAGCGTATCGTGGAAATCGCTCAAATGTTGGGAGGTACAGATGTATCGTCTTCGGCAATTGCGCATGCTAAAGAGTTACTTAATTAAAAAACATTCTAGATTAAAGTGGAAAGTTTATTACTTTTGGCACTGAAATTTGAAAAGAAACTATAACTAACGATTACTATGGCTTATAATTTATTAAAAGGTAAAAAAGGAATTATTTTCGGAGCGTTAGACTCTAATTCTATCGCGTGGAAAACAGCAGAACGCGTACATGAAGAAGGCGGACAATTTGTATTAACCAATGCGCCTGTTGCAATGCGTATGGGGCAAATTAATGAATTAGCCGAAAAAACAGGTTCTGAAATTATTCCTGCAGACGCTACTTCAGAGGAAGATTTACAAAATCTTGTAGAAAAGTCTATGGAGATTTTAGGAGGAAAAATAGACTTTGTATTACATTCCATAGGTATGTCTATTAACGTTAGAAAAGGCAAACATTATACAGACCAAAATTATAGCTGGACACAGAAAGGTACCGATGTATCTGCAATGTCGTTTCACAAAGTAATGCAAACCCTATATAAAGCAGATGCCATGAACGAATGGGGCAGTATTGTAGCCTTAAGTTACATGGCTGCACAACGTGTATTCCCAGATTATAACGATATGGCCGATAATAAAGCCTATTTAGAAAGTATAGCACGTAGTTTTGGTTACTTTTTTGGAAGAGATAAAAAAGTACGTGTAAACACCATTTCCCAATCACCTACACCAACAACAGCGGGTAGTGGTGTAAAAGGTTTTGATGGTTTTATTTCTTATGCTGAAAAAATGTCGCCACTTGGTAATGCAACAGCTATGGATTGTGCAAATTACACGATAACCCTTTTTAGCGACCTAACTAAGCGTGTTACATTACAAAACCTATACAATGATGGTGGTTTTAGTAATATGGGAGTAAGCGATGCCGTTATGGAAGCGTTTATGAAAGAACAGTAAGCAGGCTTATTTATATAAATTTAGACCTGTTAGGTTTTTAAAACCTAACAGGTCTTTTTTGTTAGGAATAGTTACTTTTGTGGTATGCAATTACATTATTCATTCATAATACCAGTGTATAATCGTCCAGACGAAGTGGATGAGTTACTATCTAGTTTTCAAGCTATGGAAACTCAGCTAGACTATGAAATTGTAATTGTTGAAGACGGCTCTACCGAAACCTCCAAAGACGTTGTGGAAAAATACAGCGCAGATTTAAAAATTTCTTATTTCTTTAAAGAAAATACAGGTCCTGGAGACTCAAGAAATTATGGGATGCAGCACGCTAAAGGTAATTATTTTATCATTTTAGATAGTGATGTTATTATGCCCAAAAATTATTTAAGCGAAGTTGATAAAAGTTTAAAAACGGGGTATGTAGACTGTTTTGGAGGGCCAGATGCTGCTCACCAATCCTTTAGCGATTTACAAAAGGCTATTAATTTTGCTATGACTTCGTTTATAACAACAGGCGGTATTAGAGGCAATACAAATGCAATTGATAAATTTCAACCCAGAAGTTTTAATATGGGACTATCTAAAAAAGCATTTTTGGCATCTAAAGGGTTTGGGCAAATACACCCCGGCGAAGACCCCGATTTGTCCATACGATTATGGGATTTAGGTTTTAAAACTAAACTAATTCCAGAGGCAATTGTATACCATAAAAGGCGTATTTCTTGGCGTAAATTTCAACAACAAGTACGTAAATTTGGTTTAGTACGTCCTATTTTAAATAAGTGGCACCCAAGTACTAAGAAGCTTACCTATTGGTTTCCTAGCTTGTTCATAATAGGTTTAGATGTGTCTATAATATTGGCAATATTTGGTGTAAGTTGGCTTTTGGGTTTGTATATTTTGTATTTTTTTATTGCTTTAGCTTTAGCGCTCTACACTACCAAAAGTTTAAAAGTTGCTGTAATGGCAATTTTGGCAATTTATATTCAGTTTTTTGGTTACGGACTCGGTTTTTTAGAATCTACATTTGCCATTAATTTTTTAAAAAAAGATCCAGAAACACATTTTCCAAAATTGTTTTTTAAATTAAAATGATAAAAAAAATTAAATCAGAGTTATTAACTTCCATTAAGAGTAAAAGGCTTAATGTATTTTTATTGTTTTTATTTTCAGCATTTATTATTTTAATATTTACAAAGCTCTCAAAAGAATATACAAACACCGTTACCTTCAATATTAAAAAAATAAATGTACCGCAAGACAAGGTAATTTTAAACGATTCTACCCATAAACTTGCAATAACACTAAAAACTCACGGTTTTAAATGGCTAAAATATTATTTGGGAAACCCCACTATAAGTATAGATTTTTCTAAAGAAGTATATAAAAAACAAAATACCTTCATTTATACAAAATCAGTATCCTACTTAAACGAAACAAAACCGTTTAAAAACGAAGTAAAACTTTTGAATATTAGTCCCGATACCTTGGTTTTTAAGTACGATACCAACTTGGTAAAAAAAGTACCAGTAGCATTAGAAACCGATATTTCTTTTGCGCCAGGTTTTGATATTATGAGCAACTATAAGGCAATACCAGATTCTGTTACTGTAATAGGCCCACATGAAATGGTTAACAATATAAATGTTTTAAAAACAGAAAAAGTGTTACTATCCAATGTAAAAACCAATATTTCTACAACAGTAAAACTTGTGCTTCCAGAGCATACAAACGATTTAAAATTTTCAACTAAAAACGTTGGTTTTGTCGCTAATGTAGAAAAGTTCACAGAAGGCACTGTAAAAATTCCAATTCAGATCATTAATCTGCCCAAGGATGTTTTAATAAAATATTTCCCAAAAGAAGTAAAAGTATCTTATTACACTAGTTTAGATAATTTTAGTAAAATAAAAGCAAACGATTTTAAGGTAATTTGCGATTATAATAAGGTTAATACCAACCAATCTGTACTAATACCAGAATTAGTTAAAGCTCCAGAAGGCGTAAAGCATGTTAAACTCAATCAGCAAAAAATAGAATTTATAATTTTAAAATGACAGTAGTAGGGCTTACAGGAGGTATTGGTAGTGGTAAAACTACAGTAGCTAAAACATTTAAAACTTTAGGTGTACCCGTATACATTGCAGATGTTGAAGCGAAAAAACTTATGAATCGCTCTAAAATTATTAAGCGAAAGTTAATTGCTTTACTGGGCGAGGATACTTATGTTGATGGTAAGCTGAACCGTCCATACGTTGCAAATATTATATTTAATGATGCTACCCTTCTAAAAAAAATGAATGCCATTGTGCATCCAAAAGTAGCAAGCCATTTTAAAAGATGGGCTAACAAACAAAATGCGCCATACGTTATTAAGGAAGTAGCTATTTTATTTGAAAATGGAGGGCATAAAGCATGCGATTACGTTATAACGGTTACAGCACCAAAAGCCTTAAGGGTAGAACGACTATTAAAACGCGATAATACTTCAAAAGAGAAAATAGAAGCTATTATGAAAAATCAATGGAGCGATAGTAAAAAGGTAAAGCTTTCAGACTTTGTAATAGTTAACAAAACACTAGAAAAAACAATGGCTCAGGTGGTTAAGGTTCATAAACAGATTCTTAAAAGAATACAATAAATCTTAAATTTTAACATTTTTGTTAATGTAAGGTTAAATGATAAGTTGGCTAAATGTTAAAATGTTAATTTTGGGTGATGAGCAAAAAAGTATTCGTCCTATCCATCGTATTAATGAGCTTATCGCTTATAGGAATCATTTTTGTTCAGGCATATTTTATAAATGATGCATACCAAAACGAAAAGGCCCGTTTTAAATTTAATGTTAAAAGTGCCCTAAGTTATGTGTCTAACGCTATTGAACAAAAGGAATTAGATAGGTATTTTGAGCGTTTTCAGGAGCTAGATAGTGAAAAGAAAAAAGACTCAGCAGAAGTCTCAAGACTGTTCATTTACCAGCGAAACAACAGTACCAAAGACATGCTTATTTATAAAAGTGATGTTTTAGAAGAGAATTATAAATTGTCTTCATCGCTCTTTGACATTGGTTTAGATAGTATCGATATTAAACGAATTATTGGAAATTCTGAAATGCAAGTTGTAGATGGCTCCGATTTTTCTGATGAAGATATTGGGGAATCCCCAATTCTAAAAATTGTAAACAGTGGTGTATTAAAGGATGCAGAGCGAAATTCTTTCAACAAAAATTTTAAAGCTTTTGCGAAAACAATTCCTGTACATAAACGTGTTTCTAGAGAAGAGGTTGCCGATTTGTTATCGACAAAATTCAAGCAAAATGGTATTGATATAGATTTTGAATTTGCTATTTACAGCAGAGATTTAGCTACCAAGGTATATAGTGAAGGTTTTGAAAAAACACAAGAATCTACCTTTAGTATTCCTGTTTTTTACGACGAAAACAATCAAAGCAATTACAAGCTTCTTGTTAATTTTCCTAAAGACGGAAAATTTATTTTCTCTACGATATTAGGAATGGTTTTACTATCCATTGTATTTACTTCAATTATAATTATTGCCTATTCTAGTGCTTTATTTCAATTGATAAGACAACGAAAAATATCGCAGATTAAAACAGATTTTATAAATAATATGACGCATGAGTTTAAAACGCCCATAGCAACCATAAATTTAGCTTTGGATGCCATAAAAAATCCTAAAATTATAAATGATAACGAAAAGGTATTGCGATATCTTAGAATGATACGGGAAGAAAACAAGCGTATGCATGCCCAAGTAGAAAATGTATTGAGAATATCTAAACTAGAAAAAAATGAGCTAAATATTAGTAAGGATAGAGTAGATTTAAACGACTTAGTAGAAGATGCAGTAACCCATGTAGAATTAATTGTAGAAGATAGAAAAGGTTATATAAAAACGCACTTAAACGCGCAACAAACATCTGTTTTGGCGAACGATACACATTTTACAAACGTAATTGTGAATATTTTAGACAATGCTATAAAATATTCGCCAGAGTCACCAAAAATAGATGTGTTTACCGAAAATGCAGGTACTAATGTTATATTAAAAATACAAGATCAAGGTAGCGGTATGAGTAAAGCTGCTGCTAAACGTGTTTTCGAAAAATTTTATAGAGAACATACGGGAGACATACACAACGTAAAAGGTCATGGTTTAGGTTTAGCATACGTAAAGCGTATTGTAGACGATCACCAGGGCTTCGTTTCAGTAGAAAGTGAAAAAGGTAAAGGAAGTATATTTACAATAAAACTTCCCTTAATATCATAAAAATTATGGAAGAACAAAACAAGAAAATTTTATTAGTAGAGGATGATCCAAATTTTGGAACCGTACTTAGAGATTATTTAATGATGAATGATTATGATGTAGTACATGCCAAAAATGGTATGGAAGGTTTTGAAAAATTTAAAAAAGATGATTACGATTTGTGCATCTTAGATGTGATGATGCCATATAAAGACGGATTTACCTTGGCTAAGGAAATTCGAGAAAAGAATACAGATGTTCCTATTGTATTTTTAACTGCTAAAGCCATGAAAGAAGATGTATTGAAGGGCTACAAGGTTGGTGCAGATGATTATTTGAACAAGCCTTTTGATAGTGAAGTACTGCTAATGAAAATAAAGGCGATTATGCAACGTAAAGCCACAGAGACCATTGCCGACAGTAAGCAGTTTGAATTTGAAATAGGACGCTTTCACTTAAACTCTAAATTGCGTTTTTTACGTTTTGATGACGAAGAACCCGTAAAGTTGTCGCCAAAAGAAAACGAACTATTACGCTTATTAGCCTTACATGAAAACGATTTAATGCCGCGTGAGTTGGCTCTAACCAAAATTTGGCGCGATGATAATTACTTTACCTCTAGAAGTATGGATGTGTACATTGCTAAATTGCGTAAATACTTAAAACCAGACCCTAAGGTAGAAATTTTAAACATTCATGGCGAAGGGTTTAGGTTGGTAGTTAACAGCTAAAAATAATTTTACAATGAAATCAATAAAAAATCCAGCACTACGCTGGATTTTTTATTGATTTAAATGCGTTTCTTCAGCCATTCTCTAAACTCATAAAAGTTTTGAGGTGCAACTCCGTGCCCTACAGGGAATTCAGAATAGGTGTTTTTTATGTGTAGCCCGTTTAAAAAGGGCTGGGTTTGTCGCGCCCAATCTGGAGGAATTACTTGATCTGCATTACCATGGGAACAGTAAAAATCTAGATTAGAATAATCGTGTTCGTTTAAATTTTTAGGTAAAATATCCTGATTTATATAGCCACTAAGTGCTATAATATTTTTTACTTTTTCTGGATAGGTTAGTGCCACTGCGTAACTTAAAATACTGCCTTGGCTAAAGCCTAAAAGTGTGATGCTATCTTTATTGATGTTGTATGCGTTAGCAACTTCATCAATAAATTTTGCAATTAATTCTACCGATTGTTTTGCTTGTTCGTTATCACTCCATTTACCCTTTTCAGCATCAAAGTTAATAGCGTACCATGCATTACCAAAAGGCTGCATTTTGTAGGGCGCCCTTACCGATACTATTAATAGCTCTTCAGGAAGCTCATTAGCAAATGAAAATAAATCGTTTTCGTCGCTACCATAACCATGTAACATAATAAGTAATGGTGCGTTTTCTTTTAAATTAGATGGCCTTAGTACATAGTCTAAGGATAATGAGGTGTGTAACATATTATTGGCTTACGCTTGAAAAAATTCTTTGAAAGAAGTCACCAACTAAAGGGACGGTTTGTGCTTTTCCGTTAGCCACATTTGTTAAAGCATAAATGATTAAAATGGAAAAACATAAATAAAACGCTAAAGTAACCATCCAACTATCAAAAGCTGAAGCCACAAATGCAAATAGATGAAACATAACCCACAATCCTAAAGATTGTCTTATATTGAAATAAACAAAGGGGTTTCTTTTATTATTATTTATAAAATAGGCAATTATAATACCTATAATGCCTAAGTAACTAACGATGGACAAACCTTTACCGTTTTTAATATCTTGTTGTGTCATGTTTATTTTAAAACTGTAATGTTATTCGAAATAATACCGTAAACCTCTCCTTTAAGCGAAGCACCATCAAAAATAGCGTTTTGCGATTTAGAATGGATGTGCTTTTTCGAAAATGTATATTTTAAATTTGGGTTAAACAATGTTGCGTTAATCTTGGCTCCAATAGTTATTGGTGTTTGTTCTAGCCCAAATCTACTCTTGCCTTTGGAGAGTATATCTATAGTTTTCTTTAAAGTGAATTTTTGATGTAACGCACCAAAAGCACTTTCTAAACCAATAGAGCCATAAGCCGCATGATCGAACTCTACTTTTTTCAATTCAATATCTAATGGGTTATGGTCGCTTGTTACCATATCTATAGTGCCGTCTTTAACACCTTCAATTAAAGCATCAATATCGGCAGGGGTACGCAATGGCGGTTTTACTTTAAAATTGGTATTAAAATCGGTTAAATATTCGTCTGTAAAATATAAATTATGAATAGCAACACTACAACTTACATCAAGTTTTTTAGCTTTGGCTGCTTTTATTAATTCAACACTTTTAGCTGTTGATATGGTGGGAATATGTAATTTCCCTCCAGTATATTCCAGCAGAAACAAATCGCGAGCAACTTGTAGTTCTTCAGCTAGTGCGGGGTTGCCTTTTAAACCTAGAGATGTACTGGTAACATTTTCATTCATTACGCCTAAACCAGAAATTTTGTTTTCTTGGGGAAAAGAACACACCAATGCACCAAAATTACTAGCATATTGTAATGCTATTTTTAAAAGATTAGGGTTGGTAATAGGTTTCTTGTAATCGTAAAATGCTATAGCTCCAGCATTTTTCATATCGTACAATTCGGCTAAATCTACACCTTTACCGCCTTGTGTTAACGCGCCTATTGGCAAAACAGTAACAGCGTTGTTCTGTGCCTTAGATATTATAAAAGATACATCAGAGCTTGAATCTATAACCGGTTTTGTGTTAGGGTTTATGGCTACGGCTGTAAACCCCGATAACGCTGCGGTTTTAATACCATTGGCAATGGTTTCGCGCTCTTCAAAACCTGGTTCTCCAAATGAAACGCTACTATCAAACCATCCTTGGGAAATATGAAGGTTTTCTAAAGCTATTTCTTTATACTTTTTGGGGTTTTTAAGCTGTTTACCTATTTGGGTAATTAATCCGCCTTCAACTAAAATATCTTGAGTAGTGTTATGAAAATCACTTTTTGAATCAAGTATTGTGGCAGATTTTATAAGTATGTTCATTTAAAATATTTTAAGATGAGCATTTCTGTTAACAAGAGAATTAATGCAAAAATAACAAACCATTTCCATAAGGCATTAACTTTGGTCTCACTTTTTAGGGTGTCAAACAATTCGGTTATAGAATTACTTGTGTTTACCTGAGCTAAATTATCTATATTTTGATAAGTTAAGTTACTTTCGCTTCTATCGTAATTATAGCTTACATTTTTAAGCGCAATACCATTATTTGTAACGGTGTAAATCCCTGCTTGTATTGGTATTTCATCTGTAGAAACAACCACTTTGTTATTAAAAGTTTGCTGTTTCGGTATTATACTTTCGGCATTTTTTTTTAGTGTTAATACACCATCTTGTTGCAGGTTAACCTTAATTTCAAAACTATTTTGTGCTCCAACATTATAATAGAGTTTTGGTACTTTAAAACTGTTTTTAGCAATATTATATAGAGTAGGAACTATTAGTGGCGAACTTTTAAAATTAGAATTTACATTATTTAAAGCAGCAGTAAACAGATACGTATTTGCATTTTCTGTTAAAAACGGTTTGCCATCTTCAAAAAGGAGAATACCCGATGGTGTATTAGATTGTAAGTTGTAAAACGAGTTTACTTTTGGATATTGAAAATTTGTAATACGTTTTTCAAAAACGCCATTATTGTAGAGTGGATGACTATAGTTTATGGTTGTTACACGCTTTACAGAGGGGATTTTAACTTTAAAGCCCAAACTATAAGTAGATAGAAAATTATTGTAAGATTCTAAAATAACATTTTCAGGAGGAATTACTAAAACAGTACCGCCACTGTTGGTAAACGATTTTAAAACAGTACTTAATGTGTTTGGTATTTGTTCTAATTCATTTAAAACAATAAGGTTTTGTTCGTTAATGCGGTTGTAATCTAAATTGTTTAGGCTAAAATTAGAGAGTTCAAACTCGTCTTCGGTATAAATTCGTTTTAAAAAACTCGAGTTTTCGTTGCCAATAACCAAAACATTAATTTTTTCTTGGGCGTTTATGTTAAAAAACAACGCATTATCGAATTGTAAGTGCGTGTCGCTAATTTTTAATTCACCATTAATGCTATCGTTTGCGGGTAAATTAAAAGTAATTACTGCTTCATTATCAATTTGTGTTGAGGTTTTTGCAATTAAATTGCCATTATTTAAGAGCGAAACTGGTAGGTTTTCAATAGCATTACCACTATTTTTTAAAGTAACTGTTAATTCTAGTTTAGTTGGGTTAGCATTAGAAATATATGCCGAATCTATTGCAACGTTTTGAGTGTTTACGGGGCTAAGTTTAACGGCATAAAAATTTATTAGCGAGTCGCTTTCAGGATTAAACTCTTCATTTTGATATTGAAAATCTGAAATATAAATAAGATTTTTTATACTATTTAAACTTTTGTTAAATAGGTTTTTACTTTTTAGCGTAGCTGTTTTGTACGATACTTTGTTTGGTGCGTGCGCTAATTGTAGTAGGTTGTTTTTAATGGCGCTAATGGTAGTGTTTTTAAAAGTCTCAGAGTTAGTTACTACCGAAATTTTTTCGTTTTCAGGAATGTTGGTTATTATATCCTGAACGGCGCGTTTTAAAAGTATACCACTATCGCCCTTAGCTTGCATGCTAAAGGAATTATCTAAATAAATAACAGTTTCTGTGGTTTTGTTTAATGTGTTATTTTTTGAAAAATACGGTTGTGAAAACGCAAAAATAATAGCAGCAAACAGTAGTAAACGTGTAATAAGTGTTAACCATTTTTTTAATTGCGAACTCTTACGAGTTTTTATGGCCACACTTTTTAAAAAAGCTACATTGGTAAAGGGAACTTTTTCAAATTTTCTAAGTTGAAATAAATGAACAATTAAGGGAATTACCAGTAAAAATAAAGCGTAAAGAAGTTCGGGATATTTAAACTGCATTTATTTTTTTTGTTTATCAAACCTACGTATTTTTTTTGAGTTTCATTAAAATTAACAAAAGAAAATGTAGTCTACAACAGGTTGTAAATTTAATTTATTCAAGTAACGTCTAATTTCTTTTTGTGCATCCTTATTAGCCACCGTAATTAAACTTTGTGGGTTTTTAATTGTAGCTAGAGCATTAAAGTTTAATAATTGTTTTCCGTAAATATCTTTACCAATTTTGTTAGGGTTATCGCAAATCCATTTAAAGGGAATATGGCGTTCTAAAAACAAATTAGCCATTAGTTTTCCTTTGGTACCAGCGCCCCAAATCACCATGGTTTTAGAGCTATCATAATCTATATCCAAAAAATGGTGTACTTTTAAAGATGTAAAATGGTTTTGCGCATAATGTATGTGCGTTCGTGATGTTCTAGTACTGTAATCGCGCCATTTATGAATAACTTTATTACAAGGAATACAAGTATACCCATGTTTGTAAAACCTAAAGGTTAAATCGTAATCTTCTGGATACATATTAGGACTAAATGCACCGCAAGCATCCAGATCTTCTCTGTGTATCATCCAACAAGGCGAGGGGATTACACATTCTTTGTAAATTTCACTGTAATTTATGCCCTCTTTAGTTAAAGCGTTTAGCCAAGTTTCATAACTTTTATAACCAGGCCCAACACCATTAGCATTAAAATACTCCACAAGGCCAACCGCTACATGTTTTTTGCCATGTAAAAACAAGTTATTGGTTAAAACTTCTATTTTATTAGGGTGCATAATATCATCGCTATCCATTCTGGTTATAAAAGTGCCAGAACTGGTTTTGTAAGCCATTTTTAATGCATCAATAATACCATTGCCCCTGTTTTTTAAAAGTTTAATTCTACTGTCTTTTTTGGCATAATTTTCAACTAAATTGTAACTGTTATCGGTAGAGTGGTCGTCTACTATTAACAATTCCCAATTGGTATAAGTTTGCTGTAAAATAGAGTCTAAACATTCACCTAAAAAGTATTCGGTATTCTTAAAAGGCGTTAATATGCTAACTAGTGGATTTTGCATAAGCGAATATAGCATCTTTTAACAAAACCTTATGAAAACATGGCGTTCCATAATCTTAATTTTGAAATTATATAAAATTTAAAAATTTACAGATGAATATTAGAGTTTTTGTAGCATCAGCTTTTTTAGGCTTAATGCTTTTTAGTTGTGGTGCAGGAAGGAACAAGGTTAACGATTTAGCCATAAATACCCCAATTGTGTCGCACATAGATTTATCAAAAGTTACTGATGATAAAGCTCCAGTAATAATAAATCCAGGGCGTTTTACCGTTGAAACTGTTACATATAGACTACCTCGTGTAGTACAAGGCACCTATGCGGTAAGCGATTTTGGTAAATATGTTGAAGATTTTAAGGCTATTGATTATAATGGCAACGATATGGCCGTAAGTAAAGTTGATACCAATACTTGGCGTATTGAAAATGCAAAAGATTTAGATAAAATAACCTATAAAGTTAACGATACTTACGATATTGAAAGCAAAGGTGGCATTGGTGGTGAAGAGCCTTTTTCTCCATCGGGAACTAATATAGAGCCAGAAAACTACGTGTTAAACTTACATGGCTTTATTGGTTATTTTGATAGTTTAAAAAGTAATCAATATAAGTTAGATGTTACAGCCCCTGCAGATTTTGTGCGTACTTCTGCGTTGGAGAATATGACTTCAAAAACAAGCGAAGACGGTAAATTTGTTACAACAAGTTATTTTGCACCACGTTATTTTGATATTACCGATAATCCAATGATGTATGGTAATTTAGATGTTGAAGAATTTCAAGTAGGCGATATAAAAATAGTATTAAGTGTGTATTCGCCAAATAAGGTACACACCGCAGCTTCTTTAAAAGGCACTATTTTTAAAATGATGAAAGCACAAAAGGCATTTTTAGGAGACATAAACTCTACTTCGAGATACGATATTTATTTGTACCTATCGGAAGAAAAAGATAACTCTCCAAAGGGATTTGGTGCTTTAGAACATCATACATCTACAGTTGTAGTCTTACCAGAAAGTATGGATGAAGCAGCCTTATCTGAAAGTATGATAGATGTAGTATCGCATGAGTTTTTTCATATTGTAACGCCCTTAAGTGTACACTCCGAAGATGTACATTATTTTGATTATAACGCACCTACATTTTCCAAGCATTTATGGATGTATGAAGGGGTTACAGAGTATTTTGCCAACTTATTTCAGGTAGATCAAGCATTAATTGAAAAAGAAGATTTTTACAATAAAATAATGAGTAAAATTCAAATGTCTAAACGTTACAACGATGCCATGAGTTTTACTATAATGAGTGAAAACGTACTAAAAGCGCCATACAAAGACCAGTATATTAATGTTTACCAGAAAGGTGCATTAATAGGTATGTGTATTGATATTTTAATGAGAGAGGCTAGTAACGGAAATCGTGGTATTTTATCGTTAATGAAAGAATTATCAAATAAATACGGAAAAAACAAACCGTTTGAAGATGATGAGTTGATTGCCGAAATTACAGAAATGACATACCCATCAGTAGGCGAGTTTTTAAATACGCATGTGGTTGGTGATTTACCAATAAAGTACGAAACGTTTTTTGAAAAGGTAGGTTTAGAAATTGGCGAAACAAAAATAAAGGCAAACTATATCATGATGAATGGCATGCCTATAGTTAGTGGCGATGGGCAAGCAGGTACAATTTTCTTTACTGATGCTGTTTTAGAAAATAGCTTTTGGGCTGAACAAGGTGCAAAACCTAACGATGTAATTAAATCTATTGATGGTACAGCACTAACATTAATGAACGCTAACCAAGTGTTACAAGATGTTTTTATGTGGAAACCAGGAAGGGAAATTGAGGTTGTTTTAGATAGAAATGGTGAAGAAATTGTAATAAAAACCACAACAACACAAGGTTATACAACAGGCGAAGGTATCATAGAAAAAAACGATGCAACCCAGGAGCAAATAGCATTGCGTAAGGCTTGGTTAAAAGGCTAAACGTTTAGAAACATATACATTAAAAAGCGATTAATTCTATTTACAGGGTAAGTCGCTTTTTTGTTTTAGTACTTATTTAATCTTCCAATAAATCTGGGCGACGCGCTTTAGTGCGTTTATAGGCTTGTTCTTCGCGCCATTCTTCAATTTTTGGCAAGTTGCCACTAAATAAAAGCTCAGGCACTTTCCAGCCTTTATATTCTCTTGGTTTTGTGTAAATTGGTGGCGCTAGTAGATTATCTTGAAAAGAATCGGTTAGGGCAGAGGTTTCATTGCCTAATACCCCAGGAATTAATCGTATTACGGCGTCGCATAATACCGCTGCAGCTAGTTCTCCCCCAGACAACACAAAATCGCCTATCGAGATTTCACGTGTAATTAAATAATCTCTAACACGTTGGTCTACACCTTTGTAATGTCCACAAAGAATAATGATGTTTTCTTTAATGGAAATTTGGTTTGCAATACCTTGGTTAAGTGTTTCACCATCAGGGGTCATATAAATAACCTCACAGTAATCGCGTTGCGATTTTAAGTTGCTAATGCACTTATCAATAGGCTCTACCATCATAACCATGCCTGCACCACCACCAAACTGGGTGTCGTCTATAGATTTGTAATTGTCGGTAGTATAATCTCGTAAATTATGAAAGTGGATTTCAACCAAATTAGCTTCAATAGCGCGCTTTAGTATAGACGCTTCAAAAGGACTTTTAAGTAATTCTGGTAAAACGGTAATAATATCTATTCTCATAATAATTGTATTGCAGCAAATATAAATGAATTTGTTCTATAAGAATACTTAAAAGGTTGCCTGTAATTTGGCAACCTTCATACATTTAATCTTATTTTAAATATTAAACCTATGCAGAGTTTACTCTATTATGTTTAGGTAAATTCATAAACTCATACATGCTGCTGTTGCGCATTTTTAAGTACAGGTTTTTGTTTACTGAAACGGGGATTTTTAAATCGGGAAACTTAATAAGATAGTTTTTTCCCTCTTTTCCAATAAAATTTACTTTAACAGGTGTTTGTTCCATAATTTAAAATATTTAAGATTAAACTATAAAAAAAATCATTTTTGAGTCATCAAAAAATATTCCAAATTAAAATTTAGGGATGCAATGAAAATTTGTCAGCCTTAACGGTTTAACAGCCCTAAAAGCTCTTGTTCAAAACGGTTGGAAAACATATTGGCATGACCATTAACTATTTTATGCTCTTCACTTACAAGTATAACTTTTGTTAATGGGTAAACTGCTAGCTTTTTAACCGATTCTTCAGGTGTTTCTAATATATACTCATGCTTAAGTGCATGTTTTTTATTTTTTACGGTTGTAGCCCAACGGTCTTTACTGTAATCATCAATATTTACCGAAATAAATTCTACCTCGGGGTATTTTATAATAAGGTCCTTAACGCGTTTATGGCTGGTTTCAAAATAATCTTTGTAAAGATGAGACCAAAAATATATTACTGTAGGTTTATTAATTATTGCGTTAATATTTATAACGTCTTGTGTTAAATTCCGAACATTTATATCAGGAAAACTTTCACCGGGTTTTAATTTATTAATAGATGTATTGTAGGCAACAACCATTTCGTTGTTTTTCTCATTACTGCTTTTAGAAAGAAAATATTTTATAATTTTTTCGTTGTCTTCAATGTTCTTGTTTTTAGACAAAAATTTCATTCCATAATGGTACAGCAGTTCATTTTTAATTTCAGTATTGGTAACTAAACTATCAATTGCTGCCATTTTATCTAGGTTATAACAAGTGTTAGTCCAAATTTCATATGGAGATTTTGTATGTTTAACATGGGTTTCCAAGGCTATGTTGTTAAAACTACGTTTTAGAAAAGACGTGTAATTAAAATAATCTTTAAAAAAATTATCGTTGTAATTTATATTTTTTCGGTAGTCGTAAAAATTAGCAGGTAGTGCTTCAATAATTTTTTTCTTGTTGCGCCCATAGTGCACAAAAGGGTATATTTCTTTGCTAGAATAATAATCGTAATCTATGTTGGCCTGAGCTATTTTGTTAAATAATTGGGATGTGTTGTGCTTTTCTTGATATTTTTTTAGCTTCTTATTTTTTTCAGCTCTAATAGAATCAATTTTTTTGGTAAAAGCTTCTGGACTTAATTGACAAAACTTAAAGACCTGTTTTTCTTCTTTTTCACTTTTAAGAAAATCGTTTATTAAATAATTATTTTTTTTCGCGCCCTTACCAGTATATACCAGAGACTCATCAAAATCAAAAGTATTTAACCGAAACATAAGGCTATCGCCAGGTTCTAGTAAAAACATTTGTATTTCTCCACCATGGCGAAATGTATAAAACCCTGGCTTTAAATTTTCTATTTTGTAAGTAAAACGGTTATTGCCATCAAGTTTTATGGTATCAATAACATCTTTGGAATCAAAAATAACCACATAATCAGTATTATTATTGATTATTTCTCCTCCTATAATAGCGTACTTGCACGAATCTTTACCACAGCTTATTAGCAATAAAGTAATGCATGCCATGTATACATATAATTTCATATATCCCTCCTCAAGAAAGTAGACATTATTATCTACCAACACAAAAATATATTTTGCTTATATAATACCCTGTTAATGCGTTGTTAAATGTTGAGTTATCGTTAAAACAGCGTTAAAAAATAAGTGTATAAAGCTTTAACTAACGCTTAGATTTTTTTACTTTTGCCGAAATTTAAAATCAGGCTATGTTATCAGTTTCAAACCTTTCTGTACAATTTGGTAAGCGTGTATTATTTGATGAAGTAAATACCACATTCAACAATGGTAATTGCTATGGTATAATTGGTGCCAACGGTTCCGGAAAGTCTACTTTTTTAAGAATTCTTTCTGGTAAGCAAGAACCAACTTCGGGACATGTATCTTTAGAAACTGGCAAGCGCATGTCTGTATTAGAGCAGAACCATAATTTGTACGATACGCATAATGTTCTAGAAACTGTTTTAATGGGGAACAAGCCGTTGTTTAAAATTAAGACTGAAATTGATGCGTTGTATGCAGACTATTCTGATGAAAACGCAGAAAAAATTGGAGAGCTGCAAGTGCAGTTTGAAGAGATGAACGGTTGGAATGCCGAGAGTGATGCAGCTGCCTTATTATCTAATTTAGGCATAAAGGAAGATTTGCACTATACTTTAATGGCAGATTTAGACGGTAAGCAAAAAGTACGCGTGCTTTTGGCTCAGGCTTTATTTGGAAATCCTGATGTATTGATTATGGATGAGCCTACCAATGATTTGGATTATGAAACTATTACTTGGTTAGAGTCCTTCTTAGCAAATTACGAAAATTGTGTAATTGTAGTATCGCACGACCGTCATTTTTTAGATGCGGTTTGTACACATATATCCGATATAGATTTTGGGAAAATAACCCATTATTCCGGTAACTACACATTTTGGTACGAGTCTTCGCAATTAGCAGCAAAACAGCGTGCACAACAAAATAAAAAGGCCGAGGAGAAAAAGAAAGAGCTCGAAGAGTTTATTAGACGTTTTTCTGCAAATGTTGCAAAAAGTAAACAGGCCACCAGTAGAAAGAAGATGATTGATAAGTTAAACATATCAGACATTAAACCATCTAGTCGCCGTTATCCTGCAATTATTTTTGAAAGAGATCGCGAAGCAGGAGACCAAATTTTAAACATAGAAGGATTGTCGGCCTCTTTAGATGGCGATGTGTTATTCAACAAAATAGATTTAAACTTGGCCAAAGGCGATAAAGTAGTGGTCTTTTCAAGAGACTCTAGAGCTACAACTGCTTTTTATCAAATTATTAATGGAAAAGAAAAGGCAGACTCTGGTAAATTTGCTTGGGGTGTTACTACAACGCAGTCCTATTTACCGCTAGATAATAGTGAGTATTTTCAAAGCGACTTATCTTTAGTAGATTGGTTACGCCAATGGGCACAAACCGAAGAAGAGCGCGAGGAAGTTTACATTCGTGGGTTTTTAGGGAAAATGATTTTTAGTGGTGAAGAAGCGCTTAAAAAATGTAATGTGCTTTCGGGAGGAGAAAAGGTGCGTTGTATGCTTAGTAGAATGATGATGGTGAGAGCCAACGTTTTAATGCTAGACGAACCAACAAACCATTTAGATTTAGAAAGTATTACAGCATTTAACAATTCGTTAAAAAACTTTAAGGGTACTGTGCTGTTTACTACTCACGATCATGAATTTGCACAAACCGTTGCCAACAGGGTTATTGAGTTAACGCCTAATGGTATTATAGACCGTTATACCACTTTTGATGAGTACATGCAAGATGCTAAAATTAAAGAGTTACGCGAAAAAATGTATGCGGTAACAGCTTAAATTAGGCTTCCATTTCAGAAATTAAACCCTCTACAATTTTAGTGGCTTTTTTAATTTCATCTTTATGAACATGAACTTCTTGAAAGTCGTGAATAGCACCACCAAAACCTGCTATTCGTCCAGATTCGGCTTCGTCTTTGATAATTGCTGATATATTTTCAGCTTCAAGAGATTGAAATATATGCTGTACCTGAACAAAGCTGCCTGCAAAAACTTTGATATAATTTGACATAAGTAAAAGTTTTAAGGATTTTACTTAAAGTTATGTAAAATAAGTGAGAATTACAAGATTAAAATGTACCTATTAAACCAATTTGATTAGCTGAAAAGGTAAAATTCCAACTAATGTTTTTTGGGGGCTTTGTGTAATTGTATGCTTTAGAATTAAATAGAAATTTATCTATACTGTCTACAACAATAATACTTAATGCAGCAGAAAAAGCAATGTCGGTAAGCCAATGTGCACCATCAACCAGTCTGGATATGGGTGCAACAGCCCCAATGCCGTAAACACCAATTTTAACCCAAATATTATCAAACTGTTTTGCAATGGCATGAGACATGGTTACAGATAAGGCGGTATGGCCCGAAGGAAAGGAATGATACCCTGGTTCTGAAGAAAACAATTGAAAATCAAAAGGATCCCCTGTGTGATTTGGTCTTGCACGACCTACACTACCTTTTAATAAACTATTAATTACACCATTTGTAATAGACGATGAAATAACAAGCACGCTAGTTTTTCTTATTTTTTCGTTTTTTGTTAGTAAGCCAAAACCGTACAACCCAGCATTAGTAATAAAATAATTTTGAGGACTACCAAAATACCAGCCAAAGTCCCTAATACCTTTTGGGAAGTTTTCGCTGTTCCTTTCAAAAAAACGATTGGTTTCTTTGTCTAAAGACGAAAGTGCTATTGTACCAACTAATAAGCCACCAAGCTTACCAAAATCTTTTCCTTTCCAATGTAAAGGTCTAGTAAAGCTATAACCAACACTTTTTAGGGTTTGTTTGGTGTCGTGTTTTAGAAGTTCTAGTGTAGTTTTATCTTCTTTAATTTTGGTGCTATCCTGCATAATTTGAGCAGGCAGAAAAAAGCATCCAATTAAAAACGTTGTTAAAAAAGTTATTTTATAAGTTAGTTTGCTGTAAAGCATTTTAGTTAGCGTAATTCCGCACCAAGCTGTTTTTCAAAATTAGCTTGGAGTTTGTTCATTATTTTATCAATTTGTTTATCATTAAGGGTTTTGTTTTCATCTTGAAGTGTAAAACTCACTGCGTAACTCTTTTTACCTTCTGGAAGATTTTTACCTTGATATACATCAAACAAATTCACGTTTTTCAACAACTGCTTTTCAGTCTGTTTTGCTATTTTGTAAATAGATTCAAAAGTAACCTCTTTATCTAATAACAAAGCAAAATCGCGACGTACAGCTGGGTATTTAGCAATTGGTTTAAAAGTAATTTTATTGTGTTTTACCATATTTAGTATGGCATCCCAATTAAAATCGGCACACACAACTTCTTGAGAAACATCAAAAAACTTCAATACTTTTTTGGTAACTAAACCAAAATTAACCAAGGTAGTTTTGCCTAAATTTAAAGATACACCTTCGCTAAATAAGTCGTTTTTAATTGGGGTTTCATTAAATCTTGTAATACCCAAACGTTCT
Organism: Jejuia pallidilutea; assembly: GCF_002973595.1. Classification (GTDB taxonomy): domain Bacteria; phylum Bacteroidota; class Bacteroidia; order Flavobacteriales; family Flavobacteriaceae; genus Jejuia; species Jejuia pallidilutea. Next base: position 384,033 of record NZ_PVEO01000002.1, on the reverse strand, counting down.
AGAACAGAATATACAATGCCTTTTAAAAAGAAAAAATCGTTTTTTTGGTTTGCATTAGAATTCCATCCTTCGGCATTTTGGTTTCCCGTAGCGAAAAGCGTTAAATGTTTTTGTTCTGTTTTGTCTTCAGAATAATTATGGTAGGTTTTACCAAATTCAAAAAGCTTTAAATCTTGTCGTTTTCTATTAATGTTATAAGCTATAGCTTCTAAACCAGAGAATATAAGCGATTGTCTCATTACAGATAAATCGTTGCTTAAAGGGTTTAGCATTTCTATGTTGTGAGCTTCTTTTAATTGGCCGCTTAATGCCGCATAATTTGGTGTGGTGAGGGAATTGGATAAAATTTCGAAAAATCCTTGTCCAGCCAATTGATTGCCTATGGTATTTTGTACTTTAAAATCCTCAAAACGAGACATACTAGAAATAGAGGCATTAAGTTTTTTAGAAATATTTATGTTATTGTATCCGTAAACTCTAAGAATTTCCTCTATAATATCTGCTTCTCGTTGTACATCGTTTCTAAAAGCAGGTACGGTTAATCCCAAACCAGTTTCAGTTACATTATTTACCTTTATATCAAGCGAGGTAAGTATGCTTTTTATGGTTTCTTTAGAAATTTCTTGACCTATTATTTTTTTTGCATTCTCGAAACTTAATCGTACTTGAAAGTCTTCAATTTTTTTTGGGTAAATATCAACAATATCACTTGTAATATCACCACCTGCTAATTCTTGTATTAATAAAGCAGCACGTTTAAGGGCGTATTCTGTAATGTTAGGGTCTATACCGCGCTCAAAACGGAAAGAAGCATCGGTATTTAAACCATGGCGTTTTGCAGTTTTTCTAACACTTACAGGGTTAAAATAAGCGCTTTCTAGAAAAATACTTCGTGTTTTTTCCGTAACACCAGAGTCTATACCGCCAAAAACACCAGCAATACACATAGGTTTTTCGGCATCACAAATCATTAAGTCCTCTTCGTGTAACTCACGCTCAATGCCATCGAGGGTTATAAACTTTGTGCCTTTCTTTAGTGTTTTTACTTCAATTTTATCGCCTTCAATTTTACTAGCATCAAAAGCATGAAGTGGTTGCCCTAGCTCGTGTAACACGTAATTTGTAGCATCAACCACATTATTTATAGGGCTTAAGCCTATGGCTTGCAAACGGTGCTTTAACCAGTTTGGAGACTCTGAGACTTTAATTCCAGAAATGGTAACACCACAATAGCGTGGTGCTAATTCTTTATTAATAACATCAACATCTATTTTTAATGTTCTGTTCTCTACATTAAATGCACTAACCGATGGGGTAATTAATTCAACTTTAACTTCTTTTTGCAATAAGCCCGCCTTTAAATCTCTAGCTGTACCGTAGTGGCTCATGGCATCGGCTCTATTTGGTGTTAAGCCAATTTCAAAAACGGTATCATTTTCTATATCAAAAATACTAGCAGCAGGTGTGCCTATTTTAGCAGTTTCCTCTAAAACCATAATACCATCGTGCGATTTACCAAGACCAAGTTCGTCTTCGGCACAAATCATTCCGTGGCTTTCCTCACCTCTAATTTTCCCTTTTTTAATAGTCCAAGCTTCACCTTCGTTAGTATATAAAGTTGTGCCTATTGTAGCAACAGGAACCATTTGTCCTACAGCAACATTAGGCGCGCCACAAACTATTTGCACTGGCGTTTCGCCTCCTAAATCTACAGTGGTTATTTTAAGTTTATCTGCATTTGGATGTTTTGTACACGTTAGTACTTTGCCAACTACAACACCTTCTAAACCGCCTTTAACAGACTGGTATTTCTCCAAGCCCTCAACTTCTAATCCTAAATCTGTAAGTAATGCGCTGGTTTGTTCTGGTGTCCAATCAATATTAATAAATTGCTTTAACCAGTTGTATGAAATCTTCATAAATCGTTATACTATTAGAGCAGACAAAGATAATTTTTTGAGGTTAGTATTCAAACAAAGGCTAGCACTTTGTTGCTATATTCTAAACAAGTATGTTTTAGTTCAAATTTAAGCCCTAATATTACTATGCAGTTTAGTGGATTAGAATTTAAGAACATATGTTTTTGTGTTTGGTCGATGCACTTAAGTTGGTGGTCGAAATTTAAAGTTTATGTGAAAATTATTTTGGAATTTTTTAAAAAAATTAAAAAATAGAAAATTATGTTTAGAAACATGAAGTTAGCACACACTGTGTTTGTAATGGCATTCTTAATAGTGAGTTGTGGTAGTGACAACGATGATGACATAATTAAACAAGATTTGCCAGAGTATAAACTAATACTTGGAGGTCAAGACGATTTATTGTCTACGGGAATGAGTTTTCCAAATACTGATCCAAACGCCGTTTCTATTTCTAAGCCCTTTACTGTAAAAGGGGAAGATTTGACTACAGATGTAACCATTTCCATTTCAAATCATTTTCAATTATCATTAAACAATACTAACTTTACTAATACCATAACCATTGCAGCTAATCAATCAAACAACCAAACAACTGTTTACGTGCGTTATTCGCCTGATGAAACCGTTAAAACAGATGTTGATGGAGTGGTGACTATTAGTAACAATCAAGCAGAAAATATTAGTTTTACTGTAAAAGGTAAAACTACTTTAGGCAATATTATTAATTATTTAACATTTGATAAAGAACGTCTTGCAAACGGTGGCGGCTATAAACAGCATTCAAGAAAAACTTTTACGCTACATGATGATGTCACAGATATAGAAACTATAAAAATGTATGTAAAATTAACGTGTCCTGATGTTGGATGTGATGAATGGGATGTGTTTGCAAATGTAAAAATTAAAGACCAAGTATCTGGTGAAGACTATGAGTTAGCGAGATATATTACTCCCTACTGGAATGATAATAGCCAACTAGATAGAGGTTTTGAATTTGATGTCACCGATTTTAAGTCTTTACTTACTGGAGAGGTAGAATTAAGGATACGTACTGAGTGTTGGAATGCAAGAGGCTATGAGGTAACTATTGATTTTGATTATATAAAAGGCACGCCAGATTACCCATATTATGCCATAGCCCGTGTATTTAATTACGATAATGGTTCTGCTGCTGGAATTCCGTATGGTATTGCCCATGATAAAGACTTAACACGAGAGATTACCATACCTGAAAATGCCGAAAGCACACATTTAAGAACATTTATTAATGGGTGGGGCGAAGCAAATCCAAGTGATGCTAACGGAAGAAGGTGTGCAGAATGGTGTTACAGAACACATAAAATAAAAATAAATGGTGCTGATACATTTTATCATTATTTAGGTCCGTTAAATTGTGAAAGTAATCCTCTAAATAATCAAGATCCAGGAAATTGGAAAGCAAATAGAGCTGGATGGTGCCCCGGAATGGAAATTCCTTTAAGAGTAGATAATTTTACCACTTCCATGGCAGGTAATTCTTTTAACTTAGAATATGAGTTAGAAGATTGGGTTAGCGACGGAACAAAAGACGCTTTTTATCCAATTTCAACATTTGTTGTAGTTAAGAGTAATACAGTAATAAACCGACCAATAGTTATAGATTAAATTACTTAGAACTAAATAATATAATGCAAGTTAAAACTAAAGGTTTTGTTGGTATATTGCCACCATTAAATTATTAGGTTTTAAATTCGTTTTATGAAGCATATAATTATCATAATATTAACGGTTCTTGTATTTTCTTGTAAAGAAAAAATAAATAAAAACACACTAAAAAATGGGATATACAGAGCAGAATTAAAGGTAAATGACACTTTAAATTTGCCGTTTAATTTTGAAGTAGTTTCAGAACATAAAATAAAAATACGTAATGCCGAAGAGGTTATTGAAGTTAATGATATTACATATAAAGGTGATTCTGTTTACATACAAACCCCAGTTTTCGAGGGATTTATTGTTGCCAAAATTAAAGATAGCGTTTTAATAGGAAGTTTTAAAAAACCAGAATTAAATCGAATTATGGCCTTTAAGGCTGAAAAAAATGATTCTAGATTTGATGCTAGTGACGATTTTCCAAAATATGATATATCAGGAAATTGGGAAACAATATTTAGTCCTAATTCTAAAGAAAATGCATACATCGCTAAAGGTGTTTTTAAACAGTACGACAATAAGGTTACGGGTACTTTTAGAACAACCACTGGCGATTATCGATTTTTAGAAGGGGTTTTAAACGGTAACAAGTTGAAACTATCTACGTTTGATGGTGCCCATGCATTTTTATTTACTGCTGAAGTTAACGATAGTGTAATTAATGGTATGTTTTACTCAGGAAACCATTGGAAAGAGCCATTCGTGGCAAAACGTAATGAAAATTTTGAATTACCAGATGCAGATTCACTTACGTATTTAAAAGAAGGTTACGATAAGGTACAATTTTCTTTTCCTGATGAAAATGGAAATATGGTGTCGCTAAATGATAAGCAGTTTAAAAATAAAGTTGTTCTGGTTCAAATTATGGGTACATGGTGTCCTAATTGTTTAGATGAAAGCCAATTTTATGCTAATTATTACAAAACAAATTCTAATGAAGATTTAGAAATTATAGCATTAGCTTTTGAATATGTAAATACCAAAGCAAAGGCATTTAATAACATAAAGCGCCTAAAGGAAAATATTGGTATTAACTACCCGGTGTTGTTAGCCCAATATGGGTCGTCTAGTAAAGTAAAAGCTCAAGAAAAATTACCAATGTTAAATCATGTACTGTCTTACCCAACCACAATTTATATCGATAAAAAAGGAAAGGTTAGAAAAATACATACAGGTTTTAATGGGCCGGCAACGGGGGAAAAGTACATTGAGTTTAAGTTAAATTTTGATAATTTTATAAACAAATTACTAGAGGAACAGCTGTAGTTTAAGCAAATATGTTAAAAGTGTTAATTAACATTCATTGTAATTTATTTAACAGACTGCTAACATGTTGCTGTTTTTTTAGATTCTAAATTGCTGATATTAAAACATATAGTTTTATTTGTCATCAATCAAACCAAACAATCAGTTAAGAAACCCAACTTTTTTGAGTTGGGTTTTTTGTTGTAATATCTAATTTTTTATAAAATGATTACCTTATGGTGGTTTATTACTAGATGTTATATTACAATAGCCTAAAAATTATAATTAAAATGGGTAAAATGTTTGATATAGATTTTGATGTCACAAAAGATGATATTTGGCTACAAAGTGCCAAAACATTAAGTAGAATAATTGGTGTTTTAGGCATGCTTTTACCAATTTTACTTTGGCTTTTTTTGTGGATAGTAAATGGCTATACCAAGGTATTACCATCTATAAGTCATTATTATTTTACACGGTCTAATGTTATTTTTATAATTGTTGTAAGCCTAATTGCAATTTTTTTACTAGTGTACAAAAAAAGCAAGGGTGGTTTTTTATTATCAACACTTGCAGCTATTGGGGCAATACTGTTATTGTTGTTTCCCACAAATGCCTTAATAAAAGATTGCTGCGATATATGTAACTCTGTAAGTATAGCCTTTATTGAGAATAATTGTTTTCGAAACACATTTCATTATATAAGTGCAGCTGTTTTTTTAGGAAGTTTAGCACTAATGAGTTTGTTTGTTTTTACAAACGATAATAAAGAGAAATTAATTCATGAACCGCAAAGCTGTACCCCAAGTAAAGTAAAGCAACAAAATATAGTTTATAGAATTTGTGGAATAATAATGATTTTAGCTTTACTTATAATAGTAATTGGCTCTTTTAATACACCGTTTAAACCTATTTACAATGCAAATAACCTAACGTTTTGGATGGAAACCATAGCGGTGGAAGCTTTTGGTTTTTCTTGGTTGGTAAAAGGAGAGGCCGTATTTAAAAGTAAATAAAATATTTTTACTTAAGTCGTTCAGCATCATTGTAAAAAAGCTATTATTTAAGCTTACATTATTATTTATTCATTTTAGTTTTTATTCACCTTGCATATTTATAACATCACTTGTATATTTATGCTACCAAATAAAAAATTGTACTAATGGCACAAAACGAAAAAGCAAAACGTTGCGAGAACTGTATAGTAAGGCAGTTTAACAGTTTAGGTGCTATGAGTAAAGAAGAACTTAAGCATGTTTCCAATGCAAAAATTACCAAAAAAATAAAGAAGGGAGACATTATTTTTGAAGAAGGAGAACGACTAAATGGTGTATTTTGTATTCGGGCAGGCGTATCTAAGCTTTCAAAATTAAGTTCAAATGGAAAAGACCAAATTGTAAAGCTAGCTGCCAAAGGCGATGTTATTGGCCAACGTTCAGTAATTGCCGATGAGAATGTAGATTTAAAAGCAACTGCTGTTAACGATATGGAAGTGTGTTTTATTCCAAAGGATAGAATTGTAACACCTTTAAAATCTAATCCTAAATTTACAATGGAAGTCTTAAAAACTCTAGCGAGCGATATTAAAGACTCTAACGATGTTATTTTAAGCCTTTCCCAAAAAAACGTAAAGCAACGCATAGCGCAAGCTTTATTGTATTTAGAAGAACATTATGGCGTAGACGATGATGGTTTTTTAAAACTTAATTTAACTAGGGAAGATTTAGCTAGTCTAGTAGGAACAGCTTTAGAATCTTGCATTCGTAATGTGTCTGCCTTAAAAAAAGAAGGTCTTATAAAAATATCTGGTAAAAGAACAGGTATTGTAGATAATGCTGCTCTAGAGCGGTTTATTGAAGATTTTTAATATTCAAATTGTTTTTTTACTCATTTTTTTCAAAAACCTGACAAATATCACCTTTTGTGTTTTTTTTACTTTATAAGTTTACACCGTAAAAAGGTTTACACTTATGAGAACCACAGTAATTATTAATAATTTACAATGCGAAAATTGTAAAAACTTATTGGATACCGAAATCCAAAAGGTGAGTGGTATCTCTAATTTAGATATAGATATAGCTACAAAAAGTATAAGTTTTGATTACAAAACACACAATGCTATGGAAGGTTTGCGTATGCATTTAAAAGCAATAGGTTATCCTATTACTAAAGATCCTAGTATTATTAAAGAGGATTTAAAAAATGTAAATTCTCCCCAAAAAGAAAAAGTTGTTACTAATAAGTGATGGTTTTTACATGATTGATAGTTTTAAAAAAAAACCTGTAATTTTAATTACAGGTTTTTTTAATATTTATTTTGTTCCGTCCTGAAATAGCGATACACCAAACCTTTAGTGTATTGAAAACATCAGTAAACACTGGTTATGTAAAGCGTACCCAAAAACATTATGTATTTGTAGCGTTAAAACTACGCTTTCTAAAATAAGCCAAAACAGAGACAATAATTACCAATGCCACTAACACATAAATAAATGTAGGGATGGGCAAGGGGTCGCCTGCTGCATAACTGTGTAATCCAGAGAGGTAATAGTTTACTCCAAACGAGGTCATAATTATAGAGCCAAAAGCAAACACACTGGCAGTATTAAGTACATAGTTACTTTTAAGTTTTGGTATTAATCTAAGATGTAGCACAATAGCGTACACAATTATACTTATTAATGCCCAAGTTTCTTTAGGATCCCAAGCCCAATAGCGCCCCCAAGATTCGTTAGCCCAAATACCTCCTAAAAAAGTGCCCACTGCCAAAACAAATAAGCCAATGGTCATAGATATTTCGTTAATATAAGTAAGTTCCTTTATTTTAATATCTATAACTTTTTTAGTGGTTTTAGTTTTAAAAATAGTAAGTAATAAAGCCATAAACCCTAAAATAGCAGATAAAGCCAAAGGCGCGTAGCTACTTACTATAGTTGCTACATGTACCTTTAACCAAAACGATTTTAATACGGGCATTAAATTGGTTATTTCTGGACTTAACCAATCTAAATAGCTAACGAATAAAAGTGCGCCTGAAAATAGCGTAGCCAGAGGTAGTGCAAAATCAGATTTTCTAAATGTTAGCAGGCCACACAGCAGCAGTACCCACGATACAAATACAAGCATTTCGTAACCATTACTCCATGGTGCGTGCTGCGATACGTACCAACGTAAAATAATGTTTCCAGTGAATATAAGAAAACTTATAAGTGTAAGTATAATTAGCCCGTTCCATAAAAATTCTATTAATTTTTTCTTTGTAAAAATTTTAATTAATGCTAAAACAAGAAGTAAAGCGCCTAGAGTAAAATATACTTGAAATAACCAAAAGTTTAAATTAAGTTGGTTGTACCAGAGTTCTGCTTCTATACGTTTTCTGCTAGGAATAATGTCTGCTCCCAATACATCTTGAAATGTTTTTATGTAGCCTAACTTTTCGCTGGCTTCTACCCATTTTTTTTCGTTTACATCCTTAAAATAATTGGGCATAATTTGTTTTGCAAACCTGCCGTCTTCTGCAGGAAAATCTTGAAAATGGTGTGTATGGCTATGCCACTTATTATTTTTATCGTTACTATTAGGGAATACCTTTAAATAATTTCCTGCAAATACATTGTAAAGAATATTAAAACGTTCATCAACCTTTAAAACTTCCTTATCAAATTCGCTACGTTCAGCCGGTTTCTTTTTATTGGCATTTTCAACAACTTCGTCTAATAAGTATTTACCCTCTTTCTCCAATAGTTGCGAGAAGGATACCAAACCGTTTTCATTAATGCTTAAATTACTAAATAATTCGCCTCCTTTTTTAGGATCTACTTTAATAAGAGGCACATATTGCCAAATATTAGGAGCGGATTGCATTGCTAAAAAAGCTTGGTTTGGACTGTATCGTATACTTTTGCCATTTTCGGTATATTTAAAATAGGGTTTTCTAGATAGTTTTCTTAAAAATTCTGAAGCAAGCGTATTCATTGGTTTTATACGTCCATCTAGATCTTGCACCATTAAACGTCCAAAAAGTTCAGCATGTTGGTTATCTACCTCTAGTTGTTTTACAAGCTCTAGGTTTATGTTGGGTTTCTGGCTTTCGTTTTGTGAAAATACTGTATTGGAAAACGTTAATAACAGCAATACTAAAGCAGTACTTTTTAATTTCAATGTTTTTAATTTTTTGTTTACTAATGTGAAGCGAGACGATTTTCCAAAGAGTGTAAAAAACATACCAATCATCATTAAAAAGTAACCAATATATGTAACATTAGTACCCAAAGCATCGTGGTTTACTGCTAAAACGGTGCCTAATTCGTCAGTATCATAACTAGCTTGGAAGAATCTAAAACCTTTATAATCTAATACGTTGTTCATAAAAATACGATGTGGTATTTCTTTATCGCCATCAATTACCTTTACTTCACTAGCATAAGATGAAGGACTTGTAGAGCCAGGGTAACGTTCTAATTGAAAATCCTCTAAATAAATTGAAAAGGGCGTAGTAATAGGTTCGGCGCCGTAAGACAAAGTTACTGTTATATCATTAAAATTAACATCGTGAGTTGTTGGTAAAAACCCTTCTCTGTAAAGTAGCGTTATTTCCTTCTTGTTTTCTCCAACAGCTACATTTACAATAAGCGCATCGTCTTTTTGCTCATCGTTATCCTTAGGTTTTTCAGAAGCACTAACTATTTTAATTTCCCCTTTAGGATAGTAGGCAAGTGGCACGAACGATGCATCGCCATCACGATATAAGGTTCTTAATTGTATATCTTGCAAACTGTCCTTTTTTATGGTACTAGCCGTTTCGGTGGCCATAACAAAAGCGCTTAAATTTCTTGGTGATTGTATTTTAAAATTACCATCATTTTCGGTAATATTAATAACATCTTCGGCCTCAACATCAAATCCTATTTTATGTTGGTGTGCGCCAATAGCTTCAATTTCTCCCTTTTCGAGAAAAACGGTTTCCCTTCCATTTCCGGCAGAAACTATCATTTCTATCATGGGTTTACCATTTTCAGAATTATTTTCAATTTGAGGAACAGCATCGGCAATAAAATTTTTGTATGAAATAGAAATAGGAGTGCCTTCAAATTCAGAATCAATATTAAAATTGTTATTGCTTATGGGAGAAAATTCTAAATTTTTCTTTAGGGTTTTTGTTGTTTTTCCGTTAGATAAATGGATGTGTAAATAGTTGTTATCTGAGATAATTATATTAGAAGAAGCGCCTTCGCGAACACGCATTATGCCTCCATAGGATGCATAACGTGTAATTCCAGCACCTAAAAGAATTACTATAAACGCTAAATGAAAAGTTAGTAGTGCCCATTTTTCTTTACGCCAAAGTTTGTATTTGTAAATACTCATTATAAAGCTTGCCCCTAGGCCAACCATAACCAACTCGAACCACCAAGCATTGTATATAAGTTTCCAAGCGGTAGCTGTACCGTAGTCGTTTTCAATAAAAGTGGCAACGGCCATAGCAAATGCAAAGGTAAATAGACAAATAACGGCTAATATAGGCGACGCTAACACGCGTGAAAATTTATTCATTTGTATATAAAATGTATTTATAATTAAAAAAGACACCTTATTTTATAAGTATAAGGCGTCTTTTTTTTTTAAGACATATTTTTTTTGAAGTTTATTCTAGTGCAGAAGATACCGTATTAACAGGCATTTTAGCCTCTCTTTCTTTAGCTCTTTGTAACCATTTTGGTAACACGTTTTCTTTAAATTCGGCTTTTTCTGCTCTAAGTTTTTCCATATCTAAGCCAATGTATTCTTGAGCTTTTTCTTTAGTTGAAATATCGGGCATTTCAACAGGTTGGTTATGGCCTAAATCTGCTAATAATCTTGCTAATTTAACACGCGCTTCTTGAGCAATAACCAATCCGCTTCCTATAACACGTGCTGTTTCCACAGGTGAGTGAAATGATGCGCCATGTGCTGCTGCCGAATAATCCCAACGCCATTGGCCATGACGAATATCAGTTAAAATGGGTTTCATCTGTGCTTCTGTTGCACCTAATTCCCAACATTTTTTAGCTTCTAAATGGGCTTTAACAAGAAGGTTTTCTAGCTTTAATCTGTTCTCACTAGCTTTACGTTGTCTCTCGTATACATTGGCAATAAGCTTACTAGATTCTTCTCTATGACACACTTGGCATGCGTTTGATGTATTGTTTAATGGTGATTGAATATGGTGATCTGTGAATTTTTGTCCACCTTCACTTTTGTAAGGCATATGGCAATCTGCACATGAAACCCCTCTGTCTGCATGAACTCCGGTTGTGAAGGTTTCGTAACCAGGGTGTTGTGCTTTTAGCATTGGTGTTTTACTTAATTTGTGAGTCCAATCAGAGAATTCTAAATTATCGTAATACGCTTCCATATCTTCTACAGTTGTACCATTTTTCCAAGGGAATGTTAAATAAGGCACACCTTCTTTTCCAGGAACGTTTTTATCAAAATAATATTCAACATGGCATTGTGCACAAACTAAAGAGCGCATTTCGTTATGTGTAGCTTGGTTAATATCTTTTCCCATAGCATCAAACGCTTCAACTAGCGCTGGTCTAGAAATACGTAGTTTCATGGTTTCAGAATCGTGACAATCTGCACAACCAATAGGGTTAACTACTTGGTCTCCTTTATCGGCCCATTTTCCGCTATAAAATTCTGCGATACCAATTTCGTTCATTAATCTAGGTACATCAGGGCTCTTGCACGTCCAACACGTTGCTGGCATAGGGCCATCGCCTTCACCTTTAGGACCTCCAGTTCTTAGGGTATTATGAATATCTTCAATGGCATAAGCGTGCCCTCTTCCTTGGTTGTAATCTTTAGCAAAGCCATAACCAGCAAAAAGGATTACAAGATTAGGGTCTTCTTCTAATACATCGCGCATTGCTGAACCACCTTGCATAGATGCAAAACTCGTATCTAAAGTTTGTAGCGAAGATTGGTATTCCAAAGGAAAGTTTTCTCCCCATACTTCGTTTCTGGGTTCGTTTTCTGCGATATTTACACTGGGTGTGTATCGGTATTTTGCTTCAGATTTTCTATTGACAATACTAGAAGCCAAAAGCCCTAATAAGAAAACCACGATTATGGTTACTATAAATAATACTTTGTTTTTCATTTGGTTATGGGTTTAATCTTTAGTTTTAATTTGTTTTTCCATCCATTTAGGAATTACAGTTTCCTGCTGGTCTGTTGGTAGTGGTGCTACGTTAAATTTAATTGTGGACAAACCATGTACTTTGCCATGAGGCACTTGCTTGTGGCAACTCCAGCATTGGCGTCCTGTTCTATTTGCTTTATGGTCTTCAATGTAACCATCATATTTTGCCTGTGTAACTTGTTGTACATGGCAACGTATACAATTATTTTGAACCACTTCTTGCGACGCCTCCTTCATTTTTATAACATCGGGTTCGGCACGCGCTGTAAACACTGAAGCGTGATACAAACCATCCTTTGCTTTAAAATAGTATTTGTTCACAACATTGTTATGTGGTACATGGCAATCGTTACAATTAGCCCATTCTCTGTGGGAACTGTGCATCCAACTATTATAAACAGGTGTCATTACATGGCAGTTTACACAAGCTTGTGGATCATCAGACATGTATGATATTACGCGAGACTCTTTGGCCATAAACAAGCCCAAGCCTATAACCACGGCAATAAAGAATACTGCTGTAGTTCGCCATTTTGTTTTTTTAGGAGGTAATATCTTTTTGTTCACATTGGTTGTTTTTTAGTTACTTTTAAATAATGTGGGATTTATAATTAGTTGCGCCCAACCCCAATTATTAGTATTATCATTAGGTATTCCACCTTTTATTAGGCTCATACTGTCTGATGCAAACATGTGCGAGTAACCAATATTTAATTTTACGTTTTTCATTAATTTATTGGTATAAACTAAATCAATTTCAGTTCCTAAATATTTATCTGCATCGTCAATTAAGTTTGCATTAGCTAAAAAATAATGAGCTTTAGCCAGTAACGTAGACTTTTCACCTGTTTTAAACACTACTTTAGCATAAAAATCGTCTAAACCAACATTGTTTGCATGATTACCTACGTAAAAATAATCCATAAAGCCATTAAATTTATGATTAGTACCATATAGCGGTAAAAAAGATTTGTTTTTAGAATCTCCGCTTTGGTTTGTACCACTTAAAATTTCTAAACCTAAACCAAATAATGTATTTGCTGGTTTGTAGTTGGCTTCTAGCGATACTTGATAAGCACTTAAGTCTGTTGTTTCATCAGATTTTCCAAATTGATAATATGCCGACCCCATAAAGTTAACATTATTTATTGGAAAAGTAAAATATGATCCGGTTGTATGTTTGTAAAATACACCATCTGCAACATTATTATTGGCGCCAGTTAAATTTTGAAACCCAGTATTTAGAAATAAAAAGCTGGCAGAACTGTTTTTCCAAGTCTTCTTTAAATATGCAAATTGCATAGCTTTATAAGTTGAGGCCCCTTGTATGGTAAATACATTGCCTTCTCTAGCTTGCGATTGCTGACTGAAAGCAAATCCAAAATGCGCCATAAAACTATCTTTTTTATACTTTATTAAAGCTGCATCATGAAAACGCCCTTGCATTGCCCAATCTAATCCTCCTAAAATACGCTGGTCATCATAAGAAAGTACTTGTCTACCTAATTTGGTAGACCAGTTATCATTAAAATGAAACTCTGCCCATGCTCTAAAAAGCGAAAAGGAGTTATTACTATCGGTCGCATCAATTTGTCTGGTATCTCCCCAAACACTTACGTCTTGTACACTTAGCATAATATCTAAATTGTCTAATATATAGCTTACGTTTAATCTAGAACGCTGTACTACAAACGCAGCAGGCTCTGTATTGTTAGGGAATAAGTTGTTAAAACCATGGCGATACTCAAACCGAGGTCTTATGTCTGCGCCAATTTCTAACTGGGCGTGTGTAGTTTGAAAAGTAACAAATAATAAAAAAAATAAGGCTAGTTTAACGAAGTGTAGTTGGTTTTTACGCATCATTTAAGTTTGTTTAGAATTACTAAGCAAAACTCTTAAATTTTGTACATGAAAAACATGACAAATATCATGAAAACTAATATTTTAGATAAAAAGATATTAAAAACCTAAATAGTTTTAATATATTGATTTTCAATCATATAAAATGTTATGTAAATAAAAAAATACGTTATGTTAATAAATAAAAGGCTATTTAATTACTGAATTAAGTTTTTAAATATTGAAGTGATTTTTAAGCTCTAAAGTGTTATAGTTTAGTTTGGTAATTTCTAAATATAACCAATTAAAATCCCCTTCTTTAAGTTTCCATAAAACGTCGCTTTTACTTGGAATTTTGTAACCATTAAAATCTTTAAATTCTCTTATTTTAATGTACCAGGTTTGTAATGTTGCATGTTCTCCTGCGCCGTAATAGCGTTTTGCTTCAAAACTTTGTACCTCTCCAACATCTGAAAACTTAAAAACTCCTGTAACCGATTTTTCGTTTATTGTTAATGTAGCTTTAACAGTAAGTTTATCTATTGCTTCCCAGTATATGTAATTGTTTAGAGCCGCTGATGGAAACCATACTATTTCTGCCAAATACCTTAACATAGTTGCAGAATTAATTTTCTCGTTTTCGCCTTCATTTACAATTGGTATTATACCAGCCAATTTAATTAGCATATTACCTTTGCCATTTATAAGCTTGTCTCTACCAACCATTTTTAGCATTGGCATAACATCTACTTTAGTAGACCATATAAAGGCAGGTTCTTTAACATTAAAACACTGTTCTGCTGTAAAATTTAACCATTTGCTATTGGGTTTGGTTTTCATTTTACCTTTTTGCTGTAATCTTACAGAATTAATATTTTCTTTACCAACAACACCAGAATTTAGCATCCATTTTTGAATTATTTCAGGTAAGTGCAAAATCTCTTTCTCTAATACTGTGTTTGTGTTTTCAATATTTAGGTTTTGCAGTATTTGTGCTGTTTCAGTTTTAACCATAGTATTAAACTTATAGTTGCTGTATGCATAATAGCTTGCTACAATAATAATAATGTTGGCAATAGTTCCAAATTTTGCATCTTTCCATGCCAAGACAATTAATATTTGTGAAACAAAAGCAGCTATAAAAGCTACATAAAACCATTTTTTATTAGTTATTAATGCAGCGGCAGAAACCATAAACATTACAAACACAACCAACCAAATAGCCCCAATTGGTTTAGGTATACCTAATATTTGTTTATTTATGCCAGCAGAAAAATAAGAACTAGAAAAACCTATTAAATGAATAATACCATGTATTATCAACAAAAAAGCAAGTACAGTTCTCATTATAATTAAGTTTAGGATGTTTTACAAGGTTGAGTGTTTTGGTGCTACATTTACATCTAAGTCTGGTATCTTAACAAGCTCAAAAGTTGAAGATGCTAAAATAATTTTTCCATTAGTAGCTTCAAACGCTTTTCTAATAGCGTCATTCAACGCATCTCTTGTGCTTCGTCTTTTTTTATAATCTACTATATATCTTAAGTTAAATTCAATCCAATTATCGGTTAATTTCATTGCTAAAGAAGGGTCTACTATGGCGTCTTCAATATAGTATTTGTTAACCACATCTTTCCATTGGGATTTAGAATTAGTAGTGAAATTGGAGAGGATATTAGTAGTGACCTTAATAATTATGGATTTAGCTAATTCAATATCAGAGCCATACCTAATAGGTAAATCAAATCCATCCCAAATAAACGGAAAGTCTTGGGAATAGTTATAAATAGGGCCTTTAAAAACAAAGGCGTTGCTAAGTTTTACAATTCTGCCAGTGTAATTGTCGCTGTTAACCCATTGGCCAATTTCCATCATGGTGGTATAAATACTGTCAACATCAATTACATCTCCTTTTATACCGTTAATTTCTATGCGGTCTCCAGGTTTATATACTTTAACAATAAAAATATAGAGAGACCCTGCAATACTTAAAAAAAGTTCTTGTAGTGTAAAAGCAACACCTGCTGAAAACAAACCAATAGCTACAGTAAAGTCTTTTGTGTTTCCCGTAAAATATAAAGCGGACAAAATAATTAATATAATGTATCCAATAATTTCAATGCCTTTTTGCGATTTGTAACGTGCTGAGGTATCTAATATGTTTTTTCTTAATAATCTTCTAAAAAACTGAATACAAATTAGCACAATAGCAACCAGAAGCAAATACTTAAAAATGCTTGAAATTAAAGGGTGTTCTGCAACCCATTCTCTAATAAATTGAATCCATTTCATGTATGTTATAAAATTACGTAATACCTGTGTTTTTAAAAATGATGGATATCATTTCAAATACTAAGATGTAAACCGTTTTAGCTTATAATTTTACCGTCTTCCATTGTAATGATGCGGTTGGTGCGTTTTGCAAAATCTTCATCGTGGGTTACAATAAGCAACGATAAGCCTTGTTCTTCGCTTAACCGTTTGAAAATATTGAATACATTGTTAGAATTATGGCTATCTAAATTTCCAGTAGGTTCGTCGCCCATAATTATAGACGGATTATTTATTAATGCCCTTGCAATAGCCACCCGTTGTTTTTCACCACCTGAGATTTGAGACGCCCGTTTTTTTGCCAAATGGTCTATATTTAAAATATGTAGTTTTTGCATGGCATCGTGTTCTATTTCCTGAAACGATTTTTCGCCCAGTTTTTTTGCGGGCAGCATCACATTTTCTAACACCGAAAACTCTGATAGTAAATAATGAAACTGAAATACAAAACCAATATGTTTGTTTCTTATGTACGATAATTGGTCTTTACTATTGTTTGTAATTAACTTGTTATTAAGGTAAAGTTCGCCTTCGTAATCGGTATCCATCGTAGATAAAATGTAAAGCAGGGTAGATTTTCCACAACCCGATTTTCCCATTATGGATGTAAAATCGCCTTTACTTATTTTAAAATTAATGTCTTTTAACACATGAAAAAGTACAGGCTTTTTAAAGTATTTATTAATATGTTTTGCTTGTAGTACTGTGCTCATGTTATTGCCCTCTTATAATTTTAACAGGATCTATTTTTTTTGCTTTTTTAGATGGTAAATAACCCGCTAAAAATGTTGATACCATTGCAAACGTAATACCAATAACATAAAACCAGCCATCAAAATTTATAGGATAAGTTTCCACAGTTGGTAGCGCATCTGTTTTAAAAGGTATGGTGTTAATAATATTGGTGAAAATTAAACCTATTAATAATCCTAAAATACCGCCAATTAAACCAATAATTATAGCTTGACTCATAAAAATATATTGCACATCCTTACCAGAAAACCCTGTAGCTTTTAAAATGGCTATATCGTTCATTTTTTCGTAGATAAGCATGTTTAAGATATTATAAATACCAAATCCTGCCACTATAAGTAAGGTTATAGAAACTGCATATGTTATTAGGTTTCTTATAGTGGTTCCTGTTTCAAATTGTGCATTAGCAGTATTAATGTCTATGGCGGTAAGGTGAAACTGCTGTTCTATTTTTTTTGCTTTGGGTAAGGCTAAATTCATGTTGTGAAGTTTTACATTTATATCTGTAATGTAGTTTTCGGCTTCACCTAAAATACGTTGTACGGTTTTTATATTGGCAAAACTTTGAATGGCATCAATATCTGCTACGCCACTTTGGTAAATGCCAACAATTTTAAGCGGAAATACATCGCCTTTACTGGTGCTTATTTGTACGCGGTCTCCAATAGTTAACGACATTTTTTTTGCAACACCAGCACCTAGTAATATACCATTATCTGTTTTTTGAAGCATTTCTGGGGAACCCTTAACAACATAGTCGCTAAAATTAAATAGTTTAGCTTCGTCTAGCGGGTTGATGCCTGTTAAATTACCTCCAATTTCTATAGAGCCCGCAATGTAAAATATATTAGCTTTTATTTGCGGAATGGCACCTTTTACATCTTCGTCGTTGTTTAAATAATGAATAATTGGTAGGGCATTATGTATTTTTTTTTGACTTAATTTTGGCTTAATAGAATGTACCACATTTACACTATTTTTAAATGCATCGTACATGGCTACAGGCTGTTTTTTAGATGGTTCTATTTCATTGTAAATATGAATGTGTGGCGTTTGGTTAAGTATTAGATCGTCTAGCATACTGTTTAAACCCGTCATAAAACTTACCAAAGTAATATAAGCGCCAATGCCAAAGGTAACCCCAAGAGCAGCAATTATGGTTTGCTTAACCTTGGTAAGCAAATGTGTTTTTGCGATGTTTAGTATAACGCTCCAGTTAGTCATCATTATTCGGGTTTGTAGATTTTGGTACTTTCTGAGATACCTGAAGTTACTTCAACAATATCCATATTTTGTAAACCTACAGTAATGGGAATTTCACCTTCGTTGGTTTTTACCTTATTTCCGTTAATTATATACTCTTTAGGAATGGTAAGCGCCTCCTTTTTATTGCCAATAATAATGTTTGCCTCACCAGAAAGTCCTGGATATAATATTTCTGGAGTTTTGTTAAAGAGGGCTTCAACGGTAAATGTTTGGTTGCGCTCATCTTTTTTGGGAAGAATTTTTGATATTTTACCACTAAATATAGTATCGGTATAAGCGTCTAGTCTTATAAGTACTTTTTGGTTTTTTCTAATTTTTACGATATCTACTTCATCAACCAAAAGCTCTATAATAAAGGTGTTTGCGCTACCAATAGCTGCTAGTGGTTCTAATGTAGAAACGATTTCTCCCGGGTTTTTGTAAAGCGCATAAACTTTACCATTAATTTTACTTTTTACGGTAAAGTCTTTAGTGTTAATCAAAGCGCTTTGGTAGTTGTTTTTGGCTTGTTTTACGGTGGTTTGTAACTCGTTTTTTGTTCTTGTATACTTACTTTGTAATGTTTGTAAATTGTTAAGGGAGAGTTCGTAATTTAATTTTTTGGTGTCGAATTCAACCTTAGATCCTATATTTTGGTTCCATAGTTTTTTTTGCCTGAAATAGTTAATAGAATCGTTTTTGTACTTTAAAAGGGCAGCATTAATTTCATCTTTAATACTAGCTAAAATAGCGGCGTTTCCATGAAAGTTTTCTTTGGCTAAATCTAAGGTTAATTTTGCGTTTTGAGTATTAAGTTTTGGGGTTGTATTTATAATTTGAACTACAGCTTCATCTTTAGAAACTACACTGCCTTCTTCAACTAAATTAATATCTAAAATACCGCCAACAGCCGCATAAGCTTGGTATAAACTATCGGGTTGTACGGTTGCAGATGCATAAACCGATTCTGTTACATCTTTCTTTGTAGGTTGAATATAGTCTGTGTTTTTTGTACAAGACACATATAAAAAAATACTAAAGAAAATTATATAATATTTGTGCATTGTTGGGGAGTTATGTCAATTAAAAATAGAATTTGTTTTCAATTGTATTTAAGGTAAAGCGTAATTATTGGCTACCGTTGTTTTCCGGTAACTTCTAGTATATCAATTTTAAACACAATGGGAGTGCCTTCCGATTCAAGCTTACTTGAAAATTCACTAATAAAATTAGCTTCCTTTTGTTCTTTGTTGGCCATAATATGTTTTACACCTTTTGCAAATTCGTGTAGGTAGTATTTAGCATCTGGCCCTTTAAGTTCCTTAAAAGTACCTTCAACTAAAACACATTTCCATTTATTAACCGATTCAATCTCATCTACGCTTAACGACACATAATTGTGTTTTCTCATAGAATTTATTTTTTGTCCGCAAGCGGAATAGCAAATAATAAAATCATCAGCTTCATTATAATAATAAGTTATAGGAATTATAATAGGACACTCCCCAAATAAATAGGCCAAATGTGCAATATAATTTGTGTTTAGTATTAATAAACACTCCTGTTTATTTAAGTTGCGTATCATGACGTTTGTTTTAATAATTAATATTACTAAATAAAAAGAGGATTAAAAATGATAATCGTCAGGTGTTTATTTTTGGTAGGCGTTTTGTTGATAACTGTGTCATTAATTTTACTAAGAACAACAACAATAATAAGTACTGTTTAAAGCAATGGTATGGCCTTGTTTACTTGCTTTTATTAAATCGTTTTATTTTTTTAAGTCTGCGTTTGTCTTTAAAAGCCCAGTAAATGCCTTTAACATCGGCAGCCCAAACGTCGTACATAAAAATTAAGGTGATTTCTTCTAGGGTTTCCAGCAGGCCAATTATTAACATGCCGTAAAACAATACATATTCGGGTGAAAAAAATAGCGCCCAAAGTATAAATATACTTTGTATAACCGCAGATAGTTTTGCTAAATAGGTATGAAAAGCTGTAGCTTTCCCGTATTTGTAATAGGCTATAAACATTTGTACCGCATAGGGAATAAAGGCAATACAGATTAATATTAAATTGGTTTTAATAAAACTGGTTTCAAAATAAAATAAACCAATAAGCCCAATAATAAAGGTTATTTGGTCGCCAAAAGAATCTAGTTGCGAACCTCTTGGGCTTGTTATTTTTAGTGCTCTGGCCAAATAGCCATCAATAGCGTCTGTGGCATAACTAATTAATAAAAACCAAGTAAAAATTTGGCGTTCACCATACCAAATTAAAGCTAATAAAAATGGTGCAGCAATAATGCGGTAAAATGAAAACCAATCGGCTATATTAAAATTTTTAAATGTTAGCATATGTTTTTTAATACTCTAGGTTGGTGCGGAATATTAAAAATTATTCAAGTTTTTTAATCACCCATTTTTCATCATCCGTCCAAACAGCAAATAAATTATCAGACAGTAGCTGTGTTGTAAATTGTGGAGGTTGTTTTACAAAGTTTTTAGACAGCGTAATGTGTTTTGGATTTGGAGTTAAATAATGTGTTGTTTCTCCTTCGGTGTTTATAAGTACTTCAAAATAATTATGGCTAATAACGGTTTTGTTTAGTATATCGTTATGGCCAATGGTATCTTTAACTACCAATATAACTAGTGCGGTATCATCCTTAAAATTAGAGGCATTTAAAAACACGGGTTTAATTATGGTTTCGCCAGATTTGTTGATATAACCAAAATAAGTAATACCTTCTTTTTTATCTGAAATTAAGCATCGGTTATTTTTGAAGATGGGGTAGTTTTGGCTCTTAAAATCTGTAGTTACAAGATCGTCTCTAAAGTTAATTACTAAATCTCCTTCGGTATTAATAAATCCCCACATGTTACCTTTTTTTACAGCTGCTAAGCCATCATGGAACGGAGAAATATAATCGATACCTTTTACAGTTTGCGATAAACATGTAAAAGATATTAACGCAATAATAAAATGTAAAAAAATTGAATTTTTCATGACAATACTATTTATGTTGATAGCATAAATGTATTGCGAATAAGGTTATTATGAAATGATATTCGTCAGAACACCCTAGCTACATTTGCGATTTTATAATAGAAATAAGGTCGTTTTTTTGTAATACGCCAGATTGTCTCCAAACTTGTTTTCCATTTTTAAAAAGTAGCATGGTAGGTACACCTCTTACCTGATGTTTAGCAGCTAAAGCTTGATTTTTATCAACATCTATTTTTATAATTTTCACAGAGTCTCCAAGTTCTTTTTTAACATCTTTTAGAATAGGTGCAAGCATTTTGCAAGGGCCACACCAATCTGCAAAAAAATCTATTAGAACTATTTCGTTTGTGTTCAAAATGGTATTAAAACTAGGTTTCATTTTATTCTTTGTTTAATTCTAAATCTAATTTAGCGAGCATAATAAGCTCCGATTTGTTTTTGCGCGCAAAACTATTAGCAATAGTATGTGCTGTATTTAAAATAAGTTGGTTTAAGCTTTTGGTAAAAAGTGTTTCGTTTTTCTTCTTAAAACTAAAAAAGGCCTCAAGCCATGTTTCAGGAGCTACTTGTTCTTTTTTATATAAAGTTTGAAATTCGGTTAAAATGTGTTGGATATCTACAGAGGTAGTACTGTTTTTAAATGCATCGGCCATTGGCCATTCGGTTTCTAGTATTTTTTTTAAAGCATAGTATTCCTCGGCAAGCACTTTTTTATCTGCCGCCGCAATACCATAAAAAAGTTGGCCTAAGACTTTATAAAACGCTGTACTATAAGTTTTCATCCTTATTTTTTTAGAATAAATAAAAATAAGCCTTTTTTAGAGGGTTTACCATGATATTAATCAGTTGTTACAGCTGCTTTTCAGATTAAAATTCGTACTTTTATTTAAATTAAGCAATCTGTAATTGGTACACTATGTTTGGGCAGGATCAAGAGATTTTTAATGTGCTTTTAGGAGCAATTTCTGAAGGTGTTCTAATTGTAGATATGCATCAAAACATCATGGAAGCTAACAGTGCTTTGGCCTCTATTTTTGGTTATCAAAATAAAGAACTTGTAGGGCAACCGTTAGATCTGTTAATTCCGCACAGATACCATAGTAGCCATAAAGGTCATTTTAATAGTTTTATGGGTGAAGGCGACCGTAAGCAAATGAGCGAAGGCCGATGTGTTTATGGCGTGCGAAAGGATGGCACTAATTTTCCTGTAGAAATAGGACTTAACCCGTTTAAAATTTATGGAAAAACCTATGTAATGGCTATAGTTGTTGATATTTCGGAGCGAAAACAACAAGAAATTCAAATAGTAGAATTAAATGCGCGTTTAGAAGAAAAAGTAGCAAGTAGAACCAAAGCTTTAAACGAAGCGTTAAATGCATTAAAAATAACTAACAAAGAACTTGCAGACGAAAATACCAAGCGTATTGAGGCAGAAGAGGAAACAAGAAAAGCACTACTTAAGGAAATAGAGCTTAATGATTTAAAAACCAAGTTTTTATCCTTAGTTTCTCATGAGTTTAAAACACCTTTAAGCGGTATTTTAACCTCTGCTATGTTGCTGGGTAAATACAAACTAACCGAGCAACAAGAGAAGAGGGATAAACACTTAAAGATAATTACAGATAAGGTACACTATTTAAATAATATTTTAAATGATTTCTTATCGGTTGAAAAACTAGAAACCGGTAAGGTTAACTACAATTTTTCTGAGTTTAAACTTAGTAAAATTGTTAACGAGGTAGTCTACAATTGTAATATGCTTTTAAAGGAAGGGCAACAGATAAAATATCCTGAAAATGTTGATGAGATATCATTGTTTCAAGATGAAAAAATACTAGAGTTGGCTTTATCTAACTTAGTACAAAATGCCATAAAATATTCACCAGAAAACACCATTATAGATTTAAAGGTTAAGCAAAAAGCTGGCGTAACATCGTTTACAATTAAGGATCAGGGCATAGGGATACCAGAAAAAGACCAAAAAAATATTTTTAACCGTTATTTTAGGGCAGGAAACGTATTGCACACACAAGGCACAGGAATAGGTTTAAATATTGTGAAATCGCATTTAGAAAACTTAGGCGGCACTATCGTATTTAAAAGTGAAGAAGGAAAAGGTTCAACATTTACATTAACCTTACCCAACAAAGCAGTTATTCTATAAAATGAAGTAATATTTATGAAAAAGATATTGTTAATAGAAGACGATACTGTATTAAGAGAAAACACAGCAGAACTATTAGAGTTGTATACTTATGAAGTAATTACGGCTCCTAACGGTGTAGCGGGCGTAAATATGGCCAAAAGCAACCTGCCCGATGTAATAGTTTGCGATATAATGATGCCTAAACTAGACGGTTACGGTGTGTTGCAGGAACTTTCTAAAAATGAAGACACAAAACACATACCTTTTATATTCCTATCGGCAAAAACAGAGCGTAAGGACGTTAGAAAAGGCATGAACCTTGGGGCAGACGATTACATAACTAAACCATTTAACGAAGATGAATTGGTAAGTGCTATAGAGAGTAGATTAGCCAAGGCAGCCTTGATAAAAGACGATTTAACAAAGACAAAACAAAGTAAACCCCTGCCAAATGATACATTACATACCTTAAACGATTTAAAGAATTTTTTTGATGATGTGGGAGAAACATTCTTGTTCTCTAAAGGCGATGTAATTTATAGGGAAAGCGAAAACTCTAATTATATTTACTTAATAAGGGAAGGCGTAGTAAAAAATTATAAAATAGATGAAGATGGCAAGGAGTTAATTACCGCCTTGTATAAAGAAGATGATTTGTTTGGTTATACCTCCTTTACACACAATTTGCCATACCAGGAATCTGCTACCGCCATGGAAGATACAGAACTTGTTGGCATATCTAAACACGAGCTTAAGGATATTTTAGATAACAACCATAGGCTGGCCTTAGAGCTTATAGAATTACTTACGGACAATCTTTCTTCAATAAAAAGCCAATTGTTGCAAATGGCCTACAGTTCTGTAAATAAAAAAACAGCCGCAACTATACTTAGGTTTGCCGAAAAAATTAATAATAAACCAGAAGACCCTATAAAGATTTCTAGAAACGATTTAGCCAGTGTTGCTGGAGTAGCGCCAGAAACGTTTATTAGAACCTTGTCTAAGTTTAAAAAAGAAGGGCTAATTGATGTTCAAGGACGAAATATTGTTGTGTTAAATATCAATAAACTTCAGCATATACTCTAAGGGTGATATTAATGCCCTAAATGACCAATATCATTTTTTATCTATATACTTGCTTTTACATTTGTAATACTAAGCTATATAGCTATGAAAAATATTTTAATCCCAACGGATTTTTCTGAAAACTCCTGGAATGCCATAGAATATGCGCTCAATTTTTTCGAACAACATTCTTGTAATTTTTACCTATTACATGTTAACACCATTAGTAGCTTAATTACAAATGATGTGGGGTATGCCCCAACACAAGATATTATTGAGGAAACTCTAGTAAAACCATCAAAAGTACAATTAAAAAAAGTACTTAAACGCATAAGCACGCTACCGTTAAAGGCAAATCATAGATTTTTTACTTTAACAGATTATAATTTTTTTATAGAATCTATTAGAAAACATGTAGGAGAAAAAAACATAGATCTTATTGTTATTGGTACCAAAGGTGCCACAGGTTTAAAAAAACTAATAATTGGCAGTAATGCCGCTAGTGTTATAACAAGGGTACAATGTACCACATTGGTTGTTCCAGAAAACGCAACCTTTGTAAAACCTAAGGAAATAGCTTTCCCTACAGATTTTTCTACTTTTTACTCTTCAGGATTATTAAATCCGGTATTAAGAATTTTAGATTTAATAAAGGCATCAATTAGAGTATTGCACATTAATAAGCGCGATTATAAGTTGAACGACGATCAGCAAAGAAACAAAGCGTATTTAGAAGATTTTTTTAGTCATCATAACCATAGTTTCCATTTTTTAACAAATAAAGATATTGAAGCTGCCATACAGTGTTTTGTTGAAAGTAGAGACATAGATTTAATAGTAATGGTGGCTAAAAATTTAAACTATTTTCAACGTATATTGTTTCATCCGCTTGTTGAGGAAATTACTTATCATACAGATATCCCTTTTTTAGTGCTTCATGAATAACACCTTAAATTATGGAAAATACATCTATTTTTTTAGCAAAGTTTTGGGGATGGTATCTCATTATATTTTTTGTAATATTAAGTTTTAACCCAAAGCGTATCAGGCAGGTTTTTTTAGATTTAAAAGACGAAAAGTTCCTAATAATTGCAGCTTTTATGGCCATAATAATAGGACTTCTTAATATTTTGTTTCATAATATTTGGGAACCTAACTGGAAACTTATTATTACATTAATTGGCTGGTTGGCACTTTTTGAGGGGCTGTTGTTGTTTGTTTTTCCTAAACGAACAGTGGCTTTACTAAATTTTATAAATATAAAATTTGTTCAGGTAATTTATATGTTATTATTCTTAGTGGGCGTTTTTTTGCTTAACATAGCGTATGGCCTAGTAACGTATTAAAAATGATAACTATCAGTTTTGCCATTTTTAATCACTAATCTTAACAATATTCAATAGGCGTTAATTTATTTTTTAAAACTGATGGCCGTCATTACTTTTCTAAAAGCGCTATTGTAAATTAGTACCATTAATTAATTCTACGTTCTTTAAAGTTGGTTAGTTATAAAAATCAATGATTTACAAATCGTAAGACCTTGTAAATCATGAAAAGGGTTTAACGTTGCCATTTAGCTAAATATTACAGTGTGTTTTTAGCAATAAAATAATAATAGTAATAAAGGTTAAATAATAGCATTAAACTCTTTAAGGATACAGGAAGCTGCGGCTTCCTGTTTCTAACTAAAAAAGATAGATTTTGCCACTGTAAGAAGGCAAAAATCTTATAGAGTGTTTTTTACATATGTTATTTTGTTTAGTAGAATTTTAAATTTTTGGGGATAAAGGTTTTTTAAACTTAATTTAAACAGAGTAATACAGTATTAAACCCTCAGGAAAAACGGTAGGCTAAAAAAGGTTTACCGTTTTTTTTGTGTATTTCTTAATCTTAAAACAGTTTTTCATCTGACGAATATCATTGTTTCTCTTCTGTGTAGTTGCTAACTTTAAAACATAGCAATAAATAAAAACAGTCATGAGAAGGGTATTAGTTCCAACAGATTTTTCCGATAATGCTTTAAACGCCATTAACTATGCTTTAGAATTTTTTAAGTACGAAATCTGCGTGTTTTATTTTATGCATGCCTACCAAGACGATATTTATACTAATGAAGCATTATTAACCAGGAAAACACTAGAAAAAGCCACAAACCTTGTAAGTAAAAAATCTAAAAAACAATTAGAAGATGTTTTAAAAATTGTAAAGGAAAAACATCCTAACCCAAGGTTTACCTATCGTACCATTTCCTCAAACAACGTATTGGTAGATGAGGCCGACAAAATTGTTGACAACGAAAATATAGATATAATAGTTATGGGTACCCAAGGAAAAACAGATAATAGAAAATTAACCTTTGGCAGCCATACCTTACAAGTATTAAAATATGTAGAATGTCCTGTTCTGGCCATACCCAGGAACTATAAATACACACAACCAAAACATGTGCTGTTTCCAACAAATTACTTAATCCCATATAAGAGAAGAGAGTTAAAGTTACTCTGCGAAATGTTAGCGCCATTTAGGGCTAGGGTAGATATGCTGTATGTTGCTAAAAGCGATAAACTATCAATGCGACAAGAAGACAATAAAGCGTTTATAGAAGAAACACTTTGTAAAAACGATACCCACTTTTACACCGTAAACAAAAAACATGTTTCTGAAGCTATTAACGACTATATAGCTGAATATAAAATAGATATGTTGGTAATGGTAAATACAAGACATTCTCATTTAGAAAACATACTATATCAATCCTCTATAGATAAGATAAGCTTAAATGTTGGTATCCCATTTTTGGCATTGCAAAACATTAAGAGAGATAATTTTTAATTTAAAAAACACAATCATGAAAAACATACTTCTACCTACCGATTTTTCAGAAAACTCATGGAATGCAATTACATACGCCCTAGAGTTGTTTAAAAACGATGTGTGCACCTTTTACCTGCTTAATACCTATACGCCAGCAGTATATCATGTAGAATATGTATTGGTTAATCCTGCACAATTTGGTTTAGTAGATTCTGCCAAGGAAACTTCAATTAAAAACCTTGAAAGTTTTAAGGAGCGAATACAAAAGGCATTTAAAAATCCAAATCATACTGTAAAAACGTTGTCCGTATTCAATTCCTTAGTATCAGAAGTAAAAGATCAAGTAGCAGAAAAAGCAATCGATACTATTGTAATGGGCACAAAAGGAGCAACAGGTGCTAAAGAAGTGCTTTTTGGCTCTAACACCGTACATGTGCTAAACCAAGCAAAATGCCCTGTTTTAGCAATTCCAGACAGTTTTAAATATGAAAACCCTCACGAATTACTATTTCCAACAGATTATGAAATTGAATTTAAGAGCCACCATTTAAATCCAATTTTCGATATAGCCAAGTCGCATACCTCTAGGGTTAATGTACTGCATGTGTCTTATGGTAATGATTTGAGTGTACTACAGCAAAAAAACAAAGATATTTTAGAAAGCAAACTAGCTAAAGTAGCTAATGTTTTTCATGATGTTAGCAACTTAAATGTAGAAGAAGCCATACTAGATTTTCAAATGAAGAACAAAATAAATATGCTGATTATGATAAATAATAAACATTCTTTCTTTGAGAATTTATTTTTTAAAAAATTAATCCACCATATAGGATTTCATATAAAAACCCCCTTTTTAGTAATCCCTTCAAAAACAGAATAATATTATGAAAACTAACAACAAACATATTTTATTGCCAACCGATTTTTCAGATAATTCATGGAGCGCTATTGTATATACACTAAAACTGTATGCCAACGAAAACTGTACGTTTTATATTCTAAATTCGGCATATCCTAGTGTGTCTTCAATATCAGATAAATACAGTAAGGTGTTTAAGGATGCAGAGGAAAAAGCCAAGAAAGATTTGTTGGAAATTAGGGCTTTAGCAGAAGCTACAGATGCAAATGCAAATCATGAATTTCAAGTAATATTAAGTTTAGAAAACTTAAACTGGGCTATAGAAAAAGCTATAGATAAACATAAAATAGATCTTGTGGCCTTGGGAACAAAAGGCGCAACTGGTGCAAAAGAGTTTTTCTTTGGAAGCAATACGGTAAGAATTATAAAAAAAATAAGAAGTTGCCCAGTTTTAATAATCCCTGAGGATTATGATTTTGTTACACCAAAACAAATAGCTTTTCCAACCGATTTTAATCGCCTTTATGGAGCCGAAGAATTAAAACCTTTAAAATATTTAGCATCGCTTTTCAATTCTAAAATACAAATAGTGCACATTAATAAAGAAGATGAATTAGATAGTGTGCAAAAGCGTAACCTATCATTGTTAAAAAGCCATTTAGATACTTTTAAGCATAGCCTTCACTTAGTATCGCATTATTCTAATAAAGCTACGGAAATTAAAAAATTTATTGAAGAGCTCGATATAGATATACTTGTAATGGTAAACTATGAACATAGTGTTATTGAACAGATTTTTAACGAACCTGTTATTAAAAAAATAGGATTTAATCCTACCATACCATTTTTAGTTATACCCGGTTAATTTTATTACAAATGGTAAGGTAAGTTGGTAAACAGTTAACTCTTAAACATACAACCATGAAACGAAATATATTATTGCCTACAGATTTTTCTAAAAATGCATGGTACGCCATTCTTTATGCACTAGAATTGTATAAAACTGATGCTTGTAATTTTTATTTGCTAAACGTATTTTCTGGAACTTCCAATATTGTGGATAGTCTTATAAACATGGATCCAGGAAGTGAACTTTACGAAACGGCAAAAGCCGATGCTGAAACAGGGTTGGCTAAAGTGTTAGATATGATTGCTTTTAGGGAGCATAAAAACCCTAAGCATAATTTTATTCCTATTACAACATTTAATCATCCGTTAGAGGCTATTAAAAACATAGTTGAAGAAAAGGATATAGAAATAATAGTAATGGGCACTAGGGGCGTAACCAATGCTAGAAATGTAGCTTATGGCAGTACAGCCTTAAATGTTATGGAAAAAGTAAGAAATTGCCCAGTAATTGTTGTACCTGCCAAAGCAAAACATAACTTGCCCAAAGAAATTGTTTTTCCTACAGGTTATAAAACACCGTTTAAAAGACGCGAATTAAATTATTTAGTAGAAATTTCTAAAACATGCAATGCGCCAGTTCGCATTTTATACGTTTCAAAAGCAGATGAACTGAATAATAAACAACTAGAAAACAAAAAGCTTCTGGAAGCTATTTTACAGGACCTTACTTATTCGTTTCATAGATTAAGTCATATAGAAATACCTGTAGCCATTAATTGTTTTGTAGAAAGTAGGGATAGTGATATGGTGGCGTTTATTAATAGAAAGCATACTTTTTTTAGAAGCATGTTAACGCAACCATTGGTAAAAGATATAGCTTACCGTTCTACAGTACCTATATTGGTAATGCACGATTTAAGAAACTAAATTATAGTGTTTTCCTTATGGATAATAAATCAATAAATATTATTAAATCGTCTGGAGAAACTGTTAAGTTTTCATTAGAAAAATTACAAAATTCCCTTAAGCGTACAGGCGCAGAAAAAGCAATTGTAGATACTATAATAACAACGGTAGTAGAAGAGCTATACCCAGGCATTACAACTAAGGAAATCTACAATAGGGCTTTTGCTTTGCTTAAAAAGAAAGAACGGTATTTAGCATCAAAATATAAACTTAAAAAAGCTATTTACGAATTAGGGCCTACGGGTTTTCCGTTTGAACGTTTTGTTGGGGCTATTTTAAAATATTCTGGCTATAACATTCAAGTTAACCAAATAGTACTTGGAAAATGCGTAAAACACGAAATAGATGTTATAGCAACTAAAAATAGCGACACAACCATTGTAGAGTGTAAGTTTCATGGGGAGCAGGGATTAAATTGTAATGTAAAAGTACCGCTGTATATAAACTCCAGATATCTAGATGTTAAGGAAAAATGGAATGGAAATTCCAAAAACAGTAATAAACTCACCCAGGGTTGGGTGGTTACAAATACGCGTTTTACCGAAGACGCCTTAATTTATGGCAATTGTGTTGGCTTGTATTTGTTAAGTTGGGATTATCCTAAAAACAACGGTTTAAAAGACAGAATAGATAGGTTGGGTTTGTATCCAATTACAGTATCTACATTACTAAACAATAGAGAAAAACAGTTTTTATTAAGTAGGGATATTGTGCTTTGTAGAGAGTTAATTGGTGACGACTTTTATCTAGACCACTTGGGTGTTTCAGATGTTAGGAAACAAAGAATACTTAAAGAGATAACACAGCTTTGTAATTATTAAACTTTATAAGATGGCAGATTATGCTAAAGTACACTTTTTAGGAGGTGCAGGCACGGTAACGGGTTCAAAATTTCTTATTGAAGCCTTGGGGCAACACATACTTATAGATTGTGGTATGTTTCAGGGACTTAAAGAACTGCGCGAACTAAATTGGAACGATCTGCCTGTAAATGTAGCAGCAATAGATTTGGTATTGCTTACACATGGCCATTTAGACCATGTAGGGTATTTACCAAGATTAGTAAAACAAGGATTTAAAGGAAAAATTATTGGTACGGCGCCAACGCTAGCCATTGCAGAAATTATACTTAAAGATAGTGCCAAAATACACGAAGAGGAAGCCAAAAAAGCCAATAAGGAAAACTACACGAAGCATAACCCCGCATTGCCTTTTTACACCGTAACAGATGCAGAAAAAACCATTAGGCTTTTTGAGGTAGAAAGGGAAGGAAATTGGAAAGTGCTTTCAGGAGGGATATCTTATCGTTTTAAACAAAACGGACATATTATTGGTGCAACTTTTATAGAGTTAGATATTAATAACAAGCGGTTTGTGTTTTCAGGCGATATTGGTAGAAACGACGATTATTTGCTACAAAACCCCAAAAAACCCGAGTGGGCAGATTACCTGTTTATTGAAAGTACTTACGGTAATAAATTACACCCAAAAGAAGATGTAGAAACTACATTGGCTACATTAATTAAAGAGGTTATTCAAACCCGCGGAAACTTAATAATACCAAGTTTTGCAGTAGAGCGTCTTCAATCACTCATGTATATTTTATGGAAATTATATAAAAAAAATAGTATTCCAAATATCCCAATTTTTGTAGATAGCCCTATGGGTAATAATGTGTTAGAAGTGTTTAAGCAGTTTCCAGAGTGGCATAAACTATCACAATCAGAGTATAATGCCATGTGCAACCATATTAACATTATTCAGTCTTATAAAGAAACATGGAAAACTATAGACGATACTAGGTCTAAAATAGTAATAGCCGGAAGCGGTATGGTTACAGGGGGTCGTGTGTTAACCTACTTACAACAACTTATAGATGAGCCTACTACAACAGTGCTTTTGGTAGGTTATCAAGCAGAAGGTACCAGAGGGCGACAATTATTGGACGGCGCTCATGAAATTAAGTTTTTTGGCAAATATTACCCCGTTAAAGCCCGTATTAAAAGTATAGAAAGTTTATCGGCGCATGCCGACCAAAATGGTTTGTTACAGTGGTTGGGCAGCATTAAAAACAGGCCAGAAAAGGTGTTTTTAATTCATGGGGAACCTTCAGCTATAAATACGTTTAGAATTAAAATACAGGACACCTTTGGTTGGCAAGTTTGCTGTCCAAAATTAAATGATGAAGTGCAACTAATTATTTAACTAAAATATTTATAAAATGGATAGTGTAAGTGAATTTAAAAATTTCTATCGCGAAAAAGGTATAGAAGAGCTTCAGTGTGAATCTAACCATTGGAAATCTAACCTTGCTTTTCTGGAAAAAGAATTAACGTTTTTAAAAATAGTATTAGATGCAAATATTTTTAACGATAGTATTTCTAATTTATCCGAAATCTTAGAATTATTTAAAAAAGAACTGGTGGAATTAAATGATAATAGGGTAAACTTATTAGATTGTGTTAGCTTTCATATAGAACATTTAGAAAGAAAGAAACACTACAATAAACCAAATTGTAACCAGTTTTACGTTGAAATTCATAAAAAATTAGATTACGATGTTTTGGTGCTTTTTGAAGAATCTAACATGATAAAACAGCGATTATTTGAATTTATAGAAGGTACTTTAATTTAACATTTTTTAATACTCAAAAATAATCTAAACTGATCGATATCATTTCGTAAAATATTCTTTATCATTAAGTTAGTGTTGTTAATAATAGTTTAATCTTTAAATATTACAACCATGACACTTATTAGATTTAACAACAGAAACAGATTGTTCCCTTGGAATAATGGCTTAAAGAATTTTTTAAGCAGTGACGAATTTTTTAACGACGACTTTCTTGATGAAGACAGCTTAATGCCTGCTATGAATGTAAAAGAGCATGAAGACGATTTTGAAATTGAGTTCGCAGCACCTGGATTTAACAAAAAAGACTTTGAGGTTACTATTGAAGACGACATGTTAAATGTTTGTGCAGAAAAAAGTGAAGAAATGGAGGAAAAAGAAGAAGCGTTTACCCGTAAGGAGTTTAGCTATAATTCTTTTAAACGCTCCTTAAAATTACCAACTTCAGTAAATCCAAACGAAGATGTTAAAGCCGTTTATAAAAATGGCATTTTAAAGTTGAAATTATTGAAAAAGGAAGAGGCTAAACAATTACCAAAAAAAGTAATTGAAATAGCATGATGTTGTAAAGGCAGAAAGCAAGACTTTTAAAGTTTACTTTCTGCTTTCACGCATAAGTACTAGAAAATAAAATTTATAATTATCATGGAAGCACAAAATTCACCCAAATACAAAGTTTGGTTAAATGCAGATGTTATGCACGAAGCATCTCGTAATTGGTTGTCAGAATTACGTTTTATAAAAGACGAGCAACAATTTCTTACCAACCTCATTAAATCGTATACCTTACAATTAATAGACGAAACACATTTTTCTGAAAGTCAAAAAATAGTTGAGGCTTTAAGCGACATGCAAAAGCAAAACAAAACATTTATAGAAACGGTTAAAACCCACGAAAACCAACTCTTAATAATGGTAGATGGTGTAGACCAAATAAAAGAAGAACAAGCCTATAAAGAGGCCCATAGAGTACTTATAATAGATATAAATGCGTATTTTAAAAGATACCGAGCGCTCAAAAAACAATTGTTTCAAACCATTGAGGATATTATGAAACACGAAAAGCAAAAACGACTGCTACAATAACTCGTAAATTCTAACACCATGAAACGCATCATCCCATTAGTGCTATCCCTTATAGTTTTAGGCTGCTCTTCCGTAGAGATTGTAGACAACTGGAAAAACCCAGATATTGCTGTTTTTAAGTCTAGCAAAGTTTTAATTATAGGTATGACTGCTAATACAGAGGCAAGACGCCAATTTGAGCAACAACTTAAACAAGCATATGAATTACGAGGGATAGAAGGGGTTATGAGCTTAGATGTTTTTGAGCCAGATTTTACTTTGGAAAAACAATCAAAAGAAGCAATAAATAGAATTGAGGCTATTTTACTAGCAAATAATTTTGATGCGGTACTGTTTACAAAAGTAATTGGTGTAGAAGATAAAATTGCATATAGAAATAATTACGATAGCTATAATGAAACCCATATAAGTTTTAAAGACGATTATCTAAAATATCAAGATGTTTATTATAATCCAGATTATTATGATGAATATAGTATTTACCATTCTGAAACTTCCTTATATTGCCTGTGCCCAACAAAAGATAGGGAGTTAATTTGGAAAGGTTATATAGATATAACAGATCCATATTCTGTTGCAGAAACCGTAAACGATTATGTAAAATTGGTTACCATAGTTTTAGAAGAACAAAACCTAATGGCTCCCAAAAGCTATAATGAGAAAATTACTGAAGATGCTATTCAATGAAAATAGAACGAACATATAAATTAATATATTTATTAGTAGTTTTAATACTTTGCAACTGTGCATCAACACGATTAACTGAAAGTTGGAAAAACCCAAATTACAGTACGTACACACCTAAAAAAGTATTGGTAATAGGTGTTACCCCAAATTTAGAAGCACGTTCTGCTTT
Organism: Jejuia pallidilutea; assembly: GCF_002973595.1. Lineage (GTDB taxonomy): Bacteria > Bacteroidota > Bacteroidia > Flavobacteriales > Flavobacteriaceae > Jejuia > Jejuia pallidilutea. The sequence continues at coordinate 349,538 of NZ_PVEO01000002.1, read as the reverse complement.
TGAATTTAAATTAAAAAGCGAGTTAAATGCACGAGAAATTATTGCGTTGCAAAGTGCAGTGGTTTTTGAGGCTTCGTTTAAAGATTCTAAACAAACCGAAGCAGATATTGAAAAACAGTTAGATGTATTACGCTCTAAAGGGCTTGATGCTATTTTGGTATCGGTAGTTAAAGGTGTGGAAAACAAACAGTCTTACGCTAGCGAATCTTCAAAAACCGATTATCATTTACGCCGTTTTTCGCCCTATTATTTGTTGTATCAGGAGGCATATTACAATCAAAATTATTACAGTAGCTATAATGTTTTTCACATAGAAACATCGCTGTACAGTTTAAAAAGTAACTCAGTGAAATCTTTAGTATGGTCTGGTAGCTATGATATTGTAGACCCTAAAGACGTTACAAAAACTATAGACAAGTACGTAGAAGTTGTTATAAAATCTCTAGAGAAAGAAAAAATTATTCCTAAAAAGCAAAATTATTTAAATTAACTGGTAATAATACCTTCAAGTAAATCTCCAACAACATACGAAACTGTAGCAGCAATAATACCCAAAATAAGCGTTTCAAGTATCCCTTTTAGTTTGCTGGTTTGTGTAACATAAGTTTTTAAAAAGCCTATAAACACAAATGCCGTAGATGTAAGTATACTTGTCCAAACAAATAGATTTCCTGAAAAACTGCTTAAGTAATCCCAAACGTATATTATTAGTGGAATTAAACCTATTGAAACAAAAGATAAATAGGTTACAAGCCCTATCATTACGGGCGATTTGGTGTCTTCATGCATTTTTAATTCATCTTTCATCATAACATTTACCCAACGGTCTTTATCGCTGGTTATAGTATCAACAACCTGTTGCAATAATTCGCCTTTAAACCCCTTGTTGCGATAAATAATTTCAACTTCTTTACGTTCTTTTTTAGGACTATTATTTACTTCCCAGTACTCCCTTAGTTTGTGCTTTTTATAATTTTCTTTAACGGATTTTGTTGAAAGATAAGCACCAACAGACATGGCGAAACCATCTGCCAGTAAATTGGCAAATCCTAAAATAATTATAACTTTATTATCTAAGCCAGCTCCAAAAGCACCAGAAACCACGGCAAATGTGGTTACGGTACCATCTATACCACCATAAACAAACTCGCCCAAGTAGTCTTGGTATTTGGTTAGCCAATTATGGCTATGCTTGGTCGCAAATGCATTAGGGGTAGTAAAAATGCTCATGTAATCTTTGTTAAGAATGGGAAACTAGTAAAGGAACTTTTATTTTATGGGTTATCTGGGTTGTTGGCGAACCCGAAAAAAACCTATCAAAAAGCGATTCTCTTTTGGCAATTAAGGCAATCAAGTCTATGTTATGGGTTTGCGAATAGCAAGCTACTACATAGGGTATGGGCACATTGTTAATTTTATGGTATACGTAATTGGTTTGTTTTAAAGTATCCAAATGTGCTCTATCTCTTTTTTCTTCTTTAGAATTCTTAGCATCGGGTTGTATTCTTAAAATATGTAAAGTTTTGCAGAATTTTTCTGTAAACTCAACTATGGCAGTAAATGCCATACCGCTTGTTGAATCAGGAACATCTAAAGGCAACAAAACATCATTAGGTTTTTTGTATTCATACTTTTCAGGAATCACTAAAGTAGGGCAATCAACTTTTCGTATAACATTAATGGTATTACTCCCAAAAATAACTTCTTTAGCACCAGTAACACCATTAGACCCCATAACTATTAAGTTAATGTTTTTAGATACAACAACCTGTGTTATGGCATCAGTTAATGCGTCATAATCTATTAAGGTTTCAAAACTAAAATTTCCATGTTTAACCTCTTTTTCTAAGCTAGTCACAAGTTTAGATAGCTTATGTTTAGCTTTTTTTACAATAGCACTGTAAACGCTTGCATTTCCAGCAAGTATTAAATCATCTGTAGTATATGTTGAAGAACTCTGAACATGGAGTAGGTAAAACTTACAAATGTGATGTTCAAATAATTGCAAGGCATAACGCATTGCATTAATAGAGTTTTTAGAATAATCGGTGAGCAACAGTATATGTTTCATAATACATTGTTTTGGGATACTTCTAAAATTAAGCAAATAGCACCAAACTAATAATGATATTGGTCATTTTCAAAATAGGAGCTAAGTTGATGTATTCTGAGTTTATAGCACTTGTAACAGTGTATTAATTCCAAGTGTGGAGTTGATGTTAAAACAGTTTAAAAGGCGATACTACAGAATAAAAATCTTCATAAAACACTGAATATATTGCTAAATTAGTATATTTATGCTAAATTAATATATATGGCTTTAAATTCATGTCCAAATTGTGGCTCTGATACTTATATAAAGAGTGGCATAGTAAATAATAGGCAACGTTACAAGTGTAAATCGTGTGGCTATTTTTTTTCTGTAAACAAAATAGGAAAGAAGATTGACGATTACTATGTAAACAAGTCTTTGCAGCTGTATTTAGAAGGATTAACCTACCGGGAAATAGAGCGTATCTTGGGAATTTCGCATGTTAGTATCATGAATTGGGTTAAGAAATACAATATTAAACGTCCTTATAATTCTGATTATCATCCAACATACAAAATACTAAACGCCCCAGAGCTGGCAAATTACTTTAATAATGTTGAAAATATTAAAGGAGCTGGCGTTATTGTTACAGAACTTGGAGACAAATTTATGCTTATAAAATGGGAGCGTTTTAAAGATTAGTATACTAATTTAACGAATAAATATATTGTTTTTCTGTTAACGAATTGTTTTTTAGAGTTTAGTAGAGCACACAAAACCAATTAATTACTAACTAAACCACTAAATAATTTATGAAAAAACTGTATGCGTTACTGTTTTGTTTGGCTTTATTTGGTCTGCAAAACATGTATTCCCAAGGCTCTCCTGATTATTCCGGAGGACTAAAAGTAAACCTAAACGAAGATGGCTCTAAATATTTTAGAATTATCTCGTGGGCTCAAATCTGGGCACAACATAATCCTGACAGACCACTAGATGCCAATGGAAATGAGCAAAGCGAATTAAACTTTAGTTTACGTCGTGCGCGCATGCTCATGTATGCGCAAATAAGTAAGGACTTTTTAATTCTAACCCATTTTGGTCTCAATAGTTTGAATGCAGATAATATGTCTGCTATTGGTACAGGAGAGCGTTCCCAATTATTTTTTCATGGTGTTTGGGGGCAATATAGGTTAACCGATAACCATGCTATTGGTGGCGGTTTACATTATTGGAATGGTATTTCAAGATTAAATAATCAGAGTACTTTAAACATGCTAACGCTAGATAATCAGCGTCAGGCATGGGCTACTTTAGGGCTATCAGATCAATTCGTTCGCCACATTGGGGTGTACCTAAAGGGAAATTTCAACAAATTACAGTATCGTATTTCTATTAACGATGCAATTACAAACAATTTACAAGCTAATACCACACCAACACCAAATGGAGCAGCTGTGTATTCCGGACGTCGTTTGCTAGGTTCTAAAGATGCAGGTCGAACCTACGCAGGTTATTTTGATTATAATTTCTTGGACCAAGAGTCTAATTTTTTACCCTATAAAGTAGGTACTTATTTGGGCGGAAAAAAGGTATTTAACGTTGGTGCTGGTTTCTTTTTGCACGCTAATGGGGCAGTATCGGCAGACGGTTCTGGCGCATTAACAGGAGAAGATGTGTCCATATTTGGTATAGATGCATTCTACGACGCTCCCGTGGGCGACAATGGGGCGGCTATTACCGCCTATGCTTTAGCCCAGTTTAACGATTACGGAAAAAATTATACCTTAGGAAGGACTTATGAAACAGGATCTTTAATTCACGGGCATTTAGGGTACGTAATTCCTTCAGAAAGTAAAACAAAATTTCAGCCTTATTTTCAATTCGACAATAGGCAAATAGATGCTTTAAACGATGCTGCATCATCTTTTGGGATAGGCGCAAACGTTTATTTTAGTGGACATAACTCTAAACTAACATTAGAATATTTTAGTACAAAATACGCTAATACAGATGCTGTAGGTACACTAACCTTACAAGCCATGATTTACATCTAAAAAAACCAACAATTATGAGTGAAAAACAAAAACACGCAACGGCGTATTGGAAAGAAAATATCAAATATTTAGCAATATTGCTTTCTATTTGGTTTATCGTGTCTTATTGCTGCGGTATTCTGTTCAGGGAAGAACTAAATCAATTTAGACTTGGCGGATTTAAATTAGGTTTCTGGTTCGCACAACAGGGTTCAATTTATGTATTCGTCATTTTAATTTTCGTCTACGTAAGATTAATGAACAAATTAGATAAAAAATACGGTTTCGACGAGTAACCCTAACTTAAAAAAACAATAGATATGAGTGTACAAACTTGGACATGGATACTAGTAGGGCTTACTTTCGCTCTATATTTTGGAATAGCAATTTGGGCTAGAGCTGGCTCAACAAAAGAATTTTACGTAGCTGGTGGCGGTGTTTCTCCATTGGCCAACGGTATGGCTACAGCAGCAGATTGGATGAGTGCTGCATCTTTTATTAGTATGGCAGGTATTATTTCCTTCGCAGGTTACGATGGCTCGGTTTATTTAATGGGTTGGACTGGTGGTTACGTGCTTTTAGCATTGCTCTTAGCGCCTTACCTACGTAAATTTGGAAAGTTTACGGTTCCAGATTTTATAGGAGACAGATATTACTCTAACACTGCCAGAACAGTAGCCGTAATTTGCGCATTAATTGTGTCATTTACCTATGTTGCTGGCCAAATGCGTGGTGTTGGTATTGTGTTTTCTCAATTCTTGCAAGTAGATATTAATTTAGGTGTAATTATAGGAATGGCAGTGGTGTTAACTTTCGCATTATTAGGAGGTATGAAAGGCATTACATATACCCAAGTTGCACAATATTGTGTGCTAATATTTGCATTTATGGTACCTGCTTTTTTCATTTCCATGCAGATGACGGGAAATATTATTCCGCAAATAGGCATGGGAGGAACTCTTGAGGGAGGCGAATTTTTATTAGATAAACTAGACAAGCTTCACACAGAATTAGGATTTAACGAATATACAAGCGGTACAAAATCTACTTGGGACGTATTCGCCATTACTTTAGCGTTAATGACAGGAACAGCAGGATTGCCACATGTAATTGTACGTTTTTTTACCGTACCTAAGGTAAAAGACGCGCGTAAATCGGCAGGTTTAGCACTGTTATTTATTGCTATTTTGTATACAACGGCACCGGCAATTGCTGTGTTTTCTAGAACTAACTTAATTGAAACCGTAAGTAACAAACCTTATGCTGAAATACCAGAATGGTTTAAAAATTGGGAAAACACAGGTTTAATTGCTTGGGCCGATAAAAATGGGGATGGAAAAATACAATACGTTTCAGGGAGCGCTTTAGAGGGTAAAAAACCTATATATACCGATGCCCGTGGCGCATATGGAGAACGTATGATATCTAACGCAAATAGTGCGGAAAATGAATTGTATGTAGATAGAGATATTATGGTGCTTGCAAATCCAGAAATAGCCAACCTTCCTAATTGGGTAATTGCTTTGGTAGCAGCTGGTGGACTTGCAGCTGCATTATCAACCGCTGCAGGTTTATTACTTGTAATTTCTACATCTATCTCTCACGACTTGATAAAAAAACAATTAAAACCAGATATTTCTGATAAAGGTGAATTAACCGCGGCAAGAATTTCAATTTTTGTAGCCATTTTAATTGCAGGTTATTTTGGTATTAATCCACCAGGTTTTGTAGCGGCAGTCGTCGCATTGGCATTTGGTTTGGCGGCAGCATCATTTTTTCCAGCTATTATCTTAGGCATTTTCGATAAGCGTATGAACAGTCAAGGGGCTATTTCTGGAATGGTTGTAGGTATTGTACTAATGTTGTTTTACATGATGAAGTTTAAACTTAACATGTTTGGTGGCGGTACAAGTAGCGAATGGTGGTTTGGAACCTCTCCAGAGGGCTTTGGCACTATAGCAATGTGTGTAAATATTGTTATTTCAGTTGTAGTTTCTAGATTAACTGCAGCGCCACCTCAAGACGTACAAGATATGGTAGAAAGTATTAGAATACCTTCCGGGGCAGGAGAAGCTTCAAGCCACTAAATGTTTATTTTATTTAAGTAATTAAAACATATGGTTTTAAAACCCGTAAATCAGCATTGCTAAACTGTAATGCTGATTTGCTATATTAGTAGGAACTTATTGTTATTGTTGTCGCTTAACTATAATATCGCCAACCCATGAAAAAACGTCACGAACAAAAGCTTATTGTACTATCTATAGCTTTGTTTTTAATTTTTAATATACCTTTTATTCTTATTTTTAATTTTGAAGGTGCTGTATGGGGAGTCCCAACCTTTTATTTTTCGGTATTCACGTTTTGGTTGATGTCTATTGTTATTTCATACATTGTGTTAAAACGGTATTATGAGTAATTACGCTTTGGTAGCCATAATTATTGTTTATTTAGCAGTGTTGTTTTACATTGCTTTTTTGGCTGAAAAGAAAAAGCAAAGTAAATGGGTGAATAACCCATATGTATACACACTGTCTTTAGCTGTTTACTGTTCTGCTTGGACGTATTACGGTAGTATTGGAATAGCTGCAAACACAGGTGTTAATTTCTTGCCCATTTACTTGGGGCCAATTATAGCGGCACCGTTATGGATTATTGTGCTTAGAAAAATTATAAGAATTTCTAAACAGCATAAAATATCATCTATTGCAGATTTTATTTCCTTGCGTTATGGAAATAACAGATTTTTAGGCGCTTTAGTAACTGTAGTTTGTTTGTTTGCTACGTTGCCATATATTTCTTTACAATTAAAAGCGGTATCTGAAACTTTTGAAATTATCTCAGACGATACCAGCTATATTTCTACAACAGTTATAGACGACTCCACGTTTTATGTGGCATTACTTTTAGCCATATTTGCTACTTTTTTTGGTACTCAAAATACCGATGCTTCTGAAAAACACAAAGGTATAGTTGCCACTGTAGCGCTAGAGTCGGTCTTAAAATTGGTGTTTTTTTTAGTTATTGGCGCGTATATTACCTTTTATCTTTTTGATGGTACTTCTGATATTTATGATAAAATATCAAAGACTGAAAATTTTGAGCAACTCGTTACACTAGGTGGTGTAGAGGAGGGCTTTAATTGGTTTTTTATGATAGCCTTATCGTTTATGGCCATTTTTTTATTACCAAGACAATTTCAGGTATCGGTGTTGGAGAATAATAGGGAAAAACATTTAAAAAAGGCCATTTGGTTGTTTCCGTTGTACTTGTTGTTGTTCAATATTTTCGTTGTTTTTATTGCCTGGGCAGGAAAGCTTACTTTTGGGGACACACAAAATGCCGAATATTATACCTTATTACTTCCGTTAAAACATGGAAATTCCTTTTTGGCAACACTTGTGTTTTTAGGTGGTTTCTCTGCCGTAATTTCTATGGTTATTGTGTCAACTTTAGCATTGTCCACAATGGTAAGTAACAACCTAATTATTCCTTACGGCTTTTTAGATAAATTCATAAAAAATCAACCAGAGCGTAATTCTAAATACATAAAGAACATTCGGCGCATTTCTATTTTTACTATTATAATTACCGCCTATTTCTTTTATGTATCTTTCTCAAAAGAATTATCGCTATATGCAATTGGCTTAATTTCCTTTGTAATTATTTCGCAATTGGCACCTTCTTTTTTTATAGGTCTATTTTGGAACAGGGGATCATCTAAAGCAGCAATTACAGGTATAATTGTAGGTTTTTGTATTGTGTTCTATACGTTGGTATTACCATTTACTTTACAGGCTTACACAGGAACAGACAATTTTACGCAACATGGTTTCATGGGGGTTAGTGCCTTAAAACCCCATGCGCTTTTAGGGATAGATTTTTTAAGTGCTCCAGCACACGCTTTTTTTTGGAGTATGTTGTTTAATGTATTGTGTTATTTAACGTTTTCGTTAACAACTAAAGGGAATTATCGCGAACGTAATTATGCCGAAATGTTTGTGGATAGTAAAAACTTTTCAACCCTACAGGACAGTGCTTTGGTTTGGAAGGGAGAGGCTTTTGTTGGGGATATAAAAAATGTACTTGTTCGTTTTTTAGGTGAAAAGAGAGCAACAAGGGCACTACAAATTTTCTTTACAAAATATAAGTTGCCACAAGACACTCAATTGGCAGATGCTAGGTTAATTAATTTTTCTGAAAAATTGTTGACCGGTAGCATTGGATCAGCCTCAGCAAAAATATTAATTGCCAGTGTGGTTAAAGAAGAACAGATTAGTTTGGTTGAGGTTTTGAAAATTTTAGAAGAGTCTAAAGAAAATATAGTTAGTAATAGAGTATTAACAGAGAAGTCTAACCAGTTAACCCAACTATCATTAAAACTTAAAGATGCCAACCAGGAATTAATATTGAAAGACAAGCAAAAAGATGAGTTTTTAGATACAGTTGCGCACGAACTTAAAACACCAATTACTGGTATTCGTGCTGCTACAGAGTTATTAATGGATGAAGATGATGATATGCCAAAAGAGGTGAAAGCGCAATTTTTAAAAAATATACTTCAAGATTCTGATAGGTTAGGGCGCTTAATCAACAACATCTTAGATTTTGAAAAACTAGAAACAGGTCGTTTAAATTTAGATTTTGCCTACAACGATATTCAAAAAACCATAACAAAGGCCATTAGTAGTATTTCGCAAATTGCAGCAAATAAAGAGGTGAAAATTATAAATAAAAACGTACATACCTTTAAAACTAATTATGACGAAGACCGCATCTTACAAGTACTAACTAATTTATTATCTAATGCTATTAAATTCTGTAATCCTAAAACGGGGAAAATTATAGTGGATTATAAATTGGGAAATGAACGCATAGAAATCTCTGTAACCGATAATGGTAAAGGAATACCAGAGGAAGACCACGATTATATTTTCGATAAATTTTACCAATCAAAACATCAAAACACTATTAAACCACAAGGTAGTGGATTAGGTTTGGCAATAACCAAACAAATTGTTGAAAAGCACAACGGAAAAATTTGGGCAAAAAAAGGCATAAAAAGTGGCGCAACGCTTGTTTTTACAATACCTTTTAAGTAAATTAGAAGCTGGAAAAAATGGAGAAGAAAATTTTAATTGTAGATGATGAGCCAAATATAGTAATGTCGTTAGAATACACTTTTAAAAAACAAAATTTTGAAGTGTTTATAGCAAGAGATGGCGGTGAGGCTTTAGAAATATTAAAACATCAAACACCAAGCGTGGTGTTGTTAGATATTATGATGCCAAATGTAGACGGATATCAAACTTTAAAACATATTAAAAATACAAACAGTTTAAAAAATACTAAAGTGGTGTTTTTAACTGCTAAAAATAAAGCTTCAGATATAGAAAAGGGTTTAAAACTTGGAGCAGATAAATATTTAACCAAACCTTTTTCTGTAAAAAAAATAGTTTCAGAAATACTGGAACTTATTGCTTAAAGATAGTCTTTACAGCTATTAAATGTTGGTTTTGTGTGCAAACAAACAATGTTTAATTAAAGTTTAAAGACATGAAATTTCGTATTAACCCATTAGCGTCTGATATTATAATTAGTATCTACGCTATTGCTACCCTTTATTTTAGGTTTAAATTTGAAAGTGAAACCTACACAACACCCATACTGTCCGTAGTAATGGGTATTTGTTTTGTGCTTATTATTTGGGTGCTTATTAAGCTTAAAATTCTAAATCCAAACTGGTTTGGACTACTTAATTCTAAAACATAGTAGCCATGATTCACCAAAAATTTTTCAATAAAAACATAGTCTTACACCTAATAATTTTTAAGCATTGAGAATATATGCAAATGCAATTAAAATAAAACAAAAAAATAATCTATCACATTATGAGTAATTATCACATAAAACATTTAGAAGAATACTACCAAGTGTATCGTAAATCTGTAAGAAATCCTGAAACCTTTTGGGAAGAAATAGCAGAAGAGCACTTTATGTGGCGTAAAAAATGGAATAACGTTTTAAGTTGGGATTTTACAAAACCAGAAATTAAATGGTTTGAAGGCGCTAAATTAAATATAACAGAGAATTGTATAGACCGTCATTTGTATACAAGAGGCGATAAAACAGCTATTATTTTCGAGCCTAATAATCCAGAAGAAGAAGCGCAGCATATTACTTACCGAGAGTTACACGAAAGGGTATGTAAATTTGCAAATGTGCTTAAGAATAATGGTGTAGGTAAGGGAGACCGCGTTTGTGTTTACCTACCTATGATTCCCGAATTAGCAATTTCGGTCTTGGCATGTGCCCGTATAGGCGCTATTCATTCCGTGGTGTTTGCTGGCTTTTCATCAACAGCTTTAGCTACAAGAATTAATGATAGCGAATGTAAAATGGTAATTACTAGCGATGGCTCATATCGTGGATCAAAAACTATAGATTTAAAGGGTATAGTAGATGAGGCTTTAGAAGACTGTCCTTGTGTAGATACAGTTTTGGTGGCAAAGCGAATTAATACCAATATCAGTATGAAAGAAGGAAGGGATAAGTGGTTACAACCTTTATTGGATAAAGCACACCACGATTGTAAACCAGAAATAGTAGATGCCGAAGACCCTTTGTTTATTTTGTACACCTCTGGTTCTACGGGAAAGCCTAAAGGTATGGTACATACTACCGCAGGTTACATGGTATATACTGCCTATACATTTAAAAACGTATTTCAATATAGGGAAGAAGATGTGTATTGGTGTACAGCAGATATAGGGTGGATAACTGGGCATAGTTACATTGTATATGGGCCGTTGTGTAATGGAGCAACAACAATTATGTTTGAAGGCGTACCAAGTTACCCAGATTTTGGTAGATTTTGGGAAATCGTAGCAAAACACAAAGTCAATCAATTTTATACAGCACCAACGGCAATACGTGCCTTAGCTAAGGAAGGTGTAGAGCATTTAGAAAAACACGATTTATCCTCATTGAAAGTTTTGGGTACTGTTGGAGAACCTATTAACGAAGAGGCGTGGCACTGGTATGATGATAACGTAGGAAAGAAAAAATCGCCAATTGTAGACACTTGGTGGCAAACCGAAACAGGCGGCATCATGATTTCTCCAATAGCTTTTGCAACACCAACCAAACCTACTTACGCCACACTTCCATTTATAGGAATTCAGCCAGCTTTAATGGATGAACAAGGAGAGGAAATAAAAGGAAACCAGGTTGATGGAAGATTATGTATAAAGTACCCATGGCCAAGTATGGCACGAACCATATGGGGTAACCACCAACGCTATAAGGATACCTACTTTTCGGCTTACGATAACAAATATTTTACAGGAGATGGCGCTTTAAGAGATGAGGTGGGGTACTACAGAATTACAGGTCGTGTAGATGATGTAATAATTGTTTCTGGGCATAACTTAGGAACGGCTCCTATAGAAGATGCCATTAACGAACACCCAGCAGTTGCAGAAAGTGCTATTGTTGGATTTCCGCACGATATTAAAGGGAATGCGCTATATGGTTATGTAACCTTAAAGGAAACAGGAGAATACAGAAATCAAGACAACCTCCGCAAGGAAATAAACCAAATTATTACAGAGCAAATTGGGCCAATTGCCAAGTTAGATAAAATTCAATTTACAGACGGATTGCCTAAAACACGTTCTGGTAAAATTATGCGTAGAATATTACGAAAAATTGCAAGTAACGATACTAGTAATTTAGGAGATACAAGTACGCTATTAAACCCAGAAGTTGTTCAGGATATTATGGATAACGTATTGTAAATTAAGTTTAGGCTACATTACAGAGGTTGTCTAAAAGTGTTATTCTTAGTGCAGGTGAAGCATCTTTTAAAATATTAAATACATAGTATTTGTGCTTTAAAGTTCTTCGTTATCGTTCTTAATGTACTATGCTAAAGCACGTTTTAGGCGGCCTCTTGTTTTATATCCAATCTAAAAAGTGGCTAAGTTTTAAACCTTTATTCTTTTTGCGTAAAAGTGACGACAGTTTTAAAAACAGTAGCGCTGTTAAGTAGGCGTCTCCAGAAGCTGTATGTCTGTCGTGCATTCTAATATTAAACATGTCGCATAATTCGTCAAGACTGTAATGTTTGTCGTTTTTAACGTACTTGGTTTTTTTATAAATACGCCCAGTATCTATTACTTTATTTTTTAGTTTAGGTAAGTTCATGCGTTTCAATGCGGCATTTATCATAGCAACATCAAAAGCTGCATGGTGTGCAACCAGAATACTATCTTTTATGTATTCTAAAAACTGAATAATAGAGGTGCTTTCATCAATTTTATCAAGTCTACCTTCTTTTAATAAGCCATTTATTTTTACAACTTTGGCGTTAAAAACATCTTGTTTTATATAGCACTCATAACTGTCAGATACCTTTATAACATGTCCTTTAATTGCAATGGCTCCAATAGATAATATTCTGTCTGTTTCTGTATTTAAGCCTGTAGTTTCGGTATCAAAAGCAATAAATCTTAGTGTATTAAAATCTTTTGTTTTCGTTTTAAAATGCTCAAGATAGCTAGTCCAAAACTCAGGATATGTTTTTTTCTTTAACCACCGCATATTACATAAATTGAGCTAGTTTAAACCGTGTTTGAATTAAATCTTGTATATCCTTAATAGCTTTAAAGCAGTTTTTCAGCTCTAGCCTATCGGCCTTACTAAGTGTTTGTAAATCTATAAATCTTCCAGAATCTTTATGGCGTATGCCTTGTTCTGTTCTAAATCGCAGTAATGTTTTAAATGCTTCTTGGCAAGCTATATAAACATCTTTGTTTTGTGGTTCGGCTTCGGCTAATGCTTTATAGCGAAGTATGGTATTATTGATTTTAATGTTTTTAGAAAGTACCAATAATCTAGCGGCGTCTACTAAGGGCATCATAGCGCGTGCTTTAATATCGAATTGGTCTTTATGTGCCCCGTCTTGTTCTACCAAAAACTGCCTGAAGAAACTTAACGGTGGTGGATTTTTCAAAGCATTTAACCCTAAAAAGTTTAAAAATATATCATAAGAAGCAATAGATTTAGAAACACCTTCTGCCATGGCGTTAACTAGCGTTTTATCGCCATATACATATTCAAAATCAAAGAAAATGGTACATAGCATAAGGTTATCTTGGTCTGGTTTGGTAATCCATTCTTTAAATTGTATATCCCATTCAGATAAGGATAAGCACCATTTAGGATTGCTAGCCATCATTCCTGCAGGACAAAATTCAAACCCAACAGTATTTAAACTGTTTGTGATGATTTTAGAAAGTTTTAGGAAATAACTTTTAGTACTTTCGTAGGCCTCTTCCGATACGTCTTTAAAAACTAAGGCATTATCTTGGTCTGTTAGTAGTAGTTGTTCTTCGCGTCCTTGACTTCCAATTGTTAACCAACTAAAAGCGGTTGGGGGCGGAGTGGGCATGTCTTTAATGGCTAAATCTATAATGCGTTGGGTTATAATCTCATTAATTGCAGATAGTATTCTGGTAGCAAATGTAATAGGTATGTGTTGCGCTATGTAGCGTTTTAAAACTTCGTGAGCACGTTTACGAATATGTTGTAATTGCTGTGTTGTTGTGGCGCGTTTTATTTCTTTAACTAAAACAGATGCGTTGTTTTCCCTAATTACCACAATATCATGCTCTGATAACACACCCTTTAATTCTGAGTTTGGAGTGCCATCTTTTGTAATACATAAATGGGTTATTTTATGTTTTATCATAGCTATTTGTGCTTCAGCCACGGTGATGTTTTCTGGAAATGTAATTACGGGAGAAGACATAATTTTATCAACACTATGGCTAATAGACATAAAACCTGTAGCTATTTTTGTTCTTAAATCTTTATCAGTAATTATGCCTAAAGGTTTATTGTTTTTGGTAATAATTATAGAGCCAACACGCTTATTGGTCATTACAAGGGCAGCCTCTTTTATACTGGTGTTTAATGCGCAACACACAGGGTTCTTGGAATAGTTGGCAGATTGTTCTTCAAAAAAATCTGGGACATTTAAAGCGGTTTTTGCAGGTTCTAGAGTACTAGATTCTATGTATGTGGTATTAGTAGCAAAACTAGATATTAAAAAAGTACTGGCATTTGGGTTTGTAGCAATATAGGCCTCAAATAAATCTAGGGAAATACTGTACACAATACTTTCTTCTAAAGCCTTTGCGGTTAACTTATAATCCCCTTGACGCATAAGAGCGCGTAACCCAAAAATATCACCCTCATCGCATTTATCAACCAAAGCATTTGTTTGTGCTTTAAAAAGCCCAATAGCACCATCTTTTACTACGTAAAATTGATTTTTTATAGGGCTTCCATTTATAAATATATCTGTATCTTTTTCTAAATAATGTACATCAACAGCTTTACAAATAGCAAGTAATTGTGCCCTTGAAAGCATACTGAAAGGTGGAAATGCTTTTAAAAAATCGTAAATGCGTTCTGCAATGGTGTGCTTCATACTACTAATTTATGCAAAAATGATTTACGATAACGACGTCTTATGGTTTTACTATAAAAATAGTGTTATTATTATTCTTATAATGATTTCTGTTTTTAAAGACGTTAAATCAATCAATATCTATGTTTAAAGAACAAAAACAGATTGATGATTTAAAATACAGAAGTATAAATAAGAAGCAAAAGGGAGCTTATACAAAACCTTATTCAAAATAATTTACCTGCTAATAGTGAAAATGATAATGTAGAAGATGTATTTAAAACATTTAGTAAAGTTGAAACCAGAAAAGCATTACATGGTTTAACAAATGAATAATCATTAAATCAGGAAAAAGTAGAACCCTATTGTTTATAATTTATATATTGAAGAAGTTTAGATGTAAGGCTTATTAATAAAAAGTGAAATCTTAAACTGTGGTATATATAAAACTAAATTATATAGTATTGTCAATCATACTGTCAACACAAAAAAATAAAGCCTTGTAAATCAAAAGATTACAAGGCTTTTTGCGGAGAAAGAGGGATTCGAACCCCCGGAGGTGTGACCCTCAACAGTTTTCAAGACTGCCGCATTCGACCACTCTGCCATTTCTCCTTGAGTGCTTCATCAGGCTATTTACCTGAATGCGGGTGCAAATATAACAACCTTTTTTTAATTCTTTCAAATAAAATGGTATCTTTTTGCAAATAAATTTACGGCATTTTACAATTACTTTATTTTATGCGTTATTTTGTTAAAACAAGTTTTCAAACCTTATTTTTGCAAAAAAATAATTGTAATGTCAAACACAATAAAACAATTACAATGGCGCTATGCCACTAAAAAGTTCGATAGTACTAAAATACTTTCTGAAGATAAACTCAATATCTTAAAACAAGCATTCAATTTAACAGCAACTTCTTATGGCTTACAAACCATAAAAATGTTGGTAATACAAGATAAAGCTATACGAACTAAACTTGTAGAGCACTCCTACAACCAAAAGCAGGTGTTAAATGCCTCTCATTTACTTGTAATTTGTATACAAGATGATATTTTAGACAACGATGTAAACACTTATTACAATAACATAAAAACCGTTAGGGAAACACCAGAAACTATTTTAAAACCCTACAGGGAAGGGTTGTTGGCAATGGTAGGAAAAATGTCGGTAGAAGAACGCCAGCAGTGGTCTACAAAACAAGCTTATATTGCCTTAGGTAATCTTATGACGGTTTGCGCTCTAGAGCACATAGACGCATGCCCAATGGAAGGTTTTGTACCTTCAAAATACGATGAAATATTACAGCTAAAGCCTAAAGGTTTAAAAACAGTATTACTGTTACCGGTAGGTTACAGGGCAACAGACGATATGTTTTCAGAATTAAAAAAAGTACGACAACCAATAAGCGAAGCTGTAATAGAACTGTAATAGCTTGCCCTAAACCCTCGTAAGAGTGGAAGTTATAAAAATAGCCTTTAACAAAATCAATTCCTTCACTATGGGGAGGCTAGGAGGAGCTTAGAATAAAAACAAATAAAACTATGCCAGGATTTGAATTATTTGGAGATTTAGAAAGAAAAGAAGTAAACGATGTGTTGGACAATGGTGTGCTAATGCGCTATGGTTTCGACGGGATGCGAAAAGGCCACTGGAAAGCTAAGGCACTGGAAAAAGAACTTCAAAACACCTTTAAATCTAAATATGTACAATTGGTGTCTAGCGGTACTGCGGCTGTTACGGTAGCGCTAGCTTCGGCTGGAGTAGGGGCAGGCGACGAGGTTATTATGCCGGCATTTACTTTTGTGGCAAGTTTTGAGGCTATAATGATGCTTGGGGCTATACCCGTTTTAGTAGATATAGACGATACACTGTGCTTAAACCCTAAAGCCATAGAAAACGCTATTACACCTAAAACCAAAGCTATAATGGTGGTACAAATGTGCGGTAGTATGGCAAATATGGATGCGATACAAGCGGTTGCTAATAGGCATAACGTATTGGTAGTAGAAGATGCGTGTCAAGCCATTGGTGGTTCTTACAAAGGAAAACCTTTAGGAAGCATTGGCGATTTAGGTTGTTTTTCATTCGATTTTGTAAAAACCATAACCTGTGGCGAAGGTGGCGCGGTAGTAACTAATAACGAAAAGTACTATATAAACGCCGATCATTACAGCGACCACGGTCATGATCATATAGGAAATGATAGAGGTGCCGAAAGTCATCCATTTTTAGGTTATAATTTTAGGATTTCAGAACTGCATGCTGCCGTAGGTTTGGCTCAAGTAAAACGATTGCCCGAGTTTTTAGATATTCAAAAAAGAAATTTTAATATCCTAAGGGAAGCCTTAGCAGAAATTCCAGAAGTAACCTTTAGAGCAGTTCCCGATGGTGGTGTAGAGAGTTGCGCATTTTTAAATTTCTCTCTACCAGATTTAGAAACTGCATCAAAAGTAAGTAATGGCTTTAAGGAACGCGGTGTAGATGCCTGTTGGAATTACTACAATAACAATTGGCATTATATAAGACGATGGGATCATCTTAAGGATTTAAAATCGTTATATCCAATTTCCGAGGATGTTAAAAATGCTTTGTTGAACTTAAAACATCAAGATTTTTCAATATCAGACCATTTTATAGGTAGAAATATATCGTGCTTAATCAAATTATCTTGGACAGAAGATGAGGTGAAAGCTAGAGCTAAAAAAATGAGCGAGATTATACGAGGTGTATTGAACTAGTCCTCGATTTCGGTATTTAGGCATTTTTATGGAATTGAAAGTGTTAATACCAGTAAATTAGCTAAAATTTTTGTTTCATGCCTTTTTGTATGGTTTTTGTTGTGGTGTAATTTTATGGGCTTTAGAGTTTAAACAATAGCTTTGGTAACTAAACTAAAACTATGCGTTACCGCTACACAAAATTAACAGGAATACTTTTCTTTGCAACTACATTACTATTTGCGCAGCAAATGCCCATAAACTTTTCTGATAGCTCAGATAACTTTATTGGTTTTAGTAGCAGCAATTTTTCTACCCGTAATAATCCCAATGATGCTAGCGATACCGTAGGCCAATTTTTTAATGACGGTACAAATGCATGGCAAGGGTTTTATATAGATTTAATACGACCGATAGATCTAGATGTACTAAAAACAATTCGTCTAGATTTTTATCAATTTGATGCCAATACGCATACTATTCTTCTTAAATTAGAACTTGGAGCAAATCCAGATGTAGAGGTAAAAGTAAATACCAACACTTCTGGGTGGCGTAACAACATACAGTTTAATTTTGCAAATGCAGTATTGAGTTCAGATGGCACTACGCCTGTTAATGCTTCAGGAACTTATGGTCGTTTAACAATTTTTATTGATGGCGGAAGTAATATATCGGGTACATATCTTATTGATGATATAGATGATGGTTCTACACCTACAGATCCAAATGCAATTGATGTAGAATACACAGATTTAGTTTGGGCAGATGAATTTAATACCGCGGGAAAAACACCCGTTAACGCTACAAATTGGTTTCACCAAACACAAATACCAGCTGGTGGAAGTTGGTTTAATGGCGAAGTACAGCATTACACGAACAGAATAGAAAATTCGTTTGTAGAAAATGGTAATTTAAATATTGTAGCCATAAAAGAATCCTTTACAGATCAAGGTGTAACAAAGCAATATACTTCAGCAAGACTAAACTCTAAATTTGCTTTTACTTACGGACGGGTAGATGTAAGGGCAAAATTGCCTAACGAAGATGGCACATGGCCAGCAATTTGGACGCTAGGTAAAACTATTAATGAAGATGGCGGGTATTGGGATAACCAAGGTTTTGGCACTACAAATTGGCCTGCTTGTGGCGAAATTGACATTATGGAACATGGTTTGGGAGCTGTAAACCATACATCGAGTGCAATACATACGCCCTCAAGTTTTGGTAATACGGTAAATACCGCTTCGCAAACAATTAGCGATGTAGCGAATAATTACCATATTTATTCTATGAATTGGTCACCTAATCAAATTACCTTTTTGGTAGATGGTATAGCGTATTATACCTACAACCCGTCTGAAAAAAATGCGAATACATGGCCTTTTGATGAAGACCAATATATGCTATTAAATGTCGCTATGGGTGGCATATCAGGAACTGTAGATCCAACTTTTACTAACAGTAGCATGATTATAGATTATGTTAGGGTGTACCAAAATACAGCACTTGATGTTACAGACTATACACATACAGATTTTAAAATCTATCCAAACCCGGTAAGTAATACGATAAATATTATATCTAAAAATTCAATAGAAAACATTGAAATATTCGATATGCTAGGTCATAAAGTTCTAGAAACTACACAAAGTAAAACGGTACATATAGAACACTTAAATGCTGGTATATATGTTGTTAAAATTTTTACCAACACCGCTATCGCAACAAAGCGCATAGTGATTAAATAAGTATATACTTTTAAATTGTAAAAGTAGTGTTATAAGCAAAAGTTATATGCTTTTAGTCTAAGTCTAATAATTAACGTATTCCACAATTTCTAAGCCATAACCAATCATCCCCACACGTTTGGTTTTTTCGCTATTAGTAATTAGCCTTAATTTATGAATATCTAAATCATGAAGTATTTGTGCGCCAATACCAAAATCCCTAATATCCATATTTATTTTTGGGGCTTTTAATACTTCATTATGTTTTTGGTTTTCCTTTAAAAACAATAATCTATTTAAAATATTGGTAGCTTGTACTTCTTGATTTATGAAAATAATAGCACCCTTACCTTCATCGTTTACTTTTTTAAACATAGCGTTAAGCTGTTCATCAACGTTATTGGTAAGTGTACCAAGAATATCATTGTTAACTAAAGTAGAATTAATACGCGTTAAAACAGGTTCGTTTGTTATCCATTGCCCCTTTGTAAGGGCAATATGTATTTGGTTATTTGTAGTTTGCTTGTAAGCACGTAATCTAAAATTACCAAAACGTGTATGGATTTCAAAATCTTCTTTTTTCTCGATTAAGGAGTCGTGTTGCATTCTGTAAGCCACCAAATCTTCAATTGAAACAATTTTTAGATTAAATTTTTCTGCAACTTTTATGAGCTGTGGTAAACGTGCCATAGTACCATCCTCGTTCATAATTTCTACAATTACCCCCGCAGGTTTTAGTCCAGCTAATCTAGAAAAATCTATAGCAGCTTCGGTATGTCCTGTACGCCTTAGTACGCCACCTTCTTTGGCTACCAAAGGAAAAATATGTCCAGGTCTTGCCAATTCAAAAGGTTTTGTGTTATTGTCTATAAGCGCTTTTACAGTTTTAGCTCTGTCGCTTGCTGAAATACCAGTAGTAACACCATTACCACGTAAATCTACCGATACGGTAAACGCAGTTTCCATAGGATCGGTATTATTATTTACCATCATGTTAAGCTCAAGCTCTTTACAGCGGTTTTCTGTTAGAGGTGCACAAATTAATCCTCTTCCATGGGTAGCCATAAAATTTATCATTTCTGGCGTAACTTTTTCAGCAGCTGCAACAAAATCGCCTTCATTCTCACGATTTTGGTCGTCTACTACAATAATAACCTTTCCATTTCTGATGTCTTCAATAGCATCATGTATGGTGTTCAATTGAAATTGCGCTGTACTTTCTGTGGTCATGGAATTTTCTGCTATCATTTTGCAAAGATATTGCTTATTTTAAACTCTCTAAACAATTAAGCTTTAAGTCTTCTTTTATTTTAAATCTCAAGAATACAAAAGTTATTACGTATAGAGGCAAGCCTAATATTATAAAAACTATGTTAGGTTTTCTTTTAGGAATATTAATGTGCTTGTAAAATGTATTAATGTTTAGTATAGATTTTATATAATAGACAATATAAAGTATAAGGGCAACTACACTTAGTTGAATTGATGCCGATTCTAAAGAAGGGAGTTTGTTATTTTTAAAAACAAAAAACAGGATTAGTAAGGCTATACCAATAATATAAAGTGTAACAGCAAATTTTGAGTGGTCTTTGTAATCTTTTGCTAATTTTTGCGAGGTTATAAAAGCGTTGCTTCTAAACATATGTTTCTCTATAAGTTCTTGTGTAGAAACACCTCTGTTATTTAATAAAGTTACGGCCTCGTATCTGGTGGCTTCTGTATACCCTAAAGATTCATAATTGGTTATAGCATCAAATAGTTTATCGTTGGTAAAAGAGGTTAAAAATTTAAAATTTTCTTTGTTTTTGTCTTTTATTTTAAAGAATCTTTTAAGGGGTACGGTAATACTATCAAAATCAAAAAGGCCTTTATCTGCCGTAGCGCGTTTGGTTAAAAACACACCTAATGGTAGCATAATTAGTGTTGAAAACCAGCTTGCCAAAATAGGATTAAAGCTATCGTTCTTTGCGCTATTCATAGCAAAAATACCAATAAAGTGATAGGTTAAAAACAATAAAATGGCTATAACCATAGGTAAACCAATGCCGCCTTTTCTAATTAATGCGCCAAGTGGTGCTCCAACAAAAAATAGTATAATACAGGCAAAGGGTAACGCAAGCTTTTCATGAAATGAAATAACATGGCGATTGTACCATTTTTTTCTTGGTTCTAATGATGTTTTTTTGTTTTCGATAAGTTGGTCTATACTATTTACAGCACTTATGGCACTATTTACGAATACCGAATTTTTTTTAGGGCTGAACAAATCTCTTATCTCGCCAGAGTACACAGAATCTAGAGGTGTAGTAGGTGCTTTGTTTTCTAATGTTTTAGTGTTGGGTGTGTTATTAGTAGGGTTGGTATACTGTTCTTCAGATTCTTCCGGTGGAAGTGCCCGCGCAAGATTTATAGCTTTGTTTATGCTTGTTCTTTGAAGCATTACCATACTAAAATCTTCAATAGCATTGTCGTGTTGAATTGTTAAGGAATCTATGGTATAATCTAATTCGTTAACGTTTAACATGTTATATTTGTTAGAATAGGATTTATCGTCAATATCAACGGTGTTGAGGTTAGATAAATCAATATTCATGGTGTAGGTTTCAAAGCTACTTTTAGCAAAAGGGTATTTTTTACGATCTTTAAGTTTTCTAGGATATACATCTTCATAAAAATTACCATCAAAGAGTATAAGTTTTAAAATGTTAGAGTTTTCACTACTTACCAACTCGCCATTTTTAGCAGTTATAGTAGTAGCGTTTCTTCTACCGTCAACACTTTTTTTATGTATAACAACAGTTTCTAAAAACTGACCTTTTTCTCCTGATTTTTTTTCAACTTTAATGTTGTAAGGTGTAGATTCTATTTCATTAAATTGTCCTTCGGCAATGGCCATAGAAGGCTTAACTTTGGCTAAGTTTTTTCTAAGATTAAAGAAGTTATATTCGCCCCAAGGAATAACGTTGTTAGAGAACCAAAAGGTAACAAAACCCAATGCTACTATAAACACACTTAGGCTTGCCATGGCGCGTTGCAGGGAGATACCTGTGGATTTCATGGCAGCAAACTCGTAGTTTTCGGCAAAATTACCAAATACCATTATAGAGGTAAGCAGTATGGTAAGTGGCAGAACCAGTGGTATTAATTTTGGGAGCCCATATATGATAAATTTCATAATGGTACTTAAATCTAAATCCTTACCTGCCAGTTCTTTAATGTAAAGCCATATCATTTGCAATACAAAAATGAGCAGCAAAATGGTAAACACACTTAGAAAAGTTCTAAGATAAGTAGTTAGTATGTAGCGGTCTAGTATTTTCACAAGGGTGCGACTACCTAATCAATCTTATTGATGTAATAATCTTGATATTTATCGGCATCAAAGGTAAATAAGGTTTTTGATAATGGTTCGTTCGTTTTAAAAGAATTAACGGTTAGTGTGGTTTTTGTACCGTTTTTACCTATTTGAATTAAGTTGTAGATGTGCTTTGTTGAAGCATCAACACCTAAAAGAATATAAGTTATTTCAGAATTAGAATCAATGGGTGTAAGCTTCACATATTGAATTTTTCTACCTTTTATATTTTGAACGATATCCATGGCATAGGTGTAACCGTCTTCGTAAAACGATAGCATTTTACTTGGGGTAATGGCATCTGCTTCATCTTCGGCTTGGGTAGTAATGGTTACTTCTTCGTCTTCTGGACTAATGGTGTAGAGTGTTTTTCCATCGTACAGGCGGGTAATACCTAAGATATTTAATTTATATTTTTCACCCTCTAAAACAACATCGCCACGTGTTTCTTGTTTTATGTTTTCGGCAGTATTTTCTAAAATATACTTAAAGTCGATAGAAATATTATCGTAGTTTTTTACTTTTTCAGAAACCTCGTTCAATAACGCCTTTCCTTTATTTTGTGCGAAACCAGAAAAAACGGTGCATACAATACTTAGTATAAAAATTAACTTTTTCATTTTTTTATTTTACTTCAAAATTATAAATTTTCATTTTCTAATAGCTCATCAAGCGATGTTAAATCTGGAACTAGAACCTGTCGTGCTTTACTACCCTCAAAAGGACCAACAATACCTGCGGCTTCTAATTGGTCTATTAAGCGGCCAGCTCTATTGTAGCCTAGTTTTAGCTTTCGCTGTAATAAAGAGGCAGAACCTTGTTGTGCTGTTACAATAACAATGGCAGCATCTTTAAATAGTTTATCTCTATCAGATATATCTATATCAAGACTTGTGCCACTTTCTTCGCCTACATATTCGGGGAGCATATATGCTTCTGGATAGGCTTTTTGAGAACCAATATAATCGGTAATTTTTTCTACTTCTGGTGTATCAACAAAGGCACATTGCACACGTATAATATCGTTGCCTTGTGTGTAAAGCATATCGCCACGGCCTATAAGTTGGTCTGCACCAGAACCATCTAAAATGGTCCTAGAGTCTATTTTAGAGGTAACCCTAAACGCAATACGCGCTGGAAAGTTTGCTTTTATAATACCCGTAATTACATTTACCGATGGCCGTTGGGTAGCAATTATTAAGTGTATGCCGATAGCACGAGCTAATTGGGCTAAACGCGCAATTGGGGTTTCTACTTCTTTACCAGCCGTCATAATTAAATCTGCAAACTCATCAACAACCAAAACTATGTATGGTAAAAATTGATGTCCGTCATTAGGGTTTAATCTCCGCGCTTTAAACTTCTTGTTGTACTCGGCAATGTTTCTACACATGGCATTTTTAAGAAGTTCGTAACGGTTATCCATTTCAATACACAGCGAGTTTAAGGTATTGATAACCTTTGTGTTATCGGTAATTATGGCTTCTTCGCTATCTGGTAATTTTGCTAAATAATGGCGCTCTATTTTATTAAATAGCGTTAACTCTACTTTTTTAGGATCTACTAAAATAAACTTTACTTCAGCAGGATGTTTTTTGTACAAAAGAGAGGTTAAAACAGCATTTAAGCCAACGGATTTACCCTGTCCTGTTGCACCTGCCATTAGTAAGTGCGGCATTTTTGCCAAATCTACAACCAATGTTTCGTTGCTAATGGTTTTTCCTAGGGCAATAGGTAGTTGCATTTCAGATCCTTGAAATTTTTTGGATGCAATTACCGAACGCATAGAAACTATTGTAGCGTTTTTATTAGGAACTTCTATACCAATGGTACCTTTTCCTGGAATAGGTGCAATAATACGAATACCTAGAGCCGATAGTGATAAAGCAATATCATCTTCAAGATTTTTAATTTTTGAAATCCGAATACCTGCTTCGGGTACAATTTCGTAAAGTGTAACCGTTGGGCCAATGGTAGCCTTTATACTAGCAATACCAATTTTGTAGTTGCTTAAGGTTTCTACAATTCGGTTTTTGTTTTCTTCTAATTCCTCTTGGTTGATTTTTATACCTTCGGTATCATATTTTTTTAATAAATCTAAATGCGGAAATTGATAGTTGCCTAACTCTAAAGTAGGATCGAACTGCCCGAAATCTTCAACTAACTTATTGGCTAAATTATCGGTTTCGGATATTTCTTCTTTAACGGCCTCAACTTTTATTTCTAGCTCAGGATCTTCTTCTTGTTCAGGTTCAGAAATATTTACTTCCATTGGTGCAGCTTCAACAATAGGTTTTGCGGTTTCCTGTGTTGGTTTTGCTTTTTCTTCCAAAGGAATATCGAAAGCGGTTTTTATGGCCTCGGCCTCTTCCGAAAGGTTATTATCTAAGGGTACAATATCGTCGTTCAAATCAGAAAACTCATCCTTAATATCTTTTTTAGCTGATGAAAATAAACGCCTAAGACTATCAAAGGTTACTTTAAATCGCATAGCGAGATAAGTAATTAGGCCAAATAATAATAATAGTGATGTGCCAAGTATGCCAATATAATCCTGTAAAAAGCTATTTATTTCAAAACCAATGGTACCTCCAAGAATATCGTTTTTTGAAGCGAAAAACCCTAGAAGCACGGAGCACCAAATCATGATTAAGATGCCCCAAAACCAATGTCGCCTCAGTTTAGTTTTGTTAATGTCCATGAGCACGTAAATTCCTGACAGAAAAACTAAACCTGCAATTATAAAGGCAGCTACACCAAAGCCACGATGTATAAAAAAATCGCTTAACCAAGCCCCAATTTTACTTAGCCAGTTTTGAGCTTCTGTATTGCGCGATGCAAATTCAGATAAAGTACTTTGATCTGCTTTACCCGTGAAGAAAAAAGAGATAAACGATACACAGAGTATGATACCAAAAATCACCAAAAAACTACCAAACACCAACTTTTGTTGACTAGACAACTTAAAGCTTGGTTTTTTGATTTTGGATTTAGTAGGCTTTTTAGTTTTGGTTCGTTTCGCCATTATGCGCGTTTAGTTTCAGCAAAAATACAAATTACTAACGTTTATCCTAGATGGATTAGTATTTTTAAAATACTTTAGGAATGTAAATAATACAGCCTAAAGCTATGGCGCAAATAGCAGCTATAAAAACAGCACCTGCCGCTATATCCTTTATGTAACCAATTTTTTCGTGGTATTCTGGATGTATAAAATTAGCAATTTCCTCTACGGCGGTATTTACACCTTCTACACTCATAACAAGGGCAATGGCGAGTATTTGTATGCCCCATTCGGTTTTGGAAATATCAAAATAAAACCCAGCAATAGTTACTGCAATAGCAATAACTAGCTGGATTTTTATACTAGGTTCCTTAGTAATTAATAATATAGTGCCCTTAAAAGCATAACCTACGCTTTTTAAACGGTTTACTAAGAAAGATTCCTTTTTAGGCATCGTGTAGAGCTTCTAGAGCAGCTTTGTAATTTGGCTCGTCTACAATTTCGCCTACTTGTTCGGTATATTTTACTGTTCCATTTGCATCTAAAACAATAACACAACGCGAATGCAGACCTTCTAAAGGCCCATCTACAAAATTTAAACCATAGTCTTTACCAAAGCTACCATCTTTAAAATCAGATAAATTAATAACATTTTCTAAGCCTTCCGCACCACAAAATCTAGCTTGGGCAAAAGGTAAATCTCTAGAAATACATAAAACTTTTGTGTTATCTAATTCGCCTGCTTCTCTATTAAATTCTCGAACCGATTGCGCGCAAGTGCCCGTATCTATACTAGGAAAAATGTTTAGAACCACATTGCTGCCTGCAAAATTGGTTAAACTTTTTACGCTTAAATCTGTTGCGGTAAGTAAAAAATCTGGAGCTTTTGTACCAACCTCTGGTAATTGCCCCGATGTGTGTATTGCATCTCCTTTTAATGTAACTGTTGCCATTTTTTTTGTTTTTGATTAAAGCACCTAAAATAAGAATATTTAAAATGTTTAAGGCTGCATACACAAAATCTTTATGAAATAATTATGAAGAATAGATAGGGAGATATTACGCTTGTTATTTAAAAAAACTATTGTTTTTTTAATAACGATAATTTTTATTTATTTTAATATAATTTTAAAAAATGTTTTAAATGTATACCAAGCTGTTAAAATGCTTAAATTTAAAGTTGAATAATTATATACTTTAAAATACTAACTAAAACTGTAAAATATGAGTACTAGTAATCCACATGGAGAAGCATTTGATATAAACGAATCAGATGCAGGAAAATGCCCTTTTTTAAGTGGTACGCAAAAAAAGACATCGGGCGGCGGTGTTAAAAATAGAGACTGGTGGCCAAACGAATTAAAACTTAACATCCTACGCCAGCATGCACCAAAGTCTAACCCTATGGGCGAAGATTTTGATTACGCAAAAGAATTTAACAGTATTAATTTTTCTGAACTAAAACAAGATGTACTTAATTTAATGACCGACTCACAAGATTGGTGGCCAGCAGATTATGGACATTATGGCGGATTTATGATACGTATGGCGTGGCATAGTGCAGGTACCTATAGGGTAGGCGATGGTCGTGGTGGCGCTGGTGGTGGCAACCAAAGATTTGCACCCATTAATAGCTGGCCAGATAATGGTAATTTAGACAAAGCAAGATTATTATTATGGCCTATTAAACAAAAATACGGACGTAAAATTTCTTGGGCAGACCTTATGATTTTGGCAGGAAATTGTGCCCTAGAGTCTATGGGTTTTCCAACCTTTGGATTTGCAGGAGGAAGGGAAGATATATGGGAACCAGAACAGGATGTGTACTGGGGTAGTGAAACAGAATGGGGAGCAAACGACGATCGTTACGATGAAGAGCGCAATCTTGAAGATCCATTGGCCGCTGTAATGATGGGGTGGATTTATGTTAACCCAGAAGGTCCAAACGGTAACCCAGACCCAATGGGTTCAGCACACGATGTTAGGGAAACCTTTGGTCGTATGGCAATGAACGATGAGGAAACCGTTGCGCTAGTTGCTGGAGGCCATACATTTGGTAAAGCGCATGGTGCGGCAGATCCTAACAAATATGTGGGAGCAGAACCTCACGGTGCTCCTATTGAAGAAATGAGTATGGGGTGGAAAAACACTTTTAAATCTGGTGTTTTAGATGATGCTATCACAAGTGGAATAGAAGGTGCATGGACACCAAACCCAACACAATGGGATGCCGATTATTTTGATGTGTTATTAAATTACGATTGGGAATTAACTAAAAGTCCAGCTGGCGCACACCAATGGACGCCTACTAAAGCATCAAACGCAAGAATGGCTCCTAAAGCTGGAAATCCTAACGGGAAACAACCTTTGATGATGACTACTGCAGACATTGCTTTAAAAACAGACCCTGAGTATTTAAAAATATCGCAACGCTTTCATAAAGACCACAAAGCTTTTGAAGATGCTTTTGCACGTGCATGGTACAAATTAACCCACAGAGATATGGGGCCAATAGATCGTTATTTAGGGCCTGAAGTGCCCAATGAGGAGTTAATTTGGCAAGATCCAATTCCAAAAGTGAACTATAAGCTAAGTGATTCAGACATAGAGTCTTTAAAGCACATGGTTTTAGCGTCTGGACTAACCATTTCTGAAATGGTAAAAACAGCATGGGCATCTGCCTCAACCTTTAGAGGTTCAGACAAACGAGGTGGTGCTAATGGTGGGCGTTTACGACTAGAACCACAACGTAGCTGGAAAGTTAATAATCCAGAAGAACTAAAACGTGTTTTAGGTGTTCTTGAAGGTATTAAAAACGACTTTAATGGTACAATTTCAATAGCAGATTTAATAGTTCTTGCTGGTGTTGCCGGTGTGGAAGAGGCTGCTAAAAAGGCAGGTTACAAGGTGAAAGTTCCATTCTCTCAAGGAAGGGGAGATGCATCACAAGAACAAACCGATATAGAGCAGTTTAATTATTTAAAGCCAGTAGGCGATGGATTTAGAAATTACCAAAACGCCAATTTAGATATTGCTGCAGAAGATTTATTGGTAGACAAAGCAAATCTTTTAACACTTTCTATACCAGAAATGACAGTGTTAATTGGAGGTATGAGAGTTTTAGGCGCTAACTATGATGGTTCTAATTACGGCGTTTTTACAGATAATGTAGGAACGCTTACAAACGATTTCTTTAAAAATCTTTTAGATATGAGGTACACTTGGCGTGCTACTTCTGAGGACGATAAGATTTTTGAAGGTAAAGATAGAAGAACTGGAGAGGTTAAATTTAAAGGAACCCGTGCCGATTTAATTTTCGGATCTAATACAGAGTTGCGTGCTGTTTGTGAAGTTTATGGTGCTAATGACGCCGAAGAAAAATTTGTTAAAGACTTTGTTGCAGCATGGGCTAAGGTAATGGATTTAGATAGATACGATTTAAAATAAGTTAGATAGATTAATAGTGGTAATTGGGATGTGCGTTTTTGTGGCGTATATCCCAATTTTTTTTATTCAAGAGTTTATGGGTCTTAACTTATTGTTTGTTCCTCTTAAAAGTTGAGTCTGTTGCTCAACACCAATTAGTAGGTTAGAAGTAAACTGCTTCTAGTTGCCATTAATCTACAGGTAATGTTTATTCAAATAGGTTTTTATACTACTCATCGAAATATAAGTTTTACAGCCATATCAAATAATATATTTGCTAATAAATTGATTTGCAGCACGTTAAAACGCTAAAAACATCGATAAAACACAAGTTAAGTTAATGAAAACCCAAATTGAAACCTATGATTTTTAAAACTACAACATTAAAAAACGCATTATTTATTTTTCTTATTTTATTTGGAATCTCTACTATAACGGCACAAACCAATTTGCCATACTTTACAAACTTTGAAAGTAATGATGGTGGGTGGACTGATGGTGGTAATGATAGTAGAAGAAGAGAAAGTGATAATTCGCCACAGGGAGATTTTTCGTGGGAACTTAAAGATGATAGTGGTGATGCTTCATCTTTTTACCAAGAGTTCAATCTAAGTGGCTACACAACAGTTACTATTTCTTTTTCATTTCAATCTAGAAGTTTTGATGATGATGATGATATCTTTTGGGTTAAGCTAGATGGGACAGAAGTCCTAGAATATAGTCATGATGTAGACTGGGGCAACAACAATAGAACCTATGATGTAAGTATTACTCTAAATGCAACAAACTATACTTTTAATAGCGATTCTGAAATCAGATTTGAAACTGATGCTGGAAACAGTGATAGAATATATTTTGACAAAATTAATATTCAAGGAACATCTCTAGAACCAGTTGCGGAATTTTCAGTAGATAATGTAACTCCTTACATAGATGATGTAATTGCTTTTACTGACGCTTCCAATTATACACCAACTACATGGGCGTGGTCTTTTTCAAATCCAGGTAATGTTACCTATGTTAATGGTACATCTGCATCGTCTCAAAATCCAGAAGTTAGGTTTAATGCAGCAGGCAATTACACAGTTACATTAACAGTTACAAATACTGCTGGTTCTGACACTGAAACCAAAACAAACTACATAACCGTTATCGCCCCTGCAAGTGATAATCCCGCAACCTTTACTGCAAGTACTTCTACTACAAATCCATATACATTTTTAGATTTAAGTGCCACAGCAAATTCTGATGGTGATAATATACTGGTAGCCTATAACACTACGAATAGTTTTGGAACTCCAACCACAGACGCTAATAATAACATTGTATTAAGTGGTAATGGCACCATTATTTATGAGGGAAATGCCACTGCTGTAAATACTAATACGCTTCCGCAATTAAGACAAAACAGAACCTATTATTTTAAGGCATGGTCTATAGGTTCAGCTGGTTTTTCAAGAGGTGTTGAAGCTAATGCAACTACTTTAGCCGTTGAAGCACCAATAAGCTTTACGGCTACCTCTAGTACATTTAATAATAATGTTACATTTAGTGCACAAGCAAATAGTTTAAATGATAATTTAATGTTGGTTTATAACACCGAAGACGATTTTGGCATACCAGAAGATGGTATATTATATCAAATTGGTGACGACATTGGTAACGACATTGTGTTGTTAAGCTCGGTAGATGCAGCTACTATTAATAATTATGTTCATGACTTGTTGCAGTTAGATACGCGTTATTATTATCGTATTTATTCTGTATCTAATGGTATATGGTATTATTCTCAAAGTTATAGAGAGGATGACGATAGAACGATAGATGGTTTTATATGGCAAAATGAAATTAGTACAGATGATACTCAGGATGATATGCCATATACTAGAGGGCAGGAAGTTTATCCAAACATTACGGTATCTGGAGTGTCTTTAGGAAGTGGTTTAAGAATACGCGAAGATGATGATAAGATTACAGTAGATCGTATAAGCACTAGTGGAACTTTAAATACTGGCGATAATGACTATTTTGAGTTCACTTTAAAACCAGACACGGGTTATGAAATTAATTTTCAAGAGTTTTTTTATAATGGTGATGATAGTGGAGGTAATGTAAATAAAGGTGCCTTAAGGTCTAGCATTGATAATTTTGCATCAAATATTGAAGGTGATGTAAAACCAGATACTGGTGTAGAATTTGATTTAACAAGTGCTGATTTCCAAGGTGTAGATGGCGCTATTACTTTTAGAATTTATTTGTGGGACGCAAGTAGTGATAATGCTGATTTTGAACTTGAGGATTTTGGTTTCAAAGGCACAATCTCAGAATATGCTATTTGGGATGGCACTAGTTGGTCTAATACTACAGGTCCTAATTTGGCGACTAGAGCTGTTATAGATGGTGATTACAATACCAGTATTGGTGGTACTCAAACAAGTTTTAGATGTAAATCGCTAACTATTAACGCAGGCAAAACCTTAACCGTAGATGATGCTACCTTTGTTGAGGTAAACTATAACACATTAGGCGCAGGTAATATTGTTGTTGAGACTAAAGGTGCTTTTGTGCAAAGAAATGACGGAACATTTAATGTAACAGGAACTTCAACAGTAAACAAAAGTACGCCAAACAAAGACCAGTGGTACCATTATACATACTGGAGCTCTCCAGTTAAAAATATGGATGTTAATATAGCTTTTCCAAACATTAAACGAAGATACTATTGGGATGGTTCTAGATGGATGTATATGGGAGGCGGTACAATGGTGCCTACCAGAGGGTATACAATTACCGGAAAAACATCAGGAGTACAAACAGTATCTTTTACAGGTGAATTTAATACAGGTACAATTACAGCACCTATTTACTATAATGCTTCTAATGGAGAAAACTGGAATTTAATAGGGAATCCATACCCTTCAGCAATAGATTTAAATCAATTTTTAGGAACTAATACGAGCGTTCTTGAAGGGGCAGCTTATTTCTGGTCTCAAGAAACGCCACCTGTTGGAGGGGAGTTTAGCGGAACGGATTATATACCATTTAATGCTACAGGTAGTGTAAGTAGTAGCCCAGATTCAGCTAGGGCTGTTAATGGATTTGTACCCTCTGGCCAAAGTTTCTTTATAGCGAGTAAGGCTGCTGGTAATGCTACATTTACCAATGCAATGCGTATGGCAGACGCAACAAGTAATAGTCAGTTTTTTAAAAGTGCAGGTGTACCTCCAAAAGGTCTAGTAAAAAGCAACAAGTTATGGCTTAACTTAACATCAGATAATGGTGTGTTTAGTCAAATTTTAGTTGGTTATGTAGAAGGTGCAACAAATGATGATGATGGTTTGCAATACGATGCCACAAAATTTGGTGAAGGTTCAGGGTCTTACCTATATTCTACTATTGAGAATTCAAACAAAAAATTTGTTCTGCAAGGTAAAGATAGTAATAGCATAAACCTAGATGAGGTTATTGGTTTAGGTTTTAAGGCTAGCATAGAAAACACTTTTTCTATTTCAATAGCAAACCTAAAAGGCGATTTTTTACAGGGTAACACCATTTATTTAAAAGACAAGTTGCTTAATACAATCCATAATTTGTCTGCTAGTTCTTATGTGTTTAGTTCAGAAGCAGGAGAATTTAACAATCGCTTTGAAATAGTATTTAAAAACCAAACCTTATCAACTAGAGACCTGGAAATATCAAATACTAATTTAGAAGTTATAGTGCTAAATACTGGTTACGTGCAATTTAGCACAAATGATAACAGCGTTATAAAAAACATTAAAATTTATAATGCACTGGGGCAACGCATATTTGATATTAAAACAAACAGTACAATAAAAACGTATAACTTTACAAACCAAAAAGCCTCAATATATTTTGCAAAAGTAACGTTAGCTAACGAAAAGGAGTTAACTAAAAAATTTGTAGTGCGGTAGGTTATATTATTAAAACACTAGATTATTTAAAAAACTATACCATTAAGGTATAGTTTTTTAATATATAAAACTTTTTAAACTACATATAATTATGGACAGAATAGAGCATATAGAAACTAACATAGCAGATTTAAGGCATCAACTAAAAAACCATCAGCTTTATGAAAACTTAAAGTGTTTAGATGATATAAAAATTTTTACCGAAATTCATGCTTTTGCTGTTTGGGATTTTATGTCCCTGTTAAAGGCTATACAGTTGCAACTAACAAATACAGCAGTACCTTGGACACCAAGAAAAAATTCTGTATTGGCTAGATTTATTAATGAAATTGTACATGGAGAGGAATCAGATATAAACGAATTGGGGGAGCCTAAAAGCCATTTTGAAATGTATTGTGATGCAATGCGGCAAATAGGTGCTGATACTTCTCAAATAGATTTATTAATAAACCTTATTTCTTCAGGTGTCAATATTATAGATACATTAAAAGAATTAGAGATAGGTGCGCCCGTTGAAGATTTTATTAAGTTTACTTTTGAGGTTATAGAAACAAAAAAAACTCATTTAATAGCATCTGCATTTACTTTTGGGAGAGAAGATGTTATTCCAGATATGTTTATAGAGATTCTAAAAAATTCTAATGATAAAAGTGAAACTTACAATAAGCTAATTTATTATCTTGAAAGACATATTGAGCTAGATGGAGATACGCACGGGCCATTATCATTAGAGATGATTAGGACGCTTTGCGGAAATAGCGACATTAAATGGGAAGAAAGTTTACAAGTTGCAAAACAGTCGCTCAATAAAAGAATTAAATTATGGGATTTTATAAATAAATCTATTATTAATAAAAAAAAACAGCCATAAAACCGTTAATTTGTAGTCCACTTAATTCTACAAAGACGTAAAATGATAAAATCGTTAAACATACTTTTGATTGAAGACGACACGATTGAAGTTATGAAACTTAACAGGGTTATTGCTTCGTTACAAATAAAGCACAAAATAATAGAAGCTAATAATGGTGAAGAAGCACTCGGTATTTTAGAAAAAAATGATAAAAAGCCAGATATTATCCTGTTAGACCTAAATATGCCAAAACTTAGTGGTATCGAGTTTTTGTCTATTTTAAAAAATACAGAAACACTTAAAAGTATTCCTGCTGTTGTATTAACAACGTCCAATAACTCTAAAGATGTGATAGAGTGTTATAAAATTGGTATCGCTGGGTATATCATAAAACCTTTAAAATACGAAGATTATGTTTCAAAAATTAAAAAAGTATTAGATTATTGGAGCATTAATGAAATAGCTTAATAATGAAAGGTATTGTTTTTACAGAGTTTTTAGAAATGGTTGAAGAAAAATATGGTCTTGAAATGGTTGACGATATTATACAAAACTCTAATTTGCCATCTAAAGGCGCTTACACAGCTGTAGGCACTTATAAGTTTTCTGAGATGCTAGAATTGTTTCAAAATTTAAGTCTTAAAACAGAAATTTCTACCGATGATTTATTACTTGTTTATGGCACACATTTTTTTGATTTATTAGAAAGAAATTATCCAGAATTTTTTTTAGTGTACCAAGATCCTGTAACCATGTTGTCGTCTATAGAAAACCATATTCATGTTGAGGTTTTAAAAATATACCCCGACGCTGAACTCCCAACTTTCGAGGTGGTTGAAAGCACCCAAAATGTGTTAATAATGGTTTATAAATCTAGTAGGGCCATGCACCATTTTGGTTTAGGTTTAATAAATAAAACCTTCGAGTATTTTAATTCTAGTGCAACTGTAGTTTTAGAAAAAATAAAACAAGACGGTACAGAAGTTAAGTTTATTATTACCAAAATTAATGAGTAAAAATAAAATTGACATATTACAACGCGCCTTAAAACGCGAAAAGGCAGCTAGAAAAGAAGCCGAAAAAATACTAGAAGTTAGGTCTACAGAGCTTTATAAAACAAATAAAAAATTAGAAAAATTAAATGCTGATTTAGAGTCTTTACTAAATAGGTCAGATTCTCAGTTACAAGGCGTTTTCGAAAATATAGTAGATGCCTACGTCATAATGGATTTAAATTTTAATGTACTTAAAATGAACAAGTCCGCTACCGAGATGCTAGGATTTGAAGATGATAAAGTAGACTATAATTTAGCAAAAATGGTACTCCCCGGTGATTATGATAGAGTTTCAAATTCGTTTCAAGAGTTGCTTAAAAATGGTGTTTTAAAAGATTTTGAAATAAAAATAAAAAATAATAAAAGTAAAGTTATAATAACCCATATTAATGCCAGTATTATTTATGACAAAGGGGAACCTGTTGCTGCACAAGGAATATTAAGAGATATTACAATATCAAAAGAAAATGAAATAATTACCGAAGTAATTAACGACATTGCACAATCCATTCTTGGGACAATGGATATCTATGAAATTTCATTGAATATTACAAAAAAGATAGCTAATTACCTTAAAACAGATGATTGTGTTATATATTCTGTTAATCACACTGAAAACCAAGTAGAACAAATAGCTGCCAGTGGAGATAAAATAAGTGCTTTTGGCGATATAGTAAACAGGCTAAAATTCGATATAGGTAAAGGCATAGTAGGTACAGTTGCAAAAACAGGTAGGTCTATGTTAATACATGATACTAGCAAAGATAAACGCTATATAGTTGATATTGCTAGGAACTACTCAGAACTTACCGTACCTATCATTATTGAAAACAAAGTTATAGCCGTTATAGATTCTGAACATCCAAATAAAAACCATTTTACAGAAGTTCAACTTCGCACAATTGAAAATATTGCTAGAATTATAGCATTAAAAATAAAAAATGCTATAAGCTTAAATGAAAAAGAACGTGCTCAAAAAAGACTTTTAAAATCTGAAGAAAGGCTTAGGATATTAATATCTAGTCTTGAAAGTGGTATACTTTTAGAAGATGAAAACAGAAAAATTGTTTTAACAAACTCTAAATTTTGCGAGATGTTCCATATTCCGCTTTTACCCGAAGAAATGGTTGGGGCAGATTGTACCGATGCAGCAGAGCAAAATAAAATACTCTTTAAAAATTCAGATGGTTTTGTAAAACGCATTGAAGCTATTTTGTTAAAAAAGGAAACTGTTTTAGGCGATGAGTTGATAATGAAAAGTGGTAAAGTTCTTGAAAGAGATTATATTCCACTATACAATGACGATGTTTACAAGGGGCATTTATGGAGTTACAAAGACGTTACTTTACAAAAAAAGTATAGAAAAAGTTTAGAAGCTCAAAAACAAAAATACAGTGGTATTATTGCCAATATGAACTTAGGACTTTTAGAAGTAGACAAGCATGATAAAATACTAATGTGCAACCAAAGTTTTACTAAAATTTCTGGGTATTCAGAAAATGAATTAGTAGGCAAGTACGGAAGTGATGTTTTTTTGAATGGAGAAACTTTAAAAATACTTCAGGACAAAAATAAAATGCGAATAGAAGGGCAATCTAGTTCCTATGAAATAGATGTAACAATCAAAAATGGCGAAAAACGAACTTGGTTAGTAAGCGGCGCACCAAATTATAATCTAAATGGAGAAATTATAGGCTCTATAGGTATTCATTTAGATATTACAAGCCAGAAAAAACTACAATTAGAAAAAGATAATTTAGTAAAAGTATTAAAAAATAAAAATAATGAATTGCAGGAATATGCTCAAATTGTGTCTCATGATTTAAAATCGCCTTTGCGAAACATAAGTGCTTTAACAGCATGGATTAAAGAGGATAACTATACAAATTTAAATGAAGAAAGCCTTAAACATTTTGACAGTTTAGAGCAAACTTTAGAACGCATGGAGGCTTTAATCACAGGTATTTTAAGGTATTCTAGTATTAATTCAGAATCAGGACAAAATGAATTAATAAACTTAAATCATCTGCTTCATGATATTATAAAAACGCTTCATGTTCCAAAACATATAAATATATTTGTTAGTAGTGAATTACCAATTATTTATGGCGATAAAATAAAGTTTAATCAATTGTTTCAAAACTTATTAAACAATGCTATAACTCATAACGACAAGGAAAACGGGAAAATAGAAATAGGGTGTGAAACGAAAAATAAGTATTATCTATTTTATGTAAGAGATAATGGTGTAGGTATAGATAAAAAGTATCATCATCAAATATTCAAAATATTTTATTACATAACTAAAAACAAACATTCTACAGGTATAGGTTTATCAATTGTAAAAAAAATAATAGAAATTTATGGAGGTAGAATCTGGGTAGAGTCTAAGCTAGGTAAAGAAACGGTATTTTATTTCACTATTAAAAAGTAGATTAATGGATGTGCCAAATTTAAAATATATAAACAAGCTAGCAAATGGCGATAAAATTTTTTCAAAAAAATTAATTGATATTATTAAACAAGAATTTCCTGTAGAAAAGCATTCTTATTATAAAAATATAAATTCAAACAATTTTGAAATGGCATTGCAAAATGTACATAAACTAAAACATAAGCTAAGCATTTTAAGTTTTGAAAAAGGCTATTTATTAGCTATTAAGCATGAAGAGAATTTAAGGATACATAATAACAGCCTTAATGAAGAGTTTAAGAGGGTTTTAGACAAAATAACAGATTATTTAAACAGCATTTAACACAATAAAATGAATTGCATAATTATAGACGATGAGGCTACGGCTAGAACAATTTTAAGTCAACTGTGTTCTGGAATATCAGATTTAAAAGTTGTTGGAGAATTTGATAGTGTTCTCCAGGGCATATCATTTCTAAAACAACAGCAAAAACAAATAGATTTTATTTTACTAGATATACATTTGCCAGATTTTACAGGGTTCGATTTTATTAACACGCTGGCAAGTGGTGAGCTTAAACATGTACTAGAAAAAACTCCTAAAATTATACTTACAACATCCGATAAAAACTTTGCGATAGAGGCTTACGAGTACGATTGTGTTGTAGATTATTTATTAAAACCCATTTTACCCTTACGTTTCAATAAAGCTATTCAAAAAATTAAAAAGAATATGCATCAAGCTTCGGAAACTAGTCTAGCAAGCAATTTAATAGAAACATCAGAGAATCAGCTTTTTGTAAATATAGATAAACGCCTTATTAAAATTGATATCCCAAGCATTTATTTAATAGAGGCTAAAGGCGATTATATCAATTTAAAAACAGAAAAGAATAATTATATAGTACACTCTTCCTTAAAAAAAATTAAAAATAAATTACCAGACGCTCTGTTTCTTAGAGTACATAGATCTTATATAATAAATACCAATAAAATTTTAGGAATAGAAGATAACACCGTACTAATTAATAAAGAAGTAATACCTATTAGTAGATCTAGCAGAACTGAGTTAATGAAACGTATTAATTTGTTATAAGGGTACTTTTATTAAATCATGATGTTTCTTAATTACCTTTTAACCCTAGTCTATGACTACTTACCTCCACATATTGTTTATCTGTCGAATTATTAAATTTCACCTTGCCAAAAGCACATAAATTTGACCTGCGAAAAAACTAAGGTATCTAAAATAAAACTCTTAATCGAACATTTTTTTTCAGGTTTGGGGCCTATTAAAATGGAAGGTAGTAGATTAAGAGTTTTTTAAGATCTTAAATTGTTATTTTAAATTTTTACTAAGATAGAGTTTATATTGATTAATAACTAACTAAAAACTCTTTAGTGTTAATAAAAGCCTCGATTTTTTTATCGAGGTTTTTTAATAATATAATTTTAGTTCGTCTTAATAATAATTCTTTTTATTTAGTTTTTTTATGGGCGCAAAAGTTATAAACCTTTATAGTTAAAGAAAATTAAATACTCCTTTAAAGAAGCGGGAGGCGATTAATTTTGAAAGCGGATGTGGTAACAATTTAAATAATCTAAAAAAAAACCTGTCGCAGTAATACAGAATACTATAAGTTATAAGGCTATAGTTGGTTTTTTAATTGATTTTGGGGTAAAGGTAGACAATAACGAAACAGAGGTATACAGCAAGCTTATGAGCGAGTACCTCAAAAGTGTTAGATTTTATGGGGTAAAATATTATTTGCCGTACTATAACTTTTGAAAAAAAACCAAAATATTTCTAATTATTTAGTTGAAAACTATAGTATTGATTATACACAACGTTAGCAAACATTAAAACCATATATTAACAATTAAATTATTTACAAATGAAACAAATTTACTCAACTTTATTTTTTGCATTAATCAGTTTTATGTCATTCTCACAAACCTTCGATTGGGAAACTGGAATTGATACCGAAAACGGAGTCGTTCAAACTGTTGATGGTATAACAGCAACATTTACAACATCTTCTAACAGCCATAGTATCTTAAACGGAGCTGGATATGCTGGTTCTTCAGGCAATGTTGTTTTTGCTACTAATCAAACTACTTCAGTAACTGTTTCTTTTAGCGCACCAGTTAACATCGCTACGGTGTTTGGATTAGATGCAGACGCCTCTATTGGCTCAACCTGGACCTTTACTCCTTCTGGTGGTAGTAACTCAAGTGTTGATCAATTTATTTCATCGTCTACAGGTGCAACAGTAACTTTGAATTGGACAAGTGTCAATTCATTCACTATAACAAGTTCACAAGGTAATGAATCATTTGGTCTTGATGACATAGTACTAAGTTCAACATTAAATATTAATAATGCTACAACTAATAATGTTAAAATTTATCCAAATCCGTCAAGTCAATTTATCCAAATTTCGAATATAAATTCAAATGAGTCATATACCATTTTTAGTATTTTTGGTAATAAAATTAAAAACGGAATTATTTCTAACAATACACAAATTGATATTAGCAATTTCGCTAATGGAATATATTTATTAAAATTCGATAGTGGAAATACAATTAAATTCATAAAAAATTAACAATAAATTACCAGACGCTCTATTTCTTAGAGTACATAGATCTTATACAATAAATATCAATAAAATTTTAGAAATAGAAGATAACACCGTACTAATTAATAAAGCACTAATACCCTATTGGTAGATCTAGCAGAACCGAGTTAATGAAACGTGTTAGTTTGTTATAGTATTATTTTCATTAAATTATGATGTTTTGTAATTACCGTTTAACCCTAGTTTATGTTTACTTACCTTCACATAGTGTCTAACTGTCGAATATTTAAACTATGGGTTGCCAAAAGTGTATATATTTGAATTATAAAATTATTGAGATATCCAAATAAAACTCTTAATCGAACATTTTTTTTCAGGTTTGGGGCCTATTAAAATGAGAGGTAGTAGATTAAGAGTTTTTTATAGGGCCTTAAATTGTTATTTAAATTTATACTAAAATTGAGTTTATATTGATTAATAGCTAACTAAAAACTCTTTAGTGTTAATAAAAGCCTCGATTTTTATCGAGGTTTTTTTGTTTCAATCTCTCAATTATAGTTCATCATAATAAGAATTTTTTTTATTTAGTTTTGTTATGGGTGTAAAAGTTATAAGCCTTCATAGTTACAGAAAATTAAATACTCCTTTAAATAGGGAGGTGATTAATTTTGAAAGCAAATGTGGTACAAATTTAAATAATGTACAAAAACCTGTCGCAGCAATACAGAATACTATAAGTTATGAGGCTATAGTTGGGTTTTTAATTGAGTTTGGGGTAAAGGTAGACAATAACGAATCAGAGGTATACAGCAAGCTTATGAATGAGTACCATAAAAGTGTTAAGTTTTATGGGGTAAAATACTATTTGCCGTACTATAAATTTTGTAAAAAAAATCAAAATATTTTTAATTATCTAGTTGAAAACTATAGTATTGATAGTACACATCGTTAATGTTAAATACAATAAAGGATTTAAGATAACGTCATTTAACTTTATGTAACAGCAAACTACCTACGGTTAATGGTCATATATCGAAAAATCAAAAAATCATTATTGGTTTATTTTATATTTGAGTCAACATATCACCTGAGAGACGATATTGTTATAGGCAATCAAAGGTCAATATTTCATGGTATTGGCCTTTATATTTTTAATTGCAACAGGCACTCGTGTTAATGTGTAATCCAAGTCCTTATAGTTTCTCTAAAAACCTTCATTGTTATACATTTTTAGTTTTGTTGTACCTTCTTTTTTACGATGTGTCATACTGGTTTTACTTTGAGAAGTGTCAATGAAATCATTTAGACTTTTAGTAAAATAAACGCAAAAGTTAAATAATGCTTACTTAATAAAAGAATGTAATGAAAAAGACCGAAATAAAGCATTCTAAAATTATACATCCTAGTAAATGTTTGTTTATTAATAAACCTTTGATTAAAGCTATCTTAAAAAAAGTGCTTTTTTCTCTTTTTCTATGTGAAAGTTTAAATCACTTAGAATTAAAACAAAGCTTTTTTTGATTATTTGACTTAAAAGTTTTAAAGCGGATGAAACAATATTAAATTCAATTGGTCTTAAAAAAATGGTTAATTATCTATAGTTAATTGTTACATATCGAAAATTAAAATTTAATCATTAATATGTTTTTTAAATTTAAAAATCTATATCATTTTAGAGGTGTTATAGTTAATAGCAATTTACAAATCAGCATTTTTTTAAAGTGCTGGTTTTTTTTATATACCAACACTAATTATTAGAGCTAGTAGGCACATATATTAATTGATTTAATATAAAACATGATAGGGCGTTTAGACCTTAGCTTTTAAATATTTCGGTTAAATATCACTACAGCCTATGTCAAATAAATATGGTTAAATTATATCATAAAATTAAAAAGAAATATCTAAAATAATACTTAAAAAAATGTTTACACACTAAATCGTAGATATTTGTAGAAAACATATTTATAGGTTGGTTATTTCAAACAATACAGATTGTTTATAGTTACGGATATACAATCGAAATATAAAAAAAGTAAAATATGATTCCTAAAATAATTCATTTTTGTTGGCTTAGTGAGGATGAGTATCCTAAACTAATAAAAAAATGTATTGAATCTTGGAAAGCTAAATTACCTGATTATGACTTTATTCTATGGGATATTAATAAATTTAACGTAGAAACAACTATTTGGACAAAACAAGCCTATCAAAGCAAAAAATACGCATTTGCATCAGATTATATCAGATTACTTGCGGTATATACATATGGAGGGATTTATTTAGACACAGACGTTGAAGTTTTAAAAACTTTTGATGACCTCCTAACTTTGCCATATTTTATTGGAAGCCAATACGATGATCTTTTGGAAGCAGCTGTTTTTGGTGCTGAAAAAAAATCCGATTGGTTACTAGATTGTATCAAATATTATGAGAATCGTCATTTTATAAAACAAGACGGTTTTTTTGATATGCTAGTTTTGCCTGAAATAATGCAATCTCAAATTGAAAGAAATAAAAAAATAATTCAACTAAATTTAGAAGAGGTAAGGAATATTTCTAAATTGATAGAAAATAAAAATTCGTTCTTTTTATTTCCTTCTGAATATTTTAGTCCCAAAAATCATCAAACAGGTATAATATTTATAACAGAAAAAACATATACCATCCATCATTACAACAATGCTTGGATGTCATTTCTATCTATTCAAAGATTAAAGTTGATACGTCGTTTTGGATTAGTTAAAGCTGAAAAAATAATTAATATATTAAAAATAAGACAAATTATAACACTGTTTAAAGGTACTAAATAGCATGCATTACAATTAACGAGAATAAAAGATAAAGTGTGTTTTTGGTTCGTATCAATAGTTGAGAAATTTTAGTTTGTATTTTAAACGTAATAGTCATCATAACTTTCATTACTAGAATATGCAGCTAAAAAATCTTATCCTCCAATTGCAGTCATACTTCTGTTATTGTTATGTAGCATAGGTTCTTGCAATTTTTCTAAAGTATCCATGCCACCGCGCATTTTTAGTTTTGCTTGTACTGCTTTTTTAATAACAGGTTCAATGGACTTTCCTGCGCGAAGTGTCGATAATAAATCAGATTCTGTAGATGAAAACAAGCAATTTTTTAACTGGCCATTAGCCGTTAAGCGCAATCTGTTGCAAGAATCGCAAAACGGATTGGTAACAGAGCTTATAATAGCAAAACTACCTTTGTAGCCTTTTATTTTATAATTTTTAGAGGTATCATTAGGCGCATCTTGTAAACGTTCTATGTTTTCTTCGGAAAAAGAAGCGTTCACATATTGCATCACTTCAGCATAGGACACCATTTTACCCATATCCCATTTATTCCCATCAAAAGGCATGAACTCTATAAACCGAACAGAAATTGGTAAATCTTTAGTAAAGTTGATAAAATCGATAATTTCATTATCGTTAAAGCCTTTTATCAACACTGCATTAACTTTTACCTCAAACCCTTCTTTTACTAATAATAAAATATTGTTATAAACCTTTTCAAACTCATGTCTTCTGGTAATATGTTTAAATTTTGCAGCATCCAAGGAATCTAAACTCACATTTATTTTTTTAACGCCATTTGCTTTTAAAACATCAATAAATTTATCAATAATAACAGCGTTAGAAGTTATTGAAAGTTCCACAGGAAGTGCTGCCAGTTTTTCTAAAATTACGGGAATATCTTTTCTTATTAAAGGTTCACCTCCCGTTAGCCTTATTTTGGT
The DNA here is from genome assembly GCF_002973595.1 of Jejuia pallidilutea. Taxonomy (GTDB): domain Bacteria; phylum Bacteroidota; class Bacteroidia; order Flavobacteriales; family Flavobacteriaceae; genus Jejuia; species Jejuia pallidilutea. The sequence continues at coordinate 306,165 of NZ_PVEO01000002.1, read as the reverse complement.
AACACCATGTTCTACAAAGGTTTTAGCAATATCGTAGATTTCCTCATAGGTCATTAAACTACTTTTGGGCGATAGTTTTACGCCTTCTTCGGGCATGCAATAGGTACACCGTAAATTACACCGCTCAATTAGCGAAATGCGCAGGTATGTGTGGTCCCTGCCATGTGAATCTGTTAATATATTTTTGTTTTCGCTCATATCTTCACTTTGTTTAATCATTGAATTGTTAAACTGTTTAATCAATTAAACGATTTAACGATTCCGCGCATAAACACTTTAATCATGTCTTGCCCCTTTTAAAATTCTAAAACTGTGCAACACCGCAGGAAAAATAGCGTCCATAGATTCTTTTGCACCGTTTGTTGAACCAGGTAATGCCAAAACTAAGGTGTCTCCAAGTGTTCCAGCCACACTTCTAGAGAGCATTGCAAAAGGCATGCGTTCTTGTCCGTAATTACGAATAGCTTCCTCAATTCCAGGAATACGTCTGTCTAAAATAGGCAGTAATGCTTCTGGTGTTACATCTCTACCAGAAAGTCCGGTGCCTCCAGTGTAAATTACCAAATCTAAACCCTGTTTTTGATAGGATTTAGCTTTTTCTTGAATGGTATCTTTTTCATCAGGAATAATAACATATTCCAAAACCTTAACATCACATTCCTCTAGTTTTTTAATAATCGCTTTTCCAGCTTTATCTTCTTTATGTCCTGCGGAAATGGTATCGCTACACACCACAACAGCAGCGGTTACATCTTTTCTAAATGTGTCTCTAAAATCAGACTTTCCGCCTTTTTTATGTAGCAATTTAATATTATGGATTTCAATGCCTTTATCTATGGGTTTTAGCATGTCGTACATATTTAAAGCAACAACGCTCGCACCATGCATTGCTTCAACTTCCACACCTGTTTTGTAGATGGTTTTTACTGTGAAAAGCACCGTTATTTCTAACCCATTAATTTTATATTCCACACTAGTAAACTCAATAGGCAAGGGGTGGCAATCGGGTAAAATATCAGGTGTGCGTTTTACACCCAAGAGTCCCGCAGCTTTACTCATAGCGAATACGTTTCCCTTCGGAACAGTATCGTTTTTAATCGCTGCAATGGTTTCGGGTTTACTTACTTTTACTACTGCTTGCGCAACTGCTGTTCTTAATGTTGTATTTTTATTTGTTATATCTACCATTAGTAATTTATTATTTATTATTGAAAATTGATTATTTCCTGCTTGCTGTCTTTCTGGATGCCATAAAGATTGCTGTGAGTTCGCTAGATTCTTTCAATAATTTTTCAATGTTATTTTTCTGGATTAAATTTTCATCTAAAGTAAATTCTAACCAAAAATTCGCTTCATCTACTTCTTCAATTACAATACTGATTTTAGCAATAAAGCTAGCTTTTGATTGCGCTATACAAGTAGCTCTATAATTTGCTGCAACAGATGTAGAACATCTAATAAGCTGACCTTTAATATGATTTGCTAGATAATTGTTTGGTAACTGCTGTGTTATTTTAATACAATTATGTGCAAACAATTTAGTCCGTTTTTTTAAAGCTTCTTTCATAGTATTGTTTTTCAGTTTGAGTGGCAATAATCAATAATAATTAGTCAATAATCAATTATTAATCTTCCATTGATGACTTTCATCCTCAAAAATTTCCTTCCCAAACACGGGAACATCGGCTTTTATAGCTTCTACAATAAATTCTAAAGCTTCAAAAACTACTTTTCTTTGAGGTGATGATACAAATACGAATAAGCATATTTCTCCAGCTTTTACAGTTCCAAGACTATGATAAATATGCATGCAGGTTAAATCAAATTTTTCAAATGCACTTTCACGGATCTCATGAAATTTCTGATTCGCCATATCCTCATAAGCTGTATATTCAATAGCCGAAACAGTTTTACCATCTATTTCATCGGCTCTCACTTGACCTAAGAAAATATTATGCGCGCCAATGCTGGTTTTGGTTTGGTGTTTGTAAATGGAATTGCCTATAAATTCGGAGGTAATTGCACCTTGCTGGAATACGTTTTTTGGTTTTTTATGTGTCATAGTTTTTTTGCATTTTGAGACCAGATAGGTCTTGTTGATAATAAAATATTATTTATTTCTGAAGCGCCTTCAGCGATACTAAAACAATCTTGAATATTTAATTTTCGCAATAATTCTACTGCTTGCTTGCTACGTATTCCCGACTGACAAAAAATAGCTTTCTTTTTAGTGATATCTATTTTGTTCAAACTACTTTTTAATTCGCTTAAAGGCATGTGGGTTACAGGTAAGGCTTCAACTTTAGGCTGTTCGTGATGTTCCCTAACATCAATAAATTGAATATTTTTTTCTGATAGAAAATTTTCTATTGAAACCGATGTAATTTTAGTGCCACAGTTAAAATTGGTTTTAGTAGTATTAAAATCTGCTTTATGCTTTAAAACAGATTGTATAATGGTTTGATTTCTATTGATTTTTAATATTGAATTTTGAAGTGTTAAGGCATTGTAACATAATAATTTACCAGAAAGTGTAGTGCCTATTTTTAGTATAATTTTTAAAACTTCATTGGCTTGCATGCTGCCAATTATTCCAGGAAGCACGCCTAAAACCCCAATTTCTGAGCAATTGGGAACGCTGCCGCTTTGTGGTGGTTTAGGAAACATACAGCGATAACTCGGTCCGTTTTCGTAATTGAACACAGAGACCTGACCTTCAAACTTGTAAATAGCGCCATATACCAAAGGTTTGTTGGTAATAATGCAAGCATCGTTTACTAAATAGCGCGTTTCAAAATTATCGGATCCGTCAACGATAATATCGTATGTGTCGAATAGGCTAATGGCGTTTTTATGTGTTAGTTTTTCCGCGTAAGCGATAATAGAAATTCCATCATTTAAATCCTCTAATCGCTTTTTTGCGGCTTCAGCTTTGTTTTGTCCTATAGAACTTGTTCCAAATAAAACCTGCCGTTGTAAATTGGAAAGTTCTACCACATCAAAATCAATAATACCAAGCGTACCAACTCCAGCTGCCGTTAAATATTGTAGCACAGGACAACCCAAACCGCCAGCACCAACTACTAAAACTTTGGCATTGGAAATTTTATCTTGACCTGCTTGCCCGATTTCTGATACTATGATATGTCTGTTATATCTGCTTGTCATTCCTGCGAAGGCAGGAATCTCATCCTGCCAATTGTAAATTTTATATTATAATCTAATTTGTTTTAATCTCTTTTTGTCATGTCTACGATAGGAAACATCTCATCAAAATTATGTGATTTCTCCCTTTAGGTCGAAATGACTAGCCTCCCGAAAAAGGCGGTAATAACGCAATTTCTGCTCCTGTTAATTTAGCTTCTAAGCCAACTAGTTCTTGATTTTGCGCTATTTGAAACTCTTTATGTTTTAAATCAGAATATTTAGCATTCAGAGTACTTAAAAGCTCTAAAATAGAACCTTTAGAGGTCTCGATTTGTTCCTCATCTTTTTGAGTCACTTCTGCTATTTGTCCAAAATATTTAATCGTAATAAGCATCTTCAATTTGTTTTAATTCTTCTTTTGTGTTTACGTTTAATGTGGCGTTTTGGTGTGCTTCATCTAAAACCACATTTTTATAGTTGCATCCTTTTATAACTACTCTTAGTCGGCGTTCATCCTCTTTTAAAACACTTTTAAATGTATTTTTAATAGACGTTTTGTAAAGTGCAACAAGCGGCATGGATTTACCATTACTTTCAGCCTGAATAACTTCTGAATTATCATCTACAGCATCAAGCAATTGTTTTAATACTTGAGAAGTAATTAAAGGAATATCGCAACTCAAAACCAAGTTGTATTCAGTTTTTGATGCTTCTAATCCTGAGTAAATTCCAGAAACAGGACCAGCATCTTTCTTTATATCATTTATGCGTTTTAATTTAAAAGTATCATATTTAGTATTGTCTGAAACAATTAAAATTTCAGAAACCAAAGGCTGTAAGGCTTCTATACTGTATTGAATAAATGGCTTATGGTTTAACAGTAAAAACCCTTTATCTGTTCCCATTCTGGAGCTTTTACCTCCAGCGAGAATAATTCCTGTTATGTTCTTTTTTTCTATCATTCTAAGTAAAAAATAATTTAGCACAGGCAATACTTAACACAAAGGCCAAAATATATCTTAGTTTTTTATTATTTATTTTTTTACTGCCATAATAACCACCCAAAACACCGCCAATAAGTGCTATGGCTACCAATAAAAACGAACCATTTTCTAGCGCTATACCACTTTGAAATTGTCCCAAAAGACCTGCCACAGAATTTACCCAAATAAATAATGCCGAAACTGCTGCGGCTTCTTTCATTTTACCCCAATGCAACACCAAAATAACAGGCGTTAGTATAATGCCGCCACCAATACCAATAAGCCCAGAAAAGAAACCAATAATAGCACCAACTACAAGGCCTTGCCAAAGTTTCATTTCCTTTATGTTCTCGCTTTCTTTTCCAAAAACATTTAGCATCTTTAGAATGGCGAAGATTAGTAAAACAGCTAATATCTTTTTATAGATTGATGCGTTAACTTCTAAAGTACCACCAAAATAGGCTAGTGGAATTGAAGCCACAGCAAATGATAAAAATAATTTTTTGTTGAAGTAGCCTTCCCGATAGTAGTAATAGAAAGAAATACCAGCCACAAAAATATTAAGCAGTAGTGCTGTTGGTTTCATGGTCTCTGGTGCAAAAGAAAACAATGCCATTAGCGCCAAATAACCACTCGCGCCACCATGCCCCACACTAGAATATAAAAACGATACTATGGGCAGTATGATTAAAAAAAGGTATATGTTTTCGTTTTGTAACATTTTAAAGTTAAAAGTACTTAGAGTGCCTAAAGTATTTAAAGTTATAAGTATTTAAAGTGCCTAAAGTATTTAAAGTTGTGAGTGTTTATAGTTAGAGCTTGTTTGCGATTGAAGTAAAAATTGCAATAAATTCCCTTACTTCTTTTCTTAATTCTTTAATGCTTTCCTTTTTCCAGTTTAATTCTTCAATGATTTCTAACCAATAATCTGTTTCACTTGCTTCCCCTAGGCTTATTTTTATTTTATTTTTGAAATCCTTTGGACTTCTGGAACGATTGGCTTCTCTGTAATTTGCACCAATGCTTGTGCCAGATTTTGTTAGCTGATTTCGTAACACTAAAGCCTCTGGGGTGTTTTGTAGACTTGCTGATAATTTTATTATGGCTATCGCAAATTTAACCGTACGCTTTTCTAAATTCAGTGCAAATTCTTTATTGGTCATATTTCTTTATGAATTTTTAATAAAAAATAATATCTATAACTTTTAGTATTTTAAGTACTTAAAACTTTAGGCACTCATAATTTGCCAATTCCTTATCCAAAAAGTCCCAACAATTCTTATTAATCTCATCAAAAGCAATAATTAAAGATTTTCCGTAATCGGTCAATTCAGCACCACCACCACCTTTACCACCAATACTGTTTATGGTTACTGGCTTTTTTGCAGATTTATTTACGGAGTCTAAAAGATGCCATGCTTTTTTGTAAGATAGGTTTAAGGATTTTGCAGCTTTAGAAAGCGAACCTGTTTCTTGAATGGCTTTTAATAAATGCACGCGGCCTTCGCCAAGGAGTACATTGCCATTAGATTCTATCCATATGCGACTTTTTATTTTATAGCTCATAATAGTTATTTTAAATGGGCAGTTGTATCACTTCAAGCGTGTCGCCTTTTTTAATTTTTGTTATATCCTCGGGGGCAAACACCAAGGCATTAGATAGGGCAAAAGTTTGTAACATCGATGAGTTTTGGCCTTCTAAAATTTCAACCTTGCCTTTATTGTAAATAGCTTTTAAAAATTGAGGGCGGTCGCCCTTCTTTTCAAAATTTGAAATAGATGTTCCTGTAATTCGTGGTAATTCTACATCCTCGCAGTTCATCATTTTTTGTAATGCGATATATACATACACATAAAAGCACGATAGGGCAGCAGCTGGGTTTCCAGGTAATGCAAAAATTTGGGTGTCTTCTTTTTTTCCGAAGAACAAAGGTTTGCCAGGTTTTTGCTTTACTTTATAGAAGCATTCTTCAACATCTAAATCTTTTAGGGCTTTTCCAACAAAATCGTAATCGCCTACCGAAATACCACCAGTAATAATTACCAGATCGTTTGTGTTTATTACGGCGTTTAGTTTTTCAACAGTTTTAGGATAATTATCTTCAACAGTATAAAGCGTTACATCGTAAAATTTAAGATTGTAAAGGGCGCTTAACAACATTTTGGAGTTGCTTTCGTAAATTTTACCATGCGGTAAGTCTTGTCCTGGTTCTACCAACTCGTTACCTGTGGTTACTATTGCTATACTTGGTTTTTTATAAACTGAAACTTCGGTAATGCCCAAGGATAACAAATAGCCTATTGCTGCTGGGGTGAGTTTGGTGTTTTTCTTTAAAGCAATGGCTCCAGCTTTTACTTGTTCACCAAGCGGACGAATATTATGTTCTAAAGGTATCTGTTCTAAAATCGTAATAGTTTTACCATTAACAACCACTTTCTCTTGCATTATCACTGCATTTGCAGAATCTGGAACAGGTGCGCCTGTAAAAATTCTAACGGCTTCTCCTTTTTTTAATTCTGGTTCATGCCCATCACCAGCTTTTACTTCGCCAATTAGCTTATATGATAAATCATCATGACGATGTAGCGCATACCCATCCATGGCCGATTGCCTAAATGGGGGCATGTTTATAGGAGACAGAATATCTGCAAATAATTTGTAACCACCAGCCTTTTCAACTGATTTGGTGGCTTTTTTTAAAAGTGGACTTGTATTTAATTTTACTAAGTTTACAGCGTCTTTTATACTAATCATTTATGTATCGTTATATATAAACAAATATAACGATTTTACCTGAATTAAAATAAAGTTTTAAGGCTGTATTATGTATGAGAAAAGGCGATAGGGTTAGTCAAATAACTGTAAAACCCTAATTTTATTTCTTGTTGAATAAATTTTGTTTTCATCATGTAGTTGTTTTAATATTCTAGTTATAACAACCCTTGATGTATTTAAATCGTCGGCTATTTCTTGATGCGTTATTCTTAAATCAAAACTATTGTTAATTTTCACCTTGTCTGACAAGAATTTCAATGTTCTTTCGTCCATTTTCATAAATGCTAAACCATCAATAGAATCCACCATTTCTAATAACCTAAAATGGTAACTATCTATAATAAAATGGCGCCAGGTTTTATATTTTACTAGCCATTCATCTATATGTTCTACAGGTAAAAAAACACCCTCCATTGTAGTTTCTACAACTCCTTTAAATATACTTTTTTTGTGGTTAATACAGTTGGCAAATGATATTGCACAGGTACTACCTCGCTCTAAAAAATGAAGTACTATTTCCTCCCCATTTTTTTCTTTTCTTACAATTTTTACAACCCCTTCTAGTATTAGGGGAATATGCGTAAGGTCGCTTCCTATATCAATTAGAAGTTCACCATCTTTAATTGTCTTTAAATGGCCTACCTTAATAATTTCATCTATTAACTCGTTTTCAAAAATTTCAGAATAACAATCTTCGAGTTTTTGTTTTAGTATTAATTCTTGACTGTTCATTTTTAGTATAGTATGGTTAAAAACAAAGATAGTTAATTATATAGCATAAACCCTTCTAGCAAGCGCTAGAAGGGCATGGTAAAAAAATTAAAAAAAAAGTAAACAAGTGTTATTTTAAAATCTTATTTGTACTTGAGCTAGTAATTGATCGTTATCTACATTAACAACAGTTTCAATATTTGCGAGATAGTTTAATTGAAACCTTACCTTGTTATTTACAAAGTAGTTAAACCCAACTGTCATTCTTTCTAAATAGCCAATATTATTTTTTACTTCTATGTCTGGGTCTAAATATTCATATTTAAATATTGGTTCAAACTTTTCATTAACGGCGTAGGTTGCTAATATGTAAGCACCATCTCGTTTTTGGCCCAATGCTATTGGTGTAGTACCGCAACCGCCTGCAGCACCTGCAAAATAGGCGCCCTCGTCGTAGATGTATTCGGCTTGTACGCGTAGTTTATCTAATTCTAACAATACTTCTCCTCCGTATGAGGAACGATCGTCTTCGTTGTTGTTAGGTATAGGGTATCCAAACCTAAAACTACCACCTATTGTTAAATAACGCGTTATTTTATAGGTAGCTCTACCCATTATATCTTTTTTGGTATTATTGTCTCCTTGGTTAAGACCAGTACCATTCATAACTGCTACTGAATAATTTAATTTATTGAATGGATTACCGCCAAAGACTGCAAGTCCAAAATCGCGTTGAGGTGCAACCAGTTGATCTGCTACTACAGAGCGTTCAATGGTTTTAAGCATGTGGCATGGTGTGGCAACATCTAAACTAAATGGTTGTTTAAAAGTACCAACAGAAAAACGAGCCCAATTATCAGCTTCATAAGTTACAAATGCATCCATTAAATACGTATCTGCGGTTCCGCCTATAAACGGACTAGCTTCTAGCATAAAATAGTACGAGAAATCATTTAGGACTTTTCCTCGAACACCTATTCTAGCTCTTTTAAATCTAATGGTATTATCTTGGTCGCCCTCGGTAAAATTATAATCGTATTCTGGCTGTATATAACCAAATATTTTTATAGCCCTTGTACTTGTAGAATCGGTTGATGTGGGGTCGTCTACATCGCATCCTTGAGAAAGCACTGTGTTTGAAAAAAATAACAGTGCTATAATGAGCAATTTGTATATGCTTTTCATATCGTTTGTGTTTGGAGCTTATTAATTGTTGGTTACAGGTAAGTTTTTAGGATTTGAATCGCCTCCCCATTGGTTTGTAGTCCAAGATGGGTTGGTATTGTAAATACCATTCATACCAAATGTCATGGTGTAGGCATTGTAGCCTAAAACCCTTAAACAAGCAGTAATTACCGCAGAGGTTTGACCAGTGTAACAATACGTAACAATTTTGGCGTTAGCATCTGGGTTTAAGCCTAAATAAGAATTATCTCCAAGAGTTAATGGAAGTATTCTATATGCACCATTAATATGTCCGAAACCTAAATAATCTGCTTCGCTAAAATAATTGTTGATAAAGTACTGCGAAGGATTGTTTAGCACATCAGATCCGCTTACTGTAACAGAGCCAAAACCTGCTGCAACTAATGCCTCTACGCGTTGTTTTAAAATTGCTTCGCCATCGGTTAATGTTGTTGAAATTATAGGATCATCAAACACTAATGTGGCTGGAGCACCTTGATGAGACCAGTTACTATGGCCGTCTGCAAGGTTACTGCCTATTTTACTGTTCCATGGTCCTGCTGTTGAAGCATTCCAACCAGACATGCCCCACTTAAGCGATCTTGTACTAGGATAGCCATAAAGCCTCAATAAGGCTGTTGCGTAACACGCTGTTTGACCAGTGTAGCAAACCATTAATATGGGTTTACTAGTAGTGGCTGCAGTAGTGAGAATATCAGAAAAAGCTACGTTGTTAGCGCCTTCAATATGTGCTGTTGCAAAGTCTGAACTGCTTCTTAAATCCATGATATAATAGGTATCAAGGAAAGTTTGAAGATCTGCAGCTGCTGGTGGCCCAACAACAAATTTTTCATTGTCTGTGTTAGTAAGTATATTACCAATGTCTCGATTGTTTAGCACCATAAAATCTGTCATAAGCGTAAATGCAGGTGTAGCAACGGCGGTATCTTCTCCAAGATCGTCACCTCTGTCACATGATGTTAGAAATAGAGCAGGAACAATTAATAATACTATAAAGTAAATTGCTAATTTTTTCATGATGTTATGTTTTATGTTGTTATTCTATTACAGGGAACATGTTAATTTCCTTTTTAGAAAAGGCGTCTAGACCATGTTCTTTTAAGAGTTCATTCATAAAGCTATTAGCACCATAGGCTAAATTACCTGCGTTATAACCTAGTACATTTAGGTATGCTACGATATATGCTGCTTTTTGGCCAGTAGCTTCGTATACAACTATTTTTTCATTAGTAGGTAGTGTTAATAGATTATCGCTAAATGATGCGTTAGGTTGAAAGTGAAGTGTTCCAGGAATATGGCCGGTACATTTATCTTCATCCCAGTAATTAATTATGTAATAATTATCAGGGTTTTCAAAAATATCTATCGACTTTATAATATATTCCTTGTAAGGCGTAGCAAATAAAGTTTCCAATCTTGCTTTTAGAATTTCTTTGGCTTCTGTTTTACCAGTATTTAGTTTTGGGTGCGACGTATGTTCTGGTTTTGTTTTTTCTGTGGTTTCAAGTTTTGTAGCATAGTCGTTTTTTATGTTTTTGTTCCAAGCATTGTCTGCAAAGTCTTCCCTCCAAGAGCTCATTCCCCATTTCATACTATGCACATTGTTATATCCAGCTAGCCGCAATAAACTTGAATAATATGCTGCAGATTGCCCAGAATAACATATTAAAACTATTTTATCAAAATCTTGAGGCTTAATGGAGGTTTCAAAATAGGTAAGTAAGTTTTCTGGCTTTACATTAGCAGCGTTTTTAATATGCCCATATTCAAACCAAGCTTCGGTTCTAATGTCAATTAAATGAAATTTAGGATTTTTAATGTTTTTTCTAACCTCATCTGCCATTATTATTGGTAGGGATTCGCCATTAATAAAAGCGTTGTTGCTTTTAAGATAATTAAGCAATATTTCGAATTCATCAGGAGGCGTGTTATTGTCTTGTTCAATAACATTATCTAAACTTGTAAAACTGCTAAATAAAACAGTTGCACAAATTGATAATACTAACAAAAAGAAAGGTGTTTTTTTCATGGTTTAATTATTTAAGATTCAAAATATTAGTTTGATTTTATTACGAATTAAATTAGATAGTAACCCCTAAAATTTTCATGACTTTTGTCAATTTTTACCTATAAATAATTGATAAAATCTGTAACATTTGTTACAAAGTAACTTCCTGAAAAACAGTATTTTAAAAGAATTTGAAGCAATAGAAGAAAAAGCGCAAATTATTTAAGTTTGTAGTTTTAAGTAAAAGCTGTTTTAATAGCGCTAGATAGAGATTTTGAAAGCGTTTTTTAAGCAAAAAAAGCTGCTTAATAAAAATTAAGCAGCTTTATTTTTTTGTGGAATTAACAACCCCCTTCGGGAATTTTTTTCTTCTTTTTTTGCACAGGAATAATTTTTTTTGGGGGTTGAATTATTTTTTTGGGAATCACTTTTACCTCTGAATTTTTTACAGATTCATCTATAAAGGCTCTAATATCTGTTTTTAGTGTTTCAACCTCACAATTTTTAGAAACAAGTTTATTTTGAGCGTAACTATTTTCAATAGTCAATATTTTAATGTTATCATACCCTAATTGATATAAAAAAACAAAAGGTACATTAGCATCTTGAGGCGTATTACCATATAATATGGCTGTTTTATTTGTTGCTTTTAATTCATTAAAAAAAGCAATATTTTTTTCATTCAAAATATCGGGTGTATGAATGTTTATTGCATTTTCAAGATGGCCTTTTTCAAATTCAAATGGACTTCTTACATCAACTGGTATATAATTGGGGTTTTCTAGACTATTTAACGTTACAAGAACATTTGTATTGGTAATTTTATGTAATGTTTCTTGAGTATTTATAGCATAAGTGTTTTTTGGACGTTTGAAGGTTAAAAGACCAATTAAAATCGCCAAAATAAATAGCGTTAGTGCAATAGATATACGCTTTGTTTTTTCTAATTCTTTCATGCTTAAGTAATTTTATAATAACAAATACATTAACAACCACCTTCAACTGGCATTTTTTTCTTTTTTTTCTTTGGAACTATTTTTTTGGGTACGCTTACAGTATTTGTATTTTTTGTAATAACAGCTTGTTTTTGCGCTTTTTTAGGATAAGCTACACCAAAATACATGCTAGCGGCTTTACGGAAAGCATACTGTTTAAATGCGTTTGAAGGCATATCCTCCGTTGGTTGTTTTGGGTTTATAATAGTGCTAAACCAGGTATTGATACCACCTTTGAGAACATGAAGGTTTTTATAGCCTTTTCTATTGCACAATACCCATGCTTGATCTGAGTATAAATTATCATTAGAAAAGAGAATAACATCGTATTGGTCTTGATTTAAATACGGTTCAGAATCTACATCTAAAACATTTTTTAAGGGTATGTTTACCGCATTTGGCAAACTGTATTTGTTAAAGTTGTTCTTGTCTCTAACATCGATTAATAGTAATGACGGGTCTTGATTAATTATCCTATCAGCAAGTTCATCGGTAGTTATGTAACGCTCAGGACTAATAACATTACTTAGTAATGTTTCTGGACTAATGCCTTCGCGTTTTTCGTATTTTGGTAATAATACTAAGCCACCAGCCAATACTATTAAAATAGATGCGAGAATTATATAACGGAAAGACAAAAACCTAACTAATTTTCTATTTACCATATTGTGTAATTTTAGTTGTTAGTAAAATACTTTTTTCACGCGCTTACGAATTAAATCGGTAGCAAAAAACATAATTATAGCAACTATTGTTAATAAAAATACAAACCAGAAAGGGTTAACGCCTAAGGAATCTACTAGGGTTATATTGCCCTGAAAATATCCATTGTAAATTGGCTCGAAAAGCGGATATAATTCTGAAAAAATAAATACGCCAACCATAATACCAACAACATTAACCATGGCATCTATTTTACCTATTGCTACTGCCGATAAGCTAGTTCCTGGGCAAAAGCCTCCAGCTACAAATCCTATGCCCATTATAGCGCCTCCAATAATAGCACCCCATAAATAGGTTGGGTGAACATATAAACGGCTCATATCTACATAACCTAAATAATCCATATATAATAACCCGATTAATGATACTATGGCTGCTGTGAAAAATACTTTTAAAACAGCAAAATCGTAGCCATAAAAAACACCAGCCAATTTTCTAGAAGACGAAAACCCCGATGCTTCTAATATAAACCCAAAGAAAATGCCAATAATAATGGCTATTATGCTGCTCCATTCAAATGAAATTATATCGTTAGGAATTAATGGTCCCATAATTTTTATTTTTTAATTTTTAAATCCAATTTTTTCTAAAGAAATATGCGAATAAGTAAGCAGTACCAAAAATGGAAAGCATGGTAATAAAACCACCGGTAGACAATACAGCCATTCCGCTTAAAGCAGCACCACTAGTACAGCCTCTAGCTATCTGAGCTCCAATTCCGAATAAAATACCGCCACTAAAAGCAAAAATTAAACGGCGTCTGCGTGTAATTTTTGGAGAGTGTTGTACGCGCCATCCAATTCTTCCAGATAATGATCCAGAAATAAAAGCGCCAATTAAAACACCTAAGGTTTCAAACACCAGCCAATTGTTCATTGGAGATTCTCCATCTTCCACAAATTTGCTGTAATACGAATTCTTTTCTGCATGTTTTGGGGCAGCTGCATCTACAATAGTTACCACGCTACTTTTCATGGCGCCACTTGCGCCTAATCCTCTACCAGTTATGAAAAATGTAAAAATGATTAATATTCCTAGAAGAAACCCTCCAAAATACGGATTCCAATAGATGTGTTTGTTTTGTTTTTTTGTTTTCATAATATATGTTTAATAGAGATATCTTGTTATTTGTCCTGCTTCTACCATTACAAACCTAAATATTAATCCACCAATTAAAATGAGTATGGCAGGTATTGCAACTGGAACTTTAAAACCTTTAATTTCCAGTGCTTCTAGTATACCTGGAACAATTAATCCTAGTATAACAACAAAACCAAAAAACATTAGTGTAAACTCACCACCAATCAATAAGTTCATGGCATCTAGTTGTACTTCAGAACCTGCGTACATTCCCATAATCATATGTACAATAAGCCCTAGCTCTATAATTATTAATGCTAAATCTATTCTGCTAAATAGCTGTATTTCTTTGGTGTTTTTAGCCAAAAGAATAATTGTAGCAGCGCCAGTTGATAAACCCGAAGTTAGGAACAGTGGTCCTAAAATAGCGTTATTCCATAAAGGTCTTGCATTAAAAGCAGATAATAAAATACCAGTATACACACCCAAAATTATTGATAAGGGCACCAATGCATAGGCCATATTTTTGCGGTTGTTCTTCAAGAATTTTTCAAAAGTATTAAGGAACTTAAACTTAAGTTCCCGCTTTGGGAATAATTCAGAATAATAGCTAAACACCCACAGAAAAGATAAAGGTGTAGTGATTAACAGTACCCATGCACCCCAAGACATTGGTGATTCTAAACGAATTGTTGTGTATAGTTGCCAAGTGTACAAAGGGTGTGTTAAATCGTAAACCAAAGCCAATAGCCCCAATGTTAAAGCAATTGGAGGCACCAAGGATGCATATTTAACTGTTGTAGGGTAGTCTTTGTCTTTACCCAAAATGGTAACTACACTTGCAAAAAATAATATGCCTGCTGCTAGACCACCTAAGAAAAGATAGAGTGAAATAGGCCAATGCCAAATTTCTAATGAAGGATCTATATTAGGAATGTTTCTTCCGCTAACGAAAATTTCTTCTTGCATAATCTCAATATTAAATTAAATAATATACGTGTGGTTTAGTTCCAGCTTCTGGCGCTAAGGTTTTCCACTTTCTGTTTTTTAATAGTCTGGATACTTCACTGTTTGGGTTGTCTAAATCTCCAAAATACATACACTTTGTTGGACAAACTGCTACGCATGCTGGTAGCTGCCCTTTTTCTAATCTATGATGACAGAAGGTGCATTTATCCACATATCCGTCTGGGTGCTGATATCTAGCATCGTAAGGGCAGGATTCTATACAGGCACCGCAGCCTATACATTCGTTCGCGGTTACTAAAACAATACCACCTTCAACAATATGGCTAGCACCAGTAGGGCAGCATCTTACACACGGAGCGTTTTCACAGTGGTTACAACGCTCAGATTTTAGTTCTAACTCAATGCTAGGGTAGGCGCCGCTTACGGTTTCGGTAATCCAGTCTCTGCAATAACCAATAGGAACATCGTTTTCTGTTTGGCATGCAACTACACAATCACTACAACCAACACACTTTAATGTGTCTATTACCATGGCATATCTCATATTTCTACAGTTTTATGTGGATTTTGGGTTAAAATTTCAACAAAGTTGCCTCGCATTCCTGTGCCTCCCATAATAGGGTCTACAGCAACTTTAGATATCATTTGGGTATCATTAATACCTTTGCCAAAAGCTCTAGTTAATTTTTTGTTGTCATGTCCAAAACCATGAACCATATATACAGAATCCCAACGAATACGTTCGGTAACTCTCACTTTTATTGAGAATGTAGAGACAATTTTATCTTGATTTCTTAACCAAACAGATTGCCCAGTTTTTAAACCTAAAATTCTTGCAACTTTTGGGTTTACCCAAAGATTGTTTTCACTTTTTAAATCGTTTAAATTAGGATTGTTCGCTGTTCTACTAAAAGTGTGCATAGGTGCTCTGCCGTAATTTAATCTATAAAACCCTTGAGGGGGTTCTGGATGCTTGGTATAGACAGGAAGCGGATCAAACCCTAAATTTTTCAATTCGTTAGAGTATAATTCAATTTTACCACTTGCAGTTGGAAATTCGTAGTTTTTACCTTCTTCTAAGTATAATGGGCCAGATGTACGAGGAAAATGTTTAACACCAATTTTTTTCATTTCTTCTAGCGAAGTGCCCATTTTATTTAATTGCCATTCAATTACCTCTTCGTAATCGTTATATTTAAAATATTCACCTAAACCAATACGTTCACCTATTTGTTTTGCAACCCACCAACCAGGTTTAGAATTGTATTTTGGTGGTACAGCAGGAACTCTAACAGCAATAGAGGGTGCTCTGTTGGTTGCAGAGCGTATATCGTCATACCGTTCTAAATATGTGCATTCGGGCAATACAACATCGGCATAACCAGTTACGTCCATTGGCATAGTGTCCATTACTACCATAAACTCTAGATTGTTCATCGCTTCTTCTAGTAGTTTTTTATTAGGAATAGACTTGGTAATATTAGTACCTGCAACCATCATAGCTTTTACAGGGTACTTATTGGTTTTACTTGGTATGGCACACTTAATAACTTCAGTAGTAATTCCCATTTGTGCCAGCGGGTATTTTTCTCCAATATTTCTCCAATCCCATTTTGGGTGTGGATATTCTGGATGTGGAAATTTTGGAACCTTTATACTTTCTTTAAAATAGAAACCACCACGTCGCCCCCAAGATCCTAATAATCCATTTAATATGGCCATAGCCCTTGCGCGTTGTGTATCATCGCCATACCAACTTACATGACGCCCAGGGTGGATAATTACAGAAGGCGCTGCACTGGCCATTTTTCTGGCAGTTTTTCTAATATCTTCTGGTTTAATGGTTGTAATGCCATAAGCCCATTCTGGGGTGAAGTTTAAAACGTGGTCTTTTAACTCTTCGAACCCAGTAGTATATCTTTTTACATAGTCTTTGTCGTATAAACCTTCTTCAATTATTACATGCATCCAAGCTAACATTAAGGCAATATCGGTAGCTGGTTTAATGGCAAGCCAATGTTGGGATTTACTAGCAGCAGTTGAAAATCTAGGGTCTACGGTTATTATGGTAGCGCCGTTATCAATAGCATCAGACATTTCCTGTACTTGAGAATTATGCATATTCTCGCCTATATGGGAACCAATTAACACCAAGCATTTCGTATCGCGAATATCTGTGGGTTCTGGCGAGCCAACCCAAGATCCATAAGTTAATGCAAAACCAGCCTCTCTTGGGCCTCTGCATTGTGCATAAGCAGGTTCAGCAATAGTATCAGAGCCATAAGCTTTAAACAAATGTTCTAAATGTTTTCCGGGAGAACCGTGTTTTAATAACGCGAAGGATTCTGCTCCATAAGTATCTTTAATATGTTTGAATTTTGAAGCAATTAAGTCTAACGCTTCTTCCCAACTTGCCTCTCTAAACGTTTGTTCACCATTAATTGTGGTTCTAATTAAGGGTGTTTTTAGTCGGTCTTCATCAGTATACATTCCTACACCACCTGTTCCTCTAGGGCAAAGTCTTCCGTAACAATGTGGATCGGTTTCATTGCCTATAATTTTTTTTATGTTACCATTCGTATCAGTATATGTCCAAGCAGCACATTTCCAAAAACATACCTCGCAATAAGTGGCAGACCTAATAAATTTATCACTGCTATTATTTTTATTACTAGCTTGTAATATTGGGTTTGTTGCAAATAGTTTATACGCTGTTGAAGTTGCTGCCAAACCTCCTAATCCTAGTGCAGAAATTTTTATAAATTTTCGTCGAGAAGTGACCATAATTCTATTTGTTTTTCAAGCGTAAATATATTTTTAAATCTGCTATATAATTATGATAATTGTCATAAAATCAACATGTTATATGTAACATTTGTTACATAAGCTTTAAAATAATTAGGGTAATAAATAATTTTATTATTGTAAATTTGAGCAATTAATTGATAATGAGGAACAAGACATTTCCAGTTTGGATTATTATAGTAGCTGTATTACTTTTTGCATTACTTTTTTTAATAAGAAATAAAACTTTTTTTGAAGCTCCTGTCTACATCAATACAGAGCATTCAGCTATTAAATTGGTTGCTTCGGAATCTTGTTTACAATGTCATAATAATACCAAAGGGTATTCAGAATATCATAACCCAGAATTTATAGGGTGTACTAGTTGCCATTTAGGAAATACAGCTTCTAATAATAAAGAAGAGGCTCATGCTGGCATGATTTTAATACCTGGCAATTTATCTGATGCCAAAGATACTTGTGGCAAATGCCACCCTAATGAGTTACATAAAATTGAAAATTCGTTAATGACTACCAATAGCGGTATTGTTGCCGTAGATAAATTTGTTTTTGGAGAAGCTGATAGTTTAAATTATCACTATCATATTAAAGATATACAATATTCTGCTGCCGATAAACACTTAAGGGATTTGTGTGCCAATTGCCATTTGGGGGCAAAAAAATCATCTTATGGAGAAATAAACCAGTTAAGCAGAGGCGGTGGCTGTAACGCCTGTCATTTAAACTATTCTAATGCTGCTAAAAAAGATCTTAAAAACTATTTAGCTTCAAATAAAACTGAATTGCCACAATTTCACCCGTCTACAGATATTTTTGTAAATGATACGCATTGTTTTGGGTGCCATAGTCGTTCCAGTAGAATTTCTACAAATTATATGGGATTACAAGAAACATTACTCGAAAAAGAAGAGGTAGTTAACATGGAAAACTATTCTGTATTAGAAGACCAAAGAGTATATAAGCATTTAGAAGACGATGTACATCACGCAAAAGGTTTATTGTGTATAGATTGTCATTCATCCCACGAAGTTATGGGTAATGGTATTAGGTACGCTCATCAAGAAGATGCGGTTACTTTACAATGTAGTGATTGCCATTTTAAAGAAAAACCAAATACGATGCCTTATGATTCTTTAGATGGAGAAAGCATGCTCGTATTTCTACATCGAGATTATAAGCATGAGGACAAACAAATTATAGCTGTTGAAAAAGATGGTCATCCGCTAGTGAATACTTTTGTAGACACTACTGGTAATGCGTTTTTAATTGGTAAGAAAGATGGAAATTTGCACGAACTTAAACCACAATCAACCATTTGTTCTAGAGACCATGCTCATAAAAATGTGAGTTGTAGTGCTTGCCATTCGTCCTGGACCTCCCGTTGCATTGGTTGCCATAATCAATTTGATAGTGAAGCGCCCAATGCTTACGATTTATTAGAAAAAAAATATGTAAAAGGGTCGTGGAAGGAGTATGTGGCAGAATTTTCATCTTCACAACCAGCTTTAGGAGTAAGAGTGCATAAAGATAAAAACCTTATTGAACCAGCGGTTCCGGGCATGATTTTAACTATTGATAAAGGAAGTTACGTTGGTAAGCCAGAAAGCGATATTTCGTTTCATAGATTGTATGCTCCAAATGCACCACATACAACCACTAAATCTGTTCGCGATTGTAAATCTTGTCATGCTAATTCAGCCACTTTAGGTTATGGTAATGGTACATTGGTTTATAATATTAATAATGGTAAAGGCACATGGGTATTTACCCCAGAGTACGCCTTAAACCCAAATGATGGTTTGCCCGAAGATGCTTGGGTTCCTTTTTTAAAACAGACAGATAAAGGTGTTGTTAATTCTACAAGATCAGATTTTAGACCATTTACGGTAGAAGAGCAAAAAGAACTACTTCTTGTTGGTGCTTGTTTACAATGCCATAAAGATAATTCTAAAGTTATGCAGCAAACTTTAGAACTTGGTATAGCATCAGCCCTTAACAGATTAAGTGCATCTTGTGTACTTCCCAGCAATTAAAATGTTGTTTGAAAAATTAATCTTATGATAAAAGTCATAGATATATGTATTGGTTATCAGTAATTTTATAAGATTATACTAACTAAACTTATATTATTATGAAAACTAATACTTTAAAATTTTTGTTATTATTATGTTCTTCAGTGGCAATTGCACAAGCAGGCCATATTATGCAAGGGGTAGGAGCGGTTAATATGTCTATGGGAGGCGCATCAACAGCTCAACCTTTAGATATTTCTGGTACATTACAATGGAACCCTGCTGCGATATCTACTTTTAATGATAAAATAATAAAGTTAGACATTGGGTTATTCTATTCATCACCAGAACTATATTCAACAGTACCAACACCAGCAGGCCCATTTAGTGGAAATACTTTAGATGACAGAGGCGTTTCACCAATGCCAGCGTTAGCTATGGTTTGGGGTAAGGAAGAGAGTAAGCATACCTTTGGTGTTTCAGCTTTTGGTATTAGTGGCTTCGGTGTTACTTTTCCTGAAAATATGACTAATCCAATTTCCTTTCCTCAATCTCCTAATGGTGATGGGGGTTTTGGTCATATAGAATCAGATTATATGCTATTACAAGTAGGTTTAGCTTATGCTTACGAGTTATCCGATAAATTTTCTATCGGTATTCAACCAACTATAAACTATGCTGCTTTAGAATTGGCACCAAATCCATTAGCAGCACCCGATTTTCCTGCAATGATGGGAGGCACTGGGAAAGGTTACCCAACAACCGATAAAGCATCAGCTATTGGTTATGGTGCCCAATTTGGATTGTTTTTTGATTCCGGTTTTGGCTTAAAACTAGGGGCATCTTATAAAACAGCTCAAAGATTTAAAGAGTTTGAATTTAAAAACACTTATTTAGATGGTTCTCAAGCCTCAGATGTTAATTTTCAAATGGATTATCCAGCTATTATGTCTCTCGGTTTAGGGTATTCTGAAGGAGATATTGATTTTGCTTTTGATTTTAGAAGAGTAATGTATGAAGATACAGAAGGTTTTGAAGCAAGCGGATGGCAATTTGCAAGTAACGGATTCCCTACTGGTGCTGTTAATGGTTTTGGATGGGAAAATATTTCTATTCTTTCAGTTGGTCTTCAATACAAGGGAATTGATAAATTACCATTACGTGTTGGGTATACCTATAGTTCAAATCCAATAAATGAAGATTTAGCATTCTTTTCCATTCCAGCAACTGCAATAATTAAAAATGCTTATCAATTTGGTTTAAGCTATGAAGTAAGTAATAATTGGAAAATAGATGCGGTTTATCATTATGGAGCAAGTGATGGCAAAACAACAGGGCAAATGTTGAATCCACAATTTATAAGTCCTAGTAATCCCAATGGTGCTGTTCCTGGTACTTCGGTATCTTATGATATGACTACGTCTATGGTTATGGTAGGGCTTAGTTATACGTTTAATAAATAAATTATGATATAGTTTTCTATCTATTTTTAAAACAGCCTTTTTTAAAGAGGCTGTTTTTTTGTGTTAATATAAAAAACAAGTTAGTGTATGGTTTACTCATTCATAATAGGAGTTCCCTAAAACCAAATAGTCTATAATATTTCTTATTTTTAGTTTCGGGATAACATAAAAATTTAACTAGTATGAAAACACATTTTAGTATCTCGATTAGTAACCCGTGCCCAGAACAATTCAGTGCGTTTAAAAAAACAGCTATTGGTGGATTCTGTAATTCATGTAAAAAAGAAGTTGTTGATTTCAGACAAATGTCCGACACAGCATTATTAGATTATTTACATAATAGACCTGAAAACACCTGTGGTATTTTCAAATCATCTCAATTAAAAAGCACTATGGAAGTTAAAAAAATAAAGCAGAGTAAATTCAATTTTTTACGAGTAGCAACAGTAGCAATTTTTTCGTTATTGTCCTTACACTCTATTAAAGCCCAGGAAAATACGGTAGCCTCGAAAACCGTAAAAAAAGAGGTGGTTCAAGACAATTTATTATCTGGTGTCGTTTTAGATGAATCTGGCCCGCTTGCTGGTGCCAATATTTTATTAAAAGGCACACAAATAGGCGTAACAGCAGATTTTGATGGTAAGTTTAAATTTCCAAAAGTATTACAAGAAGGCGATGTGCTTTTGGTAAGTTATATTGGTTATGAAACCCAAAAGTTTGTTATTAAAAAAAATCAAAAATTTTTAAAGGTTGAATTATCGGGTGACGATATCAACTTAATGGGCGAAGTTGAGGTAAATGAGGTGTATAGCTCTAAACGAAAAGCAAAATAGCCCCGTTTTATCAATTTCTATGATTCGTCTTTTCACCATTTTACTTTTCTTTTTTTGCATAGCACTATCTGCACAAAAATCTGATTTTAAGCATATTGATTTTGGTAAGGCTGATAGCATAGCAAAATCATGTAGTGAAATGACTTTGAAAAACATGCCTTTGTTAGTACATCAACTCACAAATAATTTAAACACCCAAGTGGAACAATTTCGGGCCATTCATACTTGGGTGTGCTATAATATTGAAAGCGATCATTATTTTAGCGAAGCTACGCTTAAAAAGCGCAGAAAATTACTCAATAATAAGTCGGCTCTTCAAAAATGGAATACAAAACAACAAACCAAAGTTTTTAAACGATTGGTAAGAGATAAAAAAACAATTTGTTCTGGGTATGCTTATGTTTTAAAGGCTTTAACCAATCTTGCCGATATTGAATGTGAAATTGTTGATGGTTATGCACGTACCGTAAGAACAAATGTGAATACTGTGGATTTTCCAAACCATTCTTGGAATGTTGTAAAGTTAAACGGTAAATGGTATTTTGCTGATACAACCCAAGCTAGCGGTTATTATAATTTAGACGACGAAGCATTTGTTAAGAATTATAATGAAGGCTATTTTTTAGCAACTCCTGAATTGTTTGTTAAAAACCATTATCCATTAGATGAAAATTGGCTGCTTTTAGATGAAAAACCTACTTTAAAACAATTTGTAGAAGCACCAATAATTTATGGCAATACCTATAAATATGATATTATACCAATATTTCCCACTACTTTGGTAACAACCCTAAATATTGGGGAAACTGTGATGTTTAAGTTTAAGATTTCAAATAAAGCTGCTTTAAAAGATGTAAATTTTGTTTTTAGTGGTGGTTTACGCAATAAAGTAATGTCATTTAAGGGTAAGAACTACAAACATAACATATTACAAATGGCGTATCAGTTTCATAAAAAAGGAGAATTTGATGTGCATGCTAAAATTGATGAAGATATTATTGCATCTTACACTATTATAGTTAAAAATGCAGAAAAGATGCCAAATGGCACTTTTAATTAGTTTTTAATTACAAATACATTTCTTACATTTAAGCAGTAAATAGATTATATGCTTAAAAAAGTTTTTGGTAGTGCCGTTTTTGGCGTAGAGGCTACCACAATTACGGTTGAGGTAAATGTAGATAAGGGTATTGGGTATCATTTGGTAGGATTGCCAGATAATGCCATTAAAGAAAGTAATTTTAGAATTGCAGCTGCACTTCAGAATAACGGATATCGAATTCCAGGAAAGAAGATTATCATAAACATGTCGCCTGCCGATTTACGTAAGGAGGGAAGCGCTTACGATTTAACTTTAGCCATTGGTATTTTAGCCTCTACGGGTCAAATAAAAGCTGAGGATTTAGATAGGTATTTAATTATGGGCGAATTATCTCTAGACGGAAGTTTACAGCCCATAAAAGGAGCGCTACCTATAGCGGTAAAGGCTAGGGAAGAAGGTTTTAAAGGCTTTATTTTACCCATTCAAAATGCAAAAGAAGCAGCCATTGTAAACGATTTGGAAGTATATGGTGTTGAAAATATTAAACAGGTAATTCATTTTTTTGACAAAGGTGAAGCTTTAGAACAAACTATAATAGATACCCGAAAAGAGTTTGAAAAAAACTTAAATTATCCAGAATTCGATTTTGCCGATGTAAAAGGACAAGAAGGCATAAAACGCTGTATGGAAATTGCGGCAGCTGGCGGGCACAACATCATTTTAATTGGGCCACCAGGCGCAGGAAAAACAATGTTGGCAAAACGCCTACCCAGTATTTTACCACCTATGACACTGCACGAAGCCTTAGAAACCACAAAAATACATTCTGTTGTAGGGCGCGTAAAAGACACAGGGTTAATGGCACAACGTCCGTTTAGGAGCCCTCACCATACAATTTCCAACGTAGCACTTGTTGGCGGAGGAAGCTATCCCCAACCCGGAGAAATTTCGTTATCACACAACGGTGTGTTATTTTTAGATGAATTGCCCGAATTTAAGCGCGAAGTTTTAGAAGTAATGCGTCAACCGTTGGAAGATCGGGAGGTAACTATATCTAGGGCAAAATTTACGGTAACTTATCCATCGTCCTTCATGTTAGTGGCGAGTATGAACCCTAGTCCGGGTGGTTATTTTAACGATCCCGATGCACCTGTAACGTCTAGTCCAGCAGAAATGCAGCGGTATTTAGGGAAGATTTCTGGTCCGTTATTAGATCGTATCGATATTCATATTGAAGTAACACCAGTTCCTTTTGAAAAATTGAGCGATGATAGAAAAGGCGAAACTTCGGTAGATATAAGAAAACGCGTAACTGCAGCAAGAGATATACAAAGCAAGCGTTTTGCGGATTCTGAAACCGTACATTATAATGCGCAAATGAATGTGAAACAAATAAGAAAGCACTGCGTTTTGGATGACGCCTCAAAAGAACTCTTAAAAACAGCCATGGAACGTTTGAATCTATCGGCGAGGGCTTATGATAGAATTTTAAAAGTGTCTAGAACCATAGCCGATTTAGAAGGTAGCGAACAGGTAAACGGCGCTCATATTAGTGAGGCAATTCAGTATCGTAGTTTGGATAGAGAGGGATGGTTGGGGTAACACATTCCTACGAAAGCAGGAATCTTTTTGATTGTTTATACATTTAAAAACGAAGCACTAATTTGAATTATAGTTTAACTGAAGCTCCACAATCACCCATGATGATATTTTATTATTAAATACGAAGTATAGCATCTATTGAGAATCAATGATATCCCTCGTTGCTTCAAAATGACAAAATCAATATATTTTTAGTTTTATGACAAATTTGAAGTGTTAAAGGTTTTATCCAACATATTATATTTCCTTGGAATTTTAAACGTTCTAATTGTTTTTCCAGGTTTGTGGATTTCCGATGGGTTTTCTACAGCTTACATCAATTTAATTGTTGGTGTGTTTTTAATTTTATTAACTTTTTTAATCGACAAATTTTCACAATACAGAGAAAAGAAAGGCACTTTAACTAAGGATTATGGTAAGAAAATCTATTGGTATTTAGGGGCGTTTGTAATGTTGTGTTTAACTGTAGCTTCAATTGTAAATGAGGGATATCCACAAGTTTTAATGAGCTTTACGATTTTTTTGGGGCTACTTGGAGCAGGTAGAAAAGCTGATTAAAGAATCAGTTTACAGTCCCTGTTATTAAAACAAGCCTATTGTTAAAGTAGCGCATCTAAATAAGTGCATTTAATAATTTTTAAGAATGAAATAAATATAAATAACGTCTAAAAACAATGTTCTAGACGTTATTTACAAGTTACTATTAAAGTTTTTGCAAACTAGAGGAAGACTACTGATTTATCAACATTGGTGTTTTACCATCAGTGATTATCACCTTACTATTATTAGATGTTGATAGTTTATTAAAGGCTTCAATACTACGTAACTGAATAATTTCTTTTGTTAAGCCTTCTGCAAGAATTTTTTGAGCATCACGTTCTGCCTTAGCTTCAATAACCTTTCTTTCTGCCTCTAATTTTGCTTGCTGTATAATAAATTCCATTCGCATAGCATCTTGTTCCGCTTGGAGTTTTTGTTCAATAGAACTGGCTAAACCTCTGGGTAGTTGTATGCTCTTCATAAGTACTGCTATAAGCTCTATGCCATCAGCCTGTTTTTCGAGGTTTATTAGCATTTTCTGCTTTATTTCTTCTTCTATATTTGCGCGCATTCCAGAGTGCATATCTTTGGCATAGAATTTTGCACAAACATCGGATGACGCAGACCTAAAAACACTGGTAATGATGGATTCGTAGTCCTGACCTAAATTTTCTAAAATTATGGGTATTTTTTGAAGTTCTAACCGGTATAGAATAGATATTTCAGACTCCACACTTAATCCTTCTTTTGTGGGCAGATTAAGAATAAGCTTTATGTTATTTGTTTGCGTAGATTCTTTTATAACCTTACTTACAAATGGATTATAGAAAATGGTACCTTGTGTAGAAATATTTTTTGAAAATTTACCTAATGTTTGTTTTACACCTGCCTCACCAGGCCTTACTACGGCACAGCTAGAGCAAATTAGCGCTAATGCTGCTAGATGAATAATTTTTGTTTTCATAACGATTTTTCTTTTTTTTATTTTGTTTATAATAGTTTATTTTAAAACTCTAAATTAATCAAGTTTTAACATATATTTTTATTAATATTTATAATGATTATCATAATAATTATTTATGATATAAACGAAAGCAATCAAGCCTATTTTTGAGATAGAATTTAATGAAATTACGGAAAGGGAAATAAAGAAATAAAGCTAGTAGAAAAACTATAGCACTACATGAAAAAACTTAGTTGGCGTACAAAAACAATGGAGATTTTAAAAGCTTTTTAAACAAGATATTATAGGGTAATCTGTTTGCCATATTTCAGATGTGTAGCCGCTAAAAACACTTAAGTTTATTATTTGGTTAAAGGTTGAAACCCTTCAACTTCGTTGCTGTTTCAAAGTTAGTAGCCTTCAATTTTTAATGGTTTAGTTAACCCAGTTCTAGCGCAATTTCTACCATGCCTTTAAAGGTAGTTTCACGCTCTTTGGCTGTGGTACGTTCGCCTGTGACCAAAGAATCAGAAATGGTTAAAATGGTTAGTGCTTTAACGTTGTGTTTGGCTGCAATAGTGTACAAACCAGCAGTTTCCATGTCTACGCAAAGTACTCCGAATTTAGACCATTTTTTGTAAGATTCGAAATCATCTGCATAAAATTCGTCTGAAGTAAACACATTGCCCGCCTTTATGGGGATGTGTTTTGTTTTTGCAGTTTCTACTGCCTGTTGAAATAACTCGAAGTTTGCAGTGGGTGCGTAGTCTGCACCGCTAAAGCGAAGTTCGTTAACACCAGAATTTGAGGACGCTGCCATGGCCAAAACAATATCCCTTATTTTTATGTGTTTTTGGTAAGAACCAGAACTGCCCACGCGAATTAAGTTTTTTACACCATAATCGGTAATAAGTTCGTGTGCATAAATAGATATGGAAGGTACGCCCATGCCTGTTCCCATAACTGAAATAGGTTTACCATTGTAAGTGCCGGTATACCCTAACATACCTCTTACTTTGTTGAAACAAACGGGGTGTTCTAAAAAGGTTTCTGCAATCCATTTTGCCCTTAGTGGGTCTCCTGGAAGTAAAATGGTTTCGGCAATGTCTCCCTTTTTTGCTTCTATATGAATACTCATAAACTTTAAATTAATAGGTTGAATTTGATGTTTTACCACTAACTATAGCAATACCTGATGATGTGCCCAAGCGCTCAACGCCAAGGTTAATATACTCTAAGGCGGTTTTAGCATCTTTAATACCACCCGAAGCTTTTATTTTTACACAGTCTTTACACACGCTTTTCATAAGTTTAACATCGTGTATTGAGGCGCCTCTTGTACCAAAACCGGTGGATGTTTTAATAAAATCTGCACCACTGTGTACCGCCAATTCACTGGCTTTTATTATTTCTAGGTCGTCTAAATAACAGGTTTCTAAAATAACTTTTAAAATGGTGTTGGGTAATTGGTTTTTTACGGCTTCAATATCTTTCCAAACTGCATCAAAATCTTTGCTTTTTAAAAGGCCTATATTCATCACCATATCAATTTCATCAGCACCATCTTCAACAGCAGTTTTAGCTTCGGCTACTTTAGCACTTGTACTAGCGGCACCTAAAGGAAAACCTATTACGGAGCATACCTTTACATTACTATCTTTTAGTTGTGCTTTGGCTAAAGCAACATAAGCGCTATTTACGCAAACCGAGAAAAAATTATGGGTTTTGGCTTCTTCACATAAATTTATAATCTCTTGTTTTGTGGCGTTTGCCTTTAAGAGTGTATGGTCTATATAGCGATTTAAAGATTTCATATATATTAAGGTTTTATTTCAAATAAGCTGTTAGCCTTTTACAAAGGTATTTATTATAGTTGTATTGCAGTTTTATAACACAAAAATTATTCAATATTTAAAAACAAACCCTCTAATATCTGCTAATAAAAAAATGTTAGTTGATAATTATTTGCTAAATCTTGCTAGGTAAGGTAAATTTATCAAGTTCTATTTTTTAAAATATATTTATGAAACAGTCTTTCATTATCATTTTAACAGCCATTTTGTATAGCTGTAATTCTTCAAAAAAAGAAACCAATCAAGTAGCGGGTTCTAATACAACTTCAACCATAAATAAAGATATAAGTGTAGCAGCCCCAAAGCTAGATTTAGAGCAAGCACTTAAGTTGGCAGAATTGCCTTTGCATTGTATAAATATAGAATATCCAAACCGTTTATCACAAACTTTGGGAAGTGATGAAGATTTAAAATCGCCCACAACGTTACACCCTGCGTTTTATGGATGTTTCGATTGGCATTCGTCGGTTCACGGACATTGGAGTTTGGTAAGTTTATTAAAGTCGTTTCCAAACATTAGTAATGCCAAAACCATAAAGCAACGTTTGCTCAATAACATTTCAAAAGAAAATATAGAGGCAGAAGTTGCTTATTTTAAGGGAAAACACAATGGGTCTTACGAGCGAACTTATGGTTGGGCGTGGTTGTTAAAACTCGCTGAAGCATTACATACTTGGGATGACGATACCGCAAGAGAGTTAGAACAAAACTTACAGCCGCTTACCAATTTAATTATTGAGAAGTACATGGAGTTTTTACCAAAATTAAATTACCCGTTACGGGTGGGTACTCATACCAATACTGCTTTTGGTTTATCGTTTGCTTACGATTATGCCCAAACTGTTAATAATGATGCTTTAAAAAAAGCTATTAAAGACCGTGCGCTATTTTTTTACGCAAAAGACCAAAATTGCCCTATGAGTTGGGAACCCAGCGGTAGCGATTTTTTATCGCCATGCCTTGAGGAAGCAGCATTAATGAAACGTTTACTACCGCTTGAAGATTTTAAAGTATGGTTAGATGATTTTTTGCCACAACTAAAACAACACGATTTTAACATTGAAGTAGGTTTGGTATCTGATAGAACCGATGGCCATTTGGTGCATTTAGATGGTGTTAATTTTTCACGAGCATGGAATTTGTATAAAATAGCTGAAGATTTGCCAGAGTATAATCATCTTAAACCTGTAGCAAATCAGCATATTAATTATTCATTACCAAGCATTTTTGGTGATGACTATATGGGAGGCCATTGGTTGGGGAGTTTTGCTATTTATGCATTGAACGCTTCTAAATTGTAACTGTTTTTTGTTAAACAAATTTTAATTGTTCAAAGTTTTAACGTTGGAAGTTTTATTTTTATGGCTATAACTAAAATAACCCACAAAAATGAAATTACCCTTAAAGCTCTTTACATTAGCTATAGTAGTATTTACAAGTTTTGGGATGGCTCAAAATCCTTTAATTAACTTTCCAGCAATTAGTCCGGATGGTACAACCATAGCCTTTAACTATCAAGGTGATATTTGGACAGCAAACATTAATGGCGAAAACCCAAAACGTTTAACCGTTCATGAAGCTTATGATACTAAACCTGTTTGGGGTGCAGATGGAACGTCTATAGCTTTTATTAGTGAGCGATTTGGAAATAACGATGTATACGTAATGCCCGCTACAGGAGGAGCACCCAAACGAATAACATACCATTCTACTTCTGACATTGTAACAGATTATACCCCAGAGGGCAACATCCTTTTTTCAACAAGACGAAACTTTGTGCAAGTAGAACGCGAATACGAAACACATATAGTTAATGAAGATGGCGGTACACCAAGGCGCTTTTTAGACGCTACTGGTTTTGATGCGGCGCTATCACCCAACGGAAAGTTTGTAGTGTTTGTTAAGGGAAGTTGTAGGTTAGAGCGAGAAGCGTATAGAGGGCCTGCAAATAGAGACATTTGGTTGTACAACATTAAAAAAGACAGTTACACAAAACTAACCGATTATGATGGTAACGACTTTTACCCGCAATGGGGAGACAACAATACTATTTATTTTCAATCTTCTAGAACAGGCAAGTATAATGTGCATAAACTTACCATAAACGATGCTGGTGATAAACAAGGCACTATATCACAAATTACTAATTTTACCGATATGGGTATTTTTTCGTTTCAAGTAAGTAAGAACGGAAAAGATATTGTGCTAACCAAAGGTAATATGGTGTATGTGGTTAATGCTAACACAAAAGCACAAAACCCAATACGTATTACTATAGAAGCAGATTATAGGTTTGATCCTGTTGTGCATAAAACTTACAGTAGTGATGTTGACGAAATAGCTATTTCGCCCAATGGCGATTATGCAGCTATCAATATCAGGGGTGAAATCTTTATTCGCGAAACTTCAAAAGATAAAAAACGAACGGTTAATGTAACAAGATCGTCTTTTAGAGATACAAATGCAACGTGGTTAAACGATTCAACATTACTTTTTATTTCTGATAGAGACGGACAAAAAGATGTGTATTTGGTAACATCTGACAATGAAGAGGAATCAGATTTATTTAAGACCTTAAAGCATAAAATAGAACGCGTTACTAAAACAGCTGAGGATGAAAGCAACCTGGTTTTGTCTCCTAATGGAAATGCAATTGCTTACAATCTTGGTAGAGGACAATTAGTGGTAGCTAATATTGATAGTAAAGGTAAACTCTCTAATAAAAAAACCTTGTTAGATGGTTGGGCAACAGCAAGTGGTGTGTCTTGGTCTCCAGATTCTAAATGGTTAGCATATAGTTTAAGCGATTTAGATTTTAATTCTGAAATCTATATTCATAAAGCTGATAATAGCAAAACACCAGTAAATATTTCAATGCATCCAAAACAGGATAGAGGTCCGGTTTGGAGTCCTGATGGAAAAAAATTAATGTTTTCTTCAAATAGAAATAATAGTGATTATGATGTTTGGTTTACTTGGTTAACAAAAGCCGATTGGGAAAAAACAACCGAAGATTGGGAAGAAGCTGCAGATGAAGATGAAAACGGAAACGACAAAAAAAGCGATAAAAAAGATAACACCACAAAAGTAAAGGATGTGGTTATTGATTTTGAAGATATACACGAACGTCAAGTGCAGGTAACATCTTTCGTAGGTGGCGAGTTTGGGCAATTGTTTTCTAAAGATTCTAAAACTATTTATTATACCACAGGAAATGGGAGTAGAGGTGATGCAGATGTAGAATCAGACTTGTTTAAAATTCAATGGGATGGTAAAGATAAAAAGGCAATAACTACTAATAATACAAGACCTTCTAATATTACAGTAGATAAAAAATTATCAAAGCTATATTTAACCAAAAGAGGCGGAAGTCTTTCTAGTATTAGCTTATCTAACGATAAAAGTGAAGCTTTGTCATTCTCGGCGAAGTTGGATATTGATTATAATGTAGAGTCGCAACAAATATTTAACGAAGCTTGGAAAGCTATAAAAGACGGGTTTTACGATCCAGATTTTCATGGGCAAGATTGGGACACTTTAAGAAAAAAGTACGAGACTTTAGCTTTAAATGCTTCAACCCGAACAGATTTTCAATCCATATTTAATTGGATGCTTGGACAAATTAATGCAAGCCACATGGGGCTGTATCGTGTAGAAACTAGAGAAGATTTACAAAGGGAAACAACGGGATTATTGGGTGTTGAACTGGAGCCGACAACTAAAGGGACTTTAAAAGTAACTTCGGTAGTACCCACAATGCCAGGGGATAGGAGTGCTAGTGAAATTTTAGTGGGCGATATTATTACCGCTGTAAATGGTAATAGCATTAACAAATCAACCAATATTTACGAGTTTTTAGAAGGTACTGCAAATGAGAAAATTTACCTTGAAATAACTCGCGGTAGTGCTTCAAAAGAAGTTGTAATTAGACCCAAAAGTAGTAATCGTACAGAAAATTATAATGCTTGGGTAAAAGAGCGTAAGCGTTTAACCGAAGTATATTCTAAAGGAAAATTAGGATACATTCACATTCAAGGTATGAACTGGACCAGTTTTGAGCGTTTTGAGCGTGAATTAACTGCTGCGGGACTTGGTAAGGAAGGTATTGTTATAGACGTAAGATTTAATGGTGGAGGTTGGACTACCGATTACCTTATGGCCGTTTTGAATGTAAAACAACATGCATATACAGTGCCAAGAGGTGCAGCTAAAAATCTAGAAGCTGAACATACTAAATTCATCAACCATTATCCTTACAGTGAGCGTTTGCCTTTAGCGGCATGGACAAAACCATCAATTGCATTATGTAACCAAAACAGTTACTCTAATGCAGAAATATTTTCGCATGCGTACAAAACCTTAGATATTGGAACACTTGTAGGCGTACCAACGTTTGGTGCAGTAATATCTACAGGTGGTACAGGTTTAATTGATGGTTCTTATGTAAGAATGCCATTTAGGGGCTGGTATGTTAAAGCTACTAAATCTAACATGGAATTAGGGCCTGCTGTACCCGATATTGTGGTATATAACAATCCTGACGATAAGGCAAAACATAGAGATACGCAACTTAAAAAAGCAGTAGATGAATTATTGAGTCAATTAAAATAGTATATTGAGGAAACTATTTTAATTTGAAAACCTTTTTTAAAAATATTGGTCCTGGGCCATTGGTAGCGGCAGCTTTCATTGGCCCAGGTACAGTTACGGTCTGTACGCTAGCGGGCGTTCAATTTGGCTTTACCTTGCTATGGGCTATGGTTTTGTCGGTTATCGCAACAATAGTACTCCAAGAAATGACGGTAAGGTTAGGGCTGGTTACCAAAAAAGGCTTGTCTGAAGTTATTAGGCAAGAACTAAGCACACCTCTTGTTAGAGGATTTTCAATTATCTTAATATTGTCTGCTATTGTTATTGGAAATGCAGCTTACCAAGGCGGTAATATTAGTGGTGGCGTTTTGGGTTTAGAAACCTTATTTGGCGCATCATCTATTAATTTTGGTCATCTACAGCTAAACAGTTATAGTTTAATTATAGGTGTAATTGCTTTTGTGTTACTCTACACTGGTAATTATAAAATTATAGAACGTTTCCTTGTTTTTTTGGTCATTTTAATGAGTTTAGCGTTTTTAACAACAGCAATACTTACAAAACCAGATGTGTCAGCATTATTTAAAGGCGCTTTAATCCCAAAGTTTCCAGAGGGCAGTACCTTTTTAATCATTGCTCTAATAGGTACTACCGTTGTGCCTTATAACTTATTTTTGCATGCATCATTAGTAAAAGAAAAGTGGAAAGCGGTAAGCGATTTAAGTTATGCAAGAAAAGATACTATTATTGCAATAGCATTGGGTGGTATAGTGTCTATGAGTATAATAATTTCAGCAGCGGCAATAACAAGCGCGGAAGTTAGTAATGCTGCCGATTTAGCTTTGGCTCTAGAGCCCTTATTTGGAGGTTTTGCAAAATACGTTTTAGCTACAGGGCTTTTTTCTGCGGGAATAACAAGTGCTATAACAGCACCTTTAGCAGCGGCTTATGTGGCAACAGGCTGCTTAGGTTGGCATTCTAGTTTAAAATCTGCTAGATTTAGAGCGGTATGGAGTATTGTTTTAGTTTTAGGAGTGTTGCTATCGTCTTCTGGTTTAAAACCAATTCAAATTATTAAATTTGCTCAAGTGGCTAATGGTATTTTGCTACCAGTTATTGTTGGGTTTTTGTTATGGGTAATGAATAGAAATACATTATTGGGCACATATAAAAATAGCAAAGTAAATAATATATTTGGAGGGCTTATCTTTTTAATTAGTTTGCTTTTAGCAGTAGCTGCTATAAACAAGGTTTTTAACTTAAATGTGTTTTAATGTATCCAAAATCAATAGATATAAATGCAGATTTGGGTGAAGGTATTGGGAATGAGGCGCAACTTATGCCTTTAATTTCCTCTTGCAATATTGCATGTGGTGGACACGCTGGAGACGAAAGTGTAATGCATAAAGTAGTAATGCTGGCCAACCAACATCGTGTTAAAATTGGGGCACACCCTTCGTTTCCAGATACTGAAAATTTTGGTAGAGTACCTATGAATATGCCATGTGTGGCGTTATTTCAATCTATAGAAACCCAAATACGTACGTTAATAGATATTTTAAACCAAGAGCACGCCATTCTTCACCATGTAAAACCACATGGAGCTTTATATAACATGGCAGCTAAAGACGAGAGGATTGCAACAATAATGGTTGAAGTAATGAAAAGTATGCACTTGCCAGTAAATCTTTATGTACCATATGCATCGGTTATTGCAGACATTGCTATTAAAAATAAAATACCAATTACCTATGAAGCTTTTGCCGATAGAAATTACAATGATGATTTAACATTGGTTTCAAGAGATAAGGAAAACGCTGTATTAACAAATGAAGATGCTGTATTTCAGCATGTTTATAGGATAATTTCGGAAGGAAAGGTAAAAACAATTACGGGGAAGTGTGTAGAAATTAAAGCACAAACCTTTTGCATACATGGCGATAATCCAAAAGCAATTGGTTTGCTAAATCGATTAAAAAAAACACTAGAATCCAAAGGGATACGTATACAATAGCCCATGAAATTTGAATTGAAATATAAACAATTTGGTGACTGTTCAATTCTTGTGGAATGGCCTCAAAACATCAACAAAACAATTCTCTACGATATTTTAGCTTTTAAAGCGAAGCTAGAAAACAGTAATTTTTTTACTATTGAAGGTTTAACCCATGCCTATGCATCACTCTTAATCACTTACCATAGAAGAAATTTTAATTTCTCTTCTGAACTGAAACGCATAAAAGCGATTTATGAAACGTTAGAAGTAAAAAACCTACCAAAAAGGCATTTATGGAAAATACCCGTGTGTTACGATTTAAGTTTTGGCATTGATTTAGAGTGGCTTTCAGAAGAAAAGAAAATGAGTATTGATACTATTATTGAAACACACTCAAGTGCGATCTACACTGTTTATTTTATAGGATTTTTGCCCGGGTTTTTATACTTAGGAGGCTTACATGAATTACTAACTACTCCAAGAAGGGCTTCACCACGATTAAAGATTAAAGAAGGTGCTGTAGCTGTAGGTGGCGCACAAACTGGAGTTTATCCTGTTGAAAGCCCTGGTGGTTGGCACATTATTGGAAATTCCCCCATTTGCTTTTTCGATGTTTTAAAAGAAGCGCCTTGTTTTGCAAAAGCTGGTGATGCTATCCAGTTTTATCCTGTTGCCTTAAACGATTATAAAGAGATTAAAACCTTAGTTAACACAAACACTTTTAAAATAGAAAGCGAGGAGTTGGATGATTAAGATAATAAAAGCTGGGTTTTATAGCTCTATTCAAGACTTTGGACGCCTAGGACATCAGCATTACGGTGTTCCCATTTCTGGGGTTATGGACAAAAGAGCCGCAAGAGTAGCCAATACTTTAGTTGGAAACCAAGAAAATGCTGCGGTATTAGAAATAACTATGAGTGGCCCTACATTAAAGTTTAATTGTTCGTCGGTTATCGCCATCGCAGGAGGAGATTTAAGTCCTAAGTTAAATGGCATTACCGTAAAAAATAATAAGTTGATAGCGGTAAATAAAGGCGATGTTTTAAGTTTTGGACAACTAACTTCTGGTTTTCGTAGTTATTTGGCAGTTTCTGGAGGTTTTTTAACTAGAGAAGTTTTAGGTAGCAAAAGCATGTATCCTTACATATATAAACATCAAACCATACAAAATGGTGATGTTTTAGAAATTGCCCAAAAAACCACTTTAGAGCAAAAACGCTATGCTACTGTAGCAGTAAATGATGCTTATTTAAAATCTTCTACACTAGAGGTTTTAAAAGGTCCTGAGTTTCACAGGTTAAGTGTAACTCAAAAAAAACAACTTTTTGAGAATACGTTTACTGTTTCAAAAGAAAATAACCGTATGGCATATCAACTTGGGGAAATACTACAAAATAACCTAGACCCCATTATTACATCGCCTGTGTTGCCAGGTACGGTACAATTAACACCAGCGGGAAAATTAATTGTTTTAATGCGAGATTGCCAAACTACAGGAGGTTATCCTAGAGTGTTGCAATTAACGGACGTTGCAATAAATATATTGGCACAAAAATACACAGGAAATTTAATAGGATTTAAGCTTATAAGTTAAAGATTAACTTTTATATCCTTTAAAACATCTAAAGACACTTCACTTTTTTGCGATGTTTCCATGTAGCGTCTGTAAATTTTAGAATTTCGTTTTTGTAAGGTATCTTTCTCTGGTTTAAGCATGGTTGAAGTGCCAATTCTATCTGCACCAGATTCTAGGTATTTTACAGCTGTTTCAAAATCTTGAATACCACCAGACGCTTTAATTTTAGCATTGTCTTTTACGGTTTTCTTCATAATTTTTACTGCGGTAAAAGTGGCGCCGCCAGATGCAAAACCTGTTGATGTTTTAACAAAGTCTGCGTTGGCATCAACTGCAATTTCGCAGGCTTTTACAATCTCATTTTTATTTAATTCTGAAATCTCAATAATTACTTTTAATGTAACGTTGCCAATAGCGCGTTTCACATCAGATATATCTCGTAAAACAGAAACGTAATTTCTACTTTTAAGGTAACTTAAATTAATAACCATATCAATTTCATCCGCGCCGTCTTCAATAGCATGTGTTGCTTCAGAAATTTTGCTTTCAGTAGACATTGCACCAAGCGGGAAACCAACCACGGTGCATATTTTAACATTAGTATCTTTTAAAAGTTCTTTGGCTAATTTTACATAGCAGCCGTTAATACAAACTGAATGGTAGGTGTTGGCTTTTGCTATTTTGCACAGATTTATAATATCTCTTTCTGTGGCAGTGGGCTTTAAAAATGTATAATCTATATAGTTAGATAAATTCATAAAATAAAAGTAGGTTTCCTTTAAAAATTAATACTTATTACTTAAGCTTATTGGGGCTATAAGCACTGTGTGAAATTAAAAAATAACCGCCAAACCAATGGCGGTAGGTTTACATTTTTATCAACATAGTAATAAACATTTAAAAGTAAACATTATTGTAATGTTTCTGCCTTTTTTAAGGTAGTTTTCGACGAAAGGAACTACAGTTTTAGTTTAACGTTTGAAATTTAGTGGGTTATGTTTTTTTATGTTTTTGTACTAAAAAAAAGCAACGTTTACCTAACTAAAGGCATACGTTGCTTCTCAATTAACCAACCAAACTAAACTAAATTTTATTTGTTTTTTACTAAGTCGTTTTGATTTCTAAAAACCAATTCATCATCAAAAGCATCGAGTAAAATAATACTATCTGTAGTTACTTTACCTGCTAGAATTTCTTTGCTTAGAGCGTTTAAAACTTCTTTTTGAATAACCCGTTTTACAGGTCTTGCACCATATTCGGGGTTATACCCTTTGTTGGCCAAATAGTTTACAGCTTCGGTTGTGGCATCAAAAGTAATATTTTGTTCTGCAAGCATTTTTGTAACACCTTTTAATTGTAATCCAACAATTTTTATGATGTTTTCTTTAGTTAAAGGTGTAAACATTACAGTATCGTCTATTCTGTTTAAAAATTCTGGTCTTACACTTTGTTTTAATAATGCTATTACATCAATTTTAGCAGCTTCTATAGCCGAATCTATATCTTTTGTAGCTTCAAAACGTTCTTGTATAATATGGCTTCCTATGTTGGACGTCATAATTATAATTGTATTCTTAAAATCGGCTACACGACCCTTGTTATCTGTTAAGTGGCCTTCGTCTAGCACTTGCAATAAGATATTAAAAGTATCAGGGTGTGCTTTTTCAATTTCATCTAGAAGCACTACAGAATATGGTTTTCTTCTAACGGCCTCAGTAAGTTGTCCGCCTTCATCGTAACCCACATATCCAGGAGGTGCACCAACAAGTCTGCTTACTGCATGACGTTCTTGGTATTCGCTCATATCAATTCTGGTCATAGCGTTTTCATCATCAAACAAATATTCTGCAAGTGCTTTTGCTAATTCTGTTTTACCAACACCTGTTGTGCCTAGAAACAAAAATGTTCCTATGGGTTTTTGTGGGTTTTGTAAACCAGCACGACTTCGTCTTACAGCATCACTAACCGCTTCAATAGCTTCATCTTGTCCTACCACACGTTTATGTAGTTGGTCTTCTAGTTTTAAAAGTTTTTCGCGTTCGCTTTGTAACATTTTTGTAACAGGAATTCCTGTCCATTTTGCTACAACTTCTGCAATATCATCATAAGTTACTTCTTCTTTAATTAAAGAATTTTCAGATTGTTCTTGCAGTTGTTTTTGCAAGATTTCTAATTGCTCTTGGGCTTCTTTAATTTTACCATAACGTAACTCTGCTACTTTGCCATAATCGCCTTCGCGTTCGGCCTTTTCAGCTTCTAACTTATAGTTTTCAATATCTTGTTTTGTGTTTTGTATGTTGTCTACAACTTCTTTTTCACTTTTCCATTTGGCATTTAAATCGTTGCGTTGCTCTTTTAAATTAGCTAATTCTGCTCTTAAGGATTTTAATTTTATCTCGTCTTTTTCACGCTTAATAGCTTCAATTTCAATTTCTAACTGCATTATTTTTCTATCTAAAACATCCAATTCTTCTGGTTTAGAATTAATTTCCATACGCATTTTAGAGGCAGCTTCATCCATAAGGTCTATGGCCTTATCTGGTAAAAACCTGTTTGTAATGTAGCGTTGCGATAATTCTACGGCACCAATAATGGCATCATCTTTAATGCGCACTTTATGGTGTGTTTCGTATTTTTCTTTAATACCTCTAAGAATTGAAATAGCACTCTCGGTATCAGGTTCGTCTACCATTACTTTTTGGAAACGACGCTCCAGAGCTTTGTCTTTTTCAAAATATTTTTGATATTCATCTAAAGTTGTAGCGCCAATAGCCCTTAACTCGCCACGCGCTAATGCAGGTTTTAAAATATTGGCTGCATCCATAGCGCCTTGTCCGCCACCAGCGCCAACAAGCGTATGTATTTCGTCAATAAACAATACAATATCGCCATTGCTAGTGGTTACTTCTTTAATAACGGCTTTTAAACGCTCTTCAAACTCACCTTTGTATTTAGCACCAGCAATAAGGGCTCCCATATCTAGAGCAAAAATTTGCTTTTCCTTTAGGTTTTCTGGGATGTCGCCATCTACGATTCTATGTGCTAAACCTTCGGCAATAGCAGTTTTACCAGTTCCAGGTTCACCAACTAAAATGGGATTGTTTTTGGTACGTCGCGATAAAATTTGAAGAATTCTACGTATTTCTTCATCACGACCAATCACAGGGTCTAGCTTACCATCTTTAGCGAGTTGATTAAGGTTTTTAGCATATTTATTTAATGAGTTATAGGTGTCCTCTTGACTTTGTGACGTAACGTTGCCACCTTGTCTTAACTCATCAATAGCCGCTTTTAAGCCTTTTTCGGTAACACCTTGGTCTTTTAGCATTTGCGCAATTTTACTGTTAGATTTTAAAACAGCTAAAATTAAATGCTCAATAGAAACATAATCATCTTTCATCTTTTTAGCGATAATAGATGCTTCGTTTAGTGTTTTTCCAGTTTCACGAGATAGCATTATCTCACCGCCAGAGACTTTGGCAAAACTTTCTAGTTGCTTGTTTAGTGCTTGTTGTAAAATGGTAATGTTTACGTTCAGTTTTTTTAATATGAACGGTAGTACGTTTTCATCAACTTCAAAAATGCCTTTGAAAATATGCTCGTTTTCAATTTGTTGATGCCCAAAGCCTTGCGCAATTTGTTGCGCTTGTTGTATGGCTTCTTGAGATTTTATGGTATAATTATTAAAATTCATGGTTTATATTTTTCTTGTCTTTTTGCTTAACTTTACGCCTAGTATAAGTCAATTACCTTACCAATTCTAAAAGTGAAGTGTTTTAAGACAAAATGTCTTGAATATCCCTAAATAAAATGACTTTTAGTCAGGTGTAAGCCGTTGTGTTGAATTACGACTTATGCTTCACAATGAAAATTGAAACTTTACGTTTCAATAAAAAAGAAGAACAATTAATAGCAACTTATGGGATTATTGAATAAATTATTTGGAGGAGAAAAAGTAGAGAAAGATGAAAAAGTTTTGCCGTGGATTCCATTAAACGATTTGGCGCAAATTGACTACATAAAGAAAAAATCTAGTATTAAAACCCAAGTTATCTTTAAACACTCTACGCGCTGTGGTATTAGCAGTATGGTACAACGCCAGTTTATTAACGATTATAATTTTAGCGAAAAGGAATTAGATCTGTATTATTTAGATATTTTGAGCTACCGAAACATCTCTAATGAGGTAGGTTACGCGTTTCAATTAGTACACGAATCGCCACAACTTTTGGTGATTAAAAATGGTGAGTTGGTAACGCATGCCTCCCATGGGCAAATTAATCAGGTGGATTTAAATAGGCTTGTTTAAATTGTTTAAGCATTTTGAAATTAGATTATCTCTTTGTTTACGGTACCTTATTAAGTAATATTGAAAACAGTATGTCTCGGTTTTTATCTGCGAATTCCGAGTACGTGGGAAAAGCATATTTTATAGGAAAACTATACAATATCCATGATTACCCTGGTGCAATTTTAAGTACCAATGCTTCCGAAAGGGTGTATGGCAGTATTTATAAAATTACTAATAAGGCGAATGTGTTTAAAGTATTAGATAGGTACGAAGGTGTTGAAGAACATTTGTTTAAGCGTGTTGCAGTAAATGCCCATTTAAGCTCTGGTAACACCTTAAAAACTTGGGTGTATATTTATAACCGTTCTATTGCCGATAAAAAGCGTATTTATTCTGGCGATTATTTGAATTGATTTCCACTTATTAAAGTTGTTTCTTTGCAGCCATCCGTTTATGCCACATGCAAGATTTTACAAACACACTAGTACACCCCTTGATATTAAATGAACAGGTTGAATTACCAAAAAAATTCACCTTTCCTTTTTATTACAAACCACATAGGTTGTGTATTCTTGCCGCAAAAGATGTTCAGAATTATTTGGAACAGCAAACAGATTTTAAGCATAATTTTGGTTTAGATTCAAAAACAAAAGGACTGCCAATAGGTAAGATGTTTGGTGTTATGGTTGTGCAAGACAAAGTAGGTGCATTGGGTTATTTGGCAGCATTTTCTGGAAAACTGGCTGAAAGTAATTTTGTAAAAGGATTTGTGCCTACCGTTTACGATACCTTAGATGAAAATGGGTTTTATAAAAAAGGTGAAGCTGAATTAAACGCATTAAATAAAGAAATTGAAACTTTAGAAACAGCCAGCGAATATATAACAGCACAATTAGGTTTACAAGAGGCTAAAACCAATTTTAAAGCAGAGTTAAAGGCTTTTAAACAAGATATAAAGGCTAAAAAAAAGGCACGAAAAGCGCAGCGAGATCAAGCCAAAAAAACATTATCACCAGAAGCTTATAAGGTGTTAGACCACGATTTAAAACATCAAAGTATTTACTATCATTTTAGGTTGAAAGATTTAAAGGCAGACTGGAATACTAAAATACAAAAGGCAGAACACTATCTGAATACCTTTAAAAGTACCATAGAAACCCTAAAGGAAAAGCGAGCAACACTTTCTGCCACATTACAAAAACGCTTACACGAACAATACCGTTTTTTAAACGCCAATAACACTACTAAGGATTTACTGGATATTTTTAAAGACACGGTAACCCCAATACCACCGGCAGGTTCAGGAGAGTGTGCTGCTCCAAAAATGTTTCAATTTGCGTATGAAAACGGATTAAAACCTGTGGCCATGGCAGAGTTTTGGTGGGGTGCTTCCCCAAAATCTGAAGTACGGAAACATAAACAGTTCTATCCCTCATGCCGAAGTAAATGCGAGCCTATTTTAGGGCACATGATGCAAGGTTTAAATGTTGAAGACAATCCTATTCAGCATATCGTTGAACACAAAGCACCATTGGAAATTGTTTATGAAGACGCATATTTACTCTTGGTAAACAAGCCGCATGAGTTTTTATCTGTTCCTGGGAAACATATTCAAGAGTCGGTATTAACCAGAATGCGACGATATTTGCCAAAGGCCAAAGGGCCATTGTTGGTACATCGTTTAGATATGTCCACTTCTGGATTGCTATTAGTGGCCAAAAACGAAAAAACCCATAAAAACCTCCAAAAGCAGTTCATGGAACGAACCATAACAAAACGTTATGTGGCCTTATTGGATGGTACAATTAAAACCTCTAACGGCTTTGTGGACTTGCCATTGCGTGTAGACTTAGATAACCGCCCACAACAATTGGTATGTTATAAACATGGTAAACCAGCCAAAACTAAATATGAGGTGGTTGGTATTGAAAACAATAAAACACGCATTCATTTTTACCCTATAACAGGTCGTACACATCAATTACGGGTACATGCGGCACACGTAAATGGCTTAAATACGCCTATTGTTGGCGATGATTTATATGGTACAAAAGGCGAGCGTTTGCATTTACATGCAGAAATGTTAAGCCTTACCCACCCAGTAACACAAGAGGTTTTGGAGGTGGTTTGCGACGCACCTTTTTAACCTTCATTTTACCTACTTCAAAAAAAAATCAATAAAAGCTGTTATGTATACATCTATTTTAGCGTTATTAAAATAGAATGAACAAGAACGATTTTAAACTTAAAGTGTTTTCCTTATCCGAAAGGTTATACCCAATGGTTGCGCGTATGCTTGGAAACGCTACTAGTACAGAAGATGCCATTCAGGATATTATGATGAGGCTTTGGGACAAACGCAAGCATCTTGAGCATCATCCTAATATTACAGGTTTTGTATTCCTTACGGCTCGCAATTATTGTATTGATGTGTTGCGAAAAAATAAGAGTATT
This sequence comes from Jejuia pallidilutea, assembly GCF_002973595.1. Lineage (GTDB taxonomy): Bacteria > Bacteroidota > Bacteroidia > Flavobacteriales > Flavobacteriaceae > Jejuia > Jejuia pallidilutea. The sequence goes on along the minus strand of NZ_PVEO01000002.1, from coordinate 263,567 downwards.
GTGGATGATGCTACACCATATCTAAAAGTTTTAAAATCAGGAGAAGACCATAAAGACGTGGAATGGGAGGAGTTAAATACTATTATTCAAAATGTGTTAAAAGCCCTTCCAGAACAGCAGCAAGAGGTATTTATGATGCGTGATATAGATGGCTATGCGTTTACAGAAATAGCTGTGGCTATGGCAATTACAGTAGAACATGCAAGAGTGTTATTATCGCGCGCAAGGAAACAAATAGGTATAGTATTAGAAAACACATACAGCTATGAAAGAGGAGACTATTAAAACCCTTATGGAAAAGTACGAAGCTGGTAATAGTACTTTAGAAGAAGAGCAAATTTTGTTTAAAAATAGCAATACATCAACACCTAAACTTAAGGCGTTGGGGGCTTTTAAAAAAGCACATAAAAAAGCACCACCTAAAGATTTTAACGATAGACTTTGGACATCTTTTGAAGGCAAAACCTCTAGAAAGCGCAGGTTTAGTGTAGTAATGTTATCTGCAGCAGCCTCTGTAGTAGTGTTGATTATGATTGCCATATATAGTTTGCAACCAAAAACGTTAAGCTATGCGGAGAAACAGGCTTTACTAGACGAAGCCCTAAGTATGTTTCCCGAAACAGAACAGATACAGCGCGCACAACATATACTTTACGAAGACGATTTGGTAATTGTTTATACATCACCAGAGTAAAGTATAGACCAAAAAACTAAAAAATACTAACAGTTAAATATTTTTAAAAACATGAAGAACTTAATAACAACAATTTTTGCAATATTAGTATCTGTAGCCATGGTACAAGCACAGGAAACAACTACAATAAAAGATGCCAAAACCGATATAAGCAAGCTATTTGTAAAATTAAAAGATAGTGCTAAACCCGATATTTACGTAGATGAAAAGAAGTTTGATTTCCCTTTGGATTTAATAGATCAAAGTAAAATTTCTGCTGTATTTGTGGTAAAGGATACCAAAACATTAAAAGAATACAACGCCCCAAATGGTTTAGTGTTTATTACTACAAAAATGAAAAGCGAATCGGAAGACTTTAAAATAAAAACTGCCGATAGTAAAAAGCCCATGGTTATTGTTGATGGTAAAATAACAGATAAAGCTACGTTAGAAACTATGTCGCCCGATACTATAGAAAGTGTGAGTGTTTTTAAGGGTGAAGAAGCGATTAAAAAATATAACGCGCCTAATGGTGTGATAATAATTAAAACTAAAAAATAAGCTTTTTTATTTAGTTAAAAATATGAGTGAAAGAAGCCGTCTCGTTTTAATAAAAGAGACGGCTTCTTTACATTTTAAATGCCTGCTACGGCGGTAGAGTAAGAATTTATAATTTGTTTTAACTGCATTTTTAAATCTTCGCCTGTATCAAAAATCATTTGTTCTTCGGTAGGGAAGGGTATAGCACGACGTTCTAAAAATGGTACTAAATTAGTTTCTAACGCTCTTCTATCGCCTCGAGATGTGGCGTAAATATGTTCAAACACAAATTCGCTAGTTATAGGGAATGTATCTACCAATTGGTTGTTGCTTAAATTGTAATATTCCACATTCCCAGTAATTTGTGAGGCTTTAAACTGGGTGAATTCGTAATATTCGCAACGTACGGTTTTCATACGGTCTATTTTAATAGCATTTCCTAAACTGTCTTTTACTACTTTACCGTTTTCAATTAAATCCATTTTACCATCAGCAATTTGCTTCTCCTTTATAATTTGACGTTCCTTTATTTGCTCTGGCGAAATGTTAATATCCCTAAGGTTTACTTTCATATTAAAGTTATAGGTTACCTTATCGTCTGGAACACTATGAAATTGTAGCCAAAAATTATTGATACCATAACTGCTAAAATTTAAAAGATCGTTTTCTAAGCGCTCCGGAATAATTTTACCAGAATCATTAATCATATCTACAAGTACAAAATCGGTACCTCTTTGGTGTGCTACCGCCATTAACTCTCGGGTGTCTTTGTAGTTAGGGTTCATATCTTCAATGTCTCGAAGTTGATTGTATGCTGCTCTTACATCAAACTTATTATTTGAGTTTAATAAGGCTTGTGCGTTGTTATACAATTGTAAAGACGCACTGTTTCTATAAGTAATAAGCTCGTCGCTGTAATCGTTAAAATTAAAATTAACTTCCTTACCTTTAACATATAATGGCAATAGGGGTTTAATGGCTTCTTGTCGGTTATCTAAACTAACATAAGCGTCAAAAATACGCAGATAGCTTTCTGGGTTGTTGTCTTTCTTTAAAAAATTAATGTTTTCTAAATCGCGAGCATTCGCCTTATAATAGGCTTCTTCTAAAAGCATAATAATGTCTGCTTTTCCTTTTCTGTCCTTATTTATTTTTAGTTTACCAATAGCATTATTTATGGCACGATCGTAATTGCCATAACTTATGGTTTTTTCCATTTGTCGTCGCGTGCTGCAAGACATAAGAAATACTAAAACTAACGCTGAGAGTAATATTTTTTTCATGGGGTCTAAATTTTAAGGTTTTGGTTACCTATTCAATTGTGGTGCCAAAATACTAAGAATACCCATGAAATGCTAATAAATAAGGTTGAAATGCATAAATTTATTTATTATTGAAGTCTTATTCTTTCTTTTTTAAGTTTTGTTTTGCTATTTTATTTGATTTTCTACTTTATTTAAATTAATGGACTTTCTCATTCATTTTGATTTAGTGTACTATTTTATTTTGAAGATTTAGAAGGCGTTTAAAATACAAAACCCTAAAAACAAGATTAAGTTGAGAACTTTTTCAACCTTTTAGAATAAGGCTAAAAAACCGCTTTAATAATACCGTTATCAACTTTCAATCTCCTATTTTCGTTTCGTATTTGTGGGAAACAATCATGCTGTACCTTGGCATTCTATTCCTTGAATGTGTTAGGGTTTAGATTGTTTGTTAGCTTGTTTTTCATTTCGATTTTTTTCTCTCAATTTACCAGCAACCAACATCCCATTTTAAGTATTCAACGGTATGTTTAAGCCTTATAATAATTGGGGAAGTATATTAATAGCAGTAAAAGCCCGAACCTTATCCGGGAAAACCTACCTGCCCCTTTCAGTAAGGCAGACAAAAAAAATCCCAAAACTCTAAAAGCTTTGGGATTGTTTATTAAAAGGTTATATTATTTCTTCTTGTAAACCGGTAATAGTTTTGTTGATACCTCTCCAAAACCAATGCGTGTGCCATCTTTTTCGCAATAACCGCGCATAATTACGGTATCGTTATCGTTGATGAATTTACGCTCGGTGCCATCGGCCATTTTTAGAGGTTTTTCGCCTTTCCATGTTAACTCAAGCATAGAGCCGTAGCTATCTTCGGTAGGGCCAGAAATGGTGCCACTTCCCATCATATCGCCAGAATTTACAGGGCAACCGTTTACAGTATGGTGTGCCAGTTGTTGCGACATGTTCCAGTACATATATTTAAAGTTAGATTTACTAACTACGGTTTCTTTGGCGCCTTTTGGCTGTATGGAAACTTCTAAATTTATATCGAAGCTTTTAGCGCCTTTAGTTTGTAAATAAGGCAGTTGCTTTTTTTGTGGTTTAGGCCCTTGTACGCGATAAGGTTCCAGGGCATCTAAAGTTATAATCCAAGGTGATATGGACGATGCAAAGTTTTTGGCCAAAAATGGGCCCAAGGGTACATATTCCCATTTTTGTATGTCGCGCGCACTCCAATCGTTTAACAATACCAAACCAAAAATGTATTCTTCGGCTTCTTCTGCGGGAATTGGCTCGCCTAAATCGTTAGCATCTGTAGTAATAAATGCCATTTCTAATTCAAAATCTACTAGTTTGCTAGGGCCAAATACAGGTGTATCGGCTCCATTAGGTAGTGTTTGCCCTTGTGGCCTGTGTACTGGAATGCCAGAAGGTATAATAGAAGAGCTTCTTCCATGGTACCCAACAGGAATGTGTAACCAGTTTGGTAACAACGCATTGTCTGGATCTCTAAACATGCTACCCACATTGGTGGCGTGCTCCATGCTAGAGTAAAAATCGGTGAAATCTCCTATTTGTACAGGTAGCTGCATTTCAATTTCATCCAATCTAAATAATACGGTTTCTTTATCTTTTACGTTATTTTTTAAAGTAGTATTTTCAGAATCAAAAATTTCTGCAATGCGGTTTCTTACAGCGCGCCAAGTTTTTCTTCCGTCAGCAATAAAGTCGTTTAAGGTGTCCTGAAGAAAAATATCATCAGTTAATGGAATGCCATCAAAGTAACCTAATTGATGCAGTGCACCTAAATCTATAGCGGTATCGCCAATACGAGTACCAATGGTTATAATATCATCACGGGTTAAGAACACACCAAACGGAATGTTTTGTATTGGAAAATCTGAATTTTTAGCGACGTGTAACCACGACGTTCTATCTGGATTATTTGCTGATAAAGGCATATTTTTCTTTTTTAATTGCTATTCAAACCTACACATTTTTTTTATTTAATTACAGAAAAAACAATAAAATGTAAGTTTCATTATTACGTTGATAAATCGGTGTATAACTTCATCAGTAAATATATGTATTTTGATGTTTTTAAAGTTGGTATTTGTTATTTTTGCGCATTATTTAACGACAATTTATATTTATGCAACGCGACGAACAAATTTTTGAACTTATACAAGCTGAAAAAGAGCGCCAATTACACGGTATTGAACTTATAGCATCTGAGAATTTTGTAAGCGACCAGGTTATGGAAGCCGGAGGTTCTGTATTAACCAACAAATATGCCGAAGGTTACCCAGGAAAGCGTTATTACGGTGGTTGTGAAGTTGTAGATGAAGTTGAAACCATTGCCATAGAGCGTGCAAAAACTTTGTTTAATGCTGAATATGTAAACGTACAGCCACACTCTGGGAGTCAAGCCAACACTGCGGTATACCACGCTTGCATAAAACCAGGTGATACCATTTTAGGTTTCGATTTGTCTCATGGTGGTCATTTAACACATGGCTCTCCAGTAAATTTCTCTGGACGTTTATATAACCCGGTATTTTACGGTGTTGAAAAAGAAACGGGCGTATTGAATTATGATAAAATTCAAGAGATAGCTACTAAGGAGCAACCAAAATTAATTATTGCCGGAGCGTCTGCATATTCTAGAGATATAGATTTTAAGCGCTTTAGAGCAATTGCCGATAGCGTTGGTGCTATATTGTTGGCAGATATTTCTCATCCTGCAGGATTAATAGCAAAAGGTATTTTAAACGATCCGCTACCGCATTGTCATATTGTTACAACAACTACCCATAAAACCTTAAGAGGGCCAAGAGGTGGTATGATTATGATGGGTAGGGATTTTGAAAACCCGTTTGGTATTACGTTAAAAAATGGTAGTTTAAGAAAAATGTCGTCTTTATTAGATTCTGCAGTATTTCCAGGTAATCAAGGTGGCCCATTAGAGCATATTATTGCAGCAAAAGCTATTGCATTTGGTGAGGCCTTAACTGATGATTTTTTAAATTACCAACTACAAGTTAAAAAGAATGCGGCTACTATGGCAGCAGCATTAATGGCCAAAGGTTATAATATTATTTCTGGAGGAACAGATAACCATATGATGTTAATAGACTTGAGAAATAAAAATGTTTCAGGTAAAGATGCAGAACAAGCTTTGGTTAAAGCCGATATTACTGCAAATAAAAACATGGTGCCTTTTGATGATAAATCGCCATTTGTAACCTCTGGAATTCGCCTAGGTACAGCAGCAATAACTACACGCGGTTGTAAAGAAGACGATATGAAAGCTATTGTGGAGTTAATTGATGAAGTTATAACAAATTACGACAACGAAGCAGTTTTAGCTTCAGTTAAAGCACGCGTAAACGCAATGATGAAGGATAAGCCTTTGTTTGTGTAGAACAATATTTTATGCTGAACTAGTTTCAGTACCACAAAACACGTATTAAGCCTGAAATTAGTTTTTCGGGCTTTTTATTTTTTTGCTTTTTTAGCATGCTTTGGCTGTTTTTATTATCATGATGAAAAGATATCGTTAAATCGGTAACAACATAGGCCATTCAATTTTAATTTTTTTAAATATAGCTTCAAAATTAAAGCATACTATAATTCCACAAAACTTTAAGATTTCTTTTAGGTTATCAAAAATTTGTAAGCCTTATATTTAATTTTTTTAAAATGTACATATGAAACTTTCCAGAACTCTACTTTTAGTATTTGTAATTTCAGCAATTTTACAATTTCAAGCACAAACCGATGAAGCTGTAATCAAGGATATTTACAAAACCTCATTAACTAATGGTAATAGTTACCAATGGTTAGACTATTTGTCCAATCAAATTGGCGGACGTTTATCAGGGTCTTACAATGCAGAACTTGCCGTAAATTATACCAAAACAGAACTAGAAAAATTAGGCTTAACTAAAGTATGGCTGCAACCTGTTATGGTGCCAAAATGGGTAAGGGGCGCTAAAGAATATGCGTATATAGAGAGTAGTGAAGGTAAAACAACAACCGTAAATATTTGTGCTTTGGGCGGTTCTGTGGCAACACCAGGTATAGGAGTTAAAGCAGAGGTTGTAGAGGTAAAGAGTTTTGAAGAACTCGCAACATTAGGTGAGGCAAATATTAAAGGAAAAATAGTGTTTTATAACCGCCCAATGCAAGCCGATTTAATACAAACATTTCAAGCATATGGCGGTTGTGTAAACCAACGTTACAAAGGCGCTGTTGAAGCTGCTAAATACGGTGCAACAGGAGTTATTGTGCGCTCAATGAATTTAAGGTTAGACGACTTACCACATACAGGCAGTATGACTTATGAGGATTTACCAAACGATAAAAGAATACCATCGGCAGCAATTAGTACCAATGATGCAGAATTGTTGAGTAGTATGCTTAAATTAGATACTGGTGCTAAATTTTATTTCCGTCAGCACTGTAAACAATTAAAAGATGTGCAATCTTATAATGTTATTGGGGAAATAAAAGGCAGTGAATATCCAGACGAGATTATCACCGTTGGTGGCCATTTAGATTCTTGGGATTTAGGTGATGGATCGCACGATGATGGAGCAGGTGTAGTACAGTCTATGGAAGTATTACGATTGTTTAAGGTTTTAAATATTACTCCCAAACGTACTATTAGGGTAGTGTTGTTTATGAACGAGGAAAATGGTTTACGTGGAGGAAAAAAATATGCCGAAGAAGCCAAAACAAAAGGTGAAAACCACATATTTGCTCTAGAAAGTGATGCTGGAGGATTTACACCAAGAGGTTTTTCTTTTGATTGTAATGAGGCTAATTTTAACCAAGTGTTAAGTTGGAAACCTTTATTTAAACCTTATTTAATACATTATTTTGAAAAAGGCGGTAGTGGGGCAGATGTAGGCCCTTTAAAAAGCGAAACTAATGTGCTTGCAGGATTAAGACCAGACTCGCAACGGTATTTCGATCATCACCATGCCAGTAACGATACCTTTGATGCGGTAAACAAACGCGAACTAGAGTTAGGCGCAGCAACCATGACTGCTTTAGTATACCTCTATGATACCTATGGTGTAAACCCTATTCCAAACCCTTCAACTCTTAAAGATTAAAATACTAAAGGTGTTTTTACCTAAAATTTTTAAAATTACATGAAAACTTACATATTGATTTCCTTCATATTTATAACCACATCTATAATGGCGCAACACGACAAAAAATTACCTTATTATGAAATACCAGAAGCTCCCCAAAATTATACAGCAGGTACCTCTGTTGCTAGAATGATTGATGGTTTAGGCTTTAGGTATTATTGGGCAACTGAAGGTTTAAGATCTGAAGATTTAGCCTATAAAGCAAGTGATTCTGGAAGAACTTCTGGAGAAACTATAGAACATTTATATGGATTGTCTAATTTTATATTAAGCACAATTATAAAGGATTTTACGCCTGTAGAAAGCACAGAAATGATGTTTGATGAGAAACGGAAACAAACCTTGCTAAACTTTAAAACAGCATCTGATATTTTAAAGGTGACAGATGATATTTGTAAATTCGATAATAATAAATTCCCTTTTTGGAATGTTATAAACGGACCAATAGCCGATGCTCTATGGCACTGTGGGCAAGTGGTACTATTGCGTCGTGCTTCTGGAAATCCGTTTAACTCTAAAGTTAGTGTGTTTGCAGGTAAATTGCGGGAATAAAAAGAGGCTGCCCTTAAGTGATTTTAGTAGGCAGCCTATTTTAGTATTTTTAGTTTTTAGTTTTTAGTTTTTAGTTTTTATAGGATATTCAGGTCGCTCCATAACTTTTGGAGGATTTTCTTTTAGTTGTTTTAAGGCTATTTCAATGGCTTTTTCTAATTGGGGGTCGCGTCCCTTAACTACTGCTTCAGGTAATTGCTCAACTTCAATATCTGGTGCAACACCTTCATTCTCAACCCTAAAACCATCTTTTGTGTAAAAGGCTACATTAGGAGCTGTTACTATACCACCATCAATAAATTCTGGATAGCCTAAAACACCAACTAATCCGCCCCAAGTTCTTTTACCAACAATAGTTCCTAAGTTAAATTTTCTAAACATCCAAGGTAAGTAATCTCCACCAGAACCAGCAGTTTCATCTGTTATCATCACTTTTGGGCCTTGAATTGATGCACTTGGTGATTTTAAATCTTTACCATATCGGAAATTCCAATAAGCCTGTTCAGGTTTCTTTAGTATGTCTATGTAATAATCGGCTAATTGTCCGCCACCATTATAGCGTTCATCTATAATAATTGCTTTTTTGGTAGCTTGAGGAAAAAAGTAACGTTTAAAATATTCGTGTCCGGCGCCAGCTGTATTTGGCACATAAACATATGCTACTTTACCATTGGTAGCCTCATCTACTTTTTTAATATTGCCCTCAACCCAATCTCTATTTCTTAAACCGCCTTCATAATTTATTGGTGTAACTTTTACTGTTCTAGCATTAGTACCATTGGCATTGGGGCTTACTTTAAGTGTGGTAATTTTATTGGCAGTATTTTCAAAAAAGCTGAATAAATTATCTTTTGATGTAACATTTTTATTGTTTACTTCAATTATATAATCTCCAACATTAACATTTACTCCAGGTTCGGTTAATGGAGAGCGTAAATCTGGATTCCAATTTAAACCACCATAAATCTTTTTTATTCGGTAACGATTATTTTGTACTTCATAATCTGCACCTAAAAGGCCTCCATCTACTTTTTTAGGGTTGTTCATGCGGTCTCCTTTACTTGAAAAACGGTGATGCCCTACAGCTAATTCGCTAAACATCCATCCCATCATTCGGTACAAATCGCTTCTAGTGGTTAGATGTGGTAGAAATATTTTGTATTTGCTTTTCATGGCATCCCAATCTACACCATGCATTCCAGGATCGTAAAAATAATCGCGATTTACGCGCCACGCCTCGTTAAAAATATTTTCCCATTCTGCTCTAGGATCTATTTTAACTTGAATAGCTGAGGTGTTTAATTCACTATTGTCTGGTTTTTTGCCAGTATCGGTAATTCCTATTTTTCCATTTAAACTGTAAAGCATTTTGTCGCCTTTTGCAGCAATTTCATAATCGTCTGCAGGCATAATGGTTTCATCTTTTCTATCTTTTAAACTATATTTATGAAGGTGTGCTGACCCACCGTGAGGCGTGTATGCCAAATAATAAAGTTCTCCTTCTTTTGGAGCGCTTAAACTGTAATACATACCTGATGAAATTGGAATATCTACAATTCTATTTTGTATGTCATCCCAATCAATTTTTAATAGTTCTGGTTTTTTATCATCTTTCTTATCCTTTTTGTTTTCTTCGGTTGTTTCAGGTTTTAGGTCTTCAGTATCATTTTCTTTAGCAAATGGTGAAATGGTTTCCTTTTGCAGTGTTAATAAATAAATAGAACTGGTTAATTCCATGTCCTGATTAGACTGGTCGAACCAATTCACTACTGGTCCAGCATCTGTAGAGGCAAGCATGTATAAGTACTTGCCACTAGGATCGAAAACAGGACTAGTAACATTTGATAAACCATCTGATATTTTATAGGATTTATTTTCTGAAAGTGCGTACAAATATGCTTGTTCAAAATTAGCCTCGTTAATAGTGGTGTACGATATCCAGTTAGAGTCTGCAGACCAATCTCCAAAAAGCTCCCTAAAAACACCAGGAGTGTATAATTCGTCTGAGGCTATCTTCGTTGTTTTACCAGATTCAATAAGGGTGAGATATAGGCTTCTTCCATTATCAACAAAACATACCTTTTTACTATCTGGCGACCAATGAATGTTTGCATAAAATCCATTTCCGTTTAATGGAATTTTATTTACGGTTTCGTTAGCAATGTTTTTTATATGAAGTGCATATTCTCCAGATGCGTCAGAGAAGTAAGCTATAAATTTTCCGTTTGGAGACCACGCAGGGAATTTTTCGTGAGTTCCTGTAGAATTCGTTAAGTTTTTAGGATCGCCCTTTTTTGCTGGAACTGTAATAATATCTCCTCTAAAATCAAATACAGCGCGAACTCCAGAAGGCGAAATAGAGCTGCTTCTAATATATTCGTTTCCTGATACAAAGCGTGGTCTTAACTCCAATAAATCTGTTTTAATATTTAGGTTTAGTTTTTTGGTGTTACCTGTTGCTATATTATAGGTGTGTAAATATCCAGCTTGTTCAAAAATTACCTCATTTTTGTTCGCATTTAAGCTTATAACCGGGAAATCCTTAAAATTAGTAAGTTGGGAAATCTCCTTGGTGTTAACGTTATAGCTAAAGAGGTTAAACTCACCATTTCTATCGCTTTTAAAATAAACGTAATCTCCAGACCATTGTGGGTTACTATCATTACTTCCCCCGGCTGGTTTAGAGATTTCCTCAACATTGTGCGATTTAGAATTATATATCCAAATTCTTGAAATTCTTCCTCCTCTGTAATGCTTCCATTGGTTAAAAGCATCAAATATTGGCGTATATGCAATATAATTATCGTTATTTGAATAGGAAGCCCAATAGGCATGTGGCACCTTTAATTCTGTAACTGTACCATTATCTACAGAAACATTAAATAATTTAAAATGTCGGTTTGTGTGTGTGTTGCGTTGCGATGCAAATAATACTTTCGATCCATCTGATGAAAAATCACGTACCAAATCTGCATAAGGATGCCACGTTAAACGTTTGGGCACACCACCAGTAACAGGTACAACATATACATCTAGATTACCATCGTATTCTGCATTAAATGCTATTGTTTTACCATCTGGTGAGAATATTGGGTTAGACTCCACACCCTCGTCTATAGTTAAGCGTTTAGGGTTAGAGCCGTCCTTATTGGCTATCCATAAATCTTCTGCATAAATAAAAGCTATGTGTGCATCGCTTATTGCAGGTTGTGACATTAACCGTGTTTCTTGAGATTGAGAAAGTTTAGGGAAAATTAGTAGAGCCCAAAACAATAGTATTAATACTGAATTTGATTTAGAAGGAGTATTCATATTTACGCTTTTGTTAGATATTTAAACTAAAATACGTAATTAGTTTTAAAGATAACTAAGCCACCACTTATCTTTATTGTTTGCCTTAAAGTGCATGTACTTTTTACTTGGAAAATAAAGTAATGCTACAACAAATATCCAAACCAAATACACTACAAAAAGCGAATAACCATAATCTAGGAGTTTAGGGTTAATAAATCCATCGTAGGTAATTATCATATATTGCCAATTACCTCCAAAAATTAATATACCAATTATTGCTAAAATATGAATAAGCAAAATGTGTATGAAGTAATAAAAGAGCGGCACCCTTCCAAAGACTAAAAAGAAACGAGACACTTTATTTTGTAAAGATTCTACAACGTAAAGAAATATAAATGAAGGCCCTAATGTTATTAAGGAGTAGGCTAAAGAAGGTGGATATTTAGATACGTTAAAAAAGGACATTATAGATTTTGTGTTTAAGCCATAGTTTACCCATGGTACTGCATCACCATATATATTAAACCCTCTAATAATAAAAAACATAGATATAGAACCAAAGCCCAAAGCCAATAACCATTTTTTTCTTAGGATTACATTAAAATCTTTTTGATACAAATAGCCAAAACAGTAGCCTAGTACTATAATACCAATCCATGGTAAAACAGGGTAATATGCTCCAATAATGGAATTAGAACCTGTTGCTACTTGTCCGCCTTGATGTAAAACATACCAAAGTATGGCTTGGAAACTATTACTTTGGAATTCTATATTATCTAATAAGTTATGGCCAAAAACAACGAGCAAGCCAATACCAAGAAGCAGTTTTCTAGGAACAAAAATTAAAAATGATAGTGCTATCATACTTACGCCAATAGCCCAAATTACCTGTAGTACTATAAAACTGTACGTAACATCAAACCACCAGAAAAAATTATTAACAACTATTTCTAAAAATACTAACCAAAACCCTCTGGTAATTAAAAATTTAAATAAGTTATGCTTAGTTTTTTTGCTTCCATATAAATAAGCCGAAGTCCCCGCTAAAAAAACAAATACCGGTGCGCAAAAATGTGTTATAAATCTTGTAAAAAATAGAATAGGGGTAGTAGTTTCTAAATTTGTAGGATCTGAAAAAAAAGAGCCATAATGAAAATAGTCTCTAGTATGGTCTAAAGCCATTAACACCATTACCAAGCCTCTAAGGATGTCTATAGATTCTATTCGGGTAGATTTTACTATTGCCATATAAAATATTGAAGGTAAATTTTAAGGTTCTTTAAATCTTGAAAAGTTACACTATTTCTATTACATTGAATAAACAGGCAAAATCAGTAATAGTTTTATCATTAACTAATTACAATAACTTCTAACACTAAAAACGTTTTTTTAAAGTGTATCGATTTGCTATTACTGATTCTTTATTAAGATATTGCCTGCATCATATTTAATCTTTTATTACTTGTGGAGTTATTAGTACCTTATCTAAAATTGTAAAGCTTTCTATTTTTTTTCTGTGTTTTATAAAGCATATAAACCTCATCATTATAGCCATAATTATTGGTGGTATTGCTATAAATAAAAATACGTAATCCCAAGTAAAATTCGTTTTTAAAACACCTAGTAACGCAGAGCCAAAAGCGCGCCCCATATTAGATAAAGCCATATATAATGTAAATTGTGTAGCAGCTACGGTCTTCCAGCATAAATGCATTGCCGAGGCAAAAACGGCCACACATAAAAAAGTATATAATGTGTAGTAAGTAACAATAAACACATATATAAAAAAATTATTGCTCCAAAAGTTAGTAGCCAAAGCAAATACTAATATTACAATTGCAATTATTCCAAGGTATAGTAATAACATTTTTGTTTTACCAAAATAATCTACTAAGTATCCCCCTATAAACATTCCTAAAATACCAGCAATAACCGAAGCGATTGAAAATACGTTAGAAAACGATGTATTAGTCCACCCCAATTCTTGAACTGTAAAAATAGGGAACAATGTATCCATTAATCCATACATAATTCCTATGATAAATGAAGCTATACCAAAAACTATACTTGCTTTTAGTTTAACAACACGATATAAACTCTTTAATATTTGCGACCAACTCTTAAGTTGTGTTTGTTTAGATTTTTTATTGGCTTGCCCTTTAGTCCAAGGCATTGTTTTTTCTCCTGGACGTTCGGTAAAATAAATTGGCACCATCATAATTACACCTATGGTTACAGATAATGATGCAATAGCAGATTTAAAACCAATATTATTAATTAATGCGGTTCCTACCATTAGCGATAGTGATGTTCCAATTATTTTAGTGCCCCACATTAAGCCATTGGCTCTAGCTTGTTCATTATCGGGAATTACATCAACAGCCATTCCATCTGTAGCAACATCCTGAAAAGCACCAAAAAGACTAATTAAAAAACCAATAACGGAAAGTCCTGTTAAATTATTTAAGGGGTCTGGAACAAAGCCTATACTTAAAAAACTAATAATTAAACACAATTGGCCTAGAATTACCCATGGACGTTTTCTACCCATAGGTAAATAAGTAAAACGATCCATTAAAGGCGCAGCTATAATTTTAAAACTCCATGGTATGCCTATAATACCTAAAAAAGAAGCTATCTCTAAGGGTGTTTTGTTATTCATAGCCAACCAAGCAGGTATAGCAAAAAATGTAATACCTTCTGGGATACCTTGTGCAATGTATAGCGCTGAAAACGAAAAGTAACGAGAAAACTCACTCGTAGTTAGGCTACGGCTAAATTTCTGGTTTAAGTTTTGCTTTAGTTTTAACACGGTTTAATACTTAATAATAGTTAATACTGTACTGTTTATGTTTTTAATGTGGATTTTGTACTAGAGTTTAAAGCACATCTAGAGTTTTTTATGGAGTATAATTAAGTTAGTTTCAAAATTCAAAAACACCATACTAACAGTCAAATTTTATAGCTTTTGGTGCCAGTACAGTGTTTTCTGAAATTTGGTTGGTTAATTATAAAACAAAAGGGTATTATTTAATAGGTATTTATTCTACAGTTATGTTACGTTGGGCTTCAATTTCTTGAAGTGCTAATACAATTTCGGTTGGATCCCAAAAGCCCACTTCCCGTACTATTTTACCATCTATAAAACGATAGGTGAGGTGTATGGGCATATCTACAACCTTTCCGCTTTCTTTAAGTGTAGCTCTCCAATCTAACCAAGCATTTACCCATGTTTCGCCATTATCGGTTACTACCATTTCAAATTCTTGATCTTCACTAAGAAAACCACGCTTTGTATAGTTTACATCATTGGCTTTATGGTAAGCAATTATATCTTTCCTTAATATTGGTTTGTTTTTTGTATTGAAATAGGATTTGCAAGTATCAGCCATTATACTCGTATCGTAATTTTTGGTATTGTAATTTTCTATATGCTTTTTTACAACATCAATCTCTGGTGAGTTTTGTGTATAGCGTGTATCTTTTTGTTGGCATGCCATAATGAGTAGCGCTGCAAAACTTAATAAAACTAGTTTTTTCATTGTTATGGGTTTTTGGTTGAATGGTTTACTAAAAAATCACTTAAGATTTAATAGTGCTTCATGTTCAATTTTTTTTAAAGACTCGCTGCTATTTCTAACAGAGAGTCTTCTGTTATTTACTCTTTACAGGTTTTAAACTTGCTTTATAACTGTTTTTACATCATGCTCAAATCAGTCTCTAAGGTGTAAGTGTAGCTTTGTGAATTTTCTAAAACGGCCGAAAACTTTTCGCGTATTTCTTTAGTTTTGGCCTTTCCTTTAGCTTTTTCAAAAACTGCCCAAACACCGTCTTTATCGTTATCTAAATCTGCAAAATCTTTAAATGGTGTGGAAACAAAATAATTAACACCCTCTCCAGCCATTTGGCGATACCAATATCCACGGTTGTCTCCTTCCTGTGATTTAATAACAGATGTAACCTCTTTAACAATTTCGTTAAAAACCATACTGTTTTTAACCTTAAAACTGTTTACCCAAACAATAGACATACCTTCTAGGGCAGTTTTACGGCTATATTCTGGTATGGATCTAGCTGTATTGTATTCAGCGCTTTCAATATGTGGTGTTATAAAATCTAAAGCAATTGAGCGGCAAGCTTTTCCTGCAGGATCGCTTTCATCCATTTCTGCCCATTTGTTCATACGTGAAGCCATTACGTAAACATTGCCTTTGCCTTGTAAACGGTGCCATACGTTCCATGTGTCTTTTCCGCCATTTTCTTTATAGCATTTATTCCATTTTTTTACACCTTCGGTAAAAACTGAGTTATGGCCAAATTTTACAGTAAACTCTGTTAAGTTCATTATAAAACTTTCGTTTTCTTGGGCCTGTGTAGCGGTTGGTAGCATGATTGTGAAACATGCAACTAATAGAATTGTTTTAAAAATTTTCATAATTGATAGTATTTAAATGGTTAATGATAAAAGAATTCATGATTAAAATTCCACTCTCAAGTACGTCATAATGAGAATGAAATAAAACCGATATAGGACGAATAGTGGTTTATTCTATCCGAACATTAGTTTTTATTTATCCAAGTATTATTATGATAATACTGGTCCTTTAGATAGTCTGAATACGATTAAATAATTCGTTTCTTAAAGACTTACTAATTGGTATTGCTTTTTTGCCAATGGTTATATGGCTATTTGCAATTTCGTCTATTTGGGAAATGTTAATAATAAATGACCTATGAATTCTTAGGAAGTACTTTGTGGGTAATTTTTCATCTATATCCTTTAGGGTCATTACTAAAAGATATTCTTTGGATTTTGAATAGATGCGGCAATAGTTGCGTTCTGCTTCTATATATAAAATATCCCTAATATCAACTTTTACCATGCTATTATGGTGTCGAACAAAAATACTGTCGCTTAATATAAAGGATTGCGATTCTGTTTTTAAATGATTTGTAGGGGATTTAGGTTGTAGCTCGAGTTGACTTATGGTAAGCTCTATGGCGCGTTGCAAATCTAATTTTTTATAGGGTTTAGAAATAAACCCGTAAGGATGCGTTTGTTTGGCTCTGTTAAAATGGGCATCATCAATATTGGCTGTTAAATAAATAATGGGAATATTGTGCGTTTTTTGCATTGTCTGCGCCGTTTCTATGCCATCTAAATTTCCTTTTAAATTAATATCGAGCAGCAAAATATCTGGTGGATTATCTTTAATATGATGCAACGCTTCTTCGCCTCTAGGAACAATTCCCGTAACCTCGTAACCCAGTTCGTTAAGTTGAAGTGAAATGTTGGCAGCTATAACCATTTCGTCTTCTACAATCAATATTTTGGTTTTCTCCTCCATTATGCTGCCGTATCAATTAAAAAATCGAATTCTATTAAAGTCCCTTTTTCGGAACGTTCAACCATTTTTCCGTTAAGTTGCTGTGTAAGTAAGTTTACCAGCTGAGAGCCAAAGCCTGTGCCTTTTGGTGCCATACCATTAATTTTTCCAACACCATTATCAGATACTTTTAATTTTAAATGGTTGCTTTTAAATTTTTCTAAGCTTATAGAAATTTCACCTTTTTTATTTTCAGGAAATGCATATTTTAATGCATTAGTTAATAACTCGTTAACAATTAAGCCTATTGGTACGGCTGTGTCTACATCTAAATTTAGATGATCCATAGCACATTTTATTTGTACTTTATCTTCAGCATTAAACGTATCTAAAATACCTTCACTTAAGTTTAAAAAGTAATCTTTCATTTCTATGCTTCCCAAATTATTACCCTGATATAGTTTTTGATGAATAATACCCATGGACTGTACGCGGTTTTGGCTAGCAATCATAGCATCTTTAGTTGCAGCGTCTTCTATTTGTGCAGATTGTAATGCAATTAAGCTCTTAACCATTTCTAGGTTATTTTTAACACGATGGTGAATTTCTTTCAATAAGAGTTCGTTTTCGGCATTTTTTGCACGTATTATTTTAGTGGCTTTTTTATTCTTGTTAAAAAAGTAGAGTAACGATAATAATAATAAACCTAATAGTAGGGCAACTGCAAAAATTAAACTTTGGGCTTTACTTTTTTGTTCTATTAGTAAGGCTTGACTAGCTATAGCCTCGTCTTTTTTGCCAGTTTCGTATTTAACAATAGTTTCTGCTTCTAGATTTGCAATTTTGTCTTCTAGTGCTTTTTGTGAGTTAGCATTGGCTTTATCTTTATAAAATAGTGCTTTTTCAAAATTGCCTAATTTAGCGTAGGTTTCAGCTAGGTCTAAATACTGTTGTATAATAGAACTTTGTCCTTTGTCTTCGTATGCTTTTACACCAGCAGAAAGATGTTCTAGTGCTTTTTTATAGTTATTTTGAAGTAGATAAACTTGTCCTATTTCTGTTCTGTAGGTGGCACAACGTTCCTCTCCAATATTTGCAACACATAATTCCCACGCTTTTATAAAGTCTTTAAGCGCATTTTTGTAATCTTTAGCTTTTACATATACTTCCCCTCTGTAGGAGTGTGCTCTTACAGGAATAAAAATTTCTTCTGAAGCTTTTGTTTTTACAAGATTTAAACAATAATCGGCAGCATTGTATGCTTTATCAAACTCACCAAGTTCGCCGTAACCAATAATTAAATTGAATTGCGCAATTGCTACTGAGGCATATTTTTTGTTTTTTTCTAAAATAGGTATGGCTTTTAGGGTGTAGTCTACAGATTTCTGAAAATCTTCCATAACTTGGTGAAGCGAGCCCAATGTTCTGTAGGCACTGGCTAAACCCAGTTCGTCTTCTAATGTTTCATAGAGTGCAATGGCTTTAAATAAAACATCTTGAGATTTATCTAACTTTCGTACATTTATATAGTCTATGGCAAGTGTTCGGTACGTATCGGCTATTTTCTTTTTGTCATTACCTAACAATTGATATTCAAGTACTTTTTCAGAATGATATACAACCGAATCGGGAGGAAAAATGCCATTATAACCATGCCAATTTGCTAATGTTTCATGAACTTGTAGAATGGTTTGTGTTTCCTTGGTTGCTAAGCTTCGCTTTAGCGTCTGTAAGCCTATGGCATGATAATTATCTAAATCTTTTCCTGTGTAAGCATTATTGCGCATCCAAGACAAACACGAATCTATGGCTACTGTTTGAAAATCTTTAGGCGTTAAGATTGGAGATTGAGAGAAACTGTTGTATACAAATAAGCATACAAGTAAAAGTGAGAGGTTGGTTTTAGTCATAAACTTCAACAATTAGAATTAAATGACTTAGGGAAAAACTAAAGATATAAAAAAAAGCGTTACCAAATTTAGTAACGCTTAAAGTATTTAAAAATTAACCTCTATTTGGTTATGTATTATATCATCAAAGGTTTCTTGTTTTCTGATTAAGTGGGCTTTGTTATTGTACCATAATATTTCGGCGGGTCTAAATCTAGAATTATAGTTACTTGCCATAGAGAAACAATAAGCCCCAGCATTTTTAAACCTTAAAATATCACCTTCGTTAATTTCGTTAATGCGCCTGTTGTTGCCAAAGGTATCGGTTTCGCAAATATAGCCTACCACAGAGTAGAAACGTTCACGCCCTTTAGGGTTAGAAATATTATCTATTTCGTGATGAGAGCCATAAAACATTGGTCTTATTAAATGATTAAACCCAGAGTCTACTTGTGCAAAAACAGTAGATGTAGTTTGTTTAACAGCATTTACTTTAGTTAAAAAATGACCAGATTCGCTCACTAAAAACTTACCAGGTTCAAAAGCTAAGGTTAAATCCTTACCGTAGCTTTTACAGAACGTATTAAACTTAGCTGAGAGTTTTTTTCCTAACTCTTCAATATTTGTTTCAATATCTCCCGTTTTATAAGGCACTTTAAAACCAGAACCAAAATCTATAAATTCTAGGTTTTTAAAATGTTTGGCAGTATCAAATAATATTTCACTTGCATAAAGAAAAACATCAATATCTAGAATATCGCTACCGGTATGCATGTGTATACCGTTAATATTCATCTTGGTATTTTCTACAATACGAAGCAAATGTGGAATTTGATGAATAGAAATACCAAATTTAGAGTCTATATGCCCTACAGAAATATTGGCATTACCACCAGCCATAACGTGAGGGTTAATGCGAATACAAACAGGGGTATTTGGGTGTTTTGTCCCAAACTGCTCTAAAATAGATAAGTTATCGATATTAATTTTAACTCCAAGTGTTGCAGCACTTTCAATTTCATCAAGCGATACACCGTTGGGTGTGTAAATAATTTGTTCTGGCGAAAACCCAGCAGCCAAACCCAATTGTACTTCCTGTATGGAAACTGTATCAATTCCAGAGCCTAATTTTTTAAAAAGTTTTAAAATAGATATGTTAGATAAGGCTTTAACCGCATAATTTATTTTTAAATGCTTTACATCTTTAAAAGCATTAGTTAGTCTTTTATATTGAGATTCTATTTTTTCAGCATCATATACATATACAGGACTTCCGTATTCGTTTGCAATAGTAACTAATTCGCTATTTTTCATCAGTTTTTAATAATTTTTGGCAAAGATATTTTTTTCGTTTCAAAAACAAACAAATAACTAAAAATTATACAAATTAAACATCTTGTTAATTATTTAACATATAAAATATTATGTAATTTTCTTAAAAAGTTCAATACTGCGTTAAATATTAGAATAATTAATAGTGATTATTTACTTTTGCTATTCTTAAAACCGATATAGGAAATTATGAACTTACACGAATATCAAGGAAAAGAAATATTAAGCAATTTTGGAGTACGTATTCAGCGAGGTATCGTTGCACAAAACGCTAATGAAGCTGTAGCTGCTGCAAAACAGCTAACAGCAGAAACCGGTACAAGTTGGCATGTTATAAAAGCACAAGTTCACGCTGGTGGACGCGGAAAAGGTGGTGGTGTTAAACTAGCTAAAAACTTAAAAGAAGTTGAGGAAATTGCAGGACAAATTATTGGAATGAACCTAATTACACCTCAAACTTCAGCAGAAGGCAAAAAGGTACACCAAGTTTTAGTTGCTGAGGATGTATACTACCCTGGAGAAACCGAGACAGATGAATTTTACATGTCTGTACTACTTAACAGAGGTACTGGTAGAAATATGATTATGTATTCTACTGAAGGAGGTATGGACATTGAAACAGTTGCTGAAGAAACTCCTCATTTAATCTTTACTGAAGAAATAGATCCAGCTGTAGGTTTGTTACCATTTCAAGCTAGACGTGTAGCCTTTAATTTAGGTTTATCTGGTATGGCATTTAAGGAAATGACAAAGTTTGTTACTGCTTTATACACAGCTTATGTAAAATCTGATTCTTCTTTATTTGAAATAAATCCTGTTTTAAAAACAAGCGATAATAAAATTATGGCTGTTGATGCTAAAGTTACTATAGATGACAATGCCTTATACAGACACAAAGACTATGTTAACTTAAGGGATTTACGTGAAGAAAACCCTATAGAAGTTGAAGCGAAGGAAGTTGGTTTAAATTATGTGGATTTAGATGGTAATGTAGGATGTATGGTAAATGGAGCAGGTTTAGCCATGGCAACTATGGATTTAATTAAACAAGCAGGAGGAGAACCAGCAAATTTCTTGGATGTTGGTGGTACAGCCGATGCTGCTAGGGTAGAAGCTGCATTTAAAATTATTTTAAAAGATCCAGCAGTTAAGGCGATTTTAATTAACATTTTTGGTGGTATTGTGCGTTGTGATCGTGTAGCACAAGGCGTAATAGATGCTTACAAAAATATGGGTAATATTAACGTGCCTATTATAGTAAGGTTACAAGGTACTAATGCAGATATAGCAAAAGAATTAATAGATAATTCTGGTTTAGATGTGCTTAGTGCAACTCAATTCCAAGAGGCTGCCGATAAGGTGCAAGCTGTTTTAGGATAAAAAAATTATAACTTATAATATTTTAAGAGCGACCAATTATGTGTCGCTCTTTTTTTGTGTTCTTTTCTCCCCTTTAGGTTTAGATTTTTGTTTCTCTGGCATTGGTCCCCTTAAATGAATAACTAAGCCATTTAAAAAATTTCTAAGAATTTGGTCGCCACATTCCATATACTTTGGGTGATCTTCTCGCCTAAAAAAAGCACCTAGTTCGCTTTTAGAAATTCTAAAGTCTACCAGCGCTAATATTTTTACAATATCGTCATCACGCAGTTTTAAAGCCACTCTTAATTTTTTTAAAACATCATTGTTAGTCATAATTTAATCTTATTTGGATTTTGTTATTGCATTTCATCGATTTTGTAAAGCAATGTATGTATTTCTAGCGTTTTTTTAATTTTTTCAAAGATACCTTAATTATTAGAAGTTTTTTTTCAAAATTTTAATTGTGATATTTGTATGTAAAATATTGAAAACCAAATATTTAAAACAATTTATTTGAATTAATAATCTTGATTATCAGAATGATAACATGCGTTTTTTTTAGACAAAAAAAGATACTATGTGATAAAAACAATAAAATAGCCGATAAATAACGTTCTGCTTTTCGATAAGAGGTGCTATATCAACGATTAGTACAAAATCTTTCTGTGTAAATTTATATTATAACAAAATTACCCTCAAAAGAATGATTAATAGAATGGAAAAATTGAGTCTTTTATCAGAAATGATTGCTTTTGCGCAATATGATAAAGACATACAGCAAATTGAATATAATTTTTTACTTGGAGTAGCTAAACAATTAGATATTTCTCGTGAAGATTTTGACTATTTAATCAATCATCCAATAAATTACACACATTTAAAGTCTCATAGCGAACGTATTGTTCAGTTTCATAGATTGGTTTTACTTATGAATATTGAACAGGAGCATTGTGCTAACAAAGCTTCGGCTGGTGTAGTAAAACTCTATAATTTTGGATTGCGTATGGGCTTAAGTCACGAGTCAATCTCAAAAGTATTGTATTTAATGGAAAGTTTTCCAAATAAAATAGTCCCTCCTGATGTTTTAATAGATATTTTTAAGACACAGTATAACTAATTAATGTTGACAAAAGTAAGTCGCAATTCGGCTGATTTTAGGAAAAGCTAAAAGGTTACACTTTTAGCTTTTCTAATTTTTCTTGATAGGTTTTTATATCGTCCCTTAACTGTGCCGCAATAATAAAATCTAATGCTTTAGCAGCTTCTTCCATAAGTTTGCGTTTTTCGCGAATTTTCTTTTCTAATTCTGGTTTAGTTAAATATTCGCTCTCGGGTTCTGCAGCTCTAGCAGCTTCTAATTCATAGCTATAAGTGCTTACCGAGTTTTTAGATAGTGCATTGTCTAAACTTTTGTTTAAGGCTTTTGGCTTTACATTATGTTCTGTATTGTAGGCAATTTGTTTTTCGCGTCTGTAATTGGTTTCATCAATAGTTTTTTGCATGCTGTTTGTTATTTTATCGGCATACATTATAGCTTTTCCATTTAGGTTTCTCGCGGCTCTACCAACAGTTTGTGTTAGTGAGCGGTTAGAACGTAAAAATCCTTCTTTATCGGCATCTAAAATAGCAACAAGTGATACTTCAGGTAAATCTAGTCCTTCACGAAGTAAGTTTACACCAACCAATACATCAAACAAACCTTTGCGTAGATCTTGCATAATCTCTACACGCTCTAGCGTATCTACATCACTATGTATATAGCGACAGCGAATTTGAATTCTTTCCAAATATTTGGTAAGTTCTTCTGCCATTCTTTTGGTTAGGGTAGTAACTAAAGTACGTTCGTCTTTTTCAACACGAAGCTGAATTTCCTCAATTAAATCATCTATTTGGTTTAAGCTTGGGCGTACTTCAATAATTGGGTCTAATAATCCTGTGGGACGAATTACTTGTTCTACGTAAACGCCATCGGTTTTCTGTAACTCATAATCTGCAGGAGTGGCACTCACGTAAATTACTTGGTTTTGAAGCGCTTCAAATTCTTCAAATTTTAAAGGGCGATTATCCATAGCGGCAGGAAGCCTAAACCCGTATTCTACTAAGTTTTCCTTTCTACTTCTATCGCCACCATACATGGCATGTACTTGCGAAATGGTAACATGGCTTTCATCTACCACCATTAAATAATCATCAGGAAAATAATCTAGTAAACAGAAAGGTCTAGTTCCTGGGGCTCTACCATCTAGGTATCTAGAATAGTTTTCTATACCAGAGCAATAGCCTAACTCTCTAATCATTTCTAAATCAAATTCTGTACGCTCTTTTAATCGTTTTGCTTCTAAATGTTTACCAATTTCCTTAAAATAGTCGTGTTGTTTAACTAAGTCGTCCTGTATCTCTTTTATAGCACCTTGAAGTACCTCTGGTGAGGTAACAAACATATTTGCGGGGTAGATATTTAGTCGGTCGTATTTTTCTAAAACTTCGTTAGTTTGAATATCAAAAGATTCTATATCTTCAATTTCATCACCAAAAAAGTGAATGCGAAACGCATCATCTGCATAGCTGGGAAATATATCTACGGTATCTCCTTTAATTCTAAAATTTCCATGACGAAAATCGGCTTCGGTCCTAGAATATAAACTTTGTACCAATTGATGTAGTAACTGTGTTCTTGAAATAACCTGATCTCTTTTTATAGTTATCACATTCTTTTGAAATTCTATGGGATTTCCTATACCATATAAACATGAAACGGAAGCAACAACCAAAACATCGCGTCTTCCAGAGAGCAGCGAAGAAGTTGTGCTTAATCGCATTTTTTCTATTTCCTCGTTTATAGAAAGGTCTTTTTCTATATAAACGCCAGAAACTGGTATATAAGCTTCGGGTTGATAATAGTCGTAATACGATACAAAGTATTCTACAGCATTATTAGGGAAAAATTGTTTGAACTCTGAATAGAGTTGAGCTGCAAGCGTTTTGTTATGTGCTAAAACTAAAGTGGGCCGTTGCACTTCCTCTATAACATTAGCTACAGTAAAGGTTTTACCAGAACCAGTTACCCCTAAAAGCGTTTGGTATTTTTCACCGCCAGTAATGCCATCTGTAAGTTGTTGTATGGCTTGGGGTTGATCGCCTGTTGGACTAAATTCTGATTCAATTTTAAATTTCATAAAAGGGAGTTGCCTAAATATTCAAAACATCTAAATTACTTAAAGTAGATGAGAATAGAAATTTAACTATTGAAAAAATAAAGATTAACGTTTTAAGGTAAAATGCCCCATAAATGTCCTGCCATCTTCTAAATTAACCTTAAACCAATAGTCTTCAGTAGGCATTAGCTGCCCGTTATAGGTGCCATCCCAACCATCAGAAGATGTTAACAGTTGCTTTAATAGTTTTCCGTAGCGGTCGTAAATGTATATTGTGCTATTGCCTTGGTTGTTTTCATCAATACCTTTTATTTGCCATACATCATTAAAGCCGTCTCCATTGGGTGTGAAAAACCTAGAATACCCAATTACCGAAATATCTAAAGTGGTAACGCCACAAATAGCATCTCTAACATAAATGGTATAAAACCCTGGTTTTACCCTATCGAAAAACGGATCGCTTTGATAATTTATAAAACTCGAACCAGCCTCAACTAAAGCATAATCGTAATCGCCCGAACCTAAATTTGTAGGATCTATAGTAACAGAATTATTTTCTGAAAGATCTACTACGGTAACATCATCCATGGTAATTGTAGCTTGTTCAGAAGCGGCAACACGTATTTCTCTAGATCTGGAACAACCTGTACCATCGGTTTTTGTTAGCGTAATGGTATAAGTTCCCGGATTTGAAACATTAATAGCTCTATCGTTTGATATAAATTGATTTGTTGTAGCACCATCTAAACTTGTCCAAAGCCATTCGTAATTGAATACTTCTCCTGGGTTATCTTCAAAAGGCTCTAAGGTAATCTCGAACGTAGGATCTGAAGTACATACAATTTGTGGCGACATTACTGTAAATTCGGGTAATGGGTTTACAACTAAATTTATTGTTGTTATTGCCTGACAAAGGAGATTATTAGGATTTATAACTTCTACTATAACGCTCTGGGTTGCAGATACAAATGGATTTGGTAAAGTGGGTTCTCCAGAATTTACACTTCCATTTTCATCAATATACTCATAAAATACTAGCATACCAGTTTGGTTGCCAAGAATTGCAGATGTAAATGTTGAGGTATCAAATGGATAAAAACCGTCATCATCAATATCTCCTGCACTTCCATCGCACACAATTTGCGGAGTAACATTGAAAGCTCTTGGTTGTTCATCTACAATAAAATCTACCGTGGTTTCATCATAACAAGCGCCATCAGGGTCTAAGGTATTGTTATTGGTAACTCTAACCGTTATGGTTTGATTTTCTGATAGAAAAACGGGTTGTATCGGACTAATTACAGGAGTGCCATCATTATAAAGTAATGGATTGCCACTAGCATTAAAATAAGTGATGGTAACATCTAATGGGTTTTGACCATTTAAAATATCAGCTTCTAGTTGTGAGACATCAAAGGGGTAGCTTAAAACCGAATCGCTTAAATCGTAATCGCATTGTCTTGCTATTGTTACAGGATTTGCAATGGGTAAAGCTTCCACATTTAATAAGTTAGGAAATTCTTCAAGACCTAAACAATCGTTACCCAAATCGCTCTTTACCCTAACCCAAATGTTTTGTGTATTAGGTGAATTTATATTCTCATGATTTGCTATATCCGCTATTTCGTTTATCTCTAATTCAGCATCTGTTTGGCTTTCATAAAAATGTACAGAAACATTAACTGTTGGAAATATGGATGATACAATTTCATTTCTTATTGGAGTCATGTCAAAAAATGCAGTACCATCACGATTATCTGCACCATCATCACATTGGTAAATTGGTGTGGGATTGTAGGATGCTAAAGCTGCACTGCTAGGATTAACTTCTATGGTTATTGGTGTAACCCTGTAACAGCCATTTTGGTTTTCTACCCTAATCCATTTAGTTTCTGGTGTAAACCCTAAAGCATCTTGATATGCCTCTGGAGCAACAATAGGGTTGACCTCATTTTCTGCTTCTGTTTGAGTTTCGTAATAGGTGAACGTTAGATTTTCATTAATAAAATTAGGGTTAATTTCTGTTTTTATATTATCTAAAGTAAGATTAAAAAATGCTTGTCCGTCGTTACTATTATCATCACACTGCGCATAAGTGTTTGGAGCAGCTACTTGAGGTAAACTAAACACTTCAACTTCAAAAGCGGTATCTGTATAACAATCGGTAAAAGCATTATTGTAAACTCTTGCATATATGGTTTGTAATCCTGCAACGGTATTATTAAAATTTGAAGGTGTTGTAATTATATTTGAATACGCGGCATCGGTAAAATATGATATACTGAAATCTGTTGCAGATTGTCCGTTTAAGATTTCTATTTCCTTTTGGGTTAAATCGAAAGTAATGAATCCATCCACATCAGTGCCTACAGAGGTATTGTCGCAATCCTGAAGCCTTGTCATATTTAAAGGTTCAGTTGGAATAGCAGATTCATAAACTTCTACATTAAAACTGGAAGTGGCGTAACACGTTGTATTGCTTGTGTTTTCTACTCTTGCATAAATAGTAGTAGTACCAGTTTCAAAAGGACTAGAAATAGGATTTAGGTTTGCATCTGCATCAGTTTGCGTTTCATGATAACTAATGGTTATATTTGGTTGCGTGCTTATGTTGTTGTTTTGAGAAGTTAAATCAAAAGGCATTGTGCCATTATTGTCATTATCGCACAAGCGTAGAGTAGGCGCTGTGTTTGCAATGGGTAAAACATCAACCTGTAAGCTCATTTCATCTGAATAGAGTCCACAACTATTACCGTTTAAATTTAGAAAAGCTCTATATCTATTGCCGTTAAACGTTAATGGAGTATTTGAAATGAGTAAGCTGTTTGTTTGAGAATTAGAATATGTTGCATCATCAATTATTGTAGTCCAGTTAATACCATCGGTTGATATTTCCCATTGAATACTATCGTAGGTTGAAGAAATTAATGAAATGTTATTGTCTGATCCTTCACACACAACTATATCACTAGGTTGCGTATCAATATGTATAGTGGCGGTATCTAAATAATCGGCATTGGGTATTGTGTAACCATCTGAAGCATTATTAACCAGTCCGTTAATACCTACAGTAGGAGTAATGTCTCCAAGAAAATTATCGTTGTTTGCATCAGAAAATCCAGCTTCAATAACATCGCTACAACCATCGCCATCACTGTCTGCATCAATATAGCTAAAAATAGAGTCGGCATCAAAATCGTTTATTATATAACCTATAGTATTGCTATCTGGAGCAGTTTCAGCAGCATCTACCCAACCATTTACTCCAACTGTTGGGCTATCTACAATACCATTTAAATCTGTATCGGATAATAAACCAAGTTCTCCGGTTTCAATTAAATCTGTTATGCCATCATTATCACTATCTAAATCGTAAAAATCTAATACACCATCTGCATCTGTGTCTATAGGACTTAATGTGATGTCAAAAATATCATCCAAACCGTTTAAGTCGGTATCAATTCCAGAAAGTGCCACTAATACGCCTTGATTTTCAACAAAATCTGGAATACCATCATTATCACTATCTAAATCAAATTCATCTTTTATACCATCACTATCATTGTCATTACTAAAACAGGTAAGTGCAAGAGTACCATTATAAGTGGAAGATTCGGTTAGACTTACCGATTTGTGTGTAAAGGTGAAACTGTTAACCTCACTTGCAAAAAACTCATAAGGTGCGGTTCCTGTTGGATTTGGGTTTATTTTGAAATGAATCTCAGAGCCTGAAATTTGGGTGATACCCGTTTCAAAAATTCCATCAAAATTTGTGTCTATTAGTAACCTGTCGTTTGGGTCAACAAGTGTAATGTTTTTGTTTGAAGGTGTTATGCGTGCAATAAAGAATTCTTCGGCTATAATATTGTGGGATACAGCTGTATTTTCTGAAAATTTTATATTCACAGGTTCTGTAAAGCTAATATTATAATTATTTTCGGCAACAGCACCAGCAAGCACTGTACTAGTAAATTCGCCTAAATTATTTCCTGTTAAGGTATTTGTATTTCCAGAACTATTGGTTTGCGAGTAGCTGCTACTGGCAATCGAGGTATTAACTGTGCCATCGTTAAACGTTAATATGGGGGCATTTATATTGGATAAATTTATTACAACATCACCTTTAGACTCGTCGCAATTTACAATACCATCATTATCGTTATCTATGTCTAAGTTATCTATAATACCATCATTATCTCTATCATCTGGACATATACTTACTGGGACTTCTACAGATTCTAGAGTTTCTCCAGTACAGGTAATAATACCAATTAATTTGTATTTGGCAGGAATAGTTGGCGTTATTGATGGCACATTTAGCGCTAAGGATTGGTAGCCAGAGCCATCATCGTAAAACCATTCGTAACTATCAAAGTTTTGTGCATTAGCCGCTTCTAATGTAATATTTGGTATACAATTACCAAGGGTAGCAAATTGCGCATCGAAATTTATTTCAGGATTTGAAGGAAACCCAGAATAAAAACTTCCTGAGGTAGCTGCGCCATTTACATTAAAATAGGCTACATAAAGTTCGTCGTTGCCCTGAACCGAAATATTATTGGACAAACCTGTGATTTTGTAAGTAACATAATCTGGTTTTCCGTCTACATTGCTCGGGCCAATTGTAGCAAAGTTTGTGAGTGGGAGGTTATTTACAGTAACAGTAGCGCCAACCTTGGTAACTATAGATAAACCACCACTGTATATGGTGGTTCCTATATTATCAA
This sequence comes from Jejuia pallidilutea, assembly GCF_002973595.1. Classification (GTDB taxonomy): domain Bacteria; phylum Bacteroidota; class Bacteroidia; order Flavobacteriales; family Flavobacteriaceae; genus Jejuia; species Jejuia pallidilutea. Next base: position 234,286 of record NZ_PVEO01000002.1, on the reverse strand, counting down.
TGTTTGCAATATTATCTATGTTTCCTCTGGTTTCGCAACTTAAAGGCGGTACAAAAAACATACCTTGATTAGCTTCAGAAGTAGAGCCAACACCTTGGTACGCAAACACATCTTGCGACGTTTCCACATACATGTTGCCAGCAGTATTAAACAAGTTGCCCTCAATTACGTAGTATTCTCCTGCATTAATCGTTGTAATTGGGGCATTGCCGTTTATACTAATGCTTGTATTATTAAAATGAGCAACAATTAAAACATTTTCCCAATTATTATTTCCTTCGCCTTTTACAAAAATGTATTCCCTACCAACTTTAGATAAACCTGCTATTTGGTCTATCCCATAATCTCTTCCGCCACCATCACCAAAACTTCCGTTTGCAGAACCACAATTTACTACTACAGGGTTATTTGATGTTACCAAACATCCAATTAATCCGTCTCTGTTTGTTATTGTTTGGTCTAAGCTATTACATGCTAGTGTATAGCTTTCACCTTCATTAAGTGTTACAGTTATAGGAAAAGTACCTGTATAATTTTTTATAACCAATCCTGCAGGAAGATTATCAAACGTAATTTGAGAATTATCTTCTGTAGCCATAACAGATACAAAACTAAGATAGTTGTCTTGAGGATTTTCGTTAGTATAGGTTCCAACTCTAAAAGTGGTACCTAAAGCAGAAGCGCCTTTACTAACTAGAGCACCAGCTTGGGCTCCATTGCCTGCATTCATTCTAACAGATACATAAATAGGGGCGTCTGCTTCAATAATATACCCTCTGTTGTTTGTAACTAAACTAGTTTGTGGAGAAGGTATAAATAACTGTCCGTTACCGCTACCTAAGCTAATTTCAACTGGGTTTGCATTAGAAACCGTACCGGTTATATAACCACTAGGTGGTTGACCAACAGGTATTATAGTATAGGGAACGTTACCACTACTTGGGGTAGATAAATAAATATATTGATCTTCTGGATTTGCATTTCCAAATTCCGAACTTGTTAATGGTGGTATATAGTGCTTTTTACTTAATTGGGAAAAGCCTTGGTAGCTTATTAAAACAACCAAACATACTAGGATGTTTTTTAAAAGATAGCTATTAATCATTTAAAATAAGTAAGCGTTTATAAAGAAATGGATACTAATGTAAAATATTAAATTTACTTAGACTGAAATAAACGTTTAAGGTTTAATTTTTAGTGTTGAAAAACTAAAATTAATTTTTAAAATAGATATTAATAGAAGGATGTTTTTACTATCGCTTTAATGCAAAATGTCCCTTAATATTAAAGCTTTCACCATCATGAACAATGTCTGCTGAAAACCAGTAATCATCGGCAGGCATATGCTGTCCATTAAACGTGCCATCCCATCCAAGAGCGGTGTGTGGTAACATTTTTAATAGTTTACCGTGCCTGTTGTAAATATATACTACTGTTCCTGGAAGTTGGCTAGCGCCTGTAATGTGCCAAGTATCAAAAAAACCGTCATTATTAGGTGTTAAAAACTTAGGAATATCGAATATAAATACCGTATCGTATGCTGGGTTGCAGCCATTTAGGTCTATTACTGTAATTTCATGGCGTCCTATAGGTACATTATCAAAAACGTTGGAGGTTTGTGGTTCACCATTATCTAAAATAAATCTATAATCGCCAGTAGCTGTTTGGTCTATATTTACAGTAATACTGTTAGGATCTGTAAAATTAACAGTGGTACTTGGGTTGAGTGGGGCTTGTTGAGATTCTATTACAGAAAAGTTTTTAGTAAAATTACAGCCCGTTACAGCTTTGGTTACATTAACCCAGTAATCGCCAATTTCGGTAACACTGTTAAGCGTTATTTCTGGTGAGGTTGCTCCGTTAGACCAAAGGTAGGTATCGCCGCTATTTCCAGTATTTGCATTTATTACTAAAGGTAAATCATCAGTACAAAATGCTACCACATCTTCTACGGGAATTACAGGTAACGGTAAAACAGTAGTAATAAACTCAGTAGTATCGTAGCAGCCAGTATTTCTATGTTCTAGCCTAACAAATATGGTTTCGCTTTGGTTTGTTTCATGTGAAAAATCTAGAAGATTTGTATCTTCCTCTGCATCAATTAGAGTTGTATGGTATGTGATTTCATATTCTGAAAAATTTTGAGAGCCTAAAATTTCATTAGCAGTTTCAAATAAATTAAACTGTAAAATACCATCAAAATCATCATCGCAGTATCTTAAATCATTTGGTTTGTTAGCTATTGGGTTTGGGTTTATTTGTAATGTAAAACTACCATAACCTATACAACCGGTATTTAAATCTTCCATTCTAGTATAAATAATGTGACTACTGGCACTGTAATTAAAAGTATTGTTTAGCACATTACTATTATTTTGGGCATCTGTTGCATTGCTAAAATAACTTATAGATACATTACTTAGGTCTTCCACAATTAAATCGTTCATTATTGTTAAATCGAAAGTATCAGTATCATTATCACAAATTTCATAGGTGCCATTAAATTGTATTGGCGGTAATGGTGTTACTACTAATTGAAGGGGTAATACAGTATAACATGTGGTAAGCGTATTTAAAACTTTAATATAAACCGTTTTAGAATCAGAATTATATGTGTTTGGATTGGTAATGGCTAGTGCATCGTTGTCAACATCTTCAATATTTTCAAAGTAGCTTACTACGGTGCCGGTTTGTACTCTATCAAAGTTTTCATATTGGGCATCGTCTAGATTAAATATTGTAAACCCGTCGTAATCATCATCACATAGCGTATATATTTCAGCATCAGAAAGATCTGGGGCAGCAACTACATTAATACCAAAATCTTCAATAATAAAACAATCTGAATCTTGATTATCTATTCTAACGTAAATGGTTTGCGGGTTTATGGTATTTGTAAATTCTAAAGGAATAGCATTAGTATTATCAATGGCGTTTTGTTCACTTGTAAAGAAGTTGATATCTAGGTTTGTTGTGGATCCTAGTGAGATTTGATTAATTTTTTTGTTAAGATCAAAAACACCAAAACCATCATTACTTTCATCGTCACAAATTAAAAACGAGGTAGGTACATTATAATCTGGGTTTGCACCAACCTCAATTAAAAACGATGCCGTGGCATTACAACTGGCATCGGTAATATTTTCCACCCTTACATAAATGGTTTGCGGACTAGATATGTTTGTGTAGGGTAGGGTTTTATCTATTGGCGATGTGTAAGCCGCATCCTCAAAATAATATACCTCTTTACCTGCTTGACCGTTTAAAATTTCTGAATCCCAATCTGAAAATATAAATTCCGTACGTTCGTCGTTATCATCTTCACATAATTGAAAATTACTAATAGCCGTTATAACGGGAAGCGTGTTTACTATAATATCTAAATTTGCTATAGCATAACAACCAGATCCTGGACTTTCTACCCTAACGTAGATGGTTTGAGTTGAGGTTTCAAAAGTAGTTCTGTTTGTTATGGCATTTGTGTTGTTGTTGGCATCGTCTATAGATGTAAAAAAATCTATATTTAATCCTGATGTGCTAGTAACAATTTCAGGAATTTTATCTTCAAGGTTTAAAACTGTTAAGCCGTCATCATCCACATCGCAAATTAGCCATGGTGAAGGTTGAGTTATTGGAGGGGCAGGACGCACTTCAATTTCAAAAGTTTCAATAGTGAAACATTCAGAAGTTAAACTTTCTATTCTTGCATATATTGTTTCTGTTGGTGCGGTATTGGTGTAAAATGGCGGTAGTTGATTAATGTTTGTTTCAGCATCGGTTTGATTTCCATAATAATACACTGTAAAATCGGTATTTCCGCCAGTAATAAGTGCATCAAAAGTAGCCATCTCGATACTTACCGTTCCATCGTCGTCGTCGTCACAATAAGGAATAGGCGCTAGGGGATTAAATACTAAAATAGGATTTACTATTAAATTAATATCCGATACTTCAGTACAATTTCCGTTGCCAATGCTTACAATTAAATTTGTTGGGTTTGAAGCGGTATAGATTTGATTTTTATCTAGTGGATTATTATTGTCATAATCTGTTTGGGTTTCATAAAAGGTTACTGTTATACCGGGAAGTTCGTTTGCTATATAAGTTTCTACAACAAATAAATTAAAATCTTCAACACCGTCATTTGTACCATCGTCACATAACGCAAACTCACCTGTATCGGTTCCTGTTAATAATAAATTGGTATGGATTTCGAGTGATACTACCGATGCGCAACCTGTTGTATTATCTTCAACACGTACAAAAACGGTCTGTACATCAGGCGTTATATTTTGGTAGTTTGTTTCGTTAGCTATGGGATTAATGCCTTCGTTAGCATCATCATAGCTTTCGTGAAATGTGGTAGTAACTCCTGTAAGGCCTTGTAAAATATCGTTAATGGCCTGTGTTAGGTCAAAGTTATCAGTGCCATCATGATCAGAATCACAGCCATCCAGAGGTACAGGTTCCCTATTTACAATAGGGCTGTTGGTAACCTCTACTGTTAAAGTACTCGTTGTGTAACAACCAGTTGTTGTATTTACAACTCTAACAAATAAAGACTCGGTAGGTGTATTAGTATTTATGTATGGTATAGGTATAGGGTTGTTTCCTGTATCGGCATCTAAGGCGTTGTAATGATAGGTTACAAATAAGTTGGTATCACCAGAAGTTATCTCGTCGTCCTTAACACTTAAATCTATGGTCGTTATACCGTCACTGGGGTCGTTATCACTATCACAAATAGGAAGGTTTGTGGGATTAGTAATATTAGGTATGGTGTTAACAACAATATTAAATGTAGTGTAGGCAACACAACCAGAATCTAAATCATCAATCCTTACATAAATTGGTTGAGATAATGATGTATTTTGAATGGGATTTGTTATTGGGTTGGTGCCAGATCTTGCATCAGTATCAGATAGATGGTAGCTAAAGGTATAATTTGTAAATGATACGATACCTGCAAGTTCTGCATCTTTAGTAGATAAGTTGAAGGTTTCTACTTCGTTGCCACTTAAATCGTCACAAAGTTCGTAATTAGAGATGGCGTTTAGTGTAATTTCATTTTGAATGGTAACCACAATTTCATCCTCTTCAACACAACTAGAAGAACCTAAAGGCGTTGTAATTTCAACTTTATAAGTGCCACTTTGGGTAACGTTTAATGTAGTATTGGTAGCTCCAGGAATGGGAGAGGTGCTTCCATTTAAAAACCATTCGTAAGTAGACGAAGGATTTTGTATATCTGCATTGAGGTTAACAGAGCTGGCACAAGTTGTAATGTCTTCCCCTAGGTCTAATATTCTAAAGCTATCACCTTCAATAAAAACGGCGGAGTCGAATCTTTGGTCGCTTTGGTCTGCAATTACTAATTTTATGTGGTATTGTACGTAAGGCGTTATAGATGCGGTTGCTGTAAGTACTTCTGTTCTTCCGTTGTAATTGGTGTCTCCAATGTTATAACCATCAAAATACTCCTCGTTTTGTGCGGCACAAACCCCTACAATTTCATCGTGTACTGTATTGGTGCTTACTGGTGTTGAGGTGCCTGGTATTACAGCAATATTTTGATAGGGACCAGTACTGCTTGCTTCTCTAATAAGAAATGCGAAACCGTCTGAAAACTGACAAGGATTAATGCCTGAGTACTCTTCTGAAGCTAAAAGGTAATTAAACTGTACTTGATTGGAAATTGATACAAAATCGAATTCAATCGAAGTTGCATTTAAAAAGTTATTGTTACCTAAGGCTGTCTCAAGATCGGTATCTGTTCCCCAAGTGGTTGAACCCTCACTAAGATCGGTTGTTGTTAGATTGTTACCACCAGATTCTGCATTGCCTGTGGATAGCATAATACCACTTTCAAAAGGAAAATTAGAACCGCCACGATTAAACTCTGCAAAGCTTCTAAAACCATTGGCATCACCGTTAACACTAGAGGTTATGTTTGAAACTTCTACACAACCGTCCACTAAATTATCCTCAATAAGTTGATTTATAGTAACATTTCCATTAACGCTAATTTGTTGTGCCACAAGCGAGTATGCACTCAACAAAAGTGTAATTACTATAAAATTGAAATGTGGGGGCTTTTTCAATGTATTTAATTTGGGTAAAATTACAACTTTTAAAAGATGATTTGAAACGTCGAAAGTAAATATATTTTAGACGAAACGCAAAAAAACCCGATAAAAAGCATTAAAAAAAGTTTTAATTAGCGTTTTAACGTAAAATGGTCTTTAAATATTCTCCCATCTTCTAGTAATACAGAAAACCAATAATCATCGGTAGGTAAGCGTTGGCCTCTAAACATACCATCCCAACCTTCTTCAAGTGGCGATAATTCCTTTAAAAGTTTACCGTACCTATTGTAAATAAAAATTTTTGTTTCAGATTGAAAAGCGCTGGAAATACCAAATACCTGCCAAGTATCATTATTACCATCATTATTTGGTGTAAAAAATTTAGGAAATCCAATTACAGATACGTCTTGCGGTACTACACCACAGTTGTTTTTAATATCCCTTACTAAAATGGTATAAATATCAGGTTTTACATTCTCAAAAGTGTTACTTTCTTGATACTCATAATTAGTAGTGCCATCTACGTTAATTAAGCTATACTCATAAACACCTTCACCTGAAGTATTTACTACAATACTATTATTTTGCGAGGCATCTGTAATTTCTATAGCGTTTATAGTAGCAATATTTGATGCTTCAATATTTACTGTTCTTGTTTTTGTACAGTTTGTTGTGCTATTGGTAACGTTTACTGTATAAGTACCAATTTGGTTAATCTCTATACTGTAGTCTTGCTCGCCCGTAGACCAACTATATGTATAGTCTAAGATGTTAGCGTTACTAACACCTGCATTTATTGTTATTGGTGTTGGAAAAAAATTAAGGCAATAGCTAGTAAAAGTTTCTGCTTCTATATCTGGTAATGCATTTACTATAAGATTCACTTCGCTTATACCATAGCAGTTGTTGCTATTTTCTACTCTAGCATAAATTTTTTGTGCAAACGCTGTAGTATTTGTATAAGAATTTTCTAAGCTGTTTTGTTCTAAAAGGGCATCGTTATAACTAGGGTAATATGTAATATCTAAACCAGTTGGGAGTCCGTTCACAATAGCATCATCTGCGTCGTTTAAGTTAAATGTATAAAAACCGTCTTCCACACCATCGTCGTCACATGTTGTAATATCTGTATCAAAAGTATCTGTGACGCTTACTTCTAGGGTTAATTCGGCATCGGTTATACAAGATGTAACATTGTTTATAACTTCAACATAAATGCGTTGTGGGTTAGAGCTATTAGCGAAGTTTTCGGGAGTAGTTATTTCAAGTGTTCTGGCCGCATCTACATAAAACTTGGTAGATAAATTATCTACATTATTCGTTAAAATTGCATTTGCTTCGTTTAAATTAAAAAGTGTAAAACCATCTAAAAACCCGTCTTCATCACATTGCAATATACTGTGGTCTATTCTGGTAGATGCTGGGTTTACAACTAACAATAATGTAGCGGTGCTTACACAATCTGGATTAAATGCATCTTGTATGCGAACAAAAATTTCTTCGTTAAATGCAATACTATTGTAGTAACTATCTGGTAGAATTGTAGAAGCTATACCTAATTCAGCTCCAGTTAAAGTGCTATGGTATGTAATTATTACATCTGAAGGATTTTGACCATTTAAAATTTCGCTGGTTTTACTGGAAAGTGTGAATATCGCTCGTCCATTTGTATCGTCTCCATCGCTTAAATCATCACAAATTACATAATCGGATGGAGGTCTAAAATCTGGACCAATATTAACCCTAATATTAAATTGAGCTAAATCAAAACATTCTGTAGTATTGTTAGTAATTCTTGTATAGATTATTTGCGGATTAGCTATGTTGGTATATGGGCTACTTAAAGCATTTATACCTATGTTGGCATCGCTTTCAGAAATATGATACGTTACGGTTACATCTGTTTGTGTTCCTAAAATATTACTAGTGTTACTTTCTAAATCAAAAGCCATGAAACCGTCGTTAAAAGGTGCTGTAATATCGCAGCTTTCTAAATTAATTGGTACACCAGACGTATCAGCATCATTAACAGGTGGGTCAGCAAACCTAGCAGTACCTGTCCATTCTAGCCAAAATGCACTTCGGCCAATGGGTCTGTCTATTACAATAAAATATGTTTCCCCTGCTTGCACATCGAGCCACTGTACAAAGCTATCGCCATTTGCACCAGGACCTTCGCTAGTATCAGATGAAGAGCCATTCATTCCCGTAAAATTACTTGTTAAACCTGCTTGCACGGGATTTGTAGTGGAGCAACGAATAGCGGTACCAATAGCACTACACGACACGTTGGGGCCAAAGACAAAAAAATCGTAATCTTCATTTATATCTGCTACAGAGGGCCTAATTGTAAATCCTAAAGTACCCGATGTAATGGTTGTAACCTTTAACCATACACTATTATTTTCTTGACTGGAGCAATTTATCCCAACACCTAGTTCTTGAGTACCAACGCCATCAACATCTAAATTTAATTGGGAGTTGCCACAGGCTATTACGGCATCAATACAATCGGTAGGTTCTTGTGCTGTAATTGCACCATTACAAAGCACAACATAGAAGCATAGTATTAGTTTTAGATATAATTTCAATCTACTAGTTTTTTAATGTAAAGTGGTCTTTAAAAACTCTTCCATCTTGAAGTTTAACAGAGAACCAATAGTCGTCTGAGGGTAATATTTGCCCATTCATTAAACCGTCCCAACCGTCACCCAGTGGTGATAGTTCTTTCATAAGCTTACCATACCTATTATAAATCATGATTTTAGTATCTGGTTGAAACATTTCAGATACACCGTACACTTGCCACGTGTCATTTTGCCCATCGTTATTTGGAGTGAAGAATTTGGGAAATCCAATTACAGATACAGCATCCTCAACAAAACCACAATTATTTTCTACATCCTTAACCGCTACGGTATAAATTCCTGGTTTTACGTTTTCAAAAATATTACTGTCTTGGTAAGGTATTGTAATACTTTCAACTTTATTTATAAGGCTAAATTGATAAACACCTTCTCCTGAAACATTTACGGTTATTTTGTTGTTTTGAGTTACATCTATCACTTCAATAGACTCAAAAACTGCGAGATTAGAAGCATCTACCGTTACAACTCTTTCAGATGAACACCCTGTAACGATGTTGGTAACTGTAACATTATAAGTGCCCGCAGCATTAATATCTATTTGATATGTTTGTGCTCCTGTGGACCAATTATACGTAAAATCAGAATAATTAGAACCTATAAGGCCAGCATTAATTGCTATTGGTTCTGGGAAAAAATTGGTACAATAATTTGCAAACCCATTATTTTCAATTTCTGGTAGGCTATTTACGGTTAAAATCACTTCGCTTATGCCGTAACAATTATTATCGTTTTCTACTCTTGCATAAATGGTTTGCGAAAAAGGTTCAATATTGGTGTAAGTTTCATTTAGACTATTTAGTTCTAAAAGGGCATCCTCATACGTTTCATAGTAAGTAATATTTAAACCAGCAGGTAGCCCATTTGTAACAGCACTATTTGCATTTGTTAGGTTAAATACATAGAAACCATCATCTAAACCATCATCATCACAAACGGGAATATTGGTGTTAAAAGAATCTGTAACGCTAACATCAAGGGTTAGCTCTACATCTACTTTGCACTCGGTTTTAATATTATAAACTTCGGTATAAATTATTTGTGGGTTTGAACTATTAAAATACATTTGGGCATCTACAACAGGAACGCTTCTTGCAGGATCTTCATAAAATCTAGCAGATAAACCCTCAACACCGCCTGTTAAATTAACAATAGCCTCTTCTAAATTAAATAATGTTAAACCATCTTTGGTGCCGTCTTCATCACATTGCAATAGTGTATGGTTAAATCCAACGGGGTTTTCGTTAAAAACAACAAATGCCTGACCTTCAATGGCACATTCACCATTGTTGGGGTCTATAAACACTTCGTAATGGCCAGCTTCTGTTACTAATAAATCAAATGTGTTATTGGTTATCGCTACATCATCTTTTGTCCAGCTATACGTTGCCCCAGGAACAATTTCAGAGGTTAGTGTATACGTGCTGTTTTCGCATAAATTTAAGTTTATCTGGCTTTCCCCATTTTTTATAATATCAATTTGTGCATTAAAAAACGAAGCTACAAAAGGCGGTAGTCCTTGTGACGATTGTGTAGGAGATAGATTAATACTGTTATGCCTATAATCGCAAGCGATACCAGCTTGGTTTGGGTTTTCTATAGTGCTTAATCCGCTTAAACCTTGCGAGTAAGAGGCACTTAAAGCTCTGTATATTTTTCCGTCCGGACCAAGTTGAAGAGCGCCTCTATATAATTGCCTCTCATCGAGAATGGTTTCGGTAGTTTGAAAATTGGTCGCAGTTAAATCGAATTGATATAAGGTTGCAAAATGATTAGCAGGATTATTGGAAATAGCTGGATTTTGATCGAAAAAATCGTTTGTAGCGTTTATGTACAACAAATTACTATTTGGTGAAAACTCTACACCATAAGGAAAAAAAGTGTTGTTAGGGGCACTGAAGGTTACAGATTTTTGGTTGGATACTATGCCCGTATCAGAATCAAAATCATAAATAAACATGCCATCACTTACATTGGCACAAGCTAGTCTTTCACCATCTGGTGATAGTTTTAAATAGCCTCTAGCATCTGTTATATTAATTGGAAATGCAGATTTTACAGAATTTGTATTTACACCGGTGTTAGAAATTTCAAAAGCATGAAAGGTATTATACACTGGCTCGGTACCATCTAATGAGGCAAAAGATAAAAGCCAGAAAGAGCCATTTAAACAATCTTTTACTACAGCAGTAATTTTTTCGGAGCAGTTTTTTAATAGGTTAACGTTTTTAGTGGATACCGACCCTAAACCACCGTTTAACGACATATCTACGATAGAGTAGTTAAGACCTAGGTTTACATTATCAATAAAATTATCAACCGTAAATACGTAGAAGATGTCGGTATCATTGGGTTTGGGTACAATTATTGCAGATTGCGTACTAGAGGAATCTCCATGTAGGCCAGTACCATTGGACATTACATTATGGTTTCTATTCCAAATGGTAACACCATCGGTATAGAATAATAAATTACCTTGTACATCCGAGATGCTGGAACACCCTTCTCTAGTATTTAATTGTCCGTCTGTAACAACGTTTACACTATTGTTATCGAGATTAAAATTAAGACCAGCATTTTCACCAAAGTACCAATTAGCAGCCTGTCTTTGGGCGTGTAACCCTAAGGTGGTAATGCATAATAGAACTAATACAATTTTTTTTTTCATCTTTCACACAGCAAACGCTATCAAAGATATTATAAATCTCGCTTTTTTAATAAACTATACGATAAAAAGATGAATAGTGCAGTCCAACCTAAAACTATAACTATTTCGTGCCAATGTACGGCGTAGTCGTAAACCAACTCAGCTTTTTCAGGAAATTTTGTCATAGCAACACGCTGGAAAGGTTGGTCTATAAGTTTGTACATAGATTCTAAAGGCATAAAGCGTTTTACTTTAAAGGCACTTTCGGTATTTCCTAATATCTCATAAGACCCCCAAAATACAATCCATTCAACTATGTAGAGTACAAACAAAAATGCCAAAGCAAAAGCAGAACGTTTTACTAGCATACCTAAGAATAAACATAGGCTAAAAAAGCCAACTAGTTTCACAAAATATGCCAACAAAAAGTTTATTTCTTGAATAATAATGCCAAATTCATTATAGCTAGAATAATACAAGCCAATACACAACGATATTAACCCAATTAAAATGGTAGACACAAACGAAAAGAATACGATGGTATAAAATTTAGAGAGGATAAATTCCTTTTTGCTCAAGCCATCTATTAAATTCTGTTTTAAGGTTTTGTTGCTGTATTCATTCCCAATCATACTTACCACTACTATAGCAAAAAAGAATTTAAACTGTGATGAAAAAAATGTAGTTAGGTGCCAGATTATAGGAAAATTAAAAACTCCTAGTTCCCCCAATTCTAGAGTAAAAAAACCAAAAACATTAATTTTAAGGGATGATAAAAGAATAACAAAAAACGGTAAGATAAACGATATAAAAATAAGTACTTTACTTGTTTTGTTAAGCAGTAACTTTTGTAATTCTAGTTGTAAAAGTCGTAACATTGGTAGTGGGTTAGTTGTTATCGGTTAGTTGTAAAAATTGTTCTTCAAGGCTTTCCTTACGTTGTACTAAATGGGTTAATACAATGCCTTTTTCAAAAAGTTGCTTGTTAAAGTCTTCAGAACTCAACGGTTCATTTAAAAAAGCCGTAACTAAATCGTCGTTGGTTTTTACTTTACCAAAAACGGGGTCTTTTTCAATAACATCCAAAAGCGCTTTTTGATTGTTACACTTTAGCTCAAAAAAACCATGGCTAGAAATCATTTCGTCAACTCTGCCAGAATATAGTTTTACACCTTTACGCAACACCACAACGTGCGAGCATACTTTTTCTACTTCATCCAGCAAGTGAGACGCCAATAAAATGGTTGTGCCTTGTTGGGCAATATCCTTAATTATTTGTCGTATTTGATGGATTCCCTGTGGGTCTAAGCCATTTGTAGGTTCGTCTAAAATTAAAATTTCAGGATCGTTTAATAGGGCAGAGGCAATGGCTAAGCGTTGTTTCATCCCTAAGGAATATGTTCTAAACTTGCTGTTTTTACGTTCCAATAAGCCAACCACTTCTAGTTTTTCATCAATCTTATTAGGGCTTACGCCTTTAATTTTACAAACCAGTTTTAGGTTTTGGTACGCAGTCATATAAGGATAAAAGTTTGGTCTTTCAATAATGGCACCAACTTTTTTAAGCGCATCGTGGGTTGTTGTATTGCCATCAAACCACTTAAAATCGCCCGATGTTTTGTTTACAACATTTAGCACTATGCCCAATGTGGTAGATTTTCCACTGCCATTAGGTCCTAAAATACCGTAAACATTACCTTTATTTATGGTGAATGAGAGGTCTTTAACTGCCGTGAGATAACCAAATTTTTTGGTAAGATTGTTTATTGTTAAAATGGGTTCCAAACGTAAAAAGATTTAAACCGAAATAAATTCAGTTATAGATTAGTTATGTAATTAAGACGAAGGTCTGCTGTTTTTGTTACATTAATGCAAAGAAAATCTTAAATTTGAATAATGTTAAAGATATGGATGATTTAAAAATTTCGAAAAAAAAACCGTCTTACCCAATTTCAGATAAATTAGATAGCTATCTTTCTGAATATAGTAGAAGCTTAAAACTGCCTATTTTGTACGATGATCTGTTAAGATTTCAAGGCGCTATTGAAGTGTTGGATGAGGATGATGAAGATACGCTATGGGTACGCGTGTACTACAGCGAATTTGATAGACAAGAGATAGATGCTTCGCTAAAAAAAGTATATACCATTTTACATTCTGATGGGAATGAAGATATTTTTCCATTTTTAAGTGTAGATGCTATAGATTACTGTACGTTTGGAAACTCTAAACCTTTTAGAATAAAGGTGAGAAATATTTTAAACGATAATTACACCTATTTTTATGTAAAGGTAGCCGATGCATCTAGAATTTACGGCTTAGAACTAGAGCACATGTTATCGCCCTACAACTTAAATTTTTTAGTAAGCGATAACACGTTAATAGAGGAGCATATTGCAGGTATTCCTGGAGATGTATTTATAAAAGATATGTTGCCCAATTGTACAAAGCGCGAAAAAGCACAAATAGCAAAAGAGTTTGTAAAATTTAATGAGCGTTGTATGATTCGTCTTTTGGGCGATATGCGCTCGTACAATTATGTTATTGTACCTACGCACGATTTTGATAAAGTGGTTTATAAGATTAGGGCAATAGATTTCGACCAGCAATGTTACGAAGGCAAGTTTAATATTTACCGTCCGCAGTTTTTTAAAGAAAACGTAGAAATGGTAAAAATAGTTTCAGGGTCGTTTCAAAAGTTATCTATAGAACAGTATAAAATTGAAGAACGTTCTATACTGGTAAAACGCTTAAAAAGTTACAATGCCCGCATTAATGAGCTTTTAGAGTGTATTGTGGTAGATAATATCTCTAAAAAAGAGCACATAGATTTATTAAAAATGAAAATTTTTGAGTTTACGCACGATGTAAATTTCAAGAAATGTAAAACTATGGGCGATATTTTAGAAAAGGCTTTAGAGTTTTTGGTGCATAACTACGAAAACGTAAACCCGTTGCATGTTATGCGAAAACGTGTTTAATTCCAATTTTCGTCGAAGTCTAAATTGTCGTAGTCCTCAACATCAATATCATCATCAAAATCGTTAAAATCGTCGCCACCTTCGGCTTCAAACACACGGTCTGGTGCAGTATCGGGTACTTGCCCCTGTACAAACATTAGGTTGGGGTAGTCGTGTCCTTCAACAACATCAACAATTTCTGCCAGTTCAACATAAAAGGTCCACATGCTTAAAAAGTCGTACACATAAATTAGTTTGGTTTGCGCTTCGTGTACTACAGCAGAAATTTCGGTTTCGTTCATTAAACGTGCAGTACCATTATCACTTAAATCAAATAAAGATATTTCCTCACCTTGGTCCCACTGGTCGTTGCTAATGTAAAAAGAAGCCATTTCCGTACCATCAAACCCAAAAGATTGGGTAATAATGTTGTGTAGGTCTTCTAAAGAGTCGGTTTCACGAATTTCTAAATCGCGAAAAATATCGTCTTCGGTATCATTATCTAAAATGACTCTAAATCTATAAATCATAACAAAAAAAATTGAGGTGCAAAGATATAATTTTTGTTACGGAACTCGTTTAAACTTTTTCAGTTATGCCTAAAATTATTCATTTAGTGCTTGGTTAAAGTTTTTTATAAAACAACGCTATACACTAACAGGGCTTTTGTGATAAATTAATGCGATTTTTAATTGTTTTTCTGCCATGGTACTTAGGTTTACTACGTTTTATTTTAAAACGTATCTTATTCCTATAAAACCACGTATTAATATGTCGCTTAAATCCGTTTCATAAGTAGGGGTTAATTCAATATTAAATGATAATTTTTTTAAGTTTTCAAACGGTTTAATTCCAATTCCAACGGGTAAAACAATTCCATTAATGTTATTTAAAGATAAACCTGCTCCAATATAAGTTTCATACAGTGCTCTCTTTATAAAATTATAGTTTAAGACAATCTCAGGTGTAAAATTTTCAATATTCGTACCAGAGTACATTCTAAAATCTCCCCATAAATTTTCATTAAACTCATAACCAATTGCAATTTTAGAATTGGTGTCGTTTAGGTAAAAGGACGTTGATATTTGTGAGTAACTGTTAAAGCTAAACATTGTAATAACGAGTATTAAAATTTGATGTTTTAGATTCATTTTATTATTTATTTATGATTTCGAATTCGGAACTTTAAAAAGTTAGTTAGAAACTAACTGTCTACAAACAAGCTGTTACTTGTGGTTGTTCTTAGGTATAGTTTTTATTTGTTTTTTACATTTTTAATCATCTCAATTACTGCGTTAATTACAATTGTTGGTTCTGAATAATGTATGTAATGTCCGCTTTTAACTGTACTTATAAGTTTTGCTTTTGGCCTATCTTCAATCCAATTATTAAATAGCTCTTTCTTAATTTTTACATCTTCAGGCTTAAATGGTGGTGGAACTTGATAAGACGCAAGTAGTGTAATTGGTATGTCCTTTGGAAAATCAATTGTTTTCAGTTCCTTTTGCATATTCGGTAATTCTTTAAATTCATTTTGAATAGCGATTGGTTGATTAGCATAAAAACCATTCATACCATTAGTCATCATTTCTGCTTCTTCCTTAGATTTAGTTGCTAATATACTTTCCATTAGTTTTTCGTGAGATGGGTCGACCAATACTAATCCTTTCACTTTTTCAGGATATGAATTTTGAAATTTTCGTACAATAAAACCGCCTAGTGAGTGCCCAACTAAAATGTATGGTTCTTTAATTTTGTTGTCTTCAAGGAAACTATTTAGCTCAGTTACAAGATTATCTATAGTTCTAGCTTTTTCGGTTGTAGAAGATTTGCCTAAACCAAGTCTGTCGTAACTTATTGTAGTGGTGATTTTAGAAATACTGTCTTGAACTTGTTTCCAACCTTCTAAATTTTCTCCAAGACCAGATTCAAATACCACAACAGGACTTCCAGTTCCTTTTATTTTAAAATTAATAGTGTTTTCTTTTCTGTTAGTTTGTGAGAAACAACTAAATACAATTGAGCAAAATAGAATTAAAAAGGAATGTTTAATTTTCATTGTATATTGATTTAGGAGCGTCAATTAGGACTAACAGATTTGTATATAGCTCGTTGCGTGGTTTAGCACTTAACTTTGCAATTACACACCAAACTGAAAATCTAATAGGATTTTTAGAAGTAGACGAGAACAAGCAATTACTTATAGTCAATGTTAGCAAAAGTTTTTATTTCATCTATTAATATTTTCGAATAGCAATATTCTCCTCTTTCAGAGATGTAATTGCCTTTACTATCAATAATCAGATAGCCTCCACAAGGATAAGGAATAGGATAAAATGTTTTTTCAATCAGACTATTAATATCAGATTGCCAGTCAATTTTATTACCAAATCCTTTTAGTCCGTCATCTGATTTATATACAAACAGTTGTTTTAAATTTTCTATTTTATCAAACTTTCTACGATACTTGTTATATTTTGATTTAAAATTTGATTTATATCCATTTGTACTGCATTTGTCATTTCCAGGGTAATAATTTATTAGAAATATTTCATTATCGCTGAACTCCTCATTTTTACAAAATGTATTTTTAATTGAGTTAAGAACCTTTAGTTCTATTTTACCTTTCTTGTATCTAGCAACTTTTACATTTAAGTAAGCAGAGTCTAATTCAAATCTTAGATTATAGTCAAAAGGCTGTTCAGACTTTTTGTCAAACTCAGTTTTTGATATATATTCAAAATCATCATTGACGTAAAGTTCTTTTTTCTGAGCAAATGAAAAAAGATGAAAAAAACATATTAATAAGATAGTTAAGGTTATTTTCATTTTGTAAATTTTTGCTAACGGCGGTAACGTATGATAATAGTAGCGGATTTTACTCACTAACTTTTCGATTAAACATAGACCTTTTTTTATTCACTTTCTTTCGTTTTAGCGATAAAACCGCTATTATTTCTTATACATTGTTAGCTCTCGTTTTTTTCTTTCATTTTCAGAAAATTCAGGGGTGTCATAACTGCGATTGAAGAGGTTCTATAATCTTTTATATTCCGAGTAATAATTGCATCTAAACCTTTAATTGTAAGAGCAGAAGAATATTGGATAGAATCTTCATAGTCTGTAAATCGATTCTTTAACGCTTGAATAATCTCTTTTTTTGTAGTTCCGACAATTTCGGTCATTTCGGTTAATGTTTCAACAACTTCAAGTGTTTTCTTGTGCCCTAAAAACCTCCTCACTATGTAATAGATGTTGTTTATACTTACAGCAGATAAGTATAATTTAACATCACCTTGTTCATTTAATTCAAAAAGTTCGCTCGCAGGATTAACGTGAAGTTCTCGGTCAGTAAAAAAGTCAATCACCACATCCGAATCAACAAAAAGTTTATACTCCATATTTTTTTGACAGTTCTTCGGTTAAAATTTGTTTATAATCAAAATTATCATTGGTTTTAATAATTCCTCTTAATTTTCTAACCTTAGGTGAAAGTTGTTTTTCCTTGATTTTCATTCTTTTGACAGTTACAAACTTGAAATAATTTTCTACCATTTCCGAAAGACTTTGTCCTTTTTCCTTTGCATATTCTTTTGCAATTTCAATGACTTCTTTTTCTATTGTCAAAGTTAATTTGGTATTCATACTATTCGTCTTTTAAACAAAGATACGTGTTTTTTTTTTATTTGCAACACGTGTTTCAAATAAGAGCTAACGGACCAGTGTATGATTTCGTTGCGTGTCTCAACAACTAATTTAGCAAATATATACCGAATAGAAAATCCGCGAGGATTTTCGTAAGTAAGCCTTTACTAGCAATGAATTATACACATTGTTGCCCACAGTTATTTTTCAGTTTCTTTTTTATAAAATTCTTTAAATATTAATTCAGGCGTTTCATCTTTTAATTTCGTTTTGTTCTTATGAGTAGATATAATTTTAATTTCATCATCGATGAAAATCCCTTTAGTTATTCTTTTGACTATTTCCTTTTCAGGTTGTTCTATTAAAGTCACTTCTATCATATTTGGAAGCTCTTTTTCTTTTTCAGTTGGTGTTTCGTCTGCTGATATAAATCCAAATCGTTTCTCTCCGTTACTTAAAGAGTATAAAAAACGTATTGTTGCGAGCTTATTTATATTCGGAATATTTTTAAAGGGAATTTTTAAGCTGAAATCATCTTCCAGTATCATTTCAAACTCTTCAATTTCCCAATCTTCTTCGCCCAAATCAAAAAGAAATGCGATATTGATATTTTTGTTAGTTAAGTCAGAGCCTTTATCCGTTTTAAATTCCAGTTGGAAAAATTCGTTTTGGTCGTTAGTTGAAAAACTAAAATGAGAATCACTTGCTTTTACCTCATACTGGTCATAAAAAAAGATTGTATCGTTTTTTCTTTCCCAAATTCCATTATATTCTCTCCAAGTTAAACAAGAATTAATTACTTGTCTACTCCAAAATTCAAATTCACTATCTGTTTTGAGAGTTATTTCAGATATTTTATTGTCAATTACCCAACCTTGATTATTTCCAATCCGTGAATCATTCACATAAGAAACTGGTGTTTTTTGCCCAAAAATATACTGAACTAGCAGAAGTGAAAATATGATTGCAAAAATGTTTTTCATAATTGTGGGCAACTAAATCATATCAACACCCTTTAGAGTATTATCCCATCCTTTTGTTAGGATAACCATGGTTTTGGTGTAAAAAAGTGTGTTATTAATTGCTTTGTTAAAAATATAAAATTTAAGATATTACACAAAGGTTTTGTATAAATATCTTATTTCTATAGTGGTGTATTACTTACTAAGTTTAAGTAGTTTAAATAAAAATTGTGGGAAGCGTAAACTTAAAAGAATTTAGTTATGGTTTAGCACTATAAAACCTAAGAGTATATTTAGTTTAATTACTGGCGTAAGTAATTGTTTATAGAGACCTGTTTATTAAAAAAAATTATAAACCTTGTAAGATCCTGAAGATCTACAAGGTTATAAAATCTTTTTGTAATATGTGTAATTATTTTAAAATCAGTTATTTAATAATCATGAAACAAGCTATTAGTTTAAAGCTGCCTTGTAAGTTTCTAAACAGCGTTCTCTTGCAAACTTATGGTCTACAATTTGTTCAGGATAGGTAAGTTCTTGAAAATCTGGCACCCATTTTTTTATGTAGTTTAAGTCCTTATCAAATTTTTGTATTTGCGTTGTAGGGTTAAATATTCTAAAGTAAGGTGCGGCATCTACACCACTACCGGCTACCCACTGCCAATTTCCTACATTGCTTGCCATTTCGTAATCGTGTAATTTTTCGGCAAAATAGGCTTCGCCCCAGCGCCAATCTATTAACAAATGTTTGCATAAAAAGCTACCAACCAACATGCGCACACGGTTATGCATAAAACCAGTTTGGTTGAGTTGGCGCATACCTGCATCTACCAAAGGATACCCGGTTTTTCCATCGCACCACTTTTTAAACTCGGCTTCGTTGTTGCGCCATTGTATGCGGTCGTATTTAGATTTAAAACTTTCGTCTTTTGTATGTGGAAAATGCCAAAGGATTTGCATAAAAAACTCGCGCCAAATAAGTTCTTGCCAAAAAATTTCGTTTTTTTCTGCTATGGCTTTCTTTATCATTTTTCTAATACTTACGGTACCAAAGCGTAAATGTGGCCCTAATCTAGAGGTGGCATCTTTTGCTGGGAAATTACGCGTATCTTCATAGTCTTGAATAAGGGTTGGCGTTACATCGTAAGCAGCTATTTCTTGACTAGACTTTTTAAAACCTATGTCTGATAAGCTTAAATTTGGTAACCTAGAGTGTTTTACCAAATTGTTTAAGTAGTTGTTTGTGTAGTAGATTTCTAGGTCTACAGACTCAAATTTTTCTTTCCAGGTTTTCATATAAGGCGTGTACACCACGTAAGGATCGCCATCTTTTTTTACAACCTCGTCCTTCTCAAAAATAACCTGATCTTTAAACGTTTTAAATGTAATAGTGTTTTCATTTAAAAATGTTTCTATGGCGGTGTCGCGCTCCTTAGCGTAAGGTTCGTAATCCCTATTGGTAAATACCGTTTTTATATCATAATCTTTCACCAATTGCTTATAAATGTCAATTGGTTTACCATGAAACATTGCAATACTGCTCTCGTGTTCTTCTTGCAGTTTATTGCGCATGTTTTGCAAGGTTTCAAAAATAAAGGTAACTCGTGCGTCGTCTTCGGGCAATTTATCCAATATTTCAGAATCAAAAATAAAAATTGGTAAAACAGGATGGTCTCCTTTTAGGGCTTGGTAAAAGCCAACATTGTCATCTAGTCTTAAATCGCGTCGAAACCAAAAAATGTTTAGAGGTTGTTTCATTGTTAATATTTACCGAATAATGCTTCTAATTTCTGGGTTCTGTAATTAAAAATTTCTTCGAGTTTTGGTTTTACTAAAATAGGGTGTACAAGTTGCCCAAGCAAACCAAAAGGCACTTTATAATCTATAATATCTTCCATTTCTACACCACCTTCAATTTCATTTATAAAATGTTTATGATGCCATAGGGCATAAGGGCCAAAGCGTTGTTCGTCTACAAAGTAGTGTTTGTTAACACAATGGGTTATTTCTGTTACCCATTTGGTTTTAATGCCCAAAACAGGTGTTACAATGTATTGAATAATTTGACCCGCAAACATAGGTCTATCGGCTCCAGATAAAATATGAAACCCCATATAATCTGGGGTAATGGTTTTTAAGTTTTTAGGGTCTGATAGAAATTCCCAAGCCTTGTCTACAGTAATTGGTAAATTCTGTTTTTTGTGTAAGGTGTATATTTTCATTTTTAATTATTCAAAAGTACATATGCGTTAAGCGATGTGGCGATGCACAACCAAATTAAATAGGGGAGTACTAGTATTGTTTTTATTTTCATTTTCTTAATAAAAGAAAATGTAAAGACTGCAACAACAAAAGTTAATAGTGTAATAATTGTAAGACCAAAACCAACTAAATGTTGATTGAAAAAAATGTAGTTCCAAATAATATTTAGTACAAATTGAATGCTAAATAAACCTAATACTGTTACATTGGGTAGCGCTTTGTATAGGTAGGCCATATAAATAGAAAAGCATATCATTATGGTAGTCCACGCAGCACCAAACACCCATCCGGGAGGCGTCCAAGGCGCCTTGTTTAAATTTATGTACCAACTGGTTTGCGGACCATTAGCCATTAACCAACTGCCAATGGCTAATGCTCCAAAATTAATGACTAAAAAAATGACGGTGTATTTAAGCAGCTTCATGTTTCATGTCATTCAATATTTTAGCGATTTCTTGTGCTTCGGCATATTTTTCATCGCTAGCAGCTCTATTAACGGTAGAGAGGTCGTGCCACTCTTTCATTAATTTTTTAAACTTTTCTTCTAATTTTTCTTTTTTTGATTTTTTCTTTAGGAAACTAAACATAGCAATTTATTTTAAGTGTTTTACAATTTTTGAACTTAAAGGACTGGTTGTGGAATAATAATAGTCTATTAAATCTCCTTTTGCATCTACCAGATACTTTTGAAAATTCCACTTTACGGTAGAATCTTTTACGCCGTTATTTATTTTTTGGGTTAACCATGTATACAACGGATGTTGGTTTTTGCCTTTTACATCAATTTTTTCTGTAATTAAAAAACTAACACCATAATTTACCTCGCAAAATGTTTCTATGGTATTGGCATCTCCAGGTTCTTGTGCACCAAATTGATTACATGGTACACCAATAACTTGTAGTGTTTCACCATAGGTTTCATAAAGCTTCTGCAAATCTTTATATTGTGGCGTAAACCCACATTTAGAGGCTACATTTACAAAAAGAATATATTTTCCTTTAAAACTAGATAAATCTATAGGTTTACCGTTTAAAGCGTTAATGGAAATACCGTAAATGTTATCAATATCCATTTTTTGTTTTGGGCTTTTTGTACCTAGGGTAGCAACAAATGCTTTTAGGGGATTCATAATTTTAAATTTTAAAGCTTACGATACCGCAATCCATTTCGAATACCTGACCGGAAACTGAAGCAGAACTATCAGACAATAAAAACTCTGCCATATCTGCTACTTCTTCTGGAGATAGGAATTTTTTTAGGGGATGACGTTCCGTAATATTGTCGATCATTTTATCATTCCGTAAAAGTTTAGATGCGAGTTCTGTATTGGTTACAGTAGGGGCTATGGCATTAATGCGTAGCGTAGGTGCTAATTCGGCACCTAAAGATTTTACTAAACCTTCTACACCCGATTTTGCTACAGCTATACTCGCATGGTAGGGCATACCAAGTTTTGCGGCAACAGTACTAAATAGTACTACCGAAGGCGTATTGCCATTCTTTAAAATTGGAAGGTATTTTTGAATTACTTTTACTGCGCCAAGTACGTTTATATCAAAGTCTTCTTTAAAATCATCTATACTTAAACGAGATATGGGTTTTAAATTAATACTGCCGGGGCAATACACTAAACCGTCCGCATTTTCTATTTCGGGTAATTCGTCTTGGGTAACATCACAATTAAAGTGTGTTAAGTTATCGTGTGAAATGCTAGGAGCGCTTCTGCTTATGTTTATAACTTTGCAGTAAGATACTAACTTAGCAACAATGGCTTTACCAATGCCCTTACTTCCACCAACTACTATTATTGTTTTCATAGGTTTCAGGGCATTTTATTTTTATGGCCTGCCCTTTAGCCGTTTTTCAATTTTTTGTTTTATTACTGTTAAACGTTTCATTAAATCCATAATTTCAGGATCTTTTTCTACTTTGTAGATATCGTTTAAACTTAATATTAAATCTTTTACTTCTCTAGACGATTCTATGCGTTCACTAGTTGTTTTAAACGTGTGTCTGCGTTGTTCAAATTCTAAAGCCTTATCAATAATCTCCATAATTTTAGCTTACTATATTTTGTATGTTGCGCGCTAGTTTTGCACAAGTTTGCAATATAATAAAATATAGAAGATTAGCTATTTTTATACAGATTTATTAAGGAAAATTTAATATTTTAAGGAGTTAACTAACTCTTTTTGATAGTTATACTGTTAACGGTGCACCTTTTAAACGCTTTTCTACTTTTCGTTTTATAGCAGTTAAACGTTTCATGATATCCATAATTTTTTCATCTTTTTTCACCTTGTAGATTTTGTTTAAATCTAAAATTAAGGCTTTTGCCTCTCTAGAGATTTTTACGCGATCGCTAGTAGACAATGATCTCATTTTTCTTTGCTCAAATTCTAATGCTCTGTCTATTAAATCCATGATGTTAACTGTTTAAATAATTTTGTATTTCTGTAATTTTTTCTGAAGTATTAAACTGCCCGCCATAATATGCGGTAACCGTCGCAGAAGTATCATCTTTAATACCCCTTGATGATACACAAAGATGTTTTGCATCTATAATAACTGCTACATCTTCTGTATCTAAAATTGTTTTTAACTCGTTAGCAATTTGGTTTGTTAAACGCTCTTGAACTTGAGGGCGTTTGGCGTAATATTGTACTATTCTATTCAATTTAGATAAACCAATAACTTTACCAGAAGAAATGTAGGCTACATGGGCTTTACCTATAATTGGCACGAAATGATGTTCGCAATTAGAATAAAATGTAATGTTTTTTTCTACCAACATTTGGTTGTACTGGTACTTATTATCAAATAATGCAACCTTAGGTTTGTTTTCAGGGTTTAATCCAGAGAAAATTTCGTCTATGTACATTTTGGCCACACGCTTAGGAGTGCCTTTTAAGGAATCATCGGTTAGATCTAGACCCATAACGTCCATTATTTCTTCAAACAAAATGGCAATGCGCTCCTTTTTTTCTGTGTCAGATAATTTAAAGGCATCTTTTTTCATTGGAGTTTCTAAGCCAGTGCTTAGATGGTCGTCACCTATATCTTCTATTGAAAATCCGTTTAATTTGTGACCGTTGTTTTGCTTTACTTTTAATTTTTCTATTTGCATATCATCTTTTTTATGTGCTGTTTTAACTTAAGTTCCCATTTTTATGAGAATGATAATTTCAATCGATTCTCAACTAAATAGCTGAGAGATTCTTTTAAATTAATCAAAGCACGTTAGCGTTTTGAAATTCTATTGTGAGTAATTTGTTTTTGTCTGCTACACTTAAATCTTCCTTTTTCAAAAGAGCGTAATTTTTCATGTTTTGTTTGTCGCCCCTGTACACGTTTTCGCCACATTTTAAAGCTGCTAGGTTTCATTTCTCGGCGCATCAAGTTTATAACTTCCTGCTCTTTCAGACCAAACTGATATTCTATGGCTTCAAAAGTTGTACGATCTTCCCATGCCATTTCTATAATTCTATCTGTTTCTTCTACCGTTAAGGTCATATATTCTGAAAATTATACTGTTCGTCATATTTTATTTTTTCATCCAACATTTTTTCAAAAAACCGTTTGTTTTCCTTAAAGGTTTTATTGTTTTTAAAATGAATGAATCTTCCCTGTGCATGTATGCTAGCACCATTTGTTTTATACATTACCAATTGGTAATAGGGTATGGCCCAGGTAAAATTTTTCAAGCCTTTATTGATAAAGATGAGAATACCACTTTTGCGCAACTCTATATTTGCGTAATTTATGTCTGCAACGGTATTCATGTAATTTTGTAGATTGGGGCTTACCTCACCAACAATCATACGTTTAGAGCCCACGCCTTTCATTTTTAAAGATTCTAAAAACGTAAAACTTTTACCTACTAGATCCTCTAAAAGTTGCTTATGTTCTTTGTTGTGGTATGTTGTGTTTAGTATCATTAAATCATCTTGATATCTCAAATATACAAAATGTTTAATGTTTATTAAAAAAAGTTAAACAAAAATTAACATCTCACTATTGATAAGATTTATTAATTCGTTTAGCATGTTGAAAATTAGTTGTTTACGTGTTTGAGAGACGTCTCCTAAGCGTATGTTTTTTAAGAATTCTTTTGCTTTCTTCTAGTACAGTTTTGTCTTTGCGGAGTTTCCATAGAGTGTCTCCAGCCTTTTTTCTTGTAACATCCAAATCAACTATAGGATGTGGGTAGTCTTTTCCTAGTTGAAAATTGTAGAATTGCTGTTCCAATTCGGTCATTAAATACGGTTCGTGGGCAAAAGGCGTATCTAATGCCTTTAATTCTGGTACCCATTTTTTTATAAAGGATGCTTCGGGGTCGTGCTCCAGACTATTTTTAACCGGATTATAGATACGTAGCATATTAATACCCGTTTCTCCTGCTTGCATTTGTAGCTGGGGAAAGTGAATCCCTGGTTCAAAATCTAAAAACATTTGCGATAAATGCGTAGTGGCTTCTTGCCAAGGTTGCCATAGGTTATGGGTAAAGAACGATACTACCAAAGCGCGCATTCTAAAATTTAAATATCCCGTTTCGTTTAAGCAACGCATACAGGCATCAACTAATGGGTAGCCTGTTTGCCCTGTTTTCCAAGCGATTTGATATTTTTCTGAAATGCTTTTTTTAAGCTTATGGAACCCCTTATTTACACTGGCATCTTCCATAGTGTGCTCCATCTCGAACTTTTGAATAAAATGTGTTTGCCATCGTAAACGCGACATAAACGCTTCTAAGGATTTTTTATATTTTGAAGTTTCTTTTAAATGATAAGCCTCATGATATACTTCCCTTACCGATAAATTTCCCCAAGCAATATAAGGTGAAATCCTGCTACAACTACTCCTAGCGGCTTCTGGCTTAGAGATATTAATCATATATTCTGGATAGCGTTCTTTGAAAAAGGATTTTAAGTACCTTAAACCTGTGGTGCGCCCCCCTTTTTGAAATGGTGTGAATTCTGGGGTGTTTAAATCTGGGAGATTAAAGTGTTGTTCTAGCGCATGTATTTCATCAATGGTTATAAGTTGGTTTGTGTTTGGACTAAACGCCAATGGTTCTATAGCATAAAATGCATCTACCATATCGTTCCATCCGTCTCTGTTTTTTAAACCACGTTGTACACCGTTGTTAATATTTTCGTGCCAATTTATTAAGTTGTTTTTGCAAAATCTTTTAAAATTTTTGTCTCTTTCAAAAGTAACGCGAATGCCTGTTTCCTGATGAGAGAAAATATCAGAAATGTGATAGTGCGAAAGCAATTGGTTTATACTGGCTATAATATCAGATTGTACAGCAAGTATTTTAGAATTGTATGCTTGTAACGCTTCATTTAAATCTACAATAGATTCTTTGATGAAATTCCAGTGGCGTTCACTATAATGCGGATCATTCATTAATAAAGGCTCAAAACTATACAGTAATAGTACTGGTTTTTTAGTATTTAATGCATTAAAAATAGCCTCGTTGTCGTGCAATCGTAAATCGCGTTTTAACCATACTACAGTTATGTGGGGCTTAGTATTCATCTTGGTGCGCTATTATATGTTGTGCTTTTTCTTTAATATTTTGTAAGTCCTGCTTATCCATTTTATCAAGTAGATTATACATCATACCCATTCTAAAATTATTGCTTAATTGGTCTCGCTTTTCGTCAAGGAAATTCCAGTATAAGCTATTAAAAGGACAAGCGTCGTCTTCTGTTTTTTTGCTCTTATTGTAATGGCAATTTTTACAGTAGTTACTCATTTTATTAACGTAGGAGCCAGAGGACACATAAGGTTTTGTTGCAATTTTGCCACCATCGGCAAACTGGCTCATACCTCTAGTATTGGTAAGTTGTACCCATTCTATGGCATCTACATAAATACCTAAATACCAATGGTCTACTTCGTCAGGATTGGTTTGGGTTAATAGTGCGTAATTACCAGTAATCATTAAGCGTTGTATGTGGTGAGCATATCCATTATCTAAAGAATTGTTAATGGCGTGCTTTAAACAATTCATTTTTGTGTTGCCGGTCCAGAAAAAATCAGGGAGTTTGTTGTGGTTATCTAGTGTGTTTAGATCTTTATATTCTGGCATAAATGCCCAATACATACCACGCATATATTCGCGCCATCCTATAATTTGACGTACAAAACCTTCAACTTGGGAAATGTGAATGTTATCGCCATGTTTGCGGTAATAGTTCATTACCGTTTTCACTACATCTTTGGGTGAAATAAGCTTTAAATTCATGGCGAAAGACAACCTAGAATGAAATAAATATGTTTCTTCGGTATGCATTGCATCTTGATAATCACCAAAATGAATTAAAAGGTGTTCGCAAAAATATTTAAGCTGTTCTATAGCTTGAGCCCGCGAAATAGGGTAGGAGAACGTTTTTGTTGTAAACCTTCCAATAGTTTTAATACCTGCGTTTTCAATATCTGAAACAATAGTATCTACGTTGTTTTTAAAAAGCTTATAATTGGGAATACTTACATCGCCTTTCCACTTGTTTCTGTTGCTTTTGTCGAAATTCCATTTACCGCCTTCAGGTTGGTCAGAGACCATTAAAATATCATGTTTTTTGCGCATATCTCTGTAGAAATTTTCCATGAGATATTGCTTTTTGCCTTTAAAGAATTGTTTTAAATCGTCTCTTTTAGTATAGAAATGTTCTGCTGAAACAGCTTTTGATGTGATGTTTAAATTGTTGCTAAACGCTTTAAGTTGTTCATCTAAACGGTACTCGTCAGGGTATATATACTCAAAGTTTTCAATGCGATGTTCTTCAATTACTTTTGATAGATTATCGGTTAAACTTTGTGTGTTTTTTTCATCATTAATTTTAAGGTAAATCACATTATGTCCATTCGATTCTATATCTAAACTAAACTGACGCATAGCAGCAAAAAAGCCTATTACCTTTTGGATGTGGTGTTTAACATAATCTGTTTCTTGGCGCATTTCAAACAGACAATACACCACATCGTTATTGGTTTCTTTAAACCAAGAATGTTTTATATTGAGTTGGTCTCCTAATATGAGTCTAAGTGTTTTCATTTGTTATATGTTTCTCTGTGCAACTCCGTATTTTCTCTGCAAACTTCTGTGAAACAACCTTTAAAATAATGTTTCTTGCAACCATAAATTTTGAAATTTACCATTGGCGTCATAGCGTTCAGCTTGAGTATCTACATTAAACTTTCGGTCTCTTGGGTCGTTTCCTACACCAGCCACATACATCCAATTGCCATAGTTGCTATGTACATCGTAATCTATAAGTAGCGATTCAAAATACGCAGCGCCAATTCTCCAATCTAATAATAGATCTTTAGCGAAAAATGACGCCACGTTTTGTCTACCCCTATTGCTCATCCAACCTGTTTTTTTAAGTTCTACCATATTAGCATTAACAAAGGTGGAACGGGTTTCGCCCTCTATCCATTGTTTTATTAGTGCTTGGTTGGTTTTCCATTCATATTCCTTGTTAAGAATACCACCAATTTTAAAAATAGTATTACCGTGTTTTAACGAAATGTATTTAAAGTAATCTCTCCAAATCAGTTCAAAAATCAACCAGTATGTAGATTGGTTTTTATAGTGTTCTTTTTCAAACTTTTTAACTTGCCAATAAATAGTTCTTGCAGAAATACTACCGTTAGCAAGCCATGGCGAGAATTTAGAACTGAAATCTGTTCCAACCAATCCATTTCTAGTTTTTTTATAAAAACCTAGTTTTTTAGTTTCAAAAAAATAATTGTTTAATCGTTGTATAGCTGAAGTTTCGCCACCTTTAAAAGGAAATGCTGTATTGGCATGTGTTTTAAAATCTTTAAAACCTAAATCTTTTAAAGTAGGTATTTGTGTACTATTTGAAATGTTTGTGTTTGGTGTTTGGGATTCTATACCCACAGAACTCCTAACTTTACTGTATTTTTCAACTTTTTTTCTAAAGTTTGTGAATACTTGCGGAATTTGAGAAAACGACATAGCAATATCCTCTGGGTGATATAGAAACTGGTCGAAAAACTCATGATATTCAACATTATTGGAAACGGCAGATTTAACCTTATTTAAAACATGTTGTTCTTCCACAGTCCATTCTTTTTGCAAATACATGGCACTTACACCATGTTTTTTTATGAGTTCAGGTATTATGAGTTCTGGTTTTTCATGGTGCACCAATAATTCAATATTTAAAGATTTTAGGTTTTTCTTTAAATCTTCAACAGTTTCAATTAAAAACTTTGCCCTGAACTTTTCTGTTTTTTTAAATCCAAAATCACCAATTTCAAAACTTCTAGGATCAAAACAGTAAACAGCAATAATATGGTTTTGCTGTTTTATGGCTTCATTTAAAACCATGTTATCATTAACCCTAAGGTTGTTTCTAAACCAAACTAATCCTGTATTGTTTTGTTCCTTCTGCATCTTTCGCTACAATATTTTACGTGTTCCCAGTTCTTTTCCCATTTTTTTCTCCATGTGAAAGGCCGTTTACAAATCGGACACGTTTTTTGTGGTAGGTGTTGTTTTTTGTGGTTCAACATTAACGAGTTTATTTATCATTCCTGTAAATATAAATCCGTGGAATGGTAATACAGCATACCAATACAACCTGCCCCAAAGTCCGCGTGGTCTAAAGGTTGCCGTTTGTTTTAGTTTTTTATCTTCTATTTTAAATTCTAACCAAGCCTCACCAGGTAAGCGCATTTCGGCATAGAGTAATAATTTCTGTTGTTTTTTATCTGCGAAAATTACGCGCCAAAAGTCTAGCGCGTCTCCTGCATCTAGCTGAGTTGGGCTAGTTCTGCCACGTCTTAAGCCTATACCGCCAAAAAGCTTGTCTATATAGCCCCTAATGCGCCATAACACTGTGCCATAGTACCAACCATTTTTACCACCAATACTCCAAATTTTATCTATGGTTTGTTTTGCATCAATAACCTCTCGTTCTTTATAATCGGTAAAACACCCAAACTTTGGTACGTTAACATATTTGTGCAAGCTGTTTCTTAATCTACCACTACTCACCATAGAATCTTTCCAACTGGAAACAATACTATTTTGCTCAATTTTTTCAAAAGCTAATTCTACGGCTTCTTTATAGGTAAGAGGTTTTACATTTAGTAGCTCGTTTATATTACTCTTTTTTCCTATAATTTGAACGCCCATACTATCTACTAAAGATGTAGCTAATTTATACGACGTAGACGTTACAAAATATAACCAATACGATGATAGTTTTGGTGTCATAACCGGTACGGTTAAAATGTAGCGTTTTAGTCCACGAACTTGTGCAAATTGCAAAAGCATTTCTTTGTAGGTAATAATTTCTGGTCCAAAAACATCGTAAGAGGTATTGTAAACTGTTTTGTTACCAGCGGCTTTGGTTAAAAACGACAGTACATCCCTAACCGCTAAAGGTTGTGTTTTTGTATTTAGCCATTTTGGAGCAATCATAAAGGGCAGCTTTTCAACCAAATCCCTTATTATTTCGAATGAAGAGCTCCCCGAACCCACAATAATACCCGCTTTAAAAATGGTTAACGCGTATTGTTTTGATGATAAGCGTTCTTCTACATTTTTTCTAGAGCGTAAGTGTTTAGATAATTTTTTTTCGTTGGTAATGCCACTTAAGTATATTACTTGTTTTACATCTGTGGTTTCAATGTAATCTTTGAAGTTTATAGCACATCGTTCTTCTAGAGATTCAAAATCTTTTGAAGAGTTAGACATAGAATGTATTAAGTAATACGCTACATCTATTTTTTTTGGAATATTTTTAAGTGTCTCTGGTTTTAAAAAGTCGGCTTCTACTACTAGTATGTTTTCATCTTCCGCATAACTTTTTTCAGCTCTTAATTTATCTCGTACTACACAAATAACAGTATGCCCTTCATTCAATAAAAAGGGTATAAGGCGTTTGCCTATGTAGCCTGTTGCTCCTGTTACGAGTATATTCATTTAATGTTATTTTATACAAATTCTACTAATTTATACAACTACAGACCTGCCGTAGTTGGGTGATACATTAGTTTTTAATTTCCAATGCTTTTGGTCTTTGATAACCAAAACGTGTTTTTGTTTCTGGAACGGCGTAACCGTCTAGACCATTAATGGCAGCAACTTCTGCTTTTGATAGGTTTATAAATCCATCTTCTTCAATTAGATGATCGTTTACATATAAACCCACAACCTTTCCTATAACCAAAATGGTATTATTTGCTTTAATATCGTATTCCTCAACAAACTCCATAGCCAATTGTACGGGAGCATGTTTAACGAAAGGCGCCTTAAATTCTGGTTTGTATTCTGCTTCTAGGTTGGTTACATCAAATTCAGAAATTGAGGCATCATACTTGGCAGAAGTATGGTGCGCGTCGCTAATAATAGTTTTGTGTATGTGGTTTATGGTGTAGTAGCCTGTGGCTTTTAAATTTTCGTAAGTATTTCTAATTACAGTTGTAGGCCTTAAAAAAAAACCAAGTATAGCAGGACTAGAGCCTATGTGTGTTACCGAACTAAATACGGCTACGTTTTCTTTACCATCTTGTGAGACAGACCCTATTAAATTTGCAGATTTGTAGCCCGAACAACTGTTAATTAAATTTATTTTATAAATATGGTTTAAAGCTTGTATGTCAGATTCATTAAAGTATTTCATTCTTAAGAGAGCCTTAAATAATTGTTGATTTTTATGTTTTCTGCCTTTAAATCGAACATTAAATTATAAAGACCAAAAAATGTTCTGTTTATGTATATAAAGTGTTTGGAACCTCGATTTCCGTTCATTTTCTTTAAATCGGTACTTTTAGAGTAGCGTTCGCCAAGTTCTGCTATTTTACCAAAAAAGGTTGCATCTGAAAAATCGAAAGTTTCTTGATGGAATGGTTGCGTAAACAAGCTTAACATTTCATGAAACATTGACGTGAAAAAGGTTTTTTCTGCTTCGCTATCATCATCCCTTAATATTTCAAGTTCATGGAGTTTTTCAACAAAATAAGCATTGTTATTGATGTTCTCAGGTCTAGCAAGCTCGAAATAGGGTGTATAAAATTCTTGAGGGATGGATTTCATACACCCAAAATCTAGAGCTATTAATTCTCCTTTTTCAGAAATAAGGAAATTCCCAGGATGAGGGTCTGCGTGTACTTTCTTTAAATTATGAATTTGGTACATGTAGAAGTCCCAAAGGGCTTGTCCTAATTTATGTGCTTTCTCGGTGTCGGTATTGTGAGCCGCAAATTCTGAAAGATGCTCACCATGCATGTAATCCATGGTAATAATACGTTCAGAAGATAAATCCTCGTAATACTCAGGAAACTTTAAATTATTAATGTGTGCACAAGCCTTTGAAATTTCTTTGCTCTGTTGCACTTCTAAAATATAATTAGTTTCCTCAACCAATTTGTATTCTACTTCTTTAAAATATTTATCAGAATCTTTTCCTTTGATGTTAAACATGCTCATGGCCACAGGTTTTACCATGGCTAGATCTGAAGCAATACTCTCTGCAACTCCTGGATATTGGATTTTCACAGCAAGTTTTTTCCCATTCTTAGTTGCAATGTGCACCTGACCGATGCTAGCAGCGTTTACAGAAGTTGCATTGAAAGTATCAAATAATTCATCGGGATGTTTCCCAAAATATTTTTTAAATGTTTTTATAACTAGAGGTGGCGACAACGGTGGTACCGAAAATTGAGCCAAAGAAAATTTTTCTACATAGGCCTGCGGTAAAATGCTTTTTTCCATACTTAACATTTGTGCAACTTTTAAAGCACTACCCTTAAGCTGTTTTAGTCCATCATAAATATCGGAAGCATTATTTTTGTTTAGGCGTTCTTTGGCTTCTTCTGGTGTTTTTACAATTTTATCGCCATAATATTTAAGATAGTTTACGCCAACTTTAGCGCCTGTAGACACTAATTTTGTAGCTCTTTGGATTTTTGATGTAGGTATGTTGTCTATGGTTTTCATGTAGTAGCCTTTAATTCATTTGAAATTTTTCCTTAAACAAAAATTTACCCAAGTCTAGTACACTTTTAAGAGGTGCAATATCTAAAACATCAAATGTTGTATTCACCGATTTTTCTATAAAAATATCTGTTTTCTCAAAAGATGCCGAGGTATCGTCTAGCCAAAACTTCATAGTTAGCAATAGTTGTAACCAAGCAGATTCCTTAAGCGCATTGTCTTGTAATTTCTCAAATTGTTCTTGTTTTATATCTAGCATTTGTATACCTAATTCGCTAACATATGTTGTAAAATGTTGTTTTAAACCAGATAGCATTTTTAAGCCTTTTAAATCTTTTTTGTACTTATCTAAAACATGTTTTACGTAACTTCTGTTCGCTGTAAGATTTTCAAAAAAGGTGTAATAAAAACTTAAGAGCTTATTTCTTGCGTCAAAAATTTTATAATCTTCACTATTATTCAAAGCATTTAATGAATTAGTGAAGAAAGCCTCGAATATGCCTTTTTCAATTGCATTGAAAGAAGCAAAATGTTCATAGAATTTAGCCTCGTCAAAATTATTCATTTTGGCAAATGCGAATACGGTTTTAGGATTAGAACCATGCTCTAACACATAATCCATGTACCAAGTTATAATGTCGTTTTTAGAAATAGATTTTTTCTTTGCCATGATTTGTTTATTTATGGTAAAGATACAAAATGTTTAACGAATATTAAAATAAGTTAAACAAAATTAAATATACTACAATAAGATTTTGTTATGGTGTTTATATGGAAGCTTATGGAAAGCCCTAGAAATGACTTAAAACAATAAGAGTAGCAGTGTTGTAAAACACTCTTTTTAAGCTTTTGTTAACAGTAAGTGTTTTTATAATGGTTAATTTTAGCTGGTAAAAACCTAATTATTAAAAACTACAAAAAAATGAAAAAATTATTACTATTGTTAATGACCTGTGCTACTGTTTATTCGGTACAAGCACAGATAGAAACACCACAACCAAGTCCTAGTGCTACATTAGAGCAAAAGGTAGGTTTAACCGATATTACTATAGAATACTCAAGACCAGGAGTTAAAGGCAGAAAAGTGTTTGGAGGTTTGGTGCCTTACGGAGACATGTGGAGAACAGGTGCCAATAAAAATACTATTGTAACTTTTAGTACTGATGCAACCGTAGACGGACAAACGTTAAAAGCAGGATCTTATGCCCTTTTTACAAAGCCAGGGGAAACCTCTTGGGACGTTTACTTTTACACAGACACCGAAAACTGGGGAACACCACAAAATTGGGATGAAAGTAAAGTAGCGGCCAAAACAACAGTGGAGCCTTCTGAAATTCCTTTTAATGTAGAAACCTTTGCTATGGATATTAATAATATTACCAATGCAGGAGGGCATTTAGAAATTATTTGGGAAAAAACCTATGTAGCCATACCCTTTACGGTACCAACCGATAATGCTGTTTTAGCTAGTATTAATAGTGTAATGAGTGGTCCTGGTGTAAACGATTACTATGCAGCTGCCGTATATTATTTACAGGAGAATAAGGACATGAAGACAGCGATGAAATGGATTGACAAAGCTGTAGAAATGACTAAAGACAATCCGCGCTTTTGGATATTAAGGCAACAAGCTTTAATACACGCTAAGGCAGGCGATAAGGAAGGCGCTATTGCAGCAGCAAAATCGTCTTTAGAGCATGCTAAAAAAGCAGGAAATAAAGGTTATATAAAAATGAACACCGATTCCTTAAAAGAGTGGGGAGCGATGTAAAAAATATTTAAAATCTACACAGAAAAGCGTAACTTTTTAAAGTTGCGCTTTTTTATTTTTGGGCGTTACTCCCGCTTAATGCGGTAGTCGCGCTTTCCGTTAAAAGTTTTGGTTCGATGATTGCCTCACCAAAAGCTACCACTACAATCGCTAACGCAGGTGTTTGCTAGCTAAAAGGCTAATTCAAAATGTAAAAAATCTATTTGCTAATTGTAGTGCAAGTTAATTAAAGCCCTAACCTCGTCTAAAGTTTTAATAAGCTGTTTGCTAAATGTAAACGTCATTATATCGCTCTCGGTTTTACCAGAGTTTAATAGGTTGTTTATATGTTTAGCTTCGTAATTGTAGCCAATAGTGTTGTAATTAAAATCTATAATTTCTTCTTTGCCTTCATTAGGTATTAAGCTTACTGTTGTAGGTGCATGAAATTGTCTATTAATTTTTACAATGCCCTTTTCGCAATAAAATATAGCTTCGGTTGGCGTATCCTCTATTAAAGAACTTTTTAAATACGCCTTAACGTCATTCTCATATTCAAACACCATATCGCAAGATGCGTCTGCGCCATTATTAAAATAAGTTGCACTCGCATTCATTGTTTTTGGTACACCCAAAGTAGATAACGCTACAAAAATAGGGTAGATGCCAATGTCTAATAAACTACCACCACCCACAGATTTTTTAAAAAGCCTGTGCGAATCATCAAAGGTTCTGTAAAACCCAAAGTCTGCTTCTAGTTTTAGTATTTTACCAAACATGTTATCTTTCAAAGCTTTTAAAACGTATTGGTAATGTGGTAAAAAATACGTCCACAGCGCTTCCATTAAAAGCGTATTTTTAGCTTTAGCCTTGGTAATCATTTCTGCAACTTCATTCGCTTTCATTGCAAAAGGTTTTTCGCAAAGTACAGCGATACCGTTTTCTAAACACAATAGTGTATGTTCTTTATGAAACGCATGTGGTGTAGCAATGTAAACGGCATCTAAGTTAGCGTCTTTGGCAAGGGCCTCATAACTGCTATAGCTTTTTATGGCGTTATATTTTTTTCCAAATGCATCAGCTTTTTCTTGGTTTCTGGAAGCAACAGCATATAATGTTGCACCTTCAACAGTTAATAAATCTGTTGCAAATTTATGAGCAATGTTTCCAAGGCCTATAATGCCCCAGTTTATGGTTTTAGGTGGTTTGTTTTTCATCATTTAAAAATACTTGAAGCAAAGTAGCTATAAAAATAACAATAATACAGCCAACAAAATTTAACCATAAAAACGGAAGGTTAATATACTCATATTCATTTAATAGGTATAGTGCAATTACCAACATTTGGGTAATTAAAGCAGCAATAAAAACAGCATTACCCTTTACGAATTTAAAGAAGAAGGCTAGCAGGAATATCCCCAGTACATTGCCGTAAAAAATAGACCCGATAATATTTACCAACTGAATTAAATTTTCTGCAAGATTTGCAATACAAGCTACACCTATTGCAACAATTCCCCATAAAAACGTAAACCATCTAGAGGCTTTTACCATTTGTTCTTCGGTTTTTTCTCCAACGTTTCTCTTATATAAATCCATGGTTGTTGTAGAGCCTAATGCATTTAGTTCGCTTGCGGTACTAGACATGGCGGCACTTAATATTACAGCTAAGAGTAAACCAATTAATCCACGAGGAAGGTTGTTCAAAATAAAGTGAATAAACACATAGTCTTTATCATTACTTTCTACTTTTAAATTCTTGCTTTCGCCCGCTTTATCAATTAAAACCCTTGCTTCTTGCCTTAATTCTTCATTTGCTGCATTTGCAGCCGATATGTATTTAGCGGCATCAGGATTGTTAGAACTTGTATACGCTTTTATAATTTTTTGTTTGTCTCTAAAAATTTGCTGTTGTTCTTTCTGAAGTGTTTTGTAGGCATTGGCATATTCGGAATTTAAAACAACATCGGTTGCCGTTGGATTAAAATTTACAGGTGCTTCGTTAAACTGATAAAAGACAAATACCATAACACCAACCAATAAAATAAAGAACTGCATAGGCACCTTTAAAAGGCCATTAAAAATTAAGCCCAATTGCATTTCTTTAACCGATTTACCTGAGAGGTACCGTTGTACCTGACTTTGGTCTGTCCCAAAATAAGATAGCATTAAAAATGTACCCCCAATAATACCACTCCAAAAGGTATAGCGGTTGTTTAAGCTAAACGAAAAGTCTAACACCTCCATTTTACCGCTTGCACCAGCAATTTCTAGAGCTTTAGTGAATGTAATATCTTCAGGTAATTTATTAACGATTAAAAAGAAAGCTACAAGCATACCAAAGAAAATAACTACCATTTGGTGCTTTTGTGTAACGTTTACAGCTCTTGTACCACCAGAAACGGTATAAATAATTACAAGGCAACCAATAGCGATGTTTAGGGTTAGTAGGTCCCAACCCAAAACTACCGATAGTATGATAGCAGGTGCAAAAATGGTAATTCCTGCCGCTAAACCTCGCTGAATTAAAAATAAAATTGCTGCCAAGGTTCTGGTTTTTAAATCAAATCGGTTTTCTAAAAATTCGTAAGCGGTATATACTTTTAAGCGGTGGTATAGCGGAATAAATACCATACAAATTACAATCATTGCAATTGGTAGCCCAAAATAAAACTGAACAAAACCCATACCATCGTTAAATGCTTGACCTGGAGTAGATAAAAAGGTTATTGCACTAGCTTGTGTAGCCATAACCGATAACCCTATAGTCCACCATTTAGAGGTATTGCCACCTCGCAAATAATCTTTTACATTTTTACTGCCTCGGGTTTGCCACGTCCCATAAGTTACAATAGCAGTTAAGGTTATTGCAAGTACCAACCAATCTACCCAATTTAATACTTGCATAATTAAAAGGCTTTTGTGATGATGTAAAATATTACAAAGTATAATGCATTGGCCACGAGAACGATAGTGTATAGTTTATGCCATTTTTGTTTTGGTATCTCTTCTTTCATTCTTAGTCTTCTAGTTTTAAAGATTCTCTAATGTCATCTTTTCCTAAAGATAGCATATTTGCAAACAAGCGGTATGCTCCTGAAACACCAGCGGGAAACTCTCTAAAAAAGCTCAAGCCTGTGTAAATGTAGTGGCCTTTGCCATGTTTGGCAACCAGTAAACTTCCATTTTTTGGGGTTTCACCTTTATCATTCATGGATAGAATAGGGCAGAATTCGCTTCCCCATTCATCTGCAAAATATAGCCCGCGCTCTTGTGTCCAGCCTTCAAAATCTTTTTGGGTAATCTTGTTAGGGAAATTTAATACATCATGGTTTGGGGCTAGAAAGCGTACTTCGGCATTTTCGTCTGTAACCCTATCGCGTGATAGTTTTAAATTATATGGTGATAAATTATCTGTTTTTAATCGGTAAGATGTGTTGTATTGCACAATCATATTTCCGCCATTTGCAACAAAATCAAATAATTGTTGTTGTTTAAATTGTAGGTTGTCTAACGTGTTGTAGGCTCTAATGCCTACTACAATTGCATCAAACCTACTTAGGGTTTCGGCATCTATTTCATCTGGTGTAATACTGCGTACATTGTAACCTATTTGTTGTAAACTTTCGGGAACTACATCGCCAGCACCTTGAATATAGCCAATATTTTCACCATACTTTTTAATATCTAAACGCACCACTTTACTTTCACTTGGTAATACTACCGTTTGAAACGGGATGTGTTCGTAATCTATTTCTATAAGTTCTTTAGAATAGTCTTTATCGCCAACATGAACAATTGGACTTATAAGCCCTTCACTTTGATTCGTTGGAGGGAATACCGTAAATATTAAAGTTTGTTCTTCGCCTTTGTGCGCAATAGATACTTTTTGCTTTTTAGGGTATATATTCCAGTCTTCTGGATGGCAAATCTCAATATCACCTTCTAAATTATCTCTGCCAGCTTTAACAATAACTGTAATATCTTGTTGATGATTATTTTCAAAAATAATGACGTTTTCCTTTATTTTGGCAGAAGCCTCTGGAATAATTTCAAACGGGCGGTACAATTCCCCTTTGTCTGGTTTAGAAAATCGTTGGATTACTGGTTTGGTGAATGTAATAGGTGTGTTTTCAATTAAAAGATTAAAATCTACAGTATAACGTCTTGGAGACTCTGGTTTACCAATTAAGGTATTATCGTCTACCCGATACATGCCCAAAGTCCCTTTTTTATCCAGCCAATATGGTGTGGTAGGTGTAGCATTATCATCAATTTTTAAAACTTCTTTAAAAGTATAACTCGTATTGTTTTCAAGGTTGATATTTTTAGACATGTTTATGTCGCTAATGTTAGCTATACTAAGCAATTTTATAGGTGTTTCGCTACGATTTAGCACTTCTAAAGAAACATCTACAACATCGCCTGCGGTTGCCCAATTGGTACTAGCAGAGGCCTCTAAATACAAGCCAGCACACATTTCTATAATAACTTTAAGTTCTTTGGTTTTAAGTGTTTTCCAATGGGTATTATCAATTTTTTGCAAAAGCTTGTAAGCTTCTAATAATGCTGGTATATGTGCTGAAGGATTTTTAAAATTAAAGTTCTCCTCTATATTGTATAGTATAGTGCCTATAGCTTTCCCACCTTCTATTCGGCTCCAAGTAGTGTTAATGCCAGAGAATATATTTTCATTGTTTTCTAGAGGGGTGCCTTTTAGAAATTCAATATACTCGGTTTGTGAACCGCGTTGCGATAAACGCCCAAAACCTTGGCATAAATGCTGACTGCTTGCTAGGGCTGCCAGTTCGTTGTTAGACATACCTTTTAATGGATAGTAAGTGCCAATATCAAACGTAATCATATTGGTTTTGTCTACTTTATCAAATGCTTCCTTACTTCCATAACGCCACCAACTTGTATTGTAAAATAGGCGTTTAGGTTCCCAAGGGCTAGTTCTATCTAGTTGTTCTGGGTATGCGGTTTTATTGTTGGCCAGATCAAAAGCTTCCATACTTAACATGGCAGAAGTGGTATGGTGCCCATGTGTGCGCCCTGGTGTTCTGTGGTCAAATCTATTAATTATAATATCTGGTTTAAAATTCCTAATGGCTAAAACCACATCGCTCAATACTTTGTCTTTGTCCCAAATTTCTAAAGTTTCGTCAGGGTGCTTAGAGTAGCCAAAATCGTTGGCTCTTGTAAATAGCTGCTCGCCACCATCCACACGTCTTGCTGCTAAAAGTTCTTGGGTTCTAATAACGCCTAGTAATTCTCTTAGTTCTGGTCCAATTAAGTTTTGTCCGCCATCACCTCGTGTTAAAGATAAGTAAGCGGTTCTGGCTTTAATGTGGTTAGACATGTATGAAATTAACCGTGTGTTTTCATCGTCAGGATGTGCGGCCACATACAAAACCGAACCCAAAAAGTTTAGTTTTTGAATGGATTCGTATATTTCTGAGGATGAAGGGGTTTTAGGCTTTTGGGCTTGCGTTATAGATAACGATACTAATGTTAATACTACGTAAAGTAAGTGTTTTTGCATAACTAGCGGTTAGATATAAGCCAAATATAAATAAAGAAACCAGCGCATAAGCTGGTTTTAAAATTTATTTAACGTGATGAACACATTCTTTCGCCATTGCATAGCAAGAACGACTGAAATTATCTTAGTTTATGTAAAGACTAATATTATATTGCATTAGCAATAACGAGACGTTAAATCTGTTTCATGTTTTTAGTTTTTGGTTTCTTTTCTGGTTCTGGAGGAATAATCATGCCCCTACTATCGTTAAAGAACAGTTGCTGTATGGAATCCATACGCTTCATCATTTGTTTAATATGCTCATCTTGATTTATAAAACCATTATGAAAAAAATTGTCTGGGTAAAAACCGCCACCCGAACTGGAATCTTTTCCAAAGAAATCATCAAAGAACGTATCGTTAAAAAGTGAGTGGTTTTTAAAATGCTTTTGAAATTGTAATTTTAAACTGTCACTTAATTTTCCGTTGGAAGAATAGCTGTAAGAGTAAATAGAATCGTAACGCTTTAGGTTTCCAAACTCGTCGTATTCTTTATTTACGGTAATATTTTCTTCAGGTTTGATGTTGTTGTCTTCAGTTTTTTGTGATTTGTCTTGTCCTGAACAATTAAAAAATAAGAGACAAAACAAAGGGATTAATTGCAATGTTTTCATCATTATTTATTTTAAAATTATACGTCGATTTTAAAAATAATTTCCAAAAAATATGCCAGTTGAAATAGGGTGGGAGTTTTTAAGTTTTAAATGTCAAGTTGACAGAGAAAAATAAAATTTTAGATATTTCTTTTCGAGGTTTTTTAAAATTTTAGTTTGCTTAAATAAAAAATGGTTGGATCCTAAATTCTACGTTATAACTCTGGTATTTTTACACCATAAAAATATAAATGTAATACAGACCTATTATTACAAAAACAACTCCTGCTATTTTTCGCATTACCTTTTCAATTTTTGTAATTCTGTTGTAGAATATGCCAACTTTTCCTGCCGTAAAAGCCAATAAATACGTAAAAAGAATTACAGGTAATCCTGTTCCAAATGCGAATACAATGGGCAAATAAAGTCCGTCTGCTGATGCAATTGTCATAGGAATCAACATTCCAAAAAACAATGCGCCACTATAAGGGCAAAATGCCAAAGCAAAAATGACACCTATTAAAAAAGAGCCTAAAAGTCCTTTGTCCTTAAATTTTTCAGATAGTTTTTCTTGAAAATTCGATTTTCCTAAAAAATTAAGCTTGATAATATTTAGCATAATCAAACCAATGATTATTAATAAAGGTCCTAAATATTTCTCTCCATTCTGATTGAAAAATCGAGCAATATGAAATTTATTGGCACCAAAATATAATAGCAAACCAATTGCAGTATAACTAAAACCTCTTCCTGCAGCGTAAAGCAATCCGCTTAACAACACTTTTCGTTTACTCGAAATGTTTTTAGAAATAAACGCCGTTGCAGTTATGTTGGTCGCCAAAGGGCACGGACTAATGGCTGTCATTAGTCCGAGTATCAATGCCGATAATATTGGGATATTATAATGCTCTAAAAGCGATTGTAAAAAATCCATTTAGAGCGTTTTTAATTCTGCGTCTATTTTAGCTTTCAGTTCTTCAGAAAATGCTTCTTGGTCATTTCCATTCATAAAAGCAAAATCGGTTAGATTTATTTGGGTTTCTTTTCCGTTTTTAATTACGTTTAAGAATAAAGCTGTTCCTGCCGCTTCAAATTTTTCGGCAATCTTTTCATTTTCCTCTTTATCTACATTAATAACCTGAAATGTAATTTTATCTTCTTTAAGTTCTTTTTCAAAATACCTATCTAATGTATATTTTGTGTTGGCTTCAATCGCATTGCAAGTCATACATCTGTGCGTAGAGTGAAAATCCAACACTTCAATTTTTGAAATGGATTCATCAACTACACTGGTTTGTGTTTTGTTCTTATTGTTACAAGACGTAAGAAAGATGCTAAGCACTAAAACGGAAATTACTTTTATTGGTTTCATTTTATATTTGATTTTAAATTTATAATAGAATATTAAATACATAGCCTGAAATGATGATGCAAAGTGTAACAACACTAAAGAAAATGGCAATGAGTTTTAAGGTCATAACTTTTTTTAAGAGCATTGCTTCTGGTAGCGACAATCCAACAACGCCCATCATAAATGCAATTGCGGTGCCTAACGGAATGCCTTTAGCAACCAATACCTGAACTACAGGAAGTATGCCTGATGCGTTTGAATACATTGGTACAGCTAAAATCGTAGCAATAGGAACAGCAAAAAGGTTGTCCTTGTCCATATATTTTTCAAAAAACCCTTCTGGAATATAACCGTGCATGAGTCCACCAATGGCGATTCCTACTAAAACATAAGGAATGATACCTTTAAGAATTTTTATTACTTCTGCCCAAATAATTGGCAAGCGTTGTTTAAAAGGTTGTTTTTCTGCCTGAAATATATCTTGTTCTCTTTGAGCGTTTTCTAAAACCTCTTTTACCCAAGGTGTTAAATAGGATTCCAATTTCAATTTTTGAAGTATTACACCAGAAATAGTGCCTAATAGTACACCACTTATTACATAAATTATGGTTGTTTTTAGGCCAAACAAACCTATAAAAAGTCCAATAGCAACCTCATTAACTAAAGGAGACGTGATTAAAAATGAAAAAGTAACACCTAACGGAATGCCACCTCGAACAAAACCTATAAATAAAGGGACAGATGAACACGAGCAAAAAGGCGTTACCACACCAAAAAGACTTGCCATAAGGTATTCCAATCCGTATAATTTATGTCGCGACAGGTAGTTTTTAACCTTGTCTATAGGAAAGTAACTGTTGACAATTCCCATAAAAAAGATAACGACAAAAAGCAGGATTAAAATCTTTGTAGTGTCATAAATAAAGAAATTTAAGGCTTCTGCAAGATGTTGTCCTTGGTTCATATTCAAAACATCATAAACAAACCAATCCGCTATATTTTGTATCCAATCAAACATTTTCTATGATGCTAATAGTACCTGAAATTGAACAAGACAATTGTACGGTATTGTAAATCGTGCCAAACTTTTCAATATTCTTTTTAAGTAAATCTAGATTCAATTTTTTATCATTGCTGTAAATTGTGAGATTGTAAACAATATGTTCCATTCTTGACGGATGTTCAAGACGTGTCGCATTAACTTCAATGATAGCTTTTGAATAGGTGAATTTCATCATACCCGAGAACCTTTCCACATTTTTCAATATACAGGAAGCAAAAGCACCCAAGAATAATTCGGCAGGATTTGGCAAGGTTTCGGCAGTTTTTGAAGTTGTGCCAAAATCTATATTCGATTGCTTTATACGAACAACTGCATCTTGATTTGAAATTGATGAAGCCTTGATATGATAATTCATAGTTGGGTTGAATTAGTTTAAAAGTGCCAAAACTTCATCTTTTGAAGGCACTCTACCTTTTATTGTAATCACGTCATCTATAACCAAAGCTGGTGTGGTCATGACGTTGAATTTCATAATTTCCATGATATCCTCAACTTTTTCAATAGTTGCATCAATGTTGTTTTCTGAAACTACATCTTTAACTACACCAGTCATGGTTTGGCATTTTGGGCAACCTGTTCCTAAAATTTTAATTACTTTAGTCATAATACTTTAATTTGTTTATCGCCAATAGACGATGGGATTATTAAAAAAATATCAATCAAAAAATTGTTGAAATAAAGCTTTTGCAATGTTCCAGTTGTCTTGATTGATACAGTACTTTATTTTTGGCGGTTTTAATTCGCCTTGAATTAAACCAGCGTTTTTTAATTCTTTTAAATGTTGTGAAACTGTTGATTGAGAAATTGGCAATACGTCAACCAAATCACCAGTAAAACAACAAGATTGATTTTCAAGATGTTTTAAAATAG
Organism: Jejuia pallidilutea; assembly: GCF_002973595.1. Taxonomy (GTDB): domain Bacteria; phylum Bacteroidota; class Bacteroidia; order Flavobacteriales; family Flavobacteriaceae; genus Jejuia; species Jejuia pallidilutea. Next base: position 189,881 of record NZ_PVEO01000002.1, on the reverse strand, counting down.
CAATACGGGTAGGATGTCCTAAAGCTTTAGCAAATTTTGCCAATGCTTCGGTATCTTCCTTATATTCTATATGTTCTAAACTTCTTTTCATATTGCTTATCGCAAATATACGATGAGTTTTTAAATTATAGACTGACTTTTATCATTTTATGTCGTAAACATTTTTTATGGCACAATATTTACAACCATTTTTTGCGTTTAAAATAGTAAACTAGACCTATAAAAATAGCAACCATTACTCCCCAAACAATAAAATAGCCATTTTTGTATTGTAGTTCAGGCATGTGCTGAAAATTCATACCATAAACACCAACTATAAAGGTAAGCGGTATAAAAATAGTAGCCATTATGGTAAGCACTTTCATAACCTCATTCATTTTATTGCTAATGGTGGTCATGTACATATCCATTAAACTCCAAATCATTTCACGATAAATATCTATGTTTTCTGAGACTTGGATTAAATGATCGTAAATATCACGATAGTAGGTAATTGTATTTTGGTGTATAAGCTTATTGTCGTTTTTTTCTATACGTCCAATAATTTCTCGCAACGGAAAAATGCTGCGTCGTACTCTTAAAATTTCACGTTTTAAGTCTTGAATACTTCGGCTAGCATCGTCTTCAATATGGCCAGAGAATATTTTGGTTTCAAAGTCCTCTATTTTATCGCCCAGTATTTCAATAACACTAAAGTAGTGGTCTACTATGGCATCTATAAGGGTATATAATAGATAATCGGCTTCCATGTTACGAACACGCCCTTTAGCATGACGTAACCGGTCTCTAACACTATCGAACACATCGCCTTCTGATTCTTGAAAGGATAATACATAGTTTTTGCCCAAAATAAAACTAACTTGCTCTGATACGATATTTTGATCTTTATCGTAATACAGCATTTTTAATACAATGAAAAGGTAATTTTCGTGTTCGTCTATTTTGGGACGCTGTGCAATATTTACAATATCTTCTAATACAAGTGGATGTATGTTATAATGTTGCCCTAGTTTTTCTATTTCGGTAACATAATTTAGGCCGTTTATGTTAATCCATGTTATTGAATCGGTGTGTTTAAACTGAAAACTCTCCTCTATATTTTGTAGTTCTTTTTCAACGCAGTTTTGTTTAGTATAATCAAAGGCTTCTAGGGAGAGTTTAGGTTTAGAACGTTCGCCAGTATAAATTACACTTCCTGGAACTTGTCCTAATTTTTTTTTAGACCGGTACACTCTTTTTCTAGCCATTTTTACATATTTAAACTAAATATATGGAATATTTAAACAGCATCAGAACCATCATCATCACTATGTTCGCTATCTATAGCATCTTTTTCTACTAGTGTAACTGCCTTTTGTAGCATAAGGTTATTAGGGTAGGTTACCAAATCGCCATTATCTAATCTTAAATGTAGTTGAAAAGCCCTTATGTCTTCTATAATCGCTTTTATTGGAAAATCCTTATCATGAATTTCTATTTTATCGCCCACTTTGTAAGGGAAGTTAAAAAACATGATAATTCCAGAAGTTACATTGCTTAATATGGACCAAATTGCAAAAAGGGCAATCCCTAAAATAGCAAAAACAGATGAAAAAATTACAGCAATATCTTCGAATTTTGCACCAAAAACAAAAGCTTCTATAAGTAGGGCAAGTAAAAATAAACTAACTGTAACATAACGACAAATAAGACTAATTCTGGCTTCGTTTATGCCACTTCGCCTGCCTAATTTTCGTATTAGTATATTAGAGATAAGGCCTATTATAAAAAGTATAAGAATTACAAAACCAGTTTTAATAAATGCGCCTTGGTATTCTCTAAGAAAATCTTCAATCATATTATTATTTAATTAGCTACAAAGATACACGCAAAATTATTTTAGTTGTAGTGTATCTCTTAAAACTTCATCGGTATTACTGTTTTTTTGCCAATACGCAGATGTAATGGTTTTTAATTTTGTAGCTGTGGTTTCCATAATTTTAGAACCACTCTTAAAGGTTTCTTTCCAGCTTAAAATTTCATATGGGAATTCAGGGTTATAATCAATAGTTAGAGTTCTGTCTAAATTCTTATAGGCTAGTGTGTAGGTGCTATCTGTTAAAATGGCATTTGCATTATAGGGCTTTATCTCTTTATGTTTCATTTTTAAAAACTCTAGCGAGGGTATAATTTTTAAATTTCCAGTAGGTAAGGATTTTGGGTTAATACGTAGTTGTATCCACAATTCGTTTTCTAGAGTGGTTTTGTCTAGTTTAAAGTTTTCATCAGCTTCTCCTTCAAAATAAGAATGCGATGCAATATTGAATTTTTCTTTATTATTTAATTGCACATACATTTGCCCGCACCATTCTTGCATAGAACTAGATACTTTTAAAGCATGTTGATTGTTGGCTACAGGATAGAATGTACTTTGCATTATGGAATACGGATAAATGCCTGTATTAAAATTTTTTGTGGCGTTTAGTTTTAAAATAGGAATATTTGTAGCATTTTGATTATTGGCTTTTACTTGAATTTCTGGAAGAAAATCTTCGGTTACATAAATTAAAACAGCTGTACCTTCTCTGTTTTCGCCATAGCGTGCTTGATTGAGCTTATATGATGAAATTTCGGCAGTACCAGCATACCAATAGTCCTTAAATTCTTGTGATAATGGTTGTGCTTGTTTTTTGTTTTGTTTATGGGTATTTGTAGCCAATATAGTTTCCTTTTTTACTGCTTCTTTACAAGTGTATAATGCTGATGAGCTTATAAATATCGCGAATAAAAAAACTATAAAGTTTTTGCTCTTTTTCATGATAATTCTGTTTTTTTATAAAATTACAAACTAATTATGGTTTGCAATGGCATTTAACGTTTTGTAAACAAGGTGAACTGGCAAGCCCATAACGTTAAAATAAGAACCTTCTATTTTGGTAACACCTATTCGCCCTATCCAATCCTGTATGCCATACGCACCGGCCTTATCAAAAGGCTTGTTGTTTTTTATGTAGTACTCTATTTCTTCGTTTGAAAGTGCCTTAAAAGTTACCTTGGTGGTATCGTGTAATGTTTTTTCAAAATTAGTAGTTGTAAAACATACCGAAGTAATTACTTCGTGAGTTGTATTGCTTAACGATTTTAAAATTGAAAATGCCTCGGCTGTATCACGGGGCTTTCCTAAGGCTTTATTTTGGTGCCATACAATAGTATCGCTAGTAATTAAAATGTCCTTTGGTTGTAATTCGTCCTTAAATGGCAGTGCTTTAAGTTGTGCAAGATAATTGCTAATTTCAAAATGGGTTAATCGGGGCGGGTATTCTTCTTTTACGGGTTTTAGGCGGATTGTAAAGTCTAACCCCAATTCTTTAAAAAAGGCTTGTCTTCGGGGAGATCCAGAAGCTAGAATAATATTGTGATGTTTTAGTTTTTCGTTAAGCACTATTTTAAAATTACAAACTTGTATAAAAGTAATGAAAGCATTCCAAAAGCCATTACTAATTTGTAAATAGAAGCAATATGATGAAAATCCTGTTTGGTTTTTGCGTTTATAAGTTTGATACTGTTGTAGATTAAAGGCGCAATTACAAAACCTAAAAAATATATTAGTGCAATTTGATGCTTGTAAAATTCAGAAACTACATAAAAAATAAGTGTCACAATTGGAATATTGTTTAAAACAAGCACCACGTTTTTAGTGCGTTCTCTACCTATGGCAATAGCTAAAGTATTTATGCCAGATTTGTAGTCGCCATCCACATCTTCTATGTCTTTTACAATTTCCCGCAACAGGTTTATACCAAAAGCAAATAGGGCGTAATTTATGAGTATTTTAAAAAATGTGAGTTGAATATCTCTATTCAGCGGAGTTAAATTTGGAGTGAGCTCAAACAAGCCAACAATAAGAATACTAGAAGCTACCAAAATTGAAATTACAATATTGCCTACCAATACTATGCCTTTTAAATATATTGTGTAGATGTATAACAGGGCTGAAACAACTACAAATATGCTAAAGAAGCCACTTTTACCTATAGCGCGCGATAGATAAAACCCAACACCAACACCAATAATATTTAAAGCAATAAAGAGATTATAAGCTGTTTTTTCTGAAATGGATCTGCCAACAATAAGTTTATTCGGTTTATTTATAAAATCGATGTCTACATCATAAATATCGTTAATAATATTGCCCGCGGCAGCAATACAAAGTGTGGCAAGTATTAAAAGCGAAATCCCCAATTCGTTTAAAGCGGTATTAACTCCAAAGGGTTCTAATAAGGCATACTTTATTAGTAATTGCGTAATAGCAATTATAGCTAAGTTTTTCCAACGTATAAGGTTTAAAAAGTTTTTAAAACTAAATTCCAAAGGCTAAAAGTTGAATGGTGTTATTACATACTGCGACTGGGCACTAACCACCGAACTCAATCATATTTCGCATTAAAATTACCGCTCCATTTCCCTTGAACTTTTAAAACTTGTTCAATAACATCGCGTACCGCACCTTTGCCGCCTTTTTTATGGGATACGTATTTAGAAATAGCTTTAATTTCTGGTACAGCATCTTGCGGACAACAAGGTAATCCAATACCTTTCATTACAGGAAAATCTGGAATATCATCACCCATATACAAGGCATTTTCAGATGTTATGTTTTTTTTAGAAAAGTAATGGTCCAGTTGTTCAATTTTATTATGGGCGCCTAAGTAAATATCTTTAACTCCCAGCCCTTCTAGACGTATACGCACACCTTCGTTGCTTCCACCGGAAATTATACATACATTATACCCCTTGTCTATTGCAGTTTTAATGGCATAACCATCTTTAATGCTCATAGAGCGTAACATATCTCCAGAGGCTGTAATGTGCACCGTGCCATCGGTTAATACGCCGTCTACATCAAAAATAAAAGTAGTAATTTGGTTTAAGTATTCCTTATAGCTTTTTTCCGCCATGGGTATCTTGAATTGATTGGGTTAATAATTTATAAATAGCTTTATGTTGATTTTTATTTAAAAGCGCTAAATGCTTTTTAATAGTTTTTGTATCGTTGCGTTTTGCAGGCCCTGTTTGTGCCATGTAAGGCGATATATCTTGAACTTTTTTGGCAGTTTCTAAAATAAGAGGTTTCAACAAATCAAATTCGGCAGCTTCACTTTCTGTAATTTCATGGGCAACCCTGTATAGCTGATTTGTAAAATTATTTACAAATACCGCAGCTAAATGTAAGATACGGCGTTGGTCGCTATTTACTTTTTTTACAGGACTTCCTAAATCTGTAGCTATTTCTTTTAAAATACTATAATCCTTCTTGTCTATAGTTTCAATGCAAATAGGCACATCCTTAAAATTGAGTTTAGCAGTTTTGCTAAAAGACTGTAGCGGATAAAATACACCGCGTTTATGCTTTTTATCTAAATCGTGAATATTTACGCTTCCAGAGGTATGTACAACCAACCTGTCGTTAAATGGCAAGCTAGATGATATTTTAGATATGGCATTATCGCTAACGGCAATAATGTACACATCTGCCTTTTCTAGAGTATTAAGGTTATCGGTAATTTTTACTTGGTTTTTGTATTGGTGTATAGCATTAATGTTTCTGTTAAACCATTGGTTAACAGTTGTTTTTTTGGATGCATTAAATGCTTTAAATAAATGGGTGGCTACATTGCCAGCCCCAAGAAGTGTTACAGAAATCATAGTGCTAAAATAAAGAAGAATTACGATTTACAATTTATGATTTATGTTTTTTTAATGACTTAGTATGATTTAAAATTTTAATTTTGAATCGTGAAAAAACGGGATTTAAAAAATAGAGAAGATATTTATGCGTTAGTGAGTGCGTTTTATTCCAAAGTTAGAGCTAATGCTATTTTGGGGCCGTTTTTTAATGATACCATCAAAGATTGGGACGCTCATTTGGAGTTGTTGACTACCTTTTGGGAATCGAGCTTGTTTTTAAAAACACGTTATACGGGAGACCCGCTTAAAGCGCATATTGAGGTTGACAAAGCGTTTAATCATAGTATTTCAGAGCTGCATTTTGGTATTTGGCTTAACCTATGGTTTGAAACTGTAAATGAGTTGTTTGAGGGCGATTATGCCGAAAACGCAAAGCGACGTGCTAGAAAAATGGCAACTTTTATGCACTTGAAAATTTTTGAGGCTAGAGGCTAGCTTTTGTTCACAAGGAGTTACGACTGAAGAATTTCTTTTTAAAAAAATAATATTCTTAGCTGTATTTTTAATGATACAAGGCACTTTATGTTAATTGCTTACACATATTATAATCATCCATCACAAAACCTTTTCCAATATCTATTACAATAGTACCTACATTATTAAAACCTAGTTTTTCGTAGGCGCTAATTGCGTTACCATTGTTTTTATTTACGGTAAGCGAAATACTATTACAATTTAGTGCTTTAGCCTTTGTTTCTAAGAATGTCATGGCGGTTTTACCAAAACCTTTTCCACGCTCAGGTTTTATAACATAAAATTTGCTGAGAAATAGGTTTTTATCTTCTTTTTTTATTGATATGTAACCTATTGCAGTAGCTTCAACAGTTATAATATAATACATGTAACCTTCAGCTATCTGTTGTTTAATGGCGTTAGCAGATTGAAATTTCTCCAACATGAAATCTACCTGTGCTTTTCCTATAATTTTGGTGTAATGTTCTCGCCAAATATTGTTAGCGAGTAACGCTATAGTTTTACATTGTTCTGTTGTGGTGGCTTTAATAAATTCAATCATATTACATATAAAAATATCATAAAGAAATGAAAGATAGCGCCAGCCAACACAAATAAATGCCATATAACGTGGTTGAACGGTATTTTTTCCACAACGTAAAACACTATGCCTATAGTATAAGATAATCCACCAGCAAACAAAAGGAGAATACCATTACTGTGCATAAGGTTGGATAGGTTGGTAAAATCAAACACAATTAACCAACCCATGGCAAGGTATAGTAAGGTTGAAAAAACTTCAAACCTACCTGTAAAAAAAAGTTTTAAGATAACACCAAACAGGGCAATGCCCCAAACGGTATAAAAAAGGGTCCAACCTAAACTTTGCTCTAAAGTTATAAGAAGTACAGGAGTGTAAGTGCCTGCTATTAAAAGGTAAATACTTATGTGGTCTATAATTCTAAAATAGTATTTTTTAGATTCTGTTTTGGCTGAGTGATATAGGGTAGATGCAGTAAATAATACAATTATAGAAATGCCATACACAACTACGCTAATTAAGCTATTATGGGTTTTTTGGGTTTCAAAAATAATAAGAAGTATAAGGGCGGTTATTCCAAAAAGTGCCCCAATGGCATGACTTGCAGCATTTAGTTTTTCTTCAAAAGGCGTTTGTATGCGCATGGTTAATTGTCTTCAGTTTTATTGTAAACCCATTTATCGGTGAGTTCATAAAAATCAATATCTAGGGCAGATTTTTGTCGTTCTAAGCGTCCGCTTTGAAAGTTGCGTTGTAAAATGTCTTCAATAAGATAATCTTCCTTGTCGTTCCACGGGTCGTACTCTTTTTTTAGCTTAATATCAAAAACATTAGCAGTGGTATTATACCAAAACGCACGCCAACCGTTACGCAATTCTTTTACCAAATCAAAAGCAGTACGTCCTGTTTGGCGGTGAATAAGTTTTACTAAAATTTGTCCTTCTGTTCGGGTTAGTTTTTTTAACTCTTCTGAAAACTCACCCTCAATATACTTTTGTACATGTTTTGTGTAACGCTTTCTCTGGCGTTTTTTTGTAATGGTTTTTAAGCGTTTGGTTAGGGAGTCTAATCGTTCTGAAGCAAGTTTTGCATAAGGGTATACCTTTATGGTTTTACGGCGTAATATTAAGTAACGAATTCTATCTTTTTTGCTATCAAATTCTAGTTTGTGGAGTAGCATAACTTCATCCAGATCTATAGCGGTTTTTGGTATGGAATCCCCTTCAATAATTATATACGTTACATCAGTAGAATCTTGTTCAACTTTACCTATTTGGGCAGAAGCTAAAAAAGGAATAATGACGAAGATGTATTTTAAGTAATTCATGTTAAGTCTCCTGGAGCAAATTCAGTTTCAAAATTAATAATTTACATGCTCTTAAACATTCATTTAACATTTATATTATTATTTTAGTGCAAAATCTTGAACACATGACGAAAAAGACGATTTTAAACAAAAAATCATTAGAATTTTTAGAGAAATATTTAAATAATGCAGCGCCTACTGGGTATGAGTGGGACGGACAAAAATTATGGATGGACTACCTAAAACCATATGTTGATGAGTTTATCACCGATACTTATGGTAGTGCAGTTGGTGTTATTAATCCAAAGGCTAAGTATAAGGTAGTTATAGAAGGACATGCCGATGAAATTTCTTGGTATGTTAATTATATAAGTGACGACGGATTGATTTATGTGATTAGAAATGGTGGAAGCGATCACCAAATTGCACCGAGTAAGGTGGTAAATATTCACACTAAAAAAGGTATTGTTAAGGGTGTATTTGGTTGGCCTGCAATTCATACAAGAAACAAGTCTAAAGAAGAGCCTCCTAAACCCGATAATATTTTTATAGATTGTGGATGCGCTACTAAAGAAGAGGTTGAAAAATTAGGGGTTCACGTAGGGTGTGTTATTACGTATCCTGATGAATTTCATATTTTAAACAAGGACAAATTTGTGTGTCGTGCTATAGATAATCGTATGGGTGGTTTTATGATAGCTGAAGTAGCCCGTTTACTAAAAGAAAACAAAAAAGAATTACCATTTGGTTTGTATGTTACCAATGCTGTACAAGAAGAAATTGGTTTGCGAGGGGCAGAAATGATTACCCAAACCATTAAACCCAATGTGGCTATAATAACCGATGTTACCCACGACACTACAACGCCTATGATTGAAAAGAAAAAAGAAGGGCATTTAGAAATAGGAAAAGGGCCAGTGGTGGCCTATGCACCAGCTGTACAACAAAAGTTACGCGATTTAATTACAGATACAGCAGAGGAAAAAGGCATACCATTTCAACGTTCTGCACTATCCAGGGCTACAGGAACAGATACCGATGCTTTTGCGTATAGCAATGGTGGTGTTGCCTCTGCATTAATTTCTTTACCATTGCGCTATATGCACACTACTGTAGAAATGGTTCATAGAAATGATGTTGAAAATGTTATTAAATTAATCTATGAGACTGTCTTAAAGATAAAAGATGGCGAAAGTTTTAGTTATTTCGAGTAGCAAAAATTTAGGTTAAATTAAAAAACTTTTGTCTTGTTTTATTATCAAGATATATTATATTTGCACCGCTTTTAATTTAAGTATTAACAGCAAAGTTATTAAAAATATAATGGTCGCGTAGCTCAGCTGGATAGAGCATCTGCCTTCTAAGCAGACGGTCACAGGTTCGAATCCTGTCGCGATCACATAAAGCCATGTCAGTTATGACGTGGCTTTTTTGTTTTTATTACTTTTTTCATTTTTTCCTTGGGTTCAATATGGGTTCAATTTTTCATAAATTAGTTTCTCAAATTAAATTGGATGAGTAAAACGTATATCTTTCAAGAGTATAAAAATAACGAATATCAAAACTTTGTCTCAGATGATTTAATTGAAGTGAATATAAATTCGTTTCAATTTTTTGAATTTGATATTCAAGAGATTTCTAGTTTTAGTAATACTTATAATAAAGGGTTAATTCCAGAATTTATAATCAACCATTTAAAGGAACTTTTAAATCATTATAAATTACAAGATTTTGAGCAAGAATTTATCTCGTTGTTATGTAGTTTCCAAAGTACTCATTTATTATATTTTGAAACAGACCTAAACGAATCACTTACAAATGATTTCGTAAATACTATAAAGCAAAAAAAGCAAATTATTAAAGCTCTTAAACTTTACCAATCAGACAAGAAAAATATTACTTCCATACAGTTTAACCCTTTAAAAGAAAAGGCACTCAAAATAGATAATTGGTTTTTAAAAAAAGATATTTTTAATGCTTTGATATATTATTACGGAATCACTGAACAAGATTATAATTCTATCTTACAGGATGAAAATAATTTAGACTTTAAATATTCCGAAGAATATATACCTTATTATGTTGTTAATACAGTATGTCAATTTCTTATTAATAGAGATTTTAATCAAACGAATGCCTTAAAATTTATAGACTTTTTTCTTCGTATAGCTCAAATTAAATACACAAATGACAATAATACAGATTGCATTGAGCTATATGATAATATAGAAGACAACATCAATTTAACTAATGGAGATATTAAGGCTCTTCGTCAAAAATTTATTGCACGTAAAAAAGATTTTTTAATCTAATTGAAACAAAAAACCATTTTTTTGACCACTTAACTGTTTCAAACTTTCCTTCTATAAAATAGTTATTTCGCATCATAATAATCGAATCCCATACCGCGGTTTCAAATTTATGGGCTTCCTAATAAGTATATTATGAATAATGAAATTCTTATAGAAATAAAGAATATCCTAGAAAAACAAAACCTAGTAATTAAGGATATTCTAAACTTTGAGGAAGCATTGAGCTATCTCAAGGTGAGCAAGTCGTTTTTATATAAAATGACTTCTAAAGGTGAAATCACATATTACAAGCCGAATGGCAAACTCATCTATTTTAAGCGTACAGATTTAGATGATTGGATGCTTAGAAATGAAGTGTCTGGGACTAATGAGTTGGAAGATGAAGTTGATAATTTTTTAAAGCGTGGTAATCATGGCTAAAAAAGAAAGCTCAATTTCATGGACTAACTTTACTTGGAATCCATGGATGGGTTGCCATAAAGTTTCAGCAGGATGTAAATTCTGTTATTTGTATCGAAATTTTGAAAATCAAAATCAAGATGCTAAAAACGTTTTTATAAATACCTCTCAATTATTTAAACCACTATCAATAAAAAAATCACAACTGATTTTTACATGTTCAATGTCAGATTTCTTTTTGCAAGAAGCTGATAAAGTCAGACCTCAAGTCTGGGAAATAATCAAAAACTCTCAGCATCATACTTTTCAGATTTTGACAAAAAGACCTGAACGAATCAAGGAATGTTTACCTAAAGATTGGTGTCAAAAAAACTACTCAAATGTGTGGCTTGGAGTAAGTATAGAATCCATGAATGAGCTTCATAGGCTTCATACTCTTAAAGATGTTCCATGTGAGTTACGGTGGGTTTCTTTTGAACCTTTATTAGGGGAAATATTTCTTTCAAAAGATGAGATTGATATAATTGATTGGGCTGTAATTGGTGGTGAATCTGGTACTAATGGAAATTACAGAAAGCCAGAGCTATCTTGGTTCTTATCATTATTGTATCAATTAAGAGATTCGCAAACACCTATTTTCTTTAAACAATTCGGTACATGGTATCATCATAACCATTTCTATTTAAGAGACTGGAAAGGTGAAAAGTATTGCCCGAATTTTAATGAGTTTTTTAGAATAAGACAATATCCAAAAATTAAAGACAATGGATAATAATATGATAATAAACGAACAGGTATATCAAAATCTACCTGAACCGTTAAAACAATTAACTGATTTATTTAAAGACAGAGAACGAGATATTGTTCTGCTGTCTTGCTTAGGAGTTTTAAGTGGATGTTTACCTAAAGTATATGGTATATATGGTGGTAGCAAAGTTTACTCTAATCTATACTTTTTTATTGTTGCACCAGCCGCATCAGGAAAAGGAGCTGTAAAATATGCAATTGGTCTTGTAAAATCTATTCATGAAAAAATTAAAAATGATAGTGAAAAAGAAGCAAAAGATTGTAAAAAAAACAAGGACATTGACAATGACGATTGTCCTGGTATTAAGTACAAGATTATTGCAGGAAATACAAGTTCATCTCAAATATATTCATCGTTAGCAGACTCACATTATGGGAGTATTATTTTAGAGTCTGAAGCTGATTCTATAACAGGAGCTATGACGAATGACTGGGGAAATTTTAGTGATGTTTTGCGTAAAGCATTTCACCACGAAAAACTATCAATAACACGTAAGAAAGACAACTTAAATTTAGAGATTGATAATCCTAGACTTTCTATGGTCCTTTGTGGAACACCTGACCAAGTAAAACCTCTAATTCAGTCTAAAGAAAATGGACTTTTTAGTAGGTTCATGTACTTTAAATTTAAAAACTATTCAGGTTGGAAAGATGTATTTGGTTATAGTGAAGATATATCTAAACATTTTGAATCTATAGGGAATGACTGTATCTATCCTCTATATGGAAAGCTATTCCAAAACCCATCTGAAATTGAGTTCAAGTTTTCACTTGAACAAATAGAATATTTTAATAATCTAATGACTCATATTTCAGATTCTGTATTTGAAAATAATTCTGAAGATTTTATTTCTAATGTTAGAAGACACGGCTTGATTTTATTTAGAATAGCTATGGTACTAACCGTTATCAGAAATTACAATAAAGATAATCTTGATTTATCACAAGAAATAATTTGTAATAATGTAGATTATGATATAGCGGCTTCATTGACTAAGAATCTTTTGAGACATGCACTACAAATTTTCAGCGAGTTCAATGATACCTTATTGAATCAGCAAGAAGATGATTTGCTGTTTTCCTTGAATGAAACTTTTATGAGAAAGGAAGCTATTGAGAAAGCAGAAAAATTTGGTATTCCTGAGCGAACCATGGATGAAAAATTAAAACAATGGAGAAAGAAAAAAGTTATCCGTAAATTAAAACATGGTAAGTATAAAAGAATTTTAGGATAAGGTTGCAATTTCTGCAATTTCAACAAAAAACAGCCTCAGTTTTGGGGATGTTTAATAAATATAAAAAATATGGCAAGTATAAAGGTTATTCAAAAATCTAAAGTCTTGTCCAGTGGAGAGTATCCAATTTACCTTCAAATTATTAAATATGGTAAGGTAAAGCGTATTAGCTTGAATTTAAGCTGTCCAAAAGATGAATGGGATGGCAATGAGTTTAAAAGAAATCATCCAAATTATATAAAACGTAATCGACTGCTTAACAAGTTTAAAGAACGTGCTTATGCAGTCATTGACGAATTTTCTGTTAATGGTATTGATTTTACTTTATCCGAATTTGAGAATAAATTCAGAAATAAGAGGAAAGGAAATGTTACAACTGTATTAGAGTTTTGGGACGAAAGAATAAACGACCTCAGGAAATCACATAAAACAGGAAATGCACGTGCATATAAGGATGTCAAAAATTCATTTTTCAAGTTTAATAAAAACAAGAATATTCTATTTAGGGATATTACCCCTAAGTTATTGGACAAGTACGAGGTTTATTTAAGAAATAGAAAAAACACAGATGGAGGTATCTCTCTTAAAATGAGAACCATTAGGGCATTATACAATTATGCTATTAAAATGGGAGAAGCTAATGCTCAAAATTATCCATTTAGAGTTTATAAAATTTCAAAACTTAAAGGTAAAAATGTAAAACGAGCATTAACAGTTTCAGAATTTAAAAAGTTTGAAGCTCTTGACCTAAATAAGCATCCTCATCTTACGGATACTAAGTATATGTTCTTATTTAGCTTCTATCTACGAGGTATTAATTATGTAGATATGATGAAACTAGAATGGAAGAATATTGAAGATGGAAAAGTGTATTATAAGCGTTCTAAAACAGGAAAGATTTTTATCATTAAAATACTTGAACCTGTACAGAAAATCTTGGATTATTATAAAGTACAAAACAGAAACACACCTTATGTGTTTCCTATACTTGGTAAAGTTGGATTAGAACCGATGCAAATTGAATATAGAAAAGATAAAATGCTTAAAGTATTTAATCGAGAACTTAAAGAGATTGCATCTATCCAAGGTATTAACAAAAACATTACCAGTTATGTTGCACGTCACTCATATGCTACAATAATGAAATATAAAGGCATTAGGACAGATGTAATTTCAGAATCCATGGGACATGCAAATTTAGATGTTACTAACAGCTACCTAAAGGAGTTTGAAAATGACATTATTGATGATGCCAACGAAAAACTATTGGACCTTTAGTTAAGAAACTTCTTAAAATATGTAAAGGATGAATATTAAAAATGTTCATCCTTTTTTCATGGAATTTATTCAGGTAAAACTGAACAATCATAAACAACAATTATTAATCATTTTAAATACACAAATTATGGAACTGAAGAAAAGTCAGAGAGAACGCGTAAAGCTAAGAATTGGAATTTCTGGTGCATCAGGGTTTGGTAAAACCCATTCTGCATTACTACTAGCATATGGCATGACAAACGATTGGAGTAAAATTGCTCTCATAGACAGTGAAAACTCATCAGGATCACTTTACAGTCACCTAGGAAACTATAATACATTGGATTTATCAGCACCATTTAGTCCAGAAAGATATATTAAAGCTATCAAAGTCTGCGAGGATGCAGGTATGGAAGTTATTATTATTGATTCCGTCAGCCCTGAGTGGTCAGGAACAGGTGGTTGCCTACAAATTCACGAACAACTCGGTGGTCGTTTTCAGGACTGGATGCCTGTAAAAAAAAGACATCAAGCCTTTATTGATAGTATTCTACAATCAAAATGCCATATTATTACAACTACACGACGAAAAATTGATTACTCATTAGATATTGGTAGTAATGGGAAATCAAAAGTTGTTAAACATGGTACAAAAGAAATCACGGCTGACGGCTATGAGTACGAGCTGACGTTAAACTTTGAGTTAATAAATGACAATCACCTTGTTAGAGCTTCAAAGGACCGAACGGGACTATATATGAATAAAAGTGAATTTGTCATTACCTCAAAAATAGGTCGCCAGCTTTTGGACTGGTGTAACCAAGGTAGTATCAGCCAAAATGAAGTTGAATCAAGGATTAATGAATGTTTATCCATAAGTGAGTTAATGAAGCTCTACAAGGAGTTTCCACAGTTTCAGCAGACATTAAATAGTCAGTTTCAAAGTAAAAAACAACAATTAGAAAATTTAGTTAAACCTTCAAATTTCTCAAGCAATGGAATTAATAAAAGTTAAGCAAAATCAAGGGAGTAATAATACTTTCTTTCCTGATAGTACTAAGCAACTACAAAACAATCGTCTAGTACTATCAGAAAAGGAGAGAAAAGAGCCTAACCCATTTATAGAAGCTAATACAACGCAAGTGACAATGGAACACTTAAAAAAAGATTGCATTGTGCCTGTTTTTAAAAATAACGAGGTTGCAATAAGCCATACCGAATTTGTAGAAACTGCAATTAATGCAGTTTCTGCAAGTTTAGGAAATGTTGAAATAAATAGACCTCAATTAAGGGTTTCACATATGGTAAAAGGGAGAACGCCTGATGCTTTGCATATTCCAACAAAGGAATTACAAGACCATCAAAAAACTATCTATTATGAGCGTGTTGCATGGGTTTCTAAAATACCATCAAAAACCAAAATCATTAATGGAAATGAAGTTTCATTGTGTGTTGGTGGTGTAAAGTCTTATTCAACGGATAATCTACAAGGTAATCATTCTGTGCAACGCTTTAAAGTATTTATAGGTTGGATAAACCGAATTTGCACAAACTTAAATATTTCAACAGATGGATATAAAGACGAAATTAAAGTTATGAGTACCAATGAGCTTGGTGAAAAAGTAGAACAATTGGTTTCCAATTATGATGCTGATTATCATCTAAATGCTATGGAGCGATTATCACAATTTACTTTAAGTGAAAAACAGTTTGGTCAACTTATAGGTAAAGCAAAACTTTATAACTATTTACCGAAAAATGAAAAGCAAGAGTTACCAAGTTTACTATTGACAGATAATCAGTTTAGTTCTATTGCAAAGGATTATTATAACGATGTTAATTTTTGCAGAAATAAAGATGGTAGCATAGACTTGTGGAAACTTTATAATTTATTTACAGGAGCTGTTAAGTCTAGTTATATCGATACATTCTTAAATCGGAACTTAAATGCATTTCAATTTGTAAATGGATTAGCCGATACTGTTAATGGAGATTCAAATTCCTACTATTGGTTCTTGAGTTGATCAGGATTCCCAGTTTCTTTAAGTAGAAACTGGGTTTCTTTTTATAGTTATTAAAAACACAAAGCAAAACTGTGTATTTCTACAAAGTAAACATTATATTTATCACTCAATTTCATTTACAATGAATCGCACAAAGGAAGTTTTAGAAGAAAAAGGTATAAAGCAAGTTTGGCTAGCTGATAAACTCGGAAAAAGTTTTAATACAGTTAATGCTTATGCCCAAAATAGAACACAACCAAGTTTGGAAGTCCTCTATGAAATAGCTGAAATATTAAAAGTTGAAGCCAGAGAATTACTTCAACCAAATAAAATCTAACCAATTCAAAAATTATTAGAATAAATTGATCACTAAACAAGCATTAGGAAATACGCTCTTTGGTATGGCGGACATATTAAGAGGTAAGGTAGAAGATTATAAAGCATACATATTAACACTATTATTTTTTAAAAGATTATCCGATAATTACAATTGGGAGTCAAAGACAAAAGTAGCTGAAGCAGAAGAACTTTATGGTACATTAAATGCAAAACAAATTCAAAAAATACTTGATAAAGCTCATGACTTTATTATTCCTGATGGACATTTTTGGGACGATGTTAGAAAAGCACCATTAGATAAAAAGAATGATAAATTGCATAAGTCTGTAAATGCAATTGCAGATGCTAATCCTGTTTTAAAAGGTGTAATTAATACGGTACGTTGGAATGAACCCGCACCTGATGGTTCTGGTGGAAAAAAACTACACCCTGAAGTTGTATCTTCATTAATCAACTATTTAGATGCTGTAGATTTAAGTAATAAAAATGCTTCTGTAGATGTATTGGGTGATGCTTATGAGTATTTAATAAAACGGTTTGCTGACGAAAATAAAGGAGGAACAACTGCTGGGCAATTTTATACACCTCAAGAAGTTGTGGATATTATAGTCCGTTATCTAAAACCTAAGAAAGGAGATGAAGTATATGACCCAACATGTGGTTCTGGTGGTTTCTTAATAAATGCTGCAAAATATTGTAAAGTCAATTATGGTAATCCAAAAGCTGTTAGACTTTATGGACAAGAAGATACTTGGAATACGTGGGCAATTGCTCGTATTAACATGATTCTTCATGGTATGGATGGAAAAATTGAAAAAGGAGATACCATTAAAGATCCAAAATTTACTGAAGAGGATAATGAACTTGAAATAAAGAAGTTTGACCTCGTAATGGCTAATTTTCCATTTTCACAAGAAAATTGGTGGAAAAATGGTTCGCCAAAAAAAGATAAAAAAGGAAAAGTTAAAAATAAAAAAGATGGCTCACCTCAATTAGAATATACAGGTAAGGAAGATTTTAATGATCCTTACGATAGATTTAATTATGGTTTACCGCCATTTTCAAATGGTGATTTTGCCTTTATTCAACATATTGTAGCTTCTTTAAAGCCAGATGGTAAAGCTGGTATAGTTTGCCCTCAAGGAGTGTTGTTTAGAGGTCAGCCAGAAAAAACAAAAGAAGAAGATGGGCAAAACCGTAAAGCAGATGATGAGTACCTTATTCGTAGAGGTTTACTACAAGGTCCAGTAGATGAAAATGGTGAGTTTACTTCTAACGTCAACATTATAGATGCTATTGTTGTTTTACCTGGTAATTTATTTTATGGTACAACCATACCAGGTTCTATTTTATTTATCAATAAATACAAACCAGAGCATCGTAAAGACAAGGTGTTAATGATTTATGCCGCCAAAGAAGGTTGGGCTTTAGAAGAGCCTAATATGAATATCCTACAACCTCATGATATGTTGCGTATTTCTACAATTCTAGAAAGTTGGGGAGATATAAAAATTGCAGAGAAATGGATTGCAGAACAAAAAGAACGCTTATATAATATCATACAAGAGGATTTAGATTTTAAGTTGGCTGAAATTGACTTAGAATTTAATGAAGATATTCTTCGTTTAAAAGAAAAACTAATTGCTGTACAAGAAAAAATGCAAGCTATTGAAACACAAGGTAAAAAGTTGTCTAAAACACAACTAAATACTATTGAGAAAGCTAAAAAAGCAGTTGCAGAATTAGAAACAAAAAAACAAGAAGCTATTGATATAGCAAATAAGTTAGCAGAAAAAGAACGTAAGGGTATTTTAGATGTAAAGCAGGAGTTAATGACTATGCTAAAAGACCCAGAATTACGTAAGCGTTATTTTTCTATTGTAGATAAGGAAGAGTTAGAAGATAATGAGTTTAACCTTAATATTCCTAGATATGTTGACACCTTTGAGCCTGAAGAAGAAATTGATTTAAATGAAGCTATAGATAATTACAAGAATATCATATCAAAAGAATCATTAGTAGAAAATACTATAAACAAAGTTTTAAATAGCCTGAAAATATGAGTTCATTATCTAAAATTAAATTAGGTGATTTATTTGATGTAAAAGTTGCTGGTGATTTACAGAAAAAGTTTTTTTCAAAAAAATATTCCGAAGAAACACCTTTTCCAATATACTCAAATTCTTTAAGTGAAAAAGGGCTTTATGGCTACACATCAAAGCCAAGATTTAACGGAGGAAGTATAACGATAACAGGAAGAGGAGATTTAGGTCATGCTGAATATAGAGACACACCTTTTGATGCAATAGTTAGATTGTTAGTTTTGATTCCTAAAAATGAAGTTGATTGCAAATTCATTACGTTTTACATCAACCATATATTAAAATTTGCAATTGAAAGTACAGGCGTCCCACAATTACCAGCACCAAGAATAAAAAAAATTAAAATTAAAATACCTAATGATGTCAAAGAACAAAAAGCTATTTCAGGTATCTTAACAAAAGTAGATGAATCAATACAACTAGCAAAAGAAAGTATAAATGCAACCGAAAATCTAAAAAAAGCCTTAATACAAAACTTGCTGACAGGTAAATTAAAACCTGATGGTACTTGGCGTAAAGAAGATGAGTTTTATATAGATGAAAAATTTGGTAAAGTTCCTTTGGAATGGCAATTGAAAAAAGTAAAAAAATGCTTTGATTTTTACCCAACAGCTTCTTATTCTCGTTCAAAAGAAATCGAAAAAGGCGATGTATATCATATACATTATGGTGATATTCATACGAGTCTAAACAGGATATTAGATTTAAATGATGATAAATTACCTAAAATACCTGAAGCACTATCCAAAAAATTTACATACATAAAAGAAGGTGACATTATAGTTGCCGATGCTTCAGAAGACTGGGATGGTGTTGGTAAATGTATTGAAGTGATTAATACAAACCAAAAAAAAATTATTGCGAGTTTACACACACTACATTTAAGACCTATTGCAGGAGACTTTATTTTAGGTTTTGCTAGTTATGTTTTTGAAACTTACAAAGTATCAATTAATATTAAAAGACTGGCAACAGGGATTAAAGTTTATGGAATATCTAAGCCTAACCTCTCAAAAGTTCTTTTACCAATTCCGCCTGAGAATGAACAAATTAAAATCAAAGAAAAACTTGATGTTTTATGGGATAACATTGTGTCAAAAAACAGAAAAATAAAATCTTTAGAAAGACTTAAAAAATCTCTAATGCAACAATTGCTTACAGGTAAAAAAAGGGTTAATGTAAAAGAAGTAGAAAAGCTATTAAATCAAACTAAAATGTAATCAACATGGGTAAATTATCAGAATTTAAAGGTGCAGAAAAGCCAGTCATAGAATGGCTTTCTAAAATGGGTTGGCAATACATACCTAATAGTCAACTTAAAAAATATAATCGTCCATTTTCTGTGCCTGTTATAGAAGATATTTTACTCAATAAAGTTCAAAAAATAAATAATGTTTCTAAAGACGTTGCTCAAATTGCAATAGATCAATTATTGCATATTTTGAACAATCCTAGCCCTATATTAGGAAATGAACAATTTTTAAACCGTATAGCCAAAACATCTACAATAGCTTATGAAGGTGATGATATAGAAATTGCAATTATAGATTTTAAAAATATTTGGAAAAACGATTTTATAGTAACCAATCAATATTGGGTACAAGGGTATAAAATGGTTAAAACAGATATAATGCTTTTGGTAAATGGTTTGCCTTTAATTCCTATAGAAGCAAAACAAAGAGCAAGAAAAGGTACAAATTGGGTTGAAGGTGTAAAACAGTTTTCTACATATCACCAACGTGCAGAAAAATTATTTATGTGCCATTGTTTTGGAGTGGCTTGTAATGGTCGTATAACAAAGTTTGGTGTACCTGGTGCATCTCAATCATACTTTGGTGAATGGAAAAATACTGTGATAGACACGTCATCAACAAATCCCATTTTAGACTCTAAAAATGATTTATGTGAAGTAGAGAAAAAAGACGATGGATACTTTCATTTTAAGGTGCAAACTTTACCAAACGGTGAAGTTTTAGAAAAAATGAAATTAGGAATTATTGGACTGTTACAACCAGCAAGAGTTTTAGATATACTTAAAAACTTTATTGTTTTTGAACGTAATGAATCAAAAGTTATTAAAAAAGTAGCTCGTTACCAACAGCTACGTGCAGCCAATAAAATTGTTGAAAGAGTTAGAGATACCGATTTAAAACAAGGTGTTATATGGCACACACAAGGTTCTGGTAAAAGTTTAACAATGCTTTATACAGCACAAAAGCTAACACAAGAAGAAAAACTAAAAGACCCAACAATTTATATAGTAGTTGACCGTAAAGATTTAAGAGAACAAATAGGAGGTACTTTTGATGATTGCGAGTTTCCTAATGCAAGACCAGTTAATAACATTGGAGATTTAAAATACATTATAGAAAAAGCACCTTCAGGTGTATATATAACTACCATTCAAAAATTTAGAGAGTTAGGAGAAGCAAAAGATGTAAGAGACAATGTGATCATTCTTATTGATGAAGCTCACAGAACACAATATGGAGATTTTCAAATCGAACTGCAAAATGCTTTACCAAATGCAAGACGCTTTGCATTTACAGGAACACCAATTCCAAAAACACATAAAGAATTTGGGATAAAGAAAGAAGAAGGACATGAATATTACTTGGATAAATATGGTATTAAAGATGCTATTGATGATGGAGCTACAAAAAAAATACGTTACACATTTGGTCCACAAGAATGGTTTTTAGATAAAGAAAAATTAAAAAAAGGTTACGAAGAGATAACTGCTGATTTAACTGAAGACGAAAAGAAATTAGTAGAACGAAAAGTACAACCTTGGAAAGTCTTTTTAAAACATCCTGAACGTGTAGATGTATTAGCTGAAGATATAGCAAAAGACTTCAGGGAAACCGTAGAGCCGCAAGGTTTTAAAGCTCAAATTGTAGCATGTGATAAAGAAGCATGTGTTAAGTATTATGATACATTAATGGGATATTTTGACCCATCAGAAGTGGCTGTAATATTCTCAACAGGACACTATGAAGATGATGAAAAATACCAACTCTTCGAGCCACATTACAAAGAAGATAAAGAGCGCAAAAGGCTTATTAAAAATTTTAAAAAGCCAATCACAAAGGAGGAATTAGAAAAAGGAAATAATCTTAAAATACTAATTGTTTGCAATATGCTTTTAACAGGTTTTGATGCACCTATTGAGCAAACAATGTATTTAGATAGTCCAATCCGAGATCATAATTTATTACAAGCGGTAGCAAGAACCAACAGACCTTATGACAATAAAATTACTGGCTTATCAAAAGAATTTGGTCGTATTGTAGATTATGTAGGTGTATTTACTAATTATACCGAAGCCTTAAATTATGACCCTGAAGATATTGGAGAGTTTGAAGATGTAGATACTTTAGCAGAGCAGTTTCCTAAAGTTTTAGATGATGTTATGAAATCTTTTGCTCATATCAAATTAGAGGATACTTATGAATGTGCTATAGAAATCACAAGAGTATTAAGCACTTTAGACCAAGGTAAATTTGAGCAAGAATATAAGGAAGTATTACAATTGTGGGAAGCCATCTCACCACATCCATCTCTGAAATCTTCAAGAGATAAATACTTATGGTTAAATGCTATTTATGAAATTTACTTAGAAGAATTTAGACGTATAGATTTTGATGCTGAAATTTATGCTCAAAAAACTAGAAAATTAATTGAAGAGTCATCTAAGCTATTAGATTTTAAAGGACATCTACCAGCAATAAATATAGATTCAAACTATTTAGATAAATTAAAAGATAGTAAACTAAACCCTCATGATAAAGCTGAAA
This sequence comes from Jejuia pallidilutea, assembly GCF_002973595.1. Taxonomy (GTDB): domain Bacteria; phylum Bacteroidota; class Bacteroidia; order Flavobacteriales; family Flavobacteriaceae; genus Jejuia; species Jejuia pallidilutea. The sequence goes on along the minus strand of NZ_PVEO01000002.1, from coordinate 167,603 downwards.
AAATCATTAGGGATATTGAAACCGTAATTAGGGTTAATGAGTCTGGTAGCCCAATTTACATTGCTTTTCAAGAAAGATTAGATGCCTTAATTGAGTCTAAAAAGAATGAAAATGAAGCTATAGAAGATTTAATAGATAAATTAAGTGCCTTATATTCAGAATTAGACGATATAGCTACTTTACCACAAAAAATGGGGTTTGAAGATAAAGGTCGCTTTGAGATATTTACATTATTACAAAATCACTTCAAAGACCGTTTTGATGAGAAATTATGTAAAGAATTTGCAAATGAATTATATGAAGTAGCCATTAAACCTAAGTTATTTATAGGTTGGCAAGACATACCTAATGAAATACAACGCTTAACAGTTGGGGTAGAAATTTTTGCCTCACAAAACAAGTATATGCATTTAGGAATTGATGAAGAAGAAGAGCTAATTGCTCAAATAATGAAAATAGTCGTTAAAAACTATAAGATTGATTAATGACTACAAATCAAGTAAATATAATACGTAAAGATGTAAAGCATGCTAGGCTTAAGGTTAACGAAGATCAGTCTGTTAGGTTAATAGTCCCATTGACATTTCCAGAAGATTCAATAAGTGAGCTATTAGAAAAGCGTAAATATTGGATAGAGAAAAATCAAAAGTTCTTTGCTAAAAAGTCCAAAATAAAATTACAACGTAATCAACTATTACTTTTTGGACAAAGGTATAGCTATTTTTATGATGATACTTATGAGTATAAAAGCATTATAGACCATCAGTTTTTCACTATCAGAAGTAAGAAAGATTTATTAGATAAAAAAACACAAGACCAGTGGTATAAGAAACAGGCTCGTAAATATTTAGTAGCACGTACAGAGGAGTTAGCTGATAGGTTTGGTTTTTCTTACAACGATATTTACATAAGAAGCCCTAAAAAGAAGTGGGGCAACTGTTCAACTGATAATAATATATCATACAACTGGAGATTGATTAAAGCACCTAAATTTGTTATAGATTACTTAATCATTCATGAGTTAGTACATACATTGGTGAAACACCATAAAATAAAATTTTGGGTATTGTTACGTAGTTTTTACCCAGATTATAAAGCAGCTATAAAATGGTTAGACACTTATGGGAATAGCCTTTAAATAAAAAACAAACTTGAATAAAGAATGAGTAATACTAATAAGGATTTTAATATTAAGGATTTAATTGATGTAGCTTATAAAGAACAGGTCTGGTTACCAGAGTTTCAACGACCATTTGTATGGGATAAAAATCAAGTACGGTTATTGATAGATAGTTTACATAGAAACTACACTATTAGCTCTATTCTTATTTGGAAAGGTGGAGATGAATTGGCAAGAAGAGCTGTTGGTGCAAAAGTAAAGGATATAAAGATACCTGAAGACAAACAGGAAGATGTAACATATTTATTAGATGGTCAGCAGAGAACTACAGCTTTAACATTAGCTTTTACAAACAAGGATATTTATAGAGGTAATAACACACGTAAACGAGAAGTTCTTAATCTGTATTGGGACTCAGAGTATAAAGGGGAAGATGCAGAATTAAGGTGGATATATGATGATGAAAAATTTGACAACCTTGATGACCCTCAAGCCCCAATCATGTTAAAAGAATATACTGAGAAAGAATTATATGCAAAATTCGGACACCGTTTTGTAAAAATTAAACATGCTTATAGTTTCGATGATGAAGAAGTTGAAGAATGGTTTGATACCGATGATCAAGACGAAGAAATTAAAATGTTACGGTTTAAAAATGATTACAATAAAAAATTAAAAGAGTTAGAAAAAGAAATATTATATAGAAAAGTATATGAAATAGAACAAAAAGGTTCTTTGGAAGAAGTACTTGAAGTTTTTGAGCGTATTAACACCAAGAATACTAAACTATCAATATTTGATATTATGGTTGCCAAAACCTATCGAAAATTTGATGAGGGATTTTTTGATTTAAGAACGTTCTATAATATAATTAACTATGATGGTACAGTGAGTAATAATTACTTTGATAACATTGAAAATTTAGAGTTAGACAAGGTAGATTTATTGATTGATAATAAAGATATGCTTCAACTCACAACAATAATGCTACAAAAGAAATTTATCGGTAGTGAGGTATTAAAATTAAATACAGATGTCTTAAAAGCAAACACCAAGTTATTGCATGATAAGTTTCATTCTTTAGTTCAATTTATGAACAATCATTTTTTCATCGAAACTGCTGAATTAAATAGATATAATCCTTTAATGAAATTCTTAGCTGGCGCAATTTCACATTTTAAGACATTGGATGTTAAGCAAAATGAATTTCTAAAATCATGGTTTTGGAATACTCTTTTAAAGAATCGTTATCCAGGAGCGCAAAGCGAAAGGATTGCAAAGGACTTTAATCTACTTATCGACTCAAAAACGGACTACGATCAAAAGTTACAAAAATTGACTAATGAAAACACTAGGAATTTTAATTACTTAGCTAATTCTTCCGTTTCTAATTTGCAGTTGTTTGATGCTTATTATTCCAATAAAAGTCAACAAATATATAGAGCCATAATTTTACTGCTTAAATCAAATAATGCAAAAGATTTTTATAGCGGGTTTAAACCGTCAAGAAGTGTTTCTGGCAAAAACAGACTAGAGGAACATCATATATTTCCAAAGAAATCAAAATTAGGTAAGCAAATTGTAAAACGGTTTGAGAATCATAAATACGATGATATTATTAATAATATTGCAAATATCGCTCTGTTGACTAAGGAAACAAATAATAATAAAATAGGTTCTAAATTACCTAGTGAATATATAGCTGATTTTCAAGAAGAATATAAATTGGCAGGTAAAGAAGATGAATTTATAGATATAATGAAATCACAATTTATAGATGAAAGCATGATTGAATTATTAAAGAAAGATGATTTTGATACCTTTATAGTGGAAAGGACTAAACAACTATATAAACAAGTTGAGAAATTGTGTAATAGTTTAAATTAATAAGCAAAATAGACAACTTTAATAAAAACAATTACATCATAAAATTAACTTAAAAGTGAAAAATATTTGTAGATTAACTTATAAGTGAATAAATTTGCACACATAAAACCATTATTTAAGTATAATAAAGTTGCTTATTATTCAGTTGCATTAGACGATAATAAAGAAACTTTATTTGAAAAGTTTGTTAAACAACATGAGGGTGTTAATAAAAATAAACTATATCATATACTTAGATGGTTGCAAGTAATCGGAAAAAAGTATGGCGCACAGAACCGTTTTTTCAGAAATGAAGCACTCACAGCTGATGCTTCTGCATTACCACCAGTTGGCAAAGACAAAAAACCGTATTATATCGAAAATGGCAAAAAGAAAAACAACACTCTAAGATTGTATTGTTTACGAGCTAGTGAGGGTGTGGTCTTTTTGTTTAGTGGAGATGTTAAAACAGCAAAGTATGCTCAAGACTGCCCAAACGTAAAAACACACTTCTTATTGGCTAATCAACTGACAAAGGCAATAGACCAAGCATTCAGAGATAAAGATATAATTTGGAACGAAGATTGTACTTTGATTGAATGCGATGAAAAATTTAAACTCTTTTATTGATTATGAAATTCCCGAAAAACAACATATTAGATAACTGGCTAGAGGCTAATCAAAATACTGAAATAGATAGATTTGTTGAACGCAATTTAGCTATAACGGTAAAGGTATGTTCTGTACTGAAAGAACGTGGTATTAAGAAAAAAGAATTTGCAGCCATGTTGGGAAAATCACCATCTGAAGTCTCTAAATGGTTATCTGGTTTGCATAACCTTACTTTGAAGAGTATCACAAAAATGGAAGAGGTTCTAAATATTAATCTAATCAATATAGAACCAATCAAAGAAATAGAATACGTTTATTTAGGATCTATTCAGGGTGGAGATTTGGAGGATGCTATAAATGACTATGAAGAAACAACTTTTAGTGAGGCTATTTAAAAATGAGTAATCAAGCTAAAATAGACCCTGAAAAAATTCATCTTTTCCATATAAATATTGTGGAAAGTTCGATTAAAGACTTACAGCAAAAAGGGCAAAATAATTTTAAGATTAATATAGCCCATAACACAATGCATAATTTAAAAGATGAAAGAGTGAAAATTGGGTTATTTATTGATTTAATTCATGATCAAGTTTCCTCAGAAGCTAAAGCTCGTTTTGTTTTTGATTTTCATTTTAGGGTTGATGGTCTTAATGAACACTTTGAATTAAATGAGGATGATTTACCTGTTTTTTCTGGACTTTTCATAGCTACTTTATTGGGTATAAGTTTTTCTACAGCTAGAGGTATTATTTTTGAGCGTTTATCCAATACTAATATGCAGGGTATAATCTTACCTGTGGTTTCACCGCAAAAAATGTTATCTCTACAAAGAAAAAATGACAACTAATTAACTCTTAAACTAAGTGTTATTGTGATTCTTTATTTAGGAAACTATCCTTTTAAATTGTGCTACGTTTATAATATAAAATAATTTCATAATTGAATAACGTAGATTAAGCGTTAAAAATATGCCTAAAAAATATCATCCACTCGTCCAAAAAACCGAACTTGAATTAGAAAGACTGGATAAGGAAAAGAACGTGAGTTGGGAAGAATGGAAAAAGTTTAATAGTCAGTTTCTACCAATACATACAGAACCAAAATTAAGAAGAAGGGCTTTGATGTTTATGGATAAGCTCGTTAAGAAACTTGAAGAAAACAACCATACTATAAAATTTGAATACCAACTATGTCATATCGAAATGTATGGACAACTAACAGAAATTAATCTACGGCAGAAATATTTTAGGAAACGAATTAAAGATTCTTCTGGGTATGGAACTAATCCATATGTAAAAAGTGAAAAACTAGAATTTCAAGTAGGCAGTTACGCTCGTAAGGGTTGGTTGGAAAAAGATTCTAAGAGTTTAGAGGACTATCTTGAAGTAATTTATAAGTTCATAGAAAAAGATAGTTTAAGGTGGGCAGAATTACGCAAACAGCAAAAAATTGAAGAAGAAAAAAAGGAAGCTCAAAGAATCCTATAAGAAGAAAAACTCAAGCAAATAGCTATAGAAAAAGAAAAGTACCATAAACTTTTGTCTGATGCTGAAAGCTATAAAACTGCAAATATTATTCGTTCTTACCTACAGGCATATAAATCAAAATTATCAGAGTCAGACGTTACTGAAAATGAGGTTAATGAATATTTAGAATGGGCAAATAAAAAAGCCGACGAATTAGATCCATTGAGCTAAAATTTTTTTAAAATTTTTTTTCTGGTAAGAATAATTCAAACACGCATCACCTTCTCAATACCCCCACCCATACTTGAGCAAAGGGGAATCCCCACCCCTTTGTGAGTAAAACAAAAATTTTTAGTCGTCAAGAAAAAAATGAACAAGGTGATAGCTGTTCCTTTTCTGATAGTTGAAGATGTTGTTTTACGAAAAGAAATGTTCAACTCAAAAATTTAAAAACATGGTACGAATTGTTAACTATCAACAAAGAGAATCTGATGAAGGCAATATATTTTTTGCTTTAATCATTCAAGGTGGTGTAGAATTAGTGCAAAGTAGAGAAACTAATAACTTCTACGCTACAGCAAGAAAAGCATCCATTTCATCAACTTTTGATGAAGAAACCTGTAAGTCATTATTGGGAACAGAAATTCCTGGTGAAATAGCCAAAATAGTATGTGAACCTTATGACTACACCATCAAGGAAACAGGTGAGATTATACAATTGTCACACAGGTATCAGTATGTTCCTGAAACACCATCAGGAAGAGAGGATATGAGTGAATCCACAATTGATGATTTTGTTCCTAGTGAAACTGCTAGTGAGGAACATCACCCATTACTATCTAGTTAAAATCAACATGCCCAAGACTAAATGTTTTGGGCATCATTTTTTTGAATTATGAATACAATACAGGAAATAAAAGTCTCTTATACTTCAGGTAATAGAGACAAAGTAAAGATTACTAACAGTAAGGATAGTTATGAACTGCTTTTGTCTTGCTGGTCTCAGAAAACCATAGAGTTACAAGAGGAATTTAAGGTGTTACTATTAAATAGAAACAACCAAGTACTTGGTATTTATCCTTTATCTAAAGGGGGCGTATCTGGAACTATTGTGGATGCTAAGTTGGTTTTTAGTGTCGCTTTAAAGTGTAACGCTTCAAGTATAATCATAGCTCATAATCATCCATCAGGAAATCTTAAGCCTAGTGACACCGACATCCGGTTAACACAAAAACTTAAAGAAGCAGGAAACTATTTGGATGTCAAAGTCCTTGACCATATCATACTATCAAGAGAAGGATATTATAGTTTCGTAGATGAATCGCAAATGTGATTGAGCTAGAAAGCACCCAAAATCTACCATTTTTTAAAATCTATACTGAAGGATAGATATATATAAATAGCGTTTTTTTAATCTTCCTTAGTTTCTTGGAATCCTGTTATTTCAGATAATTGAACTTCTAATGCTTCAGCTATTCTATATAAAGTAAAAATTGTTGGATTAGTTCTTCCAGATTCTATTCTTGAAATATTTGTAGTATCAATTTTACCTTCAATTCTACCGACTAAATCTACTTGAGATAAGCCTTTGGCTACTCTAATATCTTTAATTCGCTTACCTATATGTTTTAATAAAACTGATTTTTTCAACTTGACATATTTGACAAGTGAATAAATGGTTTAAATTTGTTTAATTACATGTCATATATGGCAAGTTTAAAATCTTATCAAAATGAATAAAAAACAACTGAATATCTTAGTTAAGAAAATAATTCCAATTGCCTTAGTTCTGTTTTTAGTAATAGGAGGTTTAATTGCTATACCTGTAATTAGAGGCTATGGGGATAAGCTAGAAAAAGAAAATGAGGAGTGGTTTTCAAATCCAAAAAACCAAGAAAAGATAAAGACAGCAATAAATTCCTATGATAATAAATCCAAATCTCAACCTACACAATCTGATTTTAAAAAAATTCAGGATATTGTATTTGAATTAAATGGCTGGTCTATAAAAAGCGATGAAAGTATGAACACCCCTAAGACAGGTATGTTGGTGTTAACTAAAGGTGTTGACTACTTTAATATTATGTATGTGATAGCTGATGACTTTTCTAGCCTAGATGATTATTCTAATAATCAAAATGAGAAAATTACCAGAAACTTACAACAGCAAGGAATTGATATGATGCCATTAGGTAAGGAAAATAGTAATGTTAAAGGCAAAGCTGCTATTATACAAAGTTATGAAATGACCTTTGATGGAGACCAACAACCTAAAATGATAGTTGCAAGTTTTAAGCATAAGAATTATTATTACACGTTTTCTTATCCAACCAAAAGTAAAAATGTCCCAGAATTGTGGGGTACAATCAAATTAATAGATTAAGTCAAAATCAATTTCTATAGTTTAAAATTATTATCTAATCTTTCTGTTGATAGTATTATTTCAATAGATAAAGTTGAATTTTGGTTACTCAAAAACCAAGACGAATACAATCATCTTAAATCTCTTAGAGAGGGTGAATTACCACCTTTGTCCAAATATGTAACAGCAGAAGATAAGTTTGTAGATTTATTTGAGCAGTTAGAAGAAGTGTCAAGATACCATAAGTTTGAACCTTCCTGCAAAGAACAATTAGAGATTTACGCTTTAGTTAAAAATGATGGTTTAAAGCTAAAGGAATGGTTTAGCACTATTGAAAGTTTTTACTACGAGGAATTAATACATTTCTCAGTAAATTATTTAGACTATTTAGGAAACGGTAAGGAATATCACTTAAACGTGTTTTCTCATTTTAATAAAGAGATGGAATTGTTTATTGATAGAGATGATTTTAAAAATACAATTAGTCTTAGCTGTATTCTTAATGCAATAATTAGTTCCGTCGAATTTGAATAATTTAGATTTAGCGTTTTATACAAATTTGCAAATTTTGCAATTATTGCAGAATTACAATTCCAATGAAAATGTCTATTTTTGGGTTCAATATAGGTTCAATTATTGAAGAACCAAGTGCTTTTATGTGATAATAAAGGAAAATAATAGTTTTGTAAGTGTTTGTTTATCAATCAAATGAAGCTATTTGAAATAAAATGATAAGATTCGATACAGACTTCTAAGCAGACGGTCACAGGTTCGAATCCTGTCGCGATCACATAAAGCCATGTCAGTTATGACGTGGCTTTTTTGTTTTTATTACTTTTTTATAAATTAAAAGAATATATACACTTTATCCAAGTGGTACCAATAAAACGGGTATTTCAGATTTTTTAATAATTTCATTACTTACGCTTTCTATAAAAAGTTTATATATAAAACCATGTTTGTTGTTTCCAGTTATGATCAAATCGATATTTAACGATTCAACTTTTTCCATGATGGTTTCAATGGTTTGTCCTTGCACCATTAAAGCTTTAGATGATATGCCTTTATCATTAAGTTCATCAGAGTATTTCTGGATTATTCTTCGTTCCCTTTTTAGTACTTCAGCTCTGGCCTCTCTTTCATCATTAGGCCCTGTGCCACTAGTGTATTGCACAAAATCAGGCTCTGGTGCTGCAATATGGATTAACCAAATTTTTGAATGGAACTTTTCAGCTAAGGAAGCGCCCATGTCTATTAATTGCTGCGCTATGTTATCAAATTCAATAGGGATTAGTATATTTTTCATCACAATAGGTGTTACAATAAGCATTAATTTAAGAAATTTTAATTAAAAGATTAATGATAAAAATCAGTATTTCAGTGTTTTAGTTGTGTATTTTCATTAAAGTTCTAATAACAGATTTAAACTACAGCTTTAAAAATTACACAAAGCGCTATTATCTTTTTTATTTTTGTTTTTATGAATGATAATTTTACAAACGAGTTTTTTGGTATTGGTATTCAAAACGGGAAAACCCCGGAAAACCTTGGGGTTTTATGGCGTTCTGCTCAAAATTTAGGAGCTAGTTTTATTTTTACTATAGGAAATAGGTATGCAAAACAAGCATGCGATACGCACAATGCAGTAAAGGCAATGCCTTATTTTCATTATGAGACTTTTAATGAGTTTTATAAGAATTTACCAAAGGGCGCAAGGTTGGTAGGGGTAGAGTTAACGGAAACTGCTGAACCATTAGAAACATTTCATCATCCCAGACGCTGTGTGTATTTACTTGGGGCAGAAGATCATGGTTTAACAAATGAAGCTATAGAGAAGTCTCATTTTTTAGTAAAATTTAAATCTCAATTAAGTTTAAATGTTTCTGTTGCAGGAAGTATTGTATTGTACGATAGGGGTATTGCTAAACCACGTTCTTAAGTTTTTTGGCTTCTATTATTATTTTGTTATTATTTAAGTCTGTAGTAAAAAAAAGATAGGTTTCTCCTCCGTCATTTATTTTAAATTTTTTACGGATATTTTTAACCGTTTCAGGGAAATTACGTGTGGTAATGTTCGCTTTTTTTAAACCCAATGCTTTTATTTCTTTTTTATTATAGGGAACTACGTTTTCAATTATAAATATCCTTCCTGGAAAATAGACTAATTGTTCATTGGTATACAAATGGGAGTGTTGGTGAAGTTTAAATACATTTAACTGTTTTGAAACTTCCTGAAATGCGCCAGACTTTAAAATGGCGGCGTTTGGTTCGTATAAATAGGTAAGTGGTTTACTGTATGGTGCTGTATAGTTTTCATTTTCAAGTTGAATACTAAAACATTCTCGCTTATCAGTATTAATATTAGTAGTCTTAATTAATATGTGTTCTGAATATCCTTTTTCTAATATCCACAATAATTCTTTAACTTCATTATTTACTGCTATAATGTGAATTGTTTTAACATATTCCAATTCATTTATACCTGCCGAAATATCTAATAAAGGCGATGTTTTAATCATTACATTCTTACTACGGCTAAATAATAGCTCTAGATGTTTAGGAATATTAGGTAGACAATCACCTAAAAAGAACACTTTTCCTTTGGAATCGTGCCGTCTTGATGGGTCAACGTAAATCCAATCGTAGTGAATATCATTCTGCTGCAAATAGTCTAAACCGTTCGTATTATGAGTTTCAATAGTATCAATTTTTAACTGTTGATAATTGTATTTTACAATGGCTGATAGTTCTGAATTAATATCGCAATGCACAACCCTTTTAAATTGTTTAGAGAAATAAAAACAGTCTACACCAAAACCTCCTGTAATATCAATTATTGATTGGCCCGATATTAATTCAGATTTGTATTTAGCAGTAATTTCAGAAGAAGTTTGCTCTATATTTAGCTTATTGGGATAATAAATGTTTTTAGTTTTAAACCATGTAGAAAGCTTAGTTTTACAGCGTTTTTTAGCTTCAATCTGTTCAACAATTTCAGAAGTTTTTACATTTGAAAAGCTAGTGCCTTTCAAAACCAAAACATTTATATCAGAATTTATATTATAATTTATAAAATTCTGAATTTCAGTATTTAAAATATGTTTATTCAAACTAAACTATAGGTTTTTAGTCAGCTTTTTAACAATCTTATTTTCAGATAAAAAAGCTTTTAGAATTACTTTTATAGCTGTGTATGCAGGTACTGCAATTATTAAGCCAATAACTCCAAAGAGTATACCTGTGGTGAGTATTACCAAAAAGATTTCTAAAGGATGCGATTTTACGCTTTTAGAGAAAATAATTGGCTGACTTCCAAAATTATCAACTAATTGCCCAATAATAAATACTAAAAGCACCCAGAAGGTTTTAGGTAATATTACCTCGCTAAAACTTTCGCCTAAATTACTAGTCATGGTTAATGTTAGCATTAAAACAGCACCAATTACAGGGCCAACATATGGTATAAGGTTAAGTAGAGCGCACAAAAACGCAATAACAATAGCATTTTCTACACCAATTATTAATAGCCCAATCATGTAAATAATAAATAGAATGAGGATTTGAAAAATTAACCCTACAAAATAGCGAGATAGTAAATCCTTAATTTGTGTAAAGGAGGTTTTCCATCTACTTTCTTTTCCTTCTGGAATAAAGGTTAAAATGCCATTTTCGAATAATCTACTGTCTTTTAAAAAGAAAAAAGAGATGAATAATACCGAAAACAGACCAATGCTAAAACTACCTAAGCCGCTAATAATGGAATTTAAAAAATCTGGAATTAATGCAAAATCTATTTTTGAAAGCAGGTTCGATTCCTTTAAGGATTGTTCTACATCTATTTGATGTAAATCAAAATACGTTAAAATTTCGGCATATAAATTTTCAATATTATCTTGAAGTTGCTCAATGTTCAATAAAGATAAATTTTGACCTTGTTCTATAACCAACGGGATGAAGAGTCCCACCAATCCTGCAAAAAACCCTAGTAATATTACCATGCTTACTACTACAGCTATGGTATTTTTAAATTTTAGTTTACGTTCTAAGAACAGCACAATTGGCCTACCTATTAGCGAAATTACAGCAGCAATAGCTACATAGCCAATTACCGACTGTATTTGGTACAATAAGTAAAGTAAAACCGCAACACCTACTATTATTGATACGGCTCTTAAAATACCGTTTGAAATGGTTTTAGAATTCATGTAGTAAATATAGTAATTTGTTATTATGAAGTAAGTTTGATAGCAGTATATTGATGAGATTACCTGATTTTATTCGCAAAAACGCCTATATAAATTGTTTAGTGATTTCGTAAAGTGCTATGTTGGTAGCTTGTACTACATTCATACTACTATTTTGTCCAAACATATTAATATGAACGATTTGATGTGACAGTTGTAATATATCTTCTGAAACTCCAAAATTTTCATCACCTACAAATACTGCAATTGGTTTTTCTTTAGAAAAAATATGCTCGTTTACAGGTATGCTGTTTGATGTAATTTCTAAGGCAATGATTTGGTAACCATTTTCTTTAAGCGTTTTTGCAACAGTAAAAGCAGATGTCTCTATTTGATAACTAACCGCTTTTTCGGTAGCTCTAGAGGTTTTTGTCATTTTTCTACCTAACGGAATATGCTCTCCGCAAAGGATAAGTTTTTCAATTCCAAAAGCATCAGAAATTCTAAAAAGGCTCCCTATGTTTGGGGCGTTGGTAACATTATCGCTTACCAATATAATTGGGAATTTTTGTTTTTTGAAGTTAGAGGTGTAATGGGTAAGTTGCAATTTTAGTTAGGAGTTAGGAGTTAGGAGTCAGGAGTGAATGGTCTACGTTTGAGTAAGAGTTACTTTTTTGGAGGTTAGTTTTTTTAATTCTCAAAAGCATACTTCACAATATTTGCGCCCATTTTTAAAGCTTTTTGTCGCACATCTTCAGGGTCATTGTGCACCTCAGGGTCTTCCCAACCATCGCCTAAATCACTTTCAAAAGTAAACAGTAACACTAATCTATCTTCATAAAAAATACCTAGAGCTTGCGGGCGCTTACCATCGTGCTCATGTATTTTTGGTAATCCATTTGGGAATTTATAAACAATATTAAAAATAGGGTGAGTTGTTGGAATTTCAACCAATTCATCATTTGGAAAAACCTTTTTAAGTTCCTTTTTCAAGAAAGGTTCCATGCCATAATTATCATCAATATGCAAAAAACCACCAGAAATTAGATAGTTACGTAGGTTTTCGGCATCATCTTCATTAAAAAACACATTACCATGTCCTGTCATGTGCAAAAGTGGATATTGAAAAATATCTGTACTTCCCGTTTCAACGGTTTGAGGTTGCTCGCTTATTTTTGTTTTAATGTTTTGGTTGCAAAATTTTATCAAATTAGGTAACGCTGTAGGGTTACTGTACCAATCGCCACCACCTTTATATTTTAAAACTGCCAAATCTTGGGAAAACGAGATAAAAAAACATAAGCTGGTTAAAATACAAAAAAGATGTTTCATTGTTTAGAATACATTACTGCCCATTTAGGACTTCGTTTACAAACGCAACCGAATGGCATGCTACAATAGCAGCCGTTTCTGTTCGCAATCTTGTTGTTCCCAAAGTTACAGGAATAAAATTGTTTTTTAAAGCCAAATCTATTTCTTTGGTGCTAAAATCGCCTTCTGGCCCTATTAAAATAGTAACATCTGTTTTGGGCAATAACCCCTTTTTTAATGATTTTTTATTGGTCTCTTCACAATGCGCTATAAATAATTGCCCTTTAAAATCTTGTGCTATAAAATCCTTAAAGTTAATGGCCTTATTTAATTTTGGCAAATAACAATTTAGAGATTGTTTCATGGCAGATTGTAAAATACGCTCGAAACGGTTAGTTTTAATTACTTTTCTTTCGCTGTGGTCGCAAATAATTGGGGTAATGCTATCAATACCAATTTCAGTTGCTTTTTCTAAAAACCATTCGTAGCGGTCGTTCATTTTAGTAGGTGCAACTGCTAGGTGTAAATTATACGGGTGATGTTCTTGTTTAGCTTTTGAAACAATTTTTACCGAACATTTATTGTTAGTTATAACAACAATTTTGGCAGTAAACAACCAGCCTTTGCCATTAGTAATATGCAACTGGTCTCCCACAGATTTTCGCAGAACTTTTACAATATGTTTGCTTTCTTCCCTTGGAAAAGAAAAATCTTTGGAATTCGCGCTAATTTCTGGGTTGTAAAACAGTTGCATTAGTCTATAGGTTCTATAATTTTTAGGACTTCAATTTCGGTAATATCTTTTGGTTTATAGGTTTGTAAAACTACATAATACCAATTTTTTGAGGGAATATCAACTGTATAAACATCATTTAGGTTATGCGCATTGGTAGATATGGCGTTTTCAAAATCTGGGTGCATATTCCCAAGAGTAAACCACCCTGTGTCTCCACCTTTTTTAGCATTGGTGTCCATTGAATACCTATTTGCTAAATCATTAAACGAAATACCGTTGTTGTACTTCAAAATTAATGTTTTTCTAAGCGCGTTAATACTTTCTAGACTATGGGTATTGCCATCTAAAAAAATATAGGAAACTCTGTAATACGAACTGATAGTTTTATCTAAAATTTTGTAAAGTGTTTTATCGTATTCGCTATTTTCTTGTTTTACCTGTCCTTTTTCTAATTTAAACAAGGCTTTAGCGAGTTGGGTTTTGTGTTTTTCTTCATTAAAAACAAATATTTTGCTGTTAAAGCTGTATTTGTCTTTAATAAATTGTTTTGCTTGTTCTTGGGTTTCTATGGTTGCCAAAGCTTCTTCTGTACTTGTTTGGGCATTTAGTAGGAGTGTGAAAATTGAAAAACTTAACAATAGTAGGTGTTGTTTCATGGTGTTTGTTTTAAATTTTTTCAAATTTAATTTTTAAACCCTATGATAAATTTTAGGTTTAGATAAGTTTTTAAGAATTGTTTGTTTACAACTTACTAAAAGTTCCCTAATCTCCAAAGTCGAAATACTTAATCAATATTATTTTGCTGAATACTGCCTACTAAAAACTAAATTTTTAATCGTGCCGAAGCCATTATATCCTGTTCGGCAAAATTGGCCTCTAAGAATTTTAAATAGCCCACAATGGCAATCATAGCAGCATTATCGGTGGTATATTCAAATTTTGGAATGTAGGTGGTCCATCCAAATTTTTGCTCTCCATCTTGTAATGCTTTTCTAATACCAGAATTAGCCGAAACCCCGCCACCAATGGCAATATGTTTTATACCTGTTGCTTTAGTCGCTTTTTTTAATTTATCAATTAAAATGCCAATAATAGTGTATTGTATAGATGCACAAATATCATTTATATTTTCATTTATAAAATTGGGGTTTGCTTTAGTTTCCTTCTGTATAAAATAAAGAATGGCCGTTTTTAACCCAGAAAAGCTAAAATTTAGCCCATCAACTTTGGGTTTGGTAAAGGTAAACGCTTTAGGGTTTCCTAATTGCGCCCGTTTGTCAATTTCAGGACCTGCAGGATACCCTAAACCCAAAATCTTGCCACTTTTATCGTAAGCCTCACCAACGGCATCGTCTATGGTTTCTCCAATTACCATCATGCTAAAGTAATCTTCAACGTTTACAATTTGTGTATGGCCACCAGAAATAGTCATAGCTAAAAATGGGAATGGTGGTTTTTTAAAATTTGTTTCTTCAATAAAATGTGCCAAAATATGTGCTTGCATGTGGTTAACATCAATTAAGGGAATGTTTAAACCGTAAGCAAGAGATTTAGCAAAAGATGTACCTACCAATAAACTTCCCATTAAACCAGGGCCTCTTGTAAAAGCTATAGCGCTAAGTTGCGCCTTGGTAATATTTGCTTTTTTTAGTGCTTGGTGTACTACAGGTACAATATTTTGCTGGTGTGCCCTAGATGCTAGTTCTGGTACTACACCACCATATGCTTCGTGTATTTTTTGGCTTGCTACAACATTGCTTAAAACCTTGCCGTTGTGTATAACAGCAGCAGAGGTATCGTCACAGGAAGACTCAATGCCAAGGATAAAAATATTTTGTTTAGCCATTACTTAATATTAGGCACAATAATTGTTAATTTTGAAAACAAGTTAAACATCTGTTTTCCTTTTTATTTCGTAACTGCAAAATTAGGCATTATTTCATAGTTAAGTAGTGTTAGTTTTTGTGTTTATGTATAATGAGTTTTAATATCGTAAATCATAAAAAAAGTACTCAAAATATTATATAAGATAATCGCAATAATTTTATTGCTCTTCATTATTTTGGTGCTTATTCTTTCTATTCCATCGGTACAAACCAATTTAGGTAATTATGCTACCAAACGATTAAACCAAGAGTTTAAAACCAATATTAATATTGAAAAAGTAGGGCTACAATTTAATGGCGATGTAGAGCTAAAAAATATTTATGTTGAAGATTTTAAACAAGATACCCTTATAAATATTCAAGAACTAAACACGTCTATTTTAAGTTTTTCAAACCTAATGAACGGTCAGTTGGTTTTTGGGGATATTGATATTATGGATTTGGTGTTCAATATAAAAACATATAAAGACTATCAAGAAACCAATCTAGATGTTTTTGTTGCTAAGTTAGAAGGCGATAACCCAAAAGAAGGAGAAGGTAGTTTTTTGTTGTCTTCTAGCGATGTAACAATTTACAATAGCACCTTTAGGCTGTTAGACGAAAACAGGGAAACCACCAAGGTGTTAGAATTTAATGATTTAAACATTAACGCTACCAATTTTTTAATTAATGGCAGCGATGTAAGTACGCGAATAAATACACTGTCTTTTAACGATAGTAGAGGTGTAGCGGTTAAAAATTTAATGACCAATTTTAAGTACACCTTATCTAGCATGACTTTTGATAAGCTTGAAGTTAAAACTGAAAACTCTGTTTTAAAAGGAAACCTTAAATTTTATTACAAACGCGAAGATTTACAGTTTTTTACAGATAAGGTAACGCTTGAAGCCTCATTTAAGGATTCTAATGTGTTAATGGACGAATTAAACACATTTTATAACGAATTTGGTAAAAACCAACACACAAAGTTTAGTGTTAATTTGTCTGGAACCCTTAACGATTTAGAGGCTAAAAACCTAGAACTTACTACAAGTACAAACACTAAGGTTTACGGTAACATAGATTTTAAAAACCTGTTTAGTAAAGCCACTAACGACTTTTTAATGAATGGTGAGTTTACTAACCTTACATCAACTTATAAAGATTTAAAAGCACTATTGCCAAATGTTCTGGGAGCAGCAATACCTTCGTCTTTCGATAGGTTGGGTAAATTTAAAATTACAGGAAACTCACAAATTACAGCATCAAAAGTAGATGCTGATATTAAAATGGATACCGAGCTTGGGTTTGTAAACTCTAACTTGCACATTACTAAAATAAACGATATTGATAATGCCTCCTACAAAGGGCGAATAGTTTTAGATACCTTTAATTTAGGTACATTTATTGAAGAACCTAAAGTAGGTCAGGTGTCTTTAGACCTAGATGTAAATGGACATGGTTTTATAGCCGAAACCATAGATACAGAAGTAAAAGGCGATATATTTCAATTAAATTATAATAATTACGATTACAATAAAACTCAAGTTTCGGGTAAAATAAGAAACAAAATATTCGATGGTATTTTATTGGTTAATGACGAAAATTTAAAACTAAAGTTCAACGGATTAATAGATTATTCTGAGGTTATAAATAAATACGATTTTGAGGCCGAAGTTGATTATGCAGACTTAAACAAGTTAAACTTCGTTAAAAAAGACAGTATTTCTATTTTTAAAAGTACTGTTAATATGAACATGAACAGTAGTAGTCTAGATGATGCCTATGGTAGAATAACTTTTAGAAATACATCTTATAAAAACGAACACGATACCTATAATTTTAAAAGTTTTAAAATAGCCTCACGTTTTCAAGGAAAAACACGATATGTAGATATAGATTCTCCCGATATTATTGAAGGTGGTATAAATGGGGAATTTGCTGTACGCGATATAGTTAAACTTTTAGAAAACTCTATTGGTAATATATATACCAATTACAAGCCCTATGCGGTAGCAGATAACCAAAGAATTAATTTTAACTTCAAAATATACAATAAAATAATAGAGGTACTGTACCCAGAAGTAGAACTAGGTAAGAACACTTTTATACGGGGCAGTATACACAGTGATGCAAATAAATTTAAACTCACCTTTAAATCGCCCCAAATAAACCTTTTAGACAATTTTGTTAAGGATATAGAGCTACAGGTAGATAACAGTAACCCTTTATTTAATACCTATGTGGAGGTAGATAGTATTAATACCAAATATTACAACGCATCAAAATTTAGTTTAATCAATGTAACGATTAACGATACGCTTTTTATGCGTTCAGAATTTTCTGGGGGAAAACGCAATAATGATAAGTTTAACCTTAGTTTTTACCATACTATAAACAAAGAAAATAACTCTGTAATAGGCTTTAAAACGTCAGATGTTACAGTTAAGGATTATAAATGGTATATTAATGGTGGCGATGATAAATTCAATAAAATTTCATTTACTAAAGATTTATCTTCTATTGAAATAGATAGATTAAACATCAACCATGGTAAGGAAGAGGTTACTTTGTCTGGTTTTATAAAAGATTCTACAGAAAAAGATTTAAAACTAAAGTTTAAAGATGTAAGGCTATCCAAGATAATTCCAGATATAGACAGCTTAAAGCTTAATGGTAGGGTTAATGGTAAGTTAGATATTCTTCAGCAAAACGGTAGTTATTTACCAAATTCTACAGTGGTTGTAGATAATTTTAAAGTTAACGATTTTTATTTGGGCGATTTTAATGCCAAAATAATTGGTAACGAAGATCTTACCAGTTACAATGTAGATGTTAGTATTAAAGACGATATAAAACAGAGCTTTAATGCCGTTGGAGATATTAAAGTAAGAGGAAAAAGTACAAGTATAAATGTAGATTTAGGGTTCGATAGGTTTAATTTAAGTCCGCTTAACCCTCTATTATCAGGTGTTTTGTCTAATATTAGAGGCGATGCCTCTGGAGAAGCAACCATTGTGGGCGATTTAAAAAGACCAGATATTGTTGGAACGCTTACACTAAACGGTGGAGGCTTTACTATACCATACTTAAATGTAGATTATCAATTTAATGATAATGTAAAAGTTGGGTTAGAACAACAGAGTTTTTTGTTTAGTGATGTACAGTTAACAGATACAAAATACAACTCTAAGGCAGAGTTAAATGGTAAATTAAGTCATAATAATTTATCAGATTGGAGATTAGGTTTAGGGCTATCAACCGATAGACTTTTAGTTTTAGATACCAAAGCAGCAGAGGAATCCTTGTATTATGGTACTGGTTTTGTTGGGGGTACGGCAAGCATTTATGGCCCAACCGAAGAATTGGTAATTAGCGTGGTAGGAGAAACTAAAAAAGGAACAGTTTTTAAAATACCATTATCTGATACGGAATCCTTTGGAGACAACTCGTTTATACATTTTATTACGCCAGAGCAGAAAGAGGCTAGGGAAAAGGGAGAAGATTTTGTATTAGAAGATGTTGAAGGTTTAGAACTGGATTTCGATTTGGATGTTACCCAAGATGCCGAACTAGAAATTATTATAAATAAAGAAACTGGGCATGCTTTAAAGGGGCGAGGTGTAGGCGGTTTATTGGTTGAAATAAACACAAACGGAAAGTTTGATATGTGGGGCGATTTCTCTGTGTTTGAAGGTGTTTACAATTTTGCCTATGGAGGCTTAGTGCAAAAGCAATTTATAGTACAACCAGGTGGAACCGTGGCATGGGAAGGCGACCCTTTAAAGGCACAAATAAATATGTTGGCAACTTATAGAACACAAACCAATCCGTCCCCACTTTTAGACAACCCAATAAATAGGAGCATTCCCGTAGAATTAAATATTACATTAAATGGCGATTTAGAAAGGCCAGTACCTAGTTTTGATTTTGAGTTCCCTAATGCTAATTCCACAATAAAATCAGAATTACAATATAGACTAGATTCAGATGCTGAGAAAGAAAACCAAGCACTGTACTTCCTAGCTACAGGAGGCTCGTTTCAAAATAGAGGCTCAGGAGAGTTAAATGTTTCTGGTACTATTGCAGAACGACTAAACGGTATTGTAAACGGTATTTTTACTTCAGAAGATGGAAAAATTAATTTCGGTTTTAATTACGAAGCCGGACAAAACCGACCAGATTATCAAACCGATGATAGGGTTGTAGCCACATTTCAAACCCAAATAAACGATAAGGTATTTTTTAACGGCAGTGTAGGTGTGCCGGTAGGGGGCGCGGGAGAAACACAAACTGTTATTGCGGGAGATTTAGAGATTAATTTTCTTTTAAATGAAGATGGAACATTATCTGCCAAAGTATTCAATAGAGAAAATAACATTCAAAGTTTTGGTCAAAACGTAGGCTATACACAAGGCGTTGGTTTATCTTATAATGTAGACTTCGATACCTTCAAGGAACTCATTAGAAATTTATTCAAAAAAAACCCAGAACAACAAACCATTCCAAAAGAAAATAATCAAGCACAGGAAACCGAGGCACTCCCTAGTTTCATATCGATAAAATCCTCTAAAAAAGAAGGTTAAAACCTTTGCAACCTACTATTTTTATTCATAATTACTCCTTATTTGTTAACTAAAACGTTATAGTTTTAATATATTATTAAAATATGACATATGTTATATAAATATGGTTTTTGTTTAGTAATTTTACCTCGAAATAAAAAGAATTAATGTCAAAAGAAATTAAAAAAATCGGTGTTTTTACTTCAGGAGGGGATTCTCCAGGTATGAATGCTGCAGTTCGCTCGGTAGTAAGAACCTGTGCGTTTCATAATATAGAATGTGTTGGTATTTATCAAGGCTACGAGGGTATAATGAATGGAGATTTTGAAGTTTTAGGTGCTCGTAGTGTTAAGGGAATAATTAACAAAGGCGGTACCATATTAAAATCTGCACGATCTAAAGAATTTAGAACAAAAGAGGGGCGTAAAAAAGCGCACGACCAACTTGTAAAAGCAGGAATAGATGCCTTAGTTGCTATAGGAGGTGATGGTACCTTTACAGGAGCTATGATTTTTAATGAGGAATTCGGCTTCCCGGTAATGGGTATTCCCGGTACTATTGATAACGATATTTTTGGTACAACACATACTTTAGGTTTCGACACAGCATTAAATACTGTAGTAGAAGCTATTGATAAAATTAGAGATACCGCAAGTTCCCACAACAGATTATTTTTTATTGAAGTTATGGGGCGAGATGTTGGGCATATAGCCTTAAATGTTGGTATAGCTGGTGGTGCTGAAGAAATTTTAATACCTGAAGAAGATTTAGGATTAGATCGTTTAGTAGAATCTTTAAACAAGAGTAGAACATCTGGAAAATCCTCAAGTATTGTAATTGTTGCTGAGGGCGATAAAATAGGAAAGAATATTTTTGAGCTAAAAGATTTTGTAGACGAAAACATGGAAGGCTACGATGTTAGAGTGTCTGTTTTAGGGCATATGCAACGCGGTGGCTCTCCGTCTTGTTTCGATAGGGTGCTTGCCAGTAGAATGGGGGTAAAGGCCGTAGAATCTTTAATGGAGGGTAAAACTAACTACATGGTTGGTTTAAAAAATAATAAAATGGAATTAACCCCTCTAGATCAAGCTATTAAAGGAAAATCGAAAATTAATTTAGAATTACTTCGTGTCTCAGATATAATGAGCACATAAACATTAATAAATAAGAACATGTCAAAATTAAAAATTGGAATTAACGGATTTGGGAGAATAGGTAGAATCGCTTTTAGAGTAGCAGCTTCTAGACCAGATATTGAAATAGTAGGAATCAACGATTTATTAGACGTTGACCATTTAGCGTATTTATTAAAATACGATTCTGTTCATGGAAGATTTAACGGTACCGTAGATATTAAAGACGGTAACTTAGTTGTAAACGGAAACGAAATTAGAATTACAGCAGAACGTAACCCAGAAGATTTAAAATGGGATGCTGTTGGTGCTGAGGTTGTTTTAGATTGTACAGGTATTTTTACTACACTAGATAAAGCACAAGCACACATTAAGGCTGGAGCTAAAAAAGTTGCAATTTCTGCACCTTCTGCCGATGCTCCAATGTTTGTAATGGGTGTAAACCACAAAAAAATTACTGCTAGCGATACCATCGTATCAAACGCGTCGTGTACTACAAACTGTTTAGCGCCTTTAGCTAAAGTTATTGATGATAACTTCGGAATTATAGAAGGTTTAATGACAACAGTACACGCAACAACTGCAACACAAATGACAGTTGACGGTCCTTCTAAAAAAGACTGGAGAGGTGGTAGAAGTGCGTTAGCTAATATTATTCCATCTTCTACAGGTGCTGCAAAAGCAGTAGGTAAGGTAATTCCTGAATTAAATGGTAAACTTACAGGTATGGCATTTAGAGTGCCAACTCCAGATGTATCGGTTGTTGATTTAACTGTAAGAACCGAAAAATCTGCATCTTGGGATGAGGTTAAAGCAGCTTTAAAGGCAGCTTCTGAAGGAGAATTAAACGGTGTTTTAGGTTATACTGAAGAATTAGTAGTATCTCAAGATTTCGTTTCAGAACCAATGACAAGTGTATTCGATGCAGGCGCAAGTATTGCTTTAAATGATAATTTCTTTAAATTAGTATCTTGGTACGATAATGAGTTTGGTTATTCAACTAAATTAGTTGATCTAGCTCAGTACATAGCATCTGTTAAATAACAAATAATGTAAATTACTAATAACTCCACAGAGTTATTGTGTTTTGGCACAGTAGCCTGTGGAGTTTTTTTATACTCAAAAAAATTATGGTTTTAATTGTTGATAGTGGTTCTACAAAGTCCGATTGGTTGGCTGTAGATACAAACGGAAATAAATTAATGGAAAAGGTGAGAACAAAAGGCCTTAATCCAGCAATTTTAAGTGAGAAAAAACTATATAAAATCATCAATAAAAGTAAAGAGTTATACGATAATAAAGACAAAGTAACCCATGTGTTTTTCTATGGTGCAGGCTGTGGAACCGAAAACGCAAGAGAACTACTGTCAGATGTTTTAAAAGATATTTTTGCTAACGCTCATGTTGAGGTTAACGAAGACACTTTAGCTGCTGTATACTCTACAATTAGCCATCCTAAAGAAGCTGCTGTGGTTTGTATTTTGGGTACTGGTTCCAACTGTAGTTATTACGATGGTGAAGTATTGCACCAACGTGTTAAATCGCTTGGATATACGCTTATGGATGATGCTTCTGGTAATTATTATGGTAAACAGCTTATAAGGGATTATTACTTTAATCACATGCCAGAAAATGTAAAAATAGCTTTTGGTGCTAAGTATAACATGGATGCAGATTTTATAAAGTACAATTTGTACAAACAACCAAGTCCAAATGCATATTTAGCCAATTTTGCAGAGTTTATGTTTCTGCACAAAGATTCAGATTATACCATTAAATTAATAAAAGACGGTATTCGCCTATTTGCTAAAAATATGATTATGCAATTTAAAGATGAACTCAAAACTGTACCTGTACATTTTGCGGGTTCTATTGCATATTTTGCTCAAAAGGAAATAAGGGAGGTAGCTGAAGAAATGGGCTTTAAAGTTGGCAATTTCGAGCGTAGACCTATTGATGGATTAGTACCTTTTCACACTAAAGATTTGTAATATTGCACTAAACTAAAAATATTGTGCAAAATCATATTATTATTTACATATCGAATAAGGAAAGTAAAACACACCTTATAAAAAATATAACTTCTGGGGAGTTTTTCCCCGAATTGGCACCTCAAAAGGGTGCCATTTTTTCTGAAATAACAATCAATCGATTTATTGAAGAAGAAACCCGTCACGAACGTTTTAGCATTAAAACCGAAACAAATAATAGTCTTAAAAATTCTTCTGAAGGGGAACGTAAAAGAGCGTTATTAAATCATATTTTATCTCGTGATGTATCAGATTATTTGGTTTTAGATAATGTGTTTGATTGTTTAGATGTAGAAACACAGTCTAAAATAAAAACGATACTTAAAGACATAAGTTACAAGACAAAAATTATCCAGATAGCCACAAGAAAACGCGATTTCTTAGCCTTTATCGATACAATTTATACAGTTGAAAAAAATAACTTACAGCTATATGATAATGTAAAATTAAGTAACCCTACAAGTCATTTTGTAAAAACATTGCCTCAACCCTACAAAACAGAATTTAAAACATTTCAATATCTTGTTTCCTTAAACAATGTAAGCCTTAGTTATAAAAATAAACCCATTTTAAACAATATTTCTTGGCAAATTAAACCGAACGAATTTTGGCAGTTAATAGGGCAAAATGGATCTGGAAAGAGTACAATTTTATCATTAATTTCAGGAGACAACCCAAAAGGATATATGCAAGATATGACCTTGTTTGGAATGAAAAAGGGCACTGGTGAAACTGTTTGGGACATAAAAAAACACATTGGGTTTTATTCTTCAGAAATGTTACGTGGGTTTAAGCGTAAAGATACCATAGAGAGCATGATTGTTTCTGGGTTTTTAGATTCCATAGGGCTGTATAGCTATCCTACCGATGTACAATTAAAAATAGCAAGAGAGTGGTTAGAATTGCTTAACATGCATCATATAAAAGATAAAAGTTTCCATTTTTTATCTAGTGGGCATAAGCGTTTGGTATTAATAGCTAGAGCTATGGTAAAACATCCACCATTACTTATTTTAGACGAACCTACTAATGGTCTTGATGATACCGATGCACAAATTTTTTCAGAATTAATTAATAAAATAGCTAAAGAAAGTAATACCGCAATAATTTATGTGTCTCACAGAAAGGAGCCGCATATTAATCCAGATTTTGTGTACGAGCTTATTCCACAAGCTACAGGCTCTATTGGTAAACTATTAAACGAGAAG
Source organism: Jejuia pallidilutea (assembly GCF_002973595.1). Classification (GTDB taxonomy): domain Bacteria; phylum Bacteroidota; class Bacteroidia; order Flavobacteriales; family Flavobacteriaceae; genus Jejuia; species Jejuia pallidilutea. The sequence continues at coordinate 143,145 of NZ_PVEO01000002.1, read as the reverse complement.
TAGCCCAAATATTTCTAAGTTTAATTAAATGCTTAAAGCTTAATTTATCAATAACAAAAAACTGCCATAGCCTATTTGGTATAAACCTTGTTTTCTTGTTCTGCAACACGAATAAACGTGGTACGTTTGGTAAGTTCTTTTAATCGTGATGCACCAACATAAGTACAGGTACTGCGTAAACCGCCTAAAATATCTTTTACGGTATCTGCAACGTTACCACGATAAGGTACTTCTACTGTTTTACCTTCACTAGCTCTATAATCTGCAACACCACCCGAATGTTTATCCATTGCAGTAGCAGAACTCATACCATAAAACTTTTTAAAAGTTTTGCCATTTTTCTCAATGGTTTCGCCTCCACTTTCGTCATGACCTGCAAACATACCACCTAACATTACAAAATCGGCACCAGCTCCAAAAGCTTTAGCAACGTCTCCAGGAGTTGTACAGCCACCATCGCTAATAATTTGTCCGCCTAAACCATGAGCTGCATCAGCACATTCAATAATTGCCGAAAGTTGTGGGTAACCCACACCCGTTTTTACACGTGTGGTGCATACCGATCCTGGACCTATACCAACTTTAACTATATCTGCACCAGATAAAAGCAGTTCTTCAACCATTTCTCCTGTAACAACATTACCAGCAATAATTACTTTTTCAGGATAAGTATCCCTTGTTCTTTTAACAAAATCTGCAAAGTACTCAGAATAACCATTGGCAACATCAATGCATATATACTTTAATTTAGGATTTGCTTTAATGTTTTCAGAAAGGCGTAAGGCATCTTGCTTACCAATTCCTGTACTAACAGCAATGTAATTTTCAATATCACTTTTTGAATTTTTGAAAAACTGTGTCCATTCTCCCGTAGTGTAATGCTTGTGTATGGTTGTAAACAATTTTTCCTTAGAAAGTGCTTTTGCCATTTCAAAAGTACCAACAGTATCCATATTTGCCGCAATAATAGGAATTCCAGACCAAGTTGTAGAACTGTGCATAAATTTAAATTCACGCTTTAAACTTACTTCCTTTCTACTTTTTAACGTAGATCGCTTAGGGCGAATCATTACATCTTTAAATCCTAATTTTATATCATATTCTATACGCATTTATAGGTGGTTTTTGGTGATATTCAAAATTACAAGAATTTATATTTTTAATCCATAAAACGAAATTATATTTGCTGCGATCCATAAATTAATTTTGTTTCGTATCTTTAGTATAATTAATTGTTAAAAATGAAATTTCCCCCCAAGTCTAAAATGGCATTTAAACTGTGGACAGTTGTTTCCCTATTGGGCATCTTAACTCTAGGTGTATTGTTTTTTTTGGGCAAAAATGTTTCAGACGATTCTAATTACTTTTCAACCTTAGCTTTATTAATTTTTATAGTTTTAATTATAATAACAGGTGTGTTGCTATATACCATGAGGTCTCAAATGGAAAATGATGTAGTAGAATCTTATTTGAATACCAAGATTAACGAGTTAGAGCTGGAGTTACAAAAATCTAAAGAAACATCAGAACACAAATCTATTTACTTAGCAAATATGAGTCATGAAATTCGTATTCCTCTAAGTACTATTTTAGGTATGGTTAGAATGCTAAAAAATACCGATTTAGATATAGACCAAAAGGCTCAGGTTGAAATTGCCGAATATTCCTCAGAACATTTGTTGCAACTCATTAATATGATTTTGAATAATTCTAAAGGTTTAGATTCTGATTTGACATTAGAGTCTGTTCCCATTAATTTAAAGGCAGACTTAACCAAACTGTTTAAAATTTTTGAATACCAAGCTTGGGAGAAAGGTTTAGAATTTGAATACGAGTTTTCTGTAGATAAAAAGCACGACTTTTTATTGTTGGGTGATATGGGTAAAATTCAACAAGTGCTTATTAATTTGGTGAACAATGCTATTAAATTTACCAACAGCGGCAAAGTAAGTATAACTATAGACCACACGGTGACTTATGATAATTTACAGGTGGTTTCATTCTATGTAAAAGATACTGGTATAGGTATGAGTAGTTACGAGCAACAGCATGCTTTTAATGCTTTTGAAGAAAAAAACTCTAATCACGTAAAGCATTATAGAGGCTCTGGAGTTGGACTCTCTGTAACTAAAAAGCTAGTAGCGCTTATGGGTGGTGAACTTAAGTTTGAAAGCAAGGAAAATGAAGGTTCTACCTTTTATTTTAGTTTACAGTTGCAAAAAACCCTTAATGTTATAGCGGAACCACCAAAAGAAAAACCAATACTGCTAAACAAATTTGATTTTAGATTTAATGTTCTTGTAGCCGAAGACAATAAAATGAACCAAAAAGTAATTAAATTTTTGCTAGAACAGCACGGTGCAGACTGTACCTTTGTTACTAACGGGCTAGATGCTGTAAACCTCTATAAAGTTATAGATTACGACATGATTTTTATGGATATTTATATGCCGAAAATTAACGGTTACGAAGCCACAAAAATTATAAAGAATTCTGATAAGTATGCTAAAAATAAAATTCCAATAGTTGCAGTTTCTGCCAGTGCTTTTGAGGAGGATATTGAAAAAGCTAAAGCCGCTGGCGTTGACGATTTTTTAGCTAAACCTATAGATAACAAAAAATTGAATAGCGTTTTAAAAAAATATGCTTTAAAGAAAGAAGAACAAGCATCTTAGGGTATTATTTAACAGCAATCATACTTATTTCTACGTTTACGTTTTTTGGTAATCTTGCTACTTGCACTGTTTCTCTTGCAGGTGCTGTAGCATTATCAAAATAGCTGCCATACACTTCGTTTATAGCTGTAAAATTATCCATGTCACTAATAAATATTGATGATTTTACAACATTATTGAATGAAAAACCTGCTGCATTTAAAACCGCATTTAGGTTTTGCATTACCTGCAAAGTTTCAGATGTTATATCATTAATAACCAATGCTCCTGTTTTAGGGTTAATAGCAATTTGTCCAGAAATATAAAGTGTATTTTCGCTTAGTATTGCTTGATTGTATGGCCCTAACGGGGCAGGTGCATTTTGGGTTGTTATTATTTTTTTCATTCTATAACTTTTTAATAATTAAGCTAAGAAGCTTAAATTATAGCGTTTGGTCTGGTTGTCTTCGTTGTTCGTATTTTAAATCTTTAAGTAAGTTAGATTTTATGCCAATAAAGAAATTCCATGAACTTCTAGAGCTAAACGGCACCCAACTAAAATTCATACGCCAACTCAACAAGTCGCGTTCAAACCGAAGTTGTGTAAATGTAAATGCGTTGTTTTTAAAATCGTATCCTGAAGAACCTCCAACAGACCATTTTGGAGACAATTCAATATCACCAGAAAACATTAAGGAGTGCGATGAAATCTCACTATTGCGCCTCTGATTAGAATAATTTACAGCATACGCAAGTCTCAAACTCCAAGGTAATTTAAAATTATAAAAGTCTTTGTTTTCATCTTTGTTGTTCTTTTCTGCATCAGGGTCAAAACGTTTGCTGGTAAAATCCTCAGAGCGTCCAAACAAATCATCGGCTCGCCCGCCGTTTCTAATATTTTCCTCGGTGCTGGCATCTCGTTGGCCATCTTTTTTACTACTACCTTCGCTAGAAAGTGTATAGCTCATGTTCATATTGGCGCTGGTAAGTCTAAATAAACTTCCGCCATTGTTAATATTAAATGTATTTATTCTTCTATTATTATTATCTAACGCATAAGGATCTAATGTTGCACTAAAGTTAACACTTAGTTTACGATCGAATAATTGGGTACCGCCATTAAGTCTTACAGGGCTCCATTGCAGAGAGTCTCCTGCAAAATTGTAAGCCGTAGATAAATTAAGGTTGTTTAATAGCATTACCTTTTTGGGGTCTGTTTTAGTGGAGTCTTTATCCCTTACTTTGGCCTCGAAGTTGTTAGAAAGTGAAATTCCCATAGAACTGGAAAATGTTTTGTTTGGTGAACCAAATAAACTTTGTTCGAAACGAGTGTACTCAATATCGTCTATGGTAATACCATCGGCTGTAACAACTTCTGTTTCATAGCTATCGTAGTACCTATCAAAAGCAGGATTTATATTATAGCTAATTGCAGGACGCATAACATGCCTAATGGCTTTTATTTTTTTGTTCTCACCCTTCTTTTCAAAATTAAACATACCATAAATTGTAGTTCCTATACTTGTGCTAAAATTATATGTTCTAAAAGAATCGAAACCTTTAATGGTGTCGGTTATGGTTTCTTGTGTTTCAAAATCATAGCGTTTTTCAACGGTATCAAACGTCCACACTTCATTAAAATTAGTACTCGCACTTACACTAAAATGTTTAAAAACTTTAAAGTTGGTACTCAATGGTATGGTATGTTGAAAGCCAGACTTTGCATCATCAAACATTTCTTTTTTAAAGAACAAGGAATCTGTGGTTTGAATTCTGTTTTCACCACGTACATTATATTGAAAACTTATATTTTGAATTAGGCCTTTTTTTGTGCCAGTTTTGGGAGCAAAAGGAAAAACACGCCCCATATTACCCTGAAAGGTAGGCAAAGTCATGTTAATTTGCTGCGTTTGTGTGTTTTGGGAGTGCGTAGCTGTTAAACTAAAATCTACTTGTGGTTCTCCCTGAAATGTTTTGGAATAAGAAACGGATGATGCTAGGGTATTATTTAAAAAAGCACCAGTAGTGGCTTGGTTTAATGATGCCCTGTAAAACGTACTACTCCCTAAATTTACCGAAGCTGAAAATCTAGAATTAGGGCTAGCCTTGGCATCTTGACTATGGGACCATCTAATATTATACACCGTGGTTTTAGAGTAATCAGGGAAACCACGTTCGCTAGAAATAAGGTTTTCGTACCTAAACCCAAAATTACCCCTAAATTTATATTTAAGCGCATAGGTGCTTTCGCCTCTTATACCATAACTACCGTTGGTGTAATAATCGCCCATAAGTGCCAAATCTATATGTGGACTAATAGCAAAATAGTACCCCCCATTTTGTAGAAAGTAACCACGCTCGTTTTGTTCACCAAACGTTGGGATAAGCACCCCAGAAGCAGATGTATTTGCGGGCCTTTGGGGAAAGAAACTAAAAGGCATCCAGATTGGTGTTGGCACATCGTAAATATACATTTGTGCAGCCCCTGTAACAATTTTTTTCTTCGGAACTATTTTTGCTTTTTTAAGAAGTATGTAATATTCTGGGTCATCTAAATTCTCTGCAGTAGTATATTTAGAATCTTTGATGAAGTAAACCGAATCGTTTTCTTTTTTGGTGATTTTAGCAATTACAGTACCCTCGCCTTGCTCTGTAATACTGTTGTATATTAATGCTTTTTGTGTTTTTGTATTAAATAATATTGAGTCTGGTTTCACTACATTGCCACCTTGATCAAAAACAGGCGATTGAGTATATGCTCCTGTAGAATCTACTATTCCTCTAGCGTAAACCTCGTTTTTCTGGTAATCTATTGTAATGTCTCCTGCTTTAATGTTAAGATCTCCGTAAGTTATTTCAGCCTCATTAAATAAATACAGTTTTTGTTTTCTTTGGTTTAAAGAGGTGTAATCTGTAGCCTTGTAGATTACAATATTTTCTAAAAATTCTTTCTTTTTAGGTGTTATGGAATCTACTACTGTTGTGTCTTTAGGCGTTTCAGGAATTACTATTTTTACTAAACTATCTAGAGATTTAGTAACCGTATCTAATGTTTTTTCAGGTTTTGGTTCTATAGGTTCTCCCTTTTTTGGGATGTCTTGAGCGAAGCTAAAAGTGTTGATAAACACTGTAAAACTCAATGCAAAAAGTATTTTAAATTGGTTTGTACGCAACGCTTTTAAATGTATTTTTGTAAAAGTATGGCTCGATTTTTGAAACGCCAAAATTACATATATTTTTTTGGGTTTAATTTATATTTCTACAGAAATATTTTCTGATAAAATAAACCATTTTATAAATCCGTTTTACGGTTAGCAAATTATCAAAAACTAAGCCTTTTTAGGTAAAATTGAATGATAAATTCAAACTTTAACAATTACCAAATGAAAACGAACACAGTATTAAGTTTCGTATGTTTTATAATAGTATTAACATTTTCGTCCTTTACTGAAGCACAAACGAAGGATAAATTTGTTGTGGTTTTAGATGCAGGCCACGGTGGTAAAGACCCTGGAAATTTAGGAAATGGCTACAGGGAAAAGGACATTGCCTTAAAAGTTGTTCTAGAAGTGGGGAAACAACTAGAGAAAAACCCAAATATAAAAGTAGTATACACTAGAAAAACAGATGAGTTTGTAGAATTATTTGTTCGTGGTAAGATTGCCAATAAAGCAAAGGCAGATTTATTTGTGTCAGTACACTGCGATTCACATACCTCGCAAGCCTACGGTGCTGGTACTTTTGTTTTAGGGTTGCACAGAAACAAAACTAATTTTGAGGTTGCTAAAAAAGAAAACTCGGTAATTTTCAAGGAGGACGACCACGAAAAAAACTATGCAGGCTTTAACCCAAACTCTCCAGAAGATGCTATTTCTATTATTCTTGGACTGGAGGAGTATTTAGACCAAAGTATTTATCTAGCAAGTTTAATTCAAGACAATTTTGTAAAACTAAACCGTAAAAACAGAAAGGTAAAACAGGCAGGTTTTATAGTATTACACCAAACCGTAATGCCTAGTGTTTTGGTAGAATTAGGGTTTTTAACTAATAATAAGGAAGGGAGATACTTAAACTCAAGAAAAGGTCAGTTAGAAATGTCTAAATCTATTACAGAGGCTATCCTTAATTATAAAAAAACTATAGAACTTAATACTGTAAGCGAAATCAATACAAAAGATTTAATTGAAGAAGATGAAATGGAGTTTGAGGGTGTTACGTTTAAAGTTCAAATAGCTGCTAGTTCTAGAAAATTAGAACCAAAACCCTATAATTTTAAAGGCTTAAATAATATTTCTAGAGCTACACAAGGCAATTTATATAAATATTTTTACGGCAGTACTTCAGATTATAATCAAGCTAAGTCCTTGGTTAAAGAAGCAAAAGCCAAAGGCTACACCTCAAGTTTTGTAGTAGCTTTTAAAGATGGTAACAACGTTCCATTAGCCGATGTTCTAAAAACAAGGTCAAATTAATAAGTTCCTATCTAAATTTATTTTAAATTTGTTTTTAAAAGAAAGCAAATTTTGAAAATTTCACGAGAGGTAAAAGTAGGCGCATTAGTCTTATCTGGTATAGTTTTGTTTATTTATGGCTTTAACTACTTAAAAGGCAAAGATTTATTCAACCCTTCCGATACGTTTTATACCGAATATAACAATGTTGAAGGCTTAGTACCATCAACACCAGTAACCATTAATGGATTAAAAGTTGGTAAGGTAACTAGCATTGGTTTTAAAGGTGATGGTTCTGGGAAACTTTCTATTGAACTAATGGTAGATAGTAATTTTGAATTCTCTAAAAACAGTAAGGCAGAACTATACGAAACAGGTTTAATAGGAGGAAAAGCAATAGCTATCATTCCTGCTTTTGATGGCGCTGAAACAGCAGAAGATGGCGATTTTTTAGAAGGGCGAGTTAAAGCTGGCTTAACCGAATTGGTAAACCAGCGCCTAACACCGCTACAAGAAAAAATTGAAATTATGATGGTGGGTGCAGACTCATTACTTTCTAACATTAATGATGTTTTTGATGCTAAAACCAAGGAAAACCTTAGGGCTAGCGTTGCAGGATTAAATGATGTGATGCAAAACTTTAAAAGCACATCCTCCTCGTTAAAAACTCTAGTTGCTTTAAACCAGGAAAAATTAAATACTACCTTAGATAATGTGGAGAATATTTCTTCAAACCTATCTAAAACTACAAACGAATTAGCAGAAGCAGATCTAAAACAAACCATTAAAGCCCTAGAATCTACAATTCAGAATTTTAATGGTATTAGTGCAAAAATAAACAGTGGCGAAGGCTCTATAGGAAAACTTCTTAAAGACGAAGGGTTGTATGATAATTTAGAAGGAGCAAGCCTGCAATTAGAACAATTGCTACAAGACATGAAATTAAACCCTAAGCGATACGTACACTTTTCATTATTTGGTAAAAAGCCAAAACGTTACGATGCCGAAGGAAACGAAATAAAAGACGAAGATTAATTAGCCGTGTAGTTTATGACTTATTTACCTAACATACTTTTCGCCATAACATTAATAATCGGTATTGGTTATTTTACAAAAAACGTTAAAAAACTTATTAGGAATATTAAGTTGGGACACGATGTAGATGCTTCCAATAATAAATCCCAGCGCTGGAAAAACGTAATAAACATTGCTCTAGGCCAAAGTAAAATGGTACGTAGGCCAATTTCTGGACTCTTGCACGTAGTAGTTTATGTTGGTTTTATCATTATAAATATTGAAGTTTTAGAAATTATTATTGATGGGCTGTTCGGTACGCACCGCATAGGTTTAAAGGTTCTACCAGTTTCCGTTTACGGCTTTTTAATAGGCACGTTCGAAATTTTAGCCTGCTTAGTGCTTATAACAGTTATCGTTTTTTGGATACGACGAAATGTGCTAAAGTTGGCTCGTTTTATGAAGAGCGAAATGACTGGATGGCCAAAAACAGATGGGAATTTAATCCTATATTTTGAAGTGGTGTTAATGACGCTCTTTTTGGTTATGAATGCTACCGATGTAGAATTTCAATCACTAAACACAGGAAATGTAATAAGCCAATACATAGCACCTTGGTTCTCAGGATTAACTGAAGGAACGCTGCATATTATAGAGCGTGGTGCATGGTGGTTACACATTATAGGTATTCTTATTTTCCTTAATTATCTTTATTTTTCAAAACATTTACATATAATTTTAGCATTCCCAAATGTGTATTTTGGAGGTTTAAATCCACAAGGGCAATTCAATAATTTAGATGCTGTAACAAAAGAGGTAAAACTGATGATGGATCCAGATGCCGACCCTTTTGCAGCTCCAGCCGAAGGCGCAGAAGATGATATCCCTGCCAAGTTTGGTGCCAGCGATGTACAAGATTTAAGCCAAATTCAGTTATTAAATGCTTACACCTGTACAGAATGCGGGCGTTGTACATCGGCGTGTCCTGCAAACCTAACAGGTAAAAAGCTTTCCCCTAGAAAAATTATGATGGATACTAGGGATAGGCTAGAAGAAGTTGGTAAAAATATCGATGCCAATAATGGCGAATTCAAAGACGATGGCAAACAATTATTGGGCGATTACATCACAGCTGAGGAGCTTTGGGCATGCACAACCTGTAACGCCTGCGTAGAGGAGTGTCCGGTAAGCATCAACCCATTGTCTATTATTTTAGACATGCGTCGCTATTTGGTTATGGAGCAAAGTGCAGCACCTTCAGAATTAAATAATATGATGTCTAACATAGAAAACAACGGTGCGCCTTGGCCTTATAACCAAATGGACCGATTAAACTGGAAAGACGAATAACTATGGCGTTACCCACAAGGGGTCGGGCTTTCGGCAGTCGCTCTCTCCTGCGTCGAGGAGCTTCAACAAATGCCTCAATCCCTAACGCGAGTACCGTCCAAAACATAACATAAACGTCTACAATATTTAGATTGTAACTTTTAAAAAGCATACACTATGAGCGAAACACTCAAAGTAAAAACAATGGCAGAATTCATGGCAGAAGGCAAACAACCAGAAATTTTATTTTGGGTAGGTTCCGCTGGAAGTTATGATGATCGTGCTAAAAAAATAACCAAAGCTTTCGTGAAAATCCTTAACGCTGCAAATGTAGATTTTGCAGTACTTGGACAAGAAGAAAGCAGTACAGGTGATATTGCAAAACGCGCAGGAAACGAGTTTTTGTTTCAAATGCAAGCTGTAATGAATATTGAGTTGCTCAACGGTTACGAAATAAAAAAGATTGTAACCTGCGACCCACATTCCTATAACTGTATAAAAAATGAGTATCCAAGTTTAGGCGGTAGTTACCAGGTATTTCATCATACACAATACATTAAAGATTTAATAGCCTCTGGACGATTAAAAGTTTCTGGTGATACCTATAAAGGCAAACGCATTACCTTTCACGACCCATGTTATTTAGGTAGAGCCAATAACGAATACAACGCCCCACGGGAAGTGTTACAAAACACCAAAGCAAATTTGGTAGAAATGAAACGCCACAAAAGTACAGCTTTATGTTGTGGTGCAGGTGGTGCACAAATGTTTAAAGAACCAGAAAAAGGGGATAAGGATATTAATATTTTGAGAACCGAAGATGCGCTAGAAACCAATCCTAATATTATTGCAACCGGTTGCCCGTATTGCAATACTATGATGACTGATGGTATTAAAGCTAAAGAAAAGGAAGCTGAAATTGAGGTTCTTGATATCGCTGAATTAATTGCTAATACAGGAAATTTATAAGCAGTGTCCAGTGTTACATCAAACGCAGTAGAGAGTGTTTTTTAAATTATCAATCGTTATTCTAAAATCGTAAATCAACATAATGTTAGTAGACTTCAATAAATTACCAGAAGAATCAAGAGTTTGGATATATCAAGCCAACCGTTCGTTTACTCCAGAGGAAATCGCCGAAATAGAAACCAAATTAAACGTTTTTATTGAAAACTGGACAGCACATGGGAGTGACTTACAGGCAGGTTATGTTATTAAATACAAGCGGTTTATAGTTTTAGGGTTAAATCAAAACTTAAATGCAGCTACTGGATGTTCTATTGATGCCTCTGTACATTTTATTCAACAATTAGAAAAAGAATACAACGTAGATTTAATGGATAAAATGAATGTGTCTTACAAACAAGGCGAATTTATTGCTTACAAATCATTAACCGACTTCAAAAAAATGGCAAAACAGCGTGCCATTTCTAAAAATACTATTGTTTTTAACAACTTAGTAAACAACATAGCAGAGTTTAAAGAAAATTGGGAAGTCCCTGCTAGCGAAAGTTGGCATGCTAGGTTTTTGTGATTTTTATTATTAAAAAGCGTAGCGAATAATCCTAACTAAGCGCAATTCTAAACCACCTTCTTAATCACTCGCAATTTATGTGTATGCATTTTAGTGTCTACATTATAAATTCCAGAATGGTCTAGTCGGTCAATCCTCACTTTACCGTGAGCGTGGATAATGTAATTGTCTTTCATGATGATACCAACATGAATAATATCACCTTCATTATTATCAAAAAAAGCCAAGTCTCCGGGTTCGCTTTCTTCTATAAAGCTTAAAGCTTCGCCTTGTGTGGCTTGTTGGGAGGCATCACGAAGCAATGTGTAGCCATTTAGTTTATATACCATTTGAGTAAAACCAGAGCAGTCGATTCCAAAGGGTGTTTTTCCGCCCCATAAATACGGGCTGTTTAAATATATAAATGCAGTTTGAACAATATTATTTTTACTAATAACGCCTTCGGTTAAAGTACCATCAAACTTATGTTTTAAAAGATGTAGCCCGTTTAGTGTTGCACCTAATTGAATGGGGTAGAGTTGTCCGTTTTCATCTTGAACAAATTCTACTAAATCCATGGAAAGTTTTAAGTTTTCAGAGCTTAGTGTTTCGTAATCTTCAGCTTCAATAGCTACATATTGTTTGTTATCAATCCAACCTTCGTATTTATCAAAAGCTAAACGGATTTTGCTCCAGTTTTTACGTGTTTCAATCACTTTAAACCATTCACCATATAATACCTGCGATACTAATTCACTTTTATCGGAGGCTTCAAATCGTAAAGGAACGATACTTAAATTACAAATTCCGTATTGCATAAGAATTATTAACTATTTCTTATTTTATTAATTATTAAAATTGTAACACTTGCTATAGCTACCATTTATTTTAACAATTAAATTAATTAAGTTTTGTTGGAGTATCATATTCATAATAAAAGGTAATGGTAATAAAAATTTGAGTGTTTACTGCTAAGTGTTACTGTTTACTGCATACTTCCACACTTCTTATTAAGAACGTTCTATTACCATGGCAGAAGCTCCACCGCCACCGTTACATATAGCTGCCGCACCAATTTTGGCATTGTTTTGTTCTAAAACGTTAAGCAGCGTAATTAAAATCCTAACGCCAGAACACCCTAACGGATGTCCTAAGGAAACCGCACCACCATTTACATTAACTTTATCATCGGTTAATCCTAGAATTTTCATGTTAGCTAAGGCTACCACAGAAAACGCTTCATTAAATTCAAAATAATCCACATCATCTTGGGAGATGCTAGCTTTAGCAAGTGCCTTTGGTAAAGCCTTAGCAGGTGCTGTTGTAAACCATTCTGGTTCTTGGGCTGCATCTGCATAACTTTTAATAGTTGCCAAAACTTTTAAACCTAGTGCTTCAGCCTTTTCCTTACGCATTAAAACTACAGCACCAGCACCGTCGTTAATAGTAGAAGCATTAGCGGCAGTTACCGTACCTTCTTTTGTGAATGCAGGACGTAAACTTGGAATTTTATCGAGATTTACTTTGGTAAATTCTTCATCTGTATCAACAATTATTGGTTCACCACGGCGTTGTGGTACTTCAACAGGTACAACTTCATTATTAAATTTACCAGAGTTCCATGCAGCTTCAGATCTTTTGTAGGATTGTATTGCGTAGTTGTCTTGAGCTTCACGAGAAAAGTTATATTCTGTAGCGCAAGCATCAGCACAAACACCCATGGCGTTTTTATCGTACGCATCAACCAAACCATCACGCTGTAAGCCATCTATTAAAGTTCCTGGTCCAAATTTTGTACCAGTTCTGGCATATAAATAGTGCGGAATTAAACTCATATTTTCCATTCCGCCAGCAACTACAATTTCTGCATCACCCAAAGCAATAGCTTGTGCGCCATGCATTACAGCTTTCATACCAGAAGCACAAACTTTATTTACGGTTGTACAAGGCACAGTATTGGGAATACCGGCACCTAATGCGGCTTGTCTTGCTGGTGCCTGCCCGTTGCCTGCCTGTACTACATTGCCCATAAACACTTCGTCTACAAGCTCTGGTTTTAAATTAATTTTATGTAATGCGCCCTTTATGGCAATGGCACCCAATTTAGTAGCAGGTACAGTTGATAACGCACCTAAAAAACTACCAATTGGGGTTCTTGCAGCGGATACAATAACTACTTCTGAATTCATAATGAAAATTTAAAATTAGTTAAGGCGAAAATAATCATTTTTTAATAGATAGAATAAGGATTAATTGGATTATAAGATTCTAGATAACCCACAGAATTTATTACATTTGACAATATTATCCTCCTTCTATGAAAGACTTCATAAATAAGCTATACAGAAATCATTCACTGATTTACAAAGCTTTATTGTTTGTATGTACCACGTTTTTAATTGTGTATTTGTTTCCTAAGAGTGGAAAATTTAAATACAATTTTGAAAGGGGGAAGCCTTGGCAATCTGAGAATTTATACGCTCCTTTTGATTTTGCTATTAAAAAAGCTGAAGACGAGATTAATTCTGAAAAACGCTCTATTGAAAGTCAGGCACCTTTATATTTTGATGAGGATGAAACAGTAAAAGTAACTGCCCTTGATGCTTACGATATTGCATTTTCAAACACATTTTCCGATTCACTACCCAGAGCAACATTAAATAAATTAAAAAGTTCAGGAAAAGATGTTTTAGAAAATTTATATACTCTAGGGCTGTTATCTGATACTTATACTTTTGGCGATGATAGGATTGTAGAAATTCTAAGTGGAAATGTAAAAAAGCGAAATACGGTTTACGAAAATTTAATTGAGCAAGAAGACCTTAAGTCTTTTATAGAAAGAAAGTTAAGTTCTGAGGGATTAAATACTTATGCTTCTAAGTTTACATCAATATTTTTTGATATTGTAGAACCTAATTTAACATACAACAAGTCCTTTACCGAAAAAGCATTACAGGACGAACTAAACAAGATATCTTACACACGGGGCAGTGTAGAACGCGGCACACTAATTATTTCAAAAGGCGAAGTAGTAGAAGGTGACAAATTTCAGAAGCTAAAATCGCTACAATCTGAATATGAGTCGCAGGTTTGGAATGAGGCCAATTACAACTGGATATTGTTTGCATATACATTATTAGTGGCACTAGCACTATTAATGCTATTATTATTTTTAAGAAAATATAGGATAGAAGTTTTTGATAATAATACTAAGGTTACGTTTATTTTCTTTAATGTATTATTAATGGTGTTTATAACCACTTTGGTTGTAAATTATAACTCAGAGTATCTTTATGTAGTACCATTATGTATGTTGCCTTTGGTACTAAAAGCTTTTTTCGATGCTAGATTAGGCATGTTTACCCATGTAATTACGGTACTATTACTCGGGTCTATTGTACCTAATAGTTATGAGTATATGTTTTTACAAATTCTAGCTGGAATTGTAACTATTTTAACCGTATCTGAACTCTACAAGCGCGCAAATTTATTTATATCTGTAGGACAGATTACACTTATTTATATTGTAGCATATTTTGCGTTTTTTGTAATTCATGAAGGCAGTATAGAAACTATTAATTGGAATACATTTTTATTGTTTATTCTTTGTGGTCTTGCAACCTTATTTGTACAGCCGTTAATTTATGCCTACGAGAAAATGTTTGGATTGGTCTCCGATGTGTCGCTTTTAGAACTTTCAGACACTAATACCAAGCTTTTAAAGGAATTATCAAATGTATCTCCTGGAACATTTCACCATTCCTTAAATGTTGCAAATCTAGCTGAAGCTTCAGCAAACGAAATAGGAGCAAATGCTATGTTGGTTAGGGTAGGAGCCTTATACCATGATATTGGTAAAATGGTAAACCCAAATTATTTTACAGAGAACCAATCTACAGGAATTAATCCGCATGATGAGTTGTCTTCAAAAGAAAGTGCAAGAATTATTACCGATCATGTTATAAATGGTATCGAAATTGCCAGAAAAAATAATTTGCCCGATCGTGTAATAGATTTTATTAGAACGCACCATGGTACAAGCGTAGTTTACTATTTTTATATGAAGGCAAAAGAAATGGATAAGGATATAGATTCTGATTTATTTAGATACCCCGGACCAAAGCCATTTAGTAAAGAAACGGCTATTTTAATGATGTGCGATAGTGTAGAGGCTGCATCTAAAAGTTTAAAAAATCCAACATCCACAAAAATTGATGCATTTGTTGAAAACATTATAAATAAACAAATAGATGAAGAGCAATTTTTAAATGCTAATATTACGTTTAAAGAAATTCAATCTATAAAAAAAGTGCTAAAACACAAGCTTGCAAACATTTACCATTTACGTATAGAATATCCTGAATAATTTTTACAAAAATTTAAATAAAATAGTTGCGTTCTTATAATGTTTAAATTACATTTGCATCCGCAATTTAGGTTGCTAAAGTTCATTAAGAAATTTAGGAGAGGTGCCAGAGTGGTAATGGAGCAGATTGCTAATCTGTCAACGCGTAAGTGTTGCCCGGGTTCGAATCCCGGTCTCTCCGCAAAATAAAGATAACCAAAATTCGGGGTGTAGCGTAGCCCGGTTATCGCGCCGCGTTTGGGACGCGGAGGTCGCAGGTTCGAATCCTGCCACCCCGACAAAAAAGCCCTTGCATTTATGCAAGGGCTTTTTTTATTACAATGTCCCGTCCTGAAATAAGTTAAGATGGAAGTGTTCTGCCAATACTCATGTTAATACATCCATCTAACAAAAGCCTCCATTGCAGCATAATGCGCTAGACCTAATTTATGGTAAATATGTGCGGTTTCACCATTTCTGTCTTCAGCACGTTGCCAAAACTCCCTACTATCAGTGCCCTGAAATACCACACCATCTTTTTGTGATTGGTGTTTAAAAATACCTTTTCTTTTTTCTAAAACTTGGTCTGGTCCCATAGGTACTGCCATTTCAATTTCATCAATTCCCCATTCTTGCCATGCGCCTCTGTATAGCCAAACCCAGCAATCTTTCATGAATTTTTTAGGTTTTAATCGTTTAACAGATTCAAAAACAGCATCTAAGCAAACTTTATGAGTGCCATGAGGATCTGCTAAGTCGCCAGCTGCATATATTTGGTGAGGTTTAATTTTTTCAATTAAATCCATAGTAATTTTTATGTCTTGCTCTCCTAAAGGCTTTTTTTCTATAGAACCAGTTTCGTAAAAGGGGAGTTCCATAAAATGAATTTGGCTATCTGGTATTCCAACAAAATAACAAGTAGATTGGGCTTCTCCTTTTCTAATTAATCCCTTTATATATCTTACTTCAGGAATATCTATTTCACTTGCTTTTTTGTTTTTAAGGAATGCTGAGGCTTTCTTGTAGATATTTTCAGCTTCGGTACTTTCTATACCAAACTTATCGTTATAATCACAAACAAAACTGGCAAATCGTAATGCTTCATCATCAGAAACTGCAATATTACCAGAGGTTTGGTATCCTACATGTACTTCATGCCCTTGTTCATGTAATCGTTTAAACGTACCTCCCATACTAATAATGTCGTCATCTGGGTGTGGACTAAAGATTAGTACACGTTTTTTTGCAGGTTCAGCACGTTCTGGTCGCTTACTATCATCTGCATTTGGTTTACCACCAGGCCATCCTGTAATGGTGTTTTGAAGTTTGTTGAATATCTTTATATTAATGTCGTAAGCTGGTCCGGAATCTGCTAATAAATCACTCATACCGTTTTCAATATAATCGGCATCGGTAAGCATTAAAATTGGCTTTTTTAAATTTAAGGCTAAGCCTAGAACCGCTTTACGTATAAGCTTGTCTGTCCAAGCAATTTTTTCTACTAGCCAAGGCGTATTGATACGGGTTAGTTTTGAGGCAGCAGCTTGATCTAGTACAAATGTGGCATTATTATGTTCTTGTAGGTAAGAAGCTGGTACAAGGTTGGTTACTGTATCTTCTACTGAAGCCTTTATAATATTAGATTTTCCTTCTCCCCATGCCATAAGGATAACTCTTTTTGCCTCCATTATTTTTTTTACTCCTAAGGTAATTGCAGTTCTTGGAGTATTTTTTAAGCCAGAAAAATCACCGCTAGCAGCCACTCTTGTTATATGATCTAATGCTACCAATCTGGTTTTTGAGTTTTGTAAAGAACCAGACTCATTAAAGCCAATATGCCCGTTACCGCCAATTCCTAATATCTGTAAATCGATACCTCCCAAAGCTTCAATTTTAGCTTCGTACTGACTACAGTAATCAGCAATATCTTCTTTAGGTAATAGGCCATCAGGGATATGGTAATTTTCGGGTAAAATATCTACATGGTTAAATAAAAGTTCTTTCATAAAACGCACGTAACTATTCACAGAATCTGGTTCCATAGGATAGTATTCATCTAAATTGAAGGATACCACATTTTTAAAGCTTAGTCCTTCTTCTTTATGTAAACGTACCAATTCAGCATAAAGTCCTTTTGGTGACGATCCTGTTGCTAATCCTAAAATACATGGTTGTTTTTGGGCTTGTTTTACCCGTATTAAATCTGCTATTTCCTTTGCTACAGCTTTTGAAGCTACAGTAGAGTTTTCAAAAACTACTGTACCTACATTTTCAAATCTTTTTTCAAAACCTGTTGCTTTGTCTATACTACTCTTTAACATGGTATTTTATTTATTTAATATTTATTTTGATTTTGACCAACTTTTATATTTATGTCCCCAAACAGCAAAAAACAGAATTATAATATAGCAGGGGATTAATATCCAATAACTGTTAGTTGATGCTGTTGCCAAGGCATTTACTTCATTAATTCCACTAGTAACAAGTTCATGTTTGTTGGCATCAACCATTCTACCATAAAGAGGCGGGATAATGGCTCCACCAGAAATGGCCATGATTAATAATGCAGAACCTGTTTTAGTGAATTTTCCTAAACCTTCTAACGTTAATGGCCATACAGCAGGCCAAACTAAGGCGTTAGAAATACCTAGTGCCGCAACAAATAAAACGGATGTAAAGCCGTTAGTTAACAATATACAGACACTAAAAACTATTCCTAATACTGCACTAATTTTAAGAGCAGTTCCTTGTTTTAAGTATTTTGGTATTAGAGCAACACCTATAGCGTAGGTAAATACCATAGCCAGTAGGGTTAACGTTGTGAAAAATTTTGCTTCGGTAGCGGGAAAACCTAATGAAATTCCATAAGCTATAATAGTATCTCCAGCAATAACCTCGGCGCCTACATAAACAAACAGGGTTAATACGCCCAACCACAAGTGTGGAAACTGAAAAATACTAGTTTTTGTAGTAAAATCATTTGTTTCATTTTCATTGTCTGTAGCTTCTACATGTGGAAGAGGTGCTTTTCTAATTAATACACCAAGTACTGTAAGCACCATAGCCATAACTAAATAAGGCATAAAAACACTATCTGCCATGGTATCTAAGAGTACTCCTTTTTCATCAACTGATGCTGTGTTGAGTTGTTCTTTTACTTTATCTATTCCTGATAGCAATAATGCACCAAATATTAATGAACCTAATGCACCAGCTACTTTGTTTGCTATTCCCATAATAGCAATTCGTTTGGCACCACTTTCAATTGGGCCTAAAATTGTTATATACGGATTTGCAGCGGTTTGTAATAAGGTCATACCAATGCCCTGTATAAAAATGCCAGTTAAAAACACCCAATATGTTCTTGCTTCGGCAGCTGGAATAAAAATTAGTGCTCCAATAGCCATTATTATTAAACCTAGAGACATGCCTTTTCTGTAGCCTATTTTATTTAAAATAAAAGATGCTGGTAGTGCCATAACAACAAATGAAATATATGAGGCTGAAGCAACTAAGTACGATTGTGCATCGGTTAATTCGTTAATGGTTTTCATAAAAGGTATTAATGCACCATTTATCCACGTTACAAAACCAAATATGAAGAATAAACCAGCTATAATTACTATTGGTACTAAATTATTATTGGTTGCTGCAGTATTTTTAGATGAAGACATATAGTTTTTTTATATTATATTTTAGTAAGTACAGTTTTGCGCATCATTAATATTTTATTGTTTTAATAGCATTTTTAAGTAACTATTAATTGTTTAAGAGTACTGTTTACATAAAGAATTGCCCAGAAATTAGGAGTAAGGCGTTTGTATGTAAAGCATACAAAAATTTTAACAAAACCTAATTTTGGGCAATCCTTATTAACTAAACTAACTCAAACAATTTAACTATTAATCAACTGTTTTTTTACCAACCTGGGTTTTGTGTTAGGTTAGGGTTAAGTTGTATTTGATCTAGAGGTATTGGTTGTAAATATGCTCTAGATTCATCAAAATTAAAATTACCAAAGGCTGCAAATGGTAATAAAAAACCATCAGCATCTAAAGGTGAATTATTAGGGAAAGTATTCACTATACCATCATTATAAAATGCACCTCTTGGTTGGTCTCCATCAAATAAGGCATGTGCTCTCCATCTGTTTAGGTCATCATTTCTAAATCCTTCAGCCATTAATTCAACAGTACGTTCTCTGCGTACTTCATAAATAATAGGTGTTAAAGTGTAACCATAATTTGGCCAGTTAGGATCGGTAGTTATGGCTCCTAGTGTAATTCCAGGCATACCAACACGATTACGTAATTGGTTAATGGATCTATCTAAATCAGACTGTGTTATGGTTCCTAATTCAGCCTTAGCTTCAGCAAATATTAGTAAGGCTTCAGCATAACGCATAATAATTCTAGATGTATTTAAGGTAAAATTGTTAAAATCGGCATCATAGTTTACGTTTCTATACTTTTGGCTTTCATAACCGGTATTACCTGTGTTGGCATCTGTCCAGTCTGGGAATTCCCATAGAGTTGTTTCTCCATCTCTTATTTCTACTACGTCTCCAGGCACCATGATTGTGGCTGCTAGCCTTGGGTCTCTATTATTTTCAATAGTGGCTAAACTTTCATTATCTCCATCATTAAATAATGGGCTTACTGAGATTGGTTGTCCGTCTGTACACAAATAACTATCAACGGCAAACTTAGTATATCCACATCTATTAGGCCAAGAAATTTGTAGTACATTATTAATGTTTGAGAACTGTAAAGCATCATAATCTCTCCAAAGTATTACCTCATTATTATCACTTAAGCCTACTTGATTAAATAAGGTGCTGTAATCGCTGTGTAAAGTAAATACACCACTATTCATTACAGCCTCAGCAGCATTAGCAGCTATTTGCAGATAATTAGTTCCGTCTGATCCTGCAACACCAAAAGGCGTACCATTATGGTATTTTTCCCAAGTACCTTCATATAATGCTATTCTTGCTTTAAATAATTGAGCGGCTTCTCTACTAATTCTTGGTTTTGTAGAGATGTTGGCGAATGATTGCATTAGACCTATAGCAGTGTCTAAATCTGAAAGTATAAAATCTACAACTTCGTTTCTAGGATCTCTTGGCGCAAAAAGAAGATCGGTGTCATTGTTGTCAAAGTATTCAGGATATATTGGTAAATCTCCATATCTTCTTAATAATTCAAAATAATAGTAAGCTCTAAAAAAATAAGCTTCACCAGAGTATTGGTCAATTAAAATTTGCTCAGTATCACTACTAGCTGATGCTTGGTCTAACTTGTCTATAAGCCAGTTAGCTTCTCTTACTTCATTCCAGCTCCATATGCTACCACTAGTAGTTGCGGGTATTTCATAGCTTAATCCACTTAACCTATTGCTAGGATCTTCGGTTAGCAATAAATCTGTGTTGGCGTCTGGTAAAATAGCAAAACCAACACTTGTATTTGGCCACCCTGGTAAATCGTTATAAAAGCCATTTACAGCAACCTCAAGTTCTGAGGCATTTCGGTAAAAGGATGCTTCAGAAACATCATCTAAAGGAATTCTCTCTAAGAAATCTTCACAAGCTGTAAATGAAAATATTGAACTTAGAATAAATAGTTTTAATATATTTTTCATAATTATTCTTTTTTTAAAATGATACATTTACTCCAAATGAAACTATTCTTGATAGTGGGTAGGACGATGCACTACCTAACAGATCTATACTCCCTCTTACTTGTTCAGGATCGAAAAACATTAAATCACTAACAGTAAATAAATTTTCACCTGTAACGTACATTCTTATATTATCAATGTTAAGTTTTTTAATAACATCTTTAGGAATTGAATATCCTATTTGTAAACTTTTAAGTCTCATATAAGCACCATTTTGTATAAAGTGCGAGGTGTTTTGTCTATAGTTTTTATTGGTTCTACCACCACCATTCATGTACGGTTTTGGAAAATAAGCATCTAAATTAGGGCCTAATGGGTTTGTAGTGTCTTCTGGTCTAAAATAATCTAAATGTCCCTCCCAAACAAAGGCATGGAATGGCCCGTTAGATGGTCCTCTAAATCCTTGGGAATTACCTTGCACCATATTTACATCACGTTTAGCTACACCCTGTAAAAAGGCATTGAAATCCCAATTTTTGTAATTCACGCTAAGCGTAAAACCATATTGGTAACGCGGCGTAGAATTACCTATAACTTTAAGGTCACCACTATTTTCTACAGTGTTGTCACCATTGTTAATAACACCGTCGCCATTTTGATCTACATATTTTAAATCTCCCGCTTCATAAGCAAAACCGTTGATAAAGCTTTGGTCTACGGCATCAGTATATTCGGTAGCTTCCTCATTGCTTTGAAATAAGCCATCGGTTTCATAGCCATAGATATCGCCTAAATCACGTCCTGCAAAATTACTGGTAAGTAGATTTGTTTCATTTGGAAATTCAGTAACCGTTTGTTGATAATCATTTAGAACTCCTCTTATACTATAACCAAAGTCTCCAAATTGTTGTCTCCATGTCACTTCAAGATCAAAACCTTGTACTCTAACGGTTCCAACATTACGTAAAGGAGGTGTCGCTCCTAATACTGCTGGTAACTCTAAACCTGGGCCAATAACGCCTTCTGTATCTACTCTATACCAAGAAAACGCCGCGGTTAACTTATTATTAAATGCACCCAAATCAAAACCTATGTCTGTAGTTTTTACAGTTTCCCATGTTAAGCTTTCACCTGCAAATCCAGGTGTTTGAGAAAAATTACCTTGTTGGCCACCAAATAAGAATGCTGTTGTTCCATTTGTATTTATAGGTGCTAGATAGCCGTAAATTGGTGCGACCTGCTGACTGCCCAAAGTACCGTATGAGCCTCTTAGTTTAAATGTATTAATACTCTCTAAAGGCCAAAAATCTTCTTTAGCAATGTTGTACCCAGCAGAAAAACTAGGAGCACTTACCCATCTGTCTTCTGGAGCAAAACGAGAAGAGCCATCTCTTCTGTATGTAAATTCCAATAAATACTTTTCTTTAAAATTATATCTAATTCTACCAAAATAACCCAATGTAGCCCAGTGGTTTTTAGTTTCGCTAACGGAACGTTGATCTGGTGACGCCAACGTAGCATTTAATGAAACAACGTTGTTGGTAATTAAATAAGGTGAGGATCCAGCAAGCGCATAAAAATTATTTACCTCACTCTGAAAACCTGCGGTTAGATTAAAATTATGATTATTTATAGTTTTATCATAGGTAGCGAAAAAATTTGGTGAGAAATATTCGGTTCTAGATACTGTAGGTGAATACGAAGATTGTTCTTGAGGTCTTCTATCTACTAGACCATTAGGAACAATTTGTTGATGCGCTAAAAGAATTGTTTCTTGAAAATTGTTATTTCTTCTATAGTTTAATTCCAAGTTTAACTTGAGATCTTTTGTGGCCTGAACAATAAATTTAGGCGATAGAATTACTTGATCATTTCTGGTTTTAAACCGTTGGTATTTAAAAAATGGATAATATTGATGTGTAATTAATTCTTCACCGTAAATAGGATCGAATTGCGGCAGTGTAGGTTTTATTTTTGTAAGTAAATCTAATACCTGAGTTTTATTTCTAATAACACTTCCTCTACCGTCCTGCGTAGGGAAATCAGTAAAACTTTTTAAGAACTTGCTATAAAGTTCTATGGTTAACCATTTATTAACCTGTGCACCAAATTTCGCATCTAAGTTATACCTTTGGAAAGATTCGTCTCCATGAGTTAATAATCCGTCTTCATCATAAGCACCAGCAGAAACATAGTAGTTTACTTTTTCTGTGCCACCAGATATACTTAAGTCATGTTTTGTTCTTTGAGCCCATTTTTTTATGATGATGTCATCCCAATTTGTTGCTCCAGTACCTTCAATACCAATCGCTCCATAATTCCAAGCATTACCAGTAGGATTACTCACTATAGAAGGCGCACTCCCAGGATTTGCCATATTAGCTCTTATATTTGCTAAATCGGTCTCATCATGAAACGGATTTTGGCGGTTATTAATTCGTGCATCATTTATAGTGTAAGCAAAGTCTATAGGACTTGCAGATTTTGGATATGTAGTTGGTTGCGTGAAAGATATATTACTCCTGTAACTTATTCTAGCTTTACCTTTTGCATTTTTACCGCTTTTAGTGGTTACCAAAATGGCACCTGCCGATGCGTTAGAACCATATATAGCTGCTGCTGCTGCATCTTTAAGTACAGAAACAGACTCTATATCCTCGGGGTTAATATCGTTTATACTCATGCGGATACCATCAATAAGTACTAAAGGTGGATTATCTTGAATAACTCCGCCTTGGCTTGTTACAAAACCACGAATGTTAATGGCAGAATCGGCACCTGGCTCTCCACCTGAAGTCGTATTAGAAATTATCAGACCAGGAACTGTACCTTGTAAAGATCGTGCGGCATTGGCCGTAGGTCTATTTTCAAATACTTCGGTTCCAATTTCAGAAACAGCAGCAGTTACGTTTACTTTCTTTTGCGTACCATAACCCACAACAACAACTTCATCAAGAGCAGATACATCTTCTTCTAAAGTTATAGCTATGTTGGTTTGATTGTTAATTGCTACTTCTTTAGTTTTGAATCCAATATATGAAACCACTAAAGTAGCATTTGCATTTGATGGTGTTATTGAAAATTTTCCATCAAAATCTGTTTGTGCTCCATTAAGGGTTCCTTTTTCTAAAACAGTGGCACCTGCTAGAGGTTGGCCATTTATGTCAGTTACAGTACCAGTAATTTCAGATTGCTGTGTACTGTTCTCAATTGTGATGATTGTTTTACTAGTTACAGATGCACCAAAAGCACTTGTAATACACATAAAAAAGAGTGCATTTATAAGTGTTATTGGCAGTTTTTTTCTAAAAAAGAAAAACCTACTGTTTAATTTGATTTTCATAAGCTTGTTAGTTATTATTATACAATTAGTTAATTAGTTGTTCATATTAGAATGAGAGTTTTATACCATACAGTGAAATTTTAATTTTATTAGTTTAGTTTTAATTATCTTATGCTTTATAACTTCAGTAATAAATTGAATTTAAGCAAAAAGTAAATTACTGTTGTTTCATACGTTTATACCAAAATAAAGTAGGTGTAAAGATGGACAATTATTATATTAAACCGAAAATGCTTATTCCTTACCTTATATTGAGTGTTTAAACTTAAATATTTCTTTGTTCTAGGGTTGAAAAAATTCGACCAACAACTTCAGCGCTTCGACAAAAAATGAGACATTATGTTAAATAAACCTTAATTATTTGTGAAACTTAATTGAGTAATGAATATTATGATACTGTATTTATGTTGAATGCTCATTATTTGTTATATGAAGTTTATTTTAAGGTTTCTAATAATTTAGTATTTAACAGTTCATAGTATTTTTATTAAGCCAAAACCTAAATTTATGCTAAAGTTTTTGCTTTCTTAATAGTACTTAAAAGGAACTATTATTCAATAATTAGTTTTAAATTACCTTGGCCAGCATTGTTTTCTATAGTAACAAAATAAAGCCCTTTAGCTAATGATGACAAATTGAATGTGGTATTGTTTAGTTCTTCAGCAGAATTGAAATAATAAGATTTTATAATTTCACCTGAAACAGTTACTACATACATTACAGATTTACCAATATTAGATGGACTTGAGCTCGATATTTGAAAAATACCATTTGATGGATTTGGATACGCGTGCAACTTGTAGTTAGCAGTGTTATTAATTGTTGTAACATCTAAAGTTCCTTGAACTAAAGGTGTATTACTAAAATTAATGAGTTGTCCATCAATATGGTATCTAGGGTTAAATCCATCATTACAATCACTACAAGTTACACCAGTAATACAATTAGGGTTGTTTGGATGACATTCATCAACATATGAAGGGTCTAGTCTATACCTAAAATCTACAGTGCCTTTAGAAATTTGAGGCGTCATATCTATAATGTCAGGAGGCGCAATTGTACCAGGACACCAGCCCGCTCTATTAAATCTCCAAGTGCCATTTTGAGGGCTACAATTATCTGGATTTGGGTTACACGTGTTCCATAAATGTTGTGTGTAATTTTGTATGCCATCAACATCTATATAGTTGGTAGCCTCATAAAACTCAGCAGCATTTTGAGAATTATTACTTCCCCAGCCATGACCAGTATTTGATAGACGCAAATGAGAACTCTCTACGTTACTGTTGTAACTATAATTAACAACAGGAATAGGCTGTAGATTATTTGGATCTCCAAGATCCCAGAAACCATCCCACAATTCATCAACATTAGAATATAAATATTGGGGTGACCCCTGTTGAAAATCAAAATCCAGAGATATTTGCCAACCACCTGTTCCCCAAGTGTCAATAAACATTCTAAATTCAACTTCACCTTGAAGTAGGCTAGCATAATCGGTTAAATCAATTGCATGATTACAACCTACGCCATAGGGCGTAATATATCGAATAATTTGAATCCAATTACCATCTGGCCCCTTAACGTCAATAAATGCTCTACGGTCCCAATCATCACAGTCTCCTGTTTCCGATGGACATTCTACCAATAAATTTGCAATAATTTGGTTGTAACTACCAACATGCTGCGGCATTGTATATGTTCCATAGAAATTACGGCTATTTTCTTTGTTAAACTCTATAACAACGTCATCTAGGGTTGTAACGTTTTGGGTACTTATGGAATTAGTTACCTCAATAATTTTAGTTATTGTTGTATTAATGCCGTTAGAGCCATAGGCAGTAATGTTTATAGTATGAAATCCATAAGCATTGGGTGTCCACAGTGCATAATGTAAATTGTTTTCATCTGTAACTGTAATTGGGGTACCATCAACCGTAACTTCTATATTATTTATAGCTATTAATTCGGCTTCTTCTATTGCAGATGTTATATAAATAGGATAAGCATAAAATGATGGCATTTCTATAGGGTAATCCTCTGTTAGTCGAGTTGAAATGGAAGGTGAGAAGGTACTAAGGTCTATCACTTCAAATTGTTGAAAGGTTTCAGCAGGATTAAAATCGTCATTGCCATCCTGCTCCGCTTTTAAGGTAACGGTTCCAACTGAGCCATTTAAAGTTACGGTATTACCGCTTATTGTTGCAGGTCCAGATTCTACACTGTAGGTTATATTTGTTAAACCCGAAGTAGAAGAGGCTGTAACATTAAAAGGCGACGAAGTGGTACTTTTCTTTCCTATCGGGTCAAATGTTATGATTTGGTTTTGTTTACCAGAGCCATCTCCACTTCCCAGTAAATCAATGGAGGAGTTTGCTGTAATATGCGGAAATTCTCCATTGCCCGTAGTTTGGTTTTCTTCTGGGGGATAATATGAAAATGCAAAGTGGGTAGCAATAATATCTGGACTTTGATCTAAAGTTGCTTGATCTACTATAAGTGGGTTATTTCCATTACCCATTCCCAGCACTCCTGAATTATTGTATCGTGGTTGTCCGTTAGCATGTACAACTCTTATTATAGGGGCATAATGGGCGCCATCTTCAATACCTCCGTTTTTATAAGTATCGCCAGATCCATTATTGGAAACATTAAAAACGGTATAGGTTTTTGTAAAGGTACCATCGCCATTATTTACCGTTTCTGTTCTGTAAAATCCATTATTTACATCAGCATCATTTAAAAGTCCCATCAACATATTCATCTTATCATTGCCTCCTGTCCAGTTTACATTATCATTAATGGGGTCGCCATTATCATCAAATGCTCTAAGCGGATCTTCATTCGGATATAAATAAAAACGTAGACTAATAAGGTTGTTGGCATCATTAGGCACATTACGAAACTCAAAAATAATGGGTGAAGAAGTAGCTAAAGTACCGTCTGGATGAAATTCTGCAGGTGTATTTATAAAATGAAAACTAGCCTGACCGAAGGTGACAAACGAAGTAACCAACAAAATTATGAACATTAAATTTTTAAGTAATTTTTTCATCATTAAATGTTGTTTAGGATTAAAACAGTTAATGTAGAAAGAATAGAAGTATCTATCTAATTTTTTCCCTAAATGCTGTAAATGTATAGACAGACAACTAAGTACAAACGATGAGGCATTGTTGTTAAGCTAAACTATTTGGTTTTTAAGGGGTTACTTTGGTTAAAACGCCAGCATATAAAAGGGTGAAAAAACACTCATAAAAATAACACAGGATAAAAAACATTTAAAGTAAAGGCAAGATGTATTCTATATAGAAGAATTTAATATTTTCTGTTTTACTGCTTCAATGTAAGATCGTCCTATAACATATCTAAGACCTTCTATTTCAACACTATTACCTTCTACGGCATCAATTTTGTCAATAGCAATTGTATAAGATCTATGTATTCTTATAAAGTCTCTGGATGGTAGTAAATCGGTAAAATCAGATAAGGTACTATGTATAATATACTTTCCTGTAGTAGTATTAATTTTTAAGTAATCTTTTAAGGACTCAACGGTTAATATTTCGTCCAAAAATATTTTTTTCATTTTCTTTTTATCAACTTTAACAAAAAGATAGGGGCGTTCCTTAGTTGTATCGTAAATAGCTTTATTGTTTTCGAGCCTTCTGTTAACTTTGTTTAGGGCCTTCATAAACCTAGGAAACTCAATAGGCTTTATTAAATAATCCAATACATCTAATTCATAAGTTTCAACTGCAAATTCTTTATAGGCAGTTGTAATGATTACCATGGGTGGATTTTCTAAACTTTTTATAAAATTAATGCCATCTAGAACAGGCATGTTTATATCTAAAAAAATAACGTCAACAGCATTTGTTTTTAAAAAGTTTAAGCTATCTATAGCATTGGTAAATGTATTAATTACCTCAAATTCCTCTATTTGTTCTAGGTATTTTTTAATAACATTAATTGCCAAGGGCTCATCATCTACTATTAAACATTTTATTTTCATTGCTATTAACTTTTTTGTTCTGTTGATTTATTTTTAAAAATGCTGAAAAATAACATTAAGTTACTTTTATTTTGAGTTTTACAACAAACTTATTTTTTACATTTTTTATAATAAGCTTGTAGTCATTTTTATGGTACCCTAATGCTAGTCGTTTTTTTACATTTTCTAAGCCTATACCGCTAGAGTGACTAAAACGTTCTTCATGTTCAGTTTTCGAGGGCATAGGATTGGCTATCCTAAAGTAAAGAAAATCTTTTCTAATGGTTAAGCTTATATCAATTTTAACGTTTCCAATGTTTTTATGGGCGCCATGTTTAAAAGCGTTTTCAATAAACGATAAAAGTAATATGGGTGCTATTTCTTTGTCTTGTATATCGCCAGATATAGACATGTTTATTTCTAGTTGATCGTTATGGCGAATACGTTCTAAGTCTATATAATTTTGTATGCAGAGTATTTCGTTTTCCAAGCTTTGTCTTTTGCTAGCAGTATCGTACAAGAGGTAGCGCATTAATTCTGATAGTTTTAGAATAATTTTAGGTGTTTTATTAGAATTTTCTACAGCTAAAGAGTATATGTTGTTAAGAGTATTGAAAAAGAAATGTGGTGATATTTGTGTTTTTAAAAACAAAAGTTCTGTTTCTAGTTGTGCTTTTTCCAAATCGGCAACCCGTTTGTGTTCCTTTAAAAAGTCTAAAGTTATTTTAATGGCGGTAACAAAGGTAATAACGTAAAGTTCGCCAATCATCATATCAATAACATAGTTAAGGGTAAGCGTGTTTGTAGGTACGGGGCCTTCGGGCCATACATTATTACTAACTAAATAATAGGTGAGGTTAAATTTTACTATTACCATAATAAATATGGCAGATAGTATCATAATAATATAGGGTAAGTATCTTTTTTTAAAAACAAATTTTGGCATTAAGTAATATATGTTGAAATAACATAAGATCATGTGGATTGGGAAACCAAATAAGTTTGTTTTAATAGAATATACGTAATCATCAAAATAACTTCCCCATTTAAATACATTGAATAGGAAATATACCGACCAAAATATAACATGATGAAATATTGATATTCTGTAGTTTTGGTTTGAGTTAAATTTCATTCTAAATAAAAAAGCTTTGTCGTTTATTTTTTTGATGTTTAGCCGAGTTCTTATGTTATCCGTCTAAATTACTTTCATTAATAACTAAAATTATGAAATTTTATAAAATCAATATGCTAAAACCTAAATGAAACAAGTAATACTACTTTTTACACTCATTCTTTTTGCAGTTAGTTGCAGCAAAAATATTAGTAAAAACCACAACAACACACAAATTTTAACAAAATATGTAAATCCTTTTATAGGAACTGGTGGCCATGGGCATACTTACCCAGGTGCAACGGTACCTTTTGGAATGTTGCAAGTTACGCCTGTAAATGGTATTAGCGGTTGGGACTGGTGTTCTGGCTATCATTATTCAGATTCTATTGCTGTTGGTTTTAGTCACTTAGCATTAAGTGGTACTGGTATTGGCGATTTGGCCGATATAATATTTATGCCAGTAAACAAAGAGGTAAATATTGTAAAGATGCCGAAATCTAGAGATTCGTTAGATTATAAATCATTATATAATCATAAAAATGAAAATGCTTCTCCAGGATATTATCAGGTGTATTTAGAAGACCATAATATAAATGTAGAATTAACAACATCTAAACGAACAGCTTACCATAAGTATACATTTAAAGCTAACGACGAACAATCTGTAGTTATAGATTTAGGGTTCGCCATAAATTGGGATAAAGCCACAAGTTCTGGGTTAAAAGTAGAGGACGACTTTACCATTTCTGGACATAGATTTAGTACAGGGTGGGCAAAAAACCAAAAAGTGTTTTTTGTAGCAAAGTTCTCAAAACCCATAATTGGCTATCATTTAGCTGCAGATAATAAAAGTGTTGATACCAAAGATATTAAAGGTGTAAAAACTGCGGCACAATTGTTTTTTAATGATATTGAAAATAATGAGTTACAGGTAAAAGTAGCGCTGTCTTCGGTTGGTATTGAAAATGCTAAAGCTAATTTAGAAGCATCTGGTTTTGAGTTTGAAAGCGTAAAGGCAAAAGCCGAAAACACTTGGAATGAGGTGTTATCTAAAATTACTGTAGATACTGATACCGATTCGCTTAAAACAATATTCTACACGGCGATGTACCATGCGCACGTTGCACCTGTTACATTTAGTGATAAAAATGGTGAATACCGAAAAGAGAATGATGAGATTGCAACTGCCAAAGATTTTACGGCGTATTCCACACTGTCCTTATGGGATACCTTTAGGGCAGAACACCCTTTGTTAACGTTAACGTCGCCGAATGTGGTTTCAGATATTATAAATTCTATGTTGTCGTATTACGAAACTAAAAACATATTACCCGTTTGGACACTTTATGCCAATGAAACCAATACCATGACGGGGTATCATTCTATTCCTGTTATTGTAGAGGCTTATTTAAAAGGTATAAAAGGGTTTGATGCTGAAAAAGCCTATGAAGCCATGAAAACCACTATGATGCAAGATGAACGCGGATTAAACCATTATAAAAAGTATGGCTACATTCCTTATAATTTATTAGATGAATCTGTAACGATTACACTAGAGTACGCCTACGATGACTGGTGCGTAGCACAAATGGCTAAAGCTTTAGGAAAAGAAGACGACTATAAATTATTTTTAAATCGATCTAAAGCTTATGAACATTTGTTTGATAAAGGAACAGGCTTTATGAGAGGAAAATCTATTGATGGTGTTTCTTGGCACGAACCATTCGACCCCAAATACTCCAACCATAGAGAACATACCGATTATACCGAGGGTAACGCGTGGCAACACAGCTGGTTTGTGCCACATGCTGTGGAAGACTTAGCCATGTTACATGGTGGGAACGAAATATTTACAGAAAGATTAGAGCAACTGTTTACAGAAAGTTCTGAGATTACAGGAACAAACGTATCTGCTGATATTTCAGGATTAATTGGGCAGTATGCTCACGGAAACGAACCAAGTCATCATATTGCATATATGTTTAATGGTGTTGGTAAACCGTGGCGCACACAGTTTATGTCTCGACAAATACTAGATTCTCAGTACAACACATCACCAAATGGTTTAAGTGGTAATGAAGATTGCGGACAAATGAGTGCGTGGTATGTGTTGAGTTCTGTAGGGTTGTATCCTATGAATCCTGCTTCAACTGAGTATGAAATTGGAAGCCCAATTTTTGATACTTCAACATTTAATTTACCTAACGGAAAAACATTCACTATTGAAGCAGAACATGTGTCAGATAAAAACATTTATATACAATCTGCTACTTTAAATGGTGAGCCTTTTAATAATACTTCAATTTCTCATGAAACGATCTTAAACGGCGGTATACTTCATTTTGTAATGGGCGCATCTCCAAATAAAGATTGGGGGACTACAAAAACCGAGTTTTAATGGACATTATTGATGTTTTAATTATAGTTCTGTATGTAATATTAACACTTGGGGTTGGTATTTGGGTTTCTAAACGTGCCTCCAAAGGGTTAAATTCTTATTTCTTAGGTGGAAAAAGCATAAAATGGTACTATTTGGGCTTAAGTAATGGTTCCGGTATGTTTGATGTTTCTGGAACCGCGTGGATGGTCGGACTTTTGTTTCTCTACGGAGCCAAGAGTTTTATGTTTATGTGGATGTGGCCTATTTGGAACCAGGTATTCATAATGGTTTTCCTTGCCGTTTGGATTCGGCGTTCTAATATAATGACGGGTTCCGAGTGGATTTTAACACGCTTTGGCGATGATAGATCCGGAAGAGCATCACATTTAATTGTTGCTATTTTTGCCATAGTAGCTTCTGTTGGTTTTATCGCTTACTTTTTTGAAGGCGTTGGTAAATTCATGACCATAATTTTACCTTGGGATTTAAGCTTACTAATAAATGGGAGTGTACTACTCACATCTAGTCAAAGTTATGCACTAATCATTATTTTTCTTACTACAATTTACACCATAAAAGGTGGTATGTTTTCAGTGGTGGCAACCGAAGTATTGCAATATGGTATCATGGTAATTGCAGGAATTTTAATAGCAGTTTATGCCTTTGTTACAGTGTCTGATGTAGAAATTCAAAATGTTATTTCAACTGAATGGAGCACGATTTTCTTCGGAAACACTTTAGAAGGTACTTGGACAGGTAAGTTTGAAGCCTTTAATAATTTGGTAGACACACAAGGGTATAAAATGTTTGGCGCATTTATAGGGATGTGTCTGTTCAAAGGCTTTTTTGCTAGTGTTGCTGGTCCTACACCAAGCTACGATATGCAGCGTATTTTATCTACGCGCTCGGTAAAAGAAGCAGCTTACATGAGTGGATTTACAAATTTAATTTTATTCATTCCACGCTATTTACTTATTGGAGGTATAGTTGTTTTGGCCTTGGTGTTTATTGCTCCAGAATTGGCAGTGTCTCCCACCTTAAATCTTGGCGATTTAGAAATAATTTTACCTAATGTTATTAATAACCATGTGCCTGTTGGAATAAAAGGCTTATTACTTGCAGGTTTATTGGCGGCCTTTATGTCTACATTTTCGGCATTTGTAAATTCTGGTCCAGCTTATATAGTAAACGATATTTATAAAAAATACTTTAAAACAAATGCAACACCTAAACACTATATAAAAGCAAGTCATATCGCCTCTTTTGCTGTGGTAATACTTGGTGTTATTATGGGCTTTTTTGCAGATTCTATAAACGCGATAACGCTTTGGATAACAAGTGCACTCTATGGGGGTTATGTTGCTGCGAACTTTTTAAAATGGATTTGGTGGCGCTTTAACGGTTGGGGCTATTTTTGGGGTATGACGTCGGGTCTCTTCATTGCTACAATTCAGTTTGTGCTCGATCAGAATAAAGATAATTTTGATGTAGGTTCATGGTTCTATAATGTATCACATATTTCTGCGATTTACATGTTTCCAGCTATATTTTTTGTATCGTTATTGGGTTCCTTCTTAGGAACATGGTTAACGCCAGCAACCTCTATGAACACCTTAAAAGCATTTTACAAAAATGTAAGACCTTGGGGTTGGTGGAACCCTGTGCTTAAAGCACTAAAAACCGATGATAAAAACATTACTAAAAATAATAACTTTGGCATAGATATGTTAAATTGTGCTATTGGTATTATTTGGCAATCGAGTATGATTTTGTTACCTATTTATTTCATGATACGAGATTATCCTAAAATGTGGATTACACTAGCTATTTTTTCTATTACAACCATAATTTTAAAGTTTACTTGGTTGGATAAGGTTCGTAGCATATCCGAAGATTAAGATTTAACACAACTTAAAAAAAATTTAATAGATTGAAGATGAAGACAACGATACCTTGGCAAGAACGACCAGAACATTGTAATGATGTAATGTGGAGGTATACAGAAAACCCTATAATAGACCGTTATGCAATTCCTAGCTCTAATAGTATTTTCAACAGTGCAGTAGTACCGTTTGAAGATGGTTTTGCTGGGGTGTTTAGATGTGATAATAAAGCGGTGCAGATGAATATTTTTGCAGGGTTTAGTAAAGATGGTATTCATTGGGACATAGCGCATGAACCTATAGAGTTTCAAGAAGGCAATACATCGATGATAGAGTCAGATTATAAATACGATCCGCGAGTTGTGTTTATTGAAGATCGTTATTGGATTACTTGGTGTAACGGCTATCACGGACCAACAATTGGTATAGGTTATACGTTCGATTTTAAAGCGTTTTTTCAGTGCGAAAATGCGTTTTTACCCTTTAATAGAAATGGCGTTTTATTTCCACAAAAAATAAATGGAAAGTATGCCATGTTAAGCAGACCAAGTGATAATGGCCATACACCATTTGGTGATATTTACGTTAGTTATAGTCCAGATATGAAATATTGGGGAGAGCACCGATGTGTCATGAAAGCTGCAAACTTTGAAGATAGCGCGTGGCAATGTACAAAAATAGGTGCAGGACCAATTCCTATTTTAACCAAAGAAGGTTGGCTAATGCTTTATCACGGTGTTATTAATACCTGTAACGGATTTAGATACGCTATGGGTGCCGCTCTTTTGGATGAAAATGAGCCCGATAAAGTAAAGTACAGAACACAACCTTATTTATTGGGGCCAGCTGTAAATTACGAACAAGCTGGCGATGTACCAAACGTGGTGTTTCCTTGTGCGGCATTACATGATGAAGAAGAAGATAAGTTAGCCGTATATTATGGAGCGGCAGATACTGTTGTAGCTTTAGCCTTTGGTAAACTAAGTGAAGTTATAGAATTTACAAAGCGTAACAGTCTTTAAATAATGAATATAAATTGTAGATATTTATTGGTGTTATACTGCATGTCGCTGTTGGCGTGTGCTCAATCAAATACGTCTATTATTCCAAAAAAGTATGTAGCGTACAAAACTTCTGAAGCTATAGAAATTGATGGCGAGGATACTGATGTTGTATGGAGTGAGGTAGAATGGACCGATGCTTTTATTGATATAGAAGGTGTGAAGAAGCCAAAATATAGTACACACGTAAAAATGCTTTGGGATAATACCTATTTCTACATTTTGGCAATAATGGAAGAACCGCATGTATGGGGACATTTAGTAAAACGTGATACTATAATTTTTCATAATAACGATTTTGAGATTTTTATCGATCCTGATGGCGATTCGCATAATTATTACGAATTAGAAATAAACGCACTAAATACACCTTGGGATTTATTTATTAGCAAACCCTATAGAGATGAAAACGTTGTGTTAAACGATTGGAATATAACGGGTTTAAAATCGGCAGTGAAGGTAAATGGTACAATAAATAATCCGAACGATACCGACAAAGGCTGGATGTTAGAAATTGCCATTCCATGGAAAGCCTATAAAAAAGGCTACTTTCATAAAAATGTGCCCAAAGACGAATTTTGGAGAGTAAATTTCTCTAGAGTAAATTGGGATTACCAAATTGTAGATGGGCAATATCAAAGAAAACGAGATGCAAATGGAAAACTTCATCATGAATACAATTGGGTGTGGTCGCCTACTGGTGTAGTAAATATGCATGAACCCGAAAAATGGGGTTATGTATTTTTTTCTTCAAAAGAAGCAGGTGAAAAGGATAGTTTTACAATTTCAAACGATGAAAAAATTAAATGGAAACTGTTTGAATTGTACAGAGCTCAAAAGCAATATTTCGGCAAAAATGGACTTTGGGCAACTTCTTTAGACAGTCTCTTAGCAGAACCTATTTCAATAGAAAATGAAACTATTAAACCAATTCTTGAGAACCATAGTCAGGGTTGGAATGTATCAGTAAAAAGTCCTTTTTCTGGACATCAATTAATCATCAGAGAGGACAGTAAATTCATTACAAATAAATAAATATGAAATTAGTAAAAGTTTTTTTCGGAATTATTTTATTATCAATTATAGCCTGTAATAACAGTGTAGAAAAGAAAGTAACGGAAAGTGAGGAAGTGTCTACAGAACAACCTACTTCAAAATTTAAATATTGGAGTTGGATGACTGTGGGGCATAAAAAATCAGATTCAGCATATACTGCACATTTTAAAAAATTAAAAAGTTATGGGTTCGATGCCGTTTTATTAAACACTGGCGCAGATCCTATATTACTTAAACGCTTAACGCCACTTGCAAAAAAAGAAGGACTAGAAGTTCATGCGTGGATGTTTACTACCAACAGACCAGGAGATACAACGGCATTAAAACACCCGGAATGGTACATGGTAAGTCGTAGCGGAAAATCGTGCTTTAAAAAAGAAGACAGACCATATGTTGGGTATTACCAATGGTTATCACCAAGTCATCCAGAAGCTAAAAAGCATATTTTAAGTTTGGTGGAAGGCTTAGCAAAAGTTGAAGGCGTTGCCAGTGTGCATTTAGATTATATACGTTATCCAGACGTATTTTTACCTATAGGATTATTGCCTAAATACAACTTAAAACAGGAAGAAGAATTACCAGATTACGATTTCGATTATTCCGATGCTAGTGTGGAAAAATTTATGGCTATGCATCATAAAGATCCAAGAAAAATGAAGAATCCAGCCATAGATATGGAGTGGAAAAACTTTAGGTTAAATGAAATAAGATCTTTAGTAAACGATGCTTACGATTTGGTACATAAATACGATAAAAAATTAAGCGCCGCTGTATTTCCTTATCCGGAAATGGCCGACCATATGGTACGCCAACGTTGGGATAAATGGAACATTGATATGGTATTGCCTATGATTTATTATAATTTTTATAACGAAGAATTAGATTGGATTGGGTATGCCACAAAGCAAGGTGTTCAAGATTTAGAAGATAAACCAGTAGAATTACACACGGGTTTATATACGCCAAAATTAACGCCAGAAGATTTAAAAGTAGCCATACAAGAGGCTAAGGATAACGGCGCTAAAGGTGTGGCGTTTTTTGATGATTATACCATGACGGAAGCTCAATTTGAGGTCATTAAAAGCTCAAAAGAATAAAGAATTAAAATGTCCAAAAGAAGAGATTTTATTAAAAAAGCAGCACTTGGTACTGTTGGGTTAAGTACTGTTATTGGTTGTACCGATACTTCGAAGAAAGCAGATGAAGTTAATGGTACATTGCCCAAAACAGTAAAAAAACCTATTGTTATTTCTACTTGGAGACATGGTTTAGCGGCAAACGAGGAAGCTTGGAGTCAACTTAAAAAAGGTGCCCCGGCATTAGATGCTATTGTAGCTGGAGTTGGTGTACCAGAAGCAGATCCAAATGTTAGAAGTGTAGGGTACGGAGGCTTTCCAGATAGAGAAGGTAAAGTTACCTTAGATGCTTGTATTATGAATCATAATAGCGATTGTGGTTCTGTTGCCTTTTTAGAAGGTATAAAACATCCAATAGCGGTTGCTAAAAAAGTTTTAGATAAAACACCCCACGTGATGTTAGTGGGCGAAGGCGCTAAACAATTTGCGCTTTCCGAAGGATTTGTAGAAGAAAATTTACTCACAGAAAAATCTAAACAAGCTTGGAAAAACTGGCTAGAAAAGTCTAAATACGCCCCAGTAATTAATATTGAAAATCACGATACCATTAGTATGTTAGTACTTGATGAACAAGGTGATATATATGGCGGATGTACCACAAGTGGAGCTGCTTGGAAAATGCACGGTCGTGTGGGAGATTCTCCAATTATTGGGGCCGGATTATTTTTAGATAACGATATAGGCGCAGCGGCCGCAACAGGTCTTGGAGAAGCTGTGATAAGAACCGCTGGAAGTGCCATGGTGGTAGAGTTAATGCGTCAAGGTAAATCGCCAACAGAAGCATGTAAAGCAATTGTAGAGCGTATTTATAAAAAACACGCAAACCATAAAGATTTAGAGTATTTACAAGTTGGTTTTATAGCCGTAAATAAACAAGGCGACTATGGTGGTTTTAGTTTGCGTCCCGGATTTGATTATGCTGTTTTTGATGAGAAAAACGGAAATCGTATGGAGAAATCTGAATTTAAATTAAGTAAAAACAAATAAAATTCAAGGCTATGAAAATCAGATGTTTTAGTTGTTTTTCTATTCTAGCCGTTACCTTTGTTTTACTAAATGCCTGCAAGGAGAAAGCTAGTATTGCATATCAAGAATCAGATATACAAATTATACCAAAAGTAGGGAGTTTACAACTGAATTCAGGCGTGTTTCAGTTTAACGAAAACACCGTTTTTGTAGCTTCCAACCAACAACAAAAAATAGCGGCTCAATTACTCATTGATAAATTTAAAAATGCTTCGGGTTGGAATTTGCCTATTGTAAGTACAATTCCCAAAAACAATTATGTTGCTTTTAAAACTGATGTTGGTTTAGATGCTGAAGCTTATGCATTAAAGGTTAACGAAAACGGAATAACAATTTCCGCATCCGATAGCTCAGGATTTTTATACGCTGTACAAAGCTTAAGACAATTATTACCAGTAGAAATAGAAAGCACAACAGTTGTAAAAGATATAGATTGGCAAATCCCAAATGTTGATATTGTTGATGGACCTAGATTTCCTTGGCGTGGATTAATGTTGGATTTATCACGTCATTTTTTCAATAAAGCATATATAAAAGAAACGATTGATGCGTTGTCTCTTCATAAATTAAACATTTTACACTTGCATTTGGTAGACGACCAAGGGTGGCGTATCGAAATAAAAAAATATCCAAAACTTACCGAAGTTGGTGCGTGGCGCGTAGATCAAGAACATTTGCCTTGGAATTCAAGAACAGAAAATAACCCGAAAGAAAAAGGTACTTACGGTGGTTATTTAACTCAAGAAGATTTAAAAGACATTGTAGCTTATGCTGCTTTAAAGGGTGTTGAAGTAGTGCCAGAAATAGAAATGCCTGCGCACGTTTCAAGCGCTATTGCAGCGTATCCAGAATTATCATGTCATGAGCAACCAATTGCGGTGCCTTCAGGTGCTTTATGGCCAATTACCGATATATATTGTGCTGGAAAAGAAAGTACCTTTCAGTTTTTAGAAGATATCTTGTTAGAGGTTATGGAAATATTTCCCTCTAGATACATACATATTGGAGGGGATGAAGCTACTAAAACCAATTGGGAGAAGTGCGTACATTGTAAAAAACGTATCGCCCAAGAAGGGTTAAAAAATGTAGAAGAACTTCAAAGTTATTTTATAAAACGAATAGAAAAGTTTATAAATTCAAAAGGAAAAAAATTAATAGGCTGGGATGAAATTTTAGAAGGTGGTTTAGCTCCGGAAGCCACTGTTATGAGTTGGCGCGGTGTTAAAGGAGGTGTTGAAGCTGCAAAATATGGAAACGATGCTATAATGTCTCCGGTTGGATATTGCTATTTCGATTATTACCAAGGACCTCCAGAGTATGAACCCAAAGCAGGTGGCTCGGTAATCACAGTAAGTAAAGTGTACGATTTTGAACCAATTGTTGATGAACTAAGTACGGAAGAAGCAAAACATATTTTAGGTGGGCAAGCCAATGTTTGGGCAGAACATATACCAACGGAAGACCATTCGCAATACATGATTTTTCCGAGGTTAACTGCATTATCCGAAACGCTATGGAGCCCTAAAGAATTAAGAGATTGGAACGATTTTTCTGGACGTTTAAAAACTATGATGCAACGTTTCGAGTTATTAGATATTAACTATGCTAAAAGTGCTTATATTATTACTTCAAAAGTAGAAGCGAATGCTGAAGATAAATCTGTGGAACTAACGTTGCACAATGAATTTCTAGATTCAGATATTCGGTATGCTTTTGGTGATGCAGAATTAAACGAACAGTCTGCAAAGTTTGTCACGCCTATTAAATTAAAGCGTACCACAGTGGTTAAGGCCGCTATGTTTAAGGAGAATAAGCCAACAGGAATGGTGTTTAAAGAT
Source organism: Jejuia pallidilutea (assembly GCF_002973595.1). Lineage (GTDB taxonomy): Bacteria > Bacteroidota > Bacteroidia > Flavobacteriales > Flavobacteriaceae > Jejuia > Jejuia pallidilutea. The sequence continues at coordinate 103,386 of NZ_PVEO01000002.1, read as the reverse complement.
ACCATAACATTTCATAAAGCAGTATCTAGTAAAGTAGATTATATCACCAAATACCATAACAGATATCAAGGGTCTGGAGATTTTAATCTTGTAAATACCTTACGTGGAACTAAAAATTTCCGCGATGGAAGGTGGCAGGCTTGGTTAAACGAAGATGCAGAAGTTATTATTGATTTAGGAGAGGAGAAAGACATTAAACGCGTAACCATCGGAAGTATGGAGAATCAAAAAAATGCTATCTTTTATCCCTCCAAGATACAAGTTTTTGTTTCGAAAAACGGAAAGGAATTTGTAGAAGTAAAATCTTTTAATCGGGCTTTTAAACCCAATAAAGAAACAGAACTCAAAGAGTTTAATTTAGAATTCGAGCCCATAAAAGCAAGAGTTGTAAAAGTAAAACTAAGTTTATCTCATCATATAAGAGAACGAAATGAGGGTTGGATTTTTGTAGATGAAATTTTAATACATTAAAATGAGAATTACGTGTTTTTTAATAGTGCTGTTATTTTGGCAATTTGTAGTAGAAGCACAAGAGGTTGTAGATTATGTAAATCCTTTTATTGGAACTTCAAATTTTGGAGCTACAAATCCTGGGGCTATTGCGCCTCGTGGAATGGCAAGTGTCTCGCCGTTTAACGTTTCCGGCTCTCAAAATACTATGGAAAAAGATAGCAGATGGTTGTCTAATCCGTACGTTCATGAAAATACATTTTTAACAGGTTTTTCACATGTTAATTTAAGCGGAGTAGGTTGTCCAGATTTAGGTGTTGTGCTATTAATGCCTACTACGGGTGCAGTAGAAACTAATCATCTAAAATATGGCAGTACTTATAAAAATGAAGTTGCCAAAGCAGGATATTATAGCACAGAATTAAATAAGTATAACGTTAAAGTTGAAACTACGGCATCTACAAGAGTTGGCGTTTCAAGGTATTCGTTCCCGAAGGGAGAATCTAATATTTTACTCAATTTAGGCTTAGGCTTAACAAATGAAATGGGGGCATCTTTAAAAATAGTATCACCTACAGAAATTGAAGGTAAGCGTACTGTTGGATCGTTTTGTTACTATAAACCAGAAGAGGCGTATCCGCTGTACTTTGTAGCGCAATTCAGTAAACCCGCCGATTCTTACGGCACTTGGAAAACACCATATAAAAATAACGGACATGAAGCCCAATGGATGCCTTACAATGGTAAAACCAGAACTATGGAAGGCTTTAAAAAAGAAGTGATAGGTGATAGTATTGGTGCCTATTTTAAATATCACTTTAAGGAGCCAACTCAGGTGGAAGTTAAGGTAGGGATATCTTATATTAGTATAGAGAATGCTCGAGAGAATTTAAAGAAAGAAACAGAACAATTATCATTTGAAGCAATCTACGCATCAACTAAATCTAATTGGAATAAGTTACTATCAAAAATAAAAGTTGAAGGAGGCAGTAAAGACGACAAAACTATTTTTTATACGGCCTTATACCACACATTAATTCACCCAAATACCCTAAACGATTATAATGGAGAATACCCGAGTATGGCAACGCGGGAAACTTTAAAAACCAATGGTACTCGTTTTACAGTATTTTCATTTTGGGATACATATCGTAACCTGCATCAGCTTATGTCGTTAGTGTATCCTAAGCAACAATCGAACATGGTTAAAAGTATGCTTCAAATTTACGATGAAAGTGGCTGGTTACCGAAATGGGAATTAAATGCAACCGAAACTACAACTATGGTTGGAGACCCTGCAGGCATTATACTCACCGATACGTATTTAAAAGGGATTACTGATTTCGATGTAGAAAAGGCATATACCGCAATGCGAAAAAGTGCTACTCAATTAGAAAACAATCCATTAAGACCAGGTATACAAGAATATATTTCTAACGGGTTTTTAACGACTAAAAATGCGGGTTCGGTATCAACAACCCAAGAGTATAATATTAGCGATTTTGCTATCGCACTTTTAGCAAAACGATTAGGTAAAAAGGACGATTATAAAAGGTTTTCAAAGCAATCTTTAACCTATAGAAATTTATACGATACAAAACTTAAATTGTTACGCCCTAAGAACCCAGACGGTTCTTGGTACACGCCTTTTAATCCGCTTGCAGGTGCCAATTTTACCAAAAATATTGGCTTTATAGAAGGTAATGCGTATCAATATGCATTCATGGTATCGCACGATACCAAAGGATTAATGAAACTTATGGGGGGTAAAAAAGAGTTTGCCAAACAATTACAAAAGGTTTTCGATACCAACCAATTCGATATGGCAAACGAACCCGATATTGGGTATCCATTCTTGTTTAATTATGTAAAGGGCGAAGAAAAACGAAGTCAAAATCTAGTAAGAGGTTTAGTAGCGCAATATTTTAAAAACACACCTGATGGATTACCTGGAAATGATGATACTGGTACGATGTCGGCGTGGTTAATTTATAGTATGATGGGTATTTATCCTATTTCCCCGGGAGAACCATTTTATACGATAACAGCGCCAATGTTCGATAAAATTACTATCGATTTAGATGCCAAATATTACAAGGGTAAACAGCTTGTAATAAAAAGAACTGGAAATCCTAACGGAACTATCAATAACATAGAACTAAATGGTAAACCTCACAAGGGTTATTTTGTAAATCACTCCGATTTGGTAAACGATGCCGTACTTAATATCCATCTAAAATGAAAAAAATAATTATCGCTATATCACTGGTTGTTTGTGGTATAACGTCTTCTCAAAATAGTGTAGAACAAACTGTTTTTTCCAATCAAATTATAAATTATGGAAAGCCCGATAGCACTAATATTGACCCTGAGGTTATAAGATTATTTGGTGGGCGCCTGGTAATTAAAAAAGTAACCGTACCCACCTTTGAGAACGGTACTGATGTACACTTAAAATTGAAGTTAAGATCTAATGGTGATAAATGGGATAAATCTGGTTCTTGTTTTGTAATTACCAATCCTGATGATATTTCAATTCTAGACGTGGCAAACGGAAACGCAAATTTCCCAAAGGCATCTTATGTCACAGAGAAACATGGCGGCGTTTTACCTACCAGTAATTACACACCAGTTATAGAATTGTTACGTTTTATGACACCTTTTGGTGTTGGACATTATAGTAACGATGAGCGTAAGTATTTAAAACCTGTTTACATTCCGAAGTGGGAAAAAGAAGTGGTTTGGAATCAGGATATTTCGCATTTAGAAGATGTGGTTACCGGTACATTCTATATCGGCGTTTGGATAGACTCATGGACAAAAACAGGCTATAAATTTGATGTAACTTTGAGCTATTCTGGAAGAGCTAAAAAACAGCGCAAAGTAATGTCGTTAGTGAACACCGTAAAGTATGGTAAAGGACAAGCATTACCTTATTTCTTCGCTGATGGACCATTAGAATATAATTTTCAATTACCAAAAAACCTGAAGAATGTAAAATTGCATTATATCACCACAGGTCATGGCGGTCATAGAGGAGGCGATGAGTTTACCAAAATAAAAAACAGTGTTTACTTCGATAATAAATTAGTATTAGATACAATCCCATGGCGTGATGATTGTGCTTCTTTTAGACGGTTTAACCCAACTTCGGGTGTTTGGTTAAGAAAAGATTCTGCGTATTATAGAGACCCAAAAACAAGAAAACGTGCGGTAAAAGAAATAGAAGAACGCTTAGCTTCATCAGATCTTTCTAGGTCTAACTGGTGTCCTGGGTCTAAAGTAGAGCCATTCGCAGTAGATTTAGGTGATTTAGAAGCCGGAAAACACAGTATCAAAATAACTATTCCCGCAACAAAGGCTGAAGAAGGAAAAGCGAATCATTGGTTGGTTTCTGCATACATAACGTACGAATAGTAAGTATTTTTAATTAAGATAATTAAGCTTGTTGTGTAGGTTAATGTATTGAAAAACAGACGTATTGAAATAATAAACTCCTACGAAATAATTGAAAAGATGCAGTTTTTTTGACTAACAAGGCTTTAGAAGCGTTGTCCGTCGAAAAAAAAAGGAGTACACACTACTATTATATAAATTTAAATATTAATCAATAAAATAAACTTATGATGAAAAAATTACTTAAAAAATTATTTTTTGTTGCAATCCTATTCTTAATATTTGCGACTGCTCAAGCACAAGACCCTGATGCTTTTGTACATTTACGATTTGAAAATGATTTAACTGCTACTGGTTCAAGTGGTCTTACATTTTCACTTACTGGTACAGAGGTTGGAACTGCTAATTTAGCTTATCTAAGTCCTGGTAAGGAAGGTAATTCTACTTTAGATTTTGGTAATATTGATGCTTCAGCTGATCCAGTTGATCCTAATGTACCATTAATTCAAAATAATGACGACGCTGGTATTCAAAGTAACGCAAATTCTGGTATTACAGGAAATGCTGCACGTAGTGTAACCGCTTGGGTTAGATTTGATGACGACTTAACAACCAGTAATGGTAATTATTGTATAGCTAATTTTGGTCCTGGTTTTAGTGTGCCCGACCAAGGGAGGTTCCTTTTTATAGTCGATGCAAATAATGGAGGACTTGTAACAATATACACAGCTGGTAGATCTACTGCTTTATTTGAAGGTGCTGATAATATAACCAGAAGATCTAAAATTATGGACGTAGTTACTCCTGCCAATTCACCTTGGCACCATGTAGCGGTTACTTATCCAGGTACTAAGGTAGAAGACATCGCTTTTTATTTAGATGGTGTACTTGTGCCAAACACTCCAGCCAACGCAACATTAGGTGCTGGCCCTTTGTCTACAGTAGATTCTCCAATCTCTATAGCTATGGACTTACAATTTAGAAGCAAATGGTTTGACGGAGGTAGTCTAGACGACCTCAGGATTTACGATTTTGCCCTAACACCGGCTCAAGTTTTAAACACTTTTAATGGGGGTAATGCACTTTCTGTAGGAGATGTAGCTTTTGGTGAAAATGAACTTAAAGCATATCCAAATGCTGTAGAAGACTTTTTATATCTTGAAACCACAAGTGATAAATCGTTACAAATTAGTGTATTTGATATTACTGGAAAAAATATTATAAGAAGCTATGGTACATCTGTAGATATGAGCGCTTTAAATTCTGGTATGTACATTGTTAAGGTTAGAGAAGACAATAAAGTAGCTAACTTAAAAATTCTAAAAAAATAATTAATTAAGAATTTATTAAACTATAAAATATATCCTGTTATATCTAAATCATATAACAGGATTTTTTTCATTTCAAAAATTTGACCAAGTAATTTCAAAATTTAAGGAATAAATATTGAAAGCTAGGTTAAACAGATATTTCACAACAAAACTACTAGCAGTTTGATTTCTAAAAAACTGATATTTTAATTTGACTAATTATAAAAATTAATCAAACTTTTTATTGTAACTGTTTAATAACTATAAAATTATATTTTAACCAACAAGGCTTTAGAAGTGTTGTCCGTCGAAAAAAAAAGGATTGCCTGCTACCGCTACATATATTTAATCATTAATCTACAAAATTAACATATGATGAAAAAATTACTTAAAAAATTAACATTTGTTGCAATCTTGTTTTTAGCATTTGCAACGGTGCAAGCACAAACACCAACACCGTTAGTACATTTAAAGTTTGAAAACAATTTAGATAATGATGGAAGCCTTGGTTTAACCTTCGCCGTTGAAGGAAACCAAAGCACGGGAGTTTCAGTGCCATATTCTACTGGTACTATTACTTCATTTTTAACAGGTATAGGTTCAGTACCTGGTAGTATAGAAGGGTCTTATGCCATAAACTTTTCTGCAATAGGAGAAGAAGGTGTAGATGCTAATTTCCCATTAATTCAAAATGGAGGTGGAAGTTATGATGCTCAAATTATAAGTAACGCCAATTTAGGTATTACTGGTAACGATGCACGAACAGTATCTGCTTGGTTTAGGTACGATGATAGAAACAACAGTACCAATGGATCACATGTGATAGTACAAATTGGTGGAACTCCAAATGGTGCTACTTTTGCTAGAAACACTTTACAAATTGCTGGAGCTAATGATAGAATGCAATTAGGAATAGGTGGGGCTGGTTTAAATTATGATTACGACCCTGTAGTAATAGAAGATGGTAACTGGCATCATGTAGCCTATACTACAGGTGGAGGAACCGAATTAATATCAGCTATTAAAATGTACATCGATGGTGTTGAGGTTACTCATGATGGAGGTGGCACAAATGGTGCATCAAATGTAATGGCTACAACCGATGACAAAGTTATTATTGGTACGAGGGCTAATAACCAAAAATGGTTTGACGGTGGCGGAATAGACGACGTTAGAATTTTTGACGAAGAACTTTCTGCGGCAGAAATTCTGGCGCTTTACAATGAAAATGTACTGAGTACAGGAAATTTTGCTTTTGGTGAACTTAAAGCCTACCCAAATGCTGTAGAAGACTTTTTGTATCTTGAAACTAAAAGCAACAAATCGTTGCAAATTAGTGTATTTGATATTACTGGAAAAAATATTATAAGAACTTCTGGTAATTCTGTTGATATGAGAAACTTAAATTCTGGTTTATATATTGTTAAAGTTATAGAAGATAATAAAGTAGCCAACTTAAAAATTCTTAAAAACTAATTCGTAAATCGATTATTAAAGTTTTAAGTCAAACAGTACTATTTTTTTAGTACTGTTTTTTTTTTTTGCCATAATATTTAAAGCATAAAAACAAACTATTATACCATTAACTTCTTTTGTTATTATAATAATTTGACTAGTAAATTTTTTTAAGCAAACATTTTCGAGAAACCTATCTGTTTTTTAATAATTCATCAGTATTTATTACCAACACCTTTTTAGATTTGTTATTGGTCGAACTAATTTTAATCAACGTTTTTTTGTGCTTTACTTTATAGTCATTTGTTTAAATTATTAAACGATAAAAGGAAGGTCTAATTTAGTCTTTCTGTTTAATTTTAGGGCTTGCTGAGGAACTAATTGTATTTTAAAATAGTTGCTACAATTTCTATTAATAACCTAAACTATTGAATTACAAAAAAATGACCAATACAAAATCTAAAAATAAAAATAAAGTTATACATCAGTTTATCAATCTAACTTTTTTTAGTGCAGTTGTAATAATGTTAGCAAGTTGTAAAGAAAAAAAGGAGACTTCAAATAACAATAAACCAAATATTGTATTTATAATGAGTGATGACCATGCGTTTCAGGCCATAAGTGCTTACGGACATGGTTTAAATCAAACACCTAATATAGATAGAATTGCCACGGAAGGCGCCATTTTTAATCGCGGGTTCGTAACGAACTCTATTTGTGCACCAAGTAGAGCGGTGATGTTAACGGGTAAACATAGTCATATAAATGGCAAAGTAGATAATGTTAGTCCGTTTAACTGGGATCAAGACAATTTTGCAAAAACACTTCAAAAAAATGGATATCAAACTGCCATGATTGGTAAAATTCATTTAGATGGTTTACCGCAAGGGTTTGATTACTCTAATGTACTTCCCGGACAAGGACAATATTATGCGCCAGAGTTTATTGAAAATGGTATTAAAAAAACCTATCCAGGATACATAACCAAGGTTACTACCGACATTGCGTTAGATTGGTTAGAAAATAAAAGGGAGAAAGACAAACCCTTTTTAATGCTTTACCACCAAAAAGCGCCACACAGAACTTGGATGCCCGAAGAAAAGTATTTTACGTTAATGGATGATGTAACGTTTGATCCTCCAGCAAATTTCTTTGATGATTACGAAGGAAGACCTGCTGCCGCTGCTCATGAAATGGGAATTTATGAGCATATGGATTTGGTTTACGACTTAAAAATGTTGGATAAAGAAGGGGAAATTAAAACACGCTACAGAGGCATGTTTCAAAAAAAGTATGATAGAATGACCGATGAGCAAAAAGTAGCGTGGGATGCATACTACGATCCTATAATTGCAGATTTTAAGGCAAAAAAGCTAGAAGGTAAAGAATTAGCACTTTGGAAATATAACCGTTACATGCACGATTATTTAAGAACTATTCAATCTGTAGACGATGGTGTGGGTGAGGTTTTAGATTATTTAAAGGAAAACGGATTAGAAGAAAATACTATTGTGGTGTACACCTCCGATCAAGGATTTTATTTAGGCGAACATGGTTGGTTTGATAAGAGGTTTATGTATGAAGAATCGTTTAGAACACCAATTTTGGTGAAATACCCTAAAGAAATTAAACCGGGTACAGTTGTTGATGAACTTGTACAAAATTTAGATTTTGCACCTACGTTTTTAGATTATGCCGGGGTTGATATTCCGGAGGATATTCAAGGTGAATCGTTTAGAAAATTAGTAAAAGGTGAAGCCAGCGAATGGAGAGATGCTATTTATTACACCTACTATGAATTTCCTGGGGAACATCATGTTAAAAGACATTACGGTGTAAGGACCAACCGCTATAAATTGATACATTTTTATTATGATATTGATACTTGGGAACTCTACGATCTAGAGAAAGACCCATCTGAAATGCAAAACGTTTACAACGACGAAAATTACGCCGATGTTAAAGATAGAATGCATAAACACTTAAAAGAATTACGATTAAAGTATAAAGATAGCGACTCCTTAAATCAGCAGCATTTAAAGCGTTATTTAAATTTTAAACAAGGCAAACATTAAAATCTAACAGACAAAAACTAATCAAATGAAACAATACTTATGCATATTATTATTAGTTGGTGGTTTTCTAGTATCATGTAAACAAGAAAAAGCCAATGAAGTCGCAAAAGCACCTATTAATTACTTAGAAGAATCTGAAGAAGATTTTGCAAAACGCATGCAATGGTTTAACGATGCAAAATATGGCATGTTTATTCATTTCGGATTGTACAGTCAGTTAGGGGGTATTTATAAAGGAAATGATAAAGGGCGTTATGCCGAATGGATTCAGGGCAACCAAAATATACCATCAGAAGAATATGTGAAATTATTAGACACTTGGAACCCTAAAGATTTCGATGCAGACAAAATAGTAAAACTAGCCAAAGATTCCGAAATGAAATATTTGGTAATTACAACCAAACATCATGAAGGGTTTTGTTTATGGGATTCTAAGTATACAGAATTTGATATTGCCAATACCCCAATGAAGGGTAGAGATTTTATTCAAGAGTTAGCAGACGCATGTAAAAAGCACGGTATTGTTTTTGGGACGTATTATAGTATTACCGATTGGCACGAAGGCTCGCAATACGTTGAAGAAGGTAATGGCTGGGGAATGATGAAAATGCATGAAGGTAAAAAAGATAGATATGTTACCTACATGAAAAATCAAATAAAGGAATTAATTGAAAATTACGACACCAATATCATGTGGTTTGATGGGGATTGGGTAGATTGGTGGACCGTAGAAGATGGCAACGATTTATATCAATATATCAGAGAATTAAAACCGAGTATAATTATAAATAACCGAGTATCAAAACGTAAAATATTCAAAAAAGATTTCGGTACACCAGAGCAGTTTCATTTAGATTCAATTGTTAAACACAACTGGGAAGCTTGTTATACGCTAAACGATTCTTGGGGCTTTAAAATAAAAGATACCGCATGGAAATCACCTCAGGTAGTGTATGAAAAACTAAAGGACATCAATCAAAAAGGGGGTAACTTATTACTTAATGTTGGTCCCGATGGTAATGGTGTAGTGCCAGAGAAATCAGCCGAAATTTTAAGAAAAGTGGGTGAAATGATTAGAAATGAAGACAACTAATTAAGGGTAAAATGAGCACTATAAACATACGATTTTCAATAATGCTTCTTGTGGCGGTTATAGCAACTGGTTGCAAGAATACTAAGGAAAACTCTAAAACAGAAACTAGCAAACCCAATATTCTATTTCTTTTTACCGACGACCAACGTAATGGTACTATTGGTGCTTTAAACCAATATAACGTGCAAACGCCTAATATGGATGGGCTGGTTAAAAACGGTACAGCCTTTACTAATTCATACATTTTAGGTGCTACAACAGCTGCTGTTTGTTCGCCAAGTAGAGCGATGCTGATGACGGGGCGCCATTATTTTAATATTGAGCCTAACGTATATGCGCAATTTGCATATAATAAAGAAGAGAGAGGCCAAAGTGATAAATTAACCTTTCCGGAGCACTTTAAAGCTAATGGTTATACCACGTTTGCAACGGGAAAACAGCACAACGGAGAGCCCTGGGTAGAGCGTGGGTTTGATTATGTGAAATCGGCATTTTTAGGTGGAATGACCACACATTTTGGAACCAAGGTGAAAGATTATACGCCTGAAACAGGTTGGTCTGAGCCATATAAAAACGAAGATAAATTTAGTAGTGAAGTATTTGCCGATGCAGCCATTGGGTTTATTGATTCTTATAAAGAAGATCAGCCGTTTTTAATGTATGTAGCCTTCACTGCACCACATGACCCAAGAACAGCGCCACAGGAATTCCATGACATGTATCCAGCAAAAGATATTGCTTTGCCAGAAAACTTTATGCCACAACATCCTTTTGAAGTTGCCGATGATCATATTCGAGATGAAGTTTTAGCGCCTTTTCCAAGAACAGAAAGTATTGTTCAAAAAGAAATATCCGATTACTACGCGATGATTACCGCTACCGACACACAAATTGGTAGAATTTTAAAAGCCCTTGAAGTTTCTGGGCAAGCCGACAATACCATCATTGTTTTGGCTGGAGATAACGGTTTGGCACTGGGGCAACACGGACTTCTAGGTAAACAAAATGTGTACGAGCATAGCGTGAGTGTACCGATGGTATTTTGCGGACCCAATATTCCAAAAAACCAAAAGAAGGATGCTTTGGCATATTTGCACGACATCTTCCCAACTTTATGTGGGTTAACCGGCTTGGAAATTCCTGAATCTGTTCAAACCGAAAATTTAACACCTGTAATAACGGGAGAACAGGAAGCTGTGAGAGAAAGTATGTTTTATGCCTATAATTCTTGGCCAGGTGAAGCTTACAAGGCACATGTTAATAATTATGGCGGCCATAGAGCGGTGCGTAAAGGTGACTTTAAATTAATTGTGAGTGCTAAAAAAGAGGAGTACACCTATCAATTATTCAACCTTAAAAACGACCCGTGGGAGTTGATTAATTTAATTGATGATGAAAATTACACGAATATAAAAGAAGATTTAAAACTTGAGCTTCAGAAATTAATTGAAGAAACCGGTGACCTTGCCGATTTAACTAAAGCTGAATTCGGACTTTTCGGTAACCCCGAAGCTTATAATTTCAAAAATTAAAATCCAGAAAAGCACATGAAACGAGTAAACATACTTAGTTTTTTTATCATAGGAATTTGCATGTCGCTGTTCTCATTCCAAACTAATGCGCAAGAAAGCGAGTTGTCTTGGGACGAACTCGCCAACCAATACGAATGCCCAGAATGGTTTAGAGATGCTAAGTTCGGCATTTGGTTCCACTGGGGGCCGCAAGCGGTGCCCGAACAAGGCGGCGGTTGGTATGCGCGCCATATGTATATGCAAGATGTGGGGCGTCAAAAGTTTGGTAAAATGGCGTATCCGTATCATTTACAAACCTACGGACATCCTTCAGAATTTGGATTTAAAGATGTCATTAACGAGTGGAAGGCCGAAAATTTTGATGCTGAATATTTAATCAATTTTTCAAAAGAAAATGGTGCAAAATATATTGTCGCATTGGCAAATCACCATGACCATTTCGATTTGTTCGATTCTTCACATCACCCGTGGAATTCAGTGAATGTAGGCCCTAAAAAAGATATCATTGGCGAATTTGAACAAGCTACACGTAACGCAGGTTTAAAATTTGGAGTGACTAGTCACGACGACCGCTTTTTAAATTGGTGGAAACCTACCTTCGGTTCCGATAAAGATGGTGAAAAAGCCGGAGTGCCCTACGATGGACGTTTAACCAAGGCCGATGGTAAAGGCAAGTGGTGGGAAGGTTTAGACCCAAAGGATTTATACGGTCCTGCACCAGAAGACCGCACCCCTGAGATTATTGAAGGCATTAAAGAAAATTGGTTAAAACGCCATTTAGAGCTGGTAAATAAATACAAGCCAGATTTACTCTATAACGACGGGTTCAACTTCACTTACGGTGAATATGGTAAAGAAGTAACTCGAAAACTTTATAACAATAGCCTGAAGGAAAATGGAAAAATTGATGCCGTAATGCTATTGAAAAGAAAAGCAAAAGGAACGGTTAACGAAGTAGAATCTGGCGGAAGTAATACACTGAGAGAATATCCTTGGCAATCTGAAATTACGTTTACCGATTGGTTTTACAAAAAAGACAGACACTTAACACATAATGCACGCACCATTCTTGAAATGCTTATTGAGGCTGTTAGTAAAAACGGAAACTTGTTGTTGAGTATGGAGTTGAATCCAGATGGCACTATTCCGTATGAAATAAAAAAGAGCGTGAAAATAGTGGGCAATTGGTTAAAAATTAATGGTGAAGCCATTTACGGTACACGCCCTTGGAAAGTTTTTGGAGACGGGAAAAGTGTTCGTGGAGAAGATGTTGAGACCGTAGAAGGCGAACTGAGAAACGCCACAGAAAACCAAAAACATGGGGAGCATTTTAACCAACGTACAACGGCAACTCCAGCTTTTGCACACGATGAAGTACGTTTCACCACTAAGGGAGACGATTTTTACATTATCGTAATGAATCCAAAAGGAGGCGAATTTGTAATTCCTTCGTTTGCAAAAACAAGCGAGGTTAATCCTGGAATTTTAAAAGAATTGACACAATTATACGATGGTGGAAAACTGTCATTTAAACAAACCAACAAAGGATTAACCATAAACATGCCTGCTGTAAATGGTGCAAGTTATCCGGTGGTTTTAAAAGCAAAATTTAAAAAGTAAATCATCATGAAAAAGTTAGTTTGTATAACGATTACTTTTTTAGTTGTAATAGTCTCTATTAATGCTCAAAATAAAGCGAAAGTGCATTATGTAGAGCTCATTGAAGGGCAAGATATTGCATCAAACCCAATTAAAACACAGGAAGCAAATTCAGAAGGACAAGGGATTTCAATACGTATCTACCCAGATATTACTTTTCAAACCATAACAGGTATAGGCGGTGCTTTTAACGAAATTGGAGGAGAAGCTTTAATGTCGTTAAGTGAAGCGCAGCAAAACGAAATTATGAAAAACCTTTTCGATGCCAATGGTGCAAATTTTACAGTTTGTAGAACGGCCATTGGTGCTAGCGATTTTGGTATAGATGCTTACAGCTATAGTGAAGTTCCAAACGATTTTGAAATGAAAAAGTTTTCTATAGAAAGAGAACGGAACAGTGTTATTCCATACATTAAAATGGCTTACAAATACAATCCAGAAATGGAGTTGTTCGCATCGCCTTGGAGTCCTCCAGGTTGGATGAAAGCATCTGGACTAATGGATAGAGGTGAAGAATTTCCGGAGAAAAACGTTTTAAAAGACGACCCTAAAATTTATAAGGCGTATGCTAAATATTTTTCAAAATATGTGGATGCTTATGCTAAAGAAGGCATCACTGTTAATAAAATAGTTATTCAAAACGAACAGGATATTTCAACTAAATACCCTTCGTGCCATATGCCGCCAAAGCAAATGGGTGAGTTCGTTATTAACTATTTACGTCCGCAGTTTCAGAAAGACAATGTGCCAGCCGAAATTTGGGCAGGTTCATTTCGTACCGCAAAGCGTTTAGATGGTTTAGAATTTGTTTCAAACAAAACATGGCGAGAAGCGGTTGATGGTATTGGCGTGCAATATATGAGTTCAAGACAGGTTGAGAATATGAAAACGGTATTTCCTGACATAAAGTTGTTGCATACAGAGGGCAATTGCTATGGTGGAAAAAATAGCGTAGACCAAGCTTTTTCAAGATTTAATGAGGTAGCCTCGTTTATTAATCATGGTGTACCAAACTTCTGTTATTGGAACATGATTTTAAATGAAGATTCTTCCAGCGGTTGGGGTTGGAAGCAGAATAGCTTAATTACAATTGACAGACAAGAAAAAACGGTAACATACAATCCAGATTACGCGGCAATGGCACTATTTGGTAGGTTTATGAAACCAGGAATGAAACGTGTAGCTTCAGCTTCTTGGTACGGTGATACTATGACGCTTAAAGACGATAATACTATTTATCTGTTCATAAAAAATGAATCAGATAAAGTAAAAACATTCGATATCTGGTTGAAAGATGACCACGCACAAGTTGTCGATATTCCAGCAAATACCATTTCGGTGGTGGAAGTGAATTACAATAAATAACTACTAGTCATTATAACAAATGAAAATTTCAAAATTAATACCATTACTAACGTTTACCTTGGTTTCCGTAATAATGAATGCCCAAGAAAACGTACCCTATTTAAATCCATCTTTATCCTTTGATGAGCGTGTAGACGATTTAGTGTCTAGAATGACATTAGAGGAAAAAGTAGGACAAATGATGAACGATGCGCCTGCGATTCCAAGATTGAATGTACCAGCACACGAGTACTGGAATGAGTGTTTACACGGGGTGGCTCGTGCCGGAAAAGCCACAGTATTTCCGCAAGCCATTGGTTTAGCAGCAACCTTCGATACCGATTTAATTTATAAAGATGCGGTAGTCATTTCTGATGAAGCTCGAGCAAAACATCATGAAGCGCAACGTAACAATTCGTATAAGCGCTACGAAGGGTTAACCTATTGGACGCCAAATATTAATATTTTCAGAGACCCACGTTGGGGGCGTGGTCAAGAAACCTACGGCGAAGATCCGTATTTAACTTCAAGAATGGGCGTAAGCTTTGTAAAGGGTATGCAAGGTGACGATGAAAAATATCTAAAGCTAGTGGCCACACCTAAACATTTTGCAGTACATAGTGGTCCGGAACCAGAAAGGCACTTTTTTGATGCCATAACGACCGAGCGAGATTTATATGATACCTATTTACCTGCTTTTGAAGCTACAGTAAAACAAGGAAAAGCCTATTCAATTATGGGGGCATACAACAGATATATGGGGAAACCTTGTTGTGCGAGCGACTTACTTCTTGACGACATTTTACGAAAAGATTGGGGTTTTGATGGTTACGTGGTTTCAGATTGTAATGCTATTCGAGATATTTATGATTATCATAACTATGCCGATTCTAAAGAAGAGGCCGCAGCAGTTGCTGTTTTGGCGGGTACCGATTTAAACTGTGGATCGCGTTACGAGTATTTAAAAAGTGCGGTTAAAGCCGGATTACTTAAAGAAGATGAAGTAGATGTATCTTTAAAACGAATTTTTAAAGCCCGTTTTAAATTAGGCATGTTCGACCCCACAGAAATGGTGCCTTATGCAAGTATTCCAATGGATGTGGTAAGTTCCGAAAAGCACAGAGCTTTAGCCTTGGAAACCGCTCAAAAGTCTATCGTATTATTAAAAAATGAAAATAAGACGTTACCCTTAAAAAAGGATTTAAAATCTATTGCTGTTGTAGGGCCTAATGCTAACGATTTAGAGGTGCTTTTAGGAAACTACAACGGATTTCCATCGCAATATTTCACACCATTAGATGGTATAAAAAGTAAAGTTTCAGAAAACACAAAAGTATATTATGAAGCTGGTTCTGAGTTGATTTCTAAGGAACCGACCATATCTTTAGTTCCTGCTGAATTTTTGAGTTTTGAAGGCGAAAATGGTTTACAAGCTAAATATTATAATAATCACGATTTTGCAGGAACTCCAGTGACCACAAGGGTGGAAGAAGTGGTAAACTCAAACTGGAACTTAAATCCTGTTAAAGGTTTGAATGAGGCTAAATTTGCAGTGGAATATACAGGAGATATTAAGGTTGATGTTTCTGGTGAATATAGATTAGGACTTCAAAGTCATCACAAAGGTTACACCTTGGCTATAGATGGTAAAGTAATTGTTGACAATACTAATGAACCAAAACGACGCGTAATAGATGAATCTATTCAACTTGAAAAAGGAAAATCGTATAAAGTAAATATCAAATACTATCACGAAGGTTATCCCGCTAAATTAAAATTCATGTGGGCTTCACCAGAAAAAACATCGTTTGAAAAAGCTATTGAATTAGCAAAAAAATCAGAAGTGGTTGTGTTTGTTGGAGGGATTACCCCAAGTGTTGAGGGTGAACAAATGCCAGTAAACTACAAAGGATTTGATGGGGGCGATAAAACCGATATCGAGTTACCAGAAATTCAAAAAGAATTATTAAAAGCGCTTCATGAAACAGGAACACCTGTTGTATTAGTATTATTAAACGGAAGTGCACTAGCAATAAACTGGGAAAACGATAATTTACCGGCCATTGTAGAGGCTTGGTACCCAGGTGAACTTGGAGGAACCGCCATTGCCGATGTGTTGTTTGGTGATTATAATCCTTCTGGACGTTTGCCAGTAACCTTTTATAAATCGCATAAAGATTTATTGCCTTTTGTAAATTATAATATGAAAGGCAGAACGTATCGCTATTTTAAGGGTGAAGCTTTATACCCATTTGGTTACGGATTGAGCTACACCAATTTTAAATATGATACATTAAAATTATCAAAAGATAAAATCAGCACAACAGGAACAACTACCGTTTCCGTTAAGGTGACTAATGTTGGAGATGTTGCAGGCGATGAGGTGGTGCAATTGTATATTAAAGATGTTGAAAGTTCGGTAAAACGACCATTAAAAAGTTTGCGAGGCATTAAACGAGTGTCTTTAAAACCTGGTAAATCTACCAAAGTAAGTTTTGAAATCACACCTGAAGATTTATGGTTTTTTGATACGCAATTGCGTAAAAAAGTAGTAGAACCTGGTGTTTTTGAAATTGGTATAGGGCCATCATCCAACAAATTTGAAACCGTAGAACTTCATGTTACAAAATAAATATTTCAAAATGAATCGAGCACTTCAATTTAGCGGGCTGGTTTTATTGCTTTTGGTAACCATTACAAGTTGTAAGGAAAACCAAAAGAAAGCTGAAAGCGAATCAAAAGTAGAAAGACCGAATATTTTGTTCATTATGTCTGATGACCATACCTCACAGGCTTGGGGTATTTACGGAGGTATTTTAGAAGATTTCGTGCATACACCAAATATTTCACGATTGGCAGAAGAAGGCACGGTGTTAGAAAATTGTTTGGTATCTAATTCTATTTGTACACCAAGTAGAGCCACTATTTTAACGGGGCAATATAGTCATGTAAATGGGGTTAAAATTTTAGATGCTGGTTTATCACCACAGTACAATAACATCGCCAAAGAAATGCAAAAAGGTGGTTACCAAACCTCTATTATAGGAAAATGGCATTTAAAACAAGAGCCTGCTGGTTTCGATTATTACTGCGTGCTTCCTGGTCAGGGAGAATACCACGACCCATTTTTAAAGACAAAAGATAACTGGAAAGATTATTACGAAGGCGGTAAGCAATATAAAGGTTACAGTACCGATATTATTGCTGATAAGACTATCGATTGGATTGAAAATCGTGATAAAAACAAACCGTTTATGGCCATGTGTCATTTTAAAGCCACTCACGAACCTTACGATTATCCAGAGCGTTTTGCTCACCTTTATAAAGATGATGAAATTCCAGTGCCAGAGTCGTTTTACGATAGTAGTGCATCAACCACTGGGCGTTCGTTTTTAGGGCAGTCTATGGATAATTTAACCCAACGCTATTTAGATGCTACAGCCAACCCTGAATTACGTAAAGATTTTATGAATTATCCCGGGTTACCTTTTTCAGTTGATGGTTTAACCAAAGAAGAAGCTAGATATAAAACCTACCAAAAAATGGTGAAAGATTTTATGCGTTCTGGTGCCGCTGTAGATGACAACATTGGTAAACTGTTAGCTTATTTAGAAGCATCAGGGCTTGCAGAAAATACGGTAGTTATTTATACGGCAGACCAAGGGTATTTCTTAGGTGAACACGGTTGGTTCGATAAACGTTTAATTTTCGAAGAGTCTATTCACATGCCTTTCGTCATTCGTTATCCAAAGGAGGTGAGAGCAGGAGCCAGAAACAAGGATTTAATTGAAAATGTGGATTTTTCAGCATTGTTCGCAGACTATGCTGGAATCGATTATCCAAGCGATATGCAAGGGCACAGTTTCCGTGAAAATTTAAAAGGACATACGCCTAACGATTGGAGAGATTATGGGTATTACCGTTACTGGGACCATTCAAAAGACAGACCCGGACATTTTGGTATCCGCGGACAGCGTTACAAATTGGCGTTCTTTTACGGCAACGGATTTAAAGGTGCGGCTCAAAATCAATTCTGGGATTTTTATGATTTAGAAAAAGACCCAAAGGAGTTGCATAATGCCTACAACGACCCAGAATATCAGGAGATTATTAAAGAAATGAAAGCCGAAATCTTAAAGCAACGTGACATGCTTCGAGATACTGATGCTGATAATCCAGAAATCCTTCAAATTATTGAAAACCACTGGAACGATTAATTCACGAAGAATTGCATTTAATCAAATAAATATGATTACTACATTCAAAAAACTGTTTAGCATTTGCTTCTTAACCTTTGCAACATGTAGTTGTTCAGCACAGAAAGATGTCAAACCCAACATCATCATCATAATGGCCGATGATATGGGCTATGGCGATTTGTCGTGTTATGGGAGTTCTTTCATCAATACGCCGCATCTTGATAAAATGGCTGCAGAAGGTATCAAGTTTACAGATTTTCATGCTAATGGTCCTGTTTGTAGTCCAACCAGAGCAGCGCTTTTAACGGGCAAGTATCAACAACGTGTGGGTATTGATGGTGTGGTAACCGCAAAGCATCATCGCGACAAAGGGTTAGCTATCAGTGAAAAAACTTTTGCCGATGCCATTAAAAAAGCAGGCTACGTTACAGGTATGTTTGGTAAGTGGCACGTGGGTTATAAAAAGGAATTTAACCCTATTAATCAAGGGTTCGATGAATATATTGGTTATGTTTCCGGGAATGTAGATTACCATTCCCATATAGACCAAGAAGGTTATGAAGATTGGTGGGTTGGCGATACCATTAAAAATGAAAAAGGCTATTCTACAGACTTAATCACCAAACATTCAGTTGATTTTATCAAACGCCATAAAGACGAACCTTTTTTGCTTTACATTCCGCATGAGGCACCTCATGGTCCGTTTCAAGGTCGTCAATCTCCAGCCGAACGCTACGTAGGTTGGAAAAATGGTGCTAAGCAAAAAAACAAAGTGTCAGACGAAGAACTTAACGCCATTTACAAAGAAATGGTTGAGGTTATGGATGAAGGCATTGGCGAAGTGATGAAAACCCTAAAAGAATTAAAAATTGATAAAAACACCTTGGTTTTTTTCTGTTCAGACAACGGAGCGTCTCAAAAAGTGGGAAGCAACGGCGGTTTAAGAGGCTATAAATCTACCCTGTGGGAAGGCGGTCATCGCGTATCGGCCATGGCTTGGTATCCAGGAACCATTCAACCTAATCAAGTTAATAATGAAACCATTTTAACTATGGATTTGTTTCCAACCATAATGGATATTGTAGGTAGTGAAATTCCAGACGATTTAGATGGCATCAGTTTAAAGGATAACCTTTTTAAAGGAGTACCTTTACCTGAACGTGATGTGTTTTGGGGTTACGCAGGAAGAAAAGCGATGCGTCAAGGCGATTGGAAACTTATCCTGAGAAACAAAGACGCTGAACCTTTACTTTTCAATTTAAGAGAAGATTTAGGCGAAAATAATAATATAGCTAGTCAGCATCCAGAGTTGGTAAAAACGATGCTGAAAAAATTGGAAGATTGGTCTAACGATGTATATGCAACTTCCAAAAACTAATTAATTATGAATCGAATAATATACCTAAATATAATTCTGTTTCTATTGGTTTTAAGCAGTTGTGCTAACGTTGAAAAGTCAGTAACAACTTCTAAACCAAACGTTATTTTAATTATAACAGACGATCAAGGTTTTGGCGATTTAGGGTATTATGGTAATCCGCATATTAAAACACCTGTACTGGATAGTTTAGCGAGAAGAAGTGTGCGTTTCGATGATTTTTCGGTAAACCCTGTGTGTGCACCCACACGAGCTGCACTAATGACGGGCAAGTACGCCATGACAGCTGGTGTACACGATACGTACAGAGGTGGTGCTATGATGGCACCCTCAGAAGTTACGATAGCCGAAATTTTAAAAGAAGCAGGTTATAAAACGGGAATGATTGGCAAGTGGCATTTAGGTGATAATTATCCTATGCGTCCACAAGACCAAGGTTTCGATTTTACTTTAAATCATTTATCTGGAGGTATTGGGCAATATGGCGATTGGCCAAATACCTTAAAAAGAGATAGCAGCTATTTCAATTCCATCCTTTGGAAAAACGGTAAACAAGTACAAACACAAGGGTATTGTACCGATGTGTTTACCGAAGCAGCTATGGATTATGTAGAGGAGAATAAAGAGCATCCATTCTTTATGTATTTATCGTACAATGCCCCTCATGGCCCATTACAACTGCCTCAAAAATATTACGATATGTACAAAGATGTAGATATCGATGCAGGTTTAATTAACCAAGGAAAACCCTATCCAAACGTTACCGACCACAGTAGAGAAAACTCTAGAAAAGTCTATGGAATGGTCACCAATATTGATGATAATTTAAGATTACTATTTAAAAAACTAGAAGATTTAGGCATAGACGAAAACACTCTAGTTATTTTTATGACAGACAACGGTCCGCAGCACCCAAGATATATTGCTGGTATGAGGGGTAAGAAAGGTTCGGTTTTTCAAGGCGGAGTTCGTGTACCGAGTTTTTGGCATTACCCAAAGGCTTTTAAAGAAGCCAGAGACATAAACACACCTGCTGCACATTATGATGTTTTACCAACTTTAGTTGAATTTACAGGAGCTAAGTTGCCTGATAGTTTAAATATTAAAGGCCAAAGTTTGTTACCGTTATTGATGCAAGAAGAGAAAGATTTACCAGAGCGTATTATTAACAGATATTGGGCAAGAACAGCTCCAGTGCATTACAGAAATGTATCTACAAGAAAAGGTGATATGAAATTAGTTGGCGTCGGTAAAGATGAAGAAGGGAATGATAAGTTTGAATTGTTCAATTTAAAAGAAGACCCTTATGAGCAAAACGATATATCAGCAGAACACCAAGATTTGGTTTCAGAATTAAAAAATGAAATGGACACTTGGTTAAACACCATGGAAACATCCGAACACATCGTAAATTCACCAAAGCCAATCATTGGCACTGTTCACGAAAATCCAGTGATGTTAAACCAAAACGATGCCCTTTTCTTAAAAAAAGAAGGTATTAAAAAGGAATTTATTTATTGGGATGTTATCGTAGATGAAACTAAAACCTTCGATATTATTGTGCATTTCGATGCGCCAATAAATACGACAGGTACACTAGAGTTAGATTTAGGTACGCAAACAAAATCCATAAATATAGAAGCTAATGGACAAACCAGTTTCAGTTTTAATAATATTGAATTGCAAAAGGGTGAAATAACCATTATGCCAAAAACCTATTTACAACGTAAGGGCGAATTAAAATATGCCTATCCGTTTTACGTCGAAATAAAAGGATAAAATAAGAGCTTTTTGAAATGAAAATACAAATAGTCAATAATACCATAAAAACACTATGTGTCTTCGTTTTAGGATTTACACTGGTTAACTGTGAAAATTCTAAAGTCGAAGTACAACAAAAAGCCGAATTTAAGTTACAATACGATGAGCCGGCTAAAAAATGGACAGAAGCTTTACCTGTTGGTAATGGAACTTTAGGAGCCATGATTTATGGTGGTGTGGCGCAAGAACATATTCAGTTTAATGAAGAAACCTTATGGCGGGGTCAACCACACGATTATTCCAACGAGGATGCCGGGAATTACTTAGGTGAAATAAGACAGCTTTTAACAGAAGGTAAAAGCAGGGAAGCACATAAGTTGGCACAAGATGAGTTTATGAGCGAACCTCTAAAACAGGTGCATTATCAACCGTTTGGTGATATGTATATCAGCTTTAAAAACCATGAAAATGTCACCAACTATAAACGAGTTTTAAATTTAAACGATGCGATTAGTTCGGTGTCATACACGATTAACGGTGTAGAATATAAGCGTGAAGTACTAGTGAGTTATCCAGACCACATTATTGCGGTAAATTTAACTTCGAGTACGGATAAAGCGCTTAATTTCGATTTATGGTTAGATGCCATTCACGAAGATAAATCGGTTATCACTTCAAACGACTCGCAAACCTTGGTGGTAAAGGTAAAAGATGGAGTGTTACGCGGAGTTTCAACCTTAAAAGTAAACACAAACGGCACCATTAAAAATGTTGCAGGCAAGCTTCAAGTTAGCGAAGCTTCAAATGCTACAATTTACCTAACAGCGGCAACTAATTATATCGATTTTAAAGACGTTTCCGGTGAACCTGAAAAGATAGTGCCTGAAACTTTAGCCAAAGTTTCAAACACAAATTACGATACCGTTAAAGCGAAACACATCGATGATTACCAAAAATTATACAACCGTTTTCAGCTAAGTTTTGGCGATAACGGAAAGTCGAAAAACCCAACCGACCAACGTATTTCAGATTTCAGCGAAACACCAAACGACCCACAATTATTGGCTTTGTACGTAGAATACGCACGATATTTAACCATTGCTAGCAGCAGACCGGGAACGAAACCTGCAACACTTCAAGGTATTTGGAACGATAAATTAACACCGCCATGGTTTAGTAGCTACACGACCAATATTAATTTAGAAATGAATTATTGGCCGGTTGAAATGTATAATTTAAGTGAATGCCACGAACCTTTATTCGATTTAATTGAAGACCTTTCGGTTACAGGAGCAAAAGTGGCCAAAGCGCACTATAACGCAGATGGTTGGATAGTGCACCACAATGTTGATATTTGGCGAGGTGCAGCTCCGGTAAACGCTTCCCACCATGGTATTTGGTTAGGTGGCGCTGCTTGGTTGTCGTCACACATTTGGGAGCATTATTTGTATACCCAAGACAAAGTGTTCTTAGAAAAGCGTTATCCACTAATGCGAAATGCAGCCCTATTTTACAGCCAGTTTTTATATGAAGATCCGAATACAGGCTATTTAATAAGTTCACCATCAAACTCCCCAGAAATAGGCGGATTGGTAGCAGGCCCCACCATGGACCATCAACTCATTCGCGCTTTATTTAGAAGTACGATTGAAGCTTCAAAACTATTAAATACCGACCAAGAATTTGCTTCAACCTTAAAAACCATGATTGATAAAATTGCACCTAACCAAATTGGCAAGCATGGGCAATTACAAGAATGGATGGAAGATAAGGATGACCCTGAGAATCACCATAGGCATGTATCGCACCTTTGGGCGGTGCATCCAGGAAAAGAAATAAATTACGAAGACACACCTGATTCGATGGAAGCTGCTAAACAATCTCTATTATACCGTGGTGATAATGGTACTGGTTGGAGTTTAGCCTGGAAAATTAATTTTTGGTCACGTTTTAGAGATGGCGACCATGCTTATAAACTGCTTCACAAACTGCTGAGTCCTGCCGAACGACCAAATGGGAAAGTTGGTGGTGGCTCTTACCCCAATCTGTTCGATGCACATCCACCATTTCAAATTGATGGAAATTTTGGTGGCGCTTCGGGTATTTTAGAAATGATTTTACAAAGTCATTTAGATAAAATAGAATTGTTACCTGCATTACCAAGCGCCTTACCACAAGGTCGCGTGTCTGGAATTGTGGCGAGAGGTGGTTTTGAGTTGAGTTTTAGTTGGGAGAATTCAGAATTAAAAAATGTTGAAGTTTTATCAAAAGCAGGCGGAAAATGCACGTTAAGTTATAGAAATAGGCACATAGAGTTTAATACATCTAAAGGAGAAACTTATACATTTGATGGTAATTTAAATTCAAAATAATAAACCATGAAAAAGTTAGTCATCATCACACTACTTCTTGTCTTTAGTTGGAATCTTTCAATTAAAGCACAAGCCAATGCATCAACCCCAAATATCATCATCATTTTTACAGACGATCAAGGCTATCAAGATGTTGGGGTATTTGGTTCGCCGTTAATAAAAACACCGAACTTGGATAAAATGGCTTCAGAAGGTATAAAATTCACTAATTTTTATTCGGCATCGTCTATTTGTTCGCCTTCAAGAGCAGCCTTGTTAACAGGTGCTTATCCACAACGAATAGGTGTACCAGAAGTATTGTGGCCAAATATTGCAGGTGGTTTATCGAGCGAAGAAACAACTATTGCAGATATGCTTAAAACTAAAAATTATGCAACAGCTTGTATTGGTAAATGGCATCTTGGGGACGAAGCACAATATTTACCAACACAACAAGGGTTCGATTTTTATTATGGTATACCGTTTAGTAACGATATGTCTGTTAACCCAAAGGCAAAAGTGAATAAAAACGTTGTTTTTAGAGAAGGGATGACCATAGATAGTTTACGTCAAAAAAAATGGAGAAAAAGTAGAGTGCCCTTATTTCAACAAGATGAAATTGTAGAATACCCGGTAGATCAAAGTACACTTTCTAAACGCTATACACAGCAAGCAGTAAATTTTATATCAGAGCATAAAGAAGAACCCTTCTTTTTATACTTAGCACACTCAATGCCTCATGTACCGCTTTTTGCTTCTGAAAATTTTAAAGGAAAAAGTGCGCGAGGATTGTATGGTGATGTTATTGAAGAAATAGATTGGGGCGTTGGTGAAATTTTAAAAACATTAGAAAATTTAAATATTGATAAAAACACGCTCGTTATTTTTACTTCAGATAATGGACCTTGGACTTCAAAAGGCGATAAAGGCGGTAGTGCATTACCTTTAAGAGGTGGTAAATTTTTAACCTATGAAGGCGGAATGCGTGTGCCAATGATTGCAAAGTGGTCTGGTAAAATAAAGAAAGGAACCGTTACACACGAAGTAGCTTCAACAATAGACTTTTTACCAACAATTGCACATGTAACGGATGCTAATTTACCAGAAAAGGAAATAGACGGAAAAAATATTTGGAAATTATTATCTGGTAAAAAAAGCAAATCGCCGCATAAAAAAGAAGGATTTTATTATTACAAAGAATCAACTTTAGAAGCGGTTCGTAAAGGTGATTGGAAGCTAAGAATAACAGAAAAAGATGGTGTTCAATTATTCCATTTAGAGAAAGACATTTCTGAAAAAAATAATGTAGCATCACAACATCCAAAAATTGTTAAAAAGTTGCGAAGCATGATGGAGGAATTTGATAATGAATTACAACAAAACAAAAGAAATCAAGACCATTTATTAAAAAAATAATGTCCATAAAATCAGTTTTACAAATAACCTTAATTAGTATCGTTTTCTTCGCTTGTAAAGAAAAAGAAGCGAAAAATACGACCATTACAAAACCAAACATCATTTACATTCTTGCTGATGATTTAGGTATTGGCGATGTGTCTATTTACAATGAGAATTCAAAAATTGAAACGCCTAATATCGACGCGCTGGCTTCAAACGGCGTAATGTATACTGATGCCCACACAAGTTCTGCGGTTTGTACACCAACACGTTATGGTATTTTAACTGGCCGTTACAATTGGCGTACATCATTAAAACAAGGCGTGGTGAGTGGGTATTCAAAATCATTAATAAAACCAAACCGAACTACTATTGCTGATGTTTTAAAAGACAGCGGTTACAATACTGCTTTTATTGGGAAATGGCACTTGGGTTGGGACTGGGACATTACACAACCAGATTCTCTCGGAATAGATATTGATAACCTAAAATCTAGACCTGTTGTAGATTTTACAAAACCCATAAAAAATGGTCCGAACACGCACGGATTCGATTATAGCTACGGCTTTTGTGGTTCTTTAGATATGCCACCTTACGTTTGGGTAGAGAACGATATGCCAACAAGTGTGCCGACAAAAAATACGAAAGGCACTGGACAAGGATTTTGGAGAAAAGGTTTAACAGCGGACGATTTTACCCATGAGCAAGCCTTACCAGAAATCACAAATCGAACTGTAAGTTATATCAATGAGAATGCAAAAAAGGACGATCCGTTTTTTGTGTATATGCCGCTTCCTGCACCACACACACCAATTTTACCAACAGATGCTTTTAAAGGTAAAAGTGGGTTAGAAAATCCGTACGCAGATTTTGTAATCATGGTCGATTGGGTTGTTGGTGAGGTTACAAAGGCTCTAGAAGCTAATGGCATTTCAGAAAATACATTAATCGTTTTTACAAGTGATAACGGCTGCTCTCCTACGGCAAACTTTAAGCAGTTAAAATCTAAAGGACATAATCCAAGCTATGTTTATAGAGGTACAAAATCTGATATTTTTGAAGGTGGTCATTGCGTGCCATATATTATGACATGGAAAAATAACATTCAGCCAACAAAAACAGAACAGCTTGTTTGTACAACAGACTTTTTTGCCACAGTAGCCGATATATTAAATATAGATTTAGCAGATAACGTGGCAGAAGATAGTTTTAGTCATTTACCTAATAGTGAAACGCCAAAACGTGAAAGCATCATTCACCATTCAGTTCGTGGGGAGTTCGCATATAGAAAAGGTGATTACAAAGTGAATTTTTGTAAAGGTTCAGGCGGATGGAGTTTCCCAAATAGTAACACCAAAAAAGCCATTTACGATACACTTCCAAAAGTGCAATTGTACAACATAAAAAGAGATGCAGGCGAAACCAAAAATTTACAAGCAGAACATCCTGAAATTGTAAAAGAATTTAAAGCCGAGGTATTAAAAATTATAAACGACGGTAGAAGCACTACGGGTGCAAAACAAGAAAACGACGGTACAGATTCATGGCCACAATTAGATAAACTAAAGGAAATTGAATTATAGTAAACAAATCAGATGAAAAAAATTAATAGCATAAAATACATTGTAGTATTGGTAGTTTTAGGAGGGATTTTAACTATGTCTTTGGCCTTTTCTACAAAAAAAGACCCACCTTACAAAAACCCTAAGTTACCTGTAGAAGAACGTGTGCAAGATTTGTTAAGCCGTATGACTTTAGAAGAAAAGTTCTGGCAAATGTTTATGATTCCTGGCGATTTAAGTATCGGGAAAGACAAGTTAAAACACGGTATTTTCGGTTTTCAAATTTCATCTAAAGGAAAAAATGATAATGCCGCAGAGCAAATTATGGATTACGGTTCTACCGGAAGTGCTCAAGATATGGCAAACGAAATTAACGCGCTTCAAAAGTACTTTTTAGAAGAAACCCGTTTAGGTATTCCAATCATCCCGTTTAACGAAGCTTTACATGGTTTGGCGCGCGATGGTGCTACCGTATATCCGCAAGCTATTGGTTTAGCCGCTACTTGGGATACTAATTTAGTTGGCGATGTTGCAGCTGCTATTACAAAAGAAACTAAAACGCGTGGTATTCGTCAAATTCTATCTCCGGTTTTAAATATTGCACGCGATGTACGTTGGGGACGTGTTGAGGAAACCTATGGTGAAGACCCCTATTTAACCACGCAAATGGGTTTAGCATTCATAAGTGAGTTTGAAAATGAAGGTGTTATTACCACACCAAAACATTTCGTTGCAAACGTAGGTGCTGGTGGTCGCGATAGTTACCCCATTAGTTTTAACGAACGCTTGCTTGAGGAAATTTATTTCCCAGCGTTTAAAGCCGTATTTCAAAAAGCGGGAGCACGTTCGGTGATGACGGCTTATAACTCTTTAGATGGAACTCCATGTACGTCAAATTCTTGGTTGTTACGCGATAAATTAAAAGACGAATGGAGATTCGATGGTTTTGTAATTTCTGATGCTGGTGCAACAGGTGGCGCCAACGTTTTGCATTTTACGGCTGCAAATTATGCCGAAGCTACAGAAGATGCGGTTGAAGGCGGTTTAGATGTGATGTTTCAAACCAACTACAATCACTACTCATTATTTTGGGAAGCTTATGAAAAAGATATGGTAGATATTGAAGCGATTGATGAAGCGGTAAGCCGTATTTTGAAAATAAAATTTGATTTAGGTTTATTTGAAGACCCTTACGTTGATGCTAAAGAAGCCGATAAATGGAACGGACATAAAACACACCGAGAATTAGCTAGAAAAACGGCATCAAAATCTATGGTGTTACTTAAAAATAGTAACAACACATTGCCAGTAAATAAATCGGGTAAAACAGTAGCCTTAATTGGTCATGATGCTAAAAACGTTCGTTTAGGCGGCTATAGTGGTCCGGGAAACGATTTAGTGTCATTTTACAACGGTGTGGCTGCTAAAATAGGTGAAGCCAATATTAACTATGCTGAAGGCGTTTCCCTAAAAGAAGAAAATCATCAAGTTATTCCATCAAAATACTTGTTTACAACAAAAGATGGTAAGGTTGTTGAGGGGTTAAAAGGCGATTACTTTGATAATATTACTCTAAGCGGTACACCAAAAGTGGAGCGTATTGATAAGAAAATCGGATTTGGATGGACACTCTTTTCACCGCATGAAAGTCTGCCGTACGATTGGTATTCAGTGCGTTGGACGGGTAAGATTAAAGCTCCAAAATTTGGAAAGTTTAAAATAGGAATTGAAGGTAATGATGGTTACCGCATGTATTTAGATGGTAAACTGTTCATCGATAATTGGCAAAAGCAATCCTATAATGCCATTTTAAAGGAATTTTCTTTTGAAGAAGGCAAAGCGTATGATGTGAAAATTGAATTTTACGAGTCGGCGGGAAATGCCAAATTTAAACTAGTTTGGGATGCCGAAGTAGAACAAGAGTGGGAACAACAAATAAAAGACGCAGTTTCTGCTGCAGAAAAAAGCGATGTGGCTGTAGTTTTTGCGGGAATCCACGAAGGCGAATTTAGAGACCGTGCTTTGTTGGCTTTACCGGGGCATCAGGAAGCCTTGATAAAAGCAGTTGCCGCAACAGGCAAACCAACGGTTGTGGTTTTAGTTGGTGGTAGTGCCATTACTATGGCCAATTGGATTAACGAAGTGGATAGTATTATCATGGCGTGGTATGCTGGTGAAAATGGCGGAAATGGGTTTGCAGATATTTTGTTTGGAGATGAAAACCCTGCGGGACGTTTGCCAATTACGTTCCCAGTAGACGAAGCGCAATGCCCGTTGTACTACAACAACAAACCTACAGGTCGTGGGGATAACTATCATAATTTAACAGGGCAACCATTATTTCCATTCGGATTCGGATTGAGCTACACCACGTTTGAATATTCAAATTTAGAATTCAGTAAAAATAACATAGCACCAAATGAAGCCGTGGAAGTAACCTGTACCATAAAAAACACAGGAGCTTTAGATGGAGAAGAAGTGGTGCAACTGTACATACGCGATGAATTGTCATCTGTTGCACAACCTATAAAATCGCTTAAAGGTTTCCAACGTATGGCATTAAAAGCGGGCGAATCTAAAAAAGTAACGTTCACATTAAATTCAGAAGCATTATCAATGTTAGATATAAATTTAAAACGTGTTGTTGAAGCAGGTGATTTTAGAATCATGATTGGAGCATCATCAAAAGATATTAAACTAAGAGGAATTTTAACTGTAAAATAAAACTGAAATGAAACTTATAAAGGGCATAATATTAGGGGCAATTGTTGTTTTTTCATCGTGTAAAGAAGACACAAAAGTGACTTGGGTAAGTAGTACCAATACTAATGTTTGGGAGCAAAAAACTTATGAAGGGAAGGGGGCTAAAACTGCGGCAGACCTAACTATTTCAGTGGATACCAAAAACCAAGAACAAAAAATTACGGGTTTTGGCGGATGTTTTAACGAGTTGGGTTGGGAAGCTCTTAACATGGTAACTCCAGAGGAGAAGCAACAAATTTTAAACGATTTATTTAACCTAGAAACGGGATGTAAATTCAGTGTATGCAGAATGCCTATTGGAGCCAACGACTACGCGGTAGATTGGTACAGCCATAACGAAACTGAAGGTGATTTTGCCATGGAGAATTTTTCTATCGATAGAGATAAAAAACGATTAATTCCATATATAAAAGAAGCACAGAAAATAAACCCAGATGTTGAAGTTTGGGCCTCGCCTTGGTGTCCGCCATCATGGATGAAACACAGCAAACACTATGCTTGTAAGTCTAATCCGGAATTTAACGACTTACCAGAGGAGTGGAGTTCTACCGAAGAATTGGTGTCTCGTTTCATTACAGAACCAGAGTACTTTGAAGCCTATGCTCTATACTTTGCTAAATTTGTGAAAGCCTACGAAAAGGAAGGAATTGACATTACGGCCGTACATGTGCAAAACGAATACAACTCGGCTCAAAATTTTCCATCATGTGTATGGAAGCCGCAAGATTTAGGGATTTTAATAGCCGATTACTTGGGGCCTAAGTTTAAAGAAGAAAACCTAGATACCGAAATTTGGTTAGGAACAGTTGAGCGTCCGCAATTAGAGCGTGTAACGGATATTGTAGAATATAAAAATGCCAAGGATTATATAAAAGGAATTGGATTTCAATGGGCTGGAAAAGGCGCTATTGAAGCGGTTCACGCCACTTATCCAGATATGGAGCTTATGCAAACTGAAACGGAGTGTGGTGATGGCTCCAACGATTGGAACGCCGCCGAATATACCTTCAATTTAATGAAACACTATTTTGAAAATGGCGCCAATTCATATATGTACTGGAATATGGTATTGGATGAAACCGGCAAAAGCCAATGGGGCTGGAAGCAAAACTCCATGATTTCAATTGATAGTAACACCAAAGCTATTACTTACAATCCTGAGTTTTATTTAATGAAACATTTAAGTGCATTTGTGGCACCAGGTTCGGTTAAATTAAAAGCTACGGGAGATGATGAAAATGCCATCGTTTTTTATAACGAAGCAAAAAACGAAGTGGTGATTTTGGCCTACAACACCGCGGAAGAAAATCAGGGTTTAGAATTAAAAATAAACGATAAAGACATTAAGGCTACATTAGAAGCTAAGTCGTTCAACACGTTAACGGTGACTTTATAGAAGCATTTATGAAAAGAAGACATTTTGTAAAATACTTAGGAGCAACTACCTTATATATGGGCGCATCGTCTTGTGCATCATTCAATCTTTTTGGCGATAGATATGATGAGGAAGTAGCTCGCGAAGCATGGAAAAAATTAGCTAATAAAGGGGAAGCATTTCAGTATGTTCACCCGAATAAAAAATTGCCTAATGTGTTTATTTATGGCGATTCCATTTCTATCGGATATACACCAACCGTGAGAAAAGAATTAGAGGGGAAAGCTAATGTATTTCGCTTTCATAAAAACGGACAATCAAGTAACAAGTTTATTCCGTTTATGGAAACCATGAAAACTACCATGTTTCAACCTTATTTAAAAGGTGGTTGGGATTTTACTTGGGATGTCATTCACTTTAATGTGGGGTTACATGATTTAAAATATGTAAAAAACGGAAAGCTGGATAGGGACAATGGTAAACTAGTAAATAGTGTAGAAAAGTATAAAGAAAACCTGCACGACATCTGCAAGTATCTTTTAAAGGAATACCCAAAAGCAAAACTCATTTTTGCTACTACAACACCTGTTCCAGACGAAGGCGATGCCGGACGATTTGGTGGCGATAGCGTAAAATACAACAAAGCGGCGCTTGAGGTTTTAGCCAATTATCCATCAATAAAAATTAACGATTTGTACGGGTTTACCAAGCCCAATGAAAAAGAATGGTATATAAAACCGGCCAATGTGCATTACAATGAATTAGGTAAAACCGAACAAGGTAAACGCGTTGCTCAAGTAATTGCCGAAAACTTATAAATGATGAAAAAACTAGCACTTATACTATTAATTTTTGTCTTTACTCTTCAAGTTAAGGCTCAAGTGGTTCAAAATGCATTTATACCGCAACCCGAATCTGTGGAGGTTTCGTCGGGCGGATTTAATTTAAATGCACAAACACAAGTTTTTATTCCAAAAGCGTTTTATAACGATTTAAAACCCATTGTAACGGCTCAATTTAAGAACGATTTAAAGTTAGATGTACCTGTTAAAAAAGGTAGAATAAGCGCCAGCTCTAATTACATCGCTTTTGAAAAAGTGCGTTCCAGCAGCATAAAACCAGAAGGCTATATTTTAAACGTTTCTCCTTCAAAAATTACTATTCAAGCAACTGATTATGCGGGGTTATTTAACGGGTTCCAAACACTTCGTCAAGCCATTCCGGTTAGGGTAAACCAAGAAACTGCGGTGCCGAGTATGTTGGTTAAAGACAGTCCAAGATTTTCATGGCGAGGAGTTATGCTAGATGTGTCGCGCCATTTTCAAACCAAGGATTTTGTACTGAAACAAATTGATGTAGTATCGTCTTATAAAATCAATAAGTTCCATTTACATTTAACTGACGACCAAGGTTGGCGCATTGAAATTAAAAAATATCCAAACCTCACGAAAAAAGGCGCATGGAGAGCTGATAGAGGTGATATTCCTTGGTGGGAACGAAAGGCTGCAACAGCCGATGAGCCCAAACCTGTTGGCGGATTTTATACTCAGGAAGATATCAAGGAAATTATTCAGTATGCCAAAACCAGAAATGTTGAAATTATTCCAGAAATTGATGTGCCTGCACATAGTAAAGCTTTAATTGCTGCGTATCCGAATTTGTTCTGTTATGATGAGGTGCCAGAAGGGGTGAATTTTGAAGTTGCTGTTGGAGGTAAGGCGCCAAATAATGCGTTGTGCGCCGGAAAAGAAACAACCTACCAATTTTTAGAAGACGTTATTGAAGAGGTAGCGGCACTATTCCCTTCAAAATATTTCCATATTGGTGGCGACGAGTGCAATAAATCGAATTGGAAAAAGTGTCCGTATTGTCAAAAAACAATGGAAGAACACCATTTGGAGGATGAAGAAGAACTTCAAAGTCATTTTATCCAACGGATGCACAACATCGTATCAGCACAACATAAAACGATGATTGGTTGGGACGAAGTGTTAAGCGGCAACGGTGTAAAAGGCGCAACGATTATGGCTTGGAGACGTGGTAAACATCAACCGCAATTGCAAGCGCCGCGTGAGGGTTATCCAACAATTATGACATCCTACACCTATTCATACATCAGTCAGGTGCAAGGTCCATCGTTTATGGAGCCTGTGGGCCCAAAAGTGGTGTTGCCTTTATCAAAAGTGTATAGTCATGAACCCATTCCTTCAGAATTAACCCAAGAAGAGGCAAATTTAGTTTTGGGGAATCAAACCTGTTTATGGGCAGAATTTACTCCAACCGAAGAACACTGCGAATATATGTTGTATCCGAGAACTTTGGCCAGTGCCGAAGTGTCATGGAGCAAGCCCGAAGTAAAAAGTTGGGAACGTTTTCAAAAGGCATTAGAAGATTCACACTTTAAAAGGTTGGATAGAGATGGCGTTAATTATGCGAAAAGTGTGTTTAGCATTTATCCTGCATTTGCGGTGAATGAATTACGTAATGAAGCTATTGTGTATTTAGATACCGAAGCGGTTGGTTATGATATATATTACACCTTAGATGGCACAGATCCTTCATTGGAGTCCACAAAATATACTGGGCATTTTACAACTACCGCTAAACAACTTTTAAAAGCAGGATTATTTAAAGAGAACGGTGAACTTTTGGGAGCAATAACCGAAATAAGATTAAAGTAAAACACATGAGAATATCAAAATTAGTATTAGCATTAACACTTTTTGTAAGTTGTGCTTATGCACAGCAGAAACCTAATATTGTTTACATTATTTGTGACGATTTGGGCTATGGCGATATACAAGCTTTAAACCCAGAAAAAGGAAAAATTTTAACGCCAGAAGTTGATGCTTTATCAAAAGAAGGTATGACGTTTACCGACGCGCATTCAGCATCTGCTGTTTGTACGCCATCAAGATATGCGGTGTTAACGGGGCGTTATGCGTGGCGTTCCAGATTACAACAAGGTGTTTTAAGTGGGGGCGAAGAATTAGACCCACTAATTACAGATGATATTCTAACCGTTCCAAAAATGCTAAAACAAGTTGGCTATAATACCACCGCTATTGGTAAATGGCATTTAGGATTTCAGTTTTTAGATGAACACGGTAACCCTGCTGAGGTTTACGATGGGAAAAAAGTAATTGGTCCCGCCATAGGCTCAACAGTGCCAGATGGTCCGATAACTCGTGGTTTCGATTCTTACATTGGATTTCACCACTCAAGAGTGATGAAAACGGTGATAAAAGACGATAAGGTGATTGATAAAATGGAACCCATTAAAATGTTACAGTTTTTGGGTGACCATGCCACAGAGTATATCGCAAAAGAAGCAGGTGACGACGCGCCATTTTTTATGTATTTGGCCTTAAACTCGCCACATAGTCCTGTGGTGCCTTCAGAAGCGTGGCAAGGTAAAAGTGGTATGGGCGCTTATGCCGATTTTGTAATGGAAACCGATTATGTGGTTGGTCGTGTTTTAAAAGCACTCGAGGAAAATGGTGTTGCAGATAATACTATTGTGTTTTTTACAAGTGATAACGGGTGTTCAGCACCGGTTTCAAAAGCAGGTCAACTAGAAAAAGAATTCGGGCATTATCCTAGTGCTAATTTTAGAGGTTATAAATCTGATATTTGGGAAGGCGGTCACCGCATTCCTTTTATAGTGAGATGGCCGGGGGTTGTGGAAGCGAATTCAGAAAACGATAAATTGATTTGTCAAACCAGTTTAATGGCCACATGTGCGGAAATAACTGGTGTAGAACTTCCAGAAAACGCAGGTGTTGATTCTTACAGCATATTACCGATGCTTAAGAACAAAAATGCCAAAACAGACCATAAATTGGTGGTGCATCATTCTATACATGGAAAGTTTTCCATTAGAAATAAAACATGGAAGTTAGAACTAACACCAGGTTCAGGTGGATGGACCAACCCAACCGACAAAAGGGCGAGAGAACTTAATCTTCCTGAAATCCAGTTGTACAACATGGAAAAGGATCCAGAAGAAACTACAAATGTGTACGACAAGTATCCTAGAGTGGTTAAGAAACTAACCAAGGAGTTGACAGAGATTGTGGAGAAAGGAAGAACCACATGCGGAGCATCTCAAACAAACGATGTGCAGGTTGATATTTTTAAAACAGCTAGTGCGACATCGTCAGACGAACACTAATGCAGTTCAATAATCAATAAGATAAAATTGAAGAATGATAATTAATAGAAGGAAAATAATGTATAGGTTTTGTGTAGTGCTAAGTGTTTTGGTGATGGCATCATGCGCACCAAATACGAAAAAAGACAAAGCTGACGAAAAAGAACCTGTGGATTATATCGATCCTATAATAGGAGCGGTTACCTATGGCAAAAAATCGAAGGATGCCCATGGTTTTGGTAAAACATTTCCGGGGTCGGCAACACCTTTCGGTTTGGTACAATTGAGTCCAGATACGGTTTCCGATGGCGATAATGGGCCTGGGTATTCCTATGAACACACCACCATGGAAGGTTTCAGTTTTACGCACATGAGCGGTATTGGTTGGTTTGGCGATTTAGGAAATTTTTTGGTTACGCCAACGGTAGGTAAACTAAATACCAATCGTGGTGTGCCCGAAAATCCAGAAGACGGTTATCGTTCGCGCTATTCACACGATACCGAAGTGACCCAAGCAGGATATTATGCGGTAACCTTAGACGATTATAAGGTTCGCACCGAATTAACATCGGCGCCAAGAGCAGGAATCATTCGTTTTACGTATCCAGAAAGCGATAGCTCTCGCGTTCAAATCGATTTGTCTCGAAGAGTGGGCGGAACTTCCACGGAGCAGTACATAAAAGTTGTAAACGAAAATACCATTCAAGGTTGGATGAAGTGCCCGCCAGAAGGAGGCGGCTGGGGCGCTGGAGCAGGAAATGCCGATTATGTCGTGTATTTCTATTGTCAGTTTAGCAAGCCGTTAAAAGATTACGGAATTTGGAGTGCAGATATTCCTGATGTACCGCGAAAAATGCGTTTTATTCGCAGGGATAATTATCAAGATGCTGTAAAAAATGCCAAAATCTATACCGATACTACCGAAATGCAAGGGAAGCATTTAGGCTTTTTCACCAATTTTAAAACGGAAGAAGGTGAGCAGGTTTTAGTAAAGAGCGGTATTTCATTTGTAAGTATTGAAGGCGCAAAAGAAAATTTGGAGCACGATATTAACCACTGGGATTTCGATAAAACCAGACAGGAAGCGCGCAATTTATGGAGCAAAGCCATTTCAAATATTTCGGTTTCGGGTGCCACCGATAGGGAGAAAACCATTTTTTATACTGCGCTTTATCATACCTTAATTGACCCACGAGCCTTCTCAGATGTTAACGGAAATTATATGGGTGCCGATAAGAAAGTGCATCAAACAAACGATTTTACCTATCGTACCATTTTTAGTGGTTGGGATGTGTTCCGTTCACAGTTTCCGCTTCAAACGATAATCAATCCGAGCTTAGTTAATGATGAAATCAATTCGTTGTTACAAATGGCAGAATTTAGCGGTCGCGAATATTTACCACGCTGGGAAATGCTTAATTCTTACTCGGGAGTAATGTTGGGGAATCCTGCGGTTTCAGTCATTAACGATGCATATCAGAAAGGCATTCGTAACTACGATGTGGAGAAAGCATTTCAATATTCGTTAAATACGGTTAATAATACAGGAAATGGCGCGTTAGGGTATTCGCATAAACACATTTCCAAAACGTTAGAATATGCGTATTCCGATTGGTGTTTAGCAACTATGGCAAAATCGCTAGGTAAAAATGAAATTGCCGATGAGTATTTCAAAAGAAGTAAAAATTACAAGAATATTTGGAACGATGATGTCAATTGGTTTCGAGCCAAAGATAGTGCAGGTGTGTGGTTAGAGTGGAAAGGGAAAACCAAACACGGACAAGGGTGTATAGAAAGTAATCCATACCAACAAGGATGGTTTGTACCGCATGATATTGATGGGTTAAAAGCATTAATGGGAGGCGAGGAAGCCTTTAAAAATGAACTCATTTCATTCTTTGAAAATACACCAGAAGATTTCCTTTGGAACAATTATTACAACCACCCCAACGAGCCTGTGCACCATGTACCGTTTATGTTAAACGAAGCTGGGGCACCCCATTTAACTCAAAAATACACGCGAAAAATTTGCGATAAAGCTTATGGTACCGATGCTTATGGTTTGTGCGGTAATGAAGATGTAGGGCAGATGTCGGCGTGGTACGTTTTAGCATCCATCGGCATTCACCCCATTAATCCGGGAGATAATAAATATCAAATTACAAGTCCGGTGTTTAATGAGGTTGAAATTAAGTTGGATAACGCATATTATTCAGGGAAAACATTCAAAATTATAGCACATAATAATTCAGCTGAAAACATGTATATCCAATCCATAAAACTAAACGGTAAAACTTTAGATAGATATTGGATTACCCACGAAGAAATTGTAAATGGTGGTGTTTTAGAGTTTGAAATGGGAGCCACACCCAAAATAAATTAAATGTTAAAGAATTAAATAATAGATATAATGAGAAAGTCAGTTTTAGTCGTTTTAATGAGTTTTATCGTAACCGTTGCTAGTGCACAGAAACATTACGAATACCCAATGCCAGAATATACGCCAACACAGGGCAACTTGGAGGCGCGTAAAGCATTTCAGGACATGAAATTTGGTATGTTTATTCATTGGGGAATTTACAGCGTTTTAGCGGATGGCGAATGGGTAATGTTTATAAAGAAAATAAAACCAGATAATTACTCAAGATTAGCCGACTTTTTCAATCCACAAGATTTTAATGCAGAAGCGTGGGTAAAACTTGCAAAACAATCAGGGATGAAATACATCACCATTACCTCACGTCACCACGACAGTTTTAGTATGTTCGATACGGATGCTAGTGATTTTAATATTATAGATGCTACACCATATGGTAAAGATCCTATGAAAGAATTAGCAGAAGCTTGTAAAAAAGAAGGGATTAAATTAAATTTCTACTATTCTTTATTAGACTGGAAACGTGAAGATTATAAGCAGGGTAAAAAAGGAGATGCCGAAGCTTGGGATGAATATGTGGATTTTATGAAAGCCCAACTTACTGAATTATTAACGAATTACGGTGAAATTGGCATGATTTGGTTTGATGGCCACTGGGATCAAAAAGAAGCAAATTGGGAGTATGATGAAATATATTCATTAATTCACAAATTAAGTCCTAATACGTTAATTGCGAACAATCATCATATTCAACCTATTGCAGGCGAAGATGTTCAAACATTTGAAAGAGATTTACCAGGAGAAAATCACGGTGGTTATAGCGCAGGCGTTCATGTAAGTCAGTTGCCATTAGAATCTTGTGCAACCATGGCAGGAAAATGGGGATATAGCATTTATGACAAGAAGTTTAAATCTACCAAACAGTTAATTCACTTTTTGGTAAAGGCAGCTGGTAAAAACGGTAATTTATTATTAAATGTAGGGCCTATGCCTAATGGCAAAATTCAACCAGAATTTGTAGATACATTAGGTGAAATTGGAGCATGGACCAGCAAATACGGTGAAAGCATTTATGGTACCCGAGGAGGCGTCATTGCTTCACAAGATTGGGGGACCATTACTAAAAAAGACAATATTTTATATGTGCATATTTTAAATCCAACTTCAGAACCGTATATATTCATTCCAGAGTTGAAAGAAAAAATAGTTTCTGCAACATCATTTGATGGTAAAACAAAAATTAGGTTTAAACAAATGAAAGAAGGTACGTTTATTTATTTAGACAGTAAAAATATTGATGCTATAGATGAAATATTGAAGTTAAAGATTAAATAGTTAATCTCCCTGATTTTCATTGAGAACTATGACTAGATTCAAAAATATAAGCTTTTTAATATTAGTGTTTTTAGCGTTTTCCTGTAAACCATCGAAAATAGCTAAAAAGCCTAATTTTATATTCATTTTGGTTGACGACTTAGGAAAAGAATGGTTTCCTAGCTATGGAGCCACAGAGGTGAACACGCCAAATATTGATGCTTTGGTAACTAAGAGCATTAAGTTTAACAATGTTTACTCCATGCCACAATGCACACCTAGTCGTGTGGCGTTAATTACAGGACAATATCCTTACGAAAACGGATGGGTAAACCATTACGATGTACCACGATGGGGCCATGGTGCCAATTTCGATGCCGATAAAAATCCCAGTTTTGCAAAATTGTTACAGGAAGCGGGCTACAAAACCTGTATTGCTGGTAAATGGCAAATAAACGACTTTAGAATAGAACCCAATGTGATGGAAAAAGTGGGTTTCGATGAATTTTGTGTGTGGACGGGCTTTGAGTCAGGTAACGCACCGAGCGGTAAACGTTATTGGGACCCCTACATTTTTACAAAGGAAGGAAGCAAAACTTACGAAGGTAAATTTGGTCCAGATATTTTCTCAGATTTTATAATCGACTTTATAAATGAGAATAAAAACAATCCGTTTTGTGTTTATTATCCCATGGTTTTAACACACTCGCCATTCGTACACACACCTTTAGAACCAAATGTAAAAACTAAATATGAAAAGCACTTGGCTATGGTGCGTTATACCGATTTTATCATCGGAAAGATTATTGATAATCTAAAAAAATCAGGAGTTTCTGATAACACATATTTAGTATTTACCACAGATAACGGTACCTCGCCGGCCATCATAGGAAAAAGAGAAGGTAAGTATATTAGAGGCGGAAAAGCCTACTTGTCAGAGAATGGAATTAATGCACCGTTTATTGTGAAAACTCCAGATGATAAACATTTTGAAACTGATGCTTTGGTTGATTTTACGGATATTTTGCCGACGTTTTTAGAGTTGGCTGGTATAAAAAGTGAATCTGAGTTAAACCTCGACGGACATTCGTTTGCCAAGGTGTTAAACGAAGAAGCTCCACATACCAATCGTGATTACATCCTTTCAATGGGTGGTTTACCAGGGCACATAAATAAAGAAGGATGGCTAGTAAATGCTATTCAATTTAGAGATCGTGTGTTGCGCAACGAGCAGTATAAAGTATATGTGGACACGCTTCAAAAAGTACATAGACTTTACGATTTAAAAGCAGACCCGTACGAAATTGAAAATTTAATAGATGATGCAAACTTACAATCTGTAGTAAGCGAATTTCAAAAAAAGGTTAATGCTTTACCGAGTTTAGATAATAACCCAAAGTATATCAAAACAAAAGGTTTGCCAACCGATGTAGATTTGGAATTTTTAAACAAGGCTGCCGAACGTGTTAAGCATAGAAAAAATAACATGATGGGCTTAGCAACAGAAGAACAATTTTTAAAGTTGAGTAGTACGCAAACAAACGAAAAATAAAACCTAAGCAATGAAAAACCTCTTAACATTTTTAATTTTAGTAGTATTAATTATTTCATGCACGCAA
This sequence comes from Jejuia pallidilutea, assembly GCF_002973595.1. Taxonomy (GTDB): domain Bacteria; phylum Bacteroidota; class Bacteroidia; order Flavobacteriales; family Flavobacteriaceae; genus Jejuia; species Jejuia pallidilutea. The sequence goes on along the minus strand of NZ_PVEO01000002.1, from coordinate 62,822 downwards.
ACAAATCCTTCTTTTAATAAGCAAGATATTGCTTTAATACCCAAACCCACAAGTTTGCAAATAAATGCTGGTTCTTTTGAATTTAATGCCGATACAAAGCTGGTTGTACAAGATAACAGCCAACAAAAGGCAGCTAATTATTTGAAAGGGTTATTTGCATCAGCTGCAGGATATAATTTTACTGAAGTGAATTCTGAAACCGATGCATCTGTGATATTTGAAAGTGTTACGGGGTTAAAAAAAGGAGCTTATAAATTGGTGGTTAACCCTATGTTAATAAACATTAGTGCATCAGATGAAAGCGGATTTTTTAATGCTATTCAAACCATTCGTCAATTATTGCCTATAGAGATAGAAAGTAAGGAAAAAGTTTCGGCAGAATGGTATGTACCGTCGGTAGTTATAGAGGACGAGCCACGTTTTAAATGGCGTGGTATGCATAACGATTTTAGCCGCCATTTTATTGATATTGATGAGGTAAAGTCTTTTTTAGATTATTTGGCATTGTATAAAATGAACACGTATCACATGCATTTAACCGACGACCAAGGTTGGAGAATTGAAATTAAAGAATATCCGTTATTAACCGAAAAAGGAGCGTGGAGAACACCAAATAATCAAGATTCTATTTGTATGGAACGTGCCCAAGAAAACAAGCTTTATACCATCGATGAAGCTAAGTTTAAAACCATTGATGGCGAGCGCAAATACGGCGGTTTCTTTACACAAGAACAAATAAAAGAAATTGTGGCCTACGCCGAAGAAAGATGCATTACCGTAGTTCCGGAAATTGATATGCCTGGGCATTTCAAGGCAGCCATAGATAATTATCCATTTTTATCATGTACTGGTGAGTCGGGTTGGGATACCGTGTTTACACATCCGTCATGTTTAGGGAAAGAAACCACGTATGAGTTTATGAAGAACATTTTAAGCGAAGTGGTAGAGTTGTTCCCTTACGAATACATCCATATTGGAGGTGACGAAGTAAACATTAGATCATGGGAAGAATGTCCGCGTTGCCAAAAAGCCATTAAAGACAATAATTTGAAAGACGAGCATGAATTGCAATCGCATTTTAACCGTGATATAGAACAGTTTTTACATTCTAAAGGAAAAAAATTGATGGGCTGGGACGAAATTGTTGAAGGCGGTTTAACCAAAGATGCAGCCGTAATGTGGTGGAGAGGTTGGCGACCAGAAGCACCGAAAAAGGCTGCTGAAAATGGAAACGAATTAGTAATCACACCAACCGATGCTTATTATTTCGATTATTTAAATGACGGAAATAGCTTAGAAAAAGTTTATAATTACGAACCCGTACCAGAAAGCTTTACTGCCGAAGAAGAAGCCAATGTTTTAGGGATTCAAGCCAATTTATGGTCTGAGTGGATTCCAAGTTTTACACGCCTGCAATATCAAGCTTTTCCTCGTATGTTAGCGGTTGCGGAAAATGCTTGGGCATCAAAAGAAAATAAAGATTTTGAAGCGTTTAATACCAGAGTAGAACAACATTATCCAAGACTTGAAGAACTCGGCATATACTATTACATTCCTATTGTAAAAGGGTTGGATAAAACCATCGGTTTGGTCGATAGCACTATGGTAAAGTTAGAATTGGCTTATCCGTTAGAAGGTGTTGACATATATTATACTACCAATGGGTCTATTCCAACAAAAGAGACCAACAAATATACCGAACCATTTACGGTGAATGATACCGTTGAAATTAAAGCGAGAGCCTATAAAGGCGATATTTATAACGATATAAAGAAAACCAAAGTTGTAAGAAAAGAATATATATCTTCTGTTAATATATCACCTACTGAAAAGGGGTTAAAGCGTTATTTAATACAAGGCAAATTAAAAAGTGTAACAGATGTAAATATTAAAAGCGCATCAAAATGGGTTGCAGTAGATAGTATTGATATTGCAGAGTTTAAAGGAAAAAAACCTGTAAACATGGTGTTTTCTGGATATTTTAAAGCTGAAAAAGATGGAATTTATCAGTTTGAAACGCGTTCTGATGGTGGTGATTATTTGTACATAGGGGATACGCTTGTAGTGGATAATAGCGGTTGGCACGGACCAAGAAAACGTTACGGAAACGTAGCCCTTAAAGCCGGTTGGCACCCAATTACTATAAAATACAGACCGAGTGATAATCCAAGGGTGATTAATGCGTGGTACGGTTTACAAGGTGAAAAATTAAAACCGATAGACTCAAAAGTAACAGGTTTTTAAAGCGGATAAAAATGAAATTATATAGTTTTTTATTGGTTGTTTTAAGTTTTGGTTTTTTTGCTTGTAAATCAGAAAAAACGCCAGATAAACTTTCAGCTAAAAGATTAACCAGTTATGTGAATACATTCACTGGGACAGATGGTCCTGGAAACACCTATCCTGGTGCTGTTGTGCCTTTTGGGATGGTACAATTAAGTCCAGACAACGGATTACCGGGTTGGGATAGGATTGCGGGGTATTTTTATCCAGATTCTACCATTGCAGGATTTAGTCATACCCATCTTTCTGGTACAGGTGCAGGCGATATGTACGATTTATTGGTGATGCCTTTAAACAGTAGGTTTACTGAAAGTTTAACCCCAGAAGGAGCTTACAGACCTTATTCTAAATTTTCCCATGATAGGGAAGAAGCTAGCCCAGGGTATTATGCGGTAGATTTACTGAGCTCTGGTATTAAAGCCGAATTAACTGCTACGGAGCGGGTCGGGTTTCATCAATATACCTTTCCAAAGGATGATGAAAGTCAAATAATTCTCGATTTAGGTTATAGTTTGAATTGGGACAAACCGGTTGACACTAAAATCACTATTGAAGACCAACAAACTATTGTGGGATATAGAAAATCTAAAGGGTGGGCAGCCGACCAAAGGGTATATTTCGTAATGCAATTTTCTAAACCATTTGATGACGCACAACTCTTTAAAGATTCAGAAAAAATAAATGAGAATTCTGTTGAAGGTCAGTTTACCAAAATTGTTGCGTTCTATAAAACTTCCGAAGGCGAAAAAATAAAAGTGAAAGTGGCGTTGTCTTCTGCAAGTATAGAAGGTGCTAGAAAAAATTTAGAAGCCGAATTACCACATTGGGATTTCGAAAAAACAGTTGATGATGCCGATGCTGTTTGGGAAAAATATCTTTCTAAAATTACAATTGAAGCCAGCGAAGCTCAAAAAGAATTGTTTTACACCAATTTGTACCATGTGTTTTTAACACCATCGTTGCACAGTGATGTTGATGGAGCTTACAAAGGTGCCGATGGCGAAAACCATTTAGCCGAAGGCTATAACAAATATGATACGTTTTCACTTTGGGACACCTTTAGAGCAACGCATCCGTTATACACCATTATTGCACAGAAAGAAACCGAAGATATGATTAAGTCTTTCCTTTCGCATTACGACGAAACGGGATTACTTCCCGTGTGGTCTTTAGCAGGAAATGAAACCAATATGATGATTGGTTATCATGCGGTTCCTGTAATTGTAGATGCCTATTTTAAAGGCATTCCTATGGATGCTAAAAAAGTATTGGAAGCTTGTGTAGCCTCGGCAAATGAAGATGGCAGACAAATAGATGTTTACAGAGAATTAGGCTATGTGCCCACTGGTGAACATCACGAAAATTGGTCGGTATCTAAAACATTGGAGTATGCTTATAACGATTGGTGTATTGCCCAATTAGCGAAAGATTTAGGTGAAGATGATATAGCTAAAACGTTTGCCGAAAGAGCCGACAATTGGAAGAATTTGTACGATTCAGAATCCACATTTTTCCGCCCGAAAGATGCAAATAGAAATTTTATCAGTCCGTTTTCCCCCAAAGAATATTCAAAAGAATTTTGTGAAAGCAACGCATGGCAATACTTTTGGTTTGTGCCGCACGATATTAATGGTTTAGAGCAAATTGTGGGTAAAGAACAATTCGCCACAAAGTTAGATTCTATGTTCACCTATTATCCCTCGAAAGATGATAGATTGCCTATATTCAGCACAGGCATGATTGGGCAATACGCGCATGGTAACGAGCCTAGTCATCATGTAGCATATCTCTACAACAATATTGGACAACCATGGAAAACACAGGAAATGGTTAGAAGAATAATAAAAACCCAATACAGCACCGAACCAGATGGATATTGTGGTAACGAGGATTGCGGACAAATGAGTGCGTGGTTAGTGTTTTCGTCAATGGGCATGTACCCTATAAATCCAGCAGATGGTGTATATAGTTTAACATCACCCTATGTAAAAGAAGCCACGATTAATTTAGAAAATGGCAAACAATTTAAAATAACTACCGAAAATCAATCGGACGAGAATACCTATATCCAAGCCATGACTTTAAATGGAGCGCCTTATAATAAGTTAACCATAAGTCATCAAGACATTATAAAAGGAGGTGTTTTGCATTTTGTATTGGGTAGTGCACCAAATAAACACATAGCACAAAAAAACTAAAACTTAACATACAATAACTCGCAATAGTATTATAATGTTAATTTAAACACCTAATTTATCATCTATTAAAAATAGATAATATTAACTAATCAATTAATTAAAAATAGTATATGGAAAATATTCACAAATCTCCTGTAGTTTCAAAAAAAATAGTAGTGCCTTTTATTTTAGTAACATTATTATTTGCGTTGTGGGGATTTGCAAACGCAGTTACAGATCCTATGGTACAAGCGTTTAAAAAGGTTTTAGAGCTTAGCAATTCTCAAGCTGCTTGGGTACAAATGGCCTTTTATGGCGGATATTTTTGTATGGCTTTACCAGCAGCAATGTTTATGCGAAAATATTCTTATAAAGTAGGTATTTTAATTGGCTTAGGTCTATATGCAGGAGGCGCATTATTATTTTATCCGGCTGCTGTTACAGAGTTATTTTGGTTTTTTTGTTTAGGTTTATACATATTAACTTTTGGTTTAGCTTTCTTAGAAACGGCTGCAAACCCATATATTCTGGCTATGGGAGCTAAAGATACTGCAACTCAACGCTTAAATTTAGCACAAGCCTTTAATCCATTAGGGCTGATTGTTGGCTTGTTTGTGGCACAACAATTTGTTTTGAAGAATTTACAATCTGATGATATTACAGATTTTAGTGCTTTAGATGAAGCTTCTAAAACATTAATTAAAACATCAGATTTAATGGTAATTCGTAATCCGTACGTAATTTTAGGATTAGTACTTTTAGTGGTATTCGTGCTGTTTTTAGTTATAAAAATGCCTCAATCTAAAGAAGAAGGCGATATGCCTAGTATTAGAGATACTTTTAAAGTGTTAGCCAAAAACAAAAAGTATGTACTAGGAGTATTGGCACAAGTTTTATATGTGGGAGGGCAAATTATGTGTTGGACCTACATTTATCAATATGCTGAAGCTATAGACATAGATAGTGTTACAGCAGGTTATTATCAAATGGCTGCTTTTATAATTTTTACTATTGGTAGGGCAATAGGTACATATATGTTAAGGTTTATGAGTTCTGGAAGATTATTGATGTCTTTTTCAGTTTTAGCAATTCTGTTTGTATTAGGCACCATATTCATTCAAAATATATTTGGTTTATACAGCTTAGTAGGGGTTTCTTTCTGTATGTCTTTAATGTTTCCAACTATTTATGGAATTGCTTTAGGCGATTTAACAGAAGAACAGTCTAAAGTTGGTTCTGCAGGCCTTGTAATGGCCATAGTTGGAGGCGCTTTAATGCCAAAATTGCAAGGTATTATTATTGATATAGGAGGGAACGGGGTAGCAGATACTACAGTTCTTGGCGTTTCAGAGGTTAATTTTTCTTTTATATTACCACTGTTGTGTTTTGTTTACATAGCTTGGTATGGTTTTCTTGTTTTTAAAAAATATGAAACCATTACTATATCATAGTACGTAAAGTTATGTTTAGTTTTATTGGGTTTGCGCTACATAAATCAGTATTTTATTTATAGATTTGAGATATTTTTGATATTATTAACATCTAAAAAAACTACTTGTTCGTATATGATATTGTACGAGATTATTAATTAATATATTTCAAATTAAAGAAAACTAATACTACTTAAGCGTAGTTAATTATTAACACTAAAAACAATAAACAATTATGGAAAATAAGAGCAGCACAGGTTTAAAAGTGGCATTGGGTATAGCGCTAGTTTTGTTTTTGGCTACTGGGTTTTATACAATGAATTTGTACAGAGAAAGTAACGAAACTAAGAAAGAACTCAACGAAGAAAAGCAAATGGTAATGAATGATTTAAATGCCATGGCGAAACAATATGATGAGGCAATAGCTGAAAACGATGTAGCTAATAAAGATTTAATTAATGCTAGAGAGCGTATACAAGGCTTAATAGATTCTTTAAGAATTTCAGAGACTAACGTAAAAAGTTTATGGCGTTACAAAACAAAATATAGAAACCTTCAGAAAGAGATGGATATTTTATTGGCGCAGAACGATTCGCTTAGAATAGAAAACTCTTATTTGGCAACCTCTTTAGATAGTACTAGAGTTAGATTAGAAGAACGTACTATGTTTACAGACTCGCTATTGGTTCAAAACACAGCGCTTGCTGAAGTAGTTGAAAATGCATCGATTTTAAATACAGTAGATTTAAAAGGTTTTGGTGTAATTGAAAGAACATCAGGAAAATTAATTCCTACAGAAAGAGCAAGAAGAGCCGATAAAATTAGAGTTTGTTTTACCGTAGCTAAAAACGCCCTAGTACAAGCTGGAGACCAAGAGCTGTATGTTCAGGTAATAGATCCAAACAACAATATTTTAGGTGCTAACGAGCAAATAGTTTTCGAGGATAAAATGTTAAATTATAGTGTTGTTAGTAAGTTTAACTACGAAAATTCTAACTTAAACGTATGCGAGTTTGTAACATCAAATAATGATAATGATTTTGAAAAAGGACGCTATGTTGTAAATATTTTCAATAAAAAAGATTTAGTGTCAACTTCAGAATTTACACTAAAGTAAACACCTATTTTTCTATAATTAAAGCCCAAAAGTTTCTGCTTTTGGGCTTTTTTATTTCTACATGGGAAATTCTAGTTATATGTAGAGTTTTTTTCGGTGTTTAGAAAACAAATTTTATATTGCAACTACCAACCAACCCATTTAACCCATGTTTGAAAATGATGAATTCTCAGACTCATTTGGCAATGTGCCAGAAGAGTCTTTTTTAAAAGTAAAAGCAATATCTAAATTTAAAAAGTTTGGTCCTAACATTCAACTAGATGCCTTAGGAAAAGTACCCTCCAAATTGTATTTACTCCTGTCTGGAGTCATGCGATGTTATGTAATTTCAGAATCTGGAAAAGAGTTTAACAAGCGCTTTTTTTTTCCTATGAATTTTGCCGGTTCGCTTACAGCACTTATAAAAAACGCACCTTCTGAAATAGTTTACGAAACTATTACAGAATGCAGTCTTTATGAGATAGACTATAAGAAATTAAAGGCGATGTGTGAAACCGATATAGTAATAAGCAATTTGTACACAGGTATTTTAGAAAAGGTTTTTATGCGGTATGAAAAAAGACAACTGGAGTTAATTTCCATGAATGCCTCCCAACGTTATTTAAAGCTAAAGAGTGATATACCAGATATAGATAAATTAGTGCCCCAATATCATATAGCTTCATATTTAAGTATAACACCTGTTCAATTAAGCAGAATAAGGAAAAAACTTAAAGAATCGTAAAGCTTAACAAATGTTAACCTTTTTAACGTTTGATAATTATATATTTGTTTGGATATCTTCCAGATATAGATTTTAGGAGGATTAATAGCTAACCGACCAAAAAAGCAGGTATTAATACCTGCTTTTTTTATTTGTATGGGAGTTTAGTTCTTATTTTAAAGCACCAACCATATCTTCTGGTTTAACCCAAGCATCATAGTCTTCGGCTGTAACATAACCTAAATTAATAGCTTCTTCTTTAAGTGTTGTACCATTTTTATGCGCTGTATTTGCAATTTCTGCGGCTTTATAATATCCAATTTTAGTATTTAGCGCTGTAACAAGCATTAATGAGTTGTTTAGTAGTTTGGTAATAACTTCATGGTTAGGCTCAATACCAACGGCACAGTTTACATCAAAACTCACACAGGCATCTCCTAATAATTGTGCCGATTGTAAAACATTGGCAGCCATTACAGGTTTAAACACATTTAGCTCGTAGTGTCCTTGTAGCCCTCCTACAGAAACAGCTACATCATTACCCATAACTTGTGCACAAACCATAGTTAAAGCTTCGCATTGGGTTGGGTTAACTTTACCAGGCATTATAGAACTTCCAGGTTCGTTAGCAGGGATAATTATTTCTCCAATACCAGAGCGAGGACCAGAGGCCATCATTCTAATATCATTGGCTATTTTATTTAAGGATACAGCTAATTGCTTTAAAGCGCCATGAGTTTCCACTAAGGCATCGTGTGCCGCTAAAGCTTCAAACTTATTAGGTGCAGTAATAAAAGGTAAGCCTGTAAATTCTGCTATATATTCAGCAACACGCTTGCTGTAACCTTTTGGCGTATTTAAACCAGTACCAACAGCGGTACCACCCAAAGCAAGTTCGCTTAAATGTGCTAATGTATTTTGAAGCGCATTGAGACCATGATCTAATTGTGCTACATATCCTGAAATTTCCTGTCCAAGGGTTAACGGTGTGGCATCCATTAAATGTGTTCTCCCTATTTTTACAACATTTTTAAAATCTTCAGATTTTTTACTAAGTGTATTTCTTAGTTGTTTAACACCAGGAATGGTAGTTTCTACTATTTTTTTGTAGGCTGCAATGTGCATGCCAGTAGGGAAGGTGTCGTTTGATGATTGAGACTTATTAACATCGTCGTTAGGTTGTATGGTCTTTTCGCCTTCACCAATAACCTTGCCTGCTAATTGGTGCGCTCTATTAGCAATAACCTCGTTTACGTTCATATTACTTTGGGTACCAGAACCTGTTTGCCAAATTACTAACGGAAATTGGTCGTCGTGCTTGCCCTCTAAAATTTCATCACAGGCTTTAGCTATTAAATCACGTTTTTCAATATCTAATACACCAAGTTCACAATTTGTATATGCAGCGGCTTTTTTTAAATAAGCAAATCCATAAACAATTTCTAAAGGCATTGAGGCACTTGGGCCAATTTTAAAGTTATTTCTAGAACGCTCGGTTTGCGCTCCCCAAAGCTTATCTGCAGGCACTTTTACTTCGCCCATTGTATCTTTTTCTATTCTAAAACCCATTTTATTATGTATTAAGAGTAAGCTACAAAGTTACTTTTTTTATAACGGTTTTAATTATGATTTTTGTTAGTTTTTGTATATCTTTTTTTAACATTTATATAACTAATTTCATGTAGATAAGTGTCTTAAATCTATTAATTTAGTAGGATTAAAAACGTATTTTATTAATTTAATAAACATATAATATTATGGCAACAATTAGATTGGGAGACAAAGCTCCAAATTTTAATGCGAAGACTACTGAAGGCGAAATAAATTTTCACGAATGGTTAGGTAACAGTTGGGGTATTTTGTTTTCTCACCCTGCAGATTATACACCTGTTTGTACTACCGAGCTAGGAACTGTGGCAAAATATAAAGACGAATTTGATAAACGCAATGTAAAAGTTGTAGCTTTAAGTGTTGATGGTCTTGAATCTCATAAAGGGTGGATTGGTGATATTAACGAAACGCAAGGCACTACGGTTAATTTCCCAATTATAGCAGATGAAGATAAAAAGGTTTCTGAACTTTATGATATGATTCACCCAAATGCAGACAGTAACCTTACCGTTAGATCGGTTTTTGTTATTGGTGATGATAAAAAAGTAAAATTAATTATTACGTATCCAGCGTCTACCGGTAGAAATTTTGATGAACTGCTTAGAGTGATAGATTCTTTACAACTTACCGCCTACCATAAGGTAGCTACACCTCCAAACTGGAATAATGGTGAAGATGTAGTTGTATCGCCAGCAATTGCTACTGAAGATATACCTAGCATGTTCCCAAAAGGGCACAAGGTTATAAAACCATATTTGCGAACTACGCCCCAGCCAAATTTAGATTAGTTAAAAAAACTGTTAATAATTTTTAATTTGGTATTGTAAAACAAAGCACTTTGTAGTAACTTTGCAAAACATTAATAAAAACATATACGATGTTATTCGAATTTGATCAGTATTTAGGATTTTTAGCTTTCTTAACAATTTTAACTATAGGATTTTGGTTAATGATTTTTTTGTTAACCTTTGTTATTCCTTACTGGATTGGAGGCTCTTTAATTGAAAGATTAAAAGAAATTAAAGAAGAAAAGAAAGCAAAACGAAATGCTTAAACATATATAAGTGCTAAAAAAGGGGAATTTAATACTACTTAAATTCCCCTTTCTTGTTTAACAAATGTTTGTATTAACCTTCCTCGTCAAATTCGTTATCTTCAAAATCACTTCTAGATCTTTTTTTCTGCTGATTAAATCTATATAGTAGCGATAGGTTAATTTGTCGCACTCTCCATTGCGACTCGTTATTACTAAAAAAGGATTCGGTTTCAGTAGTTCTTCTAAGTATTCTGGAATTAAAAACATCCCTTACATTAAGAGATAAGGTAGCTTTATCTTTAAATACTTCTTTACTAAAAGCTACATCCATAGAAAATAAACCTTTTGTTTTATTTTGTGCATTTTGTCTAGGGCCCATATAATAAGCGTTTGTTTGCCAATCTATAGCGTATGGCAGCGTAACTTTTCCACTAAACCTTGTGAACCAACTTAAATTGTTTGCACCATAATCTACGCCATTAAATTGGCCCTTTGTTTTAAATTGAAAAATATTAAAACTACTGTTTAGCCTTAACCAATCGTTTGGGTTATACAGAATACCAAATTCTCCTCCTGTACGCTCGTTTGTGGAGAGATTAACAGGTATGCGTCTAATAATGTCTATACCATCAGAGGTTTGTTGCCCTGTGTTTTCTCTAATACGCTCAAAAGCTCCTGTTTCGTATTGATAATAGATAGAAGTGGTAAGCGTTATTTTATCAAGTCGTTTTAAATATCCTAAATCAAAAGTACTGGCAAACGCGGGGTCTAGGTTTGGGTTTCCTTGAAAAACGTTAGTTCTACTAGACCTTGATGGAAAAGGATTTAAAAACCAACCTCTAGGGCGGTTAATCCTCCTGTTGTAACCAAAAGTTATACTTTCTTCAATATCGCTATCTTCAGGTCTTAAGTTGTAGATTATATTTAAAGTAGGAAATAATCCTAAAAAATTATTATCAAAGTCGGTTTCTATAGGAAATCCAAAAGCTTCTTCTAGTTCTTCGTCGGTAAGTCTTGAATCTATTTTACCTTTTAGTTGTGTGTTTTCTAAACGTAATCCTAACAAAAAAGAAAATTTACCAAATTTTGTACCATATTGGGTGTAGAATGCATTTACATTTTGTGTATAATCAAACACGTTAGAAATGGTATCATTAACAAAAAATGTATTGTCCTGAAGGTTTTCTTGCTCTAGGTTATAGTCTGTAATTTCATTTTCAAATCTACCACGGTAACCAGCTTCAAATCTTGCATTTTCGCCAATAGGGAGAACGTAATCGGCTTGTATTAAGTATTCTGTTTGGTCTTCTGTAGCAAATACACGCTCGTTTTGAAATGGGTCAGGGTCTGTTTTATCTGTAAAGACATAAGCTTCATCTATATTTAAACGTTGATTTTCAGCATCATTTTCATATTGAAAATCGGCTGTTAATTCATGTCCATCATCATTAAACTTAGTAATGTAATTAAGTGATATTTGATAGCTATTATCTTCCTCATTTTGCCTTTCGTTACGAAGTGTTCTTTCTACGATGGCTTCGTTATTAAACCTATCACTATTGTTTTTAGATAGGTCGGCATCTTCACCATATCTATAAAACAGACTCCCAGTAATTGATGTTTTTTCGCTTAAAAAATATTCAACACCAACATTTGCATTATAATTTCTGTTTAAACGCGTTACGTCTTCATCTTCTATAATTCTCTGGTATTCTGGTGAAATTGTAGTACCGTCAACAACTCTATCAAAGTACGTTATATCCGTATAGTTGGTTCTAGGCGCATCAAAATAACGATAGCCAATGTTTGAAAATATATTGAATTTTTCTGTTCTAAAATTTAGGTTAGCAGATAGCCCAACATTATCTGGTTGTCCAGCTGTAAGGTTTAGCGCACCGTTAAACCCTAATATTTCTTTTTTTCGTAAAATAATATTTAATATACCTGCTGTACCTTCGGCATCATATCTTGCTGATGGAGATGTAATAACCTCTACGCGCTCTATGGCATCAGCTGGTAGTTGGCTTAAAATATTAGAATCTCCAAACCCTGCCAATGCCGATGGTTTTCCATTAATTAAAATCCTAACATTTTCGTTTCCTCGCAGGCTAATGCCTCCTTCAACATCAACAGAAACCGATGGTACATTATTTAACGCATCGCTAACTGTACCGCCAGCAGTGGTTAGGTCTTTACCAATATTGTATATTTTTTTATCTAGCCTAATGTCTACAGTAGTTTTTTCTGCAACAATTTCTACTGCATCCAAAGTTTCTGTATCTAGCTCTAAACTAAACACACCTATATTTTCTGATTTTGTTATATTTCTGTTTAATAGCTTAATGGTTTTAAAGGAGATGTATTCTATTGATATATCGTAAAGACCTGTATTTATTGGGATACTAAAGTTTCCATTACCATCAGTTATACCTCCAGTTTCAATTTTATTTAGACTTTTGTTAAAAAAAGCAATAGTGGCATATTCTAGAGGCTGTTTGGTTTCTTTGTCTAAAACCTGTCCGGTTATGGTAACTTCTTTTTGTTTAACATTTTGTGCTATTAAAACCGATGTGATACAATAAAAAATAATAAAGGTTATATTTCTAAGCATAATCATTCTGCAAGTTTTTTTGCAAAATTATCGCTTCGCAACCCCTATTTTGGTTAAAAGCTTGTTAAAAGACGTTTAGAGTGTTTCTAAATAATATTTAATATTAGGGAAGGTGGTCTACCAATTACGGCATTGTTTCCGTTAATAACTATGGGGCGCTCAATAAGCTTTGGGTTGTTTGCCATAGCAGTTATAATCTCATCATCAGTAAGGTTTTTGTCTTTAAAATCAGATTTCCAAATAGCTTCATTCTTTCTTACTAACTCAATGGGTTTAATTCCTAGCAGGTTAATAATATCTTTAATTTCTTTTTCAGAAGGTACATCTTCCAAATATTTAATGACTTTAAAAGAAGTACCTGCATTTTCTAATATTTGAAGACCTTCACGAGATTTTCTACAGCGATTATTATGGTAAATTTTAATCATTATAAGTAAATATTATAGTTTTTTAGTTCTGAAGCTAACTGTTTTGGGTTTTTAAAATGAATAGTATTAATATTTAAAGAATTTGCAGTTTGAATATTTTTAAGATTATCATCAATAAAAATTGATGTTTCGGGTTTAATCTTAAAACGGTTTAATGTAATATTGAAAATTTCCTTGTAAGGTTTTCTGGTTTTTTCTTCACCTGAAACAACAATGCCTTCAAACCATTTTAAAAAATCAAATTGTTTTTTGGCGATTGGGAAAGTTTCTGAGCTCCAATTTGTTAGTGCTACTACTTTATATGCTCTATTATCAATAAGGTGTTTTAAAATTTTAACTGAACCTTCAATAGCACCTCCAAGCATTTGCTCCCAGTTGCCGTAATACATTTTAATGTAGTTTTCGTACTCAGGAAACTGTTTTACTAAATCATTTGTAGCTTTTACTAAAGGATAACCTGCATCTTGGTTTTCGTTCCAGTTCATAGTGCAAATGTTGTTTAAAAACCATTGCATTTTTTCTCGATCTCCGTTAAAGGCATCTAAGAATACATATTCTGGATTCCAATCTATAAGAACACCACCCAAATCGAATATAATAGCCTCTATTTTGGTCATAATTATATAAACCTTTTTATGATATTTAATTATAGCGTATTATTGTCTTCAACTTTTTGTCCCATAGTCATTAAGTACGATTTTAAAAATGCATCAATATTTCCGTCCATTACTGCATCTACATTACCAGTTTCGTGTCCTGTTCTAACATCTTTAACAAGTTTGTAAGGATGCATAACATAGTTGCGGATTTGGCTTCCCCACTCAATTTTCATCTTACTAGCTTCAATATCTTCACGTTGGGATAATTGTTTTTGTAGTTCAATTTCGTATAATTGCGATTTTAGCATTTGCATAGCCCTAGATCTGTTATCGTGCTGCGATCGTGTTTCTGAACATGAAATTTGTATGCCCGTTGGCTTATGCGTTAGTTGTACTTTAGTTTCCACTTTATTAACATTTTGTCCACCAGCACCACTAGATCGTGCAGTAGTAATCTCTATATCCGCGGGGTTAATTTCAATTTCAATAGTATCGTCAACTAACGGGTATACATAAACCGATGCAAAACTGGTGTGGCGTTTCGCATTACTATCAAAAGGGGAGATGCGTACCAAACGATGTACGCCATTTTCTCCTTTTAGCCAACCAAAGGCAAAATCGCCCTCAATTTCTAGGGTTACAGTTTTAATACCAGCTACATCGCCTTCTTGGAAGTTGAGTTCTTTTACTTTAAACCCGCTTTTTTCAGCGTACATTAAATACATGCGCATAAGCATGCTAGCCCAATCGCAACTCTCTGTACCACCAGCACCAGCTGTAATTTGTAGTACTGCACTTAGGCTATCTCCTTCTTCCGAAAGCATATTTCTAAACTCTATGTCTTCTAGTAGTGTAGCCGCTTTTTTATAACGTGTTTCTACATCTTGTTGGGTAGATTCACCTTCTTTAAAGAACTCGTATATAACTTCTAAATCCTCAATAAGAGTTTTTACATTCCTGTAATCTTGTATCCACTTTTTCTTAACTCTAAGCGATTTCATTACAGCTTCGGCAGCTTTGGGGTCGTTCCAAAAGTTAGGATCGAAGGTTTGTTCTTCTTCGTTTTGTATTTCTATAAGTTTGGCATCTATGTCAAAGATAGTGCCTTAGTTTGTCAAGGCGGGTATTTAGATCTTTAATTTGATCGGTAGTTATCATGTTTTATTATTGTTTTTAACAAAAATAATATTAAAAAATTAGATTCATCGATAAATATAAGTTCGAAGAAGGAAATACGTTATTCATCGAATTTCTTTCTAAAAGTTTTAAGGCTTAATATATCTTTGATTCATCGTTATATAAAAGCACTACTAATTAATAACAACTCAAATACAATTGAAAGGATAATTGTTTGGTAAATATTAATAATTTTTAATGTGAATGAATCTTTGAAGTTAAGTATAATCATCCCAACCTATAATGTAGAAAAGTACATTACTTACTGTATCGATAGCCTTTTAGAACAAAATATTTCTAAAAATGATTATGAGATTTTAATTATCGATGATGGGTCGACAGACAATAGTTTAGTAATAGCAAAAGCTTTTGAAGCAAGAGAAATCAACATAAGGGCTTACAGTAAAACAAATGGTGGTGTTGGAAGTGCAAGGAATAAAGGCTTAGACTTAGCTAAAGGAAAGTACATCTATTTTATTGATCCTGACGATTATCTAGCTTCAAACGTTTTAAAAACTATTCTAAGCTCTATAGAAGTTAATAACCTTGAGGTTTTAACATTTTTATCAGTAGGTACTAATTCTATACATTTGAAAGAGTCTGCCTCTATTGAAGATAAAACTATTGCTGTTGAAATAATGAACGGAATTGATTATATCGATAAGAATCCATACAAAAATGAAGTATGGTGGTATATCATCGAAAAAGATTTTATAAAAAGAATAGGTCTGCGTTTTATAGAGGATAGATGGATGGAAGACGCCATATTCACCCTTAATTTGTTGGTTAATTGCAGTAGAATAGCTCACCTTTCCTATGATGTTCATAGACACGTAAAAGTAAAAGGCTCTGCAATGACTAGTAAAGAGCCTAAACATTATATAAAAGTAATTTATGATAATGCGAATGCGGCTCAAGTTTATGGCGGAATCATTAACAAATTGCACAACGAAAATTCTATAAATAAAAACGTTTATAAGAGGCTAAAAGCTAGACAAGAGTCTTTTGTGTTTTTCTTGATGGTAAGGATACTAAAATCTAGAATTTCTTTTAAAGAGGTTAAGGCAATCTTAAAAACAATGACTAAAGCGAAAGCTTATCCTTTGCATAATTTTATAGGTAAAGATTATAATGGATTTGTTTACACTACCTTAACAAAAGTCTTTAGTATTAAATGGATTTACTATTTATTATTTATAGTTTTTAATACATTTTTAAAAATTAAAAATTAAACTAATTTAAGTTGTTTTATTTTTTTAGGACTTATTAATAATTAAATAAAAATATGGGTAATATATTAATAACCTCTGCGGGTAGAAGGGTATCATTAGTTAGAGCGTTTGTTAATGAATTAAAACATATTGGTTTAGAATCAAAAGTTTTTATAACAGATATGAGTCCATCGCTTTCAGCAGCAGCACATGTTGCTGATGAAGCATTAGAAATATGTAGAATCGATAATGATCTTTATATAGATTCACTTCTTAATCTTTGCATAAAGCATAATATAAAACTTGTAATTCCTACTATTGATACAGAACTATTAAAATTGTCTAAATACATAAAGAAATTTAATAAGGCTAACATTCATATTTTGCTTTCAAATGAATCTATTATTAAAATAACATCTAATAAATTAGAGACGCATCTTTTTTTTAGAGAAAAAGGACTGCCTACAGCAAAGATTTACCAAAAGGACAGTTACGAGTTACCTTTGTACATTAAACCAATTAAGGGTTCTAGCAGTTTAAATAACTATATTATTAAAAGCAAGTCTAAGATTTCAAAATATCATTTAGAAAACAAATCATTATGTTTTTTTGAATATTTAGATCATGATGACTATGATGAATATACCTGCGATATGTACTATGATAAAACAAGTATTTTGAAGTGCGTAGTACCAAGAAAACGTATAGAAGTAAGAGGTGGAGAAGTTAGTAAGGGATTAACAATTAAAAATGAAATTTTCGATTTTGTTAAAGATAAATTTTCATATCTAGAAGGAGCTAGAGGTTGTTTGACCTTACAATTATTTATGCATAAAAGAACAAAAGACATTAAGGGCATTGAGATAAACCCTCGATTTGGCGGAGGGTTTCCTCTCTCATACTTTGCTGGGGCTAATTATCCTCGTTGGATTATTAATGAGTATTTTTTTAACAAAAAGATTGAAGCGTTTGATGGTTGGAAGGAAAATTTATTGATGTTAAGATATGATCATGAAATTTTAGTAAATGACTATAAAGAATAATACAAATGTTATTTTCGACCTAGACGATACCTTATATTACGAGGTTGATTTTTTAAAATCTGCTTACAAAGAGATAGCTGTAAAAATTGCTGCAAATATTGGTGTCTCTAATGTGTTAGTCTATAACAAAATGTTGGAATACTTTTTTGATAAAAAAAATATTTTTCAAGAAATTTTATCAGAATATCAAGCTTCTTTTAGCACTTTAGAATTATTAAATATTTATCGAAATCATAAACCCGAAATAAAACTATCTAAAGATAGAAAAGTAACTTTAAACCATCTTAAAAGTAAAAATATAAACTTAGGCTTGTTAACAGACGGTAGAAGTGTTCAACAACGAAATAAAATAAAAGCTTTACAGCTAGACAATTGGTTTTCTAAAATAATTATATCAGAAGAGTTTGGTAGTGAAAAGCCAAACGTAAAGAATTATAAATATTTTGAACAAGTTTTTGGATTAGGTAAATACTACTATATTGGAGATAACATTAGTAAAGATTTTATTTCACCAAATAAATTGGGATGGCACACAGTTTGCTTGATGGACCATGGTTTGAATATACATAGGCAGAACTTTTCTTTGGTAAATGAAGCCTGTTTACCCCAACATACAATCAATAAATTTTTAGATGTTTTAGATATTATAAATTAAGTATTGAAGCTATAATTTCTGATAAAATATATCTAGCTTTTAGTTTTGTAAAATAATAGTAATCTCTTACTTATCAAAGTTAAGTTTGAATAAGCTGTAATCTTCAAAATACGACATTTTGAAGACAATTGCTGTAGATTCATCGTTTTTTTGTAGTGTACCAGATTAATAAAATTTATTTTCGTCTTTAATTAAAGATAAGAGCATAATTGCGTTTTAATCATCATTAATTAAGTTTTTTTTATTAAAAGCTCAGTTTTATGGTAACCTTGCAATAGTTATTGTAGACTTAAAGACGATTATTGTATAATTATCGATTTTTTTAAAGTTTTAACATTTATAAATCTATTTTTGGCCGCTAACCAAATTTATAGAATTGTACAACCTACTTTTAAAAGTATTAATAGTTTTGCTGTTATGGAGCATTTACGTGTTATTGTAAAATTGTCTTTCTCAGAAATGTTATGCCAAATTATACGGTAAACACATAAAAAACTAATTTTTATTTTACAAATTTTGGCTGTATTATACCTGTTTTATTATGTATAAGTTTTTTTTTAAGAGTATATTAGATTTTCTTATAGCATTTGTTGGTATTGTAATTTTACTTCCTTTATTTCTAATAATCTTTATCATATTATTATTTATAAACAATGGTAAGCCCTTTTTCTTTCAAGAGCGTCCTGGTAAGAACGAACGTATTTTTAAAATAATGAAATTTAAAACCATGACGGACAAGAAAGATTCTAATGGTAATTTGCTGCCTAATGAAGATCGCATGACAACTTTTGGTAGTTTTTTAAGGCGTACATCCCTAGATGAGATACCACAATTAATAAACATTTTAAAAGGAGACATGAGCCTTATAGGACCAAGACCTTTACGTGTACACTATTTGCCTTATTATACAAAAGAAGAAGCTGTAAGACATACAGTTAAACCTGGTGTAACAGGGTTAGCACAAGTATCTGGAAGAAATGCTTTAAGTTGGGACGATAAGTTGGCCTTGGATATTAAATATGTACATACCATTACGTTTTTAAATGATTTTAAAATTTTAATAAAAACATTTAAAAAAGTCTTTTCTGGTAATGAAAAGATAGAATTATCGTCTGAAACACTAGATTTAGATGAATTAAGAAAAAACAGCTAAACTTTAACTGAAATAATGGAATGTAACATACTTTTTACATGTGCTGGAAAGCGTAATTATCTCTTAAGATATTTTAAAGAAGCATTAAAAGGGAAAGGCAAAATTATAGCGGTAGATAACCATAAATATGCTGCGGCTTCTGCAGACGCAGATGTTTTTATACAGGTCCCAAATATTTATGATAAAACCTATGTCTCTAAACTAGAAGTTATAATACGACATCATAATGTTAGAGCCTTAATATCGTTAAACGATTTAGAGCTACCTATATTATCAAAGCAAAAAGCGTATTTAGAGCAACTAGGTGTAAAGGTTTTATTGTCTAATAATAGCGTAATTAATACAACTTATGATAAGTGGCAAACCCATATTTTCATTAAAAGTATTGGTTTAAATACACCAAAAACTTACATAGATTTTAATCTCGCAATAAAAGATATTGAAGCGGGGGTTTTGAACTTTCCAGTAGTTTTAAAGCCTAGGTTTGGTAGCGGTTCTATTGGTTTAGAAATTTGTGATGACATAGAAGAATTAAAATTAGCCTACAAACTTCAAAATATAAAAATAAAAAAATCTATTTTTAATAAAGATAGTGCTGCTGATATTGCCCATTCTATTTTAATTCAAGAAAAACTACAAGGTGTAGAATTTGGATTTGATATATTGAATGATTTTAAGGGCAATTTCTGTGATGCATACTTAAGAGAAAAAATAGCGATGCGTTTTGGAGAAACCGATAAAGCTATTTCTAGAATCAACCCATCTTTTAATATACTGGCCGAAAAAATAGGAAATAGTCTTAAACATATAGGTAGTATGGATGGTGATGTATTTCTAGTAGATAATAACTGGTTTGTTCTAGAATTAAATCCCAGATTTGGTGGAGGTTACCCATTTTCTCATGAAGCAGGTGCCAATACTGCCGCAGTTTATGTGGATTGGCTTTTGGGGAATGATAATAATTTAAAAAAGCATATTAATTATAAATGTGGTATTGTGTTTTCTAAATACGAGCTATTGGTTAAGCTTCAATCATAGTATTACACACACACACACATTAGTATAGTAGATTAAAAAAGTTTAAGATAAATATATAATAAAATTGCAACAGATGAAGATAGTTAATTATTTAAGAAATAAATCGTTTTGGTTTATGGACTATTTAAATGGTTCTCCAATAAAAAATCATTTTAATGAAATTTCTTTGGTTAATAATGATCCAACAAGTACTTACGCTGAAAAAATAAAAATTACACATATTAAAAACTTATTAAATCATGCATCAAAAACAACTCCTTTTTATTTAGATTATAAAAATATAGATGATATAAATGAGTTTCCAGTAATTCGAAAGACCGTTATTCAAGAAAATTTCGATGATTTTCAATCCAAACTATATCTTAAAGACAATAATTATAAAGTATCTACTAGTGGCTCTACAGGTACTCCTTTTTTTCTTTACCAAAATAAAAATAAGAGAAATAGAAACCATGCAGACGTTTTGTATTTTTTAGGGGAATGCAATTTTAAAATAGGTAATAGGCTATATGAACTTGAGGTTTGGAGAAATCACAATAAAAAGAGTTTTATTAAATCTACACTCCAAAACATTGTTCAATTTGATATTTCTAAATTAACCGATAATCGTATTGAAAAATTTTTGGATTTACTAAGTAACACCAAGCAAGAAAAAAACATTATTGGTTTTGCATCTTCTTTAGAACAAATTACACAATATTTAGATAAAAATGAAATACCACTAAAAAGCTTAAATATTAACTCTGTTGTCGCTAATTCTGAGTATCTCAATCACTATACAAAAACCTCTTTAAGTAAACACCTTAATACCCCAGTTTTGTCTAGATACTCAAGTGAGGAAGTTGGTATTGTAGCGCATCAAACAAATAAATCGGTAGAATATTTTGTAATAAATCACGCTAGTTATTATGTGGAATTGTTAGACTTAGAGGAGGATAAACCTGCTAAACCAGGAAGGTATGGAAGAATAGTAGTAACCGATTTATTTAACTATTGCATGCCTATTATTAGATATGACACTGGCGACATTGCTAAACTTGTCGTACTTGAGAATGGTAAGACAATGTTTGAGGAAATTGAAGGAAGGAAAATGGATTTAATTTTTGATACTAAAGGAAATATTATTTCTTCCTTTGTGGTTTACACCAAATTTTACAATTACTATAGGTTACTAAAACAATACCAATTTATACAACAAGATGAAAAAAGATATGAAATTAAGCTGAATGTTCATGATAAATTTCCTTATGAAAAAGAATTAATTGAAAGTGTAAAAAAAGATTTTGGTAGTGATGCTACGGTTATCATAACTTACGTAGACGAAATACCGCTGCTCTCTTCTGGTAAACGTAAAAAGGTGGTAAATAATTATAAGAAATAACTATTATGCTAAAAAAGTACTTGTTTATAATTTTAACTTATGCTACATGTTTAGGTTTATTAATTACAGCCTTTATTTTAGGAACTAAATACAATATACCTTTTTCTCACATAACTGGAGATATGGCATTAATATTTAATGCTCATCCGTTTACGGGAATTATATCTAATATAGGGGTATTGGTATGGTGTGCTACAGCTTGTATTTGTTTTTTCTCGGGTATTGTTTTAAGAAAACTGAAACAAAACTTAGAAGCTAAATTTTTAATTGGTTCTGGTTTTATATCTTTTATTTTATTGATTGATGATTTTTTTATGTTCCATGATTATATACTTTACTCATTTAAGGCGTTTAAAATTACACAGTCTATTACATATGTTTTTTATGCTATATTGGTTTTTTGGTATACAGCTTCATTCGTGAAATTAATATTTAAAGAAACTATTTTTTATGTATTAGGAATAGCGTTTACTTTTCTAGGATCATCAGTATTTATTGATTTTTTTCTTAAAAATGAAACAAATATGAAGTATTTCATAGAAGATAGTTTTAAGTTTATTGGTATTTTTAGTTGGATGCTATACTTCACATTAACATCTTATAAATTTCTCTTAAGGAGTTTTACTAAACTTAGAAATTAAATTATTTTTTGTTCTGGTAATAAACTTATAGATCATAGGTAATGGATCTTTTAAAGCAAATATTAGAGGAGTATTGTTTAAAATAAATTTTAATTCAAAAATAAATTTAAAATCACTTTTTATTCGCTTTATCAAGCCTTTTAAATTCAAGTATTCTATATGTGAATAATCGGGCTTTTTAAAGGTATCTCCCATACTAGCCTTACAATATAAATTTGGAAAATTTACATTGGCTATTAAAGATGCATCTAAAGTAGCCCAAAATCTTGTGTTGATTTCTATTACTTTATATTCTTTTGTGTTTTTATCGTACCTCATGTCTATATGTGCTACACCACTCCAGTCCAGAGATCTCATTAACTTTTCAACAACATTATATAGTTCTTGTTGGTACAAAAAACTAAGTCCAACCTGTGGTGTAAATTCACTAGCTCCCATCATATTTCCTTTTTGTATTGTAAAAGCTAATATGTTTCCGTTGCGACATAAAACACTACAATCTATATCATAACCTTCAATGTATTCTTGCACAATAGTTGTATAATTAATGTTATTATTTGTATAATGGTTCTTAAGGCTTTCAAAGGTTTTGAATTTTTTTATGCCAATACCACCACCAAAACCTTCAAGGGGCTTTATAATTGTGGGGAAATTTAGATTTATTACCTTTTCTAAGTTTTTGTTAGACTCAAGGATAAGACTTTTAGGTCCAGGTATTTTATTTATATATAAATGTTTAGCTAGTTTTCCTTTGTTTATAGCAGTATCAAAATCTTTTAGTTTTGGTAATAACCCTAATTTATTTTTTAGTAATATATCTTCTTTGTGTTTTATCAAAATCCTTATACCAACTTCGAAAATAGGCATGACAACATCAATATTGTGATTTTGAACTTCTTTATTTATGTTGTTAATCCAATCAATGTCTGAGTCAGACTTTTTGTAATAAGTAAACTTTTTTATGTGTCTAGAATAACGTAATGGATTATTCTTAGTATTGGACATTACATAAATATTTAATTCATTCACTTTGGACAAGCAATTTATTACATGAATTAAAATATGACTTTCTCCATCGGGTATTAAAATTGATGTTTTTTGTTTTTTCATTTGTAAGTTTCTCCTAAACCGAACTTTTTAAAAATAGAACCTAAGTGGTGTAGATTAAAAAAATTCACAAACCACTCTTTTTAATAAGCATTAAAAATAGAGTTAATTAATATGTTACAATGCAAAATACGATGAATATACAACATTTGTCTTCGAAATGCCTTGTTTTAGGTTTTAATATACCAACAGTTTAAAAAAAATATCTTCGAAATTTTAAGAGTTTTTTTAATACTGCAAAGCTCAACTATATATACTACTTATTATAGTTTAAACGCTAAAATACTGATATGAAATAAATCTAAAAATTTAGTGATTTGATATTGCGGATAACTGGCTTTTTTTATTGAAGAAAAGTTCTGTCTTTGTATGTTTAATCATGATCCGTTAAGAAAATTGTATTCCATTCCAATTTATTTGGTGAAATTAAATCTTTAATAGAATTAGCTACAATGAATAATATTTGTCTAATTAAAAACTTGTTCAAAATATTTGTAATTCTCTACACTTGATTTTTCTCTGTAAACGCTTCAAGTATAATTGTTTGAAAAGACAGTTATCAAGTCGCAATAATACTTATAAATTATAAAGAGTTGTTTTATTGAAAACCTTATTTTAATGATATCTAAACATTGTATACCATATTAAAGAGAACAAAGTTTATTATTTCAAAAAGAGTTTCACTATCAATATGAAGAATTGTTTTTTTAGAAAAACTTGAAATGTAATAACTAACTTAGCTTTATAATTTTATTAGATTTGTTGCCTAAGAAATAATTTAATTATGCTATTGTCTGAAAAAATAAGAAGCCATTCGTTTTGGTTTATTGATTTTCTTAAAGGAGGTAAAGTTAAATCTCATTATAATGATATTAAATTCATTTTAGAAAATTTTAATACTGACAAATCTATAAAACAACGAAATTATCATCTTTCGTCCCTAATGGATCATGCAATAAAAACAGTTCCATTTTACAAAGATTATAAAGGGTATAATTCCATCTACGATTTTCCTATTGTAGATAAAATGCTTTTAAGAGAATCAGTTAACGATTTTATTTCTAATAAATTTAAAGACAAATCTAGTTACGAAGTTAGCACTAGTGGTTCAACGGGTACACCTTTTGTTGTATTTCAAGATAAAAACAAAAAAAACAGAAATACGGCAGATACATTGTTTTTTGGCGAGAAGGCTGGTTACAAAATAGGCCATAAACTTTTTTACATAAGGGCATGGAGTAAAGTAATTAGCAAAAGTAGGTTAACTACTTTATTACAAAATATTAGAATGATTAATGTAAAAAACTTAAATTATGAATCGATTTCTGGTATTATAAAAGAGATTGAAAAAGGGAGCTCAAACAATGCTTTTATTGGGTACCCTTCAGCTTTTAAAGAAATATGTAAATTTTTAGATGCTATAGAAGCTAAACCAATTAAAGCAAAAATTTCATCTATGATTGCTAATGCAGAACCTTTGGGAGACCCAATTAAAAACTCTATAAAAAAATATTTTGACTTTAATATTTTATCTAGATATTCAAATATGGAAAACGGTATTCTATCACAGCAAATAACAAATGGTGGAAGTTTCTTTCATATAAATTGGGCAAGCTATTATATTGAAGTTTTAGATCTAAAAGAAGATAAACCAGCTGATTATGGAAATTTAGGTAGAGTAGTAGTAACAGATTTATTCAATTATAATATGCCATTAATTAGGTACGATACTGGAGATTTGGCAGTAATGGATATAAGTAATACTTTTAACAATGCTCCTGCTTTTACTAAGGTAGAGGGGAGAAAAATGGATACTATTTACAGTACTGATGGAAGAGTTATGACAACTGTTGTATATGAGTTGGAGTACTTTCCAGAAATAAAGCAATTTCAATTAATTCAAAAGGATAAAAAAATTTATTTAGTTAAAATAAACATAGATGGGCATTTTAAGCAAGAACAAAAAATGACAACCCTTCTAAAAAGCTTTTTAGGTGAAGACGCTATAATTAAAGTAGAGTATGTTGACGAGATTCCCGAGCTATCTTCTGGTAAACGAAAGTTAACTATAAATACCATGATATATTAATCTCTTGTTTAAAATGATAACTTTTTAATTAAAATATATTTGAAATCTAACACAAAAATATCAATATTAATTCCTGACGGTGAAAGTCATGTTTTGTATTATGTTGTTAATTGTTTTGCTAAATCTGGAGGTGTAAAACTTTATGTCATGTCAGATAAAAAAAATAATTATATGCGCTATTCAAGACATATACAAAAGTTTCTATATCATACTGAAAATAATAAAGAGTCTAGATGGATCAAGGTTATAGACGAGAATGTTGAAAAGTATAATATAGACTTAGTCTTTCCAATTTTTGAAACGGCGATTAGGTCTTTAATTAAAAATAGAGATAAATTAAAAAATAGAGATAAACTTTATGCTTTGCCAAGTTTACAAAATTTTGATGCAGCATGTGATAAAGAATTTTTATACAAACACCTTTTAAATACCAACTTGTCCTATCCTTTAGGTTCAGTTGCTAAACCTGGAGAGATTCCTAATCTTAATAATTTAAAGTACCCAATAATCGCAAAACCTGTGAATGGATCAGGGGGAGGAGTAGGAATTAAAGTTTTAAAAAATTATAACGAAGTACTACAATATTGTGAGCGAAACCCTTTTGAATGTAATATAATATTTCAAGAATATATTAATGGTTATGATGTGTGTTCTAATGTGTTATGTGAAAATGGAGAAATACTAGCTTGTACAATGCAAAAAGGTATTGCTTATGAGAATGGAGAGGAAACATATCAAGTAGCATTCGATTTTATTGATAACAAAGACTTGTACGAGAATACTTTGTCTCTTATGAAAAGTTTAAACTGGATGGGAGTGGCTAACATAGATTGGCGCTATGATATAGACTCTAACGAATTTAGAGTTATTGAGATAAATCCAAGATATTGGTATAACACTGATGCTTCTGCTATTGTAGGTGTTAATTTTCCATACTTAAGTTGTATTAATTTTTTGAAACAGGATATACCAACTCAAGATATTAATTTAATAACTTTCTACAATTTAAAAGGATTCATAAAAAAATTTAAAAAGAATCCTTTAATAATTTTCAAAATTAGATTTTTACAAAAACAAACTCCTTTATTTTATGCTTTTTCTGATCCTATGCCAATGATTCATAAATTTTTATGGAGGACTAAAAATATAGTCTTTGGAAGTAATTAATTTTTTTATCTGTGTAACGCTATTTAAGGACAGGACAAATTAATAATAAAAAAAACCTAGAGTTAATGCTCTAGGTTTTTTTATGTCCATCAAAATTTTATTAATGTTTTTTGTATCTACAAGATTTATAGTAGTAGTAGCAACTCCAGTGTCTATAACATCTTTGTTCTGGCTTAATATATTCACAAAGTTCGCCGCCATGTGTGCTAGTTCCGCTTATTACATTAAATACACCTTTTTCGTATCCTGGGCCTATATTTAGGTAACAGTTTGTTTTTATTTTAGTGTAATAACAGTTATCAATATAGATGTATACATACTTACCAAAGGAACCATCATGATTAACACCTTCAATAGAAAATTCTTCTCCTGGTTGTAAAACTTTATCAAAAACTTTAGCACCCCAGCATGTATTTTCTTTTTTCTGGTAGATTCTTACACGTTTAGCTCTATGCCAATCGAATTCCATAGTTAATTGGTCCACATCGCCTTCACAATCATCACACTCTTGTTCCTTAGAAGGAACTTCTTTCATTATGATAAGTGGTTGTTTTCCATCTGGCACAAGAACTACTCCAATTTTTTCACCACATCCAGGAGTGTAACCTTCTCCGTTTTCTAATGCTGCTTGAAGAATTTCTTGAGCTTTTTTTAGGTTTGTAGAATCATATCTCCATGTACCTGTAGGGTTAGTTAAGTTTTCACAAATATTACAATTATAACTATTTAGTAGTTCCCATATAGCCCATTGTACGTGACCAAAAGTATATACACCACTTTCGTTTGGACTTTGTTTACCAACATAATCTTGATTTAGAATCCAATTAACTAAATCTAAATTTTCGGGTTGAGCAAAAACAGTTTCAGGAATATTATCACCATAGCTTGAATATACATCAAAATCTAATGGACCTTCAACTTCTAAGTTAAGATCAATGTCAGCGCACCAAGCAAGTTGTTCATTTCCAGCTAAATAACCATCAACTATATCTAATGTAAAATAAGCATCAGGACCTCTTTTAGAAGTAGTAGTGAGGGTTACGCTTTCAGGTAAACTAGCAACCAAACCTTCAATATCTGCTTCACATTGTGTAGATTGAGATTTGCTAGCAGTACTAAACGTTAAACCACTGTTTTTTGATGGTCTTTTTACCAAAATTTCACTTTCGGCATTCATTTGAAGTGCGTCATCGCCCTCATCAATACCGGCAACTTCAATTTCAGATGTTAAAATATCTGCTTCAGCAGCTATTTCAGCTTCAAAAGCTGTTTGTTGCTGTTCTTCTGCCTCTGTACTCTCGTTTTGACAAGAGAAGAACATAACGGCTACACCTAGTAGCAATAATAGATTTTTTTTCATAATTTAAAATTTGTGTTTATCAGATTAATAGTTAACTGGGATAAAAGTATAAAAAGAGTTATCTCACCTATTAAATTTTTGTTAAAAGAAATATTTTTTCGATTAATAGATAAAACCCAAATTTTTGAGGTTCAATAGATTAAAAGCTTTTTTTTTAGATAAATCGTAATTTTTTAGTCTTTTTAATGAGGTATACATAATGAGTTTGTTTTTAGTACTTTTCATCTAAGTGTTTATATTTACTTTTAAAACGTTTACAATTATTGATGATATAATTATTAGTTTAGTTGTAACTATTTTATGGATATGATGTTAATAGATTTAAGAAGCGATACAGTTACTAAGCCAACACCAGAAATGTTGGGCACTATGATGAAAGCAAATGTTGGTGATGATGTATTTAGAGAGGATGCTACTGTAAATGAATTAGAATTTCGTGTGGCACAACTTTTTGGAAAAGAAGAAGCGCTATTTTTTCCAAGTGGTACAATGGCTAACCAAACAGCTTTGAAATTGCATACAAACCCAGGAGATCAGGTAATTTGCGATAAATATGCTCATATATATAACTACGAATCGGGTGGTGCATCATTCAATAGTGGTGTATCTTGTAACTTAATAGATGGTAAGCGCGGTATGTTTACGGCTAAACAAGTAGAGCAAGCCATAAACCCAAATGCTTATTATTACAGTAAAACTAGTTTGGTTGAAGTAGAGAATACTACTAATAAAGGCGGTGGTGCGTGTTGGGACTTTAATGAGATTTTAAAAATTAGAAAAGTTTGTGAAGAAAATAATTTGGGGTTTCACTTAGATGGTGCGCGCTTATGGAATGCCCTAGTAGCAAAAAATGAAACTGCGAAACAATACGGAGATGTTTTTGATACCATTTCTGTTTGTTTTAGCAAAGGTTTGGGATGTCCTGTTGGATCAATTTTGGTTGGAAACCATAAAATTATGCAAGAAGCCATTAGAATTCGAAAAATATTTGGAGGTAATATGCGCCAAGTTGGTTATTTGGCAGCTGCTGCTCTTTATGCTTTAGATAATAATATAAACCGTTTGAACGAAGACCATAAAAAAGCGAAGGAAATAGGGCGGGAGTTATCTAAACTTTCATTCGTTAAGCAAATAGAACCTATAGAAACCAATATTGTTATCTTCGAATTAAACCCCGATGTAGATGAAACCCAATTTGTTCAAAAATTAAAAGATAATAACATACTTATTATAAGTATGGGAAGTGGCAAACTTCGTATGGTAACGCATTTAGATTATACAAACAATATGCATGAAGTATTGCTAAATACAATCAAAAAAATAAAGTTATAACCCAATATATTACTTAAACATGTCCATTCCAGGAATGTTTGGCATACCTTCTTTAGCAACCGCAGCAAGCTCTGTTTCATTAACTTTTGTTGCTTTCGCTATGGCTTTATTAAGCGTTAAAATTAAGTAGTCCTCTAGTTGCTCTTTATCTTCTAATAGTTCATCATCTATTTCAATAGATTTTATAGTTCTATTGGCTGTTAACGTAATTTTAAGTTTTCCATCATTGCTTTCCTCGTCAACTAAAACCTTATCTAAACGTCTTTTAGTCTCTTCAACTCTTTTCTGGGTTTCTTTTAGTTTCCCCATCATACTCATCATGTCTCCAAACATAGCATCTTATTTAAGAATAAATTATTAGGCAAAATTATTAAAATATGGACTAAATTTAGTTCAAAAATTGTTAAAGTGAAAAAACACCTTATAATTCTCATCTTAAGCATTATTTTTGCTGCTTCTTGTAAAGATAATAAAGAAATGGCAAAACCTATTGGTATAGCAGTGCAACCGCCTGTAGCTAAAAAAAAACCACATACAATTACGGTACATAACGATACCCGAATCGACAATTATTATTGGTTAAATAACAGGGAAGATAAAGAAGTTTTAGAGTATTTGCATGCAGAAAACACATATACAAAAACTGTTATGCAACACACAGAGGCGTTCCAAAAGCAGCTTTTTGAGGAAATGAAAGCTAGAATAAAAGAAGACGATACTTCCGTACCATACAAATTAAATGGCTATTGGTACCAAACAAAATTTATGGCAGGTAAGGATTACCCGCTGTATATTAGAAAAAAGGAAAGCTTGAACACGCCCGAGCAGTTGTTGTTTGATTGTAACGAAATGGCAAAACCACATAATTATTTTAAATTAGGCGGTATTTCCATAAGTCCAGATAACACAATGGCAGCCTATTCTACCGATACTGTAAGTAGAAGGCAATATACTATTAGAATTAAAAATCTTAATACAGGCGAGGTTTATAAAGATGAAATAGAAAATACAACAGGTAGCATAACTTGGGCTAATGATAATAAAACCTTATTTTATGCTAAAAAAGATGAAGTAACCCTACGTTCGTATAAAATTTATAAGCATGTTTTAGGAACAAATTCTAGTGATGATATTGAAGTGTTTCATGAAACTGATGATACTTTCAATACGTTTATATATAAAACAAAGTCAAAAAAATATTTAGTAATAGGTTCTTCTAGTACACTTTCTACAGAATATAGAATTTTAAACGCTGATACCCCAAACGATGATTTTAAGGTTTTTCAAGAGCGTGTAAAAGATTTAGAATATTCCATTGCGCATTTTAATGATAGTTTTTACATCATAACTAATGCAGATAACGCTACAAACTTTAAGGTTTGTAAAACACCCGAAACCAAAACAAGTAAGGAGAACTGGCAAGATTTATTACCTCACAGAACCAATGTTTTGGTTGAGGATATCGAGATTTTTAAAGATTACTTAGTTGTAAATGAGCGCCAAAATGGATTAAATACTATACGAATAATAAGCTGGAATGGTAAAGAAGATTACTATTTACCATTTGATAACGAAACGTATAATGCCTATTTGGGTAATAATCCTGATTTTGAAAGTGAAATTTTACGTTATGGCTACAATGCTTTAACAACACCAAGTTCTGTTATAGATTACAATTTTAAAACTAAAACCAAGGAAGTAAAAAAAGAGCAAGAGGTTTTAGGTGGAGTCTTTAAAAAAGAAAATTACGAATCTAAGCGGCTTTGGGCTACTGCTAGAGACGGTGTAAAAATACCCATATCAATCGTTTATAAAAAGGGTATAAAATTAAATGGCTCTAACCCATTACTACAATACGCTTATGGTTCTTATGGCGCCACTATAGATCCATCATTTTCTAGCATAAGATTAAGTTTGCTAGATCGTGGCTTTATATATGCAATTAGCCACATTAGAGGTGGTGAGTATTTAGGTAGAAATTGGTATGAAAACGGAAAATTATTAACAAAGAAAAATACATTTACCGACTTTATAGATTGTTCAAAGCATTTAATTTCAGAAGGGTATACCTCGAAAAAACATTTGTATGCTTACGGTGGTTCTGCTGGAGGGTTGTTAATGGGCGTTATAATTAATATGAATCCAGAATTATATAATGGTGTTTTAGCGGCAGTACCTTTTGTAGATGTAGTTACTACAATGCTAGATGAAAGTATTCCTTTAACTACTGGAGAGTACGACGAATGGGGAAACCCAAACGAGGAAGAATTTTATACCTATATGAAGTCTTATTCGCCGTACGACAATATAAAGTCACAAAACTATCCAAACATGTTGGTTACAACTGGCTTGCACGATTCGCAAGTACAATATTGGGAGCCAGCAAAATGGGTTGCAAAACTTAGGGAATTGAAAACAGATGATAATAAATTATTATTGCATACAGATATGGATGCTGGACACGGTGGTGCCTCAGGAAGATTTGAAAGCTTAAAGGAAGTAGCCTTAGAATATGCATTTTTGCTAGATTTAGAGGGCATTAAGCACTAGTAAAAAAAAATCCTTATTTTTGCCAAGTTTAAGTCATCTATTTGGTGTTATTATCAAATTGCTGATAAATTACATTTATGAAACAAAAAAATAAAGTTTTTGATAATGTATTAGATTTAGTGGGCAACACACCGCTTGTTAAACTTAATCGCATCACTTCAAAGCTAAAAGGAGCGTTTTACGCAAAGATAGAATCTTTCAATCCCGGTCAATCTTCAAAAGATAGAATTGCACTTTATATTATAGAACAAGCTGAAAAGCAGGGTATTTTAAAACCAGGAGATACCATTATAGAAACTACATCTGGAAACACAGGATTTAGTTTGGCAATGGTTAGTATAATAAAAGGTTACGAGTGTATTCTCGCTGTTAGTTCTAAATCTTCTGCCGATAAAATAGATATGTTAAAAACCATGGGTGCAAAAGTTTATGTTTGTCCAGCCCATGTAAGTGCCGACGATCCTCGATCTTATTACCAAGTAGCTAAGCGTTTGCATGAGGAAATGAAAGGCTCCGTTTACATCAACCAATATTTTAATCAGTTGAATATAGATGCGCATTATGCTTCTACTGGTCCAGAAATATGGGAACAGACCGAAGGTAAAATAACACATTTAGTAGCATGTAGTGGTACAGGAGGAACCATCTCGGGTACAGCCAAATATTTAAAAGAGCAAAATCCAGATATTAAAATTATTGGTGTGGATGCTTTTGGTTCGGTTATAAAAAAATATCACGAAACCAGAGAGTTTGATGAAAAGGAAATTTACCCATACCGTATAGAAGGATTGGGTAAAAACTTAATTCCAACAGCAACAGATTTTGATACTATAGACGAGTTTGTAAAGGTAACCGATGAAGATAGTGCACACACAGCAAGAGAAATAGCAAGAACAGAAGGCATGTTTGTAGGTTACACCTCTGGAGCAGCCATACAGGCTATTAAGCAATTAGGAGAAGAGAAAAGGTTTAAAAAAGACGATGTTGTAGTGGTGATTTTTCCAGATCACGGCTCACGTTACATGAGTAAGGTGTATTCTGATAAATGGATGAACGACCAAGGCTTTTTTGATAGTATTCATGAAGAGACCCTGCAATCTATTGAATACATAAAATAGTAAGTAAATAAATACTTTTTTAAAGAATGGTTTTTTGTTTTATCACAAAAAACCATTTCTTTTTTTAATTTGTCAATAATTGAAGGGCAAAAATTGGGCTTAAACCAGATAAATATTTAATTTTGCAGCAACTAACTAAGAACTAAAAACTTCAAAATCTAAACATAATTGAACAATAAAAACTTGTTCTAAAATTTATGTTTAACTTAAGTGTATATATTTAATAGTAGATGAAAGATTTATTTGATAAGATTTACAAGGATAAAGGGCCTTTAGGGAAATGGGCGGCTCATGCAGAAGGCTATTTCGTGTTCCCTAAACTAGAAGGAGAGATTTCTAACAGAATGAAATTTCAAGGTAAAGAAGTAATTACTTGGAGTATAAACGATTATTTGGGGTTAGCAAATCATCCAGAAGTAAGAAAGGTAGACGCTGAAGCTGCAGCAGAATACGGTTCGGCTTATCCTATGGGAGCGCGTATGATGTCTGGTCATACAAATCTACACGAGCAACTACAGAACGAGCTAGCTGCCTTTGTAAAGAAAGAAGCAGCATATTTGCTGAATTTTGGTTATCAAGGTATGGTATCTACTATTGATGCTTTAGTTGCAAAAGATGATATTATTGTATACGATGTTGATGCGCATGCATGCATTATAGATGGTGTACGTTTACATATGGGTAAGCGTTTTACATATAAGCATAACGATGTTGAGAGTTTGGAAAAAAACTTGGAACGTGCTACAAAAATGGCAGAACAAACCGGTGGAGGTATTCTTGTAATTTCTGAAGGCGTATTTGGTATGCGAGGCGAACAAGGACGTTTGAAGGAGATAGTTGCACTTAAAAAGAAGTTTAATTTTAGACTATTTGTTGATGATGCTCATGGTTTTGGTACTTTAGGTGCTACAGGCGCAGGAGCAGGCGAGGAGCAAGGTGTTCAAGACGATATAGATGTATATTTTGCAACTTTTGCTAAATCTATGGCGAGTACTGGAGCTTTTATTGCAGCAGACCAAGAAATTATAGACTACTTAAAATACAATTTGCGTTCTCAAATGTTCGCAAAATCTTTGCAAATGCAACTGGTGAAAGGGGCTTTAAAGCGTTTAGATATGTTAAGGTCTATGCCAGAACTAAAACAAAATCTTTGGAAAATTGTTGATGCTTTACAATCAGGTCTTAAAGAAAGAGGTTTTGATATTGGTACAACCCAAAGTTGTGTTACGCCCGTATATTTAAAGGGTAGTATTCCAGAGGCCATGGCACTTGTTAAAGACTTGCGTGAAAACTACGGAATATTTTGTTCTATAGTGGTCTACCCTGTAATACCTAAAGGATTAATTTTACTTAGAATGATTCCTACGGCTACTCATACATTAGAAGATGTAAGAGAAACATTAGATGCCTTTGATGCTATTAGAGATAGATTACATAATGGAACTTACAAACGTTTATCGGCGGCAGTTATGTCTGCCATGGGCGAGTAAAAGGTTGTAAAAATTTTAATATAAAAGGTTCGGTATAATTCCGAACCTTTTTTTTACTGTAAATTCTTTCTGTATGTTTTTCGTTTTCTGAAAACCTCAGGATTAAAATGTTTCCATATTTTCTGTATAGCGAGGTTGTCCTCTAATTCAGGTGTCCTATAACAAGTTTGAATACCTTTTTTAGTAAATATATTGTAATACTCGTTAAAAATTACAGCATGCACTCCCTTGTTTTGATAATCTGGATGAATTCCAATAAGATAGAACATTACATCTTTACTTTGTTTTCTGGCTCTTAAAATATG
The DNA here is from genome assembly GCF_002973595.1 of Jejuia pallidilutea. GTDB lineage: Bacteria > Bacteroidota > Bacteroidia > Flavobacteriales > Flavobacteriaceae > Jejuia > Jejuia pallidilutea. The sequence goes on along the minus strand of NZ_PVEO01000002.1, from coordinate 28,011 downwards.
AGCAAAACCAAACGGAAACAATTTGCCTTTTGCTTTTTGTAACGCTTTAGCATAACCGGGCATTACAATAGCGAAACCAATTAAATCATCATTTTTGTCTACAACAAATTTTATGTATTCAGGATTTATAAAACTTATAAATTTCTTTTTAAAATATTCTTTTTGAATGTCTGTAATAGCCACGAAGCTAGATAGCTCCGCATAAGTTTTGTTAAATAAATCGAACATTTTATCGGCATAAGGCATTACGTCTTCTGTTTTAGTAAACTTTAATGCTTTTAGCTGATAACGTTTCTTAATAAGTTCTTGGGCTTTAAAAAATGTTTCTGGCTTAACGTTAGAAAATGGAAATCTGCTTTCTATATAGCCTTTTTCTATTGTATATCCTGCTGCTTCGTAATGCTTTATGTAATAGGGGTAGTTATACCAGGTTACCATTGGCGCAATAGCATCGTAACCTTCGTCTATAACTCCAACTTTATCTAAATTGGAAAATCCAACAGGGCCTTCGGCAAATGTAAGTTTATTCTCTTTTCCAATAGTTTCAACCTTATTTAGCAATGCTTTAGAGACCTGTAAATCGTCAATAAAATCAAACCATCCAAAACGCATTTTCTTTTGGTCTTGGTTTTTTACTTCTAGCCAATTAATTATTGCTGCAACACGCCCTACAATTTCATTATTCTTATAAGCTAAAAACAAACGAGCATCGGCATCTCTAAAAACGGGGTTTTCTTTTTTATCAAAGGTTTTTAATTCTTGGCTTATTATAGGGGGTGTCCAGTATTTAGATGTTTTGTATAGCTTAAATGGAAATTTTATAAAAGCTTTTAAATCTTTTTTCGAAGTAACTTCTCTTATTGTAATCATAAACTATGTGAAATAGATTCGGTAGTTAAAAATCTTCATCTTTTCTTTTGCGTTTTTTTTCTTTCTTCTTTTCAGAATTAATATTCTTACGTTTTTTTTCTTTCCTAGCTCCCTTTCCTCTTAATTTTCTCTCTAGTTCATCCTCGGCAGAATTTCCATTGTTTATATTTTTATCTTTATGAAAATCAAACCTATACGAGGCGCCTAATGTAAGATTAAGAACAGATGGTGTGTCTTTTGTATTAAATGTTACAGCAGTATCTAACTGGAAATTTTTATCAAATAGATAAGCCCCTCCAAACCTAAGCAAATTATCTGCATAAAAATCACTTTTAATGCCTTGTGTTTCCCCAAATATAACCCATTGTGGACTAAACGCATGGGTTAAAGTAAGTATATATGTGAAATCTGACTGGTCTGTGCCAATTCTGTCTTTTATTAAATTCATTACAAACACCCAACCACCATTAAAGTTGTTTTGGGTTGCTATCATTATTTTAGGACTTAAGCCTTCTATTCCTGCGGCTGTGTATGGGTTATTTTCGGTGTCGTAATTAACGCCTGCATAAACGGCTATGGCAGGAATAAGTGATTTCCATTTAAAACCACGATTTGCTTTCCAACTGTAAAGGTTTGGTTTTTCACTCTCTATATCCTTGTAAGGATCGTAAATTAAATACTTAGCGCCTAAAGTAAGGTACTTAAAATTAGAGCGTTTATCCTCGGTATTAAAGGTTGAAAAATTAGTTTTTGTGTCGTTTTGATAATTACCTTCAATATTTATTTCCAACGCTTCAAAAAACAAACCATATCTTACCGAAAAATCTGCTCCAAAACCTGAAACTTCATATTTAGGTAAAGGTGTTCTTTCTTCTTTTATATAATTTGGGCCAACTTCAAATTGAAGAACATTAGTCCCAACTGAAAAAGCACTTTTGGACATTCCCGGTCTGTTAGAATTTATAACTTCGGTATATTGTGCAAAAAGCACATTGCTGCTTATTAAAACTGAAATTAAAAAAAAGTATTTAAAAGCTTTCATATAAATGATTTAGGGTAAGTTGTATTGGATTATTTGGGTTTAGCTGGTTTTCAATAATACCAAATATAGATATTTTATCTTTTTTTTATGTTTTTTCAATGTTTTTTAAATCTGTAGAATTGTATTTTTGTACAAATTATTAATTATGCTACAAGAAGCATCGGTCGTGGGATTAATTAAAACTTTAGGAATTATAGTGCTTGTTTACTACGTGGTAAAGGTTTTATCTCGTTTGTTTGCGCCTTTTTTATTGCGCTATGTTAGTAAAAAAGCAGAGGAAAAATTTGGTGGACAGTTTAATAACCAACGCGCAGAACCTGCTAAAAAGGAAGGTGAAGTTACCATAGATAAAATGCCACGGCAAAAACAATCAAATAAAGATGTTGGTGATTATGTGGATTACGAAGAAATTGACTAATTTCATCCCTTAGTGTATTTAATCTTTTTTCATGCAACTTTTATTTAAGAAATCACTTTCTCATTTACTCATTTTATTAGGTTTTATTTTTGTTTCACTAGCCTATTTTAATCCTGTTTTACAAGGAAAGCAAATATACCAAAGCGATATTGTACAGTATATTGGCATGTCTAAGCAACAAAAAGATTTTAAAGCCCAAACAGGAAAGGAAACTTATTGGACTAACGGTGCCTTTGCTGGTATGCCAACCTATCAATTAGGCGCAAGATACCCCCATAACTATATAAAAAAACTAGATTTAACATTACGTTTTTTACCGAGACCAGCCGATTATTTGTTTCTGTATTTATTAAGTTTCTACATTTTACTTCTGGTTTTAAAGGTAGACTTTAAACTTGCAGCTTTAGGAGCGTTGGCCTTTGGTTTTTCTACGTACTTAATAATAATTCTTGGTGTGGGCCACAATAGTAAAGCCCATGCTATTGCTTATATGCCCTTAGTTTTAAGTGGTATACTTTTGGTGTTTCAAAAACGATATATTCTTGGTTTTTTATTAACCGCTTTGGCTATGGGGCTAGAGTTGGTGGCTAACCATTTTCAAATGACGTACTATCTGCTCTTGCTTGTAATAGTTTTGGGAGTGGTATATCTTATTGATGCATATAAAAAACAAATGTTACCTCATTATTTTAAGTCTATAGCAATTTTGGTTGCTGCGGTTGTTTTAGCCATTGGGTTAAATGCCACTAATGTTATGGCTACCAAAGAATATGTAAAGTATAGTACAAGGGGGAAAAGTGAACTTACCATACATCCAGATGGCTCTCCAAAAGCGATAACCTCTGGTTTAGATAAAGATTATATCACTCAATTTAGCTACGGTGGTTGGGAAACTTTTAATTTGTTTATCCCGAGGTTTATGGGTGGAGGTAATGCTGAAAATTTAGGAAAAGATTCTAACATATATAACGCTGTTAGAAAACTAGGTGCTACTCACACACAAGCTTTAGATCAAGCTGAAAACGCCCCTATGTATTGGGGTGAACAGCCTATAGTAGAAGCGCCTGCTTACATAGGGGCCGTAGTTTTGTTTCTATTTGTATTTGCTCTGTTTTTGGTAAAAGGACGCTTAAAATGGTGGCTGGTAGCAGGAACAGTTATGTCTTTGTTACTATCTTATGGAAAGAATTTAAACTTTTTGACCGACTTTTTTATCGATTATGTACCGCTTTATAACAAATTTAGAGCGGTAACATCAATACAGGTCATATTAGAATTGTGTGTTCCCGTGCTTGCAATTTTTGGATTGGTAAAATTGTTTAACGACTTTAATAAAAACGAAGAAAAACTAAAAGCTTTAAAATATGCATCTTCAATTACAGGTGGTTTAGCTTTGTTGTTCTTGCTCTTTGGAACGTCTATGTTCGATTTTGTTGGCGCTAACGATGGTAGGTATATTCAGGCTTTAGGGCAAGATTTTATTCGTGCTGTTAAGGAAGATAGAAAATCGATTTTCACTGCCGATAGCATTAGGTCTTTTGTTTTGGTACTGCTTTCTGCAGGTTTAATTTTCGGATATTTAAAACAAAAAATTAAAGACCAATGGGTTATTCTTGGTTTTGCAGCTTTAATTTTATTTGATTTAGTTGGTGTAGACAGACGTTATGTTAATGAAGATGATTTTGTGTCTTCTATTAAAATGAACAAGCCTTTTACGGCCAATGCAGTTGATAAACAAATACAAAGTGATACATCGCATTTTAGGGTTTTTGATTTGGTGTCGGGCCCATCAAAACCCTCATATTTCCATAACTCATTGAACGGCTATAATGCAGCTGAATTAAAGCGGTACAGAGAAGTCTTTAATTGGTACGTGTCCCAAAACAATATTAATGTGCTAAATATGCTGAATACAAAGTATATTATTGCACAAAATGAAGAAGGTGCTATATTTCCTTATGTTAATGAGGAGGCCAATGGTAATGCTTGGTTTGTGGAAAAACTAAAACTAGTTGAAAACGCAAATGCAGAAATTAAGGGGTTGGATAGTTTAAACACAAAACGCGTAGCGCTGATAGACCAAAGTATGATGGGTGCAGTTATTGGCAAAAGTGATTTTGAAGTGGATAGTTTAGCTAACATAGAAGTTGTAACGTACCAGCCTAATTACATAAAATACAAAACTAATAACCCTAACGATGGATTTGCTGTATTCTCTGAAATATACTATCCAAAAGGCTGGAAAGTTACTATTGATGGTGAAGACGCTAAGTTTACCCGTGTAAACTATATTTTAAGGGGAATGAAAGTGCCAGCAGGAACACATATTATTGAGTTTACCTTTGATCCGGAAGTGGTTAAAACAGGAAGTTCTATTTCGCTAGCGAGTTCAATATTATTAGGGCTTTTGTTGCTTGCAGGATTGTTTTTTGAGTTTAAGACTAAAAAGGGTGCGTAAAAAAGTACTTATATTAACCTATTATTGGCCGCCTGCAGGAGGACCAGGTGTACAACGTTGGTTAAAGTTTGTAAAGTATTTGCCAGAGTTTAACATTCAGCCTATTGTTTTTGTGCCAGAAAACGCAAATTATCCAATTATTGACAAAACGCTATCAGTAGAAGTTTCTAAAGATTTAGAGGTTATTAAACTACCCATAACAGAACCTTATACTTTTGCTAGATTCTTTTCAAAAGGAAAAACAAATACAATTAGTAGAGGTATTATAAACGAAAATAAAAAACAATCGCTAATTGAAAAACTATTACTTTTTATAAGGGGTAATTTTTTTATACCAGATGCTAGAGTGGGTTGGGTAAAGCCTGCCACATCATTTCTTTTAGATTATATTAAAAATAATAATATTGAAACGATTATAACCACGGGGCCACCTCACAGCATGCATTTAATTGGCTTAAATTTAAAACAAAAGCTGGGGTTAAAATGGTTGGCAGATTTTAGGGATCCTTGGACAACAATAGGGTACCATAAGCAATTAAAATTAACCAAAACCTCACAACAAAAACATAAGGCCCTTGAAAAGCAAGTTTTAACTAAAGCAAATCAAATAATAGTAACATCGTCTGTAACTAAACAAGAATTTCAGCAAATAACACATAAGCCTATAGCTGTAATTACTAATGGCTACGATAATGAAACATCGCAAGTTGTGACAATGGATTCTAAATTTTCTTTAGCACACATTGGCTCTTTTTTAGCAAAACGAAATCCTGAAATTTTATGGAAAGCACTTTCAGAACTTATTAAAGAGAATGATGATTTTAAAACCGATTTTCAATTAAATTTGGTTGGTTTTATTAGTGAAAACATACTGGAAAGCATTAAAAAATACAATTTAATTAATTATGTAAATAAAGTTGGTTATGTTTCACATTTAGAGTCTATTAAATTTCAAAAAAAGTCTCAGGTATTGTTGTTAATAGAAATAGATTCTGAAGACACAAGATGTATTATTCCGGGTAAACTTTTTGAGTACATGGTTTCTAATAGACCCATAATTGCAATAGGGCCAAAAGCGTCAGATGTAGAGCAAATCATTAAAAATACTAATACAGGTAAATTCTTTGGTTATCACGATTTTGAATCGTTAAAAAAAACTATATTAGACCATTATAAGGCTTACCAACAAGGCCACTTAAAAACTAGCCCAATTGGTTTGCAGAAATACCACAGAAAGTCGCTTACGCATTCATTATCAAATTTGTTATAATGGGGATTGTAGCTGCACAATCATTTAAAAATATTCTCTCTTCTTATTTAGGTTTTTTAGTAGGAGCCATAAATACATTGTTTCTGTATGTTAACTTTATGAGCGATACATACTACGGTATGGTTGGGTTTATGCTATCTGCTGCCTATGTGATGATGCCACTTATGGCTTTTGGCGTTCATAATACCATAGTAAAATTCTATTCATCTTTTAAAACAAGATTATCCTTAAATAGTTTTTTAACCTTAATGTTATTCTTGCCCTTGTGCATTATAATACCCACTAGCATAATTGGTTATGTGGGTTATGAAGCCATTGGCGGATTTCTAGCTTCAGAGAATGCCATGATTAAAAACTATTTGTGGCACACCATTATTATTGCTGGGGCTTTAGCCTATTTTGAAGTGTTTTATGCTTGGGTAAAAGTGCAATTTCAAACGGTTTTCGGTAATTTTATGAAAGAGGTTTTTCATAGAGTAGGCGCCATGGTGTGTTTGCTTTTGCTTTATCTTAAAATTATAGATATTGAGCAGTTTATGGTTAGTCTCGTAATTGTTTACATTTTAAGAATGTTGGTTATGATGCTGTATGCATTTAGTATAAAACTACCAGTACTTATCTTTAAAAAGGTAAATGGGCTTACAAACATTTTAAAATACTCTTTTCTAATAATTGTAGCAGGCTCAATAGCCACAGTGCTTCTAGATATTGATAAAGTAATGCTTGGAAAATATATTTCTATAGAAAATATAGCATATTATAATGTCGCTGTATTTATAGCTACTGTAATTGCAGTGCCACAGCGTGCAATGCATCAAATATTACTACCACTATCGGCCAAATATCTTAATGAAAACGATATGGATAGTTTAGCCAATTTATACAAGCGTAGTTCTATAAACCTTTTTGTTGTTTCTGGATTAATCTTTTTATTAATTATACTTAATATTAATCAACTTTATACGTTGATTGCGCCCGAATATAGTATTGGATTGTATATAGTGTTGTTAATTAGTGTAGCTAAATTGTATGATGCAATTTTAGGCAGTAACAATGCAATTCTCTTTAATAGTAATTATTACAGGGTTGTTTTGGTGTTGGGAGTTATTTTAGTAATTGTAATGGTTTTGCTTAATGTTTTTTTAATACCGCTTTACGGATTACATGGTGCTGCAATAGCTACGTTTATAGCCATGTTTTTTTATAATACGGCTAAAGTTGTTGTAGTGTATAAAGTGTTTGGTATTACTCCATTTTCTGCAAACACACTAAAAATGGGAGTTTCGTTAACTGCGCTAACACTTGCTGGTTATTTTTGGGATTTTGGTTTTAACGCAATTGTTAATATTCTTTTAAAGTCTGCACTTATAGTAGTGGTTTTTTTGGGTATAATTTACAGGCTAAATTTTTCTGAAGAAATAAACGATTTGATACATAAAACCTTGAGAAGTATCAAAAGATCAAAATAAAAAAAGAAAACCCCACGATGTTGCTTTGAGGCATACATATCGCAGGGCTTTCCAACTAACCAACCAAAATTTTATCTTCTTCTACGAGTAGAATTAGATGTTGTATTGTTATTTCTAGAGGTACTTCTACTTTGTGTTGCTCTAGAATTAGTTTGTCTTGTACTTTTTGTAACACGCGAAGCAGGTTTTGAGTAGCTTCTTGAAGGTCTGTTTATTGTTTGCTCAGACTTTTTAGTTGTGTTATTTCTATTATATGTACGAGTATTATTCGTTTTTGGTTTTTTAACAACCGTTGTGTTTCTGTTTCTTGTAACTTCTCTAGAAGTGCTTCTGTTAGGAGCTTGCCTTACGGTATTGTTAGATTTGTTTCTAACATCTGCATTGTTGTTGCTTCTATTTCTATAAGTTGAGTTTCTGTTGTTTTTATAGTTAGTACTATTGCTTCTATTCTCAACCCGAGCATTTCCTCTATTTATAGTTCTATTGTTTGTGTTTCTATCATTAGTACTCGCTATTCTTCTAGCATCGTTTTTTCTTACAGCGTTATTTCGCGAAACAGATCGTCTTGTATTTGCAATGTTGTTAATCTTAGTTCTGTTTCTAGCGCTTCTATTAACAGTTGCATAACTTCTATTTCTAATAATAGTATTTCCTCTTCTACTAGCTATTGCAGTTCTTGGCCTAAAGTTATTATGAAATGGTCTGTTGTACACATACCTCACAGGGTTGTAATAACGTCTATAAGGCCTGTTGTAAACCACACAGTAATCTAGAGCAGGAATGCTATAAAACCTATGCCAAGGTCTAAACACATAAGCGCGGTTATACCTGTTTATGAACCCAGTGTAATGCGAAAATCTATTAAACCTGTTGTAATGAACATATAAGCCGCCTATTCGGTTTATGCGACCAAAATTATTGTAATAAATATCTACATTTCCAGCTTGAACAATACGTCCATAAAAATCGTAAAAAATTGGTGTGTTTTCAATTTGAATAATGGCACCAAACTCATCGTACTGCACATATGCATTATAGTTAAAACCAGAATTAAATGTAATGTTAGCATTACGTGAGCCTATTGAAATACTTAAATCTGGTTGGTATCTCAAAATATTGAAATCGAACTGTCCGTCAGGGAATACAGAAAATTCAATACCATTTTCAACAAAAATGAAAGAGTTACCATAACCTCTGTAAAATGTTGAAACGGAGTTGTCGTTTAGGTTGGTTGTGGCTGCTGTAGCAGTAAATCCTCCAAGGATTAAACTTGCTATTAAGAATATAAACTTTTTCATAATTGTGTGTTTTAATATTGAACACTTAATGAAAATCAAACAGCGTGCCAAAAACATAAAGTGTTGATTTTCAAGTTTAAATTACTTTTTTTACTCAAAAATCTTTTATTAAATTTATATTTTACTAAATAGTATGGCAAAACATCTTGAGACTTGTAAAAATTGTGAGCAACAGTTTAATGCTTCATTTAATTTTTGTCCACATTGCGGACAACAAGCAAAAGATGAATTAACAGTAAAAGTGTTGTTTTATAACACTATAAGCAACTACTTTTCTTTTGACGCTAGGTTTTTTAAAAGTTTTTTTCCACTACTATTTAAACCAGGATACTTAGCTTTAAAATTTATTGAAGGTAAGCGTTTGCTATATTTACACCCTGCGCAGATGTATCTTTTCATAGCTGTTGTATTTTTCTTTCTGTTTTCTTTTGTACAACGCAATCAGGTAAGAAGTTTGGATGAAAAACTTTCAGAAACGTTAAACGACACAAGTGTTATTGATAAAATTATTGATGAGCGTGTAAAGGACTCTATTCTTAAGATAAGCCAGTTACAAAAGCAAGCCAAAGATTCTATTGCTCGTGCTGAAATACGTAATACTCTAAAAAACAATGCGTTTATTACAGGTTTTACCGATAAGGAAATAGATTCTTTGGTTGCTGCAGATGATTTTAGGAAAAATGATATTACAAGTTTTGACTTTAATACAAATTCTGTAGATTCTTTATTGAATATTGGTGCAACAGAAGCTGTTATTTATAAAGAAATGGGGATGCATGATGATGCAGGATACTTACAACGTAGATTATATGCCCAAGCACTAAAATTTTACAAAACAAGAAAGGGCGGAAGTATTCTACAGGCTTTTTATGATGCTATTCCCATTGCCATGTTTTTCTTATTGCCAATTTTTGCTTTAATTTTAAAGTTATTTCATTTAAGAAAAGGCAGGTATGCACATCATTTAGTGTTTAGCTTTTACTATTTTTCCTTTCTTTTTACTGTTTTTAGTATTGTGCTAGGAGTAAATTTTATCTTCGACATGCCAGATTGGTTAGATTTATTAGTAATGTTTTCTACTTTTATTTACTTAGTATTAGCGTTAAAACGATTCTATGTTCAAGGCTTATTTAAAAGTTTTTTAAAGGGTGCTGTAGCATCATTTATATTTCTTTCTATTGTAACGCCAATTACATTTGTTTTACTTGGGGCTTTTGCTTTCTTGTTTTATTAGAATATGTGATGTTTTGTAGCTTTTTATTAAAACTGCTATGTTGTATGGGAATATTTAGAAACTCGCTTAATATTTTAACATCAATGATTAAAGTGTTTAGTTTTCAATGGCCAATTACACTAACTCGTGAAGCATTATCTAAAACTAAATTTAGTTAAATACTCTTATTATTGCCGCTTACGTATTCGTCAATAGTTTTTAGAGTTAGAAGGCTCAAATTGGTAACCAGTACTGGTTTTTTGTTAAAATATGTGTTTAAAAAATGGTACCATCACCAATTATAAGTCTGTAGATGCATTTTGCTTTATACCATATAAATCTTGGTATTTTAAACATTAGAGTTTGTCCTTTAAATATTTCCCAGTTTCAGAAGTTTTTACTCTAACAATATCTTCCGGTGTGCCATAGGCAACTAAATGTCCGCCTTCTTCACCGCCATCGGGTCCTAAATCAATAATATAATCAGCGCATTTAATTAACTCTAAATTGTGTTCAACTACAATAATGGAGTGTCCTTTTGCTATTAAAGCATTAAAGGACTTTAATAGCTTTTGTATGTCATGAAAGTGAAGTCCTGTGGTAGGTTCATCAAAAATAAAAAGTGCTTTATCTTTAGTGTTGCCTTTTCCTAAAAAGGTAGCTAGTTTTATACGTTGGGCTTCGCCACCAGAAAGTGTAGAGGAACTTTGGCCAAGGGTTACATAGCCTAATCCAACATCTTGTAAAGGTTGCAATTTGTTTTTTATTTTGTCTTGTTGGTTGGCGTTAAAAAAAGTTATAGCGTCATCTATTGTTAAATTTAAAATATCATCAATGGTTTTATTGGCAAATGTTACTTCTAATACTTCTTTTTTGAAGCGTTTGCCACCACAGGTTTCGCATTCTAGATGCACATCGGCCATAAATTGCATTTCAATTGTTACTTCACCTTCGCCTTTACAAGTCTCACAGCGTCCGCCATCTACGTTAAACGAAAAATGTTTAGCTTGGTAATTTCTAATCTTGCTAAGCTTTTGTTTAGAATATAAAGCGCGAATATCATCATAAGCCTTAATGTAGGTAACTGGATTTGAGCGTGAAGACCTGCCTATAGGGTTTTGATCTATAAATTCGATGTTTTTAATATTGCTAAAATTACCTTCTAAGCTAGAAAATTGTCCAGCCTTATCGCTAAAATCAGTTAGTTTTTTTTGTAAAGCTGGATATAAAATCTTTTTTACCAAAGTACTTTTACCACTTCCAGAAACACCTGTTATTACAGTTAGCATTTCCAAAGGAAAACGTACATCAATATTTTTTAAGTTATTTTCACGAGCCCCTTTAATATCAACGTAGTATTTTGAAGTTCTCCTTTTTTTTGGGACTTCAATTTTTAAACGCTCATTTAAATACTTTGCAGTTAAAGAAGCAGATGCTAAAATTTCTTCAAAAGTTCCATTGGCTACTACATTACCACCAAAAGTACCAGCTTCTGGACCAATATCAATAATGCTATCGGCAGCTTTCATAATATCTTCATCGTGTTCAACCACAATAACCGTATTCCCTAAATCACGCAACGATTGTAAAACTGAAATCAATCGTTCCGTATCTTTTGGGTGAAGACCAATACTAGGTTCATCTAGAATATACATAGAACCTACTAGACTACTGCCTAACGAAGTCGCTAGATTAATACGTTGGCTTTCACCACCAGAGAGTGTATTCGATTTTCGGTTTAAAGTCAAATAATCTAATCCAACATTGGCAAGAAAAGACAATCTATTATTAATCTCTTTTAAAAGGCGATTTGCAATTTGTGTGTCATAGTCGTTAAGCTCTAGTTCTTTAAAAAACTGAATCAATTTTTTTATTGGCATTTCTACCAAATCGGTTATGGTAACACCATTAATTTTAACATAATTAGCTTCAGGGCGTAAACGCTTGCCATTACAGGTTTTACATTTGGTTTTTCCGCGGTAGCGCGATAGCATTACCCGATTTTGAATTTTATAGGCCTTGGCTTCTAATTCTGCAAAAAAAGAATTTAAACCTTCAAAATACTGATTGCCATCCCATATTAATTGTTTTTGTTCAGCTGAGAGTTCGAAATAAGGTTTATGTATTGGAAAATTAAATTTATGGGATTTATTAACCAATTGCTCTTTATACCAGCTCATGCTGTCGCCTCGCCATGGAAAAATAGCATTTTCATATACCGAAAGACCTGTATTAGGTATTACCAAATCTTCATCTATACCAATAATATCGCCGTAGCCTTCGCATTTTGGGCATGCGCCGTAAGGATTGTTAAAACTAAAAAGATGAACATTAGGTTCTAAAAACGACATACCATCTAGTTCAAATTTATTGCTAAATGTGTGTTGCTTGCTATCATTAAGGTTTTCAACAATACATTCGCCTTTGCCTTCAAAAAAAGCTGTTTGTATGGCATCTGCTAGTCTATTTTTAAAATCTTCCTCATGTTTTACAATAATTCTATCCACAACCAACAAAACCTTTTCTTGTTCAGGAGCGGTTTTTATATCATCAATCCTTACAACGTCATTATTTACTTTTACTCTGGCATATCCTTGTTGTTGTAGGGTTTTCAATTTGTCTGCCATAGTGCGACCTTCTTCTAAATAAATAGGGGCAAGGAGCAATAATTTATCGCGCTCTTGAAACGACATAATATGGTTAAGTACATCGTTAACTGTATTCTTTTTAACTTCTTCACCAGAAATGGGGGAGTATGTTTTTCCAATTCTAGCAAAAAGTAACTTTAAATAATCATAAATCTCTGTTGTAGTGCCAACAGTAGAGCGCGGATTAGTAGAGTTTACCTTTTGCTCTATGGCAATAGCGGGGGCAATACCTTTAATGTAATCTACCTTTGGTTTATTGAGTCTTCCCAAAAATTGGCGTGCATAACTAGATAAGCTTTCCACATAACGTCTTTGTCCCTCTGCATATAGTGTATCAAAAGCTAAACTAGACTTTCCAGAGCCCGATAGCCCAGTAATCACCACTAATTTATTTCTTGGAATAACAACATCAATATTTTTTAAGTTGTGCAATTTTGCACCTTTTATAATAATATTTTCTTTTGGGTTTACTTTAGAAATAGCAGTATTCATAGGCTTTAAAGGGAATAATTTTGCAAAGATACTATAACTATGTGAGCTTAAAAAATGAAGAATAGTTAAGTGAAATGTTAAAAAAAGGTATTAATTTTTGCTTTTTAGGAATGATTGTTGTTATATTTGAATTGTTAATAACTCATTAAAACACTAGCCTATAGCATAATATTACTTTTAAAAACGAATAACCCCAAGCCTCGAAGAAGTATTGCTTCGTGCATTAAAAGTAAATATTATGCAAAAAGAACTTATTACTGATGCTACTTTGGTTAGCAACTACATTGCAGGACAAGAAAGCGCACTAGAAACACTTATAGGTAGACACAAACACAAAATTTACAGTTTTATTTATTCTAAGGTATACGACAAGGATGTAGCCGAAGATATTTTTCAAGATACATTTATTAAAGTAATACGTACCTTAAAACGTGGCGCTTATAATGAAGAAGGTAAATTTTTACCATGGGTGATGCGTATAGCGCATAATTTGGTGATCGATTATTTTAGAAAAAGCAATAGGATGCCAAAATTTGATAATACAGGAGAGTTTAGTATTTTTTCAGTACTAAGCGATAGCACGTTAAATGCAGAAAAAAGTATTATTAAGGAACAAGTAGAAAACGATGTGAGACGTTTGGTAGATGAGTTGCCAGAAGACCAAAAAGAAGTACTTATGATGCGTATTTACAATGATATGAGTTTTAAGGAAATATCAGACCGCACTGGGGTTAGCATCAATACAGCATTAGGGCGCATGCGTTATGCTCTTATTAATTTAAGAAAGATAATTGATAAGCATAATATTGTTTTAACCAATTAATCAGGTATACAAAATATTTTGGGCATTCCCCTCGATGTTCCTCTAGAAATTTTCAATAAACATACGTACTCGGGTCGCGCTTTCCGTTGCAAGTCCTCACTCCGCTATGGCTCCGCTGTGGGCTTTCCACTGCAATCCCTAATGCGGTTACGTATAGTCTACAAGTTAAGTCTAGAGTTTTAGGTGTAGTTATAGCCAATAGAAATGCTGCTTTCCAGAATGTCTCTTAATACAAAACAAAAATACTATACAATATAAAAAAGTTTGCTGCGTTATTATTTTGAATTAACCCTTAAATTAGTAAAATGGCAAAACTTTACTCCGAAAACTCAATTGAAAATACAAAGCCTCTTAAGCCTAAAGACGAAACAATTAATTTTCTTTTAAATTATTCTAAGGCTTTAGATGTAGTTAAAGGCAAAGAGAAGAAATTTGAAATACTTCTTAATTGATATTTAAAGAAATCCTGACTTGAAAATCAGGATTTTTTCTTTTTATAATAGTCTTTTATAACCGATTTTCTGCCAATAGTTTTAGTAATCACATCTTTCTCTAAATCCCAACCACGGGCAGGAGAGTATTCACGTCCATACCAAATAATTTGTAAATGTAAGTCGTTCCATAGCTCTTTAGGAAACAGTCGTTTAGCATCCTTCTCGGTTTGAACCACGTTTTTGCCCGAGCTTAAATTCCATCTATACATTAATCGGTGAATATGGGTGTCTACAGGAAACGCAGGAACACCAAAGGCTTGAGACATTACTACACTTGCTGTTTTGTGGCCAACAGCTGGAAGTGCTTCTAGCGCTTCAAAACTTTTAGGAACTTTTCCGTTATGCTTTTCAATTAAAATATTTGATAAACCATAAATACCTTTGCTTTTCATTGGCGATAAACCTACGGGTTTTATAATATCTCTAATTTCTTCCACAGATAGTTTTACCATATCATAGGGATTATCGGCAATTTCAAATAAAAGCGGCGTGATTTGGTTTACGCGAACATCGGTACTTTGGGCAGATAGTAAAACGGCTATTAATAATGTGTAAGGATCTTTATGGTCTAAAGGAATAGGAATATGTGGGTAAATATCATTTAACGTTTTTATAACGAAGGCTACACTTTCTTGTTTGGTCATTAGGTTGTATTTTTGTCAAACAAAGTTAATGAATTATTAAACAAAAAAAAGATATGACAACATTAAAAGCAGGGGATAAGGCACCCGATTTTAAAGCCTTAGATGAGCAAGGAAACACAGTTCAATTAAGTGATTATAAAGGAAAGAAACTTGTGGTATTCTTTTATCCAAAGGCAAGTACGCCAGGGTGTACAGCAGAAGCATGCGATCTAAATGATAATTTTGAGCGTTTTCAGGCTCAGGGTTATGAAATTTTGGGTGTAAGTGCAGATAGCGCTAAACGACAATCTAATTTTAAAAACAAATACGGATTTAAATATCCGCTTTTAGCAGATGAAGATAAATCGGTAATTGAGGCTTTTGGTGTTTGGGGCCCTAAAAAATTTATGGGTAAGGAATACGATGGTATTCATAGAACTACTTTTGTAATTGATGAGAACGGAGTAATTGAAGATGTAATATTAAAAGTAAAAACTAAGGCACACGCAGCACAAATACTAGATGCATAAAATATAGGTCTGAAAAGTTTATTGTGTAAAATAATACGCTTCAGACCTTATTTTCTATTTTTTCTTTGCAACAGTTCTGCGCTTTAAGGTAAGAGGTTTTAAAGGTCTTCTGGTATAACCAAATAATCTAAAGTCTTTTATTAAATCTGCGGTACCCTCTGGAAGCATTTCTTCCCAACCAGGTTCTCCTGTCTCTATCATTTGTAATGCTTCTCTAGAGAAAATATTCATAATGCTTTCATCGTAATCTTTAATGTCTATTACCTTGCCATTGTATTTAAAGAATTTGTATAGTTCTTTCATACGCGGATAAACCTTAAGATTCTCACTATTTATCAATTCTCCTGTTTCAGGATCAAACATTGGGTATAGGTATACTTTTAAATCCTTAAAGAATAATTTGCCAAATGCTTCTAGAATACCACCACTAATGTGCCTATAGTATTTTTCGTCAAAAATATCCACCAAATTACTAACTCCCATAGCTAGTCCCATTCTTGCTTTGGTATATTTAGAGAAGTATTCTACCACTTTGTAATATTCCTGGAAATTCGAAATCATTACAGATTGTCCCAGAGCACATAATAAATCTGCTCTATCAATAAAATCTTGTTCATCTATTTTGCCTTCAGCACGAAGGTTAGAAAGCGTTATTTCAAAAACAACAACTGTTTTTTCAGGGTCTACTTTATTTTCTTTTACAAATATCTCGTATGATTTCTCATACATAGCCATATTCACCTTTGTAACAGGCCTAAAACTACCTCTAAGTGCAAGTATATTTTTCTTGTAGAATATGCGAGCGGGTAAAACGTTGTTTCCGTCAGGGCCAAACATTACGGCATCCGTCATACCGTTTTTAACCAATTGCAAACTCATTAAGCGGTTGTCTACATTTTTAAATACTGGGCCAGAGAAATTTATGGTATCTATTTCCAGTTGGTCTTTATCTAAATGGTCGTACAAGTAACGTAGTAATTTTTTTGGTTCGTTATACTTGTAAAATGCGCCGTAAATAAGGTTTGTGCCTAAAACCCCTAGGGTTTCTTGTTGCAAACGTGCATCGGTTTCCTTAAATCTTATATGAAGAATAATTTCGTTGTACTCTGCGCCAGCTTCAACTTGGTATTTAATTCCTACCCAGCCATGGCCTTTAAACTGCTTAGCAAAATCTATAGTTGCTACCGTGTTGGCGTAGGTAAAAAATATTTTGTCAGGGTTTTTATCTCTAGTAATACGCTCTTCCATTAATGCCATTTCATGCGAAAGCATTTTGCGCAATCTAGATTCGGTAACGTAGCGCCTATCATCTTCCATTCCATAGATAGCATCACTAAAATCTTTGTCGTAAGCAGACATTGCCTTGGCTATTGTACCAGAGGCACCACCAGCTCTAAAAAAATGTCTAGCGGTTTCTTGTCCAGCGCCAATTTCAGCAAATGATCCGTAAATATTTTGATTAAGATTTATTCTGAGAGCTTTCGATTTTAATGAAGGAATATCATCAAATTCTCTGTCACCATGTATGCTAATTTCCATAAGCTATATAGGTTAATACAATTTTTGCGTAAAGATACCAAATAACCATAGTTTACAAAAAAATAACCCTATTTTTGTTTTAAAAACCATACATTTTGAAGGTTACTTTTCTAGGTACTGGCACATCGCAAGGTATTCCTGTAATAGGGAGTAAGCATCCTGTTTGCTTAAGTAATGACTTTAGGGATAAACGTTTAAGAACATCAGTTTTAATAGAATGGGATGATTATAGTTATGTAATAGATTGTGGTCCGGACTTTAGGCAGCAAATGTTGCGTTGCGGTTGTGAGAAAATCGATGGTATTTTATTTACCCACGAACATTCCGATCATGTTTTAGGACTCGACGATATTAGGCCATTTTACTTTAAACAGGGCGATATTTCTATTTATGCTCACAAAAGGGTAATAAAATCATTAAAAAAACGCTTCGATTATATTTTTGAAACTGAAAATAAGTACCCTGGAGCTCCTACCGTAAAA
The DNA here is from genome assembly GCF_002973595.1 of Jejuia pallidilutea. Lineage (GTDB taxonomy): Bacteria > Bacteroidota > Bacteroidia > Flavobacteriales > Flavobacteriaceae > Jejuia > Jejuia pallidilutea. Next base: position 10,342 of record NZ_PVEO01000002.1, on the reverse strand, counting down.
ATTAATAAACTAAAAAACAAGGCATTTAAAATAGGCAACTTAACAGTTTTGCCGGTAAAGGGGTTGCACTTTAAATTAGACGTTTTTGGTTTTCGGTTAAACGATTTTTGCTATACTACCGATATTAACTATATGCCCAAAAAAGAAATAGATAAAATAAAAGGCGTTAAAACGCTTGTGGTAAATGCACTAAGAATTGAGCCGCATTATTCTCATTTTAATTTAGAAGAGGCTTTGGAGTTTATAAAAAAAATAAATCCAGAACGTGCCTATTTAACACATATTAGCCATATGTTGGGCTTTCATGCGGAAGTGCAAAAACAATTGCCAGAAAATGTGTTTTTAGCCTACGATAATTTAAAAATTACAATTTAATAAAGATGAAACGAAGAATTTTTATGTACCTGTTTGTGTTTACGTTACTGTTGGTGGTTTTTCAATACGCTAATGCAAAACGTATTTTTGAAAACCAAAATAGAAAATTGGACAGCGCAAACTCTAAAGTTTCAGCTTTGAAAGACTCTTTAATTATTCTGCAAGACCAAATATTGAATCTTTCACACTTTAACTTGGAGCGTAACGAAGATGCAATTAGTTATTTTGAAAAAGATGGTTATGATGTTAGCGAACTTATACCGCTAATAAAGGATGCGATTTATAGTACAAACGAATTTAAGGGGCAGCATCCCGTAGTGCCTTATGCTTCTTCTGAAGGTAGAAAAATGCTTATAAATACAGTAAAACTATTAAACCATAAATGGATAATAGCCGATTTTTCGGATGGAGAATATTGGGGCGAGGTGTTTGTTGCCTACTATATAAATGATGATAAAACAGTAGAGTTCAACACAGTAGAATCTTTTTTATATCCCTTTGATTAAGTTGTTATTTTCTGTAAGCAGTACCTTTGGCTTTATTCACCTCACCAACATACGAATATTCGTAAGTGTAAGACGAATCGGTTGTGGTTAGAATTTTAAGATGTATATCCTTTTGTTCAGCCATGTTCTTAGGGTTAATAGTTCTAAAAATTACCTCACAATCGTTTATCCACCTTACTTCAGAAGAATCTACACGATTGTTGTAAGTCTCAATTTGCAATGTTTCTGTTCTAATGAATTCTGATGTATATAGAACACCATTAGTGGTTGATTCGCTGTAGAATTTTCCAGTTTTAAAATCTGTACAATTTCTTTCAGATTGGTAACAAGACGACAAAAGTAATACGGACAATAGTAGGAGGGTATTTTTCATTTTAAAAAGTATTTATTGCAAATCTACAAACTACAGTGTTATTTTTCGAAATTTTCAAAACTACCATCGGAATAAAAAATAACAATGCGTTCTATTTTTTTATTTGAAGCTATTTTGGCTTCAACTATTTCTTTTGAAATATTTGAAGGAGTAGGTGCGTGCGCTATTTTTTCTGAAGTAGTAATATTTGGAAAAGTGCCCTTGCCATTTAACAACCAGTATAATTCTACCTCAGGAAAAGTTGATAAAACTTTTAAAACAAATTCTAAACTCGGTTTGTTTCTCCCAGATAATATATGCGAAATACTAGAGCGTTGCACACCTATTTTTTCTGCAAAAGAAGAAGCGGTTTCACCATAATATTCTATGATTTTTTGCAGTCGTTTAGTGAAAGCTTCGCTGTTTATCATTGTAAATTAACTTTAATGTAGATTTGTTTTACAAATGTAACAAATAGTAAGATATAGTTGTTTAAAACACTAGTTTTTATTTTTAAATAATTAAATTTTAACTTTCAATAAAATAATTTAAAATACTGAAAAAGAACATTTTAAATAAATTTTTGTTTAATATATAATAATTTGAAACTTTTACATTGTTTTTTCGTCAATTTGTGTTTACAAATGTGTGCAAGAGTGGTAAAAAACCTTGTTTACAATTGTAAAACACGAAATGTTTACATTTGTAGACCAAATAAAACTCATGGATATAAAAGACACACAAGCATTGTTTGAAAAACATAAAGAACAAACGCTTTATTATAGGTATATTACTAATGAAAAAATTAAGCCGTTACTTTCTAAATACAAAAATAAAGCGGTAGTAAAAATTGTTGGTAAATCTGTTTTAGGCGATGATATTTTCTCTGTAAAGATTGGTAGCGGGCCAAAAAAAATATTAATGTGGTCTCAAATGCATGGCAATGAATCAACAACAACAAAGGCAATTTTCGACTTTTTAAATACGTGTATTTCAGGTAACAATATCTCAGCTACAATTTTGAAGGAATGTACGCTTTGTATAATACCTATTTTAAATCCAGACGGCGCAAAGGCCTATACACGAGTAAATGCCAACACGGTAGATTTAAACAGGGACGCACAAGACCAAACACAACCCGAAAGTGTGGTTTTAAATACTGTTTTTAACGATTTTAAACCTCATTTTTGTTTTAACCTTCACGGGCAACGCACCATATTTAGTGCAGGAAATTCAAACAATTCTGCAACAATATCGTTTTTAGCTCCAGCACAAGACAAAGATTGTACAGTAACACCAACACGAAAAGTTGCAATGGAGGTTATTGTAAATATGAATAAAACTTTGCAAGAATTAATTCCAAATCAAGTTGGGGTTTACGACGATGCTTTTAATATTAATTGTGTTGGAGATACGTTTCAATCTAAAAACATACCAACTATATTATTTGAAGCTGGCCATTTTGCCAACGATTATGCCAGAGAAAAAACACGAGAGCTTATTTACATGTCTTACATGAGTTCATTGCTATACATTGCAGAAAATAATGTAGACGGTACGAAGTATCAGGATTATTTTAATATACCAGAAAACGAGAAACTTTTTTTTGATGTTATTATTAAAAACGTTAGGCCTAATACCAAAGCGGAAACGATTGTAGATATTGCTTTTCAATTTGAAGAACGCTTAGAGCATGGGGAGGTAATATTCTTGCCAATTGTAAAAAAAATAGGCGATTTAACTAATTACTATGCTCATAAACATATAGATGGCAATGGCAGTGTGGTTTTGGCTATTAATAATGATGAATTGAAAATAGACAGCGCAAACGTTTTCGTAAAATTGAATAATGAGAAAATCGTATTATTTGTGAAATAAAATGCATTAAAAATGTATAATTATTACATAAAATGTATTAATTTTGATTTTTATTTAAGAAAATCGAATTATGGGGAAAATCAAACTAGACGAAATCGATCATCAAATTCTTGATATGTTGATAGACAATACAAGAATACCATTCACTGATATTGCAAAAAAACTTTTAATTTCAGCTGGAACAGTACACGTACGCGTTAAAAAAATGGAAGAATCTGGTATAATTAGAGGCTCTTCTTTAACGCTAGATTACAAGAAACTAGGATATTCCTTCATAGCATATGTTGGCGTTTATCTAAACAATACCTCTCAAACACAATTTGTATTAGAGCGTATTAACGAAATACCTTTTGTAACTGTGGCTCATATAACTACAGGGAAATTTAATATTTTCTGTAAAATTAGGGCCAGAAATACAGAACATGCAAAAGAAGTAATATTTAAGCTTGATGAAATAGACGGGGTATATCGTACAGAAACTATGATATCTTTAGAAGAAAGTATAAACGATAAGAAACGATTAATGCATTCTATTTTCAACGAGATGTAATTAATTGATTTTACATTAATTATAATAAAAGCTCCATTTTGTGGAGCTTTTTTATTGTTTACTTATTAGGTGTTATGTTTGTTAAAGTAATAATTGTGTCATTCATAGAAAATTTTTGATATACTTGTACACTTAAAAGATATTTACCCATATTTACAATAACCAAAAAAACCTACTTATTCACTTTATATGTTATTTAATTCTATAGAGTTTTTTGTTTTCTTACCAATAGTTTTCATTTTGTATTGGTTTGTTACAGCAAAATATTTAAAGGCTCAAAACCTACTTATAGCAGTTTCTAGCTATGTTTTTTATGGTTGGTGGGATTGGAGATTTCTTTCATTAATTGCATTTAGCTCAATCGTAGATTACTCTATTGGCTTACTTCTTAGTAAATCAGAGTCAAAAAAGAAACGAAAATTGTTACTATGGATTAGCATTTGTGTAAATCTAGGGTTTTTAGGCTTTTTTAAGTATTATAATTTTTTTGTACAAAGTTTGGTAGACTCTTTTACACTTCTAGGGCAACCACTAGAAATTAGCACTTTAAAGATTATTTTGCCGGTAGGTATAAGCTTTTATACGTTTCAAACATTAAGTTATACTATAGACGTTTATAACAAAAAATTAACACCCACAAAAGATTTTGTTGCATTTACAGCATTTGTTAGCTTTTTTCCTCAGTTAGTAGCAGGACCTATTGAACGTGCAACTAATTTATTACCTCAGTTTTATACGCAGCGCAAATTTAATTACAAATTAGCAGTAAATGGAATGCGCCAAGTATTGTGGGGCTTATTTAAAAAAGTAGTAATTGCAGATAATTGTGCTAAATACGCTAATATTATATTTAATAACTACGAAGATTATTCGGGTAGTACATTGTTATTGGGAGCGTTTTTCTTTGCATTTCAAATATACGGTGATTTTTCAGGTTACTCAGATATAGCTATAGGTGTTTCAAGATTATTTGGTTTTAACCTTAAAAGAAATTTCGCATTCCCTTACTTTTCTAGAGATATTGCTGAGTTTTGGAGAAGATGGCATATCTCTCTATCTACTTGGTTTAGGGATTATTTATATATACCATTAGGAGGAAGTAGAGGTGGTACCAGCATGAAAATAAAAAATACATTCATTATTTTTTTAGTAAGTGGTTTTTGGCATGGTGCTAATTGGACATTTATAGTTTGGGGTGCCTTAAATGCTATTTATTTCTTACCTCTTATGCTTACTAATAAAAACAGGATAAATACAGACATGGTAGCAATGCATAGTGTTTTGCCAAGTGTGAAGGAGTTATCACAAATGGCAATTACATTCTTTTTAACATTAATTGCTTGGGTATTTTTTAGAGCAGATTCAGTTACGCATGCTTTTTTATTTTTAAAGGGTATTTTTAATGTTTCATTATTTTCTAATTTTCAAATATTCCCAACCACTATAATGTATTTAATATTATTTTTTATTGGTATTGAATGGATGGGAAGAAGGGGAGAATACGCTATAGACAAAATAGATGCTCTAAACAAGCCGCTTAGATGGGGATTTTATATATTAATTATTGTTTTAATGTTTAGTTTTACTGGGGAACAGCAGGAGTTTATTTACTTTCAATTTTAAGTATGATTAAATTTTTTAGAAATATAATTTTATTTTTCTTGGTTTCACTTATTGTTGGTGAAATAGTAGTTCGTGTAACACATGCCGTGTCTGATATTCCTCAACGTAGAATAGACAAAGATGGCATTCAAAAGTATTATCCTAATCAAACAGGATATTGGTTAAAAGGTACACATACTTGGCAGATTAATGAACTCGGTTGGCCTGGGGAATTACCTAATAGTTACGATAATTTGGTAACTATCATTGGGGATTCTTTCATAGAAAACTTCATGAACCCTAGTGAATGCCACCAAGCTGTTTTGTTAAAACAAAGACTAAATAATTATAATTTTTTAGAGGCAGCTAGGTCTGGAGTTTCATTTATTGAAGCTTTCGAGATTTCTAAGCGGCTAGATTCGCTTAAACCTGTTAAAAATTTAATTTATGTTACAAATAGTGATTTTATTGAAAGCATAAAAGACATTAAACCGTTAGAAGATATAACCCAAGTAGACTTAAAAGCACAAAAGGTTGTATACGGTAAAATGAAATCTCCTGGTGTAAAGAAATTACTTTATAATTGGAAGTTAGCGTATTATTTCTACAATAGGTTTCCAATTAATTTTAACTTCTGGAAGCCAAAAAAACCGAAAGTAGTAGCTCCCAAAAAAGAAGATACATCTTTTAAATATGGTTTAGAAATACAATCTCTTTTATCATATGTAAATGAGAATTATAGCATTAATGATAAAATACTGGTATTCCACCCAAATTCAAATAAGGCGATAATTGAGCTATGTAAACAACAAGGTTTTCAGGTAATTCATTTAAACTCTAGCAAAGATGAAAAAAGCTGGACGTTTGACTATGATCATCATTGGACATGTTATGGCCACGAGCAAGCTGCCAATCAAGTTAAGCAAGGTTTGCTAAATACCAATTTAAAATAATAATAAAAATAACAATAAACTATGGTATTTAATTCACTGGAGTTTTTTGTCTTTTTGCCAATTGTTTTTATAGTATACTGGTTCTTTTTAAAAAGAACAGTAAAAGGGCAAAACCTATTTTTGCTCTTAGCTAGTTATTTTTTTTATGGCTGGTGGGACTGGAGGTTTCTTTCCTTAATATTCTTGAGTACTGTTGTTGATTATTTAATTGGCTTAAAAATTCATGCTAATGAAGAAAAACACAAGAGAAAACTTTGGCTTTGGTGTAGTGTAGTCTTTAACGTTGGGCTTTTAGGTTTTTTTAAATATTTTAATTTTTTTATTGATTCTTGGATTGATGCTTGCCATTTAATTGGGTACGACATAAAAAGTACGTGGACTCTACGTGTTTTACTTCCCGTAGGTATTTCGTTCTATACATTTCAAACCATGTCCTATTCGTTTGATATTTATTATAAACGATTAAAACCTACAAAGGATTTCTTGGGGTTTGCGGCGTTTGTTAGTTTTTTCCCCCAGTTAGTTGCTGGTCCTATTGAAAGAGCATCCAATTTATTATCCCAGATTTTAACTAAGAGAACATTTAATTATGAGCAATGTGTTGCTGGTTTAAAACTTATATTGTGGGGCTTATTTAAAAAAGTTGTAGTTGCAGATGGTATAGCGCCTATAGTAGATGATATATTTTCTAATTATGGCAATTATCCCGCTTCTACTTTAGTTTTGGGAGTAACTCTATTTAGTTTTCAGGTGTATGGAGATTTTAGTGGCTATTCTGATATTGCTATAGGAACCGCTAAGCTTTTTGGTATAGAACTAATGTCTAACTTTAAGTTCCCCAATTTCTCAAGAAATGTGGCAGAATATTGGCAACGTTGGCATGTGTCTCTATCCACCTGGTTTAGGCATTATGTTTACATTCCTTTAGGAGGATCTAGAGTAAGCAAAGTAAAATCGGTTAGAAACATTTGTATTATATTTTTGGTTAGCGGTTTTTGGCATGGTGCAAATTGGACGTTTATTTTTTGGGGTGCATTTCATGCCTTGGCATTTATACCAGTATTTTTAATGGGACGTAATACTATTTATAAAAATTCTGTTGTAGGAGAACATTCAATTTTTCCATCTCTAGTAGAAATAGGGCAGGTGCTCCTTACGTTTTCTATCGTTACATTTTCTAGAATATTTTTTAGGTCAGAATCTATTACAGATGCCTTTAATTTTATAGAACGCATCGTTTCAAATTTTTATTATGCCCCGTATTATCACCCATTAGGTTATCGTATGGTAGATTACTATATACTCATTTTTATATTTGTTATTTATGAGTATATTATAAGGAAAGATGAAAGGTCGCCTTTTAAATTTAAGTCTAGAGTTGTGAGGTTTATTATTTACTCTATTGTAATAATGGCAATGTTACTATTTTATGATAGTAGTATTGATAGGTCGTTTATATATTTTCAATTTTAAAGCATATGAAAAGGCTATTTTTAAAATGTTTTATTTATGCTATTTTAATAGTATTCGCTTTAGAGGTGTATGTGCGCGCATTTCATTTAACAAAAGATTATCCGTCACGATATATAGACAACTATGGGGTAGAGAAGTGGGTGCCTAATCAATCTGGTTTCTCTGTAACAGGAAATAGAAGACAGAATTTTTCAGAATACCATATAAATAATTCAGGTTTTAATTCTTATCGCGAGTACAATCCCACGAAAGATAAAATAGAGGTAGCACTTGTTGGCGACTCATTTATAGAAGGCTTTCATCAACATTATTATAATTCCATAGGTAAAAAGATTGAAAACAGGATTAAGGATATTGACATTTATGAGTTTGGGTATGCAGGCTATGATTTTGCAGATCAGTTACATTTAGTACACTCATACAAAAAGGAATTTGATTTAATTGATCATGTAATTTTTGGGTTAAAATTTGAAAATGATTTAACAAGAGGCGAATATGTTGTAGTGAAGGATAGAATGCGCTTAGAAACCCCTTTGTTTAAAACGCTACGTGAGATTAAAATATTGGCCTACGCACAAAGTATAGGTATAATAGACCCCGTTAGAAAAGCTCCAGGTAAGCTAATATCATTTTTTAAAGGAAACAATAAGCAGAAAACAGAACTTACAGAAGAAGAACAGCTTTTAAAAGACACCGAGAACAATAAAACATATTTAAAAAATTTTAAAAACTTAATCCATTTATATGGATACGATAAAAGGCGTTATACTTTATTGATAGATAAAAGTAAAACGCCAAAAATGTTTCTAGATTACCTTGATAATAATGGTTTTCGTTACATAGATTTCTCTAAAGCGCTTGAAGCATCAAATAAACCTACAGACCTATTATACGATAAGCATTGGAACAATAATGGGCGCAGTATTATTGCGCGTCTTATAGCAGACTACATAAATAAAAATTAATTTGTTTTAATCTTGTTGCACTAATATAGAAGTAGATAAAAAATTTACCTTCACTATAAATTAAACTTCACTTATTACACGCATTACAAACTTATTTCTGCGTAATCATTAACTATAACAACGTTTTACCAAAAATTACCCTATTGCAAGTTTATGGCCCTAAAAAAAGGAATGTCTAATTGATTTGTAAATGATTATTTTGATATGAAGTAAAATTAACGTACTATTGAGAAACTATTATCCTAGCATAAATCAAGAAATCTTCATCACAATATAATTATGCATTTTGGAACAAGAGTTAGAAATACAGCTTTTTGGACTTTAGACTATCTTAAGGGAGGAAAAATTAAGACAAATTTAAAAGATATTGAACATAGTTTAAATAATCTTAGTTTCGAAGCGCTTAAAGCTAAAAACAAAAAAGTCCTAAATGTTTTGTTGGATACAGCAGTTACTCGTTCTATATTTTATTCAAAATATAAAGGTTATAAAAATCTACGAGATTTCCCAGTGTTGAATAAAGGCGACATTAAAGCACAATTTAACTCAATTACTTTACAAGAACTTAACAAGGAAGACCTTAATAAGGTAAGTACTAGCGGTTCAACAGGTACGCCGTTTTCTATATACCAGAGTAAACTAAAACAAATACGAAATACTGCTGATACATTATATTTTGCAAAAGACTCAGGTTTTACTTTAGGTGAAAAACTACTGTATTTAAGATTATGGTCTAAATATTACAGAAAAAATAGAATAATTGCCTATTTACAAAATATAGAGCAAATTCATATAGAGGATTTAGATGACGCTGGTATTAAACGATTATTGAATAAGCTAGAGAGAACAAAAGTGCCTATGGGGTGGCTTGGGTATGCTTCTGGTTTTGAAAAAATTTGTAAGTATTTAGAAAAAAATAATGCAGCGAAAATTGACTGTAAGATTAATTCTGCGATAGCTATGTCTGAAGCAATAACAGACGTTGTTAAGCAAAAAATGGATTTTTATTTTAATTGCTCTACTGTTTCTAGATATTCTAATGTTGAAAATGGTATAATAGCCCAACAAACAAAAAATAGCAATAATTTTAAAATAAACTGGGCAAGTTATATTGTTGAAGTACTTGAAATGCATTCTGATAATCCTGCAAAAAAAGGGGAGTTAGGTCGTATCGTAATTACCGATTTGTACAATCTGTCAACACCTATGATACGATATGATACAGGCGACGTTGGGGTTTTGGGAGAATGTAATACTAATAATGATTTTCCAGTACTAAAAACTATTCATGGCAGAATATCTGATATGCTTATAGATACGTCTGGGAATGTAATAAGTCCATTTGTTGTACATACCACACTTTATGAATATAGTGAGTTAGAGCAATTTCAAATTATTCAAAATGGAAAGAAAGATTATATATTAAAGATAAATTGTATAAATAATAAATTTACCAAAGAAGCTCACTTCTTAAAGTTTTTCAAAAATGTCTTAGGTGAAGATGCCAATTTAAAAATAGAGTATGTGAAAGAGATACCAGTATTAAAATCTGGAAAAAGAAAAATTGTGGTTAATAATTTCAATAAGGTTTAAGAGGCACATTCATAAAAATCACATCCCTTGTAAATACGAGTGTTTCTTTTTAAATTAACGTACACAAAAACCCCGAAAACAGCTGTCCAGGGCTA
>NZ_PVEO01000001.1 GCF_002973595.1 Jejuia pallidilutea | reverse complement strand
CAAGGGCAAAAGCAAAAAACTAGCTCTTATTGCAGTGTGCAACAAGTTATTAAAACAAGCATTTGCAGTTGTAAAAAATAGATTGCCATACGATGTAGATTACAGAAGCTCTTTAGTAATAAATAAGTAATAGTTTACTTGTTTTTTACCTCAGTTCTTTGTTGCCAGTAGTTTTTATTCAATTAGTTTAGTCAAATCTACATTCGTAATTTCTTCAAATATTTGAGCTGCCAATTCTGTGTCAATTTTACCCATTCCAAAGCTTACTATTTTTCCAATAAGCATCATTTTCAAATCTTTTTTACTAATTTTTTTGCTTTTCCCTTTTAGTTGCTCAATCTCTTCAAATATTATTTCTTGACCATAACCAAGTTTCTCAAGCTTTTCCAAAACAGAGTTAATTCGGTCGTGAAGTTCTGTAAGTTCTTTTAGAGAATAGTCGACATCATCATCTGTTAATTCACTTTCTGGAACTTGATAGTTGTCAAATATATTCTGTTGACGTTGAATTTCAGAGTTGAATTTCCGAATGTTGCTCAATTCCGAACGATTAATTCTTTCTTTTTCTTTTAAAAAATTCAGTTCTTGACTTTGCCTTTTTTTAGTTTCATTATCAATAGCTTTTGTTAAAAATCCTTGATTTGTAGACAACTCTTTTCGTTTATCAGCCAGTTTTTTTTCTAGGTCAGCAACTTTTGCACTTACTCGTATTAATTCTTTTGATTTACTATCTATTTGTCTTTGGTAACTTTGAGCTGTAGAAAGACTTTTTGTTGAAAATGCTCTTTTTGATAAATCATTAATTTTTGAATTTAAATCAACTTCTTTTTTCCTTTCAGCAACTTGTTTTTTCATTAAATCCGCAATTTGAGAATTTAATTGACTGACTTTATTTCTGTAATTACTTACTGACATTATTGGCTGGTTTTCAAATTACTGGCAACGGTTTTGTGTATGATTTCGTTGCGTGTTTCAGCAACTAATTTAGCAAATACAAATCGAATAGAAAATCTGCGAGGATTTTCGTAAGTAGGCTAGTACTAGCAATGAATTATACACGTTGTTGTGTGTAGTGGTTTCACAGATTCTTTAATTATTATTTTTACTTAATGATGAAGCGTGCAGATGCGCAATTTTCCATTGGTCCTCTTCCTTTATCATTACTAAAGTCCTTCTGGATAATCTATTTACTCCGTCCCCAAGATGAAATGTAACAATTGCAGTCTGTCCGTAGAGTTGGATTTTTAAATCCTTCGGATTTATATGTAATTTTCTAGTGTTTTTTGTGTCTACAAATTCAGGAAAAATTGTCAACCAAACAGTATCACGTTCTTGTCTACCTTCTATTCTGCTCGCTTGATCCCAAAACGGATAAAAAATAGTCGCGTCATCAGTGAATGATGTTCGAAAAGTTGTCCAATTAAAATTATTAAAGGCTGTCACAAAATCGGTAGCGGATTTCATAACAGCTATTGAGTCTTTATTTTGAGCCTTTATACTAAAGTTAATTAGTAAGGAAAAAATAATCAATAAAAGTAGAGCTTTAGTCTTCATAATTTTATTATTTGAATTGTCTTGCGCCATTACACACAACTCAAACATAAAAACAATTAAACGACCTATATTCACCGGAACAGGGAGCATAACAATGGTTTTTGTATTTTAAAGTCAACAAAATAATAAATTGCTGTAAGCTACAAGTTTTTATGCGTTTGGTTTGTTTTACTTTTTATTTATAGTTTAGTTCAGCGAATAATGTCTTGTTCATTTCCTGCGATACCTCCACATTTTTAGGTCCAAACTTGCTTCTGTTGAATGATAATAGAATGTTTCCCGTGTTTTGATAGTTGTCCCATGGCAAAATAAACTTTGGTTCTGCATCATTAAAATTAGGGAAAAACTCCCATTGTTTAATAAGGTTATCGGTTTGGTCTACATAAATATAATACTTGTTTTCTGGCGTAACGCCTACATCATTAAACGTAAGTTGTAATACATCTGCTGTATGTCCATTATTTAAAGTTTCGGTTTTTACATGCGATAACGTTACCCCAGGATCTTGCAATTTCCAAGGCATTACCAACCAATACGAATCGTTTATCCACCAGTTTTTGCCCTTTACAAGTAGTTCGTTTTGTTTGGTTTCATCTTGTACCAATAGGTTATTTTTAAACACTTTTCCTTTAAGTGTGTTTATGTTAACTAGGATTACTAGGTTGTTTTCGGGGCTTTCTATACGTACATCTCCCGTCCATTTGTCCCAAAACAATGTTCTTTTTGCAAAATCCCATTTTATAAAGTGGGTATTGTTATAGTGCTCCATACCGCCCATAGCTTTAACGACTTTATTTGCAATAGCGGTTGCTTTTTTAGAAGATTGTGCATTACTGCTTAGCGTTATTAAAGTAGTAAAACATAATAGGAACGTAAGTTTTAAAACGTAATATGATTTCATGGCCTAAGGTATAAATGTGTTTTTGGAAAATTACATAAAACTTTTAGAAATAGATTATTTTTGCTACCTAAATTAACAGTTTTGAAAAAAGATATTAAAGTACCAGAGGTAAAAGGTGTTTATATTGCTGTTGTGCACGAATACAACGATATTTATAAAACTAAAGACTGGAACGCTTACATTATAAACGATAAGGGAATTGATTTGGAAATGGTAATTATAGTATCTGAGGGGTATTCTGAAACCAAAAAAACAGCTGCTTTTAGAAAACGTTTAGATAAATTACCTGCTAAAAGTTATGCTAAAATAGAATTACTTCAAGAAGATTTGTTTGCGTTAAACAATGCATTTAAAGTTTCTTTTTTTGAAGGCAACACTATGCTAGACAAGACTTATTTATTTAGAAAAAACACCATTAATCTTAAAGCGTTGCAACCCATACCTTTAATGGATGTAAAGGGTGTTTTGGTGAAGTAGTTTGTTGGTAAATGAGTGCGTTAGGGATAGCAGTGGAAAGCCCACAGCGTAGCGAGGACTTGTAACGGATAGCCCGACCACGCCCTAGCGTGGTAACGCCCAAATTATTTTTTAAATATTAAGTGGTTAGAGTAGTGCAGCCTTTTTAATCTAGCTTATCGGTTAATTTTTTAAATACCTTTTTAGGGTCTTTATTCTCGTAGAGTATGCTGTAAACGGCATCTATTATTGGGGTGTTGGCTTTATTGTTGTTGTTTTCGTTAATTAAATAGGCGCTTTTAGTGGCATAATAGCCTTCGGCAACCATGCTCATTTCCATTTGCGCAGATTTTACGGTGTAGCCTTTCCCAACCATATTACCAAACATGCGGTTTCTAGAGAATGTGGAGTAGCCTGTTACTAACAAATCGCCCAGATATGCAGAATTATTAATGTTGCGTTTCATTTTATGTACGCGTTTAATGTAGCGCTTCATTTCTCTTATGGCATTACTCATTAAAATACTCTGAAAATTATCGCCATAGCCCAAACCATGTGCAATTCCTGCGGCAATGGCATAAATATTTTTTAGCATAACACCGTATTCTATACCAATAACATCATCGCTTATTTTGGTTTTAATGTAGTCGCTAGACAAACTATCGGCAATATGCTGCGCTTTTTTAGCGTCCCAAGAGGAAATGGTTAAGTACGATAAACGTTCTAGCGCTACCTCTTCGGCATGACAGGGGCCTGCGAGTACTGCAATATTTTCAAAAGGCACATTGTAACGCTCGTTTATGTGCTCGCCTAATAATAATCCAGATTCTGGTACTATACCTTTTACCGCAGAAACTATTGTTTTGTTAGAAATATCTACCGTTAGTTTTTCTAATTCGCTATGAATAAATGCAGAAGGGATAACAAAAAATAACACATCGGCCCATGCGGCCATTTCATTGATATCGTTACTAAGCTTTAATTGCTCTAGATGAAACTCTACAGAACTTAAATAATTAGGGTTGTGTTGCTCTCGTAAAATATGCTCTTTTATGTATACACTGCGCATGTACCATCCAATTTTATTTAAGTTTTCACTAAGCATTTTTACTATAGCCGTTGCCCAACTTCCTGCTCCAAAAACTGCATATTTTAAAGGTTCATTCATAAAAAACTAAAAAAATGTTTCTGTTCCAAAAGTACATAAAATATAGAAGAATGAAGAAATGGGGGTGCTTCAAATTTTTTTTTGGCACGCTGTTTGAATCTATAGTAACAGAAACCCAAAAACGAATGATTATGAAGACTGTAAAATTACTTTTAAGCGTTGTATTGGCATCAACACTCTTTACGTCGTGTTATACAGAGGTTATCGTAGATGATTTTGTAGACGAACCAATAATTAATGCAAACCAAGTACTAAACTCTTACGAGCTTTGGTATGTAGATATAAACCAAACTATTGGCTTTGGAGAAATACCGTTTTTGCAAAAGGCATTTACTATTTCTTTTATTAATGGTACGCTTTACGCTAATAATAATTTGGTAGGTATAGGTAGTAGTGGCGATGGTTTTGGTATTGATGTAGCAAGTTATAGTGCATATAATGCCATATTGGACGTAACCCACGATATTGATGGGTTTGTAACGTTTGATGTGTTTGTTGTAGATAATAATACCATAGAATTATATAACCCCAATACGGATACATCGTACTTTTTAGAAGGGTACCAACGTAGAAATTTCGATTACGATTTTGTGTTCTACGATAATATTCATTATTTCTTGCAGGAGTATGAAGCTTGGGAAAAGACATTTACAAGTGAAATGGGAGCTATAAACGAGTTTGATAACGAGAATTACTTACAGTTTTTAGCAGGTGGTAACGATTCTACATTTAGAAGTTCTCAGGACAATTTTGGAACGAATCCTAATAACTTAATTTGGGACTACACAGGGGTTTACGGTGTTGGCGATGTATTAAACACTATAAACTTAAAAACTTTAACATTAGATTATGATTTCTTTGACAATGAATTCTTTGAACTAAGCGTTATAGATGACAGAACGATAGAGCTGTATCATCCATCTTCTAAAACCATTTACGAATTTAAAGGAAGAGGTTACATACAATATTTAAAAGCGGGTAGTACAAAAGACGAAACTGCTGCTAAAAAAGAAAAGAAACGTAAGTTTAAAAAAGAAAGAGTAGACAACCCAAGGGAAAGCTCGAGGTTATAAATAAATAGAAAATTAAGGGATGATATCCCGCAATAAGCGGGATTAGTTCAACTATTTAATTTGAGTATGGTTTTACAACAAGCCATTCAAATTAAAGTTTCACTAAAATTTTGGTTGGTTATTTAGTTTAGAAACCGTTTAAAGCAAACTTGCTTTGGGCGGTTTCTGTTTTTGGGTTAAATTATGTGACCATTTCGTTCCTTTTGTGTCTAAAAAATGTGTAGCTTTAAAAATTACATAAAATAAAATTATTAACCCTTAAAATAAGTTAACATGGGATTATTTTCATTTATTAAAAACGCAGGAGCAAAAGTATTTGGTATTGGTAAGACCGATGAAGAAGAAGCTGCTGAAGCTGCTGCTAAAGAGCTTAAGTTAGAGCAAATGGCTGCTAAAAAACTAGAAGAAACAATTAACGATTTACAGTTGCAGGTAGAAAACCTAAATATATTTATAGATGAAGACACAGCAACTATAAGTGGTGCCGCATACGACCAAGCTACAAAAGAAAAAGTAATTTTAGTGGTTGGGAACTCTAACGGTATTGCTGTTGTTGATGACCAAATGACGGTAGAAAATGTTGAGCCAGAGGCACAATTTCATACTGTAGTAAGTGGTGATACTTTAGGTAAAATTGCAAAAACATATTATGGCAACGCCATGAAATATCCTATGATATTTGAAGCGAATAAGCCAATGCTTACCGATCCGGATAAAATTTATCCAGGACAAGTATTGCGCATTCCTGCCTTAGACTAAAAACACCTACAATATTTATGTTATGATAAAACCCGGCTCGCAAGAGTTGGGTTTTTTATTCTCAAAAATAAAAATAGTATTGCTATTTAATTTTATGCGTTAAAATTATTTAAAACACATACTTAAAAGATATAACTTGCTATTTTACAGTCTAATAATTCATGTAAAACACTAAGTTTATCCTTTCTTCTTGTGGGGAATTAATAGGTTGTTTATTGTAGAATATAAAACTAAACAATGTTAGTTTATTAAAGAGCTTTAACTAACAATTCTGCTGTAGCAGGATTTGTAGCAAGTGGTACATCGTGTACATCGCATAGTCTCATAAGCATATTGACATCTGGTTCATGAGGATGCTTTTCTAGAGGGTCTCTAAAAAAAATAACCATTTTGCATATTCCTTCGGCAACTCTAGCTGCTATTTGGGCATCGCCACCAAGAGGGCCAGATAATAATTTTGTAACCTCTATACCTGCTTTCTCAACTTTTCCACCTGTAGTACCAGTAGATATTATACAGATGTTTTTTTCTTGAAACTTTACTTTATGCTGATTTAAAAACTGAACCATTTCAGCTTTTTTACCATCATGCGCGATTATGGCTATTTCCATTCTTAATTAGATTATAATTATTATACATAAACGAAATTAACTAATTGAAAATATCGTTTAAAACTAAGCTTGTTTTATTTATAAAAATTCATCTCATCTAAATATTCCCAAACATGTTGAGGTAACATAGGCTTAACATTTTTGCCTTCTTTAATGGATTTTCTAATAAAGGTTGAAGAAAGCTCCATTATGGGAGCATTAATAATGTGTATTTTTTTATGACCATCAAACCGTGTTTCAGCTTTGTCCTTTGAAATCCTAGGGTATACGTATATATGGTGGTTTTCAAGAATAAGCTCGTAGTTTTTCCATTTATGAAAGCTCTTTAGGTTGTCTTCTCCCATAATTAATGCAAATTCGTAATTAGGATATTTTTCCTGTAGGTGCACTAATGTGTTTACAGTATAATTGGGTTGTGGTAAGTTAAATTCAATATTACTAGGTTGTAATCTTTGGTAATCTTTTGTTGCTCGATATACCATTTCTAAGCGTTGGTAATTATCTAAAAGCGAGCTTTTCTTTTTAAAAGGGTTATGTGGTGTTACTACAAACCAAACTTGGTCTAGATCACTATACTCTGCAATATGGTTGGCAATAATTAAATGACCTATATGAATAGGGTTGAAAGAACCAAAATATAAGCCAACTTTCATGAATAGAGTTTAAGAATTAATAAATTTACTAACTATATTTTTAGCTTCTAGAAGGGCCTTGTCTAAGTTGTCGTTTACTATTATAGTATCAAATAATGGAGCGGTAGCTAATTCTGCAGAGGCTTTTGCAACACGCATGTTTATTTTATCGTCGCTTTCTGTTTTACGTTTTTTTAATCTAATTTTTAGCTCATCAATACTTGGTGGTTTTACAAATATGGCTAATGTTTCTTCTGGAAATTTTCGCTTTATACGCAAGCCACCAGAAACATCAATATCAAAAATTACATTTTTACCTAGTGCCCAAATACGTTCTACCTCGGCTTTTAAGGTGCCGTAGAAATTGTCGCGGTATACCTCTTCCCATTCTAAAAACTCATCATTTTTAATTTTACTTTTAAAGTCTTTTGCAGACATAAAATAGTAATCCTTACCATTAACTTCAGTACCACGTTTGTCTCTTGAAGTTGCCGATATTGAAAACTCTAGGTTTAAATCTTCAATACCCAATAAATGCCGTACAATAGTGGTTTTACCAGAACCAGAAGGTGCTGAAAACACGATGAGTTTACCTTGTTTCTTTTCTTTAGTCATGTTTAATTTTACTGTATACTGAGACTGGAAACTAAATTATAGTACATTTAATAATTGTTCCTTAATTTTTTCAAGTTCATCTTTCATTTGTACAACCAATTGCTGCATTGGGGCGAAATTGCTCTTAGAGCCAATAGTGTTTATTTCTCTACCCATTTCTTGACTTATAAACCCAAGTTTTTTTCCATTAGAGTCTTTAGAGTTAATAGACTCTGTAAAATAATTTAGGTGATTTTTTAAGCGTACCTTTTCTTCGGTTATATCAAACTTTTCAATGTAATACACAAGTTCTTGTTCAAATCTGTTCTCATCATATTTTTCCCTTAACTCATCAACGCCCTTTTTTAAACGCTCCCTAACACCCTCCACACGTTCGGGGTCCATTGCGATAACATCTTCAAGAATGTTACTAATTGCGGTAATACGATTGTTAAAATCTTCTTCTAGAACTTTGCCCTCGTTAAGTCTGTAACTAATTAAATCTTCTACAGCTTTTAATATTTCAGCTTCAATAGCTTTCCATTCGTCTTCATCAATTTCTTCCCTAACAGTATTTAGCGCATCAGGAAAACGTACTGCCATTTCAAGTAGTTGTGCATCATCTGTATTTACTATAGCCCTTAATTGCGACATGTACTGTTTTACAACAGGGGTATTTAATTGTGTTGAGGTATCTTCTGCTGTAGCTTCAACATAAATTGAAAAATCAATTTTGCCACGTACTAATTTATCGGCTAGTAGTTTTCTAATGGCAAGTTCCTTCTCTCTGTAAATAGAAGGCATTCTAGCATTCAAGTCTAAATTTTTACTGTTTAGAGATTTTAGCTCTATAGTGATTTTTTTTGTTGGTAATTGTAAAACAGATTTTCCGTAACCTGTCATGGAATAAATCATAAACACGTGTATTAAGTTTTGCAAAGGTAATTAAAACTGTAAGAAACCTAAGTATACCTATAAAAACACCTGTTTTCACATAAACACTACATGTAAACACACAAAACCACCACTCCTAAAAACTTTTGTGGTGCAACAATGACACCCAAAAAAACCTTTATTTTAATGGTAAACACAGTAAACCCTTAAAATTACCCAACACCACCACAAATAAAAACTTTTGTGGTGTAACTCAAAATACGCAAATACATCTGGTAATCAATAAAATAAAACATTC
This sequence comes from Jejuia pallidilutea, assembly GCF_002973595.1. Taxonomy (GTDB): domain Bacteria; phylum Bacteroidota; class Bacteroidia; order Flavobacteriales; family Flavobacteriaceae; genus Jejuia; species Jejuia pallidilutea. Next base: position 802,140 of record NZ_PVEO01000001.1, on the reverse strand, counting down.
ATTTTGATATTTTTTAATTTACTATAGTTTTAAGTTAATTATAAGGTAAACCATAAGGTCTGTTTCATATAAAACTTTATTTTTAACAATCGAAATTACTTACACCACTTATGTCAGAAGAACAAAAAAAACTACTAGAAAAACAATTATGGGCTATTGCTAACCTTTTACGTGGTAAAATGGATGCAGATGATTATAGAAACTATATATTAGGTTTTATATTCTTTAAATATCTATCAGAAAAGCTACATATATACGCTAACAAAATATTAGCACCAGACAATTTAACTTACGAGCAATTAGATGAAAATTCAGAGAATGGTAAGTTGTATATCGAAGCGGTTAAAAAAGCTTGTATTAAAGAATTAGGTTATTTTTTAAAGCCGAGTGAATTATTTACATCTATTGCTCAAAAAGGAAATAACCTTTCAGAAATAGAAACTAATGAAATTGATGAAGCGAAACAGTTTTTCATCATTGAAGATTTAGAGCGTATTCTAACCAATATTGAGCAAAGTACAATGGGTACAGAATCTGAAGATGATTTTGTAAAACTATTTGAAGATTTAGATTTAACATCTGGAAAATTAGGTAGAACCGTAAAAGCCCAAAATGAAACTATTGCAAAAATTATCACGCATTTAGATGAAATCGATTTTCAATTAGAAGACACTGAAAGCGATTTATTGGGTGATGCGTATGAATATTTAATTGGCGAATTTGCATCAAGAGCAGGAAAAAAAGCAGGGGAATTTTACACACCTCAAGAAGTTTCAACCATATTAGCAAAAATTGTTACTACACGTAAAAAGCGTTTAAAATCAGTTTATGATCCAACCTGTGGTAGTGGGTCCTTGTTGTTACGAGTAGCCAAAGAAGTGGATGATGTAGGAATGTTTTACGGTCAAGAATTAAACCGTACTACTTACAACTTGGCACGTATGAATATGATTCTACACGGTGTAAATTATCGTCAGTTTGATATCAAACAAGAAGATACTTTAGAAGAGCCTCAACATATGGATATAGAGTTACGTGCAGAAGCTATTGTAGCAAATCCACCATTCTCTGCAAAGTGGAGTGCAAAAGGTATTTTTAGTACAGATGATAGATTTAGTCAATACGGTAAATTAGCACCTAAAACAAAAGCAGATTTTGCATTTGTACAGCATATGATTCATCATTTAGATGAAAACGGTATAATGGCAACCGTTTTACCTCACGGTGTATTATTTAGAGGAAGTAGTGAAGCACATATAAGACGGTATTTAATAGAAGACAGAAACTACATTGATGCCGTTATTGGCTTACCTGCAAATATCTTTTTTGGTACAGGGATTCCAACCTGTATTTTGGTGATTAAAAAATGCAGAGAAGTTAATGAAGATGTATTATTTATTGATGCAAGTAACGAGTTTGAAAAACAAGGTAAAGACAACAAGCTACTACCAGAGCACATCAATAAAATTGTAGATACTTATACCAACAGAGAGGTTATAGATAAATACAGTTATAGAGCTACCTTAAAAGATATTGAAGATAACGATTACAACCTAAACATACCACGTTATGTAGATACCTTTGAAGAAGAAGAACCTATTGATATTAATGCCGTAGCTTCAGCAATACAAGCATTAGATATAGAAATTGCCGAAACCGATAAACGTATTGCTTCCTATTGTAAAGAGTTAAATATTAAAGCACCTTTTTAATAATGGAATTATTACAACCAAAACTGCGTTTTATTGAATTTAAAAATCAATGGATAAAGACAAAATTAGGTGCATTGGGTGTGTTTAAAGGTGGTGGGACACCTGCAACTAATAAGGCTAATTATTGGAAAGGTAATACCCCTTGGATTTCAAGTTCAGATATATTAGAAAATGATATTTTTAATATTAATATTACTCGTTATATATCAAATGAGGCAATCGAAGAAAGTGCTGCAAAATTAGTTCCGTTAAATAGTGTGTTATTTGTTTCAAGAGTAGGTATAGGTAAACTTGCTGTTTCTAATCTAAATTTATGCACAAGTCAAGATTTTGCTAACCTTACACCAAAAAAAGATAATAGTTGGTTTATAGCATATTATTTTTTATCTAAAAACAAACTACTTCATCAATTCGCACAGGGTACGTCAATAAAAGGTTTTACAACAGGGGATTTAAAAAGTATTCCTATAAATTTACCATCCATTCCAGAACAACAAAAAATAGCATCATTCCTTACAGATGTAGATGATAAAATTACCAAACTAACCAAAAAGAAAGATCTTTTAGAGCAATACAAAAAAGGCATAATGCAAAAAATCTTTAGTCAAGAATTAAGATTTAAAGATGATAATGGTAATGCGTTTCCTAAATGGGAAGTGAAGAAGTTGGGAGATTTAGGTAGTACTTTAAACGGTTTAACAGGTAAAACCAAAGAAAACTTTGGTAGCGGTAAACCATATATTCAATACAAGCAAATTTTTGATAGCTCTAAAATAAATATTGATAATTGTGGATTAGTTGATGTAACAAGTACAGATAATCAAACCAAAGTTCAATATGGTGATGTTTTTTTTACAACTTCATCTGAAACACCAAATGAAATAGGCACTGCATCTGTATTATTGGATAGTGTTGGCGAAATGTATCTTAATAGTTTTTGTTTTGGTTTTAGAGTAAATCAATCAATTTTATATCCATCATTTAGTCAGTTTCTATTCCGTAGTAACGATTTTAGAAAAAAAATGATTCCTTTAGCTCAAGGTAGTACAAGGTATAATATATCAAAATCTTCATTTCTTAAATTAAAGGTTTATTTACCATCTATTGAAGAACAAACCAAAATAGCCAATTTCTTATCAGATATAGATATAAAAATAGAAGCCTTAAATACCAAAATAGAAAATAGTAAAGCCTTTAAAAAAGGATTATTACAACAAATGTTTGTTTAATTAATTGATAATGGATGGTTGAGAATTGAGAATGGAAAATGGCTAGTTATGAAGAAAAAGGAAAATTTGGTGATGGATAAATCGTATGCTTTTGCTTTACGTATTATTGGTTTGTATAAATATCTAACTTCTGAAAAAAAGGAATATGTATTGTCTAAACAGTTATTGCGTAGCGGAACAGCTATAGGTGCTTTAATAAAAGAAGGTGAGCACGCACAGTCTAAAGCAGATTTTTTAAATAAAATGAATGTGGCATTAAAAGAAGCAAATGAGGTTACTTATTGGTTACAGTTATTAAACGATAGTAGTTATATTTCAGAAAAGGAGTACAATTCTATTTTTCCAGAAAGTGAGGCTATTTTAAAAATGCTAATAAGCATTGTAAAAACAACAAAACAAAACTTAAACCGATAATCATCAATCTTCAATTATCAATCCTCAATTAAAATAATGACAACACAGCCAGAACAAGTATTAGAAAACAATTTAATAAGCCAACTTATTAGTTTAGGTCATAAATCAGTTGTTATAAAAACAGAAGATGATTTATTAACCAACCTAAAAACGCAATTAGAAAAACATAATAAAACAACGTTTACAGCTTCAGAGTTTGAAAGAATAGTTATCCACTTATCTAAAGGTAACATCTACGATAAAGCCAAAACCTTACGAGATAAATATGTGCTTCAAAAAGATAACGGAGAGAAAGCATATATCGAGTTTATTAATCAAGATTTCTGGTGTCAAAATCAATTCCAAGTAACTAATCAAATTACTATTAACGGTAAACGAGAAAACCGTTACGATGTTACTATTCTTATTAACGGCCTACCATTAGTACAAATAGAATTAAAGCGAAGAGGTATAGAACTTAAAGAAGCCTTTAATCAAATTCAACGGTATCAAAAAGAATCTTTTGCATCAAACAATGCACTATTTAATTATGTACAGATTTTTGTAATTAGTAATGGTGTAGATACCAAGTATTATGCAAATAGCCAAAAACAGAGTTTTAAGTTTACATCGTTCTGGAGTGATGAAAAGAATAAAAAAATCACACAATTAGAACCTTTTGCAAATATCTTTTTAGAGCCTTGTCATATTGCTAAAATGATTACCAAATACATTGTGTTGCACGAAAGTGATAAAACATTGATGGTATTAAGACCTTATCAGTTTTTTGCAGTAGAATCAATAATTGATAGAATAAAGAATAGTAATAAAAATGGCTATATATGGCATACTACAGGTTCAGGTAAAACACTAACATCATTTAAAGCAAGTCAAATAATAACTCAAAATCCTAAAATTAAAAAAGTAGTATTTGTAGTAGATAGGCAAGATTTAGACGACCAAACAGTTAGAGAATTTAGAGCATTTGATAAAGATAGTATTGATGGTACAGAGAACACAAAAATGCTTATTAGTCAATTTTTAGATAATAATAGACCGTTATTAGTTACTACTATTCAAAAGCTAAATAGTGCCATATCAAAGGCTAAATTTAGAAAGCAAATAGAAGTTTTAAAAGATGAAAAAATAGTATTCATTTTTGATGAATGTCACCGTTCACAATTTGGAGATACGCACAAACGTATTGTAAATTTCTTTACCAATCATCAGTTATTTGGTTTTACAGGAACACCAATATTTGTAAAAAATGCGCTTAGTAAAAAAAGTATCAAACAAACTACAGCAAATTTGTTTCACGAGTGTTTACATCAATACGTCATTACAGATGCTATCCGCGATGAAAATGTATTAAAGTTTTCTATTGAATATTATAATGTGTTCAAATCAAAAGATGGGATTGATGATACGAAAGTAGAAGATATAAACAAGCAAGAAGTTTATGAAAGTGATGATTATTTGAATACTATTACCAACTATATCATAGCAAATCACAATCGTAAAACGCATCACAGAACGTTTACAGCAATGTTTTGTGTGAGTAGTGTAGATGTACTTATAAAATATTACGAGCTGTTTAAGGCTAAAAAGCAAGCTGGTAAACATAACTTAAATATTGCTTCTATATTTTCATACAGCCCCAATCAAGAGGATGCAGGTGCAAATGGCGAAATACCCGAAGAAGATTTTCCAGATATTAATATGGCTGCTGAAGCCGCTTCAACCTACGGTAGTATCCCTCACAAAGATAAGTTAGACCAATGTATTGCAGACTATAACAAACAGTTTGGTACTAAACACACCGCAAAAGATGGCAATGCCTTTTTAAACTATAAAAAGGATATTTCTAAACGCGTTAAGAACAAGCAGATTGATATATTATTAGTCGTAAATATGTTTCTTACAGGTTTTGATAGTAAGTCTCTAAATACCCTTTATGTAGATAAAAATTTAAACTATCACGGTTTAATACAAGCTTATTCTCGTACCAACAGAATATTAAACGAAAAGAAATCACAAGGAAACATTTTAGCGTTCCGTAATCTAAAGCAAAATACAGATGATGCTATTGCTTTGTTTTCAGATAAAAATGCGCAGGAAACTATAATAATAGCACCTTATGAAGAGCAAGTAAAGAAATTCAATGAAGCGTATAAGGTATTAATGGGAATTGCACCAACGGTAGATAGTGTAAATGATTTGGTTACCGAAGAAGACGAATTAGAATTTGCAAAAGCCTTTAGAGAAATAATGCGATTGAAAAATATACTAGCATCATTTATCGAATTTACATTTGATGATACCTATATGAAAGAGCAAGAGTTTGCAGATTATACAAGTAAATATTTAGACTTACACGATAAGATTAAAACGAATAATCAAAAAGAATCAGTATCTATTTTAGATGAAATTGATTTTGAATTAGAATTAATACATCGTGATGAAATAAATGTAGCCTACATAATGCGATTATTAGCACAATTAAAAGAAGCTACACCAAAAGACCAGGCAAAACAGAAAAAGCAAATTATAGATTTAATTTCAGGAGAAGCAGAGTTAAGAAGTAAACGCGCATTAATTGAAAAGTTTATTCAGAATAATTTACCTAAAATAAGTGATGAGGAAGATGTTGAAAGCGTGTTTAAACAATATTGGGAGGTTGAAACCAGAAAGGCTTTACATGAATTAACCGCTAAGGAATCATTAAAACAAGATAAGGTTGAAACCATTATAAATGACTTTCTATTTACAGGAAGAATGGCAACCGAAGACGTAGTAATTGAGGCATTAAAAAAACAACCAAGTGTATTGCATCGAGAATCAATAAGTAATAGAATTACAGAACAGATAAAGGATTTCATTAAGACTTTTATTAATGGAATTGATTAATTATGAACGCTGGATTAGAACATAATGAAAAACAAAAAGTAATTGGAGCATTAAGAAGTGCAACTCATAAATTGATTAAGCAATTACAGCAGGACAAAATAGTATCCTTACTAGAGTTTAATGAGCTGTGTAAAATAGCCTATAAAGATGATGTTTGGTTAGGTGCAATTAGCAAATTAAATTATGATTACAGAGATTATTCATTTCTAGATGTAAAAATTAATTGCAAGTATTTAGGAAGTAAATTTAAAGTTAGGTTTTATATGGGGCCACCTGCTCCAACTCATAATGAAAGACCTCATATTGCTCATAATTTAATGGTTGAGGAAGTTGATAATATTTAAAGGTTATTTATATCTATAAAAGCAAGGGGTATTAATATATTTTGTTGAATTATGCCTTCAAAACTCTTTAGTGTAGCTCCTGTTAGACTGTATTTCTAAAGGCGATGGCTATGAGTTTTGTTTTTAATTAAGTCAATAATAGCAAAACTTAGCTTTTTTTATACTAAAACTAAGGATATTGCGTTACTGTATTGTTTCTAGTTTAATCGTAAAACCCTGTTAATCATATAATTAACAGGGTTTTGTGTACTCAAGGTGGGAATCGAACCCACACTTCCGAAGAAACTGGATTTTGAATCCAGCGCGTCTACCAATTCCGCCACTTGAGCAATTTTGGATTGCAAAAATATATATTTTTTCGATATGTAACACGAAAATACTACGCAATATACTTTTCAGGTTAAAATAAATGTATAAATTTGCACCTCGTTAAAAAAAATCATCTTTTTTAAATCCTAAAAAACAACTAGTTAACCATGGGCGTTGTAAATACTGAAGCTAAAATTTTTGCTTGTACGCAAAGTACAGCATTAGGTGAAAACATTGCCAAGGCCTTTGGAGCAAAACTAGGTAATGTTATTACATCTACATATAGCGATGGTGAGTTTCAGCCGTCTTACGAAGAATCTATACGTGGTACACGAATTTTTATTATAGGTTCTACGCATCCAGAGCCAAGAAACTTAATGGAAATGTTGTTAATGATTGATGCCGCTAAACGTGCATCAGCAAGACACATAACCGCCGTAATGCCCTATTTTGGATGGGCAAGACAGGATAGAAAAGATAAACCACGTGTGCCAATTGCGGCAAAATTAGTAGCTAAAATGCTCGAGGCTGCTGGCGCAACCCGAATTATAACAATGGATTTGCATGCCGACCAAATACAAGGTTTTTTCGAAAAACCAGTAGATCATTTATTTGCATCTACCATTTTCCTGCCGTATTTAAGAAGCTTAGAATTACCAAATTTAACCGTGGCTTCACCAGATATGGGTGGTTCTAAAAGAGCTTACGCATATTCTAAGGCTTTAGGAAGCGATGTGGTTATTTGTTATAAGCAGCGTGCTAAGGCTAATACAATATCTCATATGGAGTTAATAGGAGATGTTACCGGTAAAAATGTGGTTTTAGTTGATGATATGGTAGACACTGCTGGTACATTAACCAAAGCAGCAGATTTAATGATGGAAAGAGGCGCGCTAAGTGTTAGGGCTATATGTACACATCCAATATTATCTGGTAAGGCTTACGAAAAAATAGAGGCATCTAAACTAGAAGAATTAATTACAACAGATTCTATTCCTCTAAAACAAAATAACGATAAAATAAGAGTGTTAAGTTGTGCAGAATTGTTTGCAGAAGTAATGGACAAAGTGCACCATAACAAATCCATAAGCTCTAAATTCGTAATGTAATCCTCCTTTGTTTATCGATAAAAGGAGAAAAAAAGAATATTAATTAAATTATTTATATAAAACAATTATGAAATCAATTACAATCAACGGATCTCAAAGAGAAAGCGTGGGCAAAAAAGCAACAAAAGCCTTACGTAATGCTGGTCAGGTTCCTTGCGTATTATACGGAGGAGATAAGCCAGTACATTTCTCTGCACCAGAATTGGCTTTCTCTAAACTTGTATACACGCCCAATGCGCATACAGTTGTGATTGAGCTAGACAATGGCGTTACTTTTAACGCTGTACTTCAAGATTTACAATTTCACCCAGTAACAGATAGAATTTTACATGTAGACTTCTACCAATTATTCGAGGATAAAGAAATTGCATTAAACATTCCTGTAAACCTTGTGGGTAATTCCAGAGGTGTTAAAAATGGTGGTGTTTTAAGAAAAAACAACAGAAAGCTGCGTATAAAGGCGCTTCCTGCTAACTTACCAGATTTTATAGAGATAGATATTACACCTCTTAAAATTGGAGATAAAGTAGCGGTAGGCGATTTGCCAAAAGAGGGCTATACCTTTTTACATTCAGACAATACAGTGGTTTGCCAAATTAAAACAGCAAGAACTGCTATTATTGAAGACGACGATGATGATGAAGAAATTGAAGGTGAAGAAGGAGCAGAAGCAGCAACTGCAGAAGAGACGTCTCAAGAATAAATTTATTAACAACGATTGTAAAAAGCACTTTCTTAACGAAGGTGCTTTTTTATTGTAAAAAACCTAAAAAACAACTTTAATTTTAAAATTTAAAATATATCTTTGCACGCGAAAACTAAAAGTGGTTTTTATCAATTAAATCGCATAATATTAAACACATAAGTAATGTCTAAAGTTACAGGTAAAGTTGCACAGATAGTAGGGCCAGTTATCGACGTTGAGTTCGCAGCAGGTTCAGAGCTTCCAAAAATTTACGATTCATTAGAAATAAACAGACCAGATGGTTCAATCTTGGTATTAGAAGTACAATCTCATATTGGTGAAGATACAGTACGTACCATTGCAATGGATTCTTCTGATGGTTTAAGTAGAGGTACAGAAGTTTCTGCTACAGGTGCTCCAATACAAATGCCTATAGGAGATGATGTTTATGGGCGTTTATTTAATGTAATTGGCGATGCTATCGATGGTCTTGGAGATTTGCCTAAAGCGGGAGAATCTGGATTGCCCATTCACAGACAAGCACCTAAGTTCGAAGATTTATCAACTTCAACAGAGGTTTTGTTTACCGGTATTAAAGTTATCGATTTAATTGAACCATATGCAAAAGGTGGTAAAATTGGTTTATTTGGAGGTGCCGGTGTAGGTAAAACAGTATTAATACAAGAGTTAATTAACAATATTGCAAAAGGCCATGGTGGTCTTTCTGTATTTGCTGGTGTAGGAGAGAGAACTCGTGAAGGTAACGACCTTTTAAGAGAGATGTTAGAATCTGGCATCATTAAGTATGGTGATGATTTCTTACATTCAATGGAAGAAGGCGGATGGGATCTTTCTAAAGTTGATAAATCAGCTATGAAAGAATCTAAAGCTACTTTCGTGTTCGGACAAATGAACGAGCCTCCTGGAGCTCGTGCTCGTGTAGCACTTTCAGGATTAACTATAGCTGAGTATTTTCGCGATGGAGCTGGAGACGGACAAGGAAAAGATGTATTATTCTTCGTAGATAATATTTTCCGTTTTACACAAGCTGGTTCAGAGGTGTCCGCACTACTTGGTCGTATGCCATCTGCGGTAGGTTATCAACCTACATTAGCAACCGAGATGGGTGCAATGCAAGAGCGTATTACATCAACTAAAAAAGGATCTATTACATCTGTACAAGCAGTTTATGTACCTGCAGATGATTTAACCGATCCTGCTCCTGCAACTACGTTTGCTCACTTAGATGCTACAACTGTATTATCTCGTAAAATTGCAGAACTTGGTATTTATCCTGCGGTAGATCCGTTAGATTCTACATCTAGAATATTAACAGCCGATATTTTAGGAGCAGACCATTATAATTGTGCACAACGCGTTAAAGAGTTGCTACAACGCTATAAGGAGTTACAAGATATTATTGCTATTCTTGGTATGGAAGAATTATCGGAAGAAGATAAACTAGCTGTATCTAGAGCAAGACGTGTACAACGTTTCTTATCTCAACCTTTCCACGTTGCAGAACAATTTACAGGAATTCCAGGTGTATTGGTTGATATTAAGGAAACCATTAAAGGATTCAATATGATTATGGATGGCGAATTAGATCACCTTCCTGAAGCAGCTTTTAACCTTAAGGGTACTATCGAAGATGCTATTGAAGCTGGTGAGAAAATGTTAGCTGAAGCCTAATTAAGTTCAGAGTTAAGAATTTAGAGTTCAAATATTGTAACTCATAACTTCTAACTCGTAACTCATAACTAAGAGATATGTATTTAGAAATTGTATCGCCAGAAGCGACTTTATTTAGTGGGGAAGTAGATGCTGTTGCTGTTCCAGGTGTGAATGGTGAGTTTGAAATACTTCAAAATCACGCACCAATTATTTCCTTATTAAAAGATGGGTTAGTAAAAATCTCAGGAAATATTGTTCTAGATGAAGAGGTGGCACCTAAATTTACAAAAACTGGTAAGGGGTTTGCACTTTCAATAAGTTCTGGAACCATAGAAATGAAAGACAATAAACTAATTGTTTTAGCAGATTAATAAAAAGTATATAAAACTTATTAAAAAACCCCCGAAACATTAATGTTTCGGGGGTTTTTATTTTAACTAACTAAAATAAAAATAAAGTTTAGAAAATAATAACCAGTAGGTTTATTGCAATAGTAGCAACGACTAAAATTGCGAGTCCAATTGCAAACGATCTGTCCAAGATAGTGTCTGTAGTTTTCATAGTGGATTAATAATTAAGTTAGGATTTCCCTTAAGATTTTTAAAAGAAACCCTGCGCTAGTACCGCACAGAGTTTCAGGTAATTCTCTCTCAAAAGAATTGATTAATAGCTTCTGTAAATGTAGGGGTAAGAGTTTAAAAAAAAAATACGCAGTTGTACGTATTTTTATGTGTTAGGCAAAGAGGTGTAAAAGCGAAAGCCCTAGATTTAATAATCTAGGACTTTCTAATAATTCTCCCTAAGAACTAATTAATAGCACTGTAAAAGTATAGTATATCTAGGTTGTAAAAAATACGTACTTCTACGTATTTTTATAAAAAAGGCTTATTTAAATTTGCCCAAATTGATAATGAAGTGGGCTTATTATCTAACCCTAATTTAGATACAATATTACTTCTGTGTTTGTCAACAGTTCTAGGTGAAATAGATAAGTCTTCGGCTATTTCTTGAGATGTTTTGTTTTCAGATATTAACTTTACAATTTTAAGCTCAGATTTTGTGAGTAACTGTAGTTCTTTGGGGCGTTTATTGCTGTTGTGTTTTAGGTAATGTGCAATTTCTTCGCTAAAATAAGGTTTGTTGTTTTCTACATGAGAGATGCAATTTTCTATCTCTTCAATAGCAAATTCTTTTAAAATATATCCATATACACCATATTCTAAAGCTTGGTCGTAAAGATCCTCTTCTTTATCAAAAGTAATAAGAATAACTTTCGTGGGCAGTTTGTTTTTTTGTACTTCCTCTGCTATTTCCAATCCTGTTTTAAAAGGCATTCTAATATCTAGAATAGCAATTTTAGGTTTGTGTTTTACAATGAGGTTGTAAGCACTTTTGCCGTCTTCTGCACTTCCTAAAATATTGTAGCCTTTAGAAGTTAAAAAGTCTGTTAAACCACGAAGCATTAGCGGATGATCATCTGCTATTACTATAGATGTATGCATTTAGTCTAGGGATATTTTTTGCTATTAATAAAAATAAGTTTGAAAAACTTACAATTTTAAATATAAATATTTTTTCTCATAATCAATTACGGCTTTACCTTTTTTCAAAATATCGGCACCAATAATACCATCAACAGGTTTAGAGTTATGGTTTATTAATGCAGTATTTACATGAACAAGATTAAATAAAACTAAAACCACTTTGTTATGATTCCATTTCCCTATTTTAATCTTATTTTTTCTAGACATTTTGGTTTCCATATCTATTGCGCCAGCGCCAGCAGCAAGTATTTTAGAGTCTTTTACTTTTAATTTAAAAGTCTCAATAGCTTCAAAACCAACACAAGAGCTAGATGCGCCAGTGTCTAAAATAAACCTGCCTTTTACACCATTAATTGTTGCTTTAATTTCAAAGTGGTTTGTTTTTGTAAGCTTTAATTTAATTTTGGTGTAAGCTTTATTTAAAAGAAAATCTTGAAGCGAAATATCCATCAGTTAGGTTTTAAGCAAATATAATCTATAAAATCGTTTACTTTTACAGAAAAATTCATTTAAACTTTATACACTTGGTAATAACAGATACCCATACCCATTTATATAGTGAAGCTTTTGATGAGGACAGACACGAGATGATTAACCGTGCTATAAAAAAAGGTGTTACCCGGTTTTTTATACCAGCAATAGATTCTACGTATACTGAAGCAATGCTTAAATTAGAGAGCGATTACCCCGAAAATATTTTTTTAATGATAGGTTTGCACCCTACCCATGTTAAGGAAGATTATGAGGAAGAATTGCTACATGTTGAAGAAATGCTAAAAAAACGACAGTTTTATGCTGTTGGGGAAATTGGAATAGACTTGTATTGGGATAAAACAACGCTTGGTATTCAACAAAAAGCTTTTAAGCATCAAATTCAACTTGCAAAAAAGTACAGATTACCTATAGTAATTCATTGTAGGGAAGCTTTTAACGAAATTTTTGAAGTATTAGAAACTGAAAAAGACGAAAATTTGTTTGGTATCTTCCATTGCTTTACAGGCACTTTAGAACAGGCACACCAAGCTATTTCTTATAACATGAAATTAGGTATAGGTGGAGTAGTTACTTTTAAAAACGGAAAAATCGATAAGTTTTTAAATCAAATTGGTTTAAAACATATTGTTCTAGAAACAGATGCACCATATTTGTCTCCAGTTCCCTACAGAGGTAAACGCAACGAGAGTGCTTACATTGTTAATGTATTAGAAAAACTATCAAATATCTACCATACATCTGTAGAAGATATAGCTGAAATTACAACTCAAAATTCAAAAGATATTTTTAAAATATGAGTATTTCTAAGCCCAACATATTATTAATTTATACCGGTGGTACTATTGGTATGGTAAAAGATGTAGAAACCGGTGCTCTGCATGCTTTCAATTTTAATAATCTATTAAAACAAATTCCAGAATTAAAACTGTTGGACTGTAAAATAGAAACGGTGTCTTTTGATAGCCCGATAGATTCCAGTAATATGAATCCTGAACACTGGATTCAAATTGCAGATATTATTGAATCAAACTATAATAGTTTTGATGGTTTTGTTGTGCTTCATGGGAGTGATACAATGAGTTATACTGCATCGGCCTTAAGTTTTATGCTAGAAAACTTAGCAAAACCTGTAGTTTTTACAGGAGCGCAATTGCCTATTGGAGATTTAAGAACAGATGCTAAGGAAAATTTAATAACATCTATACAAATAGCCTCTCTTTACAACGATAAAAACAAACCCATTATAAGAGAAGTATGTTTGTATTTTGAATATAAATTGTATAGAGGCAATCGTACCACAAAAATTAATGCAGAACATTTTCAAGCATTCAAATCGTTAAACTACCCTTGTTTAGCAGAATCTGGTGTGCATTTAAAGATAAATCACCAATATTTATTAAAACCAAAATTAAACACTCGCTTGAAAGTTCATAGAGTATTAGATACTAATATTGCCTTAATTAAACTATTTCCTGGAATGAATGAGGCTTACTTAAACAGTGTGCTGCACACAGCAAACTTAAAAGCAGTTATTCTAGAAACCTATGGTTCTGGAAATTGTACAACAGATAAATGGTTTGTCGATGCTTTAAAAAATGCAATATCAAATGGCGTACATGTTGTAAATGTTACGCAATGTGTTGGAGGTGGTGTAAATATGGGGCAATACGAAACCAGTAGTCATTTAAAAAAAATAGGTGTAATATCCGGAAAAGATATGACGACTGAATCTGCTATAGCTAAACTAATGTACTTATTAGGAGCGTCTTATTCAAAAGAAGATCTAAAAAACAGGTTTGAAACATCGTTAAGAGGAGAAATAGCCTAAATTTAACGCTTAAACACTTTACTGTTTGATTTTTTTTTTGTTATTTGGTCTCCCTTAAAAATTACGATTAAGCCACAGAGAGGTGGCCGAGTGGTCGAAGGCGCACGCCTGGAAAGTGTGTATACCTCAAAAGGGTATCGAGGGTTCGAATCCCTTCCTCTCTGCACAATTATATTTAGTTTTTAATTGTATTTTTTATATCTTTAACACTTTAACTAATAAAATTAAGATTTAGAACATGAAAAGATTATTTTCTATCCTTGCCATTACAGGAATGATGGTATTTGGAACTGCAAATGCAACTACTAACGCAACAGTTAATACTGCTGCTACAACTGTTGTAACTACTCAAGATAGCGAAGAAGCAGCACCAGCTGAAGAACTTGGCTTTCATCAAGGATTAAAAAAGCGTTTTATTGAAGGAGGCCCAGGCTTTATGGGTATTGTATTGTTGTGTTTAATTCTTGGATTAGCAATTGCTATTGAGAGAATTATCTTTTTAAACCTTTCTACAACAAACACAAAAAAGTTAACTCAAAATGTAGAAGACGCTCTAGCTTCTGGAGGTGTTGAAGCTGCGAAGGAAGTTTGTAGAAACACAAAAGGACCTATCGCCTCTATTTTCTATCAAGGTTTAGATAGAACAGATGAAGGTATTGAAGCTGCTGAAAAAGCTGTTGTAGCTTATGGTGGTGTACAAATGGGACAACTAGAGAAAAATGTTTCTTGGATTTCTTTATTTATCGCACTAGCGCCAATGCTTGGTTTCATGGGTACTGTAATCGGTATGATTCAAGCATTTGATAAAATTGAGGCTGCAGGTGACATGAACCCTTCGTTAGTAGCAGGTGGTATTAAAGTAGCACTTTTAACAACGGTATTTGGTCTTATTGTAGCAATTATTCTTCAAATATTTTACAATTATATTATTGCTAAAATTGATAGCATAGTTAACGACATGGAAGATTCTTCTATCTCTTTAATGGATATGCTTATCAGACACAAGAAGTAATAATTTAAAATTGTAACTATTATGAAAAAAATATTAACCATAGTATTAGCCATTGTTGGAATTCTTTCCATAGCATTTCTAGCAATGATAATATCAGCAGGAGACGATGCTGTAAAAGCAGGAGATGCCAGTAGTTCTGTTAACTCTATTATGTATATAGGATATATTATATTAGGTTTAACTCTAGCATTTGTTGTTATATTCAGCTTAAAAAATATTTTAACAAATCCAGACACACTTAAAAGTACCCTAAGAAGTTTAGGTTTATTCGCTTTGTTAGCAGTGATTTGTTATTTTGGATTAGCTAAGGGTGTAGAAACACCTTTAAAAGATGGTGGAACATTATCAGAAGGCGGATCAAAATTATTAGGAGCAGGACTGTACTTGTTTTATTTCCTAATTGTTATTGCTGGCCTTTCGATGTTGTTTTACGGAGTTAAAAAAATGATTAAATAATTATGGCAAAACGAGCAGCACCTGAAGTTAATGCAGGCTCAATGGCCGACATTGCTTTCTTATTATTGATATTCTTCTTGGTAACAACTACCATAGAGAAAGATTCTGGTATTAACCGTAAACTTCCTCCAATGGAAGACAATACCGAACCGCCAATAATAAAGCAGAAAAACATCTTTACGGTTCTAGTAAACAAACAAGACAGATTGCTTGTTGAAGATGAGCCAATGGAGATTAAAGATTTAAGAAAAGCCGCTAGAGAGTTTTTAGATAATAATGGCGATGGTACCTGTTCTTTTTGTAAGGGTGCAAGGGATCCAAAGTCATCTGATAACCCAGATAAGGCTATTATTTCTTTGAAAAACGATCGTGAAACTTCATATGCAGCCTACATATCGGTACAAAATGAATTGGTTGCAGCCTACAACGAATTAAGAAACAGGAGGGCTCTAGAAATAGGAGCCTCTAGGGGTTTTCCAAATATGAATTTCCAAGAAATGCAAGAATTGCATAAAGATGTGAGATGGAGTGGAAATAAGACTAAGTTAAAAGATCTTATTGATCAAATAAAAACAGAAATTCCACAGAAACTCTCTGAAGTAGTAGAATAAATAAATTAGAATTAAAAACTTAAAAATATGTCTAAGTTTAAAAAGAAAAAAGATGGAGGGTTAGCACCAATTAATACGGCGTCTTTACCTGATATTGTTTTTATGTTATTATTCTTTTTTATGGTAGCTACCGTAATGAGAGAAGATACACTAAAAATAAAAAATTCACTACCAGTAGCAGATCAAGTTGAAAAACTAGACAAGAAGAATCCAGTTAGCTACATTTACATGGGTAAACCAAGTGAAAATTATAAGAAGTATGGTACAGAAGCAAGAATTCAGTTGAACGACGATTTTGCTTCAGTAAGTGATGTAGCCGCTTTTATCGCTGCAGAACGTGCAGCCTTAAGAGAAGAGTTAATACCATTTTTAACAGTTTCACTTAAAGTAGATAGAGATGCTAATATGGGTATAGTAGGAGATGTAAAGCAAGAGCTAAGAAAAGTAAATGCTTTGAAAATCAATTACACTACTGGGGTAGGCGATGCCTTAACGAATATGAGGTAGATAAAAATAATCTTAATATTTTTAAAAAAGTCGAGGTTATAATATCTCGACTTTTTTGTGCGATAAACGTTTTTAGAATGAGTTAATAGTTTGAAATATTTATTAACTTTAAATAAACTTCATCTTAATAGCATTGGTGTAGAATGATATTACATAAATCTAAAAATCTTACTTTTTTTAAACCTAGGATTTTAAAAAATTCTGGCGCATCTTTCTTTGATATGGGAATATCAGCTGGATTTCCTTCTCCAGCAGATGATTTTAAAGAACAGCGGTTATCTTTAGACAATGAACTTGTAAAAAACAAGGAGGCTACTTTTTTTGCACGCGTAAGCGGACAATCTATGATTGGAGCTGGACTCGATGATGACGATTTGCTGGTAATAGATCGAAGTTTAGAGCCAACACACAATAAAATAGCTGTGTGTTTCCTAGATGGCGAGTTTACAGTTAAGCGTTTAAAAGTTGAAAATGGTACTATTTGGTTACAGCCAGAAAACCCAAGTTATAACCCAATAAAAATAACAGAAGATAACAATTTTGTTATTTGGGGAATAGTTACAAACGTTATAAAGAAAGTTTAGATATCTAATCTAATAAGCTACAGCAGATAAAAAAAGCGAAACATACAGATGATATGTTTCGCTTTTCTTTTAAATAAAAGAGTGTTTTTATAACTCCAGTGCTTTTTTAACATCATTGTCCATTAATAACTCTACAGGATTTTCTAGTGCTTCTTTTACGGCAACTAAGAACCCTACACTTTCTTTTCCGTCAATAATTCTATGGTCGTAAGATAGTGCAACGTACATTATTGGTCTAATTTCAACCTTACCATCAACAGCAACAGGACGTTCTACAATATTGTGCATACCTAAAATACCACTTTGCGGGGGGTTTATAATAGGCGTGGATAGCATACTTCCAAATACGCCACCGTTAGATATGGTAAACGTTCCTCCCGTCATTTCATCAACGGTAATTTGTCCGTCTCGTGCTCTAATAGCTAAACGTTTTACTTCAGATTCTACACCTCTAAAGCTTAAATTTTCTGCGTTTCGCATTACTGGTACCATTAATCCTTTTGGTCCTGAAACAGCAATACTAATATCACAGAAATCGTAGCTAACCATTTCTTTACCATCAATCATAGAGTTTACGGCAGGATACATTTTAAGAGCTCTTACAACGGCTAGGGTGAAGAAACTCATAAAACCTAAGCTTACACCATGTTTGGTCTTAAAGGTTTCTTTATACTCATTTCTAAGGTTAAAAATAGGAGACATGTCTACTTCATTAAAGGTAGTTAACATTGCCGTTGTATTTTTGGCCTCAACTAAACGTTCGGCAACCTTACGGCGTAACATAGACATTTTACTTCTTGAAGTACCTCTACTGCCCCCAGTAGGTGTTCCCATAGAAGGTACAGCCTTAACAGCATCTTCTTTCGTTACTCTACCATCTTTTCCTGTACCTTGTATAGAAGAGGCGTCCATACCTTTTTCTGCTAGAATTTTCTTTGCAGCAGGACTAGCACTTCCTGTAGCATACGTTTTAGATTCTGTAGCTGGAGCAGGAGTGGGCTCCTTTTGGGTATTTTCTTCTTTCTGCTCTGCTTTTGGAGCTTCATTACCACCTTCTGGTTTTTCTGCACTTGTATCTATATGGCATACCACAGCACCAACTGCTACAGCATCGCCTTCCTCAGCTTTTAAAGTAATAGTACCACTTGCCTCGGCAGGTAATTCTAGCGTAGCTTTATCACTATCTACTTCGGCAATAGCTTGATCTTTTTCAACATAATCGCCATCTTCAACTAACCAAGCAGCAATCTCTACTTCAGTTATAGATTCCCCCGGAGATGGTACTTTCATTTCTAAAATCATGTGTGTATAATTTTAATTATATTTTATTTTTTATTGTATATCAAAAACAGTGTCAATAACTCTCTGTTGTCTTCTTTTGTCCCTAGTACTAGAACCTGGAGCTGGTACTGAATTAAATGGTCTAGAATTTACTTCTAGTTTCACCAAATTCATACGTTGTAACATGTAGCTCCATGCCCCCATGTTTTCTGGTTCTTCTTGTGCCCAAACATATTTTTTAATATTTGGATAGCGATTTATAATTTCCTGAATTTTTTCAAAATGTAACGGGAATAATTGCTCAATCCTTACCAAGGCAACTTTATTAGTATCTAATTCTTCTCGTTTCGCTAATAAATCGTAATAGAACTTGCCAGTACAGAAAACTAATTTTTCAGCTTTTTTAGGGTCTATGGTATCATCAATAACCTCTTGAAAACTACCTGTTGCCAAATCACTTATAGACGATACGGCTTTGGTGTGCCTTAACAAGCTTTTTGGAGTAAAAACTATTAATGGTTTTCTAAAATCTCGTTTCATTTGTCGTCTCAACAAGTGAAACATATTGGCGGGTGTTGTACAATCTGCTACAATCATATTGTCGTTTCCACATAATTGTAGATACCGCTCCATTCTAGCTGATGAATGCTCAGATCCTTGGCCTTCATAACCATGAGGTAGTAAAACAACAATACCGTTTTGTGCTTTCCACTTATCTTCGGCTGCAGATAAGTACTGATCGAAAATAATTTGAGCACCGTTACTAAAATCACCAAACTGCGCTTCCCAAATTGTAAGCGTGTTAGGATTTGCCATGGCATACCCATAATCAAAACCTAGTACCCCATATTCAGATAAAAATGAATTATAGATATCCATGATACCCTTATTGTTTGGGTTTGTATTTAATAGGTTAACGCGTTCTTCAGATATGATGTCTCGTAATATAGCATGCCTGTGACTAAATGTACCACGTTCTACATCTTGACCAGAAATGCGAACATTGTAACCCTCTTCAAGTAAGCTTCCGTATGCTAGTGTTTCTGCCATACCCCAATCTAAAGTATCGGTTTCAAAAACCATTTTAGCACGTCCCTCTAAAATACGTTCAGCTTTTCGTAAAAACTTAACTCCCTTAGGAACTGTAGAAACAATTTTTGAAATATTTTTTAATTTATTTTCAGGGTATTTAGTGTTTTCCTCTTGCAACATGGCATTAACGTCCCTACGCGTAAAACCGTTCCAACGTTCTTGCATAAATTCGCGAACTTTAGAGGATTTAGCTTCTTTAGCCTTATCATATTCGCTCTCTAGAGTATTTTTAAATTCTGCTACAATCTCATCAGAGTAGGCCTTGTTTATAGTGTTTTCAGCTATTAACCTATCAGAATATATTTTATACGGATTGGGATGTTTAGAGATGTTTTTATAAAGGTTGGGCTGTGTAAATCTTGGCTCGTCACCTTCGTTATGACCGTATTTACGATAGCCTAACAAATCTATATAAACATCTTTTTTATAGCGCATTCTGTAATCTAGTGCCATTTCTACGGCATGTACCACAGCTTCTGCATCGTCGGCATTTACGTGCATTACAGGCGACAGGGTTACTTTAGCAACGTCTGTACAATAGGTACTAGAACGCCCATCGAGATAATTGGTGGTAAACCCTATTTGGTTGTTTACAACAATATGGATGGTGCCTCCCGTTTTATAACCACTTAATAGGCTCATTTGGGCTACTTCGTAAACAATACCTTGTCCTGCTATTGCTGCGTCTCCATGTACTAGGATAGGTAAAATTTTAGAGTCGTCTCCATCATAATCAGTATCAATTTTAGCTCTTGTAATACCTTCGGCAACAGGGCCAACAGTTTCTAGGTGCGATGGATTAGGTACTAAATTCATCTTGATGGATTTACCATTTTGATAGGTTTTATCTAGCGTTAATCCTAAGTGGTATTTAACATCGCCATCTATGTTTTCATCCTCAAAATCTTTACCATCAAACTCACTAAATAGCTCGTGTAATGGTTTTCTAAAAATATTAACTAAGGTACTTAAACGACCACGGTGCGCCATACCTAACACACATTCTTTAACACCATATTTTTCTACAGCATTGTATAACGTATTACTTATTGCAGGTATTAAAGATTCACCACCTTCTAAAGAAAATCGTTTTTGCCCTACATATTTTGTTTGCAAAAAGTTTTCGAAAGTTACTGCTTGGTTTAGCTTAGAAAGAATATATTTCTTGGTTTCAGCCGAATAACTGGGGTGGTTATCGTTCACATTTAATTTGTCTTGCCACCATTTAATTACGTCTGGATTTCGTAAGTACATATATTCTACACCAATGGAATCGCAATAAATACTGTTTAAGTGTTTAATGATAATTCGTAGTGGTTGGGCACCTATACCTAAAACTTCTCCGGCATTAAAAACGGTATCTAAATCGTTTTCGGAAAGCCCGAAATTTTCTATATCTAAAGTTGGTGTATAAGTTCTTCTGTCTCTTACAGGATTTGTTTTAGTAAAGAGATGTCCACGGCTTCTATAGCCATCAATTAAGCGAGCTACCTGAAATTCTTTTTGAATATGTTCAGGTATTTGAGTGGTAACCCCCTCAATTATCTCACCATCAAGACCATAATTTTCGCTACCAAAATCGTAACCTTGAAAAAAGGCTCTCCAACTAGGTTCAATACTATCTGGATTTTGTAGATATTGATCGTACAAATCTGCAAAATATGCTGTATGAGCAGCGTTTAAAAAGGAAAATTTATCCATTATTATTTTATGCTATCACTTTTAAAAAAAGATTCACCAAAAATACAACTTTTGATAAAATTAGATACGCTATTAAACATATTTGTAACAGTTTGTGTTTTTTTTAGTTAAACCTAAGCAATAAGCGTTAAAATTTTAACAGATTTCTTAAAAAAGTTATATGGTTAACAAAGCAAAAGACACCTTGATTCCAAAGGTGTCTTTTAAATATTAAAATTGAATGCGATATGCTATTTATTGTAAGGTAGGAGCATAATTAGTTGGATAATTGTTTGCTTTTGCAAGGTTACCAGAAGCTTTAAAGTTGGAACCAAAATTTTCATCAATAGCTTCTAAAAATTTGTTTGCCATAAAAGCATAGCCTCTTGCATTTAAGTGAATACCATCTAAACTAATAGCACCACCTGTAACTAAGTTGGCAGTAAGGTTAAAACCATCAAAATCAACTCCAGTACTTGCAACTTCACTAAGTATAGCATTTAAGTCTACTAAAGCAATACTTTCGTTAGAACTTGCTACACTTGCTATTGTAGCGTTATAAGCGTCTGTTGCTGTTTTAATTTCTGTAAGTTCATCAGCATCTAAAGCATCTTTATCATCTATACCATTAACAGCAGCTATAACCAACTGAGCTTGCTCTGGCGTTGGTGTGCCACCTTGCTGTAACAATCCTAATACTTGAAGTACCTCAGGGGTTAAGGCAACTGTACCATAACCTAGTGCCAAAGCATCTTGGTTTATGGTTAAAACTAATAATTCATCTTCTGTCATTTGTCTAAAACCTAATGGATTAGTTTGAGTTACAGGTACATCGATAATCCATCTATTTGGTCCTTCGTTAAAAGTAATTGCATATTGGGCAGCCAGTGCTTGTGCTTGTGCAGGAGGAACCCCTTGTAATATTGCCCCTTGTAAAAATATACCGCTAACAGCTTGAAATACTCCAGTTAATTGAGCTGCAGTTGCTGCATCAAGAACAAGAGCGTTGTTAGGTACAGTTGTAAAAAATGGTAAATCTGTTACATAGGGCACATTAGTTACAACACCTTTTGCGCCGTTTGATGTTAGTGTACTTACTAAGGCATTAAAAGCACCATCAAAAGTTGCTGAATCTGTAATAGGGTTAGACCCGTCTCCGCCAGATGTAGCATAGCCTAAAACATCGTTACCTCCAATTTCTGAAAGTGTAAAAAATGTAGGGTTTTGCGCCATAGCGTCTCCTAGCATGGTTGCAGTTGGGCTAGATGCCATTCTAACAAAATAAGGGTTGGCCAAACCTAGTGCTAAATTTGTAGGATTACCATAGCCATCAAATAATAAATGAAAGCTTTTAGCCCCTGGTACTCCCATATTATTAAAGCTTCCCGATAAATTGTTTAAAGCTTCAGTAGTTGGTGTAGCTGGTAACCTTACTGGTCCTGCTCCATTAAAGAACAGCCTTGGTTGAAATTGTGGGTTGGCCATTCCGCCAATAAGAAGCCCTCCAATATTATCATTCATTAACGGTTGTGTAAAATTACCGCCACCAACTTTTGCAAATTGTTGAGATAAAATATTTGGAAATGAGTTTTCTTGACTTGCTTTAAATAATGCGCCATCTGTAAACCCAGAGGTAAATGAAGCACCTAGGGCAACATAGTTTGAAAAGTCTGCACTACCAGAAGTAAGTTCTGGAAGCACTTCTGCTTCAGGAATTGGACTTTCTACTTCTTCACATGATAAAAAACCAATTAATAGAGCGAAAAGCGAGATATATTTGAATTTCATAATTTCTTTTTTTATAGATTATTAATTGTCCAAGACACATAATATTGCGAACCAATAAATCCAGTTCCAGCGGCAGTAAAGTATTCGTCGCCTAAAAGGTTGGTGGCTCCCGCTTTAAAAGATGATTTTAAACTTGGGACTCTAAAATTAATTTGAGCATCTAGAACATGGTAAGCAGGAATATCGGCAGTTAGGAAAGAGGCTTCCCAGACGTAGTTGTCGCTCCACCTCCATGCCAAATTAAAACCGAAATTTTTGAATAGATCGGCGTTTCCAAATGTGGCCTTAAATTTATGTTCAGGGGTGTTAAAATTTGTTTGAAAATCTGAATTTGCTTGTCTGTCAAAATCTAGTTTAGCATACGTATAATTTGCACCTAAATCAAAATCACCAAAGATTTTTGTTGTAACACCCAAAGAGGCACCATAAGAATTAACTTCTTCTGTTGTATTGGTATAGGCTCTGTAAGCCTGAAAATCGTTATTGGCTAAGGCAATTACCGCTAGTGGGGTAGGATTTCCTCCAACAGGGAAGGTTTGTGAAAGTTCTACATCTCCATAGAATGGGTTTACAACATCAACGGTTGTAATAAAGTCTTGATATTGGTTGTAATAAGCGCTAAAATCAATAATTACGCTTTCAACTTTACCTCTATACCCAACTTCGAACGAACTTACTTGTTCTGGACTTACAAGTTCAGGATTTGCTATTTGTAAATCTGCTGGATTTTGAGAAGCCGCAAAAGCGGTAACCGAACTTCTTGTAAAAGAATTATTGTAGGCTCCTGTTCCGTTGTAAGTAAAAGAACTTCCTCCTAAAATGGCTTGACCAGTAGGAGATATTTCAGTACCGCTTACAGTTCTAGTAAAACGCTCTGGATTATCGAAAGCACTACCAATTAATGTTATTGGCCCAACATTAAACCCTATGTATAAGGCTTGTGTATCAGGATTTCTAAAACCTGTTTGGAACGAGGCTCTTATGTTATGGTTTTTGCTTTCGCCAATGTTATAACCCAATGATAGTCTTGGAGAAAAGAATGCATCAAATAACTCAGATTTATCATAACGTAAAGAGGCTGTTAACTTTAAGCGGTCGTCTTCTAAAAATTCCTTTTGAATTTGAGTATAAAGACCAACTTCTGAATATGGAATTTCACTATCTCTATCGGTGTAAATAGAGCCAAAAGAGTTAAGTACATACTTTCTGTAAGACCCACCAACCTGAATTTCGGCAAAATCTGTGAGATGGCTAAAATTGTAATTGGCATCAGAATGGTAAATTTTAGATTCGTCTTTAAGTTGACTACCGGTTAATATATCTGGATCGTTAGTTACTGTATTAAAAGCGCTTTGGAATTCTGGAGTTCCAGGTTCGTAACGTCCAGTATCGGCAGCTTGTCTTGCTGCTGCATGAGCTTGATCTGCTGTTAAGCCCGCTAGTGTTCCTTGAATAAAAGCTCCAGCGTACTCACCAAACCATTGGTCGTCTGATTTCCATTGTCTATTAATATTTACGCCTGTAAATACCATATCATAAGAATCTCCAGCATTATCGGCAGTTACATAACCTCTAACAAAGAAGTTATCATTCTTAATTTCTAATTTGTGCTGTTGTAAAAAGAAATTTTTAATAGAGTACCTGTTGGAACCTTGATAAATTGTAGAACCAGAACCTATTTTACCAACATATTGTATTTCAAAATCATTTTCCCAAGGGCGATAATACAATCCCCAGTCTGCTTTTATACTTTTTGCATCATAATTTGTGAGGTCTTGTTCGTTGTAGCCTGTTCTACTCACATTAACATCTGGTATTAAGTTGGCCAATGCTGGATTTGGCAATTGACTGAGAAATGTTGGACTTTCTTTTACGTTTCTAAGATTTGTTGATACCAAATCTCCATACACATTAACACCATCATAATCAATATCATTTTCACGGGTGCTATTTGGCTTAATAAAAGTACTATTTCTGTCTTTTCCTCTGGTATCATTAGCTACCCAATCGGTTCCTTGTAAATAGCTAAAGTTTACTTTTGCAGCAAATTTGTCATTAAATTTATGTGCAACTCTAATACCGTAATCTTTATACTCATTATTACCCGCAGCTTCTTGCGATGTTACCCCACCTTTTACATAGCCGCTTATCCCAGAATGGTCAAAAGGGCTTTTACTGGTCATAAACAAAATACCATTAAAGGCATTAGCACCATATAACGCTGAGGCAGCTCCTGGAAGTAATTCTACACTTTGCACATCGGTTTCTACCATGCCCAGTAAGTTTCCTAGTGGAAAGTTAAGAGCGGGTGCTGCATTATCCATACCATCAACGCGTTGCATAAAACGCGTATTGGCGAAAGTGGCAAAACCTCTAGTGTTAATAGATTTAAATGTTAAACTGTTGGTGTTAATATCTACACCTTTTAAGTTTTCTAAGCCATCATAAAATTCAGCCGATGCTGTATTTTTAATGGCTTTAAGCCCGTAACGCTCAATAGTTACTGGCGATTCGAATATACGTTCAGGTGTTCTCGAAGCTGAAATAACCACCTCATCTAAAGCAGTTCCTTCATTTAGTATAACATCAATTGTTTGGTTGTTTGATGTTATTTCCTGCGAAAACGATTCGAAACCAACACTACTTACTTGAATGGTAAAAGGCGGTGTTTGGTTTGTTGTTAAGGTAAAGCCGCCATCAAAATCTGTGACAGTTCCTATGGTTGTACCAACAATTATTATGTTGGCACCTGGTATGGGTTGTCCGCTATCATCATTAACGGTTCCAGAGATAGTTGTTTGTGCATAAGTTACAGCACAAAACAAAAACAAAGTAAACTTGAGAATTGTTTTCATCTATATTAACTAGTTTTATTAAGGGTTTAGTCTATTGCGTTAATAGACATGTACGGGCTAAAAATATAAAAAAATTATGCACGCATAGTAGATATTCACAAAAAAATGTATTAAAAGTTACATTTTTGATAAAAAAGTAGTGATAAAAATAGAAATAAGTAAATTAAAAAGGTTGTATGAAGCGTATTATCTTTAGTGCACTTAAAGCGGTTTTTTTAAAAATCAAAATTCTGATAATTAAAACATTAGCTTAATATGCTACCAGTTTGAAAGGCATTAAAAAAATTTTCAGACAACCTTAATAAAAATATTGTTATTCTACAGTAACAGATTTTGCCAGATTTCGTGGTTGATCTACGTTTTTACCTAGCATTACAGCAATGTGATACGATAATAATTGTAAAGGAATAGTTGTTAATAATGGTGATAGCGCTTCAATAGTTTCAGGAACTTCTATCACGTGGTCTGCAAGCTCTCTTACTACGGTGTCTCCTTCGGTAATTACACCAATAATTTTTCCTTTTCTAGATTTTATTTCTTGAATATTGCTTACTACTTTATCATAGTGTTCAGCTTTTGTAGCGATAACCACAATAGGCATATTTTCGTCTATCAAGGCAATTGGCCCATGCTTCATTTCTGCAGCAGGATAGCCTTCAGCATGAATATAAGATATTTCTTTTAGCTTTAGTGCGCCTTCTAGTGCTACAGGGAAATTATAACCTCTACCTAAATACAAAAAGTTTGCAGCATCTTTATAAATGTGAGACACTTCTTTTATGTGGGCATCAGCTTCTAGGGCCTTTTCAACTTTTTCAGGGATTAGTTCCATCTCTAATAAATAGCGACGAAAGTCTGAACTAGAAATAGTACCCTTAGCACGTGCTAAACGCAACGCTATTAAAGATAATACTGTAATTTGAGTAGTAAATGCTTTTGTTGAAGCTACGCCTATTTCTGGTCCTGCATGTGTGTAGGCCCCGGCATCACTTTCTCTAGCTATTGAAGATCCAACAACATTACAAACGCCAAATACAAATGCACCTTTAGATTTAGCCATTTTTATAGCGGCCAATGTATCGGCAGTTTCACCAGATTGGGAAATAGCTATTAAAACATCATTTTCTGTAATTACAGGGTTTCTATATCTAAATTCTGAGGCGTATTCTACTTCTACAGGAATTCTAGCTAAGTCTTCAAAAATATATTCAGCAACTAATCCTGCATGCCATGATGTACCACAGGCTACAATAATAATACGATTAGCATTAAGGAATTTTTTCATATTATCCTCTACGCCTGCCATTTTTATAATGGCTTCATCTCTTAATAAACGCCCTCTATAAGTATCTGTTATCGCCTTAGGTTGCTCGTGTATTTCCTTGAGCATAAAATGGTCGTAACCACCTTTTTCAATTTGTTCCAGGTTTAACTGTAATTCTTGTATGTAAGGATCGACCAAAGAATCGTCTTTTATTTTTCTTACTTTAATACCTTTGTGGAATCTAATAATGGCCATTTCTTCGTCTTCTAAATAAATGGCGTTTTTTGTGTATTCTATAAAAGGAGATGCATCACTGGCGATAAAAAATTCTTCATCACCTATGCCTACAGCAAGTGGGCTTCCTAAACGGGCTACAACTACTTCTTCTGGTTTGTTTTTGTCGAATACGGCAATAGCATACGCGCCAACAACTTGGTTTAATGCTATTTGTACGGCTTTACCTAATTTAACACCTTCTTTAGTTTTAACTTCTTCTATGAGGTTAATTAATACTTCGGTATCGGTATCAGATTTAAACGTGTAGCCTCTTTTTATTAATTCTTGTTTTAGTGAATCGTAATTTTCAATAATTCCGTTGTGAATTATTACTAAATCTCCTGAATTTGATACATGCGGATGAGAGTTTACATCGTTAGGAACACCGTGTGTAGCCCAACGGGTATGGCCAATTCCAAGATTACCGGTTTTAGAAATTTGGGTTTCTACGCAAGCTTCTAAATCAGAAACTTTACCTTTTGTTTTTGATACTTTTAAGTTTGTACCATCAAATAGCGCAATACCTGCACTGTCGTAGCCACGATACTCTAAACGCTTAAGGCCTTCAATTACAATTGGGTAAGCATCTCTATGTCCTATATATCCAACAATTCCACACATAATTTTTTATTTGATTTTTTGGGGTTATTTTAGACGAACAAATATGTAAAATAAAAGCAACGACTTGTAATTATTTATGTGAATGTATCATTTTACACGATAAAAACCATTTTAGTGTAATATTAAGCACGTAATAATTTATTTTAAACCACTTATTTGTTATTCAGACTCTGTAAAGAATATTTCTAAGCGCATTTTTTTATCATCATCAGCACTGTTGCTTCCATGTAACACTGTTCCTCTGGGTGTAATTACGGTAGAGGCTGGTACACCAGTAACATCACCAATATCATTAAGTAGTTGTGTGCTTAAATTTAAGTTTACGTTATTAGAAAGTACTAGCCCTAGTTTTGTATTGTCAATATCCTGAATTAAGATACTGTTTAGCAAATCGGTAATTTTAAGTTTGTATTTTGAAATTCCGTTTTCGTCGGTTATTCTTCGGCCTAAAGTAAAGGATCTTGAGACTAAAGGGTTTGAAGCATCGATTGAAACATCAAAATTGTAATCTAAAATAGGGCTATTATCTCCTAAATCGTATAGGTAGAGTCTGTCGTAAGTATGATAATCTTCTCCATTAGCGTCTTTAGGGTCATCGGGAGTTATAAAAGTCTCGTCTTCATAAATCACTAAATGCGCTTCATTTATAAGTCGCTTAAGTTGATATAGTTCATTTACAGGTGCTAATACGTTACCGTTTTTATCAGTTTTTCTAAAAGTCTTTTTAAAACACTCTAGAGCATCATCGTCTTCTTGTCCATCGCCATCACAATCTACTAAACCGTTAAACAAATCTATAACAGCCATAGAGCCAGCAGTACCTTTTAAATAAAGTTTTTCATCGCCATTGGTTGTGTTGGGCGTTGTTGGAAGAATAGCTGGATTATAATTGTTAATAAAGGTATTAAGCCTGTTGCCATTAAAATTTAGTACATAAGTCCCAGTATCACGATCTGTATCAGTGTCATCTCCGTCTTCACTAGAATAGTTAATGGTAAGGGTTGCGCCAGTATCAGCTAGGTTTAACAGAACCATACTTCCCTCGCCATTTTTGGCTTCGGCTTTTATGTATAAGCCTCTAAAATGATTGTGGAAGTTGTTTGTATTGCTTAAAGTGGGTAAACCTGCTTGGTCTAAGATTAGAGATTTCCAATAGGCTTTACTCTGGGGTGTTTCAGCTAGTTCAATTACTTCAGCGGGAGGTAAATAGGTTGTAGACGATGTTTCTCCTACAGTATCTGTTATTGCTCTAGCGGCACTGCTAGGTTCTATATCACCATCAAAAAAGGTAAATCCAATGTGGTCATCAAAATTAATTGTACCGCTTTCAATTTCGGCAAAATTATCGGTGCTATTTATGGATGCATCTGCTTTCGAAAAATAGTTTTGAGAATTATCTTCGGGGTTATTGGGGTTAAAGTTTCTTAAAAAATATTTATTCTCGTAAACTTTTAGGGCTATAGGCTTTATGTTTTCTGGGTTGTTGTTTTCAACAAATAAAGAGTCTAGTCTATATATAGGAGTTCCATCTGTTTCAACACCTGTTTGAGTACTAAAATAAGGTATAGTTAAGGTTACAGATTCTACCGTTGGGTTTATACCAAACATTTCTGCGCTGTTAATTGCAAAACTAGTAGGTGTTACTTGGGTAACAATACTTGCAGTTGTTGTGCCGTAAATAGGATCGTTAAAAAAGCCTAATAGATTTGATGTTAAACCATTTATTTGTTGCCCACTTAAATTTCTATTATAGGTTATAATAGGTACTTCTAACTGGCTAGCGTTAAAATTAAAATTGTTTTCACCAAGAACATCACTTTCAATAGAGCTGTATTCTCTGTCGCACGCTACAAATGCCAATACAATAAACAACACAGCAACGGTGTATTTTAGGGCTTTAAATATCTTCTTCATAAATCTTAAAGGACGATTGGGATTAACCTAAAACTTCAGTGCTAAAGAACTGAGTGTAAGCTTCACCAAATTCGTCTTTGCTTTTGTATTCTAAAACAGGTTTGTTAGATTCTTTAATGTATTTCTCTAAATTGTCTGGTAAAACTTCAGAACCTATAATTAAAGCATCAGAATAATCTACAGCAACTTGCATTAAATTATTGTACGTAGGCTCTTCTAACGGTTTTATAGCTTCTTCGTTTATGTTGTCAAATTTAATCTTATTGACCATATCTTTATTTAACGTATTGTTAAAACTTTGATTGTATACCGAAGTAACTATTTTACTTTCGTTAAAAAGCGGCTCGTCTTTGTAGTATTCTCTAAGGTATAAAGGTAACAAAGAGGCTAACCAACCGTGTACATGAATAATATCTGGCGACCAATTGAGTTTTTTAACCGTTTCTATAACACCTTTTGCGAAGAAAATTGCACGTTCATCGTTATCGTCAAAAAGCTTTCCATTTTCGTCGGTTAAGGTAGCTTTCCTTTTAAAATACTCGTCGTTGTCTATAAAATAAACCTGAATACGCTCTTTTGGAATAGAGGCTACTTTAATGATTAAAGGCATGTCTAGGTCGTTAATTACTAGGTTTATACCAGATAACCTTATCACTTCATGTAATTGATGTCTTCTTTCATTAATATTGCCATAACGAGGCATGAAAATTCTAATTTGACCACCTTGTTGATTAACCATTCTGGGAGCCTCGAACGACATTGAAGAAATTTCGGTTTCAGGTAAATAAGGCACTACTTCAGATGATACATACAATATCCTCTTATCTTTCATATATGGTTTGCTTTTGCAGATTCAAAAATAAAAACACGCAAAAGTACAAAAATTTATGCAAAGTCCCCGTAAAATCTTAAGTTTGCACCCGTTAATTTTTTATTACAAAGTGAAGATTTACACAGAAAAAGATAGAATTAGTACCGAAATAGCAGCATTAAAATCTAAAGGTTTAAGTGTTGGAATGGTGCCAACCATGGGAGCGCTCCACCAAGGCCATTTACAGTTGGTAATTAAGGCATTAGGCGACAATGATGTTGTAGTGGTGAGTATTTTTGTAAATCCAACACAATTTGATAATAAAACCGATTTAGAGAAATATCCTAGAACGCTAGAAAATGATGTAGAATTATTAGAAACAGTTAGTAAAGACCAAATTATGGTTTATGCGCCTACGGTTGACGATATTTATGAAGGGCATGCCATATCTGAGGCGTTTGATTTTGATGGTTTGGAGTTTGAAATGGAAGGAAAATTTCGCCAAGGACATTTTGATGGTGTTGGTACTGTAGTAAAGCGTTTTTTCGAAATTGTGAAACCTGATAGCGCTTATTTTGGTGAAAAAGATTTTCAGCAATTGCAAATTATTAAAAAGCTGGTTGAAAAGCATCATATTCCCGTAAAAATAGTAGGCTGTAAAATTCATCGAGAACCCAGTGGTTTAGCTATGAGTTCTCGTAATACAAGGTTAAAGCCCAACCATAAAACTGCTGCGCCGTTTATATATAAAACACTAAAAACTGCCAAAATAAAATTTGGCACAGAAAGTGCTAATAAAGTTATGGAATGGGTTGAAAATCAGTTTAAAAACCACGATACACTAAAACTAGAGTATTTTTTAATCGCTGATGCTAAAACCTTAAAACCAATTAAAAGAAAATTAAATAAAAAAAAGTACAGAGCCTTTATAGCTGTGTATGCGGGCGAAATTAGACTTATTGATAATATCGCATTAAATTAATTACCTTTGCCACATGCAAATTCAAGTTGTAAAATCTAAAATTCATAGAGTTAAATGCACAGGTGCAGAACTCAATTATATTGGTAGTATTACTATTGATGAAGATTTAATGGATGCTGCTAACATTATACAGGGAGAAAAAGTTCAGATTGTAAATAACGACAATGGGGAACGTTTAGAAACCTACTGTATACCAGGGCCCCGAAACAGTGGTGAAATCACTTTAAATGGTGCAGCTGCTAGAAAAGTTTCTGTAGGAGACACGTTAATTTTAATTACTTATGCTTTTATGGATATAGAAGAAGCAAAAGTATTTAAACCTTCTTTAGTGTTTCCAGATGAAGCTACTAACCTCTTAAAATAAAAGGTTGAATCCTAAAATAAAGCGAATATTAACTATAACAATTCCACTAGTATTAGGGGTGTTTTTGGTTTGGTATTCTTTATCTCAAATATCACTTGAACAATTAGTCAGCTATTTTAAAAAGGCCGATTACACATTTATTTCATTAGGTGTTTTCTTTGGTTTATTAAGTCATTTATCTAGGGCTTACAGGTGGCGTTTTCAGTTACAGCCCATGGGTTATCATATTAAGTTAGGTAATAGTGTAATGGCAGTTTTTGCGACATATCTTATTAATTATACTGTTCCAAGGGCTGGCGAGGTAGCTCGGGCTTCTATTTTAACAAATTACGAAGGCGTACCTTTTGAAAAAGGCTTTGGAACCATTGTAGCAGAACGCATTGCAGATTTAATTATGATGTTTTGTATTATAGTGGTTACCCTTTTTCTGCAATTTGATTTTATATACGGTTTCTTGGTTGAAAAATTTAACCCAACTAAAATAATTATGGGTGTTTTTTTGCTCTTGTTTTTTGGTATAGTTTTTACAATTTTTATAAAACGCAGTAATTTAAAAATAGCCTTAAAAATTAAAAGTTTTGTAAATGGTTTAATAGAAGGCGCCTTGAGTATTTTTAAAATGAAAAAAAAGTGGGCATTCATTTTTCATACATTTTTTATATGGACTATGTATGTTCTTATGTTTTATGTAACCTCTTTTGCTTTAGAAGAAACTAGTTATGTGCCTTTTGCGGCCATATTAATTGGTTTTATAGCAGCAAGTTTTAGTATTGCTGCCACAAACGGTGGCATTGGCTCTTATCCTGAAGCTGTAGTTCTCGCATTTACTTTGTTTAATATTCCCGAAGACCCTAGTCGTGCCTTTGGATGGATTATGTGGGGATCACAAACTTTACTAATTATTGTATTTGGAGGATTATCTCTTATTTATTTACCAATTTTTAACCGAAAAAAGGCAATCAAGTAGCAGTATTGTTAACTTTCAATCTCTAAGTTAATTTATTACCTTGCCGCTATTAAAATCTCAAATTATTTTTGAAAATGAAAAACGCATGCATTTTTGTTTTTTTAATAGCTGTGTTAATACCAGTAGTTAATGCGCAAGTAAAGTACGAAAACTTTCAATCGGCTAAACTGGGTGAAGAACGGCAAATTAAAATTCAACTACCAAGAGGATATGATTTTAATAAAGATAAAAGTTATCCTATTTTTATTGTGCTCGATGGTGATTATTTATTTGAGGCCGTAGCAGGAAACGTAGATTATTACTCTTATTGGGAAGATATGCCAGAGGCCATTGTAGTAGGGGTAAACCAAGTAGATACGCGTTACGAAGATTGCTTATATTCCGAACAAAACTCATTACCTGTGGAAACAGGTGCTAATTTTTTCGAGTTTTTGGGTATGGAGCTTTTGCCATATATAGAGGCTAACTACAGGACAGTAAACTTTAAGGTAGCTGTTGGTCATGGTAATACGGCAAACTTTATCAATTATTATCTTTTAAAGTCAAACCCATTGTTTCAGGCTTACATCGTTGTTAGTCCAGAATTGGCGCCAAATATGTTAGCGTATATTCCTGAGAGCTTAACTAAAACACAGTCTAAAATTTTTTATTATCTAAGCAATTCCGAAGGCGATACTTCATCTTTAAAACAAATGACAGAAGCTTTGCACACCGATGTATCTGCGATAGAAAACGATAATTTATCGTACAGCTTTAATACCTTCGAAAATGCCTCACATTACTCTGGGCCAGCACATGCTATCCCCAATGCGCTTCAAAATATATTTAAGGTATTTCAGCCTATAAGTAAGAAAGAATATAAGGATGAGATTTTAGAATTAGAAATTTCTCCAGTAATATATCTAGAAGAGAAATACCAAGCCATTCAAGATTTATTTGGAATAGAAAAAAAGATTTTGATTAACGATTTTAAAGCAATCGCAGCAGCAATAGAGAAGAACGAGCTATTTGAATATTATGAACCACTTGGAAAACTAGCGCGTAGACATTATCCCAAAACGCTATTGGGAAATTATTATTTGGCAAGGTTTTATGAGGAAACAGGAGAGCCAAAAAAAGCGATGAAAACGTATCAATCGGCTTATACCTTAGATGAAATCGCAGGTATTACAAAAGATAAAGTGCTACAACTTGCAGATGCTATTAAGCAAGATTTTGGATACTAGTTTAATATTTTAAACCTAAACTTACGGCTCTCTTTTAGAGGGGATAAAAACAGATATGGCAAAAGTAAAAACAACATTTTTTTGTCAAAATTGTGGCGCACAATATGCAAAATGGCAGGGACAGTGTAATGCTTGTAAAGCGTGGAATACTATAGCGGAAGAGGTGCTGCAAAAACCAGAAAAAAGCGATTGGAAGACAGCTTCCAGTCCATCAAAACGTGTTTCAAAACCATTGCAGATAAAAGATATTGATGTTTCAGAAGAAGCACGATTAAATACTTCAGACAATGAGTTTAACCGTGTTTTAGGTGGCGGAATAGTCCCTGGTTCTTTAACATTGTTGGGTGGCGAACCTGGAATAGGGAAAAGCACATTGCTACTTCAAATTTCACTTAAGTTGCCATATAAAACGCTTTATGTTTCTGGTGAAGAAAGCCAAAAGCAAATAAAAATGCGGGCAGAACGCATTAACCCCGAAAATAACAATTGCTATATTCTCACAGAAACTAAAACCCAAAATATATTTAAGCAAATAGAGGCTTTAGAGCCAGATATTGTTATAATAGACTCTATACAAACCCTACATAGCGATTATATAGAGTCATCTTCTGGAAGTATTTCTCAAATAAAAGAATGTACTACGGAGCTTATAAAATTTGCTAAGGAAACAGCAACTCCAGTCATCTTAATTGGTCACATTACTAAAGATGGTAACATTGCTGGACCAAAAATTTTAGAGCATATGGTGGATACTGTTTTACAGTTTGAAGGCGATAGAAACCATGTATTCCGAATTTTAAGAGCACATAAAAACCGTTTTGGTTCTACAAACGAATTGGGTATTTATGAAATGCAAGGATCTGGATTGAGGGAGGTTTCAAATCCGTCAGAAATATTAATTTCTAAAAAAGATGAAGAGCTCTCAGGTAACGCTATTGCTGCAACATTAGAAGGCATGCGCCCTTTAATGGTTGAAGTGCAAGCCCTTGTAAGTACAGCGGTTTACGGTACGCCTCAACGAAGTGCTACAGGTTTCAATGCCAAACGATTAAACATGTTATTAGCTGTTTTAGAAAAAAGAGCTGGTTTTAGGTTGGGTGCAAAAGATGTTTTTTTAAACATAACCGGAGGCATAACGGTAGACGATCCTGCTATAGATTTAGCAGTTGTTGCGGCAATTCTATCTTCAAATGAAGATGTGGCTTTACAGAGCGATTTTTGTTTTGCCGCCGAGGTTGGTTTGTCTGGAGAAATTAGACCTGTACAACGTGTAGAACAACGCATTTTAGAAGCCGAAAAATTAGGGTTTTCAACAATTTTTGTATCCAAATACAATAAAATAGCACTTAAAAACACTGTAATTAAAATTCAATTGATTTCTAAGATTGAAGATGTAGTAGAGTTTATTGTTTAGTAATAGAGTCTCAAAATTATAGTTTCGAAACTAAAAAAATCTTATTTTTTGTCTCTTTATCGAAAAAATACTGCTCTTTATCCGATTTTATGTTGCTTTTATCGAATTTTTAATCTAGATTTGTCCCTGTTATAGGTATCGTTATACCTACATATGAAATAATATTATATACTTCCCTCAAAGTGTTATTTCACAAATTAATCTAATGAACCATCATATTTTGTTATTCTGTTGTGGGCTAAGGCTTACAAATAGTACTGCTATTAAACAATAATTATAAATTAATTCGATTTCCCCAAAATCTATTAATTATGAAATTTAAACTACTGTTAACATTACTCTTAACGTATTGCTATTACTTAAAAGGAACCTCTCAAACTAACGCACCAAGTATTCAATCTGGAGTTACGTTTCAATGGAGCGATACACAAACTGCAGCAAATCATTCAGCTACCATACAAAGTATTACAGTAAACGGTATTGTTTACTTAAATTTCGGATTGCCTACAGGCTATGAAATAACGCAGTTAGGGCCTAATGGGCACAGTGCCAATAGAATTCTTGAAAATGGGGTTAATTTAGAGAATACAAGTTCAAGTAGCACATGGAATGCTTCTGCTTTATCGGCATTTCAAGATTTAAATTTAAACCACTATTTCAATTCCAGCTATAATGGAAGAAATATTTGTGATGATTTTGTAAGCGAATCTACTACAACTGCGCAACGACAAACATTAACTTATGGTACTGGAATTTTGGCCACCTCTAGTGGAATTATAGCAGTAACGGAACGTAATGCAAATAACTGTCTTCACCTAGAGCTTTTTGGTATTCCCGCAGGTGGAGGCGCCGAACAGTCTTTAGGAGAAACGTTTATAAATCAAACTTCAACTCAATTTGGTTTTGGGGGAACAGGAACAGGAGGCCCAAACGGATTGGGAACTCCCGGGGCTATAAACCCTCCTAAACCAAACTCAGATTATTGGTTAAGCGACAGGGTAGTAGAAAACAAAGGAACACTTGGTATTGCGTTATTCTATTTAGATGATATTGCTCCTAATGGTTCTGTAATTACTAAGGCACAATTAACAGCCTCCACTACAGATCATGCTGATGGCAAATTATTTATATTCACCTTAGAAGACGAAGATAAAGATGGTTACAGTGATGTAGATGATTTAGATGATGATAACGATGGTATAAAAGATACAGATGAATCTGGAGGGGTAGACCCTTCTGCAGACCACGATACGGATGGTATTCCCAATAGTAAAGATCCAGATTTTTGTACCCTAGGTGCATCTGGGTATTGTGAAAATATGGATCAAGATGGCGATGGTATTCCAAATTATTTAGATTTAGATAGTGATAATGACGGTATTACCGACGTTAGAGAATCTGGAGGGACTGATGCCAATAATGATGGTGTCGCAGATGGTGCCATTGGTATAACTCCAACCACAAACGGTATACCAAGTTCTGCTGGTACGGGAACAATTCCGGTGAATACCGATGGAGATCTGAATGGTAGCGGAAACCGCTACTTAATTTATGATTTTTTAGATATCGATTCAGACGATGATGGTATTCCAGATAATGTAGAAGCGCAATCTACAATAGGTTATATGGCTCCAAGTGGAACAGTATCAATTTTTGGAATAGATACTATTTATGGAACAGGCTTAACATTACAAGATACAGACGGTGATGGTATTCCAGATTATATTGATTTAGATTCTGATAATGACGGTAGTCCAGACGAGGCCGAAAACGGTATGCCTTTTCCCAGTACAAATCAAGATATGGATGCAGATGGTTTAGTAAATCCATTTGAAACCACAAATATAAATGATCCTGTTTGGGATGTTAATGAAGATATTGAAAACCCTTCTAGCTTATCCATTCTTCCTGATGGTGATGGTGATTTAGGTTCTGGAGGAGATTTAGACTATAGAGATGTATTTAATGCAAACCCTCCTGCCATTGCTACCATAGACTTTGATGGTATTGACGATTATGTGGTAGGTAAAGAATTAATGTCCAGTTTTAACGAAAGTAATACCAATGGTATTACGTTAATGGGCTGGGTAAAAAACGACTTGAGTGATAGCGATACTTCTACAGTATTTTTATTTGGAGAAGATAATGCTATAGAGTTAACAGCTACTGGGGCTAAACTAGAATTTTCTGGGCGCTTTAAAACTTCGGTTGGAGGCTCACATACATCAAAATTTTCAAGGGCTAATGGGTTAAAGCAAGGTATATGGAGACATGTGGCTGTTACTGTAGATTTTACGAGCAATAACGCAAGCATGTTTATAGATGGTAAATGGGTACATACACGTAATTTGGCATACCCTGGAGGACATGATGTTGTTGGTTTTTACAGTGAAGTAACAGCGCAATCAGAAAAATTTATGTTAGGCAGGGAGAACG
The DNA here is from genome assembly GCF_002973595.1 of Jejuia pallidilutea. GTDB lineage: Bacteria > Bacteroidota > Bacteroidia > Flavobacteriales > Flavobacteriaceae > Jejuia > Jejuia pallidilutea. The sequence continues at coordinate 763,770 of NZ_PVEO01000001.1, read as the reverse complement.
AAACCAGTGCTTCATATTACGATGGTTGTATAGATGAGGTTCGTGTTTTTAACAACGTATTTACAGAAGCTGAGATCCAAGAAATTGTATTTCAAGAAATTGAAAATAGTGGAGGTAAATTAAAAGGCGCCATTACTCCTGGACAAGTTTGTACTAAAAATTGGAGCGATCTTAAGTTGTATTACCCTATGACCAATATTGTTGGTTTTACCTTACCAGATGAATCTGGGAATAACAATTCTGGAATGTTGCGCAACATAACTTCAATACAAGAACAAACAGCACCAATGCCTTTTACAACAAAGCAAGATGGCAATTGGCACGATAAAAGCACATGGTTGTATGGGGATGTATGGGCATTACCAGGAGATGAGTTGTCTCAAAATTCATCTAATTCAGACGAATATTATACTTGGGGTATTTATCATATTAGAAATAGCGTAACCTTAACCACATCTTTAAGCAAACCTAGTTATCCTGGAGCTTTGGAGGGTCTGCATGCATTAGCACTTATAGTAGACCAAAAAGACTGGGCTGATAACGGGGATGTTGTTCTTACTGTTGGAAATGAAACTAATGATTTACAATTAAATGTCTCTAAATATTTAAACCTAGGTGGCACTATAGATTTACTGGGAGATTCCCAGTTAATCCAGACCGAGACGAGCGACCTGGTAACCTCCTCACAGGGAAAGATACTAAGGCGACAGGAAGGCGCCACCAACCCATATTGGTACAACTATTGGTCCTCGCCAATAGGCACCTTACGAGCCACGAGCTACAGAAACAACAATACCTCGGCCAACAACACGAACAATACCTCTTATAACCTCCAGATGCTCAGGGACGAGTCTGGTGCAGGGATGCGCTTTACTACCGATTACACGGGCAACGGGCGCATAAGTACATTTTGGCTGTACACCTATATCAATGGTTTGTCCTATTACGATTGGACAAAAATAACCAAGACCACTTCCCTTAGCCCGGGCATTGGTTATACCCAAAAAGGCACGGGCTCACCTTTGGCACAGCAGCAGTATATCTTCCAGGGCAAGCCCAACAACGGGACAATACTTGTAGATGTAGAAGATCGCGGGGGTCCAGGATCAGTTGCAGGCACTAGCAAGACGGAGTTTTTGTTGGGCAATCCCTACCCGTCGGCGTTAGATATCGGTAAGTTTATAGACGATAATGAGGGCGTTATAAAGGGCGATATCCAGTTATGGCAACAATGGAGCGGTAACTCGCACAACCTAGATGCCTATAACGGTGGTTATGCCCAGGTAAATAAAATGGGAGCAGTAAGAGCCTCTCAGTTCATAGGTTTGGAAGGAGCTACAACGGGAGGTCTGGAAGGCACCAAAGTACCATCAAAATATCTACCCGTAGGCCAGGGCTTTATTGTGGAGATAGAGAACGACGGAGTAACGCCGTTTGATGGTACGGTAGAATTCAACAATGGTCAACGCGTGTTCGTTAAGGAATCCGATGCAGATGGAGATTTCAATAACGGCTCTGTGTTCTTTAAGACGCAGGGCGTAAAGGGTACAAAAGTTAGCCAATCGAACACTGGTGCTTCAAATACGGACAGCATACAAAAGATACGCTTGGAGTTTAGGTCCGTAACAGGTCCAAGCACAAAGCGGGAGCTGCTCCTAGGGTTTAGCGAGCACACCACAGATGGCTACGACTATGGCTATGATGCAGAGGCACACGATGCGAGCAATAATGACCTTAATCTAGCCATGGCAGGTAAGCACATGAACATGCAAGCTTACGGAGCAATAACAGCAGATAAAGTAGTGCCGCTACATTTTAGATCATCGGGCGATAATAGTTTTGAGATAGAAATCTCAGAAACAGAAAATATAGATGCAGGACAGGAGGTTTACCTAAGGGACAATCTTACAGGAGATTACTTTAACCTTATGCAGGACCAACCGTATAGGTTTACCTCGTCGCAAGGTGTTTTTAATAACAGACTGCAGCTTGTGTTTCAAGATGCTGCATCGGCACTAAGTACAGCCGAGGCATCCACAGAAGAAAATTATATGTATTACGATAAGGGGGGTAATGTACTGTATGTAAAGAACATGAGTGGAGATATAGCAAAGTTTGTACTGTACAGTATTACAGGGCAGTCTATGATGGCGCTAACCGATGTGGAAGCTTCAACGTTAAGCAATGGTATTAAACTACCTGAAATGGCCAGTGGTACGTACATTGCTGTGTTTAGGTTAGACACAAATCAAGTGCTTACCAAGAAACTGGTTAAGAATTAAAACGTATTTTAACGATAAAAAAAGCTTTTAATCGTTAAAAATATACGAAATAATTAGTTTCTTGTAGTTTATTGTATTAATTTTGCTACACATAAAACGAGCCTACTTTGATTAACATTCTCTCAGTTTTTCAATTTCTCAAAGGGTGTAAACGTTGCACCTGCATAAATTTAATTGACCCTAAACAATTAAACCATGAAAAGAAATTATGTAAAACGCTTAATAAGGTTTTTCAGCTTCATTACTGTCCACTTTATTTTAATTAACACAATTAATGCGCAATACTGCCAGCCAAAAAATATTGGAAAATTCAACGTTAACTATATTTCTAATGTTGCAATAGGCACTATAAACAATAGCAGCAATGGGAATACGGGCAACTACACATATTTCTCAGATATTGCAGCTACCAATGTTATTGCGGGAGAATATCTAGAAGGTGAAATTACACTGACTATAAATGGATGGAATACAGCAAAAAATACAGTAATCATCTGGTTAAATTTTAATGAAAGTAGCGATGATGATTTTGACGATGATAGCGAGCGTTTTTTAATTTCATTTCAGGACAAAAATAATACCAGGGGTAATAAAGAGGTAAAAGTACCTTTTAAGATAGAAATCCCAAGTAAAATAAAGCCAGGGAATTCAATTTTAAGAGTAGGTTACAGAACAGGTAATAGTAATAACTTTAGTTCGTGCGATTTCAAATACGAATCGGGTGAAGTTGAAGATTACAATATTACATTTATTTCAGATTATGATGAAGATGAAGATGAATTTGAACCCGAATTTTGTGAGCCCAAAAACATAGGTAGTTTTAATACAAACTACATATCAAATATTTCATTTGGAAGTATTGATAATACTAGCTCTGGAAAAACAGGAGATTATAGTTACTATTCAGAATTACCAGCAACAGATATACCCGTAGGTTCCAAACTAGAAGGCACAGTTACAGTAACGCTTAATGGATGGAACTCTAATACCAATATGGTAGTGGTTTGGTTAAATTTTAATGAGACCAACGACGATGATTTTGACGACAATGGTGAGCGTTTTTTATTTCCGTTTAGAGACACTAATAACACTGGAGGTAAAAAAACTGTTAAAATTCCTATTGAAATAAAAATTCCCGAAACTGTTAAACCTAGCAAATCTGTAATACGATTTGGCTTAAGAACTGGTAAAAATGAAAATTTTACTGCATGCGATTTTAAATATCAAGCAGGAGAAATTGAAGATTACAAAATTAACTTTATTACAGGCGAAGAAGAAGATAAAGACACAGATGGAGATGGAATTCCAGACTCTGAAGACATGTTTACGCCTAATCCTCCAGCATCGTCAACTTTAGACCTAGACGGTGTAGACGATTATTTAGATAGTAACTTAAACCTTAGTGGTTTTGAGCAATTAACCTTAATGGCCTGGGTAAAGCTAGATGAAACTTTTTCTGAAACAGGAACGCTGTTTAGCCAAGGTAAATTAAAAGTAAAGGTTAATAAGAACAAGCGCGTAGTGGCAAGAATTAATGGAAAGTCTATTGTGTTAAAATCTGATGATGAATTAGAAGGATTGAAAGAAAATCTATGGACACATATCACCGTTACTTTTAACAATGCGCTTAGAAAAGATAAATTAAAAGTTTTTATAAACGGGCATTTGGCCAAAACAGGAAACGACGAATCATACTCTAAACCTATTGAATCATCTCAAAACCCTTTTACAATGGGTAAAAATGTGTCAACAAATAAAGAGTTTTTTAATGGGGATATAGATGAAGTAAGACTGTTTAATATAGCATTATCCGATAATCAAATTCAAAAAATTGTATACCAAGAAATTAAAGAAGATGCAGGCAGTGTAGCTGGTGTAATAGTTCCAAAAATTATAAAAGATGATGTAACACAAGAAGCCATTCCATGGTCTAGTTTAGTAGCCTATTACCCTATGAGCAATATTATAAGCTCAACTACCGAAGATTTTTCATCGTATACTAATACCGCAACACTTTACAATGCTAAAACAGTAAAAGCGCAAACAGCTCCTATGCCTTTTAAAACAAAGCGTAATGGTACGTGGACGGGGAAGGATAATTGGTTGGAAGATGTATGGGATACAAAAGAATTAGAAGATTCTTATTTTACAATTGTTAGGGTTAGCCATGATATAGCTGTAAATACCTCAATTAAAACATCGGGTTTAATATTAGATTCTGGAAAAACAATAACCCTTAAAGGCGATAATGAATTAAGAAATAGCTATTATTTAGAATTAAACGGAACGATTGATTTAATGAACGACTCCCAACTTGTTCAAACAGAGCATAGCGATTTGGTAACCTCTAGCGAGGGTAAAATATTAAGGCGTCAAGAAGGTACATCTAGTGCGTTTTGGTATAATTACTGGGCAGCTCCTGTAGGTATAAAAAAGGCATCTGCCCTAACCAATAACAATGCAACTACGAATAACCCAAATAACACTGATTTTAGATTAGATATGCTAAAAGACGATTTTGGCTTTAACACACAATTTACAGGGAATTACACTGCAAATGGCAACATAAGCACATATTGGCTGTATACGTTTATTAATGGCACTTCGTATTGGGACTGGACACAAATAACACCCTCAACGCAAATAACACCCGGTATGGGTTATACCCAAAAAGGAACAGGGGTTCCTAGCGAAACACAACAATATATTTTTGAGGGGAAACCAAACAATGGCACCATATTAGTTCCTGTAAAAGATAAAGGCGGTCCAGGTTCAGTCGCAGGAAAATCTAAAACCGAATTTCTTTTAGGAAATCCTTATGCCAGTGCCATAGACGTTGTGAAGTTTATTGACGATAATGAAGGTGTTATTGATGGTACTATACAATTATGGCAACAATGGAGTGGTGCTTCCCATAACATGGCAGATTATGATGGAGGTTATGCTCAAGTAAATAAGCTAGGAGGCGTTAGGGCTCGTCAATTCTCAGGGCTTAACGGCGGAACAACAGGAGAAGCCGTGGGTACTGTAGTACCAACAAGGTATTTGGCTGTTGGGCAAGGGTTTATTACAGAAATAGTTGCAGATGGTAATGTGGTATTTAACAATAGCCAACGCGTATTTGTAAAAGAAGCAGATGCAGATGGTAAATTTAACAATGGGGCTGTATTTTCTAAACAATCAACATCCAAATCTGTTAGTGATACTACACATGTTGAAAACAATGAAGATCTTATAAAAAAAATACGTTTAGAATTTAATACAATAGTTGGTCCTAAGTCAAAAAGAGAATTATTATTAGGATTTAGCGACATAACATCAGATGCTTTCGATTATGGATATGAAGCAGAAACGGATGATATCAGCAATAACGATTTAAATTTAACCTTAGAAGGTAAAAACATGAACATACAGGCCTATAGTGCTATAACAGCAGATAAAGTAGTGCCATTAAACTTTAGGTCATCAGGTGATAATACTTTTGAAATTAAAATATCAGATTTAGAACATATAGACGAAAACCAAGACATTTATTTAAGAGATAATCTTACTGGAGAGTATTTTGATTTAAGACAAGAGCAACCCTACACATTTACATCAGTACAAGGCGTATTTAACGAAAGATTAGAAATTGTATTTCAACCTAAAGCAGCAACACTAAGTTCAGAAGAAGTACAAACAAGCCAAAACTATATTTATTACGATGTGTTAAACAACGTGCTTTATGCTAAAAAGCTAAATGCAGCGGTAACCAAGTTTACCATATACAGTATCTCTGGGCAGTCTGTAATGCAGTTAAGTAATGTAGATAGTGCTACATTGCACAACGGTTTGCAGTTACCAAATATGTCTAGCGGTACTTATATAGCAGTTTTTAGAACAGATGATAACCAGGTAATTACTAAAAAATTTATAAAGAATTAACCCGTTTTTATAACCAACCTTGTTAAAAAAAGCTGAATATTTTGTTCGGCTTTTTTTCTGTTTTAAAATTACACATTTAAGGATAATTCATTAAATTCGCGAACTTATAAGAAATAGGTATAAATGCACATGAAATTTGCTGAATATAAAGGACTTGACTTACCAAAAGTAGCAGATGAAATTCTCAGCTATTGGGAAGAAAATAATGTTTTCGAGAAAAGTGTAACCACTAGAGAGGGTGCTACACCTTATGTGTTTTACGAAGGGCCACCATCTGCAAATGGCTTACCCGGTGTACACCATGTATTAGCACGAGCTATTAAAGATATTTTTCCAAGATATAAAACCATGAAGGGTTACCAAGTAAAGCGTAAAGCTGGTTGGGATACACATGGTTTACCTATAGAGTTGGGCGTAGAAAAAGAATTGGGCATTACCAAAGAAGATATAGGCAAAACCATTTCGGTAGAAGATTATAATGCCGCGTGCAGAAAAGCGGTAATGAAGTATACAGATGCTTGGAACAACCTTACCGAAAAAATGGGCTATTGGGTAGATATGGACGACCCATATATTACTTACGAGCCCAAATACATGGAGTCTGTTTGGTGGCTGTTAAAGCAGATTTACGATAAAAAATTATTATACAAAGGCTATACCATCCAGCCCTATTCACCAAAAGCAGGAACCGGTTTAAGTTCGCATGAGTTAAATCAACCAGGTACCTATCAAGATGTTACTGATACTACTATTGTAGCTCAATTTAAGGCAATTCCAGAATCATTACCAGATTTTTTAAAGAATGAAGGCGATATTTACTTTTTAGCTTGGACCACTACACCTTGGACGTTGCCAAGTAATACCGCTTTAACAGTAGGGCCTAAAATAGATTATGTTTTAGTTGAAACCTATAACCAATACACGTTTAAACCTATTAAAGTTGTATTGGCAAAAAAATTAGTCAGTTATCAATTTTCAGGAAAGTTTAAACAAGTTGAGACTACCGATGATGTTTTGACCTACAAATCTGGAGAAAAAAAGATACCTTTCAGAATAGTAGCAGAATGTAAAGGAACTGATTTAGTTGGTATTAAATACGAACAACTTTTGCCCTATGCGCTTCCAAACGATAATCCAGAAAACGCTTTTAGAGTAATTTCTGGAGATTTTGTAACTACCGAAGATGGTACAGGAATAGTACATACCGCCCCTACATTTGGTGCAGACGATGCCTTGGTGGCAAAACAAGCTACTCCAGAAATACCACCTATGTTGGTAAAGGATGAGAACGGTAATTTAGTACCACTGGTAGATTTACAAGGGCGTTTCCGTCCAGAAGTTGGAGAGCTAGCTGGTAAATATGTAAAAAATGAGTATTACAACGAAGGAGAAGCACCAGAACGTTCTGTAGATGTTGAAATTGCTATTCAATTAAAAACAGAAAATAAAGCCTTTAAGGTTGAAAAATACAAACATAGTTATCCCAACTGTTGGCGTACCGACAAGCCAATTTTGTATTACCCGTTAGATTCTTGGTTTATAAAAGTTACTGATGTTAAAGAGCGTATGCACGAACTAAACAACACCATCAACTGGAAACCAAAGAGTACAGGAGAGGGGCGTTTCGGCAACTGGTTGGCAAATGCAAACGATTGGAATTTATCTCGCTCACGCTATTGGGGAATTCCGCTGCCAATTTGGAGAACCGAAGATGGTAAAGAAGAATTGTGTATTGGCTCGGTTGAAGAATTAAAGACGGAAATGGCAAAAGCTGTTGAAGCAGGTGTTTTAGATAAAGACATTTTTGAAGATTTTGAAGTGGGTAACAATTCTGAAGAAAACTATGCTAAAATAGATTTACATAAAAACATTGTAGATCAAATTACTTTAGTATCACCATCAGGTCAACCCATGAAACGCGAAAGCGATTTAATTGATGTTTGGTTCGATTCTGGTTCTATGCCTTATGCGCAATGGCATTATCCATTTGAAAATGCCGATTTAATAGACAATGGCACTACATTTCCCGCAAACTTTATAGCCGAAGGTGTAGATCAAACCCGCGGATGGTTTTACACGCTTCACGCCATAGCTACCATGGTTTTTGATTCTGTCGCTTACAAAAATGTAGTATCTAATGGATTGGTGTTGGATAAAAACGGACAAAAAATGTCTAAACGTTTAGGGAATGCTGTAGATCCGTTTGAAACACTAAGTACCTACGGGGCAGATGCCACACGGTGGTACATGATTTCTAATGCAAACCCATGGGATAATTTAAAGTTCGATTTAGATGGTGTAGAGGAGGTGAAACGTAAATTCTTCGGAACACTTTACAACACCTATTCTTTCTTTAGCTTATACACAAATTTAGATAAATTTAGTTATGCTGAAGCTGATATTCCTTTAGAAGACAGGCCAGAGTTAGACCGTTGGATTCTTTCAGAATTACACACCTTAATTAAAAAGGTAGATGCTTTTTATGCAGATTACGAACCTACAAAAGCAGCACGTGCCATTTCAGATTTCACACAAGATTATGTAAGTAACTGGTATGTGCGATTAAGCAGAAGACGTTTTTGGAAAGGCGATTACCAAACCGATAAAATTTCGGCATACCAAACTTTATATACATGTATGGTAACTATTGCCAAATTAGGCGCGCCTATTGCACCATTCTTTATGGATAGATTGTATTTAGATTTAAATGCAGTAACCCAAAAAGAAACTTTTGAAAGTGTGCACTTAGCAGATTTCCCTGTGTATAACGAAGCTTATGTTAATAAAAGCTTAGAACGAAAAATGGAAGCGGCACAAACAATATCATCTTTAGTATTATCGTTAAGAGCAAAGGAGAAGATAAAAGTACGCCAGCCCCTTCAAAAGATTATGATTCCTATTGATAGTGCACAACAAAAAGAAGAGATTTTAGCAGTATCAAACTTGATAAAGCACGAGGTAAATGTTAAAGAGATTGAATTACTTGACGACGCTTCTGATGTTTTGGTGAAAAAAATAAAACCAAACTTTAAAGTTTTAGGGCCTCGCTTTGGTAAAGATATGAAGGCAGTTGCTAGTGCAGTAATGAACTTTACGGCGGAAGATATTAACAAAATTGAGCAAAACGGAAGTTTTAACGTTGAAATAAACGGAAAAAATGTTACTTTAGAACGCGATGACGTAGAAATTACGTCTCAAGATATTGAAGGATGGTTGGTTGCCAACGAAGGTTCGTTAACTGTTGCGCTAGATGTTACCATCTCTGATACTCTTAAAAAAGAAGGTATTGCTAGAGAATTGGTAAATAGAATTCAGAATTTAAGAAAAGATTCTGGTTTTGAAGTGACTGATAGAATTGATGTAAAATTACAAAAGGACGAGCAGGTTAAACAAGCTGTAGACTCTAATATTGATTATATAAAAACCGAAACATTAACAGAAGAATTAGAAATAATTGAACAAATAGATAACGGTATAGAAATTGCTTTTGATGACGTAAATACCAAACTATTTATCACAAAACATTAAAAATTATGGCTTCAAATACAAACGTAAGATACTCGGATGCGGAACTAGCAGAATTTAAAAAGCTAATTCAAGAAAAAATAGATAAAGCACAACACGATTTAGAATTGATAAAAAGTGCTTATATGAACGACCATAATAATGGTACAGACGATACGTCGCCCACGTTTAAAGCGTTTGATGAAGGCAGTGCTGTAATGAGCAAAGAATCTAACTCGCAGTTGGCTATTCGTCAAGAAAAGTTTATTCGCGATTTAAAAAATGCGTTGATTAGAATTGAGAATAAAACCTATGGCGTATGTCGTGTAACGGGTAAATTAATTAATAAAAAGCGTTTAGAATTGGTACCACATGCAACCTTAAGTATTGAAGCTAAAAACATGCAGAAATAACACATTCCTTTGTCGTTTTTAGCGATATTGAAATGAAAAAAAGAAATTTCATAAACAAAAACGCCAATCTTTACAGTAAAGAAAGGCGTTTTTCTTTTAAAAATGGCACCCTGAGCGTAGTCGAAGGGCTTTCAAAACATGTCACTAAAAAAATCCATTATTTTAATCGTTATTATTTTGCTTATCGACCAAATAAGCAAAGTATACATTAAAACTAACTTTATGCTACACGATAGCGTTGCCGTATTTAGTTGGTTTAAAATTTACTTCATTGAAAATGAAGGTATGGCCTGGGGCACACGCATTAGTGATATTTTACCTTTTATATCAGATAGGACAGCAAAAACATTTTTAACCTTATTTCGTATAGTTGCTATTTTTGGAATAGGGTATTGGTTGTACAGTGTTACAAAAAAACAAAGTTCACGAATTTTAACAGTAGCCATAGCACTTATTTTCGCGGGCGCTCTAGGTAATATTATTGATTCTGTATTTTATGGAGTTTTATTTGAGGATAGTTACAATCAAGTAGCAGGCTTTCTTCCAAAAGAAGGTGGATACGATAGTTTATTGCATGGTAAAGTTGTAGATATGCTATACTTCCCAATGTATAAAGGCTATCTTCCCGAATGGATTCCAAAATATGGTGGTAAATTCTTTACGTTTTTCGAGCCTGTATTCAATATAGCAGATATGGCCATAAGTACGGGGTTTATGATGCTTATTGTGTTTAATAAACGGGCTTTTGCAAAAGACATAAATTAATTGGTTACAATAAAGTTATTACGAGTTTTTAATTAAAGTATATAAATGAATTATAAGTTTCAGTTAATAGTTTTCTCTATTTTTTCTCTGTCATTATTAATGCTTTCATGTGAATCAGATGACATTAATGAAAGGGACTCTATCAAAAAAGACGTTAAAAAAGAAGATTTATATGGTATTTGGTCTATCTATAATGTTGAGTTAAATAATCAAATACAAAATGTACCAGTTAACTTTGAAGAGTGTGGTAGAGATTTTTTCATATACCAAGAAAATGGGCTGTACGAAGAGTTTTTATTTCAAGAATCTCGTAATTGTATACCTACAAAAAATATATTGAATTGGGAATTGGATAATGGTATTTTAAGATTATCAACAACCAACCAAACAGAAACTATAGAAGTAAATAATGTTAATAATACAACGTTTGTTTTTTCTGCTAATCTTGATTTGGATGGGGACGGTAAGTCGGAAAAATATAAGTTTACAGCACTCAGGTATATTCCTCCAAATGAAATGGATATATATTCCAGTAGTTTTTCAGCGAAACATTTTACAGATCGTATAGAATTTAACTGGGATGAATATATAGGATATAACAACTTTTTAAAGTATGAAATATATCGGTCTACAGCCAATTGCGATATTGATTCAGCAGATTTAATTGGGTCAATTGAGGACGTTAAAAATACTAAATTCATTGACGAAAATGCGCCAAATGCGGAATCACTTTGTTATTTTTTAAAAATTTATACTAATAAAGGCTTATTGGGGCAAAGCGATGCAAGATATATATATACCGAAAATATAATCCCGAAAAACGTTACTATTAAGGACGCGTCATCTGCAGAAAATTCTGTGACTATTTCTTGGCAAAAGTATGAAGGATATCATTTTTCACATTACGAAATAAGGGTACAAGATCAAAATGAGAATTCAAGTCCCAATATTGAAACTGTTAAAATCATTGATGATATCAATATAACCTCATATACTGATGAAATGCCTCCCTATGTAAATCATCCTGTTTACTCAATTTATGTGCATAATATATTTGGTAATATTAGTCCTTTAGAAAGGGATAAAAACATGATTGAAACTAATTTTACACGATCAGAACTATTAGAATTCGATTATATACGGTTCTTAAATTTTGATCCAGCTGGTAAGGTATTTTATTTCTATGGAGTGAATCCTGACAATTCAAGACGTTTAATTAAATATGATTACATAAATAAAACTGTTGAAGCTGAAGGGTTTAAGTTGCCAACAGTGCAGACTGATGTTGAAATGCAACTAGTGAATTCGGAAAATGGCGAAGAGCTTATTTTTGAGCAAGGAGGGGATTATTGGGTTTATGATACTACTGATTTAACTTTTAAATATGCTTTGAAGCCTGGTTTTGGATTACGTGATAGTTTTGCATATTTGAAAAATAACATTTGGATATTTTCTGATAAAGATGATGTATTTACTTTTAAAAGAAATGGTGATGAAATGTTGCAAATAGATGAAAAACCTCATTTTCCAGATCATCAAGGAGGAATGAATTATGAAATTACAAAGTTAGATGATACAAATATTCTATTAAGTCATAACAACGAAGGAAGGGCTATACATTTCAGTGTAGATAACGAAGGTTATATTACTCAAAAAGGTATAATAGAAATTCCTTTATGGGCTACCTATAACAGTGATATTTCTGTAAATTCCACGGCATCATTAATACTTAATAAAAAGAGGAACAAAGTATATTCTTCAACTGATTTTTCGGAAGTAGCGAGTTATACAAATCCTTTAACTACATCGAGTATAAATACCTCTGGAACGAAGATATTCGGTACGGATAAGGAAGAAGTTTCCGCTCGTATTTTTCAGGGACATAAAAAAGAGATTGTAGTCTATGATTTAGTCCAAAATAGTATAATAAATATAGGCACCAAAGGGTATCCGCTATATGTTGTTGAAGACAACGATGGAAATATTATAAGTTTGTCCTCAGGTTTCCCTAGAGATGAGTATTATGATATTCACAATCACAATATGCCAGATATGTTTGTTGAAATTATTGAATAATTTCAAGAATTGATTGCGAGAATTAAAATCTATAGGTTTTGTCTGGTATCACACAATAATCCAACCCAATATCCCCTTTAAAAACATCCTTAATCTCATCTTCAGCATCAAAATAAGATAAGCCTATTTTAATGGTTTTTGGGTTGCAGTCGCTTAAAAATCTATCGTAAAAGCCTTTGCCGTACCCTACGCGGTTTCCAAGTTTATCAAAGGCTAAAAGCGGTACAAATACCACTTCAATTTTGTCGTTTAAAATTTCAATACCCTCTATAGGTTCTGGAATGCCGTAACTGTTTTTTTTAATTACAGTACTATCTGTTAACAAAAAATTAGAGAGTGTTCCTGCTTTAAAATTACATTTAGACACCACAATATGTTTGTCTTTTCCAGACAGGATATTTAAAATGTAGTCGGTATTAATTTCTTTTTTTTCTTCAATAGATAAAAAAATATGATAGAATGAATGTTCCCAAATAGGAAGCTTTAAAAGCCTATTGGCAATAGCAATGCTGTAGTTGTCTATCTGTTCTTCTGATAGTTCTTGCCGAAGTGATTTATATGTTTTTCGTAATTCTGATTTGGTCATGTTCAATAGGTTATATTCTAGAACTTATAGATTTAAAACCCTAAAAGCTCTGTTGGAATCAAGATTTAATTTTAGTAGAAACATGAAACAAAGCATCGCCTTGATATACAATAGGCAGTTCATTTACATTAATAACATACCCTGAGTTTTGTGCTCTCACAAAGTAATTAAATTTACCATAAGGATCTGTAATGTTACCAATAATATCATCTTTTTCAATTTTTGCCCCAACATTTATAGATGCTTTAAACATTCCAGAATATTTGGCACGTTGCCATTTACTATCTTCAATAAATACAGTACTTTTTTTAGGTTTAGAAGACTTAAAAACAGTTTTAAGCATGCCTAAATGCTTTAAAACACGTTTCGCGCCATTAACGCCAGAATTTGTTACCACATCGTCTATATGAAACGATTTTCCACCTTCAAACAATAATAGGTCCTTGCCTAATTTAGTACATGTGGTTCTAAAGGATTTGGTTAAGTTTTTAGAGTATAGAACGAATGGCGCACCAAAAACTTCGGCAAGTTCATTTAGTTTTTTTTGCGATTTGGCATAACGTAATTGCGGTGCATTATATCTACCAGAGCCACCCGTATGAAAATCAATAATTAAATCGGCATGCGGTACCACTTCTTTTATTAATTTATTGGCAACACGACTAGCAAGAGAACCTCCTGTGCTTCCTGGGAATACACGGTTTAAATCCCTGCCATCTGGAAATTCGCGTTTTAAATTTATAAATCCAAAAATATTAATAACAGGCATACAGATAATGGTGCCACATTTGGGTTGGTTGATACCTTTGGCTATTAATTGTCTTATAATTTCAACGCCATTAACCTCGTCTCCATGAATACCCGCAGTAAACAATACGGTAGGGCCTGCCTTTTTAGAACGACTAATTATTACAGGTACATCAATAGGCGATGCGGTATGCAAATTAGCAACATCAAAATTTGCTTCTTTGGTTTCTCCTGGCTTAACCAAAGTGCCCAATATGGTTATCGGTTTTTTTTCTACTGTCATTAATTTTTACTAATTATATGTCGGTCTTTAAACATCAAATATACCAAGTTTGCATTATTTAATTTTATTGTTTTTATGGCTTGTAATTTTAATGCTAGCGCCTGTTGCGTTCTATGTAGGTAATAATACTTCTGGCAATATTTTTTCCCGTAGCACCTTCTATACCCTCTAACCCTGGAGTAGAATTTACCTCTAAAAGCAAGGGGCCTCTACTAGATTGTAACATGTCTACACCACAAACAGGTAGTTTTAAGGCGCGAGAAGCTTTCATGGCTACTTTTATTTCTGCCTCGGTAAGTTTAATAATTTCGGCAGAACCACCTCGATGTAGGTTAGATCTAAATTCCCCTTCCTTACCTTGGCGTTTCATAGCGCCTACTACATGCCCATCAACCACCAATGCTCTTAAATCGGCACCTTTAGCTTCTCCAATATACTCTTGAATTAAAGCTCTGGCTTGTAATCCATTAAACGCTTCAAGAACAGACTCTGCTGCGTTTTTTGTTTCTGCTAAAACTACGCCCAACCCCTGTGTGCCCTCTAAAAGCTTAATAATTACAGGTGTACCACCAACATGAGCTAATACTTTTTCTATATCGCGAGAATAGTTGGTAAATACGGTTTTGGGCATACCTATACCCGCTTTAGATAAACGTTGAAAACTACGCAGTTTATCGCGGGAGCGAATAATAGCATCTGATGTTACCGATGTAAATACATTCATCATTTCAAATTGCCTCACCACAGCACAACCAAAAAATGTTACCGAGGTACCAATTCTAGGTATAATAGCATCAACATAATCCAAATAGCGGTCTTTATAAAAAATGGTAGGCTTTTCTTTCTCAATAATTATATCGCATTTTAAAGGATCAATAACTTCCATATGGTGCCCGCGGCTTTCCCCTTCTTCAACAAGGCGATCGGTAGAATACAAATTAGCGTTTCTAGAAAGTATTACTATATTCATTACATTTTTGTTTAAAAGAAACGTGTTCCATATCTACATCCACCAAAAATTTATGTTTAAGGAACTGCCTGCCAATAAGCACAGGAAACCTCATATCGTCTCTAGTGCTTAAAGTTAAGTTAATTCTGTAAGACTTACCAAACACAACCACTTCACTTTTTATTTTGTACCTGTTTTCCTTGTGGCCGTTACTACTTTTTACATCGGTTCTAGAAAAGGCACTAAAAGTTATAGCTTCTCCATTAAAATCGCAATGCAGCACACCGTTTTGCTCTACAATTTTAGAGCAATGAATCGCCGAGGTATATGCCCCGGTATCTATTTTTACTGCAATATCAAATAAATTAAGTTTCGGGAAGTCTACCTTATCAACTCTCCCTATTATTTTTTTTGTCATTAATAAATTCTATAAAATTATTTTTTTTGGGCGTTACCCCTTCCCTTCGAGAACCTCAGGGCAAGTGGTCGGGCTTTTCACTTCAATCCCTAACGCATTTATTTGCCAACTTAAGTACTACATTCAAACAATTATATTACTTGCTTTGGCACTTTTAAAAAGTGGCGCAATGTAGAAAAATAATCCGTTCAAAAAACATCTATTTTTTAAAAAAAATAACAGCGGCAAAAGTGTGGTTATGTGAATAAAAAAGCATTTGTACTAAGTTTTTAGAAACATTAAAATAATTACCTTTACACTAATGGACACCCCCGATTTACAGATACAATTAAAAACCCTTCCTAGCCAACCAGGAGTTTATCAATACTATGATAAAAACGATACGCTTATATATGTAGGTAAGGCTAAAAACTTAAAGAAACGCGTTAGCTCTTACTTTACCAAAAACCACGAATACGGAAAAACGCGTGTTTTGGTTAAAAAAATAAAAAAGATAAAGCACATTGTTGTAGAAACCGAGACCGATGCACTGCTTCTTGAAAACAATCTTATAAAAAAGTACCAGCCTAAGTATAACGTAATGTTGAAGGACGATAAATCTTATCCATGGATTTGCGTAAAAAACGAACGTTTCCCCCGAGTATTTCCCACACGGCGAGTTTTTAAAGATGGCAGCGAATATTTTGGCCCATACACAAGCATGAAAACCGTGCGCACCCTTTTAGATTTAATTAAGGGTTTGTACAGTTTGCGAACCTGTAATTATAATCTTAGTGAAGATAAAATAGAGGCTGGTAAATATAAAGTATGTTTAGAATACCACTTGGGCAATTGCAAAGGCCCATGCGAGGGTTTAGAAACCGAAGACGAATATCATGCTAATATTAAAGCCATAAAAGAAATTATTAAAGGCAATTTTAAAGACTCTTTATCGCAGTTTAAAACACAAATGAAACGTTGTGCAGAAAACATGCAGTTTGAAGAAGCCCAAAAAATAAAAGAAAAAATAGAAGTTTTAGAAAATTACCAAGCAAAATCTACCGTGGTAAACCCTAAAATTAGCAATGTAGATGTGTTTTCGATAACTAGCGACGAAAGTTATGGTTATATTAATTTTTTACAATTATCCTATGGTTCAATTATTAGGTCGCATACCTTAGAAATAAAGAAGAAATTAGACGAATCTGATAAAACACTTCTAGAACTGGCCATTACCGAAATTAGGCAGCGTTTTAGTTCAAATTCAAAAGAAATATATGTACCTTTTAAGGTAGATTTGGGTGAAAATGTAAAGGTTACAATTCCAAAACTAGGCGATAAAAAACATATTCTGGATTTATCCCTTAGAAACGCAAAATATTATAGAATGGAGCGTTTTAAGCAAATGAAAATTGTAGATCCAGACAGGCATGCCAATAGAATTATGGCGCAGATGAAAGCCGATTTACGCCTTAATGAAGAGCCGCGACATATTGAGTGTTTTGATAATTCAAACATACAAGGCACAAACCCAGTAGCAGCTTGCGTGGTGTTTAAAAATGGTAAGCCTAGTAAAAAAGACTACCGCCATTTTAATATAAAAACGGTTGAGGGGCCAGACGATTTTGCATCTATGGAAGAAGTGGTATACAGGCGTTACAAACGCTTATTAGAAGAAGAAGAGCCTTTGCCCCAGCTCATTATCATTGATGGCGGAAAAGGACAGCTGTCTTCAGCATTAAAAAGTTTAGATATTTTAGGTTTGCGAGGTAAAATTGCCATCATCGGAATTGCAAAACGCTTAGAAGAATTATTTTACCCAAACGATCCAATTCCACTATATTTAGATAAAAAAAGCGAAACGCTTAAAATTATACAGCAATTGCGTAACGAAGCGCATCGTTTTGGTATAGAGCACCACAGAAATAGGAGAAGTAAAAATGCATTAAATACAGAACTAGAAACCATTGCGGGAGTTGGAGAAAAAACCGTGGTAGATCTATTAAAACACTTTAAGTCTGCAAAACGTGTGGCGCATGCAAAGTTAGACGAATTAGAAGCTGTGGTTGGTGTATCTAGAGCAGAAAAAGTTTATAATTATTATCACAAAAAGTAATTGAGAACAAAAATCTTAATATTAACCTTATTGCTTTTTGCTTTGTTTTCTACCAAAGCGCAGAACAACTTAGAAGCTACCCAAAAGCCAAAAGTTGGTTTGGTGCTAAGTGGCGGTGGTGCCAAAGGATTGGCGCATATTGGAGTTTTAAAGGTGTTAGACAGTTTAGGTGTTAAGATAGATTATGTGGCAGGTACAAGTATGGGCGCTATTGTAGGGGCGCTTTACGCCTCTGGCTATTCTGGTGAGGCTCTCGATTCTATTTTTAATAATTTAGATTTTACAAAAATTATAAACGACGATTTACCAAGAGCTTCTAAAGCATTTTACGAACGACATAATGCTGAACGTTATGCCTTAACCTTACCGTTCGATAATTTTAAGTTAAAACTACCATCGGCCTTATCTAGAGGTCAGAACACTTATAATTTATTGTCAAAATTAATGCTACACGTTAGTAATGTGCAGCAATTTAAAAATTTACCAATTCCATTTTTTTGTATTGCCACCAACGTAGAAACAGGAACACAAGTGTTGCTAGACGAAGGTAATTTGGCCCAAGCAGTTATGGCAAGTGGTGCCTTACCTACGCTTTTTCAGCCTGTAACAATTAATGGGCAAGTATTAATCGATGGCGGTGTGGTAAATAATTATCCTATTAACGAGTTGCGAAATAAAGGAATGGATGTTATTATTGGTGTAGATGTGCAAGATGGGTTGTTGAATATTAAGGAACTTACCTCGGCACCTGATGTATTAATTCAAATTAATAATTTCAGAACCATCAACGATATGAAGGTAAAAGCCAAAAAAACAGATATTTATATTAAACCAGATATCAAGAATTTTAACGTTGTATCTTTTGATGAAGGCAATAAAATTATTGCTAACGGAGAAAAAGCAGCATTAAAAAATCTGGAATCCTTACAAGAATTGCCTAAATTAAATATCTTGAAATCTAGTGTCTTACCAAATAAAATAAGAAACGACAGCTTAACCATAAGAGGTATAAAAGTTGAAGGCAACGAAAAATATTCGCGATCTTATATTTTAGGAAAGCTAAAATTAAAAGGAGGCGAAAAAGTATCTTACTCTAATTTTATAAGAGGCTTAAACAGTTTAATAGCTACTAATAATTTCGATTCGTTTTATTACGATTTAGAGCCCACAGAAGATGGTGCATACAATTTAGTTACCCAAGTTAAAGAAACCCAAACAACTACATTTTTAAAGTTAGGTGTGCATTACGACGATTTATATAAAAGTGGTTTGTTGGTTAATCTCACTAAAAAGCGATTACTGTTTGGCAACGATATAGCATCTTTAGATGTTGTTTTTGGTGATAACGTACGCTATAATTTCAATTATTTAATAGATAAAGGGTTTTATTGGAGTATAGGTTTACGTTCCAGATATAATGCGTTTAAAAAAGACGTGAATGCAGAATTACTGCTAGACGATAGTCAAATTTCAAGTACAGGGCTTAATAAAATAAATGCAGCATTACACGATCAAACTAATCAGTTTTACGTACAAACACTATTTAGAAAAGATTTTGCCCTAAGCCTTGGTGCAGAACATAAAAGGTTAAAAGTAACATCTGAAACTATTGTAAATAGAAGTAGTGAGGAGGAATTTGTTTTTGAAAGTACCGATTATTTCAGTGCCTTTGGGAACTTAAGATTAGACACATACGATAACAAATACTTTCCTAAAAAAGGTGTTTATTTTGATAGTGATTTGCATATGTATCTTTTTGCATCGCATTTTAATGAAGATTTCGAGAGTTTTTCAATAGCAAGGGCAGAAGCAGGTTACGCCTTTAGCGTATCGCCAAAGCTGTCGTTTAATTTGCAAACAGGCGGAGGCCTAAAGTTTGGAGATAAATCTACTACAACCTTAGACTTTGCATTAGGGGGTTATGGTAATAACCTTATAAATAATTTTATTCCATTTTATGGATACGACTTTTTTTCGTTAACAGGTAATAGTTATGTAAAAGCATACTTTAGTATGGATTACGAGGTGTTTAAAAAACATCATATTACCTTAGAGGGCAATTGGGCAAATATAGACGATGATATTTTTGAAACAGGAGAATGGTTTACCTTACCCAACTACAGAGGATATGCCTTAGGTTATGCGGTAGATAGTTTTATAGGACCAATACAAATTAAATATAGTTATTCACCAGAAGAAAAAAATAGCGTATGGTATTTTAACGTAGGTTTTTGGTTTTAATGTTTTTGGCGTTACCACGCTCGTTCGCTTAGGCTCTCAAAGCGCGGTCGGGCTTTCCGCTATATCTTTTTAAAAAACGCATCTTTCCGAGGAGTGTGCGACGTGGCAATCCCATACACACAAGTTCCTTATCAAATTAATACATTTAAGTTTTTAAAAAGGATGCCGCTGCAATCCCTAACGCAAACCAATCCGCCAAAATCAATACCTCTCTTTGTGTCTTTGCTAGTTTGTAAAAGTAACATCTTTTATAGTATCCCAAATTTTCACGATATTTGTGTAGTTATGAAGCTTTTATTTAAAGATTTACTACAGTTTCTTCATTACCTTATCAAGAGAAATCCTGAATAAGTAAGTATTCTTGTTATTTCTACGTTTATAGGAATAAGGTGGAATATATAAATTCACTATCTTTATTATCAATCAATTAGCCTTTTTAGGTTTAACCATTAAACTTCAAAAACATGCCAATTTATCATAAATTAGGGAGAATACCTCCTAAACGACATACACAGTTTAGAAAACCCGACGGGTCATTGTACTACGAGCAGTTATTTGGCACTATTGGTTTCGACGGAATGTCTACAAACAGCTATCACGAGCAACGACCAACACAGGTAAAAGCTATAAAAAACCAATATAATGTTGCACCAAAAATTGCAAAAGCTAATAACATAAAATCCTATCGCTTTAAAGGGTTTCAAGTAAAACCAGAAAACGATTTTTTAGAGAGTAGAAAAACAGTTTTGGTCAATAGCGACTGTGCAATAATTTTGGCAGCTCCAAAACAATCTACAAACAGTTATTTTTACAAAAATACTGATGCAGATGAATTAATTTTTATTCATAAAGGTACTGGGAAGTTAAGAACTATGCTAGGTAACCTCGATTTTAAATACGGCGATTATCTGTTAATTCCTCGTGGAATTATCTATAAAATAGATTTTGATACAGAAGATAACCGTTTGTTTATCGTGGAATCCCGAAGGCCAATTTATACGCCAAAACGTTATCGTAATTGGTTCGGACAATTATTAGAGCATGCGCCATTTTGTGAACGCGATATCCGTAGGCCAGAAGAATTGGAAACCAATAACGAGTCTGGAGAATTTCTAATTAAAGTAAAAAAACAAGACGATATTATAGAAATGGTGTACGCTTCCCATCCATTTGATGTTGTGGGTTACGATGGTTACAACTATCCGTATGCATTTTCAATTCATGATTTTGAACCTATAACGGGTCGTATTCATCAACCGCCACCAGTACATCAAACTTTTGAAACCGATGCCTTTGTGGTGTGTAGTTTTGTGCCTAGGTTGTATGATTACCATCCGCAATCCATTCCAGCGCCTTATAACCATAGTAATATTGATAGTGATGAGGTGCTGTATTATGTAGATGGTGATTTTATGAGCAGAAATGATGTTGAGGCAGGCCATATCTCATTGCATCCAGCAGGCATTCCGCACGGGCCGCATCCTGGGGCAACAGAGCGCAGTATAGGTAAAACCGAAACCGAAGAATTAGCGGTAATGGTAGATACGTTTAAACCATTAATGGTTACAGAAGAAGCTATGAAAATAGCAGATGATAGTTATCATACTTCTTGGTTGGATTAATTTAAGATAAGAGAATAAAGAAATAAGAAAAGAGATAAATGTGTGCAAAAAGAAGACACAACTACAAAAACTTAAAAATTTGGAGTTTGGGAATTGAAATTGTTGATGATGTTTATAAATTAATAGATAGTTTTCCAAAAGAAGAAAGATTTGGATTAGTTTCTCAAATCAGTAGGTGTTCAGTATCAATTCCTAGTAATATTGCTGAAGGTTGTTCTAGAACAGATAAGTCTTTTTCTCATTTTCTTGATATTTCTTTAGGCTCATCGTTTGAGCTAGAAACACAATTAATAATTGCACAAAAAAGGAATTATATAACAAAAGAACAATTAAATAAACTTGAAGATAAAATAGCAGAGTTTCAAAAAATGACTATGGGTTTTCAAAATAAGCTATAACAAGTCTCAACTCTCTTTTCTAACTTCTCTATTCTATAAAACAATGAGTAAAGACATAAAATCAGTAAACTACGGTTTAGAAAAAATATTTGAAGGGGCACAAGATTTCTTGCCACTTTTAGGAACAGACTACGTGGAGTTTTACGTGGGTAATGCCAAACAATCTGCGCATTTTTATAAAACAGCTTTCGGGTTTCAATCTCATGCTTACAGAGGTTTGGAAACTGGCGCAAAAGACTCGGTGAGTTATGTGCTAAAGCAGGACAAAATTAGATTGGTGTTAACTACACCGCTTAATAGTAAATCGCCCATTAACGACCATATTGTAAAGCACGGAGACGGTGTAAAAGTAATTGCGCTTTGGGTGGAAGATGCGCGAAAGGCTTATAAAGAAACTACGAGTAGAGGTGCAAAACCATATATGGAACCAATTGTGGAGAAGGACGAACATGGCGAGGTAGTACGCGCAGGAATTTATACCTATGGCGAAACGGTACATATGTTTGTAGAGCGTAAAAACTACAATGGTGCGTTTTTACCAGGCTTTGAAGTTTGGGAAAGTGATTATAATCCAACGCCTGTGGGCTTAAAATATATAGACCATATGGTAGGTAATGTAGGTTGGGGGCAGATGAACAAATGGGTAAAATGGTATGAAGATGTAATGGGATTCGAGAACTTTTTATCTTTTGACGACAAGCAAATCCATACTGAATATTCAGCTTTAATGAGTAAAGTGATGAGTAATGGCAACGGGCGTATTAAATTCCCGATTAATGAACCTGCCGAGGGTAAAAAGAAATCTCAAATTGAAGAATATTTAGATTTTTATGAAGGCGCAGGCGTGCAACATATTGCCGTTGCTACCGATGACGTTATTTCAACAGTATCGCAACTAAGAAGTCGAGGCGTGGAGTTTTTATCTATTCCGCCAGATGAGTATTACAAAGCAGTACCAGGGCGTTTGGAAGAATTTAGCCATGAATTACGAGAAGATATTGAAACTCTAAAACGCTTAGGCATTATGATTGATGCAGATGAAGAAGGTTATTTGCTTCAAATTTTTACTAAACCTGTTGAAGACAGACCAACGTTGTTTTTCGAAATTATTCAACGCATGGGAGCCAAAGGTTTTGGCGCAGGAAACTTTAAGGCGCTTTTTGAATCTATTGAGCGAGAACAGGCTAAACGGGGAACATTGTAGCCTTAATTTTTGTAGATAGAGCTAATTTTATTGTGTTATAAGCCACATTATTTGTCCTGCAAGGTCTTTTTGACTTTGTAGGTTTACAGCCGACTTTTAAAATGCCTACAAGGTTTTCAAAACCTTGCAGGAACTGTTTAAAACATAAAATAACGGCACGATTTACGACTAATTTTATCGTGCCGTTATTAACTAAACTAACTCAAACTAATTGTTATAAAACTCTAAATCCTATGCCTACCATTAGGAAGTTTACTTTAGAACTTACGCCTCCTGTACCATTGTAATAATCATTTAACTGAACATTGTACTTGGCTTGTGCATATATTTTTTTGGTTATATCGTAATCGCCTCCAAAACCAAGAAAGATTCCTAATGTTTGATAACCGTTAGCGACGTCTTCTAAAATAACGTTTAGTGTTGGTCCTAAAAGCACACTAAAGTCTTCAGTAGCTTGGTAACTACCAAATGCACCAAAATAAAGCGCATCGCCTTCAGCATTAAGTGCTAGAGCTATTTCGGGGTGTAAATCGATTTTTTCGGCGAGCGATATTTCACTTTGTGCGCCAAAATAAAAGCCACTGCTTTTAAAATCTAAATCGCGTTTTTCGCCATCTACCTTAAAAATAGAATTAATATTTAGGTAACCTGCGATTGCCGATAAGTTAAAATCTTGAGCAAATGTTGTTGTAGAGATTAGTAGTAAAATACAAAAGGTGAATGTGTGTCGTTTCATAAGTTTGGTTTTTAATTAATTATACTAGTACATCGCACCACTATAAAAATGTGAGCATATTTTTTTGAGAAAATGACTTTGGCGGATGAGCGCGCTAGGGATTGCAGTGGATAGCTTTTTGTCCCGCCAATGCGGGGAGCCAAAACTAGTAACGTAAAGCCCGACCCTTGTGGTAGCGCCCTAAAAAACAATCGACAAGATGTTTTCTAACACAACTATAACACTTGTAAGACGTGGGTTTTAGATAAAATTTCTATTTTTGGAATAGTAATTGTAATTTCTTAACTAAAAACAATAAAATGTAATAGTAGAAGTTACATTATAATTACCAAAAAAAAGGATGAAAAAGTTACTGCTTATAATAATAGTGTTTAGTGTTGTGCAAGCTTCGGTAGCGCAACAAGAATCGGCTTTTGGAGATGGTGAATGGTTTAAATTTAAGATGAGCTATAGCGGTTTTTTAAAAGCAGGAAACGCAACACTTACGGTTAAAGATTCTAAATTAGGAGATAAGGACGTGTACCACGTGGTTGGCAAAGGGTGGACTACGGGAATGATTAAATGGTTTTTTAAAGTGAAAGACAGGTACGAAAGCTATTTTGATAAAAACACCATAATGCCCTATAAGTTTGTACGTAATATTGATGAGGGTGGGCATACCAAGGATATTGAAATTGATTTTGACCATAAAAACCAAAAAGCCCATGTAAATAATAAAAAACATAAAACCCAAAAGGTAATTGATACTAAACCTAATATTCAGGATATGGTATCTACGTATTACTATCTTCGGAATAGTATCGATATAGATGCACTTAAAATCGGTGATGAATTTAAGGTAGATATGTTTTTTGATGAGGAAAATTATGGCTTTAAATTACAGTATTTAGGTGAAGAAACCATAGAGACTGATTTTGGCGATATTAGAGCCTTAAAATTCAGACCTTATGTAATGGCAGGACGTGTTTTTAAAGAGGAAGAAAGTTTAACACTATGGGTGTCGAAAGACAAAAATAAATTACCTTTGCGCATTAAAGCAGATTTGGCTGTTGGGTCGTTAAGAGCAGACCTCGAAGCCTTTAAGGGGTTGAAGCACCCGTTTCAAATAGTTGTTAATAATTAATGAAATTAGACTCAAACATAACCAGTGAGCTTAAAGCAAAATACGAGTCTATAGACCAAGATTTAGAGGTTCATTTAGAGGGGTTGCTTCATAGTAAGCCCATAAATTATTGGGATTACATTCAAACGGATGTATTATTAAATCTGCAAAAACCTAGAACTGATTTTCCTGATGAAATGGTGTTTATTATGTATCATCAAATTAGCGAACTGCTTTTTAAGATGATACTTACTGAGATTAAACAAGTAGCAGAAAACAATTTTGGTGTAGCAGAGTTTGCTGAAAAAATAATGCGTGTAAGTCGCTATTTTGATGTACTAACATCGTCCTTCAGTATAATGAAAGACGGCATGAGTATAGAGCAATACAATCAGTTTAGAACAGCATTAACACCTGCAAGCGGGTTTCAAAGCGCGCAATACAGAATGGTAGAGTTTGCCTCTACAGAATTAATAAACTTAATTGATAAGCGTTTTAGGGATAAAGTAAGTAAAGACATTTGTTGCAATAACGCCTTTGAACAACTCTATTGGCAAGCTGCCGGTAAAGATTATAAAACAGGTAAAAAAACATACACCTTGTCTGCCTTTGAGGAGCGCTATAAAGAAGAATTTATAAGGTTTTCTAAATATTATGAAGATAAAAACTTATGGTCTAAATACAAGGCACTACCAAAAAAAGATAGAGCACACAAGCTATTAGTTAAAGCAATGCGGCATTACGATTTTACAGTAAATGTAAAATGGGTAATGGCGCATTACAATACAGCAAATCATTATTTAAACATAGGAGGCAAAACTGCCGAGGCTACAGGAGGTAGCGAATGGGTAAAGTATATGCATCCAAAATACCAAAAAAGAATATTTTTTCCAGATTTATGGACAACACAAGAGATACAAGCGTGGGGAACAAATATTTAATACTTTTATTTTTAGGATTAATTGTTTTGGGTTGTAAAGACAATCCTAAACCCCAAATAGAGCAAGAAGAAGTTGCAATTTTAGAAGATCCAGAGCCACTAACAGAGTTTGGGTTTAAATTAGACAACTACATTGTTAAGCGAGATACTATTAGAAAAGGTGATACTTTTGGTGTGATTTTAGAACGTAACAACGTAGGTTACCCCAAGATTTTTAACATTGCAGAAAAGGCAAAAGACACCTTTGATATTGCAAGAAGTTTGCAAGTTGGAAAGCCCTATACGCTTTTATGTGAAAAAGATTCTTTAGAAACAGCAAAGTGTTTTATATATCAGCCCAATTTAGAAGATTATGTAGTTATTAATTTTCAGGACTCTATTCAGGCCTACAGGAGCACAAAACCTATTAAATACGTTGAAAAAGAAGCTACTGGCATTATAGAAGATAATATTTCTTTAACTTTAGAAGAACAAGGGCTTAGTCCGCGTTTAGCCTATAAAATGGCAGACGAAATTTTTGCATGGACTATAGATTTTAGAAGATTGCAAAAAGGCGACAGGTTTAAAGTGATTTATACCGATAAATATATTGATGATACCATATACACGGGCGTTCATAATGTAAAAGCAGCCTATTTTGAGCATAATAATGAGCCTTTTTATGCTTTTGAGTTTATGACCGATACCACTAAAGGCATTATAGATTATTTTAATGAAGAGGCAAAAAACTTAAGACGTGCTTTTCTAAAAGCACCTGTAAAATTTAGTAGAATATCGTCTCGCTACAATCTAAAACGCCGTATTGCAGTTTATGGTTACAGGGTTAGGGCGCATAGAGGCACCGATTTTGCTGCCCCAATAGGCACACCTATTATGGCTACGGCCAATGGTACAGTTACAGAGTCTAGGCGACGGGGCGGTAACGGCAATTATGTAAAAATTCGTCATAACGCTACCTACGAAACGCAGTATTTGCATATGAGTAAGCGCCTAGTAAAAGTAGGAGATTTTGTGAAACAAGGGGATATAATTGGGAAAGTTGGAATGACAGGGAATACTGGTGGTCCGCACGTGTGCTATCGTTTTTGGAAAAATGGAAAACAAGTAGACCCTTTTAAACAAAAATTACCAGAAGCTAAACCAATTTCAGATTCTTTAAAAGTAAAATACTTAGAGTTTATTCAACCTATAAAGCACCAATTAGATAATATTAATTTTAAACCTCAAATTACAGAAGAAGAACCTCAAACTGTAATTTACCAATCAAATTCATAATATGGCATTACCTAGTGTAAACCCAACCAAAACGGCATCTTGGAAAAAATTACAAGAGCATTATAAAACAGCAAAAGATTTAAAAATGAAAGATTTGTTTGCTAAGGACAGTCAGCGAGCAAATAAATTCACTATAACATGGGACGACTTTTATGTAGATGTTTCTAAAAATAGAATTACCGATGAAACCTTTAAGTACCTCCTAGAATTGGCAGAGGAGGTTAAGCTAAAGGCAGCTATTAAAAGTCAGTTTTCAGGAGACATAATAAATAAAACCGAAGGAAGAGCAGTACTGCATACAGCATTAAGAGCTCCAGAATCTGCCGTTGTAAATGTTGATGGCGAGAATGTAATACCCGAAGTATACAATGTAAAGCGCAGTATTGAAACGTTTACCAATGAAGTGATTAATGGCGACAGAAAAGGGTATACAGGAAAACCGTTTACAGATATTGTAAATATTGGTATTGGTGGTTCAGATCTAGGGCCTGCCATGGTTGTAGATGCGTTGCAATATTATAAAAATCATTTAACTACTCATTTTGTAAGCAATGTAGATGGCGACCATGTTAACGAGGTTATTAAAAAACTAAATCCAGAAACCACCCTTTTTGTAATAGTTTCAAAAACATTTACTACACAAGAAACCATATCAAACGCCAATACTATAAAGTCTTGGTTTTTAGAATCGGCATCACAAGAAGATATAGCAAAGCATTTTGTGGCAGTATCTACTAATTTAGATGCGGTTAAAGGCTTTGGCATTAATCCAAAAAATATTTTCCCAATGTGGGATTGGGTTGGAGGCCGCTTTTCTCTATGGAGTGCAGTAGGTTTATCTATAAGTTTAGCCGTTGGCTTTAATAATTACGATAGCTTGCTAAAAGGCGCCAACAAAATGGATGAGCATTTTAAAAACGAAGATTTTAGCAGTAACATTCCAGTGGTTTTAGGGCTTATAAGCGTTTGGTATAACAACTTCTTTAAAGCAGAAAGTGAAGCTGTAATTGCCTATTCCCAATATCTCAATCAGTTTGCAACGTATTTGCAACAAGGTATTATGGAAAGTAATGGTAAAAGTGTAGATAGAAATGGTAATGCTATAGATTATGAAACAGGAACCTTAATTTGGGGGGAACCAGGAACCAATTCCCAACATGCATTTTTTCAATTGATACACCAGGGCACAAAATTAATACCTGCCGATTTTATTGGGTTTACTAAGTCGCTTCATGGCAATAAGGACCACCAGGACAAACTAATTTCTAATTTCTTGGCTCAAACCGAGGCATTATTAAATGGTAAAACAAAAGCACAAGTAGAGGCCGAAGACACTCCAGAATCTATAGTTCCTTTTAAGGTATTTGAGGGTAATAAACCAACAAATACTATATTTATTAATAAACTAACACCCGAAAGTTTGGGTAAATTAATTGCTATGTACGAGCATAAAATATTTGTACAGGGCGTTATTTGGAATATTTTTAGTTACGACCAATTTGGAGTAGAGCTAGGTAAACAATTGGCAAGTAAAATTTTAAAAGAATTTAGCGGAGACGCAAAAAACGAACACGATTCTTCTACTGTTAATTTATTGAAACATTATAGGGAAAACTCATAAAACGTTGAAAAGTTTTTATAAAAAGCATCGATATTCACAATATCGATGCTTTTTTGTTGATAACAACTGTTAAAATTCTTAACATTTCGGTAATGTTTATCTTTTAATTATGAGTATTTTTGCCTCGACTAATTTCAAATTATTAAATAATTTTTCAAAAATTATGAAAAAAACGACTAATTTATTGTTTGTGGTAACAGTTTTACTGTTTAGTGCTGTTGCCATGGCTCAAAGTACAATTACAGGTACTGTTGTAGAAGCTGGTACTAATTTACCGCTTCCTGGTGCTAATGTTATTGAAAAAGGTACTTCAAATGGAGTTACAACAGATTTCGATGGAAACTTTTCTATTACTACAAAAGAAAGTTCTGGTGAGATTGTAATTACTTACATTGGGTACAATTCTAAAACAATCTCATTTTCTGGAAATGCAGCTTTAGGTAAAGTTGAAATGAAATCAAGCCAAGTAGGTCTTGAAGAGATTCAAATCATCGCATCAGTTGCTGTAGACAGAAAAACGCCTGTGGCAGTATCTACAGTAAAAGCTGCTGATATTGAATTGAAACTAGGGTCGCAGGAATTCCCTGAAATTCTAAAATCTACTCCAGGTGTTTATGTTACAAAAGCTGGTGGTGGTTTTGGAGATGGAGAAGTAAGAATGAGAGGCTTTGGTTCTGTAAACGTTGCGGTAATGATTAACGGTATTCCTGTAAACGATATGGAAAATGGTCGTGTATTCTGGAGTAACTGGGCTGGTCTTGGCGACGTAACAAGCACAATGCAAACCCAAAGAGGTCTAGGTGCTGCTAAAATCGCCGTACCTTCTATAGGTGGTACAATTAACATTATTACAAAAACTACTGATGTTGAAGAAGGTGGAAGCATAATGACTTCTGTTGGTAACGATGGATATAAAAAATATGGTATAACTTATTCTACAGGTTTGTTAGATAACGGTTTTGCTGCTACGGTTTCTGCTGCACATACACAAGGAGATGGATATGTAGATGGTACTCAGTTTTCAGGTGTATCTTATTTTGTTAATATTTCAAAAGAATTTAACGAGCAACATAAATTAGCGTTCTCTGCTTTTGGAGCTAAACAGCAACATGGACAACGACAAAACAGACAGTTAATTGAAACGTATAGAAATAGCGAAAGAGGTAGAAAGTTTAATGCAGATTGGGGATATTATAACGGGCAAGTAACGTTTCAGGAAGACAACTTTTATCACAAACCTCAAATATCTTTAAACCACTATTGGAATTTAAATGATAATACGTCTATTAACTCTTCTGCTTATGTATCCTTTGGTACTGGTGGTGGCGGTGGTATTAGAGGTGTAAACAAATTCACTTTTAATGCAGATGGCTCTAGTGAGTATAGAGATGGCCTTTACGGACCTATAAATTTCGATAAAATAGCTGATGAGAATGAAGCGCTTGGTGCTTTAGGTTCAGAAACTATTTTAAGAGCATCTCGTAACGACCACAATTGGTACGGGTTACTATCAAACTTAAAAACCAATTTAAATGAAGATATGGTACTGCAAGTTGGTTTAGATTTTAGATCTTACAAAGGCTTACACTTTCAAGAGGTTACAAACTTATTAGGAGGGCAGTATTTTCTAGATAATAATGATGCTAACAATCCAAACAATCTTGCTAGAGTAGGAGATGTTATTAATTATAACAACGATGGTATTGTGGGATGGATTGGTGCTTTTGGCCAACTAGAATACGACGTTAATGATAGCTTTAACACCTTTGTTGCTGTAGCTTTATCTAATACATCTTATAAAAGAATTGACTATTTTAATTATTTAGATTCAGATCCTTTACAAGAAACAGATCGTTACAACTTTTTAGGAGGAAGTATAAAAGGTGGTGGAAACTATAGAATAGATGGAAACCACAATGTTTTTGCTAATATTGGTTATTTTGAAAGAGCAGCTGAGTTTGATGCTGTGTTCTTAAACTTTAGTAACGATAATATTAATGCAGATGCACCAAACCAAAAAATTACTAGTTTTGAGTTAGGTTATGGTTACAGAAGCGAAAAATTAGCCGCTAATGTTAACCTGTACAGAACACTATGGAATGATAGAACAGAAACGGTTTCTTTCCAACAACCAGATGGTACTAGAGCTTCTGCTAATGTTTTAGGTGTTAATGCCGTTCACCAAGGTATAGAACTAGATTTTGTTTATAAAGCTACCGATAGATTAGAAATAAATGGTATGGCTTCTATAGGAGATTGGAGATGGGCAAATAACGTACTTGATGTTCAGGTATTTGATGAAGAACAAAACCTTATAGAAACTGTTGATTTATATATTGAAGATGTACATGTATCAGATGCAGCCCAAACATCATTTGGTTTAGGTACTAATTATAAGTTTGGTACCGATACTAGACTTGTTGTAGATTATGTATATAATGCTGATATCTATGCACGTTTTGATCCTAGTGACAGAAACGAACCAGGACCAGATGCTTGGAAAATGCCTGCATTTGGATTGTTTGATGTAGCCATGACACATGGTTTCGATTTTGGTCCTTTCGATGCTACGCTTACAGCTAGAATGAATAACGTATTTGATACTGAGTACATTCCAGATGCACAAGATGGAGCAGGTTCTACTGCCGATACAGCCTTGGTTTGGATGGGATTTGGTAGAACTTTCAGCATTGGCGCAAAACTTAACTTCTAAAAAACTTTGAAAATGAAAAAAATAATTTATTTAATTACGCTAACTCTTGCGGTTACCTTTGTAGGGTGTAATCCGCTAGAAGATCTTTATGATGATATAGACGCCAGAGAAACTCCAGGTGTAGATTTTATTCAAGCCGACGAACAGTACACCTTTACTGCTGAGGATTATGAATTATACGAAGATGAATTAGGTGGCGAAGAGTTTTTCGAGTCTCAAGATCAAGCAGATTTAATCCTTCCAGATTTCTTAGCAGAGAAATACCCTGTTTGGGGAGAAGGTTCTTTAGTAAATGTTACTTATAACCTTTTTGATGAAACTGTTTTAGAGCCAATTTCAACATCGCAAACACTTTCAAACTTAAACGATATTGATAGTTTTTTATCTACTACTATTGAAAGTGCTGAGAACGGAACTTTTGTAGAATTAACTTATAATGCAGAGGTTTTAGCATACACACTTTCAGATAGTGATTTTGAAACCATTGAAGATGCATTAGGATCTAAATACCCAGAAGCTACAAGTAGTGCTGCAAGATTTGGAAATTTTGAAAGAAGATCAGGTAGAGATTCTTATTGGTCTGATAACATGATAGTTGAAGCTATTACAGCATTGTTGGCAGCCGATTATAACACAGGTCAAGTTCTAGTAGTAAATTTTGCTATTTTTGATGGCAGTCCAGGTTCAGAATCTTTCACACTACAACACAACGGATATAACTTTTTAAAGTTAGATGTTGAAGCAAGTGGTTCAGATGCTACCGAATATACTTTAACAGGAGATGATTATGATGCAATTGCTGCTGCTTTAACAGCTACCTATCCAGGTCCAGGCGGTAACCTAGCGCAATTTGGCAGTTTTGATGTTAGAGTTGGTTCTAGTGATAATGCATGGACAGATGAAATGCTTGTTGAAGGTTTTAACCTTGTGTTACCATCTGCTACAGAAGGTGATGTTTATGTAGTTTCATATGAGATTTTTAATGGCTCAAGGGGTACAGATACAATGACTTTATTATAT
Source organism: Jejuia pallidilutea (assembly GCF_002973595.1). Classification (GTDB taxonomy): domain Bacteria; phylum Bacteroidota; class Bacteroidia; order Flavobacteriales; family Flavobacteriaceae; genus Jejuia; species Jejuia pallidilutea. The sequence continues at coordinate 730,856 of NZ_PVEO01000001.1, read as the reverse complement.
ACTGGTGGAGCATATATTCAAAGTGCTACAGTTGTAGAAGTAGCTGCAGTGGTTGCTAAAAATGATGGCGATTGGGAATTCCCTTATACATTTACCAGAGCAGATTACGACTCTTTTGGATTTAGATTTCCAAACTTTAGTAGTAGTAATATTTACATTTTAGATATCTTTTTAGAAGGTTTATTCCCATTTGCTCAGGCAGGCGATGTGGCTATGGTACAGTACGACTTTTTCGCAGGAGGAACTTCTACAAAGTACGGGCATAGTGTTTTTGATGGGGATAAGTGGAAATTAACTCCTGATGTTATTGAAACATCTTTCCAATATGGATTCGAAGATGGGGTTTGGGTACCAGATAACACAATTAATTATGTTTTATTAGGTGCTGATGTAGACTTAATATCTAATGCTTTAATTGATGTTTATCCTGGTCCTGCAGATAACGTAGGTTTCTTTGGAAGTTTTGATAGACGTACAGGAAGTAGTAACTATTGGAGCGACGAGATGTTATTGGAAGCATTCAATATATTGCTAGATGCAAGAAATCCTGGAGCTGCTGAAGGACAGAAGTATGCTTTAACCTTTGTTGTTTTCACCGGTTCTACAGGTAACGAAACAAAAAGTGTTATAAAGACCGATGGTGTTTGGGTTTACCAATAACCATTATACATTTTAATAAAAACCTCTTACTAAATGTAAGAGGTTTTTTTATCTTTAAATAAATTCTAGTTATGAAAAAGTATATTTACGTATCATTTATTGTAATGCTTTTTGCATGTGGTGGAAGTGAAGACAACCCTATTATAGAACCGCCAGTTGCTGTAAACGATACGGCCACAACTGTTGAAAATACACCAGTTACTATTGATGTTTTAAGTAACGATACTCTTAAAAATAATGCTACTTTAAACGATTTTTCCAGTGCATCTGCCAATAATGGTTTAGTAAGGGAAATTTCCAATAAGCTTATTTATACGCCTGCCGATAACTTTATTGGTACAGATACATTTACCTATACCATTTGTGATGGATTGAGTACACCTAATTGTGCAACAGCTACAGTAACTGTTACCGTAACTGATGTTGGAAATCCCGTAGCTGTAGATGATGCGTTTGATATTGTAGAGAATACTACAAATACTTTCGAAATATTAATAAATGATACTCTTGTTGATGGCGCTCTATTGTCATCAATTAATAATGCATTAACCAATGGTACGGTTATTCTAAACAACGACAATACTATAACGTACACTGCGCCAAATGGTTTTTCAGGAGAAGATACTTTTACGTACACCATATGTGATACAGATGCCACACCATCATGTGCAACAGCAACAGTAACCTTCAATGTAACCGATGAAGGTAATCCAACTGCTGTAGATGATGCCATTACAGTGGTAAAAAACCAAGTAACTTCAATTAACGAGATTTTAGATAACGATACCTTAATAGACGATACTGTACTATCATCAATTAATGATAGTGCTTCTTCAGGTACTCTTATTTTAAACAACAACGGAACATTAACATATGAACCTGCTACAGATTTTGTAGGTGAAGATACTTTCACATATACCATATGCGATGATGATGCGCCTACTAACACCTGTGCTACTGCTACTGTAACTATTTCAGTAATAACTCCTGTTAGCTTTAATATTCCTGCATCTTTAACAGATTATTACAGTGGTGTTGTTTTTACAGAAGATTCAAACCTAATGAAAAATGAAATAGAGTTGGTTACAAAATCAAAACACACTACCATTTTAACTTATGCACAAAGACATCAATATTTATACAATGCTGATGAAGATTTAAATAACGCAGATAATGTTATTTTGATGTATTCTAGTGACAGTCGCTATTGGGAAGAGTATACCTCTGGAACAAATTCGTATTCACCACAAACATTCAATACAGAGCATGTATATCCTCAATCTCGCTTAGTTGCTGCTGATGCGGTTACAGACCTACATCATCTTAGGTCTTGCGATGCTACGGTAAATAGCGACAGATTAAACTACCCGTTTACAGATGGAAGCGGAATATATAAACTTGTTGGGGAATCTTGGTTTCCTGGTGATGAGTGGAAAGGCGATGTAGCGAGAATGATATTATACTTAAACATAAGATATGGTGAAACTTTTTCTAAAGTTGGTAGTTTAGAGTTGTTTTTAAAATGGAACAGAGAAGATCCTGTTTCTGCATTTGAAGAGCAACGTAATACCGTTATTTTTTCTGCTCAAGGTAATCGAAACCCGTTTATAGACAATCCTTATTTAGCAACCTTAATTTGGGGCGGAGAGGCTGCAGAAAATAAATGGCAATAAATACTATTTTTATAAATAATTTTAAACCGCTTAGTTAATTAAGCGGTTTTTTTATGAATTAAAATCACTATTTTTGATGTTGAAATAAAATAAATACATCATGTACGAAACCATACAAGTATTACATTCTTATTGGGCATATGTTGTGCTCCTCATTTTAATTATTGCAACTGTTAATGCCATTGCAAAAACTGTTGGAGGTAAGGAGTATAGCGCTAAAGATTTTAGAATTTCCCTGTTCACTTTAATTGTGTCTCATATTCAATTATTAATTGGCCTTATTTTATATGTTGTATCTCCAAGATTGGCACTTTTTAGTGAATTAGGTATGGGTGGCGTTATGAAAGATGCTGTAAACAGATTGTATTTAGTAGAGCATCCTTTAATTAATATTATTGCTGTAGCCTTAATAACAATAGGATACTCAAAGCATAAAAAGAAATTAACTTCAGGTCCAAAATTGAAAACCATCGCTATTTTTTATACCATTGCTTTGGTGTTGTTCTTGTCTAGAATTCCTTGGAGTGCTTGGTTAAACTAAAATAGTTAAAGAATATACTTCAGACCTGTCAGGTTTTTTAAAACCAGACAGGTCTTTTTGTTAACGATAACCTATTTATTGTTTGGATTAAAGGGATTACTCTACCTCTTTAATCAAATACAAATACACCGGAAAATGATCGCTAAAACCATTGCTAAATCCGCCATCACTCCAACTTCTAAAAGGATAGCCTTTATATTTTCCCGTTGAAGTAATTATATAGTTCTTATTAAACACACCAACTTTATAGTACCTAAAAGACGAATAATCTCTGTCCAGTAAAGGTTTAGAAACAATAATCTGGTCAAATAAACTCCAGCTATCTCTGTAGGCAGTGGTACCTAATCCATCTCTAAAAAAATTTTCAAACGGATTGTAAAGTCCTTTGTTTCCAACTTTTTTTCGTTTCCGTTTAGTTTTTAATACATCCTTTAAACTTGTGTTATTAGGATTGTCATTCAAATCACCCATAATAACTATTTTTGCATACGGATCTTCGGCTTGTAACGAATCTATAATACGCTTATTTAATTTTGCAGCAGCTACACGTTTTGGTCTACTTCTGGCTTCACCGCCGCGTCTAGATGGCCAATGGTTTACTATTATATAAATTAAGTCATCTTCAAGTTTACCGCTCACCAATAACTGGTCGCGAGTTGTAATGCGCTCTCGGGTTTGGTCATCATAAATCTTCAATTCGTAGGTCTTGGAATGAATTGGTGTAAACAAACTTTTTTGATATAGTAAAGCTACGTCTATCCCTCTAGCATCCGGAGAATTGTAATGTACAATGCCATAATCTTTTTTTATTAGTGTAGTATCGTTTACAAGGTCTTCTAGAACAGTTCTATTTTCAACCTCACAAACTCCAATAATGGCAGGTGTATTTTTTGTAGCATCTTTACCAATTTCAGAAAGAACCCTGGCCATGTTTTTTATTTTGTGTTGATAAACTGAAGTACGATTGGTTTTTAGTTCCATTATTGGGCTATACTCATCAAACTTCAAAGGATCGTTTATGGTATCAAATAAGTTCTCTAGGTTATAAAATGCTATAGTATGGATTTTAAATTTTTTATCTTGAGCATTACAAGTTGAAATGATACTAAGAAAAAACAGTGATAAAAAAAGCTTAAAAACATTCATATTTTAAAAAAAAGTAGTTTACGTAGCGTAAAACTTAAGTCAAAGTTACGTATTTATAATAAATGTTGTAATTTTTCGGTTTTAATCGTTACTTTTTCATACAAAACGGGTCTTAAAGATAATCATGAATAAAATAACCCTCATTTTTTTATTCGCATTTTTTTCATTTTCACTCTACGCGCAGCAAACCATTGTTAAAGGTAGTGTAAAAGATGCGGTATCATTTCAGCCTATTTTAAATGTTACAGTAGTTCTTGAGGGTACAGATCTATCTTCTTTAACAGATGTTCAGGGGGAATTCCTTTTTTCTTCAAATATACCTTTGGGCGAGCAGGTACTTAAAATTTCTAAAGCAGGTTATACTACCAAGCGTTTTCCAATTATAGTATATAAAGGGCAAACTGTAGATATTAGCGATATGACTTTAGAGCGCGATATCTCTCAAAGTCAGGACCTGTTCACCATAACATTGTCTGATGATGAATTAGATAACGATACAAGTGGAGCAGATAACATTACGGGATTATTGTCCTCGTCGTTAGATGTGTTTCAGCGTACCGCAGCTTTTGAGTTTAGCCAATCTTTCTTCAGGCTAAGAGGCTTAGATTCCGAAAACGGTAGTGTATTAATTAATGGAATATCCATGAATAAGCTATTTAATGGCAGGCCACAATGGAGTAATTGGGGTGGATTAAACGATGTAATGCGAAATCAAGAATTAACAACAGGTTTAGCGCCATCAGATTATAATTTTGGAGGTATTCTAGGAACTACAAATATAAATGTTAGAGCGTCTAAAGCTAGAGCGGGCGCACGTATTACCTATTCTTCTTCTAACAGAAGTTATACCAATCGTTTAATGGCAACTTATGCTTCAGGACTATTAGAAAATAATTGGGCCTATACAATTTCTTTAGGAAGGCGTTGGGGGAACGAAGGTTACCAAGATGCTACGGTGTATAATGCCAATTCATTTTTTCTTTCAATCGAAAAAAAATTAAGCGAAAACCATAGTTTGAATTTTACAGGCATTTATGCACCAAACCGACGTGGGAAATCGTCTCCGAATACTCAAGAAGTTTTCGATTTAAAAGATATTCGCTATAACGAATATTGGGGATTCCAAAATGGAGAGAAACGCAATTCTAGAATAAAGGAAGTAGAAGAGCCTATTTTAATGCTAAATCACTATTGGAACATATCTACAAAAACCAGATTAAACACAAACCTTGCATATCAATTTGGGAGATTAGGAAACAGTAGGTTAGATAACAATGGTACCGATTTGGTAAATGGCATACCAGAAGGTGGTGGCGCAAACCCAAGCCCAACGTATTACCAAAAACTTCCAAGTTATTTTGAACGTAACTTTCCAAACAATTTACAGTTTGCTTATTTGGCACTGCAAGAGTTTAAAGATAACGGGCAAATGGATTGGAATTCGTTATATGAAGCAAATATTTTAAATACACAAAATGGAGGAAATGCTGTTTATGCCTTATATGAAGACCGTGTAGATGACACCCAATTTACCTTTAATTCTATTGTAAATAACGAATGGAACGATAATGTTGTAGTTAATGCAGGTATAAATATTCAAACCCTGAAATCTGAAAACTTTGCTGAGGTTTTAGATTTATTAGGAGCAGAGACTTATTTGGATATAGACCAATTTGCTGAAGCTATAGACGAAGCTCAAAACGATTTACAAAATCCAAACCGGTTGGTTGGTGAGGGCGATACCTTTAAATATAACTACAACCTGTTTGCTAATGTAGTAAATGGATTTGCCCAGGCTCAATTTAGTTATAATAAACTCGACTTTTTTATTTCTGGAAGTGTAACAAGCACGCAATACCAACGTGAAGGTTTATACCAAAACGGAGCATTTCCTAATAATTCTCTAGGTAAGGGAGAAACACTAAACTTTATGGGGTTTGGAGCTAAGGGCGGACTAACCTATAAAATTTCTGGAAAACATTTGTTGAATATTAATGGTGGCTACATTACCAGAGCACCATCACTAAGAAACACCTATTCCAACTCTAGGGAAAACCATAATGTTGTACCAAATATTACAGAAGAGAAAATAATGACGACTGATATAAGTTATGTTTTTCGTTCTCCTATTGTAAAAGCAAAACTTACAGGATATTACACAAAAATTACAGATGCAAACGAAATCTCATTTTTCTTTGCAGATGGTATTGGGGGCGATAATGTAGCTTTTATTCAAGAGATTTTACAAGGCATAGATAAACAACATATTGGAGGTGAATTAGGAATAGAAGCTCAGGTTACACCAACCATTAAGTTAAAAGGAGTGGCATCTGTAGGGCAGTTTACGTATGCTAACAATCCAAATTTGTACTTAACTACCGAAGCAGATGATGAATCTGTAGCAGCTGGTTTTGTAGATGGTTTTAAAGATTTTGGGGCATCTAATCTTAAAAACTATAAAATTGCTGCAGGACCACACAGAGCGTATTCTTTTGGTTTTGAATATAGAGACCCCGATTTTTGGTGGTTTGGTGCTACAGCAAATTTTTTCACAAATACTTATATTGATATTAGTCCGTTAACGCGATCTGCAAACTTTACAACAGATTTTGATGGTAATGTTTTTAATGACTACGATGAGGATTTAGCTAGGGAATTATTGCAACAAGAACGGTTTGATGACTATATGGTAGTAAATTTAGTAGGAGGAAAATCTTGGAAAATAGGCAGTAAATACATTAGTGTTTTTGCAAGTGTAAACAACCTTTTAGATGAAGTTTTTAAAACTGGTGGTTTTGAGCAAGGTAGAAATGCCAATTTTAGGCAGTTGCGCGATGATAAAGCTTTAAAAACACCTGTATTTGGCTCTAAATATTGGTATGGTCGCGGAACGACTTATTTTTTAAATGTGAATTACAGATTCTAGAAGCCCTACTAACCTTCCAGAAGGAGAAGGAATGTGTTGCAGATGCTTGTGAAAAGAGATAAATGTAAGACCTCCCAGATTTCAAAAACCTGAGAGGTCTGGACAAATAAACGGTTGAATAAGCGTGTTCCTCCTTTGGAGAGATTAAGGGAAGCTTTTTATAAAAAGATACATTATGAAAAAAACAAATAACTTTTTAATTACTATGCTTGTGGCATTCGTGCTTTCTTGTGTTGGAGACGACGATTTTGGTGTACCTAATATTACAAACGAAAATCCAGATATTCCAGTTGAAAAAATCACTACGTTTAAAGCCATAAAATCACTTTACGAACAGGCCGTAAATGGTGGTAATACAACAGTGGTTGTTCGAGACGATATTTATATTGAAGGTTATGTGATATCATCAGACAAAGCAGGTAATTTTTTTGAAGAGCTTATTATACAAAACAAAATAGATGATAGTAATCCCGATAACGATCCAAGGTTGGGTTTTAAAATAGACATAAATCAAAGTAGCTTGTCAGACACTTATCAACTTGGGCAAAAAGTATTTATAAAATTACAAGGGCTAACACTAGGGGAAACTAGTGGCGTAGTAACTATTGGTAAAGGCGATGCGGTAAACGTACAACAAATTCAAGCTACAGAATATCGCGATATAATACTGAGAACTAATGATATAGTTGAAATTAAACCAAAAGTAGTTGCTTTAGAAAATTTAACAGAAGCTGATGAGAATACGCTAATACAACTACAAAATATGCAATTAAACAGGTTTGAACTAGGCGCCTCTTTTGCAAGTGAATCTTTTGATGAGTTTGATGGTTTGCGCTTGTTGGAAAGTTGCGAATCTGGTATTCAAATTATTATGCAAACTAGTACATTTTCAGATTTTAAGTCTTTAATAGTACCACAAGGCAGTGGTACTATTACAGGTGTTTTTAGTCGAGATTTTAGAGACAATTTTAATGTTTTGGTGATTAATAGTTCTGCCGATATAAATTTTGATAGTACTGAACGTTGCGACCCTATAGAATTTTCCTGTGGTCTTGCTACTACCATAGGCACAGGCAATTTGTTATACGAAGATTTTGAACCTCAAAGAAATAACCGTCCCATAGAAATTGATGGGTGGACCAACTATATAGAGGCGGGAACACAAGCTTGGGAGGGGTATTCCTCAACATCATCAAATGCCTCATTAGGGCGTTCTGCTAGATTTCAGTCTGCCAGTTCTGGTGATATAAGTAATATAGGGTGGTTAATTACACCTGCTATAGATTTAGATGCACAAGATGGCGAATCGCTACGCTTTAAAACCTCTAACAGTTTAGCAGATAGTAGTTATATGGAAGTGTTTTATGCCGATGATTGGGATGGGACCGAAGCAGGCGTTACAGCTGCCACTTGGCGAATATTAACCGATGCTTATGTTGTAAAAGACACCGATTCTTTTGCAGAATGGTTTAGTTCTGGAAATGTAGATTTATCGTGTATTTCGGGCTCTATACATATCGCATTTAAATATACAGGAAGTGGGCAATCTACTTTTGATGGTGTTTATGAGTTAGATGACATTAGTGTAGATTTTGTGGAATAGTTATACCTTTAGCACAATACATGCTTTATGACCATATTCGACATATTTTTCTTTAACCTAGTACAGCACTATAAAACTAAAAAAAGGAAAAATGCTATTAAAATCGCTACCTTTTATGTTTCGTTCCTACAGTGCTGTTTGTTATTACTTTTAGGGGTGTTTTTTGCTGGATTTTTTAAGCAAATGCAAGTAGATGTTATGTCAGCTTCCAAAGGTTGGATTTTATTTATTCTATCAGTATTAGTTGTTTTTTTTAAAAATTGGATGCAGTATAGTGGCAGAAAACGAAATTTACTTCATGTAAAAATGCTGAAAAGGAAAAAACAAACTTATAATATTTGGGTGCTTTGGTTACTGCCTTTTATTATTTTAGGGTTAATATACACACTATTTCAGGCCATTTAAGTTTAATAACTTTAAAAAAGAGGATTAATCTAGAAGTGCATTCAATTTCTTGTAAAACCCCATTCGTCTTGTTGTGCTTTGTTTAAAAACGTCCAAGCTACTATGCGGCTTATTTTGTTGCCTTGACCCATTGTGAGTATTTTAACTTCTGTAGCGTTTACTTTTTCTAAAAGCTTAGAAACACCTTTAAGATTTGATTCTTTTGAAATTAGGGTTGTAAACCAAAAGCATGAAGTCCCAAACCTTCTGCTTTCATATATCATATTTTTTACAAAAGTTGCTTCGCCACCTTCACACCACAGTTCATTTGGTTTTCCGGCAAAATTTAATACGGGTTTTAGAGGTGTCTTTTTTGTTAAATTTTTTAGTTTTCTAACTGTGCTGGCTTCAGCTTCATGTAAAGACGCGTGAAAAGGGGGATTGCAAACAGTAATATCAAACCGTTCATCATTACGAATAATACCTTTAAAAAAATTACGAGGTGTGGGTTGTAACCGCAATTCAACATTGGTTTTTAAATTTTTGTTTCGCTGTACTATTTTTGTGGCAGATGTAATAGCTGTAGCATCAATATCTGAACCAACAAAAGACCAATTGTATGTTGTGGCACCTATAATAGGATACACACAATTTGCCCCTACACCAATATCTAAGCATTTAATATGTTTCCCTGTTGGAATTTTATTGTTGTTTTTTGAGGCTAATAAATCTGCTATGTTATGAATATAATCGGCTCTTCCAGGAATTGGTGGACACAAATAATGCTTAGGAATATCCCAATATTCTATATTATAATGATGTTGCAGTAGCGCTTTATTCAACGTTTTTACTGCCTCGGGATCAAAAAAATTAATTGAAGCATCTCCATACTTATTGGGCTTCACAAACAATGAAAGCTCAGGGCAAGTTGTTATTAAACTTTTAAAATTATAGCGGTCTCGATGTTTACTCCTTATATGTAACTGTGTTTTTTCTACAGCGTGTTTTTTGTTTTTATACTGCATTTAGTGCATCATTTATTTTTTTAAAATAGTATAAACAGGAAAGTGATCGCTGTAGCCGCCTTTGTACTTTTTTCCAACATAAGTTCTAAAAGGAGCTCCTTTAAAGGGGCCTCTAAATAGCTTTAAAAAATCTACATCAAAAATATTAGCTTTAAAAAATTCGAATTCATTTTTAGAGCTTTTAAAAAAGTTAGTAGAGACTAAAATTTGATCAAACACATACCATTGTCTTCTATGTTTAACAGTGCCACGGGTGAATGATCGTAGGGTTTCAAAAGGATTAAACAAACTATGGTCTTCCGTTAAGCGTTTTAGGCTTTCGTTTTGTGGCGTATCATTAAAATCGCCCAAAACCATAATTTTAGCATGTTTGTCTTCTTGTGTTAACCATGAAATAATCTCACTCACTTTCTCAGAGGCTGCTAAACGTTTAAATTCGGTTTCTTCAACACCTTCACGTCTAGAAGACCAATGGTTTAATATAAAATAAACGTTTTCGCCATCTAATTTTCCACCAACAAGCAAAATATCTCTGGTATAATCAGGTGTACCATCGTTATCTACTAAGCTAACCGAAAAAGTTTCAGTATGAAAAACTTTAAACGCTTTGGTGTTGTATAATAATGCAACATCAATACCGCGTTCGTCTAGAGAATCAAAATGCACATAGTTGTAATCGCAATCCTCTAAGTGTTTCGATGCTATAAGATCCTTTAAAACTTTAGCGTTTTCAACTTCTGCTAAACCAACAATTGCTGGGTGTTTACCAGTTTCTTGCCGACCAATATTAGAAATAGCATATCCAATTTTCTGCAATTTGTTTTGGTAGCGTTTGGGTGTCCATCGTTTTACAGATTCGGGTAAAAAATCGTTGTCGTTAGTAAATCTGCTATCTCTTAAATCAAATAAATTTTCAATATTGTAAAATGCCACAGTCTGCATGTTATGGCGTATGGAAATGTCTTCTAAATCGTCTGTCATGTGTCAAAAATAGGGTATAAAAAATTAAAATTAAAATGCCTGTAATTATGTAACTTTGTAATATGATTGAAAAGAAAGATGTAGATTTAGAAAAGGCGGTTTTGGTAGGTATTGTTACTAAAGACCAAGACGAAGAAAAACTAAAAGAATATTTAGACGAGCTAGAGTTTTTAACCTTTACAGCTGGTGGGTATGCCATTAAGCGGTTTACCCAGAAAATGGATATGCCCAATCCTAAAACCTTTATAGGGTCTGGTAAGATGGAGGAAGTAAAACATTTTGTTGATGAGAACGATATTAGTACCGCAATTTTTGATGACGAACTCTCTGCAACACAAGAACGTAATATAAGCAAAATTTTAGGATGTAAAGTTCTAGATAGAACTAATTTAATTCTTGATATTTTTGCACAACGTGCTCAAACTAGTTATGCCCGAACTCAGGTAGAACTAGCGCAATACGAGTATTTGTTACCACGATTACGAGGAATGTGGACACACTTAGAGCGCCAACGGGGTGGTATTGGCATGCGTGGTCCTGGTGAAACCGAGATAGAGACAGATAGACGTATAGTACGCGATAAAATTGCGCTTTTAAAAGACCGTATAAAAACCATAGATAAGCAAATGGCTGTACAGCGGGGTAACCGCGGTAAATTAGTGCGTGTAGCGCTTGTGGGCTACACCAATGTTGGTAAATCTACGTTAATGAACGTAATTAGCAAAAGCGATGTATTTGCCGAAAATAAACTATTTGCTACCCTAGACACTACGGTTAGAAAAGTGGTAATTCAAAATTTGCCATTTTTATTAAGTGATACCGTTGGATTTATAAGAAAGTTACCTACGCAGTTGGTAGAAAGTTTTAAAAGTACTCTAGATGAAGTAAGAGAAGCCGATTTGTTGTTGCATGTGGTAGATATATCCCATCCTAATTTTGAAGAACACATAGCATCTGTTAATAAAATATTAGGGGAGATTGAAAGCAGCGATAAACCAACCATTATGGTGTTTAATAAAATTGATGCTTACGAACCAGAACCCTTTGAAGAGGATGAACTAGATGAAGAAAGAACAAAAAAACATTACACCTTAGAAGAATGGAAAAGTACTTGGATGAGCAAAATAGGTAACAATGCTTTATTCATTTCCGCAATAAACAAAAGCAATATAGACGATTTTAAAAAACGTGTGTATGATGAGGTAAGGGAAATTCATGTAACACGTTTTCCTTATAACAGTTTCCTATATCCCGACTACGAAGAAACCCAATAGGTTATGAGCAATAGCCCACAAAAAAGCAATTTCATTAAAAGTAAAGCTTTTTTACTTTTTGTTTGGAGTAGAAATATACTAGGGAAAAAATGGGTGAAATGGAGTTTAATTGGGTTAGTAACTGTGGTTTTTCTGCTAGTGAGCCTATTTGTAAGTGTGTATTGTGGTGCTTTTGGAAATATACCTTCTAAAAAAGATTTAACGTTTATACGGCAAGAGGCTGCTACGCAAGTTTTAGATAAAAACGGTCGCTTAATTGGTAAATACTTTATTTACGATAGGCAACCTTTAACCTACAAAGATTTCCCCCAACATTTAATAGATGCCTTAATAGCTACCGAGGATATTCGTTTTTATCAACATGATGGCATAGACAATAAAAGCTTAGTTAGGGTATTTTTAAAAACTATTTTAATGCAGGATGAGTCGGCTGGCGGCGGCAGTACAATTACGCTTCAGTTAGCAAAAAATCTGTTTGGAAGAAAGCAATATATTTTTGCAAGTATTGTTATAAACAAGCTAAGGGAATCCATAATCGCTAAGCGTATTGAGGATATCTATTCTAAAAAAGAAATTCTAGAACTTTATTTAAACACGGTACCATTTCCAGACAATACGTATGGTATTGAGAGTGCTGCACGAAAATTTTTCAATAAGTCAACTACATCATTAAATAAACAAGAATCGGCTGTTTTGGTAGGTACATTAAAGGCAAATAATTATTATAACCCAAGATTGTACCCCAAACGCAGTAAGGCAAGACGAAATGTAGTTTTAAACCAAATGGTTAAATATGGATATTTATCAAAAGATACAGCCGATATACTTATTGCAGATACTCTTAAACTAGAGTACCGTTCATTTAATCATGATGTTGGTATAGCGCCTTATTTTAGGGAGCAGGTAAAAAAAGAATTAACCCTAATTTTAGATTCATTAAAGAAACCAGATGGCCAACCATACGATATGTATAGAGATGGATTGCAGGTGCACACCACACTAGACTATGCTATGCAAGAACTTGCAGAAGAAGCTATGAAAGAACATATGGCTGTTTTACAGAAAGATTTTGAAAGCGCATATGGTAATAACGCTCCTTGGAAACAAAATGGAACATTTATTAAAAACATAATTAAGCAATTACCTCTTTATAAGAAGTTTAAAGAAAAGGGTTTGAGTGATAAGCAAATAGAAGACACTCTTAACACTAAACGAAATGTAGAAGTATTTAGTTGGGATGGCGATACGATAGCGCGTATAACGGTTAGGGATAGTTTACAGCATTTTGTGAAATTTTTAAATACAGGAATGTTGTCAATAGACCCTTCCTCAGGAGCCGTGAGAACTTATATAGGTGGTATTGATTACAGGTTTTTTAAGTACGATCATGTATCGCAAAGTGAACGACAAGTAGGGTCAACCTTTAAGCCTTTTGTTTATACAGCAGCGATAGAAAACGGTATGAAACCATGTACTTATTTTCCGTTAAAAGCTGTGAGTTATGTTAATTATGATGATTGGACTCCAACAAATTCTGGAAGTGAAGAAGAAGCCCCTCACTTAAATTATAGTTTAGAAAAAGCGCTAAGTAATTCTGTAAATACTATAGCTGTTAAGGTTTTAAATGAGGTAGGGATACCAAAAGTTGTTGATTTAGTTGAAAAATTGGGAATTGTAAAAACAATACCTAATGAACCATCAATAGCACTAGGTGTAGCAGAAATTAACTTAAAGGCACTAACTGGTGCTTTTGCAAGTTACGTTAATGCCGGAAAAGCAGTAAAACCCTATTGTATAAAAGAAGTAAGGGATAGATACGGAAAGGTGTTAGTATCTTTTAAGCCTGAAGTTAAAAAAGTGCCTGCATTTAATGATTATACCCAGCAAGTAGTATTGGAAATGATGAAAACTACAGTAAATAGCGGAACTGCATCAAGACTAAGAAATGAATATAAGTTAAGAAATGAAATAGCAGGAAAAACTGGTACTACCCAAAATAATAAGGATGGATGGTTTGTGGGTATTACACCTAAATTAGTGAGTGTTACATGGGTTGGAAACGATAACCATAGCATTGGTTTTAGTTCCACAGGTATAGGGCAAGGGGCAAACTCAGCGTTACCAATTTTTGCAAAGTTTTATAAAAAACTGAATGAAGATGAGTACTTTAATGCAATTACGAAAGCAGAATTTAAAACTACATCCTACCAAGCCTTAGAGGATTTAAAATGTGAACCTGAAAAACGGGACGGATTTCTTAAACGGCTTTTTGGTTTAGGTGGAAATAAAAAACGGTTTAAGGGCGAGTAGGCCTTTTTGTAGTTTCGGTTTTGTGTGAATGATAAGTATTAAGCTTTGAATAAAGTATGGTATTTGGGGTTAAAAAAAAGGCTCTTCGTTTGTGAAGAACCTTTTTTTACTCAAATTATTTGGCTTTTAATTTAGCCTTAGTGAGTTTATATAACTAGCTATTAAAACTTATAGCTTAAACCAATAGTGTAATAGCTTTGTAAGTCGTTATCTACAGTATCAAAAGTTTCACCAGCATTACCTAGGGTATTAATAGAATAGTTTAGGGCTTCTTGTTTGTTACTTCTCAAACCAAAATCAAAACCAACACCAATCATTTTCCAAAGGGTATAGCTAAAAGAGTTGGTCCACGTCCAGTTAGATAAGTCTCCAGACTCATAACTTTGAAACGCAGATAGATTAGTTTTAAAAGCTATAGCGCCAATTTGTCTGGTATAGTCTGCAACAATTTTAGCACCTAAAGAGGAGTTAAAAACAGTGTCTTCATCAGCAAATACAAAGTTGTAGTTTAATGGGTGTACAACCACAACTAGGTTTTCTATAGGAGTCCAAGTAGCACCAATACCAATATCTAAATAACCAGGGTCGTTAAAGTTATCTAATATGGTGGTTCTGTATTCTGCTAGAGCAGATGCTGCTAGGTTTTTGGCGATGTTTCTACCGTATAATGATGAGATATTAAATACATCAGTAGCTGTTCTAAAGCTATCATCGTCTGTAGCAATATCTTTGTCATCAAACTTTACCCAGTTTAAATTGGTTGTTAAGCTATTTCTCCAGAAAAAATCCTCTTCAATTAAATTAGCAAATGCATTTAAAGTAAAACCAATATTACCAGAGGCATTGTTAGGAACACCTTGTGCATACCAGTTGTTAAAATTAGACAAGCTACCACCAATTGTACCAAAAGCACCTTTTCTCCAACCCGGTAGTGCATCTATTTTAGCCTGTAGAGCTTTAACTTCAGCTTGTGCTGCATCTACTTCAGCTTGTTTTTCAGCTTTTTGTTGTTCTAACTCTTCTTTTGTTTGAGCGCTAATAGCTGAAACGCTTAAACATAATACTGCGAAAAATAATAGTTTTTTCATTCTCATTAGTTTTTAAAATGTGGGCAAATATATATTAATTTTTAACAAATGTTAAGATATTTCTTTTGAAAAAGAACTCCTAATCCTAGGTTTTATTTAAAGAAAACATTGTGATTTTTGATTTCCCAATTGTTTGACCCACATAATATTATGAGGTCACTAATGGTGCTATTTCTTTTTGTAAAGTGGCACAGAAGAGCAAGCTTCTCCATACATAATAGATTTGGCAAAGGGCTTTAACTTATTGCTAAGCATAATGTAGGCATTTTGGGGAACAGGTTTATTAGCACAGCCTTTTACTATTATTGGCTTGTCTTGGTACCCAGAAACATCCAAGTTGTTTATTATATCTTGGTAGATAGATGTTTCTAATTGTTCTAAATCGCCAATAATAATTTTTTTAGCGTAAGGCTCTAAGTTTATGCTAAGCAACATATACGCCCAACCGGGAATAATGGCATCTGTACTACAGGTTAAAGCTATATATTGGTTTTTGTAATCGCTCCAATTACAATCGGCTACCTGTTGTCTAAAATCCTTCTCGCGAAGTACAAAACCTTCAAAAAGCCAATCTTTAATATCAAACAACACACGCTTACCTTCAGGATAATAATCCTCTAGGTCTATGGTAACCAATTTACTATTCGCTACGCGATTTATAATCTCGTCTTTCAAAATTGTATAAGGTAAATTTACTAAAAACTGTTACTGAAACTGCAGACTTATTAAAGCATTCCTAGTTCTAACTTTGCTTCTTCGCTCATTAGTTCTTGAGTCCAAGGCGGATCAAAAGTAATTTCAACCTCTGCATCGTTTACATCGTTTAACGATTTTACCTTTTCTTCAACCTCTAGCGGTAAAGTTTCTGCTACCGGACAATTTGGTGTTGTTAAGGTCATTAAAATTTTTACGTCGTAGTCCTCATTTACAAACACATCATAAATTAGTCCTAATTCGTAAATATCTACTGGAATTTCTGGATCATAAATCGTTTTTAAAACGTTTACTATTTTTTCGCCTAATTCGGTTGTATCTATTGGTTCACTCATTTTTTTAATTGTTTAAAGGTTTATTTGTTGATGCGTTTAAACGAATAAAAACGCCAACGTTTAAACTTAGTTCAATTGTGTTTGGTATGCAATGGCATACATTTTTAATTGCTTCACCATGCTTACTAAGCCATTGGCACGTGTTGGTGATAAATGTTCTTTTAATCCAATTTTATCAATAAAATCAGTATCGGCGTCAATAATGTCTTTAGGATGCTGATTTGAAAATACACGAATAAGAATAGCAATAATACCTTTTGTAATAATGGCATCGCTATCGGCGGTAAATTCCACTTTATCGTTGTTCATTTCAGCGTGTACCCAAACCTTACTTTGGCAGCCTTTTATAATATTGCTGTCGGTTTTGTATTGGTCGTCAATTAAGGGTAAATCTTTCCCTAAATCAATCATATATTGGTAACGTTCTTCCCAATCTTCAAACATTGAAAATTCGTCTATTATTTCGTTTTGAATCTCTTCTATACTCATGAATTTATTTTTTCAAACCTAAATTTATATAACAAAAATACAACAAGAAATGTTGCTATTCAATGTTTTCAGCTATTGATAAGATTTCTTTAACTAATTCTGCAATATCTTCTGGTGGGTTTCCATGATCGAAAGGTGCAGATGTATAGGTTTGCCCGTTTAAAGTTATTTTAAGATGTGCTAAAGGCGCACCATCAAACTGAAATTTTTTGCTTGGAGCTTCTAAATTATTAATACTTTTAATTTCAATAGCTTCTGAGAGTTTTACTAGTGTTTCCCAATGTTTAGAATCTATGGAGCGCTTTAATGATTTCCCTGCTCTTTTCTTTGAGAGTTCAATATGTGTCTTATCAATTTTAATACGTTTGTAATTGCCTCTTGAGGATGCAGAATACTCAAAACTTAGATGGTTTTCTTCTATTACTTTTGAAGCAGATAATAGCAAGGTTTTATTATTGAAAAGCGAAAATCCATTTTCTGAAAAGTAAATAGTATTGGCTTTTTCTAAAGTTTTAAGAAACTTCCTTTCTGTTTTATTTTTATCTTCAGAACATAACATCTTTGTTGATGCTAATTGATTGAAGGTTAGGATGTTTTCTTCTAATCTATATGAGCCAAAAAACCGATTACACTCCGAAAATCCAGATACTTGTTTCGTACTGTCGTTAAATGAAATGGTAATGTTGTGCACTGATACTTCTTCTAGTTTTAAGGTGTTTATCTTATAAGTTCCATAAAGCGTTTTCAAAATATTAGCATCGTTTTGTAAGACTTGCATTATTTGATATTCTGTTGGTCCCCAACAACACCGTAACACAAATAGGCAGATACACATTAGTAGTGCTTTCATTTTAATTAAAGTTTACAATGGAATTTACAAAAAAGACGCCAAATTTTTAAGATAGCATCATTTTAGCTTTTTTAACACCTTCAACTAAAGCATCAATTTCAGCTTTGGTATTGTAAAATGCGAAAGATGCACGAACAGTTCCTGGAATTTTATAGAAATCCATAATAGGTTGTGCGCAATGGTGGCCTGTTCTCACTGCAATTCCAAGTTTGTCTAAAATGGTGCCCACATCGTAAGGATGTATGCCTTCTAGATTAAAAGAAATTACAGAGGTTTTATGTTTAGAAACCCCATAGATTTTTAAACCTTCAATTTGTAAAAGTTTTTCTGTGCCGTACTCTAGCAGTTCGTTTTCGTAAGCCGCAATATTATCAAAACCAATATTGTTCATGTAATCTACAGCGGCACCAAAAGCTATACCGCCACAAATATTGGGTGTTCCTGCTTCAAACTTATGAGGTAATTCTGCGTATGTAGTTTTTTCAAAAGTTACTTCAGCAATCATTTCACCACCACCTTGATAGGGTGGTAATTTTTTTAACCATTCTTCTTTTCCGTAAAGCATACCAATGCCTGTAGGCCCACAAATTTTATGGGCGGAGGTAACATAAAAATCTACATCTAAGGCTTGAAGGTCTGGTTTTATGTGTGGTGTAGACTGTGCACCATCAATCAAAACAGCAGCTCCAACCTCGTGTGCTTTTCCAATAATATATTCTATAGGGTTTATTGTGCCTAAAGCGTTTGAGATATGGTTAACAAACACCAATTTGGTAGTTTTAGAAAGCAGCGCATCGAATTCCGATATAATAAGTTCGCCCTCATCATTCATTGGAATAACTTTTAAAATTGCACCAGTACGCTCACACAACATCTGCCATGGTACAATATTACTATGATGTTCTAATGCAGAAACTATAATTTCATCGCCTTTTTTTAGAATGGATGAAAATCCGTTTGCTACTAGGTTGATGCCATGTGTAGTGCCCGAGGTGAAAATTATTTCATGTGAAAATTTTGCATTAAAATGCGCTTGTATTTTTTGGCGAGATGCCTCGTATAAATCTGTAGCTTCTTGACTTAATGTATGAACACCACGATGAATGTTAGCATTGTAATTAGAGTAATAGTCTACAATAACATCTATAACCTGTTGTGGTGTTTGCGATGTTGCAGCATTATCTAAATATACTAAAGGTTTGCCATTTACTTTGCGAGAAAGAATGGGGAAGTCTTTTCGAATGTTTTCTACATTAAGCATGGCATATATGGTTTAGCCCCGATTGAGGCATTTGTTGAAGCTACTCGCATAGAGCGACTGCCGAAAGCGGGATTAGCTTCAAATTAATTAAACATTTATGGCTACCGAAAGCGTATTCAGTACTAAAGATCGAATCCAATATTTACGCCCAACTTATTGGCGATTATTTTGGTAATACGTTGTTTTAACTCTGGAATTTTAACCGACTCTAAAACATTATTACTAAATGCAAACATTAACAATGCGCGTGCTTCCTTTTCTGGAATACCACGAGACCGCATGTAAAACATAGCATTTTCATCTAACTGCCCAATAGTACAACCATGGGAACATTTTACATCATCGGCAAAAATTTCTAGTTGAGGTTTGGTATTTATAGATGCTTTATCGCTTATTAAAATATTGTTGTTGGCTTGAAACGCATTAGTTTTTTGAGCCTCTTTTTCAACAACAACTTTCCCGTTAAACACACCTGTAGAGCGGTCGGCAAAAATACCTTTATAATCTTGATGACTTTCGCAATTAGGCTCTATATGGTGTACCAACGTGTTGTGGTCTACATGTTGTTTGTTGCCAATAATAGTGATGCCTTTTAAGGTAGAATCTATACGTTCGCCGTTTTGATAAAAGTTTAAATTATTACGCGTTAATTTGCCACCAAAAGCAAAAGTATGAACGGAAGCTAAACTTTCCCTTTTTTGTTTAATAAAGGTATTATCTATAAGAGAAGCGTTTTCTTTATCATTTTGAATTTTATAATAATCTACAATGGCGCGCTTGTTTGCAAAAATTTCGGTAACACTATTGGTGAGCACAGGATTATCTGTTAAACTTTGATGGCGCTCTATAATTTGAACATGCGAATTTTCGCCTACCACCACTAAATTTCGTGGTTGTAACATGGTTGCCGATTCGTTTCCTGTTGAAAAATGTAAAATCTGAATTGGTTTTTCTACAATTTTATTCTTTGGAATATGAATGTAGGCACCTTCGCATGAAAATGCAGTGTTTAAGGATGTTAGACTGTCTTTTCCTGCTGCTTTGTTAAAGTAATTCTCTATAACCAATTGATATTTTGGTTTGTTTAAAGCGGCCGACATTAAACATACATCTATACCATCATGAGTGGTTTGTGATAAATGTGATGAGTATTTGCCGTCAATAAAAATAATTTTATAACTATCAATGTCGTGAATAAAATACTGTTTTACTTGGCTGTATTCCAGAGCATTTTCTTGCTTTGGGAATACGCTATAATCTTCCTTTAAAATACTGTTTAAAGAGGTGTATTTCCAAGCCTCTTCCTTTTTAGAAGGAAAGCCTTTTTCTTCAAATATCTTAATAGCATCAGATCGAAGATTGTGCGCATAGGCATCTACATCTACTCTGTTTTCAAACGCTAAAAATGATGATACTAATTTTTCTTTTAAATCCATGTTTTTTCAGTATTCAGTACCTCAGTATTCAGTATTCAGTACTTGTAACTGCTTACTGCGACTGTGTACTGGTTACTGGCGCTAAGCGCCAACTTCTTCTTTTATCCAATCGTAGCCTTTAGCTTCTAGCTCGTGGGCTAGTTCTTTTGTTCCAGATTTTACAATTTTACCGTTATGTAAAACGTGCACAAAATCTGGCACAATATAATCTAACAAACGTTGGTAATGCGTAATAACAACAACAGCATTGTCTTTGCTTTTTAATTTGTTTACACCATTGGCAACAATACGTAGTGCGTCTATGTCTAGTCCAGAATCAGTTTCGTCAAGAATGGCTAATTTTGGTTCCAACATAGCCATTTGAAAAATTTCGTTACGTTTTTTTTCACCTCCAGAAAAGCCTTCGTTTATAGATCGCGACAGGAACTTTCTATCGATTTCAAGTAACTCAGATTTTTCACGAATCAACTTCAACATATCTTTCGCAGGCATTTCTTCTAAACCTCTAGCTTTACGAGATTCGTTAATAGCAGTTTTCATAAAATTGGTTACAGAAACTCCTGGAATTTCAATAGGATATTGAAATGATAAAAATACACCTTTGTGAGCGCGCTCTTCGGCAGCCAATTCTTCAATGTCTTCACCTTCAAAAATTATATTGCCTTCGGTAACTTCGTAATCTTCCCTTCCTGCTACAACCGATGCCAATGTACTTTTACCCGAACCGTTAGGCCCCATAATTGCATGTACTTCACCTGGTTTTACTTCTAGGTTTATACCTTTTAAGATACTTTTACCTTCAACGCTTGCATGTAAATTATTTATTTTTAACATATCTTTTTTAATATTTCAATACAAAAACATAAAATTGTAATTGCTGTTTTATAATTTTTGGTTTTTTATATGGATTAACTTCCTAGTTTTACAATAGTATTACTTTCTTCAGAACTTGGTTTTACACTCAATATTTCAACTACTTCAACCTTATTTGCCCAAAGTATTTTTTCGTGTGCTTCGTTTGTTATTCTACCCCGTATTTCAATTACAACATAGTCTGTAGGATTGGTTTTAAAACGTTCTGCACGATCATTCAACTCCTTAAATTTATTTGTTAGCAAAACACCATAAATTTCGGTATTAGTTTGCAAAACTGCCGCACCATCATAATATACAAACTCACCTTTTAAAAGCGTTAACTCATCACTGTTATTAGCTGTTTTTTCATCAGATTGAGCCGTAGGGGTCTCATAGTTTTCTGTTTTTTTATCGCTTTTACAGCTTGTAAACGCTACAACTATTAGAGTAATAAAAAGTAATTTCTTCATTTTTATGTATGTTAATATTGTATTTAGCTATTGCTTAATATAACATGCTCTAAATTTATTTATCCAACAGAGCCTTCTAAACTAATCTCCAATAATTTTTGTGCTTCAACAGCAAACTCCATAGGCAGTTTGTTCAATACATCTTTACTAAATCCATTAACAATTAAGGCAATAGCTTTTTCAGTATCTATACCTCGCTGGTTGCAATAGAAAATTTGATCTTCACCAATTTTACTAGTAGTAGCTTCGTGTTCTATTTTTGCAGATTGATTTTTAGCTTCAATATAAGGGAAGGTATGTGCACCGCACTCATTTCCCATTAATAAACTATCGCATTGCGAAAAGTTGCGTGCATTTTCTGCTCTAGAGTTTACTTGTACCAAACCGCGGTATGAGTTTTGAGACTTACCTGCTGAAATACCTTTTGAAATGATGGTTGATTTGGTGTTTTTACCTAAATGAATCATTTTTGTTCCAGTATCTGCTTGTTGGTAGTTGTTGGTAACTGCAATAGAGTAAAACTCACCAACTGAATTGTCGCCTTTAAGAACACAACTCGGGTATTTCCAAGTTACAGCACTACCAGTTTCTACTTGAGTCCATGAAATTTTAGCATTTGTTTCACAAAGGCCACGTTTGGTTACAAAGTTGTATACACCACCTTTACCTTCGGCATTCCCTGGAAACCAGTTTTGTACAGTTGAGTATTTTATTTCCGCATCGTCTAATGCAATAAGTTCTACCACAGCGGCGTGGAGTTGATTTTCATCACGACTAGGAGCAGTACAACCTTCTAAGTAACTTACATAACTGCCTTCGTCTGCAATTACAAGTGTTCTCTCAAATTGTCCGGTTCCTGCTTGGTTAATTCTAAAGTATGTTGATAGTTCCATAGGGCATTTTACACCTTTTGGTATGTAACAAAACGAACCATCGCTAAAAACAGCGGAGTTTAAAGCGGCATAAAAGTTGTCTTTTTGGGGGACAACGGTGCCAAGGTATTTTTTTACGAGTTCTGGATGCTCTTTAATGGCTTCAGAAATACTCATGAATATAATACCTTTTTCACCAAGTGTTTTCTTAAAAGTAGTAGCTACTGAGACAGAATCTACAACTACATCCATGGCAACGCCAGCTAATTTTTTCTGCTCGTCTAAAGAAATACCAAGTTTCTCGAAAGTAGCCAATAGTTCGGGGTCTACCTCATCTAAACTATCGTATTTAGGTTTGCTGTTTGGCGCGGAGTAGTATGAAATAGCTTGGAAATCTGGCTTTTTATATTTTACATTTGCCCATTCTGGCTCTTCCATTTCCTTCCAAATTCTAAATGCCTCTAAACGCCATTCAGTCATCCATTCTGGTTCTTCTTTCTTTTTAGAAATAGCACGAACAATATCCTCGTTTAGTCCATTAGGAAATGTGTCCGACTCTATATCTGTATAAAAACCGTATTCGTATTCTTTGGTCTTTAATTCTTCACGTAAATCATCCTCTGTATACTTTGACATAGTGCTTTATTTTTTTAAAGTGAAAATGATTCGCCACAACCACACGTTCGGTTGGCGTTAGGGTTGTTAAAAACGAAGCCTGTGCCGTTTAATCCACCTGAATATTCTAAAGTTGTGCCAATTAGATATAAAAAGCTTTTTTTGTCAACTATGATTTTAACACCATTATCCTCAAAAACTTTGTCGCCATCTTGTTGTTCTTTATCAAACTTTAAATCGTAAGATAATCCAGAACAGCCGCCACTTTTTACGCCTACCCGCACATAATCAGTAGCTGCATTATAGCCATCGTCTGCCATAAGTTCAACCACTTTCTTTTTTGCTGTTTCAGATACTTTTATCATATCACCTTTAAGTTAAATTTAGTTTTGAATTAATAATTTTTATTAAGACAGTTTCTAAATAAAGAACAAATATACAATATAAGTAGCGCAATAAGATATATCCTAACATTATATTAGCATATAGTTTTATAGGTTTTTGTTATGGTAATTACGGGTTGCTCCAGGGTGTTTCTAGAGGTTTAAAAATCAGTGGTGTAGCGTGCTTCTTAAGTTTGTATATGTTAGTTAACAAAAAAACAAACAAGTGTGGGAAAGACGGTTTGGTTTGAAATTTATTCGAAGCCAATAAATTTACTTAAGCGAGATACTCTTTTCTTTTTAAAATAATTTGAAAAAGATTTCATGTCTCCGTACACTGAGAGGTTCATAATATTACCGCCATTTGTGGAAATAAAATGGTTGTGGCAACATTTGCAAACAAGTTCGGAAGTATCTTCGTCTATTTTGGATACTAACTTAAAATTGTGCCCAAACATGGCACAGAATCTATTTATAGGTTTTTCAAACATCATTATCATACTAAATTTGGGGACTACAAATATCGTAAATAAGATATAAATATCCGATAATATGTATTTTTTTTCGATGAAATGAGTGTTTTTTTAAGAAGTGTAGGTGTAATCTCTTTATTTACAGTGAATTAATTATTTAAAAAATCAGGGTTGTTTATAAATTCGAAATCAGACAATGTTAAGAGAAAAGCCTTTAAATCTGCTTTGTCTTTTTCCGACAGCCCTACACCTCCTTGTGATACTTTTTTCATAAGAGGATCGATAGTTGAAGAGTTTTTCAATCCTTCACTATAATGGTTAATCACTTCTTCAAGTGTTGTAAATCTACCGTCGTGCATGTATGGTGCTGTAAACTCTACATTGCGAAGTGATGGCGATTTAAATTTGCCATTGTCGGCAGGATCGCCTGTAACAGCGCCCAGTCCCAAATCTGTAAATGTTTCGTCTAAGCCATTATTGTGAAATGCATTATCCGTCCAAAGTGGATTTTTATCACTGCCATGGCAATGAAAACAGTCGCCCTTAGTTTCATCCATAAATACATTAAAACCGTTTAATTCTTCTCCCGATAGTTCGGTTTCGCCTAAAAGATACTGGTCAAATTTCGAATTAGCAGAAATTAAGGTGCGTTCAAATTGGGCCATGGCCTTAGTTACAAGCGTAGAATCTATTTGAGATGTCCCAAAAGCTTCTTGAAATAATGTTGGATACTCAGGATGTTGTTGCAATTTTTCTGTTACATCGGCCCATGTGCTTTTCATTTCTAAAGGGTCTGTAACAGGAATAAAAGCCTGATGCTCTAAACTAAACGATTTTCCATCCCAAAAGAACCGTTCATTGTAATTCCATGCTAAATTAAATAATGGCATAGCATTTCTTAGGCCCAAACGGCCATCGATACCATTGCTAAACCTTGAGGTATCTGTAAATGCATTTTTTGGGGAGTGGCAACTGGCACAAGCTTGGGTATTATTTCCAGATAATATAGGGTCGAAAAACAATTTTTTTCCTAGCCTAACGCCTTCAACCGTTTGTGGGTTATTACTTGGAATTACCGGCGCGATAATGTTTTCACTAAAAAGCTTTGGTATTTTTAGGGCCGATGGCGTAGGTGCGTATTGTTCTACAGGCTCGTTTGTACAAGAAAAGCAAATAAACATTATAAATAGCAAGGTATGTAGGCTGTAATAATTCATAAATTTATTGTGCTATTGATTTTAAACTGAATACATTCTGCCCGTTTTGAAACATTAAAATTTGTGCATTAAAATTTGGCATGAGCATGTTATTAAGCATATTCAAGTCCCATGTATTTGGATTTTTAAACCATTCAGCAACATTCATTTCTATATTAAATTTGGCGTTGTCTGTAATATTTGCTTCCCCTAAATTAACCTCAAAAAAAGTATCTTCAAAACTTAAACTAGCTCCAGAATTATCTACAGCCCTAATAGCATGGTAAGCGTAGCCTGTTTCTGTACTTGTGTTATCTATAAACTTACCTTCTAGTTGCATGTAGTGGTAGCCGCCACCTAGTAAATCTGGAACATTCCAGGAAGCTGAATTTAGGTCTTGGTAATTATTGTTGTAATTGTCTTCGTTATTTAATCCAAAAATAAAGGACACATTAGTGTATTTACCGTACGGTAGCGCTTCAAAAACAGAGAAATCTAGACTTGTTGTATTGGTAAGATCTATAAGGTGGTATCCTTCAAAAATAAAATCCTCTCCGGTAGATTTTGTAAATATTATTTTGGAAACGATGTACCTTAATTTAGTAATGCTTAAATCTTCTCCATTAGCGTTGGTGAATTTTATGGTGTTAAAATCTGAATTTGTTATTGGTGTTCCATCCCAAGAGTGGCTGAAGCTAAAGGTAATATTGCTACTTTGTGGAGCGGTATCGTCATTACTACAAGAAAAAACTGCAGCAACTATAATTAGAAGTATTGGGATGATTTTCTTCAGTATCATTTTATTTTGAAAATTAAAAGGTCTGAGAATCCTTTGTTTTCTGTAATATCACCACTAGAACTGCTGGATTCTCCAACCGCTATAACAGAATTATCATGAAGTGCAACTGCGCCAAAAGCCAAATCTATATTTGAGCCACCAATGGTTTTTTGCCATTCTAAATTGCCATTACTGCTAATTTTGAATACCCAAGCATCGTTTTGCCCGTTATTTTTTAAAACATCTCCATTTGAACTTCTTGAACTTCCCGAAATTATAAAACCGCCATCGTTACTTTTTGAAATGGAACGTGCCGAATCAAAACTGGTGCCTCCAAACGATTTTTTCCAGATTAAATCACCATTGGGAGTCATTTTAATAATAAAAGCATCAGCTGCACCATTGTTTTTTTCAACATCTATATCGTTGCTCCTTGTGTCTCCTGCAACAATAAAATTACCATCATTGGATGCTACGATGCCCCAAGCTTCATCAATTTCAGAGCCGCCAAAAGAAGTTTCCCAAAGTAAGCTTCCGGTTTCAGATATTTTAATGACCCAAAAATCGTAGGTGCCTTTGTTGCCCTTTATGTCTACATCATCACTGTCTGAAGACCCAACTATTAAGTACCCGTTGTCTTCAGTTTGAACCACATCGTAAGGAGTATCGGTAAATGTCCCTCCAAAAAATTGACTCCATTCTTTTTCACCATTTGAATTTAGTTTTATGGCCCAATAATCGCCGCCAGCATGAAGTGTTCCCATTGTTTTGCTATTTCCTTGCCCACCGGAAGCTGAAACATCTAAAACGCCTGTTACTAAGTAGCCATTATCCTTTGTTTCTATTATGGCGTAACCAATATCTGCGCCTAAAAAACCAAAAGATTTTTGCCAAATAATGCCACCCAAAGTGTTAAGTTTTGCAATCCAAAAATCGTTGGCTCCAAAACTTTCTGTTACATTACCATCTCTACTTTTGCTATACCCCAAAATGGCATATCCTCCTTCTTGGGTTTGTATTATGTCTAAGCCTCTATCGTCATCGCTTCCACCATATGTTTTTTGCCATTGTAATTGGTTATTGCTGTTAAATTTTAACAGCCAATAGTCGAAAGAATCATTTGTTTTATTTTCAATGTCGCCATCTATACTTTGCGTATGCCCTAAAATAGCATAACCACCATCTGTGGTTTTAACAACAGATTGTGCACTTTCGTTTAAGCTGCCTCCAAGGGTTTTTATAAAATCTATATTTTTTTCAATTTGTAAATTTTCTAGATCATTAGTACTGTTGGTGCAGTTTAAAATTATAAGGCATACCGTTAAAATTGAAATAACTCTATGGAAATGTTGTATAGCCATTTGGTGATTTGTAAGAGTAATTAGTTGTTTTTTCTAACAACAAAAAGTCCTCGGTTAATATCGCTTATTACAATGTTGCCACTTTCAAAATAAGGATACACATTCCAAGCGCCATCAAAAGCTGTGGCGTTATCTTCAGGATAGGTGTCAAAAAAACCAATTTCTGTATAAGATTTACTGTTAATATTACTAATGTCTAACACGCGTAAACCGGCTCTATAGCTAGCTTGAAAATATGTGTTGCCTTTAACGTAGCCATTATGGTCTATAGAAGTGTTGTTGGCTAAATAATCAAAATGGTATAGTGGGTTGTCTAAATCTGAAAAATCAAAAGTTATAATTCTTGTATTGTTTCCAATGCGTATTTCATCTAGTTCGTCTCCTAAAATAAAGTACCTCATATCTTCGGTAAACCAACCTTGGTGCGCGTATCTTACGTTTGGATATGAAATTGTTGAGATTTTAACAGGGTTGTTTTTATCCGTAACATCGGCAATAACCACTTCGTTCTCATTGCTTCCTATTAAAATTTCTCTCCCTAAATAATCAGTATCTGGTCCGCTATAGGTAACAACTTGGGCGTCGTGAGAGTAACCGCCTTCAGAAAAGCCGCCTTCAATTATAGGCAATTTAGGGTTTTGAATATTTACAAAAATGGGGCCTCCCGTAAACGTACTATTTCTATTGCCACCAACAATGTAAGCGTATCCACTTCCTTCGTTTATAACCACGTTGTGTGCTCTACCAATCTCTTCAAGACGGGCATCGGGCACAAATATTTCTGGAGGGTTGGTTACATTTCTCAATCTGGTTAAATCAAAAACCTGAAGCCCATGACTATCCTCCCCTTCATTATTATCGGCAACTATAAACGCGTGGTTTTTGTAAACTTTAACGTCTCGCCAAGGGCTTGCTGTGGTAGCTGTGGGTACGTGCCCTAAATAAACGGGGTTGTTGGTGTCTGAAATGTCTACAAAACAAGTGTTGCGGTCTGTGGCTAAAAGTGCATATTCTTTTCCTGTTTCAGGGTCGGTCCATCCCCAGGAATCGTTACCGGACTCAGCACTAAATGTTACTAGTGGTATATGGAATATTAAATCGTAACCGTTACATGGGTAAATATCTGCAAACCCACCGTTACAGGCTGCAAATGGGTTAATTATAGAGGTGTCGCAGATGTCCCCAATACCATCATTATCATTATCTTCTTGGTTTGGGTTGGGCGTATCAACGCAATTGTCTAAATTATCCGTAATGCCATCATTATCCGTATCGGCAGTAACTATAAGCTCCACGGGTTCGGTATTGCAAGAAGCTATTGTTATGGTAATAAGAGCCAACAGTAAGCCTCTCTTTAAAAGGTTAAAAACAATAATCATAAGTAACATTTTTCTTTTTCGTTGCTTAAACAAAACGTAACATATGTTTTTAATATTGCAAGATTTTATTTTAAGCTAAACAAATTTAATCTATTAAAATTTAATGGTTTAATAAGTAAGGTAAATTAAAAAGCCTTCTTATTTTTGCAGTATGATAGAAGATAAAAACCAACAAAGAACAGATTTAGGGGATTTAGGCGAATTTGGACTCATAAACCATTTAACCAAAAATTTTAAAATACAGCAAAAATCTACAATAAAAGGAATTGGAGATGATGCCGCGGTTTTAGAATTTAAGAATAAGAGGGTAGTGGTAACTACCGATTTATTGGTTGAAGGTGTGCATTTTGATCTAAGCTATATGCCACTAAAACATTTGGGGTACAAAGCAGTTATGGTAAATTTATCTGATGTTTATGCTATGAATGCCAAAGCAACACAAATTACCATTTCTATAGCGGTGTCAAATAGGTTTCCTTTAGAAGCATTAGAGGAACTTTATGCAGGAATTGAAACAGCGGCAAAACTTTATGGTGTTGATGTTGTTGGTGGAGATACTACATCTTCTAAAACGGGTTTACTTATTTCGGTTACGGCAATAGGCGAAGTTTCTAATGATGAAGTTGTATACAGAAATGGGGCAAAACCAAATGACTTGTTGGTCGTTTCTGGAGATTTAGGAGGTGCTTACATGGGCTTACAGGTTTTAGAGCGTGAGAAAGAAGTGTATAAGGTAAACCCAAATAATCAACCCGATTTAGAACCCTACACTTACATAGTAGAACGCCAATTAAAGCCAGAAGCACGTAAGGACATAGTTAAATTGCTGAAAGAATTAAAAGTAAAGCCTACAGCGATGATTGATATAAGCGATGGCTTGTCTTCTGAAATTATTCATTTATGCACAAGCAGTAAAGTAGGTTGCGATTTGTATGAAAATAAAATTCCTCTAGATCCTCAGGTGATTTCTACCTGTGAGGAGTTTAATATAGATAGTACTACGGTAGCCTTAAATGGAGGAGAGGATTATGAGTTATTGTTTACCATTAAGCAAGAAGATTTTCCTAAAATAAAAGCCAACCCTAATTTGTCGGTTATTGGCTATATAACAGAAGAATCTGCAGGATTGCATTTGGTAACAAGAGCCGATACCAAAATAGAGTTAAAAGCGCAAGGGTGGAAAAACTTTAATGACTAAACAAAAGCAAATCCTTGTTCACTTTATCAGTTTTTAATCTAATTCTGTTTTTCTTTTGGTGTATACGTTCTAAAACGTCGTTAATTTCTTTAAACTTAGGTGTAAGTTCTGTTAAATTGCCCTTGCCGTTTGTAGTAAGTTGCTTTTTGCAATTGTAGCAAGTGTATTCTTTCACATGGTACGTTACGTGTCGGGACACTCTGTAATTGTGCCCAAATACTTTACAATGTAGGTGCTTCATTTTGTTCGCATATTAATAATTTTAGTGAGAGAGTCGTGAAAATATTAAAAACGAAACAAAAATGTTAATAAACAGTTAACAAATCGACGAAGCGAATGTTTTCTCCTTTAAACGATTCATTCGCGACTGGTGTATACGCTCTAGAATAGCATTTATCTCTTTAAACTTAGGTGTAAGCTCTACTAAATTTCCATTGCTACTAGTGGTTAATTGCTTTTTGCAATGTGAGCAGGTATACTCTTTTACGTGTCGGGTTACTTTTTTGGTAACGTAGTAGTCATGTCCAAAAATGTTGCAGTACATCTTGGGGATGAAGGCTGTGTTAGTACTTTTGTTTTGCATAGGTTAAGTTTTATTGTATTAGCTAAGGGGCTTAAAACTAATAAATTTATGCAAATAATCCGTCATAAAGCATAATTATTCGATGAAATACACAATATTTTGTAGTAATTCTACTCTATTTTCAATAAAGCTCATGTGACCATCAGGAAACTCTACTACTTTTACAGTTGTGCCTTCTGCCTGTTTAATTAATGTATTATAATCTAATACAGGGTCGTGTTTGCCTATAACCATCATTTTCTTATATGGTCCAAAGTGCAGTAAGGCTTCTCTATCTACCCTTGTTTTCATACCTTCTAATGCTGCCACTATGCCTTGCAGTGGTGTTTTTAGTGCTTCTTTTTTTAAATTTTTAATTTCATGAGAAAAAATAGTTCTGTTTTTTGGTCTGAATAAATTAGAAATGGCTATTCGAATAAATGATTTGTGATTTTCTTTTAGGGCAGAAATGGCTCTATCTCTATTTTGCTTTTTTTCTTCACTATCTGCTATAGTAGTAGAATTTATTAAACACAGTCCTTTTACAGCATCTGGTTTTTTATCGGCAAAAGCAAGAGCGACGTAGCCTCCCATGGAATGTCCGAAGAAAATAGATCGTTTTATTTTTAATTTGCGTAATACAGCATTTACCGCTTCGGCCATAAGTTCCATAGAATGTATGTAGCCTAAGCAACCTGTTTTGCCATGTCCTAATAAATCGATGCAAATTACACGATTCTTTTTAGATAGCGTTGGTATAAAAGAGGCCCAAATACTGCTATTTTCTAAAAAACCATGCAAAAACACAAGTGCTTGTCCTTTTCCTGTATCCGTATAAAAAATAGATATTCCCTTATGTTCTAAAACCATAATTAATTTATCTTGGCCAAAGATAAAAAATCATAGAATGAAAAAAACAAAAGCACTACTGGTTACTAGTTTTGCGCTCTTTTCACTTTTTTTTGGTGCAGGTAATTTGTTGTTGCCGCCTTTTTTGGGATATAATGCTGGTGCCAATTGGTTTTTGGTGAGTATTGGTTTTATGCTTACAGCGGTTTTTGTGCCTATTCTGGGTATTTATGCACATTCTAAATTACAAGGTACGTTGTATGATTTTGGAAAAAAAGTATCGCCAAGGTTTAGTATCCTGTATTGTGTTATTATTTATGTTATAGCAGTAACTATTCCTTCACCAAGAACTGCTGCGGCTACTCATGAAATTGCTATAGCACCCAATTTTCAATTAACATCGTTATATACTAGCATTATGTATTTTGCTTTGGTATTAGTTTTTGTGTTAAACCGTTCTAAAATTTTGCAGTTTGTAGGGAAGTATTTAACACCAATAATAGTGGTTATTTTATTAACCGTAATCGCTGTTAGTTTGTTTACTTCAGAGTTTAGTACAACAGCTTCTAATTTTCAAAATCCTTTTCTAGGAGGAATTCTAGAAGGGTATCAAACTTTTGATGCTATTGGCTCTGTGGTTGTTGGTGCGGTAATTATTATTTCTGTTAACGATAAATTTAAGTTTACTTTTGAAGAAAAAAAGCAGCTTATTAAATCTTCAGGGTTTATTGCAGGATTATGTTTGTTTATTATTTATGTAGGTCTTATTGCAACAGGCGCTTTTTTTAGTTCAGAGATTAATATAGATGCTACCTTGAGCAATGATATGCAAAGGGCCAACTTATTAAGAAATATTAGCATAACAGCACTGGGGAATTTAGGCAATTCTATATTAAGTGTTTTAATAGCATTGGCCTGTTTTACAACTGCAGTTGGTATAGTTGCTGGAACATCCGATTACTTTAAAGGACTTTTTAAAAATTCGCAAAAGGCATATGTAATAACTGCTATTTTTTCGTGTGTGTTTGGTGTTGTGGTAGGTCAATTAAACTTTAATGCCATTGTAGTTATAGCCATTCCGTTTTTGTTGTTTGTTTATCCCATAACTATAGTTTTAATTCTATTAAATTCAATCCCAGAACGGTTTGCTTCAGCAATGGTATTTCGGTATGTAGTTTTAGTAACCTTTATATTCAGCATTCCAGATATTGTTGGTTTTGTGTGGCCTTCAGAAACCTTAAAATCTATTGTTAAATTCATCCCACTAAGTGCCCACAGTTTTGGATGGGTGTTGCCCGCTTTTGTGGTTTTTATTCTGGTAAACATAGTTTCAAAAAATAAAGCTACAGTTTAAGACTTTACTTTTTTAATGGCTGTAAATGCCTTATCCACAAATTCATCTTCAACTAAAATGGTAAATTCGTTTGTTGTAGAAAGTACTTCGTACAAAACCACGCCCTCCCAAGCCAAACGTTTAAAGAAGTGATAGTATAATCCTGCAATTTTAGAATTATCTTGAGGTAAATTAATACTAATGGCAGAAAGATTCTCTTGTACAGCTATAAAGTGTTCGTGTTTTAAATGATTTTTTACAAAATCGCTCACACTGCTGGAAACGATAATGTTGCTTTCGTGTATCCCTCTGGTAAACGTGTAAAACAACTTATCTTCTTGGTTAATGCGCTCTAATATTTTAGCATGATTATCAATAAGTGTTGAAGAGTTTTTTACTGTAAAGTCGGTTAAGTTAGAGCGCACTGTAATATCACCAAGATTTTGTATAACTTTTTTCATTTTTATGGTGTTGCCCAATGTTGGTGGAGGGTTGTAACGCCTTAAGGCCATCATTATAGCCCCTGGTTTCACCTCTTTTTTAAGCATTTTGCTTATAGGCTCCGTGAGTTCAACAGCTAAAGCGCTATAGTTAATTATGTTTCTGGCCAACGCCTCTTCAAGATAAGGTTGGGAGATGAGAATGTCTTCTACGCAGTTAGATATGGTTTTCATGTTAATTATTTAACAACTTGTGCAAAAATAAACATTTTTTAATAAAAATATGCACTGTTTGTAGATGTGTTCTACTTTTGCATTTCAAAAAAAATGAGCGTAGTACAATCACGCCAATGTTTATAACGCTCATTATTTATAATCAAAAAAAACAAAAACTAGTGAAAGTATTAAAATTTGGTGGTACATCGGTAGGTTCAGTAGAGAATATGGCCAACGTTAAGGATATTATTAACGATGGAACACAAAAGATAGTGGTGCTTTCGGCTATGTCTGGCACAACAAACACCTTAGTGGAAATTGCTAAAAATATTAAAGCATTAAATCCAAATGCAGCGCTACAAAGCATTAATACGCTTCATGGTAAATATACTAATGTTATTAGTAAACTAATATCTGAAGAGGCTTTAAAAAACGAGGTTGAAAATTATGTTTCAGAGCGTTTTAATTTTTTAAAAGTATCTGCCAAAAAACCATTCACACAAATAGTAGAAAATGAGATTTTAGCTCAGGGCGAGTTAATGTCTACATTTATGTTTAATGCATATTTAAAGCAAGAGGGTATAAGTTCTACATTGCTGCCAGCCTTAGATTTTATGAAGATAGATGCCCACAAGGAGCCATCGTTTCATGAGATAGAAGAAAAGCTAAGTGCTGTTTTGGATGCAGCAGATACTGCTGAAATTTACATTACCCAAGGTTTTATTTGTTTAGATGCTAAAGGTGAGATTTCTAATTTACAACGAGGAGGAAGCGATTATACAGCAACTATAATTGGTGCTGCCATAAAAGCAGAAGAGGTGCAAATTTGGACAGATATAGATGGCATGCACAATAACGATCCAAGATTTGTGGAAGGCACAAAACCTATTTCAGATTTATCTTTTGACGAAGCAGCGGAGTTGGCTTATTTTGGCGCCAAAATTTTACACCCACAAACTGTGCTTCCTGTAAGAGAATACGGTATTCCTGTTAGGTTAAAAAATACTATGGATCCTGCGGCAAGAGGTACTTCTATAACAAGCAATTATTTTGAAACTGGTATAAAAGCTATTGCCGCAAAAGATGATATTACGGCCATAAAAATTAAATCTGGTAGAATGCTTCAGGCTCATGGGTTCTTAAAAAAAGTTTTTGAAATCTTTGAGACCTACGAAACATCTATAGATATGATTACAACTTCTGAGGTTGCCGTTTCGTTAACCATTGATGATGATAAAAATCTAGATAAGATTGTTTCAGAATTAGAAACCTTCGCGTCTATAGAAATAGATAAAAACCAAAGCATTATTTGTTTGGTTGGGCATGCCATTGTAGATCATGAAAGCACACACAAGCTATTTAAAATTTTAAAAGACGTAAAAATTAGAATGATTTCTTACGGTGGAAGTAAAAATAATATTTCATTGCTTGTAGATACCAAGAACAAAATAAAAACGCTAAAAAAGCTAAATAATTATTTATTTGACTTAGTGGCTGTTTAATAGAAGAAATACACAATTAAAAAAATTATAGTAAGAAAGTGTAGAGTATAAATTAATAAAAAAAGCACCTTGTTGAAATTTAACATTTAAACCAACAAGGTGCTTTTTTTAGGATTTTTTAGCGAGCCAATGTTTATGAGTGCATTAAGCTTTCAATCTCATCTATTTCAATAGGTATATTTTTCATAAGATTTACTGGGGCTCCATTTTCTTGAATAACCATATCGTCTTCTAAACGAATGCCAAATCCTTCATCTGGAATATAAATTCCTGGTTCTACGGTAAATACCATGTTAGCTACCATGGGCTCGGTTAAAATACCATAGTCGTGTGTGTCTAGTCCCATATGGTGGCTTGTGCCATGCATAAAGTATTTTTTGTAAGCAGGCCAATCGGGATTTTCATTCTGTACATCAGCCTTGTCTAGCAATCCTAGGCTAATTAGTTCCGAAGTCATTAGCTTACCAACTTCAATATGGTAGTCTTCCCACATAGTTCCGGGAACTAGCATTTTTGTTGCTTCTTTTTTTACTCGTAAAACAGCATTATAAACAGTTTTTTGTCTTTCAGAAAATCTACCAGAAACAGGAATAGTACGCGTCATGTCACTAGCATAATTTGCATATTCTGCACCAACATCCATTAAAATTAAATCGCCAGTTTTACATTGTTGATTGTTTTCTATGTAGTGTAATACATTCGCGTTGTTTCCAGATGCAATAATAGGCGTGTAAGCAAACCCTTTAGAGCGGTTTCTTAAAAATTCATGCATAAATTCTGCCTCAATTTCGTATTCCATCACACCTGGTTTTACAAAGTTTAAAACGCGTTTAAAACCCTTTTCTGTGATATTACATGCGTTTTGTATCAGTTCAATTTCAATAGTTTCCTTCACAGAACGTAAACGTTGCAAAATAGGATTGCTTTTTGCAACAGCATGTGCAGGATATTTTTCTTTCAACCATTTTGTAAATCGGTCTTCGCGCGTTTCAACTTCAACATTTGCCCTGTAGTGTTCATTGGTATTTATGTAGACGGTATCGCATTGCGTCATAATTTCAAATAGTATCTTTTCCATGTCTTGCAGCCAATACACTGTTTTAATGCCGCTGGTCTCAAAGGCTTTTTCTTTGGTTAGTTTTTCGCCTTCCCAAACAGCTATATGTGCATTGGTTTCCTTTAGAAAAAGAATTTCTCTATGCTTTTCTTTAGGGCAATCGGGAAAAATTACCAAAATGCTTTCTTCTTGATCTACACCGCTTAAATAAAAAATATCTCTATGTTGTTGAAACGGTAAAGTGCTATCGGCACTAATAGGATATATGTCGTTAGAATTAAAAATAGCTAAGCTATTTGGCTTCATTTGCGAAGCAAATTTTTTTCTGTTTTTTGTAAAAAGTTTATTGTTTATTGGCGTATATTTCATGTTATATATTGGTTAAATTTACAACTGATGTAAAAGTATAAATAAAAAAGTAGATTATTATTTTATATATTTGAATTATCCCCTCAAAAAGAATTAACTAGAAAAATAAAAAAAGAATGAGAAAAATTACACGTTTTAGCGTTTTGTGCTTTATGTTTTTGAGCTTTTTTGCTCATAATGGTTTGCAAGCGCAAGCTTTAATGAAAAGAGTATCCC
The DNA here is from genome assembly GCF_002973595.1 of Jejuia pallidilutea. Lineage (GTDB taxonomy): Bacteria > Bacteroidota > Bacteroidia > Flavobacteriales > Flavobacteriaceae > Jejuia > Jejuia pallidilutea. The sequence continues at coordinate 694,036 of NZ_PVEO01000001.1, read as the reverse complement.
TGCAAACACAAATTGAGAATTCTGATTTAGTGGTAGAAGGAAAAGTTATTGCAAAAAAATCAACATGGGATGATGCGGGAAAACTTATTTATACCATTAATACTGTAGAGGTTTACAAGGTTTTTAAAGGCAATGCGTTATCTACTGTAGAGGTAATTACAGTTGGAGGGACTGTTGGTTTAAACGCGCTTATTGCACATCCAAGTTTAAAACTAAGAAAAGGCGATGTAGGTGTCTTTACATTGGAAAATGATAATACCTCGTTTTCTAAAACGGCCTATTCTAAAATAAAAAAGTTTAAGCCATATGGGTTGTCTCAAGGGTTCTATAAGTACAATATATCAGAAAATTTAGCGGTTACACCATTTGTTAAGAAACAAAACATTACTAGCGATTTTTACGATGAGATTAAGCGGCTTACAAAGACTAATTTTACAGAACTTAAAGCTTACAGTCCAGTGGCTAAATCAGCTACATCCAAAGTGTTCATGCCACCAGGAGCTATAACATTAAATAAAACTACAGTAACAGCGGGTACAAAAGACTTACTTACAATAACAGGAACAGATTTTGGTGCTACCCAAGGTAAGGTAGAATTTAGAGATGCAGACGATGGAGGTTCATCTTTTATTGAAGCTTTAGATAGTCAGGTGATTGATTGGACAGACACTCAAATTATAGTAGAGGTGCCCTCTGGCGCTGGAACTGGAACTATAAGAGTAAAAGATAGCAACGGAATTGCATCTCCTCTTTCTTCAGTTTTAACTGTGTTGTATTCTGAAATTAATGTTGAGACAGATCCAGATGACAGACCAGATGATGAGCCGCCTACAAATGGGCCCATTCCAGAAACTGCTTATCAGTTACAGCATGTTGGACAGAATGCTGGTGGAGGAATGACTTGGAGAATGCAAACCGATTTTTTTAACGACACAGAGTTTCCTGGAGCAAAAGATGCATTTATGAGGTCGTTCAATAAATGGGTATGCGAAACAGGTATAAACTGGACGGTAGGAGCAACGCCTACTACTAAAGATTCTGCAGGAGATAATACGGATGCTACTAACATTATAAGATTTGATAATGGAGCAGAATTAAATGCTAATACTTTGGGTATATGTTATTCTTGGTTTTCAGGGTGTTTCTCAGGGCGGTCAGACGTAGATTGGTTTGTAACAGAATTGGATATTGTTTTTAATGACGATGTTAATTGGTATACTGGAACAGGCACACCTGCTAGTAATCAATATGATTTAGAAAGTGTGATGTTACATGAATTAGGGCATGCCCATCAGTTAGGACACATAATAGATCCTAATAATAATAATGTTGGAAACGATGCAGAAGATGTAATGCATTATGCTTTTACCAACGGTGAAACACAAAGAGCCATAACAGTAAATAACAGTACAGCAGCGAATGGTATTCAAGATAGAAGTACAAGTAATAATGTTTGTAGCACATTTCCAATGGTAGACTTAGCATGCCCTTTAAGTGATAACGATGCGGTTTTAGAAAGTGGTATAAACATCTATCCAAATCCGGCTAAAGAAGAATTTTTTATTAAAAATAATTCTTATTTAACCTTAAAAACAGCCACTTTATTTGACTTGAGCGGACGAAATATTATAGAATATGATATTTCTGAAGGCTCTAAACTTAAAACCATAAACCTATCTAAAATTTCCAGTGGTGTTTATTTTATAAAAATAGCTTCAGATGAAGCGGCAATTACTAGAAAATTAGTGATAGAATAACATAATAGCCTAATTTTTAACAAGCATTCCTTAATAAGTGGGATGCTTTTTTTAAAGAAAATGTTAATACCGTATTTTTAAAACAGTATTAACTTAAAATCATTCTAAATAACGAAAACATGACATATGTTAGTTGTCTAACATTGCTCGCATGACTACCTTTGTGTCACTTTAAAATTAATACTAGAACTAATGAGTGGATTTTTTAAATCTTCAATTGGAAGAAAGGTCTCTATGGCGCTTTCTGCTATCTTTTTAATGATTTTTTTAATTATACATTTAGCCATAAATTTTCTATCGGTTTTTAGTCCAGGGCTTTTTAACGAAGCCTCGCATTTTATGGGTACAAATCCTTTAATCCAATTTGGGCTGCAACCAGTTTTATTAGTGGGTGTCCTGTTTCATTTTATCATGGGGTTTGTGTTGGAAATAAAAAACAAAAAAGCGAGAAGCACTGCTTATGTAAAAAATAATGGTGCCGCAAACTCTTCTTGGGTGAGTAGAAACATGATTTGGAGTGGTGCTGCTATTTTAGCATTTTTAGCACTTCACTTCTACGATTTTTGGGCGCCAGAAATTAACATCAAATACTTTAAGGGCGATATGAGTGGTTTATTAAATCCTGCTGATGTAAATAGTGATTTTAGATATTACCAAGAGTTGGTTCATAAATTTGCAGACCCTGTAAGAGTTATAGCTTACGTTGTTGCATTTGTATTTTTAGCGTTGCATTTACTACATGGATTTGCTTCAGCATTTCAATCTATGGGTGTGTCATCAATTCGCAAAAAACAAATACAAATGGGTGCTAAAATATATTCTATCGTATTACCGCTAGGGTTTATATTTATTGCAGTTTATCATTACTTTAACCATTAATCTTAAATAAAATGGCTTTAGATTCAAAAATACCAGAAGGTCCAATTCAAGATAAATGGACAGACTATAAAAATAAAATTAATCTAGTTAATCCTGCAAACAAGCGTCATATTGATATTATTGTTGTTGGTACAGGTTTAGCAGGTGGTTCTGCTGCTGCAACTCTAGCAGAACTGGGTTATAATGTAAAAGCATTTGCTTACCAAGATTCACCACGTCGTGCGCATTCTATTGCGGCACAGGGCGGTATTAATGCAGCAAAGAATTATCAAGGCGATGGAGACTCTACATACAGATTGTTTTACGATACTGTAAAAGGGGGCGATTATCGTTCTCGCGAGGCAAATGTATATCGCTTAGCAGAAGTATCAGGAAATATAATTGACCAATGTGTAGCACAGGGTGTGCCTTTTGCTCGTGATTATGGAGGGTTGTTAGATAACCGTTCGTTTGGTGGTGTTCTGGTATCTAGAACATTTTATGCTAAAGGACAAACGGGGCAACAATTGTTATTAGGCGCTTATTCTGCAATGAACCGTCAAATTGCCCGAGGTAAAATTGAAATGTTTAACCGCCATGAGATGCTAGATGTTGTAATTGTTGACGGTAAAGCAAGAGGTATTATTGCAAGAAACTTAATTACTGGCGAAATAGAGCGTCACTCAGCACATGCTGTTGTTGTTGCTACTGGTGGTTATGGTAATGTTTATTTCCTGTCAACAAATGCTATGGGAAGTAATGTAACGGCGTCTTGGAAAATTCACAAAAAAGGAGCGTATTTCGCAAACCCTTGTTATACTCAAATTCACCCAACATGTATACCTCGTTCTGGAGATTATCAGTCTAAATTAACGTTAATGTCTGAATCTTTACGTAACGATGGGCGTATTTGGGTGCCTGCAAAACTAGAAGATGCTAAAGCTATAAGAGAAGGTAAAAAGAAGCCTACGGATTTATCAGAAGAAGAAAGAGATTATTACTTAGAGCGCCGTTATCCAGCCTTTGGTAATCTTGTACCTCGCGATGTTGCATCAAGAGCAGCAAAAGAGCGTTGTGATGCTGGTTTTGGGGTAAATGCAACTGGAGAAGCTGTGTATTTAGATTTTGCTGACGCTATTACCCGCTATGGAACAGAGCAAGCTAAAATCCACAATATCTCAAATCCTTCAAAAGCAAAAATATATGAATTAGGTAAAGCTATAGTTGAAGCTAAATACGGAAACCTTTTTCAAATGTACGAGAAAATTGTAGATGAAAACCCGTACGAAACACCAATGATGATTTATCCTGCGGTACATTATACCATGGGAGGCGTTTGGGTAGACTATAATTTAATGACTACTGTTCCTGGATTGTACTGTATTGGTGAAGCTAATTTCTCAGATCATGGAGCAAACAGGCTTGGAGCATCAGCCTTAATGCAAGGTTTAGCCGATGGTTACTTTGTATTACCTTATACAATAGGAGATTATTTAGCTGACGATATTAGAACAGGTAAAATTTCTACAGATTCTGCTGAATTTGAAGCAGCAGAAAAAGAAGTTAAAGATCGCATAGAATTCTTCATTAATAATAAAGGGACCAAATCGGTAGACTATTTCCATAAAAAACTTGGAAAAGTAATGTGGGACAAATGTGGTATGTCTAGAAACGAAAAAGGCCTAAAAGAAGCTATTGAAGAAATAAAAGCCATTCGAGAAGAATTTTGGAAGGAGGTAAAAGTACCAGGAGATGCTAACGAAATGAATCCAGAATTAGAAAAGGCTGGTAGAGTTGCAGATTTTCTGGAACTAGGAGAATTATTCGCTAAAGATGCACTTGTAAGAGAAGAATCTGCTGGTGGGCACTTTAGAGAAGAATATCAAACCCCAGAAGGAGAAGCAAAACGAAGAAAAGAGTTCCAGTATGTTTCGGCTTGGGAATATGTAGGAGAACCGAGTGAGGCGATATTGCATAAAGAACCACTGGAATACGAGAATATTGAAGTAAAAGAAAGAAGTTACAAATAAAAAAGACGCTATGAATTTAACGCTTAAAATTTGGAGACAAAAAGACTCAAAAACAAAGGGTCAAATGGTAGACTATAAAGTTACTGATATTTCAGAACACATGTCTTTTTTAGAAATGATGGACGTGTTGAATGAGCAATTATTTGCCCAAGGAGAGGAACCAGTAGCTTTCGATCACGATTGTCGTGAAGGCATTTGTGGCATGTGTTCTATGTACATAAACGGTGAAGCACATGGCCCAGATAGAGGCATTACAACCTGTCAATTACACATGCGTATGTTTAACGATGGCGACACTATTACTATTGAGCCATTTAGAGCAGCTGCATTCCCTGTAATAAAAGATTTAGTGGTAGATAGATCTGCTTTTGACCGCATTCAGCAAGCAGGTGGTTATATCTCGGTAAACACATCAGGAAACACACAAGATGCTAACTCTATTCCAATTTCTAAACATGCAGCTGATGAAGCTATGGACGCCGCAACATGTATTGGCTGTGGAGCCTGTGTAGCTAGTTGTAAAAACTCTAGTGCTATGTTGTTTGTTGGTGCAAAAGTATCACAATATGCTTTATTGCCACAAGGACAAGTTGAGGCAGCAGATCGTGTTAAAAATATGGTAGCCCAAATGGATTTGGAAGGTTTTGGTAACTGTACAAATACAGGAGCTTGTGAGGTAGAGTGTCCTAAGGGCATTTCTCTTGAGAATATTGCAAGAATGAATAGAGAGTTATTAAAAGCTTCTATTTAGCATATTCAACTTATTAAATACACAAAAAGGCTCATATTAACTTATGGGCCTTTTTTGTATCTTCATTTTATTAAATTTTTCGTTTTATGAATACTAAAACCTTACTGTGTTTTTTATTATGTAGTGTTTTTTTCGCATGTATACCAAGTAAAACGTTAATTGATAACGACGCATTATTAGCGCGTGTTAAAGTACTGTCTTCAGATGCTTTTGAAGGTAGAAAATCCGGTACCGAGGGAGCTAAAAAGGCTCGCTCATACATTATTAATCACCTTAAGAAGTTAAATGTTAAGCCACTCACTCCTTCATTTAAACAAGAATTTAATTTCTTATATGAAACAAAAAAATATACAGGAACCAATATCTTAGGAATTATTAACGGAACAGATAAACCAGATACATATATTGTTATTAGTGCACATTACGATCATTTGGGAGTTCAAAACAATAGCATATATAATGGGGCAGACGATAATGCATCAGGTGTATCGGCATTACTTGCTTTTGCCGAATATTTTAAAGAAAACCCTCCAGCACATTCCGTAATTTTAGCAGCTTTTGATGCAGAAGAACTTGGGTTTGAAGGTTCAAAATACTTCGTAGAGCATACAATTATTTCACAAGATAAAATAGTATTCAATATAAATATGGATATGGTTAGCAGAAGCAACGATAGTGAGTTGTTTATAGTTGGAGCTAATACACACAAACTGTTAACCCCTCTTTTAAATACAGCAATATTAACATCAAAAAAAATAAAATTAACTGTAGGGCACGATGGTTCTGATGGTTTGGAAGATTGGACTTACGCTTCCGATCATGCATCATTTTACAGAAAACAAATACCTTTTTTGTACTTTGGTGTTGCAGATCATAACGACTACCATAAGTCTACCGACGATTTTGAAAATATACACCCCGAATTTTATAAAGAAGCCGTACACCAAATTATTTTGATGTTTAATGTAGTAGATAAAATAAACTTTTAAAAATAGGCTTTTAACTGAATATTACCTGTATGTATAGTTTTACTGCGCTCTGTTTTTCTGCCAAAATAACTTAAATTTAAGTCTAAGAATTTTGTGAGTTTTTTTTGTGCTAGTAGCGTCCAAGTAAAATTGTTCCCTGGTTGTAAACCTTCTAACATTTGAAATGCTACAGGCGAGTTTGGGTTGCCTAAAAAATTATTCGAAAAATAGTTTATTTCTCCATTTACAGCTCCTTTTTTTTGTTTTGAAAAATTAAAGCCTAAACCAAATTTTTGTTGAGAAAGCGTTTCTAAATCACCAATGGTATTCTCTTTTGTAGTATACTGATAGAAGATATCTAAACGGCTGTTTTCATTAAATAAATAAGATAGTTTTGGGTTAAGCAGCCCTTCGTTAAATTTAAAATTTTTACTGGTAAAGTTTTCACTTGAACTTTCGTTAGACCCTACGGCAGACTGAAATGTTATTAACCAGCTTTCTTGTATTTTATGATTGAAATTTAACTGATGACTTTTTAAATTATTTTCCAATAAACCCACAGAAAGTGTATTGCTCGATTTGTTGGAGAGATACGTGTAAGATGTAGTGTACTTTTGTTTTCCTCTATTAAAGAACAATACATTTCTAAAATTTAATTGTAAGCCTAATTGGTTTTCTTCACTACTTTCAAAAGGGTTTAAATTAAAATTACTACCATCTCTTTTAATTTTTCTATCAATTAAATAGCTGGTTTGGTTATAAAAATGAGACCAGAATTTTTTAGATTTTGTTTCTGCTACACGCCATTGCGCAGGATTTATAGTTAGGGTTTGGCTAAACCTATTTTGGTGTGTTCTAATAAATACACGATTAGGTAGTAACACCCTAATATAAGTACCTTGATCTTGAAATTGCGCAATCTCAAATTCTTCTAGCTCTTGTATGCCGTTGTTGTTATAATCTATCCAAGTATAAGTGCCTTGTCCTGCCTCTACTTCCACATACGTAAAATCTTGTTGTGGTAAAAAGCCAGAATTAGTTTCGAAAACCGTATTGCTTTGCACTATGTTTTTAAATAATTTTTGATTGTACTGTAGCCTAGAGTTTAAAGAATTTTCATTTGCAATGGTATCGCTTTCGTGTTTTAGAGACCTGTAATTAGCGTATAATGAGAGGTTTGTATTTTTGTTTTGAATAATACGAGAATCTACATAAAATGTATTTGAAGTATTTACTTTTTGTAGTTTATTGTTACGAATACTGTCGTTTACCCGATGTTTATATCCAAATTGCGCAAAAACTTTAGTGCTGTCTCCAACACCAACAAAGGCCTCGTAAGATGTGAATTTTTGACTTAAAGGCGTTAAGGTTTCTGTAGCAATTTCAGTTTGTTTATTATCTTCAACAGATAATTTTCCACCAATCCAACTTTTTTCCAAACCATAGGTTACAGTATTGTGAGACCTTAAAAATGTAGATGTGTTAATGCTAGACTCTGCATTTAAAAAGCTAGTTCTGGTATTTATACTTAAACTATTAAAAAGCAAATTGGCATTGGCAATATGCCTGCTGCCATTAAAGCCTGAAGCAAAATTTAAATACTCAAACTCATAGTTGATTTGCCCTTTTTTGAAATGTGAAAAACTAAGGCCAGAGTTTAAAAACGTTTGCGTACCTAAATCGCCTACACGTTGGTTGCCTCGTGGTTGCTCTAAATTCCAATCGCGATTAAATTCTGCATTGTACAAAATTTCAATACTTCTAAAATCATCTTGGATATAATCGGTATTTATATACGCATTCAAATTCCATAAACTATCATTTTTAATAATATGTTGCGTCATTTTAAATGTGCCAGCAAAACCATCGTTATTATTGTCATCTAATGCAGAAAATAAGTTTAAATCGTTTTTGCTTCCAGCCAATTCAAAATCTATACGAGTTTTTTCTGAAGGCGTGTAGTTTCCATTTACAACAGCCATTTGCAGTTTGGTTGGTGCAATAAGCTGAACAATTGGTGCATAGTTTCCCTGCAATTCACCAACATATTCATAGATGTTGTTTATGGCATTTGTGCTACTTAAAACATAATCGCCTTGGTTGGCGCCAACTAGCGTAAAAGACACTCTAAATAATTCGTCGTTTGGGTTGTTGGAAAACACAAAAACTTCATTTCCGCTAATAATTTCCTTTCTATATAAAATGCGGTTTTCACTATAAGATTCTTCTACTTCAGATGGTGCAATCATTTGTGAGCGGTCATCACCTGCGTTAGATAAAATTACAACTTGGTCTTCTGATAAATTTTGTTGTAACGGCTGGTTTTTCGCATCGGTTTCAGAATAAACCGAAACGCCAATATTTAGTTTTTCATTTTTGAAGTCTCCACCACCGTAAGCTACCAATCGCGAATAATTACGGTCGCTAAACTGGTAATCTACCGTAATACGCATTTCAGAAGTTATAGGGAATGTGGTATTAAAAATTATTTCGCCAGCATTATAATCTATAATATAGTCTTTATCCTCACCACGTTCTAAAGGTATGCCATTAACATAAACGGTTTCACTTCCAGAAACAATTAGCACAAACAGCTCACCGTTTTGCCCTTGCAGTTTATAAGGACCTTGATTACCTTCTTGAGCAATAAACTGACTGGTTGTAAACTGCCCGCGAACTAAAGCGCCCGCAGCAAATACTTGTGTTTGTGAATCTGTTCCGCCTAAATTTGCATTAATAGATAACCCTTGCACACGTTTAGAAAATGCGCCAAAAAACGACTTGGTATTTTGTAAATCTATATCGCCTGCACGAATATTCCAGTTATCACTAAATAGTTCAATAAAAACTTGGTCGAACTCATCCAATCGTTGGCTGTAACCGCTTTCTTGCAACGGAATATTTGCATCTTGAATAGACGCTCTAAGCGATACCTTATCATTAAGTTTTCCAGTAATTTGAAGGTCTAATTCACTATTTAATACAGAATTTTGATTGGTTCCAACCGTTACGCCTCTAGATATGCTTCCGGAAGTTGTTAACCCATCAAACGGCACAAAATTTCTTGAAGCATTTGGTTGCGATAATTGGTATAGTTTTTCAATACCATTGTTGTTTTTTACAATAATACTTTCGTCTAATTGTTTGTAGGTTTTGGTAAGGAACTCTGGGAATTTTAAATAATTAATAATTATAGAATCGGTTAATACGTTTTTTTTTAACCAGAGCTTAGCTGTAGCAAAATCGATGCCGTAATACGTAGAATCTAAAACGGTGTTGTTTTTTGTTTTAACCGAAAACCAACTGGAATTAATGCTTACGCTATCTATTAAAATAGTATCCCTCACAGCTACCTTTTTAGTTTTATATTTACTGTTCGGGTCTTGGGCAAAACCACCAAAACATAGCAATACAAACGTAAAGAGAAGGACGTATTTCATTAGGTATTTAACTACGATTTATTGAAAATAGTATTAATGAAACACACTATGAATTTTTTTTTTCTTAGTGTATGTTGAATTAATTCCGTACCATGCGGAATGTTAATAGATTTCGTTACAATTCCTTTAATAAATTATAGTGTAAAAGTAAGGTATTATTTATTTTAGCTGAAATGATAATTGAGTTGAGATCGGTTAGTTCTTTTAGAACCATACAGGTCTGCTAGAACATTTTTTGTGTTGTTCTTTGTAAATGAGGATATAACTTTTTTAAAAAGCAATATAATTGGCAAATAAACCACGTTAGGAATTGCAGAGGAAAGCCCATAGCGAAGCCCTTTAGAGCGAAGCGAGGACTTGTAATGGAAAACCTGCCTACCAGCAGGTAAGCCCTACCGAAGCGATCCTGCAAGGTTTCTAAAAAAAACTTGTAGGTATAAGCGAGGGGAACGCCCAAAAAAGATTAAAAAAATAGATGTATGAAGATTATTTCTTATAACGTTAACGGCATACGCGCCGCCATAAATAAAGGTTTTATCAACTGGTTAGAAAGTGCAAACCCCGATGTAATTTGTTTGCAAGAAATTAAAGCTATGGAAGACCAATTGGATTTAAGTCTTTTTGAAACAGCAGGGTACAAGCATCAATATTGGTTTAGTGCGCAAAAAAAAGGGTATAGCGGTGTTGCAATTTTAAGTAAAATAGCACCCAGCCATGTAGAGTATGGCACAGGTATTGAGTCTATGGACTTTGAAGGACGAAACCTTAGAGCAGACTTTAACGGTGTTTCGGTTATGAGTTTGTATTTGCCTTCTGGCACAAATGATGCAAGATTGCAGCATAAGTTAGATTATATGGACATGTTTCAAGAGTATATAAACAACCTTAGAACTGAAATTCCAAACTTGGTAATTTGTGGTGATTATAATATATGTCATGAAGAAATAGACATACACAACCCAAAAATGAAAGGTGTTTCAGGATTCTTACCAGAGGAACGCGAGTGGATTGGAAACTTTATAGATAGCGGATTTATAGATGCTTTTAGATACCTACATCCAGAACGACAAGAATATAGTTGGTGGAGTTACCGTGCTAATGCAAGGGCAAATAATAAAGGTTGGCGGCTAGATTACGCTATGGTTTCAAAACCACTACAAGAAAATATAAAAAGAGCCGTTATACTTACCGAGGCAGTGCACAGCGATCATTGCCCAATTTTAGTAGAAATAGAACGTTAAATACCAAAAACAACCCAACAATGATTAAAAAAAGTCTATTAATAGCAGTAGCTTTAGTGAGCGCTACCTCTTGCGTGTCACCAAAAGTGTATAAAGATTTAGAGAGCAAGTATGCGTCTTTAAAACAGGAAAACAGAAAGTTAAATAAAGAAAACGAATCGCTTTTATCTAAAAAAACGTCAGCAGAAAACGAATTAAAACAACTTAAAGCAGACTATGATGAAGCAGTAGCCGAACGCGATAGATTACGTAGCGATTATGCGGCAGCAAAATCTAATCTTGAAGCCTTAAAAGATTCTTATGCAGCTTTAGAAAAAAATAGTTCTGCTGCAATTGCTAAAAATTCACAAAAAAATAGAGAACTATTAGCAGAATTAGAAGCTAAAGAACAAGCGTTGGCGGCAGAAAACGAACGTTTAGAAAAGCTCAAGAAAGCTTTAGAAGAACGCTCTAGCCGTATAGCAGAGCTAGAAAACGTAATAGCCACAAAAGATGCTGCGATGACACAGCTTAAAAACGCCATTTCCCGTGCTTTAACCGATTTTGAAGGTAAAGGCTTAACCGTAGAACAACGTGGAGGTAAAGTGTATGTGTCTATGGAAAACAAGCTGTTATTTCAGTCAGGAAGTTGGGCTGTAAATACCGATGGTAAAGTAGCAGTAAGAAGCCTTGGTAATGTGTTGGCAGAAAATCCAGATATTGCTGTACTTATAGAAGGACACACCGATAATGTTCCTTATTCTGGTAACGGCGCGTTAACCAGCAATTGGGATTTGTCAACTAAACGTGCCACCGCCATAGTAAACATTCTAAGGGAAAACACAGCAATAAACCCTGAAAATTTAACAGCCGCAGGACGGGGAGAATATGCGCCAATAGCTACAAACGATACAGAAGAGGGAAGAGCAAAAAACCGACGAATAGAAGTAATTTTAACGCCAAAGTTAGATGAATTGTCTCGTTTGTTGAATGAGCAATAGTATCACTTCGAATGATTCTGAAGCAAGAGGAATTGTATCGAGAAGTAGGAGGCCTGCTTACCTGCAGTATTGCTAGGCAGGTTCATCTCGATGATAAACCCGATAGTTTTCGACAAACTAACGCGATCGGGTTCAACTTTTATTCATACATTACTATTTTAAATTATTGAATTCAGGAGCATAAATATTTCGTTATACTTCTTTTTGCATGTCACCTAGAGCGCAGTTAATGGGTATTTGGCTAAAGCAAAAAAGGATGTCGCTGCAATTGCAAACGCATAAAAAACCGTTAAAAGCTTACATGGCTTTTAGCGGTTTTTTATCTTTGGTTTTCAAAAAAAGGCATGAAATATACAACATTACCCAATACCAGTTTAAAAGTTAGTAAAATATGCTTAGGCACAATGACCTGGGGCAACCAAAATACCGAAGCGGAAGGCCATGAGCAACTAGATTATGCTTTAGATAAAGGTGTTAATTTTATAGATACCGCAGAACTGTACCCTGTGCCTGCTAATGCAGAAACTAGTGGGCGTACAAGTACAATTATTGGTTCTTGGTTAAAAAAAACAAGCAATAGAGATAAGGTAGTTTTAGCTTCAAAAATAGCAGGTCCTGGCGATTACACGGCACATATTAGAAAAACAGGTTTTAGCCCTAGCGCAATAAAAGAAGCCATAGATTCAGAATTAAAACGCTTACAAACCGATTATATAGATTTGTATCAGTTGCACTGGCCAGAGCGCGATACTAATACGTTTGGGACAAGAGATTACAAACCCAACCCTAAAGATACTTGGGAAGATAACTTTAGCGAAGTACTGCACACCTTAAATACACAAATTAAGGCAGGTAAAATTAGGCATATAGGTTTGTCTAACGAAAAAGCTTGGGGCACTATGCGTTATTTGCAGGAAAGTAAAATCAATAACTTGCCACGTCCAATAACCATACAAAATGCATATTCTTTGTTATGCAGAACATTTGAAGGCGATTTAGCCGAAGTATCCCATAGAGAGAATATAGGCTTACTGGCCTATTCACCAATGGCCTTTGGCGTACTTTCTGGAAAATACATAAAGCAACAAGCAGACGATAACGCACGTTTAAAATTGTTTCCTAGGTTTTCACGGTATAGCAGCGAGCAAGCTACAGAAGCAGCAAAACAATACTTAAAAATTGCTGAAAACAATAATATAACGTTAGCGCAAATGGCATTAGCCTTTGTAAATCAACGTCCTTTTGTGACAAGCACCATTATTGGCGCTACAAATCTACAACAGCTTAAAGAGAATATTGAGAGTATAGATGTAACACTTAGTGATGCTATTATAAAACAGATTAATGAGGTGCATAATACTATTCCTAATCCTGCGCCTTAATTTGTTATGTTTTGGGGGAGTTTAAGGTTTATACCTCATTAAGTAAAGTTAATTTTTTAAGTAAAACATAAGTTGTAACAGTTATAATATTAAAGATAAAAAAGAAAGCCGCTCTCAAATGCGGCTTTCCAAACTAGTTAATATAATTGAAGACACTCCAATTATGTGATTAATATTTTTTACGCTAGCGCATGTTTTGTTACTTTTTAACCCATAATTTACTGGTATATATATCGTTGCTAAAAAGTTTTATAATGTAGCTGCCTTTTTGAAGGAAACTTATAGGTATATTTTTTGTAAGTTTTGTGCTTAACAATAGTTTACCATTGAGGTCTAAAATTTCAATTTCTTCTATTTTTAAAGGTGATTGTACAGAAAGGTAATCTAAGGCTGGGTTTGGAAATATTGATGCCGAATCTAGTTGTATGCTATCGGTACTTAAGGTTTTTGCAGTAGATGAAATATTAAAGTCTTTTGATACTGGACTCGTAGCAAAAGCCAACTCCCTAAATACTCTTAAATAATAAGTGCCAATAGGTAATGTATTAAAAGCGCCATTTTGTGAAAAGCAACTTATGGGTGAGCCATTACAATCGTTATAAAGTTCAAATAGGTTCCATACCGTACCGCTGGTAATATTTATATTGCCTTCTTCAAGCATTGTAAAACTATACCAAATGTCTAAATAATCTTTTACATCATTGGTGCAACCTGTTGTGTTTTCTATTGAAGAACCACCTATAAAAGGTGTTGTTACCGCTGTAAGTGTCTCAGTTGGGTTTAATGGTATGGCATCGTTGCAACTATCATTAATAGTAGCCTGATAAGCTAGGATATTAAAATTGAGAAATGTAGGAGTAAACATATCTTCAACGCTTCTGTAAACTCTAATTTTATAGTCTGTATTATCCGTTAGGCCAACAGCTAGTAAGCTGTCTTCTCCACAAAAAAGGCTAGTGCCGCTACAGGCGTCATACAGTTCAAATTTATTCCAAATGGTATTGCCGTCTAAAAATAAGTTACCATCAAAAGGCATAGTAAAATCATACCAAACATCGGCATAATCTAAGGTAGTGTTTGAACAGCCTTTACCACTATTGGCTACGCTACCACCAATTTCAAAAGGCACTTGTGTTTGTAGAATTCCCAGCGGAATATTAATTGAGTTGTCGCAGGTATCGTTGGTTGGTGTTTCAAAGGCTTGAATGCTAAAACTTTGAAATTGCGGATTTTGATAATAAGTAAAATTTCTAAATATACGTATAAGCACATTAGTGTTGGCGCTAATATTTGTTAGGGTTAATTCTGCACTGCCACAAGCCAGTAAATTACCGTTGCATGCATTGGTGGCTCCTATGTTGTTCCAGAAAAGGCTACCGTCTATAACTACATTACCATCAAAAGGCATGGTAAAACTATACCATACATCGGCATAGGTTGTTACATTACCATCACAACCTATTTCGTTATTAAGGCTGGCATTGGTAGTATTAAAATTAACAGTAGTAACTTCTGAACTTACTGTTATAGGTTCTGCATTACTACAGTTATCGTTTACTGGTTGGGCAAAAGCTAGGTTAGTTATGGTTAGAAAAAATAAAATATAAAGGTGTTTCATAATTTTTATCGGTTTCATGTCTGTTAATTATAGTTTTACATCTACATCAAAAGTGTTTCTTACATCCCTGATTATGGTGTGTATGTAATAGGTTATTGCCAAAAAAAGTTCGCTAGCACCAAGAATAAGTGGATTAATGTTACCAATAAGTTGAATAGAAATTTGACCTGCTAAAAAACTAGAATTAATAATAAGGAGAGAAACGATTAATGTTGAAGTTTTCATGTTTCTAAGATTTAATGATTAATAGCTTCACAAACCTATCGTTTAACACTAAAAATAGTCTAGATTATTTTTTCAAAATCAAGGAGTATTTTGTCAAAATGAATATTATTGCAGCAATAATACTCTATTAGATTAAATAAAAAATAACTGATAAACAGTTACTTACGAAATTCCGAAGGGCTTTCTTTAAATTCTTCTTTAAAGGCTTTACTAAACCAGTTAGGATCGTTAAAGCCTACTGCATAGGCAATCTCTGAAATAGACAAATCTGATGTTTTTAAAAAGTCTTTGCTTTTTTCTAAGCGCACTTTTCTTATAAAAACGGCAGTACTTGTATTGGAAATCGCTTTTAGCTTTCTGTAAAGTTGCGAGTCGCTCATAGCTAAAGACTTGGCAAGTTCTGTAGCGCCAAAATTGGAATCATCTAAGTGTTGATGAATATGGTCTATAACCGTATTTAAGAAATTAAGGTTTTTATCAGTGGTTTCGTTTTTCTTTTCCTTTTTATCTACTGCTGCATTAACGGCGTAAACTTTTTGTAGTTTTTTACGCTTAGCAATAAGCATTTGCATACGTAGAAGCAGCTCTTTTTTATTAAAAGGTTTGGTTAAGTAAGCATCTGCACCACTTGTAATACCTGTAAATCTATCTTCTTGCATTGCTTTAGATGTAAGCATTACAATAGGAATGTGGTTAGTGTTAGCGTTAAATTGTAGCTTTTTGGTTAATTCAAAACCATCCATAACAGGCATCATAATATCCGTTATAATAATGTCTGGTATGATGTTTTTTGCTTTTTCGAGCCCTTCTAATCCATTTTTAGCAAATAATACTTTGTATTTCCCTTGCAAACACGAGGCAATATAACGCGCCATATCTGTGTTGTCTTCAACAATTAAAACAGAGTTAGTGTCTTCTGGTGTTATAATTTCGTCTAATTGAGGCACATAAGTTTTACCAATAGTACTTTTTATTACCCTTAATTCTGGTGTTATAATTTCAGCAGTGTGTTTTATGGGTAAGTTTACTGTAAAAGTTGTGCCCTGTTTTAACTTAGAATGAACCTCTATAGTGCCATCCATAAGTTGAACCAATTCTTTAGTTAGCGATAAACCAATGCCCGTGCCTTGAGATATTTTATGTTCTTGGTTTTCTACTTGGAAAAACCGATCAAAAATATAAGGTATTTCTTTTTCGGGAATTCCTAAGCCTTGGTCTATTATTCTAATTTTTAAAAATTGGCTAAATGTTTCAATAGCTATTGTTACCTGAGAATTTTCCAAGGAAAATTTGAGAGCATTCGAAATTAAATTGGTAAGAATTTGGCGTATTTTTTCAGCATCAAAATCCATCTTTAGCGTATCAATTTCAGATTCAAACTTAAGGGTTACCGATTGTTCTTGGGCTATGCTAGAAAAGCTATCTACCAAATGTTTAACATAGGGTATAATATCGCTTTGTGTTGTATTAAGGGTTATTTTTCCTTGTTCTAATTTGGCTAAATCTAACATTTGATTGACCAAATGGAGCAAATTATTACTATTTTGTTCAATAGTATTTAAGGCAGTATTAACTTGGTCTTTTTCCGAAAAGCGCTCCTTTAAATTACTTAAATATCCAAGAATTACAGTAAGTGGTGTTCTAAACTCGTGAGTAATATTAGTAATGAAGCGTGTTTTTAAATCGTCTAAATCCTTAAGACGTTTAGATTCTTGTCCTGCAATTTGGCGTTGTAAACTTATACGGTAAAAAGCAAAAACAACGCTTAAAAACAACAGTAGATATGCCAAATATGCCAAATTACTTTTGTACCAAGGGGGAGAAACGCTTATTTTTAATTCTAAAGGTGGCTTTTGCCATAAATTATTTCTCGATTTACCCTGTATTTGTAATGTATAAGATTTTGACGATAAATTTAACAATTGAATGCTATTTTTAGTGTCTAAACTGTTCCATTCTTTATCGTCTGGTAATAGTTTGTAAACGTAATTTATATTACTATTGGGCCTAAAATCCAAAGCTGAGAAACTTAAATTTACTGGAAAATCATCATAGTTAAGAAAAACCGATTTAGCATTTACAATACTTGTATTAATAACGCTATTTAACAGGGCTGGAGACACGTAATAATCTTTAATTTTTAAGTTGGTAAATTTAAGTTGTCCTTCTACATCCAATTCTTTAATGCGTTTAGGATTAAAAATGTTTAAACCATTAATACCTCCAAAATACAAGTTGCCATTGTTGGTATTTTTAAAAACAGCGCCAAGGTTAAATTCTGTGCTTTGAATACCATCTTTAGGACTATAGTTTGCAAAGGTTTCTTCTAAAACATTAAAACTAAATAATCCGCCATTGGTAGACAGCCATAGGTTTTTATTTTCATCTTCGGTAATATTATACACAAAGGCATTTGTGAGTCCGTTGCGCTTACCATAAAATTTAAAACGATTTAGCTCAGGAATGTATTTGTTTAATCCTTTTCTTGAGGCAATCCACAGATTTTCATTAGTATCGATAAAAGAACTAAGCACTCCTCTTGTTATTAACCCATCGGTTTCATCATAATTTTTTATGAGTTTAAATTGGTTTTCTTCGATTTTAAATTGGCTTAATCCTTTTTGAGTACACATCCAATAGTTGCTATTTTGGTCTTGAATCATAGATAGTGTAAACAATGAAGGAAAAGCCTCAGAACTATAATTTATAAACTTTAAATCGTTGTATTTAATAGAACCCACAAATTTTGAGAACCCTGAATTATAGGTAACAACCCAAACATTTCCATTATTATCGGTATACACGCTTCTTAAGTTTTCATCAGGAAGTGTAAAAGAATTTTTGGGTGAAACAGGTAGTTTAATGAATTTAGGGGTGTTAATATTTAAATTGTCTAGTAGTATTGCAAAAGCACCCTTGTCTGTAGCAAACCAAACATGGTTTTCGTTATCTTTTGTAAAACTTCTTACACGATATTCTGGAAAGATTTTATAATTGTCAGGATTTCGATTATCTGAAATAATTAAGCCACTGGAAGATCCAATAAACAAATACTCTTTGGTATCTAAAACTGCAAAAACCGAAGGGTCGCCTAAGTTAAATCTATCTGTAGGTTGTTCAAAAACAGGATTATGCTTTATGGCTGCAATGTCTAAATTAATATTTCCTATATAGAGTAAATCATCATCATAAAAAAGTGTATAAACATTATTAGAGTTTATAGTGTATTCGTCATACTTTTTATTAGCTTTAAAATGCTTGTTTATTGTAAATACGTTATCTTTTAGGTAACATTTTAAAAGCCCACTATTAGTTGCAACAAAAAAATAGTCTTCAATTTTAATTAAATCATTCACTTTAAACCCTTCTGAAAAATCTTTCGGCTGTATTTTAATTTTATGAAGTTTTGATGTGTTATCAAGTTTATAAACACCAGTATTACAGCAGATAAACAATGTATTATCTATAGATACTATGTTATTAATTTGACTTGGAACTTCACATATTTTTTGAAGTATAAGGGTTTGGTTTAATGTTTTAGTGTTTAATTGAAAACTATAAATACTTCCGTTTTTAGAAGAGACGTATGTTGTTTCGTTAATTATTGAGAGTCCAGAAACCTCTTTCGGGTTTTCTTTATCGAAAACTAAGGGCACCACAGTATTGTCTTTAATAACAACGAGCCCTTTGTTATAATAAGCGCCAATTACAAAAGTGTTATTAGATGCTATGCGAGTACAATTGGCATTAGATAAATAAATCTGTTTAATGGCTTCGCTATCAGTATTTATAGTGAGTAGCCCATTTTGGCCAGTACCAATATAAACTTTGTTTTTATGAGAGTTTATAGCGCCAATTCTGTATCCGGCAATATCTATATTGGTTTTTTTGTCTGGTAATGGAGTCCAAAAATCATGGCCATCAAAACGTACAACACCATCAGAAGTACCTAGCCATAAAAACCCATGTTCATCTTTCGTAATACAATGAATTGTTTCTTGAGGTAAGCCTTCGTTTAGGCCATAATGATCAAATACTAAATTTTGTGCAAGAGAACTAAAACTCCAGAACACTACTATTATAAGAAGGCCTAAATATTGAAAAAACAGACGGTTAATGGTTGTGAAATTTAAATAGTTACTAGCTTAAATACTCTAAATTAGCAAATTTTAAAAATTAATACATGTTAAAGCCATTTTTTTAAATAGCTAAATGACTGCTTAGTTGAATATAACTATTAAAATCTAGTGCATTACATTAGGATTGCTTTTTTATTTTGAGTATAATTTAGTGTAGCCATATGTTTGTGTAAAATTATTCACAAAACAACGCAACCATTATAAAATTTAGGTATCTAAAAGGGAGATGTTTATTAATGGAAATATGAAAAAAATACTATTTATGGCCCTATTTATAGTGGGTTGTTCTTCAAACAACAACTATTTTACAGCCAAAAACATCACTGTAAACTACAGCGATTGCTCAAATATGCCATTACCAAATCTAAAAGTTTGCTTAGATTCTGTTAATGATGGAAGATGTCCTTCTGATATGGTTTGTGTTTGGGGCGGAAATGCTTCTGTTCGTTTAACCTTAAAATCTACTAAGAAAAGAAAAACGTTTACGCTTAATACCCATAGTAATTTTCAACAGGATACTCTTATTGATGGTATGCTAATAAAGCTTTTAAGTGTAACGCCTTATCCTAAAGGAGATGAAATAGATATGGCAAAATATGTAATTGAGTTAGAGGTTACTAACCAGTAAAAACGTATTGATAAAACTATGAGAAAGGATACTGCTATTTCAGGACGGGACTCTATATAAAATTAAAAACCCGCAAACTCAAAAAAGTAGCGGGTTTTTTAATTATTTAATTTTATTACCATCTTTATCGAAAAAGTGGTATTCTAAATATGTGTAAGCATCTCGGGGTAAAACTTTAACCCATTTTTTGTGTTCTAAAAACCATTTAGAACGTATTGATGGAAAGCCTTTTGTTAAGAAGGCTGCTATAAAAGGATGTGTGTTTAAGGTCACCTTTTTGTAGTCTTTTTTTAATAGTTTCTCAAGATCGTGATTTATTTTTTGCACTATGCCTATTGGTGCTTCTACCTCAGAACCATTAATAATCTCGTCTGGATTTTCCTCGCGAGTTTTAATGTTCATTTCTGGGCGTGTGCGTTGTCTTGTTATTTGTATCAAACCAAATTTGCTTGGTGGCAGTATTTTGTGTTTTGCTTTATCGTCTTTCATTTCATCACGAAGATGATTAAAGAGCTTCTGCCTGTTTTCAGACCTTGTCATGTCTATAAAATCAACTACAATAATGCCGCCCATGTCGCGTAAACGCAATTGGCGTGCAATTTCTGTAGCTGAAATTAAATTAACTTCTAAAGCCGTTTCCTCTTGGTTATTAGACTTGTTAGATCTGTTGCCACTGTTTACGTCTATAACATGGAGCGCTTCGGTATGTTCTATTACCAAATAGGCACCTTTTGTCATGGATACAGTTTTCCCAAAGGAGGTTTTTATCTGTCTCTCAATTCCGAATTTTTCGAAAATTGGAACTTTGTTTTGATACAATTTAACTATTGATTCTTTTTTAGGTGCAATTTCTTGCAAGTAATCTTTAATTTGGTAGTACAGCGTTTCGTCATCAACTGTTATTCCGGTAAAGGTATCGTTAAATATGTCTCGTAAGATAGACGAGGCTTTATTCATTTCTCCTAATACTTTACTGGGGTGATGTGCTTTGTACAACTTTTTACACATTGCATTCCATCGCTGGAGCAAATTCTGTAAATCTTTATCTAATTCGGCTACTTTTTTGCCTTGTGCTACAGTACGAACAATAATACCAAACCCTTGTGGTGTAATACTTTTTACCAAGCGTTTTAAGCGGTCTTTTTCTTCGCGCGATTCTATTTTTTGAGAAATAGAAATACGATTGGAAAAAGGCATTAAAACAATATATCTACCAGCTATGGATAACTCTGAGGTTATTCGTGGCCCTTTAGTAGATATAGGTTCTTTTACTACTTGTACTAATAGCGATTGATTGGATTTTAAGACGTCGGCAATTTTGCCATCTTTCTCAATATCTTTTTCAAATGGGAAGTTTTTTAAAGAAAAATCTTTTAGTTTACCTGTGCTTACACGTTTTGTGAATTTTAAAAGCGAAGGTAATTTAGGGCCTAAATCGTGATAATGCAAAAAAGCATCTTTATCGTAACCCACATTTACAAATGCGGCATTTAGCCCTGGAACAGTTTTGCGTATTTTGGCGATAAACACGTCGCCAACTGCAAAATTGTTATCATCTTCATCCTTTTGTAATTCAATAAGTTTTCCATCTTTTAATAAGGCAAAATCAACAGCTTCTGAATCAGATCGAATAATCAATTCTTTATCCATTGTGTTAATTTTATCCCGATAAACATCGGGAGGATTAAACTTAATTTTTATAACCTGATAGTTGCTATTTTAATTCATTTGTCAGGTCTAATGCCTTAATTTTATTTAGGATTTAAACTCTAAATGTAACTTAGGCATTTCACAGGATTTTAATCCGTGGAGTTCAAAATACACCGTTTAAGGTGCTAAAAATAATAGGAACTCATTTCAAAGAACTTTTTAAATTATCCCCTTCTTAAATTAAGGGGATTAAAATCAAAAAAAAGTAGCTGTTCTAACTACTTTTTTTCGTTTACTTTTTCTTTTTGTGACGGTTAGCGCGTCTACGTTTTTTACGCTTGTGCGTCGCTACCTTATGTCTTTTACGTTTTTTACCACTTGGCATAAATAGTGTCTTTTAAATTAATGATTTATTTTAATGCGTTTTACTTAACTTCTACGTTAGTTTTTACACCCTCAACAAAAACTTTTGCAGGTTTAAATGCAGGTATATTGTGTGCAGGTATTTTAATAGTAGTATTTTTAGAGATATTTCTACCAGTTTTTTCGGCTCTTGTTTTAATTATAAAGCTTCCAAAACCTCTTAAATATACATTGTCACCACTCTCAAGCGATGTTTTAACTTCTTCCATAAATGTCTCAACAGTTGCTTGAACATCACCTTTTTCAATTCCTAATTTCTCAGAAATTTTTGCTACTAAATCAGCCTTCGTCATTTTTTAAACTTTTAATTATTGGGTTACTATAAATTTTAAAAGGGATGCAAATATATGCATTTAATATTCAATATTTCAAACCTAATTCATTAAAATTTAAGATTATAAACGTTTATTTTAGCACTTAGTATAAATTTAATTCATGTCTTTTTCAAAAATTTTAAACAGCTGGTACTCAGTTAATAAAAGAAGCTTGCCTTGGCGGGAAACTAATAACCCTTATTTTATTTGGCTATCAGAAATTATTTTACAACAAACACAAGTAAAACAGGGCTTGCCTTATTACAACGCTTTTGTAGCTCAATTTCCAACGGTTTTTGATTTGGCAAACGCTAAGGAAAGCGAGGTTTTAAAATTATGGCAAGGGCTAGGGTATTATTCGCGCGCTAGAAACCTTCATGTTACAGCAAAATATATAGCAAATACATGTAATGGCGAGTTTCCAAATACTTATAAAGGACTTTTAAAATTAAAAGGTATAGGCGATTATACGGCAAGTGCGATAGCTTCTATTTGTTTTAATGAGGTTACGGCGGTTGTTGATGGTAATGTGTACCGAGTACTGTCTCGCTACTTTGGCATAGACACGCCTATTAATTCTACCAAAGGCATTAAAGCATTTAAGGCTTTGGCGCAAGAGTTGATAGACGCCAAAGATCCTGCAACATTTAACCAAGCCATTATGGAGTTTGGTGCCACACAGTGCAGGCCTAAAAACCCAGACTGTATGTTTTGTCCGTTTCAGGCATCTTGTGTGGCATATAATAAAGGTAGGGTTGATGAACTACCAGTGAAGTTAAAAAAACTTAAAGTAAAGCAGCGTTACTTTAATTTTTTAGTATTCCTATCAAAAGACAATAAAACCATCTTAGAAAAGCGAAAAGGTAAAGGCATTTGGCAAAACTTATACCAGTTTCCTCTTATAGAAACAGACGATAATATGGCACATAATGATTTTTTGAAATTAGTAAAAGCACATTCACTTTTAAATGGTAAAACATTTGAGTTGCATCAATATAACGATGTTCCTAAAGTTCATAAATTATCGCATCAACATTTGAATACTACATTTTGGATTGTTAATATTGATTTGGTTGAAAATGGTGTGCCTTTTGAAACTATTACAGATTACCCTGTGCCGATTTTAATTGGTAATTTTATTGAAGTGTTTCATTTTTAAGCAAATCGCTTTTTATTCTTATTTTTTTATTAATTTTAGAAATGTGAAGATTGAATACCTATTTTTGCAATCTCTAAAAAAATTAAGTTATGGCTGGTACATTAAATAAAGTAATGCTAATTGGTAATTTGGGTGATGATGTTAAAATGCACTATTTTGAAGGTGGTGGTTGTGTAGGGCGTTTTCCTATAGCAACAAGTGAAACCTACATGAGCAAACAAACCAACGAGCGCATTACAAATACAGAATGGCATAATATAGTGGTACGAAATAAAGGTGCCGAAATTTGCGAGAAGTATTTAAGTAAGGGTGATAAAGTTTATATTGAGGGTAGGTTGAAAACCAGAAAATGGACAGATGATAAAGGGAACGACAGGTATTCTACCGAAATACAATGTACAGATTTTACATTTTTATCTACAAAAAAAGATAGTGATACAAATGCAGCTAATGCAGGTTCTCCATCAGTCTCAAGCCCTTCGGGAAACGAACCGACTCCAAATCAGTCCGCTACCGATGATAACGACGATTTGCCATTTTAACTCTAAGTGTAACTAAAACCAAAGTCCTTGGATCCTGAACCCCCGAGTTTACAAGCGTTAATTGCCACAATTGATATTTCAATTGTATCTGGATTTGTATTGCTCTTTGTATTATTATGCTGTTCTGCTTTAATCTCTGGAGCGGAAGTGGCACTTTTCTCCTTAACCAGAACAGATATAGACAGTCATCCTGAGTCTGAAAATAAGCGTTTCAAAATTATTCTTCAATTACTAGAACGCCCAAAAAAATTATTGGCTACAATTCTAGTTGCAAATAATTTTATAAATATTGCAGTTGTGCTGCTATTTGCCTATTTAGGCGATTTTATGTTTAAAAATGTAGCAAATCCAACATTTAAGTTTATTTTAGAAGTTGTTGTTGTTACCTTTTTAATTTTACTATTTGGTGAAATTTTGCCTAAAATTTATGCAAGCCGAAATAATTTAAAATTTGCAAGTTTTATGGCATATCCACTAAAGGTTTTAGATGTGCTAATTTCTCCTTTAAGTTTGCCAATGCGAAGTATTACTTTAGGAATTCACAGTAAGTTAGGAAAACAAAAATCTAATTTAAGTGTAGACCAATTATCGCAAGCGCTGGAACTAACCAGTCATGAAGATACTTCAAAAGAAGAAAAGAAAATTTTACAAGGTATTGTGTCTTTTGGAAATACAGATACAAAACAGGTTATGCGCCCGCGAATAGACATTTTTGCGCTAAATGTAGAACAAAAATACACCGATATAATACCTGAAATTATTGAAAA
The DNA here is from genome assembly GCF_002973595.1 of Jejuia pallidilutea. GTDB lineage: Bacteria > Bacteroidota > Bacteroidia > Flavobacteriales > Flavobacteriaceae > Jejuia > Jejuia pallidilutea. The sequence goes on along the minus strand of NZ_PVEO01000001.1, from coordinate 669,164 downwards.
CGGCTACTCTAGAATTCCTGTTTATCAAGAAAACGTAGATAACATAAAAGGTATTCTCTATGTAAAAGATTTGCTGCCTTATATAGATAGAAAACAATTTGATTGGACGAGTTTACTTCGCGAACCATTTTTTGTGCCCGAAAACAAAAAGTTAGACGACTTAATGGCAGAGTTTCAAGATAAAAAAGTGCATTTGGCAGTTGTGGTTGATGAGTATGGCGGAACTTCTGGGTTAATTTCCTTAGAAGATATTATTGAAGAAATTGTTGGTGATATAAGCGATGAGTTTGATGACGAAGATTTAAATTACTCTAAATTGGACGATAAAAATTATGTATTTGAAGGTAAAACGGCATTAAAAGATTTTTATAAAGTAATTAAACTTGAAGACGACACAATTTTTGAAACAGAGAAAGGAGAAGCCGAAACCATTGCAGGATTTGTTTTAGAAATCTCTGGAAGTTTCCCAAAACTACAATCAAAAATATTTTTCAGGGATTACGTTTTTACTATAGAGGCAATGGATAAAAAAAGAATTAAACGTGTAAAGGTTACCATTAATTAATATGAAATTTAAGCTTAGTATTTTAGTTGTTTTGGTGTTGCTGTCTTGCGGTGGTGAAGATTACGTACCCAAGCCTAAAGCATATTTAAGGTTAGACTACCCAAAAGCTACTTATAAAACACAAGAACTACCAAATATACCGGTGGTTTTTGAGGTGAGTAGTTTAGTAAACGAGCTTAAAATTAAAACTATGGCCAGTTCTACTAAAAGTTATGGTATTAATTTAGAGTATAAACCATTAAAGGCAACACTGTTCTTAACTTATAAAGCCATTAATGGAAGTGAGAAAAACTTAGAAGATTTTTTAAATGACGCACAAAAACTCACTTTAGAACACACCAAAAAAGCAGATGAAATTCCTGTATATCCTTTTGAAAATAAAAAACGTAAAGTTTACGGAATGTTATCGGAGGTTAAGGGTAATGCTGCTTCCCCAGCGCAATTTTATGTAACCGATAGTGTGAATCATTTTTTAACAGGGTCGTTATACTTTCATGCAAAACCAAATTACGACTCTATTTTGCCAGCGGCTAATTTTTTACAAAAGGATATTAAGCACATTATGGAGACTATAGAGTGGCAATAGTATTTTGTTGGTAGTTTTTCTAATGATTTTTCAAAAAAAAACTTCCCATTTCTGAGAAGCTTTACACGTATCAACACTTATTATTGGAATAAAAAAGGGGCTAAGCTTTTTTAGCGCAGCATGCCATTTTGCAATCTGCTTTACACGCCATTTTTTCAGCGCTTTTTACACCGTTTTTACAACAGTCTTTTTCACAACCAGGTTCACAAGCTTTTGTTTTTGCTTCATTAGAAAACGCATCAACAGTTTTCATGTCGCTTACCTTGTAAATATCTGCAACATTAGTCACGGTTTCCTCTAAACTGGTTGGTGTTACCTTGGCTTCATCGTATTCAACCATAGCTAATTCTTTTTCAAAATCAACTTTTGCAAATGTCACACCTTCCATTTTGGCTATTTTCTTTTCAATAGTTGCAGCACAACCTACAGCACAAGTCATGCCTTTAACTGTAAATTCTGCTTTCGCATAGGTAGCATTTGGGTCTAGCTCTTTTTTCGCCTCAGCAGTTTCAACTTCAATAGTCTTTACTTCAGCCTCTTTGTTTTTGCAGCTTACTAGTACTAGCGTTAATAGCGCTACTCCTAGTATATATTTTAATGTTTTCATGTTTTAATCTGTTTTTAAAATTTGTGTTACAAAATTACTAAATAATGTGATTTATTGCTTTAAAAACTTGATTTTTGTGCTTTTAAAGTAACATATACTTGCTATGGCTGGAAATTCCCTTAAATGGGTGTACCTTATTGTGCTTTCCCTTATTTGGGGAAGCTCTTTTATACTTATAAAAAAGGGGTTAATTGGGTTAACGCCTGTGCAATTGGGAGCTATCCGTATTATTTTTACCGCTTTTTTTTTATTTATTGTTGGTTTTAAACGCATTAAGACTATAAAATTAAGAGAGTGGAAATGGGTAATACTTACAGGATTGTTAGGTACTTTTTTCCCAGCATTCTTTTTTGCTTTTGCCGAGACAGAAATAGATAGTTCTGTAGCTTCAATTTTAAACTCCTTAGTGCCTTTAAACACTATTGTATTAGGATTTGTAGTATTCAAAATAAAATCCACAAAACGACAGGTTTTGGGCGTTTTTATAGGGCTTACGGGTACGTTGTTACTTGTTTTAAATGGTGCATCTGTTAATCCTAATCAAAATTATCTTTTTGTTACATTTATTATAGCTGCTACGCTAATGTATGCGGCAAGTGTAAATATTTTAAAACGTTATTTGCAACACGTAAACGCTTTAACTATTGCAGTTGGAAATTTTGCAGCTATTGTAGTGCCTGCATTACTTATATTGGCATTTTCTGGTTTTTTTAAAGCAGAAGCTTTAGCTGCACCAACCTTAAAGCCCGCCTTATTGTACATGCTTATTCTATCTCTGTTTGGAACAGCAATTGCCAAGGTAATGTTTAATAAACTGGTACATATTGCTACTCCTGTATTTGCATCATCAGTAACTTACCTTATGCCAATTATTGCCGTTTTTTGGGGTATTTTAGATGGAGAGCGGTTTGAGTTTATACAAGGCATTGCCGCTTTGGTAATTTTGCTTGGTGTGTATTTGGCACACAAACGCAAATAGCTTTTTTTTAATGTAAAAAAAACAGGAATTTAAACAGCATTTGGGTTTTAAATTAGAGCCAAAATAAAACCAGCTAAAAGCCACTATTAGCTTGCTACAGGGTAATTGGGTTTTAGGGATTCCTCATATAATCTGCTTCAAAATTATTAAAAGTCAATTTTTTTTGCGAACTTTAAGTGATTTGAAAAAATTATACAAGCCAAACCATTTTAAGAATAGTAGTAAAACTATTCGAAAATATAATTTTATAAATCATTAAAAATTAAATTTTTATGAAAAAATTAATCCTTCCCATTCGTTTTGGTCTGGTAACAAGTGCAGTTTTAATAGCCTATTTTTTGGTGCTATCCTTATTTAACAAACATGTTAATCCTGCGTTTAGTATAGTAAATGCAGCCATAACACTTTTTGGTATTTACGAAGCTATTAAAGTTAGTAAACTACAATACCCTTCTGTATTCAGCTATGGCGAAGGTTTTAAAACTGGTGTAATAACAGGAGTTGTGGCAACAATAGTTTTCACACTGTTTTTCCTGTTATATGCTACTGAAATTAATGCCGATTTCTTACCCGGTTTACTGGAGAATATGAACTGGGGTTTTAAGTCGCATATTGGCCTCATTGTATTCATTGTAGCTATTATGGGCTTTTCTACATCGCTAGTGTCTTCGCTAACGGTAATGCAACTCTTTAAAAACAGCAATAATTACGTTGAAAATAAGTAAAACGTTTGTAGATTAATTATTTAGAAGTATATTTGCACCCGCCTTAAACAAATTAAGGTGTTTTTTGAATATAAATAATTAATAAAACGTTACGCTATGTACGCAATTGTAGAGATAGCAGGGCATCAATTTAAAGTTGAGAAAGACCAAAAAGTTTTTGTTAATCGTTTAGCTACAGAAGAAGGTAAGAGTGTATCTTTCGATAACGTACTTCTTTTAGGCGATGGTGACAAAATAACTGTAGGCGCCCCAGCTATAGACGGAGCACAGGTAAGTGCAAAAGTCTTAAAGCACCTTAAAGGAGATAAGGTGATAGTTTTCAAAAAGAAAAGAAGAAAAGGTTACCGTGTTAAAAATGGACACAGACAATCTTTATCTGAAATCGTAATCGAATCTATCGTTGCTTCTGGTGCTAAAAAAGCTGCCAAAACTGAAAAAGCTGAGCCGAAGGCAAAAGCAGAAGCTAAAGCAGCTGCACCAAAAACAGCTTCTAAAAAAGCAACGGATAAAGCAGATGATTTAAAGAAAATTGAAGGTATTGGTCCAAAAATTGCTTCAACATTGGTAGAAGCAGGAATTGCAACCTTTGCAGAATTAGCAAAAACTGATGCTGATAAGATTTCTGAAATCATTGCAGATGTTCGTGGTAATCATGTTACAGACACTTGGCCAGCACAAGCTAAATTAGCTGCTGAAGGTAAGTGGGATGAGCTTAAAAAATGGCAAGACGAATTAGACGGCGGTAAAGCGTAATAGCTAACGGCTAAGTTTAACAATATAAAATCGAAATAAAATGGCACATAAAAAAGGAGTCGGAAGTTCGAAAAACGGTAGAGAATCAGAATCGAAACGCTTAGGTGTTAAGATTTTTGGTGGGCAAGCAGCAAAAGCTGGTAACATTATCGTAAGACAAAGAGGGAATACACATCACCCAGGTGAAAATGTATATTCTTCTAAAGATCATACATTACACGCTTATGTAGATGGCGTTGTAAAATTTACTAAGAAAAAAGATAATAAATCTTATGTTTCTGTTGAGCCATTTGAGGCTTAGTAAATATAGTTGTTAAAATATTTAACCTGAGAATTTATCGAGGTTAAAAAAAACCCTTTCTGTTAAAAGAAAGGGTTTTTTATTTTTATATTTAGTTTCAATTTATAACCATTAAAATGAGCAAAAAATATATTATAGGTCTTGTTTTGTCAATCGCTACTTTATCAGTATTACAAAGCCAAATTAAGTTTAAAGCAGGTGTAAATGTAGGAGGCCAATTTTCAAGTTTGCGAGGTTTCGACTTTGAGCCGAATGAAAACTTTCAGCTTGGGCCAACAGTTGGAGTATATCTAGAACTTGGGTTAAATTCAAAAATTTCAATTGTAACAGGGATTAATTTTGAAAGATGGAAGTTAAAACGAGACATAGCATATTACGATGGTTATGGCAGAAATATTGGAATTGAAAACACAGAAGGATACGACTTTTATAACATTCCCTTATTATTCAGGTACAAGTTTGGAAAAAATAACGACTTCTTTGTTGAAGGAGGTGCGTTTATGAATTATTTTAACAAAGGAAGACCCAATGGCGTAATGTCATTATTCATTGTTTTTGAAGATTATAATTTTGGACCTGCTCTTGGTGTAGGTAAAATTTTTACTTTAAATGATAAATTTGATGTGGCTTTACAACTAAGGAACGAATTTGGACTAACAAATGTAAACAAATATGAAACATGGGTTAGTGGAAACAACATACTATCTAACACTATCAGGCTAACAGCCAGTTTTAGCTACACACTGTAGAATTTTTTATTTTAAAATATCCCTTACAATTTTTAAATGATGATGCGTATGCATTTGTAAAAACCTTAAGGTTTGTTTTTTAGATAGCTTTCCAAAAATAAAATGCTTAAAATATACTGTTTTAGGCAATGTTGTCAAGGTGTTAAGATGGTTTCTAGCAGTTTTTAGTTGAGAGTATAAATCTGCATCTAGAACAACTTCGGGTGGTTGCACTATTTTAGGAGCTTTAACCTTGCCTCTAGGCATATAGTTTAGGGTAAATAAAAGTGTACGCCAAAAATTAAATTTCCTCTTGTAATCTTTTGGGTTGGAATTTATAGTCCATTCGCAAACAGCGTTAAACACTTTTAAGCTATGGTCTAGTTGCCAACCAATAGTAGACTTAGAAACAGAGGGTTTTTGTAAGTCTTTATTTGGAATATTGGTCTCTATTTTATCTAAAAGTAGGTTTGCAGTTTTAATACGATTGTGGCACATGAGTAAAAATTATTTTAAAAGGTATTAATAAAATTGTTAACTTTAAGCAATAGCGCTTTAAAATTGCCCAATGTTTAACATCAAAATTATAGGATTATGTTACCATTTAGATCAGAAATTAGAAACTCTCCAACACAGCCTACAATTAAGATTTTTTTAAGTGATGAATCTCTAGACGAACGCATAAAAAGGCATTTGCAGCATTTTAAGGAAATAGAAGAGATAGAGATTTGTGATAGTATTGCCCAAAACAGAGCCTGCGAAAGCATTACTATATACCTAAAAGACGATGTAGATATTAATAAGATGAAACAGTCTATCGACTCTAGTTTATGGTGGTATTTTGAAGAGGATTTGGTAGATTAACTAATTTCGCCAGTATCTAAATACATCAACACATCGTTAACACAGGTTTTTAAATTGGTATTAATTTCTTGTGTCCAAAACCTAAACACAGTAAATCCCATATCCTCTAATTGTTGGTTAACTTCCCTGTCTCTTTGCATATTGCGTTCTATCTTAGGTATCCAAAACTTACGGTTAGTTTTTAGTTTTGGTTTACGCTGGTCCCAATTATAACCATGCCAAAATTCGCCATCAATAAAAATAGCTAATTTGTATTTTTTTATGGAAATATCAGGTTTCCCAGGTAATAGCTTACTATCTACACGATAACGCACACCTGCCTTCCACAAAGCCCTACGAAAACGCATTTCTGGCTTTGTGTTTTTACCTCTAATCTTGCTCATAATGTTGGAGCGTTTTTTTGTGGTATAAAAACCAGATGCCTCGTTAAATCTTGGGACTTTTATTTTTTCTTCAGAATATGGCATTATACATATATGTAAGTTCGAGCAATTCGCTAAAAGTGAACTAATTACATTTAATATAATCAAATTTACTTAAAAAGTCGAATTTCAGTATTAAGGATTAAACTAGCATAAGCATGATTGGAACTCACCAATCTTATTCTGGAGGCGCCTACTAGAAGCTTTATTGTAGTGATTCTGAAAAGTTTCTTAAAAATCTTGTTGGTATTATCAAGGAAACGTAAAAAATCCCAAACATTGCTGCCTGGGATTTTTTTAGAATTTTTATTTTGAATTCAAGATTTCCTTTTTTAAGGAATTTAGTATCTGTAGTACTCTGGCTTAAACGGACCTTCAACCTTAACACCAATGTATTCCGCTTGTTCTTCGCGAAGCTCGGTAAGCTCAACACCAATTTTGGCTAAGTGTAATTTCGCTACCTTTTCATCTAAATGCTTTGGTAGCATGTAGACATCGTTTTCATATTTGTCGCTATTATTCCAAAGTTCTATTTGTGCCAAAGTTTGGTTGGTAAACGAGTTGCTCATTACAAAACTAGGGTGGCCTGTAGCGCAACCAAGGTTTACTAAACGCCCTTCGGCAAGTATAATAATATCTTTTCCGTTTACAGTGTATTTATCTACCTGTGGCTTAATGGTGTTTTTGGTATGGCCGTGGTTTTCGTTTAACCAAGCCATATCTATTTCATTATCAAAATGCCCAATGTTACATACTATAGCTTTATCTTTTAAAGCTTCAAAATGTTTAGCTTGTACAATATCTTTATTCCCTGTAGTGGTAATTACAATATCTGCAACAGGAGCAACGGTTTCTAGTTTCTTAACTTCAAAACCATCCATCGCAGCTTGTAAAGCGCAAATAGGGTCTATTTCGGTAACGGTTACAATACTTCCAGCACCTCTAAAAGATGCAGCGGTACCTTTACCAACATCGCCATAACCACATACAACTACACGTTTTCCTGCTAACATTACATCGGTTGCACGACGAATAGCGTCTACAGCACTTTCCTTACACCCGTATTTGTTGTCGAATTTAGATTTGGTAACAGAATCGTTTACATTTATGGCTGGCATTGGTAAGGTGCCATTTTTTACGCGTTCATACAAACGGTGAACACCAGTTGTGGTTTCTTCACTAAGGCCTTTAATACCCGAAACCAGCTCTGGATATTTGTCTAAAACCATATTGGTTAAATCGCCACCATCATCTAAAATCATGTTTAATGGTTTGCGCTCTTCACCAAAAAATAGAGTTTGTTCAATACACCAATCAAACTCTTCTTCGGTCATATCTTTCCATGCATATACAGCTGTTCCAGCAGCGGCAATTGCAGCCGCAGCTTGGTCTTGTGTTGAAAATATGTTACAAGAACTCCAGGTTACTTCTGCACCTAAAGCTTGTAATGTTTCAATTAAAACCGCTGTTTGAATCGTCATATGTAAACATCCAGCAATTCTTGCGCCTTTTAAAGGTTGCTCGTTTTTGTATTCTTCACGAAGACTCATTAAACCAGGCATTTCTGCTTCTGCTAGTTCTATTTCTTTTCGTCCCCAATCTGCTAAAGAGATGTCTTTTACTTTGTGGGCTACGTAAGGCAATGTTTTTGTACTCATAGTAACTTTTTTTCTTTTGTTTTAAAAACCTTAAGTTGATTGCGTTTAGCGCTTAATTTAATTAAATTCGCTTTCTAAATAATGTAATACATCCTAGGCGCTGCAAAGATAACTATTAACTTTTAGAAAATTAAATGCCTTTATACAAAACCATTACTCCAAATTCACAAACTACTGTTAAAATATGGAAGATTACAGAGTCTTACGAAGAATTAATGGCTCGTGTAGATTTAAAACCCAAGGCTTTAGAGCGTGTTTTAGGTATGAAAAGTGAATTGCATCAACGTGGGTTTTTAAGTGTAAGATGGTTGCTTAAGGAGTTTGGATATTGTGATGCCGATTTGTTTTATGACGATTTTGGAAAGCCGCATTTAAAGGATGGTAGGCAAATTTCAATTTCCCATTCCTTTAATTTTTCGGCAGTAATTATTAGCGACTTAATTGTTGGGATTGATGTTGAAAAACAGCGTGATAAAATATCGGTTATAGCTCATAAATTTATAGACTATGAGTTTGATTATTTGGATAAAACCTCTAATGATTATATTAAAAAGTTAACCGTTATTTGGTGTGTAAAAGAATCGCTCTATAAACTATATTGCACGCAAGGATTGAGCTTTAAAGCGCATTGTCTAGTAATTCCTTTTTCAATAAAAGACAAAGCAACCATAGCTTGGGTGGATTATAAAAACATTAAAAGCAGATACGCTATTGAATTTTTGGAGTTTGAAGGTTTTACTTGCGCATACGCCATTGCCTAATGATTATTTATAAAAACATACTAAAAGCTATAGCCAATGGAGAAAAATTGTTTGCGGTTTTAATTGATCCTGATAAATTTAAGCTAGGGAATACCAAAAGTTTCATTAAAAAAATTAATACATCAATTGCAACCCATATTTTTGTTGGCGGAAGTACAGTAGACAAACATAGTACTGAAATTTTAGTTGCCGAAATAAAAAAGTATACCAACCTACCTATAGTTTTATTTCCAGGTGATGTTACCCAAATAACAAATAGGGCCGACGCATTATTGTTTTTATCACTCATTTCTGGTAAAAATCCAGAGTATTTAATAGGTAAGCATATTAATGCAGTTTCAAAATTAAGAGGTACACATTTGGAGGTAATCCCAACAGGATATATTTTAATTGACAGTGAAGTAAAAACTGCGGTTTCTAGAGTAACTGGAACGAGTGCTATGTCAAGAAATAACATTCAGTTGATTATTGACACTGCAAAAGCGGGTGAATTACTTGGAATGAAACTAATGTATCTAGAAGCAGGTAGTGGTGCTAAAATGCCCTTAACTCAGCAGATAATTGCATCGGTTAAAAACGAATTAAATATCCCGCTTATAGTTGGAGGCGGTATTCGAAGTATTGTAGAAATAGAAAATGCATACAAAGCAGGTGCAGATATTGTAGTAGTTGGAACTGCTTTTGAAGAAGATGAGGGGTTGTTTGAGGAATTGCGAAAGTAATTTTTTTATGCTGAACTTATTTCAGCATCTCATAATTGTATAAAAGTTCCCACCTTCGTGGGAATAAAAAAAATTAGTTAAATGAAAATATCAGTAGAACTAACATTAACACCATTGCAGGACAATTTTGAACCTGCAATAATTCATTTTATAAAAAAGTTACGGGCTTCAAATTTAAAAGTTTTAGAAAATCCATTAAGTACACAAGTGTATGGCGATTATGATGAGGTAATGCGCGTACTAACATCTGAAATAAAAGAGGCTTTTGAACTTGTAGAACGCGGATTGCTTTATATGAAAATTGTAAAATCTGACAGACACGATTATGAACCCCATTTTTGAGTTCTTATTTGGGCAGTATGCCGAATACGAAACTATTGATATTGTTCTAGAAATTACAGCAGTAATTTTTGGCTTTTTATCGGTTTGGTTTTCAAAACAAAATAACATCTTAGTATTTCCAACAGGTATGGTTAGTACCGTTATTTTCGTGTATTTACTGTTTAAATGGGGGCTGTTGGGCGATATGATGATAAACGGTTACTATTTTATAATGAGCGTTTATGGGTGGTATGTTTGGACAAGAAAAGTAGACGACGAACATGTAACACCAATCTCCAAAACGTCTTTTAACGAAAAAAAAACAAGTATAGCTATATTTTTAGCAACCTTACTATTTGTTTTTTTAGTTTACCAAGCCTTTGGCAAATGGACAAGTTGGGTAGCCTATGTAGATACCATAACAACAGCCATATTTTTTGTTGGTATGTGGTTAATGGCGCGGCGAAAATTAGAAAATTGGCTATTTTGGATTGTAGGCGATATTATTTCTATGCCTTTATATTTTTATAAAGGTTTTACATTTACAAGTTTACAATATTTAGGATTTACCTTTATTGCCATTTTTGGATATTTAGCATGGAAGAAAAGTATAAACAACAGCCTGCAAACTGCATAAAAGTGGTTTTGTTTGGACCCGAATCTACAGGGAAAACTACGTTGTCGCGTCAGTTGGCAAGGTATTACAACTCGGTTTGGGTACCCGAATATGCGCGCGAATACCTTCAAAATAAATGGAATAACGAACGCAAAACCTGCGAGCCTAAAGATTTGTTGCCCATTGCAGAAGGCCAAATGAAATTGGAAAATGAGTTGGCTAAAAAAACAGATTCCGTATTAATTTGCGATACAGATTTATTAGAAACAAAAGTATATTCTGAAGCATATTACACTGGTACATGCGATCCTGTTCTTGAAAAATATGCCTTAGAAAATACGTACCACCTGTATTTTTTAACTTATATTGATACACCTTGGGAGGCCGACGATTTACGCGATAAGCCTAACCATAGAAAGGAGATGTTTGAAGTTTTTAAAAATGAATTAATAAAACAAAACAGGCCCTACGTTTTATTGAAAGGCGATAAAAAAGAACGCCTTAAAAAAGCAGTTATAGAAATTAATAAGCTATTAAAAAACAACGTATAATGTTTACAGAAAAGGACATAGATCAAATACATGATAAAGGTATTACTCTAGACCAAGTTAATGCGCAAATTAACCGTTTAAAGAATGGAATGACACATTCCGATTTATTGTCTGCAGCAACAATAAATAGAGGGATACATGCTTTTCAGAACGAAGAAATAGCGCCTATTATACAGTTGTATGAAAATAAAAAAGAGCAATTAAATATTGTAAAATTTGTACCAGCTTCTGGGGCTGCAACCAGGATGTTTAAATTTTTATTTCAGTTTTTAAAACGATTTAATACAGCTAAAGACGATATTAAGAAATATGTAGAAAAGTATGGCGATTCTTTAATTGATGTTTTTATGGCCAACTTAAAAACATTTCCTTTTTATGGTGAGGTTATGAATAAAATTAAGGAGGAGACCCCTAACTTTAAGGCATTAAGCGAGGCGGAACAATACTATGTGTTTGTAAAAACAATGCTAGATGAAAACGGCCTAAATTATAGCTTTTTTCCTAAGGGGTTACTGCCGTTTCATAAGTATGGTAATACATACATAACCGCTTTTGAAGAACACTTATACGAAGCTACATTATATGCGTCTTCTGAAGGAAAGGCAAATTTGCATTTTACAGTTTCAGAGAAACACCACGATTATTTTTTAAAAGAATTACAAAAAATAAAACCTTGTTTAGAACAATCTACAAACGTTACATTTAATGTGTCGTTTTCATATCAAAAAGAAGCTACAGAAACACTGGCGTTAACCAAAGACGGTAAGGTATTTAGAAATGAAGATGGGTCAATTTTATTTAGACCAGGAGGTCATGGTGCACTCTTAGAAAATTTAAATGATTTAGATGCAGATATCGTGTTTATTAAGAATATTGATAATATTGTAGTAAAAGAGAAAAACAAGGAATATTCTAAATATAAAAAATTACTTGCAGGCGTTTTGTTAAGAGCACAAAACCAAGTGTTTAATTATTTAAACCAATTAGATAAGGGTGATTTTGATGATGCCGATATTACTGCAATGGCATACTTTTTAAGAAAACAACTTAGTGTTTATTTAGATTCTGATTTTGGAGACCTAAGTTTTGAGAAAAAAGCAGCATATTTAAGAGAAAAGTTTAACCGCCCTATTCGTGTGTGCGGTATGGTTAAAAACGAAGGTGAACCCGGTGGTGGGCCATTTTGGGTTAAGGATGCTAATGGTGAAATATCATTACAAATCGTAGAATTTGCACAAATAGATTTTAGTAAAAAGGGACAACAATCTACCGTGTATAAAGCTACACATTTTAATCCAACAGATTTGGTATGCGGCATGAAAAACTACAAAGGGGAATCTTTTAATTTATTAGATTTTGTAGATTCCGAAGCAGCATTTATTACAATGAAAACACAAAATGGTGTAGATATGCAAGTTCTGGAGCTTCCTGGGTTGTGGAACGGAAGTATGGCACATTGGAATTCTATTTTTGTTGAAGTGCCTGTAGAAACCTTTAACCCTGTAAAAACGGTAAGTGATTTATTAAAACCCGCGCACCAAGCTTCGTAATGTTTAATACAGATGCTTTAATAAAAGAGTTAACGTTTAAGGCTATTAGAAGTTCGGGAAGTGGCGGCCAACATGTAAATAAAGTAGCCTCAAAAGTAGAATTATCTTTTAATTTGAACGCATCTGAAGTATTTGAAGATGCCCAAAAAAGCACTATCCACAAAAAACTACAAAATAGGCTAACTAAAGAAGGTGTTTTAATCTTGCAATGTGGTGAATCCCGTAGTCAACATAAAAATAAAGCGTTGGTTATAAAGCGTTTTTTAGAGTTAATTTCATTTGCTTTACAAGAAGACAAAAAACGTATCCCGACAAAAATACCTAGAGCGGTTATAAAAAAGCGACTAAAAAATAAACGTTATCTGTCTGATAAAAAAGCAAATAGAAAAAAACCGGATGTAGATTAATACTACTTCATACTCAAGCAAAAAAATTGTAGCATTAATAACTCTTAATTAAAAATTCGTTCTTAAATTTGCAGCGTTCTCATAAAGGGGTGCTTAAATCGGTTGGCAGTCGCAGTATTCAGATAACAGTTATTCTGTAAAAAGTATAATTTTTTTGATAGTGTTACTCCAATTTTGAAAAGCTGAGATCATACCCATTGAACCTAGAACAGGTAATGCTGTTTAGGAAATAGAATTTACGATGTTATTGCGAAGAGTTTAAAAAACCATGCAATTTCTGACATAAATTCAAAAAACACATTTATTAACATTAAAGAATAATTACCTCTTTTTATTCGATTATAACATTCATAATCGACATGAAAAATTTATTTCTTTTTTTAGCACTCTTAGTGTTATCAGTCAGTGCAAATGCACAACAAAATCAAGTAAAGCAAGACTCTACAAAAACAGAAAAACTAGACGAAGTTTTGGTTAATGCTGTTCGTGTAAATGCAGATTCTCCCATTACACACTCTAATGTATCTAAAGAAGAATTAGCGAAACGCAATTTAGGGCAAGACATTCCTATTTTACTTAATTTTTTACCATCGGTAGTTACTACAAGCGATGCAGGTGCGGGTATTGGTTACACAGGCATTCGTGTGCGTGGTACAGATGCAACAAGGGTTAATGTAACCATTAATGGAATACCGTATAACGATCCAGAAAGCCAAGGTACATTTTGGGTGAACTTGGGCGACTTTGCATCGTCTACCGAGAGTTTGCAACTACAACGCGGTGTTGGCACCTCTACCAATGGCTCTGCTGCTTTTGGGGCAAGTTTAAATTTGTTAACCGATGCATTTTCTAAAGAAGCATCAGCAGAAATAGCTAATAGTTTTGGTAGTTTCAACACTAGAAAACACACGGTTAAACTAAGTACTGGGTTATTGAACGACCATTTTGAAATTTCTGGGCGTTTTTCAAAAATAGATTCTGATGGTTATGTAGACAGAGCGTTTACCGATTTAAAATCGTATTTCCTACAAGGAATTTATAAAGATGATAACACTTTAATAAAAGCATTAACTTTTGGTAACGAAGAGCGCACATACCAATCTTGGTTTGGTTTAACAGCGGAACAGTTAGAGGAAAATCGTCGCCAAAATCCTTATACTTACGATAATGAAACCGATAATTACTGGCAAGACCATTACCAATTACATTGGAACGAGCGCTTTAACAACAATTGGTCTACTAATTTAGGTTTAAATTATACCAAAGGCCGCGGGTATTTTGAACAGTACAAAGCAGAAGAATCTGCTGCAGATTTTGCCAATTTAATAGAGGAGGATTCTGATGTGATTGTTCGCAGGTGGTTGGATAATGATTTTTATGTGCTAAATGCTAATGTTACCTATAAAAATAATGCTTTAGAGATTATTTCAGGCTTGTCTGTGAGTTCTTATACAGGCGATCATTTTGGTGAAGTAATTTGGGGAAGCAATTTAGCGCCAAATACCAGTATAAGAGATCGATATTATGATGGCGATGCTACTAAAAACGATTTTAGTGTATTTTCTAAAGCTACGTTTATATTCGCAAAAAAGTTTACAGGGTTTATAGACTTACAGGGACGTTTTGTAAGCTACAAAACCAACGGTTCTAGTGCCGATGTGGCACCTTTTATTACTGATGCCAAGTTCAACTTTTTTAACCCTAAAGTGGGCTTAACCTACAAACATTCCGATTTTAATAGCTTTTACGCCTCTTTTGCAATTGCCAATAGAGAACCAAATCGTGATGATTTTCAAGTTGGTGTTACCGAAAATGAAACCTTAAACGATGTTGAATTAGGTTGGCGTTACACAAGTAGAAAAGCTAGTATTAATACCAACTTATATTACATGTTTTACCAAAACCAATTAGTGTTAACAGGTGAATTGGATGATGTTGGTAGTCCGCTTAGAGCATCATCAGGAAAAAGTTACAGACTTGGTTTAGAGGTAGACGCCAACGTTCAGTTTTCAAAGTTTTTTAGTACCTCAACCAATGTTGCCTTGAGTAGTAATAAGAATAAGGATTTTACTACGACATTAAATGGGGAGCTGGTAAATTTAGGTAATACAAATATTTCGTTTTCTCCAGAAGTGGTTGTTGGAAATGCATTGAATTTCTTCCCGGTTGAACGTTTACAAGTATCGTTACTAAGCAAATATGTTGGCGAACAATTTATGGGAAATACAGATAATCCAGAGTCAGTTTTAGAAAGTTATTTTGTGAATGATTTTAATGTTAATTATGAAATTAAGCCAAATAAATTATTCAAATCTATTGTATTATCTGGTTTAGTGAATAATATTTTTAATAAAAAATATGTATCTAACGGCTATTTTGGCTCGTTTGATTTTGATGATAATACAAGCCCAACAGGGACTACCACAGGTTTTTTTGCAGGGTACTATCCGCAAGCCACAACAAACTTTTTACTTGGTGTTACTTTTAAGTTTTAAATTTAATTAAGGGTTGAAAGCGTAGTTAGTGTTATGTTAACTGCGCTTTCTTTTTTAAGAGTAAGAGTGGCACGTTAGGGATTGCAGTGGAAAGCCCACAGCCCGACGAAGGAGGTGCGAGGACTTGCAGCGGAAAGCCCGACCCTTGTGGTAACGCCCTAATAATTTTAATTAAAAACAACTAAGATATTACCGTTTTGTTCTACGCGGTAACGTTTTAGCGAACACCTTAATTCACCATTGTTTATAGGCTGCCCTGTAAATAGGCTATACTCATTTTCGTCGTCGCAACCGCATTTTCCATTAAGCCCTTCTATGCTTAAAACAGAACAGGTATTGAAAATATGATTAGGGTCAGCCGCATCAAAAGCAGCAAAACCACTCCCTGTATTTGTAATAATTATGCCTCCATTTCCCACGTTTGGTAAATACACAGGATTACTAGGAAATTGCAACTGGCTGTATTGGGGAAAATTTAAGTTAATAGACTGGTTTACCGAAATATCTAACAAAAACTGGCAGTTTTCGTCGTTCAACGAATTTTTGCTGCATGCAGTTAATATTAGAAGGCAAAAAAGGGCAAAAAGTGGTCTCATAAAATCTTGAAAATTAGGTTGCAATTTACGATAAAATACAATCTTGATTTAAATATTTTGTATATTTGCTTTACAATCTCGTGAAAGCGAGATTTTTTTGTTAGAGAAACTCTGCTTTTAAAAATCCAGCTGTACTGGGCATTTATAATAGCAAGTTAAACTAACACCGCTTTTTATGCGGCATTTTTGGTTTAGCCCGCAATATTTAAAGTTTTAAGTATAATAGTTGGTTAAACCAAAAACACAAGTTTCAGCAATATATGTATTGAATAAAACGATGAAGTTATGAGTAAAGTATCTTACTATACACCAGAGGGATTAAAAAAATTACGCGACGAGTTAAAGCAATTAAAAGACGTTGAGCGTGTAAAAGCTTCAAAAGCTATAGCCGAAGCAAGAGATAAAGGCGATTTAAGTGAGAATGCAGAGTACGATGCTGCTAAAGAAGCGCAAGGTATGTTAGAAATGCGAATTTCTAAGTTAGAGGAGGCTTTAGCTGGAGCAAGAGTTATAGACGAGTCGCAATTAGATACATCAAAAGCTTTGGTGCTTTCTAAAGTGAAAATAAAAAACCAAACCAATGGTATGGAAATGACGTATACTTTGGTGGCCGACGGTGAAGCAGATTTAGCTTCGGGTAAAATTTCTGTAAATTCGCCTATTGGTAAAGGATTGTTGGGAAAATCGGTTGGAGACGTTGCCGAAATACAAGTGCCTAATGGCGTAATGAAATTCGATATTATTGAAATTTCAAGATAAATAAGTTTGTTTGTTTCCGCAAAGGTGTAGATTTTATTGTTTTAGTTAATTTACACACTATAAAAATAACAGTGTAAAACACACCACAAGATTTATGGCTTCAATTTTCACTAAAATAGTTAATGGAGAAATACCGTGTTACAAGGTAGCCGAAACCGATGCGTTTTTGGCGTTTTTAGATGTAAACCCTAATGCCAAAGGGCACACCCTTTGTATTCCAAAACAAGAAGTAGATAAGTTATTTGATTTAGATGAAACGACCTACGATGGTTTAATGCGGTTTTCTAGAAAGGTAGCGCTAGCTATTGAAAAAACAATTCCGTGCAATCGTGTAGGGCTAACGGTTATAGGTTTAGAAGTGCCACATGCGCATGTACACCTAATTCCATTACACTCTATGGACGATGCACGTTTTATTAAAAAAGTAAAAATGTCTCCCGAAGACTTTAAAGCAACAGCCGAAGCCATAAACGCTAATTTTTAAAGATATTCCAAATACAATGCCGTAGCTATTAGTGCTGCAAAAAATAATGCTAACGTAGCTACTATTACAATCCAGAATATTTTTTTGTAGTATTTTGATGCAGGTTTAGGGGTAAACGCTTTTTGTTGATACGTAAAAACCCGCTCTATGTCATCCGTCCAACGTTCTGGATAAATTGTGCTATTACAAGTATTGCAAACAATGGTATGGCTTATGTTGTTGGTAATAGATTTATAAAACGATGTTTCAACAAACATCTGACTAAAAGTGAGTTGTAAACCGTTGTTGCTAAAACATTCGGGACAATTGTTTTTAAGTGTAACCTTTTTTACAGGAATTAGCTTTTCAGTTTTCATTAGTGTGCACGTTTTAAACCAATTTGTATGGTTGTACCTTTCCCTATGGTAGAATCTAATACTTTTATTTTTCCATTGTGAAAATCTTCAATAATACGTCTAGTAAGCGATAAACCTAAACCCCAGCCTCGTTTTTTTGTAGTATATCCGGGTTCAAATATTCTGTTAAAATTTTTCTTCGCAATACCTTTACCAGTGTCGCTTACAGAAACTTTTACGTTGTTTTCTAATTGTGTAATTTCAATAGTAATTTTACCTCTGCCTTTCATGGCATCTATACCATTTTTTACAAGGTTTTCAATAGTCCAGCCATAAAGCTGTTTGTTTATGTTTACAGGAATATGTTCATTGGGTGCAATAAATTCAAATGCCACCAAATCAGAAGAACGTCGTTTTAAATAGTCATAAGCTTCTTTAGTTTCTGCCACTATATCGGCAGTTTCTAAGGTAGGTAAGGACCCAATTTTACTAAAGCGTTCGGTGATGGTTTGCAACCTATCAATATCTTTTTCAATTTCTACTATATAGTCTGGATTTACATTTTCAGTTTTTAATAATTCAGTCCAGCCGATTAAGGACGATAGAGGTGTGCCAATTTGGTGTGCCGTTTCTTTTGCCATACCAGACCACAGTTTATTTTGGCTTGCATTTTTATTGCTTTTGTAAAAGAAGAAAATAACACCTGTAAATAGAAAAATAATGAGTAATAGAGCTAAAGGATAGTATTTTAGCTTGTTTAAAAGCGCAGAGTTACCATAGTAAATGGTTTGTAGTGTATTGTTTTCGTAAGTTACTTTAATGGGATTGTATTCATTTTTAAACTTCGTAATTAGTTTTTGAATTTTAATTGAATCGTTAGCTACTTCTTCATCAATATTCTTCGTGTCATAACTACCATCTTTATACACAATAATCATTGGCGTAGTTTTGTTACTTTGTAATATTTCAATCGGAAGATTTCCAATGTCGTCTTCGAGATTATCAGTAGTTGTCAACTCTTTTGAAGCAAAAGACCAATTTTTCATTTTTACACGTTCTTCTTCCTTGAAATTCTGAAAAAACACATAAGTATTCCATAAAATAAGGGAAACGATAATGAAAGAAAGCGCAATCATTATCCAGCGAAACGTATTAGAATATTTGGTAAAAATCATCTAAAAATTAATTAACCTGTAATATAATGCAAATCTGTTAATATTATTGTTCAAGTTGTTAGTAAATCGGTTTTTACAAGAGAATGAGAATGGTTACATTTGTTCAAATTGAAAATATTTAAATGGCATCATTTATTCCAAATACATTATCAACCAGTAAATTACATAGTTATTTGCTAAGTGCTGTGGCACCAAGGCCTATAGCGTTTGCAAGTACGATAGATGCAAATGGAAATGCAAATTTATCGCCATTTAGTTTTTTTAATGTGTTTAGTGCAAATCCACCCATACTCATTTTTTCGCCGGCACGAAGAGTTAGAGATAACACAACAAAACATACTTTACATAATGTTGAAGCTACAAAAGAAGTAGTTATTAATGTTGTAAATTACGATTTGGTACACCAAATGTCTTTAGCAAGTACCGAATATCCTGAGGCTGTAAATGAATTTGAAAAAGCAGGGTTGCACATGTTAGAATCTGATATTGTAAAACCCTTTCGTGTAGCCGAATCGCCAGTACAGTTTGAGTGCAAGGTCAACGAAATTATAAAACTAGGAACAGAAGGTGGCGCTGGAAATTTAGTAATTTGTGAAGTAGTTAAGTTGCACATAGATGACGATTTTTTAAATGAAGATAAAACCATAAACCAAAACAAACTAGATTTGGTAGCAAGGGCAGGTGGAAGCTTGTATAGTAGAGCTAATAAAGGTTTTTTTGAAATCCCTAAACCGTTATCTAATTTAGGAATAGGTGTAGATAATTTTCCAGACCATGTAAAAAACAGCATGATCTTAACAGGGAATAATTTGGGAATGTTAGGTAATGTAGAAACCTTACCATCTAAAGACGAGGTAGATGCATTTGTAAATGATCTAGGGGCGCGTTACCCAAAAATAAAAGAAGCTACACACAGGGAAAAACATACATTGGCACGAAAGTATTTAAGTTTTGGCGATGTGCAAAGTGCTTGGAAAATACTTTTGTCGTAATTTTAAAAATTAAGAATAAATAGATAATAAACAATAGATTAAATGGAAGTTCAAGGAAGAATAAAAATGATTGGTGAAACCCAAACTTTTGGGAATAACGGATTTAGAAAAAGAGAAGTGGTAGTAACTACTGAAGAACAATATCCACAGCACATTTTAGTGGAGTTTGTACAAGATAAAACCGATTTACTAAACAACTACCAAGTAGGACAGCAGGTTAAAATAAACATTAATTTACGTGGAAGAGAGTGGGTAAACCCACAAGGTGAAACTAAATATTTTAATTCTGTACAAGGATGGAGAATAGAAGCAGTACAGCAGGAAGCTACAGGCGAAAACATGCCTCCAGTACCACCAGCTGATGCTTTTGAGCCTGCTGGAGATTTAAAGGAAGACGATCATGATGATTTACCATTCTAAACCTATAGAATGTAAACCTTAACTCTGATAAAACTTCAGGGTTTATAAAATAACCTCAATGTTTTTTTTAAACATTGAGGTTTCTTATTTTTATATTAAAAAGTGCTGTTATCTTAAAACTGATTGAGAAAAATTAAATGTATTAGTGGAATTTTTAACTGAAGATTTATGGTTTCCTGATGTTTCTAAGGCATCAGAGGAAGGTATTGTTGCTATTGGTGGCGATTTGTCTGTGGCACGCTTACTTTTAGCGTATCGTTCTGGTATTTTTCCATGGTTTGAAAACGACGAGCCTATTTTGTGGTGGAGCCCAGACCCACGTTTTGTGCTATTTCCCGAGAAACTAAAAGTATCAAAAAGTATGCGGCAAGTACTTCGCAACAAAAACTATACTGTTACGGTAAATAAGGCTTTTGCTAATGTTATTGCATCGTGCGCTATTGCAAAACGTAGCGGGCAACAAGGCACTTGGATTACAGAAAACATGATTGCAGCTTTTACAAAATTGCATAACATGGGGTATGCAAAATCTGTTGAGGTATGGCATAAAGATGAATTAGTTGGCGGGCTTTACGGCGTAGATTTAGGAAACGGCATTTTTACAGGAGAAAGCATGTTTGCCAAAGAGAATAATGCTAGCAAAGTAGGCTTTATTACCTTTATTCAAAACACAAATTATAAATTGATTGATTGCCAAGTCTACACCAACCATCTAGCTAGTTTGGGTGCAGAGGATATTCCTCGTGATACGTTTTTAAAGCTACTAAAAAGCTAGGGTTAACGTTATATTTTTAATACCGCCGTAGTTAATACAAACAAATTATGTTTGGCTTTTAAATTAAAAGCCTCCAAACGATGTTCTAAGCCTGTTTGCAATTTTAAATCTTCTGTAAACTGCCAACCTATTTGAGTTGAAATCCTAATATCGGTTTCAGGGTTATCGGGTTTACTTACACTTAATAAACTTTCAATGGCATTTACTAAATAGGTTTCGCCAATATCTAGTTTTTCACCATTTAAAGGAAAATCTACAGCAAACCTATAACGTTGCCTAAATATGGTTTTAGTATTTAAAATACGTTGTTCGGTTCTAAACCTGTGTCCGTACCGTACGCCTAATTTTTGTTTTGTATAGCTAAACTGTTGGGTAAAACGCGTTTCGTTGCTACCAGTATCAAACCAGTCCCTGTTGCGGTGGTATACTCCAAGACTTAATTTGTGGTTGTAGTTTAAATTTAAAGTAGAGAAGTGATATATATCTACCTGTTGTTGCTTATATTTTGGCTTATGGTCTTCAAACAAAAAATAGCGACTTCGCATTGCGAAATTTACACTGTAAGTTTTAGATACCTTATGGTTTAAAGAAAAAGCGGTTTCTCCTAAGGATACAAAGCCATTTTGTGCAATAAGTTGAAAACAACACAAACAAAACGATATAAAAATTAAGGGTTTAATATAATGCATGATCGTAGGAGGATGAGGTTACTTTTCTAAACGATTCAAATTTACCATCTTTATTAAAGGTAAATTCTCTTAGTTCGCGAGTTTCATCGGTTTTTATTTCAGCTATTATTTCAAAATGTGTGTGTTTGTCGTTTGGATGCTCCACAATATGTTGTATGAATGATTTATCAGATTGGTTGGTATAATTAACGTATTGTTTTTGGATTTTTATAAATCTAGTTTTTTTGTAATGAGCGTTAAAATAGGTATTAATATTGGCATGTGTGTGCCTAGGAATATGCTTTTCTTTAATTACTATTTCTATGTCTTCCAATTTTCCGTTAATATCAAATTCAATGCTATAATACAGTTTTTTTATTCTAAATTTTGCTTCAAAACTTACCTTGTCACCATCGGTTTCACGATAAAACTTTAAGTATTTTACTTTGTATGAAAAGTTGTTAAAATAATTTCGAGCCACTTCTGGAAATTGGGAAATAGGAATACGCTCTTCCTTTTCGTTTTTAGATTGCGAAAACGAAAACGATACACACATTAAAAATAATAGAATGCTATACTTCATGATATCTAAAACAATTCGTTTCGTGGTCGTTTACCATACCAGTAGCTTGCATGTGCGCGTACACAACCGTAGAGCCTACAAATTTAAAACCACGTTTTTTTAAATCTTTACTAATACTATCGCTTAAAGGTGTGTTGGCAGGAGCATTTTTGTAATCTTTAAGTGTATTTTTTATGGGTTTACCATCTACAAAACGCCAAATATACTTGCTAAAACTCCCAAATTCTTTTTGTATTTTTATAAATGCTTGGGCATTGGTAACTGTGGCTTTAATTTTTAATTTATTTCTAACAATACCAGTGTCTTGTAGTAGGCTATCTATCTTGTCTTGATTGTAATTTGCAATTTTTTTATAGTTGAAATTATCAAAGGCTTTTTTAAAGTTTTCGCGTTTTCGTAATATGGTAATCCAGCTTAGGCCAGCTTGAAAGGTTTCTAATATTAAGAATTCAAAAAGGGTATCATCATCATAAATGGGCACGCCCCATTCCTCGTCGTGATATTTTTGGTATAACTCGTCGCCTTCGCACCAACCACATCGGTATTTTGTAGCCATAACTTTTAAAATAAAGTTTAAAGTTAGTCTTTTTAGTCAACTTTTTAGTTGAAAAATTTTATGTTTTTATATTGTTTAGTGCAACAAATGTTACGTTATATTTATGATGTATTACCTTATTTTGCAATGCATTTAGTAAGGATAGTACGCCAATTTAGACAAACCTAAAAACACAAATAAAAAAAATGATACATCCAGTAATAAAAAAGAGTTTAGACAACGCTATGTCTTATGAAGCTTACAGGGATTTAGTGAATAATTTAGCCGAAAACAATGGTACAACAGGTTTACAGCAAGTCGAAAACCTTATTAATTTTACCCAGTTAAACGTGCGCCGAATGAAGCGCTGGGACAAAACATTAAAAATATCTGAAGCAGCAAAAGCTAAGGTGTTAGCTCTTAAGAAACCAGTAACTTGGTTAGTTATTACCGAAAGTTGGTGTGGAGATGCGGCACATGTAGTTCCAGTAATAAACAAATTGGCAGAACTAAATCCTAATATCGATTTAAAGCTTGTACTGCGCGATGAAAATCTAGAACTAATAGATATGTTTTTAACCAATGGCGGTAGAGCTATTGCAAAACTTATTATGATTGATAACGAAATGGGCGAAGTATTAGGTACTTATGGTCCTCGTCCTACCGAAGCAACCGCTATGGTTAACAATTACAAAGCAAAACATGGTATGTTAACCCCAGAGTTTAAAGAGGATTTGCAAGTTTGGTATAATAAAAACAAAGGGCAAAACATTATCGATGATATTACGGCATTAGTAAACCAATTTGAACCAGCACTTTTTTCCTAAATTATGGGTATTTCACTAGTTATTTTCCAAACATGATAAAAGTCAGCGGATTACGAAACATAACACCCTAAATTTGTTTCTTAGTTATAAAGAATTCGACATGAAAACTATTATTGAATCTGGTATTAAAAACAGTATGTCCTACAAGGCGTACCGTGAGCTAGTGAAAGAGCTAGCCCAAAAAAATGCTACTACTGGCCACGAGCAGTCTGCTACATTAATAAACTATACCAAGTTGAATGATAGGCGTATGAGGCGCTGGGATAAAACTTTAAAAGTATCGGCAGCCTCAAAAAAACGACTTTTAGGGTTTGATACAAAAATAACTTGGTTGGTTATTGCAGAAAGTTGGTGTGGAGATGCAGCACATGTTTTACCTGTGTTAAATAAAATAGCAGAGATAAATTCTAATATAAACTTTAGGGTGGTATTACGTGATGAAAATCCACAACTCATGGACGCCTTTTTAACTTTTGGAAATAGAGCTATTCCTAAATTAATTATCATAGACGACGCTACAATAGAGGTTTTGGCAACTTATGGACCTAGACCAAGTGAGGCATCAGGATATGTAAATAGATATAAGGCTATGAATGGCGCACTTACACAAAGCTTTAAGGAGGATTTGCAACATTGGTACAATAATAATAAAGGGCAAAATGTAATTGATGATATTACAGAAATATTAAGCCAGTTACAATCGTCTACCGTTTACCAATAAAATTAAAAGTAATAGCGCCTATTTGGGTTTTTTTTGAAGCGTCGGGGCTAAATTTAGAAGCTTTAGCATATTGTAAAGCATGTTCTATTAAACATTCGTTTGAAGAGGTAGAAGATGTATTTGTGTAAGCATCTATTACGTTACCACTAGAGTTTACTGTAATGTTCACTACTATTTTGCCGCTAGTTTCGCATAGATAAACTGGTATAGGAATATAAATATCATCACGATTTTTTAAAGAGTAACTTACGGTACTTTTAGTATTGGCGCCTTCTCCCATTTGCTTTTTTAACAAATCGTTTACTTTGCTAAAAGACGATAAGTCTTCGCGTTTTAACTTTTCAGGATTAGTATTTTTGTATTTAGATTTATAACGCTCCACAGCATCAGAATTTTCAATATTGCTCGAACGGGGCTCGTAATCTTCTGGTGGAGCTATTGGTTTATAAGCCTCAGCAAAATGTTTATTTTTCTTGGTTTCGTTAAAGGCTTTATTAGTTTCCGCTTTGGTATTATTTTGTTGTTCTAAAGCCTTAATTATTTTAATTTCATCTTCTGTAAGTTCTTTTTCGGGCTCAATTTCGTAGTAGCTTTCTGCAATGCTCTCATTTTGTTTTTTTAAACTAAGATTAAAAACAGAAAGTACCACAGTACCAGTTATAAGTAGTGTTATGAGTAAGGCTTTATGTTGATTTGAGAGGTTCAAAACAGATGTTTTAACAATGTTTTACTATTGAAATATACGTAAAAATACAGATTTTAGTCTTTTAGCGTTTCTATAAATCGATTAACAGATATACTATCTTCAACGTTAAAGTTGCCTATTCTTGTACGCCTTAAAGCAGAAAGATGAGCGCCAGAGTTTAGCGCTTTACCAAAATCGTTTGCTAAAGAACGTATATACGTGCCTTTGCTGCAAACCACTCTAAAGTGAATTTTCAGACTATCGATTTTGGTAATTTCAAATTCCGAAATGTGTACTGTTCGAGGTTGTATCTCAACATTTTCACCAGCTCGAGCAAATTCATATAAACGTTTGCCATCTTTTTTAATTGCCGAAAATACAGGAGGAAATTGCTGAATGTTGCCAATAAACTGTTTTGTGGTTTTATGGATTTCATCTTCAGAAATATGGTCTGTTTGAAATGTTTTATCAATTTCGGTCTCTAAATCAAAAGAAGGTGTTGTACTACCTAAAACAAAAGTGCCGGTATATTCTTTTACTTGCCCTTGAAATGTATCAATCTGTTTGGTCATTTTTCCCGTACAAATCACCAAAAGGCCAGTAGCAAGAGGGTCTAAAGTGCCTGCATGCCCTACCTTTATTTTTTTAATATTGAAAGCTTGCCGTATTTCCCAGCGCAATTTGTTAACTACCTGAAACGATGTCCAGTTTAAAGGCTTATCAATCAGTAATACTTTACCAGATAAGTAATCTTCTTTTGTAGACATATTAGTTGTTGTTTAAGGCAAAACCTATGGCAATAATGCCAACAATTACACAGTAAATAGCAAAATAAGAGAGTTTGCTTTTCTTTACCAGTGCAATCATCCAAGTACAGGCAAAAAGGCCTGCAACAAATGCTGCAATAAAACCAATGGAAAGCGCAGTAAAGTTTTGGCTTTCAGTAGAAATATCACCACTCAATACATCTTTAGCAATTTTACCAAAAATTAAAGGTACCACCATTAAAAACGAAAAACGCGCCGCTTTAGTTTTATCGTTACCCAATAAAACAGAAGTGGAAATTGTAGCGCCAGAACGCGAAATACCAGGAAGCATAGCAATGGCTTGCGAAATACCAATTACAAAAGCATTGCTAAAGGTTACTTTTTTATTGGTGTCTTTGGCTTTATCGGCTAAAAATAATAACAGTGCTGTAATAATTAGCATGCAACCCACTAGTAAAATATTACCACCAAAAAGGGCTTTTAATTGTGCTTCAAAAAACAAACCCACAATTACCGCAGGTAGCATAGATACTACAATTTTAGCTAGAAATTGCATATCGTCATTCCATTCAAACTTAAGTATGCCTTTTATAATTTCTAAAATATCCTTTCTAAATACTACAATGGTACTTAAAGCAGTAGCAAAATGCAGTACCACTGTAAATAGCAAACTTTCTTCAGGAACAGAGTTGTCGCCCAAAATAGCCTTTCCTAATTCTAAATGGCCACTAGAAGATACTGGTAAAAATTCCGTAAGGCCTTGAATAATACCTAAAATAATTGCATCTATGATATCCATGGCGCAAAAATATTAAAATACTAATAGAAATGACTTTAATAGTATTAAACTTTAAACAAAGGAATTGTATTTTAGAAGAATGAAACTAATTATTGCGCCCGATAAGTTTAAAAACTCCTTAACAGGAATAGCGTTTTGCAATGCTGTTGAAAATGGTATTCTCGAAGTAATGCCAGAAGCAAAAATTGTAAAACTACCATTAGCCGATGGTGGCGACGGTACTATTGAAGTTGTTAATTATTATTTGAAAGGAGAACTAATTAACGTTGTAGTTAACGATCCTTTTTTTAGACCTATACATGCCTCTTATCTATATGCTGAAAAAACAAAAACAGCTTGTATTGAAATGGCTGAAGCTTCCGGAGTAAAATTGTTAAAGTCCCAAGAACTTGATTGTAAAAATGCATCTACTTTGGGTACGGGCGAACTTATTTTGCACGCCATTAATAAAGGAGCAAAAACCATTATTTTAGGTGTTGGCGGAAGTGCCACAAACGATTGTGGTATTGGTATGGCAACTGCTTTAGGGTACCGGTTTTTAGACGAAAACAAAAATGAGGTAAAGCCTACGGGAGCTAATTTGTCTAACATTAAAACGATTGATGTATCTCATGTACATCCAAAACTAAATGAAGTAAATTTTAAAATAGCTTGTGATGTTAGCAATCCGCTTTATGGTAAAAACGGTGCAGCTTACGTGTACGCAAAACAAAAAGGCGCTACACTTAACGATATTGAAATGTTAGATAAAGGACTTCAGGATTTTTCTAAGCTCTTAAAGAGTCAATTTGGTATAGATCCACAATTAGTAAAAGGAGCGGGAGCAGCTGGAGGTATGGGGATTGCTTCAAAAGTTTTCCTTAGCGGGGATTTAGAAAAGGGTGTTCAATTAATAAAAAATTTAGCAAAGTTTGATTCAAAACTCAATACTTCAGATTGGGTTATTACAGGAGAAGGCAAATTAGATCATCAAACCATGTGTGGAAAAACCATTGAAGGCGTATTGTCTTCAGCGAGAGCTAAAAATATAAAGGTAGCTGTGTTTTGTGGTGCGATTAAGCTAGATGATAATGCTATTAAAGCTCTAGGGATTTTATATGCTGATAAAGTTGATAATTATGCTAAAAACAAAGCAGATGCAATGCGTAACGGTATAACATATTTAAAAGAAATGGCTAAAAAATTTGCTAAAAAGCAGATGAAATAATAAAATCATCCAAACAAATATCAGCTAATTTTTAGGGGATAGAAAAAGTCAAAACAAAATTAATAAAAGGTATTTTTATAAAGCTGTAAAACGAGGCAAGCTTTTATTTAATAGTGTATTAAACTAGTACAGGGTTAGCAATTTTAAAATACTATTTTTTATCAGGATTCAATAAAATAGCATAAATCTGAATACCAAAACCAATAAGCACAAATGTTGGTGCTAAACGAATACGCCTCCAAGAAAAGATTTCAGGATTAAAAACATTGGGGTCGTCGCTACCACCACCGGCCATCAAAATAAAGCCTATTGCGATACACGCTAAACCAATAAACATGAATTTGTAGTTTTTCTTTCCGAAAACAAATGTTGGTTTTGTGGTTTCTTTACGTTTTTTTTCTCCCATGGCTTAGTAGTATTCATGCAAATTAAGTGAAATATTTAAAATGAAGTGTTAATATGGATTTAAAATTTTCTTTTCCGTTAGGAATTAAAGGGCATGTTTTATCTCAATAATAAGAGGGAACGTAGTGAAAAGTAGTGAAAGTATTTGTGCGATACAGCTGGTAGGTAAGCGCCCAAATTACACTAGTAATACAATTCATCCGTCTTTAAATTCAAGAAACGCTGTGTTGCAAAGTGTGTGCTTATCCAAGTAATTACAATGCCTAGAGTAAAAATTAGCACAAATAGTAAAACCATTAAAATAGGGTTTGCCAATAATTCTAACTCTGGAAATGTTTTGTTAATATAATACAATACAATAGCCATTCCTGCCATAGCTAAAATAGCACCAATAATGCCTAAACGCACACTTTTCCAAACAAATGGGCGACGAATAAATTGTTTTGTTGCGCCTACCATTTGCATGGTTTTTATTGTAAAACGTTTGGAATATACGGCAAGTCGTAAAGAACTATTAATTAGTAAAACCGCAATTAGTGTAAATAATCCGCTAACTACCAGTACCCAAAAACTTATTTTTTTTACATTATCGTTCATGAGGTTTACTAAATCGTTATCATACGTTACTTCTGCAACAAAGGTTTTTTCTAAGGCTTCTGCCGAAATTTTTTCTAAATGCTCTGAGGTTACAAAATCTGCTTTTAAATGTACATCAATAGAATTCTGTAAGGGGTTGTAACCTACAAAATCCATAAAGTCCTCACCACTTTCGGCTTTCATAAATTCTGCCGCTTGCTCTTTAGAAACATATTCGGTAGATTTCACATAATCTGCCATAGCTAAGCTTTTTTCTAGCTGTTTGCGCTCTACTTCTTTTGCTGTATCTTTTAGGTAAATGGTAACTACAACTTGTTCCTTAAAATGGTCTGATACTTTTTTGGCGTTCAAGACCAACATACCCAATAAGCCCAATAAAAATAATACCAAAGCAATACTAACTACTACAGAGATATAGGACGATACCAAACGGCGTTTTTGATGTTTTTCAAACGATGAACTCATAAAGAAACAGGATTAATGCTGTAAAAATACTAAAGTAAAAATAATGTGTGTTTATATAAACTAAAACATATTAAAATTGTTGTTATTAGCTGTTGCTATGCTTAGCTTTTTTCTCCTTTTTACTAATTAAATAAACGCCTATAATCACTAAGAAACAACAAGCAATCTTCACCCAATTAACATCCTTATTGTAAATGTCGTTTTTAAACACAGTAGATAAAATAAGTACAATAATAAAACTTACAGCAGGTTGTACGTAGGTATAACTTCCGGCCACAGCAGGCGATACTTGTCTTAAAGCATAAATATTAAACAAAAACGTACAAAAGGTTGTAAACACAATAACGTAGCTAATTACTAAATATGTGTTAATGTTAAAGGCTTCGTAATTTGTATGGTAGAGCATATCTTTAAGCCCAAAAGGAATTACAAAAACAAGCCCAAATAAAAACACCCAACTTATAATAGTAATAAAATTATAGGTACGCATTAGTGGTTTTACAATAACTTGGTATAAAGAGAAGAATACTACATTAATAATTATAAAAAGATTGCCCAAAAGCGAACTGTTACCTTCTGAAACTTGCCCGTACCACACTAGGCCAATAGCGCCCAAGGCACCAATGCTAAGCCCTAGAATTTTATTTTTGGTTACTTTTTCCTTTAAAAAAATCATACTTAAAATAAAAACTACTGCAGGTGCCGATGTCATTATTATAGAAGTATCTATAGGCGATGTTAGATTAAGCCCATGAAAAAAGGATAACTGGTTTAACGAAGCTCCAAATAAACCACACAGCGCCAATTTAAAAAAGTCTTTTTTTGCAACACGCTCTTTAATAAAGTACTTAATTGCCCAAAAAAGCAATCCTGCACCAATAACGCGAAACATCACTAAAGCATTAGGGTTTACTTTTTCGGGCATAATGCCTTTAGCAATAAAATGATTTGCAGCGTAAATCACATGGGTTGCAAAAAGGGCTAAATGGGCTTTTATAATATTACTTTGCAATGATTAATAATTTGGTTCTAAGCTTTTATATTTAATACAAAATTCAAAAGTAAACCTATTATTTTACAAATATTTAGTAAAGCCATTTTTTGTGGTTTAAGTCTGCATATTTCTATTTAAACCGTAAATTTGCAGCCTGAAAAAATACCGACGATGCATTATAATTTCAACGAAATAGAAGCCAAATGGCAAAAATATTGGGCAGAAAACCAAACCTTTAAAGCCGAAAACAATAGCGAGAAGCCAAAATATTATGTTTTGGATATGTTTCCATACCCAAGTGGAGCGGGTTTACATGTTGGGCATCCGTTAGGGTATATTGCTAGCGATATTTATGCGCGATACAAGCGTCATCAGGGATTTAATGTATTGCACCCACAAGGCTATGATAGTTTTGGGTTGCCTGCAGAACAGTATGCTATTCAAACAGGGCAACACCCCGCTATTACTACTGCTGAAAATATTAAAACCTATCGTCGGCAATTAGATCAAATAGGATTTTCCTTCGATTGGTCTCGTGAAGTGAGAACATCAGATCCAAGTTATTACAAATGGACACAGTGGATTTTTATTCAATTGTTCAATTCGTGGTATAATAACGATAGTGATAAAGCCGAAGCTATTTCAGAATTAGAAAACATATTTGCTTCTGAAGGCAATAAAAAAGTCAATGCAGTTTGCGATGAAAATGTGGAATACTTTACAGCCGAAGATTGGAGTGGCTTTGATGCTAAAAAGAAACAACAAATTTTACTACAATATCGCCTAACATATTTAGCTGAAACTGAAGTAAACTGGTGTCCTGCTTTAGGTACCGTTTTAGCAAATGATGAAATTGTTAATGGTGTTTCAGAACGTGGCGGACATCCCGTGATAAGAAAAAAAATGACCCAATGGAGTATGCGAATTTCTGCCTATGCGGAACGCTTATTACAAGGCTTAGATAAAATAGATTGGACAGATTCTTTGAAGGAAAGCCAGCGTAATTGGATAGGAAAATCGGTTGGGGCATCAGTTTCATTTAACGTCATTTCTAGTGAAACGAAGCAATCTCCTTCTTCGGGGGTTAGGGGGATAGAAGTCTTCACAACCCGTCCCGATACTATCTTCGGTGTAAGTTTTATGACATTAGCTCCAGAGCACGAGCTAGTGTCGCAAATAACAACACCAGAACAAAAAGCTGAGGTTGAAGCTTATATTGAAGCCACGGCTAAACGTAGCGAACGCGATAGAATGGCCGATGTAAAAACCATTACTGGTGCATTTACTGGAGCGTATGCAGAACATCCGTTTACAAAAGCACCTATTCCAATTTGGATTGGCGATTATGTATTAGCAGGCTATGGCACAGGAGCCGTAATGAGTGTGCCATGTGGCGACCAACGCGATTATGATTTTGCGAAACATTTTAATATCCCCATTCCTAATATTTTTGAAGGCGTAGATATTTCAGAAGAGGCGTTTTCAGATAAAGAGAAAACCATTATTGCCAATAGTGATTTCCTAAACGGACTCAACTATAAAAAAGCAACCAAACGTGCTATTTATGAATTAGAGAAAATTGGTCAAGGTAAAGGCAAAACTAATTACCGTTTGCGTGATGCGGTGTTTAGCCGTCAGCGTTATTGGGGCGAACCTTTTCCTGTGTATTATGATGAAAATGGAATGCCACAAATGATAGACGAGAAATTTCTACCATTAGAGTTGCCCGAGGTAGATAAATATTTACCAACAGAAACAGGGGAGCCACCGTTGGGTAATGCAAAAAAATGGTATTGGTTACAATATGGCGATAAAGCAGAAATCGTCTCTAAAGAGGAGTTTGAGAATTCTTCTCCTTCGGGGAGGTTAGGTGGGGCTCTTGAGTTGAACACCATGCCAGGGTGGGCAGGAAGTTCGTGGTATTTTAACCGCTATATGGATGCCAATAACCCCAACGAATTTGCGAGTAAAGAGGCTTTAGCCTATTGGCAGGATGTAGATTTATACATTGGTGGAAGCGAACATGCCACAGGCCATTTATTGTATTCTCGTTTTTGGCAAAAATTCTTGTTTGATAAGGGTTTAGTACCAGTTGATGAATACGCTAAAAAGCTGATTAATCAAGGGATGATTTTGGGGACTAGTGCTTTTGTTTATAGAGTCCAACTAAAAAATAATAAAGGTGTTTATTTTATAAGTTCTGATTTTTTTAAAAAAGTATTTCCACATTCATTTGAAAAACTTAAAAATGAAGAAAACGTTGGCTCAATAAATAGCTTTTTGAGAAAAGAAATTGGAGGTGAAAGGGTTGAAATAGTTAGTATGTCCAGGATACATGTTGATGTTTCTATGGTCAATTCTTCGAACGAATTGGATATACAATCCCTTAGAGAATGGCTTGCAGAATTTGAGAATGCTGAATTTTTATTGGGAGAAGATGATAATTTTAAAGTAGAGCGAGACGTCGAAAAAATGTCCAAATCAAAATACAACGTCGTTAATCCAGACGATATTGTTGCAGATTATGGTGCAGATAGCCTACGTCTCTACGAAATGTTTTTAGGCCCATTAGAGCAATACAAACCTTGGAATACGGCTGGTATTACTGGAGTGCATTCCTTCCTTAAAAAACTTTGGAAATTATATGTAGATGATAATGGGTTAAAAGTTTCTGATGCTAAACCTTCAAAGGACAACTTAAAAACACTACATCAAACGATTAAAAAAGTTCAGTCGGATATTGAGAACTTTTCATTCAATACCTCAGTTTCAACATTTATGATTGCGGTAAATGAGTTCACAAAACAAGGTTGTACTTCAAAAGAAATTTTAGAACCATTATTGGTTTTAATTTCGCCTTATGCACCGCATATTGCAGAGGAATTATGGCGTCTGTTAGGTCATAATACATCAATTTCAACAGCGCCATTCCCAGAATTCGATGAAACCCATTTGGTAGAAAGCACTAAAAACTACCCAATTTCGTTCAACGGAAAAATGCGTTTTACTATGGAATTGCCTTTAGATTTAAGTAAAGACGAAATTGAAAAAGCAGTTTTAGAATACGAAAAAACCAAAGACCAATTACAAGGGCGAACACCTAAAAAGGTAATTGTGGTACCAGGAAAAATTGTAAATATTGTAGGCTAATGTACATTTATAACGTTACGGTAAATATAGACGAGTCCATTCACGACGAGTGGTTAATTTGGATTAAGGAACATATTCCCCAAGTTTTAGGTACTGGTAAATTTGAAAAAGCTACCTTAACCAAAGTTTTGGTTGAGGAAGATATGGGTGGCGTTACCTATTCCATTCAATATAAATCGTACTCGCGAGAAGCGTTAGACGCCTATTATAAAGAAGATGCCGAAAAATTGAGAAACGACGGTATGAAAAAATTTGCCGACAAAATGTTGGCCTTTAGAACCGAATTGCAGATTATTGATGAGTATAGCCCCCTAACCCCCGAAGAGGGAATTTAAATGTCAGGACGGATGAGTGGAATGTGTAAAACTGCAATGATTTTATACTAAGTTTTTGTAAAATTATGTCATGTTTAGAAAGTAAGGTGGCGTTAAAATATTGATAATAATTAGTGAATTAATAGACCCTTCAGGTTAGATACTGAAACAAGTTCAGCAAAGGAAACCTAACAGGTCTTAAAAAACATAAACCTTTGCGCCTTGGTAACCTTGCCTGCCAACAGGCAGGTTTGCTAACAAAAAAACAAAACATGTCTGTAAACCCAAAAAAACATTTAGGTCAGCATTTTTTAAGAGACGAAAATATTGCTGAAAAGATAGCCGATACTCTTACGCTAAACGGCTATAAAAATGTACTAGAGATTGGTCCTGGTATGGGTGTGCTCACCAAATATTTGCTTAAAAAAGATATTACCACTTACGTTATAGAAATCGATTCAGAATCTGTTGAATATCTACAAGCCAATTACCTTAATTTGGCGCCAAGAATTATAGAAAAAGACTTTTTAAAGTACGATTTAAACGAGGTGTTCAAAGGCGAACCGTTAGCCATTATTGGTAACTTTCCATATAACATTTCAACCCAAATTGTATTTAAAACTCTAGACATGCGCGACCAAATTCCGGAGTTTTCAGGGATGTTTCAAAAGGAAGTGGCGCAACGTATTTGCTCTAAAGAAGGGAGTAAAGTGTATGGCATTTTGTCGGTTTTAACCCAAGCATTCTACAATGCAGAATATTTGTTTACCGTGCCACCTTCGGTATTCAATCCGCCTCCAAAAGTAGATTCTGGGGTGTTACGACTCACCAGAAAAGAAAACTATAAGTTGCCCTGTGATGAAACATTATTCTTCAAAATAGTAAAAGCAGCATTTCAACAACGCCGAAAAACATTGCGTAACAGTTTAAAAACATTCGATTTATCTGATAATTTAAAAGCAAATGTTATCTTTGGGCAACGTCCAGAACAATTGCAAGTGCAAGAGTTTATTGAATTAACCCGATTATTGGAAAACGACCGAAAATAGTAAAACGATGTCAGGTCGAATAGTACCGATTAGTGTCGGAATTGTACCGAGACGTTATTTTTAGAGCGTTTAAATTATTTAAGTTCTTAATTCAGCTATTTTTAGCGATAGCTTCAAAATAGCTGCGTGAACAAACAAATAAACCATTTCCATAAGATGGAAGACGAAAACGAAAGCATACAATTTGAGCTAACCGATGCCCTTTTACAGCAGGTTGAAGGCTATGTAGCATCTAACGATGACAAAGCACTTCAAAACTTACTAAAAGAGTTTCATTACGCAGACATTGCTGAGATTTTAGATGAACTTAATCTAGAACAGGCTATTTATGTTATAAAATTGCTGGATTCTGAAACGACTTCTGATATTTTAATGGAGCTCGATGAAGATAATCGAGAAAAAGTATTAAAAAATCTTACCGCAAAAGAAATTGCTGAAGAGGTAGAAGAGCTAGATACCGATGATGCAGCTGATATTATTGCAGAACTTCCTGAAGAACGTCAGCAGGAAGTTATTAACCGTATTGAAGACGAAGACCACAAGGCAGAAATAAAAGAGCTTTTAGCTTACGACGAAGATACTGCTGGTGGCTTAATGGCGAAAGAGCTTGTAAAAGTATATGAAACTTGGACGGTTGCAGGGTGTTTACGCCGTATTAGAGGGCAAGCCAAAGAGGTAACACGGGTGCATTCTATTTATGTGGTAAATAAAGAAGAAAAACTTATAGGGCGTTTGTCTTTAAAAGATTTAATAGTCGCCAAAAGCGAGCAAAAAATTGCAGACATATACATTACTAGCGTAGATTATGTAGACGTAAATGAAGATGTTGAAGAGGTTGCCAGAGTTATGGCAAAATACGATTTGGAGGCTATTCCTGTAGTAGATGAGAATAAAACACTCTTGGGGCGTATTACCATTGATGATATTGTAGACGTTTTAAAGGAAGAAGCCGATAAAGATTACCAAATGGCTGCGGGTATTACCGGTGATGTAGACTCAGATGATAGCATATTACAACTCACTCGTGCACGTTTGCCATGGTTGTTTCTAGGGCTTTTAGGAGGTATTGGTGCGTTTATTATAATGGAAGGTTTTCAAGAAGCGTTTAGTAAATATGCTGTACTTTTCTTTTTTACACCACTTATAGCTGCTATGGCGGGTAACGTGGGCGTACAGTCTAGTGCAATTATTGTACAAGGTTTAGCTAACGACGATGTAAAGGGTAGTGTAAATAGTAGATTACTTAAAGAAATGCTCTTAGCAGCACTAAACGGACTTATACTTGCCATATTTTTGTTTTTGTTTGTATGGTTGTATAACGGTGAAATGGATAAGGCGCTAGCCATTTCTACCTCACTTGTAGCCGTAATTATTATAGCGGGTTTAATAGGTACATTTGTGCCTTTGTTTTTAGACAAACGCGGTATAGATCCGGCCATTGCTACAGGGCCTTTTATTACTACAAGTAATGATATTTTAGGTATTTTGCTTTATTTCTGGATTGCAAAAATGATTCTTGGGATTTAGTATTTGGGCGTTACCCACAAAGGGTCGGGCTTTCCGCTATATCTTTTTAAAACGTCAAAGTCTAAACGTCACTGCAAGTTTAGCGAAGCAATCTCATTGTTCAAACAGATTACTTCGTCGTGCCTCCTCGTAATGACGGGATATTTGTTAGGTTTTTAAAAAGGATGCCGCATCAATCCCTAACGCGAATTCAGGAAAAATTAAAATTTAAGATATTCAACATTTAAGTGTTCGCCTAAAAGCGATGCCATTACATCAACACTGCCATTGGTGTAAAATTTAAGTTTTGGCTTAGTAATTTCAGTATTCAATAAATTATTTTCAATTAAAACAGCTTTTGTTTGTCGTGCTACTGCCGCACCAGAATCTATAATCTTAACATTTTTAGGTAGTAATTCTAAAAGTATAGGCATAAGGTAGGGGTAGTGTGTACAGCCCAAAACTAGATAGTCTATATTGGCGTTAAGCATGGGTGTTAAGTATTGTACTAAAAGCGCTTTCATTTCATCAGAATACAATTTGCCATTTTCAATAAGTTCCACAATGCCTTTGCCTTCGCGTTCAATAACTTTAATGTGGCTTGCAAAACGCCCCGATGTTTTAGAAAATAAAGCACTAGACAATGTACCTTTAGTGGCTAAAATACCTACGGCATTCGTTTTAGTACTTAAGGCAGCAGGTTTAATTGCAGGCTCTATACCAATAAATGGTACATCGTAAGTTTTTCGCAAATACGCTATAGCATTTGTAGTTGCCGTATTGCAGGCCACCACTATAAGCTTACATTTTTTTTTAAGTAAGTACTCCGTGTTTTTTACGCTTAACTCAGTAATTTTATCGGTTCCTTTTGAGCCATAAGGCGCGTTAATGCTATCGGCAAGATAAATGGTATGTTCATTGGGAAGCTGTAGGTGGATTTCCTTCCATATAGAAGTACCGCCAACACCAGAATCAAAAATACCAATAGGGTTATTGCTCATAATTTTTAATTAAGATAAAATTATTGAATTTTATCCATATAGTGTCATTTTAATTTGGGGTTAAAAAATAAAAAAGCTGCTTTCGTTTAAAAAAGCAGCTTTAAAGTAAGTTATTGTAAAAGGGTAGATTAAATTCCTAAAGATGCTTTAACATCGGCTAGCAAATCTTTACCATCTGCCATAATAGTTACGCCTTGTGAAGAATCTAATACATAATCAAAACCTTGCTCTCTAGCTACTTTTAAGATAGCTTCTTTAGCTTTTTCGGTAATAGGTTTTAATAAATCAAATTCTTTTTTCTGTAAATCTTGTTGTGCTTGTTGTTGGAATTCACGAATACTTTGTTCCATGGTTTGTACTTCCTTAGCACGGTTTGTGTTTTCTTCTTTTGTTTTTGTAGCGGCTTCTTTATCGTATAGCTCTACTTTCTTTTGGAACTCAGAACCTAAACTCTGTAATTCTGTTTGATATGTTTTAGAAAGCGTTTCTAGTTGAGATTGCGCTTCCTTCATCTCTGGCATAGATTTAATTAACTCTTGCGTATTTATATGTGCAATTTTGCTTTGTGCTCCAACAAAACTTACCATACCTATACATAAAGCAGTTGCGAATAAAATTGATTTTAAATGTTTCATTTTCAAAATAGTATTAATGTGTTATAATTTTAAAGTTTATTTACTGTTGTTTATGCTATCTCTAACTTTTTGTTTTTCTTCTAGCGCTTTTTTTCGTTCTTCTAATATTTTTCTTTTTCGTTCTTCTAGTTCTTTTTTACGTGCCTCTCTTTCGGCTAATTTCTTTTTTCGGTTTTCTTCAATTAACTCTGCTCTTGTTTTAGTTATTGTATCAGTGCTTTTTGAAGTTTCTTCTTTGGTAGCTTCGTTTTCTGTTTTTGAAGCAGTTGTTTTGTTGCGTTCTTCTAATTTGGCTTGTTTTGCTTTTTCGCGTTCTTCTAATATTTTTTGACGTCTTGCTTCTGCTTCCTTTTTCTTAGCCTCTCTTGCAGCTAAAATTTCTTGTCTGCGTTTTTCTACAGCACTTTCCCTCGCTTCTTTTTTCTCTTCTAGAGCTTTTTCTCGTGCTTCTTGTTCTTCATTAATTTCTGGTACGGTTTCTTCTTCTTCGGCAGCTTTACGTTGTGCTTTATTCTGTGCTTGTCGTCGTTTTGAAGATCGTGTAATAGCTCTTAAAACTTGGTCGCTAATATCAAATCGTTCTGCTGAGTACAACATTACAACATCTGCAGATTTATCAAAAATAAAATCGTACTTTCTACTTTCTGCCATATCTTGTACTGCGGCAAAAATTTGATCTTGAATAGGCTGCATTAATTGTTTTTGTTGAATCATTAAGTCGCCATTAGGACCAAAACGTTTTTGCTGATAGTCTAAAATTTCTTTTTCCTCAAACATGATATCTTCCTCACGTTCCTCAATAAGCTCATTTGTTAACAATACTTTTTCGTTGCTTAAATCTTTGCGTTTTTGAGCGATTTCAGAAAGTTTTCCTTGAATTTCGTTTTTCCACTTTTGTGCTTTGTCATCTAATTGAGACATGGCTTCTTGATATTCTGGTACGTTTTCTAATATGTACTCAGTGTCTATGTATGCAATTCGTACACCACGTTGCGCGTGTACGGAAATGCTTAGCATAACTACCAATGTCAATAAAAAAAGAACGTTTTTTTGCATCTGTGTTATCTTTTAATTTATAGTTTATAAATTCTAAAAACGACAGATGATTTTTTTTCTGCCACTCCTTTGAATTGTATCTTCAAAATTAACGCAATTTAATCTTAAAAATTTTAATTCTCATCTAAATCATCAAACTGTTATTAGAAAATATCGTGCCAAAATGTTTTTTCGGCTAAAATTGCTGCCCAATTATAAAGTGTGTTTCCCATCCGTTTTTAACAGTTCCTCCTGGAATAGGATCGAAACCATGACCAAAATCTATACCTAATAAACCAAAAGCAGGCATAAATATACGAACACCCAAACCAGCGGAACGTTTTACATTAAATGGATTAAAATCTCTAAAACTATTGTAAGAGTTACCACCTTCTAAAAAGCCTAAAGCATAAATTTTAGCTGAAGCTTTTAAGGTAATTGGATAACGTAATTCTAATGAGAATTTGTTGTAAATACTTCCACCATCTTGAGTAGAAAGCGATTGGTTGGGGTAGCCTCTTAATTGCACTACTTGTCTTCCGTCTAGTGCAAAGTTTCCTAAACCATCACCACCAACAAAAAAGCGCTCGAAAGGAATAACACCTCTGTCGTTATTGTAGGCGCCCAAGAAACCAAACTCCACGCTTGGTCTTAACACTAAATCTTTTGTAATTTCTGTATACCAATCTGCTTTAAAATTTACTTTGTAGAATTCTAACCAATTAAAGCGTTCCTGGTCTATTTCACTTATTCTTTCGCTTGCAGCTAGCCTAACTTCTTCGCTATTGGTTCCATCATTTAATATGTCTTGGTTTTCGCTACGTTCTTCGCTTAATGCCTCATAGTCTACACCATCAAAAAGCGACCAAGGCGGTGATAGTTTTGCAGTGATTGAAAAATTAGAACCACCTGTAGGGTATATGGGGTCTATTCTGGTGTTGTTTCGGGTTAAACCAATGGTGTAAGATAAGTTTTTAGAACTACCATCACCAAAAGTAAATAGCCCCGTGTTGTAATTATTTAAATCGTAAACTTGATAACTCAAAGCTTGGGATAACGTAAAATAGTTGTCTGGTACTGTTAAACGTTTTGCTAAACCTAAAGTAATACCAGTAATATTAAAACTTCTGCTTCTATCTGCATTACCTGTAAACCTGTCAAATAAAAATTGTTTAGTATGCGATATGGAGGCAGAAAATTGTACAGGACGTTTACCGCCTAACCAAGGTTCAGAAAATGAGAAACTATAGGTTTGAAAGAAGCGACTTGCCTGTAAGCGTAACGCTAATTTTTGACCATCACCCATTGGTATAGGTTGGTAAGCCTCTTTGTTAAATAAATTTCTTATAGAGAAATTGTTGAATGAGAGCCCAAGGGTACCAATAAAGCCACCACCACCGTAACCACCTTGAAGTTCTATTTGGCTAGATCCTGTTTCTTTAACCGAAAACTCCATATCTATAGTACCTTCGTTGGGGTTTGGATTCTTAAAATCAGGTGCGATTTCTTGAGCGTCAAAAAAGCCTAACTGCCCTAATTCCCTAACTGTTCGAACTACATCGGCCTTACTGTATAATTGCCCGGGGCGGGTTCTTAATTCTCTGTAAATTACGTGGTCGTTGGTTTTATCGTTTCCAACTACTGAAACATTATTGAAGTATGCGGGTTTACCTTCAGAGATTCGTATTTCTAAATCTATAACATTATCCTTCGCACTAACTTCTACGGGATTTATTGAGGAGAACAAATACCCGTTATTTTGATATAAGTTAGCAATATCATCACCATCAGGTTTTGTATTATCCTGAATACGTTTTTGTAGCATTACACCATTGTAGGTATCGCCTTTTTTAATTCTTATATATCTATCTAATTGCTCGTCTGTATAAACTGTGTTACCTATAAAACTGATGTCTCCAAATTTATAAAGATCGCCTTCTTCTAGTTCAATATGAATCGAGATGGTCTTATCATCGTTCACACTGATACTATCTGAAATAATTCTGGCATCACGATAGCCGTTTTCGGCATATTTGTCTATTACACTGGCAAGGTCTGCTTGATATGCAGAATCTATAAATTTAGAACGTTTTAATATGCGCAAGCGATTAATTTTTTTTGTGCTTTTCATGGCTTTTCTAAGCACCTTTTCTTTTAATGCAGAATCGCCTTTAAAAATAATATCTTTAATTTTTACCTTTTCGCCCTTATCTACTGCAACAACCATATTTACCCTAGCATTATCTATAGAGTCCTTTATTTCTATGGTGTTAATATTTACCTTAGTATTGTAAAAACCGTTTTTCTTATATTTTTTTTCAATGAAGTTTTTAGTGGTAGTGATAAGGTTTTCGGTAACTTTTACACCTTTTTTTAGCTTATTATCGTTAATAATACCTTCTATTTTTCCTTTTTTTACACCAGTAATTTTTACGTCTACTAATTGTGGTAAATCTGATAGTTGGATTTCTAAAAAGGCTTTATTGCCTTCAATATTTTTTAGGTAAACCTCAATATCGCTAAACAGTTTAGAGCTCCAGAGTTTTTTTATGGCATTAGCAATATCCTCACCAGGAATTTTAATTTCATTGCCTTTTTTTAAACCCGAATACGCTACAACGGTTTGCTCGTTAAAACTTGTGTTTCCTGAGACAGAAACACCACCAATTACATAAGTTTCACCACTTTCGAAGTCTACTTCTTGCGCCTGAAGTGTAAAGCTAAACACAACAATTAGTATTGCGATACATTGTTTTAGGTAAGTTTTCAATAGAAATGTATTAGCTAAGTTGTTCACTTGTTTTCCCAAATCGTCTTTCTCTTTTTTGATATTCTATAATAGCT
Organism: Jejuia pallidilutea; assembly: GCF_002973595.1. Classification (GTDB taxonomy): domain Bacteria; phylum Bacteroidota; class Bacteroidia; order Flavobacteriales; family Flavobacteriaceae; genus Jejuia; species Jejuia pallidilutea. The sequence continues at coordinate 627,230 of NZ_PVEO01000001.1, read as the reverse complement.
TTATACAAATCTTGTTTTGTAAAATCTGGCCAAAGGGTATCTGTAAAATACAATTCGGCGTAAGCTATTTGCCAAAGCAAAAAATTACTAATACGTTGTTCGCCACTTGTTCTAATTAGCAAGTCTACGTCTGGTAAATTTTGCGTGTAAAGATGCTTATTTATAATTGATTCATCAATAGCTTCGGGCGAAATTATGTTATTTTTAACTTTATTGCTAATTTCTTTAACAGTGTTTAGCAATTCTTCCCTAGAACCATAACTTAGTGCTAAGGTTAATGTCATTCTTGTATTGTTTTTGGTAGCTTCCATTACTTCATGAAGCTCTTTATATACCGTATTAGGGAGCAGATTTAAGTTGCCTATGGCAGCAAGCTTTATGTCGTTATCTTGAAGCGTCTTTATTTCCTTTTTTAAAGACGATATTAATAACTTCATTAAGGTTTTTACTTCTAGTTTGGGGCGTTTCCAATTTTCGGTAGAGAATGCATACAGTGTTAAATTAGGCACACCCAATTCTGCCGAAGCTTCAACAACCTGTCTTACCGATTTTGTGCCATTTTCATGACCAAAAGCCCTTAACATACCTTTTTGTTTAGCCCAACGGCCGTTACCATCCATAATTATGGCAATATGCTTGGGTAGGGCTTCTAGTAGTATGTTGTTTTTTAAATTCATTAATTAATGCAATAGCATGGGTTTTCCCCAAAGGTGTATGTAAGGGTTATGCCCGAAAATGTATACCAATCGTTATTATTTATGTTTCCAAACCGAAATTGTTGTCTAGTATCGGCTTTGGGTACACTTCCATCAATTTCATCAGTAAAGGTGTAGCGTGCGCCAACTTCTATACCTAATATAAAATTATCTATTAGGCGCATTTTAAAGCCTATTGCCATTGGAATACCAAAGGCCCAACTTTTACTGTTTTCTGAGGTTTGGGTGTTGTTTATAAAAAAATAATTATTATAACGTGCCAAACTTAGCCCTGTGTAAAGGTAAGGTGTTGCTACGGGTTTGCCGTTGTGTAAATTAAAATCCATAAAAGTAAACTCCATACCGGCAGAAATTTCGAACATATTATTGTTAAAGCTATACCCACGTTGCTGACGTCTTGGGTCGTCTGAATCTAAATCTACACCTTCTAATTCAGTAAAAATCATTGAAATTCTGTAAGAATGTCTTGAGCTTCTGTTCCATTTATATATGCCTCCAAACGCCGCTTGGTTTGGTGAAATATAATCTGTAGCGCCAACATCTCCAATAAAGTTGCTGCCTCCCGCAAATATACCAATTTCATTGATTTGAGAGAAACTAAGTTGTAGCGTTAATAAGCTTATTATTAATAGGTTTACGTGCCGCATAGCCATTTAAAGTTTGCAAATATAATAAATAAGATGAGCCTATCGCAATTTGTATTGAATAGTATGGATGTAAAACAGATTTTAAGCGGAATTATTGTTTGTTTATCAAGAATAGATTCTAAGAGTTCCCTTGCATCTCGGGCTTGCAGTTAGGTTTTACTTGCTTCCAGATTACTCGTGGGAGATAAAGCATTAGCCTGTGTTGAGCACAGTTAAGGTGTTTAGTCCCTAATGTGGTCTCATCTATTAAGTTCTGTATTCAATACTGTTTTTACAGTTAGTATCTAATACTAGAGCTTCGAAAAGTATTGGGTTCCCTTACTTTGGGCAGGTTAAGAGGGGCTACTAATTACGCCTGTCTTCGCCCCAAAGCATTTTTTTGCGAAGTGTTTTTAAAAAGCTTTCGTCTAATAAATCAATCATTTTAATTTTAAAGTTGGCTTTTTTAATTTTTATAATAGTATCATTATTCAAAGTTGCAATTCTAGAGTCTAAAGACACCAAATGTTGTTCTTCGCGACCGCTTACTCGTAATTGTATTTCGGTAGAATCTGGTATAATTAGTGGTCTTGCACTTAAATTATGGGGCGCAATGGGTGTTAAAACAAAGTTGTTGGCGCCAGGTGTTATTACAGGACCACCACAGCTTAGGGAATAACCAGTAGAACCTGTGGGTGTAGACACTATTAAGCCATCGCTCCAGTAAGATGTTAGGTATTGGCCATCCAGAAAAGTTTCTACAGTAATCATAGATGTAGTGTTTTTTCTGCTTACTGCTATTTCATTTAGTGCAAAATTTAAATTTAAAATATCTTTGTTTTCTGGAGATGTTTCGATGGTTAGTAAACTACGTTCTGAAATTTTGTACTTACCGTCAAGAATGTTTTGAACGGCCTTTTCTATGTCTTCAACCTGAATGGTTGCTAAAAAGCCTAGTCTTCCTGTGTTAATACCAACTATAGGTATATCTAAATCCATTACAAAGGTTATGGCTCTTAAAATGGTACCGTCTCCACCAATGCTCACTAACAAATCAAAAGATTCGTCTAGGTGTTTAAATGTTTCAAACGTATCATAAAATTCGCGTTTTGTAGAAACAGATTTTATGAGTTCTGAGAATTCAGCTTCAATAAGTACATCTACTTCTTTTTTTGCAACATAATTGAGGAGCGTATCTACCGATGTAAGCGTATACTTATTATTAAAACGACCAAAAACGGCTAACTTCATACATTAAATATTTAAATATTTTCTTAAATAATCCGATCGTTCTTTTAAGCTCTGCGTAAAACTATCTTCTTCGTGTCCAGATGCTATATTGTAACTGTAACGTCTAAAGGTTTGTATAATATCGTTAAGTCCTGTATTGCCAATTTTTAAAGTAACCTGTACAATATCATTCTTCATTTTAGAAATAAATGCTCCAAGAAGTTTGCCGTTGTTAGATTCTACTATTTGGCTTATTTCGCTAAACGAATAGTCGTTAATATTTTTTTCTACGACTAAAACGCCTCCCGCTTCATAAAAAAATGGCGACTCGTTAAAAAGGCCAATAACATCATTAAGCTCGTAGTATCCTATATAGTCTCCTTTTTCGTTTAGTACAGGCATAATATTAGCCGAGTTTTGGGCAAAGGCTTCTAAAACATCTAGCCACATCGTGTTTTCCCTTACATAGAAATCTTCTAAACTGTATAAATAATCGCTTACCAACTTATCGCTATCAAAGCAATGTACATCGGTTTCAAAAAAAGTACCAGCAAACACGCCATTATTGTCCTGTACAGGAATATGCGAATAGGTAAGTTGATTAAAAAGTTCTTGCAACTCGCTAATTTTGCTACTGCTTTTTACAGGTTTAATATCGTTTATTATAAGTTCTGAAAGTCTCATGGGTAATATATATTACAACGCAAATTAATCAAAAAAAAGCTACTTAAGCCTGTTCTAGTTTGTATTTTTGTGGTTTAAAACAGAATTAATGACAAAGTTAAGCGTAAATATTAACAAGATAGCAACTTTAAGAAACTCTCGTGGTGGCGATGTGCCAAACGTAGTAGATTTCGCAAAAGATGTACAGCGTTTTGGTGCAGAAGGTGTTACCATACACCCAAGACCAGACGAGCGCCATATTCGTTACCAAGACGCAAGAGATTTAAAACCAGTAGTGTATACCGAATTTAATATTGAAGGCAACCCAGTAAAATCGTTTATGGATTTGGTGCTGGAGGTAAAACCTACCCAAGTTACCTTGGTGCCCGATGCCGAAGATGCCATAACCAGTAATGCGGGTTGGGATACTATTAAGCACAAAGACTTTTTAATTGAGGTGATTTCTGAATTTCAGAAAAATGGAATAAGAACATCTATTTTTGTAGACCCAGTTTTAAAGCAAATTGAAGGCGCTAAAGCTACCGGTACAGATAGAATAGAATTATACACAGAGCGTTTTGCACATCAATATGGCCTGGGCAATAAAGAAGGGATTAAGCCCTACACAGAAAGTGCAGTTTTGGCTAACGAACTGGGTTTGGGTATTAATGCAGGACATGATTTATCGTTAGACAATATTCAGTTTTTTAAAGAAAATATACCCAACCTTTTAGAGGTGTCAATAGGGCATGCCCTAATAGCTGAAAGTTTATATTTAGGTGTTGAAAACGTGATACAAATGTATTTGCAAAGGCTTAAATAGATGTTTATTGTGTGGTTCTAAAATTCAAAAATTGTTAATCGTTAATCAAAAATCATAGTGTTACTACATTCAAACATATTAGGGGAAGGATATCCATTTGTAATCCTGCATGGGTTTTTAGGAATGGGTGATAATTGGAAAACTCATGGAAAGAACTTTGCAGAATTAGGGTATGAAGTGCATTTAGTAGATCAACGTAACCACGGGCATAGTTTTCATGATACTGCATTTAGCTATGAAGTGCTGGCAGAAGATTTAAAAAACTATTGTAAAGCCAAAAATTTAGAAAACATTATCCTTTTAGGGCATTCTATGGGAGGCAAAACAGCTATGTTGTTTTCAACAGAATATCCAAACTTGGTTTCTAAATTAATGGTAGCCGATATTTCTCCAAGGTTTTATCCTGTACATCATGATACTATTTTAAACGGATTGAGCGCATTAGATTTTGATGTGATAAAGAGTAGAGGTGAAGCCGATAAAGCTTTAAGCGAATATGTGTCTGATTTTGGAACACGTCAGTTCTTGTTAAAGAATTTATATTGGGTAGAAAAAGGGAAACTAGGACTTCGTATTAACTTAGAAGTGCTAAAAGATGAAGTAGCCGAAGTTGGCGAAGCGCTACCAAGTTATGCAAGATTTGATAAAGAAACTTTGTTCTTGCGTGGAGACCGTTCAGAATATATCGGTCCAGAGGATGAACGCATCATAAAAAATCATTTTTCAAATGTTGATATTGTAACTATTCCAAATGCAGGACATTGGTTGCATGCAGAGAACCCAAAAGATTTTTTTGATGCTGTTATGGCATTTATTAAATAATATATTTTGTACTTTTAAACTAAACAAAGAAGCTTATGAAACTCATTTTAAAACTTTTACTAAACGCACTAGCCGTTTTTATTTTAGCATACCTATTAACTGGTGTAGCTGTAGATGGTTACGTTGGCGCACTTATCGTAGCACTTGTACTGGCAATTCTTAACGTGCTAGTAAAGCCAATATTGGTAATTTTTACACTGCCGGCTACTATTTTAACCCTTGGGCTTTTTCTGTTGGTTATCAATGCCGTTATTATTCTTTTAGCAGACAAACTGGTAGATGGGTTTGCAGTTGCAAATTTCTGGTGGGCAATACTTTTTAGTATCCTACTCTCCATATTACAATCTATATTACATTCACTTTTAAAAGACGATAAAAAGTAGTCTGTAAATCAGTATATTAAAAACTTTGTTGGGATGTAAAAATATACTAATTTTGCATCCCAATTTTGTTAAAAGATTTTAAGGTGTAAAAACCTAAACTATTAAATGCCAAATAGGCTTATTTCATAACAATGAATATTACAAGAGAAAACTTAGATGCATTAAATGCGGTAGTTAAAGTAGACATCGCTAAAGAAGATTATAGTGATAAAGTAGAGAAAATTTTATCAGATTACCGTAAAACTGCCAACATTCCAGGTTTTAGAAAAGGGCATGTGCCAATGGGAATGGTAAAAAAGCAATACGGTAAAGCAGTATTGGTAGATGAGGTTAATAAACTCTTACAAGATGCATTAAACAAATATTTAACAGAAGAAAAGCTTGATGTGTTAGGGCAACCGTTACCAAAACCTCAAGATAATATAGATTGGGATGCCGATGGCTTTTCTTTTGAATTTGAATTAGGTTTAGCACCAGAATTTCATGTAGAGCTTAAAAGCAAAAAGGCCATAACGCACTATAATATTATTGCCGATGATAAAATGATAGATGAGCAAATAGAGCGTATACAAAAGCAATATGGTAAGTTAGTATCTCAAGACACTGTTGAGGAAGACAGTGAAATTACGGGTACTTACACCAACGAGGAAGAAGACATCGATAATACTGTAACCTTAACGCTAGATAAGTTTAAAGGAAAAGCAACATCAAAACAATTTATAGGTGCTAAAGTTGGTGACGTTATTATTTTAAAAACAAAAGGACTTTATGATGATGACCATGAATTAATGCATGCGTTAAAAATAGACCATGATAGAGCTCATGGTTTAGATATCGAAGTATCTTTTACAATTACTGAAATTAACAAACGTGAGTTGGCAGATTTAGATCAAGATTTGTTTGATAAACTATTTGGTAAAGGTGAAGTAACATCGGTTACCGAGCTAAAAGCTAAAATAAAGGAAGATGCTGAAAAGCAATTCAAACAACAATCTGACCAAAAATTATTAAACGACGTTACCGAATACCTAGTAGACAATACTAAGTTTGATTTACCAGGAGAGTTTTTAACCAAGTGGATGCAAGCCTCTGGAGAAAATGAAATGGATGCAGAACAAGCTAAAGAAGAATACGAAAAGTCTGAAAAAAGCTTGCGTTACCAATTAATTGAAGGCAAATTAATTGAAGATAACAACATTCAAGTTACCGTAGAAGACATAAAAGCACATGCTAAAGAAATGATAAAGGTACAAATGGCACAATTTGGCCAAATGAATCCTTCAGACGAGGAACTCGATGGAATTGCTGCTAGAGTACTTGGAAATCAAGAAGAAGCACGTAGAATTTCAGAACAATTAATTAGCCAAAAACTAATAGAATTGTATAAAGAAAAAGCAAACTTAAAGGTAAAGGAATTGAGTTACGAAAACTTTGTTAAAGAAGTTTACGGCGACAAATAATCAAATAATAATTCATTATATTTATGCGCTTGAATCTTTAAGATTCAAGCGCATTTTTAGTTAAACACAATTATAGTAAATCTTAAAATTTGCCATAAGCTGTAAGTTGAACTAATCCCGCTTTTTTTTGCGGGATATTTTGTAAAACTTTAAATTAATACATCTAGATGTAAGTCAAGATATTAAAATTAAAACGATAAAGCCTACTATGGATTACGCTAAAGAATTCGAAAAATTCGCAATTAAAGATCAAGGAATAAGCAGTACTTACTACAATAAAATTATTAGTAGTATGTATCCTACCAACCTTACCCCTAACATTATAGAAGAACGCCAAATGAACATTGCTATTTTTGATGTGTTTTCGCGTTTAATGATGGATAGAATTATATTCTTAGGTACAGGAATAAACGATCAAGTGGCCAACATTATACAAGCGCAATTACTGTTTTTAGAAAGTACAGATGCCAATAAAGATATTCAAATATACATTAATTCACCAGGTGGTAGTGTTTACGCAGGTTTAGGTATATACGATACTATGCAATTCATTAAACCTGATGTAGCTACCATTTGCACTGGTATGGCAGCTTCTATGGGTGCAGTATTATTATGCGCTGGAGAAAAAGGTAAGCGCAGCGGTTTAACACACTCGCGCGTTATGATTCATCAACCAATGGGCGGCGCACAAGGGCAAGCAAGCGATATTGAAATTACTGCAAAAGAAATTATAACACTAAAAGAAGAACTCTACAAAATAATTAGTAAACATACAGGACAAGATTACGACAAAGTATACGAAGATAGTGATAGAGACTATTGGATGAAGGCCGATAAAGCTAAGGAATACGGTATGATAGACGAAATATTAGCTAGAAACTAAAAAAAATCGTACTTTTACGAGTCCTAATAGAAACAGTAAATTTTAATTTACTACTCTTAAATTTAACTGATTAATGGCAAAAGAAGAGTTAGAATGTTCGTTTTGTGGTCGTAAAAAACCAGAAACCAATTTATTAATAGCTGGTTTAGATGCGCATATCTGCGATAGGTGTATCGAGCAAGCACACGGTATAGTTGTAGAAGAATCTAAACAAAACGACACTAATGATTTATCGGCGGAATTAAAACTTAGAAAACCACAACAAATTAAGGCCTTTCTTGACGAATACATTATTGGTCAAGACATGACCAAAAAAGTAATGTCTGTTGCAGTTTACAACCATTACAAACGTTTATTGCAGCCACCAACAAATGATGATATAGAAATACAAAAAAGTAACATCATTATGGTTGGTCAAACAGGTACAGGTAAAACATTAATGGCCAAAACAGTAGCTAGAATGTTAAACGTGCCCTTGGCTATTGTTGATGCCACAGTGCTTACCGAAGCTGGATATGTAGGTGAAGATGTAGAAAGTATCTTAACACGTTTGTTACAAGCCGCAGATTACAATCTAGAAAAAGCAGAAAAGGGTATTGTGTTTATTGACGAAATAGATAAAATTGCCCGTAAAAGTGATAATCCATCCATTACTAGAGATGTTTCTGGAGAAGGGGTGCAACAAGCACTATTAAAGCTTTTAGAAGGAACAGTGGTTAACGTGCCACCAAAAGGCGGAAGAAAACACCCAGACCAAAAATTTATTGAGGTTAACACCGAAAATATCCTATTTATTGCTGGGGGTGCTTTTGATGGTATAGAGCGAGTTATTACAAAACGCTTAAATATGAAAGCGGTTGGTTATGCTGCATCAATGTCTGATGAGGTTATAGACCAAAACAACCTACTGCAATATATTATTCCAAAAGATTTAAAAGATTTTGGGCTAATCCCAGAAATTATTGGAAGACTCCCAGTATTAACGTACATGGATCCTCTAGATGCTAAAACACTAAGAGCTATACTTACTGAGCCTAAAAATGCCATTATTAAACAGTACAAAAAACTGTTTGCTATGGATGAGATAGATTTTACCATAACCGATGGCGCATTAGGGTTTATTGTAGATAAAGCTATTGAGTATAAGCTAGGAGCAAGAGGTTTACGTTCTCTATGTGAAGAAATTTTAACAGATGCTATGTTTGAATTACCAAGTAGTAACGATAAAAAGCTAAATGTTACCAAAAGTTACGCTGAAGATAAATTAAGTAAAACAACACTTAAAAAACTTAAAGCAGTGTCTTAGGTAACAGGTGTATAGATTAACTAAGGGCATTCTAAATTTATTTAGGATGCTTTTTAATGAAACTATGTTTTGAAAAGTTAAAACGCATTCAAAATATTAAGTTGAATTAATCCCGCTTTTTTGCGGGATTTATTGTTTTATATTTGTGCAAAAAAAAGATGTATAGGTTTTTGTTGAAGTTATTTAAATCTAAAAAACCAAAAGAAGACCAAGATCCCATGAAAAAGTTTTTAATTGTTGGTTTAGGAAATATTGGTGAAAAGTATGAGGAAACACGCCATAACATAGGTTTTAAAATTCTAGATCATTTTGCTAAAAAAGAAGCCTTCTCTTTTGAAACACAAAAATTAGGTGCTATTGCTACATTTAAACTAAAAGGTAGAACATTAATTTTATTAAAACCAAGCACCTACATGAACCTAAGCGGTAAAGCAGTTACTTATTGGTTAACAAAGGAAAAAGTGCCTTTAGAAAACCTCTTGGTAATTACAGACGACTTAAATTTACCTTTTGGGAGTTTACGTTTAAAAACCAAAGGAAGCGATGGTGGACACAACGGGTTAAAAGATATCCAAGACAAATTAAGCACTACCAAGTATAACCGTTTTAGATTTGGTATAAGTGATGCTTTTAGCAAAGGTAGGCAAGTAGATTATGTATTGGGCGAATGGGGCGAAACCGAAAAGGAACAACTGCCAGAACACCTAGAAAAATCAGTGGAGCTAATAAAATCATTTGCGCTAGCAGGAGTAAATAATACTATGAATATCTTTAATGGGAAATAGGCATTATTTATTCAATAGCAATTCTTCTTGCGTAAGTTCTAGTAGCATCACTCAAATACAAAATGTACATTCCTGATTGAATGTTACCCAAGTTTATGGTTTCGTCAAGTCTTGAGGTTTCCTTAAATTTTTGTTTGTAAACACGTCTGCCTCGTACATCAAATACTTCAATGCTTATATCTTTTTTGGCGTGCATAGAATCTACTTTTATTGTAAATTCCCCATCATTAGGGTTTGGAAATATTTTTACCTTTTCAAAAGTAAATTCACTTACATCTAATGGTGCTAGCGTGGTTTCACAAATTTCAATAAACCAAGAGTTAAGAGTGCCCGAATCTCCAGGTTGAAAATCGCCTAAGCGTATGGTCCAATTTCCTGAAGCATTTTCACCATTAAATGTCTCTAGTAAATCGTTTAAAGGTCTTTGCGCTATATTATCAGAGGCGTTAAAACAATTAAAAGCTACGGCATCATCATCAAAAACGCCAATAATGTTTTCCTCGTCATCACAATCGCTTAAGGTCTTTAAAAACACTTCGGTGTTATTTGGGCTAACAAGGGCAATTCCCAAATCTCCAATATAGGAATGTGTAATATTAACGCCAACATTTATATCGGTTACTGTAGATGCATCAGGTATGTTTATAATATCGCTTTGAGAAAACATACCACTATTATCGGTAATGTTTATGCCTAGGTTGTTAGCAGAATTATATTGTGTACATATGGAATTAACCTCAAAGTCTATTGCAAAATCTTCTGCATTTATAGCGAAAAAATTGTTGTTTGTAGGTGCAATCATTAATCTACAATCTGGCGATGGTAAATTAGGAACAGTAAGTGTATAACTGCCGTTATTGGGAATATTGCTTACTATTTCGGTATAGGTTTCGCCGCCATCGGTAGACAATAAAATATTTACGTTTGAAGCGCCTGGTAAGGTGTTGGTATTGTTAACATCCCAGGTAATGATTTCTGTAGAGCCGCTAGACCATGAAATACCTGTTGTATTTTGCGATGTAATTTGAAAGGGGCCAAAACTGGGGTTAAATGTTACACGCATATCGTCGTGTGCGTTATTGGCGCCACCGGGTTTATTGTCTCTTACAGTTAATCTAAAATCTGCAGTTCTACCTACATTAGGTACTTTTTCCCATTGGTTGGCATTAACCCCAAACCTTAAATCGGATAGATTAGGAAAGTACCTAGTATTGTTAGCGGTAGGAGTAAAAGATCTAAACAACACTGCATCGTCATTACCAGAGTTTGGATTAGGATATGTTGTTAAGGCGTTGTTTTCATCTATTTGTTCCCAGCAAAAGGTAATAACGTCTCCATCGGTATCATTCCCAGTTCCTACAAGTTTAAAAGCGGTTCCAATGGGTAGGATTAGGTCTGGTCCTGCATTGGCAGTTGGTGTAGTGTTTCCTGTATTTGTTTCGTTGGCACAAGACGTTGTTTTTATAAAATTTGTGACCTGTTCAATTGAAATTGCATGAAAATAAGGGTCGCTATTTAATTGAATATTTGCAGAAGCCGCAATTCCTGCATAGCCCATAATGGTAGAGCCACTCCCTGGTTCCATTTGTACATTGCTCCCTTCATTTCCATCGTGTGTCCAAGTATGGTTGGCTCCAAATTGGTGTCCTATTTCGTGAGCTACCAAATCTATATCGAAATTAAAACCGACAGGCTCATCATCCGAGGTGTACCCGCTTCCTTTTAATCCAGGGGTGCAAACACAACCAATACATCCTGCATTACCATCAAAACCTATGGCAGAAAGTAAATGGCCAACATCGTAATTAGCATCGCCTATTTGAGTGTCTAAAGTGTTCTGTAATTCTGAAGCGTAATTGCTAAACCCAGAGTAAGGATCGGTAGCTGTATTAAAGTAAATAACATTATCGTTATTGGCGGCAAGTTCTAAAGACACGTTAAAATCATTCTCAAAAACAGCATTTACATTGGTTAAAGTAGCAGCAAGTGCCGCATTTACACCTGCCAAAGTACCTCCATGAAAATTAGCATACTCGGCAGTTACCGATAAAGCTAAAGTATACAGCCTGTGTATGCTATCATCGGCATCTTTCAGGCCGTTTGTTTTATTAGTAGTACGAGATAAATCATCTAAAGTTTTACAATTAAATCCTTTGGTTTTTTCTAAGTTAGATTTATAATTAACCCTAAATTGAGTTTTATTATCCGCAACAGGTTCAAAAATTTCAGTATTTTCTTTTCCTAGAATAATACCAGTAAGCCCTTTGTAAGGCGATAAACTAAATCTTAAATATGCAGTGGGTGTATCAACGCCATAACCAATATACGATCTAATTTCTGGATATTTGGCCTGTAAATCGGCATGCATAACAGAGGCTTCAACAATATTGTATTTTTCTAATTCACCTTGTATATTTGGAAAACTAATAGTTACTTGAGATGTTTTTGAGGCAACATTTTTAGAGGCTTTTTGTAAAGCAGCGCTTAAAGTTTTATAATTAAACTCGTAGGTAAAGCCTGCTTTAGAAGTGTTTTTTAGTGTATTTGTTTTTCGCTGCTGTTGTATCTTAACAAAAAAGTTGTCTTGTGAAAATGCTGAAAAAGCGATTAAAAATATGGTGGTTGCAAAAACATAATGTAGTTTTGTTTTCATAACGAAACAGGGGTCTTTTAAAAGCAAATCTAGCTTATTTTAACGACATTAACAATTCCAAAACACCTATGGGTAAGGTATTGAAAATTGAAAATTACAAATCTACAGCATCCACAATAGTAACCATTGGCACCTTTGATGGTGTTCATATAGGGCACCAAAAAATTATAAATCGCCTTATAAATTCAGGAACCGCAGAAGGGTTAAAATCTGTAATTCTTACATTTTTTCCCCATCCAAGAATGGTATTACAAAAAGATTCTAGCATTAAACTTATAAATACTATTGAAGAGCGCAGTAATATTCTTGATAACTTAGGTTTAGATTATTTATTGATTAAAAAATTCACCAAAACGTTTTCAAGGCTATCGGCTGAAGAATTTGTAAAAGGTGTTTTGGTAGATAAGTTAAATGCCAAAAAAGTTATTATTGGTTACGACCATAGATTTGGTAGAAACAGAAATGCAGACATTAATGATTTAATAAAATACGGCGAAGCGTTTGGTTTTGAAGTGGAAGAGATTTCTGCCCAAGATATTAATGATGTAGCAGTGAGTTCTACCAAAATACGAAAAGCACTTTTAGAGGGTAACGTTATAAAAGCAAATAGATATTTGGGCTATCCGTTTATGTTAACGGGAACTGTTGTAAAAGGTAAAGGCATAGGCAAACAGTTAGACTACCCAACGGCCAATATTAAAATTAAAGAAGATTATAAACTCATTCCGAAACAAGGCGCTTACGTAGTAAAATCTATTATTAATAATACTATCGTTTTTGGTATGATGAATATTGGAATGAACCCAACAGTAAGCGGCGATAGCGAATCTATAGAAGTCCATTTTTTTGATTTTAAACAATCGATTTATGGAGAAAAGCTCCAGATAGATGTTTTAGAACGCATACGCGACGAACAAAAATTTGAATCGGTTGAAGCTTTAAAATTTCAGCTTGAAAAAGACAAGGAATTTTCATTGAACTTTATAGAAGGCTACAATGCTAAATAAGTGGTTGTTCAAACATATTGATAACTCGCAGTTAGTAATTTTTAGGATATTTTTTGGGCTACTTTGTTTTTTAGAATCTTTTGGAGCCATACTCACAGGATGGGTAAAACGGGCTTTGGTAGAGCCAAAATTTACATTTACTTTTATAGGTTTTGAATGGTTACAGGTATTTCAAGGCACGGGCATGTATCTATATTATGGTATTATGGCTGTTTTTGGTTTGCTTATAATGGTGGGCTATAAATACCGTATTAGCATGATAAGCTTTACGTTGCTCTGGGCTGGAAGTTACTTAATGCAAAAATCGTCATACAACAATCACTATTATCTGTTAATGCTTATAAGTGCCATTATGGTGTTTATGCCAGCACATCATGATGTGTCTGTAGATTCAAAATTAAATACATCTATAAAAACCAATGCAATGCCCAATTGGTGCAGGGTAGTGTTTGTTCTTCAGCTTTTTATAGTGTATACATATGCATCGTTAGCGAAGTTGTATCCCGACTGGTTAGATGGTACAGTAATGAAAATTTTAATGAGAAGTAAACAACATTACTATCTTATTGGCGATATTTTACAACAAGAATGGATTCAAGATATTTTAACTTGGGGTGGTATTTTTTTTGATGGTTTAATTGTGCCTCTTCTGTTATTTAAACCAACACGCAAATGGGCTTTTATAATTTCAATTGGTTTTCACTTATTTAATTCTATAGTTTTTCAAATAGGTATTTTTCCTTATTTGGCACTAGCGTTTTATTTGTTTTTCTTTCCACCAAAAACTATTAGAAATATCTTTTTAAAAAGTAGGGCGTTTTACGATGGCGCCGAAGTAAAACTTCCAAATTTCCAAAATATTTACATCACACTGTTTTCTATTTATTTTGTGTTTCAAATTGTGTTACCACTACGTCACCATTTTTTTAAAGGAGATGTGTTATGGACCGAAGAAGGACATCGTTTGTCTTGGCGCATGATGCTTAGGGCAAAAAACGGCTCGGTAACATATACCGTAAAAGATAAGGCTACAGGAACAAAAACCGTTGTGCTCTTAGATGATTATTTAACCAAAAAACAACAAAGAAGTGCCAGTACAAAACCCGATGTTATTTGGCAGTTTTCCCAATATTTAAAAGCGGAATTTAAGCGAAACGGACAAGACGTTTCTGTTTATGTAGATTGTAGAATAAGCGTAAATGGAAAGCCGCTAAAAACACTTGTTAATCCTGAGGTTGACATCGCAAGTGTACCGTGGACGCCTCTACACCATAGCGAATGGATTTTACCTTCAAAAAAGTAATAAGTATACCAGTATTTCTTAAATTTGCTGCTTAAATTTTAAACCATGCTACAAGTTCCATTTATTAGAGAAAACAAAGCACTAGTTATCGAGCGTTTAAGTAAACGCAATATTAACGCTATTGCAATGATTGATGATGTAATTGCCTTAGATGAAAAGCGCAGAAGTATTCAAACAGAACTAGATAATACTTTAGCAGAATCTAATTCAATTTCAAAAGAAATAGGTGGGCTTTTTAAATCTGGAAAAGTAGAAGAAGCTAACGTGCTAAAAGCTAAAACTGGAGCGTTGAAAGAAGCATCGAAAACGCTTACCGAACAACTTAACCAAGCGGCAGATAGTTTGCAGGAGTTGTTGTTTCAAATTCCTAATATACCACATGAGTCTGTTCCTAATGGAAATACAGAAGATGATAATGAAGAGGTGTTTAGGTGTGGCGATATACCAAAACTTCATAAAGATGCTTTACCACATTGGGAGCTTGCAAAAAAATACGATATTATAGATTTTGATCTGGGTAATAAAATTACTGGTGCTGGTTTTCCTGTGTATAAAGGCAAAGGCGCAAAATTACAACGCGCATTAATTACTTATTTTTTAGATAAAAATACCGAAGCAGGATATACAGAATATCAACTTCCGCTTTTAGTAAATGAAGCATCAGGTATTGGTACTGGGCAATTGCCAGATAAGGAAGGACAAATGTATCACGTTACCGAAGACAATTTGTATTTAATTCCTACAGCAGAAGTGCCTGGAACGAATATTTTTAGAAATACGGTGTTGAATGAAGCCGATTTACCTATTGGCATTACAGGTTATACACCATGTTTTCGTCGTGAGGCAGGAAGTTACGGTGCACACGTAAGAGGTTTGAATAGATTGCACCAGTTTGATAAGGTAGAAATTATAAGAGTGGAGCACCCTACAAAATCTTACAGTGCTTTAGATGGTATGGTAAACCATGTAAAAGGAATTTTAGAGGCATTAAAATTACCTTACAGAATTTTAAGGTTATGCGGAGGTGATACCTCTTTTGCATCTGCACTAACTTACGATTTTGAAGTGTTTTCTACAGCACAGGACAGATGGCTAGAGGTGTCCTCTGTTTCAAATTTTGAAACCTTTCAAGCAAATCGCTTAAAACTTCGATTTAAAAATGCTGATGGAAAGAATGAATTAGCGCATACCTTAAATGGTAGTGCTTTAGCATTGCCAAGAATTTTAGCAGGTATTTTAGAAAATTATCAAACTGAAGATGGTATAGAAATTCCAGAAGTATTACGTGAGTATACTGGATTTCATAAAATTTGATGTTTTTTCTTTCATAATTTCAATATTTAATCGATTAAATGCATTTTTATCATGTTGTTTAACGATTTTTAGGTGTTTTTCTTTGTGATTTCGGTTATATTTCAGAGTTTTATTCAACCAAATCTAATCACCTACTTAACCATGAAGAATGTACTGCGTATTATACTGCTTTTAGCACTCTTATTTATTGGAAGTAAAGTTTTGTTTTCAGATTTTAGTTTAGAAAAACCTGAAAATAAAACTATGGCAGTTGTAAAAAAATAATTTTTTTTCGCTAAAAAAACTGTCCCCAATCGAGTGAAGCTATCGTTTTTAATTTCGGTAGTTTAGTTAATAGAACATTATTTTGGTTGGTTATGCCCGAATGTTATATTCGGGCATTTTTGGTGTTTGCACAATGTAAGTTTCAATTTATCTTCAGTATATTTACGCAATGAGACTACTGTTATCTTTAGTGTTTTTTGTGCCTGCAATTATTTTGGGGCAAGACGATTTGTTTGCTAAGGAATACTATAAAAATGGAGATTTCGAAAAAGCTTTAGTAGCTTACAAAAAGCTTTATGCTAACTCCAAATCTAATATAGATTACATTAGGCAAATTGTTGATATTCATCAGCAATTAGAACAATACCAAGAGGCAGAAAAATTTTTAACCGAAATAATTGATAGAACTAATTATACCGCATTTTATGTTGTTCTTGGGTATAATTATCAGTTGCAAAACAACTTAGAAAAGGCTAACGAAAACTACACTATTGCCATAAATAGCCTGTTTGTAAATCCTAATAACGCTTATTCCGTAGCGCGAACTTTTCAAGATTATTCGCTTTTAGAACAAGCCGCAACTACTTACGAGAAGGCCATGGAAGTAAAGCCACAACTTAACTTAAAGTTGCCTTTAGCCCAAATTTATGGCGAAAAAGGAGATATTGAAAAAATGATGTTAAACTACATAGATTTTGCCGAACGTAACCCAATATCATTAAGTAATATAAAACGTGCGCTTAACAGCTTTATTAGTGAAGATGGTAGTAACGAAAGTAACATCATTTTACGAAAACTACTCATTAAAAAAATACAAAAGGAGCCCAATGTAATCTGGAACGATTTGTTAAGTTGGCTCTTTATTCAGCAAAAAGAGTTTAGCAAAGCCTTTGTGCAAGAAAAAGCTATCACGACCAGAAATCAAGAAGGCTTAGAGCGTATTATGAATTTGGGTAGAATTGCCGAAACAGAAAATGCAAGATATATAGCAAAAACCATATTTAATTACGTTATTGAAAATGCACAAGATACCGACACTAAATTAATGGCATATTATGATGTACTTCAAATAGAAACAAAAGAAGCTAATCAGGATACTTTTAAAGACTTGCAAAATAGATATTTAGAGCTTTTTAAAACCTATGGTACTTTTGCACAAACATTAGATTTACAAATAGCTTATGCGCATTTTTTAGCCTTTTACATGAACAAAACAGATGAGGCTACAGCGGTATTAGAAAACGCATTAAAATTACCAATAAGCGATATTCAAAAGGCAGAAATAAAACTAGAACTAGGCGATATTTTAGTGTTAAACGAAGCGTTTAACAAGGCGCTTATTTATTACACCCAAATACAACGAAACTTAAAAAACAGTACTGTTTCTCAAATGGCACGTTTTAAAGTAGCCAAGGCGAGTTATTATAAAGGTGATTTTAAATGGGCAGAATCGCAGCTAAAAATCTTAAAATCCTCTACCTCACAGTTAATTGCAAACGATGCTTTAGATTTAAAGTTATTAATTACCGATAATAAATACGGCGATTCGCTTCAAACAGCACTAAAGCAGTATGCGAAGGCAGATTTGTTAGCTTTTCAAAATAGAAATAACGAGGCGATTGCATTACTAGATAAAATTATAGATGAGCATAAAACAGAACCTATAATACCGCAAGCAATTTACAAACAAGCGCAACTTTTTGAAATTAAAAAACAGTTTGAAAAAGCAGCGGTAAACTATCAACTTATTATAGATAATTATAGAGATGGTATTTTAATAGATAACGCCATTTACAGTTTAGCAGAATTGTATTTACGCCATTTAAATGCACCAGATAAAGCCAAAGCACTTTATAAAGACTTGGTTTTTAACCATGCCGATAGTATATACTTTGTAGAAGCAAGAAAACAGTTTAGAAGACTTCGTGGTGATGCTATTAATTAATTTTTAAAACCAATATGAATTTAGATGTTAACGAAGCCATTGGTTTTGGTGCAGCAGTACTTACCACAATAGCATTCTTACCTCAAGTTTATAAAACCTGGAAAACTAAAGATGTTTCTAGTTTGTCTTTACCCATGCTTATTTTGTTTTTTATAGGTATTGTATTATGGCTTGTTTATGGGTTTCTAAAGAACAGTCCTTCTATGATTTTTGCCAATGCTATCACAGTAATATCTGCACTATTGTTATTGTATTTTAAAATGAAATATAAGTAATACGAATAAAAAAAGTATCCTTATTTATATTAAAAATACATGGTAAAACGCTCGTCTACTTAACTGGTTTTAAGTAATTCTTAGTTCATTGCTAAATTGGGTGTTAAATATTCAAAAAAAATAATGATTCTGTGTTTATTTTCAATTCAAAGTTTTAATATTGTATTCCGTTAAAATCGTTTTACATAATTTAAAATTTAACATATGAAAATTGGTGTTCCTATTGAAATTAAAAACAACGAAAACCGTGTAGGAATGACACCTTCTGGTGTTTTCGAATTAACAAAAAGAAATCATACCGTATACATACAAAAAGATGCAGGATACAATAGTGGCTTTTTAGATGAAGACTATATTGAAGCTGGAGCTACAATTCTTGATACTATCGAGGAAATTTATGATGTAGCAGAAATGATTGTTAAGGTAAAAGAACCTATAGAAAAAGAATACGGTTTAATTAAGGAAAACCAAGTAGTGTTTACGTATTTTCATTTTGCATCAAGTGAAGCGCTTACCAAGGCAATGATTGATAGTAAGGCAATTTGTATCGCTTACGAAACTGTAGAGGATAAAGATGGATCTTTACCTTTATTAATTCCTATGTCTGAAGTAGCAGGACGTATGTCTATTCAGCAAGGTGCCAAATATCTAGAAAAACCAATTATGGGTCGTGGTATTTTATTGGGCGGTATTCCAGGAGTACCACCAGCAAAAGTATTAATTTTAGGTGCTGGCGTAGTTGGCATTCAAGCGGCGCGTATGGCATCTGGTTTAGGTGCAAATGTTTTTATTTTAGATATTAATATGAAAGCGTTACGTCATGTTAGCGAGGTGATGCCAAACAATGTCATAAGCGAATTTTCAAGCGAATATAATATTAGAAGGCATATTAAGGATGCCGATTTAATTATTGGTGGTGTGTTGATAAAAGGTGCAAAAGCGCCTAAATTAATTACAAGGGATATGTTAAAGGATATGCAACCCGGAACTGTAATGGTTGATGTTGCCGTAGACCAAGGCGGTTGTTTTGAAACCACAAAACCTACCACACACCAAGACCCTACTTATATTATTGATGAGGTGGTGCATTACAGTGTTGCAAACATGCCAGGTGCGGTACCTTACACATCAACTATGGGTTTAACAAATGTTACCTTACCTTATGTTATAAAATTAGCAGATATGGGATGGAAAAAGGCCTGTAAGAAAAACAAGTCGCTTGGAAAAGGACTCAATATTGTTAACGGAAAAATAGTGTATAGAGAAATAGCCGAAGCTTTCGACTTAAAATTTGAAGAAGCCTAAAAAACATATCTGACAAAATTTCACGTATTAAAATTGGTGCAATTATTGCTATCTTTATTAAAAATTTAAAAATGAAATTATGTTTAGATATTATATATTAATTGGTGCTATTGCTATAGTAAGTTGGGCTGTAAGTAATACTTTAAAACGCAAGTTTGCAAAGTATTCTAAAGAGCATTTACGTAATGGGATGAGTGGTGCAGAAATTGCACAAAAAATGCTGTTAGACCATGGCATAACAGATGTTGAGGTGATTTCTACACCAGGACGTTTAACAGACCATTATAATCCTAAAAACAAAACGGTTAATTTGAGTGAAGCCGTTTACAACCAACGCAATGCGGCTGCGGCCGCGGTAGCGGCGCACGAAGTTGGGCATGCTGTACAACACGCACAAGCCTACAGCTGGCTGCAAATGCGTTCTACTTTAGTGCCTGTGGTTAGTGTAACCTCTGGGATGTCTCAATGGCTTATTATTGGTGGTCTTGTTTTAGGTGGGGCTGCCGGCTTTGGTTTAGGTTGGTGGGTTGCTGCTGCCGGTGTTGCTTTTATGGGGTTTGCTACCTTGTTTAGCTTTATCACTTTGCCAGTAGAATACGATGCTAGTAACAGGGCCTTAGCTTGGTTAAAAAATAAAAATATGGTAACGCCAGATGAATATAAAGGATCGGAAGATGCGTTAAAATGGGCAGCAAGAACCTATTTGGTAGCTGCAATAGGTGCGCTAGCCAACCTTCTATACTGGGCATTACAAGTGTTTGGCAGAGATTAAATTAAAAACACAACATACAAAAGCTCTGAACTCGTTTCAGGGCTTTTTTGTTTATTTACATTTTAATTTAGAAAATGAAGCATTCAAACCCACAATCCTACTACAAAACGCATTTAGAAAGTTATACACTAAAATCTAAACAGTTATACAAAAGCATGTCTATGTATAGCTTTTTCCGCATTTTGGTTTTTATGGCAACAGGTTTTGGTATTTATTTTACGTTTAGTACTTGGCAAATTTCAATTTTAATTGGTGTTACAGGCATATTACTCTTTGTTTTTTTACTTTCAAAATATACCGATGTAAAACAACAAAGGGCTTTTTATAATGCCTTAGTTAAGATTAATGAAGAAGAAATTGCAATAGCATCGGGCGATTTTCACAATAGGGAAAAAGGTTTGGAATTTCAAGACCCAAAGCACTTTTATAGTTTGGATATCGATTTGTTTGGTCGTGGTTCTTTCTTTCAATTTATTAATAGAACCGCTATTAATGAGGGTAAAATACAACTTGCACAAGCCTTAAAGGCTAATAGCATTATAAATGTAGAGCTGAGACAAGAAGCTATTAAAGAATTGGCTTCTAAACCAAAATGGCGACAGTTTTATAACGCAAATGCCAGTTTGGTTACTGTTGAAACCCCTGCAAAACAAATTATAGATTGGTTAAACAATTACAAAACGTTTATGCCAAAAATTATGAAGTGGCTACCTATAGTTTTTTCCATACTCTCAATAGTTATTTTTGGGCTTATTACTGCAGAAATTATTACCAACCAAAAAGTTTTAGGCTATTGGTTGTTTTTAGGTTTGGGGCTAACGGGAATGTACGTTAAAAAAACTAACGAGCTGTCTTCTCATGTAGATAAGATAAAAGATACATTTAGGCAATATGCGGTATTGTTAGATTTAATTGAGAACGAAATATTTCAGTCAGAATTACTAAAGGAAAAACAAAAACAAATTCAATTAGACCAAGAGAAAGCTTCGGTTATTTTTAAAAAACTATCACGCTCGTTAGATGCTTTAGATAATAGAAATAATATTATAGGCGCCATTTTTGGTAATGGGTTGTTTTTAACCGATATAAAAAACAGCTACAGAATTGAAAGATGGATAGAAAACTACGGCGATAAAGTTGAAGATTGGTTTAAAACAGTATCATTTTTTGATGCTTATAATTCTTTAGGGAACTTTGCGTTTAACCATCTGGAATTTGTATTTCCAAAAATTACAAATGCGAACGAGGTTATAAAAGCTAAAGGTTTAGGGCATCCACTTTTAAATAAGTACAAAAGGGTAGATAGCGACGTTACTATAAATAACGAACAATTTTTTATTGTTACTGGTGCAAACATGGCAGGGAAAAGCACATTTTTAAGAACAGTGTCTTTGCATATTGTAATGGCTAATGTGGGCTTGCCCGTTTGTGCAAAGGCGAGCACTTATAACCCAATAAAACTTATTACTAGTATGCGAACTTCAGATTCGTTAACCGACGATAGTTCCTATTTCTTTTCAGAATTAACACGATTAAAATTTATTGTAGATACCATAAAAACAGAGCCATATTTTATTGTTTTAGATGAAATTTTAAAAGGCACAAATAGTACCGATAAAGCCATTGGCTCTAGAAAGTTTGTAGAAAAATTAGTTGCCACCAACGCAACGGGCATTATTGCTACCCACGATTTAAGCCTCTGTGAAATAGAGCAGGAATTAAGCGCGGTTAAAAACTATTATTTTGATGCCGAAATTATTGACGATGAGTTACATTTTGATTATACGTTAAAAGAAGGCATTTGTAAAAATATGAATGCCTCGTTTTTATTAAAGAAAATGGATATTGTTTGATGTTTTTAGAAGAATTCATGTGACTTTTTACGTTTGAAGTGTCTAAAATGTAAAATTTTAAATGGTGAGAAACATGATAAGATTTGTACTCTTTATAATGCTAGTTTTGGCAGGTTAATTTATTTCTGCTCAAGAAATAAAAATTAATGACGACGTATACGAAGAAAAAAAAGGCTTGATTATTAAAAATGGTGTAGATGTTACAAATACACTCTCTGATGCCGAAAAGTCTAAAATTTTAGCAGCATTTGAAAAAAAGAAGTTAGAAATCGCTAAGACCAATAAAGCCAAGGAAAAACTAGAGAAAGCTGAAAAACAACAAAAAAGAGCTGAAAAGCAACAAAAAAAGGCAGAACAAAAGCAAAAGAAAGCCGAAAAAATATTGAAGCAAAAGGAAAAAGCACAAGCAAATCATGATAAGGCTATAATAAAACATGAAAACGCAATAGAAAAATACGAAAAGCTTAAAAATAAAGGTAAGCTATCTCCAGAAGACGAACGAAAATGGCTGGAAAAGATAGAGAAGCTAAATACTAATATCTCCAAAACTAAAAAGAAATTAAAATAACACCCCGAAAGAGTTTGCCCTAAATTTGGTTTGATAACTTTAAAATAAATAATACCTTAAGAGTCCAGAAATATTATTTTTTTTGGACTCTTTTTTTAATAAAACTTCAGTAATCATAAGTATTTAATATGCAAGAAGCACTAAAAATAGCATTAATACAATCAGATTTAGTTTGGGAAAACCCAGAACAAAACCAACAAAATTTTATCAAAAAGATAAATGCTGTTGCAGAAAAGGTTGATATTATAGTACTTCCCGAAATGTTTACTTCTGGTTTTACCATGAATGCTAAAGCTGTTGCCGAAACCATGGAAGGAACAACAGTATCTTGGATGCTAGATTTGGCAAAAACTAAACAAGCGGCAATAGCTGGAAGTATGGTGGTTATAGAGAATGATAATTATTACAACAGGTTTTTATTTGCAGAACCATCAGGTAAATTATCTTATTATGATAAACGACACACTTTTACCTTAGCAGGAGAGCATAAGGTATATAAAGCCGGAAATAAAAAAATAATTATACACTATAGAGGTTGGAAAATCTGTCCGTTAATTTGTTACGATTTGCGTTTCCCTGTTTGGGCAAGAAATACTGAAGATTACGATGTTTTGCTATATGTTGCCAATTGGCCAAAACCAAGAATTAATGCCTGGGATACGCTTTTAAAAGCAAGAGCCATAGAAAATATGAGTTATTGTATTGGTGTAAACCGAATAGGAGTTGATGGCGTTAATGTAGAATACAATGGAAGTTCTGCTTGTTATGATGTTTTGGGCAAAAAAATAACAAATATGCCATTAAACAAGGACGCTGTTGAGATAGTAGCCCTAAGTAAAAATCATATTCGCAAATACAGAAATGCTCTAAAATTTTTAGATGATAAAGATGGGTTTAATCTTTTAACGTAAAGCTTGTTTCTAATTCCCAACCAGCACGAACTTCTTCTACTTCTTTCTCGGAATGTTTTACAATTTCAGGTTGTATTTTTTTAAGATAATTACCAGTATCGTAAACCTTATTACCGTTAGTATCAAAAATTACCCTCACAAAATAATTGCCGGGACTTATATTTAAAAAATCAAATGGTTTTTGCTCAGTGGCATATTGCTCATATTTAACATCTCCTTTTTTGTCAGTTAACTGTACTATTATAGGATAAATCGCATTGTAAATATTTAAACGTAGATTACCGTAACTATCCTTCTTTCTGGTGCTTACGGAATACTGTAAAGTGTCGTTAGTGTTTTCAAAAAAATCGGTAAACGCACCAGGTAAAATACTCATACTGTACTTGTTTTCTTCGGTTTTTTCAAAACCTAACGTGTATGTATTGGTAATAGAATCATACGATTTTAGTGAAAATTCAACAGATAAGGAATCTTTATCCATCAATTCTATTTTAGAGGCATCAAAGTTGGTAAAAGGAATATTTCCAGAAATTCTAAAATCTTCATTATAGCGAATTGTACCACTGGGTTCGGCTTCCATTAGTAACGAATCGCGCTCTTTGTCGCGTATTCTAACAATATATTCCTTTGTAATTTGCGGATGCGCTATATTGAAAACTAAAGAATCTACCTCTAATTTGGGTTTGTACCAGTAATAAAGGGTGTCTTTTTCCTTATCTTTTGTAATACGATATTCAAAATCTTCGGGGACTTCAGAATTCAATGAAAACGTAACGCCTTCTGGGTTTCCTTCATAACCAATCATTATTTTTTCACCAGTAACCAGTTGAGGTCTCGACGGATTAAAATCTACAATTTCATTAAATAATCTTAAATTGTATGTGCTATCTGTAGGAAGTGTAATAAAATCTTTTTTAAAAGCTATTTTATCAGATTTTTGTTGGTAAATATTATCGCCATTTTTGTCTTTTAAAGCCAATAATAAATAGTTGCCGGCTTTGGCATTTTCAATAGTAAAACTAGTAAGGCTATCTAGTGTATTGGTAATGTACTTAGGGGTTTCTTTGTAGATTATAGAATCTGTAAACGTAGAATCTACTTCGTAAAGCATAACAGAAACAAAAGTGTCTGGTTCGCGAAATAGGGCATCGGTAATATTGCCTGTAACTGTTAAGGAATCTATATAATCTCCAGTTGAAAATACGTAACGATAATAGGTGTATGGGTTTCCCTCGTTATTGTCTTCTATACTATTACCAAAGTTAAAAGCATACGTGGTATTAGGAGGTAAAGTGTCAAAAATTCTAATTCTAATGGTTTTACTCGCACTTCCCAAAGGTGTTATTTCGGGTTGTGTTTTCATGGGAGGGGAAATAATTAATTGCTTTTGTAAGTTTTTAATTTTAATGTACTCATTAAACTCAATTCGTATTTCCTTAGCTTTAAAATTAGTGGAATAGTTTTTAGGAGACGTATTTACTATTTCGGGTGGTGTTACGTCTTTTTCACCACCTTCTGGTGTGCCTCTATTAGCGCAGTTTATAAAAATACAGCTAATAATTACAATTAAAATAAAGTTTAAAAACGTAGTACGCATTACTAAAAACTATTTTGTGCAAACCTACATAAATTTGAAGATACTATGAAGTGCTGGGTTAATTTAAAATAAAAACGATAAAACCTAAATTTTGTTATTTTTTAGAAGTTAAAATAGTAAACTTTTGCCTTGGTATTTTCTTTGAGTTTAGAATTTAGTTTTTAAGCTATTGCCATGGTAGCAATACTTATTTTTAAATGTTTAGCTTGGTTTAAAACCAAACAGCAGGCTTCTAAGGTTGCTCCTGTGGTAATAATATCGTCTACTAACAGAATATGTTTGTTTTCTATTTTAGAAATGTTTCTAAGTGCAAAAAGCTCATTGGAGTTACTCCAGCGGGCTACTCTTTTTTTAGTTGTTTGCGATGTGGTATTCGTAATTTTAATTAAAACATCATCTACATATGCAACATTTAGGGCTTCGGCTATTTGCTGCCCAAATTTTGTAACTTGGTTGTATCCTCTTTTTTTTAGTTTTTTTGGATGCATAGGTACAGGAATTACCATATCAATATTTTGGTATGTTTTAAGTTCTGCAAGTTCGCCACCCAACCAATCTCCTAAAAGTTCTCCAATATGCTCGTAACCTTTATATTTTAAACTGTGAATGAGCTGTTGTACAGGGCCTTCTTTTTCAAATCTAAATAATGCGGTGGCATGTTCAATATTTGCGCGTCCTCGCAGTACTTTTTTAACGCTATCGTCATTACTAAAGTGAAAATTTGTAGTAGGTAAATCGTGCCTACAATTGGTACAAATGGTTTCTTCGTTATCTAACAAATAGGTGGTACAGGCATAACAAACCTTGGGAAAAAATAAATTGATAAGCGATTTCAATATGGCTATAATTACTTGTATTGTAAACTTAAGTAAAAAAATAATGTTATACCGCTTTAATTTTTGCCAAAGAACATACACAGTTACCCGTGGTTTTATATTTTTGCAACTATGGCAAATCAAGACGATACATTTAAGAAGGTTATTTCGCATGCAAAGGAGTACGGGTATGTATTTCAAAGCAGTGAAATTTACGATGGTTTAAGCGCAGTTTACGACTACGCCCAAAACGGTGCAGAATTAAAAAAGAATATTCGCGACTACTGGTGGCGTGCCATGGTACAGATGAATGAAAATATTGTGGGTATAGACGCTGCAATATTTATGCATCCTACCACTTGGAAAGCCTCGGGACATGTAGATGCGTTTAACGATCCTTTAATTGATAATAAGGATTCCAAAAAACGCTATCGAGCAGATGTTTTAATAGAAGATTACTGTGCAAAAATTGAAGCTAAAATTGATAAGGAAGTTGCCAAAGCCGAAAAACGTTTTGGTGAAGCTTTTAATAAAGAAGAATTTTTATCTACAAACGCACGAGTGCTCGGGTATCAAGAAAAGATAAATACAACCTTGTCTCGTATGGCAAAATCTTTAGAAAATGAAGATTTAGCCGATGTTAAGGCCTTGATTGAGGAGTTGGAGATTGCAGATCCTATGACTGGAAGTAAAAACTGGACCGATGTTAAGCAATTTAACCTCATGTTTGGTACTAAACTTGGCGCATCTGCCGAAAATGCTATGGATTTGTATTTGCGACCAGAAACGGCCCAAGGTATTTTTGTTAACTTTTTGAATGTGCAGAAAACTAGCCGTTTAAAGATTCCTTTTGGAATAGCGCAAACAGGTAAGGCGTTTAGAAATGAAATTGTGGCGAGACAATTTATTTTTAGAATGCGCGAGTTTGAGCAAATGGAAATGCAGTTTTTTATTAAACCAGGCACACAGACTGAATGGTACGAGCATTGGAAAGAAACCAGAATGAAATGGCATTTGTCTTTAGGGATGGGCGCGGAGAATTACCGTTTTCACGACCATGAGAAATTAGCACATTATGCCGATGCTGCCGCAGATATAGAGTTTAAATTCCCGTTTGGATTTAAAGAGTTAGAAGGTATACATTCTAGAACTGATTTTGATTTAAGCCAGCACGAAAAATACTCTGGAAAGAAATTACAGTATTTCGATCCTGAAGAAAACAAAAGCTATGTACCTTATGTGTTAGAAACCTCTATTGGTTTAGATAGAATGTTTTTAGCTGTATTTTCTAATTCACTACAAGAAGAGGAATTAGAAAATGGCACTACAAGAACAGTTTTAAAATTACCAAGTGTTTTAGCGCCTGTAAAAGCAGCTGTTTTACCATTGGTGAAAAAAGACGGTTTGCCAGAAATAGCTCGCAACATTATTGAAGAATTAAAATGGGATTTCAACGTTATTTACGATGAAAAAGACGCTGTGGGACGCCGTTACAGAAGACAAGACGCCAACGGAACCCCTTTCTGTATTACCGTAGATCATGATACTTTAGAAGATAATTCAGTTACTATTCGCCATAGAGACTCTATGGAACAGGAACGCGTAAAGATTGATGATTTAAGAGCAATTATTAAGAAAGACGTTGATGTTAGGAATTGGTTGCAAAAAATGAAATAGAAGCACTCATTTAAAAACCAAACTTAGTTTCGTACCATATCAAAAAAAACAAAACCCTAGCTAGAAAAGTTAGGGTTTTATGATTTGCAGAACTAGAGTTTATTAAAATCGGTAGCCTAAATAAAAATCAGCTTTTAAAATAGCATCGCTATCTGTATTTCCTAAAAGGTTTCTTCCTGCTCCTACTTTTAGCTCAAAGACAAATCCAGCAGTGTTAATCCATTTTTTTCCCAGTGATATACCGATAGCAATATCAAAAACATCTTTTTGATCATCATTTCTAAAAACAACATCTTCAAAATCAAAATCACTAGAAAAAAATGATGTAAATCCTTCAACAAAAAAGCCTTTAGCACCATAATCTTCATTGCTCTGAAAGTACATTCTGTAATAGGGTGTTAACGAATAATTTTCAAACCAATCGCTGCTAGAGTCAAAATTCACAAGCATATAAGCTCCAAAGCCTTGG
This sequence comes from Jejuia pallidilutea, assembly GCF_002973595.1. GTDB lineage: Bacteria > Bacteroidota > Bacteroidia > Flavobacteriales > Flavobacteriaceae > Jejuia > Jejuia pallidilutea. Next base: position 598,805 of record NZ_PVEO01000001.1, on the reverse strand, counting down.
TTTGAGTCTATGATGTACTCGTAAGCACCTTCAAAAATGCCACCTGCTAAAAGTTTAATGGCACCAAGCCTTACTTCGTGTTTTCTTTCAAAAATACTGGTTTTTTCATCAGTCGTTTCTTTTTCTTGGGCTTGCAAGCTTAAATTAAAACACAAGAACGGAATAAGTAAAATAATTTTTTTCATTTGAGTGCCTATTGCAGAATTAGTAAAATTTAACTTATTATAAGATGTTAAATTACCGAAATGGTTGCGTTAAAAGGTTGACTTTTATTAGATTTTTACCTGGCGCTGTATTAATTGCGCTAAAGAAATAAACGTTTCTGTACGCGATACCCCGTTAATTTCTTGAATGCTGTTTAGCGTTTGCATTAAATGGTCGTTACTTTTGCAAATTACTTTTAGGAAAACATTCCAGTTTCCGGTAGTATAGTGGCATTCTAAAACTTCAGGAACTCGTTTTAGGAGTTTTATAATTAGAGGGGCATCGGCAGCTTTGTCGAAATACACACCTACAAATGCCATAGTATCAAAACCTAAAACCTCTGGGTTTACCACGAATTTAGAACCCGCTAAAAGTCCAGATTTTTCTAATTTACGCAAACGTTGGTGAATGGCTGCCCCCGAAATACCTACGTTTCTAGCAATTTCTAAAATGGGGGTTCGGGCGTCTTCCATTAAAGTACGCAGTATTTTTTTGTCTATACCATCAATCTCGGTTTGTTTCTTTTTTGCCATATGTGTTATGAATTAAAAGGTAAATGTAATAATTTGATTGCAAATAGAAACATTTTTTTGGCGAATGTGTCTAGTAAGACTTTTAATAAAAATGTAGGTAAAAACTTAAAAACATGATAAAAATCATACATCACAACAACAATCTAAAGTAATTTTAACCTATCATTTAAAGTAAACTACTGCTTTTAAAGCTTTGGGTACAACTTCTCTCTACATGACCAAAGGCTTAACAATTCTCTAAACACAAGCAGTATTTTAGATTGAATAAAAAAAATGAAACCCATGAAAAAGTTAAGCACATTCACACTATTAATGTTAAGCCTAATGCTTTTAAGCACTACAAGTTGTAAAGACGATGACGATACCCCGATAGACCCTATAGATCAACTGCCACCACCAACACAAACTGGTGAGAATACGTTTGGGTGTTTAGTGAATGGTGAGCCTTTATCTACAACTAATAGCAATAATATGACAGCCATTTATCAAGGAGGCTTTATTCAATTGGGGGGTATTTACATGCTTGTTTCTGAACCTATTGAAATAAATAGAGAGTATTCTTTGTTAGGAGATGCTAGATTTATAGAAGATGACGATGGTCCAGCAAAGTGTTATTATGATTTTGAAAACACCTATGAGGGTTTCATAATATTTTCAAAAGTAGATCGTACTAATCATATCATTTCTGGTACGTTTGAATTTTCTACCACTAAAGAAAATTGCGAAACTTTAATTGTAACAAATGGACGTTTCGATATGAGATATATCCCTTAAAATAAACTATTAACATATTAATTCTTTAAAATTATGAAAAAACGACTCGTTTTTACACTGCTCTGTATGGCCTTTTTTTATGGCAATGCACAAAACAACAGTTACTATAACCGGATGCAACACATATTTGGAAACATCGATAAAACCAAGGTAACTACGGGTTATCTAAAGGAGTTTGGTATCCGCTTTAATGAGGTTGAAGCCTATAACGGTACCATTGCCAGTAATAATCTGGTGGATAAAACCCAATGGCAATCATTATTAGATATTGGCAATAAAAATTCAGAAAAATTTTAGAAACCTAACATTTGTCATAAAAAAAAGTACATAATAACATGTAAATTTATAACGTTTTAAAAAAATACTATTTTTAAGGTTTAGTGAATATGTAAAACCTCTCTACTGTATATTCAAGCCTTAACTTCTCTCAAAAAAAGCAGTATTTTAATATTGAATAAAAATAAAAACCCATGAAAAAGTTAAGCACATTCACACTATTAATATTAAGCCTAATGCTTTTAAGTATCACAAATTGTAAAGACGATGACGATACCCCGATAGACCCTATAGATCAACTACCACCACCAACACAAACTGGAGAAAATACGTTTGGCTATTTGGTAAATGGTGAAGCTATTGACGTCTCTAATACTAGAAAAATAACTGCAATATATCAGCAAAATCAATTGCAATTAGGGGGGGGGGTAACAAATGAAAATATTGATATTGATATTGCTATGTTTGTTGGAGGGCCTTTAGAAGAGAATATTTCTTATAGCTTAGTAAAGCTCTCAAAATATACTGATTTCAATATTATAGATAATTGTAGATATGATATAGAAGATGCTTACCAAGGTTCGATTATATTTTCTAATGTAGATAATCAAAATTTTATATTGTCTGGGACATTTGAGTTTTCAACGGTCACAGATAATTGTATGGATATAAAAATTACTGAAGGTCGGTTCGATGTAAAATACATCCCATAACATAAATTATTTTCTTTAAAATCATGAAAAAACTACTCGTTTTTATAGGGCTCTGTATTGCCTTTTTTTACGGTAATGCACAAAACAACAGCTACTATAACCGGATGCAACACATCTTTGGAAACATCGATAAAACCAAGGTAACTACTGGGTATCTAAAGGAATTTGGTATCCGCTTTAATGAGGTTGAAGCCTATAATGGTGCCATTGCTTCAGATAACCTTGTAGATAAAACCCAATGGCAATCGCTGTACAGTTCACTGTACACCATGCGCGTAGGTACGGTTGCACAAAATATGACAAATCCAAGTACGGTATTTAATAACTTAAAAACCCAACAAACAGGCACAAAAACATACTTTTTAGCAGCCCAATATTACACGTACCAACAATACAAAGCCAATGCTTACACCAATGGCGATGTAACGGTAAGTAACGACCGTATTTATGATGTTGCGGGGAGAAACCCCTACGATACCAAAACCGTCTTCGCGGTAACCCCACTTAAAACACAACTACAAGGGCATACATTTACCTTTAAACTGCCCAGTACCATGGTATATACCAATACCAGTGCTGCGCTAAACCAAATACAGATAGATTTTGGTAATGGCTCTGGTTACCAAACCGTAGCTTTAAATACGGCCAAAAGTGTAACGTACACCTCTGGTGGTGTAAAAACCCTAAAATATAAGTTTGTATATGCTGGTGGCACTACGCTGTATAGCCATTCCAAAATTTGGGTAGATTATATAGCGCCCCAGGGCGGGCCTATGGCACGTTTTGATGGGGCAGGTGCAAATACAGAAGTTATTACTGGTGCTGTGTGGCAAGGTGTAGCCAATGCCGCTAATGTAACTATTGAACTTGCCGAAGGCCATACCGAACTAACCAAACCTTTGATAGTAGTAGAGGGTTTTGATCCCGATGGAAGTTTTAATTACCGTAGTTTTATTGACAGAGATGATCCAGGGGGAATAGAAGTAGACATAAATCCAGATCCAGCAATTTTATATACTTTGAATGAGGCGATAGAAGATGAAGACTACGATTTGGTGTTTATAGATTTTGTAAATGGCACTGATTTTATACAGCGTAATGCCCTAGTGGTAGAAGCGGTAATTGATACCGTAAATGCTAGAAAAACTGCGGCGGGAAGTACAGAGCAAAACGTGGTTTTGGGCATGAGCATGGGCGGTTTAATTGCCCGTTATGCCTTACGAGACATGGAAATTAAAAGTGAAACTCACGATACAAAACTCTACATCAGCCATGATGCGCCACACCAAGGGGCCAATGTGCCTTTGGCTTATCAGGCTATGGTACGGCATTTGGTAGGTGAGCAAATAAGTATTCCTGTATTTTTTAGTATTTTTAATATTAATGTTGCAGATATATCAGATCATATACCAGAATTGGAAGAGGGATTGGCATTATTGCAAACCCCTGCTGCACAACAGATGCTTGTTTATCAATTAGAAGGAACGGGAGATGGTGTTTCTGTGGATAATAGCACATTGTTTCATACCTTTTCCACAGGGCTATCAAACATGGGATACCCAACTCAGGGCAACATTCGTAATATAGCTATAGCCAATGGTTCAGAATGTGGAACACCATTAGGTTTTGATGCTTATGGTACTTTAGTAGATGTTAATGAGACAATAGATTTACCAAAGGTGGTATCTCATATGGTTCTACCGTTATTAAATATTACAAATCCACTAAAATATTTGTCATCAGTTTTTTCTTTTGATACAGACATTAAAGCGCAATTTAATCTTAGGGCATTACCAAACCAACAATCTCAACAAATCTACAAAGGGAAAATTTTTATAAGAAAAGAGGTATTGGGCTTTATAATCATACATGAAGACTTAATAGATGAAGAAACAGTAAATTCTTCATCAAGTATGTTGCCTTTAGATAATGCTGGTGGTGGTGTATACAATATTGATACTTTTGTAACATTGCCTCCCGAGGTAAATGCTTTCGTTTTAGAGCGTGAGTTCAATTTTATCCCTACTTTTAGTAGTTTAGATATAGGAAGTGGGACACAAACAATTAATGCAGGAGACTTGGCAAAGGCTTACTCACCACTTTCACCTCCTCCAGCCCTTAAAAACACACCATTTCATAATTTTTTTACAAATGATATTACAAGTGAACAGCATATTCAATTTACACTGAATAATGGCAATTGGTTGATGGATGAGTTGAGGGATACTTCAGCGTATTTTTCCTGTGCGTCTACAACATGTACAGGTACTTTAGGACTAAGAATATCAGGGCCTAGTCAGGTTTGTACATCTAGTTCAAGTAACTACTCAATAAGCAGCCTACCATCAAATGTTACCGTTAACTGGAGTATAAATCCATCGGGAGGTTTTACGATAACACCAAATGGTCATAGCGTTACCATAACACCAAACGGTCTTTTTGCTGGTGAGGGCGTATTAACTGCTAGTATTGATACAGATTGTAATGATTCAGTAGAAATAACAAAAACCATCCAAACAGGAGCGCAACGCCCCATTATTTATGATAGTAATGGTAACCAGGTAGCCAGTTTTAACTTTCCATTGTACACATGGGAGTCCATTACCTTTAGTACGCCACCAGGAACTTTAGAATGGGAGTGGGAAAAGGTTTCGGGCAACTTTACCTTAATGGCCAACAATACTAATTATGCCCAAGTATATGCGTCGCAAAATACGTCAGGTATTGTTACAGTGCGTATTAGGGACAACTGCGGTTGGGGACCAGTTACCTTTTTATCGCTAAGCTTTGGCTCTGGCGGTGGAGGTTTTGGTTTTAGGACGACATCTGGTTCGTCCAGCCCTAGCTTAAGTTTAGAAATTATAGAGGGCGATACCAATCCTAATACATCAAAAACTGCAACTAGTAGCAGTATAGCGAATGAAAAGACAAAAGGCACTTATGCCATTATGATAGCAGACATGTATGGTGCTACAATATTTAAGGTACAACAGATAAAACAGAAAAGGGTGGACATTAAAAAAGACAAGTGGCCAAAGGGTATTTATTTTGTGCGAGTGAGTAACAACAAAGGTGAAGCACAAACTAAAGGCTTAAATCTTTAGTATGTACATATTTTTTATGACCGAATAACGCTAACCCCTTAAATTGTATGTTGTAGCCAAAACATAATTATTGAACATATACTTTAAAAAGACCTGTTGGGTTTTTAAAACCCGACAGGTATGCTATTGTTTAAAAAAATAATGATTACCTAGTTGTTCAAAGGATTATACCCCAAATAAGGCACATGTTTTTCATTAAACTGAATGCCAAATTCCTGTAATTCATTTAAAATAGGTTGATAAATTTCTTTGGTTATGGGAATTTGAACGCCAGGGCTTGTAATTTTACCATTTAGAATAGCAAGTGTAACCATGGCAACAGGTAGGCCAACGGTTTTGGCCATAGCGGTATAGGTTTGGTCTTCGCCCAAAACTACCATATTAGCATCTATTTGGTGTTTTTTTCCGTTGAGTTCATATCCAAATTTATGGTACATCACAATCATATCCTTATCATCCTTACTCAGTGTCCAGCTATCCATTAATATTTTTTGGAGAATTTGGGCTGGTGTTGCATTTTTAAGTCCTACTTTTTTATTAGCATTAAAAATATCGAGTTCTTCAAGTTTGTCCCAAACCACATCATCTTGGTCTATCTTTAATTCGTGCCTTAATTTTAATTCCACCGAATCTTTATGGCTATAGGGGAGAAATGCATTGGTAAAGTCGCGGTAGCTCATGGATTCGCTATCTTCTATGGTAAAGCTATCGTCCGTCATCCCAAGGGTTACAAAAATATGCCATGCACGACTAAAACCTACACGTCGCATAGTGCCACGGTATAAGGTTTTTACATTCTCTAAACCATAGGCACTTTGGTATTTTAGCGAATCGCGGTTTGCGTAGGCCTCGAACCTTCCGTGGCCTTCAATATCTAAAAACTCGGTACGTCTGAACAAACGCTGGTAAGGAATGTATTTATAACTGCCTTCTTGTATAAACTTTGCAGTACCGCCTTGGCCTGCAATAACCACATTTCTTGGGTTCCACGTAAATTTATAGTGCCATAAGTTAGTGTCGCTTTCCGGAGCAATTAATCCTCCTGTAAAAGATTCAAATAATAGTATGGTACCGCCTTTGTCTCTTATATTATTTAGAACATTCATGGCGCTCATATGATCGATACCGGGATCTACACCAATTTCATTCATTAAAATAACACCATTTTTTTTCGCTTCCTTATCTAGAGACATCATGTCTGTACTTACATAAGATGCGGTAACCATGTGTTTTTTTAAAGTAACACAGTCTTTTGCCACAATAGTATGAAAGCTAGCGGGAAGCATGGAGATAATAATATCAGAGTTTTTAATGGCTTTTAAGCGTTCCTGATCGTTAAAAACATCTAGTGGTATTGCATTGGCATTGGCATGATTGTGTAACAAGTTTTTAATGTTAGATACATTAAGGTCGCCTATCGTTATATGCAAATGTTCCGAAGCAGATTTGCTTAATAAATATTTTAAAAGGTAAGAAGTAGATTTACCTGAACCAATAACTAAAATCTTTCGCATATTGTTATATGTTGAGTAAATTTGTTTAAACTATTAAAATTTAAAAATGACTAAAATTATACTAATTTCTGCGGCTATTTTGGGTGTGTTATCAATTATTCTCGGTGCTTTTGCATCTCACGGGTTAAAAGCACACTTGTCTCCAGAAAATTTGCAAACTTTTGAAACGGGTGTGCGTTACCAAATGTATCATGCCCTTTTATTATTATTTGTTGGCAGTACAAGTTTAGTGAGCTCTGGATGTAAAAACATCATTTTTTATTTGGTTATTTTTGGTGTGGTTTTGTTTTCTGGTTCTATATATGGTTTAGCAACGAATCAACTATCTAGTTTTAATTTCAAATCTATTGGCTTTATTACACCAATAGGAGGGTTGTTTTTAATTGCGTCTTGGGTGGTTTTAATTATTAATTTCGTAAAATTAAAGTCATAAAAATACGAATTTTATATTTTTAGTTAAAAATAATATCATAATTTTGTAATATAAATATTTTGCCTTAAAGATTTCACGACAAACTATATTCAAATTATGAAAACTATTGCTTTAGAATCCTACGGTATAAAAAATTCAAAAATTAACTATCAATTATCTCCTGAAGATTTACATCGTATTACTATTGAAAAAGGACAAGGTGTACAAGCATCTTCTGGTGCCTTGGCTGTAAATACTGGTGAGTTTACAGGACGATCTCCAAAAGACAGGTTTATTGTAAATGATGCTATTACCGAAGATAAAATTTGGTGGGGCAATATTAATATTCCTTTTTCACCAGAAAATTTCGATAAACTTTACGATAAGGTCACTGCATATTTGTCTGGAAAAGAGATTTTTGTACGCGATTGTTATGCTTGTGCAGACCAGAACTACAAAACAAATATTCGTGTAATTAACGAATATCCATGGAGTAACATGTTCGCGTATAATATGTTTTTAAGGCCTACAGCCGAGGAATTGGAAAGTTTTGAGGCAGAATGGACCGTTGTTAATGCGCCAGGATTTAAGGCAAATGCTGAGGCAGATGGTACAAGGCAACATAATTTTGCAATTTTAAATTTTAGTAAAAAAATTGCTTTGATTGGTGGTACGGGTTATACTGGTGAAATTAAAAAAGGTATTTTTTCGGCTTTAAATTTTATACTTCCTGTAGAAAAAAACACGTTGCCTATGCATTGTAGCGCAAATGTAGGTGCTGCTGGCGATACGGCTATTTTCTTTGGATTGTCTGGAACTGGAAAAACCACACTTTCTACCGATCCTAATAGAAGTTTAATAGGTGATGACGAGCATGGTTGGACCAACGAGAATACCGTTTTTAATTTTGAAGGCGGGTGTTATGCCAAAGTAATTAATCTTTCTAAAGATCAGGAACCAGAAATTTACGATGCCATTAAGCCAGGAGCCATATTAGAAAATGTAATTTTAGATGATAAAGGTGTTGTAGATTTTGCCGATACATCAATTACCCAAAACACAAGAGTAAGTTACCCCATTCATCATATTGAAAATATTAAAGTTCCATCAGTAGGTAAAAACCCTAAAAACATCTTCTTTTTAACTGCCGATGCTTTTGGTGTTATTCCTCCTATATCTAAATTAACGCCAAGTCAAGCAGCTTATCATTTTATTTCTGGATATACTGCTAAAGTGGCGGGGACTGAAGCTGGTGTTAAAGAACCGCAACCATCATTTTCGGCCTGTTTTGGAGCCCCATTTATGCCCTTGCACCCGGCTAAATATGCAGAAATGCTAAGTAATAAGATGATTGAAGCAGGTGTAAACGTTTGGCTAATTAATACAGGCTGGACAGGTGGCCCCTATGGCGTTGGAAAGCGCATGGAATTAAAATATACTAGGGCTATGATTAATGCGGTTTTAAATGGTGATTTAGGTTTGTACGATTACGACCACTATCACATTCATTCCGTGTTTGGTGTAGCCCAACCTAGAACCTGCCCCGGGGTGCCAACCAGTGTTTTAAGCCCTAGGCAAACGTGGAATGACGATGAAGCTTATTATACTATGGCATTTAAATTAACCAATGCATTTAGAGAGAATTTTAAAAAGTTTGAAGCGCATTGTACCGAAGAAATTAGGCGTGGTGGTCCGCAGCGTTATGCGTTTTAATTAAATTTTAAGATATTATCTTATTAAGCTAAAATGACCTGTTATAGATTTGCCGTCAATGTAAATAATTAAATACCAGTAATCATCTGACGGCATTGGAAAACCATTGAATTTTCCATCCCATCCTTTTGTTTGATCTGTTAATTGTTTTAATAGTTTTCCATATCTGTTATAGATATTAACCTGCTGTATTCGGTTGGTAGGGTTGGGTACTATCCAGTAGTCATTAAACCCATCATTATTTGGGGTAAAAAATTTTGGCGGTATAATAACGTCCTTTAATCCAGTTGTAAATGTTTGTTCAGTGCAATCTTCGGTTTCCCCATATACGTTGTAAGGCGTAATAATAACGTACAAAGTAGTGTTTTCTGGTAAATCTGCTGGAATATCGTAAACCGTTGTGTTGCCAACATCAAATCGGTTTAGTATATCTATATTATTGGTAAAGGTTTCTAAGGTTATAATATAGCCGTCAGCTCCTGGCACGGGTTCCCATACTAAATTAGTGTTAACAGGAACAAGTTGCGACTCTGGTCTTGGCTCTGTTAGCGTGGTGCAAATTGGTCTTAAATTTGTCGCACCTGTTGTAAAAAACGAAAAGTTACATCCAGTAGCATTTCCAGCTAAGTTGTATGGCACTATAGTAATGTAAACTGTAGTTCCGTTGGGTAGGGCTTCTAATAGGGTATAGTTAGTTACATTTCCAACATCTTCGTTATATAATATGTCATTATTATTTGGGTCGGTGCCAATAGTTAATCCATAACCAGCTGCAGTTGCAACTGGCTGCCATGATATTGTAGGCGTTATACCAACATTGGTGGCTCCAAGAACAGGGTTTAATAATGTGCTGCACGTAGGAGGCGGAATATCTGGACCCGTAGTGAAGCTTTGCACGTTGCAATTTATAGCGTCGCCATCTGCATTGTAGGGGGTAATGCGTACGTAAATAGTAGTGTTTTCTGGTAGTTTGTTGGTGAAGCTATAAGTCGCTGCATTTCCAATATCCAAATTATCTAATATATTATTGCCTCCAAAAGTTGTTCCTACAGTTAGTTTGTACCCCAAAGTATTACTAACCCTAATCCAAGATATTGTTATTGTAACTGGAATATTGGTTTCGCCATTTGCGGGATAGATAAGTCCTGTACAGATAGGTGGGGGATTAAGTTTTTTTCCAGATGCATTAAAAGCCTTAGAATAAACGTTTGTTGTTATTCCCAATACTGTAATTATTATTAAGCACTTTTTTAGCAATTTTTCAAGGTATTACATTAAAACAGTTTTTTGTTTTCTTTGTTTTTAAATTCAATTTTACAAAAAATGTAGTAGTATCCTTGTAAATTAATGTCCTTTATTTTTAAAATATAGTTGAATTAGCGATAAATTGATTAATATTTAGTTTTTCGAAATAAAAAAAGCCCGATTTAAATCGGACTTGAGTTTGTGTATCGTTAAATAAGTATTTACTTTCCTTTATTAACCTTGTCAATGTATTTTTCTAAAGCCATCGTCATCGAAGGTGTTTCTGGAGTTGGTGCAGCAATATCTACACGCAGCCCTTTTTCTTCTACAGCTTTAATTGTAGTGTTTCCAAATACAGCTATTCTAGTTTCATTTTGTTGAAAATCTGGAAAATTTTGAAATAAAGACTCTATGCCAGAGGGACTAAAAAACACTAAAACATCATAATAAACATCTGCTAAATCAGACAAATCGCTTACCACAGTTTTAAAGAAGGTAGCTTGTTTCCAGTCTACACCTAAAGCATTAAGTGTTTCAGGAACTGCAGGTTTTACTTTATCTGTATTGGGCAGTAAAAACTTTTCGTCTTTATATTTCTTTATTAAAGGCGATAATTCTGCAAATGTACGTTTCCCCACATAAATTTTACGTTTTCTATACACCACATATTTTTGTAAATAGTAGGCAACAGCTTCAGATTGACAAAAATATTTCATGGTATCTGGAACCTTAAAGCGCATTTCTTCTGCTACTCTAAAAAAGTGGTCTACAGCATTTCTGCTGGTTAAAATTATAGCGGTGTAGTTTTTTAAATCAATTTTTTGATGCCTTATCTCTTTTGCAGGAACACCTTCTACATGTATAAAAGGTCTAAAGTCTATTTTTACTTTCTTTTTCTCTTGCAAGTCGAAGTAAGGGGAGTTCTCAATTTTAGGTTCTGGTTGAGATACTAAAATGGTCTTTACTTTCATGGGCGCAAAACAGTTAAATTAGGCACTATAAATCGCGTAAATAATTACATAGGGTGCGATTTCGAGAGCGCAAAGATACAAAATAAAATAGAAATAGTTGTTTTTTATTTCATTTTGATGCGCTTTAAATGAGGTAATTAAACCGCTTAGATTTACAAGAAATAGTATAGCCAAAACCGCATAAATTATGTTTTTGTTTGGGGTAATACTAAATATTAAAATTGCGTTAATTGGTAAAAGTAATAGGCCTAAATAGTTTTTGTAGCTAATTTTCTGGAAAAGATAATTATCTATTATAGTATCAATCTCAAAAAGGCTAGCAATTAAGCGTTCTAAAAGTACTTTGGCGAGCATAAAAACACCAATGCCAACGGCTAGTTTAAAGATTAGCGTTACATTTATTTGTACTGTATTTGTTAAATGCTCTAAACACAGTGCACAAAAAATAGCGCCAGATATAACTAGGTTTAAAAAAAGTAACCCATCGTAATAATCTAAAAATTTTTGGTCTTTGCCATAAATCTTTAAGTACCTAGAATTGCTAATTACCAATATAAAATCGTTAAAACGTTTTGGCGCAATGCTTTTGGCCAAGGCAATGGTTACCAAGCCAATTAGTAACAAAAATATATAGAGTGTATGTGATGGTACTTCTCGAAGCATGGGTTAAAATTATCATAAATTTTACAGAAGGAATGAAATATTACAAAATTTTTAAAAAAAAGAATAGCTTAAAAATGTACATTTGCCCTTATATTATTTTAGATGAAGGACGCTGTAGTAATCATTCCAACCTATAACGAAATTGAAAATATAGAACTTATTATAAAGGCTGTGTTTTCAGAATCTAAAGATATTCACATCCTTATTGTAGACGATAATTCCCCCGATGGTACTTCAGATAAGGTTAAAGCACTTCAAAATATATTTCCTGGAAGGCTACATTTAAAACAACGCGAAGAAAAAGCTGGTTTGGGTACCGCTTATATTTTAGGGTTCAAATGGAGTTTAGTTAGAAAATACGAGTATATATTTGAAATGGATGCCGATTTTTCTCATGACCCGAAAGATCTAATACGTTTGTACAAGGCTTGTGCCGAAGGGGGCGCAGATATGGCAATAGGCTCGCGTTACATAACAGGTGTAAATGTGGTGAATTGGCCAATGAATAGGGTGTTAATGTCTTATTTAGCATCAAAATACGTACGCTTTATTACTGGTATGAATATAAATGATACTACTGCAGGTTTTGTATGTTATAGGCGCAATGTGCTGGAGGCTCTAAATTTACGTAAAATTAAATTTATTGGGTATGCGTTTCAAATAGAAATGAAGTTTAAAACCTACTTAAAAAATTTTAAAATTGTAGAAGTTCCCGTTATTTTTACCGATAGAACACGAGGTGAGTCTAAACTCAGTTCAGGAATTATTTCTGAAGCGGTTTTTGGGGTTATTTCAATGAAATTAAAAAGTTTGTTTAAAAGAAAAGATTTGTAATGAAACTAAAAAGAACACTTATTAAAAACGCTAAAATTGTTAACGAAGGCAAAATTTTTAGTGGTGATATACTAATTGAAGGCGAGATTATTAAGCAAATAGACACCTCGATAAGTGCAAAATGGGCAGATGTTAACATAATTGATGCAGAAGGTAAATATGTACTACCGGGAGCTATAGACGACCAAGTACATTTTAGAGAGCCAGGATTAACACATAAAGCAGATATTGCAACAGAGTCTAAAGCAGCATTAGCGGGAGGTATTACCTCATTTATAGAAATGCCTAATACAAACCCACAAACTACCACGGTAGAAAAACTTGAGGAAAAATTTGAGATTGCGGCTAAGACATCATCTGCAAATTACTCATTTATGTTTGGAGGCACTAACGATAATCTAGACGAAATTTTAAAAGTTGATGAAACAGCGGTTGCAGGTTTAAAACTATTTTTAGGGTCTTCTACAGGTAATATGCTGGTGGACGATCCAGAAATTCTTGAGAAAATATTCCAAAGTACAAACATGGTAATTTCGGTGCATTGTGAAGACGAAGCTACCATTCGCGAAAACCTTAAAACCCATATAGAAACATACGGAGAAGACATTCCCATAGAAAAACATCCTATTATAAGGAGTGAGGAGGCGTGCTACCTATCATCTTCAACAGCTATAGCTTTGGCAAAAAAAACAGGTGCTAGATTACATGTGTTTCATTTATCAACCGGAAAAGAAACCCATTTATTTAGAAACGATATTCCTTTAAAAGATAAAAAAATTACAGCAGAAGTATGCATTCACCATTTATGGTTTTCAGACGAAGATTATAAGAAAAAAGGAACGCTTATTAAGTGGAATCCCGCTGTTAAAACTGCAAAAGATAGAGACCAACTTTGGGAAGCGCTTTTAGATGATAGAATTGATGTAATAGCTACAGACCATGCACCACATACTATAGAAGAAAAGAAAAACGTTTATACCAAAGCACCTTCTGGCGGGCCATTAGTACAACACGCATTACCAGCTATGTTGGAAATGTACCATAAGGGTAAAATTTCAATTGAAAAAATAGTTGAGAAAATGTGCCATAATCCTGCTATATTGTTCCAAGTAGAAAAAAGAGGTTACATAAAAGAAGGTTACTATGCAGATTTAGTATTGGTAGATTTAAATAATCCTTGGACTGTGCAAAAAGATAATATTTTATACAAATGCGGATGGTCTCCTTTTGAAGGTGCAACATTTAAATCTAGAATTACGCATACCATTCTAAACGGTAGTTTGGTGTATCATAATTTTGAATTTCAAAATACAAAAGCGGCAAAACGATTAACCTTTAACAGATGATACGAAAAAAACTTTTAGTGCTATTTTGTATTGTATTATGGGTTTCTTCCTGCTACCAATACAATAAACCCGAAAAACCCAAAAATTTAATCCCTAAAGAACAAATGGTTAATATTTTGCTCGATTTAAAATTAATTGGAGCAGTAACAGGAAGGGATAAAGAGGTTTTGGATAGTGCTAAAGTTGTTCCAGAAAGTTATGTCTATAAAAAGTATAATATAGACAGTGCACAGTTTGCCAACAGTAATGCGTACTATACTTATTATATGAAAGAGTATGCGGAAATCTACGAAAAGGTAAAAGATAGCCTTTCAAAACTAAAAACATATTATACCGATATTCTCGATAGGGAGCTAAAAGAAAAAAGAAAAGCAGATTCACTAAAGGCTGCTAAACGAGAACTAGAAGCTTTAGAGCTAGATGCAGAAATAATAGATACAGAGGAAGAAGAGCCTAGACTTATTGATGCTGTTTCAGATAATGAGTAGCCACTTCAGCTATAACATCTTCTACAGCTTCAAAATTATAGTTTAAAGTGGCAGTAATTTTAGTATTACTGTAATTCTTTTTTGTTATTAAGGAGTGCGCCAACTGTTTGGTAAGGCGTCTTCGCTTTCCTGTTAGTATTCGTTTTAACCAATCGAGTCGCCAACCTATTTGCAGCAACCAAGGTTTTGCCAGTTTTTTGGGAGGTTTTACCTGTAAAGCGTTGGCTGTAGTTTGTAAAAACGATTTGTAAGACCAATTTTCGGCAACCAGAATATACCGTTCGTTCTTAATATCGCTTTTTAAAAGTTGCACCATAATAGCCGTAACATCCTTTACAGATACCAAAGCAATGCTACCAGAGGTATAATACGTAATGCCCTTATGTATTTTTTTAAATAAAACACCCGAACCATAACGCCAAATACCAGCACCAAGAATAACACCAGGATTTACAATTACAGCATCTAGTCCTTCTTGTGTTCCACGCCATACTTCCATTTCGGCACCATATTTTGTAATGGCATAAACACTATTGTCTGCCTCAGGATTCCAATGGGTTTCTTCGGTTATGGCCTCATTTTTTAAAGGGTTTCCAACGGTAGCAATAGAGCTAATGTAACATAATTTTTTTACAGCATTAGTAATGCATAGATTTACAACATTTGCTGTACCATCAATATTTGTATGTCTTAACAACTGGTATTTATCTGGTTCAAAAGACACGAAAGCAGCGCAATGGTAAACGTAGCTTACATTTGTAAGCGCATCATCTAAAGCAGGGATATCTAAAATATCGGCTTTTACCCATTCAATTTTATTAAAAAGCTCTTGGTAGGCTTGGGTATAACAAGAAAACACTTTTTTAACGTTTTCAAGTTTGCGTTCAGTTCTGTAAATGGCCCTAACAGTTTCATTATCAGAAACCAATTTATAAAGTAAATGTGCGCCTACTAACCCTGTGCTTCCTGTTACTAATATCATACAACGAAATTACAGAATATTTTATTCATTTCACGTCTTAATAAGTAACACTTTGCACTTTCGCCATTTTGCAGGAAACGCTATTTACGTCATTTTATGTGCTCTAATTCTACACGTATTTTTATATTTGCGCTAGTTTTCTAAAATAAGATAAAATGGTAACCAATTTTGTAGAAGAATTAACGTGGAGGGGCATGATACATACAGTAATGCCTGGTGCGGAAGAACACTTAATGGAGGGGATGAAAAGTGCCTATGTGGGCTTTGATCCTACAGCCGATTCTTTGCATATAGGAAACTTAGTGCCTATTATGTTGTTGGCACACTATCAACGTTGTGGGCATAAACCTGTTGCTTTAGTTGGTGGTGCAACGGGAATGATTGGCGACCCTTCTGGTAAATCTAGCGAGCGTAATTTGTTAGACGAAACCACATTACGCCACAATCAAGAAGCTATAAAAAAACAATTATCCCATTTTTTAGATTTTGAGAGTGATGCTGATAACGCCGCTGTTTTAGTGAATAACTACGACTGGATGAAGGAATTCTCGTTTTTGGAATTTATTAGAGATGTAGGCAAACACATTACCGTAAACTATATGATGGCGAAAGATTCTGTAAAAAACAGAATTTCTGCCGATGATTCTGAAGGAATGAGCTTTACAGAGTTTACCTATCAATTGGTGCAGGGTTACGACTTTTTGCATTTGTATAAGGCTAATAATTGTACTATTCAAATGGGAGGAAGCGACCAATGGGGAAATATTACTACTGGTACAGAATTAATTCGTCGTATTGGTAGCGGAAAGGGTTTTGCCATTACTTGCCCACTAATTACGAAGTCTGATGGTTCTAAATTCGGAAAGTCTGAAGGTGGTAATGTATGGTTGGATGCAAACAGAACATCGCCTTATAAATTCTACCAATATTGGTTAAACTCTAGTGATGAAGATGCTGAAAAATATATTAAGATTTTTACTTTTTTAACCGAAGAAGCAATAAACACGCTTATTTCCGAGCATAACGAAGCGCCACATTTACGAGTGTTACAAAAACGTTTAGCTGAAGAAATAACAACAATGGTACATTCTAAGACCGATTTAGAAAATGCCATAAAAGCAAGTAGTATTCTCTTTGGAAAATCTACAAGCGAAGATTTAAAAGCACTTAACGAGCAAACATTTTTAGATGTTTTTGAAGGTGTGCCCCAAACTGAAATTGATAGATCTGAAGTTGATGCAGGTTTAGATATGATTGGTGCTTTAGCAGAAAAAGGAGGGTTTTTAAATTCTAACAGTGAAGCAAGACGTGCGCTTAAGGAAAATTCTATTTCAGTAAATAAAGAAAAAGTAAAAGAGGATTATAAAATTACTGCAGCAGACTTAATAAACAATAAGTTTGTGCTCTTGCAGCGTGGTAAAAAGAATTATTTTGTTTTAACTGTAAAATAACACAAAGTCCCGCCTTTTTGCGGGACTTTTCAACTAACCAACTTACTAGAGTTAATCTTTCTTTATTCTTAGCTGTTGTTTTGTCGTAGAAAAATTTAAATACTTACAGTTAATATTTTTACAGTACCATTAAGTTGCATCCACGCACATCAGAATTATCAAAACGCCCTATAATTTCAAAGGAATTATCACGGTAAATACGTCCTAAATCTTGGGTTGCTATAAAAGCGCAAGAATTAATATTTGCCAAATCAATTACATTTATACCTCCGGCTTTCCCAACACCTTGTAATGATAAAGGGTCTTCAGTATCTCTTGTAAAAACACGCATCCAAGGCGGGCAATTAAAAATACCGTTACCTTTAGAATAGGCCTGACTTAACAGTTCTGTCATACCGTATTCGCTATGGATGGTATTTACACCAAAACCTTTTTTTAATGTGTTGTGCAATTCTTTTCGTATTAATTCCTTGCGACGCCCTTTCATCCCTCCAGTTTCCATTATTATGGTGTTTTTAAGTTGAAAAGGTTCTTGCTCTATTAAATCCATCAAAGCAAAAGACACGCCAATAAGCAATACTTTTTTTCCTTCGGCATCTAAACGTATTAATTTGTGTTTTAGTTCAGAAAGATTGTTTAAGTAAAAACCACTATCAGTAGATTTGGATTGTGTTATTAAATCATTCACCATATAAACTAAAGAAGAGCCCTCGCGTTCTAAGTATGATGGTAGTAGTGCTAAAATGGTGTAATCCTTTATGCTACCGTAAAATTTACTAAAGCCACGTCTAAAACTTTCTTTGTATATCTCAAGATTGGTAACATAATGTTTACTTGTTGTACTGCCTGTAGTTCCAGAGCTTGTAAACACGGTTTCTGCGGTTTCGTTTCTACAAACTATTGCCCTAGTTTTAAAAAAGTCTATAGGTAAAAACGGAATATCCTTAATTGTTTTTACATCGCTTGGGTGTTTGTACAACAAATCGCAAAATGAGCGGTAAACCCTATTGTTCTCAAATTGAAATTTAAACACTTTAAGTGCCATAATTTCAAATTCAGTTTCATTATTAATATTGAAAATTGAGTTGGAGTTTATCATTGTTCATTTAGTAGCAAAAATATATAAAATAAAAAAGCATTACCAAGAACGGTAATGCTTTTAAATTATGAAAAAAGATGTTATGGAACAATCAATTTTTTTGTTGAAATAGCGCGGTCTTGTATTGCCTTAATAAGGTAAACTCCGCTGTTTAAATTAGAAATGCTTAATTTTCTTTCAATTTTTTTCTTGTTAATTACTTGTTTGCCTAAAATATCGTAAACTTTAATATCCATAGGAATGTTGGATTTGCTGTAAATAGTAATAAAATTACCAGAAACAGGATTTGGGTATATAGAGAAACCGGCAATCTCTTTTGTTTCAATTGATAGCGCTGTATTTGAAGGGTTGGTAATTCCGAAGGTTGGTCCTGATGCTGGGTCAGAATCAAAATTAGTGTTAGGCACTAAATTTCCATTTACATCAAAAACACTAATACTTTCGGTCGGTTGTCCAAAATCAACTGTCACTGTTTGGTACCAATCTCCAGTGCTACCGTCCCTAAAAACAAGTAAAGGTTCAAACTCACCATTAAATAAAATATCTGATCCTGATAAAACTGCTCCATATAGTGTGCTATCATCTGCGGTGTTATCTGAGACACCAACAGCATCTAAAATATTACCAAGTGAAGAAGTGTCTAGGGTGCCATTATCTAATACATCAAGATCATCTCCAATTGAGCCCGTGAAATTATCAGTTAAAACGATTGTGAAAGAAGGATTTTCTAAATCAGGAATAGTAACGGTGGCAAGCCCATTAGTATCAAAAGTTCCAGTTACATTGCCTGCTCTATCAACAGTTCCTTGATATCCATCACTTTCTAAACTTAAAATCCAAAGATCAAAAGCGGTATTGGCAGTACCCTTAAGTTCGAATGTTGTAGTAGAAGGGTCAGTACCAGCTGGATTTGGCTCAAATTCGTTTATAATTTGAGAATAACTCACAGAAATAAAGCAAATTGTAAAAAGTAAAAAGTAAAGTTTTTTCATAATTTTAGAGATTAATTAATTTTGTCCCTAAAATATGGAATTTCTTTAGAGGATAATTACATAAATGAAGTTTTTCGTGTTTTTTTTACAGAAAAATAACAATTTCTTTACTTAATCACTAATTTTCTGGTTTCGCTTACAGTGCCTTCAGTAATTTTTAAAATATAAACACCAGAATTTAGAGATGATATGTCTAATTCCTTTCTGGTAGTTATTGTAGATTTTATTTGTTTTCCAAGCACATTGTAGATAGCTACTTTCTTAATAGCAAATTTATTACTGCTGGTAATGTATACGGTAGATGCATTATTGCCCACAGGGTTGGGAAACACCGAAAGGCCTTCTATATTTTGTTTGGGATAGTTAATAGATGGGTTGTCCTGCGCAAATCCATTTTGAACAGACAAGCAAAAAACAGCGGTGAAAATTAAGAAAAAGTAGATGTGTTTCATAAAACAGTTTTTGCATGCTATAAAATTACTATAGAATAAACAAAATCCATACCAAAATTGTGTTAAAGATTTATGTTTTATGTCGAAAAGTTAAATCTTGGTAAGTACAGTGTTACTTTATTGTTATTTGTGTTTTAAATTTTACAAATTATCGTTAATAGTTTTATCTTTACGTTAAACACTAACGTGATTGATTCATAATGAATAAAAAAGATATTAAAATACTTTTGGTAGATGATGAGCCAGACATATTAGAAATAGTAGGTTATAACTTATCTAACGAAGGATATCAGGTAATTACTGCTGAAAACGGTTTTGAGGCTGTAAAAAAAGCTAAAAAAGAACTGCCACAATTGATAATTCTAGATGTAATGATGCCAGAAATGGATGGTATAGAAGCATGCGAACGAATTAGGAAACAACCAGAACTTAAAGATGTTGTTATTACTTTTTTAACCGCAAGAGGAGAAGACTACTCTCAAGTAGCAGGTTTTGATGCTGGGGCAGACGATTATATTACAAAACCCATTAAGCCAAAAGTTTTGGTAAGCAAAGTTAAAGCACTTTTAAGACGTTTTAAAGATGAGGTTAAGGATACTGTAAAAGTTGGAAACCTTGTAATTAATAGAGACGAGTACAAAATTATACTAAAAGGCAACGAAATTGTATTACCTAGAAAAGAGTTTGAATTGTTATCTTTATTGGCGTCTAAACCAGGTAAAGTTTTTAAACGCGACGAAATTTTAGATAAAGTATGGGGCAACGAGGTTGTTGTTGGTGGTAGAACCATAGATGTACACATACGTAAACTACGCGAAAAAATAGGAGATAAAAGCTTTAAAACAGTAAAAGGTGTAGGCTATAAGTTTGTAGACTAATGCAGGTAAAATTTAAGAAATCTTATAAGTTTGCGATAAAAACATCGCTGTACATCACCATTTTCTTTACACTCTTAATGAGTGTTTTTTTGTATTACTATTTTTCATTTACGTGGTTGCCTGTTCTTTTGTTTACAATGGTGTTCTATTTATTGTCTTTCTTAATTATTCAATATCGCGTAGAGCGCTACATTTATCGTCGAGTAAAAACTATTTACGACGATTTAACCCTTTTGGAGTCTACAAGCTTAACTAGAGGCGCCATTACTACAGACATGGCTACCTTAACTCAGGAAATCGATAAGTTTGCGAGAGACAAAAAGTTAGAAATCGAAACTTTAAAAGTTAGAGAACAATACAGAAAAGAGTTTTTAGGTAACGTATCCCATGAATTAAAAACACCGCTATTTACTATACAAGGTTATATTTTAACGCTTTTAGATGGTGCGATGGACGACAAGAAAATTCGAAAAAAATACCTTGAACGTGCCAACAGTGCCGTAGAACGTTTGGGGTATATAGTTAGCGACTTAGATTTAATAACAAAATTAGAAGCAGGAGATTTACGTTTACAGCCAGAAGTATTTGATATTGTTGTGCTTATAAAAGAAGTCTTTGGCATGGTTGAAATTAGGGCTAACGAAAAAAAAATTACCTTAACTTTTGATAGGGACTATAATAAACCTATTATGGTACGTGCCGACAAAGAACGTATTCAGCAAGTTTTAGTAAATCTTATTATTAACTCATTAAAGTACGGACGCATAAAGGGTACCACGGAAATTAGCATAGAAAACCTAATTAAAAATAAAGTTATAGTTAGGGTTACCGATAACGGCGAAGGTATAGAAAGCAACCACTTGGCACGTTTGTTTGAGCGTTTTTACCGGGTCGATAAAAGTGGCTCTAGGCGAGAAGGTGGTTCGGGTTTAGGGCTTTCTATTGTTAAGCATATTATAGAAGCGCACAACGAACGTATTTATGTGGAAAGCGAATATGGTGTGGGAAGCGAGTTTTCTTTTACTTTAGAAAAGGCCGAATAGTGCCTTATAGTCTACTTTTGTGTTAAAACTTTTTAGACCTTTATATGCCATAATTTTATCAAGCAAAAAAACACTAAACTCATCTTGTTTGCAACTAGGTACAAACCCTTGCATTGAGAGGCGTTTTGCTAAATACTCTTGTTCGGTTTGTCCAGGTGTAGGAATAAAAAAAGCTTTTTTTTCTAATTTTGCTAAATCCATAATTGTAGTATAACCAGACCTAGAGAGCACTAACTTACTTTGGTTAATTGTTTTCTCTAAGCGTTTAGAAGTCATAAAGTTGTATAGGGTCACTCTTTGTTTTTGCTCAATTTTTTGATCTTTTTCAGGAACACCCCTTACAACAACTACGTGGCCGCTATAGTTTTCAACTTCCTTTAATAACTTAGCTTCCAGTAAAGAACGCTGAGGCTCAGGACCAGATAACAAAACCAATAAATCTATAGTTTCGTCTACTTCGGTTTTTTCAAACCTGCTAATAGGGCCAATGT
The DNA here is from genome assembly GCF_002973595.1 of Jejuia pallidilutea. Classification (GTDB taxonomy): domain Bacteria; phylum Bacteroidota; class Bacteroidia; order Flavobacteriales; family Flavobacteriaceae; genus Jejuia; species Jejuia pallidilutea. The sequence continues at coordinate 576,627 of NZ_PVEO01000001.1, read as the reverse complement.
ATTTTGTAGGTATACTAAAGTTCTTTTTATGCCCTAATTTCCCCGATAAGTTTAAGTCTCCCTCAGCATCGGGTACCCAACATTCGTTAAACCTACTTATATACTGTTCATGTAATTTTGTACTTAGCCATGTTGTGCCACCACTTAAAACATTTAGTTGGTGTGTAATAAAAGCACAAGGCACATTTTTATTGTAAGCGCCTAATCTGTTATCAGAAATAATCCCTTTAATATTATGTGTTTCAACAATTTGTTTTACTGCTTTTTTTTCAGCTTTAATAGCTTTTAAAAGTTTTGGCGAGTCTTTAATTAGCTTTAGTTTAAAATAGGCCCCTTTTTTAGAGTAGGTTACATCGTAAGACGGTAATTCTATGGACGAAAACTCTGGAAATTCCTTTCTAAGCAATTTTAAGGCTACACCATCGCTAGCAATTATGGGTTCAAAACCGTGGGCATACAATTCTTTAATTATAGGAATGCATCTGGTGGCATGACCTAAACCCCAATTTAACGGTGCAACTAATATTCGTCTCTTCATTTGTTTTTTTTGGGCGTGCCCCGAGGGTCGAGCTTTCGGCTATATCTGGTTTCCTGCGGTAAGCAGACAGGTCTTTTTTATGTTACAAAAAAGGATGTCGCTTCACCCCCTCACGCGGGTTTTTATAAAATCGAAAGTAAAGATAGCAACACTGTTGTATATTTCCTTAATTTTACCAATTCAAACGTAATATTAAGAAATAGTTAATACACTTTGGGAAGTAAAAACAAACTCAAAAGATTTAAGGAAAACGATACATTTGCTAATGTATTTCAACCAACTAGAGAAGCACTTGTAAAAAACGATTATAAATTGAAAGGGCAGTGGAATGCCACGTTTTTTAAAAATAATAACCCTATAGTTTTAGAATTAGGTTGTGGTAAAGGAGAATATACTGTAGCCTTGGCGCAAAGGTACCCCAATAAAAATTTTATAGGTGTAGACATAAAGGGCGCTCGATTTTGGCGAGGAGCAAAAACGGCACTAGAGGATAACTTGCCAAACGTAGCATTTTTAAGAACGCAAATAGAACTTATAGCGTATGCCTTTGCCGAAAATGAGGTAGATGAAATTTGGATTACATTTCCAGATCCCCAAATTAAATACAAGCGCACCAAGCACCGACTAACCAATATGGCGTTTTTAAAGCGTTATAAACAAATTTTAAAACCCGATGGCGTTGTAAATTTAAAAACCGATAGTGAGTTTATGCATGGATATACATTAGGGCTTTTACATGGTGCGGGACATGAGGTTTTATATGCAAACCATAATGTGTATAAACAAGAAGGAAGTCCTGAGGAGGTTACAAGCATTCAAACCTTTTACGAATCGCAATATTTAGAGCAAAACAAACCAATTACTTATATTAGGTTTAAAATTAACTAGTATATGAGTCTTACCGTTATCTTTTTTTTAGGGTTGTTTTTCGCCTTATTAGGGGTAATCCCTCCTGGGTTATTGAATATGACTGCCGCCAAAATTAGCCTTAAAGAAGGTCACGTTAGAGGTATTGTATTTTCAGTTGGTGTATGTGTTATCGTATTTGCACAAACCTATTTAGCGGCTATTTTTGCCCGTTACTTAAGCAGGCATCCAGAGGTAGTCAGTATTTTACGCAGTGTAGCCTTAGTTATTTTCGTGCTTATCACAATTTATTTTTTGTTTATTGCTAAGGCATCACCAAAACAACAAATTCAACCTAAAATAAAAAGCAAGCACAGTAGGTTTTTTCAAGGAATGTTAATGTCTGCTATTAATGTGTTTCCTATTCCATACCAAGCGTATATGACGATTACCTTGGCATCAGTAGGTTGGTTAAACTTCGAGCAAACCAGTATCATATCCTATGTGGCGGGAGCTGGAATGGGTACTTTTGTAATGCTGTATATCTATATTTTCTTTTTTGATAAAATAAAGAGCAAATCATTTACCTCACAAAAGAACATGAACTATATTATTGGTGGTATTACTGGCATTATTTCTATTCTTACTATCATTAAGATTATTAAAGACTGGTAAACATGACTCCAGAATCCTTAACCTTTTTTGATAAAGTTTATGATGTTGCCCGATTAATTCCTTACGGCCGTGTAACAAGCTATGGTGCTATTGCAAAATACTTAGGTGCAGCAAGAAGCGCTAGAATGGTAGGTTATGCTATGAATGGCTCTGGTGGAAAGGATGTGCCTGCGCACCGCGTGGTAAATAGAAAGGGTTTGTTAACGGGGAAACATCATTTTGATGGTACAAACCTTATGCAACAGCTTTTGGAAAGTGAAGGCGTTAAGGTAGTAGATAACCAAATTCAAAATTTTAGTGAGGTGTTTTGGGATCCGAGTAAGGCATTGTAATTACTTCCTAATTTTTATAAAATTTACAAATAATAACATATCCAAAATCTCCATAACCAAACCCAATAAGCTAATCAATAAATCTTCTAGCTTCGGCTATCTGTCTTCTAGCATTATTGCCTATCTTTGCACTTAGAATGATTCTTAATAAAAGAAATGAAGCTAGATAAAAAAGACATACTAAAAGCATTAGAAACCATTACTGTTCCTGGAGAAGGACAAAATATGGTAGAAAGCGGCGCCGTAAAAAATGTGGTAACATTTGCCGATGAGGTTATTGTAGATATTACAATAAAGAACCCCAGTTTACAGGCAAAAAAGCGTACAGAGGTAGACATTCTTAAAACCATTCACGAGAAAGTATACAAAAAAGCAAAAATTACAGTAAATGTTAAGGTAGAAGCGCCCGAAAAACCAAAACCTAATCTTATAAAAGGGAAACCAATTCCTGGCATACAAAATATTGTTGCCGTAGCATCTGGTAAAGGTGGGGTTGGTAAATCTACAGTTACGGCAAATTTAGCAGTGTCTTTATCTAAAATGGGCTTTAAAGTTGGTGTTTTAGATGCCGATATTTACGGGCCTTCAATTCCTATTATGTTTGACGTTGAGGCTGAAAAACCTTTAGCTGTAAATGTTGAAGGGAAATCTAAAATGAAACCTGTTGAGAATTATGGCGTAAAAGTATTGTCTATTGGCTTTTTTACGCAGCCCAACCAAGCTGTGGTGTGGCGTGGGCCAATGGCGGCTAAGGCTTTGAACCAAATGATTTTTGATGCGCACTGGGGTGAACTCGATTTCTTACTGTTGGATTTGCCTCCAGGAACCGGCGATATTCATTTAAGTATCATGCAGTCGTTGCCAATTACAGGTGCGGTTGTGGTTAGTACACCGCAAAATGTAGCATTGGCTGATGCTAAAAAAGGTGTAGCGATGTTTCAACAAGATAGTATTAGCGTACCTGTTTTAGGAATTATTGAAAATATGGCGTACTTTACACCAGCCGAATTACCCGATAATAAGTATTATATTTTTGGGGAAAAGGGAGCAAAACATCTCGCTAAAGATTTAGATGTATCATTTTTGGGAGAAATTCCACTAGTACAAAGCATCAGGGAAGCAGGCGATGTTGGCCGTCCTGCAGCATTGCAAACAGCAACGCCTTTAGAAAAGGCTTTTGAGACACTAACACAAAATGTTGTGCAAGAAGTTGTAAGGCGAAACGAGAACTTGCCACCTACTGAAGCAATTAAAATTACCACTATGGCTGGATGTTCAGCTGTAAAAAAATAGAATATGACCAGCGAAGAAATTAAATCAAACGTTGAAAAGGCCTTAGATGAAATACGTCCTTTTTTACAAAGCGATGGCGGCGACATATCATTATTGTCTATAGAAGATGATAAGTTGGTAAAAGTGCAGTTACAAGGCGCTTGTGTTGGATGTAGCGTTAACCAAATGACGTTAAAATCTGGTGTTGAAATGACCATAAAAAAATACGCACCTCAAATAGAGCAAGTCATAAATATAGAAATTTAAGATTTCTACAATTTAAAACCCCTCATTCATTACATTTTTCTTAGATAAATACCAGAATAAATAATACTTTTGGCAAGCAAAATGTATAGCTATTAGCGTAATTATAATTTCACGATGAGTCAAGATATAAATATAAAGATAACAGATAGAGACGGTATAACCCACGATATAGTAGCACCAACCGATATGGCAATGAATTTAATGGAAGTTGTGCGCTCTTACGAACTTGCCCCCGAGGGTACAATTGGTGTTTGTGGCGGTATGGCTATGTGTGCCTCTTGCCAATGCTACGTATTAAGTAATACGGAGTTGCCAGAAATGAGTGACGATGAAGAGGCCATGTTATCTGAAGCGTTTTATGTAAAAGATAATAGCCGTTTAGGCTGCCAAATACAAATGACACCAGACATGGAAGGGCTAGAAGTAGAGTTGGCTCCAGAAAGTTAGGTTTTTAATGTGACGCGGCCGCTAGTTGAGTGTCTAATAATTAATCATACTAGGATTAATGGCACTTTTAAAAATTTTTAAGGACAGATTTGATAATTACAGGTTTTATCTAAAACCGAAAGATCAAGTTGTTTTTTACAGCGAACCTTTTATTACTAAATATAAATGTCTGGAAAAAGTCGATTTTTTTAGAACACACGCCCGAGTAGACAAAAACTACAAAAGACTAAAAGCACAATGTGGCAGCTATTATTTTGTTTTTAAAAACAACAATACAGGCGAAATAATAGGAACAAGCGAGAGTTATTTAAATGTAGGCGACATGGAACTTTCCATTTCATTAATTAAACTAGGTATTAATAAGGTTAAAGTAGATTTTGAGGTTTATACCGTATAATAATGTTTTGTTTAACCTTGTTGGTTAAGCTTATATCATAGTGCTATTAAATTGTATTACTACACCAAGTATTATTACTTAAAATGATGCAGCAAACGAGGTAATACATCTCTCCTCCAAACAAAATTACTTGGTTCAAGTAGTATTTGTATTTATTAAGTTTTAAATAGATTACTATTTTAATATTTGCTGCGAATACCCTGCCAAATTACCACCAAACCAAAAACACTTTTTTTAATTCGCCATTATTATATTTTATCCAGCATAAGGTAGAAAATTTCTGTTCCAGGTCATCTCGTGCAATTTTTTTAAATGTGTAAAAATCTAACCAATTTACGTTGGTATGTGGTTGTAGTAACCAGTCTTTTTTACAGGGTATGTAAAACTTACAATTGGTAAATTTATGTAGATTGTTTAGGTTGATATAAAATCCAACAATACAATTACTATTTAGTGTTTTAAGTTCTATGTTTTGCTTAGAAAAAGGAACAAACAGTTGTGCTTTAAAATATACCTGCTGTTCTATAGTTTTACAATTTAGGTTTAACCTTTCCAAATAGGGTTTGCTAGCATTAGCGTAGAGCAGTGGGAGTTGTTTTTCTTTAAGTTTAGTAAGTTTATCTGTTAAGGCATCTCTCCGGTTTGGACCAATAAAGTGTTCAATTTCAGAAGTTCCTACAGAATCATCGTATAAATAGAACTTATATATGATTTCTAAATGTATGGGTTGCTTGTTCTTTAAAAGCAAACAATCTAACTCCCCTAAAGTAGTTTTGTCTTTTTGAATTTGAATATTTTCTGCTAAAACCGAAATATTATTATGTAAACTAAGTTCAAAAGCAACTAAACGCTCTACATATTTTCCTAATCGTAAGTTAGGTTCAAACAAAATATCTATGGTGTGGGGCTTAGATGCAATTGTAAACTGCTTTAAGTTTAATACTGAAGAAGTGTTATGCCATAAACAAGGTGTGTTTAAAAAGCCTTCGTATCGTTTTTGCAGTATATTTTTCATTCCATTAACAGTAGGAATTTTTTTTTAGTTTGTTTTATAATCGTCTAGTTTTCTAGGGCCCTCTAGGAGTACTCTAACAATTTGTAATGTGCCATCATCTCTTGTTGCTATTTGCCACTTAATTAAAGAAATTTCTCCATTCTCAATTTCAATACCTGTAATACTGCGGGGATGAACACAACTTCCATCATTAAAGAAAGCAATGTCTCCAGGTTCTGGAAAACGTGGGCGATGGGTATGCCCAACAATAGTTAATAAATTATTGTTTTGAATAATCCATTTTTTGGTGCGACGTTCAACTTTTATGAGTTCTTTATAGTTTTTTGCAGGACTAGTAGGGTCTGCAATTCCCATAACGTTTAGGGGTTTCCAAAGAATTCTCACTAAAAACCTACTCCATTTCCAAAATAGGAAATTCCACCAATCGGCTTGATGACCGTGGGTTAAAAATAGTTCTTGTGCTGTTGAGCAATGCTTTAAAACAATGCCTTCATGATATTTTATGTTCCCAAAGAGCTCTACTTCTTCACCAACTTTTGGATCGAAATAGGTAGATAAATGTTTTTTTACGTATTCTGGATTGCGGTATACCATATCATGATTGCCCCAAATGAGATGTAAACGCTTTTGTTCATGAAACAATTTCATGAGCATATACACATTTTTATGCGCATTTAAAATAGACTCGAAAGATAGGTTTTCCCATAGTTCGTCGCCATCTCCCAATTCACAATACTGAAACCCTTCGGCATAATAATGTTTTAAGGCGTGAAAATAAATATTGCGGTTGTTAGCAAAATCATCAGCAAAACTATTATCGCCACGGTGGCAGTCGCTAAAGAGTATAAACTTACTTTCGTCATCAAAATCGATTACTTTTGCGTTTTTGTAAGCGTTGTCTAAGCGTTTTTTAGAAGAAAACATGCAAAATACTTTAGGCTAATATAACTAAATTACTGGCTAGTATAGCCTATTTTTTCTAGTGCATGGGGCAAAATTCTACTTACAAATTGTGTGTATGCAAATTCTGAAGGATGTAAACCATCGCTAGCTACTAAGTTTGGATTGTCTAAACCTTTTCTTGTAATGTCGGTAATGTACACATAGGTAATGTTGTAAGCGTTACAATAATTTTCAATATAGGAATTATAAGTATTGATGTCTTCTGTAATGCTTGGGTTTCCGTTGCCAAAAGGCGTAAACGCATAATCTGGAATAGAAATAATAATAACATTACTTTTTTTCGCTTGGGCTAATTTATTCGCTTTAATTACCAATTCTGGAAATTCTTTTTCAAATATCTCAAAAGGGGCACCTTGATATTGGTTATTTACACCAATTAAAAGGGTAACAAGATCGTAATCCTCAGATAGTGTTTCATTATTAATCGCACTTATTAAAGCACCTGTTGTCCAGCCTGTTCTGGCTATTACTTTAAGACTAACATTCCAATCCTTAACTTTTTCAATAATACTGTCTTTTAATTGTTCTGGAAACTTACAGCTATTACATACACTTTCGCCTATAGTGTAGCTATCGCCAAGAGCAAGAATTTTTAAATTTTTTTGGATTGTATTTTGTACTGTATCGTTACTAAATTCGGTATCGTCTATAATTTCTTTTTGGGTTTCTTCGTCAACATATATTTCAGCATTTGAAGAACAACCAATAAAAAGAAAATAGCCCAAGCTAAAAAATAGCAATGCATATTTCAGTTTCATTTTTTATTTTAAAGATACGGTTTTGCTATTAAACAATAAAATCTGGATGCGAACACCCAGATTTTATCAAAATTAACTAAAAACTATCTATCAAAAAAAACTATAAACTTTTAATTTTTATACAAAGGATCTGCTCCTATGGTGCCTACCAAACTATTTAGGTAATCTTCAGATTTTACAGTATTATATAACTCTTTAACAGTTTTTAAGCGTTGTTCTATATTCATTTCTTCAACTAAAACATCATTATTAGGGTTAGCTATAAATGCTTCTAGATAATCAATCTGAGAACCGTAATACTTAATATCTTTTTGTTGTTTTAGCACTAGTCTTTCTTTATACCAATCGCTATTTAAAACATAATCTCTATTAAAATATTCGCGTAGCTCTGGGTGGCTTATATCTTTGCCTTCATAATGTCCGTAAGCCATAATGTGAAGTAAGATTTTTAATGGAGGAATTGCAGCTTCTACACTTCCATCCTCAAAATAGTTTAAGGCAACTTTTTGTTGTGCTTCAACGATGTTGTTAATACCATCAACATAATCTTCCATTCCTTGAAGTTCTGGTTTAAGCATTCTTTCGCTAAACACAGCTGTAGGTTCGTCAAACAATCTGTTTAAACATAATAGCGCGAAAGTTTTGGTAATTCTGTAGCCTAATCTGCTGGCTAATATTTTTTTACCGTTAAAATCAAAATCCTCAAGTTTTTCTAAAGAACCATTGGTAATTAAGTTGTTAGGGTCTCTATCTTCTGGAGCCATTCTAGCCCAAATCTCTGGAATTAATAAGCTTACATCGTGGTCTATCTTGTTTTCTGCACCAATGTATCCTGCTGCCGTACTAAAACCGTTAGACTCTGTTAAAATATGCGATAATAAAGCATTGTTTAAATCTGTTGTAGGTGTTAGCATGTTAAATGGTGCTTTTGTTAAAGCGCCTTCAGATCCTGCTCCTGTAGTAGATGGTGATTTACCTGTTAAACTACAAATAAAATCCATAAATAATTCAGGTGTTTCTTGGTAGTGTATAGGGTTGTAAACCGCTAGTGGTCTAATACCAGCTTTTTTATCTACTGGGTTGTTTCTTCTACCTGGTAAAACAGCATTAACAACATGAATTACTGGGTCTTCTAACTTAATTTTTCTTTTTAAGCGCACACCCATATCAGAGATATAAGTAGCCTCTGTTTCGTTATAAAACCTATTGGGTTCTAAGTAACGAGGGTTTTTGGTTGGTAAACCATCTTCAATAATTCTTGGGTGAGAGGGCAGTACAAATTGTATGTCTTCATCATCGTTGTTTATTATTTCTTCAATGAAGGTTTTAACAGGTTCTGTATACTTATCAAAATTAATAGTGTCTTCATAAATCTCGATGGCGTCTTTTTTCGTTAACTTTTCGTAATTCGTTAAAAATCTACCATCTGAAATAATATCTAATTCCGCTCCTTTATCATACCCTCTAACAATGGCCTCATCTGGTCTTTGGAATAAATGTGCTTCACAGTTTGTTAAAACCTTTACGCTTTTATTGGGATATTCTGGGTTTAAATCTTTAAACTGATTTCTTGGAAGTGTTATAGAGGCTGAAATATCATCTTCAGTTTGAATTTTTTCGCATGCAGAAAAATCTGAACGTAATTTATTTAACATCCAATTACCTTGTTGGTTAAAACCTATGCGAACATAGCTACCCACTACTGGCGTATTGTTGTAGATTAAAGACGTGCCTTTAACACCATTTATAATTTCTACAGACATCATGTCTTTCCAGTTAAGGTTAGCACCATGGGCTTGTCTAAATAAACGTTTTACGAACAATACTAATGAGCGTACGTGCACAGGTATATTCTCTAGCCATTCGTTAAACTCATCGGAGTTTTCTTCGGAAGGCGTTAACAGTTTTACAACAGAACCTAAAGTTCTTTTTTCACTTAAGAACGATCTAGATTTAGGCCTGTTAGGATCTTTATCCCTCCATCTGGTAGAGTAATCAAACTCAATAACTTCATCGGCCTTTTTAAAATCTTCTTCAATATTATGAATATTAAACCTGCTATAAGTAATAGCATTTTGCATAGATTTAGAAATCTCAGACTTACCTCCTCCGGAAACAGTACAAGGCTTATGGCAAAATACGCCCTCTGGATAGGTCTCCACTATGCGCCACAAATTAATGGACGTGTGTTTTTCTAATCTTAGTTTATTTCCAGAAGGGTGTATATAAGTTTTAAAAGGCGATAACTTTAATTTTTGTTCTTTGCCTTTGTAGGTCCATGAAATACTGTTTGTATTGGTGTTGAAATAAGACGATTCTGGTATGTAAACTATGTTAGGATATTTTTTATCAACGGCATAATTTTCTGGTTGCACCTCAATTCTATCTCCCAATAGATTTTTTACATCCTCAAAGGTATGGTCTAGTCCGTAATACTCTTTATAATCAGTACAGTTTACGGTATCTCCCATTACTCTTCGCGCATAGGCTATGGCGCCTCCAGCGTGTTCTTCTTCTAATACGCCATATAAGTTAGCTGAATAACTAATTTGCGTTTTAATCTCTTTTTTAGAGTAACCATAATAGTTATCGGCTATTAAGGTAACAACAACACCTCTGTCGTCCCTACAAGTAATTTTAAATGCGCCGCCATCGTTGTAAAGTTCGTTTTCGTCTTTCCAGCACATACCGTCTTTACGTTGGCGTTCTGTGGCATCATCATAATGTGGTAGCCCTACGTCTTTCTTTTTAAGAGTTAATAATTGTGGCGCAAGAATAATACAACCTGTGTGCCCTGTCCAATGTTCTGGATCTAAGGCAGCATCGTTATGAGCTAAATTAGGATTGCCCGCATTACCAAAAATATTTTCAACAAAGTCTAGGTTACTTACTAAAGAACCAGGAGCATAAAAGCGCACTTCTAAAGATTTTTTTGAAGCAATACCCTTAACTTCAGGACAAACCGTAGGTCTTAAAAGCATAGACACCATTGTTTTAGCTTTTTCCTCTTGGTTTGATGTGAACGGAAGTGTGTTTAATGCATCTGTAGGTTTAAATGCCGCATTTAAAAAGTGAGCCAACACTACTCTTGGTACTTCTTTTTTGTCTAAAGGCACTGGTAGAGGTCCTTCAACGATGTGGAAGGTGCCTTTGGTTGTTCTTTTATCGTGTAAAGGATTGTTTAAAATTCCTTGTTTTAATCTTTTAGAATTTACTAAATCACTTTCAAAAGAATCGCCATCGGGAGGTAAGCTTAACTCTCTTGCTTGCCCTTTTTTAGATAATATTAATGTATTATTTGGTAGTTTATAAGATTTATCTACCGATACATCTTTTAAATAATCATCTATAAAAGCTTGTATTCTAGAGTCTGCAGGCGACAGATGGTCTGCTAAGAGTCTTGATTTTTCTCTAAGACTCATTATTAGCGGACGTGTAGTTTTTTCGAACTCAGGGTCGCAAAATTTTTCCTTGCTATCTGGTTTGTCCTTAAAAACAGGCTGCCCAATTGCTGCTAGCTGTAAATTTATAAACTGAATAATGTCTCTTCTTGATCCTTTCATGACGTTTCACTTGATATTTAGAATAATTTCTAGAGCAAAACTATTGCATGAACTTCGTAAAAAACATGTCAAAAGTCATGTTATCAGTATATTTTTTACGATAACGTTGTAGTAATAAGCAGTTTTAGAATTTTAAAAAAAAGGATGCTATTTGTCGCTCCATACAGCTAGTTCATTTCCTGATGGATCTGTAAAATGAAACCTACTGCCTCCTGGGAAAGAAAAGATATCTGTTGTAATTATTCCTTTAGCTTTAATTATTTTATCTTTTATGGTTTCTAGATTTTCGTGATATAAAACCACTAAAGCACCGTTAGTAATTTTTTCTTCGGTTTGTTCAAATCCGCCCTCAAGTCTACTCTCTGAAAACGCAACATAAGTATCTCCATAATCTGTAAAAACCCAACCAAAGCACTTTGAATAAAATTGTTTTGTTTTTTTAAGATTATGGGTTTTTAAACTCTACATAATTAATGTGTGTATGCATCATTTAAATCCATTTAGTCCCGTAATATCCAAACCAGTAATAAGTAAATGAATATCGTGAGTGCCTTCATAGGTAATCACACTCTCTAAATTCATCATGTGTCGCATTATGCTATATTCGCCAGTAATTCCCATGCCTCCTAATATTTGTCTTGCTTCACGAGCGATGTTAAGTGCCATATTTACATTATTACGTTTCGCCATTGATATTTGCGCAGAGGTTGCAGTACCGTTGTCTCGCATTACACCTAATCTCCAAGCTAAAAGTTGAGCTTTGGTAATTTCGGTAATCATTTCAGCTAGTTTTTTTTGCTGTAGTTGAAACTGCCCAATAGGTTTCCCAAATTGCAAGCGTTCTTTGCTATATCTAAGTGCAGTATCGTAACAATCCATAGCGGCGCCAATAGCGCCCCAAGCAATGCCATATCTTGCGGAATCTAAACATCCTAGTGGTGCGCCTAACCCAGATTTGTTAGGTAATAAGTTTTCTTTGGGAACTTTTACATTATCGAAAATAAGCTCACCTGTAGCTGAAGCACGGAGCGACCATTTATTGTGTGTTTCTGGTGTAGAAAACCCTTCCATACCGCGTTCAACTATTAAACCGTGTATTCTACCCGCTTCGTTTTTAGCCCAAACTATAGCTACTTGTGCAAAAGGCGCATTGCTTATCCACATTTTAGCACCATTGAGCAAATAGTGGTCGCCATTATCTTTAAAGTTGGTTGTCATACCACCAGGGTTGCTACCGTGGTCTGGTTCAGTTAATCCAAAGCACCCCATCCATTCGCCGCTTGCTAGTTTAGGCAGGTATTTTTGGCGTTGTGCCTCATTACCATATTTCCAAATAGGATACATTACCAAGGATGATTGTACCGAGGCCGTAGAACGAACGCCAGAATCGCCACGCTCTATTTCCTGCATAATTAAACCGTATGAAATTTGATCTAAACCGGCACCTCCATATTCTTCAGGAATGTATGGACCAAAAGCACCAATTTCTGCTAAACCCTCTATGATTTGTGTGGGGAATTCTGCTTTTTGTGCGTAGGCTTCAATAATTGGAGATACATCGCGCTTTACCCATGCTCTGGCAGTATTACGTACCAGTTTATGTTCATCGGTAAGTAATTCATCTAAATTGTAGTAATCTGGTGCTTCGAATAGATCTGGTTTCATAACAATATCAATGAGGTTTAACTTGAGAATTAATAATGAAACTTATGTTTTTTTAAGAATTCATCATTTAATATTATCAAATTTAAAGAATCTTTGTTGATATCATTACATTTTTAGGTAGAAATCTTTGGTTAAGTTTATATATTCTTGGGTGTATTGGTGTCTTTGGTTTTCAATAACCAGTTCACGTATTATTGCATCGCTTTTCTGATAGGAAAACTCGATAAGGCTTCGTTTTATATTGGAAGTAGGATTGCCTTTAACACGTAAAATACGATTTGGAAATAGGTGAATAAGGCTAGCTTCTTCTATATATTTGCCTTCTTCTTTAAAAGGAACAACTATGGAGAACTTACCTTTTTTTGATAGAAAGTTAATAACAGCAAAAATGATATGTTCCATTGGCATAGCATCACTAAAACGAGCTAAATCTCGAGATGCATCATTAGTTTTGTAATCTTCTGAATAAAAAGGGGGATTGCAAATAATAAGATCGAATTTTTCATCTACAGCCTCAATATACTCTAATAAGGACGCATGAAAACAAAAAAGCCTGTCGTTCCAAGGTGAGTTTTCAAAGTTTTCAGCACATTGTTCAAAGGCATCATCATCAATTTCTATAGCCTCAATTTGTTCTGCATTGCTTCGTTGTGCCATCATGAGGCTTAAAATGCCTGTGCCTGCACCAATATCTAAAATATTATAAGGGTTATGCTCAACCGAGGTCCACGCCCCTAAAAGCACCCCGTCTGTACCAATTTTCATGGCGCATTGGTCTTGTTGAACCGAGAATTGTTTAAATTGAAAAAGTTGATTGGGCATTGTTATTCTTCTAAATATAAATCGATTAAACCTTCGGGAGTTTCAACAAGAATAGTTTTGCTGTCTCTATCTACTTTTAATATAAATTCATCATTCATGGGTATTAAAACCTCAATACCATCCCTATCAATTTCAAAAAGCGATTGCGCCGTAGCATCGTTAATGGCTTTTACAGTGCCAACGTCTCCAAAATTTTTATCTGTTACGGTAAACCCAATTACTTCATGAAAGTAAAACTTATTACCTTCCAGTTTAGGTAATGTGGCAAGGGGTAGGTAAAGGCCGCTTTTTATAATAGCGTCTGCATCGGCTTCATCGTCAACATCTTCAAATTTTATACGCAGTAGTTCAGATTTATGTAGTTGGGAGTTTTCAACAAAAAAGGGCACAAGGTTATTGCGTAACTCTAAAAAAATAGCATCTAAATTTTCGTAGAGTTCAGGTTGGTCGGTATCTAATTTAGCTAGTACTTCGCCTTTAAAACTGTACTTTTTTACAATTTTACCCAAATAAAAACAATCCTCTTTTTGCATGAAAATTTTTTAATTTTTCATCCTGAACTTGTTTCAGGATCTCATTCCTTGATTTTAAAGATGCTGAAATAAATTCAGCATAATGCAAAACAATTTTGCATAAAAAACTCCGATATTTCTATCGGAGTTTAAAAGTATAAAAAATTAATTTTTTATTCTTCTTCGTTAGAAGCCTCAGCTTCAGTTGCTTCCTCAGCTTCTTCAACAACAGGAGCAGCCGCAGCTATTCTTGCTTCGTTTACAGCCTTTTCAGCAGCTAAAGCATCTGCTTTAGCTTTTGCTTCAGCCTCAGATAATCCCTCAGCTTTAGCTTGAATTTTCGCTTCTTTTTCTTCTAACCAAGCTTTAAATTTCTCTTCAGCTTGTTCTTCAGTTAAAGCGCCTTTTCTAACACCACCTGCAAGATGATTTTTCATTAAAGCACCTCTATACGATAAAAGTGTTCTAGCGGTATCAGTTGGTTGCGCACCATTCTGAAGCCATTTTACAGCGCTATCAACATCTAATTCTACAGTTGCAGGATTAGTGTTTGGATTGTAAGCACCTAATTTTTCTAGGTATTTACCATCTCTTTTAGAGCGTGAATCTGCTGCTACGATCCAGTAATAAGGTTTTCCCTTTTTACCGTGTCTTTGTAATCTAATTTTTACTGGCATATAAATTAATTATTTGAGGTTCCCGACCTCGGTTATTAATGAGGGCGCAAATATACCATATTTTTTTAAAAATCAGCGTTTTATTTTATAACGAATTTAAAATAATAAACACACGGGTTCGGGGACTTTAAAATCGTGTAAAAATGAGAGCTTGCCAGAAGTATTATCTATACTAAAAACGGCAATATTTTGGGTGTTTCTATTGGCCACAAGTAAAAACTCACCTGTTGGGTCTATGGTAAAGTTACGTGGCCAATCCCCGTGAACGCTTATATTCTGTATCCTTTCGATGTTGCCAGTAGTAATGTCTCTCTTAAACACGGCTATGGTGTTTTCGCCTCTATTGGAACCGTATAAAAAACGTTCGTCTTTAGAAAGGTGAATATCGGCACACTTATTAAACCCTTTAAAAGTAGGTTCTAGAGTGTTATCTTCGTCAATAAGTTCAAATCCGTTTTCAGTTCTTTTTATAGAAGTTATTGAAGCGCCATATTCATTTATAACATAAATATAATTGCCATCTTTAGTTAAGGCAAAATGCCTAGGCCCGGGGTTACCAGTTGTTTTAACTATGGCTTTGTGTTTTAATTTATAGGCATCATTATTTAATACATATTGGTATATAGCATTTCTGCCTAAGTCTGCTACAAATAAATCGTCCTTAAAAAATTGTGCAGAATGTACATGAGATGTTTCATTGTTAGTATTATGATTAAAAACTTGCGATGCTTCTTTTAAGCTACCATCTGTATGTATTGGGTAAATTGAAACTGTGCCACCACCATAGTTAGAAATGGCAATTTTGGTGCCTTTATTGTTTATAGAGATATGGCAAGGGCCTTTACCCTCGCTACTAACACGGTTTAAAATAGTAAGACTTCCATCATTATTTACTTTGTAGGATGATAAAAACCCATTACCAGTTCCATTAGTGGAGTACATATATGTTCTATCTGGCGAATAGGTTAAAAAGGATGGGTTATCTGTGGCAACACTCAACTGTAAATTAGATAAAATACCAGTTTTGGTATTAAAATCTAGCCTGTAAATGCCTTCACTATCTCCTTTTGTGTACGTGCCTACATAAAGCGCAATATTTGGCGATTTACAATTTAAGAAAACAATTGGGATTACTAATAAAATAAAGTGTTTAGGCTTCATAGCGTTAAAATAAAACAGTACAATTTATGATAAATTATCCTAAATAAGGGCATAAAACGTTAAGGATTCTTAAAACTATGATAAACACTGTTAAATAGCTTGACAGCAGTGATATTTCGGCTTATATTAAGGTATACGATGTGAAACAATACGCATCTTTAAAAGAAGGTATTGAAATTTAAAAATGAAAATGATATTATGAAGTATACAGAAAAAATTTCAAACAAATTAAACGAACTATTGGTAAAAAATTACGATGCTGAAAAAGGGTATATTAATGCTGCTGAAAACGTTGATAGCTCTACCCTAAAAATTTTCTTTAAACGAAGGGCTACCGAGCGCAGCGAATTTGCTAAAGAAATAAGAACAGAAATATTACGCTATGGCGAAGACCCTAAAGATTCTGGAAGTTTTAAAGGAACTGTACACAGAAATTGGATGAGCTTAAAATCGTTATTCTCTTCAAATGATGAGGAAGCTATTTTAGAAGAAGCTATTAGGGGCGAAGAGGCAAGTCTTGAAGAATATAATGAAATTTTAGAAGACAAAACACTGCCACCAAGCATTGATAATATGTTAATTAAGCAGAGAGATGCTATACAGGCAGCAATTAATACTGAAAAAGTACATGAAGAACTAGTGTCATAAATACAGTAGTTTAGTTTGGTTAGTAGCGAAACGCAATCTTTAATTAGGTTGCGTTTTTTTTTGTTTTGTTTAAAACTCTTGATAACTTGGTTAAAAAAAAGTGATATTTCTATGTATTTTTATACACTTCGTTTTTGCTCTAAGCGAATAAACAAATCAACCGATAAACATAAAGAATGTACTTAATTTTCGATACAGAAACTACAGGTTTACCAAAGCGTTGGGACGCGCCAATTACAGATGTTGACAACTGGCCAAGGTGTATACAAATTGCATGGCAATTGCACGATGCTATGGGCAATTGTATAGAGAGTAAAGATTATTTGGTGAAACCTGATGGATTTAACATTCCTTACGATGCAGAGAAAATCCATGGTATTTCTACAGAATTAGCACAAGAACAAGGCGTACCGCTAGCTGAGGTTTTAGAAAAATTTAATGAGGCTTTGGGTAAAACCAAGTTTGTGGTAGGGCAAAACGTAAAGTTCGATTTAAATATTATGGGAGCCGAATTCGTGCGTGGTGATGTAGCAAACCCACTACAGGAATTGCCTGTTTTAGATACATGTACCGAACACACAGCAAGTTTGTGCCAAATTCCAGGAGGGCGTTATGGTAAATTTAAATTGCCAACATTAACAGAGCTTCATGAATTTTTATTTAACGAGCCTTTTGCCGAAGCGCACAATGCAACAGCCGATGTTGAGGCTACCACACGTTGTTTTTTAGAATTAATTCGTTTAGAGGCGTATACTAAAGAAGAACTGGATGTTCAGCCCAATTACTTCGAGAATTTCAAAAAAGCAAACCCAGAAACTATTCAGCTTATAGGGTTAAAACACATTAACCTTAAAAGGGAAAGTGCCAAAATTAGGGAGCGTCTCCAAAAGAGTAAATCTAGTATTTCTTCAGAAGAAATAAAGCAAAATGTTTCAGATTTAGCCGATGTAAATTTTGTGCATTTACACAACCATTCGCAGTTTTCGGTACTGCAATCTACTATGAGTGTTTCAGATTTGGTAAGTGCGGCAGCAGAACATAACATGCCTGCAGTAGCATTAACAGACCATGCTAATATGATGGGCGCGTTTCATTTTGTAAATGCCATAAATAAAGTAAACAGCGGCATAAAATCTAAAATTGAAGAGGCAAAAGAAAAGGGTGAAACTACAAACGCCAAATTAATAAAACCAATTGTTGGTTGTGAGTTTTTTGTATGTGAAGATCATACCGACAAAACTAGAAAAGATAATGGGTACCAAATAGTACTTCTAGCAAAGAATAAAAATGGCTATCATAATTTAGCTAAACTCTCGTCGCATGCTTTTGTAGATGGATTTTATTATTTACCAAGAATAGATAAAAAACTCATTCAACAATACAAAGAAGATATTATTGTACTTACAGGTAATTTATATGGAGAAGTGCCAAGTAAGGTTTTAAATATAGGTGAAAATCAAGCAGAAGAGGCGCTTTTATGGTGGAAAAATGAGTTTGGAGACGATTTGTATGTAGAACTTATGCGCCATAATCAAGAAGATGAAAATCGTGTAAATCCCACTTTAATAAAACTTGCCAGAAAACACGATGTTAAGTTGGTAGCATCAAATAATACGTATTATAGAAAACAAGAAGATGCTAATGCGCATGATATTTTATTGTGTGTAAAAGATGGTGAAAAACAAGCAACACCTATAGGTCGCGGACGAGGATACCGTTACGGGTTACCTAACCAAGAATACTATTTTAAGTCTTCAGACGAAATGAAAGCGCTTTTTAAAGACATTCCTGAAGCTATTATAAATGTACAGGAGATTGTAGATAAAGTAGAAGCATTTCAATTGGCGCGAGATGTTTTACTGCCTGCGTTTAATATACCAGAACAATTTAAGCATGAAGAAGATTTAGTTGATGGCGGTAAACGAGGCGAAAATGCCTATTTAAGACACCTCACTTACGAAGGTGCAAAAAAACGCTATGGCGAAGAACTGTCTGACGAGGTAAGGGAACGACTCGATTTTGAGTTAAGTGTTATAGAAAATACAGGATATCCAGGATACTTTTTAATTGTTGAAGATTTTATTCGCGAGGCTCGAAATATGGATGTGTCCGTTGGTCCGGGGCGTGGTTCGGCAGCAGGATCGGTAGTAGCATATTGCCTCTGGATAACAAATATAGATCCGTTACAGTACGACTTACTTTTTGAGCGTTTCTTAAATCCAGACCGTATTAGTATGCCCGATATTGATATTGATTTTGACGATGAAGGCCGAAGTCGTGTTATGGACTACGTGATTGAAAAATACGGTGCAAACCAAGTAGCGCAAATTATTACCTATGGTACCATGGCTGCAAAATCATCCATTCGAGATACGGCACGCGTACTAGATCTACCGCTATTTGATGCAGATAGGATAGCAAAACTAATCCCTACCATGTCTAAACTAGGAAAGATTTTTGGTTTAGATGAAAAGGAACTCGGAAAGAAATTTAGAGCCGAAGATTTAGAAAAAGTTAACGAACTTTTAAATATCGCCGATGGTAGCGATTTACAGGCCGAAACCGTAAACCTCGCCAGAACATTAGAAGGTTCTGTAAGAAACACAGGAATTCATGCTTGTGGTGTAATCATAACACCAGACGATATTACCAAGTTTGTACCCGTTTCTGTAGCAAAAGATTCTGATTTGTATGTTACGCAATTCGACAACTCGGTAGTAGAATCGGCAGGTCTTTTAAAAATGGATTTCTTAGGCTTAAAAACCTTAACGCTTATTAAAGACACCGTAAAAATTGTGAAAGCAAAACACGGTATTCAACTCGATCCAGAGACATTTCCTCTAGATGACGAAAAAACTTATGAATTGTTCCAAAGAGGGGAAACAGTTGGGGTGTTTCAATATGAATCTCCCGGTATGCAAAAACACCTTCGCGATTTAAAACCAACGGTATTCGAAGATTTAATTGCAATGAATGCACTTTACCGTCCGGGACCAATGGAATATATTCCAAGTTTCGTACGAAGAAAACATGGCGATGAAGAAATTGAGTACGATTTGCCAGCCATGGAGGAATACCTTAAAGAAACTTATGGTATTACGGTATACCAAGAGCAGGTAATGTTACTCTCCCAAAAACTGGCAGATTTTACCAAAGGTGAAGCCGATGTACTCCGTAAAGCCATGGGAAAAAAGCAAATTGCGGTGTTGGATAAAATGAAACCAAAATTCATTGAGCAAGCCAGTGCAAACGGGCATGATGCAAAAATATTAGAAAAGGTTTGGAAAGACTGGGAGGCATTTGCAAGTTACGCCTTTAATAAATCGCACTCTACATGTTACGCGTGGATAGCTTACCAAACGGCCTATTTAAAAGCGCATTACCCTGCGGAATATATGGCTGCTGTGTTATCTAATAACATGAACGACATTAAGCAGGTTACTTTCTTTATGGAAGAATGTAAACGTATGAAGTTAGATGTTTTAGGTCCGGATGTAAACGAAAGTTACTATAAGTTTTCGGTTAACAAAGATGGTGCCGTACGTTTTGGGATGGGGGCCATAAAAGGTGTGGGGCATGGAGCGGTTATGACTATTGTGGAAAACCGAAAGAAAGACGGACCTTACAAATCTATATTCGATTTAGCAAAACGTATCGATTTGCGTGCGGCCAACAAAAAAGCATTCGAAAATTTAGCACTCGCCGGAGGTTTCGACGGATTAGGAGATACACATCGCGCACAGTATTTTCACGATGATGGCGATGGTATAACCTTCTTAGAAAAAGCCATTAAATACGCACAGAAGTACAAGGAAAACGAGAATTCTGCGCAGGTAAGTCTGTTTGGTGAAAGTAGTGACGTGCAAATACCCGAACCCGAAGTGCCACCATGCGAAGAATGGGGAACCATGAAAACGCTTAGTAAAGAACGGGAAGTGGTAGGGGTATATATTTCGGGTCATCCGTTAGATGATTTTAAAATAGAAATGAAAACCTTTTGTAATGCTACGGTTGGCATGTTCAATAATTTAGGGCCATATGTAAACCGAGAGTTAGTGTTTGGTGGTGTAGTAACCGATGTGCAACATCGTGTAAGTAAACAAGGAAAAGGTTGGGCATTATTTACTATTGAAGATTATACCGATAGTTACGAGTTTAGAATTTTTGGCGAAGAGTATTTAAAATTCAGGCACTTTTTACTTCAGAATAACTTTGTGTTTGTTAAAACTTTTGTGCGCGAAGGGTGGGTGAATAAAGATACAGGTAAAAAGAGTGATCCGCGATTGCAGTTTAATAGTTTCCAGCTATTACACGATGTCATGGAGCAGTATGCCAAAAAATTATCAATACAGGTAGATATAAAAGATTTAACCGAGCAAAAAATAATAGCTTTAAAAGAGTTATTGCATATGCACCCTGGAAACCAAGCATTAAATTTCTTAGTATACGATACTAAAGAAAAAATGAAGTTAACCATGCCTAGTAGAAGGCAAAAAGTAAAGGTGTCTCAGGAATTGTTGAATGAGCTTAGGGATCAGGATGTAAGATTTAAGTTAAATTAATAACATTTAACGAAACAACAATTATTAAACAATGCACAATTTTAAAAATGAAGGCTGCTAAAAATATTAAAATAACAATACGCCTTTAAATAACCTTAAGCAATAAGACTATAGTTAAAACAAATTAACAGTTTGTAAGCTTTGGAAAATTATTTGACTAAATTTGTAAAACAAAAAGAATTAAGAACTTATTAAACACATATATTATGGCATTAGAAATAACAGATGCAACATTTGAGGAAACAGTATTAAAGAGTGATAAACCTGTATTGGTCGATTTTTGGGCTGCTTGGTGTGGACCTTGTAGAATGGTTGGGCCGGTAATTGAGCAAATTAGCGATGAATACGAAGGAAAAGCTGTAGTTGGTAAGGTAGATGTTGATGCTAATCAAGAGTTTGCAGCCAAATATGGTGTGCGCAACATACCTACTGTTTTAGTATTTCAAAACGGAGAGGTTGTTGGAAGACAAGTGGGTGTAGCACCTAAAAATGCTTATACAGACGCGATTGATGCGCTTCTATAATAGAAAAAGAAAAGAAAGTTAAAAAGGTTTGCTGTTATGGCAAACCTTTTTTTATTTTAGTTGTTTATAAAATATAATAATATGAGCAAGTTAAAAATACAAGATGCAATAGATAGTAAGTTGATAGAACAACGTAAAGTGTTTTTGTGGGGGCAGGTAGATGATAAATCGGCTAAACACGTAATAGATAGGTTGTTGTATTTAGATGCCTTAGAAACTGCCGATATTCAATTGTATATCAATAGTCCTGGAGGTTACGTAACCTCTGGTTTTGCCATGTACGATTGTATACAGTCTCTAAAAAGCGATGTGTCAACAATATGCACAGGTTTGGCAGCCTCTATGGGATCTATTTTGTTGTCGGTTGGAGCCAAAGGTAAGCGTTTTATTCAGCCACATGCGCGAGTAATGATTCATCAACCAAGTGGTGGTGCACGTGGGCAAGCTAGCGATATTGAAATCACAGCACAAGAGATTTTAAAAACAAAAGAGTTGAGCGCGAAAATTTTAGCAGATAATTGTGGGCAGACTTTCGAAAAGGTGATGAAAGATTTTAACCGCGACCACTGGATGGGTGCAGAAGAATCTGTGGCCTATGGCATAGTGGACAAGGTGTTATAAGCAAAACCCCACATAACCTCCCTGAAGGGGAGGAACTCTTACTCTTATGAATTTACAAGCAGAACTAAATAAAGCCGAAGGTTTTAAAAACCTTGAATTACTTGCAAAACAAGTGGTTGAAGGGTTTATTGCTGGTATGCATAAGAGTCCGTTTCATGGGTTTTCTGCAGAATTTGCCGAACATAAAATTTATAACAGGGGCGAAAGTACACGACATATCGATTGGAAGTTGTATGCCAAAACAGATAAGCTCTACACAAAACGGTATGATGATGAAACCAATTTGCGGTGTCATATTATACTAGATAATAGTAGCTCCATGCACTATCCTAAATTAGAATCTTTTTCAATTAATAGCCTAAATAAAATAGGATTTTCAGTATTGGCTGCTGCATCTTTAATGCAAATTTTAAAAAAACAACGCGATGCCGTAGGTTTAAGTATCTACAGCGACAATTATGATTATTACGCGCCAGAAAAAGGAAGTGAGCGCCATCATCAAATGTTACTGAATCATTTGAGTGCTGCTGTAATATCCAAACCTTTAAATAAAGAAACAGAAACTTATAAGTATTTGCATGAAATAGCTGAAAAGATTCATAGGCGCTCTATGATTTTTTTGTTTACAGATATGTTTCAAACCTCTGAAGATGAGGTAAGGTTATTTGAAGCACTTAGACATTTAAAGTATAATAAACATGAAGTAGTCCTGTTTCATGTATTTGATAAAGAAAAAGAGATACAGTTTAATTTTGATAATAACCCCAAGCGCTTTATTGATGTAGAAACAGGAGAGCATATTAACCTTTATGCAGATACTATAAAGGCGAATTATAGTGAATCGGTAGCTTCTTATTTTGAAGCATTACGTTTAAAATGTGGCCAGTACAAGATAAAATATGTTGAAGCAGATATTAATAAAGATTTTAATTCTGTTTTAACAACATATATGGTAGAACGCCAAAAATTCAAATAAAATCTTTTAGTCATTTTAGGATAAATAATAGCAAAAAACTAATTAGCTTAAAATTTATTCAAAAAACTTAAAAAAACATTTGACATATAAAAAAAGGCGTGTATATTTGCAACCGCAATAACGCAACGGTCTGGTAGTTCAGCTGGTTAGAATATCTGCCTGTCACGCAGGGGGTCGCGGGTTCGAGTCCCGTCCAG
This sequence comes from Jejuia pallidilutea, assembly GCF_002973595.1. Taxonomy (GTDB): domain Bacteria; phylum Bacteroidota; class Bacteroidia; order Flavobacteriales; family Flavobacteriaceae; genus Jejuia; species Jejuia pallidilutea. The sequence continues at coordinate 553,189 of NZ_PVEO01000001.1, read as the reverse complement.
ACCGCAATCCCGATAGCTATCGGGAGTAAAAAAGCTCTGAGAAATTAGGGCTTTTTTAGTATTACGAAGTTGTGTTGTTCCCGAATTGCTCGGGAATGTAGTTTACCATCCCGTAGCTTCGGGAGGTAACCAATGGAAAGCTTTCCTTTTTTCTTAACAAGAAGATTGGGATGCTTTTTTGTTTAGCAGCAGTTTATAAAATTGTTTGTATAGCGAGTATTTTGTATATTTATGTTTATGAAAACAAAACAATTAATAGTGCTATCCGTTTTATTTATTTTTAGTACCCTTTCTTTATGCGCTCAGAATAAAAATAAAGACGCGGCAAGTAAAACCATAACAGGGTTGGTTAAAGATTTTAACAACACCCCTTTAAGCGGCGTTTACATATATGTAGATTCTGTTAAAACAAAAACACGTACCAACAGAAAGGGAGAATATAAATTAAAAATTCATCCTAATACTAAATTAATTACTGCCTACTCTCCTAACCACGGCATTCTAAGTTTGAGCTATTCTGGCGAGAAAAAAGTAAGTTTTGCTTTTTCAGATGAAGCTAAACCTCTAGATACTAAAGAATTATACGAAATGGGGTTTGGAAAACCATTGAGAAAAAGTAGTGGTAAAGTAGATTTTGAAGGTGTTAGAGGCTTAAACGGATTCAATAATATATACCAACTTATTGAAGGTGTTTTTGCTGGTGTTTCGGTTACAGGCACAAGTATTAACATTAGAGGAGCAACAACATCAACTACAAATGCAGGCAACTCAACCGAACCATTATTATTGGTTGACAATGTTCCTTTTTTAGATATTAGTAACATTATACCTTCTGAAGTGAAATCTATAGAAGTTATTAAAGGACCAAATGCCGCATATTATGGGGCAAGGGGCGTATATGGTGTTGTAAAAATTACTTTAAAAAATTAATTTATTTGATATTTTAAATTTATAGTTTTTCTTTACGCTATAAATATTGAATAAAATTTTTGCTTTACATTTCTAATATTAAAATTTAACGATTATCTTTTGTGAGGCAAATTTAATTAATGTATAACCCATATGGTAACCTTAAAACAACTTGCTAGAGAGTTAAATGTTTCTATTTCAACTGTTTCTAAAGCGCTAAACGATAGCGAGGAAATAGGTGAGGAAACAAGAAAACGAGTTAAGGAATTAGCTAAACTATATAATTACAAACCCAATAAGGTTGCGTTAAGCTTAAAACAAAATAAAACAAAAACCATAGGCGTAATTATTCCAGATATTCTTAATTACTTTTTATCTAAAGTGCTTTTTGGTATAGAACGAGAAGCGAACAAACATGGATATAATATTATGACATGTATATCTAACGAATCTTTAGAAAAAGAAAAAGAAAGTTTGCAACTTTTGGCCAATGGTAGTGTAGATGGTTTTATTTTAAGTATAGCCGAAGAAACCCAAACCAAAAACGAAATTAACCATTTTAAGGAAACCATAAAGGAAGGTTTACCTATAGTAATGTTCGATAGGGTAGCACACGATGTAAAATGCGATAAAGTTATTGTAGATAATTTTGAAGCTACTTATAATGCCACAAAAAGTCTTATGGCAGAAGGTAGAAAAACCATAGTTTTCATTAGTAATATAGATAATATTAGCGTAGGTAAATTAAGGGAACGCGGTTATAATAAAGCCATTTTAGAAGAAGGCCTAGAGCCAGAAGTTCTTAGAATTAAAAAAAATGAGGATGCCCAACAAAAAATTAAACGTCTTTACAAAAAGAAAGATAAGATTATTGATGGTGTTGTTGCTGCCGATAGTTCTTCTGGAGTAATAGCAATTAACATGGCCAGAAATTTTAAGCGTAAAGTGCCAAAAGATATTTCTGTTGTAGGGTTTTCAAGCAAATCCGCATCTTACCATTCTGTTCCTAAATTAACTAATATTCGGCAACATGCAAAAAAAATAGGGGCAAAAGCAGCCGAATTACTTATAAACCGTCTTGAAAACAAAACAGGAAACCTAGAAGAATACTCCACCAAAATCGTTAAAACTACCTTAGTAAAGAATAAGTCTACTTTATAATATTGTAAATTAACATTTTATAATACGCTTTTTTTTAAACACAGGATTGCCCATACATTACCGATAAACTATGTATTTCATCGATTAAAATTACATTTCATCGATTATTTTGTATTTGTTATGTCTGTTGAATGTAATTTAGCCATGCTTTAGAGCACTTTATCCCTCTGCTCAAATTAAAGCTTAATTAATCCTTTTTTTGACCCCCTCGGTCTAAATTCCCTCAAAATATAATAGCTCATTTGCTTTTATGCATTCGATTTTAATTAATTATTCCATTTTTTCCCTTCATCAACACTTTTGTGTTAAAGTATTGATGCCAAAAATGTAACACACAATAATTATTAATTAAAATTGAATATACATGAAAGCCCTAAAAATTACATTGATTTTAGCAGTATTATTTGCATCTTTAACCTCTTGTGTTAAACAAGATTTAAACGAAGATGATCTATTAGAAAACACAGAAATGGAACTACAAATGCCGCCAACAGGTGGAAATGGACATGATAACTAAAATCCATTAAACAAATTTAAAGCCCCCAAGGATTTAATTCTTGGGGTCTTTTTTTTAATTCGATAAATTATAAATACATTTGAGGTAAATGAACAATTACCTTGAATTTCAAAATTTTTTTCTTTGCGTTATTTATTTCTTGTAGCAGTTTATTTGCTCAAGACTTAGATATTCAAAAAAAAATAGATTCAGTACATAGTCAGATTTCTAAAATAAAGACATCAGATTCGTTAAATATTGCCAAACAGCATTATAGGGTAGGAAATTATTATCAAATTTCATTAATAAAAGATAGTGCATATTTTTATTATCAAAAAGCAGAAAAAGTATTTAGGCAATACAACTCACGATTTGAATTAGCTAGAACATTATTTGGAATAGCCGTACTTCAAACAAACGACAAAGATTATACTGGTAGCGAAGTAACTTTATTTGAAGCCATAGCGATACTTGATGAACTTGTACAAACCAACGAAGTAAGAAAGTATAAAGCATATATTTATAACAGCCTGGGTATAGTTTTTGACGAGTTAGATTTATTTGACGATGCAATAGAGTATTTAGAGAAATCGCTTTCCATAAAAAGAACACTTGAAGGTGATTTCGAAAGGAGTATTGGCTTAACTCTAAACAATATGCTTAAGGCTTACTGGCGTTCTGGTAAGTTTGATTTAGCTTTTGAAACATACAATATAATATATAACAACAAGAGTTTAATAAATAATTATCCAGAACTTCATGTGCTCGCTCTAGGTAATTATGCTTATGCCTTATTTCTTTCTAATAATCATGAAGAATTGCCTGGACTCTACCTCAGAGCATTAAAGATTAGTGATAGTATTGATGATACCTATAATTCAATTATTATTAATCAGCATCTAGCTGAATTCTACAAAGCGAAAAATAAAATAGATTCGGCCAAATATTATGCATACAAAGCAAAAGATATTTCTGAAAATTATGCTAACGACGATTTGTTGAAATCCTTATTACTGTTATCAAAAATAGAAGAGGGAGAAAAAGCTGCGGAGCATTTAAAAGCATACGTTGAGTTAAATGATAGCCTACAAAAAGCAGAACGAAAAATAAGAAATAAGTCGGCTAGAATTCGTTTTGAAACTCAACAAATAGAACAAGAAAATGTTAAGATTGCCAGAGAGCGTATGTGGCTTGCCATTATATCTATAACTTTACTTGTAGCTGGTTTATTTGTTTACATTATAATAACACAACGTGCCAAAAATAAAGAGTTACAATTTACCAAACAGCAACAAGAAGCCAACGAAGAAATATACAACCTAATGCTTGGTGAACACGAAAAGATAGAGGAAGCAAGAGCTTTTGAAAAGCAACGTATTTCACAAGAACTTCACGACGGTGTTTTGGGTAGGCTTTTTGGTACACGCCTAAGCTTAGATAGTTTAAATATGAGTAACTCTGTTGAAGCTATAAAAACACGCGAGCAGTATATAAACGAACTTAAAACCATTGAAGAGGATATAAGAAAAGTATCTCATGAATTAAATACCGATTTTGTATCGGGTTCTGGATTTGTAGACATCCTAAAGGCCATGGTAGAAACACAAACTGCCGTATACAAGTTAGAATATGATTTAAAACATGATGACGCTATACATTGGGATGGTGTTTCAAACAAATCCAAGATACATATTTACAGAATATTACAAGAAACCCTTCACAACATACATAAACATGCTAGTGCTACTTCTGTTTATATTAGCATAAAACTAGAAAATAATGTAATTTGCTTAACCGTAAAAGATAACGGTATTGGCTTTGATGTTGCCAAATCTAAATCTGGCATTGGTTTAAAAAATATGAATGCCAGAATTAAGGAGGTACATGGAAGTTTAAACATAAAATCTGAAAAAAACCAAGGAACAACAGTAAGAATAAAGGTCCCAACCAAATACCTGTAAACTTATGTCTAAGATTGAGAATATAAAAATACTAATGATAGACGATCATCCTATTATTATAGAAGGCTATCAAAACACATTACAATTTACAAAAAGAGATTATCAACAATTAAATATAGATATAGCCAACAACTGCGATGAGGCTATTGAATATATGGATGCGTCTGTAAAACTTAACGAACCTTATAATTTACTTTTTGTAGATATAAGCTTGCCACCTTCTACAGATGGCAGGATGAATTCTGGGGAAGATTTAGCGGAGTATGCCCGTAAAGTTTTACCAAATGCAAAAATTATTATTCTTACCATGTTTAACGAATCTTTTAGAATTCACAACATCATAAAAAATATAGATCCGGAAGGCTTCTTGATAAAAAGCGATTTAACGTCTAGTGAATTGGCAAGTGCTTTTCAAGCAGTATTAAATAATCCTCCCTTTTATAGCGGTACAGTAAATAGTTTTATTAGAAAATCTATAACTAGCGATATTGTAATCGATGATAAAAACAGAAAGATATTGTATTTGCTGTCCCAAGGTGTAAAAACAAAAAATTTAGCATCGCATTTAGACATTTCATTAAGTGCTGTTGAAAAAAGGAAAAAACAATTAAAAGAGCTTTTCGACATAGAGGATGGTCAAGACGAATCGTTGTTGAATATAGCACGAAAAAAAGGGTTTATTTAAAATAATAGTGTTTTAATTAATTATAAAAAGCACCTTTTTTAAAAACATTTTACTTTTTTATGCTCCGTAACCCTTGTTTTTACTGGGGTTTGTGAGTTACCCTCACTTCTGTTACGGTTTTTCCACAGCACAAAGACAATTGTAATAACTAACTTTGTACAGTCAACATATCAGATTAATTAATCCCTCGATTTTTTTTGTTGATAATAGCAATTTACAGGCCCTGTGGAGGTGAGAGACCCACAGGGCTTCTTCTTTTCATTAAATTTTAAAAAGAATATCGCTGTATTCAAATAGTTTTCCAATGTAAAGTCCAAGAAATATTATTGCTACAACAAACTTTAAAAATGTGGAGGTTAAGAAACCAATAAACGAACCAAATGCAGCTTTTACAGCAGTTTTAGAATCGTTTTTGTTTATTAACTCGCCAATTAACGCTCCAACAAATGGGCCTATGATGATACCACCAGGTATTGGCGCAATCAATCCGATAATTAATCCTACGGTTGTACCTATCATACCGTATCTAGAACCGCCAAAGCGTTTCGTGCCAATGGCAGGAATAATATAATCCAGTATCCAAATTAAGGCAGCTATGATGAATGTAACCACCAAAAAAGTAGTATGCATTGGTATAGCTTCAGTTAAATGAAGTATAAGTAAACCAACCCAACTAGTAATTGGTCCTGGCAACACAGGTAAAAAACTACCAAGAATACCAAGGAGCGTGAAAAATGCTCCAATAATAATTAAAATAATATCCATAAAATGTATTTGTTCTAGTGTTTAGACGCACATATAATAATATTGTTACATTTTAAACTAACAAATTAGTTTAAACTAAAATTTTAGTTATATTTGTTGAACTAAGTATTTAGTTGAATATGATTTAAACCGTAAAAAATGAAACAACTTACCAAAGCAGAAGAGGATATCATGCAAATTTTATGGCAACTTAAAAAGGCTAATGTTAAGGCAATTATTGATGAGTTACCAGAACCGAAACCAGCCTATAATACTGTTTCTACCATCGTTAGAATTTTAGAAAATAAGGGCTTTGTAAATTATGAGAAGCAAGGAAAAGGACATGTATATTTTCCACTAGTTGCAAAACAAGATTATAGTAACCAGTCTATAAATAAGTTAGTAGACAATTATTTTCAGGGTTCGTTTAAGAGTATGGTATCTTTTTTTGTAAAGAAAAACGATATGGATATTAAAGATTTAGAAGCTGTATTAAAGGAGATAAATAAAGAAGAGCAATTTAAAAATCAACAAAAAAAGACAGACTAATATAAGATTGAAATTAAAGTTGGCCATATCTTCAAATAAATTTCACATATAATTTTAAAAAATTGTACTTTTCAGTTTCAGAAGAAATCTATGAGGCAATTTGTTGTTATTGTTTTTGTTTTTACTATCATTTCATGTGAGTATTTCAACGTAAAAAAAACGTCTTCAGATGCTATTTTAAAAGAAGAGTTGCAAACGTTTAATTGGGATGATGTGGATACATATCCAACATTTACTGTATGCGATAGTTTAACTTCTAAAACCGATAAAAAAGACTGCTTTCAATACACCTTAACCTCAAACATTACGGCATACCTCCAAAAGCAAATGATTGTGGTTACCAAGGATGTTAACGACACCTTAGTTTTAAAAATGACTGTAACCAATACTGGAAAAATTAAACTTCTTGAAGCAAAAATGGATGCGCTTACACAACAGGAAATTCCCGAATTAGAGGCGCTATTGTTTAAAAGCTTAGATACGCTTCCAGAAATTTTTCCTGCTATAAAGCGCGGGCAACACGTAACTTCAGAATTTGAATTGCCCTTGATTATTAAAGTGAATTAGAATAGGATTTAGTTTTATAGTTTCCATAAAATTACCAATAATAATATAGCATGGTATGGTGTGGAAAAAAGGTTAACATTTTTATGTAAAGATGTTGCTAAAGTGCTTTTGGCAAACTATTTTTTAAAAGTACGTCCCTTCCATTGGTAGCCTTTAATAACAGAACGTAAAGCAACATAATTAGTAAGAAACGGATACAGGAAAAAACTAGTTAAAAAACTTTTGAAGGCACGCCGTTGATTAAAAAAAGCTGATGTTTTATAAAGCAGTAAAAAATCGATGTGTAATTTAATAACTAAAATATAAACCCAAATTTTAAGGTTAAAAAGGCCTAGTACCGCAAGAAAGGGGAGAAGAATTATTAAAAAATTGGTTAGAAAAACTATTAAGGCTGTTACTTTGCCAAACCAATTATTGTAGGCACTTGTTTTGGCTGCCCAACGCACACGTTGCTCTATAAGTTGTTGCCACGTATGCTGCGGTTTTGTAAAGACTATTGCTTTTTCACATTTTAGATAATAAACGTTGTTTGGGTACTTTTTTATAATTTTTTCTAGTAAAAAAATATCGTCACCACTAGCAATATTTGTATTGCCTTCAAATCCGTTTAGTGTATTAAAAACACTTTTGGTATACGCAAAATTTGCACCATTACATAAAAAGGGTCTTTTTAGTCCAAAACCACCAATGGTAGCTCCTTGAAGACTAAATAAATCTAGTAATTGAAACCTGCCTAAAAATGTACCATCTTCTATGTAAGTTACTGGTGCAACAATACAAGTAGGTTTTCTGTTCTGTATAAACTCATCAAAACTATCCAGCCAAAATTTTGGTACTATACAATCTGCATCTGTAGTAATAATCCATTCATATTTTGCAGCTTTTATTGCTGTGGTAATGGCATCCTTTTTTGGCGAGGTAGAGGTCTTTTTAGTTGTAATTAAAGATATATTGGTTTTAGTTATTTCTGTTGAAATAGTATCGATAAATTCTTTGATGATTTTTACCGAATCATCATCAGAATCATCATCAACTAAAATAATTTCAAATAACTGTTTAGTATAGTTTAGTGCTGTTATAGATTTTAATAATTGCGGTAAATTTTCAGCTTCATTTCTAAAAGGTACAACTACCGAAAACCTGGTTTTTGCTGCAACATCACTTAAATTAAACGGTTTTACTTTATCAAAACCAAAAGTAAAGGCGGCTATTACAGCTAAATATAGAATGGCGATGCTAATACTTAAAATTACCATATTAAATGTTTTTGGGGAGTTTAAATGTTATTACATAATAGCTTCCAAATATACTTGGGAGCACAAAATTAAATAGCCACATTACTGTAATACTGCTTAAAACTATAAGTTCGTTAATTTGTAAAAAAGAGAATAAATATACGGCAACGCTTCCTTTTATTACGACATCAAAAATAAAAATTGAAGGTATTATAGAGACCAATAAATACATAGAGGTAATTGCGGTTATAGCTTCTAAATACGAGAAATCTGCTTTAAAAAAATAAAGTAACAAAAAGAATTGGAACGAAAACACAATGTAGCGCGCTAGCGACAGCAAAAACCCTAAGTATAATTTTTGTTTTGGAAAATGGAATAAAAAGGCTCTTGTTTGTTTTGTAGAGCACCCCTTTATTTTAAAGCGATTTTGCAAAAATCCCAATAGAATTACCAGAACAACACAAAATACAACAATTAAAAATTGTGAAATTTTATTATAGTTTACACCTATATTGTGCTTCTGTAAAAAAACACTAAAGCCAATAATGCCAAAAATTGAAGTAATACTCATTTGTAGCATATTGCTTAATAAGTTTGTTAACATTATTTTTTTTCTTAAATGCGCAGTATAATACATAGCTTTTGCACCATATTCGCCAATTCGGTTTGGTGTAAATAATGATGCGGTGAGAGCTCCTAAACTTTGTTCTAAGGCATTTTTAAAGTTAATTTTTTTAATTTCAGATGCTAAATGCTGCCACTTTAAAGTTTCTAAAAACCAATTGAGAACAGATAAAACGACTAATAAAACGGTGTTTCTTAATGAAAAAACGCTGTTTTGTGAAGTAAATTGAATAAAACTACTAACATCTAAATCAGAATTATTAACTAGTTTATGGTAAATAAAAAAACCTGCACCAAGTACAATGCTTAATTTAATGAGCACAAAAAAGAATTGTTTAGTTTTGTATGGAAGCGCGTAATGCATAGTTTTTAGCAATGCAAATTAACCATTTAACTCCTTATGAACCCAAAAACAAACATGCTTAAATTAATAGTTATTTGGTATTGCAGTCTTCTAGGTTTATATTCGGCTGTAGCTCAAACAGATACAAGCACTTTAAAAGCACAAATTGCACTGGGAATTAATAGTCCTTCTAGTAACGGTTTTGTTCAGGGGTTTAAGGGAAAGTCGGTTAATTTTCCAACGGTAAGTTTAGGTTTACAATATATGTTTAAACCTGTTTTGGGCGCAAAGCTAGATTATGGTTTTAGTAGAATTTCTAACGAAGCGGCGTTTAACGATTTTAAATTAAACTACTCTCGCATTAATCTGCAGTTAGTATACGATGCATCGCGAATACTACCGCTTTCAAACCGAATAGGGACATTTTTACATGCAGGACCAGGTTTTACCATGGTTAATCCTTTGGGAAATTATGGAAATAATGATGTGTCGTTTTTAAATACAATGGGTGGCATAGAATTTCACTACGGTATTTCAGATCGTTTAACACTTTATCTGGACGGTTCTTACATTTTTGGTTTTGGAAAAGCGTTTAACCCTGTTTCAACTGGTTTTGGAGCGTTTAATGAAAATTTATTAACAGTAACCTTTGGTGCGTCTATTTCGCTCAGCGGTTGTTATTTTTGTGGCGATTAATGCAAAAAGAAAGAATTATTTTAGGTATAGATCCAGGTACAACTATTATGGGTTTCGGACTCATAAAAGTGGTGGGGAAAACCATGACGTTTATACAGTTAAATGAATTGGATCTAAAAAAATACAGCGACCATTATTTAAAACTAAAACTAATTTTTGAACGCACCATAGAACTTATCGATACGCACAACCCCGATGAAATTGCCATAGAAGCACCTTTTTACGGCAAAAACGTACAGAGTATGCTAAAGTTAGGAAGAGCGCAAGGTGTTGCCATGGCTGCGGGATTAAGCAGGGAAATTCCAATAACGGAATACCTTCCTAAAAAGATAAAAATGGCCATAACAGGAAACGGAAATGCCAGCAAAGAGCAAGTTGCCAAAATGTTGCAAAGTTTACTCGGGTTAAAAACATTGCCAAAAAACTTAGATGCTACTGATGGTTTAGCAGCAGCTGTTTGTCATTTTTATAACTCTGGTAGAATAGAGGTGGGTAAAAGTTACTCTGGTTGGGCTAGTTTTGTAAAACAAAACGAATCTCGAGTGAAAAAAGATTGATTTTGTTAACCGTTTAGTTGTCATTTCTGCAAAACAGAATCTCTTTAAATGATATTGTATTTATGAATAACATAGTATTTAGTTTAAAAAAATCAAAAAAATGAGTGTTGGTAAGAGTTGCTCTTCTTCGGGAAGGCTAGCAGATTCTTCGGGTATCTACATCCACATCCCGTTCTGTAAACAGGCTTGTTACTATTGCGATTTTCATTTTTCAACCTCATTGAAAAAGAGAGAAACACTTATACAATGTTTAGTTAAGGAACTTGAGCTAAGAAAAAGCGAACTTCAAAATAAAACTATAGCAACTATTTACTTTGGTGGCGGCACACCATCCTTATTATCGGTAGGGGAGTTACATATGTTAATTGATGCCGTTTATAAAAATTTTAAGGTTGTAGAAGATCCAGAAATTACGCTTGAGGCAAATCCAGACGATTTAACAAGCGCAACAATTAAGGCGTTATCAAATTCAAAAGTAAATCGTTTAAGCATTGGCGTTCAATCGTTTTTTGAACGCGATTTAAAACTCATGAATCGTGCCCATAACGCTACAGAAGCTAAAAATTGTTTGCTAGAAGCTACGCAATATTTTAAAAATATTTCGGTCGATTTAATTTATGGTATTCCTGGTTTAAGTAACAAGCAATGGGAGGAAAATATAAACATAGCGTTATCGTATAATATACCACATTTATCCTGTTATGCTTTAACGGTAGAGCCTAAAACAGCTTTAGAGTCTTTTATTAAAAAGGGCATTATAGAAAATGTAGACGACGATGCGGCTCAAGCACAATTTCAAATACTAGTTGAAATTTTAGAAAACAAAGGCTTTGTAAATTATGAGCTTTCTAATTTTGGCAAACCTAATTTTTTTAGTGCAAATAATTCAGCATACTGGCAAGGGAAACCATATTTGGGCATTGGGCCATCTGCCCACTCGTTTACTGGTGACCAACGCAGTTGGAATGTGTCTAATAACACAAAATACATAAAAAGTATTCAGCAAAATGTTCTCCCATTAGAAACAGAAACCCTTACTAAAACCGATAAGTTTAATGAGTATGTTATGACAGGGTTACGAACTATTTGGGGTGTTTCTTTAGACAAAGTTGAAACAGATTTTGGATTGAATTACAAAAAATATCTTTTGGAGCAAGCTGAAATTTTTATAAATCAACATTTATTGTATATTGATGGTAACACATTATTAATCACTAAAAAAGGCAAATTTTTAAGTGATGGTATCGCATCTAGCCTTTTTAAAATTAATTTATCTTGATTGCAACAATACAATACAATTCCAGAAAGTTACAGATAGATTTATCGCAACCTTTAGATATATCAATGCCGTTAAGAGCATCAACAAACAATGTAAATGCTTGGTATGTTGATGCGCCTAAAATTGAGCCCGTAAAAGAAGGCGATTGGGTGGCAACGGTAAAAGATGGTGCCTGTATAAATTTTAATAACATTATGTTTAATCCGCATGCACATGGTACACATACCGAATGCGTTGGGCATATTACAGAAAAAGTACATTCCATAAACCAAAATTTAAAACAGTTTTTCTTTTTAGCTGAGGTAATAACGGTTGCACCAGAAAAGCTCAAAGGCGATTTTGTGATTTCTAAAAAACAAATTCAGTTTGCCTTAGGAAACAAAAAGCGCGACGCTGTTGTAATACGTACCATTCCCAATACAAAGGAAAAATTATCAAAACAATATTCTAACACCAACCCAACATATTTGTTAGAAGAAGCTACAGAATATTTAAGACAAAAAAACATTAAGCATTTGTTAATAGACTTGCCCAGTGTAGATAAGGAAAAAGACGAATGCCAACTATTGTCGCATAATGCATTTTGGAATACCAAAGGCAAGTTAAGGATGGACGCCACTATAACAGAGTTTATTTATGTGCCAAATGCTGTTGAAGATGGTGAGTATTTTTTAAATTTACAAATAGCACCCTTTGAAAACGATGCAGCGCCAAGTAAACCTATCTTATATAAAATAATTGAATAAATGGAGGTGTTTATTGCAATAATTATTACCGTTTTAGTAACGCTTGCTGTAGTTACCATTGTAAAATCTATAAAGAATAAACAATTGGTAAATACACAATCTACCATTTTATTAAACAAGATTAAAAAAGTGTGCAAGTTTATTACCGTTGAAGGCGATTTTGCTGAAATTTACCATTATGAAGATGTAAAACAGCGGTTTTTAAAATTAATTTCCAGTAGAAAAAAAGCACTGGTAATTATTAACGCAAAGGCTCATGTGGGATACGATTTGTCTAAAATAAAATTAAAGGCAGATAATTATAAAAAGAAAATTATTTTAGAGCATTTTCCGCAGCCCGAAGTATTATCCATCGAAACAAACTTGAATTATTATGATAAATCCGATGGTTATTTTAATAGATTTGAAGCAAACGATTTAACCGATTTGCACAACGAGGCTAAAGTACATATAAGAGCTAAAATTCCTGAAAGTGGATTAATTGAAATAGCACAACAAGAAGTTTTAGAAACAATTTTATTAATAGAAACCATAGTTGAAACTATTGGCTGGACTTTAGATTATACTGCTTTAAAAATTGAAGCTGAAGATATAAAGTTGGTGGAATAAGAACGTGTTTTTTGGTGGATGTGTTCGCGTTAGGGATTGAACGGCATGTTTGAAATCCCCGACGTAGGAGGGATTGAGTAGTGAAAGCCCGACCACGCCCAAAGCGTGGTAACGCCCAAAAAAAATTAACAGCGAACAATGAACATAGAACAAATAAGGGCCTACTGCTTGAGTAAAAAAGGAACATCAGAGAGTTTTCCTTTTGATGAAAGCACGTTGGTTTTTAAAGTATTAAATAAAATGTTCCTCTTAGCACATTTAAGTTTATGGGATAAAGGAGAAGCTACCATTACCCTTAAATGCGATCCGGACTACACCATGGAGCTTCGTGCTACTTACCAAAGTATTTATGCAGGCCCTTATGTGAGTAACAAACATTGGAACACTATATGTATTTATAAAGGCGAACTAAAACCTGAATTTATTAAAGATCTTATAGACCATTCTTACAATATGGTAGTAAAAGGTATGACCAAAAAGATGCAGGAACAATTGAAAAATATATCCAATTTTTAATCTTAAAAAAACCTATTATTGCAATAGCAAACCAATTTTAATGAGCGTACTACAAACTTTAAAAGATAGAAGTAACACTACTTGCGAATTATGCGGGTCTACAAAGAATTTAGCACAATATACTATTCCGCCATCTTTAAACGATAGTGTGGATAATGCTATTTTGGTATGTAAAACCTGTTTAGATCAAATAAATGGCGATGAAGACATGAAACCTAACCATTGGCGTTGTTTAAACGATAGCATGTGGAGTGAGCATGTTGCTGTACAAATTATGGCATGGCGAATGCTGCAAAGACTTCGTAACGAAGGGTGGCCAAAAGATTTGTTAGATATGATGTATTTAGATGATGATGCTTTGGCTTTAGCTAGGGCAACAGGAGAGGACAAAGACGAGAGCGAAAGAATTATTCATCGTGATACTAATGGCGTTATTTTAGAAAATGGAGATGCCGTAGTGTTGGTTAAAGATCTTAAAGTAAAAGGGTCTAGCATGGTAGCAAAACAAGGTACAGCAGTCCGTAATATTCGTTTAGACCCTGAGAATGCAGATTATATTGAAGGTAAAGTTGGTGGACAACAAATTGTTATTATTACAGCCTATGTTAAGAAAACCTAACTAAGGGTCTTTCTTATTAAAAAAACCAAGACCTAACGGAAACATAAATACTAAAAATAAATACTTACCTGTTACCAAACCATTAATGGTTATGGCCGCCAGAATTATCATGAGTATTACTTTATAACTGTATTTCATATTACAAAAATAATCGACTCGTTTTAATGTTGAAAATTAAAATTTGAGTTCAATTACAGCAACAAACACAATACCCTTTTTTCTAATAAAATTAATTAACGTATATATTCGCGACATAAACAAAAATGGCTAAAAACTATACCGAAGTGTCAGCAATAATTTTCCATTCGCCATTAATCTTTTTAAATACTAGCATAAAAATGCCATCTGCATTACCAATATCGCGCTTAATGTGATACTCACCCAAAACATAGTAGGCATCTGGTGCAATGTTATTTACAGCGTTTATTTTAAAACTTAACTTGCCGGTATAGGCTGCGGTTGGGTAGTAGGTTAAATAGTGGTCTAAAGTATTTTCCCAACCATAGGTAACACCTTTATTGCCATAAAATGCTAGAGCATCATTTTTCCAATAGCCTTCCATGTAGCCTTCAATATCGTTATTAGACCAAGCAATGCGTTGTTGTTTCAGTACTTTATTAATAGCTTTAACATCGGCGTCTTTATTGGCCTGGGCATAGGTAAGGCTAAATGATAAAAGAAAAAAAAGTATAGAAAATGTTCTCATAATCGCTATGTTTTTCAAAAGTGTTATTGGTAAAAGTAATAAAAAAATCATGTCAAAAATGTTAGTCATCGATGAAATTGACATCACTAAGACGTTCAACCTAAGTAAAAATCTATTTATCGAAAAATAAAAGGTTTTTTGTTTTTACTAACTATATTTACATCATTACCAGACGATTAATAGCCCAAATTTATTGTTGAATTAAAAATTTATGTATTATGGAATTAAGAATTACCAGTTGCAATAATTTCTTCAAATTAAAAGGAACGCTAAATAAAAGTAATGTTGAAGTGTTTCAGAAAGAATTTAAAAAAGCTTTTAAAACATTTAAAGTACTTACTATTAGTGTAGAGGCTCTAGAAAGTGTAGATAGACATGGCGTTAATGCTCTTGCAGACTTACATGCGCAATCTATTAAAAACAACATTCAACTGTCTATTGTGGGCTTAGGTTGTAAAGAACTTTACGATCATTTTAAAACATACGAAGCAGCGTAACCTGCTGCTAATTATTATTAGCTTTTTTTAGTAAATACTTATGTAACAAAACATGCTTGGTGTTTTATTGCGTAAGAAATTTAAAATATTTTACTATATTTATTGCGAAATAAATCGATTAAACCCCAAATTTATCGGTGTAAACAATTTATGATATGGATTTAAATATAATTTCTTGTAATAATTTTATTAAATTAAAAGGTGTACTTAACAAAAATAATGTAGGCATATTTCAAGCTGAATTGTTAAAAGCATACAAAAAGTATAATGCGCTAACTATTAGTATTGAAGAGTTGCAAACCGTAGATCGCTTTGGTGTAAATGCGCTTGCAGATTTTCATACAAAATCTTTAAGGGATAATAAAGAATTATCTATTGTGGGTTTGGGCTGTAAAGCGCTTTACGAGCATTTTAAAGCCAACGAAGCAATGGCATAATTTATAAAATAGATTTCTGTTTTTTATAAAAAGCGTCGGCTTGCATTTGTAATAATTCGCGAGCCTTTTTGCTTTTATAAGCGTACAGTTCTTCGTTGTTTTCTATATTGGAGTACACATTATCGTTAAGAGTGTTTTCTGTATTAAGTAAAGCTGCTCTTTGGTGTTTGTTTTGAAGCATTAAATTTTTAACGGTATCTTCCTCGTCCTCCAATTTAAAATCATAAACGCCTTTAGGTGATATTAATTTTGCAAATATTGGAGCGGTTTCTACAGCTAAAAACAATAAGAATATAAAAAACGATGGCAACCATGGCAATTTGTTTAAGGCATTTATGCGGGCCATTAATCCATCAAAGTTATTAATTATAGGTTGGGTATTCACTACTTGTGTATTGTAATCGCCTTGTAATTCGGCAATTTTGGTTTCCGCAGCAAGAATTTTTGCTTTGTTTTCGGTTTTAAGTATTTGCAAATCAGCCAATGCCGCATCGTGTTTTTCGCGTTTTTCTTTGTAAACTGGGCCTTTTCCTAGAAGTTTTGTGCCAGCAGTTCCTTCGGCTTCAGAAATATAGGTGTTGTATAAATTATTTACTTCATTTTCTTTGGAAGTAATTTCGTTTTGTAAGTTGTTTATTTGTGTGTTTAATACTTCTATTTCTGGTGTAAATTGTTCAGCTAATTGTGCTTTATTATTTAGCGTCATTGCATTTTTTTCTTCAAGTAATACCTGATTAATTTCTTTTTCAAAGATTTTTAATTCTAAGGGTTTTGCAATAACAATAGCAATAATTACAGCTAAAATAATTCGTGGAGTTGCTTGAATAAATTCATCTAAAGCATTACCTGTTTTTTTTAAAGTAGAAACAATATAACGGTCTAGATTGAATATTAATAACCCCCAAATTAAGCCGAAAAATATGGCAGCAAATAAGTTGTTAAAAACAGTGTAAAGTGCATAACCAGCAGCAATAAAAGCCATAACGGCTGTAAAGAAAACGGTTGCGCCAATACCTGCATATTTATTTTGTTCTCCAGATGAACAATTTTCTAGAATAGTGGAGTCTGCCCCAGAGCAAATGATAAAAAATCGCTTTAACATACTAAGTTTGTTTTTTGATTGATTGACTATTAGAACGTTAAAGCTGGTGTTTTGTTACAATATTCAGGAAAAAATCAGTTTGTTTTAGACCGAATACTTTCTATAATCACCGTTCCAAGGATGAGTGTTCCGCCAATATAGGTGTTGATTGATGGAGATTCATTTAAGAATAAAAAAGCAATTATAATCCCAAAAATGGGTTGTGCTGTTCCAATAATGCTTGCTGTACTAACAGAAAAATGTTTTAAACTCATTATAAATAACGTGTGGCCAATAGCCGTTGTAATAAGAGCCAGAATTATCAAGTTTGGAAGCTGTTCTGTAGTGTTCACAGTATCCATCAAGAAAATTACTGGAATGAGCAGAATGGTTAGAAATAGGGTCTGATAGGTCATTAAGGTCGAACCATGATAATTTGAAACATATGGTTTTAACATTAAATTTCTAAGAGCATAACAAACCGCCGAAAAAACGCCAAAAAGAATGCCTTTCACATAAGTGTTTTTAAAATCAAAATCTGGTGCTAAAATGTAAATTCCAGCTAGTACTATTATTCCGAGAATAACATGTGTTGAGCTGAGCTTGGTTTTGCTGAATAGGGGTTCTAAAAATGCAGTTATAACCGGAAATGTAAATAGAGATAACATTCCCAAAGCAACATTAGAGAGTTTTAAGGCATAGAAATAAGATATCCAACTAATGCCTAAAAGTATAGTGCTTAAAAGGATTGTGATAAGGTCTCTCCTATATTTAATCTTTAAATCTATTTTTTTAATTTTACAAAAAAGAAAAAGAAATAGGGCACTCAATGATGAACGCCACCAAGTTATAACAGGTATAGGTAGGTTTATGAATTTACCTAAAGACCCAGAAGTACTAATTAAAAGTGCAGCGAATAAAAGCGTTGCAAGACTAGAGGTGTATCTTTTTCTCATATAGGGTTCTTAGTGATTAATTGTATTCAAGCCTTTTAAAGCATGGTATTTGCGGTTTTTAAAACATCATTTTTGTTAAGCTGAATCTGCACTTATTTAGGGGGATTTAAGAAGTTCAATAAGCTCCTCTAAAAACCGTTGTTTATTTTCTTCAATGTAAAATTTAATGGTATCCAAAAATAAAATTCAAAGTTATTTTGAGTCTTCTTCTTTGTGTTGTTAAAGCTGTAAAATTACTATTAAATAGTTTTAAAATCTATTTTTTATATGAATACAGAAAATATATTTTTATATTTGAAAAATACAGTGATTTTGAACTATTTTGTATTTTGAGACTGTATGAATTCAGAAAAAAAATCTTGTATGGATAAAATCGACAGAAAAATATTAATGGAACTTCAAAAGAATGCTAAACAAAACACTAAGGAAATTGCCAGTAAAGTTGGATTAAGCGTTACACCAACCTATGAGCGGATTAGGAAATTAGAACAACAACAGGTTATAAAATCTCATGTTGTTCTTCTCGATAGAGATAAAATTGGAAAACATGTTTTGGCATATTGCCAAGTTTCTTTACTGAAGCATCAAAAAGAACTATTAGATAACTTCAAAGAGCAAAGTTGCTTGCTTTCTGAAATAATGGAGTGTCATCATGTTTCAGGAAATTTTGATTTTCTATTAAAAGTTGTGGTAGGGAATATTTCTGAATTTCATCATTTCATCAATGAAAAACTATCTGTTGTTGATGGTATTGCAACAATACAAAGCTCATTTGTTGTGGATCCTGTAAAGGAAAATTCTATTTTTTGTTTGTGATTACTCTTGAGACCTAATTTTTCTTTTGTCTGTCGATAGCGTAAAGATCAACTTCCATTTTAATGGAGTTTATCGATTGTCAAATGAGGGCGGTAGAAAAATATCATAAAATTAAATTAAGAAGTATAAAAATAAAAACCTGAAGACTGTCTTTTGAATTAAACTATAATATGGCCTGTATTCTTGCGATAGAATCATTAACAAGTATTTACGGTTATTTGGCTTTTAATTCCGTGAAATATTTGTAAAAATACGGGATGGTTTCTATGCCTTTTAAATAATTCCAAACTCCAAAATGTTCGTTTGGTGAATGGATGGCGTCGCTATCTAGACCAAATCCCATTAAAATAGTTTTACTTTTTAGTTCTTTTTCAAAAAGAGAAACTATAGGAATACTTCCTCCACTGCGCTGAGGAATTGGAGTTTTGCCAAAGGTTTGTTTGTACGCTTTAGAGGCTGCTTTATAACCAATACTATCTATTGGTGTTACGTAACCTTGACCACCATGGTGAGGTGTAACTTTAACTTTTACAGCATCTGGGGCAATACTCTCAAAATGTGTTTTAAATAGCTGAGTAATTTCTTCCCAGTCTTGGTGTGGTACCAAGCGCATAGAAATTTTAGCGTAGGCTTTACTTGCAATTACGGTTTTGGCGCCTTCGCCAGTGTAGCCACCCCAAATGCCATTTACATCCAGCGTGGGTCTAATAGAGTTGCGTTCGTTGGTTGTATAGCCTTTTTCGCCATAAACATCGCTTATGTCTAAAGCCTTTTTGTAAGCATCTAAATTAAATGGGGCTTTGGCCATTTCAGCACGTTCTTCTTCAGATAGGTTTTCTACCTTGTTATAAAACCCAGGAATAGTAATGTGGTTGTTTTCATCATGAAGCGAGGCAATCATTTTAGATAAGATGTTAATAGGATTTGCTACCGCACCCCCATATAGTCCTGAATGTAAATCGCGGTTAGGGCCTGTTACCTCTACTTCAACATAACTTAACCCTCGTAATCCTGTTGTTATAGAGGGTACGTCCTTGGCAATCATGCCAGTGTCGGAAATAAGGATTACATCATTTTGTAACTTTTCTTTGTTGTTTTTTACAAAAGTTGCCAAATTAGCACTACCAACTTCCTCTTCGCCTTCAATCATAAACTTCACATTACATGGCAGCTGATGGGTAGAGGTCATAAATTCTAACGCTTTTACGTGCATATACATTTGTCCTTTATCATCGCATGCACCGCGAGCAAAAATAGCACCTTCGGGATGCAATTCGGTTTTTTCAATAATTGGTTCAAATGGGGCAGAATTCCAAAGTTCTAAAGGATCAGGCGGTTGTACATCGTAATGGCCGTAAACCAAAACGGTTGGAAGGTTTTTGTCAATTATTTTTTCACCGTAAACAATAGGGTAGCCGTCTGTTTTACAAATTTCAACAGCATCACATCCTGCGTTTTCAAGGCTAACTTTAATAATTTCGGCTGTTTTTAGTACGTCGTTCTTAAATGCAGAATCGGCACTAATAGATGGTATTTTGAGTAATTCTATAAGCTCGTTTACAAATCGTTCTTTATTATTTTCTATATAAGAGGTAATAGTATTCATGCGATATATTTATGGTTGTATTCAAAAGTATAAAAAAGAATGTTTTTTGGTGCTATAAAGTTTGCAATTTAAAAATGTTGATTATATTTGCAGTCCTTTTGCGGGCGTGGTGGAATTGGTAGACACGCTAGACTTAGGATTTAACCTAATTATTAGTGTTAAAATTATGAAATGCGGGTGTGGTGGAATTGGTAGACACGTTAGACTTAGGATCTAATGCCGCAAGGTGTGGGGGTTCGAGTCCCTTCACCCGCACTAAAAGCCGAAGATTTCTCTTCGGCTTTTTTATTTCAAAAACACACTGAAAAAAGACACGGGTACAACATAGGTACAACATTTTGTTATTTTTTGTGGCTCAATTTAGAATGATGAGATTTAATATCAAAACCAATTATTTTATTCAGTAGTTAATTTTTTTGCGTGTTAGTGATTTGAATAAAAATAGATGATCTTTAATCTCATAACGTGAAGTAAACTGGGGTCAAGACCAATAGTTGTGTTGATGCAAAAATTTTAGTCAATCTAAAGAGAAAGAATTCTACGTTTCTGACACCTCTAAATTGGCTTCTAAAGGCTTTTATTTTGGCATTGAAGGATTCCCGCCGAGGCATTGGTGCTTCGATTTATGAAGTAATTTAGAATTGACCTGTAGTTTATGGTTATTGTACTTGCTATAGTATTGAATGCCTTGTATCCAGTTTGTTCTACGTCCTTATACCAATGTGCCAATTTAGTATATGCTATTTGTATAGAAGTTGCCGTATTGAATATGTTTCTCAGTCCTTGCGTATTCTATGATTCGACCAAATAAATTTTTGTTAAAATTTAAGCCACAAACTTTAAAGTATCTACATATGGTGTTTGCCTTTGTATAACCGCAAAGATGCGGACAATCAATTTATTTCTAATAATGTTTAGTGTGCCCATTTTACTTTTTCCATTCTCGATACGTTTATGATAGTACATTCTCATTTCAGGGTTATGTTGTATGGCACTTACTGCACACATATGAATCAGGGACTTAATCTTCTTATTAGCAAGCGGTGACACCCTGTTTCTGCCTTTTATACTTGTACCTGATTGGTAAGCAAACGGTGCGATACCACAGTATGAGGCAAACTTACGAGAGTTATCAAACTTTGTGAAGTTCTCTGTAACTATAAGCATTGTAGTAGCCATTTGTCTACCAACTCCCTTGATGGATAGCATTAACTCCATATTAACCTTGAGGGCCATTTGACTGTTGATAAGCTCCTCCATTTGCTGCTCAATAGCCTTTATCTGTTTAGTTAGGTAATGTATTGTTCTTTGCTGTGTCTCAAAAATAAATTTAAAATCCTTAGACTTATAAATACTTTTTTGCTCCTTTAAGGTGCTTTTATGAGCTGCACGTTGTTTGACCAGTTTTGATCTTAGAGTCATTAGGGATTTAAGTGCCTCTACTGATTTAGAACATACCGTGATAGGGATGATTTCCTCCCTTAAACGGTAACCGTATAAGGCAATTCGTTTAGCATCTATTCTATCGTCTTTTCCTCTAACAATACCCATGGAACGCTTGATATCGAGTGCGGGAGCAACATAATAATGGCAATTCATTTCCTGAAGAATAATTGTGAGTATATGGGAGTACATTCCTGTATGCCCATAAACAAAAAGCACCTCAGATATATCTTTTAAATCACGCTTAACCCAGCTCAAAAACCTTTTAACACCTTTGCTTGTGTTTGTAAATTCCGTGCTCTTTTGAGATAGGTGGACACAAACATCAATCGTGTTTTTACTAATATCAATACTAATTACTTCCTTAAAATTCATAACTTTAGATTTAGAAATTAAAAAATGCTACTTAAACTAAGACCTTTAATAAGGACTATCTGAAATTCTATATAGTTCTAAGTAGTATAAAAAAAGGACCGAGACTAATACGCAAGACAGCTCTTGATCGCTAGCTAGGGATATAAGTTCACTCTGTCCTTTTTAAATTTAATTATATTTTATTTATTGATGCTAATCTAAGGGCAAGGTTATAGGCTTTTTTAATATCGGGGTATTGTTCAAAAAGTATTTTGGATCTTAAGTATTGGCTTTGCGTCCAATTATTGGGAGCTTTGTAGAGTAGGTATCTACTTCGAGCCAAGAGTTGTTTTCTTGTATCGCCATTGTCAAAGGTTGCTGGTTTATGTTCTGTTTGTTTTTAGTTAGTTTAATCTGATCATTTTCTTGACCTATAGCTTCCCAACGATGTTTTATTCGAATATCTTGCAAGGCCTCTAAAGCTAGTTTTTGGACATGAAAACGATCTGTAACCTGTATGGCTCTGGGAAAACATTTTTTAGCAATCATTTTCATGGAATTAGCCATGTCAATAGTAATCTCCTTGACTTTATCTCTAAGAGGTTTTGGTATTTTAAGGAGCTGTTCTATGATAGATTCCACCTTGGTGCCTTCCAATATAGCTACTATGGCCCCTTTCTTTCCTTTAGCTTTTTTATTGGTGATTATGGTATAGAGTTCTCCTTTGGAGAGTGCTGTCTCATCAATGGACAAATGCCTGCCCATGTTTTCAGGAAAGACAAGCCATTGTTTGGCGTGGGGTTTTTGTTTCCAATTTTTAAACTCGCTAAGATAGTCCCTGTATTGTCTGCTGAGTTTTTTGCCATCAACGTTATAAAACTCACCTATGGTATGGCAGTCATTGGGCTTAGTACTGACCAAGTGCTTTTAAAAAAGCAGCGAACTCGCTGGTCATTAGAGTTCCCTGTGCTACTAGATTCCAATCTCTTTGAACAACTTGCCAAGTTGTTTTATCAAGCCATCTACGGCGCTTTTCTTCTTTAGGACTATCTTTTTTCTCCTCAAAATATAGGTGAACAGCATCTTGCTCTATAGAATGGTTAGGAATATCAAAATGGGAAACCACTAATTCTGGTAATAGTAATTTCAGTAGGTCTAAAGATAATTCCAGTGCTTAATTTTTTTGCAAATATCAAACTATACTTTCAATTCGCACGCAACTTTTGAGATTGATCCTTCATTATGTTGTTTTCCTTAATTAGGGTAACAAGGTTCATGTCCAGAAAATAGTTAACCAAATAACTACCTATGGCTACTTTGGCTCCCACATAAAAGAATATGCCTAACACCCTTGCTTGAGTTTTTTGTTTTTGAAAGCCTCAATGTAGATTCCAGTTAATTCCTTACTAATCATTTTTGGTAATTTAGAAAACAAAAAAATAAGTGCTGTAAACGTAATGAATATTGCTAAGCCCAAAAATGGCTTCTGTACTGCGGCGGCTTCTGAACTCAGATATATTTCTTTTGCAGAAGTATCCAATATTGCAATTTCATCTTTATTTTTTATGACATCACTCAAAATAAACAACGGACCAATGTTAGGTGCAATGGCTGTTCCCAATGAATTAAATGCTTGTGAAAGGTTTAAGCGACTTGAAGCCCTATCTTATGATCCTAATACGGCTACAAAAGGATTGGCGGCAACTTGCAAAACGGTCATGCCTGCTGCCAAAATGAAATATGCCAAAATAAAAATACCAAAAACACGGTATGAAGCTGCAGGGTAAAACAACAAACAGCCTATTGCCATTGTCAATAATCCCAAAACAATTCCTTTTTTATAGCCTATTTTTGAAAGATACTGGGACAGGTAATAAAAAATAAGCGCCAAAAAAGGCAAATTGAACCAGGCCTGCTTGGAAATAAGTCAAAGTGAACAATTCACGTAACCTAGGGATTAAATAATCTACAAGAACAGTAATAAATCCCCATAAAAAAATAAAGCAGTTAATAAGATGAACGAAGAACGATATGATTTTTGATTAGTCATGTTTTATATTTTTTGGGTAAATTATTTAGTGATAGTACCTTACTTAATTTGGTTTTTATTGTTCTCAAAAAGCTATTTTATCTGGCGTGAAAACTAAAAATCGGGTTAAATCAACAAATAATTTTTCATTTTAACATAGGAAATCAAAAAAGTGCTATTTTTTGAAAATTAAGCATAAGTATTTAATATTCTTTCCAGATACTTTTACCATCATACATTTTTTAACAAATTCTTAAACAGATATTAGCTTTCATAGCAATCAAATTATGATTTTGTTTTAGAGTAGACTATGTTATACAGTAAAAAATAATCAAATAAACACTAACTAAAAAAACAAAATTCATGAAAGAAATTCTATTTAGAATCTTAAAACATGATGTTGATAGTTATTGTAGATGTATGGCTACAGCATTCATGTTTTTTGCCTTTCTTGTGAATATAAATGCACAAGAGAAGATTGTCACAGGAATTGTTACAGAGCCTTCTGATTTGCCTTTGCCGGGTACAACAGTAGTTGAAAAAGGTACCTCAAATGGAGAGCAAACAGATTTTGATGGCGCATATTCCATAGATGTTGATAATTCATCTGTTTTAGTTTTTAGTTATGTGGTGTATGTATCAAAAGAGCTTGTAGTTTCTGGTCAAACAACAATTAATGTACAACTTGAGAAAGATATCCAACAATTGAATGAAGTTGTCATCGTAGGATACAGAACTCAAACCAAACGAGAAAATAGTGTTGCCATTTTAACAATAAAATCTAATCAAATCAGGGAAATATCTGCTCCAATTTTTGAGCAAGCATTACAAGGAATCGTTTCAGGGCTTCAAATTAAAACGTCTGGAGGTGCTCCAGATACTGCAAGCAGAATCCAAATTAGGGGGATAAACTCCATTACGGCCATTACAGAGTCACTGGTTTTGATTGATTGTATTCCAGTGTTAACAGGAGCTTTTAACACCACCATTAATTCTCAGGATATTGAAAGCCTTACGGTTTTGAAAGACGCTTCAGTAACCGCTATTTATGGTTCAAGATGTGTCAGTGGTGTTGTCCTTATCACTACAAAATCTTGTAAATCGGGTAAATCAACTTTTGGTTTTAATATTGAACCTGGTATAAACTCACCCATCAATATGGTCGAGTTGGCAAATAGTCCCCAATGGAGAGGTGTGATTAAGCAAGCCCTAACTAATGATGGATTACCTAATCCTAAGCCTTTGGGCCCGCTTTTGTTTGATTTAAGGCAATTGAGCCGTTTTGAGTCATTGAATATTTACCAAAATACCAATAATGATTGGGTTAACCAAATGATCAACACATCCATGTATCAACAATATTTTTTTACGGCTTCTCAAGGCGGAGAAAAACCCAGCTATTATGTTTTTGGTCAATATAGGGGGCAAGAAAGTAATTGCCTAGGGGGAAATTTCCAACGTTATGAAAAAGTTCAAGACCCCGCTTTTAAAAATGATTATGTAGATGATTATAATGTGTGATGTTTTAAATTTGATAAACTAGTGTCTAACTATACGGCATTTCGTTCTCCAGAATTCCATTTGATGAGAGCAATCATTTTGTTAAATTCAGATAATGCCAAAACAAGAACCAATCTTAATATTTTAAGACAAAGAGCAGGTCTGTTACCGTTAACAGGAACGATTACCCAACAGCACATTGATAATGAGTATATGAAAGAATTGTCTTTTGAATGAAAACGTTTGATGTTCTTGATTGCACATAAAAGAAATATTCCAGCGGTAGATAGAGATAGGGGAGATATTCCTTATAACGATATGTCCATTGTTTGGAAATCACCACAGCAGGAAATTGAACGAAACACAAACATTAATGATTAAATAGCGATAAATTGAGTTTGTAAAAAACGCTATGAATTCTTGGAGCTTTTTTATAATAATCAGCTCTACAGCAACATGCTGTTTTTACAAAAACAATTTTTAATAATACTTTTGAAGTTTAAATTTAGTACAATGAATAAAACTCTAGCACTCCTCATTATAGTATTTTCATTTGCCAATTGTAAAGAAAAAACAAAGTTTTTCGAAACAGTAACACAATATGAAAATAAAACCAATATCATTTATATTCTTGCTGATGATTTGGGGTATGCAGACATTGGTTGTTATGGGCAAAAAGATATAAAAACACCGCATATTGATAGTATGGCAAAAGAAGGTATGAAGTTTACAGACCATTATGCGGGATCTGCAGTTTGTGGTCCTTCACGTGCCTCTTTGTTAACAGGGATGGATACTGGGCATTCTTATATTAGAGGGAATGATCCCATACCAGAAACGTTTCCTTTGCGTCCCGAAGATGTAACCGTTGCCGAAATGTTGAAAAAATCAGGATACTATACGGGAATTATTGGCAAATGGGGATTAGGAGATCCAGAAACCACAGGAACACCCAACAAACAAGGTTTTGATTATTTCTATGGGTACTTAAACCATATAAGGGCTCATAATTCTTATCCGGATTATCTATGGAGAAATAATGAAAAAGTTATGTTGCCAAATGAAATAATCATGGCAGAAAAAGGGTATGCCAAAGGTTTGGGGTCAGTTTCTACAAACAAAGCATTGTATTCCAATGATTTATTTACAGAGGAAGCCCTAGGTTTTATTGAAACGAATGCAAACAGCGATAAACCATTTTTTTTATACTTGGCTTA
This sequence comes from Jejuia pallidilutea, assembly GCF_002973595.1. Lineage (GTDB taxonomy): Bacteria > Bacteroidota > Bacteroidia > Flavobacteriales > Flavobacteriaceae > Jejuia > Jejuia pallidilutea. Next base: position 526,251 of record NZ_PVEO01000001.1, on the reverse strand, counting down.
TACCATTCCGCATGCTAACAACGAGTTTTGGTTGTTAGAAGAAAACAAACACGGCATGGAAGTACCAGATGTCGAGAAATACAAAAACGAAAACTGGCCCGAAGTTGAAAAAGCTAAAGCATCTGCAATTACTAGATTGGACAATTATGTGGGCGAAGTTTTAAAAATGATAAAATCTAAAGGTATTGAAGAAAACACCTTAGTCATTTTTGCCAGTGATAACGGGCCGCATGCCGAAGGCGAAGTTGATCCAGAATTTTTTGACAGCAATAAACCTTTCAAGGGTTTAAAACGAGATCTTTATGAAGGCGGTGTACGCGTGCCTTTTATTGCTTGGTGGCCAAAGACCATTAAACCAAGTACTACTTCAAAACATGTCTCAGCCTTTTGGGATTTTATGCCAACGTGTGCAGATATTGCAGGTATAAAATTGGATTGTCCTACCAATGGTATTTCCTATTTGCCAACCCTTTTATCACAAACAGAAAAACAGAAAAACCATGATTTTTTATATTGGGAGTTTCCAGCACAAGGAAACAAACAAGCTGTTAGAAAAGGAAATTGGAAATTGGTATATCTTCATAAAGCCGATACTTACGAATTGTATGACTTAAACAACGAAATAGAGGAACAAACCAATGTAATAAAAGAACATCCAAAAGTTTTTGAAGACCTAAAAAACATCATGATAAATGGACGAACGCCTTCAAAAGAATTTCCTTTAAATTAAAATAGAAACTAAAAGTGTAAATAAAAATGAAAAAACTTGTATTGATAATTTGTTTGGTATTTCAGGGTTTTATGGGGTTTTCCCAAATAAAAAATGATAATACCCTTCCAGATGGTACTGCTTTGGAAACATGGAAAGATAACACCAAATATGAAAAAATATATTATGTAGATACCAATAACCCCAAAGCTTCAGATGATAGTCCAGGAACTTTTGAATTACCATTTAAAACCATTGGCAAAGCAGCGGAAGTTGTAAAACCAAAGCAAAAAGTAATAGTTAAAGAAGGTATTTATAGAGAGAAAGTAACACCACGTTTTGGGGGAGAAAGTGATGAAGCCATGATTAGTTATGAAGCTGCGCCAAACGAAAAAGTAATTATTACAGGTGCAGAAAAATTAATTACAAATTGGAGCCAGCCAGACATTGATTTGTTTAAAAAGAGTTTAATAAAAAGTGAAACGCTTAAAAAACGTGTGTGGTCTGCAAAAATACCGTTTTCCTATTTTGAAAAAGGGAATCCATTTGCAAGAATCAATCTAACTTCTTGGATGTTTTCTCATTTAGCAAAATCCCAGCGAAATGCTTTTAACCTGGATGGGATGGGGCAATATTTCGCTTTAAAAAGAGGCTTGATGTTTATTGAAGGTAACAGAATAACACAAGTGCCCAATTACAAAGATTTGGCAGAATCTGAAGAAGACACCGTGTTTTGGGTAGAAGATGATGGCTTGACCATACATTTAAAAACAGCAGAAGGCATCAATCCAAATGCTTTGGATATAGAAATAACAACTAGAGAACAGTGTTTTGCTCCAGAAGAAGTCGGTACTGGATTCATAAAAATAAAAGGTTTCACCTTTGAAAAAGGAGGAAATCCATTTCCTATTGACCAAAAAGGATTGCTGTCCACCAATGCAGGCCATCATTGGATTATTGAAAACAATACGGTACAGTGGGCCAATGGCATTGGGGTAGATATAGGTATAGGACATTGGACAAAGGCAAAGCCAGAGATTTCAGGGTACCATATAGTTAGAAACAATACCTTTTTGGACAATGGAATTTGTGGTTTGGCGGGTAATGCCATTTATTATACCATAATAGAAAACAATTATTTAGAAAGGAATGCATTTTATCCCGTTGAAAAATATTTTGAAAATGCAGCCATTAAAACACATCACAACATAAATACCATCATTAGAAACAATAAGATAATTGATACCAAATTTGGTTCGGGTATTTGGATGGATTACGGGAATGTAAACTCACGCTGTACCAATAATTTCATTCAAAATACCAATTCCATGTTCGGTGCTATTTTTATGGAAGGCTCTGTAAAACGAAACTTGGTAGATAATAATTTTGTTGTTGAAAGTACTAGTAGTGGTATTTATCAACACGATTGTGATAGTTTGCTTGTTGTAAATAATCTGGTGGTTAATGCCCGAAAAAGTGGCATACGGATGAGTTATCATCCAGAAAGAAGAATGTTTGGCAAATTGGCGCAAATGAAAAATAACGTGATTGCTAGCAATATTATCATCGCGTCGGATACTATTTTCAGTATGAAAGATACGGACAATATCATTGATTATAATTATGTGTCAAAAAAACATAATGCGATGTTTGAGCATCCAGACGAAATCAACCCAAATTGGAATAAACACATCCAAATTGTAGAGATGGATTTAAAAATAGTACCGCATCAGAACACTCAGAATCCCAAACGAATTGAAATAACATTCCCAAACCGGAAATTTGAGAAAAACATCTATCAATTAAATCAGGTTCCAGGGCCGAAAGGCATATTCAGGAAAAAGGATAATACTTTGTCAATTCCTATTAACCAAGGTTTGGAGATACGTTGATAGTTGCTATCTAACTGCAAAATCTTAAATAGATATATGCTTAGTTTTAAAAAAGAGCAGGGTTGTGATAACAACCTTGTTTTTTTTGTTCTTAAAGGAAAATAGCGTCCAAACATTTTTTTTAAATCAAAAAAGTCTTGGTTTTTGAATAATTAACAGTAGTCTTTAGCAGCTTTAGTTGGTACATTTGTGTTCATCCATTGAATGGATTTAGTTGTAAAGTATAAGAATATTGTATTCTTGAAAAGGATTAAAAATGTTTAGTTTAGTTTAGTTTGAAAAGAGCAGGGATACCTATTTGATTTCCTTGTTCTTTTTGTTTTGTAAGAGATTATATGTGCTAAAATTACTTTTCTCTTTTAGTTTCCATCAAAGAAGTGTTATTTTTTGATGCAAAAGCAGTAGCTTAATTATCATGACGCCAGTATTTTTGTATCTATCTTGAAAACTATATTTTCATAATGCAGAGTCAAATGTGTTTTTAATCAGCAGTATTCCAGTAAATATTCGCAGATAATCTTTTTATTCTGAAAATACATGAAATTTAAAGACCAACTTAGTGAATAGCTTCTAGCTAAAAAAATTAGTCGATTATTCAGTTAATACTTTGGTAGATTTGAATACCATGGATTAAAAAAAAGCAGGGCTGACAGCAAATATAGATATGGAATTGTGTGTATTAAAACTATAGAAAATATTCATAATCCAATCTCAAAAACTTTAATCTTTTGAATCATACACGGGCTTGTAAAATGTTAAATTAAATTATGAAAAATTTTTTTTTTAGTTTTGATTGTATAAATTTCTACAACTATTCGGTTGTTCTTATTTCCTTTTTATTGTTTATTTTAACTCTAGCATTAGCTAGCTGTGGTAAAAGTTCGAACACCGATAAATCTTCTGAAACAAAAAACAATACTATCAATTTTAGTGAGATTAAAAGTGGTGAACCTATAAGAGTTGGGCCAAAGGGATGCAGTTCTTCTTTCAGTTATTATAATACAACTCCTGAAAACCCTGAAGGCAGCAAAATAGCTTATGTTACATTTAATTCTATTCCTAAAAACGATAGAAACGAAAAAGTTAATGGAGGGTTGTGGATATGCAATACAAATCTTTCTAGCCACAAAAAAATAACAAATATAAGTAACGTAGAAGTGCATAATGGTTCTAAATTTCAGTGGGTTGACAATGAAACCATAGCTTATCAGGATGATAGCATCAGAATGGTAAATTTAAATGGAAAACATTTAATTCCTGCTTTTAAAGGCCATTTAGGCCACCATGCTTACAATAAAAACATACTATTTTCAACAAATTCAAAACAAACGGGACTTAGTACAATTTATCAAAAAGATAAAGTGGGCAATGAAAAAGAAATCGCAGATGTTGAAGACTTTAAAGGTTTGGTTGATTATTTCGATTCAAGCAACTTTAAATCCTTAAAAAAATGGAGTATTTCACACTTGCAATATGCCCCCAATGGACAGAAGATAGCTTTTCGCCTCAATGTGGGACCGAAAACAGAAACTTATAAACACTTGGTAATATTTGATTTAAAAACTAGAAAAACCACCTTCTTTGGCCCGAAGCCTATGCATTTTTCTTGGTATGATAATAAGAGTATTATGGGGCATGACAATCAAATAGCGGATGGAAAAACAAACGACAATACGTTGCGAAGATGGGATTTGCGAACCAATTATTTGGAAACTTTAGGAGGTTCTGGCAATCATCTTGGTGCTTCAAATGATAGAGAATATTTCGCATCAGAATCTTGGTACGGTAATGACCCCGTGATACTTAAGCTTTATCGTCATGGGGATACAACAGCCTTTTGGCAACATGTGGTTTCAAATGATAAATACACTACATGGAATTTAGCTTTTCATACCAATCCATCATTTTCCAGAGATGGAAAAAGATTGTATTTTAATAAATGTGTAGGTTCTGGTGTAGTTAAAACCTTTATGGTTTTGATTCCAGATGATTAAGAAAAGCAATCTTCTAAACAAGTCATAACCTTGCTAATGATTTTTGATTAGAAAAAGTCAAGATGGGTTAAATAAAAATCAAATAATCATGAGACACTTTTCCTTTTTAATTTTTTTGATACTTGGCAATATAAATATCCATGCCACAGATTATTACTTCCATCCCAAAACGGGGTCAAATTCCAATACTGGTTTAACTGAAGTAGATGCATTCAAAACCTTAGACGCCCTTCAAAACATCAAGTTGAAAGCTGGTGACAGGATTTTGCTTGCTTCAGAAGTTGTTCATTTTGGTTCTATTAAAATTGTTGATACTGATGGAACAAAAGAAAAACCTATTAAAATCCTATCTCATTCATGGTTAGGTCAAGCTATGAAGACGGAAAAAGCTATCATAGATTTTAAAGGGATGGACACCGGAATACTTATTGAAAACTCAAGTAATGTAAGCATTGAGAATTTGGCTATTACAGGGAACGGACATGGTCAGGAATTGAATAGCAATGCCATGTCCTGCGGAATTTTGATCACATCCTCAAAGACTGGAGAAATGAACCATATAGCGGTTAAAGACTTATTTATATATGACATTTTCAATAAAAACCAAGGCTTTGTCAGAGGAGCTGAAGAGGTTAGAACCGCAAACGGCACCCAAGCCTATGGCTGGGGCATACGGGTAAAAAGCCTTTGTGAAAAGGGTTTCGTTGCAAAAATAAAAATTGAAAACACAAAAGTTCAAAATGTAGGTCATACAGGGGTTAAACTTACCGGAAAGAACGGGAACATTCACGATGTGGAGATTTTGAATAACCACGTGCTATTTACCGGAGGGCCTGGTATTCAAATGTCCTCAGTGAAAGACGTGCACGTAGAAGGCAATGTGGTCAAACATTCCGGAAGTAACGACGACTCGAGAAAATGGGGTCGTGGAAGCGGTTTATGGACTTGGGGCTCCTCAAACGTACTTATCGAACGGAACAAATTTCTTTTTGCCAATGGCCCTGGGGATTCCACAGGAGCCCATATTGATTATAACTGCGAAAACATTGTCATTCAATACAATTTAAGTGCTTATAATGCCGGAGGGTTTTGTGAAATACTGGGCAACAATTATAACTGTATCTATAGGTTTAATGTAAGCGTAAATGATGGCTGGAGGGTAAAGGATGAAAACGGTGCTTTTCAGGAAGGTAAAATTTTCTGGTTAAGTGGTTACCAAGGAAACCACCGTGTAGAAAAGGGGCCGGTAAATACTTATTTTTATAACAATACCATTTATACAGATGGCAGCTATACACCAAAAATTGCAATTGAAAAAACTAGCAATGGCATTTTAATTGCCAATAACATTTTTGCGGTCAATGGCAAAACCAAACTTGTTGAGGAAGACCAATATGGTTCAGAAAAAGTAAAAGATCAGATTGTAAAGAATGTTTTTTTTAGTAATAATATTTTCATTTCCCATGACAGCTGGCCAGAGGATATCTATCCCAGCGACACCAACCCCATTTACGGCGATCCGAAGTTTTTAAACCCTAATGGGTTAAGTTTGGAAAGTTATATTCCAAATAACATAGAGCTGGTTTCTAAGGGTATATTCATACAGAAAATGCAGAACGACAGCAACAGCATAGGTGCAAAAAATAATCATACCATGTTTTATGACATTCTGGATCAGGAAATCAAAAATTTAAAGTTTATAGGAGCTATTAAACCATAGATTATGATGATAAGGATAAATATTATACAAGAATTCTCTTTTTTATTCTATCTCAGCAAATTAAGATGCTTCTTGATTTCCAATCCAATTTAAGCTTATTCACTGAGGTGTTGTCATAATTATCACTATTTTCAAGAAAGTATACTTGAATAATCAAGATAATGCTATTTATTGACAGAATATGATAATTGTTAAAGTGTTATTAATTGTAGATTTGATTCCGCTACTGCTTTAATTTCTTTTTTAAAGCGGTTGTGCATCAGATAAATAGATGTGTAATAACCGTAGAAAGTGTAAAATTAGCCAATAACCAATGAAAATAGACTTAATAAGATGTTTCTTTATGTAAAATTTGTAGTTAAAGAAACAGACTGATTATGGATTATAAATGTTTGAAAACACTATGCAATTGCATTTTTAAAACAAAAAGCACTCTTTGCGTTTATGGAATCAATTAAAAAAAAACCACTAAAACTATTATTAACCAATTTTTTAAAATTAAAATTATGTATTTTATTCGACTCTTAAAATTTAAGATTAATAAGTACCCCTTGTTTTTCTTGTCTGCATTTTTGCTTTTAACAACTCATTTTACATCACACGCTCAGCAGGGTGAAATTGTCATAAGTGGAGAAGTTATTTCTGCTGTAGATGGGCTTCCTTTACCTGGGGTTTCAGTTGTTGATGTTAATAATCCTACTGTAGGTGCGGTTACTGATTTTGACGGCACTTATCAAATTAAGCTAGGTAGTGGCTCTAAGGCTTTACGCTATTCCTATGTGGGTTATGTTACACAAGAAATTCTTATCAACAATAAGTCAACCATTAATGTAAGCATGAGTGAAGATATTGCTACACTTAATGAGGTTGTGGTAGTTGGTTATGGTGAAAAGAAGAAAATTACCCAAACAGGTGCTGTGGAAACAGTAAGGTTTTCAGATGTTGTAAACCAACCTGTTACCAATAGTGGCCAATTAATGTATGGTAAGTTTTCTGGTGTTCAAATCACGCAAGCATCAGGATTGCCAGGGGCAGATGCCTCTTCAGTTACCATTCGTGGCGTTGGTTCATTTGGCGGAGCTACACCATTAATTGTAATTGACAATATCCAGTATGATGGTTTAGCAGCATTCAATAATTTGGCGCCTTCTGATATTGAAAGTGTTTCGGTTTTAAAAGATGCTTCTGCTAGTGCTATTTACGGTGCTAGAGCTGCCAATGGTGTTATCATCGTAACCACAAAAAAAGGAAAAAGTGGTTCATTGCAGATTGATTATAGCGGCTTTACCGGTTTTCAAAGCGTAACGGTAACACCAGAGTATTTAGATGCTGCAAATTATGCACGTTTAAAAAACGAGGCAGATATTAATACAAACGGTCTTAATGCCCCATTGCGATATAGCGAGGCAAATATTCAGGCTATTTTAGATGGTTCGCAACCAGATAGATATGCCAACACCAAGTGGTCTGATGAGATTTTAAGATCTGCTCCCATCCATAACCATTATTTGTCATTTTCTGGCGGCACAGATAAAACTACGTTCAGGGCGTCTATTGGCTATTTGGATCAAGAAGCTGTTGTAAAAGGCAAATTTGAATCCAAACGATATAATTTCAGTTTGAACTTGAACTCTAAAATTAAAGATTGGTTAACGCTATCTAGTGTTACCAATGCATATTGGAGGCAATTTAGGGGGCCAGCTGGAGGCGCAAATGCAATTAACGGGAACAACGGCATTATAACCCAGTTTCAAAGATCTGCACCAACCATACCAGCTTATTATTCAAATGGCGAGTTTGGTATCGTAGATGGTTCTTATGAAAATGTGAACTTTAGTTATCCTATTGAAAATGCGCTATTTAGAGGAGTTAGAGGGAACTATGAAGATGATGAGATTAATATTGCAGAACGTCTTGGACTAAAATTTGATATTACCAAAGACTTGTCTTTTGAGACCAGTGGCAGTGTCAATTTGAATTTCAACAATATTTCTAACTTTTCGCCTTCTTATAGCGTTTTTGATTATGTGGGTGAGTTGGTCAATGATTTTCCTAACAATTCCTTGACCAATACCTCGTCATTCAATTATAGATTGATAAATGAGAATATTTTGCGCTATGCCAAAACATTTAATGGTAACCACAGTATTTCGGTTTTATTGGGTCATTCAGTAATTTATAACAAAAACGATGGTTTTACCGGACGTCTTGAAGGTTTTCCATCAAACGGTGTTGAGGAGTTTGATGGTGGCGGGGTTGTAAATCCTGAAGTCACAGGTGGGGCGTCTGACTTTTCATTGCAATCTTTCTTTACAAGTGTGAATTATACATATAAAGATAAATACATCTTTGATTTTAGTGTAAGAAAAGATGGTTCATCAAGGTTTGGTCCAAACAATAGATATGCTGATTTTCCTTCAGGTGCGGTGGCTTGGCGTATTAGTGAGGAAAATTTTCTCCAAAATGTCAACTGGCTCTCTGAATTGAAATTCAAGGCGAGTTATGGTGTCACTGGAAATGATGATATCGGTAATTATATCTTTCAGCAAAATTATAACTCCAACATTGATTACTTGCTTGGTAACGATATAATTGTTGGGGGTGTTGCACTTACTGGTTTGGCTAATCCTACAATTCAATGGGAAAGTATAGAGCAACTTGATCTTGGTGTAGATATTGGACTATTTAAAAATAGACTTAATATTACCTCACATTATTTTAAAAGGGACAGTAAGGATATTCTCTATACCAGATATCCCATACCAAATACAATTGGTGTAACCAATTTGGCAGCACAAAATGCGGCTAGTATGACCAATAGCGGTTTGGAGTTTTCATTGAACTATAGAGGGGCCATCAATGATTTTAAATATGACATTGGCGGTAGTTTTACCAAATTTGATGATAATGAGGTTACCAGTTTAGGTAATAGGGGGTTGGAAACCATAGATGGACAATCCATCATAAGGGTTGGCGAGCCTTTTAGAGCCTATTTTGGTTATCAGGCATTAGGTGTATTTCAAACTCCAGAGGAAGTGGCCGAAGCACCAAGGCAATTTGGAAACAATAGGACAGCTCCTGGTGATTTGCGTTATGCCGATTTGTCTGGGCCTGACGGAACGCCTGATGGTGTGGTTGATGCCTTTGATAGGACTGTAATAGGGAACCCTTATCCTGAGCTTATTTATAATATGGTGGCCAATGCCAGTTACAAAGGGATCGATATCAATGTGGTATTTGAAGGTGTTAGCGGTCTGGATAGGATATTAAATGGCAATGGGCAGATACCTTTTGCATTTGATAGAAACAACTCACTATCTTATTGGATTGATAGATGGACACCAGAAAACCCTTCCACAACCTTACCACGTGTAGGGGGTCAAAATAATGAGATTGTATCCAGTTTTTACGTTCAGGATGCTTCTTATTTGAGATTGAGGAATTTAGAGATTGGTTACACAGTCCCAACACTAGTAACCCAAAAATTTGGTATTGATAAACTTAGGGTGTTTTTCTCAGGTCAAAATCTATTAACATTTACTAAGATGGAAAATTTTGATCCAGAAAGACGTACTTCAACAGATTCAGATCAAAACACACCGCTTTATAAAGTTTACAGTTTAGGGTTTAACATTAAATTATAATACTATGAAAAAGATAATATTTTTACTTATTGCGATAGCTTTTACAGGCTGCTCAGATGATTTTTTAGACCGAGACTCTTTGACTGCCATCTCTGAATCAAATTTTTGGAAAACAGAGAAAGATGCCCAATTGGGTCTGAATGGGATTTACGATGTATTACAAGATCCCATTATGTATGGTGGCAGTTTGAATGGGCTTCATGGAACCGCTGTTTTTGATGTCTTTAGTGATAATTCCTATAATTTCTACAAAGGAAATGGACCAGGTTTTTACATGGAAGGTAATATAGATCCCAATCATTTTTATTTCAATTTTTATTGGACGGCTTGCTATAGGGGGATTGGAAGGGCCAATGTAGCTCTAGAGAATATTGAAGCCATGCCAGAATCAGTGATTTCTCAAGATAAAAAAGATGAATATCTAGCGCAGGCTCTGTTTTTAAGATCCTTGTTTTACACAAAAATAGCTATATATTTTCAGAATGCACCTTTGGTTTTAAATGTGCAGACTTTAGATGAGGCCTACGTGCCAAAAAACTCCTATGAAGAAATCAAAGATCAAATCATAGCAGATTTAATAAAAGCTGCAAGTGCGTTGCCGGTTAGATACCCCGAGAACCAGTATGGTTATGCCACAAAGGGGGCGGCATTGGGTCTATTGGCCAGATTTTATATGTATAATAAAGAATATCAAAAAGCATTGGATGCTACTACTGAGATCTTGGGATTGGGCTATTCATTAAACCCAAGTTATGCGCAGTTGTTCACAGAACAAGGTGAATTTTCAAATGAAATCATATTTTCTGTGCGTTTTGTTGAAGGTGTTTCTGATAATACAGAGAATTTTTCTGCAACTTTTTCGGGTATTCCAAAAGTTGACGACCAACCCATGCCAAATTTAGTAGATGATTATTATAATATTGATGGGCTTCCAATTTCAGTATCTCCCCTGTTCAATCCTGCCAAAGAGCAGGAAAATAGAGATCCCCGTTTAAATGCCAGCGTTTATTTTAAAGGTGATATTTTTTTAGTAGATATTAATAGGCCTTTTAGAGGGAATACTGCAACTACGTATGCCAGAAAGAAATATATAAGAAATGCAAATTATCCAAATGGCACTAGGGCATCACGGCCTGGTGGTCAGGATTTTATAGTGATGAGATATGCTGAAGTATTATTGATGCGGGCCGAAGCACTTGTAGAGCTTAACCAGTTAAGTGAGGTGTCTGCCCTTGTTAATCAAGTTAGGGCAAGAGTGAACATGCCTACTGTTGAAAGTGTGGAAGGAACAGGTTTGTCACAAGATGAGTTAAGGGATATTGTAAGGCATGAGAGAAGGGTGGAATTGGCTATGGAAGGCTTACGCTTTTTTGACTTAAAACGTTGGGGAGAAGTAGAACAAGCGTATCAGAGATTAATTGCCGATAATGTACCTGGCTACAACCCATCATATAGGGGCGTGAAGTCAGAAACTTTTCCAATCCCACAAAATGAGATTGACGCAAACAACAACCTAACTCAAAATACTGGATGGGAGTAATTATAGTACTACATCATTAAAATAAAAAACTGGTAATAAAATCAATTTTATTACCAGTTTTTTTGTTTAAAAATGGGATATTTATTAGAACCTATAACTACTGCCTGTTTCAAAGTTTGGCACAATGTAAATCATTACCTCAAAAAAGTGCCGTTTTTTGAATAATAAGAAGAAGTCTTGATGATGATTTTGCATTACATTTGAAATCAGTCCTGCCAATTAATTTCAAACTAAAGGTAATGGTTCAACAAATTTATTTTTTAACAGTTAATTAATGGCAATTATATCAGATTCACAAATGGACAAGAAAAATATATCAAGAAGAGACGTTTTAAAATTAGCAGGAACAGCGGGATTAGGGGTGTTGTTGATGCCAAGTTTAGTTGCTTGTTTTCCCGAAAATATAAAAGTTAAACAGCTGACAGATGGACCGAATCAGCATTGGTTTGGCTACTATGATAAATTTCAAATAGATGCTACAGGAAAGTATGCTTTAGCAAATGAAGTACAGCCCAATATGTTTCGTTCGCCTACTTTGGAAGATTCATTATCCTTGGGGCTTATAGATTTGGAAAATAATAACAAATGGAAAACCATAGGAACTTCTAACGCATGGGGATGGCAACAAGCTTGCATGCTGCAATGGGTGCCAGGAACCAAAAACAAGGTTGTTTGGAACACAAGGGAAAACGGCGAATTGGTAAGCATTTTATACGATATTGAAACCGAAGAAAAAAAGATACTGCCAAAGCCTATATATACCTTAGGCCAAAAAGGCAAGTTTGGCCTAGGAATTGATTTTGAACGGTTACAATATTATCGGCCAGGTTACGGATATGCTACCGATGGAAAAAAGGAATTCAAAACCAAAGCGCCCAAAGATAGTGGCATCTATAAAATAGATTTAGAAACGGGTGAGTCCGAATTGATTCTTTCTTATGCAGAGGTCGCAAAATTTGACAGACCATCAGGGTCTGTTGCTGATAATTTTCATTGGATCAATCATTTGTTAATAAGTCCTTCAGGAACTAGGCTTATTTTTTTAAACCGTTCTAGGCCCTATTATACCATAGAAGAATATCAAAAAGCCAATAAAGGAAAGTTAATAGGGGACAGTAAATACGTAACCCGTGCCATGACTGTAAATTTAGATGGTTCAGATTTATATGCCCTTAACGATTCGGGCAAATTCTCCCATTTTATTTGGAATGGCGATGATAAAATTTGTGCATGGGCGCAACCAGAGGATAGAGAGGATATGTTCTTTTGTCTTTTCAATGACAAATCAAAAAACTATAAAATTGTAGGAGAGCATACCATGACACAAAATGGCCATAATACCTATGTGCCAAACACGAATTATGAATGGATTCTCAATGATACATATCCTTATCAAAGTAAAGAACGGAAACAGGAATTATATTTATTCCATGTGCCAACAGGTAAAAAAGTAACACTAGGAAGTTTTTATGAACCTGAAGCATTTAAAGGAGAGTTTAGGTGCGATTTGCACCCACGTTGCAATCAGCAAGGCACCAAAGTGTACTTTGATTCAACACACAACGGAAACAAAAGGCAGATTTACGAAATTGATATAGAATCTATTATATCTGAAATTTAATTAATATTTTAATAATGAATAACTATATGAATAAATATGTTGTTTTTTTAATTCTTATTTTGTGCTTTTCTTGCAAAGAATCAGTAGAAAAAAAAAATAAAAGTGATGTTGAAGAACAAGGTGTTTCTAATCAGAAGCCCAATGTATTATTTATTGTTGCTGACGATATGGGTTGGGGAGATGTTGGTTATCATGGTAGCCACATAAGAACTCCGGTAATTGATTCATTGGCAAGTTCTGGATTAAAACTAGATCAACATTACGTAACACCACAATGTACCCCAACCAGAGTTGCATTCATGACGGGGTATTACCCAAGTCGTTTAGGAGACCATGCAACTAAGGCATATAATGGAAAAGTATTTCCAGAAGGCACTACAACACTTGCCGACATTTTAAAACAACAAGGCTACGAAACAGGTATTTCAGGGAAGTGGCATTTAGGGTCTGAGTTTAAGTGGGGGCCATTAAAACACGGATTTGATAAAGCCTATGGACTTCTAAATGGTGCTTGTACACAGTTTGAACATGAGTACAAACTGCCAAATACAAAAACATGGTACAGACAAGATGCCTTTGTAGATGAAGAAGGCCATTCTACCGATTTAATTACCAATGAAGTTTTAAAGTGGATGGATGCTGCAAAGAAACCTTGGTTTTATTACGTGCCTTATACTGCCGTGCATACTCCAATTCAGGTGAAAGAGGAATGGATGGCGACCTATCTCGATAGTATTTTTTATGAAGACCCAGTAAAAAATGAAAGCTACCAACGCTATGCAGCATTTACAAGTCACTTGGACCATAGTATTGGTAAACTTGTGGATAAAGTAAAAGAAATAGGGCAATTGGATAATACAATTATTGTATTTGTATCAGATAATGGTAGTTATGAATCTTGGAGCAATTTAAGTTGGAGGGGGACAAAATATTTTGCGGGCGATGTTCCCGACTCTCCTGTATTAGGAAGCAATTTACCTTATAAAGGTTATAAAAAAGAGGTTTATGAAGGTGGGATGCTTACTCCAGCGTTTGTAATATGGAATGGAAAGATAAAGAAAGGTGTAGCTAAGGGTATTTATCACGCCGTAGATTGGGTACCCACTTTAGCTCATATTTCAGGATATGTGCCTGGTAAAGATATGGGGTGGGATGGTAAAAATATACTTCCTGAACTATTTGGAGAGAAGAATAAAGCAGAAAGCGAACGTACTTTATATTGGAAATATCCCAATAAATATGCCCTTCGGCATGGGGATTATAAACTTATTCAATTAGGTGATAAACAAGAGCTTTATAATTTAAAACAGGATCCTTACGAAACAAAAAATTTAATTTCAACTGAAAAAGATAAAAGTGATTATTTAAACGCGCTTTTAAAACAAGAAATTGAACAGGATAGCATTAAGAGAAAAACATTCTTTCAATATGATCCTGAAATAAAATACAACAACCTGGGACTTAATTAGACTGAAATGAACAGAAGGGATTTTATTGGCAGAACAAGTGCGGGAATATTAGGCGTAGTAGCTATGCAAGGCTGTTGGTCTTTTTCAAATATTCATTTTTCTGAAGAAAGTAATCCTTATGAATTTAAAATTTACAGACCAGGAAAAACATTAGGAAACGTTTATAAAGTGACCCCTGATGATGGCTTTTATAGCAATACGTATTACACAGTAAATCCATGGAGCCCATCGGGTCGTTACTTGGCGCTTACAAAATTTCCTTACCAAGATAAAGTAACGGTGTTAGGAGATGTAGCTGAGGTTTGTATTATTGATTTAAAAAAACAAACCATAAAAACTGTGTATAAAACAAAAGTTTGGGGTTACCAAATGGGGGCTTATGTCACTTGGGGAGAAACCGATAAATACCTTTATACCAATGATGTTTTAAATGAGGAACATGCCGTAGGGATTCAAATAGATCTTGAAACAGGAAAAACCATTGGTTTTGATGGGCCTATGTATGATATCAATGCTTCCAAAGAAACGGTCATAGGCCCTTATTTGGAGTATATGAATATTACCCAATACTCTTACGGTACGCCAGCCAAAGATGGTAAAAAAGAAAATATTCTTTGGCCACCACAGCAAGTTTCAAACACAGACGGTATTTGGAAAAGTTCAATGAATGGAACTAAAGAAATCGTTTTAAGCACTTCAAAAGCATCAGCCGTTCTCAGCGACCGTGACTATTTTAAAGGAGGTTATTTTTATTTCTTTTCATCCAGATATAATGCCGATTGTACAAAAATCATGTCAGTACTTCGCTGTACATTTCCAGAAGAGTCACGTATCAATCTTGGTAAAGAAAAGCGAAATGCGTCTTTGGTTACATGTGATGCAGATGGTAATAATGTAAAAGAAGCTGTTTCAAAAGACGTTTGGGGAAATGGCCATCATCCCAGTTGGCATCCAGATGGGGAACACATCATTATGAATTTAGCGCCAAATCCCGAAAAGCCAAAAGATTTAAGGTTTTGTAAATTTAAACCAGATGGCTCTGAAATGAAAACACTTGCACCTTCCATAAAGGGCAGCGGTCATCCTACCATGAGGAATGACAATCGTTTTTTAATAAGTGATGCCTATCCTTTTGAAAAAATGGCATTGGAAAACGGAGAGGTACCTATTCGTTTAATCGACACTGTTCAAGATAAAGAATATACCGTTTGTACCATTTTTACTGATTTAGGTCAAGCTTATAAAATGAGCAGATATTGGGGGGCAAGCAAGTTAGATGCACATCCTGTATGGAGTGGAGACTATAATAAAGTTTGTTTCAACGGAGCGCCAGATGGTAATCGACAAGTTTTTATTGCAGATTTAACCAACTTCTTTTCTAAATTTTAAATTCTAAACTTTAATGAATATTAAAAAGTTATACCATTTCTTAAATTTTGTATGTGTAGGCGTCTTCATGTACAGTTGTCAATTAGCAAATAGAGATAGAATAGAGGCTAAACCTTCAAGATATCAGGTCAACTTTAATCAAGATTGGCTGTTTACCTACAATCCTTCTGAAATTATTGATACAGACTTGTTAAGTAATGAAATAAAGGATAGTACGTGGCTTAATGTAGGGCTGCCTCATACTTGGTCAACTTATGAAACTACTGGAGAAATTCATCCATTTATAGCTTCGGCGTCAGAGCGTGATGATTCTTATTGGTTTAATGGCTGGGGCTATTATAAAAAGAGTTTTCAGATTGATGCTGATTTAGAAAAAAAACAACTGTCATTGGAATTTGACGGTGTGCAAAAATATTGCAGAATTTATCTCAATGGAAATTTTATAGGAGACCATAAAGGAGGCTATACATCGTTTTATGTTCCAATTTCAAAACATGTGAAATTCAATAAAGAAAATATTTTAACCGTTGCGGTAAGCAATAAAATGAGCGACCCATATCGTATTCCACCAATGACGGCTGGAAATTGGAATATATATGGCGGTATTTATAGAGATGTGCGATTAAGCGTTAAAAACACTATCAATATTCCATACCAAGGAAGTTATAAACATGAAGGAGGGACATTTATTACCACTCCAGAAGTTAGTAAAAATAGTGCGACGGTAGCAATAAAAACATTTGTACAGAATAATACAGAGTCATCGGCAGACATAGAGCTTCAAACAGAAGTGTTTGATCCAAATGGAGAAAAAATAAAGCAAATAACGTCTGATGTTACTATTTCAAAAGATACCATTATAGGAATCCAAGAAACTATTGATAAGATTGAAAACCCCATGCTTTGGTCAGTCGATTATCCGCATTTGTACAAAGCGGTGAGTCGTGTGTTGAGTAATGGAAAGCAAGTGGATTCTTTGGTGACTACTTTTGGAATACGCCATTTTCATTGGGATTATGATACCAACGATTTCTATTTGAATGGTGAAAAAATTAATATAAGGGGTACCAATAGGCATCAGGAATATCCTTACGTAGGCGATGCCATGCCAAAGGAGTGGACAAAGCAAGATATATTGGATATTAAAGTGAATCTAGGACATAATTTTATGCGATATGCGCATTACCCAAATGATCCTTATGTTTACGAATTGTCTGATAGTTTAGGGATTATAACAGTTGAAGAAGTTCCTAATATCAAAAACTTAAATTTTAGTGAAGAGGTTCAGCAGCAAAACGTTATAGAAATGATCCGTAGGGATAGAAATCATCCTAGCATCATGTTTTGGAGCATGGGGAACGAAACTAATAATGCCGCAGATTCAAAATGGGCTGTAGCAGAAGACACTACCAGAATCATTCACCTAAGGAAAGGAGAAAATGCTGGAGATTTTATAGATCACGATAGTGATAATTTAGATTTAGAACAATTATTACGAGTAACCGTTAGAGGCTGGGAAATCGATAAAGATGTGCCAGAAGGCATCAATCCTAATCCAAAGGATGGGCAATGGGCTGGAACCGAAAAATGGCAACACGATTTAGCAATTGTTCGTGATGGAAGTGTAAGAGGTATTTTGGGCGATAATTGTATGACATGGTTATATAATGACCATGGAGCAGATAGGGAGTATAAACAAGCACCATTGTTACATACTAACCCAAAAGGTTGGGTAGATTATTTTCGATATCCAAAGTATGTATATCATTTAACCCAAGCACTATATACCAACATACCAACTATTTTTATTCAACCTGATACATGGCGAAGTCAATTTTTAGGTGAAGCAAAAACGATTACAGTTAATAGTAATTGCGATTCATTAGCACTGTACTCTGGGCGTGAAAAAATCGGTTTTAAATATCCTGATAGTACGTCCTTTTATGTTAATAGATTTGAAAAGGTTAAAGTGAAAAATGAAGATTTATTAGCAATAGGCTGGAAAAATGGAAAAAAATACGAGCACAAACTACCAATGACGAGTGAAATAAAATCGTTACGCCTCATACCCGAAAAAACGATGGTAGATAATAGTTTGTCGCAAGTTACTCTTGTAGAAGTAAAAGGCTACGATGCCCATGGCAACGAAGTATTACACGCATCGCCAGACTTAAAATGGTCGATTAGTGGAGAAGGAAGTTTGGTAACACCAGAAACATACATCTCTGATATTAATTTGATAGAGACAAAAAACGGATTAGGTTATACCGTTTTACCTATAAAAGCTATGGTGAGAAGTTCTGGGAAATCAGGAAAAATAACTTTAAAAGTTGAAAGTCCTGGACTTGAAAGTGGCACGTGTAGTATAGAAACACAAGCAAGAGAAAATGAGCGTTCTCTTGGAGTTATTCAAAATAAAATAGAAGGGAATTATATTTCTAAAATAAAAAAACAATCCAATTGGTTTGTAAAGTCAGATCGATTGGAAGAAATAGAAAAAGTGCGCGAGAACGTTCAGTTTCCTAAGGGTTTAGAAAAGAAAACATACCAACAGTCACTTAAAAAGCTAATTTTAGAACGAAACCCTAATTTAAGTCCTGCTACTAGTGAGAGTAAGGGTATGCAAGTTTTTGTTGATTTAAATGCAGAAAACATTTATAGGCTTAAAGGGGTGTTGATAGCCGATGATTTTAATTTTTTATTGGAATCGTTTTATGATTATAGAAGTGTAGAACGTTTTTTAGAGAATCAAAATTTACATCCAAAATATGTGCAAACTATGAAGGAATATTTGGTGAATAAAATTATGAAGGAAGGTATGGTCATGTCTCCAAAAGATCTTCAGTTTTTAAATAACCTCGATGAAAATAAAATAGATTATTTGGATATGCGTTTTACCTCAGATCCAAATAAAATCGGGAATTATTACAGGCGAACCATAGATAAAAGCCTTCGGGTATGGAGCAACGACTTAAAAAAGGGGCTTGTCACAGCTTTTCCAGAACTTAAAAAATACAAAGCAGAGCAATGGAATGATTATTTAATCACTGTAAAGACGTATAACCCTTTTGTAAAAGAAGCGGTTTTTCCTGATGCTCAGATGCTTTTAGTTCCAATACCAAATCTTGAAAATTAATATGAAATCAATAAACATGTGTGATTTATATAAACAGTCTAAAATCTGTATTTTTTTTATTTTTCTATTGACAATTTCTGTTAGCGTGTTACATGCGCAAAAAATAGATTTAAATAAAAATTGGGAGTTTGTAAAAGGTTACGAACACAACATGCAAAAAAAACCAAACTGGCAAACGGTCACTTTGCCGCATACATGGAATGCTCTGGACGTTAAAGAGGTCTATGTGGGATATTATAGAGGATTGGGGATTTATAAAAAAATGCTGGATGTATCTTCCTATGATAGCAAAAAACACTTTTTTTTAAAATTTGATGCGTCAGCAACTGTAACTGATGTATTTGTAAATGAAAAACATGTTTACCATCACAAAGGGGGCTATACGGGTTTTACAGTTGATATTACTGATTTTCTTGATTTTTCTAAAGAAAATGAGTTAAAAATATCGGTGAATAATGCCTATGATTCAGAAGTGATGCCACTAGTGGGAGATTTTAATATTTACGGTGGGCTTCATAGGCCAGTAAGTTTATTGATTAAAAACCCAATACATTTTGATCTTTCCAATTATGGGTCTTCAGGGGTTTTTATATCTCAAGAAAAAGTGGATGCTAAAGAAGCAGATTTAAAAATACATGGAAGTATTGCAAACAAGTCTGATATTTCTAAAAATCTGACCATTGAAAGCACTATTTGGGATACAACCGGAAAGAAAATAGTTTCTGAAACTACCAGTCTTTTAGGAGAAGCAAATAAAAAAACGGTTTGGAGTCAAAATATACGGGTTAAAAACCCCCATTTATGGAATGGCGTTAAAAATCCTTACCGCTATCAATTTAAAACATTTATAAAAGAAGGCAACAAGGTTTTAGATAGTATGGTGCAGCCTATAGGTTTACGTTCTTACAAAATTGATGTAGATAAGGGATTCTTTCTAAACGGTGCTTATTACGACTTAAAAGGTGTTTGTTACCACGAAGCCAAAAAAGACAAAGGTTCTGCACTTACAAAAGAAGATTATAAAGAAGATTTCGATATTATGATGGATATGGGGGTAACGGCTATAAGAACGGCCCACTATCCGCATTCCCCAATATTTTATAATATGTGTGACTCTTTAGGAGTTGTGGTTTATACTGAAATTCCACAAGTCGGGCCAGGTGGTTATGAGGGGCCTGGATTTATCAATTCTAAAGGCTTTAAAGAAAACGGAAAACAACAGCTAAAAGAAATGATTCGTCAAAATTACAACAGGCCCAGTATTTTCTTTTGGGGCTTATTTAACGAACTTAAAATTAGAGGTGACGATCCGCATGATTATGTCAAGGAATTAAATATGCTAGCAAAACAAGAAGACCCATATAGGTTAACCATAGTTGCAAGTAATCAAGATAACCATAACAATGATATTACAGACGTAATTGGTTTTAATAAATATTATGGATGGTATGGAGCAAAATACGGAAGCACTACAAATCAAATAGGAGAATGGGCAGATACATGGCACAAAGAGTTTCCAAATAGAGCCATGGCGATTAGCGAATATGGAGCTGGAGCAAGCATACATCATCAATCTGATTCTTTAGTTGCTCCAGCACCTGCTGGTAAATGGCATCCAGAACAGTGGCAAACAAAATATCATGAAGATTATTGGATGCAATTAAAAGAACGTCCGTTTATTTGGGGGAAATTTGCTTGGTTAATGTTTGATGTCGCAGCAGCACATCGATCTGAAGGTGATACAAATGGTTTAAACGATAAAGGTTTGGTTACCGAAGATAGAAAAACCAAAAAAGACGCCTACTACTTCTATAAAGCCAATTGGAATGATAGTCCTATGCTTTATATCGCCGAGCGAAGGTTTAAAAATCGCATTGAAAGCAAAACTAAAATTAAGGTATATACTACACTTGATAAAGTGAAATTTTATCTAAACGGAAAAGTAGTTGGTACGGGTAAACCAGAAAGTGGGATTGTTATTTCTCCTGAAGTTATATTAAAAAAGGGGGAGAATACTATTGTTGTAAAGGGGCAAAATAAATCTAAAAAATTTGAAGATCAGGTTATATGGAACTATAACTAATAACTCGATAAATTAGTTAAAAGCACCTTAGATATTTCAATCACTTATTCAAAATTATTAAATTATGAGATTAATAAAATCATATAAAACTTTATTTCTATTGTTAGGTTCATTTGTTTTGCTGACTTGTAAAAAAGATAAACCGACAGTAAAACCCAATATTGTCATTTTTTATGTAGACGATTTGGGATATGGTGATGTTAGCTGTTATGGAGCAATAGGGGTAAAAACCCCAAATATTGATAAGTTGGCAAAAAATGGTGTCCGTTTTACAGATGCTCATAGTTCCGCTGCAACTTGCACCCCTTCAAGATATACCTTGCTTACAGGTCGATATGCCTTTAGGCAACAAGCAGAAATACTTCCGGGTGATGCGCCTTTACTTATTCGTCCAGAAACTCCAACTATAGCGTCTATGCTAAAGTCGGAAGGTTATAAAACTGCAGTTATAGGAAAATGGCATTTAGGGCTAGGGAATGGCGATATCAATTGGAATAAAGCATTAAAACCAGGTCCACATGAAATAGGATTTGATTACAGTTTCTTGTTGCCGGCAACAGGGGATAGAGTACCTGCTGTTTATACTGAAAACGGTAAAGTAGTCAATCTTTCCAAAAATGATTCTTTAGAAGTAAGTTATAAAACAACAGACACCATTGGAGCGCGTCCAACGGGCTGGAAACATCCAGAATTATTGCGCTATGCGGCAGATGAGCAACATAGTGGCACTATTATTAATGGTGTGAGTAGAATAGGTACCATGAAAGGAGGGTATTCCGCTGAATGGAAAGATGAAGATTTCCCTGATATATTGACAGGTAAAGCAAAAAACTTTATTCAGTCCAGTAAAGAACAGCCATTTTTTTTATATTTTTCTTTTCATGATATCCATGTGCCTCGATTGCCACATCCCCGTTTTGAAGGTGCTAGTAGTATGGGGCCCCGTGGTGATGCCATTGCCCAAATGGATTGGGTAACGGGAGAAATAGTAAAAGAACTTGAAAAGTTGAAATTGGCAGATAAGACTTTAATCATTTTTACAAGTGATAATGGCCCTGTACTTAATGATGGTTATGAAGATTTTGCCATAGAAAAATTAGGCGACCACAAACCATCTGGAATTTATAGAGGCGGAAAATACAGCGCTTTTGAAGGAGGTACCCGTGTACCAACAATTACTTATTGGCCGGGGAAAATAAAAACTTCTGAAAATAATGCGCTCTGGTCGCAAGTAGATATTTATGCATCGCTGGCGAAACTTGTTGGCCATACACCAAACTCAAACGAAGCAGAGGATAGTAACGATATCTTAAATGTTATTTTGGGAAAATCCAATCAAACATCACACCCTATGCTAGAAGAGTCGTTTGTACTTTCTATCAGAGATGGTAAATGGAAATACATCCAGCCAATGGATAAAGACAGGGTTTTAAACGATTATACAAATAAAGGTATTGAAGGCGGTGCTTCTCACGACCCCCAATTGTATAATTTAGAAACCGACCCCGAAGAGAGAATTAACGTGGCAAGTTCTAATAGGGAACAGGTTGAAAAAATGGATCAAATGATTCAAGAAATAATAGATAAAGAATAAATTTATGCAAGGTTTCTTTTCAAAAATATATATTTCAACAAAATCCAATATTAATATTTGGATAGGTGTTTTTATAATCTGTTTTGCATTTGGTTGTAAAGGAGTTGTTTCCAACAATACTAAAGTAGCGGAATCACCGGACGAAACCATCAATTCAAAAAAGTATAATGTTTTGTTTGTTATCTGCGACGATTTAAATGATGTAGTTGAAGGTATGGGAGGAAGTGTCCAAGCCCATACACCAAACATGAGTAAGCTTGCAGAAGAAGGTGTTTTATTTATGAATGCACATTCTAACTTTCCTATATGTGCACCTTCACGTGCTAGTTTATTTAGTGGGATTTATCCTAATAAATCTGGGGTAATGGATTTTATTCATTGGAAAGAAAGTCCCGTTCTTAAGGATGCTGTGAGTATTTTTGATCATTTTAAAAACAACGGATATCAAGTTTATGGAACTGGAAAGCTACATCATTTTGAAGGTGATTTCAAAAATACATGGATTGATGAAAATGGTCAAAGTACCTATGGCGAACCAACTTCTTATGGGCCTTTTGTTTACAATGGTGAGACTATAAAAACTTTACATCCTTCTATGGCGTATTTGGCGAATTTTATTACCGACGAACATGCTAAGATAGCCTCCTCCATGGAAACCAGTTTTGGTCCGCTTTCCGATGTGCCTCATTTTGATCCAGATATTGAAAGGAATATTCCGGGTTTTGATGGATGGTATAACGGGACATCAAAGTTTGAATATATAGATGAACGTCATAGAGATTCCATGCCAGACGAACTTTCAGCGCAATGGGCAATAAAAAAGCTTCAAGAAAAGCATGATGCCCCCTTTTTCTTGGGAGTTGGTTTTGTGAGACCGCACACGCCATTGTTTGTGCCAAAAAAATATTTTGATATGTTTCCGCTGGAAAACATCCAACTTCCTCCATACAAGGAAAATGATTTGGATGATTGTCAGGACTTTGTAAATTATGTACGCAAATATGGTTTTGATCGTTTTGATTTATATAAGAGAGCAGGCGGAGAGTTACTGTGGAAAAAATTCATGCAAGCATATTTGGCAAGTGTCGCTTTTGCAGATGACCAGTTGGGTAAAGTCTTAGATGCATTAGAAAACAGTGATTATGCTGATAATACCATTGTGGTTTTTACAAGTGATCATGGATTTCATTTAGGCGAAAAAGATTATAATTTTAAAGACACCAACTGGGAAGAGTCCAGTAGAATTCCTTTGATTATAGCTATGCCCAATGCCAAGCAAAAAGGAAAAACCGTTAATCATGCCGTAAGTTTAATAGATATCTATCCAACGCTGAACGATTTATGCGGTATTTCCAATGTGCCTAATAGGCATACCAATCAGGCTTCTTTGGACGGTTTCTCACTGCGTCCTTTTTTAGAGAATCCAGAAACTGATACTTGGTCAGGGCCTGATGCCGCATTGATTGCTACTTATGGAGAATGGGTGGAAAATGGAAAACAAATTGTTCAAGGGGAAAAGAAAGCACACAATTTTTCTTTACGGAACAATAGGTACAGGTATACGCGTTATGAGAATGGTGCTGAAGAATTATACGACCATGATGTAGACCCAAATGAATGGACTAACATCGCAAAAGATAAAAGCCAAAAGGAACGAATTGAAGCTTTCAGAACACAATTAGACGGTCGCTTGAAAGAATCAATAACAATTAAATAAAAAGGTTAATGGTAGTGAAAGCGTATTCAAATTTTAAATTTTGTTCGGATAATATGATATAATTTCAATAGTGTTATAAACGTTCAACAAGATCCGTTCTATAGAACCGAATGTCACTAAAAATATCAGTCCATTGTCGGTCATCGTAAAACATTTCTGGAAGATGGTATTGTAGTAAGCCAAATATTGCTACCGCAGATAATAAGCGATGAGGGTGCATCGCCAAAAGAGCTTCCTGTTCATTTTTCCAATATTTAATCACCTCTAAGCCATACTTATACACAGAATGTTCAATATCTGATTTTCGATAATAGGGTACTAACTCTTGCATATATTTTAATGCATACAGGGCATCCAATTCAAGATAATGCATTAAATCTGGATTACCTTCCCGTTGCAGCCATCGCTTGTTGGGTAACTGCATAGCCAGTACACTATCTATAACCCGTTCTGGAAACGGAAATTCTCTATTTTTATGTTGGTAAATGGGTAAAATATGAGCACTTCCGCCCAGAGCCTGATGTATGTCGTCATGGGCTATCCCTTTTCGCCACCAACCTGTTTTCTCATCTAAGTTTCGATCAAGCCAGTCAAATACGGTGTTTAACCAATCTTCCGTACAATGTTTACTCATACTATAACAATGAATTCCGCCCCAAAAAAGATGGGAGGCAGACCATTGTCTTGCCCAATTGATATTTTCCAGCCAAGAGATTACTTTTTCCGGACTATTGAATTTGTCGTATAGTTTTACTGGTAATGCCTGCTTGCCTCCAAGAACTCCGAGAGCTCCAATCGTCATACCATTACCATGAAGAGGGGAATGACCCAAACGATCAAAATAGCTTCCATCCCATTGATGTTTTTGTATGTAAGAATTGATGTGATCTGCCCATTCTGTCCGTTGTTTTTCTGAAAGTGATTGATGTAAGTCTTCTCCCCAAATTGTGCGAATTTGTGCAACATCACATGAGCTGTACAGGTCTGGTCGCTGTTTTAATCCTATGCGGTAACTTCCATAGGGTCCGTCTTTATCCAAAATATGATTAAGATGACGACCAATAGTATTACGCACTTCTTTCAGATTTAAATTTTTATTCGAAAATGGAGACTCAATTATCTTACAACTATATGGTAACAATGTAAATGCAGCAGAGGCGGATGCCGTGGTTTTGATAAATTTTCTTCTGTTTACTTTAGTCATTATTTATAAGTTGGATGAATTAATTGTGCTTTTCTTTTATTGGTTCGTTGGTTGTTAACCTTTTTGTATGGATGTCAAAATTATGTGAACGAATACCCATCTTTTAAGTCATTTCAGAGAACAACCGAACCGGTAATATTGTCTAGCAGTAAGAGGTTTAAGCTTGTTGTTGTTCATTTTAATTTAAGTTGTTATTTAAAAAGGGATATTCAAATAAACATAAAATAACATTTAAAAGCCTATCCGTTTTTTTCATTTATTGAATGTATTTTGATAATTCCTATAATTGTGATTGTCTTTAACTCAATAAAAACTTGTTTTTTGATTTTTTTGACTTAGACTCTAAATTAATATACCAGTAAATTGTGCTACAATTAAATTGATGGATTTAAATTAATTTGTTTCTTTTTTACATAAAAAAAAATTACTTAGTTAAAAACCGATAAAAGTGACAATTTGTTGTGTTAAGAACTTGTATTTCATGTGTATATGTTTTTTTTGTTTGATTGCTTTGAAGTCCATTAAATTTATTTAAGTTATTAGAAAATCAGATTATGAAAACATACGTGATAGGGTTAGATTATGGTTCAGATTCTGTGAGAGCAGTACTCATTGAAACAGCTTCTGGAAATGAGTTGGCCTCTAGTGTACATTATTACCAAAGATGGGTAGATAATAAATACTGTAACGCAGCCATCAGTCAGTTCCGTCAACATCCATTAGATCATATTGAAGGTTTGGAGAATACGGTAAAAGCCGTTGTAAAACAAGCCCAGGTGGATCCATCGAACATAAAAGGTATTTGTGTTGATACCACTGGTTCATCTCCAGTGCCTGTAGCTAAAGATGGAACACCACTTGCTATGGTTGATGGTTTCAAAGAGAACCCAAATGCTATGATGGTTTTATGGAAAGACCATACAGCTATCAATGAAGCAAATGAAATCAATGCATTAGCGACCAATTGGGGCGGTGTGAATTATACAAAATATGAAGGCGGTATTTATTCGTCAGAATGGTTTTGGGCAAAAATACTGCACATTGTAAGAGAGGACGAAGCCGTGAAAAATGCAGCATATACTTGGATGGAGCATTGCGATTTAATGACCTATTTATTGATAGAAGATAAAGACTTAAAATCGTTTAAACGAAGTCGCTGTGCTGCAGGACATAAAGCCATGTGGCATGAGGATTGGAACGGATTGCCTTCTGAAGCATTTTTGTCACAATTAGATCCTTATTTATCACAATTGAGAGGCCGGCTTTATGAAGAAACCTATACATCTGATGTTGTAGCAGGAAATTTAAGCAACGCATGGGCAGAAAAATTAGGATTAACAACGAATACAATAATTTCAGTAGGGACATTCGATGCACATTCTGGAGCCGTTGGAGCCAAAATCGATAAAAATACTTTAGTCCGTGTTATGGGAACTTCCACCTGTGATGTTTTGGTATCGCCTAAAGAAATTATTGGAAACAGAACCATCAAAGGTATTTGTGGTCAAGTAGAAGGTTCTGTTATTCCTGGTTGGATAGGCTTGGAAGCCGGACAATCTGCATTTGGCGATGTATTAGCATGGTTCAAAGATGTTTTGTATTGGCCAATAGAGCATTTAGTGTTGGTGTCTGATATTCTTACCAATGATCAAAAAAAGAAACTAGAAGAAGAAATTGAAACCAATTTTATAAAAGTATTAAGTGAGCAAGCGGCTCAAATTCCTTTGACAGAGAGTATTCCAACAGCATTGGATTGGATTAACGGACGCAGAACGCCCGATGCCAATCAAACTTTAAAAGCGGCCATGTCCAATTTGTCTTTAGGCACAAAAGCGCCGCATATTTTTAAAGCATTGATTAACGCGATATGTTTTGGTTCTAAAAAAATTGTCGATCGTTTTGAAGATGAAGAAGTTCAAATAGATAGTATTATTGGTATTGGAGGTGTAGCAAGGAAATCGCCTTTTATTATGCAAACCTTAGCAAATGTATTAAATAAACCCATAAAAGTAGCAAAATCGGATCAAGCTCCAGCATTGGGGGCGGCCATTTACGCCGCGGTGGCAGCAGGTATATATCCAGATGTCATTGAAGCAAGTAAGCACATGGGGAGTGATTTTGAAGCGGAGTATTTTCCTGAAATTGAAACCATAGAATACTATAAATTATTGATGAATTCCTATTCAGAGTTAAGTGAGTTTATAGAATCTATAAATTAAATCTATAAATTATGAGTTCAAAATATAAAGATTTAAAGCAAGACTGTTACGAGGCTAATATGCAGTTAAACGCCTTGAATTTAGTGGTATATACTTTTGGAAACGTAAGTGCTGTTGATAGAAAAAATAGTGTTTT
Source organism: Jejuia pallidilutea (assembly GCF_002973595.1). Taxonomy (GTDB): domain Bacteria; phylum Bacteroidota; class Bacteroidia; order Flavobacteriales; family Flavobacteriaceae; genus Jejuia; species Jejuia pallidilutea. The sequence goes on along the minus strand of NZ_PVEO01000001.1, from coordinate 498,184 downwards.
TGCCATCAAACCAAGTGGGGTGGGCTACGAGGTTTTAAAGCCAGAGGATATTGTTATTGTCGATTTTAATAATAATGTCATTGAAGGCAGTATGAGACCGTCATCAGATACTAAAACGCATGCCTTTCTTTATAAAAATTGGGAAGACATTGGTGGCATTGCACATACGCACGCTACGTATTCTGTAGCTTGGGCACAATCGCAATTAGATATTCCTATTTTTGGTACCACCCATGCCGATCATTTAACGACTGATATTCCTTGTGCGCCACCCATGCGAGACGACCTTATTGAAGGGAATTACGAACACAATACAGGCATTCAAATTTTAGAGTGTTTTAAAGATAAACAACTTTCTTATAAAGAAGTGGAAATGATACTCATTGGTAATCACGGCCCATTTACTTGGGGGAAAGATGCCGCAAAAGCGGTTTATAATAGTAAGGTTCTTGAGGTAATTGCAGAAATGGCTTATTTAACAAAGCAAATTAATCCCAATGCTCCAAGATTAAAAGATTCATTAATTAAAAAACATTATGAACGTAAACATGGTGCAAACTCATATTACGGTCAATAATCAAATAAAATAGCATTTAAAAATGATAGATATTTCTAAAAAAGAAGTTTGGTTTATAACTGGAAGTCAAGATTTATATGGACCAGAAACTTTAAAACAGGTTGCAGAAAACTCAACAAAAATTGTTAAAGCATTGCATGATTCGACATACATTCCCGTTAAAGTTATTTTTAAGCCAACGGTAAAATCGTCTGAGGAGATTTATGAAACGCTAACAGCTGCCAATCAGGAACAAAATTGCATCGGAATCATCACTTGGATGCATACATTTTCCCCTGCTAAAATGTGGATAAGAGGACTAACGGCTCTTCAAAAACCGATGTTGCATTTACATACGCAGTTTAATAGAGATATTCCGTGGGATACTATGGATATGGATTTTATGAATCTAAACCAATCGGCGCATGGCGATCGTGAATTTGGATTTATGGTTAGCCGTTTGCGTAAAAATAGAAAAGTGGTTGTGGGGCATTGGGCATCAGAACCTGTTCAAAAGAAAATTGGAGATTGGACGCGCGTTGCAGCAGGTTGGAACGATTGGCAAGGCGCAAAATTCGCACGTTTTGGTGATAATATGCGTTTCGTTGCCGTAACCGATGGCGATAAAGTAGAAGCAGAAACCAAATTTGGTTTTTCTGTAAATACCTATGCAGTAGGTGATTTAGTTGAAGTCATTAATAATATCCCAGAAGCCGCTATAAATAAGTTAATGACAGAATATGAATCATCATATAACATGGTAGATTCACTACTTGAAGGAGGGAAAAACAGAGCATCTTTAGTAGAAGCAGCTCGCATAGAATTAGGTCTTGAAAAATTTTTAGAAGACGGCGGATTCAAAGGTTTTACAAATACGTTTGAAGATTTACACGGGATGGCACAATTGCCTGGTATTGCCGTACAACGTTTAATGCAAAAAGGCTATGGATTTGCTGGCGAAGGCGATTGGAAAACTGCGGCTCTGATACGAGCCATGAAAGTGATGGGAAGTGGCCTAGAAGGCGGAAATGCTTTTATGGAAGATTATACTTATCATTTAGATCCTGCTGCTCCAAGAGTTTTAGGGTCGCATATGTTGGAGGTTGATCCTGTTTTGGCGACTAATAAACCGTCGTGTGAAATACATCCTTTAGGAATTGGAGGAAAAGAAGATCCTGTACGTTTAGTATTTAATGGCAGAGCAGGAGACTCATTGGTTGCTGGTTTAATGGATTTTGGAAACCGTTTTAGGTTATTGATTAATAAAACTGTAGGCGAGGAAGTTTTGGAAGATTTACCAAAGTTACCAGTTGCAAGAATCATGTGGAAACCGTTGCCAGATTTTGAAACAGCTTGTACAGCATGGATATTGGGTGGAGGGGCGCACCATACCTGTTACAGCGAAAATGTGACCGTAGAACAACTTGAGGATTTCGCAGAAATAGCAAATATTGAAGCTTTGGTTATTGATGAGGATACAACTATTAGGAACTTCAAAAACACCATTAAAATAAATGAAGCATTTTACAACAATTAAGAGTAGTTTTAATGTTTAATGAATTGAACAATGATTAAAAATATTTTAAATTTTTTAATGATATTATTGATAGTAGGTTGTCAATCTAATAAAAAAAAGGAGACTGCTTTAGTAAAGAAACCAAACATCATTTACATTTTAGCGGATGATTTGGGTTATGGTGATTTAGCTTTTTTAGGTCAAGAAAAAATTAAAACACCAAATATCGACCGCTTAGCGAGTGAAAGTATGTTGTTTACTGAAAACTATGCTGGTGCTCCTGTTTGCGGGCCTTCAAGAGGTTCGTTGATGACGGGGCAGCATACAGGACATGCCATACTTAGGGGACATAAATCATTGGAAGGAATTGGCGTAGCACCATTGAATAATACGGTGGTAACGCTTCCCGAAGCTATTAAAAAAAATACCAATTACATAACAGCCATGTGTGGACGTTGGCATTTGGGTGGAGAATTATCAGATCAAACACCATTTGATAGAGGATTTGATTATCATTTTGGTAAGCTAAGTTCGGATTACCCAAACAAAGTAGGGGTGATGATAGACAGACTTTGGGATGAAAATGGAAAACATATTCCATACGAAGGGTATTCTAAAATCAATACAGAACCCATGTATGAAAATGGAAAGCTTTTTAACCTTTCAGAAGAAGATATGGAAATGCGTCCGATTAACATGGACGAAATGGTAACGGAAAAAGCCATTCGTTTTATAAATAAAGATAAAACCGCCCCATATTTCCTTTACGTAGCTTATAGTTTGGTGCATGAGCCTATGGAATACCATGAAAAATATCCAGGTGAAAACACAGATTGGCCAGAGGAAGAACGGGCTTTTGCTAGTATGTTACAAGCATTGGATGCATATGTTGGCAAAATAGTTGCCGCCGTTGAAGCATCAGGAGAAAAGGATAATACAATCATTGTATTTACCAGTGATAATGGTGCACATAATGAAGGAGGTCACGATGTAGAGTTTTTTAATTCTAATGGAAAGTTTAAAGAATATAAACGTTCGTTCCACGAAGGCGGCTTTCATGCACCTATGATTGTGCGTTGGCCAGGCGTAATCAAGGAAGGTTCGGTTACGAACCATATCGCAGCGTTTTGGGATGTTATGCCTACCTTTTGTGAGATTGCAGGTGCTTCAATTCCAAATCAAACGGATGGTATTTCTTTTCTACCTACATTAAAAGGACTAAAACAAAAGGAACATGAGTATTTATATTGGGAATTTAATGAGGATATTGAAATGGAAAAAGGCCATTATAAACAAGCTGTGCGTTGGAATGATTGGAAGGGCATTTATTATATCAATGAAGATCGATTTGAATTGTATCATTTAAAAAATGATATTGAAGAAAATCATGATGTTGCCAAAGAAAATCCAGAAGTGGTTCAAAAAATTAAAGACATAATGAAAGAAGCGCATAAACCTTCAACTTTATTTCCTTTGTTAAAGAGTGAACGGATTAATTTAGATGAATCTTTATAAAAAATAATTATTATAATCTTTTAAACATATAACATAACATGCAGTTCAAAAATCGCTCATTTTTTTATATCGCTTTTGTTTTTCTTTCAATATCAACCATAAATGCCCAAGAAAACCTAAAGTTTTATGTTTCTAATTCAGGAAAAGATTCATGGTCAGGATCAAAAGAAAAACCATTTAAATCATTAAACAAGGCTAAAGAAGCGGTTTTAAAAAAAAGTAATCCAAAAGATAATGTAACCATTTTTCTTAGAGAAGGCACTTATTTTATAGATGATGCCCTTACTTTTAATTCAGAGAATTGGAAATACCATGAAGGAACATTAACTATTAAAGGATTTAACGATGAGGTTCCAAGGCTTTCTGGAGGAAAAAAAATTACCAATTGGACAGCAGACAAAAATGGTATATATAAAGCGTCGGTAAAAGGATTGAATTTTCGACAGCTGTATGTAAATAATAAAAGAGCAGTGCGTTCTCGCCAACCAAATGTGGACGATTACAACAATTTGACAGGATGGGATTTAAAATCTAGACAGTTGGTAATGAAATCCGATTTAGTTGAAAAATGGAATAATTTTGAACAGGTGGAAGCTGTTATTCAAATGTTTTGGTCTGAAGCTATCGTGCAATTAAAATCCTTCGAAAACTTTAATGGAGGCGCAAGATTAGCTTATGTTTCTATTGATGATAAGCAATCTGATATCTTATTTCCAAGACCATTTCCGCCAAAGCAAGATAATGCTGTGTTTCATTTTGAAAATGCTTATGAATTTATAGACCAACCGGGAGAATGGTATCTTAATACTAAAACCGAGACACTTTATTACATGCCCGAAGCCAATGAAAAGATGGAAGCATTAGTGGTGGTTGCGCCCGTGACTGAAACACTCATTGATATTAAAGGCAGCTTAGATTATCCTATAAATAATATTTCTTTTGAAAATCTTGTTTTTGAACATGCCAATTGGAATTTACCTAGCACCAATGGATTTATTAATGCACAAGCAGGTATGTATAATCTAACAGCTAGAGAAGATAATTACCAAACGGTAAGACGTCCAAGTGCAGCCATTAAAGTTGAAAATGCTGAAAATATCCAGTTTAAAGGAAATTTAATTCAACATATGGGATCTACGGGCATTGATTTTATTAGTGGGACAAAAAAATGTATCATTGAGGGTAATGTCATTCGGTCTATAGCTGGGAATGGTACCATGATAGGCGCCTTTACAGCTGAGGAAGATGGCGAATATCATGTACCTTACAATCCATCCGATCTTCGGGAGGTAAGTACAAGCGACGTTGTGAGCAATAATTATATTTATAATGTGGGGTGCGATTATTATGGAACATCGCCAATTTCTGCTGGATATACAGCAGAAATTAAAATAACGCATAACACCATTGAAGATGCGCCTTATTGCGGCATTAGTTTGGGATATGGTTGGACAGACAAACCCAATGCCATGCATGATAATATAATAGCTAACAATTATATTAGTAATGTAATGAACTTGGTTTGTGACGGTGCTGGAATTTATACGTTGAGTAAGCAACCGGGAGCCCTCATTAGTGAAAACTATATTACCAATATTAAACGATCAGAAGAAGCAGGTATATATCCAATAGCATATATTTATTTGGATGAAAAATCTGGAGGAACCTTAGAGCGCCCGATGGTTGTTGAACGTAATTCTTTACCCAAATCTGATAAAACCGTGCAGACTTGGAATTTTCACCGCGAAGGTATTTTTCTAATGGATAGCAACAGTGTTTATGATATTCCAGAGATTAAAGATAATGCCGGGTATCAAGAATCGTATAAAAATCAAATTGAAAAAATGCTCAAACTATAACATTTCAGTTATAAATTAAATTTAAAGACCATACTTATGAGAATACTATCTTTTTTATTCCTATCCATTTTTCTGACTTCCTGTAATAATCAAAATAACCATAAAGTTGCTTCAAAATCGGTAGATTATGTATTTACATGTAATTTGGTGGACAGTGTTGGTGTAAAAGAAAAATACGCACATTATCACAGCGACGAAGGTATATGGCCAGATGTGAAGCAAGCAGCTGTAGAAAGTGGTGCAAACTGTTTAAAAGTATTTGCTCAAGGAAATCGATTGGTTTTAATAATCAGTTTACCTGAAAATTTATCTTTTGATGAGTTTAACGATAGGTATAATAATTATTCCCCTAAAATGGCAGAATGGGACAGTATCATGTCTGGCTTTCAAACAGCACCTCCAGGAGCAGATGCCGATCAAACTTGGGTGCCTATGGAAACCATTTATGATTATACACGATAATAGTTTATTTGCTTTTCGATGTTAAAAATTATTGAATTTCTAAAATGTACTATTGCTGTTGGATTTTTGGCTATTTTGACTTCCTGTGAATCTAAAACAGCACCTGAAGCATTACCTGAAAATCTTAATCTACAAATTCAGATAGCTGATTATAATGGTCTGAATAAAAAAGATTCCATCATTCAAACGCTGACTGAAACCCATTCAGAAATTCAATTTGGAAAAACCCAATGGGAAGTAAATGCGGAAGTTGAAAAAGAAGAAAATGATGTTTTAGATATTCAATTAAAAGTATCTCTTAAAACAGGAACTTTGGAGAATGCCGTTATTATGGCAGAGTTGCCTTTTAAGGATTGGTCTGTTGATAATTATGTGTTAATGCCTGCATCGGTATATAATGGAAACCGATTTCATATAAAACCACAAAAAAAATATCCGCCCAATTTTTGCGATACCACGATTCAAGGGAAAAACATTCCGATTACTACAAACGATGTATTGCATTTAAATGAAGCCGAAGGGGCATCTATTGTAGAATTGACCACAGGTGATTTGGCTACGCCTGCGATTGGATTTCAAAGTCCGAATACTGACAAAGGATTTTTTTTATTAACCGAACAAAAAAACCGTTTGGGCAACCTGGGGCTTTCTGTAGAAGAATCTATGGATAGAAATAATGCCATCATCCGATTAAGCACGCCGTACTTACGTCAAAAACGTGCCACATTAATGGGCAGGGTGCCAAGTACAGACAAAGGCGCAAGTTGGAAAGCTGGAGATGCTATCACATTGCATTTTAAATTGTATGCATTTAAAGCTCTTGAAATTCAAGATTTATATGATAAGTATGCCAAAATAAGACAGGATGTTTTACCCGCAGGAGCGCCCAAGCAATTTATACCGTTTAGCTATGCAAGCGATAAAATCATTGATATTTGGAATCAGAATAATTGGAACGAAAAACGGGGTTATTATTCTTTAAGAGCGCAATCCAAACCACCACGCGAAGCATGGGAATTAGGTTGGACAGGATCCTGTATGGTACAATATGCCATTTATCAAAAAAATAATCAGCTTAATAAAAAGCGTTCGCTTCAATCGATAGATTGGTTGTTACAAAAAACACAATCGCCCTCAGGTTTTTTTTATGGGTCGTTTGATGGAACGGATCATTTTATGAGTGACCTAAGAAAAATCTGTTGCGACGATACCACAAGTATGCAATTAATTAGAAGGAGTGCCGATGTTACTTTTTTCGTTTTAAAACATTTTGATTTATTTAAAAAAGAAGGAAATTCAAGTTTGATAAAACCAGAATGGGAGACCTCAATTAAAAATCAAATAAAAGCATGGGAAGCCGTTTGGGAAAAGAATAACCAACTGGGGCAATTTGTAGATATTGAAACCTACGAAGTTATCGTTGGCGGATCCACAAGCGGAGCGTTGATTCCTGCTTGTTTGGTTTTAGCTGCCGACTATTATAATAACGATGCCTATCTACAGCTCGCCAAAAAAATAGCCAAGCAATATTATGAAAATGATGTAAAAAAAGGCCTGACCGTTGGAGGACCTGGCGATGCCATGCAAGCCCCAGATAGTGAATCTGCTTTTTATTTATTGGAATCTTTTACCATGCTTTATGAACAAACCCAAGACCCATATTGGCTGGAATGTGCAGGAGATTTGGTGCGTCAATGTCAAACGTGGGTGGTGTCCTATGATTATGAGTTTCCTAAAAACTCAACGTTTGATAGCTTAAAAATCAATACTACGGGGGCAGTGTTTGCCAATGTTCAAAATAAACACGCAGCTCCAGGGATTTGTACATCTTCAGGAGATTTTTTATTGAAATTGTATAGAGCAACCGGAGATGAAATCTACATCAATTTATTGAAAGATATTACGCATGCCTTACCACAATATATGTCCACTAAAGAGCGTCCAATCTATTCAAGAAAACTAAATGAAGCTGAAGTAAAACTACCTGAAGGCTATATTAATGAACGTGTTCAAATGAGCGATTGGGAAACGCCTAATATTCCGGTAGGCGAAGTATTGCCTATGGGGCACTGGCCTTCGGCTAGTTTAATGTTTACCTATGCTGAAGTTCCTGGAATTTATATACAACCTGATAAAAAATTAATTCAAGTTTTAGATCATGTGAATGCTGAAATTTTAGAAGTTGAAAAGAATAGAGTTAAATTGAAGATTCATAATCCTACAGAGTACCCAGCAGCTGTAAAAACTTTGGTAGAAACTTCCGAAGCTGTTAAAATTCCTTTAGGGGTTAATGCCTTAATGAATGTACAGCTCATAGAAATTAGTGCCGGCGAAACAAAAGAAGTTTGGTTGAGATATTAATAGTTAAAGAATGGCGTTTTTTTTAATCCCAAAGGTCTATTTTAAAATGCCAATTAGTCAGTATGTTTTAAGAGCAATTTGTTTTTCCTCATTGCCTGGTTTGTGTGTACAACTTTCCAAATAGCATCAAGTTTTACATAAAATTTTCTACAGCTTCAACGGGGCTATTTTTATTATGGAACGTATTAAAAAATTAAAAACATAAATAAAAAATGCGATTTGTTATTTAAAATCAAAAAAGTTCTATTTTTTGAAAGTTTAGCATAAGAATTCAAGGTTTTATGTGAATATATTTGATAGTGAGTATTATAGGAGTCGAATTATTGTGATTTAATAAAAAACGATACTGTTTTGTAAAATTGAAATAAGGAGATAGTTCTAAAATGTTCATTAAAAAAATATCAATAATATTAAAACTTAAAATTATGAAGAAAATTACTTTTTTAAATGCCATTTTTTTTATGGCTGCATTATCTATTTCTAATTTGAAAGCACAGACTTTAGCTGCACACTATACATTCAACGGTAATTTCAATAGTTCTGGAGGAACCTATACTGAAGCTTTATCCCCTTCAAGTGCAGCTAGTTATTCTTTTGTAGAAGACCAGAACATGGTTAGTAACAATGCTATTGAAGCTATTGGTCAGGAATGGGACTATTTAGAAACACCTACCGATTTCTCTTTTTTTGGCGTTCAATCACGAACATACACTATTTGGTTCAAAGTACCTTCGCCAGGGGCCACATATAGCTATGGTCTAATAGACATGGGTACACACAATATCCAGAGAGATGGATCAAGAATGTCTTTAAGTGTACTTGACGATAATAATTTTCATATAGGATTTAAAGGTGCAGGATATAGAATAGGGGTTGTACCTTTTGACACGTGGATTTTTGGGGCGGTAGTATTGGATGGACAGAATGTAAAAGGGTATATGACAACTGGTGCAGATGTAACAGAATTGATTAACGAAAATGTTCCTTTTGAAGTTAATACGATATTATCCTCTTTGGTTATAGGAAACTCTGTAGTTGGCAATCTTAACAGTAGAGGCGCTATTGGGTCAATTGCCGACGTAAGAGTTTATGAAGGTGTCTTAACGGAAGCCCAACTTAATTTAGTTAAAAATGGGGCTTCTTTAGGTTCAGAAGATGTTCAATTCAGTAAAAATGAATTAAAACTTACATCAACTGTAGTAGATGATAAGATTGATATTGAATCTAATATTTCTGGCGCTGTACAAATCACTATACATGACTTATCAGGCAAAGCTGTTAAAACAGAGTTTTCAAAATCAGTTAATGTGAGTGGTTTAGCTTCTGGGCTGTATATTGTTAACGTTAGAATAGGAAATAAAGTTGGAAGTTTAAAATTTATCAAAAAATAATTTAATTGTTTACTGAGTTATTAATAGCAAAATCGCCTATAAATATATTTTAGGCGATTTTTTTTTGCTGCTGAAACCTGAATATATAAAGTTCAGTTTTAAGCATGAAAAAACTATTCTGTTTCCATCGTTAATATGGCAATAGATAATGAGCCTGAAATTGATTTAGGTCTATCAATAGCCAACCAAGTATCTTCATTAAAACTTTTATCATTGGCTTCATAATGGTTTCCTGTAAGAGGATCGAACCATTTTACTTTTACCGTTTTGTTCTTTACAGTAGGAAGTCTCCCAGCTATTTTAGTTCTATTTTCCGGTAAATAAAAAATAAACACATCTTTCCCATTTGTAAGCATGGGTGCAGCATACATATTCTGTACTGGGTACAATTCATTAAAATGGTAAGGATGAAACAGTTTTTGTATGTTTTGATAATAAAAAAAATGTGGTTGTTTGTCTTGCGGAAGGTCAAAAGGCTTTGTAATAATATTGTACCATGCCGCATTTTGCCAGTAATAGTTGCTGTAAGTGCCAGCAAATATGCATTGGTACATTCTGTCCAAACACGTTAACGGGTCTGTGTAAGCCCCATCAAAAAGGGAGTGCATGGTTTTTTCATAAGCCCCATTTTCAATATTGACAACGGGTTTTGAATGGTGCTTTTCTAAAACGTCTCGCATTCTAGAATATAGGTATGGTTGGTTATCTGATATGGAAATGAAATCTACTTTATCAGGGAAAACATCACAGTATTCATAGGAGTGCACGGAAAGTAAGCGGTTGTGCCCATCGAGCTTGCGCAATCGGTCAATTCTTCGTGTAATATAATCCATATCATTATGACCATATGAAACGGCCTCTTTGGCAATATCCCAAATAATGTTTGGGTAGGCTTGATAACGTTTTACTATATAATCAAAATACATGTTGTCTGCCTTAGAATCACTAGCGGGCCAATTGACCATTTTGTTCCACACGTAAATCATTACGCGTGCCACCATTTGTTGTTCGTTTAGATGCGCAATAACTCTATCCAAATGTTTAAAATATTCTACATTTAAAGTGCTGAAGTCAGGATTTTCATTTTGTCCACCAAAAGGAAATACTTTTGGTTTGGCGTAATTGTTTTTAGGGTTTATTTTTTCTTTTTCTCCCCATGAAGCATCAAAAGCATAAGCATTCATTACAATCTGATTAAATCCGTTTTCTTTCACGGTACTTATGATTTCTTCCGTTTTAGGAATGGCTTTATCATTATCGGCGTCCAAAGCAAAAAGCCAATCGAGTTCAAAAGCCATCATAAAATAGTTGGAGCCATCGGCATATATGAATTTTTGCGGATGTTTTGGGTCTAATTTTACAGAACCACGTTGCCAATTTTTGGTGTTTTGAGTCACTTGCAATGTTCCTGTTTTACCCGCTAATTCTGGAGTAGAAGCAAAGGTTTTAAAGGTCCATCGTCCTGTTTTTGGTGGACAAAACCGTATCATCCAATTTCTGCCGCCATTATAAAAACCGGGAATGCGCATATCCAGCCCATCTTCATTATAAAATGTAGCTCCAAATTCTACATCCAAAGGATTGGAAAGCGTTTGGCCTATTTTATAGTTTATTTCAATGATGTCCCATTGTTCATTTTGACCAGATAATATGTTGCTAGCTTGAATACAGGCAAAAATTAGAATGTACTTTAGGATAGATTCTATTTTCATAATCAGTAAACTTTAATACTGTTGTAAAAAATTAATAAGCCATAAAGTTAGAAGGCTTAGGGGTAACTGCTAATACATATTTAGCTTTCACTCCCTTGTTAAATAATTAAAAGAGCAGGGGGTGGATTGTTTTTCCGAAAAGTTAATGGTGAAAGACTTTTCATTCACATTAGAAACCCAATAATTACCTGTGATTTTACTTGTGGCGGTAAGTTGTACGTTTCCTGGTTTTACCAAAGATTTTAATGTTACAATTTTTGAATTTATATCCTTTTCAACTTCAATGCTTCCAGATTCACGGGTGTCACCAAATTCAGTATGGTCATATTGATTATCGTAAGCAACTACATTTTTACCATTGATTAGTTGAATGCCAGTAAGTTTATTGGCCGAATACTCTGGGGTATTGGGTACGTGATTTACAAAACTGGTGTTGATGATATTAACGTTACTAACTTCCTTATCTTTACTGCCAATGGAAATACCTATGCCTGGAGCTACTTTTCCGTTGTTAAAGGCAAGTGCAATACGCAAAATATAACTGGAGAGAATCGTAGTGTTGTTCCCTAAAATTTCACAGCCTACATCAATGGCATTATCAAAATAAGTTTGTACCAAATAATTTTCATTACCTTTTAATCGCATTCCCGAAAAATATTGATAGGCAGGATAGCGATATACATGTACTTTGTTTATTAAGTTTGAGTTGGCACGAAGTTCCATGGCACATTCTGTAAATCCACGTATAATCAAGTTGTCATAATGGGAATCTGTCCATCTTTCTTCCACCAATATTCCCAATCTAGAGCTGGGAGCTTCAGGCGTTTTTTGTTCCATGCCGGTTAATCTCGTATTGGTGATGATAAGTTCTGGGCCACATTTGGCATTGGGGTTTTCTGGTCCGCCATGAATACCAATGTCTAAAGGTGCAAAAATATCCAATCGGTTTAACTGCACATACACACCACCCATAACACGTAAAGCAACTTGAGCATTTGAGTTGGCATCCAAACAGAGTGAATCTATAATGCTTCCACTAAAAGGCCACTCAGCATTTAATAAATCTTGCATAGGAGCTCCTGCTATAATTTTGGAACCAGGCCCTTGACCTGTAAAAAGGATGTTCATTTTTTTTCTAATAAACAAGGTTTTGGTTACCAAGAAAGAACCTGTGGGAAGTAAAAACATAGAGCCATCTTCAAGCGTGTCCAGTGCTTTTTGAATGGCATCGGAGTCATCGGTAACGCCATCTCCTTTGGCACCAAAATCGATGGGATTGATTACTTTTGTGAATTTCCTTTCTTTATTTTGTGAAAAAGCAATTGTTGGAACAGCCATGGTTGCTGCCATAATAGGTAAAGCGGTATTGAAAAAGTTTCTTCTTTTCATGAGTTTTGTTGGTTTTTTGATTTCCGTGATTCCATGTTAAAACAAGAACAATTCAAATAATTGTATAATAGACAATCATAAGAATCCAGATTATTTTAAAATGCCAGCTTCTTGTTTTACTTGCGTATTGGGAATACCTTGATTGTTTTTAAAAACACTTTCACCTTTTAAGATAAAAGGTACACCATCTGCCACATTTTCGATAACATTGTTTTCAATTAAAATACCTTTAGAGCCTTCATCCAAATAAATGCCTGTATTGTGTGATTTGCCTGCCCAATCAGCATGTTTTACGTCATGGATATAATTGTTTTTTATTATCGTTCCCGGTTGGGCTGATAAGGTATATATGGCACCGCCATCGCTCATGGTTTGACAGACGTTATAAATTAAATTGCCAGTGATACGGTTGTTTTCCATAATATTTTTTTCCGATGTCCAGCCCCAACCAACACTAATGCCAGAGTAAGGCAGGTCGAAAATTTCATTATGGTCAATCGTTATATTTCTACCATAACCACATGCAATACCTACGGCTCCTGTATAATCTTTTCCAATATCGCTTATTTTATTGTTTGAAATCATGTGATGTTCCGTAACTGCACTTATATCTTTTGGATTATAGGGTATATGGATTTCGGTTTTTGGGTCACTGAATCTAGCCAATTGAATAGCGTTCGCTGAAATATCATTAAAAACATTATAATTGAGCAAGCAGTTTTTTGTTCCGTCAAATAAGTCAATGGCACTTGCTCCAAGTTGTGAAAAAATATTGTTTTCAAAACTGCAAAATTGGGCGTATTCTAGTTTTACTGCAGCAGGAATACGTTCTACAAACTGTACATTACCTAAGGTAGGTTCTATGGAATAATTACAAGCTTGCATATTAAGTGCCCCTGATTTACTTGGCTTTAGCCATGTGCTGTGTTTAAACGTTATACCTTCAAAATGCAGATTTGTGATGGGGACATTTGCATTCCCTTTTATAAGAATCAATGTTTCTAGACGAGGAATAACTGCCTTGGCATTTTCTATTTTTTCGTTTGCTAATGGGTGGTAGTAGAGCATTTCCGTGGCTTGGTCATAATACCATTCTCCGGGTTCGTCAATAAATTCGTAAGCATTTTCAAAATACCATGCTAATTCGTTTTTTTTAGGTGGATAGAAGCGTTTAAAAACAAGATTTCTTTCTGGATTCTGAACTTTAACCCGGGCGTGGGTTGGAGTATGCCAAGTGTAAGCTTCATCATTGGATTCCGTATATGAATCAAGTCGCATAAAAGCTTCTGCCCAATTCATATTTATAACCATTTCAACATTTTTAAAGTTGTTCCATGGTTTTATCAAACGGGAATCTATTAAAATTTCTTGTGCTTTAACATCCCATAACAAGTTTGTATGATAACTTCCAATATTGGGTGTTCGTGCACGTACAGCTCTTTTTCCATTGACATAGAGCTGCCTGAAATTTATATTGGGAATGTGCATTTGCCATAAACCATCCTTTGTATTTTTCCATTTATTCAAAACAATGCCGCCGCTTAGAATGGGGTTTTCATTTTTATAAGCACTATATGTGATTGTCGTGTTTTTATTTCCTGAGTTTTCATTGTTAAAAACGATGGTCTCTTTCACAGGATAAAGTCCTCCTCGAAGAAATACCGTAATGTTTTTGGCGTTTTTTCCATTGTGTTTGGCAATGGTGTTTTTAGCTTTTTCAATAGTTTCGAAAGGAAGTTCTATAGTACCAGGATTGGTATCGTTACCTGTTGGGGAAATGTAATATGTTATTTGTTTTTGGGCAGAAACGCTTAATATACCAATGGTATAAATGAAAATTGTTAATGACTTTATTTTACCAAATATCTGCGACATGTTTTAGGGAATGCAATGATTATCAATTAAAGATTATATATAATAAAACCATGACCAAGCATAAGATGCCCCAAAGCCCTAAAACACGATTGGAAGGCTTGTAATTTAGAGTGTTGTAAGATGCTTTGAGTGTTGGGAATTTTGATTTTTCCTTATCTGGATATAGAAGTGATATGGTAACAATTAACAGGATGATAAAAACACATAACCAAAAAGAAACCAGTAAAAAATGTGGCCAAAATGCTTTGTTTGGATAATTCATTAATTGAAACGCCCCCACCAATAAGCTGATAACAGATCCTACTATTAAACCAATATTGGCTGCTTTGGTAGTGGTTTTGTTCCAAAGAACCCCAGTTAAGAATAAAGCTGTCATGGGTGGTGCCAAATAACCTAAAATAGCTTGGAATAAGCTAAAAAGATCCATGCCTTTGATTCTGTCCAAACCTATAGCAATAAAAATAGCAAGCATAGCGCCAACCACCATGGTAAGGCGTCCTATTAAAACGAGCTTTTTATGTTCAAGATCAGGTTTGATTCTTTTGGCAAAAATATCCATGGTAAATACGGTACTAAATGAATTTAGAGCCGAATCGATGGTGCTTACAAGAGCAGCAATTAAAACGGCCATAATAAAACCAATCAATCCATTTGGCAATAAGCCTGTTACCATGGTCATGTAAGCTTCGTTTTCATCTTTCAATTCTGGATATAGTAAAAAGCAAAGAATGCCGGGAAGTATAAATAAGGGCACGTCCAAAATTTTTAACCATCCCGTAAAATTGGTTCCCAATTGGGCATGGTCTAAATTTTTAGCACCTAATACAGATTGAACCATGCTTTGATCGGTACACCAAAACCATACGCCAATTACAGGGTATCCTAAAACGATTGCCAACCATGGGAAATCCGCATTGTCATTGGGCAAAAATAAATCCCAGTAATGGTTGGGGATATCGGTAGCTAACCGTTCTAAACCGCCTAATTTGTTGATTCCAGTAAAAACAAGGATGCCTGAAGCGATTATTAAAAGAATCATTTGAAATACATTTGTAATAGCAATGGCTTCCAGGCCACCTGCAATAGCAAAAAAGGAAGCTAAAGCCATTAATGAACATACTGATAACCAAAGCGGCCAATCCATAATTTGGCTTACCAACAATCCGCCAGCATATAAAGTAAGCCCTAACCAGGAAATTAGAATAGTAACCAAAGAATACCATGCTAAAATACTTCTGGTTGTAGAGTTAAACCGTTTGCCCATAAACTCAGGCAGTGTGCTTATGCCCGTATTTTTATAATGCGGTGCAAAAACCAATGCCAGCATGGCAATAAGCACAAACGCATACCAAGAAAAATTGCCTGCAACTATCCCCGTTGAATATCCTATGGCACATGAGGCAATTAGCATAGACGGACCAACATTGGTACCCCACATGGTCAACCCAATGCTATACCATTTTAAAGAGTTCCCTGCTAAAAAATAATCTTTTCCAGTGCTTTTCTTTTTTCTAAAACTAATGTAAGCACCAATTGCTATTAAAAACAAAAGATAAATTCCAACGACTACAAAATCGATTGATTTAAGATGTTCGTGTATTTCCATATTTTTTAAATAACTCTATTGAGGATTGGGCATTGTCTGTTTTGTGATGGAAAGTTAATTAAAAACGTTCCAATTGTTTATGTTTTATGCTATTTCCAAATTTTATCGTCAATAATTCTTTTTTCTTTCTCTAAACGTTTCCAGTCAATGGTAATACCAAGTCCTGGGGCATCAGGAAAGTGAAATTGGCCATGCTTTACAGTTGGTTTTGTTAAGAAAACTTCAGCAAACGCTGCCATAACGGGTTCTAAATATTCTAATATAACTCCGTTTCCTGCTGCTGCAACAAATTGACAGTTGTAAAAAGAATTGCCACCACCACTGAATTGTAACTTTTTTTCTAGTGCCATTTTTCCTATTTCCAGCCAATCCTTAAAGCAACTAATGTGCCCAACTATGGGTTGTAAATGTTTTACTCCTGCATCTACAATGGATGGAAATACTTTGGAAGACCTTTCGGATTCGCCATAGGAAATGGGTACAGAAGATGCTTTGCATAATATAGCTATTTCCTTTAGTGAAGCAGAATGGATAGGTTCTTCAAGCCATGCTATGTCCAATCCTTCCAATGCCTTGACAAATTCCAGTGATTTCTTTAAACTCATGGATTGATTGGCATCAACGGCCAATTTAGTTTCTGGTTTCAAAAGGTTGCGTACAAAACAAATCCTGTCGATATCTTCTTTAATGGAGGTGTGTAATCCTCCAAACTTCATTTTTATGATATCATAACCATCTTTTTCCCATTTTAAGCATTCTTTAAGAAGTTCATCTCCTTGCAAATTGGTGCCCCCACCGCTGCCATAAGCTTCAACAAAAGATTGATTAACTCCTAGATATTGATACAAAGGTTGGTTATTGCGTTTTGCTGCCAAGTCGTAAAATACACGGTCTAAATGTCCTAATGCCAGTGCCGAATTTCCTCTAAAACCATCATTACGGATGTTCCAATAGAGCTTTTCGTGAAGTTTTTTGTACGAAAGTGAAGTGTTGTTTAGTAAAATAGGGGCAAATACATCCTGTAATAAATTAAATTCATTTACGGGAAATTCACATTCTCCAGTAAAACCTTCGTCATCTGTAATTTCCAGAATACCCATTTTGAATTTTTGAAAAGGCCCCATAGTGGCATCAAAAAAAGGCCTTTTTGCTATGATGGGGAATATGGTGCGAAGCCGTATTTTTTTAATGATAAATAGTTCATCATCAATCGTATGAACATTTTTAATCTCAATAGGTTTGTTTTGTAGTTTATTGTATTGATGCATAATGACTATTTATTATGTCAGTAAAAATCTTCTTGCTTAAAGGACCTTGGGCTATATCGTTTAGGGTATCTTTGAGTTGGGTTAAATTACGAGCACCTAAAACAATCCAATCAATTTCTTTGACTCCCAAAACAAAACGGTGTGCCAATGTGGGTAACGGTATGTTTTCTCTCTTAGAAATTTGCAATACTTTTGCAGCATTGTCTAAAGCTTGTTTAGAAATCCATTCTGGCGTATCTTCATAATATTTGGAGAATCTATTTCCTAAAAGTCCCATATGCAAAACACTGGCTTGATAAATCAGCATATTGTTTTTTTTGCATAAAGGAATGTCTGTTTCAAGCCCTGTAAAAGAGCATGCATCCAAATTATTATAGCCCATGGCTACATCAAAAACACCTTTTTCTAAATAAGACCAATAAGCTTTTGTTGGCATGCCTCCGAACCCTATTTGTTTTGCTTTTCCTTGTTTTTTTAGTTCATTAAGAAAACGTACTACTTCTTGGATTTGTTGGGGAGGCACATTTTCTGGTTCATGGAGAAACAGTAAATCAAGTTGTTTTTGACCTAAAGCTTCCATGCTGTTATGGACACTGTCTTCCATAACCTTCAAATTGTAATTGGTTAAATCACTTTCATCGGCCATGCCTTGAAGTTTGCCCACTTTGGTGCTTACAAATACATTTTTATTTGATAGTTTTCTAAGTGCTTTGCCCACAATTTTTTCGGCATTGGCATAGGCAGGAGCCGTGTCTATTCGAGAAATACCATTTTTTAAACCGTAAAGTATAGTGTCTATGGATTCTTCCTCGTCAATTTTCCCCCAAGCCCCACCTAAACTCACGGTTCCTAAAACCAAGTTTCTGTTAGGGGTGTTATTATATGTTGGTTTCATTAAAATTAGTAGTTTGGAATACATGAATTCCTATTAAAAATAATTGTCTTACAAATAAATGCAATCTATTAAATTAAAACTCCCATTATTTTGTTGTTTAATAGGTCTTTTTTGACTTCAAGCCACTAAAGGGCATGTAATTGAAGATTTATAGTGAATTTTAATTTATTTTGATGCTTTATTATGGGTAATCATACTCGTCTTTTCTAGGCACATTTCCCTAAAAATATTCAAATTGTTCATATGAATGAACTTAAAATAACGCTTTCTTTTTAAAAGCTAAGCCTATTTTAACCAGATTATTATGGATTGACAGGATTTTTGTATTCTTAGCCTTTGAAATTCTTATATCAGTTTATCAATGCTTTTGCAACCTTAATTATATTGGCATGAAAAAATCCATTTGTACTCTTTTGATTTCTTTGATTATATGGAATTTAAATAGTCAAATATCTAATAATGATTCTCATTTTGGAACATGGAAATATGACAGCCAAGAGCTTCCATACTTTATGCTGAATTTTCATAAAGAACAAAATCCATGGTATCCGTTTTCTCATTTTCAAGGTACAGGTTCCAACATTATATTAACAAATCAATGGGGCGATGTCAATGTGTATTCTACAGAATATGGTGTTACTAATATAAGTCCCGCTAAATTTTTTACACGTGGTGGTTTTTATCCAATGATACAAGTAGATGGCGAACTGATTTCATTGATTATTTCAGAATTAGATGCCGAAAAATCAGTTAAATATGGGGTAGGATATACCGAGTTTTCAGGAGAATTACACAGAGAAAATATCAAACTGAAAATAACCTATCGAATATGCACTCCTTTTGATTATTCTAAAGGTTTTTTAGCAAGAGTAAGACTGGAAAATATGATGGATAAACCATTAAAAGCCGAGTTTTCAGTTAATAGCGATATTTGGATAAAACCTACTTACAACAACGTAAAAGAATGGCGAGAAATAATTAAAAACAGTTCTAAAAAACTTGACAAAGGCAGGGCAGAAATAAATCATATAGACAACAATTTTAAAAGTATCGCATTAGTAGGGAATCAAAGCTATATTGGAGATTTTTCCAGCAGTTCCATTCGTTTGAAAAAAAATATTTACTTAACTTCTAATCAAAAGGAAGTAGCGGATTTTAAATTTGGTATCAACGAAGATTATGAGGCTTATCAAAAGGCATTAATAGCTTTTGAAAAAGATTCATCAAATACATCATGGGTTGATGTTTTAAAACCATTAAAAACCATAGCTCAGGGTAATTGGATGGATAGGGAAAATATTTGGACCTATTCCCAATTATTGAGTATGTGTTTTTACGACACATCTTTACAAGAACATTTTATTCATTTGGGAGGATACGGTTTAGGAAGAGACCCTGCAAATCCTGATAATGGGTTTTCTATGCGGGAAGTGGCCGAAACAGGTATCGTAATGTCATATTTCACACCGGAATTGACCAAAAGTTCGTTGAAATGGATGGCAAAAACCCAATTGGTTAGCGGCGATTTAAAACGTTCTCATGATTTTTACCCTTTGGCATTAGAGCCGGAATCACAACGATTGGATAAAAAATTTCCAGATGAGTCCGATACCGAAATTTGGTTTTTGATAACTTGCGGTGAATATTTTTCAGCAACCAAAGATTTAGATTATTTTGACGAAAAAGTACCTTACCGAACCCAAGGAAAAACAGGTTCCATGTGGGAGCATATGGTAAACGCTTATAAATTTATTAAAAATGATATTGGAACGGGGAAAAATGGCTTGATAAAAATGTTACATGGCGATTGGAACGACTATCTTTCAAGAACAGGAAGCGCAGGGAATGGACAATCGCTTATGAATACAGGAATGATGTGCAGAGCATTAATCAAGATGCATCAATTGGCCGAAGCACGTCAAGACCCAATTGCAACAGAATTAAAAAACTATTTAAAAACGCTTCAAAAAGCGGTTGCAGCTTCTTTTGATAGAGAATGGTTTGTTAGAGCTTATGATGATGAAGGAAACCCCATAGGAACTTCTAACGACCGATTGTTCTTAAATGCACAATCATGGGCCGTTTTAGGACAATGTGGTACAGAGGAACAACGCAAAAAAAGTTTGATGAATGCTGTTAAGTTATGTTCAACACCAATAGGTATGACATTAATGAGCAAACCTTATAGTAGTCCTTCACCTGAAAACATATCATGGTCGCCCATTCCAGCGGGTGAAGGTGAAAATGCAGGCATATGGCCTCAAACAGGGGCTTGGTTGATATGGGCATTAGCAGAAGAAGGCTTAACAAAAGTAGCTTTGCAAGAGTGGGAAAAAAGTACGCTTTCAAATCATACAAAATTATACCCTCAAGTTCCTTTTGGTATTTTTAATGGGCCAGATTGTTACTCTTCACATTTTGCAAATGAAAGAGAAGGTTGGACTCAAATTGAAATGTTTGATAGAATGATACCCGTACCCATGAATCCCATCATTGCTTGGCAAGCATTTGGAATGCGGCAGATTGAAATAAATAAAAAGAAGTGAATTTGTTATGGATAAGTTTAAGATTTTATTTTTTTTGTCTATAGTTTCTTGTTTTTTACACGCTTGTAAAGAAAAAGAAGCAGAAAAACCACCCCAACCCAATGTTGTAATTATACTTTCTGATGACCAAGCCTGGGGAGATTTAAGCATCAACGGTAATAAAAATATAGAAACACCTCATATTGATGGAATAGCTAATGCAGGTGCTATTTTTAATAATTTTTATGTTGCTGCTGTTTGTTCGCCAACAAGAGCTGAGCTTTTAACTGGGCGCTATAGTTTTAGAAGTGGTGTTTACGGTACCGGAGGTGGTGCAGAACGTATGGACATAGATGAAACAACCATTGCAGAGGTGTTTAAAAAAGCAGGATATGAAACAGCGGCTTACGGAAAATGGCATAATGGCATGCAGTATCCCTATCATCCTAATGCTAGAGGTTTTGATGATTTTTATGGGTTTTGCTCAGGGCATTGGGGAAACTACTTTTCGCCAATGTTAGAACATAATGGAGAAATCGTAGATGGTAAAGGGTTTATTATTGATGATTTTACCAACCATGGTTTGGAATTTATTGAAAATAATAAAAACAAACCATTTCTACTATATTTACCATATAACACACCACATACGCCATTGCAGGCACCTGAAGAAAATTGGACACATTTTAAAAACAAAGAGATTACCATGCTTGCCAATACCGATGATGAGAATTTAACAGAAACAAGAGCAGCACTGGCCATGTGTGAAAACATTGATGATAATGTTGGGCGTGTTATCAATAAGCTAAAACAGTTAAATCTTGAAGCGAATACCATTGTTTTGTTTTTTAGTGATAATGGCCCTGCAAAAGCTCGATGGAACGGCAATATGAAAAAAAGAAAAGGCTCTACCGAAGAGGGAGGTGTGAGGTCACCATTAGTAATGAAATGGCCTAAAAAAATTAAAGCAGGTACAAAAATAGAACGTTTGGTTTCTGCTATCGATTTATTGCCCACTTTAAGCGAATTATGTGGTATAGACTATAAAACAAACAAACCATTAGATGGAATAAGTTTTAAAAACACATTATTGGGTAACTCAGTAAAATTTAAGGACAGGTTCCTTTTAAATGCATGGAAAGACCAAATAAGCATTAGAACACAAAAATACCGTTTGTCTTACGATGATAAATTGTATGATATTGAAAACGATAGAGCACAACAAAACGATATTAGTCTAGATGTTCCTGAAATAAAAAATCGTTTAAAAAATAAGGCTTTGGCATTCAAAAAAACAATAAATGAAGAATTGCCAGAAATAGATGAAAGGCCATTTTTTGTAGGGCATCCTGATATGAAATTTACACAAATTCCGGCTCGTGATGGGAATGCCCACGGTAACATAAAACGTTCTAATAGGTGGCCTAATTGTTCGTTTTTTACAAATTGGGTTAGCCTTAAAGATAGCATAACATGGCAAGTAAAAGTACCTGAAACAGGACGTTTTAAAGTGAAATTATTTTACACTTGTCCCAAAGGGGACGAAGGTTCTTTGCTTCAATTGTCTTTTTTGGAAAACAAGTTGACCTTTAATATAAAAGAGTCTCATGACCCACCATTAATAGGAATGGAAAAAGATTTGGTTCCTAGGATTGAATCCTATGTTAAGGATTGGAAGCAGGTAGATATTGGGAACATAACACTACAAGAGGGTACAGGTGAATTAGCTTTAAAAGCTTTAGAAATGGCAGGAAAAAGTATCATGGATTTTAGGTTGTTGCTCTTTGAGCGCATTCCGTAAACACTAAAATTGAAATTTATATCAACTAAAAAATTTAACACGCAGGCGTTAAGTAAAAGCTATAATTTATTAGAATTATGAATAAAAATAATTTAACATTCTTATTGTTACTAAGCTGTTTTTTAATCATTTTAAAATCAGAAGCTCAAGAAAATAATTTACATCAATTTGGAGCTCAAGTGTTCATCGAACCAGGGCAAACCGAACAAGAAACCGAGGAATGGTTCAGGGTTTTAAAAGAAAACGGCATGAAGATTTGTAGAATCCGTATGTTTGAATCTTATATGCATAAGCCAGACGGAAGTTGGGATTTTAGTTTGTTTGATAGGGCATTTAAATTGGCAGAGAAATATGAAGTAAAAGTATACGCTACTTTTTTTCCATTAACAGAAAAAACAGACATAGGAGGCTGGAAATTCCCGAAAGACCAAAAGCAATTAGAGCAGTTTAGTGTTTACATTCAAAAGATGGTATCACATTTTGGCCAATTTAAATCGCTTTATGCTTGGGTATTGATTAATGAGCCTGGTGGCGGATTAAAAGACAATGATTTTTCACGACAAATGCGAACCCAATGGAATAAAGATAACCCTCAAAAGGAATATTTGCCTAATGGCTATCCCGTTTTAGCCGATTTGCAAGACTATCGTTTTAAGCGTTATATGACTTCGTGGATGCTCAATTGGATAGCAAAAGAAGTCAGGAAAACAGATAAAAATGTGGCACTACATGTTAATAACCATGCTATTTTTTCAAATGCACAAGAATACGATTTTCCATATTGGAGAACTTTTTTAACAAGTTTAGGAGGCTCTGCACACGCCAGTTGGCATTTCGGTCAGTTTTCTAGAGATGAGTATGCTTTGGCTATGTCGGCTAATAGCGAGATTATCCTTTCAGGTTCAGGTGATTTACCATGGATAATGACCGAGTTACAGGGGGGCAACAATACGTTTAGTGCTTATAATCCTATGTGTCCAACGGAAGAGGAAATAACACAGTGGCTCTGGACGGTAATAGGTACAGAAGGTGTAGGAAGTATTTTTTGGTCGCTCAACGCAAGAGCCTCGGGTATAGAAGCAGGAGAATGGGCATTGATTGATTTTCAGAATAAACCAACAGATAGAGTATTTGCTATTAAAGAAGTAAGTAAGTGTATAGATAGGAATGCAGATACATTTCAAAATATCAGAAAAGCAGAAACAGGTGTCAATTTGCTGTATGTAAGGGAATCTATATGGGCTGAGAATGTTCTAACTGAAGGTTTGCCAGCAGTTGATGATGGCAGAAAAACAGAAATGAAAGACTTATTAGGATATTTTCAAGCATTTTCCGAAATGGGTATTTCTCCAAATATTAAAGCGTTTGAAGAATTTGATTTTACAAAATCAGATTATGCAGGAACCACTGTTATTTTGGCAAACCAAATTTCTATACCAACTCGTTACGCATCACTTTTAAAGAATTATGTAGAAAATGGGGGGACTTTAATCATAGGAGGCCTGACTGCTTTTTATGATGAAAATCTTCACAATACCATGCTGTCTGGCTTTCCATTCAAAGATTTATATGGTGGAGAAATTTCAGAATTTAAGTATTTAGATGAACCCAAAACATTCAACGTTTTCAGTCATAAATTATCGGGAGAAAAATGGAAAGGCTTAATCACTCCAGAGAAGGAAAGCACGATATTGTCTAAAGACCAAGATGAAGTTTTGGCAATCCGTTCAAATTATAAAAAAGGAACGGTCATTTGGCTTCCAACCTTATTGGGAACTTATGCCAGAAACCAAACCAGTAAGCCGCTTTCAGCATTACTTATGGATATTTGTGATGTTACTAAGGATTTTAGATTTGAAGGGCATCACAGTGATGTGCTAATGAAGACGCTTAAGAAAGGCAAGCAATATGTAACTGTTATCATTAATAAAAACAAAGAAAAACAGGCTTTGGCTATTAGAACAGGCAATGAAAATCTAAAGCCTAAAATTATTTTCAGTAATAAAAATGGTATTTTGAAATCGGATAGCGTTGAAATCAACCCAGAAGAGACCATGGTTTTAATTTGGGAATAAACAAAGCGTCTGAAACTTCCACAAAATAGTGCTGTTTTTTGAATGATTAACGGTAGCTTGTAGGAGCGTAAAGGAGTATCTTTAACTACTTCGATGCGTTGTTATTAAGCGAACATAGCTCGAATATAATAATTAACTTATATGGAATTTTAACGTCCTAAAATATGAAAAGAAAGGTTTTAAAGATAATAAGGGCAGAGGGACAAGGAATTTTAGTAGCACTAAGTATCTTAAATTATTTTCAATCGTGAATAGGGTGTGGATTCGGAACATCACTTTAAGAATAATCCTGCGGTGGCCAGAAAGAAATTCGGGCTGGACAAGTCCGGTAAGAAAATTATATATCCATTTCTTATGAAGGACTACCCTAAACCATCAAATAAAACAACTATAAAATGAAGAATATATTTAATTATCTCACGCTATTGTTCCTTATTTGTATTTCCTGCGGAAAAAATCCGAAAGAGGATCAAGAAGTGGAGAAAATCGAAAACAATGCTGGGAACACTGTACATTTTCCAGAAGTTTCGGAGCCTATTCAATTAGTGGACAATGGCAAGGAACATTTGTACGCCAGTTATTATGGTATCAATTCCTTCAGTGCAAATCAAAAATATGCTACGGTATTGGAAACGGACATTAAGCATACTTTACCAACCGAAGATGAACCAGCCACACTGGGCCTGGTCGACTTGGATACCCAGGAATTTATTCCGCTAACCACTACGCGTGCTTGGAATTTTCAACAGGGATGTATGGCCCATTGGTTGGGTTCTTCCCCGGATTCACTGATTATTTATAACGACTTAAGGAAGGGGAAATTTGTGTCCATTATTATGAACGTTCATACCAAAAGGGAAATTAAAACAATTCCTTATCCCATCAGTGCCGTATCGCCCAATGGTAAAGAGGCTGTAAGTATAAACTTTTCCCGATTACGTCTTACCCGGCCCGGTTACGGTTACGGAGGAGAAGGCCAAGAAGTTCAGTCAGAAGTACGTTTTCCAGAAGATGATGGGATTTTCCTAGTGGATTTGGAAACCGGTAAGGCGAAATTGATCGTGTCCATCGCAGATGTGAAAGATCAAGTACCGGAAATCCCCGAGGATGGAAATGAATATTTCAACCATACCCTTTTTAGTCGCGATGGCAGTAAAATCTTTTGGCTGGCTCGTGCAAGGCCCAGACGTAATACCACTGCATTTACAGTGAACCGCGACGGTAGTGGGTTACAACGGTGTTTTCCCGATGGTTGGGGCGGCTCCCATTTTGATTGGTTGAATGATGATGAATTGATGATTACCAGCAAATACGAAGCTAAGCAAGATTCCCATGTTATGTTTACCGTTGGTAAACAGGATTACAAACGTTTAGGAAACGGACTTTTAGATTATGATGGCCACGGTACCTTTTCTCCAGACCAAAAATGGATGATAACCGATACCTATCCTCGAGGAAATGCCCTGCACGAGCAAAAAATTTACTTAATGGATATGAAGACCCAAGCGGTTTTACCACTGGGTAAGTTTCCTGAACCCGAGGAGTTCAAAGGACCGTGGCGCTGTGACATTCATTGCCGTTGGAGCCCAAATGGGGATATTATCGGATTCAATTCGGCCCATAGTGGTAGTAGGCAAGCATATATTATCCGGTTCACTTTTTAATCGTTATTGCCTATTAGAGTAACTGGAATTGTCCTATGAAACTATGGTCCGATTTTCTTAGAGAGCAGTGTAGTTTTGTGAACTCAGAACAGTTATAAAAAAGAGTTATAAAATGAGTGTTTCAAAAATCTTATTGTTTTGTAGCGTTATCTTATGTTCCTGTAATAACAGACAAAAGAAACCTGATACCGCATTAGGGGAAAAGCCGTTGAACGTTTTGATGATAGCTGTGGACGACCTGAACGGGTATCTTGGCTATTTGGGAGATCCCAATGCCATAACACCCCACATGGATACGTTGGCGGCCAATGGCACTTTTTTTACCAATGCCCACTGTCAGGCACCGCTGTGTGGACCGTCCAGGGCATCCATCATGAGCGGTCTCCGCCCCTCTACAACAGGAATCTATGGGATGATCAAAGATGATTTGATAAGGATAGATAACGAGCGGACACAATCAATCACATTTTTGCCGGAGTACTTTAAGAATAAGGGATACGAAACCATAGGGGTAGGGAAGCTGTTCCATACGTTCGCTCCCAAAGGAATATTTAAAGGTCCCGGAAGGTTTGTGGGTGAGAAACCGAATAACGATTTTGGTCCTGCACCTAAACATAGAATGAATTGGCCAGGATATCGCCCAGACGATAATAAGAAAATTGCCAGGACCAATACGGATTGGGGGGCATTCCCCGACCAAGATTCGTTGGTATCTGATTACAAGGCGGCATATTGGGTAAAAGAGCAGCTGGAAGCATATAATTCCAAGAAACCCTTTTTATGGCGGTAGGGTTCTTAAAGCCTCATGTACCTTGGCATGTACCCCAAAAATGGTTCGATATGTATCCGTTGGATAGTATTGTCCTACCTCCTTACCTTTCTGAAGATATGGACGATATACCTAGAATAGCGAAAGATAGCATAGACCATTTACCGATGATGCCTACGACCGAATGGGCCCTAAAAACCAATAATTGGAAAAAAATAATGCAGGCCTATCTGGCCTGTGTAAGTTTTGTTGATAGTCAAATAGGGGTGGTGTTAGAAACCTTGGAAAACGGGCCTCATGCGGAGAAAACCATTGTTGTATTATGGTCAGACCATGGATATCGTATAGGAGAAAAAGGAACATTTGCGAAACAGTGCCTCTGGGAAGAAGCAACAAGATCACCTTTAATTTTTAGTGGTCCAGGAATTCCAAAAAACAAGAAAATAGAGGCTCCTACAGAATTACTATCTATTTACCCAACTATGTTGGATTTGTGCGGCCTTCCTGAAAATAAAGAAAATGAAGGTTTGAATCTGGCTCCAATTATAAAAGGTAATGTAGCCAGTAATAATTCCTATGCGATTACCACCTATGGTTGGGGTAATCACAGTATTCGTTCTGGAAGTTACCGATATACCCAGTATGAGGACGGATCAGAAGAGTTGTATGATGAAATAGAAGACCCTAATGAATTTGACAACCTTGCCAACAAACCGGAAAGATCTAATATCAAGGACAGTTTACGGAAATTGTTGCCTAAAGTGAATACCCCTTGGCATAAATTCTCATCTTATGGGAAAGCGCCTTATTTTCAAGCGCAAAAAAAACGTATACGTGCCGAGGTCGAAAAAGTAGATGAGTGAATATGGATTTACCGTATCTTAAATAAATACTCCACCATTAATCAACCATAATTTATTTTTAAATTTGGTTTTCAATTATAATCTGTTAAGAAAATACAAGTTTATTCTATTTTTAATATTTCACTTCCAGCCATTAAAAAAGCACCTGTTCCAAAATTTTGCCAGCTATCATATGAGGCAGGTTTAGGACTAGCACCAATGTTTTGTACCCAACCAACCATACCATTTTTGTGTTGACATTTTTCTATGGCTTCCCACGTCTTATATACAACTGGTTCATAGGTTTCTTTATCTAATAAACCATTATTAATACCCCAAGCTAGTCCAAAAGTGAAAAACCCACTACCACTTACTTCTCCATGATTGTAGGTTTCTGGTGAAAGTAAGCTTGTTCTCCATAACCCATCTTTAGGTTGAATTTCTATGATTTTTTGAGACATTTCAATAAATAAGTTTTCATAGAATGCCCTACGGGTATAATCTTTTGGCATATCTTCTAAAATAAGAGCTAAGCCACCAATAACCCATCCATTTCCTCTTGACCAAAAGATTTTTTCACCATTATTTTCTTTTAAATCTTTGTCTGAATTATTCCGTATAAAACGAGTGTCCCTTGCAAATAGATGAGCCTCTTTATCATATAACAAATTATAGGTTTGCATGTAATTCGTATGCATTGCATCAAGGTACTTTATATCATCGTTTTGTTTGGCATAAACGGTTAAAACGGGAGGTGCCATAAATAAGGCATCGCACCACCACCAGAGTATTTTTTTTACGGGATCTGGATCTGTTCCATCTCGCCATTTGTTGGGTTCAAAAATGTGTTTTTGGATAAATGTTTCTGTTGGCTTTGTGTCCACTAAACCCTTCCATAACTTATTGCGTAAATATAAATAGGGATATGAAATTATTAAATCATCGGCATGGAAGTAACGAGTTGATGTTTGCCAATCATTATTATGCCCCATGTTTTTTAATGCTGCCAAAAAAAGTTGATTACCTGTTGCCATATGAGCACGAGTAACACCTGTGTAATAGGCGCCATTAGTCCAGTCAGTAGGTGAAGATTCGAATATGGGATGCTGCTCTTGCCATTCCATAGCTTTAACCATGGCAATTTCTATCTTTTTTTTATCAAGAACTTTTTGTCCAAAAGTGTTCAAAAATGTAATTAAAAAAAAGGTTAGAGGTATATAAATATTGGTTTTTGATTTCATTTCACTCTTGTTTTTTATGCTTGCCGATAAAACTTTGGTATATTTTAACAAAGCAAATTAAGTCGGCTACTTATTTTAGCTGAATTTTTAAAATTGAAAAGGAGAAAATTATGTTAGAGATTATAGAATTTAACGGCATTCAAACCCATGAGTTTAGCACGGTTTTCAGCAGAAAAATTACTACTATAGTTTTCCAATATAGTAAATTGCTCTTTATAGGAACAGGCCAATAGACTAACAGGCCAATCAGAGCCATACATGATTCTATCATAACCAAATGCTGAAACAACGGTTTCTATAAAAGGATTGAAATTGGCGTGTTTCCAATCGTTGTTTTTTGTTTCTGTTACCATACCAGATATTTTGCAATATACATTGGGGTTTTTCGCTAAATTTTCTATGTTTGTCCGCCATTTTTCATCAATTCCTTTTGAAATTTCTGGCTTTGCAATATGATCCAACACAAACTTTTGCTCTGGGAATTGTTCTACCATTTGGATGGCTTCTTCAAGTTGTGTATGGTCTATCAATATATCATATGTAAGTCCAAATTGATGTAATTTGGATATGCCAAACTGAAAATCGGGACACAACATAAAGTCTTTTGCTTCAGCCTGAACAATGTGTCTAATACCTTTAAGGTGTGGGTTTTTTGATAGGTTTTTTAAATCGTCTTCTATGGTTTCAGATCGTAAATCAAGCCATCCAACAACACCTTTTATAAAATCGTAATTTTCGGCTAGATACAATAGAAATTCTGTTTCGTGTATGGAATGACTTGCTTGCACGGCAATACAACCGTCTATATCATTTTTTTTTAAAACAGGCTTTAAATTATCTGGTAAAAAATCTTTTTTAAGGATTTCTTTAGTGCCATCAATCCATGGATAAGTTTTGGCGTCGTATTTCCAAAAATGTTGGTGAGAATCAATGGTCATACCTTAGGTTTGTAGTTTTTACATACCTGTTTAGAAACACCTAAACCTTCAATGCCAAGTTCCATAACATCGCCTTCTTTTAAGTACATAGGTGGCGTTAAGCCTAAGCCAACTCCAAACGGAGTACCTGTTGAAATGATGTCACCGGGTAAAAGCGTCATAAATTGACTGATGTGGCTTACCACATGTTGTACATTAAAAATAAAATCTGATGTGCTGCTGTTTTGCATCATTTTCCCATTTAATTTAAGCCATAGGTTTAAATTATTTGGGTCTTTAATTTCGTCTGTTGTAGCAATAAACGGGCCAACAGGAGCGAAAGTATCACATCCTTTTCCTTTGCACCATTGTCCTGATTTTTCAATTTGAAAGGCACGCTCACTAACATCGTTATGCAATACATAGCCTGCAATATGATTGAAGGCATCAGCTTCTTCAACATAAGAGGCTTTTTTGCCAATGACAATGGCCAACTCTACTTCCCAGTCAGTTTTTTCGCTGTTTTTAGGAATGATGACGTCATCATTTGGGCCAACCAATGCGGTAGTCGATTTGAAAAACAATACAGGCTCTTTTGGGATGTCCATACCTGCTTCGGCAGCGTGTTGTGCGTAATTTAATCCTACACATACGATTTTTGAAGGGCGCGTCAAAGGGACTCCTAAACGTGTGTCTTCAGAAATTTTAGGACAGTTGTTTTGGTTTTCTTTTAACCAAGCTCCAAGTTTTTCAATACCATTATTTCCGAAGAATGCTTCGTTATAATCTGTTCCAAATGAAGATACGTCCAATCGGGTTCCATCTTCTAATTGCACGCCCGGTTTTTCATGTCCTGTTGCGCCAAATCTAATCAGTTTCATATTTAATTTCCATTTAATTTTATAAATCCACCATCAATCGGGAAGTCTGTGCCAGTAATAAATGAAGCTTCGTCTGAACATAGGTATAAAGCTAAATTTGCTATTTCTTCTGGCGTTCCCATTCTTCCTATAGGTTGTGTTTTTGCCAATTTTTCAAACATTTCTTTCTCTTTTCCGGGATAATTGGCTTTTATAAACCCATCAACAAAAGGCGTGTGTACCCTTCCTGGAGAAATGCTGTTGCAGCGTATGTTATGTGTAAGATAGTCTTTAGCTACAGAATACGTCATGGTCAAAACAGCGCCTTTGGACATGGAGTAAGCAAATCTATTGTTAATGCCAACAGAAGCTGCTATGGATGCCATGTTTATAATAAGGCCTCCCTGTTTTTTCATCTCTGGAATAGCGGCTTTCATACAATTGTACATGCCTTTAATATTTACATTGTATATTTTATCAAAGTCAGCTTCATTCGTATTTTCAATGTTTCCAATGTGGGAAATGCCAGCATTATTGATGAGGATATCAATATGTTTTTTGCTGTTTATTTGCGAAATGATGTCATTGACATTATTTTGGTTGGAAACATCACAAATATGGGAATAGCATTTACCTTTTTTTTTGGTGATGTTTTTTATTGTTTCATCCAAACTATTGGAATTCAAATCCAAAATATGAACTTCAGCGCCTTGTATGGCCAAGGTAGTTGCAATGGCTCTGCCAATACCGCTACCACCACCGGTTACAATGGCTCGTTTTCCTTTAAGATCAAATTTCATGTATTTGTTGTTGATAGATATTAAGTAGTTTTTAAACCATTCAAAAAGACAAAAAATATTTACTTTAAACACAGCCTATCCTATCATATTCTATGTTTATTTTGTCAGTGTTTTTTAAAAATGTTAAATAAAAAGACCAATTTGATACGGCCTAAATGATAATAAATGGTGACATATGTTTTTTGAACAAGTATATAGGCAATATCGTTTAATGTTGGAAAATTTTAATTTATCTCACGTCGATACTCTTTTGGGCTATAGCCCATTATTCTTTTAAATTGCTTATTGAAGTGTGTGAGGTGGTTGTACCCTGATGAATACGCAATTTGTGCTATGTTTTTATTGGTGTCCTGTAAAAGTTTGCAGGCATGTCCTATACGTACCTCATTCATAAAATGCGTGTAGGTCATTTGGAAATGTTTCTTGAAAAACCTACAAAACGTTGAAGGGGACATGTTGACATGTTTAGAAATATCTTCCAATGGAATAGGCTCTTTCTCAAACCGCGTCATAATATAATCGAAGGTTTTATTGACCAAGACATAATCTTTATTTTTGGTTATTTTTGTAAAACCTTGGCTAGAAATTAGTTGCCTGTTTTTTAGCTTTGATATGCTGGATAGTAATTGAAATAATTCAATCATTCTATCAAAAGAATTCAAAGCAATCATTTTTTTTAATTTTTCAACAATGCTCCGATAGGCTACTCCTTTATAAGTGACGCCAAAATGAGAGTCTTTGAGAAGTTGCAGTATTTGGCGATTTTCCGGTAAATCAAAAAAACCTTTACCAAAAGCAGAATCTAGAAAATGTACTGTGAGCCCTTCCACTTTTTGTCCTTCATCAACTTGTACGCTATGAGGAACTAGAGGCCCTAACATGAAAATATCTCCTTCTGAAAAATTTTCAATAACGTTGCCAACAATGCGTTTGCCACTACCACCAATTATCACAGTTATTTCGTACTCATCATGCCTACGCATAAGAACTTCGGATTCTTCTCCATATTCTCTTGTAATGGAATATTCCTTTACTATAAAAGATTGCTCGTTGGATGGTGTCCATTTTTCAACTAAAGTTTTCATATGATTAAATAGGCTTATATTCAAGACTAAATATACATTTACTTATTTTATAAAACTAAAAAATGACAAAATAGTGCTATAAATCAATCTAAAAAAGCTATTTTTTGCTCAATTTGTCTATCCCAAACAAAACTTTGTACTATTAGAATCGTGTAACCTTATACGTTATGATTATGAGTAACTATTGTTGTTTTTGAACTTCTTGAGCAGTGATTTCGCTGATTTTTTTCTAATATTCTAATATTGAAATAAAAAAAGATGTTCTTTAAGACTTTTCTATGGTTATTTTGTCATTCTTGCCCGTTATATTGTTTGCCTGTTGCTTGTGAATTTCAACATTCTTTTAGATAGAATTGTGCACAATCCCCAATTGTAAATCATAAAAAAAGCAGAATATTTCTTGTGTAAAAGAAGAGTCGTAAGCTATAAAACCACATATTTAATTTTATGTGATTTGGTTTTTTTATGTTTTACAAAACAGATATGAATCAAAAACACGCATAATTTTTAGGTTTTACCATTTTCTGCAAAATAAGTTAAATCTCTGGTAAAATACTGCTATTTATATCTAATGTAAAATAATAATTTGGTCAAAATTAAATTATAACTAATTGATTTTAGGCTTTCAATGATGGGTTTTATAGATCTTGTTCACTATTGTTTTAACGACACAGAGTTTATAATGGTATTGTGAAAAGACCTGCATATTCAATTAAAACAAACTAAATATTTTTATTATGATCAAAAAATTTACATTTTTTTTGCTTTTTTTCATCGGTTTAAAGAGTTTGCTCTTTAGTCAACAAACCACCGATACCTATAATTGGAGTCGTGTAAATAGTGGAGGCGGCGGTTACATGACTGGCTTGCTTTTTCACCCGCAACAGCAAGGTTTGGTGTATGTAAGAACAGATATAGCATCACCCTTTAGACTGGATCCGGGAACAGATACTTGGAAATATCTGGGAGATAAATTTTCACCGGAGTTTGGTAAAGATCAAGGGGGTTCTGATGGTTTTGCTTTTGATCCAGCAGACCCTAATGTTATTTATGCTTTTATGGGACGTCCTGATGATTTTGGTAGTAAAGATTCTGGAGTTTGGAAATCTACAAACAAAGGTGAAGATTGGCAGTTGGTTCTTTCTGTATATTCTAGTGGAAACTATAAACCATCAGCTGATACTTCAATCCGATCTAATGGCGAACCTATTTTAGTAGACCCTAATAATTCAAATTATATATATGCGGGAACTACAAAAGATGGTTTGTATCGATCAACAACAGGTGGTGGTAAAAACACTTGGGTCAATGTGGCTAGTGTTCCCGCCGATCCAAGTCAAATAGGAACTAGATGTCTGGCTATTGATCCTAATTTTACCATGCCAGGAACGGGTAATTCACAATACGTTTATGTTCATGTCCGCGATCAAGGCGTTTTTTTAAGTACAGATGGAGGTGCTATCTATAATTTAATGCCTGGATCACCACTTACAGCTACCCGAATGAAGGTGGCTTATGACGGTGTTTTATATATGACAACCAAATCTGGTTTTTGGCGTTATATACCTGGAGTAGGAACGAATTATGCAAGCGGTGTTTGGGAAAATATATCTCCAGCAAATCCAAGAGGAAACTATAGGTCATTTGATATTAGGAATAGTTCTGGTGGCTCTCAAGTATTAGTTACTCAAACTGGAACATCTGGAAGTAAAGATGTGATTTGGAGAAAAAATGGTACTGCTGGTAGTTGGGAAGAAATGCGTGCAGATAATGGAGGCATTGTCCAGAACAATCCTGCAGATAATTACAATTATTTTAGATCACCAACCTCAAGTAATATTTCAGATATCCAATTTGATCCATTTTCTGATGACGTTTGGTTTAGTGATATTTATATGGTATGGCGAAGTAAAAACATATGGGCAAGCGTCATTGAAGTGGAGGCTATGTACAAAGGTTTAGCAAATACCATTACCATTGATCTTTCAAGTCCACCAGCTTCAGAGGAATATAATATGGGGACTTTATACACGGCACATCCTGATGTAGAAGGATTCAGATTCGATGATTTGGAGGCTGGATATACTACAAAATACTCCACTATTGGCCCTAATGCCACGAGTGTTGATTTTTGTGAAGAACAGCCACATTTTATGTACATAGCAAAAACATGGGGCTTCAATCCAAAGTATCAAGGCCGGATATTGCGATCAGATAACGGTATATCTGCATTACCACAACCAGGTGAAACCGCATTGTTTCCTGAAAATTATTTTATTTCTTGGCCTCATGACGATGCCAGTACGCCAGGTGTAAATGAAGGTTTAAACTTGGATGTGGGTGGTGCTAAATTGGCCGTTTCTGCAACAGACCCTATGAATGTTGTATATTTTTCTGGAGCAGATGCCAAAGGAACGCGGTACACGATGGATGGTGGTGCTACTTGGAACGATTGTGTAGGTTTGCCATCAGGAGGTTTTGTGCGCAGACAATGCAATGGCTGTAGTGAATATGATTTCCCAATGCCTATCGCAGCTGACAGAATAGCTGGAAATATTTTTTATGCCTATTATGATATTGACAATACGTTTTGGAAAAGTACCGATCATGGGGCTACTTGGGCAAAAATAGATCAAGCTAGTGATGATCTTCCGGCATGGACAGGAAGCAGCCCTTTCGATCCTTATCGATTGGCGGCAGCTCCTTATGTATCAGGAAACGTATGGATTGCATTAAGTGAAAATGGGTTATGGGCCTCATCAGACTTTGGTGAATCATTTTCAAAAGTCAATTATTTTAGTAAGGCCAATCAAATAGCTTGGGGAAAAAATAAACCCGGACAATCAAATCCTACGGCTTATGTTTATGGATTATCAGGCGGCCAGTGGGGCATTTATCGATCTACTGATATGGGAGCCAACTGGGAATTGATATCCCCAGCAAATTTACCCGGAGGATACCCAAGAACCATTGCCGGTGATCGTAGTGTTTATGGCAGGGTGTTTTTAGGTCAGGTTACCACAGGGGTTCGTTATGGTGAATTGGATACGCCAGCAGCACTGGATGAAATAGCGCAAGCGCCTGCTTTAATTAATGTAGAGGCCTTGAGCAGTTCTTCGGCTAAAATTACATGGACGGACAATGCTACTAATGAATTAAAATATAGGATTTTTAGAAAAATAGATGGTGAAGCTGAGTTTTCAAGAGTCGGCGTCACAGGTTATGACCAAACAGAATATATAGATAAAGATTTGACGCCTAACACCACTTATGTTTATTTAGTTAAAGCATGGAATGCCGCTGGTTATGTAAGTTCTGAAGAGGGTAGTGTGGTAACTCCAGACCCCATGTTGGGCCTTATATTATCATCGGCATGCAGTAAATACCCTAATTATGAAAGAAGATGGGAAATCAACAACCCTAACTTTTTTCCGGTAGAAGTCAATTGGGTTGTAAATACTACGGGAGAAACTGGAGAAACCACGGCAGCACCAGGAAGTTCTTATTTTTTTACTGAAACGGTCAATCCTACCGATACCGTTGAAATAACTTGGGTAGATGATAACAATGCTGAACAACAAACAAATGAAGATTCAACTGGTACACAATGTGATTTAGACGTTCCCCTTACACCAACGAATCTGTCATCCATTGTGTTATCAACCAAAAAGATAGAAATTACTTGGGACGACAACGCCACAAATGAAGAAGCCTATAAATTAGAACGTAAAACCGCAACGTCTGAGTTTGAAGAAATAGCTGTTTTGGGAACCAATATTTCGGGTTTTGTTGATTCTGATCTTAATGCAGAAACGGAATATACATACCGTGTACGCGCTTATAATGAATTCGGGCATTCACTTTACAGTGATGAAGTAACTGCTCAAACACTTTATAGAATTGTGAAAATAACCAATCTTCAAGGTAATTTTGATTTACAAGCTGTAAACGATAATGATGGAGGTAATGTAAACAAAGGAACTGCAGGAAGTAACAACAGACAAACTTGGATTATCAAATCTGAGCCAAATGGTTATATTTCATTTGAAAATGAATCCTCTGGTTTCTTTCTAACTAAGGCTTCAGATAATAATGCCATCCAAAAAGCTTACACAGGTGCCGATAACCAATTATGGAAACTAAGCAATACGGGTGATGGCAGTTCTTATTACATTAGAAATAAAGATGGTAATCAAGCTTTGGAGGGTAATGGATTCACTAGTGGGGCCAATGTGCAAATAGGGGCCATCAACTTTTTTGCGAAACAACGCTGGACATTTAAAGACTTAAATGAACTTGAAGTAGTGACCTTGACGAATGAGCAGGATGGCTTATATGACTTAACGGCGGTAGATAATTCAGATGGCGCCAATGTAAATAAAAAAACACCCGAAGCAAATGAATTGGGGCAATGGAAAATTGCCTATGCTAAAGGAGGGTATTATACCTTGCAAAATATGTCTTCAGGATATTACCTGACTGCAACTGGATTGGTCGACGATTCAAATGCATTTCAAGCAGCTTTTGATGGAACTGATGCGCAGTTGTGGGAAAAATCAGGCTGGAGCAAAATTACATTGAAAAATAAATTAAGTGGATTAGTGTTGGATGCAGACGGCTTTTTCAGCGGTGCCAATACACGTGTGTTTCAACAAAATTATTTCGACCGCCAGAAGTGGGCAAAAAAATCAATTTATGCTAGCAAAATTCCTGAAAATTTAACGGCTAGTAATAATAATGGTTCGGTTAATATGTCTTGGGAAAGCTCAGATTTAAAAACGGTAGGGTACCATGTTTATAGATCTACGGTTTCAGGAGGGCCCTATGTTAAAATTAATAACAGTATTGTAGAGTCCATGGATTTTGTAGATAGCGATATCGAATCAGAAACTACTTATTACTATGTGGTTGTTTCCGTAGATCGTTTGGCAAATGAGTCTGTTTACAGCAATGAAACTTCTGTAAGCACCCCTATTTTAGGAATTGAAGATGCGGATTTGATACAAAAAAATCGAAAGGATTTAAAGATTCTTCCTAATCCTGCAAATGATTATTTTGAAATACTTACAGATGCCAAAATTTTAGATGTGAAAATCATTAATATAAATGGTCAGATTTTGATAGACAAAACCTATTCAAAAAATGATAAAAACACTCGCATTGATGTGAGTGCATTACCTTCAGGTTTATATGTGGTTATGACTCAAACCGATAATGCTGTTTTTAGAAAAAAACTGGTCGTGGAATAGTTGGCCAAGGTATATATATTAAAATCAAAGAGGCTGCATTTTAA
This sequence comes from Jejuia pallidilutea, assembly GCF_002973595.1. GTDB lineage: Bacteria > Bacteroidota > Bacteroidia > Flavobacteriales > Flavobacteriaceae > Jejuia > Jejuia pallidilutea. The sequence continues at coordinate 459,907 of NZ_PVEO01000001.1, read as the reverse complement.
GACAGCCTCTTTTTTATTACGCTTTCTATATTATATTTTTTTTAAAAAACAAATCAAAAGGTACATCTAAGATGATTATTACCATAAAAAATTAGGTGCCCAACTAGTACTGTAAACAAAATAGGTCAATTATCTGCCAAGATAATTCTACTTGATTATGGGCTAATATCATAATTTTACGGCTTTAGCTATTGGCGTATGTAAGATGAGGGATTTGTTATGTATGTAATTTCGAAATGAATAGATATCGTGAGCAATACTTACTGTTTTACGTAGGCTTTGAATTAACCTCGAATTGAATTTTTGACAATGCAAATACTGCTAATATGATAGATTCAATAGATTTCTCTTCAATATAAACAAAATTTAAAATGGAAAAAATTTCAAACTTTATTATTTATTCGTTCTTAGTACCTATTGTATTAATTACAATAAACACAGTTTCAGCACAAACAGTACTTCCAGATGTGAGTAATGTTAACGGAGCTTATATTGATGAAAGCGGTATTTCTAATATCATCTATGTCCGTCAGAACGGTGGCAACAATGCAAACAGTGGCAAAAGTTACAATGATGCCAAAAAAACAATCACTGCAGCGTTTGATGTTGCATTAAATGATTTAGATGCTGGCATAAAAACAAAAATCCTTATTCATCCTGGTATTTATCGTGAATCTTTAGGGACTGTAGATTTTTCGTTAAATAATAACCGAAGACATACACCCTTGGTAATAGAGGGAACAAACGAGGCTCAGGTTGTTTGGAGTGGTGCCGATGAATATGCTCCAAACACATGGACTAACCTAGGAAATGGTGTGTATCGACACAATTGGTCTTATGATTTTGGAAATTATACACCAACATTTGGACCAAAAGCAGAGGTTGCAGTTCGTAGGGAATTAGTAGTGGTTAACGGAAATATGATGAGACAAATCCCTCTTGAACGATACAACATCACTGGCGGGGGTAATTTCTTTGGTAATATAGAACCCATATCTTATGAATATTATGGATTTGATGACCCGGCAACAAGTCTGAGTGACTTTTCCTTTGGTGTAGCTGAAAAAGATGAAAATGGAAATTATATATACGTAAAGGTTCCTTCCGGATTCGATTGGTCATCTGCAAATATAGAGGTAGCTACCCGATATACACTCGGCAAGTTTGAGAAGAAAAATGGCTTGGTTTTTAGAAAAATAACTTTTAAGAATTGTGCAAATAATCATGACGATTTTGGAAATGTGGGGGCTTTGCGTTTTGGAGATTCCTATAAATGTATCAATATAAAATTCGAAAATTGCACGTTTACTCAAAATAGTGCCAATGGCCTAAAACCAAATGGAAGCCATTGGACTTTGCGATCATGTAAATTTAATTATAATGGTAACAATGGTATCAGTTCCAGCGTAAGCAAAAACTTGTTGATAGAAAACTGTGAATTCAATTTTAATAATTGGCGAGGGTATGCCTTTGGAGATCGTAAGGGCGGTATTTCTTGGTATCTGGCAGGAGCCAAAATCCACGACTGTGATGGTGTGATTGTAAGAAGTTCCAAGGCTATTGGAAACCATTCCAATGGTCTGTGGTACGACGTACATGTAAAAGACGTTCTAACAGATAATTTTATTTCATTGTATAACCGACATGGTTTAGCAATAGAACTATCTAACGGTCCTTATTTGATTAATCGTTCGATTTTAGCATACCAGTTAAATAACCCGTTGAACTATAGCATCATCGGAGACGCAAACCTTACTAATTCAATACTCTTATCAAACAGTACCCAACGTGGAAACAATGGAAGGGATGGTGCGGCATTGGCTATCCAATGGTATGACAGAACCGATAACCATGCAAGTAAAGAATTGGTTTTGGCAAAGCCATTTATTACAGAAAATAATATTATAGTAAAAGAGAATAGTACCGATCCTGGTCAAACGATTTTTCAGGATATTTGGCCTTCTGGTAGTAAAACTGAAAATTATGAATATAAGGGCATTGAGAATATTTATTATGGTGCAAAATCTAGTACAGCTTTTCACTCTAGTGGTTACGGCTTTAATCCTGGAGGAGATGGTGACCTAGATTGGTGGAAAACTGCCTGGAAAGTAGAATCGGACAATTCTACTTGGCAGGATCCAAAAATTGCAGATGCACCCAACGGAGACTTTACTTTCGAAAACGCAAGTCCTGTAAAGCCTAAAGAATACTATTTTCCTCAATATAAACTACCCGAGGCAGTTGCTAATGAGATTAATGATTTTTTTACATGGACAACTTGGAATGATAAAACAGGATCTATTCCTTCTGGTTTTACTGGTAATATTGCACCTTCTGTAGCAATTGATTTTGAGACTCTTTACCATGACCAGATTGTTGAGAGTGATACAGATTTGAATATCAAAGTAGCTGCTTATGATGATGATGGAACAATATCGCAAGTCGAATTCTATGATGGAGCTACACTATTGGGAACAGATAGTAGTGCTCCCTATGAGTATATCTGGGTATCTCCACCAATTGGTACAAACTCCATCACCGCAAAGGCAATAGATAATAGCGGTGCCTCAAGTAGCCATAGGGTAACTTTTGAAGTCGTAGATAGTTCGTTATCTACTGGTTCTATAAAGCCTCTAAATGATTCATTAAAAATTATTCCAAATCCTACCAGCTATAACGTTGAAATTCTAACCGAAGCAAGAATACTAGAGATTAAAATTGTTAATTTAACAGGAAAAACTTTACTTTATAAAGATTATTTAGAAGGTGTAAAAAAACCTATTCTTGATGTTAGCGAACTCCAAACTGGTTTATATCTTGTTGTTGCTAGAACAAATAGTGGTGTTACCACAAAAAAGCTAATTGTAAACAGTAAATAGGTAGCAAGTGATAGGTGCGCAATAAAAACTATTTTGGTTTATAAATTTAAATAAAAAACCCGATATAGATTATGCTATCATCGGGTTTTCTTTGAATCTAAAAAGGGGGTTAGCGTCTGCTTTTTAAGTATTTGATAAACTCTAACGTCCCATATTCCCATTTAGGAATTTGATGGCAATGATTTACCCAATTTTGCAGTGTTCCTAGATGTTTGGAACGGATAGTTACAGCATCTCCTATGTGATGTGTAAATCCTTGTCCTTTGGCATTTCTGTCTTTAGTTGGCGCAAACATAGTGCCGCAGAATAAGACCAACCCGTCAGGATATTGATGGTTTTTTCCAATGGCTTGGTTTACCAATTTTTGTGGAGACCTGCTTATTTTGGACATATGGGAACTTTGTTTGAGATGAAACGCATCGGTTCCAGAAATCTCTATGTCAATAATTTCATTTTCCAATGTTGATAGCGTGAAGCTTTCATCAAAAAGACGAAACATAGGGCCTATGGCACAAGAGCCATTTTGGTCTTTGGCTTCGCCTAATAAAAGCGCACTTCTGCCTTCATAATCACGTAAATTGACATCATTGCCCAAAGTAGCTCCTATGATTTGTCCATTATTGTTAACCACTAAAACAACTTCTGGTTCTGGGTTATTCCAATTGGAATCTTCCAAAACACCCACTTGAGCGCCATATCCAACAGCAGAAAGTGGTTGGGATTTTGTGAAAATCTCAGCATCTTTTCCGATGCCAACTTCAAGATATTGCGACCAAATGCCTTGATTTTGTAACTCTATCTTTAAAAGCTCGGCAGCTTCTGAGCCTGGAACAATTTTACTTAAATCTGTTCCTATTTTTTTGATGAGCGTTTCTCTAATTTCAAATGCTTTTTCAGGATTTCCTTGTGCTTTTTCTTCAATAACCCTTTCTAATAAACTGTCAATAAAAGTTACGCCACAAGCTTTTATGGCCTGTAAATCGTTGGGTGCTAAAAAGTAGGGAACGTTTTCATCTTTATTTGTATAGATGGAATTTTGTATAATGTCTTCAAGATTACCTATACTATCAAGTGTGTGCGTTTTTTTTAAAATCTGAGGGAAATCAGGGCAATTTATCAATTCTGCTGTGGCATCATAAAAAGGAGATAAGTCATAAACCTTTCCGTCTTTAGCCATCACCACATGAGGGCCAGCTATATTGTTATAGGAATTGGATGAAGGCACAAAACACCTTCCTATCCAAATGCCATCCTTTGCATTATTAGGAATAATCATTTTATTCATTTTAAATTAATCTATAGAATCAGTGGTGTATTTACCATTAATAAGACGCATAATGCCTCTTGTGTTTTTATTTTGAAGTGCTTCAGGCAGGTTTTCTTGAGGTGCAGATTGGTAACAAACCACACGACAAAAGCGTTCAATAGCAGTTGTGCCCACCGAAGTTTCTTTACTGAAAGTAGAAGATGGGTAAGGGCCTCCATGATGCATGGCATGGCAAACTTCTACGCCTGTTGGAAACCCGTTATAAATAATGCGTCCTATACTTTGCTCTAAAATATTCTGAAGTTCAAAAGCATCTTCATCATTATCTGTATGGATGGTTCCAGTTAGGTGTCCCGTAAGATTCTTAGCTGCTTTTTTCATGTCTTCCATATTCTCACATGTAATAACTAATGCGGCAGGACCAAATATTTCTTCCTCAAATTTTGGGTTTTCAATAAAATCGGTAGCTTTAATGGTCAATATGGCTTTTTTGTCAGCTTGAAGCAACGTATTTATTTTCGAATCAGATTGTAAATGAGAAATACTATTTTTAAAACTATCAGCAATATTTTTATTTAAGAAGTTGCCAATTGTGGTCGCTTCCAAAGCAGTATTTAATGCCTCTAAAAAGGGTTTTGTAGATGAGGTTGTGGGAACAAAAATCAATCCGGGTTTGGTACAAAACTGTCCAGTGCCTAAAGTGATGGATGCTGCTAAATTTTGAGCTATTGTTGTGGTGTTTTTTTCTAAAGCATTAGGTAAAACAAACAAAGGGTTCGAACTTCCCATTTCTGCATATACAGGAATTGGTTTTTCTCTGGAAGCTGCTAAGTCATAAAGAATACGTCCCACTCTGGTGCTTCCTGTAAATCCAACGGCTTCTAGTTTTTCTGCCTTAACCAAAAGGGTGCTTAAATCATTTGAAGCGCCTTGTAACATGCTAAAAACACCTAATGGAATATCGCATTTTTTCATAGCTTCTACTACAGCTCTAGTAGAAACTTCGGTAGTAGCGGGATGGCTTGGGTGTCCTTTTAAAACAACCGAATTTCCTGCGGCCAAAGCTGATGCTGTATCACCCCCTAAGGTTGAAAATGCCAATGGAAAATTAGACGCTGAAAAAACAGCAACAGGCCCCAGCGGTCTAAAAACTTTACGGATATCTTGTTTTGGCAAAGGGGTGCGTTCTGGAATGGCAGTATCTATCACGGCTTTTTGCCAGCTTCCGTCTTTAACCAATGCTGCAAATGCTCTTAATTGTCCGCAGGTACGTCCTAATTCTCCTTTTAATCTTGGTAAGCCTAAGCCAGTTTCCAAATCGCAAATTGGTAAAAGTTCTTCTTCTGCGTCTTCTAAACAATCTGCAATACAATTTAAAAACTCAGCACGTTTATCTAAGTTAAAATCTTTATAGGCTAAATAGGCTTCGTACGATGCATTTACCGCCGATGTTATTTGATGTTCATTGACTTCTTGTATTTCATAGAGTGCTTCATGGGTTACGGCATGGTAAGATTTAAAAGTTGATTTTTCACCTGCTGTCCATTTTCCTGATATAAAACTGTTTCCAGTTATTTCATTGATTTTCATAAAATAAAATTTATATTTAAAATCGTTTTTATTTTGATTATAATTATTTACCCAAATCTAACGTGGGTATTTCAGAATGTCTAATGTTTTAAGCCCAATAACTCCCATTTTTTTGCTTTATTACATTTCCATAAAAGTGGATAAACTATAAATTTCTAGGTTTTGTGAGTATTTCACTTTTTGGAATTAAGTCCAACTAATTAAGTCCAATAGGGTTTTAAAAATAAATATTTTCTTTTCCATAGCCTACTTTGGTCAATATAGTGTTTCTAATAGGTCAAATAGTGTAAATTACTCTGTCGTGGAGTTTGTAATTTTGATTTTCCCTATTTGTGCTTTGTCACAACAATAGAAGTAATAAAAATTAAAAAAAATGACAGTAAACAAAGACATTAGCATCCGAGATGCAAAAATATATACTGCCAAAACGGCGTTGAAAAAACCTATTTCAGATGCCACTCATACGCTCAGCGAAATTTCATTTGTAATATTAAAGATACAGCTGGAGAACGGTATTATTGGCGAGTCGTATTTGCTGTCTTTTCAGTATTCGCCTAATGCAATAATAGGGGCTTTAAAAGATGTACTTCCTGTTATAAAAGGGTTCAAGGCCAACGAAACTGGAGTTGTTTACAGAAAGCTTGATGATTTAGCAGAATACTTTGGTAATCAAGGTCTATTAAGATGGGCACAAGCTGCCGTAAATATTGCTATGTGGGATGCTTGGGGGAAATACTTAAATCAACCCATACAGCAATTATTGGGAACTCATAAAGAAAAAGTATCCATTTATGGAAGTGGAGGATGGATTTCTTATACTGTTGATGAATTAATAGAAGAGGTTACCAATTACGCAAATCGAGGTTTTAAGGCTGTAAAAATAAAGGTAGGTTCTCCTAAAGTGAGTACGGATATAGAGCGTTTACGATTAGTTCGTGAAGCCGTGGGGCAAAAAGTTGATATTATGATGGACGCCAATCAGGGTATGGACTTGCCCTCTGCAATAAAATTGGCAAATGCTGCTAAAGATTTAAATATTAATTGGTTTGAAGAACCTGTGCATCATCAGGATTTCCAGTCTTATCAAATTTTAAAAAATCAAACTGGTATTTCGTTGGCTATGGGCGAGCGTGAATATGATACATTGCCATTAAGAGAGTTGGTAACACGCAATGCTTTGGATATTTGGCAACCCGATATTTTAAGAATAGGCGGTGTAGAGGCTTGGCGAGAAAGTGCTGCCTTAGCAAAAAGTTTTCATTTGCCTGTGCTACCGCATTATTATAAAGATTATGATGTGCCTTTGCTTTGTACCATTTCAAATGGTGTAGGAGCAGAGTCTTTTGATTGGGTAGATCCATTAATAGATAACCCAATGTTGGTAAAAGATGGTTATGCTATGCCGCATGATTTACCAGGCTGGGGTTTTAATTTTTTAGATGATCATTTAACAGAAATTAAATAAATCAAAACAATTACGTATGTCATTACAAGCATTTTCATTATTAGGAAAATTAGCACTTATTACAGGAGGCGGCACAGGTATTGGTTTGGGTATTGCAAAAGCAATCATTGAGGCAGGTGGTAAAGTGGTTATTACTGGAAGACGCGAAAAAATTCTCCAAGATGCCGTTACAGTGTTGGGTGAAAATGCCTATTATCGAATAAATGATATTACTGATAGAAAAACATTGCCATTATTGGTAGAAAATATTGAAACCACCATTGGACCTATTGCTATTTTAATAAATAATGCAGGGATTCATTACAAAGGTTATGCACAAGATACCAGTGATGAGGACTTTGAACGCATTATACAAACGAACCTCATAAGTGTTTTTAGTTTAACCAGAGAATGTGCCAAATATATGCTAAAGCGTAAAAGCGGTTCAATTATTATGATTAGTTCCATGACCGCATTGTTTGGAGTAGATAAGGTCATTGCATATAGTGCTTCCAAAACAGCTTTGACGGGATTGGTGAATTCTTTAGTAACGGAGTTTTCCAAAAACAACGTAAGAGTAAATGCCATAGCACCCGGATGGATTGAATCTAATATGTTTTTAAATGCCATCAATAAAGATGAGGCAAGAAAAAAACAAATAACAAATAGAATAGCCATGGATCATTTTGGAACTACTGAAGATATAGGCCATGCAGCAGTATTTCTAAGTTCAGAAGCAGCAAAATACATTACAGGTGTTGTGTTGCCCGTAGATGGTGGTGCCAATGTTAATTTTTAATTAGTAATTATATAATAAATTAAAATATGAATCGAATTTTTCAGTTTTTAAGCATTGCTTTTTTATTTGTCTTAGTTTTCAATTCCTGTAATAAAAAAGAAGAAAAAGTGCAAGAAAGTAAAATCATATCTGGTGCTATTTGGAAAGATAATAATGGCGTACCAATTAACGCACATGGGGGCGGCATGCTTTATCATGATGGTGTTTATTATTGGTATGGTGAACATAAAGTAGAAGGGTTGGTAGGGAATACTGCTCAAGTTGGTTTTCATTGTTATTCATCAACCAATTTGTACGATTGGAACGACGAGGGCATTGTGTTAAGAGTAGTTGAAGATGACCCAGATCATGATATTGCAAAAGGCGTAATCATGGAGCGTCCAAAAGTCATATACAACCAAAAAACTAAAAAGTTCGTGATGTGGTTTCATTTAGAGCCTAAGGGTGTTATGTATGATGGTGCAAAAACAGCCATTGCAATTGCAGATAGTCCTACAGGTAATTTCAAATACGTAAGAAGTATGCGTCCTAATGCCGGACACATGCCTTTAAATGCAGGCGATTTAATTGAAAAACCAATACACCCGGTGGCACTTTCTTATAGGTTTGGAGGGTCGGCTATTCCGTTTAGTACAGATTCGCTTAATTTGGTAAAACGTGATTTTAAAAACGGCCAAATGTCTCGTGACCAAACGTTGTTTGTGGATGATGATGGTACGGCTTATCACATACATGCATCCGAAGAAAATGCAACACTTCATATTTCAAAATTAACAGACGATTACACGGATACCACTGGTGAGTACGTACGTGTTTTTCCAGATCGCTTTATGGAAGCGCCAGCCATTTTTAAAAAAGACGGTAAATATTACCTTATAGCCTCAGGCTGTACTGGTTGGGCACCTAACGCGTCTCGTTCTGCCGTTGCAGAAAATATATTTGGTCCTTGGCAAGAATTGAGCAATCCTTTTAAAGGTGAGTTGGCTTATATTTCTTATGATTCACAAGGTAATTATGTGCTTCCTATAGCAGGAAAAAAAGACGCATTTATGTATATGGGAGACCGATGGAACCCTACAAACCCTATTGATGGGCGGTATGTTTGGTTACCAATAAAGTTTGATATTGATGGCTATCCTTATGTAGATTATTTACCAGAATGGGATTTTAGTGAATATGAAAAATAGATTGCGTTAAATGGTGTAAACCTTTAAACATTTAATTAATTAAAATTAGTTTAAAAATTTATAGATGATGAAACAAAATTCAGTAATAGTGTTCTTGATGCTTTTATACTTCAATGGATGGAGCCAAACAACTGTTCCAAATAATGCGAGTAGAAATGAATGGGAAAATCCGAGTATTATTGATAGAAATAAAGAAGATGCCCACGCTGAATTTATACTTTATGCTAACGAAAAGAAAGCGAAACAGGATAAACCAGAAGCATCCAAATTTTATAAAAGTTTAAATGGTACCTGGAAATTTGATTTGGTTAAAAAACCAACAGACCGACCATTAGATTTCTATAGACCCGACCTTGATGATAAAACGTGGAAAGCTATTAAAGTGCCATCTAATTGGGAAGTAGAAGGTTTTGATATACCAATTTACACCAATATTGTTTATCCATTTACCAAAAATCCACCCTTTATAGATAATTTTTATAATCCTGTGGGGAGCTACAGAAAAACGTTTAAAATACCTAAAAACTGGAATGAAAATGAAATTATTTTACATTTTGGTTCTATTTCTGGTTATGCCAAAATTTATTTGAATGGAAAGGAAGTGGGGATGACCAAAGCTTCAAAAACACCAGCGGAATTTAATATTACGTCATATTTGCAAAAAGGAGAGAATTTGTTGGCTATACAGGTTTTTCGCTGGCATGATGGTAGTTATTTAGAAGATCAAGATTTTTGGAGATTAAGTGGAATTGAAAGAGATGTATATCTGCAAGCCATGCCAAAAACAACCGTATGGGACTTATTTGTAAAAAGTAGTTTAGATGCCACTTATTCAAACGGAATTTTAGATGCTACTATAGACTTAAGAAAGTTTCAGGGAAGTAAAATAACAACTCCCAATGTAAGCTTTAAATTATATGATGAAGGTAAACTTGTATACAAGGAAACGAAATCACAGGTAAAACAAAATCAGATTGTATTTAAAACGACATTAAATCAAATAAAAAAATGGAGTGCAGAATTTCCAAATTTATACCAATATACCGTAACGCTTTCCAATAATAATGGAAATGAAATTGCTGCACTTAGTGGAAGAACAGGGTTTAGAAAAATTGAAATAAAAAATGCCCAGTTAATGGTAAATGGAAAAGTCATTTATGTAAAAGGAGTAAATCTTCATGAGCATCATGGTGAAAAAGGCCATGTTCCTGATTCAAAAATGACTTTAAAGGATATTCAGCTAATGAAACTAAATAACTTTAACGCCATTCGAATGAGTCATTATCCTCACGCTAAAGAAGTGTACGATTTATGTGATAAATATGGGTTATATGTAGTCGATGAAGCCAATATTGAAACCCATGGTATGGGTGTGTCATTACAAGGTCCTTTTGATAAGTCAGTTCATCCAGCTTTTTTACCAGAATGGGTGCCAACACACATGGATAGAATTGAGAGAATGGTAGAACGTGATAAAAACCATCCATCTATTATAATTTGGTCTATGGGTAACGAATGTGCTAACGGCCCTGTGTTTTTTGATATTTATAAATGGATTAAAAATAGGGATAAAACACGATTTGTTCAATTTGAACAATCAGGAGAAACCGATTTGAATACAGATATTGTTGCACCAATGTATCCGCCATTCGAGCAAATGACAAATTACGCAAACTCAAAACAAGATCGACCATTTATTATGTGTGAGTACTCACATGCTATGGGAAATAGTAATGGGAATTTCCAAGAGTATTGGGATGTTATAGAAAGTAGCAAACACATGCAAGGTGGTTTTATCTGGGACTGGGTAGATCAAGGTTTGAAAGCAGAAACAAAGGATGGTCGTATGTTTTGGGCTTACGGAGGTGATTTAGGAGGGGAAGACATGCAAAATGATGAAAATTTTTGTGCCAATGGCTTGGTAAGCACCGAAAGAATTCCGCACCCAGCTATGGAAGAAGTGAAAAAAGTATATCAAAATATTGGATTTAAACTAATAAACGATAATAAGTTAAAAGTGACTAATAAGTTTAATTTCACAAATTTAGATACTTATACATTTCGTTGGGAGTTGGTTGCAGATGGTGCTAGTGTTGCTCAAAAAACATTTACAGTTTCAGTTAAACCTGAAGAAAGTAAGACTATTTCTTTAGAATTTCCTGATTTAGGAAACAAAGAATATTTTCTGAATGTTTATGCCTATACCAATAAATCCTCAGGGTTAATCCCAGCTAACCATGAAATTGCACGAGAACAATTTAAAGTAGGGAACCAGACGTTTTTTAATTTAAATGATAGGTTGCCTGAGGGGAAACTCACTTATAAAACTAAAAACGAGAAACTTATTTTTGAAGCCAAAGATGTAAAAGGTGTTTTTAATTTAAAAACGGGTGAATTAGAACAATATCATTTCAATGATGAAACATCAAATCTAATAACGCAGTTTCCGCAGGCTTATTTTTGGCGAGCACCAACAGATAATGATTTTGGAAACAAGATGCCAGAAAAATTAGGGGTTTGGAAAGCAGCAACTTCGAAAAAAGCTCTAGTAAAAGATGTAAAAGTAGGAGCATTAACTAATCAAGGATTACCAATTACAATTACTTATCAATTACAAGAAGTAGATGCGCCTTATACTCTAATATATCAAATTCTTAATAACGGTGCTTTAAGGATTACAGCTTCAATTGATATGAATGGGAAAGAGCTTCCTGAACTTCCAAGATTTGGTATGCGAATGGAATTGACAGGAGCCTATGAAAATTTAGATTATTATGGTAGAGGCCCTTGGGAAAACTATTCAGATAGAAATAGTGCTGCGTTTATTGGTAGGTATCACGATAAAGTTAAAAATCAATACACATGGACCTATATCCGACCACAAGAAGCTGGCTATAAAACGGATACACGTTGGTTAACCCTTACTAACAAGGCAAATAAAGGAATTCGAATTCAAGGGGAAAAACCTCTAGGATTTAGTGCCTTGAACATATCAACAGAAGACCTAGATCCAGGTTTAACTAAAAAGCAAAGACATCCTACCGACTTAAAACCACAGGATAAAGTGTACTTACATGTCGATTTAAAACAACGTGGTTTAGGCGGAGATAACAGTTGGAAAGCTTTACCTCATGATGCTTACAGGTTATTAGATAAAACTTATAGTTACACCTACATACTGTCTTTAATAAAATAAGTTATTCTTAAAAAAAGTACTCAGAATGAAAAATATTTTGCTTTTGTTTTTAATTAGCGTGGTTTATATTGAAGTTAACGCACAAAATCCAATTATAAAAGATTTTGGTATGGCAGATCCGCATATTTATATTTTCAATGAAAAGGCTTATCTATTTTCAACACGAGATGCCGATTCAACAGCCAAGGATTTTATAATGCCCGATTGGCATATTTGGTCTTCTGATGATTTAGTAAATTGGCATTATGAACGTGTAATCAAACCATCTGAAACCTATATGGGAAAAGGTTCCACCAAATGTTGGGCGACGGAAACGGTTGAAAAAAATGAGAAATATTATTTTTATTTTTCTAACGGAAATGAATCTACTGGCGTTATGGTTGCAGATAAACCTGAAGGGCCATATAAAGATGTTTTAGGAAAACCTTTGTTAGCTAAAGATTTAACGCCAGGGTTAGAGTACGACCCTACAGTTTTAGTTGAAGAAGATGGAACTGCTTATATCTGTTTTGGTTGGTATTTAGGGAAAAATGAAGATATGCGCTACTACATAGCTAAATTATCGGATGATATGATATCATTGCAGGAAAAACCGAAAGCAATTGTATTAAATAAAGAAGGTGGTTTTTATAATGACAAGCCCAATCTGCACAAATTTAATGGAAAATATTATTTGTCAGCAGGATCTTTATACGCTATATCTGATACTATTTATGGTCCTTATGATTATGTGGGCAACTCAGGAAATGGTAACTATGGGTTAACACGCCAAGCTCATGGAAATTATTTTACTTGGAAAAACCAATGGTTCCATACTTGGTGCAAATTTCATTTGGATTCTAATATTAAATTCAGGGAATCTTACATTACCTATTTGCATTATAAGGATAATGGCGAAATGGTTGATGACATCAATTTTTTAGAAAAACATTTTGCTACAGGTGTTGGAAGATATGATGCGAATTGGGATAAAATTGAAGCTGAATGGTACATGAAAGCAGGGAAAGTAAATAAGGCAGAATCTCCAAATGGAAGTTTTGAAATACAGAAAATTCAAAATGGAGGGACGCTTTATTTCCCTAATATAGCAAACCTTTCAGATAAAGAAACCATCCAATTTTATGTGTCCGCTACAAAAAAAGGCAGCATTGAAATTCGAGATAAAAATGAAACAGGAAACATTTTAGGAATTTGTAATGTCACAGGTACAGGTGGATTTAAATCGTATAAACTCTTATCCTGTGATTTGGATGGTCTTAAAAATGTAAATGATATTTGCTTCGTTTTCAAAGGAAAATCAACAGATATTTTACATTTAGATTGGTTCAGTTTTAAATAAACTTATTTAAACTTATAACCGGTAATCATACTTTCTTGTTTTTAAGTATTAATAATAATCAATAAAATAATTTAAAAGATATTAAATGAGTTCAACAAAATTCATCCACGATAACTTTCTGTTGGAGAACCAATATGCAGAAGAGTTATACCACAACTACTCTAAGAGTCAACCAATAATAGATTATCACAACCATCTACCGCCTCAATTTATAGCAGAAGACAGGGCCTTCAGTAACATGACCGAAGTCTGGATAAATGGCGACCATTACAAATGGCGTGCCATGCGTACCTTGGGTGTCAATGAGGATTTTATTACGGGCAAGGCTTCTGATAAGGACAAATTTCTGAAATGGGCCAAAACAGTGCCTTACACCATGCGGAATCCGCTTTACCATTGGACGCATTTGGAATTGGCCAGGTACTTTGGTATTTATGATTTGCTGAATGAAAAATCTGCCGAAAGCATTTGGGAGCAAACCCAAGAAAAATTAAACAAAAAAGATTATAGTTGCAGGGGCTTGCTCAAAAAGGTGAATGCCGAATTGGTCTGCACCACAGAAGATCCAACGGACTCTTTGAAGTACCACCAACAGTTGGCCAAAAGTGATTTCAGTGTCAAGGTAAGCACCGCATTCAGGCCTGACAAAGCGATATTGATTAGCAATGACGGTTACAATGATTATATGGATACTCTGGGTAAGGTATCAGGAATGGCCATGGATTCATTCCAAGACCTGTGCGGAGCACTAAAAAACAGAATTGAATATTTTCATACGAATGGTTGTAGGCTCTGCGATCATGGGATAGACCAAATTTATTTTGAAGACTATACCGAAAGCGAGGTAAACGCCATTTTCAAAAAGAAACGGCAAAATAAGGCGATTACCAATGAGGAAGCTTTAAAATTCCAAAGTGCTGTTTTGGTGTTTTTGTGTGAAACCTATCATGAATATGGTTGGGTCCAGCAGTTTCATTTGGGCGCCTTAAGGAACAACAATGCCCGAATGCACCGTATCTTGGGGCCAGACACGGGCTGGGACTCTATTGGTGATTTTACACAGGCACAAAAACTGTCCGCTTTTTTAAACGCGCTGGATGGCAAAGATAAATTGACAAAAACCATTATCTATAATCTAAACCCGGCAGATAATGAAGTGATGGCCACTATGATTGGCAATTTTAACGATGGCAGCGTAAAGGGCAAAGTACAGTTTGGTTCTGGCTGGTGGTTTTTAGACCAAAAAGATGGCATGACCAAGCAATTGAACGCCTTGTCAAACATGGGCTTGATCAGTTGTTTTGTAGGTATGCTGACAGATTCCCGAAGTTTCCTGTCGTTCCCAAGGCACGAGTATTTCAGGCGCATCCTTTGTAACCTTTTGGGCGATGAGATAAAAAGGGGCGAACTTCCAAAAGAAGAAATGGAATGGATTGGGAAAATGGTTGCGGACATTAGTTATTTCAACGCAAAAGAATATTTTGATTTCTAATAAAGTTTGATATTAGAACAATTTAAAAATAAATACCACTACTTAATGTAAGTATCAAAAACCTTAATAATGGATAAAAAGCAAAAAATAGGAAATTATAGATATAGAATTTTAGCACTCTTAATGTTTGCAACTACTATAAACTATTTTGATAGGAGCATTATTGGTGTAATGGCTCCAACATTGGAAAAACTGTTCGGATGGACCAATAGTGATTATGCCAATATCATGATATCGTTTAAAGTGGCGTATGCTATTGGTATGCTTTCTATGGGAGGCTTAATTGACCGTTTAGGCACTAAAAAAGGATATGTTTTATCTATTGGTCTTTGGAGCTTTTTTGGTATGTTGCACGCTTTGGTTCGCCCAGGGTGGAGCGTCATAGGGTTTGCTGCAGCCAGGTTTGGATTGGGTTTTGGAGAGTCGGGTAACTTTCCGGCAGCTATAAAAACAACGGCAGAATGGTTCCCTAAAAAGGATAGGGCTTTTGCTACCGGTCTTTTCAATGCAGCCACAAGTATTGGTGCTATTGCAGCACCTTTTGTAGTTGGTTGGATTGTGCATGAAGATGGGAAAAACTGGCAGATACCTTTTTTAATTACGGGAGCGCTCAGTGCACTATGGGTGTTTCTTTGGTTTAGAATGTACAAAAAACCAGAAGTACATCCTTCTGTTGGTAAAGAAGAATTGGCCTATATCCAAAGTGATTCAAGTTCTGAAAATGAAGAAAAGTTGCCTTGGAAAAGTGTCCTTGGTAAACGCCAGACTTGGGCATTTGCCCTAGCAAAAACTACAGACGCCGTTTGGTGGTTTTATCTTTTCTGGGGAGCTAAATTTTTGGCAGAAACTTTTGATGTAAATATCCACAATATTGCACTGCCGTTCTTTGTGATTTATATCATGGCAGATGGAGGCAGTATATTGGGAGGCTATCTTTCAGGCGTTTTTATCAAAAAAGGATGGACCATAAACAAAGCAAGGAAAATCACGCTTTTAATTTGTGCTTTGATCATATTGCCAGTAGCATTTGTTGCTATAACAGACAACAAATGGTTGGCCATTTGTCTTATCGGTTTAGGTGCGGCAGGGCACCAGGCTTGGTCTGCCAACATATTTACTTTAGCATCAGATGTGTTTCCTAAAAAAGCAACTGCATCAGTTGTAGGAATTGGAGGAATGATTGGTGCGGTAGCAGGTATAATTGCAGATTTTGCATTAGGTTCCGTACTGGACGAAGCTGGTAATTCAGGGTATTTTTGGGCATTCCTTATTGCAGGGTCCTGCTATTTGGCTATCCTCGGGTTAGTACATTTGTTAATGCCAAAAATGACTCCTTTAGATGAAAATCTAAATTTGATTTTGGAATAAAATGTTTAAAATAATAGGTTATTTATAAGAATTCTTAAAAAGATTTATACAAGGTAAAATGAAAAAATTGAACAGAAAAAACTTGGGACTGGAAACAAAACCGCCCATCAAAATATTACAATTCGGAGAAGGTAATTTTTTAAGGGCCTTTATAGGATATGCTTTTCAAGAACTGAACAAAAAAGTAGGTTTCAATGCAGGTATTGCCGTGGTGCAACCCATTGATAGAGGCTTGGTAAAGATGCTGAACGATCAAGACGGGCTCTACACCTTGTTTATGAAAGGCGTTAAAAAAGGAGAAGAGATTCAGGAAGTTGAGCTCATTTCCAATATTGTGAAGGCCGTGGACCCTTATGCCAACTTCAATGATTATTTGAGTTTGGCAAAAGAACCTTCGTTGGAATTCATCATTTCAAACACCACCGAAGCAGGCATTGCCTATGTAAGTTCAGACACTCCGGATATGCAGCCACCAAGTTCGTTCCCTGCAAAACTAACGCTGCTTTTGCATGAACGGTTCAAGCATTTTAACGGTGAAGCCAGCAAAGGTTTGGCAATCATCCCCTGTGAACTCATCAATTACAATTCAGATACGCTTAAGGACATCATTTTAAAATATATTGAAGATTGGAAATTGGGCAATGATTTCAAAGTATGGCTATTGGAAAACAGCACCTTCCACAATACCTTGGTGGACAGGATTGTGCCGGGCTATCCTAAAGATGATATTGAGGCCTATAATGCCCAATTGGATTATCAAGACAATTTGATAGTAGCTGCCGAAACATTTCTGCTTTGGGTCATTGAGGTCGATGATGCTTTAAAAGCAAAATTACCTTTTGAAAAAACCGGTCTAGACGTGAAAATTGTGAATGACATGCAGCCCTACCGCACACGAAAAGTACGGATTTTAAATGGTGCCCATACCGCCATGGTGCCTTTTTCATTGCTTTATGGAAACAAGACCGTAAAACAATCTGTGGACAACCCATTTACGGGCGGGTTCATAAATAAAGTGGTTTTCAATGAAATCATTGACACTTTGGAAATGGACAAAAAGGAACTGAACGATTTCGCCGATGCTGTTTTTGACCGTTTCAGGAATCCGTTCATTGTCCACAACCTGTCAAGCATCGCTCTAAATTCCATTTCCAAATTTGCTGTAAGGGTATTGCCCAGTTTGTTGGAATATGTAAAAATCCATAACAAAGTGCCAACCCACCTGACCTATGCATTTGCCTGTTTGATACGTTTTTATAAAGGTATCTGGAAAGGCGATACACTGCCTGTACAGGACAGTGAGGACATTGTGGCCAAGTTTTCGGAAATCTGGAAATCCAATGATTCTTCAGAAATTGCAAAAAGCGTATTGGGCATCCAAGACTACTGGGGCGAAGATTTAACAAAAGTCAAAAACCTAACGGAAGCTGTTGCCTTGGCGTTAAAAGAAATTGAAGCCCATGGCATTGAGCAAGGGTTTGCCAATTACAGCCATAGTATTTTGAATTTACACAGCAGTAATACTGTTACAAATTAATTGTTATGCAAAAAAAACTCATAAAAGTAAACACTTCGGATAATGTAGCCGTTGCTTTGGTAAATCTAAAAGCAGGAGACGTGGTTT
The DNA here is from genome assembly GCF_002973595.1 of Jejuia pallidilutea. Lineage (GTDB taxonomy): Bacteria > Bacteroidota > Bacteroidia > Flavobacteriales > Flavobacteriaceae > Jejuia > Jejuia pallidilutea. The sequence continues at coordinate 441,722 of NZ_PVEO01000001.1, read as the reverse complement.
CTTTTGAAGGAAACGATATTGCTATAATTTCTGATGTTAAATCGAAGCATAAAATAGCTTTGGAAACCTTTGAATCCGGTGACAGGATCATCATGTACGGCGTTTTGGTTGGAACGGCCAACCAGACCATTGAAAAAGGCGATGTGCTGACCATTGATAATGTGAAGCATCAAAGCGATAAGGTGTTCGGCAAAACAGAATCGTTTCATTGGACGGCTCCAAATGTCGATAAATGGAAAGACAAAACTTTTATGGGCTACCACAGGCCAGATGGTCAAGTGGGCACTGAAAATGTGTGGTTGTTTTTTCCGTTGGTGTTTTGCGAAAACCGAAACATTGAAATATTAAAAGAGGTTTTTGAAAAAGAACTGTTGAAGCAGAAGGTAAACCCTCATCAAATGTTGCTCCGCTCCTTGGTCAGTGGTGAGGAAGAAACCGAAGTGGCCTCAACAACGCCCGATGTGTTTGATAACATTGAGGTGAAGTTTATAACCCACCCAGGTGGTTGTGGTGGTATCCGTCAGGATTCAGAGAGCCTTGCCAGGTTATTGGCAGGTTATGTGAACAATCCCAATGTGGCAGGTGCCACCGTGTTGAGTTTGGGCTGCCAAAACCTTCAGATAAGCATTTTTAAAGAAGCGTTGAACAACGTCAACCCGAACCTAGACAAACCGATCCTTATTTTTGAACAGCAGCAAATGGGAACGGTGGATGAAATGCTATCGGCAATCATTAAAGAATCATTCGAAGCGATTAAAAAGGCGAATAATATAAAACGCCAACCAGCACCTTTATCAAAATTAAGGGTAGGGCTAGAGTGTGGTGGTTCCGATGGGTTTTCAGGCATATCTGCCAACCCAACATTAGGGGCGGTTTCAGATATGTTGGCGGCTTTAAACGGCACAGCTATTTTATCGGAGTTCCCGGAATTGTGCGGGGTAGAGCAAGAACTGGTCAACAGGTGCGTGGAAGATGAAAAAGGCGAAAAGTTTTTAAAATTAATGAATGCTTTCGAAAAATCTGTTATCGATGCTGGGTCTGGGTTTGACATGAACCCATCGCCAGGAAACATCAAAGATGGATTGATTACCGATGCCATGAAATCGGCCGGGGCTGCCAAAAAGGGCGGGACTTCCCCTGTGCAAGATGTATTGGATTATGGGGAATATGTGACCAAACCGGGGCTAAACCTTTTGTGCACCCCAGGAAATGATGTGGAAAGCACAACGGCCATGGTGGGTTCTGGTGCCAATGTGGTGCTGTTCACTACCGGATTGGGAACACCAACAGGAAACCCCATTGCGCCCATTATCAAAGTATCTTCAAATACAGAACTGGCCAAAAAAATGCCGGACATCATTGACATTGAAACCGGTGCCGTGATTCGTGGTGAAAAGACCATAGAGGAAATGGCCGATGATATGCTAGGCTTCATCATTGAGGTGGCAAGCGGCAACATTAAAACAAAGGCAAGGTTGCTTAACCAAAATGATTTTATCCCTTGGCGTAGGGGCGTGTCACTTTAAGAAGAATTATAGTTTCTTTTACCAAAAAGAAAAACCACTCAAGCATTTGAAAGGTCTATGCAATTTTATTACGTACGTTAATCATTGAATAGGATAAAAAATCATAGAAGTATAAAAAACTTTACATTTTCGTCTGATTATTATTAACCGAATCATTGAATATGTAGAGTTGGGATTTTTTTGTTTCTAATATCAAACTTTGAAATAGCGTCCGCTAAAAAAGAGAGTTATTCATACAATATAACCGCAAGTTAAACTCGTAAAATACACCCATCAAAAGACTACGGCATAAAGCCAACGCTTCGTCCGCTACTTATTTATTCCGTTTCCTTTTGAGCTGAGATTTTAGCTTCCGTTTGGTTCTAGCTTAAATATTGTTTAATCTAAAATCAAATATTATGTATTTAAGTAATTTACAACAAGATGAGATTTTTGTTTCTTCAGAAATGAAATCCTTAAAAAGCCTCACGCAGATGGAATCTCGTAGAGGACTTGAAAATGCCATTATATCAAATGGTAAAATCGTGAATGTGGTATCGAATAGTTATGGCCATATTCCCAATCAATTGTTCTTCAAGAAAGCAGAACAGATGCTTTTGGATGCTGGACTAAATTATCACAAACGAAGCGTTAATAGAAATGATAGGTCTTTCATAATAGACTTTATCATTGAAGATAGCAACCAGTTCAAATTAAAGAACAAAGAAGATTTAATACTGCCCATGCTACGTTTTAAAAACTCGTATGATGGTAGTGAAAAGACTTCCGGACATTTTGGTTTTTACAGGAAAGTATGCTCAAATGGACTACACGTTTCACAAGCAGCAATTGAGTTTTCCATAAAGCACAGCAAAAATAATACAGAGCTTATCATGCCAAGGATGAATGGTTTGTTCGATAAATTCCTGAACAATGAATTTTATACCATCGTCAAGAAATTTGAAAAGATGAAGGATTTCAAAATCATCGACACCAAAGAATTTGTAAAAGCAATTTTGGATAAATCAAAACTGTTCAGATATGAATGTAGTGATAAAAACGAAGAGCCTTCAAAGAAATCCCGTGAAGTTCTTGAAACCTTGAACTACGAAGCACTATTGCTAAATGAGGAACCTAATTTATGGTTAGGTTACAATGCCTTCAATTCCATGTTACACAATACATTGAAGAAGACATTTTCACAACAAGAAAAGTGGGATAAAAAACTATTCAATGAAATATATGAAATGGTTTAAAACCTGATAATCAAAGGTTGCTCTAGTACCTTAAAACTAGAGTTTTTTTTGATTCATACTTTATTTCTGTTAAAAAAGAGATATCTATATCAATATTGGTACAAAGATAAACTCGCAAAATATTATCATCAAAAGACTACGGCATAAAGCCAACCCTTCGCCCACAACTCATTTATTCCGTTTCCTTTTGAGCAGAAATTTTGCCTTCCGTTTGGGTTCTGCAAAAATATTGTTTAACCTAAAATTTAAGTATTATGACAACAAAAGCGAGTACTGCAAGTAAAAACGGAAAGGCAACAACCACCGTTAAAAATGAAGTTAAAAAGAAGTTGACACAACAAGCCATTCGACTTCAAGTTCAAGAGCTACCTATCGGAAGGATTATTCCAGATGCAATGCAACCAAGAAAATCCTTTAATGAGGATGCGCTCAAACAACTTTCTGAAAGCATCGAAGAACACGGTGTCCTGCAACCTATTACGGTCCGAAAATCTGGAAAGGATTACATCATTGTCATGGGAGAGCGCAGGTATCGTGCAAGTAAATTGGCAAAAAAGAAAACCATTCCGGGTATCGTTAGGGAATACGATAATAATGATGTTCTGGAAATTCAAATTATCGAAAATCTGCAAAGACAGGATGTTGAACCTACTGAAGAAGCCGAAGCTGTAGCATTCCTGAGCGAAAAATATGCGCCAATAGAGATTTCTAAACGGTTGGGAAGAACGGAAAATTTTGTAAGGCAACGTTTAAAATTGGCAGGTCTAATTGAAGGTTTTAAATTCTTTGTCCGTAATGGCGACATGACAATTTCATTAGGTGTAGGTGTTGCGCTTTTCGAGCCAGGGGAACAGCAAATGATGCTGGAAACCATGGGAGAAGATTTTAATGCACATCAAATCAATCAGATGATTAAAAACCAGACCTATGATTTGGAGAATGCACCTTTCAATGTATCCGATGAAAAATTGATTACAAAAGCTGGTGCCTGTACAACCTGTCTGTTCAACGCAGCTAATCAAGGTAATTTGTTTGGCGATGGTAAAATGGTGTGTACAAAATCAGCCTGTTATGAAACAAAGAAAAACAAGTCATTTTTGAACTTAATTGAGAAATCGAAGAAGGAGAATGTGTTGTTGATTCCTGAAATTCGTAAATATTGGGCAACTGACGACAATAATCAGCTCATTATATCGCAATTGGAAAAAAAGGGATTGAAAGTCTATCTTCTGGATGATGTCGAAATAATCGAAGAGCCGATTGAGCCTACAATAGAAGCCATTAAGACAGAATACCAACATTACGACTATTCTGAAGATGAGTTGAAAGCTGAACTAGAAGAATCGGTTGATAATTACAAGGAAGAATTGGAAGTGTATAATTCCGCAAAAGAAAATGGATTCGTAAAAGGTATTATGTTTCATCCGAAAACATATGTTCACAAAGCAGTTTTTGTGAAGCTAATTGAAGATTCAAAAACTGAAAATTCTACATATTCGGAACCGTTGGCAAATAGAAAAATGGCAGAGTGTTCGCCAGAAGAGCAAATTGTTAAAATCAACGAAAGAGAAACACGAAAGCGACACATCGAGCACAATAGGGAATTTGAGGACATAGTTCAGATGATTCGTGAAACCGATTATATTGAAAAGAAGAAAGCACTTTCGGTAGATGAAATGGTGGCTTTTTCATTAACTTTATTTGAAAACAATGTGGACTATGTAGGTCGACAAAAACACTTTTTGAAATTATTATGCAACACATCCAAGAAGACTGATGTAGAAACTGTCGAGAACTTCAAAAAGAATTTCAAAAAGGAAACCTTTTATAAGTTGATTCGGTATATCCTTACCAAGCAAGTACATTTTGGAGAAAGCAATCACGTTAATAACTTAACGAACATTTCATTCTACAATGCGATGCAAGGCTATTATAAAACCAAAATTGCCAATATTGAAAAGGAATATGTAGAAGAAAGAAACAAGCGTGAAGTACGTTTGAAAGAGCGCATAGGAAATCTTGAAGCGAAAATTCAGGAATTAAACGACTAGCTTTTGTTGTTGGAAGTAAGGGTCAGCATTCATGCTGGCTCTTATTTTTTTATATAGTCCTTCGTAAAAATGAGTAAGTAGAACCTTTTCAATCAATATCAGCGCAGAGGTAAACTCGTAAAAATCATCCCACTCAGCCCATTCCCCTACATTCCGCCGAAAGCTTCATTCCGGTAAAAGCGCTTCATTATCAAAGTCTTGGACCCAATCCGCACTTTTTACTTTCCATTCCGTTAAACCTTTCCGTCCCGATAGCTATCGGGACGGAAAGGAACACTTTATTCCAAGTAAAAAGTGCGGATCAAGTCCGCCAAATAAGGAAAAATGTATTTGTCATTGTGTTCCACTTCCTATGATTTTGTATTTCACAAAGACTTTAGAATCACTTCCGTAATCCAACACCGTCATACCTTTTTTTGACAGCAAAATAACAACATTCAGCTTTGAACGACAGCATAACCAGGCTCGTGCCTCGCACTTTTTATATGTCTAAACAAAGCTGAATATTGGAGCGCACCAAGCAACAAAAAGAAGGTAACAGCGTCGGCTCTATGGGAAGTAAATCTAAAATGAATCTTATGAAATCTTACAAAATCAATAAAAAGGAAGCGGAACAAAAGTTAAAAAAACAAAAAAAGGAAAACGCTCTGGATATAATAAGTAAATCAATAAAAAAGCCTTTCTGAATAGTTCAGATAGGTCAATATTAATCTTTAAATTTTTTTATTATGAGTACTCTAAAAAACAAAGTACAGTTAATTGGCAACGTAGGAAACGAGCCAGAAATCACAAACCTTGAAAGTGGAAAGAAAGTTGCAAAATTTTCAATCGCAACCAATGAATTTTATAAAGATTCCAATGGAGAAAAAGTGACGAACACCCAATGGCACAATATTGTAGCATGGGGAAAGATTGCCGAAATCGTAGAGAAATTTGTAGGCAAAGGAAAAGAAGTAGCACTAGAGGGAAAATTAACTTCACGCTCTTATGAAACCAAAGCCGGAGAAAAAAGATACGTTACCGAAGTGGTCGTGGATGAAATCTTGCTTTTAGGAATTAAAGGCGAAAACGCTACTGAATAACTGAAAACTAAAAGAGAGCGTTTCTGTGGAAAGTGGCGCTCTCTTTTTCATTATTAACTTATAAAAAGAAAAAACAATGAAAGATAAAGTTAACAAAATAAAAACCGATTTGCAACATTTTTGCGGTACAGAAATGTTCTTTAAAATCCCATTAATTGGAACTCGTTTTACTGACGGATTAAAATATTTAGCCAACGAAGCAGAATGCTTTTGGCTGATTACAGATGCATCCGTAATTGCTAAAAGTCTATCAAATAGAAGTCATTTTATTACCATTGATTTTAAACGACTTTCTGAAAAAGAACAGTTTGAAAAACAATGCGAAGCTATCATTAATTATAGTGATGGGAATTATAATATTTTAGAGACGCACAGGTATAATGTAACCGATTTCCCATTGGATGAATTGAGGTTGTATTTTGTAGATAATACATTGATGTTACCAAGCGAATATTAATACGATGGTATATCTGAACTATACGAACCTCGATAACGAAACCCAAGAGCGATTGGTTTCGGTTTCCAAAAAAGATGTTGAACATAAATTTGGAAATGATTTGAGACGCTATGCCCAAAAACATCGTATTGATTACGATACACTTTTGGAAGAAGAAGCTCTAAGAAATTTATATTCTTATGACTATGTTTTTAATATTTAAAATTGAATTATTAACTATAGACCTTTAATTATTTAGAGGTCTTTATTTGGTTCTTCTATTTTATATTCTACAACAAAAAGAGCGGTTTGTTAAAGATACTTTTAAACTTCAAGAATAGCACTCTTAAAAAATCTGATTTTAATTCGTATTACCGAAAAAGCCATTACATTTTTGGATGTAATGGTATTTTTTTGTCCAGCGAGCTGGACGAAAAGGAATAGCAAGAGGGTAACACGCTAGCGCGATGTTTCGATTTTCAGTTTTTTCAAAACCCTAGTAAAATCAACACCTTTCGGCGATTGATTGTTTTGATATTTGAATATGTAACATGGTTTTTTCAGAAAAAATCCTCGCAGCCCAATCAAAACAACAAATTTTTTCAGAAAAAATGGATAAAGGATATGAAAAAGAGCGATTTGAGAAGCTCGGGATTAAAACTTCAGTAGCAGAGCGTTTTCGAGTGTTTTGTAAAAAATTATCTAAATCACAATCGATGACTTTGCTTCTGATGCTGGACTTTTTTGAGGACAATGGCATTTCCCCAAATGAAACTTTGGGACCAAATATGCAAACATTGGAGAGTGAAATTAAGAAGCGAATAAATGCTGTAATCGCTATAATAAAAGACATAGAAAAGAACCATGATAAACCCACAACTGCAATGTTGCAATCTTTGTTTATGGAGTTTGAACCAAAGCAAGAAAGGTTGATTTTAGAGAAAGAGGTTGAAGAGAAGGAAGTACTAATTGTAGAAAAAAATGATTCAAATAATCAATTATAATATTATGTATATCACAATCACAGCTCAAAAATTAGGAGGGGATTATTCACAAAGTGCTGCGGATTTTGCTGAGTATCTGGAGAAAGAAAATCAAGGTTTGGAGCAAGAAGATGTGGAGCATTTTTTTAATCAATATGGAGATGAAATTCAAGCCAAAGACGTGGTAAAAGAAATCGATGGCAATACGGCTAAACTCAAAAAGAAAGAACCAAAATTTTATTCAATAACAGTTAGTCCAAGTAAACATGAATTAAAAAAACTACAGAATAATTCTGAAGATTTAAAAAAATATACCAGAGCCATAATGAGAGATTATGCAGCATCTTTTAATCGTGAAATTAATGGTAAATCAATAACCGTTGATGACATTAAATATTTTGCGAAAATTGAATATCAACGCACATTTAAAGGCACAGATAAACAAGTAAAAGAAAACCAACCTTTTGCCACAAAAATACTTCAACTAAAAACTGATATTCGGAAAATTGAACAAGGTCAATTAGATGGGAATATAAAGAAAATGAAATCTCAAATTAGCAAACTCGAAGCCGAAGCACCACATCAGTCCCGAAGCTTCGGGAGAAAACGGATTGTTCAAGGCATGAAAAAAGCAGGTAATCAAAGTCATATTCATATTATCGTGAGCCGAAAAGATGCCTCAAATTCTGTGAGTCTATCACCAGGATCTAAATACAAAGCTTCGGAGGTTCAGATGCATGGTAAAATTGTAAAACGTGGTTTTGATAGAGATGCGTTTTTCACTAAAGCCGAAAGCACTTTTGATAAAACTTTTGGCTACAAACGCAACTATGCAGAATCGTATAAATCTAAAAAAGATTTCATTAAAAATCCAAAACTGTACTTCACAACATTATTAGGATTGCCGGCAAGTGACAAAGCCATTGCTTTTAATATTATTTCTAAATCTGGATTACCCATATTGAATATTCCAACTAGTCAGACACAGCTAGCCTTAAAAGCAATTAGAACCTTAAAGCGCGGTGTGGATGTGGCAATTAAATCTGGATCAATAGGGATATAACATGGAAATACAAGAAGTCACATTTACGATTGGGTTATTATTTGGAATGAGCTTAGTGTTCTTAAGCCTTTTTAGAATGACGCGATATGCTTTTTTTATAAATCTACTTTTAATTGTAATTTGTTTAGGACTACTTTTTAAATTGAGTCCGTATTTAATGCATTGGGTTATCCAGTTGCTTTATATTGGTTGTCCACTTTTACTGATTAATACAGTTTTATATGTTTTTCTTCATAAGGAAAAAGATATTTTAGATTTCAATAATAAGTACCAAGTTCATTTTAAAGTAAAACAGGGAGATTTCAAAATAAACAACATCAAACGAGGCGCTTCAGTTATTGGTTCTGCAGGAAGTGGGAAAACAGAAAGCGTGGTTTTTAACTTCCTTCAGCATTTCAGCAAGCATAAATTTTCCGGTGTGATTCACGATTACAAGAATTTTGAAATCACAGAAATGGCATTTCCTTTATTTGAAAAAAATGAAATTGATTTCAAAGTAATTTCATTTGATAACATTCATGAACGAGTAAATCCGATAGCACCAAGATATATGGCCAATGAAGAAAGCGTAAATGAAGTCGCAAGAGTGCTAATTGAAAACCTTTTAGAACAAAGAGAGTCTGGAAGCATAGGGACAACCAGATTCTTTAATGATGCTGCAGAAGGATTAATTGGCGGATTGATCTGGAAACTCCGGTCTTCATATCCTCACCTCTGCACATTACCACATTTAATAGCCATTTATCAATTTCTGGACACTGACAGTCTCATTGCTTTTTTGAGTTCAAACACCACATCCAGAGCGATGGCAGATGCCTTTATAAGTGGTAAGGATTCCGACAGGCAAACCGCAGGAGTAAAGAGCACTTTGGCCAATGCGCTCAAAAAAATAAGTACGCAACGTATTTTTATGGCTTTATCCGCAGATGATGTTCCGCTGAATATAAATAGTCAGGGCAAACCTTTAGCGATTTCAGTAGTCAATAATCCGAAATACGAGACTGCTTATTCGCCAATTATAGCAACTATAGTTCACACCATTACCAAACAAATGAGTGTAAGAAACTCAAATGCTTCGTTCCTATTAATGGAAGAGGCACCAACTATTCGGCTTTTAAACATGCACAGAATTCCCGCCACATTACGAAGTTACGATATTGCTACAATTTATGTGATACAGGACAAAATACAGAATGATATGATGTATGGCGATAAGGCGAGTAAAGCAATTTTAAGTAATTTATCATATCAATTCTTCGGAAAGGTAAACGATCCAGACACAGCGAAATATTACGAACGCTTTTTTGAAATCGTAAAAAAAGAAACCACAAGCGTAAACAGAGGTCATAATCTTAATTTTGATACGCGAATTACAACAGGAGAACGTGAAGTCGCTAAAATTAGAGCTGATGTGTTTTTCAGACTTAAAGAAGGCGAGTTTATTACGTTCGCTGATGGAAAGGATAGAAAAGTACAATTTAAGCTTCCTAAAATAGAAAAGCGATTACCAACAAAACAGCAAGACTATTCTGATGCCGACTTACAAGCTAATTTTGATAGGGTTTATAAAGAAGCAAAGTCAATATTCAAAAATTAATATCAGTATCTTTATAGCGTAATTAGTTAGAAATAACAAGACCATTTCAATTTTCATGACCGAGACCAATCGTATAGAATACAAGCAAGAGCTTACCGAAGGATTAGAAAAAGAAGTCATTGCTTTTCTGAATTATCGTGAAGGAGGAATTATCTATATTGGTATCGATAAAGCGGGAAATACTTATGGTTTGGCAGATTCAGATAGCGACCAATTAAAGATAAAGGATCGACTGAAGCACAATATTAAACCCTCGGCATTAGGCTTATTTGATATTGTTAGTGAAGAACGTGAGGGTAAGGATATCATAAAAATCATTGTAGCAAGTGGACCAGAAAAACCATATCATTTAAGAAAATATGGTATGAGTGAAAAGGGTTGCTTTATTCGAATTGGGACTGCTGCAGAGCCAATGCCCCAAAACATGATTGAGACACTTTTTTCTAAACGTACTCGTAATTCCATAAGTAAAATTAAAGCAACTATCCAAGACTTGACGTTTAGCCAACTGAAAATATATTATGAAGAATCTGGCTTTAAATTAGGTAATGCATTTGCTAAAAATTTGGAACTGCTTACAGAAGATGGTGCATATAATTACGCAGCTTACCTTTTGGCAGATAAAAATAATACCTCTGTCAAAGTTGCTAAATATTCGGGTACAAACCGAACGGATTTAATAGAAAGTAATGAATATGGCAACGAATGTTTGGTAAAGGCTACCAAACAAATTATAGATAAAATCGCTGTTGAAAATAGAACAGCCACAAAAATTACTTCTAAAGAGCGAAAACAAAATCACCTTTGGAACCCTATTGCATTGCGAGAGGCTATTATTAATGCATTTGTGCATAACGATTACAGCAATGAGGTGCCTCCAAAGTTTGAAATTTTTTCAGATAGAATAGAGATTACATCTGCTGGAGGTTTACCAGAAGGATTAAGTCAACAAGAATTTTTTGAAGGCTTTTCAGTGCCTCGTAATAAGGAACTGATGCGTATATTTAAAGACTTGGAGTTAGTGGAACAATTGGGCTCTGGTATTCCACGTATCTTAGACCACTATGGTAGGGAAAGTTTTAGTTTTTCAGAAAACTTTCTTAGAATGACTTTTGTCGCTAAAGAACTTACTGTTAAAGTTGATGATAATGTAGATAATGGAGAAGGTGGTCAAATAGGTGGTCAAATAGGTGGTCAAATAGGTGGTGTAATAGATAAAGAAGGAAATAATAAAATAGATGCTCTAGAAGAATTAACGCTTAGGCAAAAAGAAATTATTAAAATGATAGCATCTGATAATAGAATAAGTCGTTCTGGTATTTCAGAAGTTTTACATATTAATGAATCTGCTATTCAAAAGCACCTTAATAACCTCAAAGAAAAGGGCTATTTAGAGCGCATTGGTGGCACTAGGGGCTATTGGAAGATACATATCAAATAACCGTAGGGCATTATCCTAAAAGGGTGTTTTTTCATTCATCTGTTTTTCAGTAACCAACCATTTACCATCTACTTTTATAAGCTTAAAAGTTTCAGATTTATTATCATAAGAAGTAGAAAACTTTACCCAAGCCGTATCTTCTTTAACAGTTTCTTCAATGAGTTTAAAATTTGAATTATCATCAGTTCCTGGAGCAATTGTAGCTTGAATAGACATGAACGAAGCGTAACTTTCTGCTGTTGTGTGCTTTTTTAGTTTAGAGTTATCGTTCTTATAAAAGCTTTCTACAACAATTTTAGCGGTATCGGTAGGCGACAATTGAGATTGTGTGCATCCCATAAGTAACAAAATCAATAAATACAGAATCATCTTTTTCATAATATTTAATTTGGGTTATTAATCGTTTTATCAGATATTTTCAATTTAACATTGCGTTCGCCATTTTTCTCATTGAGCTCTAATAAAACCAAACGCTCGTTACTAATAGAGAATTTGGGAACTACATAAACCAATTTGGTTATTTGAGCTTCTTTAATCCGTGAGGGCATGTTATGGACGAAAACTGGAGCTAAATTCAGGTTTTGTAATGATTTTTTCTTGCCTTTTTTTCTGGTTTGGATAGTTAGATTTAAGAAATTTACATCATAATCCAAAGACGATTTATTTTCAACAGTTATCACAAAGTATAATTCCTCTTTGTCGAAAACAATATTTTCAATCTTTAGAATAATACCATTATTACGCTTTTTGAGCTTGCCAACGCGTTGTCTTCTTTTTACTAAATATGAGCAAAATCGTTTATAGTAATCAGATTTAAAATTTAAGCGTTCAACTGAATTATCTTTTTTATTTACATTAGATATTGGTCTTTCATTACCAATGGATGCTGAGTCTGGAATAAAGTAATTTAGCTTTTCAAGTTGCTCCTTATATTTTACAATATACGAAAAAATTGAGCCATTGTTGTTGATTATCAGTAAATTACTTTCACTTCCTGGTGTAGATTGTAACAAGCCAAAATACTGTTCTTTTTCTCTATTATAGGTAAAAACAAAATTTTCAGACCCCGTAATACCTTGTCTAATGGGGTTAGGGAAGAAGAGTGCAACATTTTTATGTTCGTTGGCGTAAATGGTGTCTAAAATGATTTGTGATTGTGCTTCAACGAAAGCTGTAACCAAAATAAAGCTAAATATTAGTATTAGATTTTTCATAGGATTATTGATTTAATGAAGCTTTTAAAATGAGTTTATAATTATTAACTACCGAAACCTTAACACTGCGATTACTGCGTTGAAAGATTCTCTTAACACCATTTACCTGTGGCACACCAGCTATATTTATATCATCTACAACATCTTCAATAACTTCTCTTTTAGCATCTGCTCTAAAACTGTTTTCAATATAGATGCCTTCACTTCCATCTTGTAAATCGAAAGCTTTGAGTTTTACTACTTGATGTAAAATATTTTCAATCTCTATTAGAACCCGGTTAGGTTTAAAACTTATAAAACCATAAATAGGTGTATTTTTGGGAACGATTCGATTGTTGATTAAGGCGTCTTTAATTAATCGCATTCTTAAGCGATAGTTTGTTCTTACAGTTTGGTTGCCATCAACTGTAACACGAATCACCGAGTCTGTTGTTACTATATTAAAGCGTGGATTGGTTTGCGGATTTGAGGCAAAAAATAGCTTATGCTCCAGTCCAATCTCTCTGGCTTCAACACTAAGGTCAACTTCATGTATAACGCTATCTCTGTCTTTTGGTTTTGCGATTGCAAACTTTGAATTAGGGTTTCGATACTGATTTTCGGTATAGTTTATTTTACCATAACGATAAATACTATCAACTATGCGTTGTTTTTCTTTCTCAATCAAATTTGGATCATAATAGCCCAGGGAATCAATAAATTTTTCATCATAAATACTCGGAGCATTGCTTTCTTTTACTTCCTTTAAGTCATTTATGGCATCTAATTTCGTTGAATAATCTTCCTGTTCTTGTTTCAGTTCAGGTACTAATGTTTGTTTTAGTTCATTGTTCTCTTCATCATTATTTCTTGTTACTATAATGGTATAGGCGATAATGAATATTAGAACGATAGCCAATACCGAACTAAAGACAATTTTATTCTTTTCTAGTTTCATCTGATATTTTTTTTAAAGTGTTTTCAAAATAATTTGTGATTAATAAACCGTGTGTGTTTTTAGGATAATTACGGTCAACAACAATAAGATTTCCTGTGGAAACTAATTCGTAAGTATCTACCACAGTGCCTCGATTAATTTCGAAAATAGTGGTGGTTTGGAATTGGTAAGGTTCAATTTTTAGGTCTAATTGCGATTCTATGCTCAGTACTTTTTGTATCAATGAATATTGCAATAACCTATTGTAAACTCCGTCAGCTTTTTTCTGACGATACAGGTTATCTACAGAACTGTTACCAAGCCATAATGCCTTTTCTAAATTCTTTTCGTAATTACTTGCATCTATATTGTAGAAATAAGAATGAAACAATTCTAGATGCGCCAGTGCTTCAACTTTAAAATTCTCTTTTTGTACTACCCATTTCAATGGAATAACAGTACCATCAGTATTAATTGCAAAAGCGCTATTAAGTGCTTTTTTATGAATATCATAAACTATCCATCCAGAAAACGCACTAGAACCCAGAGCGCAAATAACCACGGCAAGCACGATAAATCGGTTTATTTTTAAAACGGTATATATGTTTTTGTATGATGTTTTCATGAAGCGTAATTAGAATTTAAGAAGTGAAAAGTCTTAGAGTGAATGATACAGCTCGTTTGTACAATTTGAATTTTAGAAATACAATAAAGACCACAGAGCCTAATTGAACTACTGGAGCGAAAAAGCGACTGCCAACATCGGTCCCGAATAAATTAACCCAGAAATTAGTGTTTATCTCTGTGTAGATGGCGTTTATAAATACGTTGACTAAAAAGAAAGCTGGCACAAGCATATAAACAGCGGCATATAATTTGAAAAACGTATAAGCCATGGATCGAAATTTTTCAAATACAGCAAGACTAATTATAAGCGGGAAAAAAGCTTGCATGATTCCTAAAAGGAAATATCGTTCGGCTAAAAACAACGGATAGATAAAAAGGTCTAAAATCCATAATCCAAGACTAACGATAAAAGCAATGATTTTCCAGCCATAAAGGGGTGTAACCAAAGCGTCATACAATAATGCCATTGCTTTTTTCGTGGCTTCTATAACACCTACATCTTCCTCAATTGGAATATCCTGCATTTGTAACGGAAGGAGTGCAGGTGCGGTATTTCTATATTGAGATTCTATGGCAACAAGTAAACCATCAAAGAAACCTAGAATTTGAGTAGAGAAAATAACCAATAGTACAATCGCAAAATTCTTTGCTAATTCTCCAGGACTTAATCCCCAAGTATAACCGTCTTTATCTGCAATGCCTTCATTATATTTTTTAAGGATGTTCACAAGAAAAAAGAGCACAGCGAGTGTTTTCATTCCAGCTATCGTGTACTGTGAAAAATCACTGTTTTTTATAGTTTGAAAAACAGTATCGATGTACTCTAATCCTATCCCTAAAAATAAAATTGCGTTCATTATCAGTAGTTTGTTTCTCTATTATTGATTTTATCCTGCATTTTTCTAAAAGCGATGATATCTCTATAACGACTTACCTTTTTATTGATTTCTGCCACCATTTCATTAGATTCAGTTTCCTTTTGCTTTAAAATGCCAGCACGTTCTGCATCCGTCATTTTTAAAAAATCACTAGACAATATCTGTTCTATAAAATTCATGCTGTCTATTGAGTTTTCAATAATAGAATTAAATGAGTTGGATATTCTATTTACTTCATCAGCTTTGATATAAGGCGAGTTTAAAATCTCTCGTAAATCATCCCTTACGATATTAAAAAGTGTTTGATTGTTTTTAGCTAATTCCTTTACTGCTTTTAACTGCCGTATGGCATTATTCACTTTTTCAATATTATCCTTTTGAGTTTTTAAAAACTGTACCGTTTTTAACAATTGTGAGGTCTGTTTCGCAGATTCTACGAGCGATTTAGCAAGCCCTATAAAATTTGTATTGTCATAAACTGGCATGCCTTGAGCCTTAGCAAGGTTAGGTAATAAAAAAGCGAAGGCTAGTGCAAGTACTAATGTTTTCATTTTTGTTTTCATAATTTTTGTTTTAAGATGAATATTCAGTTTTGATGTATTCGTTAATTGCTTTTTCCATATTTTGGTGTTTTTCGTAAAGTGTCATAATCGCTTCATTTTCTGCACCATCGGTGAGGTAAGCTGCGTAAACCGCTTTTGGTACTTCTAACCGGAAAATGTTACTCTCTTTTCCAATCTTGATAAACATTTCGGTATATTTTTTTGGTCCAGTAAGATTGTTTTTTATGGATTTTAATTGGTTCAAGTCGTGGCTAGAAAGATTAAGTCTTTTAACCAGTTCGTCATAACCTTTTTCATTATTCAGGCTGTAAACCACTTGTGTGTTTTCAAGAATACTTGCGGATGTTGAATTGTTTGGTAATTGATTAATAGATTGTAGAATGATACCAATCGCCCCGTTTTGTTTTCTAATAGCTTGATAGTAGAATTCTACACTTTCAAGTACATTTTCAAACTTTAGCTGTTTGGCAAACTCATCAAATAAGATGATGCCTTTTTCTGCTCGATTCTTCCAAATGGTTCTTTGGATGGCAGATTTAATCAACTTTAACATTACAGACAGGATTTCCTTGTTGTCCTTTACTTCGTCCAGTTCAAAAACAATCAGTCGTTTATCTTCAATTTTATAGGTTTGGTCTTCGCTGACTTCAAATAGAAAACTATATAGACCATCGCCAACATACTCAGACATCACGTGTAAGAAGCTCGTAACATTAAAGTAGTCGGGATGGATTTTTAAGGCGCTCAGAAGATTTTCCTGGTGCCTTTCTATATAATTGTAAAAGCCTTCGAGTGAATGATTTTCAGAAGTATTGCTATAATACTTACGAAGTATTTTTTTAATGGAAACCGATTGCGCTTTGGTCACTTTTAAGTCTGAAGCAAACAATTCAAACAAGAAGACCGATAGATCTTCTAAGCGTTCTGGTGTCAGGTCATTTTTATTGCTGATGTAAAAGGGATTGATGCCTAGATTCTTTCCGCTTTCATATCGTAGTACGGTATATTTTTCAGGATAGAGTTTTGCGAATTTGGTGTAAGAACCACCCAAATCTATTATAACTAAACGAACACCACTTTCAAAATATTGGCGCAGAATGTTATTCGCCAAAAATGATTTGCCTTCGCCAGTAGGTGCGAAAATGGCAAAATTTCGAGCTTTGATACGCTTCTTTTTTTCATCCCAAACATCTTTTAAAACTGGAATGTTATGTTCTCTGTCATTAAAGATGATGCCTGTTTTATCCGATTTGTAGTTAGTGTTATTTATAAACAAGCAAAGCGCATGCTTTAAATCAGTTACGTATAAATCAGTGTTCGAGAAATTGGAAGAAAAGCAGCAGTAACTATTTAGTATATAATTTTTGCGTTCTTCGCCTCCTGGATAGTATGGAATAATATCAATTTCCTTAAATTCTGTTTTAATTTTAGAAGTTATTTTATCTAGTTCTTTCGCATCTTTAGACCAATACACAATATTGAGATGACCACGTATGATTCGTGAATTATCATCTGCATTGATTTGGTCCAAAATGTGCTGAATTTTACCAAGTACGACTTTATTCTGTGAACCAAAATTGGAACTTTTGTTGAGTTCCTCTATTTTCTTATCGAGTAGTTTGCGCCATTTCTGTTTGTCATCAAAATAAAGAATCTGGTTGACAATATGGTTTTCATTAAGTGTAAGCCCTATTCCATCGATAAATCCTTGATGAAATACAAAATCGTCTGAAGTAAATTTTTCATTGGTTTTACTGCTTTGTACACTTTCGCCAAAGCAAAGTTCGCTATTGATGGCAAGCGCATCAAAATGATTTTCGCCTATATTAACACTTTTCTTTTCCAGTAGAATATCGGTGTCAAATCCTTCGTTGAAACCGTTGAAATAACTATTCGTTAATTGCTGAATTTCTTCTGATTTTAATGGAAGAAATGTCATTTTTCGACTATTATTTATAAAGGAAACCGAATCGCTTACCGAGTTAGCAAAGCTTTTAATGGTATCGTCCAGTTCCTGTAAAATCCCTTTTGAAATTTTTCTGAAGGGATTGACGTATTTATGGTTGTTGAGTGCTTTGTTTTTGGTTAATATGAAAAACAAATAACATATATGTTCGATGTGTCCACGACCTTTAAAATGTTTGTGTGTGGCTTTTTCCAAAAAGGTGTTATTCGGAAGTTGTTCTGAAGAATATGATTTTTTTAGATAGATGTCCTGTTTATGGACAACCGTTCCAATAGGTAGCGATTTCAAAGCTTGAAACCAAGTACCATGTATATCCTCAAAATCCTTTTCGGATAAGGAATAGATTTCCGGTAGGTTTCCTTTGTAACATAAAATCACATTACCATTGTTGGCAAATACCATATTCTCTTGAATATCTACAATAGGTTGATATGCCGAAATGTTAATCTTGTTCATAATCAAAGCCGGAATTTCTTTTGTTGCTTATAATTCTTGGAAAGGCTTTAGCCATCTGAAAAAGCTGTGGGTTGTTGGTTATGCGCGTCAAAGCAACATATAAGGTTGCATTGAAAATAAATATGCCAATGATTAATCCGAAACTGAATGAGAAAATGATGATTAGCAACGATGCCAAAATTGAAACCATCATTAAGGCAAATAAGGAAATGGGCAAACCGAAAATGACTGCCTGTTTCCTTATATTTTTATAGACTTCGTATTTCTTCATAAAGTTGTTTTAATAAAACCCTTAATGCGGGACATTACACTACGATGGATATTAGGTAAGTGAAGATGCCTACTACTGCGCCAGCAATAAGAACAAACACAAGCACACGAGTAATCCCTTTTTTAAGGTCTGCATTCTCGCCAAAGAAATGACCAGCGTTAAATAAGAATCCGATAAGGAAAATAACGCCCAGAATAATTGGGAAAATGGTTCTAATGGTATTGGAAACATCATTAACAGAATCTTCAATACCACCAATTTGTGCAAAGCTTGAAACAGATGTTAGTAATAGTACGAGAAAAGCAAAAATTAATTTTTTCATAAGGAATAGATTTTAAATTATTTAGTATCCGTGCAGTACGCCATATTTTTCCGTCTGCTATAATTTTTGTGAAATCTATTATGAAATGAAGATGAAAGAAGAAAATATCTAAATTTTAACGCTACTTGATGTTAAACTTTTGAATATTGTTAAAGAAGCGATTGTTTTCTTGAATATTGTGAAATCTAAAACGATAATTATGAATACATTAAATCAAATTGCACTTTTACTATTTTGGCTGTCTTTTTTAAGCCATGCTTATGCGCAAAATCCTAAGGGTCAAGTAAGGGAGCCTATTGTAGTAATAGATCCTGGGCATGGTGGAAAAGATGCTGGAGCAATTTCCATACATGGTATAAAAGAAAAAGACATTGTAATGGATATAGCCTCTAAAATGGTTGAACTAAATCACAAGCTTTATAAAAAGTCTTTGAAAGTCTATCTTACTAGATATACAGATACGTTAATATCTTTAAGCGATAGAATACAGCTATCTAAAAAACTAAAAGCAGATGTGTTTATCTCCTTACATTGCAATCAAGCAACAAATAAGTCGGCGGTAGGAACAGAGGTATATGTTTATCCTAAAAACGAAGTACATGATGAAGCTTCCGTTTATTTAGGGGTTGTGATACAAAAAGGATTGACGGATTTACTCAAAATTAAAAGTAGAGGTGCAAAATATGATAATTTTCAGGTGTTACGAGATAATAATAGCAATGCAGCAATTCTTTTAGAACTTGGGTTTTTATCTCAAACTGATGAGGCTATATCTCTATCTCAACAATATTCTCAAAATGCTATTGCTTTGGTTATACTTCAATCGATTATTAAATTTTTGGGATTATGAAGGAGTTAGGGATTACAATAATGAAGAGTTTGAAGGAATTGCTTAAGGGGTTCTTTGGTGCAGTTTTTTTATGGTTTAATAAAAATGATTTTCAAGAATAAGTGTTCGGTTATGCTGAAATTCAATAGATGCCAATTCTGCGAAGTTCTTAATTTTGATTCTGTCACATTCATCCATTTCAATATTATTGTCTTCATTCAACAAAACATCAATACGGTCATAGACAAAGTTTGGATTGCCTTTTTCACTTTTATCGATTCCTTGATAAAGTAGGCTTATATAATTTGCAACCAATTGTGATTGACTTTGCATAAACAAGTCAATAAGTCTCTTTCTACTATTCTTTACCATCCAATAATGCAAACCCCATTTTTTACGGGAATTACCATCGGTAAATTTTTTATATCCAGTACCAAGAGAAAGAATTTCGAGTTGGGACATTTCGACTTTAAAAGCTTTTAAGGCTTCTAAAAGGGCTACTAGAGTGGGATTATTTGCCATTACACCACCATCAACCTTATTGACGAAATTTTTCTTTGTTCCATTAAGGTCAATATATTCAGATGTATAAGGGTTAAAGTAGGTTGGTGCGGCAGAAGTGGCCATTGCAGCCTGATAAGCTGGAATATGATAATCTCGCTCAAATGCGGGATGATATTTGGTCTTTAACACACTTGGGTTGCCTTTTATCAAGTCATAGATTGGAATGCAAACATCTGTTTTGCAATCGTTAAGCCTTGGTTCAACTCCATTGTTTGCATCTTTGAATTTTTTACGAACAAGATTTTCCAAAAATTCTCTTTCGTGTGCCGAATTACGGATTTGCCCAATAAAGAAAGACTTTTTGCTGCCAAAAATTTTTCCAGCATTATCTAAATAAAGTTGATATATTTCTTTTGCAGGTATGCCTAAAGCTAAAGCAATGGCAATAATACCTCCAGTTGATGTCCCAGTGATTAAATCGAAGTGCTGATAAATTTGGTTCTTACCATCAGAGCGATTTTTCAATTCGTCTTCTAAAAGTGTTAAGAACAATGCGGGGAAAACACCTTTAATGCCACCACCATCAATCGACAATATTTTAAACTTTTTATTCTTCATTTACCAATGTCTCTGTGTTATCTTCATTTGGGTACTCATTGTGGCCACCACCTAACCATTTGCCCTCCGGTAGCCATAATTCGTAGTAATACAGCCATTCGCTTACCCAAGGTATTATTGTGTCAATAATGTAATTGTGTGCGTTCCACTCTTTTTTAGAGGGTGAGTAAAGGCACAACTGCTGTTTTTGGCTATCATATACGTGAGGTAATTTTGTTCTGTTCTTTGCTAGTTCTAAGGTTTTACTGATAACAAAGATTTTGACCCACTTGTTTTCTGTGTAAATAATTTTCACGTCGTACAACTCACTTATGGCAGTTGGACGTATTTGAACAACTATTTCAAAATTATCCCATCCACTTTTTAAGACCTTGATTTCTGGAAATTCCGTTCTGATTCTTTTCAGTTGTTCAGTCGATGGAATTCCTTTTAGTTTTCTCTTGCTGTTAGCCTTAAAAAATTTACTGCTCATACATTACCTTCAAAATTATGGTTTGGTACTGAAGTGCCGACAGTTCCTAAAATCCCTGTTCTACTTGCCATTTTTCTTAATCCTGATTCCCTTAGAATTCTATTTTTTTCGCCATAAGCCGAAAAGGCTTTGTTAACAACCTTGTCGCCATATTGTGCAGAAAATGATTCATTCAATCTTTGCAAGCCAACTCCTTGGCTATATTTGATTGTTTCAAGGTCTTCTTCCAATTTATCCAACCATTTATAAAAGTATTCCTCTTTCTGGGGAACTTCACTCCACTTGTCCGCAAAATTTTCTTCATCATTAACAGGATTGCTTACCCATCTTTCATATAGACCTGTCTTTGGGTTTAGTTTTGTTTCAATAAAGCCACGCATTTTACTTACAATATTGACATAGGTATCGAGGATATTTTCACTTCTATCGTAAGCTCTGGCTGCCAAGGTGGTTATTATTATGGAAATAGGTCTGTTTTCACTATCGAACTCATCCGAGGAAAACATAATGTCCCTGTGCCGTTTCAACAACTGAATTGCACGTTGCAATGGCAGCTTGTCTTTTTGGTATGGTTTTACTGGGTCAACAGATTCGCTTAGAGCGAATATTTTGGTTGAACTGTATATTGCTCTTTGATAAAACCATTTGGCATAACCAAAAGGATTGCTTTTCATCCACCATTCCGTGTTCGTTTCGGTAGAGTAGTTATACTCTTCCTTATCGGTTAAGCGAATTGCTAGCTTATTGGTCTCTATGTGTTGGCTATTGTTAAAGGATTCACTAAGTAGAACCGTAAAGTTCTTATCTGATATGGACGGTAAAATATCCATATGATAGTTTGCATCGTCCGAATATTCAAGTGTCCAGCATCTTCTTCCACCATCCTTATCCTTAATCATTTCTTCATAAGTAGAGTGGTCTTTAAGTCTATCTCCGACTGCATCTTTTAAATGTTTTTGTGTCCAATTAATAGGTTTCCCATTCAGTTTGCAAACTAGGTCAATGTCAATATCATCCTCATCGTTGATAGGCTTGATTATTGTGCCCAACATAAACGAACCTTGAGGAAGTATTCTTGGTTTATAAGGATAAAGGGGTGACCCCTCTTTTGATAACCACTTTCCGACGGCTTCGTAACTTTTTACAGCTTCATTATATTGACTTTCTGAAATATCAAGTTGCTTTCCCAGATTTTCCAAAATTTCAACTACTTCATTTTTGTATTCTTCAGTCATAGTTATATTTTTTTATTTTGTTTCAACTTTTAAGCCAATCATATTTTATGTCAGATTGATCGTTTATTATTTTGATTGTGGCAATCCTGAATTGCAGAACCGCCACAATCATCTGCTAATTGGACTGCTCCAACAATGCAGCTATGCCACTTATAACAACAAGAGTTGCAATACTGAAAACTATGGCTTTGGCCACATCTCCACGTACATTGACACAATTGTCTTTATGACATACACTTAGCTCTCCTTTAGAGAAATTAATACTATTCATAAAAATGAATTTTATGGTTAAACAATCTCCATTCAGAGCTGTGGAGTTCCGCTCATTTTTTATGCCTTTTAATTAAAGGCTTTTGTCGCATCAATTTTTTATATTGTGCCTTCAATCTTTATATGCTTGCCTTCTTATCTTTTTTGCCACTTGATGGCAAATTATTTTAATTGGCAAGCATATTATTACTAGAACATCTATCTATATGGATAAATCGAGCAAAGAGATCGCCGAGGTATTTAGTAGCTTCACCAATGACCAATTAAGTCACCTCGTTTTAAGAATGAGGGCCTTCGCCAAGAAAAGGCTTGGTGATTATAATGACAATCACGAAGGGCAACAAAAGTTGGATTTTGTTTTTAACGTTTTTCAAAAAGCACTTACCGATATCAGGAAATGGGATAAGGACAATTGTGATTTCGAGAATTTCCTTTTCGGTGTCCTGAAAAGTGAGATTAGTGCATATTATGAAAAAGTAAAAAGACGAAAACCAACCGAAGAAGTGGACGGCTCGGACGAATCCTATATTCTCGATTTACCTGTTTATTCAGAGGAGGTTGGTCACAACGACTTATCGTTTGATGAAATTGACAACAAAAAACTAAAAGAAAACTATGTTACGTTACTTAAAGATTCAGGGGCATCGGACTTAGAGATGCTAATATTTGAATGTTGGAGCGAAAACATCTATAAGCCGAGCGAAATCTCAGATTTCTTGGAAATAGATACCGCCGAAGTTTACAACGCCGTTAAAAGGCTTGAAAGAAGAAAAAGAAAACTAAACAGTCAAATAAGATGAGCAATTTAAAAAATAAAATAGATAAGGGAATTACAGAATTTTATCTGAATTCCGATATAGAATTGATAAAAAAATCCCTAGAGGAGGAGGGTGTGGATGTCGCTAAGGAAAGTGCGGAAATATCCAATTTTTTGAAGCGATTGAAGTTTACCCAAACCGCTATAGTAACTCAAGAAAGCCATCAGGCATTGCTTGATAGGATTGTAGGAAAATTTCAAGATGCTATCAACCAGAATTTAGAAAAACCTATTGCTACCTTAATAAATTTAGTGGAAACAAAACAAATGTCTGTACAGTTTAGAAATTTGGATAAATTAACCCCAGACGAAATAAAAGAAATCATTAAAGGTAAAAACTTGGTTGACCTGATGGACGAATTAGATAATGAAGAATTATAGATATAATAAAGGTTCTGCTGCTGCAAGAGATTTATTGGACCAAAATGGTTTTGAAAGCCTTTTGGATTTTTCTTTGGAATTATTTGCAAGCGGTCTTGGAGCAACTGTCATCGAGAAGCCTTTACTGAATTCTGATGGACGAATAATTTTTGGTAAAAAGCATACGGTAATCGAAATCAACCAAAATATAGAGTTTGAGCAACGCAAAAAATTTACTTTAGCCCACGAAATAGGACATTTTGTACTTCACAAAGGTATTGACATTCATAACGATACTGAAGCAACTACTTCTTGGTTTAACAATAAGGAAAAACAGGCAAAAAGTGGTCGAGTAGAATGTGAAGCCAATCAATTTGCTTCAGAATTATTAATGCCAAGTCATCTATTCTTTGAGAAGCAAAAAGGGAAGAAGTTTTCGCCTCAACTACTTCGTGATTTGGCTGAATTTTTTGGGGTAAGTATTACGGCAATTGCTTTCAAATATTTTGAATTGGGGGACCATCCAATTTGTCTTTTTCACTCTCATAACAAAAAGGTGAGTTATTGGAAATGGCCAGAGGGATATCCTCATTTTATTATCGATAGAACAAAACTTGAACCTCCGGAAGATTCTGTTGCTATGGAATTCTTTGATAAAGATAAGATATATCCCAAAAACCAATCAAAGCAACAAATTTGGAAATCTACTTGGTTCGATTTAAAAGATTGGGAAGACGACAATGATTTTAAATTCTATGAATACTGTATTGTTTCTAGTGTATATAATTCTGTATTAAGCGTTGTGTGGGAAGAATAAACTATAATTCTATTTTCCCCCAAACCAAAGGATGCTCACTAGCAGCCAAATTCTTGTTAGAAACGGTTTTATAAATAGACCAATCAGGTCGTTTTTCAGGCCACATCGCTTTGCGATTTAAGCCGCTATCCTTCATTTTATGAAAAAGGGCAGGAGAGAAGAACATATAATCTTTCTGCTTAATGTTGACGCCCATTCTATAAGCCCCCATTCTGAAGTATGCCGCATCGTTTCCCTTATCAATATCCACTTCAAAAGAGAGATGTTTTGTTATGTCTTTTAGGTCAGTATTTTGAATTATTGGCGATAAAGAATCACAATAAGATGGCGCATTAAATGTGCCTGCAATGAGGACATTGGTTTTGCCTTCAGCTATGAGTTTCTTATAAATTTCGGCGATTTTAGTAATTTGTTTTTTTCTTATAAGATGAGATTGATTAATATCCTTCGTAGGTTTTTGTAGATAAGTATTTAGCAACCAAATGGTCTCTTTTGAAGGTGTTTTGATTTCATATTCGATAAGGTTTTTGCCATCATCATTGATTATGTCGTTAATATTATGAGTCCTAACAGCTTTGAGATTGTAGCCTTGTCGCAAGGCTATTCCCATTTCTAGGCCATTCATGTCATTGCCTTGAATCACAAAAGACTGTTCATAAGGTTTGAAGTCATATTTTGGTAGAATGAGTTGATTGAATTCCTCAAAAGACGCTCTATCCTCAATTTCTTGGAGCAACAAAATATCGGGATTAATTGCTGCGATAACCTGGGCTTTGTGATCTGTAGCTTTAGGATGAATTGGTAAGGTTTGCAGTTCGATCCAACCATTCCAATTTGTAAGGTTGCTCGCTTTGTTTTCAATAGAATGGCTTAAACCTTTCATGTATAAATACCCTGCTTTTCGGCGTAAAACCGCATAGGGTCTTGGGCTTGATTTTTCAAAACCAATTAAAAATGATAATTCCCTTATGCGATTTTGTTGGTGCAGTGATTTATGAGTTTTAAGCATTAAAGTATCGAGTTCGTCTACCCAATCGGTGAAGTTCTTACCAAATGGCTTTTCGAAAAGGCTTTTGTCTTTGTGAAACAGGTTTTGAACGTTAAAGGTTGCTATTTTCATGATTTCTAAATTTTATTTTCGTTTGTCGCTAGTGTCTTCATCAAATGCTACGAGGTTGAATAATTCTCGCATACGGCTGCGAACTCTATTGCCGTATAAATTTTCTAATTCTTCGGCATTTAGGTTTGTAGTTGCGTGTGTTTTTATGTTATGGTTTGTAAAAAGTTCATGACGTGAAAGCAGTATTTCACCCATTACGTTACAGTCTTTTCCGTAGTGCCTTCCAATGGGCTCAACACCCAAATCATCAAAGCAAAAAAATTGCCTGCAACCATAATCTTCGATGGTTTTGTAGCCAATGTGATTAAAACCAAACACTATGTTTCTGCATGGTATTAGTATATATGGTTTTTGCAACGGAACAATAAATTTTAGCAGTATCATAAGGCTAGTTTTACCACAGCCTACTGGTCCGGAGAGCAAAATTCCTTTATTAGGGTCAATCTCATGTTTTTCGCAATTTTCTTTGTCTTTTATAAAGTAGTGGCAGAGTTTTAAAATGATTGGACGGTCTTCTTCATAGATTTTAAATTTTTTCCCAAAAAGTAATTTACCCTTAGCATCTAGGTATATTAATATCTTTTCGAAGTCGTAAACCACTTCATTGCCATTAAATTTGCCAAGAGAATATTCTTTGTGTTCTTCTACTATTTTACAAGGGTTGACCATAATTTTTACGTTTACTTGTTTTTAGGTTGTCCTTATTTTGGGATAATTCATCAATTGTTTCAAATTCATCAGCTTTTATCATCCAATTACTTGCTGTTGCATGCCAATCTTCAATTTTTATTTTACCACCAATTTTCCAGCCAATGGATTGATAATGGTTGTAAAATTTTTGAGCTTCCCTTGCAGGCCAGTTGTTATTTTTAAAAAAATTAATGACTTCAATTTCATTTTTTGGTAGCTTTGTTTTATTAATGTTTACTATTTGTTTATTAATGTTTTTATTAGATACCAGTACTTGGCCAGTACTTGTTTTATTGTTCGCCATTACTTGGCCAGTTGTTGTCCCAAAAATGGGCATGCTCACTTTGCTACTTTTATAAATATTATGAGAGGGGATATATTTGATGTATTTCCAATTGTGTAAATCTTGCATACAGCGATGAAATGTTGTTTTGGAACCAATTTTTGAAAACTGCATAACTTCCTGCCGGTTTATATAAAACACTTCAGAAAAACGTGTTATGTTCCAAAGCTGAAATAATGCCATATAAAGGCTAACATGTGTAGGGTTTAATCTTGAGTCCTTCACTATCATTTGAAATGCGGCACTTAAATGTTTTATATAATTCATACATCTTTAATCAATTTTGTGATGTACTCTATTTGCGGTCATCACTTTTTGAATTTCATCAGCTTCGTAAAAAATAATATTTCCCATTTTTGTATAAGGAATGGTGCCATTATCTCTAAAACTTTGCAATGTGCCAGGACTTATATGTAATAGGTCCATAACTTCTGAAGATTTGAGGTATTTTTTAAGACCAGACCCATTGTGTTTTATGAGTATTTTTTTAATAGCATTTAGTAATTCTATTTTAAAATCCCTGAGATCGTCTGTGGTGATAATACTTGTTGGCATAACTAATTTTTTAATGGAAAAGGACTATCTTTTTTTAAATTAAATGACAGCCCTTAACCTGATTTGACTTTCGTTAGACAAATTTGATAAGCTTTGATGATATTTAAGCAGTAGTTTACCCGTAGTCGGGTGAAAATTTAACAGTATTTAGAATGGTGTAATTTGTAGTGTTTTAATGAGCTTAATGCCGATTTTGAGCCAAAGAATAGAATGATTAATACATAAAATAGCAAAAGCAGGAGGTAAACCGAGTACGGTGTTTTTTTATTATTCCTCAGTACTATTTATGTATGATAATAGCCCTTCGGATAAATCGTCTAGGAATTTAGTGCGACTAATTTTACGAGTTTTAATTTCAGCAAATGTTTTGTAGTAATCACCTAATTGAAAATGAAATACTTTTTCTAGTGCAGAAGCGATGTCTTTGATGTCTGATTTTCCATTATTTATAACTCGATTATGATGCAGCGCGTAGATTAGTTCTGTTAATGCTGTTTTAGACGAAGTCCATTCAAGTTCAGGTTGATATGGTGGTGTTGTACTGTTGTTATTATTTGCCTTTTCAATATGCGAGAGTTTGTCTTGCAAATAATTTATAAATCGATGATAAGCTTTTAGTTTACCAAAGAGTAGATCGTAGGGCGTGCAGAAATCTGGGTCTTGAAAATAAAATTTTGATGATGTTATTGGGGTTTGGTCAAGGTAATTTCTGGTAAAGTAATGTTCGTCTAAATGAGTGTGTTTTGATTCAATATATTGAACAAAATCCATATTGTAAAGGAAGAAACGATTTAGTTTCCCTAATTTCTTTTTTAAAAATTTACTTTGCTCAGTTCTATCTGCTTTAGGAAATTGAATTTCGAACGAACGTATTTCAGAATAATATATTAGCTGTGAAAAAGGAACTTGTTTGATGGTTTTAAAAAAATATATCTCATGTTGAATTGAATCAAATTCAATTGTGGCTATTGTTTTTCTATAAGTATTAAGAAGATTTCTGCAAATGATAATAGATTTGTTTGAGCGCTCTATAATTCCTGTTGAACTATATTTTATTTCCTCTAATTGCTTAAGAAGTTTATTGTTTTGGGCTTCAAAATCCATTTTGCTTAGTAATTAGAAAATAGAAATTACCGTTAAGAATCTAAAATTAAAAGGGATTATACAGTTGAAAGTTGTGAGAGAAATAGGATGCCTTCAATTCTTAATATTTTTAAATGCCTTCTCTGTGGACTTGCTATTTTTTTAATACTTTAATATGATGAATAATGACGAGACATTAAAATAAAACCTGTGTAAATTTTGTGTATATTGCCTGTGTACTTTTATTCACATAATTAGATAAGCAACGTTTAGCTTCATTTCAGAGCTATTCATTAAATTTATCTATAAACTCTTCTTTACTAGAAACATTAGATTTTACAAATAGATTAGAAGCATGTTTCCTCACTGTGCCATAAGCAATAAACATATTATTAGAAATTTCTTTATAGCTTTTTCTTTTTAATATTTGAATAGCAATCTCGTTTTCCCTGTTGGTAAAATTATACTCCTTTCCAATGTTTCGCTTTAATATGTAGGTGTTTTTTAATCTGTATAAATAGCTGTTTATTTCCATTGTAGTTACTAAAAAGAATGCCATAGTAACTAGAGGTTGGGTAATGGGTTGAAAATCTCCAAAATACGTAAGCAATGGCAATAGAATAATGGATAGTATAGAGGTGAGACCCAAATAGGTTTGGATTTTAAAATAACGCTGTCTTTTAACCTCTTTTTTTATAGTCATAAAGAAGTAAACTAAAAATGTTACAGATAGAAACGTTGGAAATACCAAAAATAGACTTCTTGCAGAATTTAATGAATTGGTAAAGTAAAACGGTAAAATAAAAAGAAAGACAAAAGTGAATGAAAGCAACCAGATAAGATTTTTTATTTTAAAAAATCTATTTGGGGTAATTATGTTGAATTCCTTGTAAAGGTACCATACTAAATAAATACACATTATTATCGAGATGCTGTAGGTTATTATGTATTGAATAAAGAGCGGCCCAGGTAAAGATGTATCAGGCAGTAACCCATTTAACAGATTATATAATAGAAAAAGGATAGCAAGTATTAGATACCTAAATGATGTGTTATTAGATTTGTTTTTATTGAAAACTATTTTAAAAGATTGAAATATAATTGTAAACCCTATTACAATACACATGAACAACACTATCCAATGCATTGAAGATGAATATTCATAAACTGGGGTAAAATGATATTCTTGTTCTTGGGATAGCATATAAGTGATTGATTAACAAAAAAGTACATTCTACTTTTATTACTTATAAAGATACTATATATTAGTATGAATTAAAAACAGGCCAAAATGCTACCAGAAAAATATTCACTCGGATTTTTCCCAACACCATTGGAAAAATTAGAAAATTTGTCAAAAAAATATCCCGATTATAATTTGTTTATTAAGCGAGATGATAATTCAGGATTGGCCTCGGGTGGAAATAAAGTAAGAAAATTACAATATTTTATTTATGACGTATTAGCTAAAGGATTTGATACTGTTATTACAGCAGGAGCACAACAATCAAATCATTGCAGGCAAACCGCAGCTGCTTGTGCCAAGGTAGGATTAGAATGCCATTTACTGTTAGGGGGTAAAGCACCCAAAAATTACAATGGTAACTTGTTACTTTCTCATTTATTAGGAGCTAAAATTCATTTTACTGGAGATAATAGAAAAGGGGAGGATATAATTAAATTAAAGCAAGATTTAGAAGCACAGAAAAGAAATGTTTATGAAATCCCTTATGGTGGTTCAAACTTGCTAGGAGCTTATGGCTTTGTAGATGCAGTTAAAGAACTAGAGCGTCAACTTTCAGAAAATGACTTGAAAATCGATTACATTTTCTTTGCGTCAAGTTCTGGTGGAACTCAAGCAGGACTAAAGCTTGGCATAGATTTATACAATCTTAATATTAAACTAATACCAATTAGCATAGATAAAATTGGTTTAGGAGATAAAACATTAGACGATGCAATTTTACAGATACTTCATCAAGGTCAAAAAGAATTGAGTATTCAAAAAACATACTCAATTAAAGATGCGACACTTATTAGGGATTATGATAAACCTGGTTATGGAGTAATTACTCAAAATGAAAAGATGGCCATTAGGCAATTGGCTCAAAGTGAAGGTATATTGTTAGACCCTGTTTATTCTGGAAGAGCGTTTTACGGCATGATAGACCATCTTCAAAATAACAAGATTGAAAAAAACTCTAATGTGCTCTTTTGGCATACAGGAGGATTACCCGCAAATTTTTATTATTCTGAAGAGCTTTTAAAATAACTTAAAAGTTGATTACACTTTCCAAAGCATCATCAGCTTCTGTATGAATGAAGTTGGCTTGATAATTAATTGTGGTTTTTAAATCACTATGACGATACAGTTTTTGAAGCATTAATGGATGGATGGTATCTCTAGCAATATTTCCGAATGAGTGGCGAGCAATGTGCATTGTTACTTTCTTGTTTATTCCAGCTTTAAGAGCAATAGACTTTAAGTTCTTGTTAAATTTTTTATTAGCAGTTTTTATCTTATTGTACAAGTCTTTAGCATCGTCAAGATCAGCTTTTTTTAATTCTGGAAATATAAAGTCATCATCATTATTCCTATTGCAAATATATTCCTTTAAAATTTTATTGATTTTTGAAGGTATTTTGAGAGAAAGTAATTTGGAGTTTTTACCCATTCTGTAGTGTAACCTATCATCGTAAATTTGAGACCATCTAGTTTTCAGAACATCTGAAACCCTCATGCCTGCAAAATAAAAACTGAAAAGCCATACATTCAATGAATGACGTTCCACGTCAGATAGACTATCTAAGTTCTCGATGACTATTAATTCTTTTTCTGAGAGTCCAACTTTGACAGTTTCTGGAAATTTTATTTTGAATTTACCAGAACCAAAGCAATAAAGTTCTTTACTTACAACCTTATCTTTAATCGCTCTATTGAATAACAGCCGAATAAAAACCATGACATTCATTGCAGTAGTTTCTGTAAGAGAACAGTTGCCTTTTAAATATATTTTAAATTTTTTGAGAAACCGTTCATCGATTTCTTGAAAAGTTAGATGCCTTACTTTGCAATATTTTTCAATATAACTAACCCAAGCTGAATCTGTAGAAAGACGATTCATTTTTCCCTCTACTTTGAGAGATTCTAGGTGTTCATCAGCAAAATCAAAAAATGTTAGGTTTGATGTGGGTTTGTAAATCTCTTTTTTAATTTGATTTGCAGAAGCATCTTTATTGTTGGTTTGTAGAGTAATAAGACCTTTCCGAGCTTCAGATAATTTTGACGTTATGAGGTTATTTAAACCTTCAGAATTCGGATGGGATTTTTTTACTTCATTATTTTTTGAATCCCAATACTCTAAATCTATATAATGACCTAAAAGTTTGTATGTAGAGCGTCGATTTTTAGTTATTCGAATTGCAAGTGGATAAAGCCCTTTGGTGTTGGGCTTTTTACGTAGAACTATTTTTGCACTTGCTGACATCGTTGACCTGTTTTGCGAAAGTCAAATCAGGATATCATTTGATTAAGTACTTATGTAAAGATACAAATTATTATCTGCGTTTGGGTACAACATAGGTACAACAAATATTGATATCATATGATATTATATGACTTTAAAGAAAATTGACAAACACTTAAGTCATTGAAAATGAGTGTATTTGTGTTTCTTTGGTGCAATATACGCTAGACTTAGGATCTAGTGCCGCGAGGTGTGAGAGTTCGAGTCTCTCCGCCCGCACTAAAAGCCGAAGATTTGTCTTCGGCTTTTCTTTTTTAAACTTCTTATGTGTTTAAATAATATTATCTTTTCTTAGGTTAAGCTGGTACAGATACATAGTTCTTTTAGTAGGTTTATTACATTATTTTAGCTTGTAAAATGATTAGAAATTCCGCGAAATGCCCGGTAAGCGGTATTTCCCTAAAATATTTATTTAAACTTGGGAAATATGATTTGTAAAAACTTGTTTATTGGTTTTTTTATTGATTAGTAGATAGGGCTTAGGGTAAAATAATTTACAAATGTTAATTTGTATACTAATATTTTCTATATTTAGCAGCATTATAAAAGCTATTAATATGGGGATGTTTTACAGTTACGACTTAGTAGGGGCGAAAGTCTTTGTTTTTGACGAATTTATGGTAAACCAAATTGAGGAGGGTGTTGTAATAACACCAAAAGATAATGAGATCTTACGTCAAATTATTGATAAACATTTTACCAATAAACCTGTAATTTACATCTCTAATAGACATTTTTCTTATTCGGTTGATCCGCTTACCTATTTGGGGACTTCAAAAATTCATAACCTTTTGGCAATTGCAATTGTTTCTGATAAACCTATAGCTCGCGATAATGCACTATTTGAAAGTAATTTTTATGATAAACCATTTGAAGTTTTTGAAACCTTGAGTTTAGCCATGGAATGGGTTCATAAAATTATACTTCATGAGTATAAGGAGGTTAAACAGCTAAAACAAGGTTAACATTAAGACGCAGTAAACAATCTTGTATGCTCTGCTTTACATAAATTTTAAGAAGAAAACCCTTTGTTAGTTTTAGAGGTGCTATATTCGTTTTTGCTTATTTTAGATTAAGGCGTTTGATAGTTTGGGACTGATTTAATTTTAATGGTATAACCAGCAAATTTTAAGAAGTTTTTTTATCAAGCTAGATATAATTTTGTTGTTTATATCATCTCTGTTTTTTATTTTGTAGACTAATAAAATTAATGTGTTGTGAGTGTTTTTAATACCTCAAAACTAACAATATCTTACGGCAGATAAACCCCCGATTTTTTCGGAAAAAACAAATATCAATTTATGAAAAGACTTAACAAAAAAACTGCAATTATTACAGGTGGATCTGGTTCCATCGGAAAAACTACAGCAGCTAAATTTTTAGAGCAAGGCGCCAATGTTGTACTAGTAGATCTTAACCAAGAAGCATTAGAAGAAGCTCAGAAAGAATTAAATGCTGGCGATCGTGTAATTATTGTAAAAGCAGATGTTACTAGTGCCGACGATACTAAAAACTTTGTACAGAAAGCGCTTGACGCTTATGGTAAAATAGACATTGTATTTGCAAATGCTGGTATAGAAGGCAAAGTGGCGCCTATTATAGATTTTGATGATAAAGTTTTTGATACCGTTATGGCTGTAAACATTAAAGGTGTCTACCTGTCGATTAAGCACTCCATCGCAGCACTTAGAGATGCTGGAGGTGGAAGCATTATTATATCTTCATCAGTTACTGGGTTGCAAGGTGTACCAAATGCCGTTGCTTACAGTACCTCTAAACATGCTACTGTTGGTTTAACCAAATCTGCGGCTATGGATTTAGCAAAGTATAAAATCCGTGTGAATTGTATTAACCCTTCACCAGTAGATAATAGAATGATGCAATCGCTTGAGGAAGGTTTCGCACCTGGCGATGCCGAAGCTGCTCATGCCAGATTAACAAGCCAAATACCATTAGGTCGTTATGCAGAACCTTATGAAGTAGCCGATTTGGTGTTGTTCTTAGCTAGTGATGAAAGTAAGTTCATAACAGGAACTACAAATCCAATAGACGGAGGAATGTTAGCTTGATAGCATTACAAAAGAGTATTATTAAGCCTTCAACCGAAACACATAAGTTTTTAGGTTGAAGGCTTTTTTTTAGTCTACTAATAAATGAATAGATTACAGAAATACACCAATCTTATTAAAATATACTGTTTTATTTTTCAAAGGAGAAAACGGTATTCCAATCGTTTTTCATATTGGCAATGGTCCAGTTTTTTGCCATGGCCTCATCAAGCCCTTTATTGAGTTCTCCAATTGGTGAATCCCTATCGTAAGCCCATTCTCTTGTTTCATCCGTATGGTGCACATATAGTTTAAGACTTGGGTGGGTGTTAGCATCCGTATAGTGTAACATTTCTAAATCACCGTCAGAATTTCCGGCAGCAAAAATGGGTTTTTTACCAATATGTCTATAAATTCCAATAGGTTTGCCATCGCCTCTATCTGCTAATACCACGCCAGGCAACCTTATCACAGAGGCTTTGCCATCTGTATTGTCATATTGGGCTTCAACGGTGCTGCCAACAATGCGGTGTGAAGGAATACCATAGGTTTCTGTTGCCCACGCGCGCATAAAATCAATATCACCACCCGAAACGATAAAGTTTGTAAAACCATTGGCTTCTAAATAGGACATCAATTCAAGCATAGGTTGATACACAACAGCATTATAGGGTTGATTAAAACGAGGGTGTTTGGCAGTTGCCATCCAGGTTTTTACGGCTGACTTAAAATCTTCTGCATCGATATTGGCATGGCTTGCCATGGCTATTTTAAGAAGGCCTTCTTTTCCAGATTTTAAAACGCCCTCCATATCATCTTCTAAAACAGATTTAAAAGGTTCGGTGGTTTTCCATTCGGGATGCTCTGGTGCCAATACCTTAATTTGGTCTAATGCAAAAAATAACTGAAAATAAATAGGTTGTTCTGCCCAAAGCGTCCCATCATTGTCAAAAGTGGCTATACGGTCTTCTGCAGGTACAAAGTCTTGCGTACCTTCGGTTGTTACTTTTTTTACAAAAGCTATAATCTCATCTTTTGTTTTACCGTCATTCCATGAAGGTAATGGGTCAGAGACGCTGCTGGTTTCTTGTTCGGTTGTTGCAGTAGCGTTGTCTTGCTTACAACCATAAGTAAGAACGAATAAGCTTACTAAGACGATAATTTGTTTTTTCATTTTTATAATTTTTATCATTGTTTTCTATAATCAGTATTTTTTAGTAGTCCTTTAAATTAAGAACCGTTGGTGTTTCTAATACACTAATTCAAAATTATTTATCCGAAGCTCGCTGCCTATGGCACCAGTGAAAAAATCGCCCAAAGCGCTAGAGGAAAACACCACTGTAATGTGTGTTGGTGTATCTTCGGCATTGCCCCAAACCTCATCATCCCTAATATTAGCATATTCAAATTGAGGTAAGGATGAATCTAGTTCCCCATAAATAATATCTACCTCTAAGTTTGTAAATGTATCTACCTGCGTGTCGCTCCTAAACCAACCAGTACCTATTCTTTCAATAAGGTCTCCTTCCCTATTTTCTAGCAAAACATAAATATCGCATTGGTCTGAGCCGGGAATTACGTTTCCGTCCTCATCTTCATTAGACTCGCCAGGTATATAAGTGTAGTCTAAACGAAAGGCATTTGGTTTTCCCGAGAACGGTGTGCCAAAATCAATATTACTTCTAGGATCTGCAGGATTAGGAAAACCATCTGTAAATTTTCCTGTAAACAAGGTAGCGGCTGCCATTCTTACTAAAAGTGGTGCCGCAACACTGGTTAGATTAACAGCAAAGTCACCATTTCCTAAATCCTCTGGATTGGTATTTGCGTCGCCAGCAATGGCTAAAGCTCTATTGGCAGTGCCCCAAACCGTAGTGTCTTCACTTTCTCCTGGTTGTTGGTAATCGCCAACGGCATACCAAAGATCGAAATTGCTGTTTGGTAACTGCGGATTGGGTATGGTAGAAACCACGGTAACCGTCCAAATGGCAGTGGTGTTATCTTCTGCAGTCACGGTATATAGTACTGGATTTGTAAAATCTTGTGCTTCGCTTGGTAATGGCGAAATGGTGGCAAGATTTGATATCTCTATGTTGGAAGGTACGATGTTTTCTAAATTTACACCCTCAACAACAGGTATTTCTATTAACAGGTCGTCTGCATTTATAGTAGTTGTACCATCTTGCATGGGTAGTTGAAAAGCGGTAATGGCTTTAAATGAAGACAAACCGAATTTATCCTCCTCTATGCATGAATGAAGTGTTGCTAAACTTAGAACCAGGCATATTATAAATTTTATTTGTTTCATATCTAAAGTCTATTTAAAAGTAATAGGCGACTCCTAAACTTAATTCTAAAAGGTTGAGCTTTAAATCTATATTGGTGGTCTGGACTTTTTCTTGGGCATCGACATCGTTGTTTACTGTTTTTTCGTCAAGTCTTGCGGAAAAACCAGCAACACCTACCGTTGTTTCTAATGCCCAATTTCGATTAAAAAATAGCACAACGCCTGGATTTATACCCAACTGAAAATCTATAAAGTCGGTTTCTATTTTATTTACGTCGTTCATCATAAAATCGCGTTGTAAAGATTCGCCAAACGTGAAACCTAGCTGCGTTTGAACTATAATTTGAAGCCTTCCTT
The DNA here is from genome assembly GCF_002973595.1 of Jejuia pallidilutea. Taxonomy (GTDB): domain Bacteria; phylum Bacteroidota; class Bacteroidia; order Flavobacteriales; family Flavobacteriaceae; genus Jejuia; species Jejuia pallidilutea. The sequence continues at coordinate 405,163 of NZ_PVEO01000001.1, read as the reverse complement.
CGCCAATTGGTATGTATTGTCTTAGGTTTGGTAAGAAAGAAAAGCTTTGTTCCAACAAGTTAGATTGTACCTCCATATCATCTTGATCTAGGAATGTAATCACCTCCTTTGCCCTACCATAACCAGCAGAAAAGCCTAAGGTTAGGTTGTTTTTTATAGCAAAACCTGCATTGGCAGTTATCGTGTAATCGTATTTGTTCTGGTCTATAACCTGTCTTATCAACTGGTTTTCGTTTTCAGCATTTCTTTGGTCTAAGGAAAAGTTTAATGAACTATAAAATCTCCCTTTGTTAATTTTATAGTCAATTACTTCAAGGTTAATGCTATCTTGACAGTAAGCCCTTGTAGTGCATAAAATTAGTATGAGGCTGCAAGCCAATTGTAGTTTTTTGGTCATAGTATTAATTGCTAAAAATTTATCATTCGTTAATAAATGAATATTCTATAATATGATTTCTATTTTGAAAAGAATTGAACGCATATGGTTTTGAAATTAAAAAAAACAATTCAATAAGCTGTTTAAAACAACACCTTTTTAGTAGTTGTTGTGTAAATTGAAAAATTGATCAATTACTTTATAAGAATTATAATAGCATTTTATAAATCTTTAATCATATATTTTGTTTATAAGAATATACGCGAACGCAGACCAACAACAGGTATAAATGATGCATTGGGATTTAAAGCAGGATTAGCTACTAATTGAACATTTGGTGTGATTTGAAATTGGTGCGCTACTTGCCACCTGTAAAAAATTTCTGAAGTCCACTGGTCGTCCAAACCAGCACCAAAAGTCGTCTCGTTTGGTTTTCCCCAATTTAGGCCAACACCCAAAACATGGCTTCCCATGTAATAACCTACACCTGCGCTAACAGATGCTTCGTAAAGACTACCACCATCTTTGGCCCAACCACCTCTTAAAAAAGGCTCGTATTTACCTGCGAGCATTGTAGTTCCACCAGCACTGATTCCCCAACCACTTGGTGATCCGTAAAAATTACTTTCGTCAATTTGCCAAAGGGTAACGTGGAAATTGTTTACAAACGCCATTTCCTTACTTTTTACGATACCCAACTCAAAGGTTTTAAAGGTTTGGAAATCACTAAAAAACGTGTCAAAACCTTTAAAAATATCGGTTGCTCTTGCATTAGCGTCTGTAATACTGGCAATGGCATACACCTTGTCGGTTAACCATGCGCTTAGCATTACACCAAGCGTACCATCTGGCAAACCACCAATAGTTGCAGAGCCTACCGAAAAAGCTAAGTTGTTAAAGCTTTCCCACGGACTTGCCAATGCGTAAACGTCGGTCCAGTCCGAGCTATCTAAAAATCCTACATAACCCACAACGCTTCCGTTTGCGAACGATTGTCTCCAATACAAGTTAGTAGTTCTAAAACCTTGGTTGCTATATAATGGGTGTAAGGAACCAGCGTAACCAATTTCGAATCCCAATTGGGAAGGCGTTAATTCAGCATAACGATGTCTATGTTCAATTTTGTAAACAATGCCACCAGTATCATTAGTGCCATGGCCTATAAGATCCCAACGACCATAAAGTCTGGCAATACCACTTGCAGTATGGTTGTTGTTGCCCAAACTTTCCGTAGCTCCCATATAAAGCGAGTTATAATCGAATCCAATTTTAAAACCTGTTTTTTTATAAAAGGCTTCTTTAGCTTCAACCGCTTTATCAATAAAATCCTTTTTAATGGTAGGATTCTTATCTTCAGCATCTGCTTTAAGCTGATTGTTAGCATCCGAAGGGCTCAACAATGATGGTCTTTGGGTTTTCGTGGTATCTTGCTGCGTTTCATTTTCTTGTTGTGCATGCAATGTAACAGTGCTCAGAGATAATAAGGTGAGCATTGAAAACGCTAGAAGTGAAAACGCATACGATTTAGGCTTTAATGTGTTCAAAATATTAGAAAAAAGTTGAAACTTTAGCATAACATTTTAGGTTTAAAAAACAATAAAAACAGATTACATGTGTAGTGTCACTGTAACCTGTTTTATTGTTTAAAATTAGATTAATTCAAAGTGTTTTTATACACTTTTCCATCTTTCATAATAAGTTTGATGTTCTTGTCAGGCTCTACCAATAGTGTAAGATCTTTTAATGGGTTTCCATCAACAACCACGATATCCGCATAAGCACCTTCTTTAACCACACCTAAAGATCCTTCTTGGTATGGGTGACGCTTGCCACTGCGCTCTAAAAGTTCAGCATTTAAGGAGGTGGCTTGTACTAAAATTTCGTAAGGTGTGTAGTATTTTAAACGTGCTACAAATTCCTGTGGTTGATAGGTATTCATATCTAACCCTCCAACTAAATCGGTACCAAATGCCATTTTTACACCCACTTTTTTAGATAATCTATAGCCATTATCAGCACCTTCTTTAGCTAATAAATATTTTGGTGCCGCGACTTCGTTCATACCTGCTTCTTCTGGTGTTGAGCTAAATGCCATAAACTGCGTAGAAAAGAATACATCTTTTTCTTTCATTAATTTGAATGCTTCTTCTGAAGCAAACAACCCATGCTCAATACTTTGAACGCCAGCATTGATAGCATTCATAACAGACTCTGATGTATAAGCGTGAATACCACAATATGTTCCCCATTTATCAGCTTCCTTAACGATGGCTTTTAACTCTTCAATAGTGTATTCTGTAACGTCTAAAGGATCATGTGCTCCTAAAATACTGCCACTTCCCATAATTTTAATTTGTGATGCACCAGAGCGAAGGGTTTCTCTTGTGGCTTTTTGTACTTCAGCAATACCATCGGCAATGGTGGTCCAGCCTCTAATATATGCAGGATCGATTTGACCAGCAAAATACTGCGACCAGTTAATTTGACGTGCATTAAAATCACCATGACCAGCAGATTGAGAAATCATTTTACCAGCAGGAAGAATACGAGGACCAATAACAGCGCCTTCATCAATGGCCATTTTTAAACCAATGGTTGGACCACCAATATCACGAACCGTTGTAAATCCACGCATTAACATTTGCGTGGCGTTGGTTGCTGCTTTTGCGCCCATATAACCTTCTGGTGCACTGTAAATAAGGTAATCTACCTCACTGTGTAGTGCTAAGTGTGTATGCGCATCTATAAAGCCTGGAAGTAATGTTTTTCCGGTGACATCAATAACTTCTGCACCTTTTGGTGCTTTAAGATTTTTACCGATGTCTTTAATCAAATTGTTTTCAATTAAAATGTCGGTATCTTCCATTAATTTCTCGTTAACACCATCAAAAACTGTGGCATTAGTGATGAGTACGTAGGACGTTTTTTCTTTGTCTTGCCCAAAACTATTGAAACTTACAGCTAAAAGAAGTAATCCTAAAATAGCATGCTTCATTGCGTTTTTCATAATAAAATTTTTAAGGTGAATTAATTATTGATTTAAAGTGTTTTTATAAATTTTACCATCTTTCATGATGATTTTGAGGTTTTCAACAGGATTGCTTAACAGCTTAATATCCTCTAAAGGGTTACCATCTACCACAACGATATCTGCATAAGCACCTTCTTTTATAACACCTAATGCACCTTGTTGATAAGGATGACGTTTGCCGCTACGTTCAAAAAGTTCGGCATTGTTTGAAGTGGCTTGCTTTAATATTTCATAGCCTGTAAAGTATTCTGCACGTGCCAAAAACTCTAAATTTTGTGCTTTAGCAATTTCCAATCCACCTAAAAGATCGGTACCGAACGACATTTTAACGCCTACTTTCTTAGCATTTTTATAACCGTTAGTTGCACCAGCCTTTGCCTCATTGTACTTAGCGATAGATTCACCTGTCATGCCAGCTTCCTCTGGTGTTGCGCTATACGATAAAAACTGGGTTGAAAAGAAAATATCTTTCTCTTTCATTAATCGCATGGCTTCCTCTGAGGCGAATAATCCGTGTTCAATAGCTTTTACGCCAGCTTCAATAGCATTCATAACAGATTCTGAACTGTAAGCGTGAATGGTTGCGTAGGTGCCCCATTTTTCGGCTTCCTTTACAATGGCTTTTAACTCTTCTAAAGTATATTCAGTAACGTCTAGCGGATCGTGTGCGCCTGTGATACTACCGCTTCCCATAATCTTTAATTGGGTGGCACCAGCTCTTAGAATTTCGCGCGAAGCTTTGATAACTTCAGATTTACCATCTGCAACAATGGTCCAACCACGTGTGTAGGCCAAATCAGTCTGACCTGTAAAGTGATTAGATTGGTATTTCATACGTGTATCAAAATCGCCATGGCCAGCCGTTTGTGAGATAAAAGAACCACTTGGAAGAATACGCGGTCCTGGGATGGCACCATCATCAATCGCCTTTTTTAACCCAAATGCTGGTCCGCCAAGATCTCTAACCGTTGTAAAACCACGCATTAGCATGTTTTCGGCATTTTTTGCAGCCATAGCGCCCAGGTAACCGTCTTGAGAGCTGTAAATGAGGTATTCAATATTGTCATTCCACATAATATGTACATGGCAATCCGTTAAGCCAGGAATTAAGGTTTTTCCTGCAATATCAATAACTTCTGCGTTTTTAGGTGCTTTGATGTTTTTACCGATTTGTTTGATAAGATTATCTTCGACTAAAACATCGGTGTCGGTCATTAGTTTTTCGTTTACACCATCAAAAACTGTAGCATTGGTAAACAATACAAGTGTTTTTTCTTTGTCTTGCGCATAGCTGTTTAGGCTACAAAATATTATCAAGATAGTACAGCAAGCGAGTTTAAATAATTTGTTCATTTTTTTAGTTTTACTTAATTGAATATTAATTTTCTTATTATTTCTTTAAGGATCTGTCAAAAACAACATTTCCTTCTTTTATTGTTTTTAATACTTCAATGTCTTTTATAGCTTCTGTTTCAACTTTTAGCGGATTATTGGAAAGTATCACTAAATCTGCTAGTTTGCCTTCTGTTAAAGTTCCTTTTTTGTCATCTTCAAAATGCTGATATGCAGACCATTCGGTTAAACATTTCATAGCTTCGTAAGCGGTTAGTCTTTCATTTTGGCCTATAATTTTGCCACTTCGAGAGGTACGGCTAACAGCGGTCCAAACCATACGCATTAAGTTAGGTAAGGCAACAGGAGCATCGGTATGTATGGTGAGTTTTACGCCTTTATTAAGGGCAGTTCGCGTTGGACTAATTTTTTGTCCCAATTCTTCACCAATAAGTTGTTCGTGCCAATCGCCCCAATAAAAGGTGTGTAGCGGGAACAAAGAGGCAATTACGTTAAGTTGTTTTAAACTATCTAACTGATCTTCGCGAACATATTGACCATGAATCATAACATTGCGGCGGTCCTTGATTCCATATTCATTTGAAGCGATACGCATTGCCTCAATCATTTGGTCAACTGCGGCATCACCATTGGCATGACTTAATATTTGCCAGTTATTTTTAAACGCCATACGGTACACATTGGCAACATCTTCAATATTCGGTATTGCAGGATAGCCTTTGTAGTCTTTAGGGGCGCCATCTGGCGGAATAAGATAGGGCTGTGTGCGCCATGCTGTTCTACCTTGTGGTGAACCATCCAGAGTGATTTTTAAACCTCCTATTCTATAATTATTGGTATATGTTTTTGAATACCATTTTGTTTTTAAATAATCGGATTTTGTATGGTCAACATAAGAAACGATGTCAATGTCAAACAGCCCTTTTTCGGCAAAAGCAGCTAAAAGTTCATGTTGTTCCATCGCTTTACCTTCTTGGGCTGTGGTGTATCCGTAACTTTTGGCCATTTCTAGTCCTGCTATGGCTTGTTTAGCCAGATTTTCAGGTGTTTTTGGTGTAATTGCTTTTGCGATGTACGGTATTGCAGCCATTTCTTCTAATACCCCATTGGGTTCTTTACCATTCGGCATTCTTCTAATGATACCACCTTCAGGATTAGGTGTGTCTTTTGTAATACCAACTAACTCTAAAGCTTTACTGTTCATGACACAGAAATGTGCTGAAATGTGTAAAATTAAAATAGGATGTTCAGCTGAAACCTTATCTAAATCCGCCTTTGTAGGAAATCGTTTTTCGGCTAATTGAGAATCATCAAAGCCCAAACCGTAAATCCATCCGGTTAGTTGAATGTTTTCAGGAGTAGCCCAAGAGCTTAATTCGCTTATGAGATCATCAATACTTTGAATGCCACCATCTGGCGGAGGTAGTAAATTTGCCCCTGAAGCTTGTGGACCAAACCCAAAGAAATGTGCATGAGCGTCAATAAATCCAGGAAACATGGTTTTGCCTTCAAGGTCTATTAATGTGGTAGCATCGCCTTTAAATGTCATGACCTCATTTTCTGTGCCCACTTTTGATATTACACCATCTTTAATAGCTATGGCCTCAACATAGTTGGCAGTATCACCTTCCATAGTAACAATATCACCATTGTAGAATATGGTAGTGGCCACATTTTTTGAGTCTGTTTTTTTAGCTTCATGTTTACAGTTTACAACAAGCGTAAATGCAAATACAAGCGGTAGATATTTCAATAATTTTACGGTCATGATTGTTTTCTTTTGAGAACAGTTCATACGTTTAATTTTTATTAAAAATGGCTAACATAGCTGTAATGGCTACTTTAGATCCGTATGGTATAGCACTTAGGTCTATTTCAAAATTCCCGTTATGGTTTGCAAATGGGAGCTGGCCTTTCTTCATGGCCTCTGCAAATCGTTGAGGTTCTGCAACACCAACGTTTATAAAAACACAGTCTTTTTTATCGTTCTCAATGACCAAATGATGAAGGTCTTCTGAACCCATTACCGAGGGCAAGACGCTTTCGTCTAAAACCATTTTTTTATTTTCTACCAAGGGATACAAAGCTTCCCGCACTACTGCTGTAATTTCAGGTTCGTTCTCAAGCGGGTAGGACCAGCCCTTAAACGTCATCGTTGGCATTTTATCTTCGGGTAAGCCATAGGCATTGGCAATACTTTCATTAATCCTTTTAATGCCTTCTATCATTAGGTTTCTATCTTTTTCGTTAAACCATCTTAAATTTATTTTTAATAATGCTTTTTCCGGAATAACGTTATTGTCTTTTCCAGCTTCAATGGCGCCAACCGTTAATACGGCAGAGTTTTTGGGGTCTATTGCTCTACTCACGATGGCTTGGTATTGCATAATGGCAGAAGCCGCCATGAGAATCGGGTCTTTTGTTAACTGAGGATTAGATCCGTGTCCTCCGACGCCATAAAAAGTAACATCTAACTGGTCTGTGCCAGCCATACGTACGCCAGAAGCTGCTGCAAGCACACCCACAGGAAACGGTAATGCATGAATGCCAAATAAATAATCTGGTTTAGGAATGCCGTATTTGGTATAGAGTCCATCTTTTACCATGGCTTGTGCACCAAGAATAAGTTCTTCCGCAGGTTGGGCGATAAAAACGACCGTGCCTTTCCAGGAGTCTTTATGCTCTGCTAAGAACTTAGCGGTTGATAATAACCATGTAGTGTGAGAATCATGACCACAAGCGTGCGCCACTGGTGTTTCGCTACCGTCATCTAGTTTTGCTATTGTGGTGCTCTTGTATGGTAAATCTGTGAGTTCCTCAACCGCATTGGCGTCCATATCTGCCCTATACATTACTATGGGGCCTTTTCCGTTTTCTAAAATGCCTGCAACGCCCGTTTTAGCAATTCCTTCAGTTACTTTATAGCCATAAGATTTGAGTTCTTTTGCTACAATGCCAGCTGTTCTAGTTTCATTAAAACCTAATTCGGGATTTTGATGTAAGTCTTTAAATATTGCAACAAATTTGTCTTTGTCTTTTTCTACTGCACTGTTAATTATACTACTGCTATTTTGTGCATATATTGAAGCTACTGAAAGAAAGAAAATAAAAAATTTCATGTGTTAAAATTTACAAGTGAATGTCATTTATTTTATGTTTTACTATAGAAAGAAGGTAACACCCATTCTCACCGTGTGTATTTCGGTTGTAAGGTTTGGATAGTAACCAATATTTGCTTTTAGTTTGTTTGGAATAATCATGTGGTTAAGGTTGAATTCTCCTGTCCATTGCTCGTTCCAATCGCCATCAGTATTCAACATAGTTAGTATTGGGTTTACAAAAAGAAACCATCGGTCATTAAAACGAATACTCATATTGGCTTGCGCACCAAAACCTGTACTTGAAGCTTTAAGCTCGTCTGGAATAAGGTCTGTACCTGGTTTTGTAACATGTACTGCGCTTAAACCCGGAAACATTAATACTTTTTTTGAAATAGCAAAACCATAAATAGCACCAACGGAAGCTACAAGACTACTTGTGCCTAAGCCATTTTCAAAGGAACCTGTTGGCAGCGTTACATCTACAAAAGGGGCAATAACTGAAAATTTTTCTTTAGTCATTACACGCTTCACCACTGTAAAATAGCGTAAACGAATATCACTAAGTCCAAATTTATTAGTAGCATCGTTGTATAAAATTGGAACTTCTGCCAATACTAAATTATCTGGATTAAAGGTATAGATTACATTACCTCTAAATCCGTAGAGATTGGTACCATCTGCTCTTGTTGTATATTCAAACAGCGTATTAACCTGTGTGTAAAAATTTGTTGGGTTAGATGCATCTACTTGTTGTTTTGACTCATTGTTTTGAGCTTTTACTGTTACTATACTTAGTAAAATAAATAGTATGCTTAATTTATATAGCTTCATGGTTAATGTTTATAATTCTTTTTCAATTAGGTGAACAATATCTTTTGGTGTGTGTACAGATGCGTTAATTTTTTCCATGATGGAAACTTTGGTCTTAAATTTAGAATTTATGAGCTGTTCCAAATACACCAAAAAGCTTAAGGTTTTAAAATCAGCATCAAGTTGATCTAAGGGTAAATGCCAATTAAACTGTGATTCTTTAATGCTGAAATGATTTATAAATATTTGTTTTACTGGCACATGTATACCCATTCGTGACGACAACTTTACAGACTACATAATTGTTTATACAAAGTTGTGGCTACATGCTAGAAAGCAGTTGCACGCATGTTACAATTATATGACGTGGTGTTACATTTGGGAAGGTGATTTTCCGTACTTTTCCTTAAAGGAACGCGAAAAGTGGCTAGGAGAAGTAAAACCAATCTCGTAAGCTATTTCAGAAATATTTAGTTGTTTTTTGGACAATAACATAAGTCCTTTTTCTAATCTAATGTCTTTTACAAATTCTGAAATAGAGACGTTGGTTAAAGCTTTTAGTTTTCGGTATAAGTGAATACGACTTAAGCCAAAATGCTTACCAATAACATCTCCGTTTAAATCGGTTTCATTTATATGATTTAGAATAAACGCTTTAAGTTGAGATATAAAAATATCTTCTTTTTCAAATTTACTATCTTCAGTCTGTATTCCATTTTTGGTATATCGTTTTTGAAGATTTTGTCTTATTTGAATTAAGTTTTTAACACGTATGTTTAATTCTCTTGGGTTGAAAGGCTTAGTTAAGTAATCATCTGCACCACGATTTAAACCTTTAAGTTTACTGTCTATTTCAGATTTAGCCGTTAGGAGAATTATAGGAATATGAGAAGTGCTTGTATGTTTTCTAACATCTTCAACCAAATCAAAGCCATTTTTTTTTGGCATCATAACATCAGAAATAATAATATCTGGAATGAGCGACATGGCTTTCTCTAAGCCTTCTTCTCCATTTTTTGCTACAGTGATATTATAATGTTGCTGCCCCAAGCATTGCAAAATGTAGTCTCGAATATCTTCGTTATCTTCAACAACTAAAACATCTAGTTTTTCAACTTGTTCTATTTGAGTAGTAGCGGTGTCTTCATTGTTTTTTTCAGGGGGAATTAAGAATGTGTTTTGATGATTTGGCACGTAAGGCTTAATTAGTGTATCAGGAAGAACAGGTAAAACGATTTTAAAGGTAGATCCCTTACCTATTGCGCTAGTTATGGAAATATTTCCATTTTGTAAATCTACAAGTTCTTTTACCAAAGCCAGACCTACTCCAGTGCCATCGTTAGCTCGTGTTGATGATAGATCTACTTGGTAAAACCTATCAAAAACAGTAGCCAGATTTTTTTCTTCTATGCCAATTCCAGAGTCTGTTACCAATAATTCTATGGCGTCCTCTTTATTAACAACACATTGGTTTAATACTACATGTATATTTCCGTTTTTTGGCGTAAATTTTAGTGCGTTTGAAATTAAATTATACACAATTTTATCCCATTTGTCTCTATCAAAATTCGTAGGCCATTTTATGTGGTTACTTTCAAAAGATAACACTTTATGTTGTTGGGTTGCTAAAGCTTGAAACCTATCAACTAGTTCTTTGGTGTAAGCTACAATATCGGCATTTACAAGTTCAATGGGCATTTGTTTATTTTCTAATTTAGAGAGGTCTAATAATTGATTTATAAGTCCTAAAATATGCTTGGTGTTGTTTAAAATGCCATTAGCACGACGCTTTAATATAGCAGCAGGTGGTGGGTTGTCTATAATTTGTTCTAAAGGTCCAATAATTAAGGTTAAAGGTGTACGCAGCTCATGGGTAAGGTTTGCGAAAAAACGGCCTTTAGCTTTATCTAAGGTTTTAAGCTCTTCGGCTTGTAGCTCTATAATGCGTTTATCGTTCTCAATTTGTTTTGTTCTGCTTTTAACTTGTGCCTCTAGTTTTAATTTCGCCTTATTAAGCTTTCTTAAACGCCATTTAAAATAATAGTAGAAAAGCATTATTGCCATTATAAATGACAATAAAATAAACTCCCATTTTAAGTAAAAGGGTTTGTTTATAAACAAAGGAATAGCTAGTTCATTAGAAGACCACATGTCTGAGTCTGCTTTTGCTTTTATGCGAATGGTTTGTTTACCATAAGGAAAATTAAAAATAGAAATGGTGTTATCTCTAGTATAAATCCATTGGTTATGGTAACCTTCTATTTTATAAGCGTATTGGTGTTTGTTAACAGATTCAAAATCTAGCAGACTAAATTTTAATTGAAGAATCTGATCGTTATAGTTTACGGCAATTGGTTTATTGGCGGTAGAATTAATGGGGAGATCCTCAAATTCATCTGTATTTTTTTTTAGTAGTTTTAAACCTGTTAGATAGATAGGATGCTCTGTATTGGTATTGAAAATAAAATCCTTTGGATTAAAAAATGTTATACCATTAATTCCGCCAAAATATAAAGTGCCGTCTTTAGCTTTAAAGTGTGCAAATGTATTAAACTCATTATCGGCGATACCATCATTTTTAGTAAATGTTTGAATATCATAAGTGCTTTTATTAAAACGCATTAGGCCATAGTTGCTTGGGAGCCATAAATAGTTGTAATCATCTTCATAAACTGCATAAATTGTATTGTTGGATAAACCATCTTGAGTAGAAAATGTTTTGACTGTGTTATCTTTAATACTCCATTTTATGAGTCCTTTAGCTTTTGTTGCTAACCAAAAAACGCCATCGGAATCTTTATATATATGATTTATGTTATTAGTTGGTAAACCAGTGGCTTTAGAATAGTGTTTGGTAATAATTTCAGATTTGGCATCCATTAAAAAAAGGCCTTTGTGGGTTACAATCCATAGCCCTTCTGAAGTGTTTAAAAACTGTCTAATGTGCGCATCTTCTATGTCTGTATATTTGTTATATGTCTTAACGGTGTTAGATTTATCCAAATAGAGTAGTCCGCTATCAGTACCAATCCAAAATGTATTTGTTATTGGGTTTATATGTGGTACTTGTAATTCTTTAAACGGATTTACCTTATATACACTTAAAACACTGTCTTTGTTTTTTAATCTGTAAAGAATATTATCTGTGGAACCAACCCACAGGTTGCTATTCTTGTCCTCAATAAAGCGGGTAGCAGTAACAATAGGTAGTTTAGAATAATGATTGTTTTCTGTATTTAAATCTTTTACAACAGATGCTTTATAGCCGCCAACCCATAGTTTGTTGTCTTTTATAAAGATACCGCGTATACTATTGTTAGCCTGTAAAACAGTAAAAGGATTTGTTTTGGCATTTATTTTATAAAGTCCATTAGTAGATGTTATCCAAATAATACCTTGTTTGTCCTTGTAATAAGCATTGTGTTTCAAATTTGGAATGTACGCAATTGGAGTTTTATGTTTTAATTGAATAAGCGGCTTGGTTGTGCTTTTATAAATAGTATCGTTCTCATAAAAAAGTATTTCAGAATCACTTAAGTGCAGTAGTTGAAAATTATTACCTTGATTAAGCACTAAAGGTTTTATATTGTTATTTTTAATTAGCCAGTAGTTCCGTATTAATTCAGAGTTGTAGCTTTCAAAAACAAAGTAAGGGGTTGTAGCTAAAATTGCATTAACATAAAAATTATTTCTATTGACATTGAAGGTTAGTAAAACATTACCAAAACTATCAACATTAGTAATTTTGTTATTCTCGTAAGTAATCCAATATGTGTTGTTCTCACCAATTTCACATCTTACGCGACGATACCTAAAATCGGGAATCCTAAATATTTCTTTAAACTGTCCGTCATATTTATAAACAATACCTGTATTAGTGGTAACAAAAATTGTAGTGTTTGTTTTTTTTGATGGATTTAAGCAATATACTTCGTTAGACTTAAAAAGTCCGTTTGTTAGGGTTTCAAAATCATAAATAGAATCTGTACGCGTATCTAAAACTCCGCTTTTTAATTGGGTAGCATAAGACTTGTCTTCGCAAAACCAAATGCGGTTTTGTTTATCTAAAGCTAATAATAGTGTGGAATTTTCATTAATATTAAAAAATGAGGCGTCATAGTTTTTAAAATCATAACCATCGTAGCGAAGTAAGTTTCCAATTGTGCTAATCCACATAAAATTATCATTACCCTGAAGTATGTCGTATGTGTTACTGTTTACAAGACCATCTTTTACACCAATAAGTTGGGTTTCATAGATATTTTTTTGTGCAAAAACCGCAATAACGCTAAAAAAAACAATGCTCTTAATTATTATTTTAAAGTACTTAATCATGTAAACACTGCTGTTTTAACTTGCTAATTTGGTAGCACAAATTATATTGTTGCTAAATTACTACAATATTCTTTTAACAAAAATAGAATACATGTTTTTAATAACAGTGATAATTATTCCACATAATTACTTTTTTTTGTGTGAGTTCATATTAATAACAAAGCAAAAATTAATTCTTCTGATTTAGCTCCTTACCCTATAAATTATCAATTGCAATTATCAAAAAAATTATTTTGAATTAGTTGCGTTATGAACGTATGTTCATTACTTTTGTTCGGGTTTTTAGAGCTATAAAAGTTTACAGCTTTAAAAGTTTATTCTAATTTGTTGTTTTGGCAATTAGAAAAAAGTAAATCGATATTTTTTTACATGCTTTAGAATCTCAAAACAACCTAAAATTTAATCTATGCCTCGTCCTAAAAAGAAGCGAAAAGTTAACAATCCTCCTAAAATGCATGGTTTTAAACCATTTGGAATAGCGTTTTGTGATGCAGAGCATATTCTTATGCAATATGAAGAGTATGAAGCTGTAAAATTGGTGGTATACGATAATCTCCCTCAAGATGAAGCCGCAAACAACATGGCGGTTTCTAGGCCTACACTTACAAGAATTTACAATAGTGCTCTTCAAAAAATTGCGCAGGCCTTTGTAGAAGGAAGGCCAATACTAATTAAGGGTGGGCATTTTGAGTTTGATAACGATTGGTATAAATGTAAAAGGTGTTTTAAGCTGATTTCTGGAGCTAAAAATCACTTAAAATGTGACGGTTGTCCTGCGTATGAAATGGACGAGTTAATGAATTTAAATGAATGATATATGCCAAATTTAAATCATAAGGGGCCTGAGAATTTAGGCCCAAAAACGGGGAATAAGCTTGGGAAATGCAGAAAAACAAAATTAGACGATATTAATTCGCTAAAAACTTGGCCTCTTTGCAAAAGGAGACTAAAAAATGCTACAATAAATAAAATAGGAAGTAGTGATGGACCAAAAGACCACAACCAGTAATTTCATAACCTATGATAACCGATGTGTTTAAATTAAGGCCTCGTTATGGAGAGGTAGACCAAATGGGCTATGTGTATCATGCCAATTATGTATCGTATTGCCACCAAGCTCGTAACGAACTGCTGCGTAAACTAGGGTTAGATGAGATAACGCTAGATGATAACAACGTAATATTACCCGTTATTTCTTTCGATATTATTTATAAAAAGCCAGCACATTACGATGAGCTAATCACCATAAAAACAACAATTAAAGAATTGCCAAAAGTGCGTTTTAATTTTGAATTTGAGATAAAAAATGAACAAAACACGCTTTTAAGTAAGGCTAAATCTACTGTTGTTTTTGCAAATAGTAAGTCGCGTTTGCCAGTGAGTACGCCTAGTTTTGTTGCGCATATACTTATACGGGAGTTCGAAAATATAACCGCATAAATCATTGTTCTTTTAGTCACTATATGCCCTATCTAAGTAAAAAAAAGAAATAAATAGAATGTACGCTCTCTAGACTATAATAAATAAAAATTAACCAACGCTTTTATAATTAGAAAAGTAAAATACCTGTTAAAAATTTTGTTCTTTTGAACATTGAAAACCAAATACCCATGACAAACAATATAATTATTGAAGATCAATATAATAGAACAAGTTTATTCGAAAAGGAAAATGTAAACTATCTGGTTAGGGTTTTAAAGCGATTTAATACCGTTCCTAAAATAAACAACATTAATATTATAGCATCTAATAATGAGCCAAACTTATTTAAAATTATACCTAACAAATCCATTAAAATTGGGTCGTCTTTTCTAGACAAACCTGTACTAGCTTTAATTTATTTAAGGTATGGCATAGAATGGCAACTTTGGTATAAGGCTTTAGGTAGAGAAAAGCAAGATGCTGCTTTGTGCGATTTGGCTGCATTAAAAGTAACTCAGGTATTTTATAAATTACTACCAAAAGAAGATAAGGAAAAATTAAACAACCTTAATTTTTCTTTGCTAGACATTATAAAAAAGGGCGAAGATTTACCAACAGAATATGCTGCTGAATATGCTATGTTGCAGAATTTTCATGGTTTGCGTAATCTAGACCAAATAATTAAGCCTCAGTGGAAACCAATTTTGGAAAATCTTGCTAAACCAACGGAGTATTTATTAATGTCTGGAGGCGATTTAAGATTAAATATAGACGAATTTCAGTTATTGAATAAATATGGTTGTCGCCCGTTTCCAAGGCCAGAAGCCTTTACATTTGCATCATCTACAGCAACAAGTGTCTCTAATTTTGCTTTTGATAAAACTGATAAGGCAAGAACCATATTAATTCAAAATAGCTTAAAAAAAGGCTTAAAAGATGCCACAATAGAATTTTCAGAATCCCTAAAAAATAGTCTTAGAAAAGCACTTAAGATTAATGATGAGTGCCAAATAATTTTCTCCCCTTCAGGTACGGATTCTGCGCTTCAAATTGCAGCTATTACCCAAATTGTTTCCAATAAGGAAATTACCCATGTTTTGGTGGCATCAGATGAAACAGGAAGTGGTGTGCCCGCAGCTTTAATGGGCTGCCATTTCGAGAATACTAGCGCTTTAAATTACCCTGTAAAAAAAGGAGATAAAATTAAAGGGTTTAGAGATGTTGATTTAATAAAAATTCCATTAAGAGACGAAAAAGGAGAGCTAAAATCATCAAAGCAATTAGATGAAGAGGTGTTTAACGCCGTTTCACAAACTAACGCATTAGGCAGGCATGTTGTATTACACGCTATGGATCAGTCTAAACTAGGATATCAATCACCTAGTGCGAGCACATTGCAAAATTTAAAAACACTCAACAATTTGTCTATGCAAATTATTGTAGATGGTTCACAACTTAGGTTAGACCCTAAAGACATTCAAAACTACTTAAATAAAGGATACATTATTACCATAACCGGAAGTAAATATTTTACAGGACCTCCATATTCTGGTGCGTTAATTGTTCCAAAAAATGTTAGTAAATCTATTAACGCTGTAAAAAACACATTGCCAGAAGGTTTAACTAATTATTACAACCATTCCGATTGGCCAAAGGCTTGGTACTGTTCAAAAAAATTATCTGAAGGATTTAATTACGGGTCTTATATGCGCTGGAACGCAGCTATTGTTGAAATGGATAGGTACTATAAAACCCCTATTCTTTACAGAAATCTTGGAATAGAGATGTTCTGTAATTTTGTAGAAGACTCTATTAAGGATGCCACTTTTTTAAAGCCGCTTTTTGAAGATGAAACAAAAATTAACACTTACAATAGTGAGGCTTTTGGGTTGAGAAATATCCGCACAATTTTTCCTTTCTTCATTCTAAAAAATGGTACCGTTTTAAATGTAGATGAAGTGAAAAAACTATACACCTTATTGAATTCTGATATATCCCATCATTTTGATGGTTCAGCCTTGGAAATAGTTCGTCTTGCTGCTCAAAAATGTCATATTGGTCAGGCGGTTAACGTAAAATACGGAACCGATTTTCAAAGTGCTGTATTGCGTATAAGTCTAGGGGCTAGGGTTATTTCAGAAAGCTGGGTGAATAGGGATATAAGTTTATATTTTAGGAATATAGAGTCTCAAATGAACGAGATTACCGTTATTATAAAAAAGATAGAATTAATACTTAGCAAGCCAGAAATGTTAAAGTAAACGCACATGTAGAACGTATTAAGCCCTTCAAAACAAAACCACTTGGGTGTATGGTTTTATAAAAACTACAACTTCCTTTTAAATAGCTTTTGTGTTTGTTATCGATAGTTTTTGTTTTCAGGATAATCTAAAACGGGTTTTATGGAATTTGACCTGTAGCCACAAAAAGCAACTATCAATTATAATACTTAAATTTGGTAATCACTCATCGGTCTTTAAACTGCATTAGCCATGTCAATAAATTTTAAAAACATACTCTTTGTTGTTTGTTTCTGTATTTATAGTGCTATTGTAAATGCGCAGTACACCCCTTTTTTTGAAAATTTTGCGTTAACAGAATTTGGTGCGGGCAATACAAATTGGGGCATTTCTCTAGCCGAGAACGGTAAGCTTTACGTAGCAAACGATAAAGGGTTAGTAGAATACGATGGCCTAAAGTGGGATTTCTACCAGTTGCCTAATAAAACTATTATACGTTCAGTTTTGGCGTATAACGGTGTGATTTACACAGGTTCCTACGAAGAATTTGGGTATTGGAAAAAAAATTCAAAAGGAAAATTAGTCTATACAACTTTAAGCGGTTTTGAAGAGCGTCAGGAGTCTTTAGCAGAAGAATTTTGGCAGATTTTTCACTATAATGGCGCTATTTTTTTTAGATCCTTCTCCAGTATATACAGTTATAGGGATGGTGTTGTTAAAAGAATAGAGCCTCAGTCTACTATTTTATCCTGTAGCATTGTTGATGATATAGTTTACGTTGCCACGGTAAGACATGGTGTTTTTGTTTTGAACAATGAAAACTTAGAGCCTGTTATTTATCATCCATTATTATACAACGCTAAAGTTGTTTCTATTGATAAATATGAAGATAAATTAATTATTGCTACTGCTTTAAGGGGCTGTTTTCTGTACAATAATGTCACTAAACAGTTAATGCCTTGGGGGTCTGAAATTAACCCCATAATTAAAGAGCAACAGCTTAATAGTTTCAAGATATTTGATGATACCGATATGTTTTTTGGCACCATTAAAAATGGAGTTTATATTACAAGTAAAGAGGGTAAATTAAAATATCATATTAACAAGGAAAACGGATTATTAAACAATACAGTATTAAGCCACGAATTAGGAAAACATAATGAGTTATGGATAGGTTTAGATAACGGTATAGCAAAGTTGGATTTAGATTATAATCGTGTATTATATAACGATAATACAGGAAGGCTTGGAGCCGTTTACGATGTTATAAATTACAAAAACAGACTATATCTGGGTAGTAATACAGGTTTGTTTTATTTGAATAAAAACGAAGCTGCTTTAACGTTTGTAGAAGGCTCTCAAGGACAAGTGTGGGATTTAAAAATAGTTAATAAACAATTAATATGTGGGCATAATAACGGCACGTTTCTGGTAGATGACAATCAATTTATAAAAATCTCAGATTTTACAGGCGGATGGGTGCTTCAAAAGATTCCTGAACAACAAAATGCTTTTATCCAAGGAACTTATGGTGGTTTGGTAAAATTCAATTTAAGTAATAATAGCTGGGATGCACAACATCTTGGTGTAAAAACAATCCCTACAAGATACGTAGTATTCGAAAATCCTACTGTAGCCTGGGTAGCCCATGCGTACAAAGGTCTTTTTAGAGTTGCATTTAATGAGGCTTGTGATAGTATAAAAAGTTTTAAAAATTACAAAGACAAGGGGTTGTGGTCCGATTTTAATGTTAAAGTTCATAAAATTAAAAATGATATTTGTTTTAAAACAAACGAAGGTTGGCAAAAATACGAGGCAATTATTGATAGTATAGTGCCACACGATATATTAAATACTACTTTTGGAGTAGATACCGATATTATATCTGAACCTGATACAGATATATTGGTAACCAAAGACGAGAAAGATAAAATAAGCTTCTTGTCTTTGGCGCAGGAAAACATATATCTTAATATACCTAAAGGATTACTTCAAAAAAGATTGGTGGTAGATGCCGAAAGTGTTTCAAAATTAAACGACTCTATTTATACTTTTAATTTATATGATGGGTTTATGTTAATTAACAAAACCATTGAGAGCGCCAAAGATACGCTTCATAAGCCTGTTATTGAGCAAATGGAGATAGATAAGGAATTGGTTAATATAAATGAAGACAACACGTACGAGTTTCCCTTTAACAAAAATATAAGCATTTCTGTATCATCTCCATTATCTAAAGATCATTATTTTGAATATGCCATAGCTACTTCTAATGCGTTAAATTGGTATAGAATGGAAAGAGAAAAACTAGAACTTTCTGGACTTAGCAATGGCGATTATAATGTGTATTTTAGAACAGCAAATTTTTCAGGAGATGTGTCGGAACCAAGTATATTTAGAATAAAAATATTGCCGCCTTGGTATAAAAATATTTTCTTCTATTTGTTAATTCTATTATTGTTATCTGGTTTGTTTTATGGGTTGCACAAAAGAAAAATTAATAAAGAACAAAAATTACTACACGATAAACTTGTAAAGGAGCAAGAGGTTTTACTTAAAGAAAAAGCCATTGAAAACGATAAAAAAATAGTGCAATTAAGAAATCAATCGTTAAAAAGTGAAGTGAAACTTAAGAGTAAACAACTGGCTAATACTGCAATGGCATTAGTTAAGAAAAACGAATCTATGCTCGAAATTAAAAACGAATTAGAGAAAAATAAATCGGGCTTTACAAATGCGTTGGCTTATAAACGACTTTTAAGAAAAATTGATAATTCTATTGGGCATGAGGACGAATGGGAGTTATTCGAATATAATTTTAATCAAGTACATGAGGAATTTTTCAACCAATTAAAGTCTAAACACCCTAAGCTTACCCATAAAGATTTAAAAGTTTGTGCATACATCAAAATGAATTTATTAACAAAAGAGATTGCGCCATTAATGAATGTGTCAATAAGAGGGCTTGAAACACATAGATATCGACTAAAACGCAAGCTAAATTTAGAAAATGATAAATCTTTGACCGATTATTTGCAAGATTTTAAATAATAAGCCTATAAAATGCACTTTTAGAAACACATTATATACGTCATTAGTACGTCATTTCCCTTTTTAAATGTTTATTTTACTAAGTCATACCATAAAACATGGTACGTCAACTAGTTGTTTTCAGGCTTTTTGGGTAATGACGTAATTTATGTGTATTCAATTTTTTGACATGCACTTATATAGTCTTTAATTTAGTAGAAACTAACATTCTAAAATAAGACTATATGAAAACAAGATTTACTTTTTTGTTAATTCTGCTGTTAACAATGCATGTTTTCGCTCAGGAAAAATCCGTAAGCGGTACAGTAACGAGTGCCGAGGATAATATGCCCATTCCTGGGGTTAACGTTATTGTACAGGGAACAACTAGAGGAGTGAGTACAGATTTTGATGGTAACTACACCATCAACGTAAGTTCTGGGGAAACCTTAGAATTTAGCTCCCTTGGCTTTAAAACCACAACAGTACTCATTCAAAATCAAACACAAATTAATGTAACATTAGAATCTGATATTGCAGCGCTAGATGAGGTGGTGGTAGTAGGCTATGGTACGCAAAGAAGGGTAGATTTAACTTCTGCCATAACTACAATTAAATCTGAAGAAATTGCAGCTGTACCAACGGGCTCTGTAATGCAGTCGCTTCAAGGTAAGGTTGCTGGTATGCAAGTAGTGAGTAATGGTTCTCCAGGGCAAGGACCAACTATTAGGGTACGTGGCATTGGTTCCTATGATACGGGAGCTTCAGGTCCGCTTTATGTGGTAGATGGCATGTTCTTCGATAACATAGATTTTTTAAATACAGCCGATGTAGTTTCAATTTCGGTATTAAAAGATGCTTCTGCAGCTGCTATTTATGGTGTTCGTGCTGCTAATGGTGTAGTGTTAATAGAAACCAAATCTGGTGCTTACAACAAAAAAACCGAGATTACTTATGATGGGTTTTCTGGATTTCAAGTGGCGCAAAATGTGTTGAAACTTGCTAATGCTGAACAGTTTTCAACCTTAGCTCGAGAATCTGGTTCTGCACCAGATGCTCAATTTATACTAAATGCTATGCAGCGTTATGGTCGTAGCCGTGTAAACCCTAACATACCAGATGTTAACACAGATTGGTACGATGAGATTTTAAGACCGGGCTTAATGCAAAATCACAGTTTAGGTGTTACAGGTGGTGCAGAAAATGTAAGTTACTCTGTAGGGGCTAACTACTTTTCGCAAGAGGGTATTATGGACATGAAAAACGAATACGAACGTTTTAACTTAAGATCTAAAATAGAATTTAAAGCAAATAATTGGCTAAAAGTTGGTGCCAATACAGTAATAAGTAACGCTACCAGATTCGATCCTGAAAATTCAGCTTGGAGATTAGCCTATTATGCAGTACCAATTATGCCTGTTCTGGATCCTAATTTGGCAGACGACCCCAATGTGTTTCCTACTAACTATGCCAATGCACAAGATTTAGGGTATAGAGGCGGTCAAAACCCTTTTCCTACAATGGATTTAGCAGAAAACAGATTAAAAATAAGAAATGTTTTAGCAAATTTTTTCGCTGAACTTACTTTAATCCCAGAAAAATTAAAGTTTAAAACAGCTTATAATCATAATTTTCAAACTATTGAGGAGAGAAATATAAGATTACCCTACTTTATAGGGAATCAATTTCAAAGAGAAGATGCGTCGTTAACCAAAAGAAGCGCTACAATTTCAAATCAAATTTGGGATAATACCCTAACCTATACAAATAGCATAGATAAGCATAACTTTACTGTATTGTTGGGTACATCTTTTAGAGACGAATCGTTTCAGGAATTAGAAGCTAGAGGGTTAAATTTTCCACTTTCTGGTGAAGAGGCATATTATCTAGACCAAGCCCAAACTATTGTACAAGATGATGTAGGAGATGGAGGGGCAAGAGAATATGGTTTATCATATTTTACTAGAATTACATATAATTACGATGATCGTTATTTATTATATGGAACATTTAGAGCAGATGGTACCAATAAGTATCAAGAAAAATGGGGGTATTTTCCCGTTATAGGTGCTGGCTGGGTAGTTTCTGAGGAAGCTTTCATGAAAGATAATGGTATCTTCGATTTCTTGAAGTTACGTGGTAGCTGGGGGTTGTTAGGAAACGATAAAGTGCCAGCAAGTAATGGCTCAATTACTTCAACAGTTGTAGAGACAGCCCTAGGAGATACAAGATTTAGTGGTTTAAATACAGGAAGCGATTTTACCGCTTTAAAATGGGAAGTTACAGAAGAGACTAACATTGGCTTTACTGCTCGTTTATTAAACAACGACTTAAGTATAGAAGCAGACTATTATGTGAGAGATACCGAAGACGCTGTTATTCCTGTAGAAAGACCTTTGATACCTGGAGCAACAAGGGATAATGTTGGGGAAATAAGAAACTCTGGTTTTGAGGTTGCTGTGGGGTATTCTAAACAGCTAAATGAAAACTTTAGTTTTAACGTAGGTGCAAACTTTGCCACATTAAATAATGAGGTTTTGAATTTAAGTGGACAACCATTTTTAGATGCAGGTAGTGCGGAATTTAGACAACGCTCTATTGTTGGGGAATCTTTATTCGCATTTTACGGCAGAGAAGTAGAAGGGATATACCAAAACCAAGCTGAAATTGATGCAGATCCTGTTGCTGTAGCAAATGGTTTGGTTCCAGGAGATTTTAAATACAAAGAAAATGGAGGAGATCCTAACACAATTGACGACGACGACAGAGTAGTTTTAGGATCGTTTTTACCAAGCTATACTTTTGGTTTTAACCTAGGGTTCAACTATAAAAATTGGGATTTTAACCTCGTAGGAACAGGCCAAGGCGGAAATAAAATACTTAACCGCAAGCGTATGGAGGTTATCTTTACAAGTGATACCAACTGGGATAGAGATTTTGCCGTAAATAGATGGCATGGAGAAGGAACAACTAATTCGTATCCATCGTCGGCAGCAGTTAGAAAGGGGTGGAACCAACGTCTTAACGATTATTATGTAGAAGATGGCGATTACTTTAGAATTCAAAACATAACATTGGGTTATACCATCAACAGAGACGGTAGTAATACATCTATTCCAAAAGTTAGAATTTACATGACTGCCGAAAGACCTATAACACTGTTTAACTATAACGGTTTTAACCCTGAAGTTCCAAATGGTGTAGATAATCAAACATATCCAATTCCTGCAGTATATACTGTTGGCGTTAACGTAAAACTTTAAAAGCTATGAAAAAATTATTTAAAAACATTTACGCGCCTTTAACTATAATAGCCTTTTTGGCATTTGCCTTAGTAGGTTGTGCAGACAAGTTAGATGAGCCACAAGAGAACAACAATTTTGCCGGAGGAACAGACTTTACCAAAACAGAAGACATGATTTTGTCTATTGTTGGTGTGTACGAGGCTTTCCAGTCCAGAGGTTGGGAACAACCACTTTTAATTTCGGTTAGAGGAGATGATGTAAATTCTGGTGGTTTGGGAGACCAGCAAGATTTTACAGAAACAGATCTGTTCAACTACAATAAAGATTACTGGATGTACAATTCCCTGTGGGAAAATGTGTATGTAGATGTTATTTCTGCACATACAGGTATGGAGCAGATTGCCAGATATCAAGAATTTGCAGATGCAGAAGGTGTAGCAGAAGGCGATCAGTATATTGCAGAAGCTAAAGTATTAAGAGCTATAATGCTTTTTGATATTTCTAGAGTTTGGGGAGATGTGTTTATTCCAACATCATCTAATACTTCTGAGTTGTTAGATGTTACCTCTGTACCAACCAAACAAGAAGTAATGCAGCATATAGTAGATCAAATGGACGAAGCAATGCCATTTCTTCCAGATATGCGACCTAACGAACGTACAGATTTACCTGGAGGCGTTACACGTTACACGGCGTTAGCAATAAAAGCATTGGCAAGTCAGGAATTAAAAGATTACCAGGCTGTTGCAGATGCAACGGGACAAATTATTAGTTCAGGTAAATTTAGTCTATTCCCAGATTTTTATGAGTTGTTCAAAACTCCTGGGAAGCTTAGTAACGAGAGTATATTAGATTTGCAATATTCTGATTTTGGGCAAGGCGAAGGCGATCGTGAAGGGCATTTATTCGCGCCTTACGGTCCTCAAGGATGGACGCCAGCTGTTCTAGGTGCTTCAGGAGGCTGGGGATTTTATGAGCCTAGTTTAAAGTTCATTAAATTTATGTTAGATAGAGGTGAAGAAGTACGTTTAGAAACTAGTGTGCTATTTACAGATAGAGGTATAGCAGAAATACAAACAGATCCTGCCTACGCCACACTTCCTAGCTGGATATCAAATACCACAAGAGATGGTGATAGAATTAACGATTATGCTAGGGCATTATTTGCTAGTGGTAAGCATTATTTACCATCTAACCAATTAATACCAGGAAGAACTGCTTACGGGAGTAATAAAAATTACATGGTTATTCGTTACGCCGAAATACTTTTAATGTATGCCGAAGCACTAACCCAAGGAGCATCAGGAGGTACTTTAACAGCTACTCAAGCAGTAAATTTAGTAAGAGAAAGATCTGGAATGGATCCCCTACAATCAGTTACATTAGACGATGTTATTGATGAGAAATTTGCAGAACTAGGAATGGAATGGGGTAAACGCTACTACGATTTAATACGATTAGAGCGCTACAGTGAATTAAACTACGATGGTAGAACATTCTCACCAGAAAAGGCATTTTTGCCTTATCCGCAACCTCAGGTAGACCAATTTCCAATTTTAGAAGGAGCAGTTAACTAATAAAAAAATTAAAGAAAATGAAAACATTAAAACATACATTTTTTGGATTTCTAGCATTATTACTTGTATTCGCATGTAACGATGGTATAGATCCTATTACAGAGGTAGATCCAGGACCAGATTCTGGTGCGCCTCAAGTAACCTTAAAGTACCCAACTGATGGTACAAAAATTAAGGTGAACGATCCTGTTGTAGCCATAAATATAGAATTTGAAGTTACTGATGATATTGAGGTTGAAACTATTTCAGTATTAATAAATAACAACGAAATCACGTCGATGAGTGGTAACTTTAAAGATTATAGACGTGTGTTGGCTGAAGTACCTTTTGATAATGTAACTACAGGTCAACATGAACTTAAGGTAGTAGCCACAGACATTAGTGGAAAATCAACCACAGTTACAGCAAATTTTGAAAAAGAACCACCATATATACCCATTTTTGCAAACGAAATCTTATACATGGATTTTGAAACCGATTACACAGAATTTATTACTGTTACCAGAGCTACTCAAGTAGGAACTCCAGGGTTCGCAGGCGAAGGTTTAGCTAGTAATAATGCCTATGCAGGTGCGGAAGATTCGTATTTAACATTACCAACTGCCCCAATGCAGCTAGGTAACGAACTTTCTGCAATATTTTGGTATAAAGTTAATGCTACACCAGACAGAGCAGGTATTTTGGTTGTAGGTCCAGAAGATGTTGATAATGCAAATTACCCAGACAGCCAAAATAAAAGAAGTAACGGTTTTAGGCTGTTTAGAGAAAATGCAGGAGGAAACCAACGTATTAAGCTAAATGTTGGAACTGGCAATGGAGATACTTGGGTAGATGGCGGTGCTGCTGCAGATATAGATCCAGATAAAAATGAATGGGTAAGTATTGCATTTACTATTTCTGCTACTGAAGCTCGAGTTTATTTAAATGGAGTTATGGTAAGAGAAAGTCCCTTGTCAAGCCCAATAGATTGGACAGGTACCGATATTTTATCAATTATGTCTGGTGCACCTCGTTTTACAGGATGGAATCACAGATCAGATCATAGTTATATGGATGAATTACGTTTCTTTAACGTAGCCTTATCTCAAGGAGAGATTCAAAATATACTTGGAGTTACAAACCCTTACACACCGGCAGATGGTGAAACTATGTATATGGCTTTTGATGGTACTTACAAAAACTGGGTAACTGGTGCATCAGCTACAACGGTTGGTTCTCCAAGTTTTGCAGGAGAAAGTAAACTAGGGGCCGATGCTTATGCAGGCGCTGCAGATTCTTATTTAACATTCCCAACTACAGATTTGTTAGGCGCTGAATTTAGTGCTACCATGTGGCATAAATTAAATGCAACCCCAGATAGGGCTGGTATTTTGGTTGTAGGGCCAGAGGACACTGAAAATGCTGGATATCCAGAGACGCAAAATAATAGAGCTTATGGGTTTAGGTTTTTTAGAGAAAATGCAGGTGGTAACCAACGTTTTAAATTAAATGTTGGAACTGGTGCTGGCGATAGTTGGTTTGATGGAGGAGCTGCAGCCGATGTTGATCCTGCAGTAAATGATTGGGTACATTTGGCTTTCACAATTTCTGGAACCGAATGTGTAGTTTACATTAATGGTCAAGTAGTTAGTCAAGGACCATTTACTGGTGTAGATTGGACAGGTTGTGACGTGTTATCAATTATGTCAGGAGCGCCACGGTTCACAGGATGGAACCATAGATCAGATTCTAGTTTCTTAGACGAATTACACCTTTTTGATAAAGCACTTACCCAATCAGAAATTCAAGAGATTATGGGTAACTAACAAAATTGTTTAGTTTAATTACAGAGTTTAGTTTATTTAGTTAAAATTTTAGCCACGCTTCCCAGAGATTTCAATTGAAATCACCATTCTCGCAGAGGTGGTAATCACAGCGTGGCTAAAATTAATTTAAGCATTTGCACCTATTTTCATGAAGATAAAACTACATTTCATAGCAATTCTATGCCTTATTTTTTTCAATTGTAAAAATAATAAGCAAAACGATAATTCACTTGAGGGTACAACGCAAGTAGCCCTAAGCGACGATACGTTATTGGATAAAATACAAAAACAAACCTTCAATTATTTTTGGGATGGCGCCGAACCTAATTCTGGTTTAGCACCAGAACGTATTCATTTAGATAATATCTACCCCACATCTCCTAAACATACTGTAACCACAGGTGGAACTGGTTTTGGAATGATGGCTATTTTAGTAGGTGTAAAACGAGGTTTTATAACCAGAGAGCAAGCGTTTAACCGATTTGTTAAAATGATAGACTTCCTTGAAAAAGCCGATAGATTTCATGGCGCATGGCCACATTGGTTAGATGGACAAACGGGTAAAGTAACACCATTTAGTAAAAAAGATAACGGCGGTGATCTAGTTGAAACAGCTTTTCTTGTTCAAGGAATGTTAACTGTAGCTGAATACTTTAAGAATGGTAACGAAGAGGAACAAAAATTAGTAGAAAAAATTGATAAGCTTTGGCGCGAAGTAGAGTGGAATTGGTACACCAAAGGTGAAGACGTGTTATATTGGCATTGGTCGCCCGAGTATAAATGGGAGATGAACTTTCCTGTTGGCGGCTACAACGAGTGCTTAATTATGTATATACTGGCAGCGGCATCACCAACACATCCTATACAAGCAGATGTATATCATAAAGGTTGGGCAAAAAACGGTAAAATTGTTTCAAACGAAACATATTACGGCGAAAATTTAGTTCTTAACTATTACGAACATAACAATTCTCCTGTAGGACCAATGTTTTGGGCGCATTACTCCTATACTGGTTTAAATCCTAAAGGCTTAACCGATACATATGCCAATTATTGGAAACTGGTTAAAAATCAAGCTAAAATTCACCATAAACATGCTGTAGCAAATCCTCATAATTATAAAGGGTATGGCGATAGTATTTGGGGTTTAACGTCTAGTTATTCTGTTAAAGGGTATAAAGGCCATAGGCCAGATAACGATTTAGGCGTTATTGCACCAACAGCTGCATTATCTTCTTTTCCTTACACACCTAAAGCGAGCATGAAAATGCTTAGAAAATTATATAAAGACCATGATACTCTTATTGGTAAATATGGGCCATATGATGCATTTAGCTTTGAGCATAACTGGTATACGCCTAGGTATCTAGCGATAGATCAAGGGCCTATTCCTGTAATGATTGAAAATTACCGTTCTGGTATGCTGTGGGATTTGTTTATGGCAAATAAAGATGTACAAAACGGATTAGATAAATTAGGATTCACCTACACAAAAAGCGAATATTAAGATGAAAAAATTTATAATAATAATTTTATGTGGATTGATGTTTTCTTGCGGAGACGATAATGGTCCAGGGTATCAAGAGCCATACGATCCAAACCAAAATGATCCAGTTATTGATCCTTTATCCGATGAGGAAATTATGGATTTAACCCAAAGAGAAACTTTTAAATATTTTTGGGATTTTGCAAATTCAGATTCAGGAGCAGCAAAAGAAAGATACCACCCAAGTGACCCAAGTCTTGGCCAAAATGTGGTAACTTCTGGTGGTACGGGGTTTGGCTTGATGGCCATATTGGTTGGTATAGAAAGAGGTTATGTTACAAAAGCTGAAGGTATAGCTAGATTGAATAAAATTTTAGATTTTTTAGGAAGAGCCAATCGTTTTCATGGTGCGTGGTCACATTGGATAGATGGAAGTTCTGCAAATGTGATTCCATTTAGTCCCACAGATAATGGTGGTGATTTGGTAGAAACTGCTTTTTTAGTTCAAGGTTTAATTTGTGTTAAAGAGTATTTCAAAAATGGATCAGCTGAAGAAAAAACATTATCGAATTTAGCGGATACTCTTTGGAAAGGAGTAGAATGGGATTGGTATACGCAAGGGCAAGATGCATTATATTGGCATTGGAGCCCAAATTTCGGTTTTGAGATTAACCTAATGTTAAGGGGCTATAATGAGGCCATGATAGCTTACATTTTAGCAGCAGCCTCACCAAATCACTCAATTTCAAAAGCGGTATATGATAAAGGTTGGGCAAATGATGGAGCAATTAAATCTGCCAGTACGCAATACGGATTTCCTTTAATTTTAAAGCATTCTGGAGCCTCAAATCTTGGGGGACCATTATTTTTTAGTCATTACTCTTTTTTAGGTTTGAACCCAAAGAATTTGACCGATCAATATGGTAATTATTGGGATTTAGCTGTAAATCACACCAAAATAAATAGACAGTATTGTATTGACAATCCAAAAAATTTTATTGATTATGGAGAAGATTTATGGGGTTTAACAGCAAGTTACTCAAGAAACGCCGATGGAACTATCGGATATTCAGCTCATAGTCCTTCAAATGATCTAGGTGTTATATCTCCAACGGCAGCCATAAGCTCAATTCCTTATACCCCTGCGGAATCTTTAAAAGTGATGCATTATCTTTATCAGAAGAAAGATGATGTACTGGGGGTTGCTGGTTTTTATGATGCGTTAAGTCCACATAACAATTTTTGGGTTGCAGATGCTTATTTAGCGATAGACCAAGGCCCACAAATCATTATGATAGAAAACCACAGAACAGGCTTGCTATGGAATTTGTTTATGCAAAATGAAGATGTTAAAAAAGGGTTAGATAAATTAGGATTCAATTATTAAAATTCAAAAAATGATTCAACACTCAATAAAAATTTTATTAATCTTTTTTTGTGTTGGGATACATCAACTTATGGGTGCACAACATCAGGAGTTATATTCAAAAGAATATTTTGTACATCAATCAGATACTTTAAAATATAGAATGTTGCTACCTGAAGCATTTAATGAGTCTAAGCAATATCCCATAGTATTATTTCTTCATGGCGCAGGAGAACGTGGCAATAACAATAAATCGCAATTGGTTCATGGTAGTAAAATATTTACTGAAACGGTAAATAGGGGCGCGTTTCCTGCTATTGTTATATTTCCACAGTGCCCTAAAAATTCGTATTGGGCGAATGCTATAGTCGATAGAAGCTCAAGCCCCATAAAATTAGAGTTTCCTTTAAACATAGAGCCAACAAAACCGTTGGATTTAGTTGTAAAGCTAATGGAAGAAATGGTTGCAAAGCCTTATGTAGACCAGCAGCGTGTTTACGTTGGCGGTTTATCAATGGGCGGTATGGGTACTTTTGAAATTGTATACCGTAAACCAGATTTTTTTGCTGCTGCATTCTCAATTTGTGGTGCTGGCAACCCAGATGCAACAACGAAATACGCTAAAACAACACCTTTTTGGGTGTTTCATGGAGCTAAAGACGATGTGGTTAACCCACAATCTTCTGTTGAGATGGTAGAGGGAATTTTAAAAAATGGCGGCACACCTAGCTTTTCACTATATGCAAACGATAATCACAATAGTTGGGATTCAGCATTTGCAGAGCCTCAATTATTACCATGGCTTTTTTCTAATAAAAAAATTAAAAAATGAATAAAATGCTTAACAAAACTATTTTGTTTCTATTGGTTATAACTGTTTTTAGTTGTAAAACCGAATCTAATTCTAGCGCAAAAACTTCAAACGACACACCTTTTGATGCTAAAGTAGATTCTTTGATGAATTTAATGACGCTCCAAGAAAAAATCGGTCAAACCGTTATGTACAGTGGTAGCGGCACAATTACTGGGCCAACTGTAAATACAAATTTTAGAACGTACATTAAAGAAGCTAATGTTGGTGCAATGTTAAATGTATATTCAACAAAAGCTACTAGGGATTTACAAAAGTTGGCGGTTGAAGAAACGCGTTTAGGCATTCCGTTGTTGTTTGGTTATGATGTTATTCATGGTTTTAAAACCATTTTTCCTATAAATTTAGGGTTAGCGGCAAGTTGGGATTTAGAAGATATTGAAAAAGGCTCACGAATTGCTGCTGAAGAAGCCTCTGCAGTAGGTATTCATTGGACGTTTGCACCAATGGTAGATATTTCGCGCGACCCGCGTTGGGGTAGAATTTCAGAGGGCGCAGGAGAAGATGTGTACTTAGGTAGCGAAATAGCAAAAGCTTATGTAAAAGGTTTTCAAGGTGATGATTTATCTAAAACCAATACCATTTTAGCATGTGCAAAGCATTTTGTAGGCTACGGTGCTGCACAGGCTGGTCGCGATTACCATACGGTAAATATGGGTATGGATGAATTAAGAAATGTGTATTTACCTCCTTTTGAAGCTGCTGTTGATGCTGGTGTAGAAACATTTATGACAGCATTTAACGAACTAAATGGCGTGCCAGCTACAGCAAATAAGTTTCTTTATCGCGATATTCTACGTGATGAGTGGGGCTTTAACGGTTTTGTTGTAACCGATTATACAGCCATTAACGAACTTGTAGAACACGGTTTTGCAGAAAACGAAAAACATGCTACAGAATTAGCCATTAAAGCAGGTATCGATCAAGATATGATGAGTAGTGCTAATCGCCTATATTTAGAAGAACTGGTAAACGAAGGTAAAGTAGATGAGGCATTAATTAATGATGCTTGCCGACGCATCCTTCTAGCAAAATTTAAATTAGGATTGTTTGACGATCCTTATAGATATATAGATGAACAGCGCGAAAAAGACGTAATTTACAAGCCAGAGTTTTTAGAGGCTGCAAGAAAATCTGCGGCAATGTGTTCTGTATTATTAAAAAATAATGATAAAACATTGCCATTAGATAAAAACCAAACTATTGCTCTAATTGGCCCTTTGGTGAAGGATAAAGAAAATATTCTTGGAAATTGGGGAGCAGCGGGTGATAGAACAGGAAAGGCTATAAGTGTGTATGAAGGTGTTCAGGAATATTTAGCAGACTCTAAAGTAGCATTTGCAAAAGGTTGTGAAATTGAAGGTGATGACACTAGTGGTTTTACTAAAGCTATAAATGCTGCCAAAACTGCCGATAAAGTGGTTATGGTTATGGGGGAAGATTACGATATGAGTGGTGAAGCAGCCAGTAGAACCAATATAAAACTTCCTGGAAAACAAACCGATTTAATAAAAGCTATTAGAAAAGCAGTGCCTAAGAAACAAATTGTACTGGTTTTAATGAACGGACGCCCGTTAGATTTGTCTGAAGAGGATACACTCGCCGATGCTATTTTAGAAACATGGTTTCCTGGGACAAGTGGAGGTTATGGCGTTGCCGATGTATTGTTTGGTGCTTATAATCCTTCAGCTAAATTACCCGTAACCTTCCCACGAACATTAGGGCAGGTGCCAATTTATTACAACATGAAAAATACGGGGAGACCTATTCCAGACCACGACCCGCATGAAGATTATAAATCTCATTATTTAGATGCGCCAAATACTCCTCTGTATCCCTTTGGCCATGGATTGAGCTATACCACATTTGAATATTCAGATGTAGAATTATCAAGTGAAACCATTGGCTTTTCAGATACCTTAACCGCTACAGCCACCATTACAAATACTGGAGATTATGATGGTTACGAAATTGCACAATTGTATGTGCACGATAAGGTAGGAAGCATCACAAGACCTGTAAAGGAGCTAAAAGGCTTCCAAAAAATATTTCTAAAAAAAGGAGAGAGTAAAACGGTGAGTTTTAAATTAACTGCCAAAGATTTAGAGTTTTATAATCTAGAAGAATTTAGAGTTGAACCAGGTGAATTTGAAATAGCCATTAAAGGTACTTCAGATTTTGACTTTGAACATTCGTTCACATTAGAATAGATTTATGGCAGAAACCTATCGCGCTTTTTTAGTGTGATAGGTTTAAGTTGTATGATGGTAATATAAATAGACTTTAAGCGAAAGCCTTGTAGATATTCTGTTTTTTAGGAATCATAAAGGGTGTGACAAAAACTAGCAACTGTAGACTCTTGTTAACAGAAAAACCTAACTAATGAAATATAAAATTTTAGTAGTTATTTGTAGCCTCAGTTTTGTTGTGTTTTCACAAACAAAAGAGACCTACATTTATAATATTAAACATGTAGATACACTAAAACTAGATGTTTACAAACCAAAAAACATCAAGCAAGGTGATAGTTTACCAGCAGTTTTATGGATGCACGGAGGCGGTTTTGCAGGAGGTAGTAGAGCTAATATCGATGAGGTTAAATTTATGGAGTACCTCACCAAAAATGGATACATTGGTATTTCAATTTCGTATAGATTATTATTAAAAGGCTCAAAAACAGGTTTTGGTTGCGATTGCCCAAAAACATTCAAAATAGATGTTTTTAGGCAGGCTGTTATTGATTATCTGGATGCTGCAAAGTACATTGTTGAAAACAAAACCAAACTACAAATAGACCCAACAAAAATTATTGCAGGAGGAAGTAGTGCTGGCGCAGAAGGGGTTTTAAATGCAGTATATCTTAAACATTTTTTTGTAGATGATGTTTCAAAATACAAGAATGTAAATTTTGCTGGTGCAATATCTCTAGCAGGCGCTTTGGTAAATGCAAATTATATATCAGGAGAAAATGCAATACCAACAGTGTTATTTCATGGAACAGACGATAATTTAGTACCTATTGGAAAAGCACCACATCATTATTGTGATCCTGATAGATTAGGATACTTAATTTTAGAGGGGTCTGAAATTATTGCTGACAGACTTCATAATTTAAAGGCATCCTATTATTTTCAAAAAACGGTAGGTGGTAAACATGAATTATGCCAAATACCTTTCCCTGAATTAGATAATATTCTTGACTTTTTTGATAAAACTATCAATAAAAAACAAGTCATTCAAACCAAATACATTACCCAAAAGAACTGATGAAAAAAATAGTTTACATTTTATTTATTGCTTTATTTTTTCAATCCTGCAAAGAGAAAAAAACAGAGAATGAGACGGATACTTCAATACGTCCCAACATTATTTTTATAATGGCCGATGACCACGCCACACAAGCTATTAGTGCGTACGGGCATCCTATTAGTAAGTTGGCACCAACACCAAATATTGACAGATTAGCAAACGAAGGCGCAATTTTTAAGAATAATTTCTGTACCAATTCTATCTGTGGACCAAGTCGAGCCGTAATTCTAACAGGAAAACATAGCCATGTTAATGGCTTTAGAATGAATGGCGATCGTTTTAACGGCAACCAACAAACTTTTCCAAAACTATTGCAAAATGCAGGTTACAAAACCGCTATGTTTGGTAAATGGCATTTACATGGGCTACCTCAGGGTTTTGATTATTGGAATATTTTGCAGGATCAGGGCAACTATTACAACCCAAACTTTATTAAAGTTAATGAAACAACCAAAAAGGTTGATACAACTATGGTAATGGGGTATGCAACCGATATAGTTACCGAGGATGCTATTCGTTACATAGAAAAGGTTAAAGATGAAAACCAACCCTTTATGCTTATGGTACAACACAAAGCACCACATCGAAACTGGATGCCAGCACTTCGTCATACCAATAAATACGATGATGTGAAGTTTCCTGTGCCAGACACCTATTTTGCAGACCATAAGGGGTCTACAGCTTCAAAAGAACAATATCAAACCATTTACAGGGATATGTATGAAGGGCATGACTTAAAAATGACAAAAGAAAAAGGTAGCACAGAACTAGCCCACAACCCTTGGACAACAGATTTTGAAAGAATGACACCCGAGCAAAGAGCAGCTTGGGACAAAGCCTACCTCACCAAGAACGATGCCTTTCATAAAGCCAACTTATCTGGCAAGGATTTAGATTTGTGGAAGCTGCAACGTTACCTGCAGGATTATTTAGCCACCGTTGCTGCAGTTGATGAAGGTGTTGGACGCATTTTAGATTATTTAAAAGAAAACAATTTAGAAGAAAATACTATTGTAGTTTACACTACAGACCAAGGTTTTTATTTAGGAGAAAAAGGCTGGTTCGATAAACGTTTTATGTATGAAGAATCTCTATCTATGCCAATGTTGATGCGTTATCCTAAAGCTGTGAAAGCAGGTACTGAAGTTACAGCTCTTACACAAAATTTAGATTTTGCAGAAACATTTTTAGACTTTGCTGGCGTACAAATACCTGAAGACATGCAAGGTAAATCGTTAAAACCATTGGTTACAAATACTATTAAAGATGATGATTTTCGCGATGCTATTTATTACCATTATTACGATTTCCCCGCATTTCATATGGTTAAGAAAATGTACGGAGTGCGTACCAAACGCTTTAAGTTAATTCATGTTTATGATGATATTGATGAATGGGAGCTCTACGATTTAAGGGAAGATCCAGCCGAGGTTAACAATGTTATAAATGATGAGGCTTATGAAGAAATTGAACAGATTTTACGACAAAGTTTAAAAGAGCTGCAAGCACAATACAATGTAACCGAAAAGGAATTTGAACGTGCCAAAAAGCAGCAAATAAAAAACGCTTACAAAAGCTTTGAACGTTTACGAGGACAACCTATGAAGGCTTACGAACATTAATTATTTTAAATAATTTATACCTGATGTGTTTTAAAAATCTATCAGGTCTAGATAAATAAACATTCTTATGAAATTATTTAATAAAATAAATATAATTGTATGCTTAATAAGCTTGGTCTGTTTTCAATATTGCAAGGATACAAAGTTAGGTTCCGAAAAAAATCACAAAGACCAAACACAAATATCTGTAAAGCATAACCATGAAACGTATTGTAACCCTCTGGATATAGACTATACTTACATGGTTTATAATTCAAGTAGAAATTTATCTTACCGTTCTGGGGCAGACCCTGCTGTTATTGAGTTTCGTGGTGAATACTATATGTTTGTTACACGATCTTTTGGGTATTGGCATTCCACAGATTTGGTAAACTGGAATTTTATAAAACCGCAACAGTGGTTTTTTGAAGGAAGTAACGCCCCTACAGCTTTTAATTACAAAGATTCATTAGTATATTTTGCGGGTAATCCAGCAGGTTATGGAAGTATTCTTTATTCTGAAGATCCTAAAAGTGGAAAATGGACACCAACGGCTTCTATTTCTAAAAATATTCAGGATTCAGAGTTGTTTATAGATGACGATGGCAAAACATATTTGTACTGGGGCTCATCTAATGTGCATCCAATTCGCGTAAAAATGCTAAATAAAGACGACCGTTTTCTGGAAACAGGGGTTACTAAAGAATTGATTAATTTAAACGAAGAAATACACGGTTGGGAACGTTTTGGCGAGAATAATTTTCACCCCACTTTAAAAGAAGGGTATATGGAAGGCGCCTCTATGACAAAGCATAACGGAAAATACTATCTGCAATATGCTGCTCCGGGTACTCAATTTAATGTATATGCAGATGGTGCTTATGTTGGCGACTCTCCACTCGGGCCTTTTGCATATATGAAAAACAACCCTATGAGCTTTAAACCCGGCGGTTTTACCAACGGAGCCGGACATGGTATTACCGTAAAACAAACTAACGGGCAGTATTGGCATTTTGCAACAATGGCACTTGCCTCTAATGCACAGTGGGAACGCCGTTTATGTATGTTTCCTACTTTTTTTGATGATGAAGGTTTAATGTATACCAATACAGAGTATGGCGACTATCCGCGTTATGCACCAAGTCATCCTACAAAAGCAGGACAACATAATGGTTGGATGTTGCTATCCTATAAAGGTAATGTTACAGTATCGTCATCCTTAACTCAAATAGAGAAATTCACGTCTAATGATGATGATGTTAAAGTTACTAAACTACCTCTTGAAAAACATAAAAATGGCGATATTATTTCAAAAGTATTAACCGATGAAAACCCAAAAACGTTTTGGGTAGCAGAAGCTAATAATGATAAACAATGGCTAAAAATTGAAATGCAGAACCCCGGAAAAATTTATGCATTTCAGTTGAATTTTCACGACCACGAATCTGGAATTTATACCCGTGTTGAGGGTTTAAAACACCGTTTTAGTATTGATGTATCAGAAGATGGCAAAAATTGGAAAACCGTAGTTGATAGAAGTAAAAGCGATATTGATGCGCCTAACGCTTACATTGTATTAGAAAAACCAGTTAATGCAAAGTATGTGCGCTATAATAATGTAGAAGTACCTGGTGCAAATTTTGCCATGTCGGAGTTTAGGGTATTTGGTTTAGGCAACGGTAGTACCCCAGAACCCGTAAAAGGATTTACTGTAAAACGAGAAGCCGACAGAAGGGATGCGTCCTTTAGTTGGGATTCTGTTGCAGGTGCCCAAGGTTATAATATTCGTTGGGGAATTGCTCCAGATAAATTGTACCAATCATGGCTGGTTTATGATACTAACGCACATTTTATGCGATGTTTAGATCGTGATACATCATATTATTTTACCATAGAGGCATTCAATGAAAATGGTATTTCTGAAAAGAGTAACGTTTTATTTATAGAATAATAACCATATGAAATATTTAATTGGTTTAGTGTTAGTGTGTTTTTGTATTGGTCTAATACGTGGTCAAGAAACCACCAAAGTAATGACTTATAATATAAAATTAGATTATCCGAAAAAAGGTGAAAACAGTTGGAATAATAGAAAAGACTGGATGGTAAGACAGATTAAGTTTCACCAGCCAGATATTTTTGGTGTTCAAGAAGCATTGCCCAATCAAATGCAATATTTAGATAGTACTCTTGTAAATTTTCAATACACTGGTGTTGGGCGAGATGATGGAAATAACCAAGGTGAATATTCTGCTATTTTTTATAACGCTTCAACTTTTAAAGTTATAGAAAATGGTACATTTTGGTTGTCTGAAACACCAAATAAAGTTTCTATGGGTTGGGATGCAGTATGTAACCGTATTTGTACTTACGCTCGTTTTAAAAATATGAATACAAAACAGCAATTTTGGGTGTTTAACACGCATTTCGATCATGTTGGTAAAGTGGCAAGAACGGAGAGCCCTAAGCTTATCTTAAAAAAAATAGAGTCTCTAAACTCTAAAAATCTTCCTGTAATTTTAATGGGAGATTTTAATTTAGAGCCAGAAACAAAAAATATTCAGCTATTCTATTCCTATTTTAATGATTCAAAAAGTATCTCAGAAACTGCGCCTTTTGGACCACAAGGTACATTTAATGGTTTTAATTTTAATGAGCCCGTTACACGAAGAATTGATTATATTTTTGTGAGTAAAGATGATATCAAAGTAAAAAAATATGGCGTGTTAAGCGATTCTAAAGATTGTAAATATCCTTCCGATCATTTACCTGTAATGGTATTCTTAAGCTTTTAAATAATATATAAGGTGCTATCACCTTAATACAGGCTACGATTTTAAACGCTTACAAAATTGTTAATCTTTTAAAAAACAGTGTATTAATTGTGTAATTTATGTTAAGTTGCATTTAAGGTATTAGTTTTACTGTAAACTTTATTGCGCTACTTGTAACATTTTAAGCGTTAGTAAGTCTATAAAATAACGACTAACGTAATAATTTGTAATTTTGTTGTACAACAATTTTTTAAATATGGATATTAACGACAATATCGAATCGCCAATGATGCTTAAAGTTAGCTTTAACAAGCTGCTTGAACATTACGAGGATTTAGCTGATAGTGAAGATGAATTTCTATCGGCCAAGGCGAAGCGTGTTTTAAAAACATCTGAGTTATATCCAGAGTTACGCCAAGGTTTTAGCGATACAAAAGTGTTGAAAGACAGGGCGAAAGAAATTGGCATTATTCTCCAAGATACTTTTGCTGCAGTGTTGTCTAAAAACGAAATAAAAACAGCTTCAGTACCATTTCACGATATTATATTTAATGCCTCTGAACGATTTAAAGGTATTATTAGGGCAGCTGGTGAAAACTTTAAGCTGAATATAAAAAATATGGACGAAGACGATAGATATGTTATTGCATGTAGCATTATTTTACGTTTTTGTTATGGTCACGATTTAAACTTTAAGCGTCCCTTTTATTACGAAATCCCCGATGCTAACGGTATAATGCGTTACTATAAGATTTTGTATAACGCAGATTTTTGTGAGATAGTGCCTACTAAAAATGCTGTAGATATTACGCAAGAAGATTACGAAGAGTTATTAGATAATTTTGATAACATAGAACTGTGGAAAGAAAAATTCCCGCCAAATAGCTACATATTTAAGGGTTTTGTAATATCAAATATATTTGATGTAACAGACGACCAGTCTATATCTCATTTAAAATCAAATCTTATTGGGGAGAATAAACGGCAGAACGATAATTTCATGAAGGATTTTCAGGATGTATTTCGTTCTCTCTTTGGGTTTAAAGATTTAAAAATAGGGTTTTCAATATACCATAAAGCAAATAAAGTATTCGAAAGAGTAAGGGGTATTGGTATAAATAGCTATTTGTTAAATAATGAAGAACTGGTAGAATGTTGTAATGCGCTTTGTAGCTGGTCGTACAATAGGTTATTAAACGAGCAGAAGTTTTTCTCAATTTCAAATGTTGAAAAAGCTCACGCCAAAGCCAAAGGGAAAGCGCCACATATAAGCAACTTGTATAAGCAGGGAGTTAAAAGTGTAATTTTTGCACCAATAGCAAACGAAACAGGTGTGTTAGGTATATTAGAAATTGTATCAAAACAACCTAAAGCACTAAATAGTGTTAATGCTAATAAATTAGTTGATGTAATGCCTTTTATAGTTTCGGCAGTAGAGCAATCTAAAACAGTAGAAGAAAACTTAATAGAGGCCATTATACAGCAAGAGTGTACATCAATTCACTCTAGTGTGTACTGGAAATTTGTTGCTGCAGCTCGAAAATTTTTAAAAGATAAAGCTAAGTTAGGTAATGAAGCAACATTTGAGAGTATTGTATTCGACAATATATATCCGCTTTTTGGGCAAATAGATGTAAAAGGATCTTCAGAAGCTAGAAATATAGCCACTCAAAAAGATTTACAATTACAACTATCGCTCTTAGACAAAATAATGAATGAAATTGTTGCTCTAGAAAAACTACCTATTTATGAGCAATTTCAATTTCAAATACGCAACTACATAAAGGAGCTTAAAACCAATTTTAAGGTAGATAGTGAGCATAGTATTGTTGCATTTTTAAAGAAAGAGATTGAACCGGTCTTAAAATTTCAATTGAAGAGAAGCCCAAAACTAAAGGCCGATATAGATGACTATTTTAATAAAATAGATGACGATTTAAACCTTATTTACTATTACAGAAAAAATTACGATGAAACTATAATGCTTATTAATAAGAATATGGCATTTCTTCTTGATGAAAAACAAGAGGAAGCCCAAGCCATGTATCCACATTATTTTGAGCGTTATAAAACCGATGGTGTAGAACACAATATGTACATAGGCGAAGCTATAACTAAAGAAGATAGTTTTAACCCAGTATATCTTTATAATTTAAGGTTATGGCAGTTGCAAGTAATGTGCGAAATGGAGAACGAATATTACAGCAATCAACATTTGTATCCTATTTCATTAGATGTGGCTTCAATGATTTTAGTTTTCAATCAACCGTTGTCTATTCGATTCAGAATGGACGAAAAACAGTTTGATGTTGATGGTACTTACAACGCCAGATACGAGGTTGTTAAAAAACGTGTAGATAAGGCCTATATAAAAGGTACAGAAGAGCGCATTACCCAAAATGGTAAAATAACCATAGTATACTCTCAAAAGGAAGATGAAGAAGAGTATTTACAGTATATTAAGTTTTTACAGAATAAAAACGTATTAGGTACAGAAGTTGAAATTCTTGAATTAGAAAATCTACAAGGTGTTACAGGTTTAAAAGCGTTGCGTGTAGATATTTTGTATCATGGTAAAGACAACGATAAAACGTTTTTTACCTATGACGATTTAATGAAAGAAATTAAGGCCTGATCTTCAACATAAGCAGTACCGCTTTCATCTGCATCTTTTAAATTTAAATACGCCGAAGGTATAGCTTCCTCTGGAAGTACATCCTCAATTTCAGCACCATTCCTTTTTAAAGCTATGCCAAAAGCTAAAACCGAGATTATCATACCTATCATAAAAATAGTGTAAGTAACACGAAGTATCCTATATTTTCTTTCCAATACTTTTCCTAAAAAATAAAGGTCTTTAGTTAAGGATTTATATACATAGTTTTTGTCCTTTAGAAGTTCTTCAATAGCCCATTCAAATTCAGAGAGTTTCATTTTATGAAAATTACCAAAAAATGTTAAGTTCACTTCTTTATTGGCGACATCTTCTTTAGTAAATTCTCCACTTGTAATGTTTGGTCTTGTAGCAATAATAGACAGTATCATAGAAATTACACAAGACAATGTAAAGATGGCGGTTGGGTATACTAAATAAGGGTTTGTATCTAGTTTAGAGATTAAATTTGCCAAAACCAACGAGATAATTATAGCATTAACCGATAGCAAAATGTTGGCTTTCGTATCTGCAATATCACTTAGTTTAATATGGTTTCTAAGTGCAACACGATAAAACGTTTGAATACCCCTCTCAGGACTTTCATTTTTATATTGAGCCTTATATTTAGCTTTAAGTT
The DNA here is from genome assembly GCF_002973595.1 of Jejuia pallidilutea. GTDB lineage: Bacteria > Bacteroidota > Bacteroidia > Flavobacteriales > Flavobacteriaceae > Jejuia > Jejuia pallidilutea. The sequence continues at coordinate 364,138 of NZ_PVEO01000001.1, read as the reverse complement.
GTTCGGTGTTTAGTTTTTTGTTGCGTTTCTTTTTTGCTTTAATAAGCTTAGAAAGGTTTTTTTCCTTTCTGGGTTGCCAATTTTTAAGGGCATAATCTGTGTAAAACTCATGCTTTTTCGTTAAAATTTTTATGTTTTCGTTAGTCCATTCACTAGGTGTGTAATTTGCAATACCTTGTACCTCTAGCTCTTTTCTTAAAAATTCACTAGCCTCGTTAAAGTATTTTTTTCCAAAATGCGATGCATCTGCATCTCTAATAATTTTTCCCAGTTCTGTTTTGGGCGTATCATTAAACGTGGTGGCCAAAATACATTCGTTAACGGCTTTAATTGTGGCATCCTTTGCACCTTGCGCTTTTAAGAATTTAGTTGCTATATTAACACTCTCCTTTTCATGTCCTTCACGTTTTTTAGTATAGCCAGTATCGTGCAGTAAAGCTGCTAATTCTAAAACCTCGGCATCTTCATCACTTATATCGGTGTTTTCTATAATTTCTCTAATACTGCGTAACACACGTTCGGTATGGGTGTAATTATGGTATATAAAAGTGGAATCTAGTTCGTTTTTAAACAAATCAAACACAAACTTTTCGGCGTTTTCAACTAATTTGGACATAAAAAATCGGGTTTTCTTTCATTTCACAAAATACTAAAATATAATAAACATATAACAATAGATACTATCTATTATCTGGTAAGGAAAATAATAAAATAACGACTATATTTATGTTTAAAACGCATAATATATTAACTCAAAAAAAGAAAGGCGATTTATGCTAACTTGGAAAGACATTATTAATTTTTCGGTAAACGGAAATCCAAAACCCGATAAGCGTGTTGAAAAAACAGAAGCCGAATGGCAAGAGCAGTTAACCCCAGAGCAGTTTAGGATTACAAGGTTAAAAGGAACAGAGCGCCCGCACAGTGGTGCACTTTGTAGTGTTCATGAGGCTGGTAAGTATAATTGCGTGTGCTGTAATACACCATTATTTGATTCTACAATTAAGTTTGAATCTGGTACTGGGTGGCCCAGTTTTACGCAACCCATTAGAGAAAATGCTATTAAATACGAGCGCGATACCGCATTTGGAATGGTACGTGTTGAGGTGATGTGTAATACGTGCGATGCGCACTTAGGGCATGTATTTCCTGATGGTCCAGAACCCAGTGGATTGCGTTATTGTATCAATTCAGAATCTATGCAATTAGAACAGGAGGTTAAAAATGAGTAATAAAAATATACAAATAGCCACTATTGGTGGTGGTTGCTTTTGGTGTACAGAAGCAGTATTTCAAGAAATAAAAGGTGTAGAAGGTGTGGTGTCTGGTTATTCTGGAGGTAATGTGCCAGGGCATCCAACTTATCGCGAAATTTGTTCTGGTTTAACAGGACATGCCGAAGTAGTGCAAATTACGTTTGATGCCAATGTAATTTCCTATAAAGACATCCTTATTGTTTTCATGACAACCCACGACCCTACAACTTTAAACAGGCAGGGTGCAGATAGAGGTACACAATACCGGTCTGTGATTTTTTATCATGATGAGACTCAAAAAGAAATTGCTGAAATTGTGGTGAAAGAAGTAGCGCCGTATTATGAAAATACCATAGTTACAGAAATAGCACCGTTGGATGTGTTTTATGAGGCCGAAAAAGAGCATCAAAATTATTACAGGAATAATAAAACACAGGGATATTGTAGTTTTGTAATTACACCAAAATTGGCGAAATTGAGAAAACTACATGCGGATAAATTAAAGTAGATGAAACCTAAAATCACGCTTTATGGTACCGAAACGTGTCATAAAACGCAGTATTATAAACAGTATTTAAAGGATTTACGTTTAGAATATAAATTTTTAGATGTTGTATTACATCAGCATTATGCCGAAGCGCTTCGCAGCCTTTACAAAAACAGAGCACTTAATTTCCCAACAGTAACTATTGGAAAAAAGAAGTTAAGAAACCCTTCTGATAAGGATTTGAAAAAATGGATTGAAAAATTACTATGAAACTAAACATAAAAGATAAATTTAATAGTAAGTTACCCGCAGACCCTATTTTAGAAAACACTAGAAGACAGGTAACTAATGCCTGTTTTTCTTATGTAGCACCAAAACAAACTTCAAAACCAGAATTAGTGCACGTATCTCCTGAAATGTTGCATAATTTAGGAATTCCTGAGAAAGACGCTAAAAGCGATATATTTTTAAATGTATTTACAGGAAACCAAGTATTGCCAAATACCAAACCTTATGCCATGTGTTACGGTGGGCACCAGTTTGGCAATTGGGCAGGACAATTGGGCGACGGGCGCGCTATAAATTTATGTGAAGTTGAGCACCAATCTAAACATTGGCAATTACAATTAAAAGGTGCTGGGGAAACCCCATATTCCAGAACTGCCGATGGTTTAGCAGTATTGCGTTCGTCTATTCGCGAGTATTTATGTAGCGAAGCTATGTTTCATTTAGGAGTCCCAACAACCAGAGCCTTGTCTTTGGCACTTACGGGCGATAAAGTTTTAAGAGATGTTATGTACGATGGTAATCCAGCTTACGAAAAAGGGGCTATTGTTTGCAGGGTAGCAGAGTCTTTTTTACGTTTTGGGAATTATCAAATTTTTGCCGCAAGACAAGATAAAGATACACTTAAAACTTTGGTAGATTATACCATAAATAATCATTTTTCGCATTTAGGAACACCTTCTAAAGCAACCTATATTCAGTTTTTTAAGGAGGTGTCAGAGCGAACTCTAGAAATGATCATACATTGGCAACGTGTTGGTTTTGTTCATGGTGTAATGAATACAGATAATATGTCTATTCTTGGTTTAACTATAGATTATGGGCCCTATGGTTGGCTAGAAGGGTATGAGTATGGTTGGACGCCAAATACTACCGACAGGCAGCATAAACGTTACCGTTATGGAAATCAGCCCAATATTGGCTTGTGGAATTTGCTGCAATTAGCAAATGCGTTGTATCCTTTAATTGAAGAAGCAGCACCTTTAGAAACTATTCTAAATAAGTATAAAACTGATTTTGAAAGCGGATCCCTTAATATGATGCGTTCTAAAATTGGCTTGTATCGTGAAGAGGAAACCGATGTAAAAATTATGCAAGCGCTTGAAGATGTTTTGCACCTTACAGAAACCGATATGACTATTTTCTTTAGAAATTTAAGCAGTTTTAAGCCAGAAAATCCAACAGAAGGGTTAAACCTAATTAATGAAGCCTTTTATAAGCCAAATGAAATTGTTGGAAATATAGAAAAACGCTGGAACGATTGGTTTAATAGTTATGCAAAAAGGTTACAAAGCGAAACGCTTTCCAACACCGAAAGACGCAAAAAAATGAACGCTATAAACCCAAAATATGTATTGCGAAATTATATGGCGCAATTGGCGATAGATGCAGCAGATAAAGGCGATTACAAGTTAATTAGCGAGTTGTTTAACATGCTAAAAAAACCCTATGATGCGCAACCAGAATATGATAAATGGTTTGCCAAAAGACCAGATTGGGCTCGCCATAAAGTAGGCTGCTCAATGCTATCTTGTAGTTCGTAAAATGGAAGCCTTACAAAAAATAGCATTTGGCGGCGGTTGCCATTGGTGTACAGAAGCCGTATTTCAATCGTTAATAGGCGTTTTTAAAGTAGAACAGGGTTTTGTGGGATCGATTAACGCCGATAGTAGTTTCTCAGAAGCAGTTATTGTACATTTCAACAGTGCTAAAATTGCATTAAGCACACTCATCGAAATTCATTTGCATACACACAAAAGTACGTCAAACCATTCCATGAGAACTAAGTATCGTTCTGCGATATATACGTTTTCAGAAGAACAAATGCATATAGTGACATCTCAATTGGAACTTTTACAGTTTCAATTTCAAAATAAAATTATTACAAAAGTGCTGCCGTTCAATCGGTTTAAAGCGTCGAGAGTTCAAATACAAAACTATTATTACAGCAACCCTAAAAAACCGTTTTGCGAAAGTTTTATTAATCCTAAATTAAAGCTATTATTACATACTTTTTCAAAATACACAGACCAAAGCAAATTAAAACATTTAAACAATGAATCGGGAAAAACTAAGTATTCAGAATAAAAAGGGACATAAATTACAGGCGTATTTAGAGCTACCGGCAGACCAAAAACCGCATTACTTTGCCATTTTTGCTCATTGTTTTACGTGTAATAGTAATTTATCGGCAGTTAAAAACATAAGCAGGTCGTTAACATCTCACGGTTTTGGTGTGTTGCGCTTCGACTTTACAGGTTTAGGTAGGAGTGAAGGTGAGTTTTCCGAAAGCTATTTCTCTGCTAATGTAGACGATTTAATAGCGGTAAACGATTATATTACAAAACATTACCAAGCCCCTGGTTTGTTGGTAGGGCATTCTCTTGGTGGAGCTGCGGTAATTGTAGCAGCTTCACGATTAAAAAACATAAAAGCTGTTGCAACTGTTGGAGCACCATCTACCGTAGGTCATGTAAAGCACCTATTTTCGCATGGTATTGAGGAGGTACAAAAAAAAGGTGAGGTTGAAGTAAATATTGGTGGGCGACCATTTAAAATCGATAAAGATTTTGTGGAAGATTTTAATACAACAGATTTGCCAGAAATTACAAAAAACTTACGAAAACCGTTATTGATAATGCATGCACCTTTTGATGGTGTAGTTGGTATAAATAATGCACAGGACTTATACCAAAATGCACATCATCCTAAAAGTTTTGTGAGTTTAGATGATGCAGACCATTTGTTGTCCAATTCAAAAGACAGTAAATACGTTGGTAATATTATTGGTGTTTGGGCAGACCGCTATTTTATGCCTAAAGACAATAGTATTCTAGATACCGAAGGCCAACAATTGGTAGCGCATTTAAACTTAAAAGACGATAATTTTACAACATCAATTCAAACTAAAAAACATCATTTTATAGCCGATGAACCCGAGAGCGTTGGTGGCGACGATTTTGGGCCATCACCTTACGATTTTTTAAGCGCTGGTTTAGCGGCCTGTACAGTAATGACGCTTAAAATGTATGCAGAACGTAAGCAGTGGGATTTACAGGAAGTATATGCCTACATTACCTATTCAAAAAAACATAGCGATGATTTAATGTTAGATGCAGATACTCCAAGACGAATAGATCATTTGCAGAAACAATTAAAGTTTATAGGTAATTTAGATGATGCGCAAAAGGAAAAATTAAAAGAAATTGCCTCTAAATGTCCTGTACATAGAACATTGTTGTCTGAAACATTAATAGAAACCGAAATTATAAATTAATGAATGATAATACCACAAAAATAGGCTTAGGGTTGGCAGCATTAGGAAGGCCAGAGTACATTAATATTAGAGAAGTGAAATCTATAGATAAATCTAAAGCCGCTTTTAAACAAAACACGCTAACTGTTTTAGATGAAGCGTATGCTTTAGGTGTGCGTTATTTCGATACGGCACCATCTTACGGAAAAGGAGAGGCGTTTTTACAAGAATGGAAAGATTTTAGAAACCATGAAGATGCAGTTTTAGGAACAAAATGGGGCTATACCTATGTAGCCAATTGGGAATTGGGATATAATGGCAAGCATGAAATTAAAGAACATTCGATAGCTAAATTGTTAGAACAGTGGGAGGTTTCAAAAAAACTATTGCCAAATTTAAAATACTACCAAGTACATTCTGCAACGTTTGAGAGTGGTATTATAGAAAATAACGCTGTTTTGCGTAAACTACACAGTATAAAAAAGGAAACAGGATTAAAAATTGGCATTACTACAAGTGGCACGCAACAAAAAGACACTATTGTAGCAGCTTCAAAAATTAAAATTGAAACCGAATTGTTATTTGATAGTTTTCAGGTAACCTACAATATTTTAGAACAAGATACTTTTGAGGTGTTACAATCGCTTTTAGCAACAGGAAAAACAGTTATTATAAAAGAAGCTTTAGCTAATGGTCGTGTTTTTCAAAATGAAAAATTTCAGCATTATTCTAGACTATACGATGTTTTAAACACATTGTCAAAAAAATACAATGTTGGTGTAGATGCTGTAGCATTACGTTATGTAATAGATAGTTTGCAACCAACTTATGTGCTTAGTGGCGCTTCAAACACCAAACAATTAAAAGAAAACCTTAAGGCAAACACTTTTACACTGTCTGGAAAAGAGTTAAGTGTTTTAAATGCTTTAAACGTATCGCCAGATTCATATTGGAGAGAACGCAGTGCGCTTTCGTGGAATTAATGTAAAATAGCGTTTGCACTAATTATTAAAGTAAATACAATATCTTTAAGGAAGAGAATCCTCTATTTTTACAATCTGAAACCGTTTCATATGAAGTTTTTAAAACATACATTAGTCATTCTTTTAATTTTGTTTTCAAGTGCATGTGCAACTTATGCACCACAATATGCAGACCAAAACCATGATAAGGTAGCGTTTCCAAATAAAGAAATAGACAAAACATTTTACTTGGTAGGTGATGCAGGTAAATCCCCTATGGGTGGCATGTCTAAAGCATTAACCGCGTTTAATAGTTATATAAAAGTTAAAAACACAACAAACGACTATGCTATTTTTTTAGGAGATAACATATATCCCGATGGTCTTCCAAAAGAAGGTGCCAAAGGAAGGGATGTAGCAGAAAACGCATTAAATGCACAAATTACATCCCTAAATAATTTTAAAGGAGAGGTGCTTTTTATTCCTGGAAATCACGATTGGTATGCTAATGGTGTAAAAGGACTAAAACGACAAGAAAAGTATATAGAAGATGCTCTAGGTAAAAACACCTTTCAACCAGAAAATGGATGCCCTTTAGAAAGTATCGATGTTAGTGAAACTATCCAACTTATTGTTATAGATACAGAGTGGTATTTAGAGAACTGGAATAGCCACCCAACCATAAATGATGAATGTGAAATAAAAACTCGAGATCGTTTTTTTATGGAGGTGGAAGGCGAATTAAAAAAAGCGCAAAATAAAACTATTGTTTTTGCAATGCATCACCCTATGTATACCAATGGTACACATGGTGGTAAGTATGCGGCAATAAAGCATTTGTTTCCGTTTCAGCAAAAAATTCCATTACCAATTTTAGGATCTTTTATTACACAATTAAGAACCCAAGGTGGTGTTTCTATTCAAGACAGGTACAACGAGCGGTATAATGAATTAATGAGACGTATTGAAACTATGGCCATAGATTCAGAAAATTTAGTATTTGTCTCTGGGCACGAACATACATTGCAGTACATAGAAAAAGAAACCATAAAACAAATTGTATCGGGTTCTGGTGCAAAAGAATCGTATGCTGAAATAAGTAAAAACGGATTGTTTTCTACAGGACAACAAGGTTTTGCAGAACTAACCGTGTTTAAGGATAAGAGTGCTTGGGTACGCTATTTTGGCGAAGAAAATGGGAAACCTAAATTATTATTTACTACTGAAGTATTCCCACCTAAAAAGCCATATGATACTTCCAAACTTCCTGATAATTTTCCGCAAGAGGTAGAAGTTTCTATTTATTCTAAAGAAGAAACCGATGTTACAGGGTTTTTTAAAACCATTTGGGGTAACCATTACCGCGATGTGTACAGCAAAAAAATAAAGGCTAAAGTAGCAACACTAGATACGCTTTATGGAGGACTGGAAGTCGTGCGAAAAGGAGGCGGTCACCAAACACGTTCGTTACGCTTAAAAACTAAAGACGGTAGGGAATTAAATATGAGGGCGCTACGTAAAAGCGCTACGCAATACTTACAAACTGTATTGTTTAAGGATACTTACATACAAGATGATTTTGAAAAAACCGAAGTAGAAGAGTTAATTTTAGATTTTTACACAGCGGCTCACCCGTACGCATTTGCAGTGGTTCCAGACTTATCAGATGCTGCCGACATTTATCATACAAACCCCAAGTTGTACTTTATTCCAAAACATAAACATTTGGGCGAGCATAATAGAGAATATGGTGGCGAATTATATATGATTGAAGAGCGACCCGAAGAAAACTACAGTAACGAAAAAAACTTTGGTTATGCCGATGATTTAGAAAGTACACACGATATTATTGAGAAAGTAAGAGAAGACGAAGAGCATAAAATAGATGAAAATGCTTTTGTAAGGGCGCGATTGTTCGATATGTTAATTGGCGATTGGGATAGGCACCAAGACCAATGGCGATGGGCACAGTTTGATAAAGAAAATGGCGACCATTACTACAAACCCATACCTCGAGATAGAGACCAAGTGTTTTCTAATTTTGATGGCGCTTTACTAGATGTTATGCGTTTTATCTCTGGCTCAACAAAACAACTCCAAGTTTACGACGAGGACTTAAATAATATAGAGTGGATGAACGCTGCAGGTATTAAGCTAGATCGAGTATTAATACAGCAAGCCGATAAGGAAACTTGGCTAAAACATGCCAAATTTCTTCAAGATAATATTACAGATGAAGTTATAGAAAAAGCATTTGCAAAAGTTCCTAAAGCAGTTCAGGACAAAACGCTAATGGAAATTAAAGAAAAATTAAAGGGTAGACGTTCAAACCTCACAGATATTGCAACACGGTATTATAATCATTTAAACGCGTTGGTAATTTTAACGGGTACGGATAAAGACGATTATATTGAAGTAACAAGATCTGGTGATAACAAAACACATGTTAAAATATCTAGGATTAAAGGAGGCGAAAAAGCCGATGTGCTTGTAGATAGAACTTTTAATAGAGATATTACCAAAGAAATGTGGATTTATGGTTTGGATGATAAAGATATTTTTGAAGTTACTGGAAAAGCTAACAACCCCATTTTTATTAGGCTTATTGGTGGACAAGAAAACGATACTTATAGTATTAAAAACGGTAGGCGTGTTAAAGTGTACGACCACGAAAGCAAAAAAAACACCATAAAAGAAAACAAAGGCGCCACCATTAGACTTACTGATGTTTATAAGTTAAACCTGTTCGATTTTAATAAAAACATAACCAAAACAAGTTTAACCACACCGGCCATTGGTTTTAATCCAGATGATGGGTTTTTAATTGGGATGCAATATGTAAGAACCACAAAAGGGTTTCAAAGAAATCCATTTTCACAGCAGCACAGGTTTAAAGGTGGTTATTATTTTGCTACAGAAGGCTTTTCCCTAAACTACGATGGCGAGTTTGCTAATATTATGAACGATTGGAATTTACATATTGGCGGGCAATTTACATCGGCAAATTTTACAAATAACTTTTTTGGTTATGGTAATGAAACAGTGAATAATGATGATGCGTTAACTTTAGATTATAACCGTGTAAAAACAAGTATTCAAGCCGTAAAAGTAGGAATTCTTAAAAAAGGTAATTTTGGTAGCGATTATGGGTTTAGGGCTATTTTAGAAGGGATTAAACTAGATGATACCGATAACCGATACATCACTAATGATTTTGTTCCAGCTAATAATACCGAATTTTACGAAAGACGCTATTTTGGAGGTTTGGAAGCCCAGTTTAATTATGCAAGTTTTGATGATAAAATAAATCCAAGAAAAGGGATGTCCTTCATGTTTCAAATTGGTGGAAAAACCGAATTTGAAGAAACTAAAAACACATACGGATATATTAATTCTAATCTTGGGTTTTACAATTCACTAACCGAAAACAAAAATTTGGTATTAAAAACCGATGTGCGCACACAATTTAGAATAGGAGACGATATACTGTTTTATCAAGCGGCAAATATTGGAGGTAGAAATGGTTTGCGAGGTTATAGAACAGAACGTTTTACAGGAAGAAATTCATTGGTTGGAAGTGCAGATTTACGCTACAGTTTTCCATCTTTTAAAACCAACGCCTTACCATTACAAATTGGTGTTTTTGGTGGTGCAGATGTAGGACGTGTTTGGGTTAAAAACGACACATCTAAACTTTGGCATAACGATTATGGTGGCGGATTTTGGATTACCGCTGCAGACAGCTTATCTGGAACTTTTAACCTGTTTAATAGCGAAGAAGGCCTAAGGTTTTCGTTTAGTTTTGGATTAAACTTTTAAACTAAAACCATAATGAAAGCTACTTACCATAACATTGTAAAGTACATTTACAGACTAGAGAACAAAATTGCTTTTTACCCCACAATCTTAAGTCTTTTAGGAATGTTTTTTGCCATGTTTATGTATTATTTAGAAGGGCTTAATATTTCAAAATACATCTTTGACCATTTACCTTGGCTTTTAATAAAAAATGTTGAAACTGCTAGAACCATTTTAGCAACATTTATTGGTGGTTTAATATCAATAATGGTGTTTAGTTTTTCTATGGTAATGATTTTGCTTAATCAGGCTAGTAGTAATTATTCGCCAAGGGTACTACCAGGTTTAATATCAAATAGGCGCCATCAGGTGGTATTGGGCATTTATAACTCCTGTTTGCTATATTGTATTTTCACATTAATAGCTATAAAGGGATCTACAGGAAACAAATACGAGCTTGCAGGTTTTTCTATACTATTGGCTATAGTTTTCATGATATTTTGTCTTGGGGCATTCATTTATTTTATTCACTCTATATCCCAAGAAATACAGATTAATAATATTATGAGTGCTATTCACAAAAAGGCAAAAAAAAGGCTTTGTAAATTAATCGATTCTGAAAAAGGTGAAATATCTAATTTTCCAGATAGTACAAATTGGCATGTTATTGTGTCTAAAACATCAGGCTATATAGAAGATATTAGCTTAGAAGCCATTTCAGAGAAATTAAAAATTAAAAACGCTAAGGCTGAAATTTTAGTTTATAAAGGCGAATATGTGTTTAAGAGCAAACCCATTATTAAGGTGAGTGAGGAGTTTGAAGAGGCTGCTCAGGAAGACATATGCTCTGGATTTCATTTTTCAAAAAGTGAGCTTATTGAAGATAATTACCTGTTGGCTTTTAAGCAATTAACCGAAATAATTGTAAAGGCAATGTCTCCTGGTATTAACGACCCCGGAACAGCTATTAATGCTATAGATTACCTTACGGAATTGTTAATGCTACGTATGCAGAAAAAAGATTTTAGCTACTATTACGACGCAACAGATGCACAGGTTATAAGCACAAATAGTATTAGCTTTAAAAGTTTGCTTTACAATGTTATGTGCGCTGTAAGAACGTATTGTAAGCACGATATAATTCTAGTGCAAAAGTTGCTTGGAATGTTTAACAACCTAATGGAAACCTCTAAAATTGCAAATATTAACTACCGGAGTGTTGTGTTACATGAGTTAGATAGTTTACACGAGGATATTTCCCATGTTATTAAAAATAAAAATGATTTGGAAGTCTTAGAGCTAGAAATTACAGCAATAAAAAATAAGTTTTAAATGTTAAAGGTATAAAGGTTGCCGCCTTCACTTTTATCTTTTTCATCTGTAATATAAACCATGTTGTTATTTTTAAAGCAAATACCTTCTTTTTGCGAATCGTGTTCAAATTCTAAAGCCTCAATGTTGCCTTTAAAAAAAGTATCACCCTTAAAATCTGTAATTTTCCAAAGCCTTTCATGATTTAGCAATACAACAGTTTTTCCATCATCGCTTACATCGGCAGATGTAATTTTAGTATGTTTTCCTTTCATTTTAAATTCAGAAACAAAAGCAGCTGTATGTTTTCCTATTTGGTTAGGTACCTTAAAAAGTTTTGTAGACTTATTTTCTTTACTAAAAATATAAAAGTGGTTGTTTAAAATGAAGAAGGCTTCAAAATCTTCAGATTTTACCTTTTTGGGCAGTGTAAAGTTAATACGTTCTGCAGTTACTTCATCATGCTCTAAATTAGAAACTTTGTAAATGGTAAAGTCGTCCCTGTTTTTACTATTATTCCCAAAATCACCAATGTATAGATTTCCTTTGGTATCAGAAGTTAAATCTTCCCAGTCTATATTGCTAGAATTGCTAATATCTATATTCTTTATCAAGTTCCCTTTTAAATCCATACCATAGATATTATTTTTGTTACCAGCATCCTCTATAGTCCATAGTAGCTCAGAATTTACTACGGTTTCAATAGCAGAGGCTTCTTTTAACCGCATTGGTAAATCTGCGATAACATTTAATTTTCCAGAATGGCATGAAGTTAATAAGAATGTAAGGAGCAGTAATTTTTGAAAATAATACATGTTGCTATTGGTTTTTAACCAAAATAACAACTTCGGTAGGCATTTAAAAATTAAAAATCTTAAACTATTTATAAAAGATGCGTAAAAGCCCTGTTTTATTTAATAGTTTTATGCTTAAATTTAAAAAGACTTATGACTACGGTTGATGATTTATTAAACCTTTTAGTTTTAGATAAAGTAAATGATAGTGCATTTAATGGCGTAAGTAAAACCGTTGGTAGCCCTATGGTATTTGGAGGGCAGGTTTTGGCGCAAGCTTTAAATGCAGCGAGCAGAACCATAAAGAATAACAGGGTTTTACACTCTATGCACGCTTATTTTTTAGAAGCAGGAGATTTAGAGTGCCCTATTACCTATAACGTAAGTAATGTGCGGGACGGTGGTAGTTTTTCTGTAAGGCGGGTAACAGCACACCAAAACGATACCAGAATTTTTATTTTATCGGCCTCGTTTCATAAACAAGAAGACGGTTACGAGCACCAAATACAAATGAAAAAAGGCATTAAGCAGCCCGAAGAATTGCTAAGTTGGACGGATATGCGAACAGAATTTAGTGATGCATTGCCTAAAACCTTAAAATCTTTTTTAGAAATTAAAAGGCCTGTTGAGTTTAAACCAACTGCATTCGCAAACCCTTTACAACCAAAAAATTTACCGCCAACCCATGAGGTTTGGTTTAAGTTAAAAGGTGATGTTAAAGGTTTAGATTTAGCTACAAAACAACAAATATTAACCTATATTTCAGATTATAATATTTTAACGGCCACTCTTAATCCCCATGCGAGTAAAGCACACTGGGGAAATACACAAACGGCAAGTTTAGATCATTCTATGTGGTATTTTAGAGATTTTGATTTTTCAGATTGGTTGTTATACGCTATGGAGTCTCCAAGTACTTCAGGTGCAAGAGGTTTTGCCAGAGGAAATATTTTTACAAGAGAAGGAGTACTAGTTGCTACTGTAGCACAAGAAGGTTTAATACGTCCCATAAAAAAATAAAAAAGTATGTTAAAAATTGGACATAGAGGCGCAAAAGGACACGTTGCAGAAAACACATTGGCATCTATTCAAAAGGCTTTAGATTTAGGTGTTGATGGCATAGAAATAGATGTGCACAGGTGCGCTTCAGGAGAGTTGGTTGTTTTTCATGATTTTACTTTAGACAGAATGACTAATGGTAGTGGTGAAATCTCAAAATTTACCTATAAAGAATTGCAAAAATTTAAAACAAGAGGCAGTTTTGAAATTCCCACATTATCACAAGTGCTAACCTTGGTAGATAATAAATGCCTTTTAAATATTGAATTAAAAGGACAAGACACTGCCAAGGAAGCCGCTAGAATTATAAAGTTTTATGTAGATAAAAAAGGTTGGGAATACCATAACTTTATTGTGTCGAGTTTCCAAGAGGAACTCCTAGAAACAGTATTTCAGATTAATAAAGATATTCCTTTGGGCGTTATAACAGAAAACAATTTAGATAAGGTTGTAGCATTTGCTAAAACCATAAAAGCAGTTTCAATATATGTAAACTACACCATGTTAACTGCCGAAATTGTTGAAGCCTTAAAGGAAAACTACAAAGTTTTTGCTTTTACTGTAAATAATTTAAAACCCTTAGCTAGAATTCAATCTTATGGGGTAGATGCTATTATATCAGATTATCCAGATAGGATATGATGCAAAAGGATGTCATAATTATTGGAGGTGGAGCTGCAGGTTTTTTTGCCGCCATAAATATTGCAGCACAAAATCCTAGCTTAAAAGTTGCCATTTTAGAACGCGGAAAGGAGGGCTTATCTAAAGTAAAAGTCTCCGGAGGTGGGCGTTGTAATGTAACCCATGCAGAATTTATTCCCCAAGAATTAGTGCAAAATTATCCGCGAGGTGAAAAAGAATTATTAGGGCCTTTTCATCAGTTTATGACTGGCGATACCATAGCATGGTTCGAAAAACGTGGTGTACCCTTAAAGATAGAAGAAGATGGCAGAATGTTTCCAGTTAGCAATTCATCTCAAACCATAATTGATTGTTTTTTAAATGAAGCCGAAAAACATCAGGTTGAGGTGTTTTATAGTCATTCGGTAAAGTCTATTTCAAACGAAAATGATAGGTTTCAAATTGAAACTTCACAAGGTAGGTTTTCATCTAAGAAAGTGTTGGTGGCCACGGGAAGCAATCCTAAAATTTGGAATTTACTTGAAAATTTAGGACATACCATATCACAACCTGTCCCATCGTTATTTACGTTTAATATCACAGACGAACGTATAAAAGACATCCCTGGAGTGGTAGCCAAAAATGTAGAAATAAAAGTATTAAATACAAACTTGTGGAGCGAAGGCCCATTGCTAATTACCCATTGGGGTTTGAGTGCGCCTTCAATTTTAAAACTTTCGGCTTATGGTGCTTTAGAACTGGCAAAACGAGAGTATAAATTTCAAATAGAGGTAAATTTTATCAAGCAATCTGTTGAAGATTGTTTGGAAGCATTAAAGGCATTAAAACAGGATCTCGCTAAAAAAGCGGTATTCAAATCTACACAATTTGATGTGCCAAAACGATTATGGCATAAATTAGTCTTGGCATCTTATATGGATGAACAAACACGATGGGCAGATGTAAATAAAATGCAACTAGAAGCTTTAGCAAGCCAATTGACCCAAGCTATTTTTTCGGTTAACGGCAAAAGTACGTTTAAAGAAGAGTTTGTAACCGCTGGTGGCGTAAACCTTAAAGAGGTTAATTTTAAAACCTTCGAGAGCAAGTATATAAAAAACCTGTATTTTGCTGGTGAAGTGTTAAATATTGATGCGGTTACGGGAGGTTTTAATTTTCAAAATGCGTGGACAGGCGCTTATATTGCTGCTAAAGCCATTGTAAATTCCCAATAAATATGAAATATTTAATATTAATTATTCTTTTTTCAAATGCTATGTGGTCCCAAGACTTAGAATCGCACCAGTGGAAAGATAGAATCTTGGTTGTAAATGCCGATGAAAAAAATCGTGAACGAGCTGAATCCCAGTATCTATTGTTAAACAAGGAACAACAAAAGCTAATAGATAGAAAAATTGTGCTTTACAAATGTATTGCAGACACCTGTATGTTTTATGATTGGAAAAACACACCAAAGATGTTTAAAACAGATACTACAAAACAAGGCTTTAGTATTGTATTAATAGGGCTAGATGGTGGCGAAAAGTATAAATCTAACACTGTAGAAAAACCCGATGTGTTTTTAAACCTGATAGATACCATGCCCATGAGACGACAGGAGCTTAGAAATCGAAAATAAAAAAACGACTAGTCATACATTGCTATGATTAATGAGTGCCCATAACAGAATTACCTAATTATCATCAAAGTTTAGTAAAAGAGATATAACTATTTTATATAGGTTTAATATATTTTTTATATATTTAATATATAAAACACACATGCAATGGGAAAAACAAAAAAATTAGTAGAGCTTGATGACAAAGCCATCGCGATTTTAGAAAAACAAGCAAAACTTCAAAAGCGTTCCTTAAAAAATTATATTGAATACACCTTGGAAGATATGGCGTTGCGCTATTCTGAACCTTCGGAGGAATATAAGAAAATGATGGATGATATGATAGATAGAATGGAAAACGGAACACTAAAAACGATACCGTTTTCGGATGTGTTAAAAAAGTACGGACGTGAATTATAAATTCTCCAACGAGGCAAATCTAGAACTACACCGAGCGGTTTGTTATTTTAAACTCCAACAAAATGAAGGCCTTTTTTTGGATGATTTAATTAAACAGTTAAAAAGGATTTTGTCTATGCCAGAATTATTTCAAGTACGGTACAAAAAAGTTAGAATTGTAAGTTTAGAGTACTTTAATTATTCTATTCATTACACTGTTTTTAGAAACGAAATCATTGTTTTAAGAATCCTAAACCAAAATCAAGATTTTTAACATACAAACCTACATCGCGCTTTTAAGGGGCGTAAAGGTTGGTGGGCAAAACAAAAATCCCATGGCAGCACTTAGGGATTTGCTTTACAATCATGACTTTAAAAAAGTACAAACCTACATTCAAAGTGACAATGTTGTTTTTCATTCTTCAGAAGAAAAAAAGAGCAGTATTAAAAACAAAATTCATAATGCCATTGCATCCCATTTTGGATTTGAGGTGCCAATTCTAGTAAAAACGCCTATGGGATTACAACAAATTTATAATGATTGTCCCAATTAAAGCCTACACTGCATCAAGAAATTACAAAAGTATAGTAAAGTTATTGAAACACATTTTTTAGAAGTCTGAGAAACTAATGCACATAAAATTGTTAGTTGAACCCACACTGCTTTATTAGCGGAATCTGTAAAAAATGGTTGTAAAGGTTTCTTTTCTGTAGTTAGATAAAGGCTCTAATAATTGATGTCTTTTACTATCTTTGTTAACTGAAATATAGCAAATGACAGAAGAAAATTTCATCCCAAAGCCTTACACAAATTTAATTGATAGTGGCAGTTTCACATGGGCATCACCAAGTAATATTGCGCTTGTAAAATATTGGGGAAAAAAAGAACATCAAATTCCTGAAAACCCATCAATTAGTTTCACATTAAACAATTGTAAAACCACAACTACGGTTAGTTTTTCTAAAAAAGAAATTAATACTGGTTTTTCTTTTGAAGTGTTTCTGGATGGGGAGCAAAAAGAAGATTTTAAACCAAAAATAGAAATATTTTTTAAGCGTGTTGAAGTGTATTTACCATTTTTAAATGCCTATCATTTTAAAATTGAAACGTCAAATACATTTCCGCACAGTTCTGGTATAGCTTCTTCTGCTTCGGGTATGAGTGCACTGGCTTTGTGTTTAATGAGTATTGAAAAGGAATTAAGTACAGATGTTTCAGAACAAGATTTTATTAAAAAAGCATCTTTCCTGTCAAGATTAGGTTCAGGCAGCGCATGTAGGAGTTTAGAAGGCGATTTAGTGGTTTGGGGAACACATGATGAAATTAAGGGCAGTTCAGACCTTTTCGGTGTAAAATATCCTTATGATGTTCATCAAAACTTCAAAAATTATCAAGATACTATCTTGCTTGTTGATAAAGGCGAGAAACAAGTAAGTAGCACTGTTGGGCATAATTTAATGCATGGGCATCCTTTTGCTCAAAAACGTTTTAAGCAAGCAAATAGTAACCTCTCCCAAATGGTTTCAATACTTAAAAATGGCGATTTAGACCAATTTATTGCTTTAGTGGAGAGTGAAGCTTTAACATTGCATGCGATGATGATGACCAGCATGCCTTATTTTATTCTTATGAAGCCAAACACGTTAGAGATTATTAATAAAATTTGGAATTACCGAAAACAAAAAGGTTCTAAAGTTTGTTTCACTTTAGATGCAGGAGCCAATGTGCATGTGTTGTATCCGCAAAATGAAAGAGCATCTGTTTTAGAATTCATTAAAAATGAATTAGTTGCATATTGCCAAAATGGACAGTATATTTGCGACGTTATTGGCTTGGGAGCTAATAAATTATGATGTTATAATAATTTTGTTTAAAAAATTATTATATTTGTTAAACACATTACCCCGTGCAAAACAACTATTATGAAGGGACCTCTTTTTTACTCTAAAATTTTGCTCTTTGGTGAATACGGCATCATCAAGGACTCTAAAGGTTTATCTATACCTTACAATTTTTATAATGGTGCTTTAAAGAAAGATGAAAATCCTTCTGAAGTTGCTATAAAATCCAATGAAAGTTTAAAAAGATTCGCTACACACATACAAAGTATTGACGACAGTATTGTGCGTTTTGATATAGACCGTTTATTAGAAGACGTAAATTCTGGAATGTATTTTGATTCCTCCATTCCACAAGGTTATGGTGTAGGCAGTAGTGGTGCTTTAGTAGCAGCTATTTACGATAAATATGCCTTTGACAAAATTACAGTACTAGAAAACCTAACTAGAGAAAAATTATTAAAACTAAAGTCTATTTTCTCAGCAATGGAATCGTTTTTTCATGGTAGTTCTTCTGGTTTAGATCCTTTAAACAGTTATTTAAGTATCCCAATTCTTATAAATTCTAAAGATAACATAGAAGCCACTGGCATACCTGCGCAACAAAGCGAAGGTAAAGGGGGTGTGTTTTTATTAGACTCTGGAATTATTGGGGAAACCGCGCCAATGGTAACCTTGTTTATGGAAAGTATGAAAAAAGAAGGTTTCCGTAATATGCTTAAAAATCAATTTATAAAACATACAGATGCTTGTGTTGATGATTTTTTAAAAGGAGACATAAAATCTTTATTCAGAAATACTAAACAGTTATCAAAAATTGTATTGAATCACTTTAAGCCTATGATTCCGCAACAGTTTCACGAACTTTGGAAAAAAGGTATTGATACAAACGAATACTACTTAAAGCTTTGTGGCTCTGGCGGTGGAGGTTATATTTTAGGGTTTACTGAAGATATAGAAAAGGCTAAACAATCGCTATCAGGTTACAAATTAGAAGTGGTTTATAACTTCTAAACATTTTTTACCTTTACCGTATCCTGAACTTTTCAGGATTTCATCAATTTTAAGAGATGCTTTCCAGAAAACAGAAACATATTCTACTCAAATTTTTTAGTATGTTTTCTGTTGTTAGGGGCTATAATATTCTAGTAATTGTAATAGCTCAATATCTTACCGCAGTATACATTTTGGCTCACGACAAGCCAGTAAAGGAAGTTATTTTAGACTTAAATTTATTAATGTTAGTTTTGGCATCGGCAGCTACCATTGCAGGAGGTTATATTATCAATAGCTTTTACGATTCTGAAAAAGATTTAATTAACAGGCCTATAAAATCTAGGTTAGACAGATTAGTAAGTCAAAACACAAAGCTTTCATTTTATTTTGTTTTGAATTTTGTGGCGGTAATAATGGCGAGCTACGTGTCTTTTAAAGCAGTAGTATTCTTCTCCATTTACATCTTTGGCATATGGTTTTATTCGCATAAACTAAAGAAATTACCTTTTGTAGGTAACTTAACTTCAGCAGTTTTAACCATAACGCCATTCTTTGCCATTTTTATGTACTACAAGAATTTCGAAGCAGTAATTTTTGTACATGCTATATTTTTGTTTTTAATGATATCAATGCGCGAACTCACCAAAGACTTAGAAAATATAAAAGGCGATATTGCTCAAAATTACATCACAATTCCGGTAGCCTACGGTGAAAAAATGTCTAAAATAATGCTAACACTATTAGCAGCTGCAACCTTAATACCTATGTATTTATTGTTGTTTCGTTTTGAAGTAGGTTATATGTACCTTTTCTTTTATTTAAGTTTGTTTTTGTTAGTCTTGTTTTTAATATTGTTATGGCGGTCTACAACTAAAATTCAGTATTTAATACTTCATAATATTTTAAAGTTTATAATACTTGCGGGTGTAGTTAGCATTTTACTAATTGATGTTAATGTAATTTTAAATAGAATTTAAATGCAAAACTTACTAAAAGTAGCATTGGCCCAAATTGCGCCAGTGTGGTTAAACAAAACCGAAACTCTAAACAAGGTACAACAATCTGTTATTGCTGCTGCCAAAGAAAATTGTGAACTTATTGTGTTTGGAGAAGGCTTAGTGCCTGGGTATCCGTTTTGGTTGGCTTTAACTGGAGGTGCCGAATGGAATAAAACTATTAATAAAGAATTGCATGCGCATTATGTAAAACAGTCTGTTACTATTGAAAAAGGCGATTTAAATGATGTTTGTAAATTGGCAAAACAATATAAAATAGCAATTTACCTAGGAATTATAGAGCGTCCTTTAGATAGGGGCGGACATAGTATTTATGCCTCATTGGTTTATATTGATGCTACAGGAGAGGTAAAATCGGTACATAGAAAACTACAGCCCACTTACGATGAGCGTTTAACTTGGGCTCCTGGAGATGGTAACGGTTTGCAAGTACATAAATTGAAAGACTTTACAGTAGGAGGCCTAAACTGTTGGGAAAATTGGATGCCTTTACCTAGAGCAGCTCTCTACGGTTTAGGGGAAAATTTACATATAGCTGTATGGCCAGGGAGCGAACATAACACTAAAGATATTACACGATTTATTGCAAGGGAATCTAGAAGTTATGTAATTTCTGTTTCTAGTTTAATGACAAAAAACGATTTTCCTAACAATACACCGCACTTAAAAAGTATATTAGAAAAGGCACCAGATGTTTTAGCTAACGGAGGTAGCTGCATTGCAGGGCCAGATGGCGAATGGGTTGTTGCTCCTGTTATAGAAGCATCGGGTTTAATTATTGAAACATTAGACTTTAACCGTGTGTACGAGGAGCGTCAAAATTTTGATGTCGTGGGGCATTATTCTAGGCCAGATGTAACGCAACTACATATAAATACAGAACGACAATCTACAGTAAAATTCAAAAAATAATAAATCGTTAATCTAAAATCATAATTCGTAAACTATTAGGTATATCTTTGTATAAAATTTTAAGTAATGAATAGACAACAAGGGGGCAAGGGTAAAGGAAAACCATCAGGACGTGGCAGTGGTAACAAGCGTTTTAAAAGTTACGCTAGAGGAAATGCACCTATAAAAAATACAAATACACAAGCGAAAAAATCTGGTAATCCTGATGAAATTCGTTTAAACAAATATGTGGCAAATGCTGGTGTGTGTTCACGTCGTGAAGCCGATGTGCACATAGCTACAGGTTTAGTTTCTGTAAACGGAAAGGTAGTTACAGAGATGGGCTTTAAAGTAAAACCAGGCGATGAAGTACGTTATGATGGTGCAAGAATAAACCCAGAACCTAAAGCTTACGTGCTATTAAATAAGCCAAAAGGTTTTGCAACCACTACAAGCGAAGGTAAAGGCAGAACAGTAATGGATTTAGTAGCCAACGCTACAAACGCAAAAATAAAACCCATTGGCCGTTTAGGTAGAAACTCTAAAGGATTATTGTTTTTTACAAATGACGATACCATTGCAAAAAAGTTTACCAACTCTAAAAATGGGGTAGCACGATTATTTCACATAGAATTAGATAAAAACTTAAAACTAGAAGACTTAAAGAAGATTCAAAATGGTTTTAAGATCGATGGAAAATTAATTGAGGTAGAAGAGATTAGTTATATCGATGGTGCTACTAAAAAAGAAGTTGGCTTAAAAATTAAAAATACGGGCAACACCATTATTCGTACTATATTTGAATATTTAAATTACGATATTTTAAGTTTAGATTGTGTAGCTATTGGGCATTTAACCAAAAAAGATATACCTCGCGGACATTGGAAACACTTAACAGATCAGGAGTTAAATACGTTAAAGATGCTTTAAAAACACCGTATGCCTTTAATTATCTAGCTTTAGTGCTATAAAAGGTGCACATAAAAATTTTTTTTAAAAATGTTTTGTGCATTAAAAAATAATATACATTTGTACACCTTTTTTGAGCAACGAATAAAAAAATTCAAAAAAGTAGCTGAACAAATTGAAACCTGTTTCTATGTTCGGGCTTTTGAAAATTAGGAAGTCATATTCAAAAGCAGCTTATAGATTAAGTAACCGAATTTTAAAGCTAACTTCCGTTTCTCCAATATATGCTGTTCAACAGCCATACGCTTTTGTACCCACTACTAGCAACCAGATTCAAATCTGATAGTATCTCTTTTTTTTCGGTTTAACAAAGTGATAATATTCTCTTTACGGCAATTTAATTTGTGATAAAGCACACTTTATTACGTTTGGTTTTTAATTTAATGCCGTACTACATCCAATTTAAAAAAAATGAATACAAAATATATTGATTTAATAAATCAAACTTTTGATTTTCCTCAGGAAGAATTTAAAGTTGATAAAGGGCAGTTGCATTTTCATGATATAGATTTAATGCAACTTACAAAACAGTATGGAGCACCGCTAAAGTTTACGTATTTGCCACAAATTTCCAATAACATTAACAAGGCAAAAATGTGGTTTGAAAACGCAATGCAAAAGCACAATTATAAAGGTAATTATAACTACTGCTACTGTACTAAAAGCAGTCATTTTAAGCATGTTTTAGATGAAGCCTTAAAAAACAACATACACATAGAAACGTCATCGGCGTTCGATATTGATATAGTTGAGCGCCTTAAAGAAGCAGGTAAAATTACAGATGAAACATTTGTAATTAGTAACGGCTTTAAACGTGCGCAGTATGTAACAAATATTGCTCGTTTAATTAACAACGGTCATAAAAATGCAATTCCAATAATAGATAATTATGAGGAAATAGATTTATTGTCCCAAGAAATAAAAGGCAAATTTAATGTAGGTATTCGTATAGCATCTGAAGAAGAACCCAAGTTTGAGTTTTACACCTCTCGTCTGGGTATTGGTTACAAAAACATTGTGCCCTTTTACAAAAACCAGATATCCAATAATAAAAAAGTAGAACTTAAAATGTTACACTTTTTTATAAACACGGGTATTCGCGATAATGCATATTATTGGAACGAGCTACTTAAATGTTTAAAGGTTTACACCAATTTAAAAAAGATATGCCCAACACTAAACAGTTTAAATATTGGTGGTGGTTTTCCCATTAAAAATTCTTTGGCTTTTGAGTTTGATTATGAGTATATGATTGACGAAATTATAAATCAAATACAATTAACCTGCGATGAGGAAGAAGTAGACGTGCCAAATATTTTCACCGAGTTTGGTAGTTTTACTGTTGGCGAAAGTGGTGGTGCAATTTACGAAGTGCTATACCAAAAACAACAAAACGACCGCGAAAAGTGGAATATGATAAACTCATCGTTTATTACTACATTACCAGATACTTGGGCAATTAATAAGCGTTTCATTTTATTACCAATAAATCGTTGGCAGGATAGTTACGAGCGTATTTTATTAGGAGGCTTAACATGCGATAGCGACGATTATTACAATAGCGAACAACATATGAATGCTATTTATATGCCAAAATATAATAAAGAGAAACCCTTGTATATCGGATTTTTTAATACAGGCGCCTATCAAGAAACCATTGGCGGTTTTGGCGGTTTACAACACTGTTTAATTCCTTCGCCTAAGCATATTTTAATAAATAGGGATGCAGAAGGTAATTTAACCACCGAAGTATTTAGCGAGCAACAAAAAAGTGAAGACTTACTTAAAATTTTAGGTTATGGTACCAATCAAAATGCTTCAAAACCAGTAGAAGAACTGGTTGAGGAAATCAATACAAAATAGGTATATATAATCAATACGAAATACTTAAAAATGAACACAAAAACTTACGCTGGAATTCCTCAGGAATTAGCGAAATTAGAACAAGCTAAAATTGTTTTAATCCCTGTACCCTATGATGGTACAAGTACATGGCAAAAAGGTGCCGACAAAGGTCCAAAAGCTTTTTTAGAAGCTTCGGAAAATATGGAGCTTTACGATATTGAAACAGGTACCGAAGTATACCAACAAGGTGTGTTTTTGGCAGACCCTGTTACAGAAAACAAGTCTCCAGAAGCTATGGTAGACGCAGTACATCAAATCACAAAAAAATACATTAAGAAGAATAAGTTTGTTACCATTTTTGGTGGTGAGCATTCCATTTCAATAGGAACTATTCGTGCTTTTAATGAGATGTACCCGAGCTTAACAGTGTTGCACATAGATGCACATGCCGATTTGCGTAAATCTTACGAAGGCTCAACGTGTAACCATGCTTGTGCAGTTTACGAAGCTAGCCAAAGCACCAACTTAATTCAAGTAGGTATTCGTTCTATGGACATAATGGAAAAAACGGTGATGGACGAAGAGAAAACCTATTTTGCTCACGACATGGCGATAGACGATTCTTGGATGGAAGCAGCAATAGATCAAATGACTGATAACGTATTTATTACTTTTGATTTAGATGCCTTCGATCCATCAATTCTCCCAAGTACCGGTACACCAGAACCAGGTGGCTTATTGTGGTATGAAACCTTAGATTTTTTAAAACAAGTATTTGAAGAAAAACATGTTGTAGGTTTCGATATTGTAGAGTTATGCCCAAATAAAGACGAAAAGTCATCAGATTTCCTAGCTGCAAAATTGTATTACAAGATGTTAAGCTATAAATTTATGAATGATGCGGTTAGCGATAATTACGACAATGCTTACGAGTCTAAAGAACAAAAAAAGAACACTTTAAAATTTACTGACGATGACAACAACTAAAGGCCCAATTTCACAATTTATAGAAACCCATTATTTACATTTTAATGCAGCTGCTTTGGTAGATGCAGCAAAGGGTTACGAAGCACAGTTGAATAATGGTGCAAAAATGTTGGTATCTCTCGCAGGTGCTATGAGTACTGCTGAGCTTGGGAAAAGTTTTGCAGAAATGATACGTCAAGATAAAGTACAAATTATTTCCTGTACAGGTGCAAACCTTGAAGAGGATATTATGAATTTGGTGGCGCATTCCCATTACAAGCGCGTGCCAAATTACCGCGATTTAACCCCTAAGGAGGAATGGGATTTATTAGAAAAAGGTTTAAATCGTGTTACCGACACCTGTATTCCAGAGGAGGAAGCGTTCCGTCGCCTACAAGAGCATATCTACGAAATTTGGAAAGATGCAGAAGCTAAAGGCGAGCGTTATTTACCACACGAATATATGTATAAAATGTTGCTTTCGGGGGTGTTAGAGCAATACTATGAAATTGATATAAAGGATTCTTGGATGTACGCTGCAGCCGAAAAGAATTTGCCTATAGTATGCCCAGGTTGGGAAGATAGTACTATGGGGAATATTTTTGCAAGCTATGTGTTAAAAGGCGAATTAAAAGCAAGTACTATGAAATCTGGTATAGAATACATGACGTTCCTGGCAGATTGGTATACCGAAAACTCTTCAAAAGGTATAGGTTTCTTCCAGATTGGTGGTGGTATTGCAGGCGATTTTCCTATATGTGTAGTACCAATGCTGTACCAAGATATGGAACGTACAGACACACCATTCTGGAGTTATTTTTGTCAAATTAGCGATTCTACAACAAGTTACGGCTCTTATTCTGGAGCAGTTCCTAATGAAAAAATTACATGGGGAAAGTTAGATATAGATACGCCTAAGTTTATTATAGAAAGTGATGCTACAATTGTTGCGCCTTTAATTTTTGCTTATTTATTAGGGCAATAACCATGGGTAAACAAAAGATAGAAAATATAGAATTAAAGTACCTCACCGTTGATGATTTTGAGGAATTAAAAGAAGCAACCTTAGCATCTTATGCTGGTGTGCTTAATTCGTATTGGAAAAAGCATCATATTGAGGATTTAACCAGAATGTTTCCTGAGGGGCAAGTCATCATAAAGATAGACGGCGATATAGCAGGTTGTGCATTGTCATTAATTGTAGATTACAACAGTATTGATGATGAACACACCTATGAAGACGTTATAGGCGGCAAATCATTTAAAAACCATGACCCTGAAGGCGATGTGTTATATGGTATAGATGTATTTATAAAGCCAGAATATAGAGGCCTTCGCTTAGGAAGACGTCTTTATGATTACAGAAAGGAAGTTTGCGAAAACCTAAATTTAAAAGGTATTGTATTTGGAGGACGAATGCCAAATTATCATAAACATCCAGATTTAACACCCAAAGAGTATATAGAAAGGGTTAAGCGCAAAGAAATTCATGATCCTGTTCTAAATTTTCAAATTTCAAACGATTTTCATCCCGTAAGAGTCTTAAAAGGTTACTTAGAAGGCGATACAGCATCAAATGAGTATGCCGTTTTAATGGAATGGGATAATATTTATTATACAAAACCCAATAAAAAAGCATCAACTGTAAAAACTATTGTTCGTTTAGGCTTAATACAATGGCAAATGAGGCCTTACAACGCTTTAGATGATTTAATGCAGCAAGTAGAGTATTTTATAGATAGTTTAGCGGCGTACAGATCAGATTTTGCAGTGTTCCCCGAGTTTTTTAATGCGCCATTAATGGCAGAGTTTAATCATTTGCACGAGTCGGAAGCTATTAGGGAATTGGCAAAATTTACAGAAACTATCACCAATAAATTAAAACAGTTATCCATCTCGTATAACATTAACATTATCTCAGGCAGTATGCCCGAAGTTGTCGACGATAAACTATACAACGTAGGTTATTTGTGCAAACGCGATGGTAGTGTTGAGCGCTACGAAAAAATACATGTAACACCAGATGAAGCCAAAGTTTGGGGTATGCAACGTGGAAGTGAGCTTAAAACCTTTAATACAGATTGTGGAAAAATTGGTATTTTAATTTGTTATGATTCAGAATTCCCCGAGCTATCACGGTTGTTAGCAGATGAAGGTATGGATATTTTATTCGTTCCGTTTTTAACAGATACACAAAATGGCTATTCTCGAGTAAGACTATGTGCACAAGCACGAGCCATTGAAAACGAATGTTATGTTGCCATTTCTGGTAGCGTAGGCAATTTGCCAAACGTAAATAATATGGATATACAATACGCACAATCGGCAGTATTTACACCATGCGATTTTTCGTTTCCAAGTAATGGCATTAAGGCAGAAGCTACTCCTAATACCGAAATGATATTAGTAGCAGATGTAGATATTAGCTTGTTAAGAGAATTACATGCTTTTGGTGCTGTTAAAAATCTAAAAGATAGAAGAAAAGATTTTTATGATGTTATTAGAAAAAAATAATATAAATAGTATATTTAATTCATTTTTAAAACACCCCAACTTAATACAGGAAAAATTAACCCAATGAAAAATAAAAATGACAATTTAAAACGTGTTATCGTAGATTTTAAAAAATTAACTCCAGAGATTCTGGCGCTACTGGTTGAAAAATACCCTGATGGTTATGATGACGACCACATAATATCCTTTAGAAACCAACACAACGAAATTATTGAAGCTGTTGAGGTAACTACAAGCGATACAAAGTATTTGGTAAAAGTAAGTACTAAGTTAGAGGTGACTATGGAGAATTACGATGAAGATGATTATGAGGAATTTGATAACGATGACCCAGAAGCAGTTCAGCCTCCAGATATTGAGGATGAAGACCCAGAAGACGATAACGACTAACACTTATTAATATCATGAGAACAGCCGCTTTTAAATCCTACAAAAACGGTTATTTTACGTTTTGGTTCGAGAATGGCGAGGAATTAGCTTTTGAAGAAGTGCATCCTCGTGTTTTAAAACAATACGATTTAAAAAACGACAAAAGCTTAATTGATGTAGATTTTAGAATTACGTTTGTTGAAGACGGTGACGATGAAAATCCCATCTATAGAGTAGAAAGTTTAAAACCTATTTAAAAAAACCTTTTACATAATACATAAATGTATACGGTAGTTGCTTACCAAGTAGCTAGCGCTATCAATTTAAAAGCTAGTAAACAAGGGTTGCAGTGGCAATTGTTGTTTCAAGATAGCGATGAACTTTACTATAAAAGTTCAAACGAAAGTTTTATTTATCTGTTTCAATACGGTATGGTGAGTTTTTTCAATATGAACCATACTGAAATAGAACAGGCTTTAGAACAAATTAAACCATTTTGTGTCAATTTTTTTTCCGAAAAATTATCTGAATCGGTCGAAGTCATCATTAAAACAAACACGCTAAGAGTTCAGTTTGATAGTGTGGTGTTGCCTAAAATTGATGAGGAAATGATACGATTGGTAATGCTAAACACATCACAATCAGTGGCATTACAAAGCTTTTCCGAAATTACAGAAGAGTTGTTAATAGAAACTAACGAACATACCTTATATCTTGAAGAAAAAGGAAAGTTAGATATTTCTGGGCATAAACTAAAGCGTTTTATAGGTAAGGTTTTAAACATTAAAAATAAAATTACAGAGAATCTCTATATTTTTGATGCACCAGACATTACTTGGGAGAAAGAGCAGTTAAATAAGCTTAATCAGGATTTAAAACAATCTTTTGATTTAAAGGACAGATACCGCTTAATTCATGACAGAATTGAAATTATAAAAGAGAATTTAGAGCTCTTTAAAGATATTATGGACCATAAGGAAAGTAGCCGATTGGAGTGGATTATCATTATTTTAATTGTTATTGAAGTTTTAGATTTATTTGTAGGGAAAATGTTAACATAGCTTGTATCTAAAGCATTTTTATTATTTTTATTAGAATTATAAAAAAAACGAAAAAATATATGACTTTCTTCAATAAAATTAAATGGGTGCTAAGTATTTTAATGGTTTTTGTATTAATTGTTACCACAAACTTAATAGATAGAAATAATTTTATAAGAGTTAAGGATTCTGTAGTTACAATTTATGAAGATAGACTCATTGCTAAAGATTTAATTTTTGAAATGTCTAAAGCAGTTCAAGAAAAGGAAGTCGCCGTTGCAGCTTCAGATACTACTTTTTTTAATCAATATAACAATAAAGTGAATGACGACATCCAAAGCCTTATTTCAAGATTTGAACAAACCAAACTCACATTAGACGAAAGTAAGGTGTTTGATAATTTAAAAGAGAATTTTCAAAAATTAAAAACTTTAGAAAACGTTTTTAAAGACTCAGATTTTGTGGCAAAAAATAATTTGGCGACTGGTATTAATAATTTAAAAGAAAATCTTGATGAGTTATCTGAAATACAGATTAATGAAGGAAAAAGGCAAATGTCTATTAGTCAAAAAGCAATTGATACGGTAGAGCTCTTTACCCAAATAGAAATATATTTATTGGTGTTTCTAGCTATTGTTATCCAAATTATTGTTATGTATAACCCCAAACAAAATAAAAGTTCACTTTAACCTTTTTTTTTAAATATAGCACAACTATTTATAAGAATAAAACGTATATTAAGCTATTGGCTACCAATGGTTTTAGGGTAAAACCATTTTAAAGTAATTCGGGCTTTCTGGTAGGATGTTTTCCGAAGATTTTATAGTTAAATTTTAAAATTTTAAAAAACATGAAAACACAAAAATTAATAGTTTTCGCAGGTTTAATGCTAGCGTTTTTTTCACTTTCAGGCTTTAAGTCACATTTAAAAGTAAACAGTACTTTCTCAATTTTAGAGGATCAGGAAGGTTTAATTGTTTATGCTACTTTTGATGGTAAAGAAGATTATGGTTATAATTTTATAACCAAAGGAAAAGATGATGAAGAACACACACTTACATTTCAAAACGTAGAAGACGATGTTTTAAAAGAATTCAATTTAAATTCTGATGACTTAATTGGTACTAAATTTAAAATTACCTTTAATAAAGATACTGAAGTTACTACCGATGAAGACGATATGGAAATAGAGGAGGAAATTAACACCATAACTAAGCTAGAAAAACTGTAAATGTTTTAACAGTTGTGCTGTTCTTTAAATTTCAGCACTACTCGTACATAATTTTAGGCTTCCAGTGTTTTGGGAGCCTTTTTTATACATACTTCCCAAAAAAACATACCGTAAACAATAAGATATTCTAGGGCAATAATCCATAAATTTTCAGACTTATCAGCTTTGTTCAAATTTACATAAGCTAAATAACTTAGTATAATAACACAACTCCAAACCAATGGAAACTTGTATTTTGTAAAAACCGATAGTATTAAAAGTGTAGCCACATACCAAGGATGTACTGTGGTAGTTGTAAAATAGTAAAACGATAGCACAAACAACATAGCGGTAATAAGTTCTACCATAGTGTTGTTTTTTCTGTAAAATGTAATGATGAGCGTTACGCAAATAACCACTACAGGTATAATTTTTCCAATTATGGCAATTTCGTTGTAACCCCTAAACCAATACCCAATTTCTCTAGCGATGTAATAAATACTTGCATTGAATTCAAAATTTTGAAACCAAAGTGCTACGGTATTCGAGTAATTATGTATAAATTCTGTGGTGTAAAAAGGTGCAAAAAGAAGTAATGTGGTAACTATAATTAAAGTATAGAACACCATTAGTTTTACAAAACCATGTTTAATGTTATTATAGGGCGTAACCAACAAAGTAACCTCTTTTTTTTGTGCAGATAGGTTCTCTCTATTTACTATTGTAGTAACGTTACGATTTACAAACCACTGAAAAAATAAGGGTAAAAATAGTAAAGGTATTAATTTAACCGAAACAGACAGCGCTAAAACCACCGCAGCCCATTGCCATTTTCCTAAATAAAGTAAATACAAACTCCAAATTAAAAAGAAAATCATAACCCCTTCAAAGTGAAGATTTCCTGTAAGTTCAATAATAATAAAGGGATTTAAGATATACCAAAAAATGGTGTAAGAAGGAATTTTAAGTTTTTCTAGAAGGCGTTTTCCAAAATACAGCGTTCCAAAATCGGCTAAAACTATTAATAATCTCATTGTAATTACTGCGCCCATAATACTCTTATTGGCAAAAAGTGCGGCAATAGCAAAACATAACTGGTTTATTGGTGGGTAATTGGTATAATGGCTTGCATTAAGCGCTCCCATGCCTTCATGAAGTTCCTGTGCTTGAGCAACAGGTAATTCGCCATTGTTTATAAAAGATGTAACAGTATATAAATATGGGTTAAAACCCTCTAAAATCATGCGTCCGTCCCAAATAAATCTATAAAAATCCTGAGATAAATTAGGTATGGCTAAAATAAAAATAGCCCTAAATGCAAACGCTAAATAGGTAAGTGCCTTACTATTGTGTTTTAAATGTTTTGTGATATTGTAAAATAAAACAAACAACGCCACATAAAGTGTAATGAGTTTTATATAGTCTGTTCTAACTAAATTATACGCAAAAGCCCAATAAAATACTAAACTAGCCAAGGCTAAAAGCAAGGGTGCTTTATTAAGTTTTAAAAAAGTTGGGTTTAAAAGCATGCAGTAAATATAGTACTATTTGTTTGTTGGTTTAACGTTGAAATACTCATCTTCTAAACCATAAAAAAAGAATGTTTTAAATTGATGTTATGATATTTCTCAGGTTTTAAGTTTATTAACTTGACTAAATTGTAAGTTTAATTTAATTAACAACTACAATGAGAACTTTTTTTGTTTTTCTACTTACTTTTCTTTTTGTGAATATCACATTTAGTCAAAATTTTCAAGAACTTTCAAACTACGATTTTAAAGCAATTGAAAGCTATAAAACCGAACAAGATAAGGTTTTAGAATGTGCTAATTACCTGTTTAATAACCCAATGACAAAAGATGAATTGAACAGACTTACAGCTATTCAATATATTATGAAATGGATGGAAGGTACACCAGCCTATACTTTTGAAATAGGGGATAAAGCAATGGAGCTATCTAAGGGGAACTCAGATTTATTAGGTTTATACCTTGCAGCAATGACAAAAGTTGTACTGGAACATGAAGGTAAGCCATTAAGTAATGATGCTATCTACAAAAAAGCAGAAATAATATTGGTAGATTATTGTGCTAATTCTGAAAATAAAATAAAACCTTCTAAAAAAATAAAGAAGCTTATAAAAAAACAGAAGAAGACTTAATTTCTTTAATTAAGAGTATTTTTTAGCAGTTAAACAGCAAAAGTAAATTCAGTTAGTTTTGGGCTATATATTGGCAGGTATATGCGTTATGGATTGCAGCGGCACCCTTTTATTTTTCTTATGAAGTAGACTGATTTTTGGCTAAATCGAATACCTGTATTGTTAACTCTTACCTATCAAGTAATTACAAAAACAAAAGATATAGCGAAACATTTATGTTCATGAATTCAAAAATTTAAAATAGAAACCTAAGAATAAAAGGGCGACAAGATAGGGTAGCGCCAAAATAATTAAACCTTAGAAGCCAAAGACTTAAAAAATACATAGCCAAAGCCTAAACATAACATAAGATGAAACGGAAAGAGCCCAAAATCGCCACCTTGGTCGCCAACAATAAAGGCGCTATACATACCAAACCCAAAGTAAAGCATTAATAGCCCTTCGAAAATAACATGAACGGAAATGTTGCGTTTAATGTATTTATTGTTTTTCCAATTGTCTTTAAACTTACCAATATTAAATTTTGGTGTACGTACAAATTCGCTTTTTTTGCCTAAATGCCCCTCTAAAACGGCTATAGAGTTATGCAACGAGAAGCCCATAGCTATAGAGAAAAATACAAAAAACATACCTATGTAACCCATAAAGTTTTTTAAACCGCCACCGTATATTTTACGGTACATAATCCAATAACAAATAAAAAATATAACGGTACTTATCACAAAAAAACTCATTACATAAAAATAAGGTTTTAAATGTGTGTATTCGTTTTTTATATATAACATGGGAATGCTTAAAATAGCAACTATAAGAACATTTAGAAACATGGTGCTGTTTAATAAATGTAACAGCCCATGCACTTTGGTTTTTGCAGAAATATTCTTGTTTTTTAAAACACGCCAAAGCATTTTCTTAAAGTTTTCTGCTCCACCTTTGTTCCACCTAAATTGTTGTGAGCGCGCTGCACTAATAACAATTGGTAATTCTGCAGGGGTTTCTACTTCTTCTAGATATTTAAACTTCCATTTTTTTAGTTGTGCACGATAGCTTAAATCTAAATCTTCGGTAAGGGTATCGCCCTCCCAATTGCCAGCATCTACAATACATGCTTTTCTCCAAATTCCTGCTGTACCGTTAAAGTTTATAAAGTGCCCTTTACTATTTCTGCCAACTTGCTCTAATGTAAAATGCGCATCTAAAGCAAAGGCCTGAATTTTGGTAAGTAGCGAATAGTTGCGGTTTATGTGCCCCCAACGTGTTTGCACAACACCAATCTCTTTATTTTTAAAATAAGGTACGGTGCGTTTTAACCAATCTTTTTGTGGTAAAAAATCAGAATCGAAAATAGCGATAAATTCTCCCTTTGCAATTTTTAAACCTTCTTTAAGCGCACCCGCTTTAAACCCTTTTCGGTCTTTTCGTGTTATATGCTGAATGTTTAATCCTGTGGATTGAAGCTTTTCTATATGCGCTTTTGTGGTGGCCACAGTTTCATCGGTAGAATCGTCTAAAACTTGAATTTCTAGCTTGTCTTTAGGGTAGTCTATTTTTGCGATGTTATCCAGCAAACGTTCCATAACATACATTTCGTTGTATACTGGAAGTTGAATGGTAACATAAGGCACTTCTTCTGGATGCGATAGGTTAAATTTAGGTTCGTTACTGATGTTTTTTGCCGACAAATAGTTAAATAACAAATTGAGTTGAGCCAATGCGTAGATAAAAATAAGCAACAACGCAATAGTGTAAATAACAATAATAACGGTTTCTATATACATTATTTAAGACTGTATTTAAAAATCCAACCTAATATTTTTACGCCTGCAAATATAGCACCTTTTACAGTTCCTGAAACTTTAGAAACGCCAATTCTATTTCGGTAATTTACAGGTACTTCTGTGTAGCTTAATTTTTGTTTTATAGCTTTTAATTGCATTTCTACAGTCCATCCATAGGTTTTGTCTTCCATATTTAGTGCCAGTAACTTATTGTATTTTATAGCTCTAAACGGCCCTAAATCTGTAAATGTGGCGCCAAAAAATAGTTTCATTAAAGCTGTAGCTAGCCAATTACCAAAAATTTGTGGCACAGTCATAGCGCCTTCCTCTCGTAGTTGTTTTACACGCGCTCCTATTACAAAATCTATATCTTTATCGATGATTGGCGCAACTATTTTATTAAGCTCCTCAGGATAATCACTGTAGTCTCCATCTAAAAAAACAACAATATCGGGCTTAATTTTTTTGTTGGCAATATAATCCATTCCTTTTAAGCACGCATATCCGTAGCCTTTGTTACTCTCGGTAAGTACGGTAGCTCCAGCCTTAGCAGCATTATTTTCTGTAGCGTCAGATGAATTGTTGCTTACCACAATAATCTCTTCAACGTGCTTTGGAATGTCGTTAATAACCTTTGCTATAGAATTTGCCTCGTTATGGGCAGGAATTATAACGTTTATACTATGGCTTTGCTTAGTATTGGGTTTTGTCATCTTAAGTCGTTAAGGTTATTTTCCTTTCTGAACGATTTAAAATCTGTCCATTCTTTAATTTGTTTGCCTTGTTTAAATTTTTTTGCAGACACTAGTTTTTCATTTTCATACATTAAACAATAACCGTTTTTTTTATTGTCTTTTAGTTGGCATTTATGATTAATTTTTTCCATAGCATCATAAAACAACCACCAATTATTTTTCTTACCGTTAATGAAATGGCCCTCACTTTCCTTTGTGCCGTTTTCGCGGTAAAAGTACCAATATTTTATAGGTTTACCGTTGTTAAAATGGCCTTCTTTTTGTGTTTTGCCGTTGGGGTAATAAAACGTCCAGTACTTAATTTTTATACCGTTTTCTACCCATCCTTCAGCTTTAATATTTCCGCTGTTGTAGAATTCCCTTAGGTATTTCTTTTCATCTGAAGCATTAAAGCTAATGCATAGTATTATTATAAGAATTAGGTTTTTCATTTAAAATATTTTTGTTCCAAAGCTATTTACATAGTTTTAGCAGTGATACATAGAAATGTTTTTTAAATCACCATGGCTAGTTTTTACTATTATATTTTTAAAACACTAAAAAATTTCCCTGTGTTAGTCTGCGAAATAGCGCTGTAAAATTGCTGAACTGAAAACAGGGCTTCAATGAAAACTATTTTTATTTCTGATTTACTAAATCCATTAAGTCTACATCGTTTCCTAATAAAATATCATTTGGGTTTATGCGTCCTGTTTCTGGGCCGTTTTCAAGTTTTAAAACACCTCTTGGGCAAACAGCAGAACATATGCCACAGCCTACACAACTTGCACGAATAATATTTTCGCCTTTTTGGGCATAGGAACGTACATCAATTCCCATTTCGCAATAGGTAGAACAGTTGCCGCAGGAAATACATTGCCCGCCATTGGTGGTAATTCTAAATCGAGATTTAAAACGTTGTACTAAACCTAGATACGCAGCAAGCGGACACCCAAAACGGCACCATACCCGGTTACCAAAAATAGGGTAGAAGCCAGTACCTATTACACCTGCAAACCAAGCCCCAATTAAAAAGCTATAGGTGTCTTTAATCCATTGTGATTTTATACCCAAAAAGGCTTCAGCACCCGAGAAATAACAGTAGAGGGTTACAAGTGTCATTACCAACGAAAACAATAAAACACCGTGAACTAACCAACGTTCTAATTTCCAGGCATTCAGACTTTTATCAGAATGTTGTCTGTAGGGATCGCCCAAGGTTTCGGCTAAACCACCACAGCCACAAACCCAAGAGCAATACCAGCGTTTTCCAAAGAAATATACCATTACAGGCACTATTATTAAAGTTAATATAGTACCCCAAACAAGTATAAAAAGCCCAATGGCTCCTCTATTTCTTAAATTATCTAAATTCCATTCAAAAAAGAAGTCGTAATCTAACGGAAATGCATTTTTAAAATCGTACCCGGGCATGTTTAGGCTGGTCATAATTTCAGGAATTAAAAATGCAAATACAATTTGAAAGAAGAGTACCGAGGTTGTTCTGATAATTTGATATTTGTTGTGTCTGTATTTTATGTACATGCGTACCGCCATAACAACCATAACGGTACAATATAAAAACCCATAAACAAACCATTGGCTTGCTGGCCCTCCATTTAAAAATATGCTTATTGGGTCTAAAATGTAAGTCCAATTCACAATATAATCTGGCATAAAGTATAGCAGCAAATAAAACACTACCAAATACACAAATACTACCCAGGCAATGCCACCGCGATTGGTGCTTGCTTTATGGTAAATACCATTGTTTTTAATTCCTGGTCTGCCCAAAAGCACAAGGTTAGGGATTATAAATAATAGCGCACCAATAATGGACAAACCAAAGGTAAGCCACCACAACAACCCCGAATTTTCCTTTACAAAACCAGAGCCTGCTTTTTTTGCTATTTCATAACTTAGGGTATGTGGTTTTCCGTAGATCTTATATTGGTATTGTTCGCCTTTTTTATCCCAATTCTTTTCGGCATCATACTTTGCAATTAATGCATCGTAGTAGTTGTTGGAGGTTTTATAAGCATTCCTAACGCGACTAGAAAATTCAAAAATATTTAAGTTTTCTTTAGTAACCGTTGCCTTTTTAAGTTCATCTTTAATAAGTTCACTTTTATAGTTTTTTGAGGCTAAAAATTCATTTAATTCAGCTTCAGTTAAACTAAAATTACCAGTAAAAATACTTCCGGTAAAAATGCCTATACCAATAATGAATAAAGCTAAACCTAATTGTTTTAATACGTTCATAATTATTTTTTTAGGCAAATATGCGTCTCCAACTTTTCTTTTTAAGTTGAATGTTTGTATTGTTTTCTTTGTTAAATTTTAAAACGATGTTGCGTTCGTATTGTTTGTAGAATTCAGGATCGAAATTAGCATCTGCTAAATGTTCTAAAACATAATCTACAGATTGTTTTTCGTTTAACATTTTATCGAAAAACTCGTGGCGCATACGAATGCCAAAGGTGTTGATGCCAATAAACTCACGAGTGTTTTTATTGTAATTAATATGAATGCATTTATTGCCATCGGCATGTTCCCAATAAAACCGTGCCTCGTTTGCTTTGGGTTGTGCCCAAACCCATCCATAGGTTTGGTATTCAATATCAAAAAACTTTGCAGAGTTAAACCAGTGCCCAGGATTGTATTGTATTCTATTGCCACAAATAGTTTGCGCAAGCGTTTCACCCATCATTCGGCCCGTGTACCAAACCGCTTCAATAGGTCTGCGTTGGTTAATCCCTTCCTGCTGTTCTGCACAATCGCCAATGGCATAAACATCGGGGATATTGGTTTCTAAATACCGATTTACTTTTACGCCACGACCAGTTTTAATTTCAGAATCTTTTATAAAATCTATATTAGGCGAAACACCAGCAGTTAAGCCAACCACGTTACAGGGAATTTCCTCACCTGTTTCTTCAATAATTACAGATTTAACTTGTTCGTTTTCATCAGAAATTATTTCCTTTAAATTGGTAGACAATCTTAAGTCTATTCCGTTGGCCATAATTTCACGGTTAATTATTGCACTTTCAGCTTCGGGTAGCACACCATTCCAAAAACTGCTTTCACGTACCAAAAAAGTAACAGGAATATGGCGGGAATGTAACATTTCTGCCAATTCAATACCAATTAAGCCACCACCAACAACTACGGCGCGTTTACAAACTTTGTTATTGGGCGCATATGTTTCTAAATTCTCTAAATCCTGTTTATGGTACATGCCCATAACACCTTTTAGATTTTCACCAGGCCATCCAAATTTATTGGGTTTACTGCCTGTGGCAATTATTAATTTATCGTATTCTAGAGTGTCGCCTTCAGCAAAATGTAAGGTTTTAGATTTGGTTTCAATTTGCTTCACAAATCCTTTCTTGAGATGAATTTTGTTTTTCTTCCAAAACCAATTTTCGTAAGGCTGCGTATGCTCAAATTTCATATGGCCCATGTACACGTACATTAATGCGGTACGGGAAAAGAAATATTCAGTTTCAGCAGAAACTATAGTGATTTTTTTATCGGAAAGTTTACGAATGTGTCTGGCAGCGGTTACGCCAGAAATTCCATTTCCTATTATAACGATATGTTCTTCCATAATTTGGTTGTTATGCTGTATTAGGTCGCATCTAAAGATAAGAACTTAACAAGTGCCTTTAATTTAGAACAGGTTTAAATTGGTTAAGTTTTGTAAGGAATGGTATTAGGTTGAGACGCGAAAATTTTTTGTTTTTTTTGAAAGTTTCTTGAAGCAAGACTGACTTAGATGAAAGTATATCACTAATCAAATTATTTAAAAATGAAAAAAATCATAGTCATAATTACAGTACTATTAGGAAGTATTTCTACGCAAGCACAAGATTTAGATACATTCTTTAATAAAGCCGAAGCATTTTTTAAAGCTAACGTAGCTAACGGTAGAGTGGCTTACGATACTATACACAAAGCTCCTTCACAACTTAACGAAATTTTAAAAATTGCCGAAGGTATTTCGGTTTCTAAAGTCGATGCTAAAAACTTCCAAGCCTTTTGGATTAATGCTTATAATCTTTTGGTGATAAAAGGACTTATTGACCATTATCCAACAAAATCGCCCTTAGATCATGCTGGTTTTTTTGATAAAACTAAGTACAGTATAGGGGGAATAAGTACCACTTTAAATGACATTGAACATAAATTGTTAAGAGGAAATTTTAAAGAACCTCGTTTTCACTTTGTACTCGTTTGTGGCGCTGTAGGATGTCCACCCCTTATTAATAAAGCATATTTGCCAAATACTCTAGATGCGCAACTAGAAACCCAAACTAAAAAAGCTATAAATGGGGATTTTATAAGGGTAAATAACAAGAAAAACCGTGTGCAAGTATCTCAAATTATGGAGTGGTATAAAGAGGATTTTACTATGAATGGTATGGATGAAATAGACTTTATAAATACATATAAAACAGACAAATTGGAAGGTAAATGGAAGTTAAGTTATTTTCCTTACGATTGGACAATTAATAAACAATAATAACAGGTCTAAACAAATATTTAAAGCCAAAATAATGAAAAGAGTAATAGTAATATTAGTAGTAATGGTGATGTCCTTTAATGGATTTTCGCAAGAAGAAGAGCAAGAACAACGCAGCGTAATTCAAACCTATACGCCTTCAATCTTACTAAAAAAAGGACAATGGGATATCAAATGGTTTAATAATTTATATACTGAAACTAAAGATTTATTTGGGCCCAATGGCGAAAAACAAAACATACCAAGAAATACCTTTTTTACCTCAACAGTTGATGTTTTTACGGGTGTATCTAATAATAATACATTAAATGTTGGATTGTTATTAGAATTTCGCTCTAATGTTATTGGAGGTAGAAATGCGCTAGATGTGTTTTCTTTTGATGGCGAACGTGGTACAGCGCGTTCTGGTTTTACATCATTCGCGCCTGCAATAAAATTTAACCCAATTAAAAATGTTGGCAATTTTACCATTCAAACCGCATTTCATATTCCATTAGTTGATAATGAAACCGAAGAAGGTGTGTTTTTAGATCAAGACGGATTTATATTCCAAAACAGATTTTTCTACGATTATAGTTTTGCAAGTGGCGATTGGCAGCTGTTTTCAGAGTTAAATACCGAGTATAATTTTGGGGAACAGGCAAGTTTTGCCTACAACAGTTTACGCTTAACGCCTGGTGTATTTTTAAGTTACTTCCCAAGTTCTAAATTTACCGTGTTAGGTTTAGTGCAGCATATTCAGCTTATCTCTTTTAGCGGAAATGATAAAGGAGAAAACAATTTTAGCCAAAATGCTTCTATTATTGGTGGTGGTGCAAAATACCAATTAACCAAAGCACTTAACGTAGAATTCCTGTATTCAAACTTTTTTAGAGGAAACAATACAGGTTTAGGGCAAACTTTTAATATTGGGTTAAGGGCGTTATTTTAGTGTAATACTATAAGATTAAATAGTACCTTAGAAGCTTAAAAGTTATGATATATGAGGCATTATAAACTACTTGTTTTTATTTTAATATTCGGTTTTCAATCTTGTAATACACAAACTGATAAAATAAATGGGGTGAGTTTTGTTGCTGCCAATGCCGAGGTTACGGCTAAACATATACATCCGCTTGTAAATGTAAATGCCAATTATGCAGCTATTATGCCCTTTGGTTTTATAAAAGATTTAAAACATCCTGAAATTATCCACAACACCCATAGGCAGTGGTTTGGCGAAACTGTAGATGGCGCAACACAGTACATTAACGAGCTACATAAAAAAAATATTAAAATTATGCTAAAACCCCAGATTTGGGTATGGCAAGGCGAGTATACAGGACACATAGAAATGAGTAGTGAAACCGATTGGAAAGCTTTAGAAGACTCTTACTCAAAATTTATTTTAGCCTATGCAGTGTTAGCTAATCAACTTAATGTCGACATATTCTGTATTGGTACTGAACTAGAACGTTTTGTTACAAACAGATCAGCATATTGGCAAGCGCTAATAAAAAAAATTAAAACCATTTACAAAGGGAAATTAACCTATGCTGCCAATTGGGACGAATTTAAACGTACACCGTTTTGGAGTGCACTAGATTATATTGGAATTGATGCTTATTTTCCTGTTAATGACAGTAAGACACCTACGGTTGAAGCTTGTTTAAAAGGGTGGAAAACCCATAAACCAATTATAAAATCTATCTCTGAGAAAGAAGGGAAACCTATACTTTTTACAGAGTTTGGATACAGAAGTGTAGATTATGCAGGTAAAACACCTTGGAAGAGCGATAGGGCTTTGGGAGCGGTTAATTTAGAGGCACAAAAAAACACCACGAAGGCTTTGTTTGAAACTTTTTGGAAAGAAAATTGGTTTGCTGGAGGCTTTATTTGGAAATGGTTTATAAATCACAGCAAGGTGGGAGGGCAAAACAATACTATGTTTACGCCACAAAACAAACCAGTAGAAACATTAATTCGCAATTACTATAAAACAAAATATTAATGCAAAAGTGGAATTATATATTGTTTTTTATTTTGATAATTACATCTTGTTCTGATGCAGATGATACCACTGAGCAAACGCTAGCAGTATATGCTTCTAGCAATAATATTGAAACAGGAGCCGTAATAGCGTGTGCGGCAAGCGATAAAGACACTGGAGCAATTTTAACATTTTTTTATCCTGAAGCAGGTGCTACTAATATAAGGTTCTATGAGACTAAAAATGTTCAAGTAGACCATGAGAATTATGCCAATTACAACCAAGTACTCATAAATAGTGAGCCGTTTTTTAATGGGCATTTGGGTAAGTTTACACAGTCTACTTCCAATGAAAAATGGGTAATTATTACTTTTGAACTAGATGGTGAAGTAAAAATTTCAAATCCAATACGCATCAAACACTTAACGAAACCAACGGTTTGGACTAAAGATGTTACTGTAAACAAAGCCACCTCTAAAATGCCAATTTTTTCATGGACACCAAATGCTGTTGGCGATAATGCTATTTATTTTCAGGTAATTTCAGACACGCAAAATAATTTGTTGTCTGGCACTTATACTTACCAG
Organism: Jejuia pallidilutea; assembly: GCF_002973595.1. Taxonomy (GTDB): domain Bacteria; phylum Bacteroidota; class Bacteroidia; order Flavobacteriales; family Flavobacteriaceae; genus Jejuia; species Jejuia pallidilutea. The sequence goes on along the minus strand of NZ_PVEO01000001.1, from coordinate 322,880 downwards.
AGTTCATTTCAATATTACAATACCAATAATGTGGTGCTAAATGTTACCACCAAAACACCTCCAGACTTAATTGTTGGCAACACTTATAATTTTACATTAATGGATGTAAGTATCGATAATTGGGTGAATTTGGTGATTACTAAATCTTTTTCAGCTCAATGATAAAACTATTTTTTGCCGTTGTATTCACTATGTGTTTTAGCTGCATGCTGTATGCTCAAGATAACTATGTGGCCGATGTAAAGGTTCAAGGGAATAAAAAATTAAAAACAGCATTCATAAAAAAAGTAGCATCTGTAAAATCTGGTACTATTTTAGATTCTTTACGTATAGAGGAGGATATGAAATTGTTAAAACGGCTACCTTCCATCTCCCATGCCTATTATCAAGTATTTCGAACTGAAAATGGCACGTACAATGTGTTTTATAATATTGAAGAAAATTTTACTTTAATTCCTTTGGTAAATTTTTATACTACTGATGACGACGAATTTGCGTACCGTATTGGTCTTTATGAGTTTAATGCCTTTGGGAGCAATGTTATTATTGGCGGTTTTTACCAAAAGGATATTTACGATTCTTACGCTATTAATTTTAGAGCGCCTTTTTTGTTTTCGCGCCGTTTGGGTTTAGCTGTTAATTATCAAGATTTAACCACTCAAGAACCAGTTTTTTTTGAAGATGAAACTGCGCAATACAAATACAACAACGAAAGTTTTGAAGTGCTAGGTTTGTACCAATTTAATTTTCATAACAGATTGGAATTTGGTATAAATTATTTTGTGGAAGATTACCGTTTTAAAGGCGAAAATATTAATAATCGTCCAGAATTGAACGTACCCAAATGGTTAGCAAAAGGTATCTACGAATATAACAACCTAAATTATTTCTATCACTTTGTTTCGGGGTTTCGAAACATTTTTAACTTTCAGTATGTAACTTCTTCAAACGATATGCTTCCTGATTTTTTTATAGGTTGGAACGATTTTTTCTATTTTAAACGTATTGGAGATAAGGGAAATTGGGCAAATAGGGTGCGTATAGGCTTGTCTACAAACGATGAAACCCCGTTTGCACCGTTCTCGGTAGATAATAATATAAATGTGCGTGGTGTGGGGAATACCATAGATAGAGGTACGGGTACAATTGTTTTTAATACCGAGTACCGATATACACTTTACGAAAAAAACTGGTTTGTACTGCAGGGAAATGCCTTTGTAGATGCAGGAACATGGCGAAATCCAGGTGGTGATTTTGGCGATTTTAGCAAAAAAGATAATGTAAAAATATACCCTGGTTTAGGTTTGCGCTTTATTCATAAAAAAATATACAATGCCATATTTAGAATAGATTATGGTTACGGTATTTCTAAAAATGCCACTAAAGGATTTGTGTTTGGTATAGGGCAGTATTTTTAGTTTAAAGTTTAAAAAAAAAAGAGGCCGTCTAAAAATACTTTTAAAACAGCCTCTTTGTGAGTTTTTTAGAGATTTATGATGTTTTTTATTTTGAAATAATAATCTTGCTTATATGTTTACTACTGCCTTTTACAATTTCAACAAAGTAGAAACCTTCTGAAATTGACGAAACATCAATAGTTTCTTTGCTTAACCTAGCATTAAGATTCTTAGTTAATATTGCTTTACCAGAAATATTGTAAATAGTTAATTTATCTAAATTATTATTTGTTTTACTTAAGTACAACATACCATTACGAACCGGATTTGGAAAAAGTTTTATATCTTCTTTAGACATATCATTAATAGACAAAGCGCTTGCTGTTCCAAAAAACTCAATTTCGGTAATATTTGTCCAAACACTTTTTCTGGAGTCTCCAGCAGTATTAAATCTTCCAAAGCTCATTAATTTAACATAACGTGCGTTCGCAGTAATTTCATATTGGTCGTAATCATCGCGAGTTCCAGTTGTTGTGGTTATCAATAAATCGCCTGAAGTTGGTAATAGCATCGTAAAATCAGCAGGATTTGTTCCGGTAGTTGATATCCAAATTTGTAAACCATAAGGATCGGATTTATCATCAGTAGCAATTCTAATTAAATCTAAATTGTAGGCTTCACCTAAATCAAAAATAACATATTCACCATCACCTTTGTAATCATCAACTAAAATGTCACCATCATCTGCCGTCCATTGCGTACCAGTATCTTTATCTAGAGTATTTGCGGCATAGTTAAATTTTGATGTTCCATCTACCTGTTCTTTTGAAAACGAGTGAATAGAAACTGGGCCACCACCAGGCACATCATTAATAAGATTATAAATATCTGTTAGGTCTGCGCCTTCTTGAGTTACGGTTAGGGTTCTAACAATATCGTCGCCTCCAGGAATTTGTGTAAATGTTACTGTGCCAACTCTTTCTGTAGTTTCGGTATTTTCAGTTACCGTTACAGAGACAGTAGTGGCACCAGTACCAGAGGCTACATCAATAGATATCCAATCGTCGTTTGATAGCGCTGTCCAGCTTACATTAGCATTAACAGACACATCGTAGCTGCCAGCATTAGGATTTAGCGGAGGTAGGCTGCTAACGGTTAAGGTTTCAATAACTTCAATGGTACAATCGCCATTGGTAATACCAGATCCTGTATAATCTAAGAAACAAGCGCCAATACCATAACCAACCATGGCATCGGTTGCAGGAGAATAAGCGCCCATGTCGGCACCTTTTCCTGTAGTTCCCGTACCTGAAAAAGTAAAAATTTCACCATCAGCATTCGCTGTAATTCCAGTTTCTTCAGAAAACCCTGCATTTGTTTCACCCAAAGTTGTTCCTGTGTACACGTTTCCATTATACGTTAATGTACTGCCTATATTGGCATACGATGTGGGGTCGTCTCCTGAAATTATAGGAGTGATATTGGGGTTGCCAGCTTCAAAATAAATTAAGTTATTAGAAACCGTTCCTGTAATGTCATTATTGTTATCTGTATTTACATTATAGAACAAAGGCGCGTTTGTATTCACAATGGTATTGTTAGAAAGTGTAATACTGTTGCTTTCTTGATAGCCATTTGATGTGTCGTCGGTAGTACAAGAAACGTCAGCATTAGCGCCACCACCAATAAAGGTAATGCCATTATTCCATTTTGCGAAATCATTAACGGTTATACAATCTTGTATGTAATTATTTGTAATGGTGTGGTAACTATCAGAAATTCTAATACCTCCGGTACCTTCAACATCTTCACCTAAAAAATAGTTGCCATCAACTGTAGCGTAAGAACCATGGCGTAACACTAAAGAGCCTCTACATCTTCTAAACGTATTGTTTGTATAGGTGTTGCCTTTACTTTTATTGGTTATAATTTCATTTTCCCCATCGGCTTGCACAAAATAATTGTTACTAACCGTTACGTTACTATTTACCATTTGGTAAGAGCTTGTACCAATGCGAATAGTTTCGCTATCTCCAGCGTTTGATAATTCGTCACCATTGGCTTTTCTACCGTATTTCTCGGTCATTTTTTCATAATTATAGAAATAATTATTCATTATGGTATGGCCAACTTCAGCACAACTATTATTTATTTCTGGCTCTCCATCGGGTACAACAGGAAATGCGTTATACGAGTATTCCCCTAAAATTATAGCACCTGCACTTACTTTATTCATAAATGTGCAGTTAATTACGCTATTGTAAGTACCGTAAAGTACAATCCATCTATGTTTTGGTATTTGTTCATCTAATAAATCCTCAGCTAATTCGTCTGGCTCAATACCTAATCCATCAATTGCACAATTTCTAATGGTGCTATGGTGGGCATAATCGGTACCATTTCTAAATTCAATAAAATTACTAGCACCGTAGCCGCCTTTCCAATGGAAACCATCAACAATTAGGTATTCACCAGTTGCAATTTTATCGCCTGTAGTATCATCGGTTTCACCACCAATAGTTAAACGTGGCCCTCCGGTAAAAATAACGCCTCCTGGTGTTTCAGCTCTTAAAATCACAGGGTTTTCTGCGGTACCAGAACCAAGAAACCTAATGCGTTCATCGGTAGTGTACGTGCCATTTTTTAAAATAATAACATCTCCTGGTTGGTAAATTACATCTCGAACGGCTTCAGGGTCGTCAATATTGTACGTTGTTTGTCCCAGTACTGAAGCCGAAAACAGCAATAGAAAAAGAAAGGTAATTTTTTTCATGAGTTTTGTCTTTTTTAGATTAGTAATACTAGTAGGCTATACAGCAAAACAGTTAGGTTTTGTTAATTTAATTTTGGGCGATAACTAACAAAAATAATTGGTTTACCAGATTGGTTTACCAAATATAACATTTATAAAATAATGAAAAAAATAAATTATATAAAATATGTATAGGGTTCTGTAAATCGTTAAGCATTTGTTTTTTAAACGATTAAAACTGTGTTTTTGTCGTTTAAACTCTTTACATAAACGCCTTAAAAAATGATATATGGTAATGGTATTACAAAAAAAAAAGACAAAATTTATACTTTCATTTTTTTTTGAATTAAAAATTAGTGTAATAGCTGATTGTTTTTTGTAGAATCTATTAGTTTTGCCTAAAACAATAAATTATGCGCACTTTTGCAATTGGAGACATACACGGCGGTTTAAAGGCTTTGTTACAAGTATTAAATATACTGGAAATTAAAGATGAAGACACTTTAATTTTTATGGGCGATTATGTAGATGGTTGGAGCGAATCTGCACAAGTAGTTCAGTTTTTAATAGAACTTTCAGGGAAATTTAATTGTGTTTTCATTAAAGGTAATCATGATGTATGGTGTGAAGACTGGTTGCGAAGTGGTGAAGTATACCCAACTTGGTATATGCATGGAGGAAAAGAAACTATAGAAAGTTATGAAACGTTTTCTAATGAAGATAAAAAGCAACATCTAAAATTTTTTGAAAGCCTAAAGATGTATCATATCGATGAAAACAATAGATTGTTTTTGCATGCAGGCTTTACATCAATGCATGGTGTTGAAAAAGAGGTGTTTAAAACCACCTTGTATTTTGATAGAACACTTTGGGAAATGGCATTAACTATGGACCAAAGCATTGAAAAAACCTCTGAATTATATCCAAAGCGACTTACACATTATCATGAAATTTATATTGGCCATACGCCAACTTTAAATTACAACGAATACGCGCCAATGAATGCCGTAAACGTATGGAATATTGATACGGGAGCTGCATTTTTTGGTAAGCTTTCGGCCATTAACATAGATACAAAAGAAGTATTTCAAAGTGATGTAGTGAAAGATTTGTATCCAGAGGAAGTAGGTAGAAATAAATCTTAAGAGTTAATTAAATTTTCCTTGTAATACTTAGTAAGCTCATTTGGGGAAGCGCCCAATTTTCGTTTTAAATGAATACACCAGAAATGATATTGTGTTTTCCAAACGCCATGTTTTTCATAACATCTTGCAGAGGTTGTTAACCATTTAGGAATTACAACAAATTCATTTATAGAAAACAGTTTTTTTATTAGTTCATTATCCTCGTAAATAAAAAACTGCTCGTTATATCCCCCAATGTCTTTAAATAGTTTTTGGGTAATAAATAAACTTTGGTCGCCACCTCTGCTCGCCATAATGGGTAAGGCGGTGAGCCATCCTGCCAATTTTAGCCACCAATGGCTGTTGTTAAATTTCATTCTAAAACACCCTGCATTATTGCCTTTTTGTATTTGAGATAGTATATAGGTATCAAAATTTTTAGGTGGAAAAGAATCTGCATGTAAAAAGTAGAGCACATTACCTTTGGCAGCTTTTGCGCCATGATTCATTTGTTTTGCGCGACCTTTTTCTGCTAATATCGCTTTAACAGACCTTATGGGTCTAATAACATCTAGTGTACCATCAATACTCCCACCATCAACCACAATTACCTCTTCAATATTTTCTTTAGATGAATTTTCAAAGAGATGCTTCAGCAGTTTTTCAATAGTGGCTGCTTCATTTAGAGTAGGTATAATGATGGAAATTTTATTCATAAAACTTGTATTTGTTATTCTGAATTTATTCTAGAATCTAGATGAGGTACTTAAATGAATTCAGGATGATACGTTGTGTCATTCATTCAAATCCCAACTGTAATCTTTAAAATGTTTTTTAGCATTTTGCGAAATCTCTACCTTAGAATATCGATTTAAAAAATCGATTAGCGAACCGTTCTGTTTAAAATCCTTAGCAAACCACTGGAATATTTTAGAAAGTTCTAAGTTGTTTACTGAAATAGCATTTCGTTCAGGGTCACTTAAAAACTCATTGGTAGCGTTAGTTAACTGAGCTTCTAAATTGGAAGCATTAAAGGCTTCATTTTGTAATTTAGGACACGAATAAGAAGCACAAACAATAGCAAAATGAATGCGTGGTTCGTTCATTTTACGTAAAATGTCGTGCTCTATTTCATCTAAATTATACCATTTTTCTCCCAATTTCCAGTAGCGTTGCTGCCATGGATTTTTAATGTCCTTTATGCTTTTTACTGGATAATGACGTAGGATTAAGTCAATAGTCATAGCATTGTAAGCATTAATCCAGTAGGCAAGTTTCTCTTCTTTAGACCAAGCGTTATTTGGTATATTTTTGCCTAATTGTTCAATATAACTTAGTAGTAGTTTATGATTTTTCTTTAAGTCCTTATAACTCACATTTCCTGCTTCAGAAACATACGCTTTAAGTAAATTATTTAATATGTTATGATTAAATACTTCTGGAACATTTTCTTCTGCATTTAGTATTGGCTTCTCAATAATTTCAATTTCCTCATTAGAATCAGGAACATACAAAGTGTCTGTTATTTTTATAACCTCAGTATTGCTATTGGCTACAGAACCATTTTCCTCTGTTTTAGGTGTTGGTTTGGGAGTAGGTTTTTTGGTGTTGTTAACTACGCTTTTAGTACCAGAACAAGATAGTACTAAAGAGGTTAAAAAAATGAGACTCAATAATTTCATAACTTAGTGTTAATTAGTGATTAACAGCACCCGCCACCATCGTAGTGGTAAGTAGATTCACTAATGAAAATATCGTGCCGCTTTAAATTAGCTAACGCTCCAGCAGTTTTATCGCATATAGCTAAAGGCTGATTTTTTAATAACACATGTCCTTTTTTGTCATCAAAATAATCGTTGTCACCATAGTAAATAGCAGCTTTTCCAGTAAAAATACACGGTCCGTCTTCGGGCATTGGGTCTTTTATGGCTGCCACCTCAATAGACTCTATATAAATTAATTCGTTGGTTGGGTAATGTTTAGGATCTAATATTCTGTAAGGTTTTCTAGCTCTAATTTCAATGGTACCAAAACCAGCATTGGTTAGTGCTTTTACGTAATCGGCAATTGGTAAACTTCCGCTTAAGCATAAGGCACGCAAACGCTCATCATTACGTAGTGTGTCATTCATTGGTTGTTCACAAGTTGGGTCGCTCATTACTAAACGTCCATGAGGTTTAAGCACACGATACATTTCTGCGATAGCCTTTTTTAAATCTTCAGCTTTAAAAATATTGAACAAGCAATTTTGGGCAGCAACATCAATTGTATTGTCTTCTACAGGTAAGTTTAAGGCGTCTCCTTTTTTAAGGTCAACAAATTCACTTTTAAACCAGTTGTTTAGAGCTTCGGCTTCAATAAAGTTTCTTCTTGAGGCTTCCAACATTTCATCCACCACATCAACACCAATAACGCCACCTTTTTGTCGGTTAAAATAAGCGAACTGCAACAATTCCATGCCGCCACCAACGCCCACATATAGCATTTTTGGATTGTTGGTAAGGTCTCTTGCATGCACAGTAGATCCACAACCATAGTTCATTTCTTGCATAATTTTTGGGATTTTTAGCCCTGGTAGTTCCCAAATTGGGTTAGTGGTACAGCATAGGCCAACATCTGGGGTTATAGCTGCTTCTTTGTATACCTTGTGTGTGGTTTCTAAGTATGTGCTCATGTTTTAGTTTTCAGTGTTCAGTGTTCAGTATGCAGTATGCAGTATGAAGTATTCAGTATGCAGTAGACACTTGACTGCTTACTGCTACTAAATAAACTAACTTAAAGTGTTTTAATCAATTCTTTAAAAAGGATCACCATGTTTGGTTCAGCCATGGCCGCCATAGCTATGATTTCCTCAATATTTATAGGTTTTAGGTTATCTGGGTCGCATTCATCTGTTAAAACAGATACGGCAGCTGCTTTTAATTTTAAATGATTCGCAACAATAATTTCTGGAACGGTACTCATTCCAACGGCATCTGCACCAATAATTTTAAGCATTCTGTATTCCGCTCTGGTTTCTAATTGCGGACCAACAACACTGGCATAAATACCTTCGTGTAAAGTTATGTTGTGTGCCTTTGCTATACTTTTAAATTTGGCGTTAATGTCTGCGTTATATGGTGCGCTCATATCTACAAAACGCTCACCCATTTGTTCAATGCCTCTTACGGCAAGTGGAGAACTTCCTTGAAGATTAATATGATCATCAATCAGCATTAATTCCCCTTTTTTGAAATTTAAATTAATGGCGCCAGCAGCATTAGATACTAAAAGTGTTGTAATACCTAATTGTTGCATAACACGCACAGGATACGTTACATCTTGTAATGTGTAGCCTTCATAAATATGAAAACGTCCTTGCATTACCACGACTTTTTTTCCGGCTAGATTACCGTAGATAAGCTTTCCTTTGTGAAACTCAACGGTAGCTGTTGGAAAATTAGGAATATGGTTATAGCTTACTTCTTTTAAAATTTCAATAGAATTAATGAGTTGGCCTAGGCCAGTACCTAGAATAATGCCTACTTCGGGTTCGTTAAAACCTTTGTCTTTAAGGTAGTCTACTGTTTCATTAATAAATTTAAGCATGTAATTGTTTTATTTTTTCTTGTAGTTTTTTATTCGATTTGTAAAACGTTGAAGCTATTAAATCTTCATAGGTATCAATGTCATTTAGTGTTTCTAAAGTACTAAATGTAACGGCTTTTTCTGTTAGTTCTTGTAGTGTTTTTTCTAATAAATTATCCTTACTCCAGGGCTTGTTTTCAAACAGGAAATTATAATGTTTTGATTGGCCGATAAGATAATAGCCACCATCCTCCGCGGGACCAAAAACAGTGTCGCTTTTTTCTAAAGCTTTTAATCCATTAAAAATATGCGTTGCATTAATATCTGGTAAATCGGAACCGATTAGCACAATACGCTCATAACCATCTTCAAAACCTCTTGCAAAAGCATTTTTCATACGAATGCCAAGATCTGTACCTTCTTGTATAAATTTTTCAAAGCCTTGCCATTTTTCGTTAATGATGGTATCGGAAAAATAGATGCGCTTATCGGCTTCTACATTTAACGTTGCTTTTTCTGTAATGGCAACCAGTTCTTTATAAACTTCAAAAGCACCAACATCTCCAATAGTTTTCGCTAGTCGGGTTTTTACCTTTCCAAGTGTAATGTTCTTCACAAAAACAATAATAAGTTCTTTAGTCATATACTTTTATGCCTTTTTTTAACCATTTACTCCAAACTTTAGAAAATGTATGGACGGAGTCTGTAGGTTTTTCTTTCGAATTTAATACTTCTAAATCGTTATTCTTCCATTCAAAAATACCACCGTATAAATTTAGAACATTGGTGTAGCCTGCTTTTTTTAGTTTTTCAGCAACATCTTCTGATCTGATACCAAGTGAACAGTACACTACAATTTTGGCTTCCTTATTTGGTAGTTTTACTTCGGTTTTTTTTAAATTGAAACTATCATAACCTACACAAATGGCATCTTTAAGATGACTGATTTTAAATTCTCTTTCTTCGCGGGCATCTAAAAGAATAACATTATTTTGAATGTTTTTTAGTGCATCTACTGAAATGTATGGGATAGATTCTGTATTCTGTCGTTTTAAAAGTTTGTCTAATTTCTTTTGGGAAAATCCTGAAACAGATATACTAATACAAATAAATAGAGCTAATTTTTTCATTTTTTTATTCTGCAAGGTCTTTAAAACCTTGTAGGTGTTTTCATTTCATTTTTTCAGACCTACAAGGAATCCTCGTTCCTCGAAGATACCTTGCAGGTCATTTATTTTAAGCTACAGAGCCTTGGCAACTACTTCCCGCACCAGCAGTACAGCCATAGCAATGTTGTGAAATTACAATAGTTCTGCCTTCTAAAAGGTCTTCGTTGTAATCTGAGATATGTTTTACTTTACTATTTACAGGTAGTTCTAGCATTTGGTTAAAATCGCAATCGTATAAATACCCATCCCAACTAACCGAAAGCGTATTGGTGCACATAACGTTTTTAACCGCAGAAGGATTATATGCTTCAACCAATTGGTACATGTAATCTTCATAGTTTTCTGAAGCTATTAAATAATCTAAAAACCTTGAAATTGGCAAATTAGTAATGGCAAATAAATTATGAAATTGAATTCCAAAATCTTCTAACAACGCCTTTTTAAAATCCTTTTCCATAGCCATTTGGTCTCCTGGTAAAAATGCCCCCGACGGGTTATAAACCAAATCTAAGCGTAAACTGCTCTCTGGCATGCCATACCCAATAGTGTTTAGCATTTTTAGAGCTTCTATCGAGGCATCGAAAACACCATCACCACGTTGTTTGTCTGTTTTGCCCCTTGTCCAATGCGGCATAGAACTCACTACATGTACATTGTGTTTTTTGAAGAATTCCGGTAAATCGTAATACTTTTTATTGGCTTTTATTATGGTAAGGTTAGAGCGTACAATAAAATCCTTAATTCCTGCTTTTGACGCTTCCTCAACAAACCATCTAAAATTAGGATTCATTTCTGGTGCACCACCTGTTAAATCTAAGGTGTGTGCCCCTGTGTTTTTAATAACATCTAAACATTGTTGCATAGTTGCTTTGGTCATAATTTCTTTTCGGTCTGGACCAGCATCTACATGACAATGTTCGCATACTTGATTACACATGTATCCCACATTAATCTGAAGGATTTCTAGTTTTTTAGCTTTTAGGGGAAATTGATTAGTTTCTCCAATTTTAGAGGCAAAAGTTGGTAAATCCCCATTTTTAAAAATACCATTCGACAGAATTTCTAATTGTCTTTTGCTATTGGCTAATGCGCTTTCGCGTTTGTGTAGTGATTGTGTTTTTACTTTCGTCATATGCTTTCTTAGGGACTACTTTTTTAGTTTTGTTCATTTTGCCTTGATGCACTATTTAGTTTGAAAGATCCGGTGGACGTTTTAAGCTAAATACGATGAACCAAAAAATCAAGTTCAAGTCGAGGAATTTTCCAGTTGAAAACACTGGAGACCGATTTGAAAACTCCGCATCGAACTGTCGTTCTCCTGTTCTCGTAGCTTTACTTCATCTATTCTGGCCTTGGACATTCAATTCTGCGAATTGATTTGGGTTTCGACTTTTTGCTATTTTCTTTTTTAATCGAGCTATATTTTTTAACTTCCTAAATCCATGAGAGGTGTTCCTCCCCTTTGGAGAGGTTAGGAAGGGCTTTCTACCCATCCAATTTATTTACCTTGTTCATCATTTGCACACCGTGTACTAAGGTTGCCCCACTTTTAATAGCAGCACCTACGTGTATGGCTTCCATCATTTCTTCTTTTGTAATGCCACGTTGCAAGCCATCTTGCGAGTAGGCATCAATACAATATGGGCATTGCTCTGTGTGCGCTACGGCAAGGGCTATAAGCGATTTTTCGCGGGCGGTAAGCGCGCCCTCTTCAAAAACCTTTCCGTAATACTCAAAGAATTTAGTGCCTAATTCTTCGCTCCATTCCGTAATTTTTCCAAATTTTCTCAGGTCTGCTGGATCGTAATATGTTTTTTGCATTCTAAAATTGTTTTCAGGTAAAGATAATCAACTAGTATTTTATGTCGTTAAAAAAGAACGGACTTAACAAAATTTTCAGATATTTTAATTACTTAAACTTTTCGTAAAAATGTAAGGGGTATTTTTCTATTTTAAGAAAAAATAAAGGGTGTTTTTTTAACTTTCACAATTCAATTTCTAAAACCAACTAAGTGTATTATATAGGATATGATTTGGGAAGTTCTTCGGTAAAAGTCTCCATTGTAGATGCCAATACAGGTGCAAACGTGATGACTTTGAATGAACCAACTAATGAAATGGAAATCGTAGCACCACAACAAAATTGGGCAGAACAAGATCCCAATATGTGGTGGCATTTTGTATGTGTGGCGACCAAGCGCGCCATAAAAGAAAGTAATATTGATGCGTCTAAAATCGAGGCTATTGGTATTTCGTATCAAATGCATGGGCTTGTTGTTGTAGATAACGCTGGTGAGCCTTTGCGTAACTCCATCATATGGTGCGATAGTCGCGCTGTAGATATTGGCGACACCGCTTTTAATACATTAGGAGAAGATCGTTGTATGCAAAAACTTCTCAATTCTCCAGGAAATTTTACAGCGTCTAAATTGAAGTGGGTACGAGATAACGAACCAAAAATTTACAGCAAAATATACAAATTTATGCTTCCTGGTGATTTTATCGCAATGAAGCTAACGGGTGTAATTAATACCACTAAAAACGGTTTGTCTGAAGGTATGCTTTGGGATTATGAAACCGATACCGTTGCTAATTGGTTATTAGAACATTATGATATAAACACTGCCTTAACACCAGATATTGTAGAAAATTTCACAGCACAAAGTAACGTGAACGGTACTGGTGCAAAAGCTACAGGTTTGCCACAAGGTATTCCTGTAACTTACAGAGCAGGCGACCAACCCAACAATGCATTGTCCTTAAATGTGTTTAATCATGGAGAAGTGGCGGCAACAGGAGGAACATCGGGGGTTGTATATGCTGTAACCAATATTTTAAAATCAAACGAACCGTCGAGAATTAATCATTTTGCACATGTTAATTACTCTAAAGAAAAAGCAACTTTAGGAAAGCTATTGTGCATTAACGGTGCAGGAATTCAATACCGATGGTTAAAAGATAATTTAGCTTCAAATTCTTATGAAGCTATGAATCAAAAAGCAGAGGTTGTACCTGTTGGTTCAGAGGGTGTCTGCGTTATTCCTTTTGGTAACGGCGCAGAGCGTATGTTTAACAATAAAATTGTAGGTACTCATATTTCAAATATAAATTTAAACACCCATAGCGAAGGGCATTTATGTCGTGCTGCTTTAGAGGGTATAGCGTTTTCATTCGTTTATGGGATGGATATTTTAAAGGCAGATAATGCTGAAATAAAAGTAATTCGTGCTGGTAACGATAACTTGTTCCGCTCTGAGATTTTCTCTAATACCGTTGCGACGTTAATAGGTCATGAAATCGAAATTTATAACACCACAGGTGCAGTAGGGGCAGCTCGTGCAGCAGGTTTAACCGATGGTGATTTTAAGAAATTTGGTGATAACATAACAGCAAACGATCATGTAATGACTTACAAACCTCTTAAGAATAAAGTAGCTTATGAGGCTGCTTACAATAACTGGAAAAAAGAACTGGATAACGTTTTAAATAAATAAATTTTGGGCATTGCCTTTAGCTCATACCTACAAGGTTTTAAAAATCTTGCAGGATCGCAAAAGGTTGAGCCTGCTGGCAGGCAGGCTTTCACTAATCGCTTCCCGCAAAAAAAGGGAGAGCTCCAAATACCGTTCAATCCCTAACGCGAAGCAACCTTAGAACATATATTGGAACAGTAGATGAAAATTAAATAAATAAACATATCAACAAAAAACATATTACATATGGCAATTTTAGGAAACAAAGAGTATTTTAAAGGTATAGGCGATATTAAATTCGAAGGAAAGGATTCCGATAATCCTTTGGCATTCAAATATTACAACCCAGAGCAGGTAGTAGCTGGCAAAACCATGCGCGAACATTTTAAATTTGCGGTGGCCTATTGGCACACGTTCTGTGGGCAAGGAGCAGATCCATTCGGTCCTGGAACTCAAAATTTCCCTTGGGATCAGGCTAACGACCCAATGCAAGCAGCCAAAGATAAAGCAGACGCTGCTTTTGAGTTTATTACCAAAATGGGATTCGATTATTTCTGTTTTCATGATTACGATTTGGTAGCAGAAGGTGCTACACTAGCAGAATCAGAAAAAAGACTTGCCGATATTACAGAATATCTAAAGGGTAAAAAAGCAGAATCTGGCGTAAAGTTACTTTGGGGAACAGCCAACTGTTTTTCAAATCCGCGATATATGAATGGTGCCGCTACAAATCCAGAGTTTAATGTGGTGGCCAGAGCAGGTGCACAAATAAAATTAGCTTTAGATGCTACAATAGCCTTAGATGGTGAAAACTATGTATTTTGGGGTGGTCGTGAAGGTTACATGTCGTTATTAAATACAGATATGGGGCGCGAGCTAGACCACATGGCGCAGCTATTAACCATGGCTAGAGATTATGCAAGAGAACAAGGGTTTAAAGGCACGTTCTTTATCGAACCAAAACCCATGGAGCCCATGAAGCACCAGTACGATTTTGATGCTGCAACAGCTATTGGCTTCCTTAAAAACTATGGTTTAGACAAAGATTTCAAAATGAATATTGAGGTAAATCATGCTACTTTAGCGCAACACACCTTCCAGCACGAACTAGAGGTGTCTGCTAAAGCAGGTATGCTAGGAAGTATTGATGCAAACCGTGGCGATTACCAAAATGGCTGGGATACCGATCAGTTCCCAAATAACATTCAAGAAACAACCGAAGCGATGTTAGTATTCCTAAAAGCAGGAGGCTTACAAGGTGGAGGCGTTAATTTTGATGCCAAAATTAGAAGAAACTCTACAGATTTAGAAGATATCTTTTTAGCACACATTGGTGGTGCAGATACGTTTGCTAGAGCATTAATTACAGCTGATAAAATTATTGCATCTTCAGCTTATGAACAATTAAGACAAGACCGTTACGCATCATTCGATTCTGGAAATGGAAAAGCTTTTGAAAATGGCGAGTTAAATTTTAACGACCTTTATAAAATCGCACAGGAGAATGGAGAATTACCACTAAAGAGTGGTAAACAAGAATTATTTGAAAATATTATTAATCAATACATATAAATTATGGCACTGAATAAATCGTTTATTTATGTAGTAACATTGGTAGCTACCTTGGGTGGATTGCTTTTTGGTTACGATACTGCAGTTATTTCTGGAGCAGAAAAATCAATTCAAGCGTTTTTAATAGATAGTCAAGGGTTAAGTTCCTTTTTACATGGTATTACGGTTTCTTCTGCATTAATAGGCTGTATTATTGGGGGCGTATTTTCAGGGTTTGTGTCCTCAACATTCGGGCGTAAAAATGCGCTGATTATAGCAGGTGTATTATTTTTATTATCGGCGTTGGGTTCGGGAAATCCTGAGTTTTTGTTTTTTGAAAAAGGCGAACCTTCTATGGGTTTACTTTGGATGTTTAATTTCTACCGTATTATAGGTGGTATAGGCGTGGGGCTAGCTTCTGCTGTTTGCCCAATGTATATAGGTGAAATAGCACCGGCAAATATTCGAGGTCGTTTAGTGTCTTTAAATCAGTTTGCCATTATTTTTGGTATGCTAGTGGTATACTTTGTAAATTGGGGTATAGCTGAAGGGCAGACCATTGAGTGGATAAATACAATAGGTTGGAGACGCATGTTTACCTCAGAAGCTATTCCAGCATCTATATTTGTAGTTTTAATGTTCTTTATGCCAGAAACACCGCGGTATTTGGCCTTACAGCATAAAGACGATAAGGCCTTGTCGATACTTTCTAAAATTAATGGCTTAGAGAAGGCACAGGAAATTTTAAGTGAAATCAAAGCTACGGTTGAAAGTTCAAAAACAAAAGGAAAATTGTTTGCTTATGGTAAAGTTGTAATAATAGTTGGTATACTTTTATCTGTTTTCCAACAGTTTGTTGGTATCAATGTGGCACTGTATTATGCCCCTAGAATTTTTGAAAGTATGGGTGCAGCGAAAGATGCTTCTATGTTACAAACCATTATTATGGGCTTGGTTAATGTTGTGTTTACTGTTGTTGCTATTACAACAGTTGATAAATGGGGTAGAAAACCTTTGTTAATTACAGGCTCTATAGGGATGGCAGTAGGTATGATTGCTATTTCTATTTTGGCTTTCCAAAATATTATAGGCATTTCAACTTTAGTGTTTATTATTGTTTATACGGCATCTTTTATGATGAGTTGGGGGCCAATTTGTTGGGTGTTAATTTCAGAAATATTCCCTAATAAAATTAGAAGTCAAGCAGTAGCTATAGCTGTTGCGGCACAATGGGCAGCTAATTTCTTCATTTCATCTACATACCCGCCAATGATGGAATTTAGTAGTGGAGGCACTTATTTGTTTTACGGTGTAATGAGTATACTTTCTGCAATATTCGTTTGGAAAATGGTGCCAGAAACTAAAGGCAAAACCCTAGAGGAAATGGAGGGTATTTGGAGGAAAAAATAATTATTGATTATTTGTAGTTTTTTAAGGAGTGTTATTCCATATGATTATGGGATAACACTCTTGTAATTTAAAAAACACACTTTCATTTCTAAATGAATAGTTTTATTACATTTACATTTCCAAAAATTCACTATTTTGATAGCAGCACATTCCATTGATCAAGTTTTTGAAACCGCTCGGGTAGAGGAGGTTATAGGCGATTTTGTGCAGTTAAAAAAATCTGGCAGTAACTACAAAGGCCTAAGCCCATTTAGCGACGAGCGTACCCCAAGCTTTATGGTGTCTCCTGTAAAACAAATTTGGAAAGATTTTAGTACTGGCAAAGGCGGCAATGTTGTTGCATTTTTAATGGAACATGAGCATTTCACCTATCCAGAAGCTATAAAATATCTTGCAAAAAAATATAATATTGAAATAGAGGAAACCGAGCAAACCAACGAACAAAAAGAAGCTGCCAACGAACGTGAGAGCTTGTATTTGGTGAGTGAGTTTGCTAACAGTTATTTTCAAAATATATTACATAAAACCGATCAAGGAAAATCTATCGGTTTAAGTTATTTCAAAGAACGTGGCTTTACAGATGAAACCATTAAGAAGTTCGATTTGGGCTACTCTTTAAACGAATGGCAAGCCTTTACAGATGCAGCACTAAAAAAAGCATACAAACTAGAGTTTTTAGAAAAAACAGGGCTTACTATTGTTAAAGAAGAAAAGCGGTTTGATAGGTTTAAGGGGCGTGTTATGTTCCCCATTAAAAGCATGAGCGGTCGTGTATTGGGGTTTGGTGGGCGTATACTAATTAACGATAAGAAAGCAGCAAAATATTTAAACTCCCCAGAGAGCGAGATATACCATAAAAGTAAGGTGTTGTACGGTATTTACAATGCCAAACAAAGTATAGCTAAAGAGGATAATTGTTATTTGGTAGAAGGATATACCGATGTAATTCAGTTTCATCAAACAGGAATTAAAAACGTAGTATCCTCTTCGGGAACTGCATTAACTTCAGAGCAAATTCGCCTAATAAATAGGCTTACCAAAAACATTACGGTACTTTTTGATGGTGATGCTGCGGGTATGCGCGCGTCGCTTCGTGGTATAGATTTAATTTTGGAACAGGGCATGAACGTAAAAGTTTGCTCTTTTCCCGAAGGCGAAGATCCAGACAGTTTTGCAAAACAAAACACACTTGAGGAACTAACGCTTTATCTAGAAGAAAACGCCAAAGATTTTATTCAGTTTAAGGCATCGGTACTCTATGAAGACTCAAAAAGCGATCCTATAAAAAAAGCTGAAACCATTAGGGATATAGTAAACAGTATTTCTAAAATTCCTGATACCATTAAAAAAGAAGTGTACATACAAGAATGTGCTCGAATAATGGATATAAGCGAAGAGGTGCTGTTTACCACATTAGCACAAATAAGCAAAAAGGAAGCGCAAGAGGAGCATAAAAAATCTAAACAGCCACAAAAAAGCTTTGAGGTTATAAAACATGAACAACCAGTAAAAAAGGTTGATGTACAATACCTTTTAGAACGTAAGATAATTGAAATACTATTGTTGTATGGAAATAAGGTTGAGGATTTTGAAGATTTAGTTTATAAGGAAACCGAAAGTGGAGAGCTAATTTTAGAGCCCGTAGTACAAAAGGCAAGGGTTTTTGAAAAAATTTATCTTGATTTACAGGAAGATGAAATGGAGTTTTCTAACCCTCAGTTTAAGCATTTGTATTACACCATTGTAGATAAGCTAAACCAAAGTACAGAGTTTGAATTAAAAAACTTTATAAATACTGTTGATGCAGATACAGCAAATGAAATAACACATATTTTAATGGAAGATGAACGTTACAACTTAAGCGATTGGCAACGTAAAAACATATTTCCAAAAGAAAAAACGCATACAGTAGCTCAATTGGTTAGTGAAACCATTCTGAGTTTACGTTGTTTTTTAATAGAACAAAAAGTGAAGGAGTTTCAGCAAAAAACAATCGAGCACAAATCTAAAATTAACAAATCTGTGCTCGAAGAAGTTAAAGAGTATTCTAGTTTAAAAATGTTGTTATCTAGAAAACTTAATAGGGTACTATAAGTCTAAAAACTTAGCTTGGTTTACTAAGTCTACTAAATTATCAACTTTTAATTTTTTCATTAAGCGCGCTTTGTACGTACTTACTGTTTTTTCGTTAATATCTAATTCCTTGGATACTTCTTTGTTTTTCTTTCCAATAGCCAAAAGTTTTAAAACTTCGGTTTCTCTAGTAGAAAGTTTCTTAAAGAATCTTCCATTTTTGTTTACTCTAGTTCCAAAGGCTAATTCTTGGGTTAATTCGTTACTTAAATGTATACCGCCATTATAAACTTTATTTACAGCTTCACTAATGGTAATAACATTTTCGTTTTTAGAAATATAACCAGCAGCTCCAGCCTTAATAGAGTTAAAACCATAAACGTTTTCTGGTTGTGCGCTAAGCATTAAAGCTTTAACATCAGGAAAATCTGACTTTAAATGTCTTAAAACAGTTAATCCATTAAGTTTTGGTAAGTCAATTTCTGAAAGTAACACATCTACTGGTTCTTTTTTCAAAAATTCTAATACGGCTTCGCCGTTGTCAACACTTCCAACAATTTTTACATCAGAAGTAGCGGAAAACAAATGCTCAAGTCCTTTTCTGATAATAGGATGAGGATCCGCAATCAATAATTTAATCATATTTTCTTAGGGTTTTATTTACTATGATGGTTTGTTTTTGAGAGAATCATAGTGCAACTAAGGGAATATACCCAATAGCCAAAAATAGTAAAAAAAATTAAAAATACAACAACGCTTACAATAAATCACTGGGGATTTCGCAGATAGGAATAGGAATCATCTTATGTTTGTTGCTGGTATTGTAACGTTTATAAATGTTAAATACATCTTTTTCGCGTCCAGAAAAATCATCCTCGGTTTTACCTTCTTCATCCATTTTCATAGCCCACTCTAATTCAGGGTAAGAGGCGCCTATTTGGTCTTCATCACTTCTGGCATCACCAAATAAGCCATCGCTAGGAGCTGCATTCATAATAGATTCTGGTACTTCTAAAAACGCTCCAATTTCGTAAACTTCAGATTTTAATAAATCTGCAATAGGGCTTATATCTACACCGCCATCGCCATATTTAGTGTAAAACCCAACACCAAAATCTTCAACTTTATTTCCTGTTCCTGCAACTAATAAACCGTATAAGCCTGCGTAGTAATATAGCGTCGTCATACGTAATCGAGCTCTTGTATTTGCTAATGCCATGTCTACTGTGGCTTGGTCGCCATCTAAAAACACTTCAGTTTTAAATTCTTCAAAAACAGGAGTGAGGTCTGCACGCGTAGCATCTACATTATCAAACCGTTTTTTAAGTAGCGCAATATGCTCATGCGCCCTAGATACGTGGCTTTTAGCTTGGTGTATTGGCATTTCAACACATAATACATTTAAGCCAGTTTTAGCAACGAGTGTAGAGGTTACAGCAGAGTCAATACCTCCAGAAACACCAATAACAAATCCATTTACGCCAGCATTTTTAGCGTAATCTTTTAACCAGTTTACAATATAATCTACAACTTTTTCTGTTTGCATAGCAAGGGAAATTAAATATGAGAATAGTACCTTTGCAAACAAAAATAACCCATACTCTCAATTTATAAAAATTTATAGCGTTTAGATTTTCATGAAAAATTTATTGTTAGTGTTTTTATTTGCTTTAGTACTCGCTTCATGTAAAAAAAATAATGAGGTTGAAAAAGCAATTGCCGAAATAAATACAGATGTTTCGATTGAACGTTTCGAACAATTTTTTGGTAATTCTTCAACAAACGATTTACCTAAGCTAAAACAGGCTTATCCTTTTATGTTCCCCAAAACATATTCAGACTCATTTTGGATTGCTAAAATAAAAGATACCCTACAACAGGAACTCATTAGAGAAACAGGCAAGAAGTATAAGGACTTAGCTGTAGAGAAAGCCGAAATAGAAACTTTGTTCAATCATTTAAAATATTATTTTCCAGAATTTAATCCGCCAACAATTATTACAACTACATCTTCGGTAGATTATAGAAATAAAGTAATTGTAACTGATACTATAGCTATTGTTGCTTTAGATAATTATTTAGGAAAAGACCATTATTTCTACGGGGGCATACAAAAATACATAAGAGAAAATTTTGAAAGTTCTCAAATTGTAGTAGACCTAGCAGATGCATATGCCGAAAAGTACATTTATCAACCTCAACGAAAAACACTTTTAGATGAAATGGTGTATTTTGGTAAGAAGCTTTACTTTAAAGATATAATGCTTCCTAACAAAACCGAAGCAGAACGCATTGGCTATACCCAGCAGGATATAGACTGGGCTAAAGCTAACGAGCACTATATTTGGCGCTATTTTGTAGAGCGCGAGTTACTTTACAGTAATGATACTAAATTACCCAGACGATTTATAAACCCAGCACCATTTAGCAAGTTTTATCTTGAAGAAATAGATATAGATTCTCCTGGGCGTATTGGCCAATACATGGGTTGGCAAATTGTAAAGGCTTACATGAAAAACAACGATGTGTCCTTAAGAGATATGTTAAAAACAAAACCACAAGATATTTTTGATAATTCTAAGTTTAAACCACGTAAATAATGGCAAATTCTATAAAATCTAAAATTGAGTTAAATGTTGAATTGGATGAAAATCGAGTACCAGAAAAGTTATTTTGGACTGCTGAAGACGGAGGCATAACCAATGCCGAAGCAAAAGCGATGATGTTATCTGTTTGGGATGATAAAGCAAAGGAAATGCTGCGTATAGATTTGTGGACTAAAGATATGCCGGTTGATGATATGAAAATATTTTTTCATCAAACCTTAGTGGCTATGGCAAATACCTTTAATCGTGCCACACAAGATGAAAAAATGACAGCTACAATGAAAGATTTCTGTGATTATTTTGCTGAAAAGCTAGAGTTAAAAAAATAACTAATTACTTTTTTTAGCATCATTAATTTCCTTTTGAAGATGGTCTAAATATAAAATACCATTTAAATGATCTATTTCATGTTGAAAGATTACTGATGTAAAACCTTCAATGGTTTCGGTGTAATGGTTTCCTTCCATAGTATCATATTCAATTAAGATTTCTTTTGAGCGGCTGTTTAAGGTTTCGCTTCTATTGGGTATAGATAAGCACCCTTCCCGTACAGTTTGGGTTTCTTTAGAATATGTAACTATTTTAGGGTTTAAATACACCTCAAAAGGTAGATTCTCCTTATCAAAACGTTGTACCCAAATTATATTTTTTAATACACCAACCTGAGGTGCTGCAATACCAACACCTAAAGACATGCTGTCTCTTACTGTAGCGTAAAGGCGTTTTACAAATTTTTTTAGTACAATATCCTTTGGGTTAGGCTTTATGTAAGCACTTTGTTTTCTTAATAAAAGGGAGTCGCTTTTGTTTGTTATTTTATAAACACGCATAGGTTTTAAGCTATCTCCATTTTCAATCAAAGCTTTTTCGTTTAAAGAAAACGAATTGTTGTTTAGGTTTTTTAATCCTGAACATCCAAAAAGTACCAAAGCTATTGTAACAATAAATAGAATGTTTTTCATAAGAAATAGTTGATGTAAAGCTAATTATTAACTACCATTCGTTAATGCGATTAGAGTCTAGTTTAATAAAAATAAATAGTAAAATGGTAAATGCCCATAAACCCGAGCCACCGTAGCTAAACATGGGCAGTGGAATGCCAATAGTGGGAATTAGGCCCATTACCATACCAATATTAATTAAAAAGTGCATAAAAATAATAGAAGCAACACCATAGCCATAAACCCTACTAAATTGCGATTTTTGAAGTTCGGCTAAATGTAAAATACGAATAAGCAACAGTACAAAAAGTATAACAACTAGAGCACTGCCTAAAAACCCCCACTCCTCGCCAACGGTACTAAAAATATAATCAGTGTGTTGTTCTGGTACAAACTTACCTGTGGTTCTTGTGCCTTCTAAAAACCCTCTTCCGGTTAATCCTCCAGAGCTAATAGCTTTTTCAGATTCATTAAGGTTGTAGGCAAAAGTACGTTTCATTTCCTCTAACTTTTCAGGATCTTTTTCTAAGCGTAACCATAAACTTATACGGTCTTGTTGGTGGGGTTTTAAAATGCTCTTATAAAAAAATTGTACACCAAAACTTAGAGCTGCACTTATGGCAATAATAAAAATACTTTTAAGGATAGATAACTTTTTTTTGCTTAAAAAACGTAGTAAAACTAAAACCAAAGTAGTAGCGGTTACCGTAAGTAAAGCGCCAAATTTAAGCGCAAGTATAGAAAGTAGTATTACTAAAACACCAATAGTAAGGTATGTTTTGGGTAAACCTTCACGGTAAAGTACAAAGAAAAATCCAGCGTAGACTACCGTACTTCCTGTGTCGTTCTGTAATAAAACTAATAAGGCAGGAATTATTATAATGGCAAAAGTGCGTATTTGGTCTTTAAAATTTTTAATATCAGTATTTAAGTCGCTTATATATTTAGCAACAGCTAAGGCCGTAGCGGTTTTTGCAAACTCACTAGGTTGAAGTGTAAAACTACCAATAGCATACCAAGATGTAGCACCGTTTACGTTTTTTCCAAAAAGAAACAGCCCTACCAAAGATAGCATTGAGACCATATAAATAAGACTAGAAAACCGTTCGTAAAACTTAGCATCAATAGCTAATAGCAGTACAATAAGAATAAGTGTTAAAAAAATAAAAGCAAGTTGTTTTCCAAAGGGTTGAGACAAATCAAAATAATTAATATCGCTGCCAACATGAGAAGCAGATAAAATATTGAGCCAACCAAAGCCAACCAACAGTAAAAACAAGATAATTGTTATCCAATCGAATTTAAAATACCTGTTAGTTTCCCTTACCATTACTCCCTCGCTGCGTTTAATTTATTAAGTTTTTGTTTTAAGCGGTAATATTCTTGATCTTCTACAATTTGCAGTTGAGTTTTTCCATTAATATTAAATGGCTCACCAGAGTAAGGTTTTGCATATTCTTCCTCTAAAGAGTGTTTTAACAGCCATTCCTCCATGTCTTTTCTGGTAATATAACCTTTAATGTGTTTTTCAATCATTAAACTAGCCACTTTTCCTGCAAATCGGCTACCCCAGTAACCGTTTTCCACAAATACAGCTATAGCTATTTTAGGATTTTCCTTAGGGGCAAATGCTACAAATATGGAGTGGTCGGTCAATTGGGTTTTAACACTATCAATTATGGCAAAATTTTCTACAGTACCAGTTTTTCCACAAATATCAATATCTTTTACCTGAAGCCATTTAGCTGTACCATTTTTGTAAACATTATGCATGCCTTCTATTACAGGTTCAAAATGTTGTTTTTCAATAGTGGTGTATTTGGGTTTTGTAAAATTATCGGGTAACGTTTCACCTTCAATATTTTTAATAACATGTGGTGTGTAGAAATAACCTCTATTGGCAATGGCTGCTGCCATATTAGCTAATTGAATAGGTGTAGTGGCTACCTCACCTTGGCCAATTGCGTTTGAAATGGTGTAGGTAGAATAAAATGTTCTTGGATATATAAATTTGTAGTAATCCCGGTTGGGTATGCGTCCTTTTTGGCCAACATATAAATCGTTATTTAAAAAGTTGCCAAGTCCAAAACTTTGTGCGTGTTGGCTCCATGAATCAATACCTTCCGAAGCATTACCATTTTTGTCTAGAATACGTCTATATACAGTAGCAAAATAGGCATTACAAGACTCTTGTATGCCAGTAGTCATATCGTTACGTCGCCCTATATAGCAATGGCATTTCATAAACCTATTGCCGTATTTGTAACCCGCATAGCAGGTTATTTTTTCGTCTGGAGTAATAACATCTTCTTGTAAAGCTATTAAAGCATTCATTAATTTAAAAGGCGAACCGGGTTCGTAAACACCTTGTAAACTTCTGTTAAACAATGGTTTAGCTATGGAGTCGTTGTATAGTTTGGTAAAGTTTTTAGAACGATCTCTCCCTACAAGTATATTTGGGTCGTAAGTAGGGGCAGCTACCATGGCTAATATTTCTCCGGTTGAAGGCTCTATAGCTATAACACCTCCACGTTTATTTTCCATTAACAATTCGCCATACGCCTGAAGGTTGGCATCTATAGTAATGGTAATGTCTTTACCTTGTTCTGGAATGGTATCGAATTTACCGTCTTTGTAAGGTCCAATATCTCTGTTAAATCTGTCTTTTTGAATGAATTTAATACCTTTTACACCTCTTAGGGTTTCTTCATAAGAAGCCTCTATACCTTGTTTGCCCTTTAAATCTCCCATTTGGTAGTAAGGATCTTTTTGTATATCGCGGTTATTTACTTCGCCTATATCTCCTAAAACATTGGCGCCAATGGTGGTTTCGTATTTACGTAGAGGTCTTTTTTGAATATAGAAGCCTTCAAATTTTCGCATTTTTTCCTGTAAAACAGCATAGTCTTCTTTAGAGAGTTGAGGCACAAAAGGCGATGCTAATCTTGGGGAATAGCTTCTGGCGCGGTCTAATTTTTTGTCGTACGTTTCGCGAGATATTTTTAAGAGCTCACAAAATTCATCAACATTAAACTCACCTACTTCCCTAGGAATTACCATTACATCGTAAGAGGGTTGGTTGCCAACAAGTAGCTGGCCATTTCTATCGTATACAAACCCGCGTTTTGGGTAATCCCATACTTTTCTAATAGCATTGTCTTCGTATAGATTATTAGAGCCTCCTTTATAAATTTGAAGGTAAAACAACCTACCAATAAAGGTAAAACCGCTTAAAATAACCAATAAAAAAAGTAAAAATTGTCTCATTAAGATTTGCGACTAAAAATGATTGATAGTAATGTAATCATTAAAATAGTAAATATACCTGAGAATAACGTTTTTTGAAACACCAATAGTATTCTAGAAATGCTAAATATTTCTAAAGAAAACATAATAATGTGGTGCAATAAAGTTAAGAGCGCTATGTAAACTAGTTTAGCTCCAAAATCGGTATTGTTAAACTTTACTGTATTATGTTCGTACATGGTGCCAAATGCAAACTTTAAAAAAACGGGTCTAGCATAAGCAATACATACAGAGGCTGCTGCATGTATACCGCCAGTGTCTGAAAACATATCTATGGTTAAACCCATTAAAAAACTAAGAAAAATAAACAGCGGACGGTTGTTTTTTATCGGATAGAAAAAAATAAATATGATATATACATAGGGGTTAATGTAACCTAAAAAATTAATATGGTTAAATAGTATTACTTGAAATAGGGCAAGCAAAAGAAACCGAATGGTATGTCCTGTAATACTATTATTCATTTGCGCTTTCTAGTAAATTTTTAATTTCTGCTGTATCAGTGTTTTCAATAATATATACGTGTTCAAGGTTGGTCATATCATTAAATAATTTCACATTTATAACATGGAAATTTTCGGTAGCATCTAGTTTAGAGTTTATTACTGTTCCTACGGGTATGCCTTTTGGAAATATTGAAGAACGCCCTGAGGTAATAATAGTATCGCCCTGGGTTACTGGAGCAATTTTTTCAACATCGGTTAGTTGAATAATATTTGGTGATTTTCCATTCCAGGTTAATGAACCAAAATGGTTTGTTTTTTTCAATTGGGCGCTAATTCTGCTTTTTGTGTTTAAAATAGAAATTACAGTAGCATAATTTCTAGAAACATGATCTACAATACCAATTATTCCTAATGAAGATCTCACCCCAAAATCTTGTTTAATACTATCGTTTTTACCCTTGTTTATCAAAAGAAAGTTATTGGACAAATTGTAACTATTGCGAATTATACGTGCACTGGTGTATTTGTAGTTTAATTTTAGTGTGCTGTCTGTCTTAATGGTATTTGTATCTATTCTACTATTGGCTAAAAGTTGGTTTAAACGATTGTTTTCTTCAGCGAGAATTTTATTTTGTGATTTTAAATCGAAATACGAGCTTATGTTATTTATAGAATTGTAAACACCACCACTTAAAAAATTAGCAGAATTTATAAACTTACTTTTATGATAAGAATGCGACTGAATGGTAAAAACAAGAGCAATACCAAAGAGCAACAAGAACAATAAAAAGTTTTTGTTCCTTATTATAAAATTAATAATTTGTTGCATGTGTTACGCCTATTGGTGCTCTATTTTATCAATACACTTTTGTATTTAGGTAAATTTTTAAGTGTAATTCCTGTACCCCGAACAACGGCTCTTAGAGGGTCTTCGGCGATATACACAGGGAGATCTGTTTTTTGGGATAAACGTTTGTCTAAACCACGTAGCATAGAACCACCACCAGCTAAATAAATACCAGTGTTGTAGATATCTGCTGCCAATTCTGGAGGAGTTTGTCCTAAGGTTTCCATAACCGCATCTTCAATTCTTAAAATAGATTTATCGAGTGCTTTGGCAATTTCACGGAACGAAATAGATACCTGTTTTGGTTTTCCGGTAAGTAAATCACGTCCTTGAACGCTCATATCTTCAGGCGGCAATTCTAAATCTTCGGTTGCAGCACCAATTTGTATTTTAATTTTTTCAGCGGTACGCTCACCAACATAAAGGTTGTGCTGTGTACGCATGTAATATACAATATCATTGGTAAATACATCACCTGCAATTTTAACCGATTTATCGCAAACAATACCACCAAGTGCAATAACTGCAATTTCGGTTGTACCACCACCTATATCCACAACCATGTTTCCTTTAGGTTGCATAATGTCTACACCAATACCAATGGCAGCAGCCATAGGCTCGTGTATAAGGTAAACTTCTTTACCATTAACGCGTTCTGCACTTTCTTTTACGGCGCGCATTTCTACTTCGGTAATACCAGATGGGATACAGATTACCATGCGAAGCGCAGGCGTAAAAAACTTCTTTTTTAAGGCAGGTATGTTTTTTATAAACATACTTATCATTTGTTCAGAAGCATCAAAATCTGCAATTACGCCGTCTTTTAGCGGTCTAATTGTTTTAATATTTTCATGGGTTTTTCCTTGCATTAAGCTGGCTTCTTGTCCCACTGCTATAATTTTTCCAGAAACTCTATCTCGTGCCACAATAGAAGGTGCGTCTACAACAACTTTATCGTTGTGTATAATTAAAGTGTTTGCTGTACCTAAATCTATAGCTATATCTTCAGTTAGGAAGTCAAAAAATCCCATGTGTTATCAATAATTTTGTTGGTTCTAAAAAAGGAATCCCGTAAATGTAATAAAACTTCATAAATATATGAGTTATTAGAGATGCCAAAATTTAATTATGTCTTTGTAATTTAATCTTATACGGATTTTGTCGATAAAAAGACGTTACAATACCTCCAAAATGGCTTAATGTTTAAAATGGCGTGTGCCAGTCATCACCATAGCAATTTCATTATCATTACAATAATCAATACTTAATTGGTCTTTAATAGAGCCTCCAGGTTGAATTACGGCTTTTATACCAGCTTTATCGGCAATTTCAACACAATCTGGAAATGGAAAAAATGCATCACTGGCCATTACAGCACCATTCAAATCAAAATTAAAAGAACCTGCTTTATGTATTGCTTGTTCTAGGGCATCAACACGACTGGTTTGTCCTGTACCACTTGCACATAATTGCTTGTTTTTAGCTAAGACTATGGTGTTTGATTTTGTGTGCTTACAAATTTTAGATGCGAATAGTAAATCTTCAATTTGTGCATCGGTAGGTGCTATATTTGTTACAGTGTTTAAGTCTTCGGCTTTATCTGTTATATTATTTCTGTCTTGAACTAAAATACCATTTAAACAACTTCTAACGTTTGTGTTAGGCATTTCAACATCATGAATTTGCAATAAAATTCTATTCTTTTTACCTTTTAATATTTCTAAAGCTTCCGCAGAAAACGAAGGTGCAATAACCACTTCGCAGAACAGTTTGTGTATTTCCTCTGCAGTAGCCACATCTATTTCAGAATTACTAATTAGAACTCCGCCAAAAGCAGAAACAGGATCGCCTGCCAAAGCATCAACATACGCTTGGTGTAATGTGTCGCGTTGTGCTAGCCCACAAGCATTGTTGTGTTTTAAAATGGCAAAAGTTGGTGCATCGTTTTTAAATTCTAACATTAAATTTACGGCAGCATCAACATCTAAAAGGTTGTTGTAGCTTAATTCCTTGCCATGAAGTTTTGTAAACAAGTCATCAAAATTTCCATAGAAAAAGCCTTTTTGGTGTGGGTTTTCACCATAGCGCAACACTTTGCCTTTGGTTTCGCTTATTTTTAAAACAGTATCGTCGTTGTTTGCATTAAAGTAATTAAAAATGGCAGAATCGTAATGCGATGATACATTAAATGCTTTAGTGGCGAAACGTTTTCTATCTTCTTCTGAAATAGCACCATTATTTACTGAAATTAACTCTAAAAATTCGGCATAATCATCAACTGAAGATACACAAATTACATCGGCATAATTTTTTGCTGCAGCACGAATTAATGAAATACCACCAATATCAATTTTTTCAATAATGTCTTGATTGCTTGCGCCAGATGCTACAGTTTTTTCAAACGGATATAAATCTACAATTACAACATCAATTTGTGGAATGTTATATTCAGCTAACTCAGCAACATCACCATCATGGTTTTGTCTATTTAAAATACCGCCAAAAACTTTTGGGTGCAACGTTTTTACGCGTCCGCCTAATATGGAAGGATATGATGTTACATCTTCAACAGGAACAACGTTTATCCCTAAATCGTTAATAAATTTTTCAGTACCACCAGTAGAATAAATGGTTACTCCCTGTTCGTTAAGTTTTTTTACAATTGGTTCTAAACCGTCTTTACTGAACACAGAGATTAATGCTGATTTGATGGTTTTTTCGTTGCTCATGTTTTTAAATTTAGTTTGATTTTTTCCGTTTTTAAAATGCAAAAAATGGTAATGTTTTTAAGCGTTTTAAGTCAAATTTTATAATAATTGCAAAAGTAGCTATTTCCTTAAGAAGTTTAGCTTAGAATTATTTAAAAAATAGGTGTTTTTTTAACGAAAATATGAAGTTATTAACATGATCACTTTTTATGAGAATTGACTACAATTTTTATGGTTTTACTTAAAACATCACGCAACCATTTTGTAATTTTAGAATCTTAGATAGTAAACAATCAGTTGTATGAAAAAAATTATTCGTTTTGTTGCCTTATTTGTTATTGGTTTTTTCGTGTTTTCTTGTGGCGAAAGTGATGAGGTAATCCCGTTTTCTGAAGACTATTTATGGGGTAAATGGAAAAACACAGAGGCCT
This sequence comes from Jejuia pallidilutea, assembly GCF_002973595.1. Lineage (GTDB taxonomy): Bacteria > Bacteroidota > Bacteroidia > Flavobacteriales > Flavobacteriaceae > Jejuia > Jejuia pallidilutea. The sequence goes on along the minus strand of NZ_PVEO01000001.1, from coordinate 293,079 downwards.
TAATTAGTGCGGGCGGACCACACTTTTGGATATCTATAAATGATGGGGAGGAAATTGAATTTTTTGAAAACGGAACATTTATTTCAAATAAGTTTAATGAGTGTGTAACAGGAAATTATGTGGTAGAGGGTGGAACATTAGCTTTGGAATATGAATGTGATGAATTTACCGACCAAAGTGAAAATTCAGAGGGGATTATTACGAGTAATTTAGTTTTAAAACCTGGTTTTTTTCTATTATCTCCTACTAGTGGTCCAATATGCACTGAAGGTTGTCAGTCAAAATATGAAAAAATAAATATTGATTAAATTATTTGGGTGATTTACTCAGAAGTTCAGAAACCTTCTCGCAAACATACTCTAAAAACCGTTCGTCTGCTTCAGTAAAAGGATCCGGCGTATTAGAATCGATATCTATTTGCCCAATATTTTTACCATCTACAAAAATAGGGATGACAATTTCTGATTTTACAGTAAAACTACAGGCTATGTAATTATCTTGTGCCGAAACATCAGGTACTACAAAATTTTTATTACTTACGGCAACTTGTCCGCAAATACCTTTTCCAAACGGAATTACTGTGTGGTCTGTTGGTGCGCCTACATACGGGCCTAAAAGGAGCTCTTCTTTATCGCCATTTCTAAAATAAAAACCAACCCAATTGTAATATTCAATATGGGTTTCAAGCAATTCACAAATGTTTAATAAGCGTTCATTAACTGTTTTTTCGGTATTAGAAACTATCTGGCTAACTTGTGGTTTTAAGGCTTCAAAAATCATAACTCTAAAAGTTTTGGCAAAAGTATTTAAAAAGATGTAATTTCGGTATTCATTACATTTAATTCTTGAAAGCACTTTTTAAAAAATACAAGTCGGTTATTAAATTCATAATTACATTTTTAGTGGTGTATATAACTCTGGCAGTGTGTTACAAGTTTTATTTACAGTTTTCTGATGGTTCTAAGTTTTACCCAGATTATTTTACCAATTTAGTAGCAAAACAAAGTAGAGCTGTTTTAAATACATTAGATTATAACGCAGAAATAATGCCACACCCCAATGAGCCTTCTATGAAATTAGTGGTTAATGGCAAGTATTTAGCGCGAGTTATAGAAGGTTGTAATGCCATTAGCGTTATTATTTTGTTTTTATCGTTTATTGTAGCATTTTCAGGGCAAGTAAAAACCACGTTTTTATATATCCTCGCTGGCAGTGTTTTAATATATACCGTTAATTTACTTAGAATTGTGGTTTTAGCTATAGGTTTGTACCATTACCCAAAATATGAAGCTGTGTTGCATACCGTTGTTTTCCCAGCAATTATTTATGGTATGGTGTTTTTATTGTGGATAGTTTGGGTAAACAGGTTTTCTAAATTAAAGCAAAAACATGTCTAAACCCGTAAAATACACATTGCTTTTTGTTTTGTTCGGAGTTTTGGTTTTAATCCGATTTTTTGAAGATAGTTTGTTTTACGACCCCTATTTAACGTTCTTTCAAAACGATTATTTGTATTTAGATAGCCCCAGACGTGAGGTTGTAAAATTAGTGTGTTTTACAGCGTTACGATATGTTGCAAACACTGTAGTTTCTCTAGGAATTCTATTTGTGGTTTTTAAGGATGTAAGTATCATTAAGTTTTCAACCATTATTTATGGTATTGCTTTTGTAATTTTAATGTTGCTGTTTTTATATTTTATTTCCAATCCAAAACAAGAGGAATATTACCTGTTTTTTAATATTAGAAGGTTTTTAATTCAACCCTTAATCTTAATACTCTTACTGCCAGCGTTTTATTATCATAAATTAACCGCTTAACTGTTAATGCTTTGATAAAGTTGAAATATGGTATGCGATTTTTTGTAATTTTGCAACGTGATAAAAACTATATTACATAAAGTATTTTCTATAACCCTAGCGCTTTTGGTGTTATTTTCTACAGTGTCATTTACTATTGAAAAACACTTTTGTGGCGACGTATTGGTTGATGTTGCTGTATTCACCGAAGCTGACAAATGCGGAATGGAAGCCCTGGAAATGCTTCGAAGCAAATCCTGTTGTAAAGATGAAGTTAAAGTGGTTAAAGGGCAGGATGAACTAAATGTGTCTTCTTTTGATGAACTAAAACTTCAAAAACAACAGTTTTTAGCAGCTTTTATTTATACATATATTACAGGTTTTTCAGGTTTACCTAAAAAAACCGTTCCTCACAAAGATTATTCCCCACCTAATTTGGTCTACGATATTCAGGTGTTAGACCAAGTGTTCTTGATTTGATTTTATAAGGTTTCTATTTAACTGAGTTTCTTAATACTATTCAGAATACCAAACTTTACAAAAATCAAATTTAAATTAAAAATGAAACATACATATACAGTTACAGGCATGACCTGTAATGGTTGCAAATCGTCAGTTGAGGATAGCCTTAATAAACTAGACGATGTAATACATGCATCTGTAAATTTAGAGCAACAAGAGGCTACTATAGGAATGTCTAAGCACATTGCAACAACAACATTGCAAAACGCGCTTTCTGATAAGTATACTATTTCAGAAAAAAATATATTTAATACCACTTCAGAACTTAAACCAGAAAACAAAACCGAATTACAGCAGTTGTTCCCTTTGTTTTTAATCTTTGGTTATATTACAATAGCATCTGTTTTACTAAACATAAAACCTTGGAGCACCACCGATTTTATGCTCGATTTTATGGGCTTGTTCTACGTGGTATTTAGCTTTTTTAAACTTTTAGATTTAAAGGGTTTTCCAGAATCTTTTAGAATGTACGATCCATTGGCAAAGGTAGTGCCTGTTTATGGTTGGGTATATCCGTTCATCGAAGTTGTACTTGGGCTTATGTTTTTAATGCGAATTCAAATTCCTTTAGCTTTAATTGTAACCCTAATTATTTTAGGTATTACAACCATTGGTGTAGCAAAAACCTTGCTAGACAAAAAAGCTATTCAATGTGCATGCTTGGGTACCGCATTAAAATTACCTATGACCAAAGCTACATTTATTGAAAATAGTATTATGATTGTTATGGCAGTTATTATGCTAATAAAAAATTATGCCTCATGAAGTATTTAAAATATATATTATTCATGCTTTCAATTCTTGGTTTTTCGCAAGAAAATATATCTGGAAAAATCGTAGAAGCAAATGCTAAAAATAACGATATGGGAATTGCTGGTGCTAACGTGTATTGGCTTAATACCGAAGTTGGAACTGTTACAGATATTGATGGTAATTTCACTTTATCCTACGCGCCAGAATACAAAAAAATGGTAATTAGCTATGTGGGCTATAAAACAGATACCTTAACTATTAATGAGCCAAAATTTGTACGCCACAGCTTAAAACGCAACAACGATTTAGATGAAGTTGTAGTAACCTCAAGAAAGCAAACCACAGCAAAATCTTATTTAAAAGCGCAAAATATAATGACGGTAAGCAGCGATGAATTATTAAAAGCTGCATGCTGTAATTTATCTGAAAGTTTTGAAACCAACCCATCTATTGATGTAAATTTTGCCGATGCGATTACGGGTACGCGACAAATAAAAATGCTGGGATTAACAAGCCCATATATTTTAATTGCTACGGAAAATATCCCGTCCATTCGTGGTGCATCCCAAGCCTATGGTTTAAGTTTTATTCCTGGTACATGGGTAGAAAGTATTCAAATTACAAAAGGCGCAGGAAGCGTTATTAATGGTTTTGAAAGTATTGCGGGACAAATAAATACCGAATTGGTAAAACCATCAACAGATGATAAATTGTTCGTGAATTTGTATGGCGCAACCAATGAACGACTAGAACTTAATACTCATATAAACACAAAAGTGGGCAAGCGATGGCATACAGGATTGTACATTCATGGAAATACACACAATAAGAAACACGACGTAAATGATGATGGATTTTTAGATATGCCTTTGTTCAATCAAATTAACATCATGAACCGTTGGCAATATATAGATACAGAGAAAGGGTTTGTAAGTTTTGTGAATTTAAAATATTTAAATGACGAAAAACAAACCGGAGAATTAGATTTTAACCCAGATACCGATAAGCTTTCTACCAATAGTTGGGGGAGCGAAATTGATACAAAACGCTACGAGGTTTCTGCGAAGTTTGGTTATGTAAATCCAGATGTGCCATGGCAAAGTTTAGGGGTTCAAACGGCTTTTAGTAGCCATGCACAAGAATCGTATTTCGGATTAAATCAATACAATATTACGCATAACAGTTTGTATGCCAATGCCATTTACAATTCTATAATTAGCGATTCGCGCCATAAAATAAAAACAGGTTTAAGTTATACTTATGACCATTATGATGAACTTGTAAATACAGAAGATTATGAGCGTACCGAAAACTCTGTAGGTGCATTTTTTGAGTATAGTTTTGATAATTTAGAATTATTTAATCTTACAGCAGGTATTAGAATTGATCATCATAATCTATTAGGCACGTTTATAACTCCTAGGGTACATGCTAGATATTCACCTTGGAGCAAATCGGCGTTTAGGGCTTCTTTTGGAAGAGGAAAGCGAAGCGCAAATATTTTTACCGAGAATCAGCAATTATTCTCAACCTCTAGACAAATTAATATATTAAATTCTGGAGGAAATATTTATGGGCTAGACCCAGAAATTGCTTGGAATTATGGTGTGTCTTATTTACAAGGATTCAATCTTTTTGGTCGTAAGGCAGATATAACGTTTGATTATTACAAAACCGATTTTAAGAACCAAGTAGTGGTAGATTGGGAAAACCCAGCAGAAATTAACTTTTATAACCTCAATGGCAAAAGTTTTGCCAACAGTTTTCAGGTGGAGGTAAATTGTAATCCTTTCGAAGGTTTAGATTTTCGAACCGCTTATAAGTACTATGATGTAAAAACCGATTATAATTCTGGACGATTAGAAAAACCATTAACACCCAAACATCGTTTTTTTGCTAATCTTGGGTATATAACCAATAGAGGCGAAGGGGAGCGTAGTCGATGGAAATTCGATGTAACTTACAATTGGTTGAGCGACCAAAGATACGCATCTACAACTGGTAAACCTGCAGCTTATCAATTACCTGAAAGAACACCAACGGTAGCAACGGTTAATACTCAAATTACTAGAGTGTTTTCTCCTAAATTTGAAGTATATTTAGGTGGTGAAAATATAACCAATGTTCGGCAGCCTAACCCAATTTTAGCAGCCGAAGATCCGTTTGGTGCGAATTTTGATTCCACTTTTGTATACGGTCCTATTTTTGGAAGTATGTATTACGCAGGTTTGCGTTACAAAATTAAATAATAATAAAACGTCACTACGAGGACGTAGGACGAAGTAATTTTAAACAACAAAAAGTTAAAACCTAGATTGCCACGTTGTGCCTCCTCTAAAAGACAAAATAATAATCAATATGTCGTGCTGAGCACAGTCCAAGCACCTCAGTTTATCAAAAAAAATAAGTAAAATAAAAAAACCATGAAAAACATATTTATCGTAGCACTATTGCTAATTGGAACAACAACCTTTGCCCAAAATAAAAATGCAAAAACCTCTATGGAAGTAGATGGTGTTTGTGGTATGTGTAAAGCCCGTATAGAAAAAGCCTGTTTAAACACAAAAGGCGTAAAATGGGCAGATTGGAGTATAGATACACACGAGCTAAAATTAATTTACGACGAACGTAAAACAGATACCAACACCATACAAAAAGCAGTACTAGCAGCGGGACACGATGTAGAAGACAAAAAAGCTACAGACGAAGCTTATGCGCAGGTGCATGCTTGTTGTAAGTATCGTGACGAGGATATAAAAGAGGCGCACGATAAGGAAAACGAAAAACCTTAATACATTTTGCTTTTTGAAGTAATGCCTAAGACTGAATACAGAATTTATGTTATTGAACTAAAAAAACGTGTTTTTTCTGAAAACACTAAATTTAGAGCAGCCAATCCTCAATTTAATGGTGTGCTGGAATGCCTATATGTAGGAATGACGAGCAAAACGCCTAAAGAACGGTTTTTACAGCATAAAACTGCATATAGAAATAAAAACGGGTATAAGCTATCATCCAATATTGTTGAAAAATATGGCGCATACTTAAGACCAAGTTTGTATAATCATATAAGTCCTTTAACCTCCAGAGTAGCTGCGTTAAAGATGGAAGAAACACTTGCTTTGGAATTACGACGAGAAGGCTATGCTGTTTGGTACAACTAACGTTGAAAAACTACATGATGAAAACAACGCCTGAACACAACGAACGCATTAGGACGATGAAATTTTTTTCAGTCTATCCGCACTATGTAAGTAAAGTTGAGAAAAAAGGAAGAACTAAAGAAGAACTACATCAAGTAATAACTTGGTTAACGGGTTTTGATGATGCTAAAATAGAAGAGATGATAGACCGAAAAGCTACCTTCGAGGCGTTTTTTAAAGAGGCTAACCTTAATCCAAATGCGGAACTAATTAAAGGTGTTATTTGTGGCTATCGTATTGAGGAAATAGAAAACGAATTAACAAAACAATGTAGGTATTTAGACAAGCTAGTAGATGAATTAGCGAAAGGTAAAAAAATGGAGAAAATTTTACGCTCAAATTAATTGAGATTTATTTTTCTCTATTTATTTTTTGGGGAACTACAATATCTAAAAAAAAGCGCTTTCAAAAACAATGAAAGCGCTTTTTAAATATTTATATTTTCTCACAATACCAAGGAGTGAGATGTTTATAAATGGCAATTTACCATTACATCATTCCTGGCATTCCGCCACCTCCCATTGGAGGCATTGCAGGAGCATCTTCTTTAATATCAATTAAAGCGCACTCTGTTGTAAGAATCATACCAGCAACCGATGCTGCATTTTCTAAAGCAATACGTGTTACTTTTTTAGGATCGATAATGCCAGCTTTTAGCATATCAACGTATTCTTCAGATTTAGCATCGTAACCATAATCTTTCTTACCTTCTAAAACTTTATTAATAACTACAGAACCTTCACCGCCAGCATTTTCAACAATAGTTCTTAATGGTGCTTCAATAGCCTTATTTACTATTTGTACACCAGTAGTTTCATCTAAATTCTCGGTAGTTAATTTCTCTAGTACAGCTTTAGCTCTAACTAATGCTACACCACCACCAGCAACAATGCCTTCTTCTACGGCAGCTCTTGTAGCGTGTAATGCATCATCAACGCGGTCTTTTTTCTCCTTCATTTCTACTTCAGAAGCAGCACCAACGTAAAGTACGGCAACACCTCCAGCTAGTTTCGCTAAACGCTCTTGAAGTTTTTCTTTGTCATAATCAGAAGTAGTAGTTTCTATTTGCGCTTTAATTTGGTTTACTCTAGCTTTTATTGCTTCGGCATCACCAGAACCGTTAACAATAGTAGTATTGTCTTTATCAACAGTTACAGTTTCTGCAGTTCCTAACATAGAAAGGTCTGCGTTTTCTAAAGTAAATCCTCTTTCTTCAGAAATTACAGTACCGCCAGTTAAGATAGCGATGTCTTCTAGCATAGCTTTACGTCTGTCACCAAATCCAGGCGCTTTAACAGCAGCAATTTTTAAACCACCACGTAATTTGTTTACTACTAAGGTAGCTAATGCTTGTCCGTCAACATCTTCTGCGATAATTAATAACGGACGACCAGATTGTGCTACTGGCTCTAATATTGGAAGAATTTCTTGTAAGTTAGAAATCTTTTTATCAAATAAAAGGATGTATGGATTCTCTAAATCTGCCACCATTTTATCAGAATCTGTTACGAAGTATGGAGAAAGGTAACCTCTATCAAACTGCATACCTTCAACAACGTCAACATAGGTATCCATTCCTTTAGCTTCTTCAACGGTAATAACACCTTCTTTACCAACTTTACCAAAGGCTTGCGCAATTAACTCACCAATAGTATCGTCGTTATTAGCAGAAATAGCAGCTACTTGTTTTATTTTTTCAGAAGAATTACCAACTTTTTGAGCTTGCTTTTCAAGATCGGCAGTAATGGCTTCAACAGCTTTGTCTATACCACGTTTTAAATCCATTGGGTTAGCACCAGAAGCTACGTTTTTTAAACCCTCTTTAACGATAGCTTGCGCTAAAACAGTGGCGGTAGTTGTACCGTCACCAGCTAAATCGTTAGTTTTAGAAGCTACTTCTTTAACCATTTGTGCACCCATGTTTTCGTGTGCATCTTCTAGCTCTATTTCTTTAGCTACAGAAACACCATCTTTAGTAACTTGTGGCGCTCCAAAGCTTTTTGAAATAATTACGTTTCTTCCTTTAGGACCTAATGTTACTTTTACTGCATTTGCTAATGCATCAACACCGCGTTTTAAACCGTCGCGTGCTTCAATATCAAATTTTATGTCTTTTGCCATTTTTATTATTTTTAGCTTTTTGCCTTTAGCTATTGGCTATCGGCATTAGTTAATAATTTTAATTTTTTGTGCTAAAAGCCAAGGGCTAATAGCTGTTAGCTGTTTAAACTATCGCAAGAATGTCGCTTTCGCGCATCATTAAATAATCGTTACCATCTAGCTTTAATTCGGTGCCTGCATATTTACCATATAAAACGGTATCACCAACTTTAACCGTAATAGGTTCGTCTTTGGTGCCAGGTCCGGCAGCTATAACGGTACCTTTTTGTGGTTTTTCTTTAGCGTTGTCTGGAATAATAATTCCTGATGCTGTTTTTGTTTCAGCTGCAGCAGGTTCTATTAAAACTCTGTCTGCTAATGGTCTAATGTTTACTCCCATTTTGTTTTATATTTTATGAATTAAATTAGTTATTAACGCTTATGCTTTGAGCCAAAAATGTGCCACTGTGTAGAAACTGACAAACTTACAGGCATGCCTATAAATAAAAAATGCCAACTTTAAAAAGCTGGCATTTTTTAATTTCTTTAACAGGAATTATTCTTCTTCTGGTTTTGTATCTGTTGTTCCAGAATTGTCGTTCGCTGGAAGCGGTTGAGCATCTGGTAGCGCTTCTGGAAGGGGTTGCGCTGTTGGTGCATCAGGATCTAATGCTTTAGAGTCTACAGCTGCTTCTCCTGTGCCAATTGCTACGTTTGATACTAAAATTAATACCAAAAGCAATGTTGCTAAAGTCCACGTACTTTTATCTAAAAAGTCAGTCGTCTTTTTTACACCACCTAATTGTTGTGTGCCACCACCTCCAAAAGATGAAGATAAACCACCTCCTTTAGGGTTTTGTACCATAATTACTACTACAAGTAAAAATGCTACAACTACTATAAGGATTAAAAATATTGTAAACGTACCCATTGTTATTATTTATTTTGTTCTTGTAATTGTTCTATTGCCTTAATTTGGTTTGCAAAGAAACTACTTTTTTCTGGATATTTCAAACTTAAAATTTTATATGATTGAATGGCCTTTTTGTAGTTTTTTTGCTCCAGATAAATGCGTGCTAAAGTCTCTGTCATTAAAGCCTCAGGTTGTGCTGTTCTCACTTTGGCTAAATTGCCTTTTGCTGCATTGGTTTTGCTAGGTGTTATTTTAGGGTTTTCAGCAATAAATTTATCTATAATCTCAAAATGTGTAGTGTTCTCAGAAGCAATGCTAGTTAACGAATTAACTTTTGGATCTGAGTCTTTTTCACCTAAATCTTCAGGTCGCTTAATAGGTTTAAGACGTGTAAGTTTTAGCCATTCGTTAAACGAATGCGTTTCGCGTCTACTAAATTGCAAAGGTTTACCAAGATTTAAAATATCCTCTGCAGAAGTTTCTTGTGTTTTAGTTGTATGGGTAACCGTTTCTATTGTTTCAGACTCATCGAGTTTAAAATGTAGTTTTTTTACTTCGGAAGGATCTTTGGGTTGAAATAATTCTGGATCTAAAACGCCTGAAGTATCCTTAATTTGTTGTTTTAGATTATCATCAATCTTTAAGTGTTTGTTTACAGAAATATCATGGGCACTCACATTAATATCGTTGAGATATATGGTGTTTTTTTTGATGACTTTAGATATTTCGTTCTGTACAAAAACATCAGATGTAATAAAATCAAACAAGATACTTCTGTCTGTAGTATAAGCCGCGGTAGTTTTTAGGGCTTGATTGTACTTAGTGCTTTCTTGTTGTTTTAAACCTTTTAGGTATAATGCTTTAGCAGATTGAAAATAAGGATAGTCTTGAATAATAGATTCCAATGCCTCGGTTTTTTGAGGGTTAATTTGTTGCGGGTTTTGCAATAAGGATGTGAAATCGTGACTATTCAAAGTATGTTACCATTTTGCCAAAGAGGCATTAAAAATATCTTGTGTTATGCGTTCAAAAATTTCTTCTATAGCGGTATCTTTTACAGAGCCCGATAATTGAGCTGAACCTTCGTAATCGTGAAAGAACGAAAAACTTTGCTCAAACTCTGCCTCTGGATCGTTTTTATCGTAAAAATGTACTTTTACCGTAATAGTAAGCCTATTTTGCGCCGCTGTAAAAGTATCACCTTGTGTTGATGATGTTGTAGGGGAGATACGGTATTCTGTAATTTCGCCTTCGTAAACAATATCGCCATTAGAATTAACGTTGTTTAAATTTGTTTGATTTTCAAGTATAGAAATCATGGTATTTCTAAAGGTAACCTCTAAGCCTGGTTCTACTAAAAGCGAATTGTTTTCAAAGCGATTTACTTGAAATGTTTTAGTATCTGATGATATTGATGCTCCCGTAAAAGAATAAAAGCCACAGCTTGTAAAGACAATGGCAACTATAAATAGGGATATGTGTTTTATGTATTTCATTTGATTTCTAACGCATAATTTTTGGTTATGTTGCCAACGGCTAGCTAACCTATAAATCGTATTGCTTAATTTTTCTATACAATGTACGCTCGCTAATGCCCAATTCGGCAGCAGCTAATTTACGTTTTCCATTGTGGCGTTCCAACGATTTTTTTATCAATTCTAATTCTTTGTCTTGTAGCGATAATGTTTCTTCCTCTTCAATTTCTTCAGCAAAATGGTATTTGTCGTTTTCTGGTAAATTGTTTACATGCTCGGGAATAGATAGTACTTCAGAGCTTTCAACGGCGGTGTCTTCTTCAAAATCAAAGTCTTCTTCAACGGCATCTACATCGCCATAAATTTTTTGAATAAGGTGCTCATTTTCTTTTTCAACATCTTTGGTATTGCCACTTTTCATGAGTTCCATGGTGAGTTTCTTTAGGTCGTTTAAGTCACTTTTCATATCAAAAAGTACTTTGTAAAGAATTTCACGCTCACTACTAAAATCGCTATCGCTTTTAGATGTTTTTACAACGGCAGGTAGGTTTGCAGAACCATCGGTGGGTAAATAGCCCTTTAAAACTTCAGCAGTAACGGTGCGTTCCTGTTCTAATACCGATATTTGTTCAGCAACATTTCGCAATTGCCTAATATTTCCGCTCCAACGGTGTTTTAATAGCAATTGCACCGCATTATCTGTAAGTTTTACGGTTGGCATTTTATATTTTAGGGCGAAATCGCTAGCAAATTTTCTAAAAAGTAGGTGAATATCGTCTTGACGTTCGCGCAGTGGAGGTAAGTGAATATCAACCGTACTTAAACGATAGTACAAATCTTCACGAAACTTTTCTTTTTCTATGGCTTCAAACATATTAACGTTGGTAGCTGCTACAATACGCACATTAGTTTTCTGTACTTTACTGGAGCCAACTTTTATAAATTCGCCATTTTCTAAAACACGCAATAACCGTACTTGAGTGGTTAAGGGTAGTTCTCCAACTTCGTCTAAAAAAATGGTGCCACCGTCTGCTACTTCAAAATAGCCGCTTCGGGTTGAGGTAGCTCCTGTAAACGAGCCTTTTTCGTGTCCAAAAAGTTCACTGTCTATGGTGCCTTCTGGAATAGCGCCACAGTTTACAGCAATATATTTATTGTGTTTCCTGTGTGAAAGTTGGTGTATAATTTTAGGAATACTCTCTTTGCCAACACCGCTTTCTCCCGTTACTAAAACAGAAATATCGGTTGGTGCTACACGAATTGCTTTTTCTAAAGCCCGATTAAGCGATGGTGTATTGCCAATAATACCAAAACGTTGTTTTATAGCTTGAATTGATTCCATAATTAATTATTATCTGAATATTCTACCGCCTCACCAATTAATGTTGCACTCGTACAGTCTGTAATCTTTACATTTACAAAATCGCCAACCTTGTAGTTGCCTTTTGGAAATACTACAACTGTATTTTGGGTGTTTCTTCCAGACCAATGTGCATCTGATCGTTTAGAGGTTTTTTCAATTAAAACTTCCTCTGTTTTTCCTATATGGGCTTGTGTGCGCAATAAACTATGTTTTTGTTGTAATGCTATTATTTCGTTAAGGCGACGTTTTTTAACATCCTCAGGAATATCATCTTCCATTTTTCGTTCTGCTAATGTGCCCGGACGCTCGGAATAAGCAAACATAAAACCAAAATCGTACTTTACGTATTCCATTAAACTCAAAGTATCCAGATGATCCTCTTCGGTTTCGGTTGGGAAACCAGCAATCATATCCTGGCTAATAGCACAATCTGGTATTAAACGTTTTATATTGTCAATTAACTCAAAATACTCTTCACGCGTGTGCAGGCGGTTCATTGCTTTTAGAATACGATTACTACCACTTTGCACAGGTAAATGAATGTAGTTGCATATATTTTTGTGTTTTGCCATGGTTTCAATAACATCCAACGTAAAATCTTGCGGATTGGAGGTAGAAAAACGAAAACGCATTTTTGGTTGGGCTTTGGCACATAAATCTAGCAGTTTTGCAAAATTAACGGCAGTAGCTTTTTGTATATCACTGGCTTTTTCAAAATCTTTTTTTAATCCGCCGCCATACCATAAATAGCTATCTACATTTTGCCCTAAAAGGGTTACTTCCTTATATCCTTTATTCCATAAATCGTTAATTTCCTCTATAATGCTTTGCGGGTCTCTACTACGTTCGCGCCCGCGGGTAAATGGTACTACACAAAATGTACACATGTTATCGCAACCTCGGGTAATAGATACAAAAGCAGTAACGCCATTGGTGTTTAAGCGTACAGGCGAAATATCGCCATAAGTTTCCTCTTTAGAGAGAATAACGTTAATGGCATCTCTACCATCTTCTACTTCGGCTAAAAGGTTTGGCAAATCTTTGTAGGCATCTGGCCCTACCACTAAATCTACAATTTTTTCTTCCTCTAGGAATTTACTTTTTAATCGTTCTGCCATACAACCCAAAACACCAACTTTCATATTTGGGTTTTGCGCTTGCTTAACGGCATTGTACTTTTCTAGGCGCTTTCTAACGGTTTGTTCAGCTTTATCACGAATAGAACAGGTGTTTACCAAAACCAAATCGGCTTCTTCTAAATTTTGGGTAGTATTAAACCCTTGTTCAGTTAAAATTGAAGCTACAATTTCACTATCACTAAAATTCATTTGGCAGCCATAACTTTCTATAAAGAGTTTGCGTGTATTGCCTTCTTTTTTATCGAGAACTAGAGATTCTCCTTGTTTATTTTCGTCTATAATCTTTTCCATAATGTTAAGAAACCCCGCTGGGTCAAATTTTGTGCCTACTTACAGTAAGGCAGGTGCAAAGATACAATTAAATTGTGTTTTATGACAAAGTGGCAGGCTTTATTTAAGAAAGAATTCTTTAATTCTTTACACTAAGTTTAACAGGTGAAATACGTATTGCTTTGGTTATTATAATCCAGACGAAAAAGAAATTCTTTTTAATCTTTAAAATACGTTGGTTTTTTCACGCAACCATTTGTGTAATTTTGTATCTAATAACTGAATTTCAGAATAAAACTTTAAAACTAAATGAAGAAAATTGTTTTTGCCGTTGCTATTATATTTTGTTTTGTAAATATGCGATGCGAGCCCAATGAGGAAGCACTTATAGATGCAAACAACTTATTAATTGGCCACTGGGCAGAACCTAAATATAACGAAGAAACCATAACCCTAAGCCGCGTAAAGAGCCTTCCTGAGGATGGTTATGGTATTTCTATTTTAGATAAGAATAATTTTGTTGAACGTTCGTCTGGTTTTTGTGGCACACCTCCATTAATTTTCTCTAATTATGAAGGTAAATGGCAATTAACCGAAGATGTAATAACTATAAACCAAGACCATTTTCCAAACCATTATGCATGGCGTATTTTATCGTTAACAGAAAACGAATTGGTACTTACTAAAGAACTCACCGAACAAGAAAAAGACTATCGTGCATTAATGGATTTGTTTTATAATGCTTTAGAGTTAGTGAAAGATTTACCTTGCCAGAATAGTGCAAACTGGACATTCACCCCTTATGGTTCTAAAGCTTGTGGCGGACCACAATGGTTTGTGGCATACCCAACAACAATAGATACCGAAGAGTTTTTAAAACGAATAGAAGCATATACCAAAGCAGAACAAGATTATAACCTTAAGTGGAGTGTGTTTTCTACTTGCGACATTGTAAGCCCACCAAAAGCTGTGGTTTGCGAAAATGGATTTCCGATTTTTAAATTTTAGAACAACATGCTTAAAATAAAGAAAACAGCTTTATTGATACTTATTGCACTTTGTTTTACCAACATGCAATGCGATGAAGACGCGCTTGTTGTAGATGTTGATAATTCTTGTGATGAGGTTGTAATTTTAAATAAAGCGTTGTACGGCAGTTTGGTTTCAGACGATTTTAATTTTATTGATGTAGAAATTGTTGATGATTGTTTGAATATTAAAATAGGAGCTTCTGGTTGCGATGGCGCAACATGGGCTTGTAATTTGGTAGGCTCTGAAGCAATTGCACAATCGCTTCCAGAACAGCGAAACTTGAAATTTGAATTGGTAAATAATGAGGATTGCGACGCCTATTTTGAGAAAACCATTTCTTTTAATTTAAAGCCACTACAAATTAGTAACAGTGTAAATAAGGTTGTTTTGCACTTAAACGGTTGGGAATCGTCATTACTATATTCCTATTAAAATACTTGCTATTAACAAACAAAACTATAAACTATGAAACCAGCATCAATAATTTTAAGTCTTTTTGCACTTATTGTATTATTTTCCTGTGATAATGATGATGATACAGATGTAATTATTGTGGCCACTCCAGAAATAATGAGTAAAACAGAATTTAGAAAAGCAGTAAAAATCAAGGTGCCACAACCTATTGAAGAATCGGGGAAAATTTATACCTATGCAAATTATATTTTTGTTTCAGATGTAAATAAAGGAATTCATATTATAGATAATTCTAATCCAAAATTTCCGCAGCCCATAAACTTTATAGAGATTCCGGGGAATGAAGATATTTCTGTTAAAGACAATTATTTGTATGCCGATAGTGCTACAGATTTGGTGGTTTTTGATATTTCACAAATTAATAACGTGAAACAAATAGAGCGTTTAGAAGATGTGTTTGAAGTATACAATTACCAAATACCAGAAGAGGCGGAATATACCGATTACCAAATGATAGATTTTGAAAACGATGTTATTGTTGGGTGGAATTTAAAACGAGAATCTAGAGAAAAATACAATCAAACAATAATTACCAATGATGTTTTTTTTGCTAATACAATGGCAGAGTCTAATGTGGGCATAGGAGGGTCTTTGGCACGATTTCAAATAGTGCATAATTATTTGTACACTGTGGGTCAAAACAGCATGTCTATTTTTAATATTCAAAATTTGGATAGTCCTGTTTTAGCAACAATACAACATGTAGGGTGGAATATAGAAACCATGTTTGCAGCAGATAATTATTTGTATTTGGGCAGTACAACAGGGATGTTTATTTACGATTTAAAAACACCGTCTTCACCAGAGTATGTTTCAGAATTTACACATTGGCAAGGGTGCGATCCTGTTGTGGTAGATGGCGATTATGCTTATTTAACCTTGCGAGGTGGCAATGTTTGCGGACAACAAGAAAGTGTTCTGGAGGTTATAGACATTAAAGATAAAAGCCATCCTAAATTAGCTGAACGTTATATTTTAGAAAATCCTTACGGACTTGGAATAAAGGATAATATGCTTTATGTTTGCGATGGCACTGCGGGTTTAAAATTATTTAAACGCAACACGCCAGTAGATTTAAGTTTGGTTAAAACACTTAAAAATGTGCAGGCCAAAGACGTTATACCGTTAGAAAACAGCTTGATAATGATAGGTGATAATACCATATATCAATACAAGTACATGATAAACAACGTTGCACTTATTAGTGCATATTCACTCAACTAAACTAAACTGAATGTTGTTGAAAAATCTGCCTTCGGGCAGATTTTTTTGTGTATAATTGCAACGTTTTTTTATTAGAAATTAACTAACCAAACTTGTATAAATGAATTCTGTAAACAGTTTATTAGAAAAAATTGAAACAGCTAAACAATTAGATTTTGGAGATATTTTAAGTAAAACTCTAGAGCTGTTTAAAAAAACGTGGACGCAAGGTATCATTCTAGTACTGTTGCTATTATTAATAATGTTGCCGTTTTTTACGGCTATATATGTGCCAATGTTTAATTCTGTTATGGAGCAGGTAGAATCTGGTGGTTACGATCCCAACGATGCAAGTAGTTTACTGCAGGAGCAATCTGGCTATTTTCAATACTTGGTTTTGGGAGTTACTTTTGTAATGAGTTTTTTTAGTACAGCTTTTGTAGCAGGTTTTTACAGAATTATAAAGAAAATAGATTTTAATGAAACGTTTGGTTTTAAAGATTTTTTCTATTTTTTTAAATCAAAATACTTAGGTAAAATTTTTGCTATCGCAGCATTTTCGCTATTAATAGCATTACTTAATTTAGTTTCTGAGCGTTTTTTGCCCGCACTTACTGCCTCTTTGTTAAATGCTATTATATCAGTTATTTTTAGTGTTTATACCGCATTGTTTGTTGTGTTTTTTGCATTTAATCCCCACTTAGAAAGTTCAGATTTCTTTGTGCTAAGCTTCAGGTTTGGTTCAAAAAAGTGGTTCTTAATTTTTGGGTTATTATTTGTTACCGTAATCTTGGGTATGTTAGGTATTGTGGCATGTTTTATAGGTGTTTTGTTTACAATTTCTATTGTTTACCTGCCTACCTATTTAGTTTACAAGGATGTTTTTGGATTCGAAAACATAAGCGATATAGATAAAATAGGAATAGAGTAATTTTTATCAAGATATTTGTAACACACTCTAAAATAAAATACTTTTACTTAAACAATACTAACCAAAATCATAATATTATGAATACATTAAAAACAATAATTGATAAGGTAGAAACTGCAAAAGACCTAGATTTTGGCAGTATTTTTAGTGAATCTATAGAACTGTTTAAAAAAGTTTGGCTACAAGGTTTTATTGTTATTTTACTAACAGGTTTGTTTGTTTTGCCTTTTTACATTTTAATGTATGCGCCTTTAATAGCTTCAGGTATGTTAGAGCCAAATGCTTATGAAAGCCAACCAGATATGGCGGTACTACTTCCTTTTTATGGGTTGCTTTTAGTTACCGTTTTCGCTGCCATTGTTATAAGTTTTGGGTTGAAATCTGCTTTTTTTAGAATTTGTAAACAAAAAGATGCTGGGGAAACTACTAAAGACGATTACTTCTACTACTTTAAAGCACCTTATTTGGGAAAAACTATAAAATTAGGCGCTATTTCTTTTGGGTTGATTATAGCAGCATACATACTGTGTGTTTTTCCTATTATATATATGATGGTGCCAGTAGCAATAATTAATGTAATTTATGCATATAACCCAGATATGTCTGCATCTGATATTGTAAATGCTAGCTTTAAATTAGGCAACAAAAAGTGGTTAATTATTTTTGGGTTAATGTTGGTTTCGGGGTTTTTAGCATCTATTGTTGGTACGCTTATGTGTTTTATTGGCACATTTTTTACAGCTTCATTTGCTTATATACCTTTGTACTTTATTTACAAACATGTTATAGGTTTTGATGATAAAAGCGAAATAGAACAAATAGGTTCTGGTGAAGTGCTATAATAAACCAAAAATATAAAAATTAAAAGCCTGCTTTTAACATTAAAAAGCAGGCTTTTTTTATTAAATCGCACACAGTTAATCTTTAAAATTAGGCAGATAAACTTTTTTTCATATACATTTGTAGCTTCAAAAAATGATGTATGGCGAAGAATTTAGTGATAGTTGAGTCACCTGCAAAGGCAAAAACTATAGAAAAATTTTTAGGTAAAGACTTTAAAGTAGAATCTAGTTTTGGGCACATAGCCGACTTACCCTCTAAAGAATTGGGGGTAGACGTAGAAGGCGATTTTAAGCCTAAATACCAAGTTTCTAAAGATAAAAAAGAGATAGTAAAAAAACTTAAATCTCTTGCTAATAAAGCTGAAATGGTTTGGTTGGCAAGTGATGAAGATCGAGAAGGAGAAGCTATTGCGTGGCATTTGGCAGAAACGCTAAAATTAGACAAGGCTAAAATAAAGCGTATAGTATTCCACGAAATAACCAAGTCGGCCATAAAAAAAGCAATTGAAAACCCAAGAGGTATAGATTACGATTTGGTAGATGCTCAACAAGCACGCCGTGTGTTAGATAGAATAGTAGGTTATGAGCTGTCTCCGGTACTTTGGCGTAAGGTTAAAGGAGGGTTGTCCGCAGGTCGTGTACAATCAGTGTCAGTTCGGTTAATTGTTGAAAAAGAACGAGAAATTCAAGAATTCACACCCGAGGCGTCTTTTAGAATTGATGCTGAATTTTCTAATGAAGATGGGCAATCCTTTAAAGCAAAACTACCGAAGAATTTTAAAACTAAGGAAGAAGCCTATAAGTTTTTAGAGAAAAACGCAGCGGCAGATTTTAAAGTAGCAGACCTTCAAAAAAAACCTGCAAAAAAATCGCCAGCAGCACCATTTACAACATCAACACTTCAACAGGAAGCATCAAGAAAATTATATTTTTCGGTAAGTAAAACCATGACGATGGCCCAACGCTTGTACGAAGCAGGTTTAATTACTTATATGAGAACCGATAGTGTTAATCTATCTGATGAGGCAAGACAAGGGGCACAGGCCGAAATTGAAAATGCCTATGGTAAAACCTACAGTAACCCAAGAAACTATAAGGGAAAAGCAAAAGGAGCACAAGAAGCGCACGAAGCAATTCGCCCTACAGATTTTTCTACACATTCTGTAAATATAGATAGAGACCAAGCGAGACTGTACGATTTAATTTGGAAACGCGCTATTGCATCTCAAATGAGTGATGCGCAGTTAGAGCGCACAAATGTAAAAATTGAAGCCTCTACCCATAACGAAACCTTTACTGCAAATGGTGAAGTAATAAAATTTGATGGATTTTTAAAAGTGTATCTAGAAGGTACCGATGATGAGGATATAGAACAAGAAGGCATGTTGCCAGATTTAAAGGTTAATGAAACGTTACTCAATAGTTTTATTTCGGCAACCGAACGCTACACACGTCCGCCAGCAAGATATACCGAGGCTTCCTTGGTTAAAAAACTAGAGGAATTAGGTATTGGTCGTCCTTCAACTTATGCGCCTACAATTTCAACTATTCAAAATAGAAATTATATTGAAAAAGGAACTGTTGAAGGTGTGGAGCGAGCGTACACGCAATTAAAACTTCAAAACGGTAAAGTTTCCGATAAAACATTAACCGAGAAAGTAGGATCGGATAAAGGAAAACTAGTACCAACCGATATTGGTATGATTGTAACCGACTTTTTAGTAAATCATTTCGAAGCAATATTAGATTATAATTTTACGGCTAAAGTTGAAGAAGATTTTGATGAAATAGCAGAAGGAAAGGAGGATTGGACGGAAATGATGCAGTCTTTCTATAAAAAATTCCATCCTGTTGTAGAAGATGTAAAAGAAAATGCCGACAGAGAATCAGGAGAACGTGTACTAGGAACCGATCCTAAAACAGGACGACAAGTAAGTGTACGCTTAGGTAAATTTGGGCCAATGGTACAAATAGGTACCGTAGACGACGAGGAGAAACCACAATTTGCAAGTTTGAGTCCAGAACAACAGCTAAATACAATTACCTACGAAGAGGCTATGGATTTGTTTCAGTTGCCAAAAACGTTAGGAGAATACGAGGGAGAGGAAGTACAGGTTAATAATGGGCGGTATGGGCCTTATGTAAAATTTGGTAAGGCGTTTGTGTCGTTACCAAAAGGGCAAGATCCTCTTAGTGTAGAGCTAGACGATGCCATTGTTTTAATTAAAGAGAAACAAAAAGCAGATGCGCCCATATATATGTACAAAGATTTACCAGTACAAAAAGGTAAAGGGCGTTTTGGGCCGTTTATAAAATGGAACAATATGTTTATTAATGTAAACAAAAAGTACGATTGGGATAACTTATCAGACGACGATATCGTTGAATTAATTGAAGATAAAATTCAAAAGGAAAAAGATAAGCTCATTCACCACTGGGAAGAAGAAGGCATTCGTGTGGAAAAGGCACGTTGGGGTAGGCATAATGTAATAAAAGGGAAGGTTAAGGTAGAGTTGCCTAAAACCGTAGATGTATCTGATATGACTTTAGAAGAAGCTAAAGCCCACATTGAAACAAAGGCACCAAAGAAAAAAGCCCCAAAGAAAAAAGCAACCAAAAAACGCACTACTAAAAAAAAGGCAACAACAAAAAATAAATAGTATTTCGCAATATGAATTTCAATTTTCTTTCCCCCGTATCAGACAATGTTTTAGCACACAACGAATTATTGTCTACACAATCTCTGGGAAGAAAACTTCGTGTACATTCTAAACAAAAAGGTATTCCAGAATTACAAGGTGTAGATATTGCCCTGTTAGGTGTAATAGAAAACAGAAATGATGTAAATTATATTGGTGAAGCATTTACATTAGACGAAATTAGAAAGTCTCTATACGCTTTATTTCCGGGGAGTTGGAATACCACAGTAGCAGATTTAGGCGATATAAATGCAGGCGAAAGTGTAGAAGATACCTATTTTGCGCTAAGAGAAACAATAGAAATTCTTATTAAAAAACATATTATTCCTGTTTTGCTAGGAGGAAGCCAGGACCTAACATATGCTAATTATCGCGCTTATGATGCATTAATGCCTATGGTAAACTTGGTAAATATAGATTGTAAGTTCGATTTAGGGGATTCTGCAAAACCCATAAAAAATAATAGCTATGTTGGAAAAATAATTTTAGATGAGCCTTACAACCTCTTTAATTATTCAAACATTGGCTACCAAACCTATTTTAATTCGCAGGAAGAAATAGACCTAATGGAGCGTTTGTACTTTGAATCGTATCGATTAGGCGAAGTCAATAAAGATATTACTATAGTAGAGCCCGTGCTTAGAGATGCTAATATTGTTACGTTAGATTTAAAATCAGTAAAAGGCGCTGAGGTGAACTTAAAGCAAAAGTTTTCCCCTAACGGTTTAGATGGAAAGGAAATTTGTGCCATTTCTAGGTATGCAGGTATTAGTAATAAAGTAAGCTCTTTTGGTATATACGAATATAAGCCATCGCATGATGATGAGGTCACCTCAATGCTTATAGCGCAAATAATTTGGTATTTTATCGAAGGCGTAAATTGTAGGGTTAAGGATGATAATTTCGCAGATGAAAAAAGCTATCAAAAATTTTATACTTTGGTAGAGTCTCACGAACTAGTATTTTACAAGAGTAATAAAACAGGACGTTGGTGGGTGGAGATTCCTTTTTTGGCAGAAGTGAATAATAAATTAAAAAGACACACGTTATTACCATGCACGCATCAAGATTATCTAGACGCTTGTAATGATAAAGTGCCAAACCGCTGGTTTAAAGCGTTTCAGAAGAATTCTGTGTGATAGACAAAGTATGGTCAAAAGGTCAATTTTATCGGTGAAATGCCAAATTTTCACGATGAAATGTTATTTTTTTAGATAAAAAGTTGTTTTTTCGAAAATATATAAATATGTTTACGCTCTCAAAAATTAAGCTATAATCATTAACCTCGAGTTTTCTATGAATATGAAGAAGTTTGTTTTATTAACCGCAGTATTAACTTTACTGGCTAGTTGTGGCTCTAAAGATAGAGGTGAGCTGGTAGGCGTTAAAGGAAAAAAATGGCATCCAGAAAAGCCTTATGGTATGGAGCTTGTCCCTGGTGGTGCATTTATAATGGGTAAGGCCGACGACGATCTTGCTGGGGTGAATGATGCTCCAGGAAAGACAGTTACGGTTAGAGCCTTCTATATGGATGCAACCGAAATTACAAATAGTGAATACCGACAGTTCGTGCATTGGGTAAGAGATTCTATTTTAAGAATGGAGCTTGCTAAACTTGCAGACGATGTGGGGTTAACCCAAGCCGATGCAGGTACTATAGGAGAATACGCCTTTAAAGACGCAGATCCTGAAAATATGTCGGTGTACGAAAAATATATGTATGAAAATTATACAGGATTAGGGCCAACAGGATATGAAGGGAGAAAAATTAATAAAGATGTAGACCTAATCTTTGATACATCAGAATATTTAGATGAGTATTATGCTGAGGTTATGGATACTATGTATTTGCCTTTAGAAGAATCTTATAACGGGCAGCGTACTTGGGATGTGAAAAAGTTCAAATTCCAGTACAGTTACATGGATATTCAAGAAGCTGCGAAAAGTAGAGGTGTTAAACGTAGTAAAGTAATTAAAAAGGAAGAAGTAGAAGTATATCCTGATACAACAGTTTGGATTAGAGATTTTCAATATTCGTACAACGAGCCAATGCACAACGATTATTTTTGGCACGAAGCTTATGGCGAATATCCTGTAGTTGGTGTAACTTGGAAACAAGCAAAAGCCTTTTGCGAATGGAGAACCATTAATAAAAACACCTACCAAAAAACCAGAAAAGGTGCTGCTTTGGTAAATAGATTTAGATTACCATCAGAAGCAGAGTGGGAATATGCTGCCAGAGGTGGCCTGCAAGCAGCAACGTATCCGTGGGGAGGTCCTTACACTAAAAGTGATAGGGGTTGTTTTATGGCAAACTTTAAACCAGTACGTGGAGATTACGCAGCAGACCAAGCATTGTATACAGTAGAAGCGAAGTCTTACGAGCCAAACGATTACAATTTATACAATATGGCTGGTAACGTTTCAGAATGGGTAAATGCATCATACGACCCTGCGTCTTATGAGTATTCATCAACCATAAATCCAAGTGTTAACGATCCAGATAATACGCGTAAAGTTATTCGCGGTGGGTCTTGGAAAGATGTGGCTTACTTTTTACAGGTAAGTTCAAGAGATTACGAATATGCAGATTCTGCAAGAAGTTATATAGGTTTCAGAACCGTTCAAGATTACATGGGGACAAACGTAACTAAGAACGGTAAATAAATCGTATTAAATCAAATCAGTAATAACTATTAATTTAACCTACTTAAGTAGTTTGTCTGCTTAAAATTAAAAACCAAAAATTATGGCACAGTCAAAAGCAAGTAAAAGATTCATGAATATGGCCTACGGATTAGGGGCATCAATTGTAATCATCGGAGCATTATTTAAAATTACACACTTCGAAATAGGATTCTTAACCGGTAACGTAATGTTAACCATTGGTCTTGTAACCGAAGCAATTATTTTCGCACTATCGGCATTTGAACCAGTAGACAACGATTTAGATTGGTCTTTAGTATATCCTGAATTAGCAGGTGGAGAGGCGTCTGCAAAAGAGTCTCAAAACCCTAAAGGTGTATTGTCTCAAAAATTAGACGAGTTACTAAAAGAAGCTAAGATAGACGGAGAATTAATGGCAAGCTTAGGCGAAAGTATTAAAAACTTTGAAGGAGCAGCAAAAGGTATCTCTCCAACTGTAGATTCTATTCAAGCTACACAAAAGTATGGTGAAGAGTTATCTTTGGCAGCAGCACAAATGGAATCTTTAAATAGCTTGTACAAAGTACAGTTAGAGAGCATTAACAAACAAGCTTCTATAAATGAGGAGTCTGTAGAAAATGCCGCTAAATTAAAAGAACAAATGGCATCTTTAGCTTCAAACTTATCTTCACTTAACGGTGTATATGGTGGAATGTTATCTGCAATGAACAAATAATTAGGGGGTACCCAAATTTAATAACCAAAACCTAATTAAACATGGCAGGAGGAAATTTATCACCAAGACAGAAAATGATAAACTTGATGTATTTAATATTTATAGCAATGCTAGCTTTAAATATGTCGAAAGAAGTTTTATCAGCATTCGGATTAATGAACGAAAAGCTAACGGTCTCAAACGAAGCAACAGAAGAGAGAAACAACAACTTTCTTGCTAGTTTAGAATTAAAAGCTGAGGAACAACCAGAAAAATTTAAACCATTAAAAGCAAAAGCTGAAAAATTAGATAAACTAGCATCAGATTTTGATGCTTATTTAGCTGATTTAAAGAGTAAAATGACCGCTAAGATTGATAATCCAACGGATTATGAAATTATGGACAAAGGCGATTATCTTGACCAAAACTTTTTTAAAGGTGATAAGATAAAACCAGATGGTGAAGAGTTTTTAAACCAAATGAGAACTTTTAGAGAAGGTGTTGTTGATTTACTTAAAGGGCAACCAGGAATGGAGCCTGTTATTGATGACGTAAAAAAGAAGTTTAGTACCGATGATGTAAAGAATAGAGATAACAGACCTCAAGGTTGGTTAGACTATCACTTTAAAGGCTTTCCATTAGTAGCCTCTTTAACTAAAATGACACAGCTTCAAGCAGATATCAAAACTACAGAATCTGAGGTATTGTCAAACATGTTACAAGGTACACTTTCAAGCGAAGTATCTATGACAAACTATACAACGTTAATGGAAACTTCAAAGTCGGCTTACTTCAACGGAGAGCAATTCGATGGCCAAATTGTATTAGGTCGTAAAGATGCATCTACAAAACCAAGTAGAGTAGAACTAACCTTAGATGGAAGAAAACTTACTGAAAACCAGTATTCTATTGAAGATGGTAAGGTGAAGTTAAAAGTAGGTACAGGTGGCGTTGGAGAGCATACAATTGAAGGTAAACTAATATTTGCACAAGATGGTGAAGAGATTGAAGTACCTGTTAAATCATCTTTTGCTACAGTAGCTAAGCCAAATGCAGCCACTATTTCTGCTGATAAAATGAATGTAGTGTATAGAGGTGTTAAAAACCCAATGACTATCTCATTTGCAGGTATACCAGATAATAAAGTAAATGCAAGTGCACAAGGTTTATCAGGTGTTGGCGGTAGTAGATATATTATGGATGCAACAAACATCAAAGGTAGAGAAGTAACAATTAATGTTACAGGTACACTACCAGATGGAGGAAAAGTAACGGATAATGCTAAATTCAGAATTAAAGATTTACCAAAACCAACAGGAACAGTTAGAGGGGAAGATGGTGCAATTAAAATGCAGCGTCAAAGCTTAGAAAAATCGTCTATTGGTGCAAAATTCGAAGATTTTGATTTTGAGCTACCATTACGCGTTACAGGATTTAAATTTAAAGTTCCAGGACAGCCTACAATAGATGTAAACGGAAACAAACTAGATAGTAGAGCAAAAAGTGCCTTACGTAAAGCTAAGCGTGGTTCTGGTGTTCAGATATTTGATATAGAAGCTAAAGCAAGTGGCGTAAGTGTGATCCTTAAAAAAGTATCACCAGTATTTGTTGAGCTTACAAATTAATCCCAAAGTTTTTTGGGATAGGCTAACAACAATGTTAACCTCATAAAATAAAATGAAGAATAAGATGAATTTTAAAAGTGTTTTATTAACCGTTGTAACTGTTTTTACAGCAGGAAGCATGTTTGCTCAAGCCAACATACTTAATGCGAAAAGCCCTGAAGAAATAGGCGTAAGAACAGCTGAACAGAAGGCAATTGATAACGATAAACCTTTAGAGTATGGATATGTCGATGATAGGGATATTCTATTTTCTAAAATGGTTTGGGAACGCATTATGCTCGATGAGCGTGCAAACTTCCCATTATATTATCCTATCGATACCAACAATATTGGTAATAACAGACGTTCGTTATATGATGTTTTAATGAAAAACATTAAGAATGGAAAAATAAAAAACATTTACGACGATTCTTATTTTACTACAAAACGTACGTTAAAGGATATAGAAGCTGCTTTATCTAAAATAGATACTACAGAGTACGGTATAGAACAATTAAACGCGGGAGAGCAATTGTCTGAAGAATTTATAGACAGACGTGATATTACCGCTGCTGATATTGTGGAGTATCGTATAAAAGGATTATGGTATTTTGATAAACGCCATGCTGAAATGAAGTATAGACTTTTAGGTATTGCTCCTGTAGCACCTGATGTTAACTTTATTGATGATGAAAATCCTGATTTAGTACCACTATTCTGGATATTTTTTCCAGATGCAAGAGAAGTGTTGCACGAAGCCAAAGCATTTAATAATGAAAACAGTGCCATACCACATTCGTTCGATCATTTGTTAAACTCCAGACGTTTTCAAGGTTATATTTATAAAGAAGAAAATGTACAGGGCGATAGAAAGGTTAACGAGTATATTACAGACAATGCTTTAATGCAACTGCTAGAATCAGAACGTATTAAAACTAAAATTAGAGATTTTGAATTAGATATGTGGACCTACTAATTTTAATCTCTTACATATAGCAACAAACGCCCGCTTTTAAGTGGGCGTTTTTCTTTTGTGCTAAGTAGATGATTGTAGTACGCTATTTTGTTAAATTTGTACCCATATGAAAAAAGAGTACGATTATATTATAGTTGGTCTTGGGTTAGCTGGTATTAGTTTTTGCGAACAATTACGTGCTAATAATAAAACCTTTGTTGTTTTTGATGATAGTTCGCAAAAATCATCGGTGGTAGCTGGCGGTTTATATAACCCAGTAGTTTTAAAACGCTTTACAGCCGTTTGGGAAAGCGATACACAATTAGATATAGCATTAAAGCACTACAATAACTTAGAAAAACTCTTAAAAGTAACTTTAGATTATAAAATACCTGTTTACAGAAAATTTGCATCGGTTGAAGAACAAAATAATTGGTTTTTAGCTTCAGATAAGCCAAAGCTCGCTAAGTACCTTTCTTCAAAAATTATTTCTAACAATAATAAAGCTATTAAAGCAGATTTTGGTTTTGGCGAAGTGCAACACACTGGCCGTATAGATGTAAATAAGCTTATTAAATCCTACAAAACCTTTTTAGACTATCATAACGCTTTAAAAGAAGAATCTTTTAATTACGATGCTTTAAAGGTTAAAAAGGACTATTTAAGCTATAAAAATAGTATAGGGAAACACATAGTTTTTTCAGAAGGTTTTGGTGTAACTAAAAATCCGTTTTTTAAAAATTTGCCTCTAAGCCCAACAAAAGGCGAATTATTAACTATTTACGCGCCAGAATTAAAGATTGATTTTGTTTTAAAAGGTCCCGTGTTTTTAATTCCAATAGGAAACGATTTATATATTGTTGGCGCCACATACGAATTATACGATTTAACCCATAACACAACCCAAAAAGCCAAAACAAAGCTTTTAGAAGGGCTTAAAAGCATGATTTCTTGTCCGTTTGAAATCATCAATCAAGTTGCAGGCATACGTCCTACGGTAAAAGACCGCAGGCCTTTGGTTGGTCAGCATAAAGATTATAAAAATATGTATTTACTTAACGGACTGGGCACAAGAGGTGTTATGATTGGGCCATATGTTGCAAAACAACTTTATGAGTTAATACATAAAGATATTTCTTTAGAGAAAGACATTAGTTTATCTAGGCTTAACTAGTTTTTTTATTTTTATTAGCAAGTGTTTCGTCGTAGCTCATAAACATATTTATCCAAATATTTCTAGAAAGTCGCATTATAACTGGCATAAATACAATAAGCGTTCCTACAATAGCAATAAAAGTAACAGTTAAGTCGGCTCCCAATATTAAATTACTAATTACAAAAGCAGCAACACCAAATGCAACCCCCACTGCATAACTAACGTACATTGCGCCGTAAAAAAAAGAAGGTTCTATACGGTATTTTGTATTGCAGTGCGAGCAGCGTTCGTTTACTTTTAAAGTGTCTGAAAGCGCATATGCATTTTTATTGCTGTACATGGATTCTTGGTGACATTTAGGGCAGCACCCCGTTAATATACTATAAATTTTTGTTCCTTTTTTAAACATTTATTTTAATGTATTTTTGCTCGCGTAATCACAAAACTGTTTTTTAGCTTTAGTTGTAAATTTTATTTAAAAATGCTGTTCCCATAAATTAAGAGAACTAAACAACAAAGGTAAATTTTAAAGTTTAAATCGTTGTAACCTAAGTCACATTTCTATGCTCAATATTCATAATTTATCTATTTCATTTCAAGGAGAATACCTTTTTGAAGATATTACTTTTAAGCTTGGAAATGGAGATCGCGTGGGCTTAATTGGGAAAAATGGCGCAGGAAAATCTACAATGCTTAAAATTTTATCAAAAGAATTAGATCCAGATTCGGGTCAGATAGCAGCAGATAAAACTTTAAAAATAGGATTTCTAAAACAAGATATAGATTTTGTTTTTGGGCGAACAGTGCTAGAAGAGGCTTATGAGGCATTTGAAGAAATAAAGCAGCTAGAGGCAAAAATGGAAGGTATAAATACCCAACTAGCTGAACGTACCGATTACGAAAGTGAAGGCTACCACCAACTCATGATAGATATTAACGATTTACAGCACCAATACGAAATAATTGGTGGGTATAATTATCAAGGAAATACCGAGAAAATTCTTCAGGGTTTAGGGTTTAAAAGAGAGGATTTTAATAGCCTTACCGATACGTTTTCTGGTGGATGGCGTATGCGTATAGAATTAGCTAAACTATTGCTTCAAGATAACGATATTTTGCTCTTAGATGAGCCTACTAACCACTTGGATATAGAGTCTATTATTTGGTTGGAAGGATTTCTTAAAAATTATACAGGAGCGGTAGTAATAGTATCTCATGATAAAATGTTTTTAGATAACGTAACAAACCGTACCATAGAGATTTCTTTGGGGCGCATATACGATTATCCAAAACCATATTCAAAATATCTAGTACTTAGGGAGGAAATAAGGGAACAGCAGTTAGCGTCTCAAAAAAACCAACAAAAACAAATTGAACATACCGAGAAACTTATAGAAAAATTTAGGGCCAAAGCTTCTAAGGCAACTATGGCACAATCGCTAATAAAAAAACTAGATAAAATTGAGCGTATTGAAGTTGATGAAGATGATAATAGTGTAATGACACTTAATTTTCCAGTTTCAGTAACCCCGGGAAAAGTGGTTGTAGAAGCAGAAAATATCTCAAAAAGTTATGGAGATAACCACGTTTTAAAACATATAGATTTGCGTATTGAGCGCGACAGCAAAACCGCTTTTGTTGGGCAGAACGGACAAGGAAAGTCTACACTTGCTAAAATTATTGTAGGTGAAATTAAATACAACGGACATCTAAAACTGGGGCATAACGTGCAGATAGGTTATTTTGCCCAAAACCAAGCAGAGTATTTAGATGGTAATAAAACAGTTTTAGATACAATGATTGATGCTGCAAACGAAAGTAATAGAAGTAAAGTTCGCGATATTTTAGGGTCGTTTTTGTTTAGAGGTGAAGAGGTAGAGAAGTATGTAAAGGTGCTATCGGGAGGAGAACGTAACCGCTTAGCATTGGCTAAACTGATGTTGCAACCCTTTAACGTGCTAATTATGGATGAGCCAACCAACCATTTAGATATTAAATCTAAAAACGTACTTAAAGAAGCATTAAAACGTTTTGAAGGTACATTAATATTGGTATCTCACGATAGAGATTTTTTACAAGGGTTAACCAATTTAGTTTACGAATTTAAAGACCATAAAATAAAAGAATACCTTGGCGATGTTGATTATTATTTAGAACAACGGCAAGTTGAAAACTTAAGAGAGGTAGAAAAACGTACTGTAATTAAAAATGTTCCTGAAGAAAAAAAGCAGCATTCTTACCAAGAGCAAAAAAAGCTAAAGTCATTAAACAATAAGTTGAGTAATGTAGAGGCTAAAATCTCTGAGTTAGAAAAAGAAATAGCTGCCATAGATTTAGAACTGGAGATTAATTATGAGGAAGTAACTTCTAAACCTAATTTTTTTGATGATTATCAAAAGAAAAAATCAGATTTAGATAACTACATGAAAGATTGGGAAACACTACACGAGCAACTCGATAACATGGGTTAAAAACCTATGTTGTTAGTCTTTTTGGGTTTTTTTTAACTATTATAATTTTAATATCAGGTAAATTTGTCGCTTTAGTGACTACCACAGATAATTATATGAGAAAAATTATACTAGCTATTTTAGGTATTTTAATTATTATAAGTGCCTTATTTATTGCAAAAAACCTAATTAACAGTAAAAAAAGACCAAAACCCGTTCAAGAAAAAGTTGTAAAAACTGTTTTTACAGATACTGTTAAAAACGGTATCGTAAAAATAGTAATACCTGCAAATGGAAGTCTGGTAGCTAAACGTAGGGTTGAATTATATTCAGAAGTTCAAGGTGTTTTTAAATCTGGGGCAAAATTATTTAAACCAGGGCAAAAATTCGCAAAAGGGCAAACGCTTATTCGTATTGATGCAGCAGAGTTCTATGCAGGCTTACAATCTGCTAAAAGCGATTTGTATAATTCAATAGCTGCTGTAATGCCAGATTTACAGCTAGATTTTCCAGAAATTTCCGGTAAGTGGCAAAAGTACCTTAATAGTTTTAATTTAAACGCAAGTACGCCAAAGCTTCCAGAAATGTCTTCAGAAAAAGAAAATTACTTTATTACAGGCAGAGGTATAGTATCTAGTTACTACAATGTTAAAAATTTAGAAGAGCGTTTGTCTAAGTATACCATTAAAGCACCTTTTAGTGGCGTTTTAGTAGAGGCACTGGTTACAGAAGGTTCTTTAGTTAGGGCAGGACAAAAATTAGGTGAGTTTATAGATCCTTCAGTTTACGAAATGGAAGTGGCTATAAGTAAAGCATATGCCTCGTTGCTAAAAGTAGGAGAACCTGTTGTTTTAAATAATTTAGACGATACAAAAACCTACAATGGTGTGGTTTCTAGAGTAAATGGCAGTATTGATGCCACTACACAAACCATTACTGCATATATTGAAGTGAAAAATGAAGCGCTTAAAGAAGGCATGTATCTTGAAGCGAACTTAAATGCTAAAGAAGAACCAGAATCTATAGAAATTAACCGAAACCTATTAAATGAAGGCGCACAGATTTTTGTAGTAAGAGATAGTATTTTAGATGTAATGGATGTTAAACCGGTTTATTTTTCAGATACTAAAGTAGTTTTAAAACAAGTTCCAGATGGTACAATAATATTATCTAAACCAGTACCTGGAGCCTACGCAGGTATGCTTGTAAAACCTTACGAAGACAAAAATAATGCTGGTGCTACAACTACAAGTACGCCTTCTGAAACAGACATAAGAAATAGAAAAGCAAAATAGGATATGAGAAAGCTAATTGCCTATTTTATACGCTACCACGTAGCTGTTAATGTATTTATTCTAGCATTTGCCGTTTTTGGAATTGCAGGCTACTTATCACTTAAATCGTCATTTTTTCCCTTAGTAGATTCAAAAATCATTAACATAAATATCACTTATCCAGGAGCTTCGCCCCAAGAGATAGAAGAAGGTATTGTGTTGCAAATAGAAGATAACCTTAAAGGGCTAAAGGGTATAGATCGTGTTACCTCTACATCTAGAGAAAATAGCGGTACCATAACCGTAGAAATAGAGAAAGGCGAAAACATAGATTTTATGTTGCTTGAGGTAAAAAATGCTGTAGATAGGGTGCCATCGTTCCCTACGGGTATGGAGCCCCTTGTAGTTGCTAAAAGCGAGGCTATAAGGGAAACAATATCCTTTGCTTTAAGCGGTAAAAACGTTCCTCTGGCAACATTAAAACAACTGGGTAGGCAGGTAGAAAACGATTTACGTGCCATTGACGGTATTTCGCAAGTAGAGGTTACTGGTTATCCTGCTGAGGAAATAGAAATAGCAGTTAACGAAAGCAATTTGTTAGCTTATAACTTAACTTTTGCCGAAGTAGCGCTAGCCGTTAGCACTTCTAATATTTTGGTTACAGGTGGAAATATAAAAACAGATGCCGAGGAATATTTAATTAGAGCCAATAATCGTTCCTATTATGGCGACGAACTCTCTAACTTAATTATTAGAGCTACACCAGAAGGAAAAACAGTACGTTTAAAAGATGTTGCTATTGTTCGGGATCGGTTTTCTGAAACCCCAAATGCTACGTATTTTAATCAAGATTTATCGGTTAATATTTCTGTAACTAGCACAAATAATGAAGATTTAATAGCTTCAGCAGATAAAGTTAAGGCTTACATAGAAGATTATAACCAAAAACACGAAAACATAAGGCTAGATGTTGTAAGAGATTTATCTATTACACTGAAACAGCGTACCCAACTTTTAGCAGAAAACGCCATTTTTGGAATAATTTTAGTATTAACGTTCTTGTCTTTATTCTTAAATACGCGTTTGGCATTTTGGGTAGCTTTTGGGCTGCCTATTTCATTTCTTGGAATGTTTATTTTTGCGGGTCAGTTTGATGTAACCATTAATGTATTATCCCTTTTTGGGATGATTATTGTTATTGGTATTTTAGTTGACGATGGTATTGTAATTGCCGAAAATATTTACCAGCATTACGAAAAAGGCAAAACACCAGTGCAAGCTGCCATAGATGGAACAATGGAGGTTATTCCGCCGGTAGTATCGGCTATTGTTACAACGCTTTTGGCGTTTTCTCTATTTTTATTTTTAGATAGTAGAATTGGTGAGTTTTTTGGCGAGGTATCTGTTATTGTTATCCTCACATTAGTAGTATCTTTAGTAGAAGCCTTAATTATACTTCCGGCCCATTTAGCACACTCTAAAGCACTAAGAAAACAAGTTCCAGATGAAAATCCTTCAAAAATAAAGCAATTTTTCGCTAAAATGCGTGGCATAAATGCTTTTGGAGATCGTATTATGAAATCTCTAAGAGACAAGATTTACGTGCCAGTGTTAGAGTTTGTGCTAAAGTTTAAAATGTTTGCTTTAGGTATTTTTATAGCTTTACTTGTGCTTACTTTTGGCTCAATAGGAGGTGGTATTATAGGTGTAACACTATTTCCTTCTATAGCTAGTGATACGGTTTCTATAGAATTAGATATGCCAAATGGTACTAATGTTAAGATTACAGACTCTATTATTTCGATGATAGAAGAAAAATCGTTTATTGTAAATAAAGAGTTTACCGAAAAGTATTTAAAAGGTACAGATAAGGAACTGTTTGAAAATACAATTCTGAGTTTAAATAGCAGCTCCAGTGCTAGATTGGTTATTAATATGTTGCCAGGTGAAGAACGCCCAGACGAAATAAAATCTTCTCTAGTAGCAAACAGGCTTCGCGAATTGGTAGGTCCTGTAATTGGTACAGAACGTTTAGTTTTTGGTTCTGGTGGGAATTTTGGTGGTAGCCCAGTTTCAGTAGCATTATTAGGAAATAATATTGATGATTTAAAAGCTGCAAAAACCGAATTGAAACAGGTTTTAAGCGAAAATCCATTGTTAAAGGATATAGAGGACAATGATCCAGCAGGAATTAAAGAAATAAGGCTAGAGTTAAAAGAAAGTGCGTATTTGTTAGGTTTAGATTTAAGAACAGTTATGACCCAAGTACGCGCAGGTTTCTTTGGCGCACAGGCGCAACGTTTCCAAAGAGGACAAGATGAAATTAAAGTTTGGGTGCGTTACGATAGAAATAATAGGTCGTCTATCAATGATTTAGACGATATGCGCATACAAACACCATCGGGAGATCGTGTTGCCTTAAATGATATTGCAACATATACCATAGAAAGGGGCGATGTAGCTATAAATCACCTAGAAGGTCAACGAGAAATAAGAGTTTCTGCCGATTTAAAAGATCCTAGCAATAGTGCAACCGATATTTTAGAAGATTTAAAGAACAATACTATCCCCGATTTACAATCTAAGTATCCAACTATTTCAGCTTCATTTGAAGGGCAAAATCGAGAGGCTTCAAAACTAAGTAGCTCATTGAGGTATTACGGACTTATCATTCTATGCTTAATATACATCACTATAGCATTTACCTTTAGAAGTTATAGTCAACCCATATTGCTCATACTTTTAGTGCCATTTAGTTTAACCGCAGTTGCCTGGGGCCATTGGTTACTTGGCTTCCCTGTAAATATTTTATCATTATTAGGTATTATAGCGCTTATAGGTATTATGGTAAACGACGGCTTGGTACTTATAGGAAAGTTTAACAGCAACCTAAAAGAAGGGATGGCGTTCGATATAGCTTTAACCGAAGCCGGTAAGGCCCGTTTTAGAGCCATTTTCTTAACATCCTTAACCACTATAGCTGGTTTAGCACCTTTATTATTGGAAAAAAGTAGGCAAGCACAGTTTTTAAAACCCATGGCCATAGCTATTTCTTTTGGAATAGGTTATGCTACTATCTTAACATTACTGGTATTGCCATTGTTTTTAGCATTTAGTAATAGTATTAAAAAGAATGTTAAATGGTTATATACAGGTAATGATGTTACAAAAGAAGAAGTAGAACGCGCCATTAAAGAACAAAAAGAAGAAAATGAATATTAAAATATATTTAACTTTTAATCTGTTTTTTCTCAGTATTGCCATGAGCGCTCAAAACATACTTACTGCAGAAGAAGCAATGCAACTTACTTTAGAAAACAACTACGGTATTAAGGTTGCCAATAACTTGGTAAAAGTCTCAGAAAACAATGCAAATATTTTAAACTCCCAATATTTACCAACCCTAACAGGCAATGCGGGGGCAACCCTTAATATAGATAATACGGAAGCTGAATTTTCTAACGGAAATGTTACCACACTCGAAGGCGCTGAAAGTTCTCGTTACAATGCATCTGTAAACTTAAATTATGTATTGTTTGATGGTTTTGGTAGAAGGTATAATTATAAAAGTTTAAAGGAACAATATAAACTAACAGAGCTAGAAGCGCGAGAAACTATTGAAAACACAATTCTTCAATTATTTACCGTGTATTACAGTGTAGCACAGTTATACGAAAATAAGCAGGTGTTAGAACAAACTTTAAACATATCAAACGATAGGCTTAAACGTGCAGACTATCAATTCAACTATGGTCAGGCAACAAAATTAGATGTTCTGAATGCTGAAGTTGATATAAATAATGATAGTATTAATTTAATTAACGCGCAACAAGAACTTAACAATGCCAAACGAGATTTAAATTTAGTAACAGGAAATGCATTGCAAGAACGTTTTAATGTAGACACCAATATTAATTTTGTAGTATCTTTAAACAAAGCAGATTTATTACAAAAAGCAGTTGAGCAAAATATTACATTACAGCAAGTAAATAAAAATATACTTATTAATCAATACGAACTTAAAACTGGTAAATCAGAATATTTACCAACTATTGGTTTAACAGGTTCATATGGTTGGAATAAAAACAACAACAATGCTGCGGCGTTCTTAGCGGTTTCAACAAATACAGGCATATCGGGAGGGCTTAACCTA
The DNA here is from genome assembly GCF_002973595.1 of Jejuia pallidilutea. Lineage (GTDB taxonomy): Bacteria > Bacteroidota > Bacteroidia > Flavobacteriales > Flavobacteriaceae > Jejuia > Jejuia pallidilutea. Next base: position 257,410 of record NZ_PVEO01000001.1, on the reverse strand, counting down.
ACATGGAATTTATTTGATGGCGGACAAACCATAACTAGGGTAAAAAATGCAAAAGTAAATTTAGAGATACAACAACTTCAAAAAGAAGAGCTGCTACTTAGTGTTAAAAGAGATTTTAATAACGCTTGGGACGATTACCAAAACAAGCTTACTGTTTTAAAAATCCAAGAAGACAACATTGTTACTTCGCAAAATAATTTCGACAGAACTTTAGAGAAGTTTAAATTAGGCCAGATTAATTCCATAGAATTTAGGCAAGCACAACTTAACCTAATTAATGCAGAGTTAAGTAAAAACCAAGCAAAATATCAAGCCAAAATAGCAGAGTTAGAGCTTTTGCGATTAAGTGGTGAATTATTAAACTATCAGTTCTAGAGTTGAAGATGTTAAAATTTTAAGCATTTCGTCGATAAAAATAGTTTTTCATCTATTTAGTTCTTATTTTCGTACACAGATTAGTCCTAAATCAACCTAAAGATGAAAAACCTAAAGTATACAATTTTAACTTTTTTATTCTCAGTAGCTGCATTCGCTAATGTTTCTAACAGCGAAAAACAAGCATTATTAGCATTATACAACACTACCAATGGTACAGAATGGAATTCTACATGGGATACAAACACACCAATAGAAACTTGGTATGGCGTAAAAGTAGAAAACGATAAAGTTGTTGAAATTAATTTGCCTTTTAATAATTTAAATGGACCATTACCATCAGAAATAGGTAACCTAACTAGTTTAACAAAACTTAACTTAGGCTTCAACGGTTTAACAGGCAAAGTGCCTACAGCACTTAGCAAGTTGCAAAATCTTGAAGTTTTAGAGTTGTTTATGAATAAGTTTGAAGGAGAAATTCCTGCAGAATTAGGTAAATTAAAAAACCTTAAATCCTTAAAGCTTTACAGCAATAAGTTAGTAGGTAACATTCCGCTATCTTTAATGGAGCTAACCAACCTAGAAGAACTTTTAATAGGTAGCAATTATTTAACAGGTAACATACCACGCGAAATACAAGCGCTGAAAAAGTTGAAGAAATTTAGTGTTATGGATAACAAAATGGATGGCGAAATTCCTGTTGAAATGGCGCAGTTAACCGAGTTGGAGGAGTTGCTACTATCTAGTAACGAATTTACGGGAGATGTACCAATAGAATTTATTAACCTAACAAAAATAAATACTATTATGGTTAGTGATAATAAATTAAACAAAGAATATCTTAGTGTATCTGGTAAAAATCCACCTTCGTTAATGTTAATGGAAAGTAATGCCACAGCAACGATGGATATTGAAAAAGAATAATGTAATAGTATATTTTCATAAAAGTTAATGGTAAAAAAGATGCACAATTGTGTATCTTTTTTTTATTTTTAAATATGGAAGAGCATTATTTTACTTGCCCTTATTGTTGGGAACAAATATCTATGTTGTTAGACAATTCTGTAGCGCATCAAGAGTATATAGAGGATTGTGAAGTTTGTTGTAATCCAATACAAATTACAGTAAGGTTTCAAAACGCTGAAATTGCAGAATTTCAAGCAATACCTATAGAACAGTAATATTTTTAATTTTATTCTTGTAGAAACCTAAAAAGCATTGTATATTTGCATTCCGAAATAATTTGGTCGGCATTATGAACCGAAAGTTAAAAGCTAAGTAAATTATTTTAGAGTTATATCGCGGGATAGAGCAGTAGGTAGCTCGTCGGGCTCATAACCCGAAGGTCACTGGTTCGAGTCCAGTTCCCGCTACAAAGTAAAAAGGCTTCAAGAAATTGAAGCCTTTTTTATTCTAACAGGTGTTCTCTGTCCTGAAATAGCGATGCGCTATAATCTGAGTGTAATGAAAACTTTATAAAATTCAGGGTATATTAAGCATATTCAATAAAGTTACTCACTTTTTTATCATTCAACACTAAATTGAAATACTTGAGATTCTGAATTATTATTTTGGTCATCGTGGGTTACAACATTCCAAAAATAGGTGTTTCCTGAACCAACGGTTACCACTGTATTGGTATTATTTGTAGTAATCACCTTGGTTACGGGTGGATTTACAGTGCCAAAAAACACATCATATGCTGTAATATCATTATCAATATCCTCTCCTTTCCATTGTAAAGTAACAGAAGTTGTAGAAGGGTTTAAAGCTTCTGATAATGCAGGCGCTATTAATTCAGCAGGAAATGGAGCGTACGATGATACCGCTTCTCCAGCATTGTAAAACTTCCATGTAGGGCTTTGTGCCGTTTCACTACCAGAATTTTTAGAAACCACATACCAAGAGTAAGGTGTGCCCCTTAAAATGGTAATACTTCTTTCAGAAATATTAGATGTGTAATTCTGCGTGTTTTGCGTATTTAAATTTTTCACAAATAATTGGTAGGATGTTGCATTGCTAGCATCGTTCCAATTAAATACAACGGTACTTTCTGTACTAGTTAAATTAGAGCCCGTTGTACATTCTGAGTTTTGCTCTGGAAAAACTAAAGTTGCAGCACTTGGAGGATCTACCTTACCGGGATCGGGGTCGGGGTCTGGTGTGTCATCGCCACCACCACTGCTACAGTTAAAAATAAAAAAGCAAACTACTAAACTTCCGAAAATATATTTAATTGACTTTTTCATATTAATTTTTAATAATTTTAAAACTCTTACTACTTGTTTCTGTGGCTACTCTTAAGATATAAATGCCTTTAGAAAAGCTTGATGTGTTAATTCGTAAACTACGATTATTGGTGTTTGTTTTAAACACCCTATTTCCTAAAACTGTATAAATCTCTACGGCAATATGTGTTGTGTTTTGTTCACCTAAATACACGTTTAGTTCGTTTGTAATAGGATTGGGAAACGCAGAAACACCTTCGCCATAAAAGATTGTTTCTTCGTAACTACCTTGGCAATCTTTATCAGTTTTAACACTAATTTTATTTTCTCCAAATTGTAGAGGTAATTCTAAGGTAGATGAAGATGTTATAGTTGTAACACCATTTAGGGTTACGGCATAGGAATTGCTACCATTAAGATTTAAGGTTACTGTATTTTTGGTTTCAATAACTTTTGATGTTACCGATAAATCTTCAGGTTCGTTAATGGTGATGTTGAAACATTGCTCATAATCAGCTTGCCCTTCAACAGTAATACAAACGCGGTAATCTCCTGCTTGTAAATCAGATTTAATAAACGAGGTAGTAAAAGCTTCAGAGGCATTTACGCCATTACCAGTAATGGCTACAGTGTAATTTAGGTTTTTTTGTGCGGTAATATCAATAATGCCATTATTGCTACTTCTACAAGTTTCGCTAGCTACTTGCAATCTAAAATTGTTAATTGGTAGCACAAAAACTTCGCAGCCATTGGCATCTACAGTTGCGCCAAGAGGTGTGTCGTTGCACAAGTCTTCAGTATTAACAACACCATCACTGTCTAAATCCTCTGGATCTATAACGGGTTGTGTGCCGTAAACGCGATATTCGCCTGGAGCCAAGGTTATAGACGACGCTACATTTGTAACCTCCAATGGTGTGTTGTTATCCAATAAACTGTACCAAGTTCCAGTGCTAGAAAAGTTAGGCACAACGGTTTTATTAACCATATCAAAATTAGCGATAACCGTTACATCAAAGTTTCCGGTGTTATCATTTAAGTTGATGCGTTTTACTAAACCATTTAAACTATATGAAAAATCATCGGTATTAAATGTTGAAGGGTATTCTGTTTTCAACATTATCATTTTAGATGTTACTTCGTAAAGGTCTAACCTGTCTGGGTCTTCATCATAATTTAAAGTCCACGCTACTGGTTTTCTATCTAACCTACAGTTGCCATTGGTAATATCATTTTCACAATTTATACTTTTATCATAGCCTAGTTCTCCAAATTGCCAAAGCATTTTAGGTCCTGGTACACTATAAAATATAGCAGTTGCAGCTTCAATACGGTCTAGAGCGGTTTGAAAATCTTTGGTGTTATGCTCTGCATTGGCATTACCGTTATTAAGGTTTCTTACCATTAAGCGCTCTTCGTCATGACTTTCCATATAGCCAACAACGTGCGGATTATTCCAATTTCTTTCGGTGTAAGATAACCAAGATACATCTGCGTTTGAAGCAAACCCCATAGTATTTTGATTAAAATTATGGTTGAGGTTGCCCCAAAGCATAAAGCCATAATTTGCTAAAATTGTTTCTTCGGAATTGTCTCCTAAGTGTTCTAATATTAGATAGGCGTCGTTTGAAACATTGTCCCAAATAAAATCGGCATAATCTTCTAAAATAGCAACTCGTGAGGCATCAAAATTACTCCAAGCACCAACATTATCTGGGTTGTTGGTTTGTGTAAAACCTTTAGATAGGTCGAATCTAAAACCATCAACTTTAAATTCTTCTATCCAATACTTCAAGGTTTGTTTTACATAGGTTTTAGTATACTGGCTTTCGTGGTTAAAATCGTAGCCTACATTAAAAGGATGTTTTGCATCTGGGTTTAGCCATGGGTTCTCTGGTGAAGGCTTAAAGTTGGCGCTATCCCAATAAAGTTGTGCTAATGGGCTTTGGCTAAAAGCATGGTTGTATACCACATCGATAATTACGGCAATACCTCTTTGATGACAGGCGTCTACAAATGCTTTGAAATGATTTTGCGTACCATAATACTTATCTAATGCGCCATGAAATGATGGGTTATATCCCCAACTGTCGTTGCCTTCAAATTCATTAACAGGCATTAACTCTATTGCGTTTATACCTAAGTTTTCTAGATAGTCTAAATGCGTCATTGCAGCTAAGAATGAATCTTCTTCGGTAAAATCACGAATCAACATTTCGTATACAACAAGATTATCTTTAGCGGGTTTTGAAAATGAGTTAACCTGCCAATTATAAGCTGTTTCGTTAATTTGAAAGGTTGAAACATTTCCTGATGTTTTTCCAGAAGGATATGCCATTAAATTAGGATAGGTAGTTTCTGGTATAAATTTATCGTTATTGGGGTCGAGTATTTTTTTAGAGTACGGATCTGCAACTCTTAAACTGTAATCTACATAATATTGGTAAGCATATTCCGTGTCAGGATCTAGTCCGTTTAACGTTATCCAAAATGTATCATCATCTTTTTTCATTTGATACATTGGGCTTAGTTCCCAATTATTAAAACTTCCTATAAGAAAAACATCCGATTTTAAAGGGGCTTGAAGTACAAAAGTAACAGAGCCATCATTGTTTTTATTAAGACCGTTTTCTAACCCTGTTGGTAAAGTTTCGTTTAGGGTAGGTGTTTTTACGTAAATTGAAATAGTTTCTTCTTTCGTCTCGGTGCCTTGAGTTGCTGTTGCATTTATGGTAAAAGCGCCTGTACTGGTAAAGGTATATGAAGAAGATATGTCTGTGCTTGCAGTTTGCGTAGCTATGGATACATTATTTACTTTTAATTCTAAATTGGCTGAAGCACTAGATGCTGCCGAAATTGTAATATTATCATTCAATTCAAAAACATCGTTGTTTGCAGGGTTTGTAAGTGTAACATTAAGTCCAGCTTCAAAAATTTCAATAAAAATATCTGGTCTGGATTGTTGGCTGCCATCTTCACTTCTAAAAACAATGGCAATATCTGTAACGGTTTCCCCAGTACCTACGTTATAAAATGAGTTAATATCTGGAGTTATTACAAGTTCGTAGATATTTGTAGTAATTCTGGTTAAATTAGGTTGTGTGGTGTTATTTCCCCAAGAACCAATAACATGTTTCCAGTCTGTATTGCTAGTAGATGCAGAGGTTAATACACCTGTGTGGGCATAAACATCGCCAGTGTAGTTTTCCAACTCCGAGCCTGTTGCATCAAAAGTAATTGTAAGTGCGTTTGTAGCCGTTGGTATAGCGGGAACGGTAGAAACCGATTGTGCATAAACAAAGGGTACAGCTAATAAAAGGAGTAATAATAATTTATTTTTCATGCCTTTTTGGGTTTAATTAAAAAAGGCTGTACAATAATTGACACAGCCTTTTTAAACACTTTCACTTAAACTTAATTTTTAGTGTACGTTGGATTTGCAGGGTCTGAGAAATCTAATACAAACGAGTATGTTCCAGCAGTAGTAACTATATTAGCTCCTCCAGGTTCTAAGGTACCATCACCGCCATTATCACCATAGTCTACATCCCAAGCATTGTTGGCTCTAAACTTGTATTCACCATCAATAAGTGTTACATCATTTAAAATCCAAATATCATCAAATGGGCGAGACCAATCTCTAGTAAATTGTGCATCTGGGGTTGCGCCCCAATCGTTATAAGCACCTCCAACAAGTCCCCATACATAATCAATAGGTTCTAAAGTGTATGTTAAATCGTTAAGGTTAACTGTAGCGATATAGATACCTGCAGTTACAACAATATTTGCACCAGCAGCATCGAGTGTGCCATCATTTCCATCGTCTCCCCAGTTGGTGCCCCAATCGTTGTTCAATCTAAACTTCATTTCACCATCAATTAGGGTAACTATGCCTCTAAATACATCAGAATATTGATCGTATTCTAACATAAAATCTGGAGTAGCGCCCCACTCATTATATGCCCCACCTACAATACCTAAAGAGAAAGGTTCTATAGTATAGGTTAAATCGTTTAGGTTCATGGTTATTTTGTAAGAACCAGCTGTAACTGCAATATTGGCGCCATCTTGTTCTAGGGTGCCGTCTGCTCCATTGTCACCATAGTTGTTATCCCAAGCCATGTTTTCTCTAAACTTAATTTCACCATCTATTAGGTTAACATAAGCTACTAAAACGCCATCCGTATCGGTTTTAAAGAATGGTAAATCTGGAGTAGCACCCCAATCGTTAGCGGCAGAACCTATAATACCCCAAGTTGTAGATAGGTCTAAGGCAGTTGCATAAGTAGTAACCGAAATAGTTATGGCTTCTGTAGTTCTTTCTAAAACTGTACCCGAGGCATTGTCAACAATAGTTGCTACTACGCGAATATCAATATCTCCTGTTGTATCTGCCTCAATACCGCTTTGAATAGCTGCTGCGTTTAATTGTGCATTTGTCCACGAAACGGTATTGGTGTTTGTTACCTCGGTAGCTTTAACAGGTGCTGCAAAATCAGTGCCTGCAAGCGCAACTTCAATGGTATAAGTAATATCCATATTTAGCGAAGACTCTAAAATAGGGTCGTTCCATTCTACTGTAGTGGCAACCATATCATTGTTATCTATAGATAACGCAAAACTATCTCCGTTGCTTGGGCTCGTTATTTCTGGTGCATTTACAGGATAGGTAGTGGCTAGTATTAGAATGCTATTACTTATTTGATTACCAGCTAACACTCGCATATATACTGGAATATCTTTAAACTGGGTATTACCAGTAGATGTAAGTGCATTATTAAATTCTGAAACAGACATGGAAAAGTTATTAGCTTCAGTAGTGCCTAATGTTATTGTAGACGTAAAATCTATATCATTAGCCATTTCTACAGTGTATGAGGAACTACCTGTAACTTCATCGTTCCACGAAATGGTGAATGCAGGATTGTCTGGTAATGCAAAATTTAAAAATACGGTACTAATACCAGGTGTATTCAATACAAAGGCTGCATCAGGTGTCGTTATATTTAAGGTTTCTTCTGTCTCACAAGAGGTAAACATTATTGTTACCGCTAAAAACAGAAAACCTATTTTATTTATAATTGATTTCATTTGTCTTAAATTATTAAGTTAGTCTTATAAGTTTAATGGTATAAGTATGTAACGTCCTGTTAAGGTATTAAACCATACATCATAGTCGTCTTCTACAATTACAGGAATAGACGCTCCACCATTAGTGGCTACACCAGAGAAACTTGAATCAGATCCCCAAGTAGCACCCGTGTCAGTTAAAAAAGAAACTTCTCCAGGGGTTAGGCGAATACCGGCAGCATACCAAATGTGGCCATCAAAACTTAATTGTGTCATTGCTGTTGTTGCAACGCTAGATCCTTGAATGCTCATGCCTGAGAACGTAGTTGCTCCTGAAGCATCATAAGGTGTCATAGTGTACTTTTTAGTAGAAAAGTTAATGGTGAATTGATAGTACCCATCAGAAGGGACTCCAAAACGGCCAGGGTCGTTAGATTGAGTAGTTGGATTACCCGCAATATCGCCTTCGGTTTTTATCACATCATCACCTTCGTTATCGGTAACACCCCACTGTGGCTGCCAAAGTCCTCTAGATTCAAGAACCTTAAATCTACCATCGTTAAAGTCGCCTCCACCTTTTGTGAAAAAGCCAGTATAATAATAGAGGTTTGGATTATCAGCATCTCTAAATAAAGGTGGGTTGTTAGCGTTGTTATCCCACCCAGGAGCGGTACCATTACCAACTAAATAATAATCTTTAAATACATAATTGTAGTACGGGTATACATCAAACTGTAAAGTATTTGACGTAATAGGTTCGCTTTGTTGTGTGCCTAAGGAAGCTGTTACTCTAGTGTAAAGCGTGCCCCATTCAAAAGGGTTCAACCCAGCGTTACCAGCTGCAGAATTTACTTCTCCTACAGACAAAGTAATGTCGTTTCTACCAGTAACACTTGTAGCGGTAACGGGAGCCGTAAAAGCTTCATCCATTGAAAATTGTATTGCATAATTTACCGCTGTTGGTTGTCCATAATCCGACTCAGACCAGTTTAAAGCTATTGCAGGATTTCCTGTATTAGCAGCATCTAGCTCTATTTGAGTAATTTGCAAATCTGCTAAAACCGGTGCGTTTGGTGCCGTTATTGTAAATGTATCAGAGTTATCATCGCACGAACTTAGGAATAGTAGAACTAACCCAATTATGCTAAAAGCTGATAGTTGTTTTAAAGTTTTCATCATCTTGTTTTTATTTAGTTTTTAGTATCCTGGGTTTTGCGTTAAATTTGGATTTGCCGCCATACTTCCTACTGGAATAGGATATAGGTTAAAATGTGCTGGTATAGCAATACCATTACTTCCGTTACCTTTCCAAGCCCAGTTATAATTTCCTCCTGTAAATCGGCCATATCTAATTAAATCTTGTCTTCTATGTGCCTCCCAGTGTAGTTCGCGAGATCTTTCATCTAAAATAAAATTTAAAGTTAAATCTCCAGAAGAAATAGTGCTAGGGTTGTTTGCTCTAGTTCTTAATGCATTAATATATCCAACAGCAGTAGCTAGGTTCCCTCCACCGCCTCTTAGGTGTGCTTCTGCATACATTAGGTATACGTCTGCAAGTCTGAAAAGTGGGAAATCTGTATCTACAAAAGTTTTGTCGGCTCCTAATTGTCCAGTTGAAGTAGCGTTAGAGTACTTTTGAATAATATACCCTGTGTCTTTATCTGAAATATCTGGAATATCAATAGGTCTTTCGGCTGAAATTATGGTGTTTCTATCGTCATCAGCAAATGCAGGTCCCCAAAGATTTGAAAACTCTCTTCTTACTCTAAGCGCACCGCCCCAACCTTCGGTTCCTACACCAACTTCGTCGCCATTTTTTTCTATACTACCAACAGAACCATTAACCATAACTGTAGTAGGGCCGTAGTTTTGTGTAGTTACACCATCAGACACTATTGGGAAAATAATTTCGTTTGTTGCAGAATTGGTATTATTATCTGCCATGAAGTTATGCAAATAGCTATCTGCCAATTCAAAGCCACCAGCAATTATTTTTTCGCAATATGTAATACACTCGCCGTAGTGAGCTTCGTTAATATAAACTTCGGCATTCAAATAAATTTTAGCTAAAATCATTTGTGCTACAGCTCTATCTGCTCTACCATATTCGTTTTGTCTAGCTGCAACTAAATCATCTTCAATATCTAATAATTCAGATTCTACGTAAGAGAATAGTTGGGTTCTATCGTAAACTTCAGGTTGTGCGTTTATGGGGGTATTTTCGTCTGCGAAATTGGCTTTACCAAACAAGTCCATCATATAGTAATATGCCATAGCTCTCATTAATCTTGCTTCGGCTCTGTACACTGTTATATCGGCTCTTGTATCTTCAGAAACATTTCTGGAATCTAGTTTCGCCTCAGTAGTTTCACGTAAAAAGTTATTTGCTAAAGCAACCGATAGGTGTGCTCTACTAAACATACCCAATAATAAAGGGTTTTGTGCTGTCCAGATATTTCGCTGGATTTCTCTAGTTCCTGGGTCGTTTTCGTAAGACCAAATCATTTGGTCTGCAGAAAGGGTTTGGGTGTACAACAATACACGTCCAAATTGGCTAGTACCAGCATCAATGTTCTTTAAGTTAGAACTTTCAGGGCCATCTGTACCTGTTAATGCTAAGTTTGCATAAATACCACCTAATACTTGTTTGTAAGCCGCTTCATCTTCAAAAAGATTTTCACTTAAAACAGTTTGATCGTCGTTTGGTGTAATATTCAAATCATCGGTACACGATACGAGTGTTACGATAAAAATGCAAATCACTCCAATAGTTTTGTACATTTTAAATTTTGTTTTCATAGTTGTTTTTTTAAAATTTAATGTTAGCGCCTACCAATACGGTTCTTGGTCTTGGATATACTACATTATCTATACCTAATGTTAATGTAAGGTCTGAGTCGTTATCTGTTACTTCAGGATCTAAACCACTGTAGTTTGTAATAGTAAATACGTTTTGAACACCACCCCACACTCTAACACTTTTTAGTGTTTTTGATATGTTGTTAAAGGTGTATCCAAGAGTGATGTTATCCATTCTTAAAAACGATGCATTTTCAACATAAATATCTGAAATTATAACATCAGCAGTTCTTTGGAAATCAGTATCTAATACACTTGTTGGGATGTTACCAAGTACAGCGTTATCCAATAACAATTCATATTGTGCTCTAGATGATTGCACGTTGTTGTACACATAATTGCCAAGATTTGCTCTTAGGTTAAACGCAAAATCGAAATTTTTGTAAAATACATTAGACTGGAAACCAAAAATAGCATTAGCTCCGGGGTTTTCCTTTACATAACGGTCGTTATCATTTATAACATTATCACCATTTAAGTCTGCATAAGCGCCTTCGATTGGATTTCCGTTAGTATCATATAGTTGTTTAAACACATAAAATGAATTTGGTGCTTCGCCTTCTCTATGAATTTGGATGTTGTTTCCTGTACCGCCGCTAATGCCACCTGTTCTTACATCTTGCCCTAATGCCAATTCTTTCATTTCCCTGTCTAGCAATGTTGCGTTAAAGTTGAAATCTACTTTCCAATCATCATTTTTAATAACATCTGTATTAACAGAAAATTCTAAACCTTGAATTTGTAATTCTCCAATATTTTGAATGATACTGTTTGAAAAGTTTGCACCATCAGGTACAGCAGCTGTAAATAATAAATCGGTTGAGTTCTTTTGGAACAAATTTAATGAACCTGAAATTTTATTATTAAACAATCCATAATCTATACCAATTTCCATAGTTGCAGTTTCTTCCCATTTTAAATCTGGATTTATTTCTGAAGCTATTAACGATTGTATAACGTCACTTCCGAATTGGTATTGGGAATTGGCAATACCGCCTCTATAGCGATTCAAGAAAATATCTTTCTCACCAACTGATTGCTGACCAGTAATACCATACCCTAAACGTAATTTTAAGTTTGAAAACGTGTTAGAATCTTTCATAAAATCCTCATCACTAATTGTCCAAGCAAAAGCAGCAGCAGGGAAATTACCCCATTGGTTTTCTTTACTGAAACGAGATGTACCATCGCGTCTGTAAGTTAATGTTAATGCATATTTATCATTTAATGAGAAGTTGGCTCTACCAAAGAAACCTATTAATACTACATCTGGGTCTGCGTAGAAATCATCAACACTTAAAGGATCAGTAATGTTTCTACCATTTTTACCACTATTGGTAAATCTTTGGTATGAATACCCCGCAGTAAAATCTAAACCTAAATTATTTATATCTTTTTTGTAGTTAAGGTATCCATCAAACAATTCGTTGGTTCTTTCTTGGGTGTTTTCTCTAAACTCTCCTTTAAACAATATGTCTTGATCTGTAGTAGCTTGTAACGGGTCTCTAGAATCAAAACCTTTGGCTTCAGTTTTATCGATACCAAGATTTACAACGGCTCTCAATTCTGGTAGGAAATGGAATTTATAATCAAAATTTAAGTTTCCATAAAATCTATTAGCATCTCCTAAGTTGGTTCTTTGCAGCAATTGTGCTACTGGGTTTGTAGTACCATTAGCAATTTGGTTTCCTGTTCTGTGTTGGTAAAAACCACCAAAAGGTGAAGAAGCATCAAACACAGGTTGTGTTGGGTCGTAGCGCATTGCGGCACCAATTTGTCCAGCATCAGCAAAACGGTTGTCCTCAAAAGCAAGATTTGCATTAAGGCTAACTTTTAAATGGTCGTCAAAAAATTTAGGGTTTAGGGCTAAACTTAGGTTTCTTCTTTCAAATTTAGAGGTTTTTAGGGCACCTTCTTGATCAACAACACCAAAAGAAAATCTTGCAGGTAATACTTTAAATAGAGCACCTTGCAACGATATATTATGTTGTGATGATACTGTACTTCTAAAAATTTCGTTTTGCCAATTTGTATTTGCATCACCTAAAAGGCTTTCGTTTATAGTAGTACCGTTAATAGGTTGCGATGCCACTAATTGTCTGTAAGCATCCGCTGAAAATACATCTATAGTATTGGTTACTTCACCAAACATATATTGTGTATCGTAAGTAGCGCTAAATTTAGATTTACCTTTTTTGGTTACAATGATAATAACACCATTTGAAGCTCGAGATCCATAAATGGCTGTAGCCGAAGCATCTTTTAAAACAGAAAACGAATCGATATCATTTGGGTTAATAGAAGATAAAACACCTCTAGAGCCCGTAACACCATCGTTTGATATTGGTAAACCATCTATAATAATTAACGGGTCATTAGAGCCGTTTATGGAAGCCCCACCTCTTATTCTAATTTGAGATCCTGAACCTGGAGCACCACTTGTGTTAACACTAACACCGGCAATACGACCGTTAATAAGGTTTTCTGGAGTTACAATGTTACCTTTGGTAAAACCTTCGGCTGTTATAGCTTCAACCGATCCAGTAGCATCTTTTCTAGTTGTTGTACCATAACCAATTACAACTACCTCTTCTAATAGAGCAGCATCTTCAGCTAATTGTACATTTAAATTCGATTGACCAGAGTAAGTTAATTCTTGAGTAGCATAACCCACATAGGAGAATACAATAATATCTCCATTATTAGCCGCAATCTGGTAGTTTCCATCAAAATCCGTGGTGGTTCCAGTAGTTGTGCCTTTTATAATAACATTAACCCCTGGAAGAGGGATGGAAGTAGATTGTTCCGTTACCGTTCCCTTAACTACATTTTGCCCAAATATAAATACAGGCAAAAGCATCATAAAAAACAGTAATTGTTTAGTCTTTGTTTTCATACAGTTTTGTTAAATTAATGTTCTAATTAGTCAGTTTATATTTTCACTCCTCACATCAAATTTATGTAAAGAAATTGTTAAGAGAGAATTTTTAATTACGAAATATTTAACGAAAACGTTTTCGTGTTGACAACTTTTTAAATATTTTAGCTTAAAATGAGAAAACCGTATATTTCTAGTATAATAAAAAAATATTTTTATTCAAAAAAAGATACCAATAATTCTTATTTTAGGGCTTGTAAAATACTATGAAGAAAAAGATAACATTAAAGCAAATAGCCAAAGAGTTAGATGTCTCTGTTTCAACAGTTTCTAAGGCATTAAGCAATAGCAAAGAAATTAGTGAAGACACCACAAAAAAAATACAAGCATTTGCAAAACTCTACAATTATAAGCCAAATAATATTGCCCTTAGCTTAAAGAACAGAAAAACTAGGACCATTGGTATTTTAATTCCAGAAATTGTACATCATTTTTTCTCTACCGTTATTCGTGGCATAGAGCGTGTTGCAAACCGGCGGGGGTACAATGTAATTGTAGGGCTTTCCAATGAATCGTTCACCAAGGAAATTATTAACATGGAAATGCTTGCCAATGGTAGTATAGATGGCTTTATACTATCCATTTCAAAAGAGACATTATTAAAGCAAGATTATCACCATTTTAATGCTACGATAAATCAAGGTATGCCCATTGTAATGTTTGATAGGGTAGTGAATGAAGTAGATTGCGACAAGGTTATTGTTGATGATTTTAACGGCGCAGTTAAAGCAGTAAAAAAGCTAATTGAAAATAACTGCAAAAATATAGCCCTTATTACTACTATGGATTATGTAAGTGTAGGTAGATTAAGAACTCAAGGCTATTTAGAGGCATTGCAAAATAGCGGTATAGTAGCAGATTCTAATTTAATACTAAAAATTGATGATAGCTTGGATGTTGAAAACAACCTTGAAATTTTAGAAGCCGAAATAGCACAATTTTTTAAGTCGAACCCCAATATTGATGGCGTATTTGCTGTAAACGAATTATATGCGGTTTCTGCAATGAAAGTAGCAAGAAAACTTGGGTTTACTATTCCTGAGGACTTGCAAGTAATAGGGTTTACAGACGGTGTACTTTCTAAGCATGCTACCCCAAGTTTAACCACGGTGAGTCAGCATGGTCAAAAAATGGGAGAACAAGCAGCAAATTTACTTATAGAAAGACTAGAGGCTGAAGATGCTGAAACCGAGATATACTTTACTAATAACGACAGAAAGCGCGATTTTATTAAGGTGGTTATAGAAACCGAAATTATAGAAAGGGAATCTACTAAATAGTTTCGTAGCGCCCTATTGTTTAAACCTCTATATTAGGAAAAACAAAATTCTTTTATATCTTTGAATAGAAATCAAGACTTATATTTTCACTTCTCACATAAGTTTTGATAAGTTATATCTAATTATATCGCTTATCAAATAGTATTAATTTAACATACTATTTAATGGAAAAGCGTAGATTAAGTTTCTGGCAAATCTGGAATATGAGTTTTGGGTTTCTGGGGATTCAAATGGGGTTTGCACTCCAAAATGCCAACGCAAGCAGAATACTTCAAATCTTTGGAGCCGATGTACATGAACTGTCATGGTTTTGGATAATTGCACCGTTAATGGGGTTAATTGTTCAACCAATAATTGGGCATTACAGTGATAAAACTTGGAGCAGGTTTGGTAGGCGTAAACCTTATTTTTTAGTAGGTGCAATATTAGCATCAATTGGCTTGGTGTTAATGCCACAGGCAGATATTTTTATTGCATTTTTGCCAGCACTTTGGGTTGGTGCGGGAATGCTTATGATTATGGATGCCTCCTTTAACATTGCCATGGAGCCGTTTCGTGCTTTGGTTGGCGATAATCTTAGAACAGACCAACGCACCCTTGGGTTTAGTGTGCAAACTGCATTAATTGGTTTTGGTGCCGTTATTGGGTCTTGGTTGCCTTATGCTTTAACCAACTGGTTTGGTGTTTCAAACGAAACAACTCAAGGCACAGTACCTTTTAATTTAGTACTATCTTTTATCATTGGCGCTATTATTTTAGTAGTTTCAATTTTAATTACAGTTACCACTACTAAAGAATATTCACCAGAAGAGCTGGATAGCTTTGAGGACGACCAACCCGATTTGAATAGTGAACATAAAACAGAAAAAAAATCAAGCCTGCTTGATATTTTTGATGATTTTAAAAAAATGCCAGCAACTATGCGCCAATTAAGTTGGGTGCAGTTTTTTTCGTGGTTTGGACTTTTTGGTATGTGGGTATTTGCAACACCTGCCATCGCACAACATATTTATGGATTGCCGCATACCGATAGTAGCAGCGGCACTTACCAAGACGCTGGAGATTGGGTAGGTATTTTATTTGGTGTCTACAATTTAATCTCTGCATTTTATGCGTTTGCATTGCCGTACATAGCAAAAAAAATAGGACGTAAGAAAACACATTCTATTTCGCTAATAATAGGAGGTTTAGGGCTGTTATCCATTTATATTATGCCAGATAAAAATTGGCTTATTCTTTCTATGATAGGGGTTGGTATTGCTTGGGCGAGTATTCTTGCAATGCCGTATGCTATATTGGCAGGGTCTATTTCACCAAAGAAAATGGGAGTGTATATGGGAATTTTTAATTTCTTCATTGTAATTCCGCAAATAATTAATGCCTTAATTGGTGGGCCACTTGTAAAGTATGCTTATGGCAATCATGCCATATTTGCTTTAGTAATGAGTGGTGTTAGTTTTTTAATAGCAGCATCATTAGTCTACAAGGTTAAGGATGTTGATGATGTAGTTCAAATAAAATAATAACAAAAAATCCCTTCTTTCTGTAGAAGGTTAGTGAGATGATGAATAAAATAGGAGTCATATTCGATTTAGATGGTGTTATTGTAGACACTGCTAAATATCATTTTTTAGCGTGGAAAGACCTCGCAGACCATTTGGGTTTTGAGTTTACCGAAGCCCATAACGAGTTGTTAAAAGGCGTAAGTAGAGTAAGATCGTTAGAAATTTTACTAGATATTGGCAATATTGAGCTTTCCGAAGAAAAAAAGCAAGAGTATCTTGTTAGTAAAAACGATCATTATTTGGAGTATATCTACAAAATGGGTCCAGAAGAAATTCTACCAGGTGCAAACGAGCTTTTAAATACCTTAGATGCTTTAGGTATTCCTTATGTTTTGGGTTCTGCAAGTAAAAATGCACCCTTAATCTTAAAACAGGTAGGGCTTTTTAATAGGTTTGCAGGTATAGTAGATGGCAACAGTGTATCTAAAGCAAAACCAGATCCAGAAGTGTTTTTAATTGGCGCGCAAAAATTACATCTACTACCAGAACAATGTGTGGTTTTTGAAGATGCCATTGCTGGTGTAGAAGCTGCAAATAGGGCACATATGATATCTGTAGGCATTGGAGATGCTAAAACACTTCACGAAGCCGATTTTAATTTTAATAGTTTAACAGAAATCCCTGATAATTTCATTGAAATGTTAATGAGAAAAACAGCGGAAATACAATAGCAACAATAAAGTAGGTCTCAAGTTTTAGCTTAGTGCAATTTTACTTTATTCGTTTTAATAAATAATAATAATCGAGAAATAGAAGCTTAGAAGGTTAAGCAAGACTAACTAAAATCTATTCTCTGTAATCTTAAAAAACAATGAACCAAGATTATATAAAACCAGATAATTGGTCCATCATAGAAGAAGGTTTTTATGCAGAACGCGTAAAGTCTTCCGAGAGTTTATTCAGTATTGGTAATGGTGCCATGGGGCAGCGTGCCAATTTTGAAGAGCATTATTCTGGCGATACCTTTCAAGGAAGTTATATCGCTGGTGTGTATTATCCAGATAAAACCAGAGTAGGTTGGTGGAAAAACGGATATCCAGAATATTTTGCCAAAGTACTAAATGCACCAAACTGGATAGGTATTAATGTATTAATAAATGGCCAGCAATTAGACTTAAACACTTGCAAATCTGTTGATGACTTTAAGAGGGAGTTGAACATGAAAGAAGGCTGGTTGTCTAGAACTTTTAAAGCAACACTGCCTAACGATGTAAAAATTAAAGTAGCGGTAAAACGCTTTTTAAGTTTAGATTTAGATGAGGTTGGCGCCATTAATTACGAAGTAACGCCTTTAAATACAGATGCTGAAATTATATTTCAACCTTATATAGATGCAAGTATTACCAACGAAGATACTAATTGGGACGACAAGTTTTGGGATGCCACAAGTGTTAACTACGAGGGTCACCAAGCATTTATTGAGGCAAAAACTATGAAAACCAATTTCCATACTTGTACGTTTATGGAGTCTAAGGTTTGCATTAATAACAAAGCTGTTTTTGTAGATCAAAACATCGAAAACACCGCAAACTACGTGTCTTTTAGTTATGCGTATTCGGTTAAAAAAGGCGACACCTACAGCATTCAAAAGTTTGGTGGTTATACGGTAGACAGAAATCACAACGCAAATGCATTGGTTAAGGCTGCAAAACATGCTTTAAAAAAAGCGACTAAAAAAGGGTTTTCCCAAATGCTTGAAGACCAAAAGAAAGCTTGGTTAAACATATGGGAAATGGCTGATATAACTATTGAAGGCGATGTAAAAGCGCAACAGGGTATTCGCTTTAATATTTTTCAATTAAACCAAACCTATTTAGGTAAAGACTCTAGGTTAAATATAGGGCCCAAAGGTTTTACAGGCGAAAAATATGGCGGCAGCACCTATTGGGATACCGAGGCTTATTGCATTCCGTTTTACATGGCAACAAAAGACCAAAAAGTAGCTAGAGCACTTTTAGAATATCGCTACAATCATTTAGAAAAAGCAATAGAAAACGCCGAAAAACTAGGCTTTACAAATGGCGCAGCGTTATATCCTATGGTAACAATGAATGGTGAAGAATGCCACAACGAATGGGAGATTACCTTCGAGGAAATACATAGAAATGGTGCTATAGCTTATGCTATTTTTAATTACCACCGTTTTACTGGAGACTACAGTTATATTCCAGAAAAAGGGCTAGAAGTATTAATTGCCATTGCACGTTTTTGGCAACAACGCGCTACGTTTTCTACAGATAAAAACAAATATGTAATTTTGGGTGTTACTGGTCCAAATGAATACGAGAATAACGTTAATAATAATTGGTACACTAATTATTTAGCAAAATGGTGTATTGACTATACTGTTGAGAATATTGATAAAATAGCAGCAGAATATCCCGAGGATTTTACCAGAATTATAAATAAGGTTAAATTATCTGATACCGAAATACAAAAGTGGAAAGCGGTAGCTAGCAACATGTATTTTCCTTATTCAGAAAAACACCACGTATATTTACAACAAGATGGGTTTCTAGATAAAGAACTAATAACGGTTGAGAATTTACCAAAATCTGAAAGACCAATAAACCAAAAATGGAGTTGGGATAGAATTTTGCGTTCACCATACATTAAGCAAGCAGATACCTTACAAGGGTTTTACTTTTTTGAAGATAAATTTACGAATGAAGAATTAGAGCGTCATTTTGATTTTTACGAACCATTTACAGTTCACGAAAGTTCACTCTCGCCATGTGTACACAGCATACAAGCTGCAAAACTAAATAGAATGGAGCAGGCTTATACGTTCTATTTAAGAACCTCTAGATTAGATTTAGACGATTACAATTGCGAGGTACACGAAGGGTTGCACATTACATCTATGGCAGGTACCTGGATGAGTATTGTTGAAGGTTTTGGAGGCATGCGCATTAAAGATGGTAAACTATCCTTTATGCCTAAAATTCCTAAACAATGGAAAGGGTATTCCTTTAAAATTAATTTTAGAAATCACATCATAAAAGTAAATGTTACTCAAGAGCAAACTTATTTTGAAATGTTATGTGGTGAGCAATTAGAAATTCTATTTAACAACAAAGCTTTAGTTCTAGAAAGTAATGTATTAAAGGCAGTGAGTTAAAAACAACAACAAATAAAAAATAATAACACATGAAATCTTTTTTCATAGCAAACGTAATTTTTGTATTGTTAATATTCAATTATGGCAATGCCCAAGAATTACAATCCCCAAACGGTACGTTTACCATGCAGTTTTCTTTAGAGGCTAATGGAAAACCTACATACCAATTAACGTACAAGAACCAAGAAGTTATAAAACCAAGCCATTTAGGTTTAGAGTTAAAAGATGATGAAACATCATTATTAAACGACTTTGCAGTTTTAGATACAAGTACATCAACTTTTAATGAAACTTGGCAGCCTGTTTGGGGTGAGGAAAAAGAAATTAGAAACCACTACAATGAATTGGCGGTTACCTTAAATCAAAACGAAACAGATAGAATTATGCGTATTCGTTTCAGGTTATTTGATGATGGTTTAGCCTTTCGTTACGAATTCCCTTCACAAAAAAATCTAGTTTATTTTGTAATAAAAGACGAAAAAACGCAGTTTGCAATGACTGGCGATCACACCGCATTCTGGATTCCAGGGGATTACGATACCCAAGAGTACGATTATACCGAATCTAAATTGTCTGAAATAAATGAAAATTTTGATGCTGCCGTAACCGATAACGCATCGCAAGAACAGTTTTCAAAAACTGGTGTACAAACTGCACTTGTGATGAAAACCAACGATGGGTTGTATATTAATTTACACGAAGCAGCGTTGGTAGATTATTCGTGCATGCACCTTAATTTAGATGAAGCATCTTTGGTGTTTGAGTCGCATTTAACACCAGATGCGCAAGCCAATAAGGGGTATATGCAAGCACCGTGTAATTCGCCTTGGCGAACCATTATAGTTAGTGACGATGCAAGAGATATTTTAGCATCTAAAATGACGCTTAACCTAAACGAACCTTGCGCTATAGAGGATACCTCGTGGATAAAACCCGTAAAGTATATTGGGGTTTGGTGGGAAATGATTACCGGTAAAAGTTCTTGGGCTTATACCGACGAGTTACCAGCTGTTCAACTGGGTGTTACAGACTACTCCAAAGTAAAACCCAACGATACACATGCAGCAAATAATACCAAAGTTAAACGCTATATAGATTTTGCCTCAGAACATGGTTTTGATGGTGTTTTAGTAGAAGGTTGGAATGAAGGTTGGGAAGATTGGTTTGGGAAATCTAAAGATTATGTGTTCGATTTTGTAACACCTTATCCAGATTTTGATGTTGAAGCTATTCACAACTATGCAAAATCTAAAGGGGTAAAAATGATAATGCACCATGAAACCTCAGGTGCCACCAGAAACTACGAGCGCCACATGGATACGGCCTACCAATTTATGAGAGACAACGGCTATAATGCGGTAAAAAGTGGTTATGTTGGGAATATTATACCTAGAGGAGAGCATCATTACAGTCAGTACATTATAAATCATTATCAGTATGCAGTTGAAAAAGCTGCGGATTACAAAATTATGGTAAATGCTCATGAAGCCGTAAGACCAACAGGAATTTGTAGAACCTATCCTAATTTAATTAGTAACGAATCGGCAAGAGGAACAGAGTTTCAGGCCTTTGGTGGTTCTAAACCCAATCATGTTACAATTTTACCCTTTACTAGGCTTATTGGAGGACCAATGGATTATACACCTGGAATTTTTGAAATGGATATTTCGAAGTTAAATCCAAATAACGATTCACATGTTAATAGTACCATTGCAAACCAATTGGCACTGTATGTTACCATGTACAGTCCGTTGCAAATGGCAGCAGATTTACCAGAGCATTACGAACAATTTATGGACGCTTTTCAATTTATAAAAGATGTAGCTATAGACTGGGATAAAAGTATATACCTAGAAGCAGAACCAGGCGATTATATTACCGTAGCACGCAAAGCAAAAGGAAGCGATAATTGGTTTGTTGGTAATGTAAACGGAACCGCACCAAGAACTTCAAACGTAAAACTAGACTTTTTAGAAAATGGTAAAAAATACATGGCCACTATTTATGCAGATGCAAAGGATGCACATTATAAAACTAATCCGCAGGCGTATACCATTAAAACAAAAAAGGTAACTAGCAACACTAAAATATCTCAATTATCTGTTCCGGGAGGTGGGTATGCCATTAGCATAACACCAATTAACTAAAACCTTAAATGTATGAAAGCGAATGTAATGCAGCAAAAGCGATGTAATCGCTATATGTTTATTGTATTAGCATGTGTTTTTGCTTTAAATTTAGCTTGTAAAAACGAAGGCGATATGGCTAAACAAAAAGTTGATACACCAACTAAAGTAATCGAAAAGAACGATATTAATCGTGTAGAACCTTTAAATTGGTGGGTAGGTTTTAAAAACCCAAAACTGCAACTTTTGGTACATCATCCTAATATTTTCCAAACCACTCCTGAGATTTCTTGCCAAGGTGTTTCTATAGAAAAAGTGCATAAAGCCGATAGCCCTAATTACTTATTTATTGATTTAAATATTGCCAAAACTACAACACCTGGAAAATTCAATATTATTTTTAAAAAAGAAGGTGAAGCCGATTTAATTCATACTTATGAATTAAAATCTCGTAAAAAACCTGCTGAAGATTTTAAGGGGTTTACTAGTAGTGATGCTGTTTATTTAATTACCCCAGATAGATTTTCAAACGGAAATCCTAACAACGACATAGTTAATTCCCTAAAAGAAAAGAGTATTGATAGAACTAACGGATATGCAAGACATGGCGGCGATATTGTGGGCATAACTAATCATCTAGATTATATAGACGATATGGGGTTCACCGCGGTTTGGTCTTGCCCGGTATTAACCAACGATATGCCACAGAGTTCTTATCATGGTTATGCAATTACAGATTATTACCAAATAGACCCGCGGTATGGTACTTTAAACGATTACATCAATTTGTCTGAGGCGCTATCTAAAAGAGGCATGAAACTAATCATGGATCAGGTAGCAAACCATTGTGGTATTGCGCATTGGTGGATGAAGGATTTACCATTTAAAGACTGGATTAATCATCAAGAAAATTACGAGAAAAACATAAATAATTGGAATAATAGTAAAAGCATAACTACAAACCATAGGCGCACAACAAATCAAGATATATATGCTTCAAAACGCGATAAAGAAAATATGAGTGTGGGTTGGTTTGTGTCTGTAATGCCAGATTTAAACCAACGTAACCCTTTTATGGCAACTTATACCATTCAAAATAGTATTTGGTGGATTGAAACCGCTAATTTGGGGGGTATTCGTCAAGATACATATCCGTATCCCGATAAGGATTTTATGAGCCAATGGGCTGGTGAAATTATGCACGAGTATCCCAATTTTAGTATAGTTGGAGAAGAGTGGAGCTATAACCCTCTTTTAATCGGCTATTGGCAAACTGGCGCTAATAATAGGGATGGTTACGAATCTAACCTGAAATCGCCCATGGATTTTGCAATGCAGCGTTTTATTGTAGAGGCTTTAAACGAAGAAGAGCAATGGGATACAGGTTTGGTTAAAATGTATGAAGGATTAGCTAACGATTTTTATTATGCCACACCAAAAGATATTATGATTTTTCCAGACAACCATGATATGAGTCGCATTTTTACACAATTGCACGGTAATGTGGTAAATACTAAAATGGCGTTAAGCTATCTGTTAACCTTACCTCGTATTCCGCAAGTGTATTATGGCACAGAGATTTTAATGCACGATTTTGATAATCCAGGAGATCATGGACTAATTAGAAGTGATTTTCCCGGAGGATGGAAGGGAGATAAAGTAAATGCATTTACTGGACAAGGTTTAAAACCAGACCAAAAGCATATGCAGTCTTTTTTAAGAAAGCTATTGAATTATAGAAAAGAAAGTAAAGCCATTCATAATGGAAAAACTATTCATTTTGCTCCAGAAAATGGTGTTTATGTTTTGTTTAGAATTGCAGATGGCGAAACCGTTGTTCATATCTTAAATAAAAACTCAAGCACTGTAAAACTGGATTTATATCGATTTAATGAAATTGGTTTAAACGGTAAAACCTTAAAAAATATAATTACAGGCGAAAATATAAAATGGACCGATAGTATAACCTTAACAGAAAAGGGAAGCATAATATTAACAACAAAGTTTAATTAATATCTACAAATACAGCTTGGTGCATAATTTTAAGACAACCCTTAGTAAATGAAATCAACAAAATATATAGCAATAGTAATAGTAATGATAGGATTAAGTTGCGAGCAGGAAAAAAAACAATTAAAAACAGTTGCAAGTGAAGTAACAACCGCTAAGAAAAAGTATGTAGTCTACCAAGTATTTACGCGTTTGTTTGGAAACACAAATACAGCAAACAAACCGTGGGGTACTATTGAAGAAAATGGCGTTGGGAAATTTAATGATTTTACTAAAAAAGCATTAGCCGAAATTAAAGATTTGGGTGCAAGCCATATTTGGTATACAGGTGTGCCGCATCATGCTGTAATTAAGGATTATACCGCATACGGCATTTCAAACGATGATCCAGATGTGGTTAAAGGTCGCGCTGGTTCTCCCTATGCAGTAAAGGATTATTACAATGTAAACCCAGATTTAGCAGTAAATGTAGAGCAGAGGTTAGAGGAGTTCGAGGCATTAATTAAGCGTACCCACGAAGCAGGTTTAAAGGTGATAATTGATATTGTACCCAATCACGTTGCTAGAAATTATAAAAGTATTTCTAAGCCAAAAGGTGTGAAGGATTTTGGAGAAGACGATGACATATCGTTGGTTTATCATAAAAACAATAATTTTTATTATAATCCCAACGAGGCCTTTAAAGTTCCTGAATGGAAAAATGGCTATTCGCCTCTGGGTGATGAAAAGCATCCTTTAGAAGATGGAGAATTTCCAGAAACACCAGCAAAATGGACAGGAAATGGTTCGCGACAATCGCAACCAGATATGAACGATTGGTACGAAACCGTAAAAGTTAATTATGGTATTTCACCAGATGGAAATAAGGATTTTGATGAACTGCCCGAAGGTTTTGAAAATGAAGCTTACAAAACACACTTCGAGTTTTGGAAAGATAAGGAAGTACCAAATTCATGGATAAAATTTAGGGATATTGCCTTGTTTTGGTTGGATAAGGGGGTTGATGGATTTCGTTATGATATGGCAGAAATGGTGCCTGTAGAGTTTTGGAGTTTTATGAATTCGTCTATAAAAATGAAAAACCCTAACGCTTTTTTATTAGCTGAGGTTTACAATCCTTCACTTTACAGAGATTACATCAAGAAAGGTAAAATGGATTATCTCTACGACAAAGTACAACTGTATGATACTCTAAAACATGTGATGCAAGGGCATGGAAAAACCGATAATATACCTCCAATACTTGAAGAATTAGGCGATATAGAACACCACATGTTGCACTTTTTGGAAAACCATGACGAACAACGAATTTCTAGTCCAGATTTTGCGGGAAACCCAGAGAAAGGAAAACCTGCTATGGTAGTTTCGGCTACCTCTACCACAGCGCCAACCATGATTTATTTTGGACAGGAAGTAGGTGAGGACGGTTCGGAACACGCAGGCTTTGGCGCACCTACAAGAACCTCAATTTTCGATTATGTTGGCGTGCCTGCACACCAACGTTGGGTTAATAATAAACAGTTTGATGGTGGGCAATTAACATCCCAAGAAAAAGAATTAAGAGACTTTTATAAACGACTGTTAAACTTTACCATTACAAGCGAAGCTATGGTTGGTTCCTATGCCGATATTCATCAATATAATAGGGAAAACACAGAGGGTTACAGTGATAAGGTATTGTCTTTTGTACGTTGGAGTGGTAACGAAAAACTCATTATTATCTCAAATTTTGATGATACTAATATTCAAGAATTTAATTTAAAACTTCCGAAGGAAATTATTGAAAAATGGAATTTAAATGCTAAAGATTATGAAGTTGAAGATCAGCTATACCACTCATTCAAATCTACATTAAAAGTTGAAAATGGTCTGGGAAGTATTAAAATAAAATTGAAGGCGCTAGAGTCTTTTATCCTGAAAATCCAATAAAAATTTACGTAGACCTGTCTGGTTTCAAAAACCTATCAGGTCTCTAATAACTAAACATCCTACTAAGGGTTATAAGAACAACACATATGAAATATTTTGTTATCACAATCGCCGTACTTTTATCGTTTGTAAGCTGTAATAAAAAAGAAAAAACAGCTGTTGAGACAAAAACAGAAACTCCATTTGTTTGGGAGGGCGCAAATGTGTATTTTTTGTTAACCGATAGATTTAACAACGCAGATCCTTCCAATGATATTAATTTTAATAGAAACCTAGAAACAGGAAAACTTAGAGGTTTTAAAGGTGGCGATATTAAAGGTGTTACTCAAAAAATTAAAGAGGGTTATTTTACTAAATTAGGTATTAATGCTATTTGGATGACGCCAATAGTAGAACAAATTCACGGCGGAACAGATGAAGGTACAGGTCTTAGTTATGGTTTTCATGGGTATTGGACTAGCGACTGGACGGCTATTGACCCCAATTTTGGTACTAAAGACGATGTAAGGGAATTAGTAGAAGCTGCCCATAATAATGGTATTAGAATTTTATTGGATGCTGTAATTAACCACACAGGCCCCGTAACAGCGCAAGATCCGTTATGGCCAGAAGCCTGGGTACGTACCGAACCTCAATGCGATTACCAATCATACGAAAACACGGTAACTTGTACTTTGGTTAAAAATTTACCAGATATTAAAACTGAAAGCAACGAAGCTGTAGAATTGCCGCCACAACTTGTAAAAAAATGGAAAGCAGAAGGTAGGTATGAGCAAGAAGTAGCAGAGTTAGATGCTTTTTTTAAAAGAACTGGCCACCCAAGAGCACCTCGCTTTTACATCATGAAATGGCTAACCGATTATATAACCGATTTTGGAATTGATGGTTATCGTGTAGATACAGTAAAACATACAGAACTCTATGTTTGGCAAGAATTTAAAGCGCAATGCGACTATGCCTTTGCAGAATTCAAAAAAAATAACCCAGAAAAGGTGTTGGATGATAACGATTTTTATTTGGTTGGAGAGGTTTATAATTACGGCATTTCTGCAGGAAAAGCTTTCGATTTTGGAGATAAAAAAGTAAACTATTTTGATAAAGCATTTAACGGCTTAATAAATTTTGAAGCCAAATGGAATGCCGCCCAAATGCCTTTGGAGGAATTCTTTAATAAATACTCAAATGTTCTAAATTCAGATTTAAAAGGTTACAGCGTTTTAAATTATTTTAGTTCACATGATGATGGTCAACCTTTCGATCCGTCAAGAGTAAAACCATACGAAACGGCTACTAAATTATTGTTATGCCCAGGAGCATCTCAAGTATATTATGGCGATGAATCTGCCCGCTCTTTAATTATTGAAGGCACGCAAGGCGATGCAACATTACGCTCTTTTATGAACTGGGAGGCTATTAAAACCGATGCAAAAACACAAGATGTTTTGCTACATTGGAAAAAACTGGGTCAATTTAGAGCTAAACATCCTGCCATTGGGGCTGGCGTGCACAATATGATAACTAAGGCGCCTTATGTATTTTCTAGAATATTTTCAAAAGACAAATATCAAGACCATGTGGTAATTGGTTTAGAGTTGCCTTTAGGAACAAAAACGATTGATGTTTCTTCTGTATTTTCAAATGGAGAAAGAGTGTATGATGCCTATTCAAATACTTATGCCACTGTAGAACAAGGCGTGGTGGTTTTAAATACACAAACAAAAATTGCATTATTGGAAAGTGCAGACTAAATATTAGTTACTTAAAAGCATAATTGTTTTTTTCTCAAAACCATTAAATGTAATGATAATTTCAGCTTGTTTGGTTGTTGCTGTTTCTAAGTTTTTTACAGCAATTTTTAATGTTTCACCACTTTTTAAAAGTAAGTTGTTATAGCTTTCTTTTAATGTAAAACTATCCTTGTGTTGTCCAGTAATTGATATTGAATTAATAAAAACACCCGTGTTGCCTTTTTGGTTTGCAATACGTACAAACGTACTTTTATTGGGCGCAACATGTACTTTTTTAGGCGTATGTAATTTAGAAGCTTTTAATTTATAGCCTTTGGGTTGGTTTGTGTTATAAACTTCCATGTTTAGTTGTCTGCCTCCTCCACGTGTTGGGGAACCTCCGGCAACATAAATGCCCTTGCCCGAAACTATAGCCTGTGTGCCATGTCTGGGATAGTGCATGTCTGCTTTTTGAGACCATGTTTCAGTTTTAAGATTATAAGCTTCAACCAATTTGTATGCAGGTCCTTTATTTTCCCCTTCACCACCTATAACAAACAATTCATTATTAAATAGTGCAACACATGGTGCAGCTCTAGGGGTAGGCAAGGGGTGGTTTAGGTTTGCCCAAGAATTTGTATTGAAATCATAAACATCAACAGGAGCAATTAATGGTTTAAATACACCACCTTCGCCACCAGAGTGTCTTCCCCCAAGAGCATATAATTTATCTTCCGCTACAATACAGCTAAAATGGTCTCTTGCATTAGGGGCGTTATCTAAAACTGTCCAAGTATTGGTGATTGGGTCGTAAACATCAAACCAATTTACATAACCACCATTATGGCCTTTGGTGTTACCGCCAACTAAATAGAATTTATCGTTGTGTAAAGCTAATCCAGCACCACCACGTCTTCTGTTTTCTGGTATTACTGGGCCTTTTATCCAAGTTTTTGTTGGGGAAAAATAAAGCCATATGTAGTCTGCTGGTATTTCATTTGGAAATGTGTTGGTCTTAAAACTGCCAATTACCCAAACAAAACCTTCGTAAAAGGTGGCCTGAAAATGGTTGAATTCTTTTGGAGCACTACCACCTAGGCTCCAAGTATTCGTTTTATAATCATAAACATCCAATTGTTGTGCTTGTTCGCGTCCACCAAACATAATAAAAGAATTTCCTGCTTGTACAAAAGAACATTCGTGTCGGGCTGTGTAATTTTCGTTTTCATCTAGGTCTATCCACCTAATGTCTTGCGCAAAAACTGTGGTAAAATAACCGCAACAGAACAAGGCAACAACTAAAAATAAAAACAATCTTAAGGGGTAATATGCCATAGTTGGTTTAAATTTTAGTAAAAATATGTTTTAAAAACGTATTGGTAAATACAAAGCTGCAACAAAACGTGTAAATATTTATTTTTAAGAGAACGTTAATACACTTTTTTTATGTGTTTAATTTCGTTACTTTTGGCGACAATTAAAAACAAGACAAGACTATGAGATTAATTAAATTAGCAATTTTAGCAATTGTTGTGAGTTTTGCTTCATGCCAAAATAAACCAGGAGCAGTAACGAAAGATGCATTAAAAACCGAAATAGACTCAGTGAGTTATGCCATTGGAATGGATGTTGGTAATAGTGTGCTTTCTAACTTTGAAGACATTAACAACGATTTGTTTATTGCTGGATACTTAAATGTATTAGATTCTAGTGATGTATTGATTGACAAAACAATGGCTCAAGGACTAGTACAATCATACTTTCAGAAGAATCGTGAAAAGATTATGAAAAGACAGCAAGAACGTGCTGCTAAAGAAGCTGAGGAAAAATTTGGTGCTAATAAAGAAGCTGGTGAGAAATTCTTAAAAGAAAATGTGGCTAACGAAGGTGTAATGACCACTGATAGCGGTTTACAATACGTTGTGCTTAAAGAGGGCAATGGTGAAAAACCAACAACTTCTGATAGAGTAAAAGTACACTACCACGGCACATTAATAGACGGAACTGTTTTTGATAGCTCTGTAGATAGAGGCGAGCCAACCGAGTTTGGTGTTACCCAAGTTATTCCAGGATGGACTGAAGGTTTACAGTTAATGAGTGAGGGTGCTAAGTATAAGTTTTTTATTCCTCAAGAATTGGCCTATGGCGCTAATCCTAGACCAGGCGGAGCAATTAAGCCTTTTTCTGCATTAATATTTGAAGTAGAATTATTGGAAATTTTGGATAAATAATATATTTATTTAAACATATATATTGAAACAGGAAGCCTTTGTGCTTCCTGTTTTTTTTATTTATATCAATCTGAAGTTAAATAGATTGTAACTTTGTAAAAAAATTAAAAATGAGTCATAAAGCAGGTTTTGTAAATATTATCGGTAATCCTAATGTGGGCAAGTCTACGTTAATGAATGCTTTTGTAGGTGAAAAACTATCTATTATAACATCAAAAGCACAAACCACAAGGCACAGAATTTTAGGAATAGTAAACGGTGATAATTTTCAGGTAGTATTAAGCGATACTCCAGGAATTATTAAGCCCGCTTATGAATTGCAAGCATCTATGATGGATTTTGTAAAGTCTGCTTTTGAAGATGCCGATATATTGGTTTATATGGTAGAGATAGGCGAACAAAACTTAAAAGATGAGGCTTTTTTTAAAAAGATAACCAATTCTAAAATCCCAGTATTACTTTTATTGAATAAGATAGATACTTCAAACCAAGAGCAATTAGAAAGTCAAGTGCAATTATGGGCCAAAAAAGTGCCCAACGCAGAAATTTTTCCAATTTCAGCTTTAAGGGGGTTTAATGTAAAAGAAGTATTTAATCGTATTCTCGACTTGTTGCCAGAATCGCCACCGTTTTATCCAAAAGATCAATTAACCGATAAACCAGAGCGTTTCTTTATCAATGAAAAAATAAGGGAAAAAATCCTGCTTCATTATAAAAAAGAGATTCCTTACGCGGTAGAAATTGAAACCGAGGAGTTTTTTGAGGAAGAGAGTATTATACGAATACGATCTGTAATTATGGTAGAGCGCGAGACACAAAAAGGGATTATTATTGGTCATAAGGGAAGTGCTTTAAAACGTGTAGGTGTAGAAGCAAGAAAAGATTTAGAGGTGTTCTTTGGTAAGCAAATTCACTTAGAACTATACGTTAAAGTAAATAAAAACTGGCGAAGCAACCAAAATCAACTTAGGCGTTTTGGTTACAACACTAAGTAAAAGCTAATAATTACTTCTTATTTAGTTAACTATTACTTAATCTTTAAAACTAATATTTGTATGTCATAAAATTTAGTTTGGTTGACTTTGAGTTAGTTAGTAAAAAAAAGCTTTGGTTGGTTGTTCTCAATTGGGGCTTTTTTGTTTAAGTACACGTTCCATAACATCGTTAAGTTGCCTCATTTCGTTTTTGCTAGAGTCTCTACCAATTCTACCAGCAAAATATAATGCAAACCATACAATTACCATAAGGCCCATTAAGCAGGTTTGCACAACAAAATCAGATTTCAAACTCCAATTTGTATATGCCCAAACGCCAAAAGCTATAAAGAGAGAGGCTACCAAAAAGTGTAAAAACATAAACATGGTCCATACGGTTGGGTTGGGGCCAAATAACCCGTGCAACAAACTAGTATTAGCATCAACTTCATCAATTTCTAAATGTAATTGAGGCGACCAAAAATGTTGATCCTTTTTAGGAAACTTTATAAAAACATGATTGTCAATTCTGGTAATACTAAAATCACTTTGCGAACCTTTTAAATCCTCAAAGCGCTTTAAAACCGTTTCATTAGCTTCATTTAAATTAATTTTAAATCGGGGTCTTAAGGCAATATCGTTTTTGGCGGACATAATCTCTACATTTACTTATGTAAAGTACTATTTTTTATTCAATATTAAATTTTTCAACTCATTTTCTCTTAAAAACAAAAAGTAAAGTAGAGTTCATTACCTTTGCAAACAATTTAATAATTATGAGTAATATAGTTGCTATTGTAGGAAGACCAAATGTTGGTAAGTCAACGTTTTTCAATCGCTTAATCCAGAAACGCGAGGCTATTGTTGATGCCGTTAGCGGTGTAACTAGAGACAGGCATTATGGAAAAACAGACTGGAATGGAAGGGAGTTTTCTCTAATTGATACTGGTGGTTATGTTAAGGGTAGCGATGATATATTTGAAGCAGAAATTGATAAACAAGTAGAGTTGGCGATAGATGAGGCCGATGCTATTATTTTTATGGTAGATGTTGAAACCGGCGTTACAGGAATGGATGAGGATGTGGCTAAGTTGTTGCGCAAGGTAAAAAAACCAGTTTTTTTAGTTGTAAATAAAGTAGATAATGGCAAACGTGCGGAAGATGCAGTAGAGTTTTACGCTTTAGGATTGGGCGATTATTATACAGTAGCCAGTATTAACGGCAGCGGAACAGGAGAACTACTAGATGCTTTAGTTAAGGCACTTCCAGAAAAAGAAAAAGTAGAAGAAGAAGATTTGCCTCGTTTTGCTGTTGTAGGTAGGCCTAATGCAGGAAAATCATCATTTATAAATGCATTAATAGGGCAAGATAGATATATTGTAACCGATATTGCTGGAACTACACGCGATTCTATAGATACTAAGTATAACCGATTTGGGTTTGAATTTAATTTAGTAGACACTGCCGGAATACGACGAAAATCTAAAGTAAAAGAAGATTTAGAGTTTTATTCTGTAATGCGAAGTGTACGTGCCATAGAGCATTGCGATGTGTGTTTGCTAGTTCTAGATGCTAATAGAGGTTTTGATGGGCAAGTACAAAATATTTTTTGGCTGGCTGAACGTAACCGTAAAGGTATTGTGGTTTTAGTTAACAAATGGGACTTAGTAGAGAAAGATCATAAGTCTGTTAAGGAATACGAAAAAGCCATAAGAAAGCAAATGGAACCATTTACCGACGTGCCTATTGTATTTATCTCAGCTTTAACCAAACAACGTATTTTTAAAGCTATAGAAACAGCTGTAGAGGTGTATAAAAACCGTTCTAAAAAAATAAAAACCAGTAAGCTAAACGAGGTACTACTGCCTATAATAGAGCATTATCCACCGCCAGCGTATAAAGGTAAATTTGTAAAAATTAAATACATTATGCAATTACCAACGCCACAACCACAATTTGCATTTTTTTGTAATTTACCACAATATGTTAAAGAGCCCTACAAGCGTTATCTAGAAAATAAACTTCGAGAGCATTTTGGCTTTAATGGCGTGCCTATTAGTGTTTACATGCGTAAAAAGTAAAAAACTTTAAGTATAATTTAAGAATAGTTTAAGCATTACTTAATTATATTCGTTTACTTATTTCATTTGTGCCCACTATGAAAAAAGTAACTATAGTTTTTATATTTTTTTTTACATCATTTTTATCTTCACAAACAAATTCTTTTAACATTTCAGGAACCTTAGTTGCTGAAGACGGAAATTTTCCTTTAGAATCTGCTACGGTATACCTTCAACGGGTTATTGATAGTACACTAATTACCTATACCATTTCTGATAGGAACGGTGAATTCACTCTAGAAAATAAAACAACAGATAAAAAAGCGAACCTTTATATTTCTTATGTAGGCTATCAAACCTATTCTAAAGTTATTAATTTAGATAAGGAGTTTACAGACTTGGGCAAAATAAAAATGCAAATAAATACAGAGGCCTTAGATGAAATAGTTATAAAATCTACAGCACCAATTACCATAAAAAGAGATACGTTAGAATTTAATGTAAAATCTTTTAAAACGAGAAAAGATGCAAACGTAGAAGACCTACTTAAGGAACTCCCGGGAGTAGAAGTAGATGAAGAAGGAAATATACAAGTTAATGGAAAGCCTGTTAATAGAATATTTGTTAACGGTAAACCATTTTTTGGAGACGACCCAACTATAACAACACGTAGCTTAACAAAAGATATCGTTGAAAAAATACAAATTTTAGACACTAAAACTAAAGATCAGGCTTTTACAGGAGAGGAAGTAGATGGCGAAAACAAAACGGTAAACTTAGTTATTAAAGAAGAAAATAATAAAGGCGTTTTTGGAAGAGTAGCTGCTGGTGCTGGAACAGATAACCATTACGAATACGCAGGAATGTTTAATTATTTTGATAACGACCGCCGCATTAGCTTTTTAGCAGGGGGAAACGATATTAATTCTCCCGGATTTAGTTTTGGCGAAATACGCCAAATGTTTGGCGGTGGCAATAACATTAGGTTAGGTAGCGGTCAGGGGCTTATAGAGTCTCAAAACTTCGGAACAAATTATGCCGATAAATATGGCGAAAAGGTAGATGTATCAGCAAATTATTTCTATTCTGGTAGTAATTCGGAAAATAAAAATATAAGTAATAGAGAAAATATTTTAGCAGATTCTAGGTTTTTTACAACCTCTACCTCAAATTCTTTTAACGATAGCGATTCTCATAATGCAAATTTTGAAATTGATATAAAAATAGACTCTACTTTGCTCATCAATATAGAACCGTCTTTTAGGTATTCAAAAAGTAACACGCAGTTTTCAGAAGACGAAACATCGTCAGATGAATTTAATGCGCTACTAAACCAGTCTACACTTACTTCCAACGTAGAAACTTTTGGAAAAAACTTTAGTAATGAAATTGATGTTACCAAACGATTTGGGTCTAATGGCGCCTTTTTAAGGCTTAGTCTAGATAATGAAATAAACGTTAGAGAACGCGATGATTTTTTAAACTCTGAAACTAATATTTTTGGTGAAAATCCTGAAGATGTTTTAAGAAATCAATATACAGACGGTGAAAACAAAGTAGATAATTTAAGCTCTAGATTAACGTATAGATTACCACTAATAGGAAAAGAATTTTTTGTTGAATTTCAATATCGGTACGATTTTAATAAGCAAGAAGACAAAAAAAGTACTTTTGATTTAGATACCGATACACAAGAGTATTCAAATTTCAATATAGATTTAAGTACAGATTTTGAATATATTAACGAGGCAAATACACCCTCTGTAGAATTTGAATACAGAAAGAAAGATTGGTCGGCAAGTATGGAAGCCTCCTATGTTTTTAGGACTCTGGAAAATAAGGATATGTTAAGGCCAGAATTTACCATACAGCGAGATTTTGAAGCTGTTGAATTAAGGTCTAGATTTCGTTACAGGTTTAGTCCGCAATCGTCGCTAAGGGTGGGGTATAATTTAAATAATAACCCTCCAAGATTATCGCAACTACAAGCTTTTAGAGATGTGTCTAACCCATTAAACACAGTTGTTGGAAACCCTAACTTAGAACCAGAAAATAACCACCGTGTGTATGCGCGTTACAATAATTTTAATTTTCAAAAAGGGTTTGGGTTTTATGGTTTTTTTAGAGCCACTATTGATAATAACACAGTAGTTAGAAAAACTGTAATAGACGAAAATTTAGTTAGGGAAACCACTTTTGCCAATGTTAATGGTAATTACGATGTAAACGGATACGTATCGGTAAGTAAAAAAGTAAAAATAGACAGTTTAAGAACATTGAACTTTGATGTTGGAATTGGCCCAAATATTAGAAGAACAATAAACTTTAATAACGATGTGCAGTACGCCAGTAATAATACGTCGTTATCTCCTCGATTAGGAATGCGGTTTATTTGGAAAGATGTATTAGAATTTAATCCAAGGTATAGGCTGTCGTATACCCAAAACACATTTGATATTGAAAATTTTGATGACCAAGAATTTATAAGCCATTCCTTAAATTTAAACTCAGCTACTTTTTTGCCAAAAGGGTTTGAATGGCGAAATGATGTTAGTTTTAATTATAACCCCAATGTCGCAGACGGTTTTCAAAAAAGTGCTTGGTTTTGGAATGCCACTTTAGCATACTCTGTACTTAAAAACAAAGGAACAGTTACGCTTAAAGCTTACGATTTGTTGAATCAGAACACTAATGCAAGAAGAATAGCTACCCAAAACTATATTGAAGATGTAGAAAGCACAGTATTACAGCAATATTTTATGTTAAGCTTTAGTTGGAAATTTAACAGTCTTGGTAGTGCAGCAGAAGATTTTGAAGATGGCGGAAGAAGGCAGCGGTACCGTCGGGGTTAGGATTTTAAACAATTTTTTGCTTCTTCACTTAAATTTTTTTAAAGCTATTGTTTACTTGTTTTTTTAAGCAGTATTCAAGTCTAAACAGGGTTTTGTAGCAATATGTTTTTTTAAATCACAGTTTAATTATCAGTATAATTACTTATTTTTGGGCAAACAAAAACGCTTATAATGGGTCAAATAATAACTTTTGGTGAGGTTCTAATGAGAATATCACCTCGAGGAAACAGAAAATTTATTCAGTCTAATACCGTAGAGTTTTATTTTGGAGGCACAGAAGTAAACGTTGGTCTTTCTATTGCACATTTTGGTGGTAATGTAAAGCACATAACCTGTATTTCAGATGATTTTATTGGAGACACCGCTATTTCTTACTTAAATAAATTCGATTTAGATACCACGGCTATAATTAGAACGAACAGACCATTAGGTGTTTATTTTTTAGAAGTAGGTGCTGTAATGCGCCCAAGTTCAATATCATACAACAGATCGCATTCTGCTTTTTCTGAAATTAAGCCACATATGGTAGATTGGGAGAAATCGTTAGCAAACGGTAATTGGTTTCACTGGACGGGAATAACACCTGCTTTAACCCAAGGAAGCTTCGATACCTTAAAAGAAGGTTTAAAGTTAGCTAAGGAAAAAGGCATGCAGGTTTCGGCAGACCCAACCTACAGGAGCGGATTATGGCAATATGGTGTTAACTCTAGGGAAGCACTAACTGAACTATTGCATTGCTCAACCATATTTATTGGTGGTATAAACGAAATGAACGAAGTGTTAGGTACAAATTTTGGATACACTAACGATGAGTTTATTGAGGCGAGCAAAATGTTAATAGAAAAATTTCCTTCTATTGTAAAGGTTTTTGATAAAATAAGAACATCTATTAATGCATCATGGCATAAAATTCGTGCTAGAATGTGGAATGGAGAAGATTTTAGGGAAACCGAAGATTTTGATATTACGCATATTGTAGACAGAATAGGAACAGGAGATGCATTTGCTGCTGGTTTAATTTATGGTTTACAATACTATGATGATTATAAATCTATGCAATTTGCTAGTGCAGCTTGTGCTTTAAAACATACTTACGTAGGTGATGTTAATTATGCTACTATTGAAGAAGTTACAAGAATTTTAGATGGTAACGTTTCTGGACGTTTTAACAGGTAGTTTTTAGTGCCATTTGGTAATTAAGGAATCTAAACCAGTATTAATACCCATAAAATATTCACCATTTTTAAAATGTGGAATTATTGTGCTGTCAATAACTCTTTTGCATTTGTAATCTGTTATTGTTTTTTCAGTACTGTAACCAGTAGTAATAGCTATATCTCGGTTGTATTTAGAAATTAAAATTAATAGTCCGTTATCTTTTTCTTTTTTACCAACGCTCAATTTCTCTGCTAGAGTTGTTGCATAATAATGTGCTGAAACTTTTTTAGGAAGCGAGTCTATAGTATAAACACAAATTTCGTTGGTAGATGCAATTTCGTAGTCAATAATTTTCTTAGAAAGAGCATCTTTTTCCATATCAGAAAACAAATGAGCATAATCTTGCACTACAGCATTGTTTTTTAATACCTCTGTATTAGTTTTTGTTTTGCAAGAAGTTAAAACAAAAATTAAAATGGTTATATAGAATCGTATTAATTGCATAGTTACCAACCTCCAGAAGCACCACCGCCGCCAAAGCCGCCACCGCCAAAGCCACCGCCAAAGCCACCGCCTCCTCCAGATGACCAGCCTCCGCCGCCAGAGCTACCACCCCAGCCGCTAGAACCTCTACGATAACTACCACGCCCCATGTTACTTAAAATTATGGCTTCTAATAAATCTCGTCCATCAACACCACCTGTTCTTCCTCCGCTTCCTCCGCCACCGCGTCTGTTTTTAGAAACAGAAATTAATATGATGATGAAAATGAATAACAACATGAATATTAGCCCAACAGGAAAACCGCCACCACCTGAAGATTGTCTTGTGCCTTTATATTCGCCATTCATCACTTCAAAAATGGCATCGGCACCTCTGTTTAGTCCGCCGTAATAATCATTTTGTTTAAAATAAGGAATAATGTCGCGCTCTATAATGCGTTTAGACATAGCGTCTGTTAGTAAATGTTCTACACCATAACCAGTATTTATGGCAATACGTCTGTCGTCTCTAGCAAGTAGAATAAGTATACCATTATCGTTTTCCTTACTACCGCCAATGCCCCATTTATGGCCCCATTGTGCGCCTAAATATTTTATTTCTTCGCCTTTAGTAGAAGCAATTATGGCTATAACAATCTGGGTAGAAGTTGTGTCGGAATATTTGATGAGCTTTTGTTCTAAACTACTTTTCTGTGAGGGTGTCAATAACTTATAATAATCGTAAACACTAGTTTGAAAATCTGGTTTCTCAGGAATATCATACTGAGCATAAGAAAAACTAAAAGAAAACAGTGTAAGAAGTAATGTAAAAAGAATTTTATTTTTCATTTTAAACTGCGACTGCGACTGCGACTGCGACTGCGACTGCGACTGCGACTGCTGACTGAGTACTGAATACTGAACACTGTCTACTGAATACTGCATACTAAACCTTTATCCTTTAGAAATTTCGTTAGTTAATTCGTTGGTGTCATCATCGCTATACGGAAAGTGCTTTTTTAACTGTTCTCCGGCTTTTAAAATTCCTTCTACTAAGCCCTGTTTAAAATTGCCTTTTTTAAAATGAGTTTGCATCACATCTTTGGTACTGTTCCAAAAATTACTTTCAATAACATCATTTATACCTTTGTCGCCATAAATTACAAAGTTTCTGTCTTCAATAGCAACGTAAATTAATACGGCATTTTGAAGTTTTGTATTGTCCATTTTTAGCATATGAAATACCTCCAAAGCCCGATGGGTTGCATCGCCTTTGGAAGTTTTTTCTATATGTACACGAATTTCACCAGAAGTATTTAATTCTGCTTGTAGTATTGCTTCAACAATATCTTGTTCTTCGTTTGCAGTAAGAAATGCTTCAATTTTGGACATAGGTTAAGGTTTTTCTTTAAACGACTATTATTTAAAATCGAAATCTACATCTGGAGCATTTTCGGCACCAGCTTCAGATTTAAAATAGCTCATATCATCAAAATTTAAAATGCCTGCAAGTAAAGTATTTGGAAACGTTTTTATGTGTTTGTTGTAAGGTTCAACAGCTTCGTTAAACCTATCTCTTGCTACATTTATCCTGTTTTCAGTACCTTCCAATTGTGCCTGTAGTTCTAAGAAGTTCTGGTTTGCTTTTAGTTCTGGATAGCGTTCTACGGTAACCAATAAACTTTTTAATGCACCAGATAATCCACTTTGTACTTCGCTAAATTTAGCAATTTGTTCTGGTGTTAAGTTTGAAGGGTCAATATTCATAGATGTGGCTTTAGCTCTAGCTTCAATAACATCCTTTAGTGTGCCTCTCTCAAAATCGGCAGCACCTTGAACTGTTTTTACCAAGTTGCCAATTAAATCGTTTCTACGTTGGTAGCTGCTTTCTACATTAGCCCAAGTTTTAGTGGCTTCTTCTTTTAAGTTTACAGCGGTGTTGTTAAAGTTCTTTCCCCAAGAATAAAGTCCAATGACTATAATTCCAATAATAATCCATGGCAAAAATTTCTTCATGATAATAGTTTTGTTTAATGTTAGTGATATTGGTTAGACTCAAAATTGACACAAAAGTTACGTATTTCTTGTGTATTTTTTTTGAAAATTTAAAAAGTAACTTAATGTATTAAAGGTGTTCTTTAATTTTAATTAATTGGCTTTTAATATCTTCTAATTTACTGATGATTTCAAAATTGCTAAGTGCCGCCTTTTTTTCTTCTTTTAAATGAATTTTTGCACCTTCCAAGGTAAAACCCCGCTCTTTTACCAAATGGTAGATAAACTTTAAGTTTTTAATATCTTCTGGGGTAAATTTACGATTGCCTTTGGCGTTTTTCTTTGGTTTTAGAATATCAAACTCCTTTTCCCAAAAGCGTATTAAGGAGGTATTCACCCCAAATGCTTTGGCAACTTCGCCAATACCATAATATCGTTTTTCGGGCAAATCTATATGCATTAATCTAGAGATTGATTTTCTAAAGAAGCGTGCTCTAGTAATTTACTAAATTCTTCAGCAGTTAAACTTCCGTAGTAAAAGTTAATGGGGTTAATACGGTTACCGTCCTTAAATATTTCGTAATGCAGGTGTGGCGCCTCAGAGCGTCCTGTACTACCCACAAAACCTATAAGATCGCCTCGTTTTACTTTTTGGTTTTTCCTTACGTTATATTTATAAAGGTGGGCATATAAACTGGTGTAGCCAAAACCATGGTCTATTCTAATGTGTTTGCCATAGCCGCTAGAACCAGAATCTGCACGTACCACAACACCATCGCCGGTAGCGTATATTGGTGTACCTCTTGGAGCAGTAAAATCCATGCCCCAATGCATTTTTCGTGCTTTGGTAAAAGGGTCAGAACGCATACCATAACCAGATGCCATACGTGTTAAATCTTCGTTACTTACAGGCTGTATTGCAGGAATAGCAGCTAATAGTTTTTCTTTTTCTTCAGCTAAAAGGGCTATTTCGTCAAGCGATTTAGACTGTACCACAATTTGTTTTTGCAACTTGTCTAGGCGTTTACTGGTAGAAACAATAAGTGATGAGTTATCGTAACCTTCTAAATCTTTATAACGGTTAATACCACCAAAACCTGCGCGTCTTTGTTCTTCTGGAATAGGGTTGGCTTCAAAATAAACACGGTAAATATTATTGTCTCGGTCTTCAATATTAGCTAAAACAGCTTCGGCTTCACTCATTTTTTTATTGAGTAAATCAAATTGTAATTGCATATTGGTGAGTTCTCTTTTAAGCGCTTTTTCTTTAGGAGATTCAAAATA
Source organism: Jejuia pallidilutea (assembly GCF_002973595.1). Taxonomy (GTDB): domain Bacteria; phylum Bacteroidota; class Bacteroidia; order Flavobacteriales; family Flavobacteriaceae; genus Jejuia; species Jejuia pallidilutea. The sequence continues at coordinate 217,146 of NZ_PVEO01000001.1, read as the reverse complement.
ATGACCGGCAATAAAAACAAATAAAAATGCAAAAAGTGCAGAGGCGAGCAAGAATACCATAATATACTTAAACGTATTGCGTTTTTTTCGCTCTATTTTCCTATAGGAAAGCGATTCTGGATCGTAATAATATTTTACCTTACTCATTATCTAAATTATACTATTTTTGCAGCGAATTAAACACATTAATAACATGTTAAATTTATAGCTTAGTAACCAAACCAATAATAAAATTATCCTAATATACATACGATAACTAGCGTATTTAGGTTCACTATCATCTTTATTTTTAAACAGATGCCAGTGAGTAAAGATAAAAATAGTTTTTATAAATACTATAATTTAACTTGTAATAGCATAATTACATCCATGAAATCTCAAGACGTAAGATCTAAATTTTTAAGTTTTTTTGAAGACAAAAAACATAGTATTGTGCCATCTGCTCCAATGGTCTTAAAGGACGACCCAACCCTAATGTTTGTAAATGCAGGAATGGTACCCTTTAAGGAGTATTTTTTAGGAAACTCTGAACCAAAACATACCAGAATTACCGATACGCAAAAGTGTTTGCGCGTTTCTGGAAAACATAACGATTTAGAAGAGGTTGGCTACGACACTTACCACCACACCTTATTCGAGATGCTGGGAAACTGGAGTTTTGGCGATTATTTTAAAAAAGAAGCCATAGCTTGGGCATGGGAATTATTAACCGAGGTTTACGGCATAGATAAGGATGTTCTTTACGTAACGGTATTTGAAGGTAGTGAAGACGATGGATTGGAAATGGATACCGAGGCCTACGATTTATGGAAGCAACATATTTCTGAAGACCGTATTTTGAAAGGCAATAAAAAGGATAATTTTTGGGAAATGGGAGACCAAGGCCCATGTGGCCCATGTAGCGAAATACATGTAGATATTAGATCTGCCGAAGAAAAAGCTAAAATATCTGGGAAGGATTTGGTAAATAAAGACCACCCACAAGTTGTGGAAATTTGGAATTTGGTATTTATACAATACAACCGAAAAGCCAATGGTTCACTAGAAACCTTACCAAACAAACATATAGATACGGGTATGGGCTTTGAGCGCCTTTGTATGGTGTTACAAGGGGTACAATCTAATTACGATACCGATGTGTTTACGCCAATTATTCGCGAAATTGAAACCATTAGCAACAAAACATATGGTAACACTAACAAGGTAGATGTTGCAATTCGTGTTATTGCAGATCATGTTCGTGCTGTGGCATTTTCTATTGCAGACGGGCAATTACCAAGCAATACGGGCGCAGGCTACGTTATTCGTAGAATTTTACGTCGTGCTGTACGCTACGGTTTTACATTTTTAGATAAAAAAGAACCCTTTATTTACAGATTGGTAGACGTGTTGAGTAAGCGTATGGGAGATGCATTTCCAGAAATAAAATCTCAAAAACAGTTAATTGAAAACGTAATTAAAGAAGAAGAGCAATCGTTCTTAAGGACTTTAGATCAAGGATTGATACTTTTAAACCGAATTGTAGAAGAAACAAAAAATAGCACCGTATCTGGAGAAAAAGCGTTTGAATTGTACGATACTTACGGTTTTCCTATAGATTTAACAGCTTTAATTCTTTCTGAAAGAGGTTTGAAGTTAGATGAAAAAGGATTTGAAAAAGAATTACAAAAGCAAAAAGACCGTTCTAGAGCTGCTAGTGAAATGCTAACAGACGATTGGACGATTTTAATTGATGATGCTGAAGAAGAATTTGTGGGATATGATACTTTAGAGGCCAACGTAAAACTAACGCGATACAGAAAGGTAACCTCTAAAAAAGAAGGAGATATGTATCAATTGGTGTTTAACTTAACACCTTTTTATCCTGAAGGTGGCGGACAAGTTGGTGATAAGGGCTATTTAGAAGATGTTCGTGGAGATGTAGTTTATATTTTAGATACCAAAAAGGAAAATAACGTTATTATTCATTTCGCAAAAAACTTACCAAAGCATATAAACGAACCTTTTAAGGCAGTAGTTAGCGATGAGCACAGAAATTTATCGGCTAGCAACCATACCGCTACACATTTGTTACATCAAGCTTTAAGAACCATTTTAGGCGATCATGTAGAGCAAAAAGGGTCTTTGGTAAAACCCAATGCACTGCGTTTTGATTTTTCTCATTTTGCTAAGGTAAGTCCAGAGCAACTTCAGGAAATTGAAGATTTTGTAAACGCTAGGATAGAGGGGAAACTCCCATTACAAGAAAACAGAAATGTGCCTATGGAACAAGCTTTGGAAGAAGGCGCTATGGCATTATTTGGTGAAAAATATGGCGACACAGTACGTACCGTACGTTTTGGAAAATCTATTGAGCTTTGTGGTGGTATTCATGTAAACAATACGTCAGATATTTGGTATTTTAAAATTATTTCTGAAAGTGCTGTTGCCGCAGGAATTCGTCGTATAGAAGCTATTACAAATAAAGCGGTTAGGGACTTTTATTCAGAAAATAATCGGGTATATTCAAAAATGAAAGCATTGCTTAATAATGCTAAAGAACCTGCAAAAGCGCTTAAAAATTTACAGGACGAAAACGCCGAATTAAAAAAACAAATAGAGGGCTTGTTAAAGGATAAAGCAGGAACTATTAAAAACGAACTTAAACAAGAACTTAACGATATTAATGGGATTAAATTTTTAGCAAAAAAATTAGACTTGGATGCAGGTGGTTTAAAAGATGTAGCTTTTGAGTTAGGAAGCCAGTTTAAAAATTTATTTTTACTATTAGCCACAGAGCAAAACGGTAAAGCATTGTTGTCTTGTTATATCTCTAAAGAACTTGTTGCCAGCAAAGATTTAAATGCTGGACAAGTGGTGAGAGAACTTGGTAAACACATCCAAGGTGGAGGTGGCGGCCAGCCTTTCTTTGCAACTGCCGGAGGTAAGAATCCGAGTGGGATTAGTGACGCTTTAGAAGCTGCTAAAGAATTTGTGAAATAAACTATTTCATGCCCAGTATTTTATGAAATGTTCTTATTTCACATTTGTAGAACTTGATAAGTTTAAGTTTTAACAGTGTAATTGTCTTATTTTTTGCCATAATTTAGAACTTTAAAAAAGTTAGACTAAAAAAGATTTAGAACGTTACATCAAAAATTCTTTTAATGAACCTTCAAACCAAAATATCACTATCAAAACGGGCTGATAATCTAATAAATTACAAGTCTAATATTTTGCTTTTAGGTTCGTGCTTCTCAGAAAATATTGGTGACAAACTAAATTATTTTAAGTTTCAAAACCTTCAAAATCCGTTTGGTATTTTATTTCACCCTAAGGCTATAGAAACCTTTATACAAAACGCTGCCAGTGATAATATGTATACTGAAAGCGATATTTTTTATCATAATGAACAATGGCATTGTTTTGATGCGCATTCCAAATTGAGCAACGTTTCAAAAGTAGAATTGCTAGAAACATTAAATTCAAAAGTAAAACTTACAAAAGCGGCAATTAAGACTTCAACCCATGTTATTATCACTTTAGGAACAGCCTGGGTTTATCATTATTTAAAACGTAATACTGTTGTTGCTAACTGTCATAAAGTTTCCCAAAAGGAATTTAAAAAGGAGCTTTTGTCTGTTGAAGATATTTCAACATCGTTAAAAACTACAGTAAGCCTAATTCAAAAATTAAATTCTGAAGCAAGGGTGATTTTTACGGTTTCCCCTGTGCGCCACTTAAAAGATGGTTTTGTGGAAAACACACAAAGTAAGGCGCATTTAATAACAGCTATCCATCAAATAATACATCATTCGTCATTTTATTTTCCATCCTATGAAATTATGATGGATGAATTAAGAGATTATCGGTTTTATGCTGAGGATATGGTTCATCCCAATAAGTTGGCAATAGATTGCATATGGCAGCAGTTTAAATTTGTTTGGATATGTAGTACAGCTTATAAAATTATGGATGAGGTTGATAGCATTCAAAAAGGGCTTCACCATAAACCGTTCAATCCAAATTCTGAGGCGCACCAAAGTTTTCTTAAAAAAATTGAGGCTAGAAAAAAGGCCCTTAAATTACAGTTTCCCCATATGGTATTCTAAATATACGTAATTCATCGTATTGATTACAGTATTCTATTGTTGCAGATTTGTGATGCTATAAATCATAAACAAAATTCAACAATGAGACACTTTAATTTTTTAGTTTTTCTTCTGGTAAGTACACTAGTAGTAAACGCACAAAAAGCAGAAACACCAAATCAAAATTACAATTTAGGCGCTAAGATTAACGAAATGACACTTACAGTAGGTGGTATTTTGGTAGTTGCTACTAATGATGGATTGGTAGGAATAAAGCCAACTGAAAGCCAACCTGTTTTTACATTTAATAATTTTGGAAAACTAAAACCTGAGGAAACGGAGTTTGTTCCTAATTCACCATATATAATTGTATCGCAAGGTGTAGGCTCACAATTGGCAGGACTTACTAAAACTAAGCGTGCCGTAATAGATTATGTAAAAGGAGAGGTTATTTTTAATTCGGAAAACGATAACTGGAACCAAATTTATACGTGTAATGTAGTGCTTCCACAAAACAAATTAATTGTAAGCGGTATTCAAAAAGAAGGTAATAAGTTTGAAAAAATGACACCCAAAGTAGCTGTATATGATTTAAACACATCTAAATTAGACTACAGTTTCTTTTTAGATAAACCAGGGCGGGTAGGTATTGCTAAAGACTTTAGTGTTACTGGAACACCTCTACTTTTAAAAGAATTTTTAATTATACCAACCGCACAAGGTTTGTTGGCAAAATCGCATACAGGAGAAGACTTGTGGCAAAGTAAAATAAAAGGCGTTAATTGGATGGTTGCTGATGAAACTGAAAAAGAAATTTATGGATTTGAAACAACAACCAACGGGAAAAACACACGTATTCATAAAATAGGAAGCAATGGCGCAGAACTTTGGAATGACGATAGAAAGGTGCAGGGTAATGTTTCTAATTTTCAAATACTGCCGCTTGGTTTGGCAGTTGTAAGTGATAGAACAGCAGCGCAAGAATCTGAAATAGCGTTTTTAAGTGCTTCTACAGGTGAGGATTTATGGGACAAAGCACCAAAAACTAAAGGGTTTGTACAACATTTTTATGTGCAGGAAGATGGTATTTTGTTTGGCATTCAGCAAGGAGGTATCAATAAAATTTCTTTTGATGGAAAAACGTTGTTTAAAAAACCTTTAAAAACAGGTGAAAATATTATGGTAATGGCAGAATCACCACAAGGTTTAATTTACATAACAAGCGAGGATGCTAATATTGTAAATTTAAAAACAGGTGAACAAGTATGGAATAAACCATTAAAATATAAGAGGGCATCGGCTGTTGCTTCAACTTTTGATGAAGCTAACGATAGATATTTAATTGCTGCCGATGGTAAAATTATGGCTATTGATGCTACTTCGGGTGATGTTAGCGATTTTGCCAAAAGTAATTTTGATGAAAAGGAAGATCCTAATCACATGGAAATAAGAGATGGTGGCGTGTTCTTGTCTTCTAATCAAAACATGACTTTAGTAGGTTTTGATGGAAAGGAAACATACCACGCTTATCACAAATCACCAGGTAGAAGTACTTTTGGTAAAATTGTTGGAAGTGCTTTAGCAGTTGCATCAACCGCTATGACTGTTGGAATGAGTGCTAAAGCAGGAGCTAATCGCTCTGCTTATGGTAGCATAAACGATTTAAACAGTTATAACGATTATGGTAAGGAGGCAAAAAGGGCCGCCGATATGTTTTCAAATATAGCTAGTGCTTCGTTCGATTATTTATCTACACGCTTTAAGGCAAGTGCTGCAACCGAAAACGCGCAATTTATATTAACTAACCTAAACGGAGGCACTGGCTTGGTTAAACTTAACAAAGATACAGGCGACATAGAAAAAGAAATTTTACTAAAAGACAAAAAGCCAGAATACGAGGTAGATGAATTTGGAGGGTTTTTATTTTATAAGGCTAACGACCAAACTATTTATGCTTACAACCTTAAAAAATAAATCTTGTTGTTGAGATTTGTTGATTGGGCGTGATAATCAGATTATTGCGCTTAATCTTTTTTTCAAACACTTAATCGAGTATTTATTAGGTTAACTAGTAATAATTATTAGATTTAAAATGCTATTAATCAGTTCATACAGAAAACACCGATGGCTCTTTTTTTATAAAAATTTGAGTTGTTGGTGTTTTTTATTTTCGTGTAGTTTTCTAATAAACATCCTTAAACATAATTTATTATGAGTTTTGATGAGGTATTTATTGGATGTTTAGGCCTCATGGTTTTAGTGTTGATTTTCAACATAATGATAATTGTATCAAACCATTTCATTGAAAAAAATCTTGATGAAGCTAAAATTTTGAACCTGCAAACTCAACTTTTTTCTCAGCAAAAAAAATCTTTTGAGCTCATAGAAAAAGAAAAACTATTGGATGATTTTAATGCATCTTTAAGTAAACGTATTTTCAAAATACTAAAAAAAATAATTTCTTTACAAACGTTTATTATTGAAACACATCATTGATTTTTTTATTTATGAATCGATATTTAATTTTATTGTTCCTCTCCATTTCTCTCTTTACATTCTCTCAACCTAATAACAAAAAGTTAGATAGTTTAAAGCATGTTTATAAAAACAGTACCTCTGAAAGTAATAAGGTAACGGCATTAACAGAATTAGTAAAGGAATATTTTGATACAAATAGAGATTCTGCCGAAGTTTATATTAATAAAACTATAAGTTTTACCGAAAATAAAGCGCATTTACATAAAGCCCGTTTAATTTCTTTTTTAAACTATGCCCAGATTTATATTATTAAAGGCGATTACAAAACCGCTGAAGCATACTATACCAAATCTTGGGAAATTTTAAAGAATAATTACTATTACGATTTATACATTAAATACTTTGGCGATAAAGGTGTGCTTAATTTTTATCAAGGAGATTTTAAAAGTGCCCTAAGTAACTTTAATAAAGCACTAGAGAAAGCAAAAGAAGAAAAAAATGAAGAAGACCAACTTACATATTTAAACAATAAAGCTTTAGCCATGTCTTATCTTAATGAAGCAGAGGCCTCTTTGGATGTTCATAGAGAAGCTATATTACTGGCCGAAAAACTTAACGATTCTACAGCACTAGGTAAATCCTTTAATAATATAGGTTTAATTTATGAAGATATGAAGGCCTACAACAAAGCTTTGGAGTTTTACAGTAAAGCGCTAAATATTAAGAAAAACGGGGATAATAAAATAGATATTGCTAATAGTTTGTTCAACATAGCTGGCATGTATAAGGAGATTGGAGAAAAAGAAAAAGATACAACACTTTATGCAAAAGCCGAAAAACATTATAAACTTGCTTTTGAAAAAGCAAAGGAAGTTAATTATGGCAAGGTGATGCTATTCTCAAAAACAGGAATGGCACAATTGGCTACAGTACGTAACAAACCTTTAAAGGCAATTTCAATTTATAAATCAGTAGCAGATGAGGCTAAGCGTGTTAATGATAACCAAACGTTAAGGGTAACTTACCTAAACTTGGGGGTAAATTATTTAAGTATAGGAAAACTTAGAGAAGCAGAAACATATCTTTTAAAATCGAAACCTTTTATAGAAGCTGCTGAAAACCCCTCAGATATAGCAAGTTTATACAAGAACCTGTCATTATTATACCAACAAAAACAAAATTACAATTTAGCGTTCAACTATTTTAAAAAGTATCATGATACAAGTGAGGATTTATCTAAAAACTCGCTTACCGAAAAGATTTCAGAATTTGAAATAAAATATGAAACAGAAAAGAAGGAAAAAGAAATAGTTACCCAGCGTGCAGAACTAATTGAAAAAGAACTAAGAATCAGCAAAAAAAACACGCAACTAATGGGTTTAGGGTTGGTAGCCATATTACTTTCGGTTTTGGGGTATTTACTCTATAATCAGCAAAAACTTAAAAATCGCCAACTTCAAAAAGAATCAGAGTTAAAAGAAGCTTTAGCCCGAATTGAAACCCAGAATAAATTACAAGACCAACGCCTAAAAATCTCTAGAGATTTACATGATAACATTGGCGCCCAACTTACGTTTATTATTTCCTCTATTGAAAATTTGCAATACGGATTCGAAATTAAAAACGAAAAATTAACTAAAAAGTTAAAAGATATAAGTGCATTTACTAAAGAAACTATTTACGAGTTGCGAGATACTATTTGGGCCATGAACAAGAGTGAGATTTCTTTAGAAGATTTACAAACACGCATTAGTAATTTTGTAGAAAATGCTAATACCTATTCAGGGAATATCAAGTTTAAATTTATATTAAAAGACACCGTGTTAAATAGCACTATTTTTTCTTCGGTAACGGGAATGAATGTTTACAGAATAGTTCAAGAAGCTATAAATAATGCAATAAAATACTCTGAAGCTAAAAACGTTACGGTTGAAATTTTTCAAAATAAAGAACAACTTGTTATTAAAGTGGTTGATGATGGAAAAGGATTTGATATAACAAAAGCAGGAGATGGAAATGGCTTAAATAATATACAAAAGCGTGCAAAAGATATTAAAGCTACTCTTAATATTAACAGTAAAATTAATTTGGGAACAGAAATAGAATTATTCGTTGGTGTTTAAAAAAACAATACTTTAGTGTTATTGGCTAAAGTTGTAATTTCTTAAGTTTAAAGCCTTATTCAAAAAAAATAAATGAAAATTAAAACAGCCATTGCCGACGATAATACGTTCTTAATTACTGCCATTAAAGAAAAGCTTTCTTTTTTTGATAATATAGACCTGAAATTTACAGCGCTAAATGGAGCTGAACTATTAGCAAAACTAAATGATAATTATAACATTGATATAATTTTGATGGATATAGAAATGCCAGTTTTAAATGGAATTGAAACTACAGAATTGGTAAAGCAAAAATATCCACATATAAAAATCATCATGCTAACGGTTTTCGATAATGATGAAAATATTTTTAATGCCATAAAAGCAGGGGCAGATGGTTATTTATTAAAAGAAGTGAACCCAAAAGATTTAAACACGGGTATGGTTGAAACCTTAAATGGAGGTGCGGCCATGAACCCGTCCATTGCTTTAAAAACATTAAAATTATTACGAAATCCAATTCAAATTCAAAACCAAAAGGATAAAGACGACATTACACTAACAGCTAGGGAAACGGAAGTTTTAGAGCATTTAAGTAAAGGCTTAAGTTATAATGCCATTGCAGATAATTTAATATTATCAACCGGTACTATTAGAAAACACATAGAGAATATTTATAAAAAACTACAGGTACATAATAAGTTGGAGGCAGTACAAAAAGCAAAAAAGAATAACTTAATTTAAAGTTTGTTTTACAATTAGGTAATCTATAATAGCAACAAGTCCTGTATTTTTGAAGTGTTATTAAAAACGTAGCATTTTATGGACACATTAGTTAGACTTCTTACGTCGAAGGAAACTAATGTTTTTTTTTGCTCAAATTATTTCTAAATTAGGGCATGCGAAAAATTCTATTTGGTGTTGTTATAACACTTGTTGTTCTTTTTACTTTCAAGTATTGCGAAGATAAAAAGCAAGAAAACATTAGTCTTAAAGAAAGTTCGGCATTAATTCAAGAACAAATAAAAAATGTTGGAAAATTGGTGGTTACCGAGGGGCATTTTAGCGAAGTATTTACATATAAAAATTCTAAGGATGTATTTGGTGATTTAATATCGGCCAAAAAGAAGGCCTTAGTTGTTGTAAATGCAGAGGTAACTATAGCTTACGATTTAAGTAAGATTACGTTCAATATAGATGCTGTTAATAAAACGCTAAGCATTACCAATATTCCCGAGGCAGAAGTTAAGGTGCATCCAGATTTAGAGTATTATGATGTACAGGCCGATTATTTAAACCCCTTTGATGCTAAAGATTATAACAACATAAATAACACGGTAAAACAGGCGCTTTTGCAGAAAATAGATAAATCTGATTTAAAGGCTAATGCCAAAAACCGGTTAATAAGCGAGTTGTCTAAATTTTACATCTTAACCAATTCTATGGGGTGGACATTAAAATATAACGAAACACCTCTTTTAAACCGCGAAGCTATACAGGCAATTACGCTATAAGTAGTTTTAAATCGGCAAGCCCGCCTCCGTTTACAGCTTCAATTTTATAAAATTTTAAAAGTTTGGTAGCACGCGCAGATCTTGCACCGCTTTTGCAATGCACAATTACGGGTTTATTTAATTTTTTAATCTCCTCTACATGGTTTTTTAAATCACTTAACGGAATATGCATAGCATTGGCAATATGCCCTTCGTTCCATTCTTGTTTTGTTCTAACGTCTAATATTACAGCGTTTTGTTCTAAAAACGCTTTTATTTTTTGCGTGTTATTTTTAAAGAAAAAACTAAATAATCCCATGTTTAAATTTTTTATAAAGTTAATTAATATTTTACCATTTGTTGATACGTTTTTGTAACTAATCACATATTTTTTGGGTATATTCAGCCTTTTAAAATAATAATTTATGGAGCCTTATGTAACGCTTTCAAATAAAAACAATGTTGGTTATATCGAGTTTTTTCATCCTAATAGAAATTCAATACCCAGTAGTATTTTATTAGAGTTAGAACAAACAATTAAACGTGCTGGTGATGACGATACCATTAAAGTCATTGTTTTAAAAAGTGGTGGCGATAGAACATTTTGTGCTGGTGCTAGTTTTAACGAAGTTATCGCTATAGAAAACGAAACGCAGGGTAAAGCCTTTTTTTCTGGGTTTGCTAATGTTATAAATGCAATGCGCAAATGCCCAAAATTAATAATTGGCCGTGTTCAAGGTAAAACAGTTGGTGGCGGTGTTGGTTTAGCAGCAGCTACCGATTATTGTTTGGCTACAAAACACGCCTCTATTCGCTTAAGTGAGTTAAGTATAGGCATAGGGCCTTTTGTTATAGAGCCAGCGGTATCTAGAAAAATTGGAAAAATAGCCATGTCGCAAATGAGTATAGATGCAGAAACATTTTTTTCATGGGAATTTGCTAAAGATAAAGGGCTATATGCCGATGTATTCGATACTGTAGAGGCATTAGATGAATCTGTAAAACTATTAGCCGAAAAATTGGCAGGTTACAACCCAGAAGCCTTAATAGAGATGAAAAAAGTAATGTGGAAGGGCACCGAAGATTGGGACGCGCTTTTAGCTGAACGCGCTAAAATAAGCGGAAGATTAGTTTTAAGTAAATTTACGAAAAACACTTTAAAACGGTTTAGGTAAAAACGTGTTCTGTAGAGCCTAGAGCAACATTGTTTTATATGTTGCAACTAAGTTATGTAAGGCTTTGTTGTAACTTTTTAGCTTTTACTAAGTTCTATGTTATTCGTTATTTTAAAGAAAATGCCCTATTTTTACAACAATGCAAGTCCAAATAAAAAAATGTATTCCAGAACAGGCCATTCCTAAAGTAATTTCACTTTTAGAGCATGATAATGTAATAGTTAAAATTAAAAACGAAAGAAAAACAAAACACGGGGATTATAAACCATTGCCCAATGGAAAGCATCAAATTACTATTAATTCAAATTTAAATCAATATCGTTTTTTAATTACATTAATTCACGAAATTGCACATTTTGAGGCTTTTAGTAAATATGGCAGATTTATAAAACCCCACGGCATTGAGTGGAAACGTACCTTTCAGCATTTAATGTTGCCTTTTTTAAATCCTCGGGTTTTTCCTAGCGAATTATTGCCGTTACTAGCAAAACATTTTAAAAACCCAAAAGCATCTAGCGATACAGATGCATTATTAGCCTTAGCCTTAAAGCAATTTGACGAGCCAAACAACAAAACATTTGTTTTTGAAGTATCTTTGGGTGAGACTTTTAAATTGTATAATGGTAAAGTTTTTAAAATGGGAAACAAACGTATAAAACGTTATGAGTGCGTTGAGGTTAAAACAGGGAAATTGTACTTGTTTAATCCCACCGCAGAAGTAGAATTGATACATAAAAATTATGAATAAAAATTATTACGCCATATTAATGGCAGGAGGCGTAGGGTCTAGATTTTGGCCTGTTAGCACTCAGGATTTTCCAAAGCAGTTTCACGATATGTTAGGTACAGGAGATACCTTGATACAAAAAACGTTTCATCGTTTAGCAGATGTAATTCCTAAGGAAAATATTTTAATTTTAACTAACGAACGCTACAACGATTTGGTTCTGGAGCAATTACCTGAAGTTGAGCAGAGACAAGTAGTTTTAGAACCCGCAATGCGAAATACAGCACCCTGTATTTTGTATGCATCTTTAAAAATTCAAAAGGAAAACCCTGATGCGGTAATGATAGTAGCTCCTAGTGATCATTGGATTGAAGACGAAGCAACGTTCTCCAAAAACGTAAAACAAGCATTTGAGTTTTGTGCTAAAAACGATGCGCTAATGACTTTGGGGATACAACCCACGTTTCCAAATACAGGTTACGGTTATATAGAATACAATAAGACTGCGCAAAATACCATAAAACAAGTAAATCAGTTTAGGGAAAAACCAGACTACAATACCGCTAAAGCGTTTATAGCTCAAGGTAATTTTCTATGGAATGCTGGTATTTTTATGTGGAGTGTTAAAAGCGCAGTAAATGCATTTAAAACAAATCAACCAAATTTATATAGCTTGTTTGAAAACGGTATTAGTGATTATAACACTAGTTCTGAAAGCGATTTTATAAAAGAAAATTATCCTAAGGCAGAAAATATTTCGGTAGACTATGCTATTATGGAAAAATCCAACAATGTTTTTGTTATAGCAGCTGAATTTGATTGGAACGATTTAGGAACTTGGGGTAGTTTATATGATAAATTAGATAAAAATGATTCTAATAATGCTGTAGTAAATGCAAGAACATTAACCGAAGATGCTACAGGTAACATGATACGTACCAAAAACGATAAAATTGTAGTAGTAGATGGTTTAAGCGATTATATTATTGTAGATAAAGACGAGGTACTGCTTATTTATCCAAAAGCAAAGGAGCAGGATATTAAAAAAACCCTCAAAAAAGTTAAGGACGAATTTGGAGAGCAGTACGGTTAAAACTTAAAAGTACATTGTATGCTAAATTGTATTATATTCGTGGTGCGTGAGGCAATTTAATTACAATGGAAGAAAGTAAGTTTAGTTTTTCTGAAGACGAACAATCAGAAAACAAAAAAGATGAAAACGTTGCGAAATCTAAAGAAGAGGTAAAAAAGGATGCACAAGGTTTATTTGCTAGTATCTCAAAATTCTTAAACGAGCTTCTAGATTTTAGAGACGATACCGATAGAAACGCTACAATTGAAGCTATAAAAAAAGACATACCGTTTAAGGGCGCTACTGCTTGGATATTGGTGTGTTCTATATTTGTAGCCTCTATTGGTTTAAATGCAGATTCTACAGCAGTAGTTATAGGAGCCATGTTAATTTCTCCGTTAATGGGGCCTATATTGGGTGTTGGTCTATCTATTGCAATAAATGATATAGACACACTTAAAAAGTCGCTTATAAACTTAGTTACAATGATTGTATTAAGTTTAATGGCTGCATTTTTGTTTTTCAAGTTTTTTCCTTCTGCTGATATTATGACAAACGAGCTGTTTGGTAGAACAAAACCAGATGTACGCGATGTTTTAATTGCATTTTTTGGTGGAGCAGCGTTAATTATTGCGCGTACAAAAAAGGGTACCATAGCATCGGTAATATTTGGTGTGGCCATAGCAACCGCTTTAATGCCACCGCTTTGTACAGCAGGTTATGGTTTAGCGCATAATTGGGACACTTTTATAGGTGCCATGTACTTGTTTACCATAAACACTATTTTTATTGCGCTTGCTACATTTTTAGTATTAAAGATTTTGCGTTTTCCCATGCTTAAATACGCTAACTCTAAAAAGCGAAAGCGTATAGCAAGATTAGCATCAATAGTGGCTATTTTAGTTATGGCACCTGCCATATGGACATTTGTTGAGTTTATTAAGCAAACAGGTTTAGAGGGAGATTACAACAACTTTATAAAAACCGAAGTAGAATCTAATGATGAGTTGTGGTTACAAAAGGGTACACCATCTTGGGAAGAAAAAACCATTAACTTACATTTTTATGGTGAAGTGGCAGATGCTACTATTGCAGATTTAAAAAACGAACTAAAGAATTACGAAAAGATAAAAGATTTTTCTTTGGTTATAAAAGGTAACAAAACCAGAAGTATCGATAAAATTTCTGAGGCCTATGATAGAGCTATTAGGGATTTAGACAATAAGGATAATATTATTGCTGGTCTTCAAAAGCAAATAGAGGAACTGCAAAATAATATTACAGATTTGAACCAACAATTTGGTGGTAAAAACAGCAATGTTAAAGAATCTTTTACCAATATTTCCCGTGAAGCCAAGGTAAGATTCAAAGATTTAGAATATTTTGGATATTCTAAAATGTTAGAAACCAAAGATTTTATAAAAATAGATACTGTTACTTTGGTTCGGTTAAAATGGAGTAAAGAACTTACTGATACTCTTAAATCTAAAAAAGAGCAAGAGTTAAAAAATTGGTTAGGAAAAGAATTGAAGCAAGAAAATATTTTAATTTTAAAATAGACTATAAACTAGTTTTTGTCATATTCTGCAGGGTCTCTGTCTCTCCACCAAGATGCAAGTGCAGAACCAGAAATGTTCATCCATGGGCCAAAAACGGCAGGAGCTAAACCTACAGTAGCCACTTTGCCAATTTCTATAGCTATCCCCGAAGCTAAACCACCGTTTTGCATGCCAACTTCTAGGGCTATTGTTCTACAGTCGGCCTCTTTCATTTTTAATAATTTACAGCCCCAATATCCTAAAAAATATCCTGCACTATTATGAATTATAGCGGCTAAAATTAATAATAGGCCAATTTCTAGCAGGCTATCTCTACCAGAAGCAGTTATTATAGCAATAATTAATGCTATAGCTCCCATTGAAATTATAGGTAGAATTTTGTCTAGCCATGCAAGCTTTCCGTGGAAAAGTTGATTAAACAAAAGGCCAGCAATAATTGGTAAAATCACCATTTTAACAATACTATACATCATTTGCCATACATCTATAGGTATAAATTCTCCGGCAAAAGTTTGCATTAACAAAGGCGTTAAAAAGGGCGCCAATAAAGTAGCTATAGATGTTAAAGTAATAGATAATGCTAAATTAGCTTTGGCTAAATACACCATTACGTTTGATGCTAATCCACTTGGAGAACAACCAATTAACACAATTCCTGCTGCAATTTCGCTGCTAAAGCCAAATAAACTTGCTATGGTAAATCCTAAAACAGGCATAATGGTAAATTGGCAAATTAACCCTATTAAAACGCCTTTTGGCATATTTATAACGCCTTTAAAGTCTTTTATACTCATAGATGTACCCATCCCAAACATTATAATTTGGAGTAAAGGAACAATGAGTAATTTTAGATTAAAGTCACCAATTTTTATAAATAATCGTGGGTAAAACATAGCTAACGCTACAATGCCAAAAATTAAAATAGTGAATGAAAATCTTTTATAGCTCTTAGTATTAGCTGCAGCAATAGCAAATAAAAAGAAGCAAGTAACTACTAAAATGCCAACCCAAGTGAAGTGATTAACGATTAACATTAAACCAGTAATAATTGCAATAACACAGGCTAAAATAAGCAGAATTTTAGTTACTGTTTTCATATTTAATAAAGTGGTAATTCTTTACTCATTTTCTTCAATATACATTCTTCTTACTTTTTTAAACAGGTTAGAAGAGTATACAAAATCGGTAACCGATTCATTATCTGTTTTAAATATAGTTTTGTTAGAGCCTTCCCATGCCTTTAATCCATTTTTTAAAAAGACTATTTTTTCGCCAATTTCCATAACAGAGTTCATATCATGAGAATTAATTACTGTTGTAATTTGGTATTCATCGGTAATTTCTTGGATTAAATTATCAATTACAATAGCCGTTTTAGGGTCTAGCCCAGAGTTTGGTTCATCGCAAAATAAATACTTTGGTTTATTAACTATAGCACGAGCAATGGCAACACGTTTTTGCATTCCACCAGAGGCTTCACTAGGCATTTTGTTGTGTGCATCAGGTAAATTTACGCGGTTTAATACAAAGTTTACACGATCTTCCATTTCACTTTTACTTTGTTTGGTAAACATTTTAAGTGGGAACATCACGTTTTGTGCAATGGTCATAGAGTCAAACAGTGCACTTCCTTGAAAAACCATACCAATTTCAGCGCGAATGTTTCGTTTTTCATCTTCTGAAAGTTGAGAAAATATTTTCCCTTCGTACGCAATAGTGCCTTGTTCATAATCAAACAATCCCAATAAGCACTTTAAAAACACGGTTTTTCCAGAACCACTTTGCCCAATAATTAGGTTGGTTTTTCCTTTTTCAAAAGTGGTGCTAATACCTTTTAAAACTTCAATATCTCCAAACGATTTATGTAAATTGTTAACTTCTATCATTAGCTCAACAGCATTTGGGTTAGTAAATAGTTTAAAAGAATAATAGCTACGCTAGTCCAAACAAAAGAGGTGGTACTCGCTTTACCAACTTCTAGAGCGCCACCTTTCATATAATAGCCATGAAACGAAGGAATTGTAGCCAATAAAAAAGCAAAAACAAATGTTTTTATAAAGGCATAGGTAACATGAAAGGTATCAAAATCTGTTTGAATACCGGTTATATAATCTTGTAGTGAGCCAAAACCACCATAAACACATGCTGCCATACCACCTAGAATACCTAAAAACATAGCGATAGATATTACAAAAGGATACAGAAGCAAAGAAATAAACTTTGGGAATACTAAATAGTTTAAGGAATTTATACCCATAACTTCTAGGGCATCAATTTGTTCTGTAACACGCATTGTGCCTATACTAGATGTAATAAAAGAGCCTACTTTTCCTGCCATAATAATAGACATAAATGTTGGGGCAAACTCTAGGATAATAGACTGTCTAGTAGCAAAACCAACCAAATATTTAGGAATAAGCGGATTGTCTATATTTAAAGCGGTTTGTATGGTTACAACACCTCCCACGAAAAAGGAAATGAAAGCTACAATTCCCAAAGAACCAATAATTAAGTCGTCTATATCTTTGAGTATAAGCTGCTTCATCATGCTCCATTTTGTGGGCTTACGAAACATTTCTACTATCATCAAAAAATAGGTGCCTATATTGTGCAGGTACGTCATATAATAATTTGTATATGCTAAATTAAAAAAAACTTAGGGGTATTTAACCTTAATTTAAAATAATGATGTTTTTAATATGTGTATTTTTGAAATCTATAAATTTTAATTGAAATGAAGTATTTAATAGCACTTTTGTTAACTGTAGTATTTATTCTTCCAATCTCTGCCCAGGAAGATAATCCAAAATTAGTTGTAGGTATTGTTGTAGACCAAATGCGATATGATTATTTAACGCGTTTTGATAAGAAGTTTGGCGAAAATGGTTTTAAGCGTATGATGCGTGAAGGCTTTAATTGCAAGAATAACCATTTTAACTATGTGCCCACATATACAGGGCCAGGACATGCCTCAATTTACACCGGTACAACACCAAAATACCACGGTATTATTGGTAATAATTGGTACGATAAAGACATAAAAAAAATGGTGTACTGTGCTGGAGACACAACGGTGAGTTCTGTAGGAACAGCGGCAGTATCTGGTTTAATGTCTCCACACCGTATGTTAACCACAACTTTTGCCGACGAAAATAGGTTGTTTACGCAAATGAGAGGAAAAACCATAGGTGTTTCAATAAAAGATCGTGGTGCTATTTTACCTGCTGGCCATTCGGCAAACGCAGCATATTGGTTTCAAGGCGGACAAGAAGGAAATTGGATATCTAGTACATTTTATATGGATGAATTACCTAAGTGGGTAAACAATTTTAATAATTCTAAAAAAGCAGAATCTTACATAAAAGATTGGAACACATTTTATGATATTGATACCTACACTGAAAGTGGTGCTGATTTAAATAATTTTGAAGGGAAGTTTAAAGGTAAAGAAACGGCTACTTTTCCATACAATTTAAAAGCATTAAGCAAGAAAAATGGTGGGTTTAATATTTTAAAAACAACACCGTACGGTAATAGTTTAACTGCAGATTTTGCTTTAGCAGCTATTGATGGTGAAGGTTTAGGTCAAGATAATATTACAGATGTACTTACTGTAAGTTTTTCTAGTACAGACTATGTTGGGCATAAATTTGGTGTAAATTCTAAAGAAATTGAAGATACTTACATACGTTTGGATAAAGATTTAGAGCGCTTTTTTGCTGCTTTAGACGAAAAAGTAGGAAAAGGGGAGTATGTAGTTTTTTTAACTGCCGACCATGGTGCTATTGATGTTCCTGCATATTTACAATCAGCTAAAATTCCTGCTGGGTATTTAGATAATGATGTGCGCAAAGTATTGTTCCAAAAGTTTTTAACAGATACATATGGCACTACTGATATTGTAGAAGATATTAGCAACAATCAAATTTTCTTAAATAGAGATATGATAAAAGCACTCGATTTAGATTTAGATGATGTACAAGAAGCCATAGTGAACGAACAAATTGCGTATCCACATATCTCTAAAGCTTATACAGCTACCACCATGGCGTCTGTAGATTTTACAGAAGGTATAGAGGCTTTGCTACAAAAAGGGTACAACCAAAAGCGTTCTGGAGACATTATATTAGTAAATGATCCAGCTTATATAAGTTATGGTAAAACCGGCTCTACACATGGTAGTGGTTTAAACTACGATACCCATGTACCTTTGCTGTTTTTTGGGAAAGGTATAAAACAAGGGCATACGTATAAGAAAACTGAGATTACCGATATAGCGCCAACAATATCTGCACTTTTAGGTATTAGCTTTCCTAATTTTGCTATCGGTCAACCTTTAGAGTTCGTATTTAATTAATGAAAAGGCGCACTTGGTTTACTATTATTGCAATAGCCATTATTATTGGTGTTTACGTTTATGAATATGTTTTAGTTGAAGCAGAACAGGCAGAAATAGTATTAGAAGGTAAAGAGGCAAAAGCTAATACCAATGCATTTTTTCTACCAACAAGTACCACCAACCAAATTATACATCACAATGGGTATTCTTTGTCTTATAGTGAGCCCCATGAACAAGCAGAGTGGGTCGCTTACGAGCTTAAGAAATCGCATCTTTCTAACACTAACCACAAGCGGCCTTATTTTGAAATTGATAAAGCCGTAAAAACAGGAGCTGCAAGTTGGCGAAATTATAAAAACTCGGGTTACGATCGAGGACATTTATGTCCTGCTGCCGATAGACGTTATACTAAAGCAGCGCACGACGAAACGTTTTTAACTAGTAATATTAGTCCGCAAGACCACCAATTTAATGCTGGAATTTGGAACACTTTAGAGCAAAAAGTACGCTACTGGGCAAGAAAATACAATGGTGTTTTTGTTGTTACAGGTGGTGTATTAAGTGGCCGTATGAAAACTATTGGTAGAGAAGGTGTTTCAGTACCAAATTACTTTTATAAAGTGTTGATTGATAGCAATAGTGGAAAAACTAAAATGATTGCTTTTTTAATGCCTCATAAAGATTCAAGCAAACCATTGTATGAATTTGTAGTGTCGGTTGATGAGGTTGAAGCATTAACAGGGATAGATTTCTTTCCAGAATTAGCAGACGAATTGGAAAACAAGTTAGAAGCCTCTCGCAGTTATAAAGATTGGAGTTTCTAGGGGAGAAGTATTGTTGCTTTAAATATGTTTTTTGGATATCAGACTTTCAATTTACCCAGCATACCTTTCCAACGTAAACTTCTAATAAATTTACCTTCATCTTCAGACACTAAAAAATTAACCTTTTCTTTTTTAGCCTTAAAATAGCCTGCTATATAATTTTTAAAAAGTGTGATACTTCTTTTTTTATATGCTAATTTTAAAGCAGAAATACATGTTATTATAAAGCCGTAACGCATTTTATACATGGCTTCACCTTGTAAATATTTAGATGCTTCATTATAATTAACACCAGTTGGTTTTAAGTGCTTTACATGTAAATTGGTATCGGTTAAAATGTCCCAGCCATAATATTTTGCTAATAACTCGTCAACAGTATCCCAGCCCATAGAGGGTTTTAATTTTCCAATTTGTAAAAAACAAGCTTTTCTATAGGCTTTTAATGCGCCACGAATATGGTCTTTTCTGGTAAGGTTTTCCAACACCCAATCTCCATTTTTTTCAATATAACAAAAACCTGATGCCATTCCCAGTTTTGGGTTTGTATTGAAATGTTTGGCAAGTTCTTCAAGATAATTTTCTGGAAAAATCAAGTCTGCATCAAATTTGCAGATAATATCATAGTCTTCATCTAGAGTTTCAAAGCCTTTATAGAAGGCATTGATAATTTTTGTGCCTGGTAAATGTTCGTCTGATGATTTAATATTAACAAGAGAAATAAATTCATGCTTTTGTGCGTAACCATCAACTACAGCTTCTGTTGTATCAGTAGAATTATCATTCACTACAACAATTTGCTTAGGTTTTAAAGTTTGATTTACCAAAGCGTAAAGCGTAAGCCCAATAGCATCCGCTTCATTATGAGCAGGTATAACGATGTAAAAATTCAAAAGCTAGGATTTAAAAAACTAAGTTAAACTTTTTCGGCATAAACAATGTAGTATCTAGGTGTAAACCACCTTAGAAGCGGACGAATACCAAGTTTTTTGGTAGGGTTCGTCCACTTTTGGCTATCTATAATTTTCCAACCAGATTTTTCCAGAAGCCAATCGAACTGCCAATCCTCAAATTCATGATAATGTCTGTCTAGCATGTCTGATTTGCTTCTATATGCTGAAGAAAACCAAAGCTTAAGTGGTACGCTTGCCACTAATTTGTTTGCTTTTATTGATTTTAGAACGGTAAAAGGCGATAAAAGATGTTCAAAAATTTCAAAGGCCGTAACAACATCGGCATTAGAAGATGTAATATTTGAGGTGTCTAGATCTAAATCCTCACCTTTAGTGTTTTCAACTGCATATCCGTGCTCTTGCATGATTTCAGTAAACGGATTTACAACACCTAAATCTAAAATACGATCTGATTTAGAAATGTGCTTTTGTAAAAACGTAATGGTATGCTTAAAACGCTTATTCGGAAATGTGTTTTCGTACATTATTATTGCTTATAAACAATGGCATTAATATTCATGCCCGCACCAACACTTGCGAAAATAATAACATCACCTTTATTAATGTCTTGATGTTCTATTTCGCCATTTAAAATCATGTTATATAAAGTAGGTATGGTGGCTACACTAGAGTTTCCTAATTTCCCTATACTCATTGGCATAATACCATCTGGCATTTTCATATCATGAAGTTCATAAAAGCGTTTTACAATAGCCTCATCCATCTTTTCGTTAGCTTGATGTATTAAAACTTTTTTTACATCAGATATGTTGAACCCACTTTTATCTAAGCAAGATTTCATTGCAACCGGAACGTTAGTTAGTGCAAATTCGTATATTTTTCTACCGTACATTTTAATATAGCGGCGGTTATCCTTAATCTCTGGGTTATTTGTTTCGCCAAAATATATAAAGTGAGCCTCGTCTAAAGCGTAAGTAGCCGTTTCGTGAGCTATAATTCCGCTTTCGCCATCGGTGGCTTCAATAATTACCGCACCAGCACCGTCACTATAAATCATAGAATCTCTATCGAATGGATCTATAACACGAGATAAGGTTTCGGCACCTATAACCAAACATTTTTTTGCAATTCCAGATGATATAAACGCATTAGCTTGAATAACACCTTCCAGCCACCCTGGGCAACCAAAAAGTAAATCGTATCCAACACATTTTGGATTTTTAATGCGCAATAAATGCTTTACTCTAGACGCTAAACTTGGTACTGTATCGCTTTGTTGGCTATCGTGCCTTACATCGCCATAATTATGGGCAACAATAATATAATCTAGGTCTTCACGATCTATTTTAGCGTTTTCAATAGCTTTTTCAGCTGCAAACGATGCAATGTCTGATGTGTTTAAATGGCTCTTGGCATAACGGCGTTCGTCTATACCTGTTATGGCTTTAAACTTTCTTACAATCACTTCGCTGGGAGCATTAATTGTAGAGCCATCGCTATTTAAAAATTCATGATTATGGAAGTTCTCGTTTTTTTCAATATTTGCAGGGATATAGCTTCCTGTACCAGTAATTTTAGTCTTCATAAATAGAAAAACTGCTTTTAGGTTTTGCAATTAAAAGCAATATAGTTTGTTTAATAATAGTTGCAATTTATTTATAGATTAATTTACGATGTTCAACCCATATTTTAAGCCTCAATATAGTCTTCAATTGGTGCGCATGTGCAAATTAAATTTCTATCACCATAAGCGTCATCTACCCGCCTTACTGTAGGCCAGAATTTGTTAGAGTGTAAATATTCTAGAGGAAAAGCGGCCTTTTTTCTTGAGTAAGGAAAATGCCATTCATCTGCGGTGATCATCTCTAACGTATGCGGTGCATTTTTTAGAACATTATTAGTTTCGTCTGCTGTTACGGCGTCAATTTCATGTTTTATGGAAATCATAGCGTCGCAAAAACGGTCAATTTCTGCCTTACTTTCGCTTTCGGTAGGCTCTATCATCATGGTGCCTGCAACTGGAAACGAAACCGTAGGTGCATGAAAACCATAATCCATTAAACGTTTGGCAATATCGGTAACTTCTATACCGTGGGCCTTAAACGGGCGACAATCAATAATCATTTCATGCGCTGCTCTACCACGTTCACCAGAATATAAGGTCTCGTAGGCGCCTTCTAGCCTGTGTTTTATGTAATTTGCGTTTAAAATTGCTATTTTGGTAGATTCAGTTAAACCAGAAGCTCCTAGCATTTTTATATATCCGTAAGAAATTAAACATGCAAGTGCAGAACCAAAAGGTGCTCCTGAAATTGCTGTAATGGCTTGCTTTCCACCTGTTTTAATTATAGGGTTGCTAGGTAAAAAAGGTGCTAGTTGTTTCGCTACACAAATAGGGCCAACACCAGGGCCACCGCCACCGTGGGGAATTGCAAATGTTTTGTGTAAGTTAAGGTGACAAACGTCTGCCCCAATATTTCCAGGATTGGTTAAGCCTACTTGTGCATTCATGTTGGCACCGTCCATATAAACCTGTCCGCCATTATCATGAATTATTTGTGTAATTTCTTTAATAGCAGACTCGTATACCCCATGCGTAGATGGGTAAGTAACCATTAATGCAGATAAGTTGTCTTTATGCAATTCTGCTTTTTCACGTAAATCATCCACATCAATATTACCTTCTTTGGTAGATTTTGTAACCACTACCTTCATGCCTGCCATAACAGCACTTGCAGGATTAGTACCATGCGCAGAAGAGGGAATTATACAAATATTTCTATGATGATCGCCACGAGATTCATGGTAGGCTTTTATTACCATTAGGCCTGCAAATTCGCCTTGTGCACCAGAGTTTGGTTGAAGCGAAGTAGCTGCAAAACCTGTAATTTCGGTTAATTGGTCTTCTAATGCTTTTAAAACTTCTAAATATCCCTTTGCTTGTTTTAATGGCACAAAAGGATGAATGTTTGCCCATTTAAAAATGCTTAAAGGCAGCATTTCAGAAGCAGCATTAAGTTTCATGGTACAAGAACCAAGGGAAATCATTGAGTGGTTTAATGCCAAATCTTTACGCTCCAAAGATTTTATATAACGCATCAACTCTGTCTCAGAGTGATATTTGTTGAATATTTCTAGTGTTAAGAATTCTGAAGTTCTTGCTACAAATTCATCAATATTATTTGCTGTGTTAACTTCTGTTATCTTAAAAGGTTCTTTTCCTGCGGCTTCAGCAAAGATAGAAATCAAATAATTAATGTCTCTTATAGAGGTAGTTTCATTAATTGCTAACGTAACCGTATTTTTATTGGGATACCAAAGATTAACTTTTTTTATTGAAGCAATCTTTTTTATCTTTTTTGCTTTTGTTTTAATTTGAAGTGTATCAAAAAACGATGTGTTTACCTGCTCGTACCCCAAGGATTTTAATGCCTCAGCTAATTTTGATGCTTTATTATGAACTTGATCTGCAATAAATTTTAAGCCTTTAGGACCGTGATACACTGCATACATACTAGCCATAACAGCTAACAAAACTTGTGCTGTACATATGTTAGAGGTTGCTTTATCTCTTTTAATGTGCTGCTCGCGTGTTTGTAGTGCCATACGTAAAGCACGTTTACCATCGGTATCTTTAGTAACGCCAATAATACGTCCAGGAAGGTCTCTTTTGTATGCCTCCTTAGTTGCAAAATATGCTGCATGAGGTCCGCCATATCCCATAGGAATACCAAAACGCTGTGTTGTACCAACAACTACATCTGCACCAAATTTTCCGGGAGCTTCTAGTTTTACCAAACTCAAAATATCGGCAGCTACAGCTACTTTAATTTCAGCTGCATTAGCTTTTTCTATAAAAGACTTTATATCGGTTATTTGTCCGTCTTTCCCTGGATATTGCAAAATGGCACCAAAAAAATCAGTGGAAAAATCAAATGTATCTTCTTTACCAACTACAAGTTCTATACCTATTGGTGTAGCTCTTGTTTGAAGTAGTGATAAGGTTTGTGGCAATATATCTTCCGAAACAAAAAATTTATGTAAGCCTGCCTTTTTTTGGTCACGGCTTCGTACGGCAAATAATAAGCTCATGGCCTCAGCCGCTGCAGTACTTTCGTCTAAAAGCGATGCATTTGCAATTTCCATACCAGTTAAATCTGTAACCATGGTTTGAAAATTTAAAAGTGCCTCTAGCCTACCTTGGGCAATTTCGGCTTGATAAGGTGTGTAAGCTGTGTACCATCCTGGATTTTCCAAGATATTTCTTTGAATTACCGCAGGCATCACCGTTGGGTGATACCCTAGACCAATATAAGTTTTTCGCGCTTTATTCTTTTTAGATAAGTTGTGAATATGTAATAAATACTCATATTCAGTCATTGGTTCATCTAAGTTTAAACCGTTCTTAAGACGAATATTGTCTGGAATGGTTTCATAAATCAGCTGGTCTAAAGTCTCTAAACCAAGAGCTTCTAACATCAGTTGTTGGTCTTCTTTACGCGGACCAATGTGGCGCAGAGCAAAAGCATTCGTATCCATCAAGTTTCAATTTGAAATATAATTTGCAAAAATAAGTAATAATTAATGGCTTTTAGCGCGCTAAATAGAAAGTTTTTAACTGTTTGTTTGCCTTATTAACAGTTTGTGTATTTTTACATAATGCAGCTTTTAAAACAACTTTTAAATTTTTATATCAATAGTAGTATTCATGTGGCTTTAGCTGTATATGCGCTTACCTATTTAACACTTATAGAGTTTGGTGTTTTGTACAATGAAA
Source organism: Jejuia pallidilutea (assembly GCF_002973595.1). Lineage (GTDB taxonomy): Bacteria > Bacteroidota > Bacteroidia > Flavobacteriales > Flavobacteriaceae > Jejuia > Jejuia pallidilutea. The sequence continues at coordinate 191,619 of NZ_PVEO01000001.1, read as the reverse complement.
CGGTTTTGTATTTTGTGTTTTATGCTACTATTACTGGTTATAATTTCGTAAAGTTTTTTGGGCTGGCAAAATTTCATCATAGGAGTTTAGCGGGATGGTTAAAGGCCATACAGGTCTTTTCTTTAATTTGCTTTGTTTTAATGTGTTATTATTTGTTAAGCTTACCTACTAAAACACTAATTTATATTTCACTCTTCGGGTTGGTTACTTTCTTTTATGCCATACCCCTTGTGCCTAAACGTATTTTTGTGGATAAACACCATAACTTAAGAAGTATAGGAGGATTAAAGGTATATGTAATAGCTTTGGTTTGGACTGGCGTTACGGTATTTTTACCTCTTTATAGTAATGGTTTTACCATAAATACTGATGTTATAATAACTGCATTTCAGCGATTTATTTTTGTAATTATTTTAATGTTGCCATTTGAAATACGCGACTTAAAATTTGATAGCCTAAAACTATCAACAATACCACAAAAAATAGGTGTAAAATATACCAAAGGTATTGGTGTGTTTTTGGTTATAGTAGTGTTTTTAGTAGAATTTTTTAAGGATGAATTAACCAAAAGCGGTATTGCTGCTTTTACGGTAACCTTGATAGTAATGGTATTGCTGTTAATTTTTTCTAAAGTAAATCAAAATAAATATTATAGTGCTTTTTGGGTAGAGGGCGTGCCAATTTTATGGCTTTTGCTTAGATTGTTTCTTAGTTAGAAACTTCGTTTAAAACTTTTTCAAATTCTTTTTTCATGTCAGCCTTGGTAGAAGTGCTTAAACATTCTACATCTGCTTTTTTTATTGTTTTAGTTAGCTTGGAATTGTTTTTCGTGTATTCTCTACAAGCCCTACAATAAATTAAATGAATGTTGAGTTTAACTTTTTCCCAGAGTGTTGCGTCCTTGTATTGCGTTTTATCGCATACATGGTTAGCTTCATCACAAGGAATTATAAACTTTATTTTACCCATAATTAAAACCAATTTGTTTTTAAGCAATCAGCCATTGCGGTTCTGGCTCTGTGTATTATTACCCAAAGATTAGACGCGGTAATATTAAGTTCATTACAAATAACTTCAGTCTCATAATTTAAGATGGTTTTCATTTTAAACACCTCGGCCTGCTTTTCTGGAAGCTTGCCTAAACAGTTATAAATTGCGTCTCCTAGCTCATTATTTTGTAGTGTATCCTCGGCAGTTTTATCAAAAGGATCTGAGACACGTTCTTCTAACCAATCGCCTTCACTTTCGGCATCGTTATAATTAATTCTTACTTCGGCTTTTCCTTTGTTGGAATTAATTTTGCGGTAGTGGTCAATAATTTTACGCTTTAAGATAGAAATTAACCATGTTCGCTCACTGGCTTCACCCTTAAAGTTTTTCATGGATTTTAAACCAGCAAAAAACGTTTCCTGAACCAAATCTTGTGCAATCTCACGATCGTTTACACGGGTAATGGTGTAATTGAAGAGATAATCAGAATAAAGGTCAATCCATTTATTAGGATTAATTTTATGATCGGGCATTCTTGCAGCTCTTTTTTTGAAGTCCAAAAATACGGTAAAAAAATGAATTTATAATGATTTGTAAATTGTTTAAAGTGAGTTTAGTAACACGTTAAAATGTCATTATTTTATTTCGTTTCCATCAACCCCGCTCGTTTCAACAAAGCCTCGGGTTTTGGTTCTTGCCCTCTAAAACGTTTGTAAAGTGTCATGGGGTTTTCTGTTCCTCCTTTGCTTAAAACATGGTCGTAAAATTTCTGAGCGACCGAGGTATTGAAAATTCCATTTTCCTTAAAATATTCAAAAGCATCGGCGTCTAAAACTTCGGCCCATTTATAGCTGTAATAGCCAGATGAGTAGCCGCCCTGAAAAATATGCGAAAATGCGGTACTCATACAATTTTCAGCAACGTCAGGATATAGTTTTGTCCCCTCAAATGCTTTGTTTTCGTGAGTTTTAACATCTAAGATATCTGTAGGGTCTTGTCCGTGCCAACTCATATCCAACAACCCGAAACTTAACTGGCGCACCGTTTGCATGCCTTCTAAAAATGTTGCTGAGGCCTTTATTTTTTCTATCAGGTCCATAGGTATTACTTCGCCTGTTTCGTAATGCGTTGCAAACAATTCTAAAGCTTCTTTTTCATAGCACCAATTTTCCATAACTTGACTGGGTAGTTCTACAAAATCCCAATACACACTAGTTCCTGATAAACTAGGGTAAGTGGTATTGGCTAGCATGCCATGAAGTGCATGCCCAAACTCATGAAACAGAGTGGTAACCTCGTTAAAAGTTAACAAAGAAGGTTTTGTTTTTGTGGGTTTTGTAAAATTGCAAACTATAGAAATGTGTGGTCTGCTGTTTTCTTCATTTTTAATGTATTGCGGCTTGTAAACCGTCATCCACGCGCCATTGCGTTTTCCTGGTCTAGGAAAAAAATCGGCATATAAAATTGAAATGAAATCTCCTTTAGAATTTGTGACTTTGTACGTTAGTACATCGTCGTGATATTTATCTATGGTATTAATTTCCTCGAAATGTAAATTAAACAGTTTGTTGGCCACGGTAAACGCGCCATTAATAACGTTTTGAAGTTTGAAATACGGCTTTAGCTTTTCATCATCTAAACTGAATAATTTTTGTTTTAATTTTTCGGAATAGTAGGCGCCATCCCATTTTTCAAGTTTATCTATATTGTCTAAGTCCTTCGCGAAGTTTTCTAGATTTTTAAACTCGCGATCTGCCGCAGGTTTCGCTTTTTCTAGCAGTTCGTTTAAAAACTTTTCAACGTTTTTAGGCGTTTCGGCCATTCGTTCTTCCAAAACAAAATGTGCATGGGTTTTGTAACCTAATAAATTAGCGCGCTCGTGCCTTAATTTTGCAATGTCGAGTACGTGTTGTTGGTTGTCTAGCTTATCGCCTTTAAACCCTTTTGAGCCCGCTGCGATTGATAGTTGTTTTCGTAGCTCTCGATTATCAGCATAGGTTACAAAAGGAATGTAGCTTGGATAATCTAGAGTAAATAACCAGCCTTCTTTTTCTTTGCTTTCTGCTAATTGTTTTGCAGCTTCTTTTGCACCATCGGGCAATCCAGATATGTCTGCTTCATTAGTAATTAGCATTTCAAAGGCATTAGTTTCAGCTAAAATATTTTCACCAAATTTTAATTTTAGTTGACTTAATTTTTTATCAATTTCTCTTAATTGCTGTTTTTTCTCTTTTGGGAGATTAGCACCGTTTCTGGAAAAACTCTTGTATTTTTTTTCTAATAACGTATGTTGTTCAACAGTTAAATTAAGTGTGTCTTTAGAGTTGTAAACCGTTTTTATGCGTTTAAATAAATCTTCATTCAACGTAATATCGTTACTAAATTCTGATAGCATGGGAGATACTTCTTGTGCAATTTTTTGAATGGTATCGTTGGTTTCGGCAGAATTTAAATTGAAGAATATGCTAGATATCCTGTCTAGTTTTTCTCCCGAAAACTCTAGGGCTTCAATAGTATTTTTAAAAGTTGGCGAAGCTTCATTATTTGCTATGGCATTAATTTCAGCTTTAGCATCGGCTATGGCTTTTTTAAAAGTAGGAAGGTAATCCTCATTTTTTATTTTAGAAAATGGCGCTGTATTGTATGGTGTGTTAAAACCGTTCGTCGATGAGTAGTCTATCATTATATAATAAAAAAGTGTTAAAATTTAATTATGTTATGCATGCACAGTAAAATATTTATACTTTCGCGCAGATTTTTCAGAGGAGTTAAACTTTTAACTCGTAAGAATTATTGTTAATAGCTAATGAAACCTCGGCCTTTTGGTCGGGGTTTCTCTATTTTAAATCTTTGGCAGATTCGTGTACTTTTAACTTTAAGCCTTCTTTGTACGCTATTATTTTATCTAGAACACAAGTATCGTGCGCTCCAATAATTTGTGCGGCAAGAATACCGGCGTTTTTAGCGCCATTTAAAGCAACGGTAGCTACGGGAACACCGCCAGGCATTTGTAAAATAGAAAGCACAGAGTCCCAGCCATCTATAGAGTTACTGCTTTTTACAGGAACGCCAATAACAGGTAAGGGCGATAGCGATGCTATCATTCCAGGTAAATGTGCAGCACCACCAGCACCGGCCACAATTACGGAAAACCCTCTAGTATGGGCGTTTTTTCCATAATCGAACAATTTTTCGGGGGTACGATGTGCAGAAACGATATCAACTTCAACTTCAATATCAAAACCTTTTAAGATGTCTATAGCATCTTGCATTACAGGAAGATCGCTTTTACTTCCCATTATTACTCCTACTTTACTCATATAAATTTCAATTTTAAAAAACTCCAAACTCCAAAAATTATCATTAAGTTTTTAGAATCTGGTGTTTGTTATTGTGATTTATTCACTAATTACTTTAATAGACTTTTTTACTTCCTCTGCTATGCGTCGTGCTTCATTTAAATCTTCATTAACAATGGTAACATGTCCCATTTTTCTAAAAGGGCGTGTTTGTTTCTTACCGTAAATATGTGGGGTTACACCATCCATGGTCATTATATTCTCAATATTTTGGTAAACAACATTACCTGTGTAGCCTTCTGCACCAACCAAATTAACCATAACGCCACCAACTTTATTGTCGGTTCTTCCTAAAGGCAGATTTAAAATAGCGCGAAGATGTTGCTCAAATTGCGAAGTGTAGCTTGCCTCAATGGTTTGGTGTCCAGAATTATGGGGTCTTGGTGCTACCTCGTTTACTAGAATAGCATCATCTTTAGTTTGAAACATTTCAACCGCTAACAATCCTACGTGGTTAAAAGCTTTTGAAACCTTTAAGGCGACTTCTATAGCTTTTTTAGCAACATCATCGGGAATTCTTGCAGGACAAATAACATACTCTACTTGGTTGGCTTCAGGGTGAAACTCCATTTCTACAACAGGAAATGTTTTGGTGTCTCCAGATGCATTTCTTGCCACAATTACCGCTAATTCATTTTTAAAAGGCACCAAGTTTTCGGCAATACATTCACCTTTAGGTAAGCCTTCTAAGTCTGATAATTGCCTTACCACTTTTACACCATTACCATCGTAACCAAATTGTGCTGCTTTCCAAACAAATGGAAATTTCAGTCCGCCATTGGCAACGGCATCTTCAATTTCAGATATGTAGGCGAACCTAGAAAAATCTGCGGTTGGTATGTTATGGTCTATGTAAAATAATTTTTGTTTTGCCTTGTTTTGTATTGTGCGCAACGTTTTGGATGCAGGATATACTTTTACACCTTCGTTTTCTAGAGTTTCTAAAGCATCAACATTTACATTTTCAATTTCAATAGTTAGTACGTCAACTTGTTTTCCAAAATTGTACACCGCATTGTAATCCATTAAATCTCCTAAATGAAATTCATCACAGGCAATTTTGCAGGGGGCTGTATTGCTAGCTTCTAAAACACAAGTATAAATATCAAATTTACGCGTATTGTACAGCAACATTTTACCTAACTGACCACCACCTAGAATGCCTAATTTAAAATCTGAAGAAAAATAATTCATTAGTAATTATTAAGAGTATAAGTTAAAGATGCACAAAAATACACTTAAATATATAATTTGATTCTAAAACCTAAATCAAAAAAAATCAGCAAATACTTAATCTATTGATTATCTTTGCATTTTTCAAACCATAATAAAGTGATAAAACTTCACGATAAATATTTTAAACCATTTATTTCTGCTGAAGAAATTGAGGCGGCAATTGATAGGCTAGTTGCCGAAATTGCCAGCGATTTGGGTGATGAAATTCCTGTTTTTGTTGGTATTTTAAACGGATCGTTTATGCTCACTAGCGATTTTGTTAAGAAATATCCAAAGCCTTGCGAGGTTACTTTTATAAAATTGGCCTCTTATGAAGGCGTAAAATCTAGCGAGGATATTCAGCGTTTAATAGGGCTAACCCAAGATTTAACAGGAAGAACCGTTATTATTCTTGAAGATATTATAGATACAGGCAAAACCCTTGCCGAAGTACACCGCATTTTTGAAAACGAGAAGGTAAAAACATTAAAAATAGCTACGCTTTTTTACAAGCCAGAAGCTTACAAGAAAGATTTTAAATTACATTACATTGGCATAAGAATTCCAGATAAGTTTATTGTAGGTTACGGTTTAGACTATGATAATCTTGGAAGGGATTTACCAGAAGTATATCAAATAAAAGAAACACAACACATGACTAACTTAGTATTATTTGGCCCTCCAGGAGCAGGTAAAGGCACTCAAGCTAATTTTTTAAAAGAAAAGTATAACCTAGTACATATTTCTACAGGCGATGTTTTTAGATACAACATTAAAAACGAAACCGCCTTAGGAATGCTTGCCAAATCTTATATAGATAAAGGAGCCTTAGTGCCAGATCAAGTTACTATTGATATGCTAAATGCCGAGGTAGAAAAGAATGCTGATGCCAACGGCTTTATTTTTGATGGATTTCCTAGAACCAACGCGCAAGCTGAAGCTCTAGACAAGTTAATGGACGAGAAGGATTCTCAAATTAATGCGATGATTGCTCTAGAAGTAGATGATGAAGTTTTGGTAAAACGCTTGCTAAAACGTGGCGAAACAAGCGGAAGAGCCGATGATGCCGACGAATCTGTAATTAGAAATCGTATAAAAGTATACTACAACGAAACCGCTATTTTAAAAGACTATTATTCTGCACAAGACAAATACTATGGTGTAGACGGTGTTGGTAGTATTGAAGACATAACAGAGCGTTTAAGTAAAGTTATCAATACATTATAAATTCTTCTACCGAGTTTAAAACTTTATACTTTAAACTTAGAACTTTAAACTCAAATCATGACTGAAGGAAATTTTGTTGATTATGTAAAAATGTATGTGGCCTCTGGAAAGGGAGGACAAGGATCTGCACATTTACACCGCGAAAAATATATTACCAAAGGCGGGCCAGATGGTGGCGATGGTGGTCGTGGAGGTCATGTTATTATTCGTGGCAATTCAAACCTCTGGACACTTTTTCATCTTAAGTTTAAAAAACACGTTCGTGCTGGCCACGGTGGGAACGGTAGTAAAAGCCGAAGTACTGGTGCCGATGGAGAAGACGCATACATCGATGTACCACTAGGCACCGTAATAAGAGACACAGAGACCAACGAGATACTCTTTGAAATTACAGAACACGGTGAAGAAAAAATAATTGTAGAAGGTGGCAAAGGAGGTTTAGGCAACTGGCACTTTAAATCCTCTACAAACCAAACACCACGCTATGCGCAACCTGGTTTACCTATGCAGGAGCAGTACATAACCATGGAACTTAAAGTGTTGGCAGATGTTGGCTTGGTAGGATTCCCAAATGCAGGGAAATCTACATTGCTTTCTGTTATAACTTCTGCGAAGCCAAAAATTGCAGATTACGAGTTTACTACATTAAAGCCAAATTTGGGTATTGTAGAATATCGCGATTTTCAAACGTTTGTAATGGCAGATATTCCTGGAATTATAGAAGGTGCAGCCGAAGGTAAAGGCCTAGGGCATTATTTTTTACGACACATAGAACGAAATTCAGTATTGTTATTTTTAATTCCAGCAGATGCAAATAACATTACAAAACAGTATGAGATTTTATTGGACGAATTACGTCGCTACAACCCAGAAATGCTAGATAAGGAACGTTTAATTGCCATATCTAAATGCGACATGCTAGATGGTGAGTTACAGGCAGAACTAAAAAAACAACTCGATAACGAACTACCAATTCCATATATGTTTATCTCTTCTGTAGCGCAACAAGGTATTACAGAGCTTAAGGATAGACTTTGGAAAATGTTGAACACTTAGTTTTTGGGCGTTACTTTCGTTCCATACCTACAAGGTTTTTTAGGAACCTTGCAGGAGTCACTTCAGTCGGGCTTTCACTACTCAATCTTTTTAAAGCGACATTGCAAGGAGATTATTAACGCGGCTATCCATACATTTAATTTCCTAATTACATAAAGTTTCAACTCACTTTAAAAAGGATTTCATACAAACCGTTCAATCCCTAACGCGGGTTGTGTCTTTACATTAACAATTCATAATTTTTAAATTAAATTTTGCTAATCGTAAATCATAAATCGTTGGTAGTAATTCGTATATCGTAATTCCTTTCACTATTTTTGCAAACGCAAATGAGTACTACCAAAAAAGATATACGGGCATTAACAAAAGAGCAACTTAGGGATTTTTTCGTCGACCAAGGCGATAAAGCCTTTCGTGGCAACCAAGTTTATGAGTGGTTGTGGCAAAAATCGGCACATAGTTTCGAGGCTATGACAAATATTTCTAAAGAAACCCGCCAAATGCTAGAGGATAACTTTGTTATTAATCATATTCGGGTAGATACCATGCAACGTAGTGCCGATGGTACCATTAAAAATGCAGTACAATTGCACGATGGGTTAATTGTAGAATCTGTTTTAATACCTACAAAAACTAGAACTACGGCTTGTGTGTCTAGTCAGGTAGGCTGCAGTTTAGATTGTCGTTTTTGTGCCACAGCACGCTTAAAACGCATGCGAAACTTAAATCCTGATGAGATCTACGATCAAGTAGTAGCAATAGATAACGAAAGTAGGCTTTACCATAACCGTCCACTAAGTAACATTGTGTTTATGGGTATGGGCGAACCGCTTATGAATTACAATAATGTATTGAAAGCCATAGATAAAATAACCTCCGATGACGGTTTAGGAATGTCTCCCAAGCGTATTGTAGTGTCCACATCTGGCGTGCCTAAAATGATAAAAAAAATGGCCGATGATGAAGTAAAGTTTAAACTGGCAGTGTCATTACATTCAGCTATCGATGAGGTTAGAACCACTATAATGCCGTTTAATGAAACATTTCCATTAGCAGATTTAAGGGAGGCTTTAGAGTATTGGTACACGAAAACTAAAAATAGAATTACTTACGAGTATGTAGTTTGGAAAGATATTAACGATAAGCGAAAAGACGTAGATGCTTTGGTGCAATTTTGCAAATTTGCACCAAGTAAAGTAAATTTAATAGAATACAACCCCATTGATGATGGCGAATTTCAACAAGCCAATTCTGAAGCTATAGACATGTATAAAAACATACTAGAGGCTAACAATATTACGGTTACCATTCGCCGAAGTAGAGGCAAGGATATAGATGCTGCATGTGGGCAATTGGCAAATAAATCCTAAATGTAACTTTGTAATTCTGTAATGGCAGGAATACACTAATTAAGAAATAGTATATTTTAGCATATTAAATGAAAATAGTAGAGCAAATAAAACAACCTATAGCTTACGAGATGGAACTTTTTGAGCAAAAGTTTCAACTCTCCATGTCTAGTAAGGTGGCTTTGCTTAATAGAATTACCCATTATATTGTAAATAGAAAGGGTAAACAAATGCGACCAATGTTTGTGTTTTTAGTGGCTAAAATGGTGTCTGAAGGCGAAGTGAGCGAACGCACCTATCGTGGCGCTTCGGTAATAGAACTTATACATACTGCTACACTGGTTCATGATGATGTGGTTGATGATAGTAACCGCCGCAGAGGATTCTTCTCTGTTAACGCACTTTGGAAAAATAAGATTGCCGTTTTAATAGGCGATTATTTACTCTCTAAAGGGCTTTTGCTTTCAATTGATAATAATGACTTCGACCTTTTGAAAATTATTTCCATTGCCGTTCGTGAAATGAGCGAAGGCGAGTTACTTCAAATTGAAAAGGCAAGAAAATTAGACATTACAGAAGCAGTATATTACGAAATAATTCGCCAAAAAACAGCAACTTTAATTGCTGCATGTTGTAGTTTGGGGGCGGCATCGGTAAAACCCGAATCGCAGCATGTAGATACCATGCGAAAATTTGGAGAACTTATCGGTATGGCGTTTCAAATAAAAGACGATTTGTTTGATTACGGTGAAACCCAAATAGGCAAACCAACGGGCATAGATATTAAAGAGCAAAAAATGACGCTACCTTTAATTTATACACTTAACAATGCTAGCAAAAAAGATAAAAGGTGGTTGATTAACTCTATAAAAAATCATAATAAAGATACAAAACGTGTTAAGGAAGTTATAGCTTTTGTTAAAGCTAGCGGTGGTTTAGATTATGCCGTTACCAAAATGAAAGCTTTCCAAAAAGAAGCATTACGGCTCTTACAAACCTATCCTAATTCAGATTATAAGAATGCACTAGAATTAATGGTAAATTATGTAATTGATAGGAAAAAGTAAAGCCTTTTTAACTCCCCTCACAATACAATAAATTATTGTGCGTAAGTGTTGCCATAATATTTTTTTCGAAGCCAAAAGGACACCCTAACTAGCAATATTAATGCAGGAACTTCAACTAAAGGCCCAATTACGCCTGCAAATGCTTGTCCGGAATTTAAACCAAATACAGCAATAGCAACAGCAATGGCCAATTCAAAATTATTACCTGCTGCAGTAAAGGCTACCGATGCTGTTTTGTCGTAAGTAGCTCCTGTGGCTTTAGAAACAAAAAAGCCAATAATAAACATCAAGGTAAAATAAATTAGTAATGGAACTGCAATAATTAATACATCCATAGGTATTTTAACAATTAACTCACCTTTTAAAGAGAACATAACTATAATTGTAAACAAAAGCGCTATTAAGGTTAAGGGTGAAATTGTAGGGATAAATTTGTTGCTATACCATACTTCTCCTTTTAGTTTTACCAAAACCAGTCTACTTAAAATCCCCATTACAAACGGAATTCCCAAATAAATAGCCACACTTTCAGCAATTGTTGCAATAGAAATATCAACAATAGCACCTTCAAATCCAAAATAGGGTGGAAGCACTGTGATAAAAATCCAAGCATAAAAACTGTAGGCAAACACCTGAAAAATACTATTTAATGCCACTAAGCCTGCGCCATATTCGCTGCTGCCCTCAGCTAAATCGTTCCAAACCAAAACCATAGCAATACAGCGTGCCAAACCTATTAAAATAAGCCCTACCATATACTCAGGGTACTCGCGTAAAAATATAATGGCCAATGCAAACATTAAAATAGGGCCAATTATCCAATTTAAAATAAGGGAAATGGATAGAATTTTAGTATTTCTAAAAACCTTTGGTAAAAGTGAATAGTTAACCTTCGCCAAAGGTGGATACATCATTAATATTAAACCAATGGCAATAGGTATGTTGGTTGTGCCGCTATTAAATGTGTTTATAATATTGGGAAAGTTTGGTATAAAGTACCCAAGGCCAACGCCAATAGCCATTGCTACAAATATCCATAAGGTAAGATTTCTGTCTAAAAAACTTAATTTTTTTACTGCCATTTTTAAGCGTTTATTTGTGAGAAAACATAAAATAATTCTGTTGCAATTTGCAAGCTCCTTTCGTTGTATTTTTCAGCCTGTTGTGACGTGTCGTCAAATGCTTTAGGGTCTTTAAAAGTTATGGGAATGCGTTGTTCTGCTCCAGAAACAAAGGGGCATGCTTCATTTGCAGAATCACAAGTCATTATTGCAGCAAATTCAGTTTTTGGATTAAAATCATCATCTAATGTCTTTGAAAACCCAATTATTGGATGTGCATTATCGGTATATTTTATGCTGTAAATTGGGTTGTTGCCTTCTGAAATTGTTTTTGTTTTAAAACCCGAATTCTGCAAAGTTTTTGCAGCCATAGGAAAAAGCGCCGTGGCTTCGGTGCCTCCAGAATAACAATACACATTTTTTATATTAAAATAGTGCGCCATAGTTTGTGCCCAAACTTGAGATAAATGGCTTCTTCGTGAATTGTGGGTACAAATAAAATTGATACGGATATCTTTATGGTTAGATACTTTTTTTTGTATAAAATCTATTAAAGGTTTTAAAATGGTTTTGCGTTCGCTTTTAATAGATTCAGGGTTTAAAGTTTTAATTAATACTTCTATTTCTGAAAACAGGTTAGATTCACTCATTATTATTTACAGTTTTTATTTTAACAACAATTACCATCTGGAGCACAACAAGGCTCGTCATTTAAATCAGATAGTTTTACTTTTGGTTTTTCTACAGGGATACCACATTTATCTTTAGCCAAACAGTCTGTGGCTTTAGTGGTGAGCTTAAATAATTCTCCGTTAAAATCTAGCCCAAATTTTTGGATGGTATCTCCTTGGTATTCTACTTCTATCTCTAGATCTTTTAAGTCTAAAACTTTTTCAGATAACGCTATTATATCCAAGAGTTTTTCTGGATGTAACCGGTGGTTGTAATCATTGGCATTCCATAATTGAAAGTTAACGACTTCTTCTTTTCTTACAGTGCCCCCACAATCAATAAAGTGTTTAGTGGTTTTACCCACTTCTGTAATATGAAAATGTTTGGGTACTAATGTGTTGTTTGGTAATAAAAAACCAATAACATCTAATTTTCTTAATATTAATTTTATTTCTGATAGTTTCATTTTTATCTATTTATTGCGATAATTCGATGGGTAATTTTGTTTTTTTAACAGCAATCTAGTTTTGAAAGATCTTGGTTTAAAAACTTTAGCATTATATCTTTCATCTTTGTCCAATTGTCCTTATGAATACAGTAGCAAACACTAGTGCCTTCAATATTTCCCTTTATTAAGCCTAAATGTTTTAGTTCTTTTAAATGTTGAGAAATGGTAGGTTGTGCCAGTCCTATTTCCTCTACTAAATCGCCACAAACACAAGCATCTATTTTAAATAAATGTTGTAGAATAGAAACTCTGGCAGGATGACCAAATACTTTTGCAAACAGTGCAATTTGGTTTTGTTCATCTGTAAACATTTCGGTTTTTGTTAGTCCCATTTCTTTATTTATTTGTTCATTGCAATATTACGATTAATAGTTTTTATTTCATAACATTTGCTTAAAAATATTTAATCGTTCAATTTTTTTTAAATAATTATATTGTTTTGGGGTTTTAAGCAGAAATTAGTTAGCTTATTTTAAAAACATGTTTCAGTTTTTTTTAGAATATGTATTGAAAAAATTATTGCTGCTGTTGGATTTGTTGGATAAGTTCTAAGTTTTGGCGATAGCTGTTACCTTCTGTCTTAGATTTTAAATGTGCAGGAAACACTAGGTCATCGTTTTCTTTTTTGCGATTGCTTACTTTTACTTTAACAAATAGTTTTTCTTTTACAGCACCCTTATATACGCCTTTAACAGGTGCACAATCGTTATAGTGCCTACCAACTGCAAGTTTTACGTGGTACTGGTTAGCAATAGAATTATTTGTTGGGTCAATTCCTAGCCATCCATAAAACGGAATATAAGCTTCAATCCAGGCATGGGTTGCGCCTTCACCACGAGAACCAGCATCATTGGGGCAAATATAGCCACTTACATATCGTGCTGGAATACCTAACATTCTTACCATTTGTAAAAGGATATTGGTAAAATCTTGACACACCCCAGCCTTTAGTTTCCAAACATGATCTAGTTTAGAGTCTACACTTGTAATACCTTGTATGTATTTAAAATTTGTGTAAATGTATTCACAAAACTCTAATACTATTCTGTAGGGTGAAAGTACCTCTAGGTTTTTAGACTTTATTAGCTCAAAAATTTCGTTTGTACCATCAAAGGTTTTGTATTTTAAAAAGTCTATAAATTCTGGTTTATGTGTTATTGTTTTTAAGAATTCCCATTGGGCTTTAACCGGTTTTGAGTCGTTAGGGTACATCTTTTCAGTGGTAATAACTTCTATTTCAGAAACTATAGATAGGTAATCGTGAGGCTCAATAAGCATAAACGAGCCCACGGTATTATTGTAAAAATCTATGCGTGTTGCTATTTGTGGGTTACTATTCACTTTTATGTTTTGAGATGTAACCTTTAAAAACTCATCTGCTATTGGGTATAGCATAATTTGGCTAGCACTATCTATTACAATATTAGTGTAGTTATACTTAGTAAGATGTTTAATATAAAATGTAGGCATTATCTATTATTAGTTAACGTTTGAAAAGTACACTGTATTTATGTTTAAAGAGATGTTTTTAATAGCTTCTTTAATCTCTTTAATGAAAACATCAAGACCTTGTTCGTTTATACTCTCAATAGTAGTGTATTTAATTGTACTTTCTAGTTTTCCAAGTAAAAAATCGATGTTATTTTTTTCAAGTTCGTTAGTTTCAATAAGTAAACTAATATGGCGGTTTAATTTATTTATACAATAATAGATAGACCTTGGAAATAACGTGTCTTGAAACACCATTGTAATTACGTGGTTTTCTTCAAATGAAGATTTGTATTTTTTTAAGTACAATTGGTATCCACCAATAGATAACAGCAGGTTTTTCCAATAAATGCTTCGTTCTAGGGTGTCGCTAGTTTTTGCAATTTCCATAAGTTTCATTGCTGTAAAATCTGTTATTTGAATAACGCGTTCTAGATATTTGCCCACATTCATAAAGTAGTAAGATGCGCCCCTTTCTTGGGTTACATCCATAAGCCCGTAATACCTTAAATGAAATGCTTGAAGATTATCTAAAAAAACAATAGGATCTTCTTCTTTTAATTTTTTAGGTAAGTTTTTATTAGTTAAAAAAAGGTAATAGTTATTTACACAAAGCCATAATTCTCTCGAAATATGCTCTTGCACACTACGTGCATTTTCTCTTGCTTTAGTAACGATGTTTAAGATGGAATTGGAATTATTTGTATTGAAGACCATAAAGTTAATACACTCTAGGGCATTTTCGGTACAATGTTCATCGTCATCACCAGCATAATTTTTAATTATTGGAGACCAAGAAAATAACTCTGGCGCGTCCTGGTTTGCGTAAAAATTTACCTTAAGTAAACTTAAAATACCATTTCCGCGTTCCATATATCTGTCTAACCAAATAAGGTTATTGGCAACTCTGCTTAACATAGCTTTATTTTATTTATTGTATCACCCACGTATCTTTACTGCCACCACCCTGCGAACTATTTACAACTAAGGAACCCTTTTTTAGCGCCACTCTAGTTAGGCCGCCGGGTGTTATATCTATGCCATCGCGCCCAGATAAGGCAAATGGCCTTAAATCTATGCAACGAGGTGATAGTTTTCCATCGATACAACATGGTGCGGTAGAGAGTCTTAAAATGGGTTGTGCTATAAAATTACTAGGATTTTTTTTAACAGTTTTAAGGTAGTCCTTAATCTCTTTTTCTGAAGCTTCATGCCCCATTAACATCCCATAACCACCACTACCATCAGTTTTTTTAATAACCATATCTTTAATATTTTCTACAACATGCTTAAATTCATCAGGTTTTGCTAATTGGTAGGTTTCAATGTTCTTTAAAATAGGTTCTTCGTTCAAATAGTATTTTATCATATTGGGTACAAAAATATAAATGGCTTTATCGTCAGCAATACCCGTACCTGGCGCGTTTACAATAACTACATTACCTTTTCTGTAAGACGCCATAATGCCAGCAACACCTAGTGAACTGGCGGCATTAAACTCTAAAGGATCTAAAAACTCGTCATCAACACGCCTGTATATAACATCAACACGTTTTAGCCCATTGGTGGTTTTCATATACACAAAATGGTCTTTTACAACTAAGTCTCTACCTTCAACCAATTCAATTCCCATAAGTCTTGCTAGGGTAGTGTGCTCATAATAAGCAGAATTGTAAATTCCGGGAGTTAGAAGAACAACGTTGGGGTTATTTTGGTCTGATAGTTCTTGAAGCTTTTTGTATAAAACATTTGGGTAGTTGGATACGCTTCTGATATTGTTTTCTGGCAGAATACCAGGAAATATGCGTTTAGATATTTCTCTGTTTTCAAGCATGTAACTAACTCCAGATGGCGTTCTTAAATTATCTTCTAATACGTAAAACTCACCATCATTATTTCTAATTAAATCTACTCCTGCAATGTGTACATAAATATCATGCGGTACTTTAACGCCTTTCATTTCTCTTAAAAAGTTAGGACAAGAGTAAATTAAATCGGCTGGTACTATACCGTCTCTAATAATAAACTGTTCATTATAAACATCTTTAATAAAAAGGTTTAAGGCAGTAATACGTTGTTTAATACCAAGATCTATTTTACGCCATTCTGTCGCTGTAAGAATTCTTGGAATTATATCAAAAGGAAATATTTTTTCAATACCTTCATTATCACTATAAACAGTAAAGGTTACACCTTGACTCATAAATAATTGTTTGGCAAGCTCTTCTTTTTTTAGAAGTGTATTAGAAGAAGTTCTCTTTAAAAAAGCAGTTATTTTTTCATATTGCTTTCTTACCTCAATATTTTGGTTGTACATCTCGTCCCAAGTATTCTTTAGTTGGGTATAGGACGAAAACAAATGGTTATTCGTCATAAGCAATTCTATCTATATATTTTGGTATAAAATTGAATAATATTTAATCAATTTAGGTATTTAAAAACAATAAATTATAACTTTTCTGTTTTTGTTGAATATTTTTCATGAATTATGTAAAAACCTTGTCTTATATTGTGTTCTGTTCATTTTGTGATATTTAAAAATGAAGTCTTTTTAAAGAATTAAAAAAAATTTATGTTTAGGGGCAACCATTTTTGTGAAGTTTGCGTCTTTATAAATAGAAAGCTAAATGAAATCTTTTTTGAAAGTTATACAACTGCATAAAAACGAAAGCGTATTAATAAAAAAAGCGATTAAAAATAATCGTGAAGCGCAACATGTTTTGTTTGAAATGCACGCGCCAAAAATGTTAAGTGTTTGTAGATACTACATTAAAGATATGCAACAGGCTGAAGAAGCGATGTTGAACGGTTTTTTTAAGGTGTTTAAAAATCTAAAAACATTTAAAAATGAGGGGAGTTTTGAAGGCTGGATAAGACGTATTATGATTAGGGAATCTATCTCTTATCTGAGGCAAAAAAAAAGTATTGATATTTTATGCGATGAAGATGTAAGTACTAGCGCCCAAAGTAATAATATACAAACTAATTTAGAGATTAGCGAGATACAAAGCCTTATAGACAGCTTGCCCGAAGGTTACCGAATGGTATTTGTAATGTATGCTATTGAAGGGTATAAACATGATGAAATTGCTGAACTTTTAAAGATAAGCACAGGAACCTCAAAATCGCAACTGTTTAAAGCAAGAAAAATGCTGCAAGAACAAATTAAGACATTAAATAAAACAAGCTATGGCACCAATTAAATATGAAAATGATTTTAAGGAAAAGCTAGAAAAGCGCACCATAGCACCATCAAAAGGTGCTTGGGATAAGTTATCTAGCAGGCTAAGTGCCGAAGAGCGCACCTCAAGTAATAAGGGGTTGTGGTGGTTAGGTATTGCGGCGAGTGTTGTTGGAATTTTATTGGTGGTATCTCAATGGTTAAATAGTGGTAAAGACATTAATAATAGGCAAATTGTAGATACTAAAAATACCATTGAAAACCCAGAGAAGAACTCAGCTTCAAAAGCGGGTAGTACTTTAGAATCGGTAACGGCCGTAGCGCAAGAAACTACAAATAAAAATGATGTAAAAAATACTGGAGAAAGTAATTTGGTAATAGATAAAGCCAATTTAAATTCAACTAGCAAATCTGTACAACTGGCTACAGAACAAACAACACAAAAAATTAGGGAGGAAAAAGATGTTGTGCAACCAAAGCGTATTGAAATTACGTCGTTTGAAACCGAAAAAGCCCAAGAGGTTGCAGATGCCATATATGCCCTTAGTGAAACAGAATCGGGTGTTTCTAATGCATCTATCGATTCGCTTTTAAAAGCAGCACAAAAAGATATTTTGTTAAGCAGAATGAAGAACGAAGATAAAACGCTTGTAGATGCAGCTTTACTACTTCAAGAAGTTGAGTTTGAGTTAGATCAGTCTTTTAGGGATAAAGTATTTAAGGCATTAAAAGACAGTTATGGTTCTGTTAAAACAGCTATTGCGCAGCGTAACGATTAATAACATCTAAAAAATAGTAATCTTTTAAAAAATCATCAATCATTTATAAATCAAATCATTAATCAAAAAAAACGAACAGTTATGCAAACAATTACAAAGTATTTAGTACTATTAATTTTAAGTTTAAATGCGCACTTAATCAACGCGCAAGACAGTATACCTAAAGCAGTAAATTCCACCGAAATTAATAAGCTAAAACAAGCTATTGCTAAAGTAGAAGCCGAAGAAAAAGCGTATTTAAAAGCTGAAGTAGAAGCTATAGACCTAAGGTTAAAGAACGGTGAGATTACCCAAGAAGAGGCACAAGACCTTAAAATGGAAATGGCAAAAAAACGCGCTTTGAACATAGAAAACAGAACCGCGATCTTAACCAATAAAATTGCGCTTTTAGAACGTAATGAAAAAGGATATGCCGAAGATAACGACAACGAAAGCATTATACGTATAGGTGGCGATGACGATGACGATAGCTTTATTTTTATAGGTAAAAAGAAAGACGATAAGCCAAAGTATAGAAAGTTTGATAGACGTACTAAAAGCGATTTTGTACTAGCATTTGGTTTAAATAATGCCATTATTGAAGGTGAAAGTTTAGACGATTCACCCTATAAAATTGGGGGTTCCCGTTTTTTTGAAATGGGGTGGGCATGGAAATACCGCGTGTTTAAAAACTCAAACTTTATGAGATTAAAGTATGGCGTGTCGTTACATATTAATGGATTAAAACCAGACGATAACCAGTATTTTGTTAGAAATGGAGACCAAACGGTATTAGAAACGTTTCCAGAAAACTTAAGAAAATCTAAACTATCGGTGTCTAACTTAGTATTTCCTGTACATTTTGAATTTGGACCATCTAAAAAAATAGACAGAGATACCTATTTTAGATATTCTACAAAAAACCAGTTTAAGATTGGTGTTGGTGGATACGCAGGTTTTAACATTGGCACTCGACAAAAATTAAAATACGATTTAGATGGCGAGCGTATTAAGGACAAGCAAAAGCGAGGTTTAAATACCAGCGATTTGGTTTACGGTATTAGTACTTATGTTGCTATTGGTGATACGGCGCTGTACCTTAAATACGATTTATCTCCCATTTTTAAAGATCAAATAGTGGACCAAAACAATATATCTATAGGTGTGCGTTTTGATATGGATTAATCGTAATTTGAGTTAGTAACTATAAGCTCCCAAACGGGGGCTTTTTTTATTTTAGACAAAACGGTTTTTAGTTAAAAAGTATTCCCTTTGCTTGCACATTGAAATCTATTAATTTTTTTTTCACTATGTATTTTAAATTATAAGTTTACCAAGTTTAAATCCAAGTACACCAACTAAAATACGCAAGGCTTAATTCCTATGGGGCTAGCCCTAGTGGAATTAAAAACAAAATAATTAATGTAATTTAGCAAAACTAAGCAGTTCTAATTAATGGAAGCTTACATTTCGGTCGGAATATTTTTAGATAATTCGGAATTGTCTTTTTCTTGTTTACAACTTATAATAAATGAACCAATTGTGATAAATGATATTATTGTATATCCCAATTTTCTATTCATAAACGTTTTCTTTAATTACTACTAACTTCAAAACAAGAGCAACAACATTTCTTAAATTTAAAATTATTACTATTCTTTTAAATTTTTCTAGTGCTCTGCCGTTCAATTAAACTGGTTTTTATCACCTTGGTCTCGAAGGGTTTGTTTTGGTCTTCGTTTTCAATGCGGTCTATTAATAGTTTTGCTGCGGTTTCCCCAATATATTTTCCATGTTGGCTAATTGCAGAAATAGAGGGTGTAAGGTGCTGTAGCATTTTTCCGTTGGTAAAACAAGCAATAGACATGTCTTCTGGAATGTTGTATTGCATATGTTTTATAATTTGTAATGCATTAACCGCAGAGCTTTCTTCTAAACATAACAATCCGTCAATTGTTTTATCGGCTAGTGTAATTTTTAATACCGTATCGAAATCTTCATGCTTGCCTATGCGCACAATAAGTTTTTCTTCAACAGGTATTTTAAATTCTTGTAATGCTTTTTTATAGCCTTGTACTCGTAGTTTTCCAACGCTTAAGTTATCTATTACAGATATTAAAGCTACGCGCTTACAGCCTGTTTGTATAAGATGTTTTGTAGCGTGGTATGCGCCTTCTAAATCGTTTACAACTACCTTGTCGCAATTTATTTCTTCTGAAACCCTATCGAACATTACCACGGGTACACCTTCGTTTATAGCGTTTTTTAAATGTGCGTATTTTTGTTTTACTTGGGTTTCTTCTGCAAGGGATATAAGAATACCATCTAAGGTATCGCTTTTTAAAAGCTCCATGGTTTTTACTTCTTTTTCGTAAGATTCATTAGAGATGCATGAGATTAAATGATACCCGTGCTCGTTTGCTTTTGCCTCAATGCCTACAAAAACCTTTGCAAAAAAACTGTTCATAATATTGGGTATAATTACACCAATGGTTTTTGTTTTTTTGTGTAGAAGACTAAGGTCTATACTTTTAGATTTGTAGTTGTTTGCTCTGGCGTAGGCTACAATCTTCTCTTTTGTACTTGTGCTAATTTCGTAACTATCACTCAATGCCTTAGATACTGTAGCAATAGAAACACCAAAGGTGTTTGCGATGTGTTTAAGTGTGATGCGTTTTGGCATTAATACTTAGAGTGTTTATTATTGGTAATGTAATTAAAAGTAAAAATAGATAATTTCAATTTTACAAGCGTGTTTTAAACAAAAAATCCCCTCAACATCAAATGTTCGGAAATTTTATATGAAGTTGGTGGGGTACGAGGTAAAGTACATATTGTATTAGTGAATTTTAAATAAAACTTCTGAAATCAAATAACTACGATATTTAAAACGAGGACCAATATTGTATGCGGTATAAATAATTAATTGTTTTCTATTTTTTTTGCTTCTTTTTGTTCTTGTCGCTCTAATTTTTTAAAATAACCTCGAGTTAAAAAGTTGTGCTTTAAGGCTTCCATATTTTCGTTAAACTTTTCTGTGCCTTCATTTATATGTTTTAACGTAGACTTTAAATTATTAACTAAACTAGTATCATTTACTATATAATTATATGCTCCTTCACTTGTATTAAAACCTTCAACTACGGTATTAATGTTTGCTAAGGCATATGTTATTTCTTCGCTTGATAATTCTAGATTTTGTATAATAGATTTTACCTTGTTGCCAGAGATTGTATCGTGTATTAACATGCCTAAAACCGTATTGTCGTTTGTTTTTAAATGGGTAATCATATTATTTAACGCTTCAATAGATTTAGAGGCGCCTTTACTGGCTGTTTTTAAATTTATTACAGAGTGTTTTAAATCTTTTGCCATAACGGTATCGTTTAGCAATACCCCTAAAGTTCCTTTGCCCTCTGTTATTGCATTGGTTATTTTAAGTAAATCTGAAGTTAAAATAGCTGCGTTTTCAGAACTTACACTTAGTGTGCTTAGTATATCGTCTGCACCAATTTTACTATAAGATTCAATGCTATCTCCATTTGCAATGGGTGTAGCGCTACGTTTTCCAGGAACAATATTTACAATCATATTACCTACTAAACCATCGGAACCAATAGTGGCAATGGCATCTTTTTTTATGTGAGTAATTATTTTTTCATCAATGCTCATAGTTACTTTTATTGTGGAATCATTTAGCATTACAATATCCTTTACGGTACCTATATCTATTCCAGAATAGCGTACATTATTTCCCCTTTGTAGCCCATTTACATTTTGAAAATAAGAACTTATTGTAAAGGTCTTTTTAAACATATCTTGACGCTGCCCAATAAGATAAATACCAACTACAAACAAAATAGTTGCCAAAATAACAAAAGTACCTAATTGTAATTTCTGCGAGTTTGAGTTTTTCATTTTATTTGTTTTTTTAGTTTGTAGCTTAAAATTTTATTGTTTAAAAAACGCCTTTACCTTAGGGTCTTGTGAGGTAGAAAGTTCTTTAAATGTGCCAACAGCGTAATCTATCCCATCAATAAGTAATATCATTCTGTCTGAAATAACTCGGGCACAATCAACATCGTGAGTAATTATTAATGATGAGGTATTGTATTTTTTCTGTACTTCCTGCATTAGTATAATAATTTCTTTTGCAGTTATGGGGTCTAACCCGCTAGTTGGTTCGTCGTACAATATTATTTTTGGTTGCAAGATAAGTGTTCTTGCCAGTGCTACACGACGTTTCATGCCGCCAGATAATTCGTCGGGCATTAGGTTAATGGCGCTTACAAGACCAACATTTTCTAAAGCTTCAATTACTAGTTTTTCGGTATCAACAGTTTTGTTAAATTTTTTAATGTGGCGTCTTAAAGGAAACTCTAAATTTTCTCTTACGGTCATAGAATCGTACAAAGCGCTACCTTGAAACAAAAATCCAATATCGGCTCTCAAAATATCCAATGCTTCTTGATTTAATTTCGTAATGTCGTTTTGCATTACAGAAATAGTGCCACTATCGGCCTCCATTAAACCTACTAAGCATTTTATCATCACCGACTTTCCGGAGCCAGATTTTCCCATAATTACAAGGTTTTCACCTTGGTGTAGTAGCATGTTAAATCCGTTAAGCACATGGTTGTCACCAAAACTTTTATGTAGGTCTTTTATTTCTAGAACCACTTTTGTGTTTGCTATGTTAGTATTGTTATAATTCATAAAAAATATCAGCAATTAATACAGCAATAAAATCTATTATAAATAATAGTAAGGATGTGAAAACCACAGCAGAATTTGCCGCTTTACCAACACCAGCAGTACCTTTTTTACAGTAATACCCTTTAAAACATCCTACTAGCCCAATAGCTAATCCAAAAAAGAAGGTTTTAATAGTTGCGGGAAGCATATCGCTATACTCTAAAGAGTTAAAAACCTGATTAAAATATAACATAAAGGATACATTTCCTTTGGTATTTTCAACAAGATAAGATCCAAATAAGGCCACGGCATCTGCAACAATTACCAATAAAGGTAACATAAGTGTAGCTGCCAAAACACGTGTAACAACTAAATATTTAAAAGGATTTGTTCCAGAAACTTCCATAGCATCAATTTGTTCTGTAACACGCATAGAGCCTAACTCTGCTCCAATACCAGAGCCTATTCTCCCTGCGCAAACCAACGCTGTTATAATAGGGCCAATTTCTCTAACTATAGAGATACTTACCATAGAAGGCATCCAAGATACCGCGCCAAACTCCATTAAAGTAGGACGCGTTTGTAATGTTAATACCAACCCAATTATAAAGCCTGTAATACCAACTAGTAAAAGAGAACGATTGCCCATATTGTAACACTGTCGTAAAAATTCCTTGAACTCAAACGGACGCTTAAATGCATTCTTAAAAAAACGGGAAGTGAAGTAAGATAACGCTCCAATTTCTATTAAAAAGGAGTTGAGTTTACTTTTTATGTTTCCAATTACAAGCATAATCAACTAACAAGATATATTAATATGGGTAATTAAGAAATGATAAAAATCATTTAGTGAGACTGATGAAAATCATTTTAAAAATGGGAGTAGCTATTTAAATTTGAAAGCACTAATTTTTATAAGCTATGAGAGTTGGTTTGGTATTATCTGGTGGAGGCGTAAGAGGTGTTTCCCATGTTGGGGTTATAAAGGCTTTAGAAGAGCACAACATTATCCCTACCCATATTACGGGTTCTAGTGCCGGTGCCATTGTAGGTGCATTATACGCTTACGGTTACAATTACAAGGAGATTTTAAGATTTTTTGAAACTATTCAAATATTTGATATAAAAAAGTATGCACTTGGAAAACCTGGTTTTATTGATGCTGAAAAGTTTTATCCAGAGTTTAAAAGTTATTTAAAAGAAGATAGTTTTAATGCGCTACACAAATTATTAACTATTACAGCAACTGATATTTTAAACGGAAACCTTAAAACTTTTAGTTCTGGTGAATTAATAAAGCCAATACTAGCCTCTGCTGCAATTCCTGGTGTATTTGCTCCAGTTAAAATTAAAAATTCTTACTATGTTGATGGAGGTACATTAAATAATTTTCCTATTGAATCTCTAAAACCCGGTTGCAATATTATTATTGGAAGTTATGCCAATTGGGTAGATGCCATTACTATAAAAGAGCTAAAGCATTCACATCATGTTGTTGAAAGAGCTCTTAAGTTAAGGGCTCTTAAAGATGATTACTCAAAATTTAAAGGTTGCGATTTAATGATACTGCCTAAAGCGCTAAGTAAGTTTGGCACCTTTGATAAAAAATACCTAAACACAATTTTCAACATTGGTTATAATGCGACTAAGGAAGCACTTTCTAAAAGTGATTTGATCGCAATAGAGCATTCCCTTAAGAGCTAGATTAAAGGTATAAACACAACTTCTGTGTTAAACAAGTGTTTAGCTAAATATTAAAGTATAAAAAAGATAGAATACTGACAAATATCATTTCAAAAAACGAAGGTATAAACTAGATTTGTTTAGTTAAATTACTAGTGTTATGAAAACTATTTTATATGCCACAGATTGTACCGTAAATGATATTGCTTCGTTAAAATATGCCTATCGTTTTAGTACGATAATGAAAGCAGATTTACATATTGTACACGTATACGAATTTCCACCAATTGCGAATGCAACCCTACATGCCCCAGGGTTACTTAAAAAAAGAATGCATATCGAAAAGACTAAACTGGTAGAAAACTTTTGCAAGGTTAATTTAAAACACGAATTTCAACAAAAACCTGTTACCACTCACGTAATTGAAAGTGGCTCGGTATCGGAGAGTATTCAACGTCTTTCTAATGTGTTAATGCCAGATTTAGTGATTATTGGGATGAAAGATCACCACAGTACCAGAGAATTTTTTTCTGGTAATATTGCAAATGCATTGTTAGATACTATTGAAATGCCATTGCTAATTGTTCCTAATGGTATGATATATAATACAATTTCTACAATAGTTTATGCTACAGATTTTGAAGAATACGATATTTTATCGCTACAAAAACTTGCTGAAATTGCTAGCCCTTTTTCTGCACTAATAGAGGTGATACATGTTTATAAAACCGATGAGCGTCCTGCAAAAGTTTTAATGGAAGCTTTTAAAAAGCGGTTATTGCAAAAAACATCATATCCAGAAATAACATTTAAAACAATAGCATCTACTAACATAAAATCTGGACTCTTAAGTATTGTAAATTGGGAAAACGCCAATGTGTTGGCCATGTTAGAGCGTAAGCACGATTGGAATCTGGCAAATTTATTTCATAAAGATTTAGTAAAAGAAATAGAAAGTGAGATTTCTATCCCGCTACTAGTTTTTAATAAACGTAGTATAGAATCTAAAAAGGCGTTTGTACCAACTAATGAGGTGATATTTGCGTATTAGTCTGTATTTAAACTTTAAAACAAAAATCCCGTAAACTTTTAAGTTTCGGGATTTTTTTTGTGAATGCCTTAACTGAAAAAAGAAATTATTTAATGCGTTAATATTCATTTGGTTCAGGTTAATAAAAAATAAGATAAATATTAACTTGAGAGTCAATATATAAAACAAATCCGTTGTGAATTTTGAACTAAAACATAAAAACTGTCGCCAGTTAAAGTGATTTTCATCCCGAAAGCTTTCGGGAGTAAAATTGTATCGAGAACTATTTACACATTAAAATCCTGCATCTCCATACAAATTTTTCATTTTCAATAAAAAACACACTCTAAGAGACGAATTTCATCAAAATACACAACGCATAAAAACAAATACTATGGACTATTATTTTAACACCACATTAAAAGATGATTTTAACACGGGCATTAATAAAGTAACAGAAGCCTTAAAGGCAGAAGGTTTTGGCGTTTTAACCGAAATTGATATTAAGGCGACTTTAAAGAAAAAGTTAGATGTTAATTTCAATAACTATAAAATATTAGGGGCTTGTAATCCGCCTTATGCCCACAAAGCGCTTCTGGCCGAAAATAAAATTGGTACCATGTTGCCATGTAATGTTATTGTACAAGAGTTAGATTCTGGCGATATAGAGGTTTCGGCTGTAAACCCAATGGCCTCTATGCAAGCAGTAGAAAATGAAGCTTTAAAAGAAATTGCCGAGGACATTACCAATAAGCTAAAAGCGGTTATAAATAGGTTGTAAACTCGCGATAAATAAATTTAAAAGAAACAAATTATGGACAATTTTTTAAACCAATGGGCAGAAGCAGCATATACTAGCGCTGGTTTTTTCTGGATGGCACTTTGGGCATTTATATTGGGTTATATTATTAGCAGCATGATTCAAATTTTTGTAACCGAAAAACGAATGCAAAAAACCATGGGAACTCACGAAGGAAAAAGTGTGCTTTTGGGTACTTTTTTTGGGTTTATAAGTAGTTCATGTAGTTTCTCAGCCCTTGCAAGCGCAAAATCACTTTTTAAAAAAGGCGCAAGCTTTGTGTCTTCAATAGCTTTTTTATTGGCATCTACTAATTTGGTTGTAGAACTAGGAATTATTATTTCCATTTTTCTAGGATGGCAATTTGTAGTTGGCGAATATGTTGGTGGCCTATTGCTTATTGCTATTTGTTGGATTCTTATCCGCATAATAAACCCTAAAAAGCTCATAAAAAAAGCGCGTACAAATCTTGAAAGTGAAAATGAAGATGATACCATGGATAAAAAGGATTGGAAACAGCAAATCCAAAATGAGAATAGTTGGGCGCGTGTTGCTAAAAAATACAAAATGGAATGGCAAATGGTTTGGAAAGATGTTACCGTTGGTTTTACCATTGCAGGAGTTGTGGCCGCTTTTGTTCCCGATTCATTTTTTCAAACTTTATTTATAAATAGTGGCAATGGTAACACCGATTTTACTTTTTTAGAGGTTTTAGAGCACATCGTTGTGGGGCCAGTGGCTGCATTTTTAACCTTTATAGGCTCTATGGGCAACATTCCGTTGGCAGCTTTATTGTTTGGTAAAGGTGTGAGTTTTGCAGGTGTTATGGCATTTATTTTTAGCGATTTGGTAGTGTTTCCTGTGTTGCGTATCAATGCCAAATATTATGGTTGGAAAATGTCTCTGTTTATATTGTTTTTGCTATTTACCGCTTTAATTTGTACTTCGCTCGCATTGCATTATGCTTTTGATTTGTTTAGCCTTTTGCCAGATCCGTCACAGGTTAAAATTCAAGATAGCGACTACTTCAAAATTAATTACACGTTTGTTTTAAACCTTGTTTTTTTAGCTATTTCGGCGTATTTGGTGTATTTGGGATTTTTCAAAAAAAAAGATGTTGAACATAACATGAGCGAAATGGCGCCAAAAAGCAAGTTGCTAGAATCTATTTTAAAATATGTGGCTTTTATCTGTTATGCTTGGTTATTGGGAGGGTTAATTTTAAAGCTATTTATGTAAAACGATAAAACAAACCTATTTTATAAATGGGATTGACTAACGGCATTTACAAAATCCTACTATGTGGAAAGTACCATAATTTATTATTTAATTCAGTAAACAATGAAAACATTATACACGATACTTCTTTTATTCCTAACGTCAATCGTATTTGCCCAAGTAGGGACAAATGGCGAGGACAGGAACGAAGAAGGAAGAAATATAAAAGAGTATAACCTCACTATAGAAGAACATGAAATGACACTTGCTGGTGTTACCGCAAAAGGTATGACTATCAATGGTAGTATTCCTGGGCCAGTTTTAGAATTTAATGAAGGAGACCTAGCTATAATTAATGTTACAAACAAAATGGATGAAGAAACCTCTGTGCATTGGCACGGATTAATTCTTCCTAATTTTTATGATGGAGTGCCCTATTTAACAACGCCACCAATTAAACCTGATACAACTTTCCAATATCGAATTCCTATCAATCAATCGGGTACGTATTGGTATCATTCCCATACAATGTTGCAAGAGCAAAAAGGAGTTTATGGCTCAATTGTTATTCACCCTAAAGAAAAAACCTTGGAATATGATACCGATTTAGTTGTAGTGCTTTCTGATTGGACAAATGAAAAGCCAATGAATGTACTACGAAACCTTAAACGTGGAAACGAATGGTATCAGGTTAAAAAAGGGACAGCCGTACCATTAAGCAGAGTTATAAAAGAAGGTGCATTAGGGGCGCAATTTAAATTTTGGCGCGATAGAATGGAAGGCGCAGATATTGCGGATATTTATTATCCTGCCTTTCTGTCTAATGGTAAAAAAATGGCGGAATATCCAGAGTTTAAACCTGGAGAAAAAATAAGGCTGCGTTTTATCAATGCATCTGCTTCATCTTATTATTGGTTGGATTTTGGAGCAGGTAATCCAACAATCGTATCGAGCGATGGTGTCGATGTCACACCAGTTAATAAAAGCAGGTTTCTCTTTGGAATAGCAGAAACCTATGACGTAATAGTGACTATTCCTAACGGTACATTGGAAGTTATAGCAACAGCGCAAGATGGCTCTGGCAGTACATCAATTCGTTTAGGGAGTGGCAAACTTTTTCCTGCAACTGTAATAGACAGACCAGACAAAGTGGCCATGATGAAGCAAATGGCTAAAATGGATATGAAAATGGGAGCACCTGCAATAGCTGGAAGTCAAAAGAAAAATACGCCTAAAGCTTTAATGAAAAGGTATGGAATGCAGATGGATATGAAAGATGGCAAGATGAATATGGATATGAATAATAAGATGTCAATGAATGGTGGTAAGATGGATAACCAAGCGAGTATGAAGATGAAAATGGATGACCATATGAAACATAATATGTCTATGATGCCAAAAGACAGTACATCGTTTGGTTATAATACGCGTAGAACCTATTTCAACTATGATTTTTTGAAGGCAAAAGAAAGTACAGCGTTTAAAAAAGACGTTTCTGTAAACAAACTATTGCTTAATCTAACAGGTAATATGCAACGCTATGTGTGGAGTATTAATGGTGTACCATTATCAGAAACCGATAAGATTAAAATTAAAGGTGGAGAGGTTACCAGAATAACCTTAAATAACTTAACAATGATGCACCATCCAATGCATCTTCACGGTCATTATTTTAGGGTTATTAATGAAAATGGAGAGCGTTCGCCATTAAAACATACCGTTAATGTGCCACCAATGCAAAAAGTGATTATTGAATTTTATAACGAAGAATATGGCGATTGGTTTTTTCATTGTCATGTATTATATCATATGATGGGTGGTATGGCAAGAGTGTTTAGTTATGATACACCACGAGATGAAAGAATGGAGCCCTATCCAGTTCAAAAACTCATTGATGAAACGAATCATTATTATTCTTGGGGAAGAGTTCGTGCAGGATCAAATTTCACAGAATTAAACCTTATTTCCAGTAATATTAGAAATGAATTTGGCTTGCGTGCCGAATTTGACTATAACCAAAATGCTGAAGTAGAAGTAAATTATAACCGATACTTAAATGATTGGGTGTGCGTGTATGCAGGCGTAAACACAGAAACATCAAGGCCAAATTCTTATGATACGTTTAATACCGTAGGATTAGTTGGTGTTAAATACTTCACACCTTATAGATTTAATGTAGATGTGAGTATGGATCATCAATTGCGCCCAAGAATCCGTTTAGACAGAGAGTTTTTGCTTTTTCCAAGACTTTTTATAGAAGGCGAATATGAATACAGAGCAGATTTTGGATGGGTCAATGATTTAGAAAATAACAATTCATATGAAGGTGAAACCCAATGGTTAGTCGGAGCTTCCTATATCTTATCACGAAATTTTTCAATTCAAGGTAACTACAACAACCGATATGGTTGGGGTGGCGGACTTTTAATAAGATTTTAATTTAAAGAATAAACAATGAAACACACATATCGCATATACTGAATGAACTGAAATAGCTGTAAGGCTTCTGTAGAAAATATTTAAGTGAAATAAATCACGTATTAGAAGTTACTGTTAATCTTGAAGAAAGATAAGCAAAAAGTGAAAATGGATAAACATATTTCAACTGATATATTACAAAAGGCATTGTCAGAAAAGTATAGCTTATGTAAAAAGAAAGAGAAAAAAGAGATATTGCATGTCCTTTATGTTGTTCCTGTAAAAACAAAAAATCCCGTAAACATTACTGTTTCGGGATTTTTTTGTGGTACCTCCAGTACCACAATATATTATTCAGTGAGATTTGATAAATTTCTACAACATCTTTAATATCAGTTAATATAAGGTTTTTGAACGTAACTAAATTTAGTTAACCTATTTAAATTTAAAAATGTTGTCCCTAATGTTGTCCCTTTTAATTATCTTTGTAGAAAGATTTCATCTATGATTCAATCCAGACGAACAAAAGGAGCTGCACCAGTATTTAGACTTAAAGCATCCACCAAACCAGAGAAACCAATATTCCTTGATTATTCATATGGGAGAAAGAAGCGTTTTAAGTATTCTATCGGTTATTCAGTCAATCCAGATTATTGGATTGGAGATAAAGGTAAGGTTAAAAATGTACGTGCTGTTACTAATGCAAAAATGATAAATGATAGAATTGATGATTTAACTCGAAAACTTAAAGAGTTTGTTGAAGATTGTGATTCTAACCAAATTCCTCTAACAAATCCCATAATAAAAGCTTGTTTGGATGATTTTAGAAATGAAAATGAGGCTGTTTTAGATAATGAAGAGAAAGAAATAACAACATTGATTGCCTTTGTGAAAAATTATATTATTCAAAAGGAGAAAGAACTGCCAAAGGCATCTAACGGATATAAGAATAATACAATAAAGTCCTATGAGCAGACTTTAGAGCATTTGAGAGGTTATGAGAGAGAGAATAAATGTATTTTGGATTTTGATTTAGATAATGAGTTCTATTCTGACTTTACTGAGTATATGAATGCTAAGACCTATCAGTTTAATAAAAAGGAGGTAAAGCATTATTCGCTCAACACTATTGGGAAACAAATCAAGAATCTGAAAGTTTTTATGGGAGCAGCTTTGGTGGAAGATTACCATTCCAACTTAAAATATAAAAGATTTAAGGTAAAGACAGAAATAACAACCGCTATTTATTTAGAAATAGTGGAGTTAAAAAGTATGTATGAATTAGATTTGAGAGCTACACCTCATTTAGAGTTAGCTAGAGATATATTTCTTATTGGGTGCGAGATTGGTCAACGTATCAGTGATTATCATAATCTGCAAGCACATGAAATTGTACCTCATGAAAATGAGAGGTACATTAAGATTAAGCAAGAAAAAACCAAAAAAGAAGTGCTGTGTAAAATTACACCTGTAATTGAGGCTATTATGAATCAAAGGTATGGAGGTAATTTGCCTCCAAAAATCACAGAACAAAAGCTCAATGATTATATCAAGATAGTTGGTGAAAAAGCTGAAATTAATTCACAGATTAAGGTTGAAATTACTAGAGGAGGGAAGCGTAAAGTTAACCATATACCTAAATATCAATTAATACAAGGGCATTCGGCACGCCGAACCTTCTGTACATTGAAATATAAAGCTGGTGTACCAGTACATTCAATTCTAGAGCTGTCTGGGCATTCTACACTGAAGGAGTTCATGAAATATATTCGTAACCCTAAAGTAGAACGTGTTTCGCAAATAACGTCAACAGATGCTTTTCAGGTTTCATCTATTCCTGTATAAAAACTTCAAAAAATTATAAACTTTAATAACCAAGGGAGGGCTAAACATTAGTCCTTTTTTTATCACTTTTTCTGAGGCAGACATGCTAACTAGAAGAATTAACAAAATTTAACACGTAAAAACCTTCGTTATTTTTATTGAATTAACTAATTCATTGCCCAAATGTTAAAAAGGTTAGATTAGTTAATCTAAAAACCATATTAGTTAATTTAATTTAGGATTTAAACTTCTGAAAAACAAGTTGTTACATAATTTTATATCATTTGAATTAACTAATTTAAGTTGTTGATAGTCAATATGTTAAAGTTGATAGTAAAATTGTATAAAAATGCAAAAAGTGCTAAATCGAAGTACTGAATTTGATGCGCATTATAAATTCTATTTCGGTTCAGAAAATCTGAGCTATTTGTTCAACTTTTAAAAATTAAATCTTATGAGTAATAAGAAACATATTTTTCAAATGACTACAGAGGAGTTTTTTGAAGTATTTAGAAAAGAGATTTTATCTATTATAGAGATGAAGGAATCTATTGTCCAAAACAAAGTAAAAGATGGTAAGGACTATTACACTAGAGAAGAGGCTAAAGACCTTCTTAAAATTTCTTATGCCACATTATGGAAGTATAACAAAGACGGTGTTTTACGAGCTACAAAAATAGGTAGCAGAGTGTATTACAAAAGAAAGGATATAGATGATGCAATGGAAGGAGGTTGTTATGTTTAATCACTTTAAAAACGTAAAAAGTCCACATGTTTTGGGAGTGATAGAAATAGAAGAGTTTTTGGAGAGTATTGTCAACCCTAACTCGAAAGTTTTGGACGCAATCCTTAGAGCAAGAGAAATATACCAGTATAAAGGTAAAGAACAGTATAACATTATTAAAACTACTGAATTACCATGCTACACTCTTAACTTTTGTTACAATAAGTACAAGAAGGACTCAAACATAAAAGAACCGTCTGGTTACATTTATATTGACATAGATGATAATACCAAAATTAATTTAACTAATAAGCTAATATGTGCCTCATGGAGGTCATTATCTAATACTGGGATGGGTATATTGGTAAAAGTGAATGAACTAAGCTTAA
This sequence comes from Jejuia pallidilutea, assembly GCF_002973595.1. Taxonomy (GTDB): domain Bacteria; phylum Bacteroidota; class Bacteroidia; order Flavobacteriales; family Flavobacteriaceae; genus Jejuia; species Jejuia pallidilutea. The sequence goes on along the minus strand of NZ_PVEO01000001.1, from coordinate 158,908 downwards.
ATAACTTTAAATCGACTTATATGGCTATATCCAATGCATTAAACATTTACTCCGATACTGATGCAGGTAAAGCATCTCAATTTAATGCACAAAGCTATGACCCAAATCTATACTATAATGAAAATTCTATAATATGGGATACCAATACGACTAATGATGGTATTGGTAAAAACACCCCCATTACGTATTCATACAAAATAGAGAAAGAGAAGGATGTGAACGAATTGGGTGTAAATTTAAGATATGACAATTTGGGGGATATTGAATTTAACAATCAGCCATTCTTGGTTTTTGAGAATGAAAAACTACCATATGCATCTTTTTATATTCCAAGTAGAATTTATAAGGGTTCTCGGAATAATATTATTTCATTACTTGCTTATCAGAGCTATGCTTTAAATCCTTTACAAACAGAAGAAAGATTTAGAGGTTTTATTTATAGAATTAATAGAAGTAGATGCGATATACCACTTCCAGACAAAGAAGTAGAAATCATCATTCAGAGAACTTTGAATCATAAGGATATTCAGCCAATTCTGAACAAAGAACGAAGGATTGTTTTTAATCCAGAAATTAAACTATCAAAAAAAGCTAAGCACAAAGTGATAGGTTCTGTAGTTGGTAAGATTAAAAGCAAGAATTCCATTAAGAAAATAGAGAAAGGAATTAATGACTGGGATTCAAAAGTTGACGGTAAAATATCTCAATTGAGATTAGCAAAGAAACTCAATATGAGTAAAAACACGATTAATAAATATTATCATCTATTTGATGAAAAAACCAAAAGCTTAAAAACTGCTTACAAAGCTCTTAGTAAGAGCCAATAAAAAACTTCAAAGCATCAGGAACGCTTCAATGTGTGCCAACCGAGTAAGGGTCAATCCACGGTGGCTTAGTATGCGGACAGTCGTCAAAAATATTAGACTAATCCAAACATATAGATTCTTGGTGTTTTGAAATATAAAAGAATTATAAACCTTTAAATATTTTAAAATGACAAAAGATGAATTAATTTTTGAATTAACAGCAACACTTAATAATGTTATTGACTTTGTTGAAAATAATGAAGAAAAAGCCAAAGAAATCTATTCTAAAAGCCAACTAAATTCTATCGGTGAAATTTGGTTTAGTACTGACGATTTAAATGAAGCCACTTTTGAGGAGCTTGAAGAATGGTATAAGGAGCTTGAGGAAATGTCTTTTATGTACTAAATAATCAATTTGAGAGAGGTAAGAAGGGTAACTTGAATTAGTAAATAACTATATTTTTAATAAAGGAAAGCAAAGCTATTTACCATACTAAACTTTAATATTTGAGTTGCCTTTCTTGCCCTTTATTATACTGTTCCAAGCATTATAGGTGGATAAAATGCTTAGTTTTTCTCTCTAATTTGAAACTAGGAAATCATTGTCTCCTATTAGCCAATAAAGGAGGTGGTTCTCCATTAAACGCATTCCACCTTCCAATACTTCTAGCTTCCATAGCTTTAGCTCTAATGACTGCCCTATCTCCATACCGTTCTCTCATTTTATCCATGGCTTGGTAAAGGTTGATAATCTTTTCATCATCATCAAAGACGTCTATTTGATAACCTCCTTCAACTAGATGACTAAACTTAACACCAATTAAACGTACCAACAACCGCCTTTGATACAGCCTCTTGTAAAGCTCCATCACGACAGGAATAATCTTATGGTCTGCGGAACTAAAAGGAATCTTTTTTTGCATGGTATAGGTCTGAAAATCTGAATAACGGATTTTAAAAGTAACACATGAAGTAAGCTTATTACCTTTTCTTAAATGATAGACCAAATTTTCAGCCATAGCAGTAATAATGCTTTCTAGTTTCCTAACATCAGTTGTATCCTTATCAAAAGTTCTTTCAGTAGAAATGGATTTCCTTTCATGATATTGCACAACTGGAGCATTGTCAATGCCATTAGCTTTTTTCCAAATACTAAGCCCATTTTTACCCAAGACCCTATGCATCATTTCCATGGGCATCTCCTGAATGGTCTTTATCCTTTTTATCCCTAAATCACAAAGCGATTTATAGGTTACTTCTCCAACCATGGGTATTTTTCTAACCGATAAGGGAGATAAAAAAGGCTTTTCCGTTCCTTTAAGTATTTGTATCTGGTTGTTTGGTTTAGCTTCGCCTGTAGCAATCTTGGAAACGGTTTTATTGATAGACAATCCAAATGAAATGGGTAATCCAGTTTCCTTTATGATTCGTTGCCTAATTTCACATGCCAATTTATGGCAACCAAAGAATTTATCCATGCCTGTCAAGTCGATATAAAACTCATCGACAGATGCCTTTTCATATAAAGGAACACTTTCTTTTATAACCTCAGTTACCATATTAGAAAACTTAGTATATATCCCTGAATTACCCCTTAATACTATAGCTTCTGGACAAAGCTGTTTCGCCATTCGCATGGGCATTGCCGAATGAATTCCAAAACGTCTTGATTCATAGCTACAGGATGCAACAACCCCTCTGTCCGATGTGCCTCCAATGAGTACAGGTTTTCCAATTAGCTTACTATCCAATAGCCTTTCACAGGAAACAAAAAATGTGTCCAAATCCATGTGAACTATAGCACGGTTTTGGTTCATGATGCTTTCTCTTTGGGTTCAACATCTGAATATCTGGGGTCTTCTATAATAGCCATTCTATGCATTTCTATGACTTCAATATTTATGCAATCAAACTCTTCCATAACCTTTCCCTTAATCTTGTAAATACCTTTGCCCCTAAATGGAAACTTTGAAGCTACAGGTGGAAAATGCACGGTATCCAGAAAGTCTCCATAGTAGTCAAGAAACGTTCCAAAATACATGAATTTACCATTTGAAGTACTGGTTCTTTTAGTTGTAACCAAATATCCTATGACTTCAACTATATGATTCACAAAGAGAGGTAATTTATTGGCTCTCAAAAGCATTTTAAGAGGTTCTAAGAGCAGTTTGAAAGGATTGCATAATGGAAAACCCAAAAGCTCTATTTCATCAAATGCATCCTCTAATTTCGTTGAAGGAAGCTCTGGTGTTTCATAGTTGATTCTTTCTGTTTTAAACAAAGTAATTTTATGTTCCTCGAATGTGATATTATTGATTTTCATATAGGCTTCCCACAAGAGTTCTCGCTTATTAATTCCTGTAAACCTAAATGCATTGATTTTTATTAGTATTGCAACTTGCTCTATTGAAATAGCCACTCTATCTATAAAGTCGTCAAGGGACTGAAACTCTCCATTTTTAAGCCGTTCTTTAACAATCCTTTTTGAGTTCTTGGATTCAAAAGATTGCAAAAATAAAAACCCTATGTATATATCCTTCTTGTATATGACTGCCTGACCAAAACTTTTATTAACACAGGGAGCTTGAATCTTTGCTCCGTGCATCCTTGCCTCATGAACATAAAGTTCCTTATTGTAAAACCCTCCACCATTGTTAAGTGTGGCGACCATATATTCCAAAGGGTAATATGCTTTTAAAAACAGGCTTTGATAGCTTTCAACAGCATAACTAGCAGAATGCCCTTTGGCAAAGGCATAACCTGCAAAGCTTTCTATTTGTCTCCAGATTTCTTTTGTAAGAGCTTCGTCCTTACCACTTGTTTTACAATTCAGAAAGAACTGCTCTTTAACCTTTAAAAACTCTTCCCTAGACCTAAACTTACCAGACATACCTCGTCTTAACATGTCAGCCTCTCCAAGGTTCAAGCCCCCAAAGAAATGAGCTACTTTAATCACGTCTTCCTGATAGACCATGACTCCATAAGTATCTGGCATGATATTCAATAAAACTGGATGGGCTTCTTTCCTTCTGTTTGGGTATCTATATCTTAAAATATACTCTCGCATCATTCCAGACTTTGAAACCCCTGGTCTTATTACCGAACTGGCAGCTACCAATCCTAAATAATTATCAACTTGAAGTTTTTTTAAAAGCATACGCATGGCAGGGGATTCCACATAAAAACATCCAATTGCTTTAGCATTTTTTAATAAGTATTGTATTCTGGTGTCTTGCTTAAACCGTTTAATATCATGAATATCTATGGGCGTTTTGTTGGGGTGGTTATATCTAACAATCTCAACAGCTTCCTTTATTTTACCAAGTCCTCTTTGGCTCAGTATATCAAACTTATAGAGTCCAATATCCTCCGCTACTACCATATCAAATTGAGTAGTAGGAAATCCTTTTGGAGGCATAAAGGTTGCTGTATAATAATGAATTGGTTTTTCTGAAATTATGATGCCACCTGCATGTATCCCTAAATAGTTGGGAAACCCTTCAATGTACTTACTGTATTTAATGACCAACTGTGAAAGCTTGTCAAGATTATCATAATTGTAATACCCAGAACTAAGCACATCTATTTCGGATTTTGGCAACCCAAATACCTTACCCAACTCCCTAACCGATGCCTTATATTTGAATGTATTGTACACTGTTATCAAGGCAGTATTCTTAAAGTTCTTGAATATAAATTCTGTAATATCGTCCCTGTCCCTATGGCTGAAATCTAAATCAAAATCTGGTGGGTTAGTTCTATAAAGATTAATAAACCTTTCAAAATATAAATCCAGCTCAATTGGGTCAACATCAGTAATTCGCAATAGATATGCAACTATACTATTTGCTCCACTTCCTCGTCCAACATAAAAATATCCTTTGCTTCTAGCATACTTTAGGATTTTCCAGTTAATCAAAAAGTAGGAAACAAATGCTTTCTCTTTAATGATTTTAAGCTCTTTATCTATACGGTCAAGTATTTTATCATTTACAATTTCATATCTATATTTTAATCCTTCATAAGTTAGTTTCTTTAAAAGCTTATAATCCAGTGCCTGAGAATTAGTATAAGAACTTTGGTTATTAGGTTTCAGTCCACTAAAATCAAAAACAATATTACAAGAGTCTAATAGCCCTTGAGTGTTTTCAATTAGGTAAGGATAGTCTTGATAAATCTTTAAGAGCTGTACCTTAGAAATGAATTTATGGTCTTCTGAACCTGTTTCATTTACAGGTAGTTTACTTAGTAAAGTATTGTTGTCAATAGCCCTTAAAAGACGATGAGTGTTAAATCCTTTTTTATCAATAAATGAAACTGTATTTAAAATAACTAGCTTGCTTTTATTTCCTTGGAATCGCAAAAACTTAATAGTGTTTAAATCACTTACCTTTACTCCCCAATATTCATTTTTTCTTAAAGTATTGCCGTAATATTTTTCAAAAGGATAAATGGTAAAAACATCCTCTAAATCATTAGCCTTATTTGGTATCTCATAATTTTTTCGATGCATAAAACTTGATAGATAGGTGTTGATATTCTGAAACCCTATATTACTTTTGGCTATCATTACAAATTCCTGCTTAGCTCGATTTCTAAAATCCACACCAACCAATGGTCTGATACTATGTTTAGGAGCTAATCTCATGAACTCTAGGCAAGCCGATGTGTTATTAATATCAGTTAGTGCAAAAGTGCTATAGCCTCCTTTATTTGCTAGAAAAAGCAGCTCTATAGGCTTTATTGTTCCGTACCTTAAACTGTAATATGAGTGAGAGTTCAAAATCATATCACAAAATTAGTTTCATTTTTAAACAATTATTGTTTAATTTTGAAACATTATGAATTTTATAGCATCAAATACACGTTACATAAGGGAAAGAAAAGGTTATACTCAGGAATATATGGCTGAGGAGCTTAAATGGTCTAGGTCTATGGTGATGTCATTTGAATCTGGAAGAACAGAACCATCTATCGAAAAACTGGTTGAACTTTCAAACTATATCAAAATTCCTATAGACACATTGGTAAAGGTTGATTTAAGAAAAACTAAAGATGTATCCTTTATTGAAATCGCTAATAATAGGGTTTTATTCCCTATCATGGTTGATGATAATAATGAAGATACTATTGAAGTTGTTCCCATAAAAGCTACCGCAGGGTATTTATCAGGATATGATGACCCAGAATACATAGAACAATTGGATAGAATCAAACTCCCCTTTTTACCAACAGGGAAACATCGAACTTTCCCAATAAAAGGGGATTCTATGCTGCCTGTAAAAGATGGTTCATACATTGTTGGAAGGTTTGTCGAAGATATTAGTGATGTTAAAAGCGGTAAGACCTACATAGTACTAACCAATGACGAAGGAATCGTTTATAAGAGAATTAAAATTGATAAAGATGATCATGAACATATCATTTTACAATCAGATAACAAGCATTATCCTGCCTATCAAGTTCATAAAAGTGATATTTTGGAGCTTTGGGAATTTACATGTTGTATCAACACCCAAGAGTATGACGAGACTGAACTCAAACTAAGCAGTATTACCCAAATGTTTCAATCATTGGGTGTTCAATTAGAATCATTAGATAAAATGGTCAAAAATGCTTAAATTTAAGATTAATTAAAGTCAATTAATCATGTGCTATCATACATCTCAAAAGAAACAGAATAGGGAAACCATAAAAAACGATTTTGGAGTAAATAAAATTGATTCAGATTTTATACCGACATATTATCATGTAAATGGATTTCAACGTCCTCAAATGATGGTTATTACAGAACAAGAACCAGAAAAAATACAGTTAGCCACTTGGAGTATTGCACCTCCAAATTCAGAGGATATGGTTGGGTATTGGAAGAAAACTGGAGGTGGCTGTATCAATACCAGAATAGAGTCCCTATTTGAATCAAAAACACCTTACTGGAAAAAAGATGCTATTCTGGGAAATAAATGTGTGTTTATTATTGATGGGATGTTTAAGGTTTATACAGCATCTAATAAAAATAAAATACCAATGTTGGTGAGAAGACCAAATGATGAATTATTTGGTGTTTTAGGATATTATACGGAACAAGGTGGTATTTTAACAGCCTCGATGCTAACAACAGACAGTGATGACTTTATCGGACAATTTCATAAGCGTATGACCTTTGCTTTTGAACCACAAGATGTTGAGTATTTCTTTAAATTAAATAGTGAGGAAGATTTTAAAAATGAAATACAAGCTCATAAGACCAGAGGCTTTGAATATTACTCTGTTAGCCATGATGTGATAAATTCACATAAGGAAAGTAATAGACCTGATATAGTTTCTAAAGTAGAATACCCTGAATTAAATACCTTATTTTAATAATTAAAAATATAATTTCGTTTACGCACAAAAGTCAACCTACCCTTCAAACCCCAATTTTAACCCTTTTTTGATAAATTATTTTGAATTCAAAATACAGCCCTACGTGCGTGTATTACATTATCCGTCTAATCCAGTCTTCGGAGAATATACCAGTTTCTTAAAAAAAGCACTAGACAAATTAACAAGGTTAAAGGGTATAGGAGGCAGAATATTATAGTATTTACTTCATAGTAAGACATACCTAATAGGTTTGCTAAGTTGATTACAAAGTCCGTACAGTACACAAATATTTCATTAACCATATCCATTATACATTCTTTTTTAAAGCTTTAATCTTATAGCTCATTTCTATGGAACGAAATAAAAGGAAGAAAATGATTAACGGTATTAGAACCACTAGAAATATTACATTCATTAACTGATAACTATTACCTGAATGCATTGACTTTATAATTCCAAAGTATATTGGGTCAATGTGTTTAAAATATGGTTTTAGAAATGTTGTGTGATACGCTTTGCAATGTTTTGTAGTTTCAAAGTAGCAGTTCCAAGAACATTTATACAAAGAAGTACTTTTAGGATTAATAGTTTGAACACCTCTAAATTCAAACCCCTCCTTTTCTATAGTTGGTCTAACAGATTCATTTACTATAACCACTATAACAAATGGGAGGATAAACAAAATCAGGTATAAAATGCCCCTTTTCAAATCATCATTAAATTTTAGTTAATGGATTAACTGATATTTTATGCTTTAATCAACTTTAAACGCCAATGATTAAGAATATTAGCTTTTTCAAACATTTCCATCCTCTCTGCCTTTTTAATCAACATTTTTAGGATTGTTTCTATTTCTTCTGGATTTTCAAAATAACCATACACATCAAGCCTATCCCTCATCATATCATATAACCATTGAACTACTCTTTGTTCCATAACAATATCTTCCCATTCCTTTTTCTTAATTAGAAGTTTTTCATCATTCTTATATCCTGAAAGTACATGAGTTATAAGTTCATTCCGTTGCTGATAACCAAGTTGGTGTTGTTTAGATGCCAATGCTCTACTTTTTTCTTTTAAAGCATTAAAAACCTCTCGAAGTTGTTGTTGATAATTGATGTCTATATTTATTGGTATTTGTTTTTACTTTTACTCGCTTCGGCATAAGAATCATAAGCATAAACATCTCGTGATATTATTTTAGTTCTATGCTTTCTAAATTCCTCTTTAATTTGAAAATCTCTAACCTTACTTAAGACATTAGATTCATAAGTGGCATCAATTAAAGGATAGTGGATTTGCTTATATTCATATTCTGCTTTATCCAATAGTTTAAACTTTTCATCTTCATTATAATCCTCTATTTCAACAATACCAGTGGTAAATGCCTTTTTATCCCATACAACAATATCATAACCATCAATCTTCTTATAATTGCTTCCTCCTGATGGAGTTGGAACGTCCATATAAGTTGGTTCAGAATGTTCCAATCTTGGCGATTCTAGTATAAATACTACATAAGCAAACTTCTTATTTTTAATAGCTACACTTTCATTAGATTGAGTGCTTGAATTTAATTCATTGTTACTATCAATTCTTTTAACTTCATTTTTGCATGAAAGTATTGTTATTACCAGTAATATTATTGAGTTGTATTTCAATATTTTCATTCTAACTTCACTTTTACTTTAGTTACTAATAATAGAATCATTGAAATCATGCCCCAAGAAATTAACGCATATTTAAAATCCTTAAGCGTAGCTTCAATGTAATAAGGAAACTTATTGCTATAATTATGGAATTTACCTCCTGTCCTTAAATCCTTAATTTGGTAATCAATTCTTGATTTTCTTAAGCCATAGTTGCTAATTTTCGTCCCTAATATAGATTCATAATATATTGCTGTAACCCTGTCTGTAGGCTCAACATAAATGTTCATTAGTATTTTGCCCTGACTATTGGTTTTAGGGTATTTAGATGTGTCAGAATTATAACTGAAAGAACCAAAGTTTTGCAGGATGAATAAGCCAATAAAAGACAGAATAAACGCAACTAGAACTCCTCCTAATAACTTCTTACTTATTTTGATTTCCTTCTTCAAGCTAATTATTTGTTTTTATAAACCGAATATTACAAAAATAAATTCAATTAACCCCTGTAGGGGGTCGATGAATTTCTCAAAAGGGGCAACATTTCGGCATGTTGTCGAAAAAAGAAGAACAAAAGATATTAAATGCCATTGGCAAAAATATTAGAACCTTAAGAACTGAGAGAGGTTTAAGTCAATTTCAGTTACATGTCGATGCAGAAATATCCAAGAACCAAATAGGGAGACTTGAACGTGGAGAGCGAAATGTCAAGATAACAACTCTATACAAAATTGCTAAAGCCTTGCAGGTAGATATTTCTGAAATACTGTCTTCAAAATAAGTCAGAATATCAATTAATTTCTTTTAAAGAATTATTTTAGACCAAAATATAATGCATGAGTTGGTCTGAAGTTTATAGAGGTTCATTAGAAGATATTGATTTTCCAGAAGTTGTATATAAGTATAGGGATTGGGAGTATCCTTATCATGATAGATTTATAAAAGAGCGTGAAGTTTTTATGGCATCACCAAATTCATTTGAAGATGAAAAAGATTGCCGAAATCCTATTAGGTATGATTTATTGACTGAAAAACAAACTATACAGTTTTATGAACATATTTCAAGAAGAGAATACCCTGATAGGTCTAGGCAGCAACACAGGAAAGAAGCAAGAATTTGGGCAAATAAAAGACTATTTAAGGATAGTGAAAAACTTGAAGAATATCGAAACTATTATAATAAAGAGCATGATTTAAGACAAGGTGTTCTGAGCTTAACTGCTGAACCATGTCTGTTAGAAATGTGGAACAAATACTCCAATTATGGTAAAGGCTTTTGCATTGGATATAACTCCAAAATTATGTTCAAATTTCTAGGTGGCGGAGCAAAGGTCAATTACTATGATGAACTACCAATAATACTTCCCAAACCATTTATGAACTATTATCAAAAAAGCCACTATCAAATATTTTGCAAAGAAAGAAAATGGGAATTTGAAAGAGAATATCGGACTATTAGTTTTTGGGAAAACCCTGCATCCATTTCAGAAAGACAGATAACCCTCCCAAAAGAAGCTTTTAATAAAATTATTCTTGGTAAGAATATAGCCGAAAAACACAGGATTGAAATTACAAATGCCGTGAAAGATAACATTGGTGAAATTCCTATCGTTGACTATGAAAGTGTTTGTTCAGTTTAACTGTGAATTATTTTCTTATCCCACCCCAAATCTTTAATTAGAGTAATCATAGCAAAAGTTTCAGACTTAGTAAACTTATCAGCCTTGGTTTTATATGCACCTTGTTGAATCTCCCATTCCTCTAAATATTTGTAAACAGTATTGCCTATTAAAGACTTGGTATCTTTTATAGCTCTCCAAACGGTATTTAATAGCTCTATACGGTCTGTAGAACCCTTTATTAAGTCGTTTTGGTACACTTTCAGCAGTTCGTCTACAGATTGTATAAACGATGCGTTTTCAGGCTTATTTAAAGCATTTAAAACCTCTTGTTGCTTATTGTTTTTTACCTCATAAATTTCTCCGACTTCTGTTTTGACTTTTCTTAAATAAGGGTTCTTATCTAAATCCTCTGAAAGTTGATAAGAAAACTCGCCATGGTGGGATTTCTCAAAGGTGTACGGAATATCTACATCAAATATATTCTTAAGGTTAGCCGATGTTTTTTGAGCATAAACTTTACCACGCCCAGAACCTAATCCTAATTCTGTTTTTTGAATAATCATAGCTTGTTGTAGGTTTGCTACTTCTGCAATAGTTTCTAATTCAGGGAATAAAGCTTCTATTAAATCATCACTATTTTCTTTCTGCTTTGGATTAAACACATCTTGTAAGACTGCTTGCATCAATTGTTCTGCTTGAAACCTGCTTTCCTCAACTTGGTTATCTAATTGGTCGCAATGAGCCATTAGCTTATTTACTTTTTTAACTATAGCTTTTTGTTCTTCCAATGGAGGAAAACCAACAAAATAATTTTTGACCAAATCTGTATTTATATTCAACCAACTTCCTCCAGTCGTAATAGAATAAATTTCAGATTCTTTTAATTTGATAAAATAGCCAATATAATCTCTAATTATTTCTGAATTTATTTGACGAATTGCAATTATACCATCATAAATAAAACCGTGTATATCTAATTTCACAGACCTTCCAACACTTCCCACACCACTACAAGCAATCAGCAAATCGAGAGTACCAACTTCTCGACTATAATTTTTACCCTCTTCAGTCAAAAACTCCTTTGTGTCAACCAAAAAACCCATTTTAGAAAAAGGAGTGAAGTCTGCTATTGTTATCCAATGGAAAGGTGTTCTGTGTTTAGACCAGTAGCGAGAATCTCCTTTAGGACGAGGAGATGAACCTCGAACAATTTCAAAAGTATCTCCAAGTTTACACCACTCCCAACCATTAGGTAATTCAGAAGGAATCTCATCTTTGTTAATTGGAGGTAAAGGCTTTTCCTTCTTTATTTTTTTATCTGCAATAAGTTGCTCTTTTTCCTTTTTTATTCGATTTAGCAATTCAGAGGCAGGTTCTATATTGAGATTCTTTTCTCTCCAGTTTGCCGTTAAGTTTCCTTGGACTGCATCTTGCAGAATACTTTGACGGAGTTTAATAATTAACTCATTTTGATGTTCTAATTCAATATTTAATTTATCAACTATTGATTGTTTGCTTTTGATTATCTCCAGTGCTTTAGACTGTTCTTGATAAGTCAAATTAGGGAAATCAATTTTTTCTAAATCCTTAAACCTTAAAGCTGAACGAACTCCTCCTCTGTCTCCATACCATTTAATAAGGTTTAAACCTAAAGGACTTTTAAGGTATAATAACAAAAACTCATCATTAATTTCATCAGTTGTTTCAAAAATTACATAAGCAGAACTCATTAACCCTTCAAAGGATTCGTCAGAAAGTCCAATTGAACCAATATTTACACGGTATGGGTTGTAAGCAAATTTCTTACCTTTAAAGTAGTAGTAGGTATTAAGATTTTTGCCAATATCCTTTCCTGTTATCGAAACACCATCCGCTTTGGAGACACCGAAGACATTATAGTCTTCTGGATTAACATCTAATTTAGATACTTTCTGATTGACTCTTTTGATAGAGCCTTTTAATTTTCTAGTAGCAAATGATAAATTCATTAGAAGCCTTGTTTTAATAGATTCATTATTTCACCACCTTTCTTTATGCTATTATCTAATTTTTCAAGGATTGCTTTTGTGTCGAGCTTTTTATTTTCAATTCCAGTTTCAGGGTTCTTATAATCAAGGTTAAAGCCATTTTTTCTAATATCATCAATTGAAATCTTCCAAGCGTATTCATTTTCAACTCTATTATACCACCAGCTTTTTTCTAAATCAAATTCTTTAATATCTACTGGGTTGGTTTTAGTATAACTATTTTTTCCTTCTGGATAAGGGTGTTCAAAATACCAGACTTCTTTAGTAGGTGTTCCTTTTTCAAAGAAAAGTAAATTAGTTTTTATACCAGTATATGGATTGAATACTCCATTAGGAAGTCTAACAATTGTATGCAGGTTACATTTGGTTAATAGTTCTTCTTTTAATCTGGTTTTAACCCCTTCACCAAACAAAGTACCATCTGGCAATACAACTGCACAACGTCCACCATCTTTCAGCAACTTTATAATTAATGCTAAAAACAAGTCTGCCGTTTCCTTCGTTCTAAACTTTTGGGGAAAGTTATTTTCTGTTCCATCTTCCTCTGTACCCCCAAATGGTGGATTCATTAGGATAACATCTACACGGTCTTTTTTACCCCAATCACTATATGGCATTGTCAAAAGGTTATCCCTTTTAACAGCAGGTAAATCAAACCCATGGAGCATTAAATTAGTAGTGCATAGCAAATGTGGCAAAGGTTTCTTTTCAATACCTCTAATAGACTTTTGCAAAACTTCTCGTTCTTGCGGAGTGTTTACCTGCTTACGAACATGTTCAATACTACAAGTAAGAAAGCCCCCTGTGCCACTTGCCATATCCAAAATAGTCTCACCCAATTGAGGGTTCACCATATCGACCATAAATTGTGTTACAGCTCTTGGGGTGTAATATTCTCCAGAAGACCCTGCACTTTGAAGTTCCTTTAAAATAGTTTCATATAAATCGTTAAAAACATGCCTGTCATTACTATTATTGAAGTCTATTTTATTAATTATATTTATAACCTGACGGAACAATGTTCCGTTTTTCATATAGTTGTAGGTGTCCTCAAATACAGACCTAATGATGGTAGCTTGTGGACTTTGAACATTCAAATCCTTAAGAGTTGGGAACAGGTCATTATTAATAAATTCCATTAAGGAATCTCCTGTTAACCCTTCATCATCACTTGCCCATGAATCCCATTTTAAACGCTCTGGAATAGGGCTTTGGTAGTCTTCAACAGTAAGCCCCCATTCTTCCTCTTTATCGGCAAAAATCTTTAAGAAAAGCATCCATACCATTTGAGATATACGTTGGGCATCACCATCTACACCTGCATCTTTACGCATGATGTCTCTTATGGATTTTATGTTTGTTGTTATTTGTGTCATTAATTATCTATCTTCCAAATTGTTCTTAACTTCCAATATTGTTTTGTTACTTCTGATAAAGAGATTTTTAATCTTTGCTCAGAATCTTTATTATCTAATTCTTGATACCATGAATTTGGTGTTAGCCAATATTTGCTTTTTGCTTTAAAAGTATATGCATTATGCCTGTCATATGGTCTTATTCTGTTAGCTACTTCATTCCATAAATCATATAATTCAGTTGAAGCAACATTTTCTCCATCTGCTGTTCTTGTGTTGTCAATATGGTATTGAGTTCTGGTTAAAGCTCTATCTAAAGCATCAACAATTTCCTTCTTTTCTTTTTGTGTTACTCGATTCCAGTTAACTGCAAAAAAACCAGCTCCAAATAAAATTGATATTACACCAAACATAATTAAGCTCCTGTGTTATATATTTCTTGTTCTAATTCTTCTATTGCCTTATCAAAATCTTTTTTCTTACCAAAGGCACGGACTAATTCAACTGGAGACCCCATATCAATAAGTGGTTTAACTCGTAATACTCCATTATCCTCTATGGCTATTACCCCTTCATTCTCATATTTCTCCAGAAGCTTTTCAATCACCTGTCTAGCTTGTTCTCCATATTTACCGAAATAGTTTCGCTTACGGACATTATTAGCACGTTCCTTTCTGGTTAATGGCGGTTGGTCAAAAGCTATATGACATATAAGGTCAAAAACATCCATATCACTTCCAACTTCCTCCTTTAACGCTTCATATAAAACACCCTGTTCGGCTAGTTCCTTTAATAATTCAGATTTCTTAGGAGAGGTTCGCCATTTCATAATAAAGTCATCTAAAGAAGCATAGTTTGCCATTATATTGTCTCTAGTGTAATCCTTCAATGATTCTGTTATCAATTTACCATCCTTACCATAATACTGAACACGTTCATTTGCTACTTCAACTTTAATGTTATTAACGTAATATTTTCTAGGTTCTGTATCCGTATTATCAATACCAATGTCTGGTATATCCCCCTCTGGATAATCTGGTGCATCATCAGTTGGCAGCCATTCGTCTCCATCAATAACTATATCATCTTCTTCGTTATCAGGAGGTATTACATCTCCATCTGGTTCTGGCTCATATATTTGGACTGGGTCTCCATCAAAATCTGGGTCAGCAAAGTGATTGGTTGCTTTTCTAAAGTCCATGATTGTAAAATACACTTTACCGTCATCTTCTCTAATCCGTGTACCACGACCAACTATTTGTTTAAACTCGGTCATCGAATTTATATTAGATTCCAAAACAATACATTTAACCATTTTGGTATCGATACCTGTAGTGAGCATTTTTGAAGTGGTTGCAATAACTGGAAACCGTTCCTCAACATCCGTGAAGTTGTCAAGTTCCTGTTTACCAACTTCATCGTCTCCAGTAATTTTCACAACATATAATGGATGTTTAGCGACTAAATCAGCATTCTCATTTATTAATGCAATACGCATTCGATTGGCATGGTCTATATCGGTGCAAAAAACTATGGTTTTTGCGAATCGGTCTGTTCCTTTTAGATATTCGGTTATTTTCTTTGCTACCAATTCTGTACGCTCATCAATAGCAAGAGTACGGTCATAATCTTTTAAGTTATAGATACGGTCTTCTATCTCATTACCATATTTATCAACTAAACCCCTAGTTGGTCTCCAACCTTCATCAACCGTTGTAGAAATGCGTACAACCTTATAAGGAGCTAAAAACCCATCTTCAATACCTTGCTTTAGTGAGTATGTATAAACTGGCTCTCCAAAATATTCCATATTTGAGACGTCCTTCGTTTCCTTTGGAGTTGCAGTTAAACCAATTTGAGTTGCACTACTAAAATAATCAAGCACTTCTCGCCATGCCGAAGCTTCCGAAGCACTTCCCCTGTGGCACTCATCTATACATACTAAATCGAAAAAATCTCTGGAGAATTCTTTATATACATTCTTTACTTCTTCATTTCCAGTTAACCCTTGGTAGAGTGCAAAATATATTTGATAAGATTTATCAATCTTACGATTTTTTATGATATGCATGATTTCATTCCCAAAAGGTTTAAAATCACCATTCTTGGTCTGGGTCAATAAAGCATTTCGGTCTGCCAGAAATAAAATACGTTGAAAGCGTTGAGACTTCCATAGCCTCCATATAATATTAAAAGCAGTGTACGTTTTGCCTGTTCCTGTAGCCATAACTAATAATAATCTAGTTTGCCCTTTTGCAATGGCTTCAACAGTTCTATTAATAGCATTTTGTTGGTAGTATCTGGGAGACATGCCTCTTTCGTCAATATGATAATCTTGCTCTACAAGTGTTCTAATTTTAGGCTCTTTTAATCCCTTAAAATCTAAATATTTATCCCATAATTTTTCTGGAGAAGGAAAATTATCCAATGAAAGTTCTGTTTCAATTTTACCTTCGGTTATCGTTTTGTCATGAAAAACAAAACTGTCTCCATTAGAAGTAAATACAAAAGGTATATCTAATATTTGGGCATATTCTAACGCTTGCTGCATTCCATGCCCTACAGGCTGATTGTTTTCCTTAGCCTCAATAATAGCAATCGGCTGACTGGGCTTATGGTAAAGTATATAGTCTGCTCTTTTGCGTTTGCCCCTAGTGTATAATTTACCTTGAACAATGATACGCCCATCCGTGAAAGAAACTTCCCTTCTTAATTGAGTATTCTCATCCCATCCTGCTTGCTTTATTGCAGGGGTAATAAACTTGGCACATATATCGGTTTCTGATAGAGCTTTCTTATTCAACTTGATTTTGTAGTTAGCAGTTCAAAGGGAAAATCAAATATAGGAAAAGTAAGCTTACTGGGATTTAATTGTCGAGGCTAAACATAAAAAAAACAAAATTTTTTTTTGAAACGACAATATTTGAGAAAGAAACAGACTACCTTCTAATTGACCCCCATCAGTTTTTTCATTTTTTATGATACGCCCATGTCAAAAAAATCAACTTCAAAAACCACAAACTATTTTTTAGTGATAGGCTAGAGTTTTGAGATTTTTAAGTAGATATTTGAACAGTGAAATAGTAGGAAAGTGAATTAATATGAAATAAGAGCAGTTTGAATCTGTATAGGTTTAGATGGGTTAATTTTGAAGCAAATCACTCAATGTTGTCCCTAATGTTGTCCCTCTCAAAAATTAAAAAACCCTTAAAAGTTTGAAAAACAAACAAATAAGGGTTAAATTAAGTGGTACCTCCAGGAATCGAACCAGGGACACAAGGATTTTCAGTCCTTTGCTCTACCAACTGAGCTAAGGTACCTCGCCAAAGCGGATGCAAATATATATTCATTTTTATTATTTGCCAAAATAAAATTACAAAAAAGATAGCTTAATTTCTAATTCAATAATTATAAAATACTTAACATATTAATTCACTTGGTTTTGTAGTTTTACATTTTTACAATTTGGAATGAATTTAATAATAGATGTTGGTAACACATTTGTAAAGCTTGCTGTCTTTAAAACCGATAGGATTGTTTTTAAAACATCGGTTGAATTAGCAAATACCGTAGATGAAATAAAGCAGCTAAAAAAAGATTTCCCTAAGCTTAAACAAGCAATAGTTTCATCTGTAGGGAAGTTACAAAAACAACAAATAGCGTTGGTACAAGACGTATTAGATGTTGTAGTCCTTACCCACAAAACAAAAATACCGTTTAAAAACAAATATGCTACTCCCAAAACGCTAGGTATTGATAGAATTGCACTAGTAAGTGCTTCGGTATACCATTATCCTAAAAACAATGTGCTTATTGTAGATGCAGGTACTTGCATTACTTACGATTTTATTACAGATACAAACGAATATTTAGGGGGCGCCATTTCTCCGGGGATACGAATGCGATACAAATCGCTTCATAATTTAACCGCCAATTTACCGTTGTTAGATACTGAAGTGCCAAAACACAATATAGGAACATCAACAAACGACGCCATACATTCTGGTGTGGTTAATGGAGTTATAAATGAAATAGATGGCTTTATTAAAAGCTACAGGGAAAATTTTTTAGATTTAACAGTTATTTTAACAGGTGGCGATGCTAATTTCTTGTCAGAACAATTAAAAAGTAGCATATTTGCCAACTCTAATTTTCTTTTGGAAGGCTTAAACTATATTTTGAAATTTAATTCAAACTAATGATAAAAAAACTTATAGTAGTTTTTGTTGCAATTTTTACTTTAACATCTTATGCACAAGAGGGTACAGCATCCCCATATTCTTTCTATGGCATAGGAAGCCTTAAATTTAAAGGTACTGTTGAAAATAGAAGTATGGGTGGCTTAAGCATTTACAGAGATAGTATTCATATGAATCTACGAAATCCAGCATCTTTTACTGGTCCCAATCTTTTAATGTTTAACAATGAAAGTAGGCCGGTTAAATACACCGTAGGTGGAAGTTATTCCAGCACAAATTTAAAAAGCGATTCTGGCACTGCAAACGTATCTTCAACAACATTTGATTATTTAGCACTTAATTTTCCAGTTGGGAAGTTTGGTGTGGCTCTAGGGCTTATGCCTTACACTGCCGTGGGTTATAAGCTAGAAACCGAAAATGATGAAGGATTTACTACAAACAGGTTTAATGGCGAAGGCGGATTAAACAAAGCTTTTTTAGGAGTAGCGTATAGCATTACCGATAACCTTAGCGTTGGGGTAAATGCTCAATACAACTTTGGAAATATACAAAATAGCGCTATTGAGTTTCGTTTTGATAATGATGGAAATCGCTTGTTTGCTCAATCTAAAGAAAATAACCGTTCAGACTTAAGTGGTTTAAATTTCGATTTTGGGGTGTACTACATATCAAAACTTAATAACTCATTAAAACTAACAACAGCATTAACATTTACGCCCAAAGCTAATATTACATCGCAAAACCAACGATCTTTCTCTACAGTTAACGTCGGAAATTCCGGTCAAGAATCTGTAACCAATACAATTGAGGTAGATTTAGAAGCACAAGGTTTATTGGAAACCGATTTAGTATTACCGTCAAGCTTTTCGTTTGGTGCAGGTTTAGGGCAACCAAGAAAATGGTTTGTTGGCGCAGAGTACGAAAGCCAAAATACCAGCACTTTCGAGAATATATTGTACCAAACTTCTGCAACCAACTACGAAGATGGTTCTAGATTTTCTTTAGGAGGCTTTTTTATCCCAGAATATAATTCGTTCAATAGCTACTTTAAACGCTTAGTTTACAGAGCAGGGTTAAGGGTAGAGAAAACGGGATTAAATATCGAAAACGAATCGATAAACGAGTTTGGCATATCTTTTGGTGTAGGTATACCAGTTGGAGACTTTGGCTCTAACGCTAATTTAGGGTTAGAGATTGGAAGACGTGGTACAACTAATAGCAATTTAATACAAGAGAACTTTATAAATTTTCAGATTAGTTTATCTTTGAACGATAGATGGTTTCAAAAACGAAAATATGATTAACAGCATAACACGATTATCATGAAAACAAGATTTACATTACTAACTTTTTTATTCACTTTCTTATTAGTAGGCGTAAGTGCCGTAAATGCGCAGTCGCAAGAAGAGGATATGGCTAAATTGTCTATCATGACAGAATACGCCAAGGCAAAAAATTACGAAGCAGCTTACAAACCTTTTAAGGAACTTTGGGCAAGTAACCCCAAATTTAACCGTGCTATTTATGTTTACGGTGAAAAAATATTAGATGATAAAATTGAAAACTCATCAGGTGAAGACAAAAAAGCGTTTATAAACGATTTAATTAAACTTTGGGAAGACAGAGCAACCCATTTTGCTTCTAAAACACCTAAAGGCGAATATGCTTCTAAAGCTTGCCAGTTAATGTTCGATAACAAATCGATTTTAGGAAAAAGTGATGAAGAGTTATACAATTGCTTTGATGCAGCCTACAATCTTGATAAGGAAACATTTAAAAACCCAAAAAGTTTATACACTTACTTTTACTTAATGGTAAAGCTGTATGATGCAGGTAAAAAACCAGCTAAAGATTTATTTAACAAATACGATGATGTAGTTGAAAAGATTGAAGACGAAATTCAATTTGCTTCTGAAAAGTTAAATAAATTGGCTGAAAAAGAAGAGGCAGGAACACCTTTAACTTCAAAAGATAAAAGATATCAAAAATATTATGGTCAGGTAATGACTGCTTACGACCAAATTTCTGGAAGTGTAGATTCGCAATTGGGTGATCGTGCAAATTGCGATAACTTAATACCACTATACAAGAAAGACTTCGATTCAAATGCAAACGATGCCGTATGGTTAAAACGTGCTGTAAGCCGTATGTACAGTAAGGAGTGTACCGAAGATCCATTATATGAGAAATTAGTAAAAGCTTATGATGCTACTGCGCCATCAGCTGACACCAAATATTTCGTAGCAACAATTTTACTTAAAAATGGAAAAACTTCTGAAGCAGAAAGTTACCTTAAGCAATCTTACGACCTAGAAACCGATACGTTTAAAAAAGCAAAATTAGCTAACAGAATTGGTTTGATATTAAAGAAAAAAGGACGTTACGGGCAAGCTAGAGGCTATTTTAGAGATGCCTTAAAGTTAAATCCGTCTAACGGTCGCCCACACTTGTCAATAGCTGCTATGTATGCTGCAAGTGCTAAAGATTGTGGCGATACTAATTTTAACAAAAGAGCTGTGTATTGGTATGCAGCCCAAGAGGCAAGAAAAGCGTCTCGTGTAGACCCTACTTTAACTAAAGCCGCTGCACAAAGTGCTGCTAATTACGAAGCTAAAGCACCACAAAAAGCAGAAATTTTCCAAGAAGGAAATGGCGGTACGGTAATTACTATTGGTTGTTGGATTGGAGGTTCTGTAACAGTGCCAAAAATTTAATGCAAAACAACATATTAAAATATAAAACAGTAAACATAGTCATAACGTTAGTTATGGCTATGTTTTTTTATATGGTAATTTTAATGTTCTTATAAATGGCTGTACATACTGCTTATAGACAAATATTAATGCTGGGTATGTTTTTTATCATACTTATTTCTTGTAAAGATAATTTTAAAGAGGTACAAAAAATAGGAATTTCTGAAAATGAGCCCATAGGTGTTGCCGAAAATATTAATTTAAAGTATACAGATTCTGGCAAAGTAAAGGCTATTTTAAAAAGCCCTAAAATGTTTGATTATAGCAATAGAAAATTTGCTTATAACGAATTTACCGATGGTGTTAACCTAGAGCTTTTTGAAGATGGTAAAAAAAGCGTGGTAGTATCAGACTATGCCATTATTTACAACAAAACTAATATTATAGATTTACAAGGCAATGTAAAAATTACCACCCATAGTAACGATACGCTTTTTGCAGAACAACTCTACTACGACCAAGAAAAAGAATGGCTGTTTACCAATAAACCAGTTACATTTAGAACTGGAAGCGATTTGATAAATGGCAATGGTTTCGACTCTAATTCTAAATTTACAAACGCCGAGGTTTTAGAAATTACAGGGCTAATTACTGTAAACGAGTAATATTTCATTTACCAACCACCTTAATAAAACTTCAGTTTTAAGTATCTTTGCCCAATAATTTTATTTTACTATGAGGTACGCTAAGTTTTTTCAATTTGTTTACTTAGTTTTTGGTGCATTGTTTATTTACGATGCCATTTCAAAATATACTACTAACGGCGAAATTGCTTACCCATCCATACTATTGGGTGTAGTGGCTATTTTTATGTTCTTTTTTAGGAGAAAGTTCATGAAAAAATTTGATAATAAAGACCAATAAATGACACTTTATGTTGTTATTATTGTAGTGTCTCTATTGCTTTCTGCTTTTTTTTCAGGAATGGAAATTGCATATGTATCGTCCAATAAGATTCATATAGAAATTGAGAAAAAGCAGGAAGGTATTCTCGCAACCGTACTAAGAAGGTTAACGGCAAAACCATCAAAATTTATTACCACAATGCTCATTGGCAATAATATTGCATTGGTAATTTATGGGTTTTTTATGGGAGATGTATTGGTAAAGTGGTTTCAATCGGTGTTGCCATCCAATTACGAGGCAATTAACTACTTTTTAACCGATTTAAGCTTATTATCACAAACCATAATTTCTACCTTCATCATTTTAATAACTGCAGAGTTTTTGCCTAAAGTGTTTTTTCAAATTTATGCCAATACACTTTTAAAGTTTTTAGCAGTTCCAGCCTATATTTTTTATGTGCTTTTTACTTGGATTTCAGATTTTGTAATCTGGATTTCAGATTTAGTACTAAAGTACGTTTTTAACACCGAAGGCGATAATATACAAATGGCATTTACTAAGGTGGAATTGGGTAATTATATTAGCGAACAAATGGAGTCTGTAGAAGCGCACGATGAGGTAGATTCAGAAATTCAAATCTTTCAAAATGCTTTAGAGTTTTCACAAGTAAAAGCACGCGAGGTTATGGTGCCCAGAACCGAAATTATTGCCGTAGATATTAACGATACGGTAAAGTCCTTAAATGGCTTGTTTACAGAAACAGGTTGTTCTAAAATATTGGTGTATAAAGATTCTATTGATGATATTTTAGGCTATGTACATTCTTTCGAACTGTTTAAAAAACCAAAAACCATAAAGTCTATTTTATTACCCGTAGAGTTTGTACCAGGAACAGTTTTAATTAGTGATGTACTAAATATTTTAATTAAAAAACGTAAAAGTATTGCTGTGGTTTTAGACGAATACGGCGGAACTTCTGGAATTATGACGGTTGAAGATATTGTAGAGGAATTGTTTGGTGAAATTGAGGACGAACACGATACAGTGGTGCTAAAAGAGCAACAAATTGATGAAGATACGTATCGTTTTTCTGCGAGAATGGAGGTAGATTATATAAACGAAACCTATAAAATTAATCTGCCAGAAGATGAAAACTACGAAACTCTGGGAGGTTTAATAGTAAACCATACCGAAGAAATTCCACAAAAGGATGAGGTAATTGTAATGGATACATTTCAATTTACAATTTTAGAAGTATCAAACACTAAAATAGATTTGGTAGAAGTAAAACGCATAGAGGAAGATTAAGAGTTTTGTAGTTCTATACTTTAAGTAATAATTAATGCCTATTTCTGCTTTTATTATTAAATAGAAAATGGTATTTTCGCGCACGCTATTTTTGTAAAATTATGATGTTAAGTGCTCTTGTAGTGCTTTGATACTCAAATTCTAGTCAAGAATAGAACAAACAATCAACTTAACGGCTTATAAATTTATAAATACACATGGCAGTTTTAAATAAAATTAGACAACGCTCATTATTTTTAATACTAATCATAGCATTAGCATTATTTTCTTTTGTACTAGCAGATTTATTTAGAAATAGCGACGCGCTTACAGCAAGATCGCAAAGTACAGTAGCAACAATAAACGGTAAGGATATAAACCGTGATGAGTTTTTGCAAAAAGTAGAAAATATGCAGCGCCAAATGGGACCAAATGCTACAAGCACACAGGTAATGAATCGTGTTTGGAACCTAGAGGTTAGAGAGGCGGTATTATCTACACAATATGAAAAATTAGGAATTTCTGTAGAGAAAGACCAAATGCGCGATTTGTTAAAGACAGCCTTGTCTGGAAGTCCAGAGTTTCTAAACGAAGCAGGATTGTTTGATGAAGGTAAACTTAACGAATACATAGCTAACCTAAAAAACACCTCGGAAGAACAATACCAAGGTTGGGTAAATTACGAGAAGAGTATTGCTGCAAATGCATTACAGCAAAATTACTTTAACCTGGTAAAAGCAGGTCTTGTTGGTACCTTATCTGAAGGTGAACTAGAGCACCAATTAGAAGGTAATAAAGTAGATATTAAGTTTGTACAAATACCTTATACTAAAATTGCAGATAGCACAATTTCAGTATCTAAATCAGATATTGCTGCTTACATCAAAGCACATAAAAATGAGTTTGAAGTTGAGGCTTCTAGAGATATAAAATATGTAGAGTTTAAAGACGCTGCAACGGTTGAAGACGAAAACGCTATAAAAGCTACATTAAAAGCATTTAAAAACGGTAGATCTGTAGATGATAGAGGAAGAAAAGATTCTATTGCTCCATTTTCAACTATAAAAGACCACGACGAATACATTAATTTAATTGCGGAGTCTGATTTAAAATTCGATGATCGCTTCGTATTTAAAAGTAGTTTGCCTGCTCAGGTTGCCGATAGCATTTATAATTTAAATGAAGGTCAAGTTTATGGCCCATATAGAGATGGGGATTTCTTTAAGTTAACCAAACTAATTGAAACAAAACAAATCCCAGATTCTGCTAAAGTAAGACACATATTAATTCCTTATATAGGCTCTCAAAGTTCTGGGGGCACTGCAACCCAAACAGAGGAAGAGGCCAAAGCTACAGCTGATAGCTTGTTGACTGTTTTAAAACGAAACAAATCTAAATTTCCAGAGTTTGTTAAAGAGTTTTCTTCAGATAGAGGAAGTATAGAAAACGAAGGACGTTACGATTGGCATCCTTACGGCACTATGGTTGAAGAGTTTAATGACTTTGAATTTAACGGTAAAGTAGGCGATATGGATATTGTAAAAACTATTTTTGGTTACCATATTGTAGAAATAGAAGGGTTAAAAGACAAAAAGAAAGCTGTTAAAGTTGGAACTATAGCAAGACGTATAGAACCATCTGAGGCTACCATAAACGAAGTGTTTAGAAAGGCATCTAATTTTGAAATTGAAGCTGGAAAAGGCGATTTTGAAGCTGTTGCAAAAGAAAACAACTATAACGTGCGTCCTGTTAATGGCATAAAGGCATTAGATGAAAACATACCAGGTATTGGCAACCAAAGACCAATAGTACGTTGGACATTTGAGGAAGAAACTGAGGTAGGTGATATAAAACGTTTTACTATTTCTGGCGGTTACGCTATTGCACAATTGGTAGCCAAACATGAGGAAGGCTTAATGGATGTAGAAGACGCTTCGGCAACCGTGTTACCAAAAATTAGAAAAGAGCGAAAAGCTGAACTAATTAAAGAACGTGTAACTGCATCTAATATAGACGACGTAGCTACTGCCGAAAATACATCGGTTAGAACTGCGTTAGCAGTAAATATGAAAAACCCAACCATTTCTGGAGCTGGTAGAGAACCATTAGTTGTAGGTGCTGCCTTTGCGTTAGAAGAAGGCGAAACATCAGAATTAATTGCTGGCGAAAGAGGTGTTTATATGGTTCAGGTAACTAAGAAAACGCCTGCTGTAGAATTAGAGAATTACCAATCTTTTGCAAATAGGGTAGAAACTCAAAAATCTAGCGTTGTAAATTCTAAACTTTACAATGCCTTAAAAGATGCAGCTGAGATTGAAGATAACAGAGCTAAACTCCAAATTCAATAAACTAAATAAAAACTAACTCAAAAAAAGCTTCAGTTTTACTGAGGCTTTTTTTTATTTCAAAATCATATCATTGTAAGCAATAACAGTGTTAAAGCCTTTGTTTTTAAAATAAAGGCTGGGGTTTGTTTTAGAAGCTGCCAAAATAAAATCACCACCCCAAGCACCTAAGCTTTTTATAGCGCCTTTAAAATCATTAAAATATAATGATTTAACAGTTGGCTGTTGTATAGCTTTAGAAATTAGTTGTTCGTGAGTTTCAATTAATGTTTCAAATGTATTAACATCACTACATACAAGCATTTGTTCTGTAATAGTGTTAATTTTAGAAATAATGGGTTTTAAGTCTTGTTCTAAAGCTTTGTAGTGCGCAATGCCATCACGACTGTTTTGCTTTTTGTTGAGATATACAAAATACAGATGTTTTTTAAATATTGGATTGAAAGCCACAGGATTGATACGTGGTTCCTTATTAAAAATTTGATAGGTTATTGCAGTGTTATGTTGTGCACATGCTATATCATATCCGCTACCTCCAAAGGTGAGTTCTAGTAATTTAAAAGCATTAACATTTGCCCATTTTGCCACATTATTAATTAAAGTTGAAGATGTGCCCAGTCCCCAATTTTTTGGAAAATCTAATTGTGTTTCAACCTCATATCCATTTGGTGTGTTTAAAAAATCGGGGTTTAGTATTCTGGCTGCTCTTAGTATGTCTTTTAGCCGTTGCGCGATACTCTCATTCTGATGTTGATTTATAATCTCAAAGTTCTTGAAACTAAATGCTCCCTCAAACCATAATGTTCCAGTATCGTCAAAGCTTTTCCAATACAAATGTTGCGCTTCAATAGGTTTTATAACAAGTGATTGTCCGTATTGGGTTGGTACGGCAAGCGATACAGCGCCATCAAGCACTACATATTCACCAGTTAATAATAATTTTCCGTTGCTTCTGTATGTTTCCAATTTAACGCCTTAATTTTTCTAAAGCCTCAACTACAGCACTATGTGTTACAGTTTCTGTTTTAAAGTGTTTTACTAGATTTTCTTTTTCTGAAGGGCTTGCTCCAAATTGGTTTAAAATATTCATTAAATGCATTTTCATGTGTCCTTGTTGAATACCAGTGGTGGTTAGCGAACGTAATGCCGCAAAATTTTGGGCTAAACCAGCAACCGCTACAATTTGCATTAATGCTTTGGCAGAAGGTTTACCTAACATTTCTAAAGCTAACTTTACTAATGGGTGCAAACCAGTTAAACCGCCAACCGTACCAAGTGCTAGAGGAATTTCTATCCAAAATGTAAAAATACCATCTTTAATTTCGGCATGAGATAAGCTGCTGTATTTTCCGTTACGAGCTGCATAAGCATGCACACCAGCTTCAATAGCCCTAAAATCGTTACCAGTTGCCAAAACAACGGCATCAATACCATTCATTATGCCTTTGTTGTGGGTAACGGCCCGGTAAGGTTCTACTTCTGCTATATTAACGGCTTGTATAAATTTTTGGGCAAAAGCCTCGCCAGAAACGTTGTTGTTTTCGGTTAAGTCTTTTACAGCGCAACTTACTTCGGCTCTAACCAAGCATTCTGGAACGTAATTAGATAGAATGCTCATTATAATTTCTATATGTTTTTCTTCAGTAGAAAAAGCTTCAAAATTCAAAGCTTCACTTTTAAAGGTTTTGGCAAATTGTTCTAAACAGGAATTAATAAAATTTGCACCCATAGCATCTAAAGTCTCAAAAGACACATGCAGTTGGTAATAGTTTTCAATATCTGTAGTTTTATCTCGTAGCTCAATATCTAAAATACCACCACCGCGCTTTTCCATATTTACGGTAATGGGTTGTGCATCTTTAATTAACTTTGGTTTTATGTAAGAGAAATATGTTTTTAAAAGTTCTGGATTTCCGTTGTATTTAAAGTGTACTTGTCCTATTTTTTTAGTAGAAATAACTTCGGCTTTAAAGCCACCGCGGTCTAGCCAAAATTTTGCAGCTTTACTTGCTGCGGCCACTACCGAGCTTTCTTCTATAGCCATTGGTATGGTGTAGGTTTTGCCATTAATTAAAAAATTGGGTGCAACTCCAAAAGGCAAATAATAGTTGGTAATGGTGTTTTCTATAAACTCGTCGTGGAGTTGTTGTAGTTGTTTATTGGAGTTCCAATACTGTTTTAAAATATCTTTTGCATTTTCGTTGTTGAAAATATAAGTGTTAACTATCCAATCAATTTTTTCGGATTTAGAAAGTTTAGAAAACCCAGAAATTGTTTTGCTCATAGTGGCATATTTTTTTAAAATGCAAAGATACTACTCTTGATACTAAAATTAGCTAACTTAATAAACGGCGTTATTTAACTGTTAATAATTTCGGTTAATTACATAATTTTTAGTAAACTTGAAAACGGTTTATAAATTAAATGTTTTTTCTGGCAAATCATATCAGATTTGCTATTTTATTGTATTGAAATAGATGGAATTGGAAGTTGAATGGTTGTAAGCAAAACAGACATACACCTAGTAAACGAATATTAGTAAATTTTAAATATTTCTTTGCAGAACAAGATACTTAAAAATTTATTTTGAGAACGTTGTGTTGTACACGTTCTCAATTTTATATGAATATAAAGTTGAATAATTACTAAAATTTAAATGTGTGAAATACTTAAAATTCTCCCTTTGTGTTTACCTATTCATTTCTATTTCTCTTTACGCGCAAACCAAAGCAATTACCTTAGAAGACATTTGGAGCGGTGCTTTTAGAACTGAAAGAATGGATGCCTTACATTCTATGAAAAATGGGCAACAATATTCGGTTTTAAATTTTGATAGGGCAACACGCTCAACAGCTATAGATATTTACGATTATAAAACCCAAAAAAAAGTAGAGACTTTAGTATCTGCTTCCAATATCCCAGAGCTAGATTACTTTACAGATTATACCTTTAGTAACGATGAGCAAAAAGTACTTTTAGCTACAGAAGAACAATCTATTTACAGGCGCTCCTCTTTGGCATATTATTATGTTTATAACATAAATACCAAAACCATAAATAGGGTTTTTGAAAATAAAATACAAGAACCAACATTTTCTCCCGATGGCTCAAAAATAGCTTTTGCTTTTCAGAATAATTTATATGTAAAAGATTTAGCATCTAGCACCATCAAGCAAATTACTTTTGATGGCGAAAAAAATAAAATTATAAATGGTATTGCCGATTGGGTTTACGAAGAGGAGTTTTCAATTGTACGCGCTTTCGATTGGAACAAAGCAAGCAACAAAATTGCATTTATAAGATTTGATGAAACTAATGTGCCTGAATTCTCTATGGATATTTACGGTAAAGCTCTATACCAAACACAACAAGTATTTAAATATCCTAAAGCAGGCGAAAATAACTCAGAGATATCATTACATATTTATGATTTAGATACAGATAAAATTGCTAATATAAATGTTGGAAAAACATATAAAGACTATTATATTCCAAGAATTAAGTGGACTAATAATGCCAATGTTTTAAGTGCACAGTATATGAACCGAAATCAAAACGAACTAGATTTATGGTTTATTAATGCTGAAGATAATACATCTAAATTGGTGCTAGCTGAAAAGGATAAAGCCTATATTGATGTTACCGATAACTTAACATTTTTAAAAGATAATAGTTTTATATGGACGAGCGAGAAGGATGGCTATAACCATATTTACCACTATTCAAAAAATGGAGATTTGAAAAACCAAGTAACAAAGGGTAATTGGGAAGTTACCAATTATTATGGTTATGATGATGAGCGCAATACCATTTTTTACCAATCTACCGAAAATGGCTCTATAAATCGAGATGTGTACAGCATAAAATTAAATGGTAGAAATAAGCAGCGTTTAACAGCAACTATAGGAACAAATAGTGCCGCTTTTAGCGCAGATTTTTCGTATTTTATTAATACCTTTTCTAGTGCTACAACGCCACCAAAATATACATTACATAGTACATCGTCTGGTAAGCTTATAACGTCTATAAAGGATAACGATAAATTAGCTCAAAAGCTTTCAAGTTTTAAAACATCAAAAAAGGAATTCAGTACCTTAAGTGTTAATGGTAACGATTTGAACATGTGGATGATAAAACCATCAAATTTTGATGCTACCA
The DNA here is from genome assembly GCF_002973595.1 of Jejuia pallidilutea. Lineage (GTDB taxonomy): Bacteria > Bacteroidota > Bacteroidia > Flavobacteriales > Flavobacteriaceae > Jejuia > Jejuia pallidilutea. The sequence continues at coordinate 129,495 of NZ_PVEO01000001.1, read as the reverse complement.
AACAATATCCACTTTTTATGGCGCAGTACTCTGGCCCGGGTTCGCAATCGGTTGCTAACAGTTGGCATAGCACCAACGATTACTGGTACCAAATGCTAGCGCAACAAGGCTACATTGTAGTTTGTGTTGATGGTAGGGGTACAGGATTTAAAGGAGCCGAGTTTAAGAAAATAACACAAAACGATTTAGGGAAATACGAAGTAGAAGACCAAATTGAGGCTGCAAAACAATTGGCCGAATTACCCTATATTGATGCAACCAGAATTGGCATTTGGGGATGGAGCTATGGTGGTTTTATGAGTAGCAATGCCCTGTTTAAAGGAAATGATGTATTTAAAATGGCCATTGCTGTAGCGCCTGTAACAAGCTGGCGTTTTTATGATACTATTTATACAGAGCGTTATTTGGGGACACCACAAAATAACCCCAGTGGTTATGATGAAAACTCCCCTATAAACCATGTAGATAAATTAAAAGGCGATTTTTTACTAATTCATGGTACCGCAGACGATAACGTTCATGTACAAAACTCAATGCGTTTGGTAGAAGCTTTGGTGCAAGCCAATAAACAATTTAAATGGGCAATGTACCCCGACAAAAATCATAGTATTTACGGCGGAAACACAAGGTTACATCTCTACAAAAAAATGACTAGCTTTATCAACGAAACATTAGGCGATAAAATTAAAGAACCTAAAGAAAAGCAAGAGGTTGAATCTCAATTAAAAGGATAAGTACTAACTAATCAAACATATTTATGGCAAATTCTAATACAATAAAACAAAAAGAATTATTTGGACATCCACTAGGCTTGTACGTTCTGTTTTTTACCGAGATGTGGGAACGCTTTTCATATTACGGTATGAGGGCAATTTTGGTATTATATCTTGTTCATGTTACTACTGGTGATAATCCAGGTTTAGGTTGGTCTAATGGTGATGCTTTAGCTCTTTATGGGTGGTATACAATGTTGGTTTACGTAGCTTCTATTCCTGGTGGTTGGATTGCAGATAAATTATTAGGCCAAAAAAAGTCTGTGCTATACGGAGGTATAATTTTAGTTGCAGGACATAGTATATTAGCCGTGGAGCAAATGTGGGCATTTTACACAGGTTTGGGCTTAATAATTGCTGGAGTTGGAATGTTGAAGCCGAATATATCTACTATGGTTGGTGGGTTGTACAAGCAAGGTGACATTAGAAGGGATAAGGGTTTCACTATATTTTATATAGGAATAAACATAGGTGCTTTTTTGTCAAGTTTAATAGTTGGTTATGTTGGAGAGGTACATGGTTGGCATTACGGATTTGGGCTTGCAGGAATTGGTATGACTTTAGGTTTAATTCAATATGTTCTTGGTCAAAAATATTTAAAACATGTTGGGAATTTTTTAGGTAAATCTGAGAATAAAGAAGAGAAAGAAGCCATGAATAGGCCTTTAACTAAAGTTGAAAAGGACAGGGTAATTGTATTGTTTATTTCGTTCTTACTAGTAATAGTGTTTTGGGGAGCTTTTGAGCAAGCAGGTGGGCTCATGAATATTTATGCAATGGAAAATACCAATAGAATGTTGTTTGGTTGGGAAGTTCCTGCGTCTTGGTTTCAATCGCTTAATGCTATGTTCATAATATTTCTGGGAACTTCAGTTGCATTATATTGGGCTAAAAGAAAACTAAAAGGTAAGGTAGCAACGTCACTCTTTAAAATGATAATTGGATTGATAATAATGGGCACTGGATTCTTTTTTATGTCTGCTGCATCAGCTCAATTTGAGAGCACAGGAGCGTCAGCTATGTATTGGTTGGTTTTGGCGTACTTATTTCATACGGTTGGGGAATTATGCATTTCACCCGTGGCATTGTCATACATAACTAAATTGGCGCCTGTGAAGTATGCGTCAATTATGATGGGTGTATATTTTGCAATGACAGGATTTGGCAATAAACTTGCAGGATTATTAGGAGAATCTGCTGAAGGCTTAGGTGAATTTACTGTCTTTACTGGTATCGCCGTTTTTTGTGTGATTTTTGGAATTCTAGTTCTGCTCTTTAGAAAAAAACTAGAAAGTTTAACTCACGGTGCAGAAGATAACGAAAGGGAAATGTTGGAACAGGAAGCATATGAACTTGCTGATCCAGCAATAAACAACTAGCCTTTAAATTTAAAGTTTTTTAATTAATATAGCTATGGCACAAAACTCAACCGATCATTTTTTTGAAGATAAAGTATTAGGGCATCCGTCAGGATTGTTTGTTCTGTTTTTTACCGAGATGTGGGAGCGCTTTTCCTATTATGGAATGCGCGCTATTTTAGTAATATTTTTAACCGGGGCACTTATTGGTGATAATCCTGGTTGGGCTTGGACATCTGAAGCGGCATTATCACTTTTAGGTACTTACGCAATGTTGGTGTACTTAACACCTCTAGTTGGAGGTTGGTTAGCCGATAATAAAATAGGATACAGAATGGCTGTGGTAATTGGGGCTTTGTTAATGACCTTAGGGCACGCCTCCATGGCTATAGAAACACCTACATTTTTATACATAGGGATTGCATTCTTAATTGTAGGTAATGGCTTTTTTAAACCTAACATGACCTCTATAATCTCTAAAATGTACGAAGGGCATGATGAAAAAAAAGATGGAGCTTACAATATTTTTTACATGGGTGTTAATGCCGGAGCATTTATTGGTATTATGCTTTGTGGATGGGTAGGTGAAAAAATTGGTTGGAGTTATGGTTTTGGGCTTGCTGGAATTTTTATGTTATTGGGAATGTTACAATTTCAATATGCTCAATCACTTTTTGGAGATATTGGAGCCAAACCAAAAAATGAAAAAGTTGATTTAATAGATGGTTTAGTAAACGATTCCGATGTGGTTTCAAGTAAAGGTGTTAAGCTTAATAAATTTTTAGTAGTTGATTATATTCTTATACTGGTTTTTGTTGTATCAGCACTCATATTTATTATCAATGATCCATTAAGTAAAATAGGCAACATATATACCTTTAGTTTTACTGTTGCTGGAATGCCAAATTCTTTATTTTTTGCTTTGCTAGCTGCAATAACATTTATTGTACTTTTAATAGTTAGAATACCTAGATATGTTAAAATTGAAAGGGATAGAATGATAGCTTTTTCTATTTTTTGTTTGTTTACCATCTTTTTCTGGGCAGCTTTCGAGCAGGCGGCTGGTTCTTTGCCAATTTACACAAGAGATTATACTAATAGAATTTTAGAAGGTGGAGCTGCAACAACGTTTAAAATTATCGATTTAATTGTAACAGTAGTACCTCTCTGCGTTATTACTTATGTGCTTATAAGCTTATTTAGAAAAACTTTTAAAAGAATAGGATTATCTAATGTTATACTTGGTATTAGTTTTGTTATCGTTTGGGCAATAGTATTATATAAATTATTTATAGAATTTCAATCTACTGAGACTGAAGTTCCAATTACTTGGTTTGCAATATTAAATTCACTTTTTATCATAATATTTGCTCCCTTGTTCACTAAGTGGTGGGATAGTAAATATAATCCACCTGCATCAGTAAAGTATTTTTTAGGACTAGCTCTTTTAGGTGTGGGTTTTGGTTTTTTAGCATTTGGTGCCAAAGACGTACCTCTAGGGGCTAAAACTGCTAGCTTAAGTATGGCTTGGTTAGTGTTTGCTTATTTGTTTCACACTTTAGGCGAAATGTGTTTAAGCCCAATGGGATTATCTTATTTAAGCAAACTAGTTCCTGGGCGTATGGTAGCTTTTATGTTTGGTGTTTATTATTTGGCAATTGCAATTGGTAACAAGTTAGCACATTATGTAGGAGGCGATATTGAAAAAATTACCAGCGAGCATGGTCTTTCGTTTTTCTTTTTAATATTCACATTTATACCAATAGGGTTAGGGCTTGTTTCTTTATTGCTTCATCCTTTATTAAAAAAACTAATGCACGGGGTGCGTTAATCGAAAAAAGCGTTAAAAATTATTCAAAAAGCACCTCTTTATGCCCTTTTTTTGTAAGTTCGGCATATCATTTGCAACAAACTAAACATGAAAAAAACAGTAATTATAGTAATGCTAGCCTTGGTAACCTCGGTTTCTGGGATAGCTCAGGAGATAAATTGGGTGTCTTTAGAAGAGGCTATTGCCCTTCAAAAACAAACACCAAAAAAAATTATGATGGATGTTTATACCGTGTGGTGTGGCCCTTGTAAAATGTTAGATAAAAATACATTTAGCAACCCAGATGTTATAGACTATGTGAACAAAAATTATTATGCCGTTAAGTTTAATGGTGAAGGTAACGATGTGGTTTCGTATAAGGACAATTCGTATGCTAATCCTGGTTACAATGAAGCAAGAGCCAAAACCCGAAATAGTGCGCACGAACTCGCAAGGTATTTACAAATAAGCGCATACCCAACAATTGTGTTTTTTGATGAAAATGCTGATGTTATTGCGCCTATAAGGGGTTATCAAAAACCAACTCAGTTAGAACTGTACTTAAAGTTGTTTAAAAACGATGATCATAAGGACATTAAAACCCAAGAGGATTTTAATGAATATTATAAAACATTCAAATCTGAATTTAAAGAGTAAGATTTAATAATTTAAAACAAAAGCTCCTTTTTTGCTGGTTTGGTGAAAAGGGAGTTTTCTTTTTTTACAAATTACCTCCCAATGCTCTATGTAAGATTTATAATTGCTACCATCTGCAATTATCTGTTTAGGTTTTAGGGAATCTATAAGTCGGTTTAGGTTTATTTTTGGCGACTGTCTTAATAGCACATAATCGGGTTTAAAACGGGTAACATTGTATACGCCCAAACTATCAACAACTAAAAGTATTTTGTTATTCAAATTATAAATAGGAGCTATGTTTTGTTGTTCTTCAGTTTTTAAATGATGTTTAACGGCGTAATCTCTAATTACATTAGTATTTAATGTAATAATACTGTCAAAATCATGTGCAAAAGTAATTTTGTTGTTATGTGTGTCTCCAATTAATGAATATCTACTTTTATGAAACACTATAAATTGTTTTTCGGGTTTAGAATATTCAGTATAAATAAAAATACACTGTAATAGAATAATTGCAATTAACAATAATTTTAAGTTGGTATAATTCTTTTTGAAGAACCATTTAAAAAAAGCAATGGTAAGCCCATAGAAACCTAATACATATAAAATATTGAAAGGAATATCTTGAAACAAAAATCCCTCTTGGTGGGCAACCCAACCTATAAAATTATTCATCCAACTTATTACCGAACCAAACAGAGACGCTATTATTTTTGGCAGTACATTAAGTACCGCTAACAGCATTATTAGAACACCAAAAGCAAGAACAACTCCTAAAAATGGAATAATTACTAAATTTGAAATAAAGAAAAGCCCTGGAAACTGATGGAAATAATAAAGGCTAATAGGAATAATTCCAAACTGAGCCGCAATAGTTATGGTAAAGGTATGCCAATATTTATCTAGTAACCAGTTTTTGGGTTGCCAAAGCTTGTACAAAACAGGGTCTATAGTTACAATAGCTAAAACCGCCAGATAACTTAGCTGAAAACCCACATCAAACAAAAAAAGCGGTTTAATTAAAAGAATAACTAATATAGAAATGGCCAACGTGTTGTAAATATTAGTTGGCCGGTTTAAGTTCATGCCAATAGCTACAATACTAAACATGGTTACGGCTCTTGTAACCGAAGCCGATAAGCCTGCAATAATAGCAAAACTCCAAAGCATTAAAACTAATAGTATGGTTTTAATAAGTTTACCATGTTTTAAACGCTCTAAAGCTTTTAAAGCTATACTTAAAATAAGTAGAATAATACCAACGTGTAATCCAGAAACCGCCAATATATGTATAGCACCAGCGTTTGTGTAAGAGGTGTAAACTTCTTCGCTAATGTCTTGTCGTTGTCCTAACAGAAGCGCATTGATAATAGCTAATTCGTCAGGTTTAAAATTATAGGGTTTAAGTTTTGCGTTAACGTGCGCCCTAATATTATTTGCTAGTCCAAAAATGGTTGTATGTTTTGTGCTTAGCTGCAATAGAGCGGTGTTTTCTACAAATAATTGGTGGTAGATGTACTTCTTTTTTAAGTAATTCTTATAATTAAATTGTCCGGGGTTTAAAGGGTCTATTAAGTTTTTAAAATTGGTTCGTGCAACGAAAATATTATCAACCTTTAAATTGTTTGAAATGCTATCCTTTTTAATATTTAAGAGCGATTTACCAATAGCTTTGTTGCCATTTATTTCCAATATATCTATTACATATTTATCGTAATAATTTCCAGGTTTTAAAACCTCCCGAATTCTAAAAGTTACCGTATGTAACTCATCTAAACTTTTAGAGATAGAATTTGAATAGTGATTCGTAAAGTTTTTTTGGTTATGAAGATTTACAGTAAGAATGCCAACCAGCACCATTGCTAAAAATGCTACACAACCAAACCAAATATTCTGAGAAAAGCGCTTTTTGCTTCTTGTTAGTAAGATAAAAAGTAATACCAAGATTGTTAAAGTGCCTATTGCAGAAATATGTACAGGGATATTTAGGAAATACCCTAAAACTATGCCTAAAATAAGACAAAACGTAAGTTTAATTATAGTGAAATTAAGCAGTTTCATTCCTGCCCAATTTAGTAAAATAATCCCATTTTATGTCACAGAATATAATGGGCTACAATACTCTGCGCACTTCAGCGAAAGCAGATTTCCAATAGTCTTCATTTAAAGATGAAATTATAACACCTTTTGATGTAGTGGCATGAATAAAATAAATGGCATTATTTTTTATTTCAACTACCAGCCCTACGTGGTTTATGGCATTTCTTCTATTTTTTCCTGTTTTAAAAAAAAGCAAATCGCCTTTTAAAGTTTCTTTAAGCTTAATTTTTTTCCCTTTTTTAGCAATATCTCTAGAAATTCTAGGTAAATAAATTTGGTGTGCACTAAAAGATTGATGAATTAAGCCAGAGCAATCCATACCTTTTTTAGTAGTGCCGCCCCATTTGTAGCGTACACCTAAAAACTGTTTAGAATAATCTATAATTTGTGCGGATTTAGTAATTGGAATATTTGCAACTTTAGGTTTTGTTATTTCTCGCTGCTCAACCTTTGTTTTTTTTGTAACAACTTTAGCGCGTTTAGAAGATTTACAATTGCTTAAAGCTATAGCTAAAAAAACTAGCAAAAGGTATCTTTTCATAACGTATTACGATTTTAGAGCTTTGTAGATAAGTTGTGCAGTTTTCTCGCTGGCACCTTTGCCACCAAGTTTTTTCTCAAGTTCGTAATAGTTGCTAAACATCGTTTCACGTTCATGTTTGTCAAGAATGCGTTGTAATTCAGTCTTTAGTCGTTTTTTGTTAAAATCGTTCTGTATCAATTCGGTCACTACTTCTTTATCCATAACTAAATTTACAAGAGAAATAAATTTTAAGGTAATAATGCGTTTAGCAATGTGGTAAGAAATGGCGCTTCCTTTGTAACAAACTACTTGGGGTACTTTAAATAAAGCGGTTTCTAGGGTTGCGGTTCCAGAAGTAACTAAAGCGGCATAAGACACACTTAGTAAATCGTAGGTTTTATTTGAAATAAATTTAACGTCGCTACCTTTTATAAAGGATTGATAAAATTGAAAATCCTGACTTGGGGCACCGGCAATTACAAATTGATATTCTGAAAAATCGTTGATTACACTTAGCATTACCGAAAGCATTTTGGTTATTTCCTGTTTCCTGCTACCTGGGAGCAATGCAATTATGGGCTTTTGGCTTAAATGGTTTGCTTCCCTAAATTTTTTAGGGTTTACTTGAGTTCTATTGGCTATAGCGTCTATTAATGGATGCCCAACAAAGGTAACATCATAATCATATTTTTTATAAAAGGCTTTTACAAAAGGTAGAATAACAAACATATTGTCTATATCGCGCTTTATAGCTTTTACTCTACTGGCTCTAGATGCCCAAACTTGTGGCGAAATATAGTAATTGGTTCTGTAACCTTGCGCTTTTGCCCATTTTGCAATACGCAAATTAAATCCAGAATTGTCGATAAAAACAATAACGTCGGGTTTAAAATCAGCAATATCTTTTTTGCAAAACGAAATGAGTTTAAAAATTTTTCTAATATTCATTAAAACTTCGGTAAACCCCATAAAAGCACGTTCTTTATAGTGTTTTACCAAGTGTGCGCCAGCATCTTGCATTAAATCGCCACCCCAACATTTAATGTTTGCATTGGTATCAACTTTTTGTAGCGCCTTAATTAAGTTTGCGCCATGTAAGTCTCCCGATGCTTCCCCAGCAAGAATATAATACCTCATTTACTAGCTAAAATAATTTAATTACAAAGGTAAATACAGCGATAAATACAGTAATTAATAAAACGCCCCTAGCACGATAATCTTGTTTTTTCTTTATAAAAATAAAGAAGGCAATAAGGTTTAAAATTGCGCCTAAACTAATAAGTTTTCCTAAAAAACCTTCGTGGTAAGCAGCTCTAACAACAGATGTAAAATCGTCGCCTCTGCCTAAAATTTGTGCAGTTATAAACAATCCAATAGCGTTGGCAATAAGCCCAACTAAAATTCCTATTCCAAGTTCTTTTTTCAAAAGTCTAAATCTAAATGTTATTAATTATTTTAATGTTTTTATTATGAACTATACAAGTGATGCGTATTGCTTTATAGCGTTTAGTTGTCTTCGGCATCATTAAAATTCCAACCATTCAAGTCTTGTATAAAATGATGTGCAGTGAGATCAAACTGAACTGGAACTACAGAAACATAATTGTTTTCAAGAGCCCACTCATCGGTATCTTCACCCCCATCTAAGTTTACAAATTTACCTGTTAACCAGTAGTAATCTCTACCTTGTGGGTTTTTACGTTTATCAAACTTTTCAACCCAATTGGCACGTGCTTGCCTGCATACTTTAATACCTTTAAATTCAGCTTCAGGAATGTCAGGAATATTTACGTTTAATACAACTCCTGGTTGTAAACCATGTTGTATCACATTTTTTGTAATGGTTTTTACTACGGTTTTGCAGGCATTAAATTTAGCACTCCATTTATAGTTTAGAAGTGAAAATCCAACGGCGGGAATGCCCTCAATACCAGCTTCAATGGCGGCACTCATGGTGCCAGAGTAAATTACATTTATTGATGAATTAGAGCCATGGTTAATTCCAGAGACACAAATATCGGGGTGTCTGTCTAGTATTTCACGAACTGCCAATTTTACACAATCGGCTGGTGTGCCAGAGCAAGTGTATTCTAAATGTGTTCCAGAGGGGACTTCTATTTGTTCTACGTACAGTGTTGAATCTACCGTTATGGCATGTCCTTTGGCACTTTGTGGACTATCAGGAGCAACTACAACTACATCGCCAATGGTAAGCATCACTTCAACTAAAGTTCGTATGCCCGGGGCCGTTATACCGTCGTCATTCGTTACTAAAATCAAAGGTTTTTTCGGCATAAATTAATTTTATTTTAAGTATTGCTAAAATACATAATTTCTAATGTAAAGCCTTATTTTGTTAGGTTTATACCACTGGCATATTAAATTTACAAAAAGGTATTAACAAAAAATTAGCGACTCATCTGTTCAATGGCACGGTTTTTTCAGTAATTTAGTGAATTGATAAATGAATTTAAAGGCTTTTATTCAAGATATGAAAGATATGATGAAAAAGAATTATAAGGTGCTATTATTAGTACTGTTATTGGCTTTTGCCTCTTGCAGTTTTACTTCAAAAACATTTGATGACACCGATAAGGATAAACTATTAATACAGGTAGTTACCTATGTATTACAGTCTGGACACTTCGATCCTATTAAACTAAACGATAGTTTTTCTGAAGAATTATTTAGCGATTACATAGAACAAATAGATCCTGTGAAACGCTATTTCTATAAATCAGACTTTAAGGAATTTGAAAAATATAAGACAGAGATAGACGACCAGTTAAAAGCGTTCGATATTACGTTTTTTAACGTGGTTCACAGTCGTATGATGCAACGTATAGAAGAGTCTAAAGCAATTTATAAAGAAGTACTGTCTACCCCTTTCGATTATTCTATAGATGAAACTTTTGATACGGATTATGATAAGATTGATTTTGTAAGCAATAAGGCAGAAATGAAAGAGCGTTGGAGGAAGCAATTAAAATTTTCTACGCTTTCCAATTACGATGATATTTATCAGCAAGAACAACAGGCTAAGAAAAAAGATCCATCGTACACCATGAAAACAGCTGTTGAAATAGAAAAAGAAGCTCGTGAAGCAACCTTAAAATCTATCAATGTTTATTTTAATGACAATATAGACGATTTAACTCGTGAAGACTGGTTTTCAACCTACGTTAATGCTATTGTAGAGGAATTCGATCCGCATACGTATTATCTAGCGCCAAAAGGAAAAGAGGATTTTGATACCCAAATGTCTGGCAAATTAGAAGGTATAGGAGCTAGATTAACCAAGCGTATGGATTACATAAAAATTGTAGAGTTAATTTCTGGTGGACCTGCATGGAGGAGTCAATTGCTTGAAGTTGAAGATGTTATTTTAAAAGTTAAGCAAGAAGATGAAGAAGTAGGTATTGATATTGTAGGTATGCGAATTAGTGATGCCGTAAAATATATTAAAGGGCCAAAAGGTACAAAAGTAACATTAACCATTAAGAAGGTTGATGGTACTATAAAAGATGTAACCATTGTGCGCGATGTAGTAGAATTAGGGGAAACTTATGCAAAGGCTTCTATAGTTGAAAAAGATGATAGAAAATTTGGTATTATTAATCTACCACGTTTTTATGTAGATTTTGAAGATTATAAAAACCTTAATGCTGCTAATGATGTTCGTAAGGAAATTGAGCGTTTAAAGGCAGACGGAATGGAAGGTCTTATTTTAGATTTACGAAATAACGGTGGAGGTTCATTGCCCGCAGTGGTAGATATGGCTGGTTTATTTATTAAGGAGGGTCCAGTAGTACAAGTACGGTCTACGGGAGCACCAAAAGAAGTGCTTCGCGATAGGGACGAATCTATCTCATGGGATGGTCCATTGGTAATTTTGGTAAACGAATTGTCGGCATCTGCTTCCGAAATTATGGCAGCAGCAATGCAAGATTATAAGCGCGCTATTGTTATTGGTAGCAAACAAACTTATGGAAAAGGCACTGTGCAGAATGTATATAATCTTAACAACTTGGTAAGAAACAATACTAGCGGCGATTTAGGTGCTTTAGCATTTACAACACAAAAATATTACAGAATTAACGGTGGTTCGGTACAACTAGAAGGTGTAAAAAGTGATGTGCAAGTGCCAGGGCGTTTTAGTTTTATTGAAGTAGGAGAGAAGGAAAAGGAAAATCCGTTGCCTTATGATGAAATAGACCCTGCAGATTATAAAACCTGGGATAGTTATTTTGATTACGATACCGCTATAAACAAAAGCAAAGAGCGATTGAGTAATAATAGCCAGTTAAAACTAATTGAAGAAAATGCCAAATGGGTAAAAAGTCAAATTGATGAAACCGAGTTTTCATTAAACTACGAAACCTACAAAAAGCAATTAGAAGCAAACGAGGAGGAAGCTAAACGTTTTGATGCTATTTCAGATTACAAAACCAATTTAACCTTTTTGCCTACTGGTTTCGAAAAACAGTTATTTGAAAGCGATACAACCAACTTGCAAGAAAAGCGAGAGCGGTGGTATCAAAATTTAAGTAAAGATGTATATGTTGAAGAAGCTGTAAATGTGCTTGAGGATTTAAAAATGGCATATAGCATAAAAAAAGTAGCTAAGGTAAAAGACTAAGGCTTAATGGGTAACACATCAAACTCACTAAAACAACTAGCGCTCCAAAAGTTTAAAAAGAATTTTTGGGGCGTTTTCAGTTTTTGGTTTATTGTACTTGTAGGGTTTGTTTCTATTTTCGCTTACGTATTAGCGCCCGATAATTCACAGTATGCCAACCAAATGCATCTATCTATTCATTCTAAACCTCCTGGGTTTAAGGTAACAATGCTAACTATACCCTCTCAAGTTAAAAATAAACAAAGTTTTTTCGATAAAATCTTTTTTGGAATAGAAAACACAGATACCGAAGTGCCTATTTCTGAATATGTTATTAAAGATAGTTTGCTAAATTATACCGAATATGCAACAGATGGATTAAAAGGTGTTGAGAAATCCGTGGCGTTGGCTAATTTTCCTAGTACTGAAATTAAAGATTTTATAAAGGAAAAGCGTTTTGTTTTTGGTACCGATAAGTATGGCCGTGATTTACTAAGTAGGGTTTTAGTTGGTGCTAGAATTTCCTTTTTTATTGGTTTTGTAGCGGTATTTATTTCCTTACTTATAGGGGTGCTAATGGGAAGTATGGCAGGTTATTTTGGAGGTAAAGTAGATGCTGTAATTATGTGGATAATTAATGTTACGTGGTCTATTCCAACATTACTCTTAGTAATAGCAATAACACTGGCACTAGGTAAAGGGTTTTGGCAGGTATTTATTGCGGTGGGTTTAACTATGTGGGTTGAGGTGGCTCGTGTAGTACGCGGACAAATTATTAGCACTAAAGAAATGCAATACGTTACCGCTGCCCGGGCACTAGGTTACAACGATTTTAGAATTATTACCAAACACATTTTGCCAAATATAATGGCGCCTGTTATTGTAATTTCCGCAGCAAATTTTGCTGCTGCCATCTTAATAGAAAGCGGACTTAGTTTTTTGGGTATTGGTGCACAACCGCCCATGGCAAGTTGGGGGGCTATGATAAAAGACCACTACAATTATATTATTTTAGGTAAACCTTATTTGGCAATGATACCAGGGCTTTGTATCATGAGTTTGGTAATGGCGTTCATGTTAATTGGTAATGCCCTTAGGGATGCTATGGATGTTAAGGGGTAGGGTTTTGTTTGTAGTAATATTTAAAAAAAGTATTCCATTTTTTTGATTTAAGATTTTTTATCATAAAATCTGGTCTCGATTCCCCATTAAATATTAAAACCTCTCCGTTAGGTTTAAATAAGGCATAAGATCCGCATAAAGTTGGACTTTTAAATATGTTATTTCTGAAGAAGTTGTTTGTGTCCGTATAAAAGTATTCGTATTTGCTCTTTGGCTTATTTTTTAAAAAAATACCTTGTTCAAATAAACATATAAATATGGTTCCCGTATGCTTTATTTTTTTAATTTGGGGTTTGTAATACCTTTTCATTTCTTTTATTTCGGTTCTTGCCCATTTATTGTCTATAGATGTAGAACACAAGTCGTCTTTGTAATAGTAAGAAATAAAAATATTTTTTGAGCTATCAATAACTCTACTAGTAAGGTTTTCTATTTGCTTTTTTATTTCATTAATTTGAATTTTTCCAGCAACATAAACGTTTTTTTTAATTGGCAATAACGTTTTCCGTCTTTTCCAATATAATCCCATCGTGTTCGCAGTGTATCTCTATCTCTCCATTTTACTTGAAATTCTGTAAATGAGATTTCTTTTCCAGTTGTATCTAGGTAAACTTTGTCTTGACAAAAAAGATTGCCTAATGGTATTAAAACGACTAGTGATATAATAAAAAAAAGCTTCATCTAAAATGCTTTAGTTCAATCCCTCAATATAATCCAGAACATCATCTTTTCCTATGCTTTTAGAGGCAGAGGTTACAAAGTAATTGGGCATATCTTCCCAAAATTCTAGCATAACGGTTTTGTACTCTGCAATGTGGTTTTCAATGGCTTTGGGTTTTAATTTATCTGCTTTTGTAAATATAATAGAGAAGGGTATACCGTGCTCTCCCATCCATTGCATAAATTCTAAATCTATAGGTTGTGGTTTGTGGCGAATATCTACCAATACAAAGGCGGTTACTAACTGTTCTCTTTGTGCAAAATATTCGGTAATAAATTTTTGAAATACCTTTTTCGTGCTTTTAGAAACCCGTGCATAACCATAGCCAGGTAAATCTACCAAATGCCAATTTTTATTAATTAAAAAGTGATTAATAAGTTGCGTTTTTCCTGGTTTTCCAGAAGTTTTTGCTAAACTCTTACGTCCTGTTAACATGTTAATTAACGAGGATTTTCCAACATTACTTCTGCCAATAAATGCATATTCTGGTAGGCTGCTTTTGGGGCATTTTGCAACATCAGAATTACTTACAACAAATTCGGCAGATTTAATTTTCATTATTTTATTACTTCCGCCACAAGGCGAAAATCTCTTATTTTAGAACTATTGGTTTTTGTTTTGTAGTTTAGAGATTGCGTTTGGTTAACCACCCATCAAGTATTTTGTTAAATTCTTCAGGATGCTCCATCATAGCTGCGTGCCCACATTTGTCAATCCAATATAAATCGGCATCAGGTAACAGGTTTTGAAATTCTTCGGCAACTTCAGGTGGTGTAACGTTGTCGTTTTTGCCCCAAATAATACAGGTAGGTGTATTCATTTTGGGTAAATCTTTCGCCATGTTATGTCTAATGGCGCTTTTAGCAATCGCTAAAGTTTTAATTAATTTGTTACGGTCGTTTACTGTGGCATAAACCTCGTCTACAATATCTTTAGTGGCAACATCGGGGTCGTAAAACACGTCCTGGGCTTTCTTTTTAATAACCTCGTAATCACTACGTTTTGTATAGCCACTGCCCATGGCGCTTTCGTAAAGTCCAGAACTTCCAGTAATTACAAGTCCTTTAATTTTTTCTGGATATAGTTTGGTGTGGTACAAGCCAATATGTCCGCCTAAGGAATTTCCTAACAAAATCACTTCTTCAAACCCTTTAAATTCTATAAAATCGTGTAAATATTTAGCAAAACTTTTTACGTTGGTTTTTAGTAGCGACATGCTATATATGGGTAATTCTGGAATTACAACCTTGTAGCCTTTATTGCTAAAATAGTGCTTTACAGCATCAAAATTACTCAATCCTCCCATTAAACCGTGTAGCACGATAATAGGCGTGCCTTCGCCAACCTCTATGTAACTATAGTCTTTCTCTTTTCTTAAGCTATCCCCCATTAATCTTATGTTCATCCTTTTACTTTCAAAACAAATATAGTTAAATCATTCATATTTTAAAGGGTTTAATTTTTTAGTGGTAAAGGGTGTGCGTTTAGTGTGTTGTCAACATCGGTTAATAACAAATTGTCCCACTTTTTAATTGCTTGATAATGAGGTTTTAGATTTATTAAAATGGTTTGAAAAGCCATAAATAAACGCTCTTAATCGAAAATTTATCAACAAAAGTGGTAAAGAGTGGTAAAACGTGGTAAATTTTAAATATATTTGAATCTTAAACACCAAAACCTGAAACTGTTATAGTGCATTCATTAATAGGAACATACAATTGTAAAGTCGATGTAAAAGGTCGAATGATGATTCCTGCTGGCATGAAAAAACAGTTAATGCCAATTCTTGACGATGGTTTTGTATTACGGCGTTCTGTGTTTCAAACCTGTTTAGAATTGTATCCAATGGCGGAATGGCAGCTGTTAATGCAGAAAATGAACAGGTTAAATAGGTTTAAAAAAAAGAATAACGATTTTATCAGGCGCTTTAGTGCTGGCGCTAGAATTGTTGAAGTTGATGGAAATGGAAGATTGTTAATTCCAAAGGATTTAACGGTTTTTGCGAACATTTCAAAAGACATTGTGCTTTCACCATCGATAAATATTATCGAGATATGGGATAAGGCATTATATGAGCAGTCTATTGATGACGCGGCTCTGGATTTTGCTGATTTAGCTGAAGAAGTAATGGGGCAAGACGATGACGGCGATGTATCATAATCCAGTATTATTAAAGGAAACCGTTGATGGTTTAAACATAAAGCCAGATGGAGTTTATGTAGATGTTACGTTTGGTGGTGGTGGCCACAGTAGGGGGATTCTAGATCGATTGGGAGTAAACGGAAGGTTGTACGCTTTCGATCAGGACTTAGATGCGTTGGCCAATGCAATTGATGATGATCGTTTCGTACTGATAAATGAAAACTTCAGGTATGTAAAGCGTTTTTTAAGATTTCACGGTGTTAAAGAGGTTGATGGTGTATTGGCCGATTTTGGCGTATCGTCCCATCAGTTTGATGTTGCAGAACGAGGGTTTTCAACACGATTTGAAGCAAAATTAGACATGCGAATGAACCAACAAAACGAATTGTCTGCATACCACGTGGTAAATGAATATGATGAGGAGCGGTTAAGGTTGGTGTTTTCGCAATATGGTGAGTTAAGACCAGCTGCTGCCATGGCAAGATTAATTGTAGAGCGTAGGCAAGATAAACCTATTGTAACTAGTGAGGAATTAAAGACGGTGCTGAAGAAATTTTTACCGCCTAGGCATGAGAATAAAATTTTGGCTCAAATCTATCAGGCTATTCGTATTGAGGTAAATCAAGAGATTGAAGCTTTAAAAGAGTTCTTGTTGCAAACGCCAGAGATTTTAAAACAAGGTGGGAGGCTAAGTTTTATTTCGTACCACTCTTTAGAGGATAGATTGGTAAAGCGCTTTATTAGAAACGGTTTGTTTGAAGGAGAGCCAGAGCGTGATATGTTTGGAAATTTTGAGGTGCCTCTAAAAAAAATAAATGGTTTAATAGTGCCAACAAAAGAGGAAATCAAAAAAAATAACAGAGCAAGAAGTGCAAAACTTAGAATAGCTGAAAAGCTATAATTTAATTAAGCAAGTCTAAATTCTTTCCCAAAAGGGAAGATGGCTATAAAAGTTATACGGTAAGCAGAGTGAAGAAGAATATCTATAACATATTAAAGGGTACATTTCTAGTAAGTGACGATTCGTTTAAAAACTGGCGTATCATCATTTTTATATCTGTTTTAGCAATAATTATGATTGCAAGTTCGCATAGTGCAGATGAGAAAGTGCATGAAATTGCCCGATTAACAAATGAGGTTAAGGAAATGCGATCTGCATTTGTAGATGGGCGCTCTAGGTTGATGCGATTAAAAATGGAATCGGCAGTAGTAGCAAAAATGAAAGAAAAAGGTTTGGCGCCTTCGGTGATACCGCCGCAAAAAATAAAAGTAAAATCTAAAGATTAAAATAAACCTTGGCAGTAAGCGAGAAAAACATATTAAACCGATTGTATTTCATAGCAGGATGTATGTTCATCTTCGGTATTGCTGTTATGGTAAAGTTGGCTAATATCCAATTTGTGCAAGGCGATGAATATCGAGCTAAGGCTAGTGAGCGTATTGTTAAAGATTTTGTTATTCCAGCAAACCGTGGTAATGTGTATTCTGTTAATGGTAATTTATTGGCAACTTCTATACCTAAGTACGATATTAGGTTTGATGCCCTAACGCCAACATCTTCAATTTTTGAGGAAAATTTAAAAACGCTTTGCGACTCTTTGGCGAAATTTCCTGGTAGAAAAACGTCATCTCAATACCAGCGTTTGATACGTAAGGCAAGAGCTAACAAAAACAGGTATCTCCTTCTGGCTAAAAATTTAGGGTATTTAGAGTATATGCGAATGCGCACTTTCCCAATGTTAAAGCTTAGTCCGTTTAAAGGAGGATTAATTGTGGAGCAAAAAACAAAGCGCGAGCATCCTATGGGAGGTATTGCACAACGTACTATTGGTTACGAGCGTATAGACGAGGAAGGAAACGTAACACGCCCAGGTCTAGATGGGGCTTTTGGTGTAAAATATTTAAGAGGGACAGATGGTAAGCATGCCAAACAGCAAATTGGTAAAAACCAATGGAAGCCCATTGTAGATTATAACAAAATTGAGCCAAAGGACGGGTTGGATGTGTACACAACAATAGATGTTAATATTCAAGACATTGCACACCATGCACTTTTAAAACAGCTGGAGTATTATGAAGCTGAGCATGGTTGTGTAGTTGTAATGGAAGTGGAGACTGGTGAAATTAGGGCAATATCTAATTTGGGAAGAACTGAAAAAGGTACGTATTATGAGCGGTTAAATTATGCTGTAGGAGAATCGCATGAACCTGGTTCAACATTTAAAGTTATGGCACTTATGGCGGCTTTAGAAGATAAAGTTGTGGATACGGCTACTATAGTTGATACAAAAAAAGGGGTGAAGACGTTTTACAGAAGAAAAATTTACGATTCGCATCATGGGGGTTATGGTGAAATTTCTGTAGCTAAAGCCTTAGAAGTGTCTTCAAATATTGGTTTAGCTACCATTATTGATGAAAATTATGCCGATAATCCTGAAAGGTTTTTAAAGTACATAGATAAATGGTCCTTAAACAAAACTTTAAACTTACCAATAATTGGTGAGGGTAAGCCTGTTATACCAAAACCGGGGGATAAACTGTGGAGCAAAAACGCATTACCTTCCATGGCTTATGGTTACAACTTAAGATTAACCCCTCTACAAACATTAACGTTTTATAATGCCATTGCCAATAATGGTGTTATGGTAAAACCTCGCTTTTTAAAATCGGTTAGGGAATTTGAAGATGTAGTTGAAGCTTTTGATAAAGAGGTAATTAAGTCTAAAATATGCTCTGATAAAACACTTGGGGAAATTCAAGAAATTTTAAAGAATGTTGTAGAACGTGGTACAGGAAAACGTTTGTACTCGCCACATTTTTCTATGGCAGGAAAAACAGGAACCGCACAAACAGAGTACTGGATGGAAGATTGGAAAGAGAACAAACGTTATGTGTCTTCGTTTGCTGGATATTTTCCAGTAGAAAATCCAAAATATTCCTGTATCGTGGTTATTCATAAACCAAGTACACAAAAAGGATATTATGGCGCCGATGTGTCGGGTCCGGTCTTCAAAAGTATAGCTCAAAAAATATTTACAGATACACCGTTAATAGACGAAATAGAATCTTTAGAGGTGCAGCATGCTTCTGTAAAAAAACAATTTGAAAGTTATTATAATACCGCACAAACTTATAGAACCATTATGCCAAATGTTGTAGGTTTACCCGCTATGGATGCCATAGCTTTATTAGAAAATATGGGGCTTAAGGTAAGTTTTAAAGGGTCTGGAGTGGTAAAAAAACAATCGGTTGCTAAAGGGCAAAAAGTAAAAAAGAATCAAAATGTTGTTTTAGAAATATCGTGAATGTACTAAAGGACATATTATATAAGGTAAACCTGAATGCTGTTGTTGGTAGCACAAACATTGCTATAAATAGTATCGATTTCGATTCTAGAAATATAGCCAATAACGATGTGTTTGTGGCTATTCGAGGCACCGTGGTAGACGGGCATAATTATATAAATGTGGCTATAGATAAAGGTGCATTGGCAATTATATGCGAAACTTTACCTGCAAAATTAGTTGATGGGATTACTTACGTAGAGGTTGACAACTCAAACAAAGCACTGGCAATTATGTCTTCAAATTATTTCGATGCCCCTTCGGATAATTTGAAGCTTGTTGGTGTAACAGGTACAAATGGAAAAACTACGGTTACCACCCTGTTGTATCAATTGTTTAAAAATGCGGGATACAAGGTTGGGTTGTTGTCTACGGTAAAAGTTTTGGTTGATGATGTAGAGTATAAAGCTACACATACCACACCAGACTCCCTTACCATTAATAAGTATTTAAAGCTAATGAATGAGGCGGGTGTAGAATTCTGCTTTATGGAGGTGAGTTCTCATGGAATTCATCAAAGTAGAACAGAAGGTTTAAGGTTTGAAGGGGGTGTGTTTACCAATTTGTCTCATGACCATCTAGATTATCATAAAACGTTTGCAGAATACAGAGATGTGAAGAAATCCTTTTTTGACGGTTTAGGTAAACATGCATTTGCATTGTCTAACACCGACGATAAAAACGGACTAATAATGCTGCAAAATACTAATGCAAAAAAATACACTTATGCGCTAAAAGGTTATGCAGACTATAAAGCGCAAATTCTAGAAAATGAATTTAGTGGTTTGTTGCTTACTATAGAAGGAAGTGAAGTATGGACACGCTTAATAGGAAATTTTAATGCCTACAACGTACTTGCAATTTACGCAACCGCAGAATTGCTTGGTTTAGAAAAGGTAGAAATTTTACGTTTAATAAGTGAATTGAAAAGTGTAAGTGGACGTTTTCAATATCTAGTGTCTGATGAAAAAATTACAGCAATTGTAGATTATGCCCATACTCCTGATGCTTTAAAAAATGTATTAGAAACCATAAATAGTATTCGCACCAAAAACGAATCTTTAATAACTGTTGTGGGGTGCGGTGGCGATAGAGATAAAACCAAACGTCCTAAAATGGCGCATATTGCTTCAGAATTAAGTACAAAAGTCATTTTTACAAGTGATAATCCAAGAAGCGAATCGCCTGTAGCAATTATTGAGGATATGGAGAAAGGTGTTGAGCCTCAAAACTTTAAAAAAACACTGTCTATTGTAGATAGAAAACAGGCCATTAAAACGGCATGTCAATTAGCAGAAGCAAACGATATTATTTTAATAGCAGGAAAAGGACACGAAACCTATCAAGAAATAAAGGGAGAGCGTTTCGATTTTGATGATTATAAAATAGTACAAGAATTTTTAAAACAGTTACAAAAATAATGTCATTCAGAGCGTAAGCGAAGAATCTCAAAATATAACAGATGTTATACTACCTATTTGATTATTTAGAAAAGCAATTCCAGTTTCCTGGAGCTACTCTTTTTGGTTTTTTAACCTTTAGAGGTGCTCTAGCTATGATTTTGTCTTTGCTAATTTCTACCATTTATGGAAAGCGTATCATTCGGTTTTTACAAAATAAACAAATGGGCGAAACCATACGGGATTTAGGTCTTGAAGGTCAGGCAGAAAAAGCGGGAACACCAACAATGGGTGGTATTATTATAATTTTAGCAACATTAATTCCAGTGTTTCTATTGGCTAAACTAGAAAATGTATACATTATTTTGCTCATCATCACTACGGTTTGGATGGGTATTATTGGGTTTTTAGATGATTACATCAAAAAATTTAAAAACGATAAAGAAGGTTTAAAAGGACGATTTAAAGTAATGGGGCAAATTGGTTTGGGGCTCATTGTTGGGTTAGCGCTTTATTTTAATGATAACGTTACTATTAAAGAAAAACTTCCTGTAAGCCAGCAACAAGAATTATTGGCTGCAGACCCTGATTTGCCAATTACAAAACTGTTTAGTAGTGAAGAAAAATCTACTAAAACCACAATTCCTTTTGTAAAAAATAATGAGTTTGATTATGCCAATTTAATCACTTGGATTAGTCCAGAGCTTGAAAAGTATGCATGGGTAATTTTTGTGCTAGTAGCAATTTTTATAATAACTGCGGTGTCAAATGGCGCAAACCTTACTGATGGTATAGATGGTTTAGCCGCAGGTACTTCTGCCATAATAGTGTTAACACTGGGCATTTTTGCTTGGGTATCTGGTAATATTATTTTCTCAGAATACCTAAATATCATGTATATCCCACGAGTAGAGGAAATTACCATTTATATAGCTGCTTTTGTAGGTGCTTTAATTGGGTTTTTATGGTATAACACCTATCCAGCACAAGTGTTTATGGGTGATACAGGCAGCTTAACTATTGGCGGAATTATAGCGGTAATAGCTATTGCCGTTAGAAAGGAATGGTTAATACCTGTGTTGTGCGGAATTTTTCTTGTAGAAAACTTGTCGGTAGTAATGCAGGTAAGTTGGTTTAA
Organism: Jejuia pallidilutea; assembly: GCF_002973595.1. Lineage (GTDB taxonomy): Bacteria > Bacteroidota > Bacteroidia > Flavobacteriales > Flavobacteriaceae > Jejuia > Jejuia pallidilutea. Next base: position 107,807 of record NZ_PVEO01000001.1, on the reverse strand, counting down.
ATACACCAAAAAGAAATATGGTGAGGGACGTCGCATTTTTAAAATGTCGCCATTACATCACCATTATCAAAAATTAGGTTACCATGAAAGTAAAATTGTAACTCGATTTTGGATTGTGGGTATTCTATTAGCTATCATTTCAATAGTAACGTTGAAGATAAGGTAAATATGGTTTTGCCCTGCAGGGGTGTTAAAATCTTAGAGGTGTAGTAAAGCAATGAGAGAAGAACTATCACATAAGAGTAATCAGCTCTCCTCCTTTGAAGGAGTTGTGGGAGGTTCCTTAGTTGTATTAGGCGGAGGAGAAAGTGGCGTAGGTACTGCGCTTTTAGGAAAAGCTAGGGGGTATGAGGTGTTTGTTTCCGATAAAGGAAAAATAAAAGAATCATACAAAAACGTTCTTATACATAATGAGATTGAATGGGAGGAAGGGCAGCATACCGAATCTAAAATTTTGAATGCTGATGTAGTAATGAAAAGCCCAGGTATTCCAGGAACGGTTTCCTTAATTGATACAATTAGAAAACACAACATTCCAATAGTTTCAGAAATTGAGTTTGCATCAAAATTTACAGCTGCAACTATAGTTGGAATTACTGGAAGCAATGGTAAAACTACTACAGCTACACTAACGCATCATTTGTTAAAAGACGAACTTAATGTTGGGCTAGCTGGAAATATAGGAGAAAGTTTTGCAAACCAGGTTCTTGAGAAGAATTTTGAAAACTATGTTTTAGAAATTAGCAGTTTTCAATTGGATGATATTGTTGGTTTTAAACCAAGAATAGCGGTAATAACCAATATTACTCCAGACCATTTAGACAGATATAATTATCAATTTGAAAATTATATTAGGGCTAAATTCAAAATAGCAAAGAATCAAACAGCGGATGATTATTTGATTTATGATGCGGATGATGAAGTAATAGTCAACCATTTAAAAACCAATCCAGTTCAATCTACATTACTACCGTTTTCATTAAAAAAAACAATTGAAAACGGTGCATATTTTAAAAATAACGAACTCATAATAACGATAGATAACAATAAAATAATTATGCCAACAAAAAACTTAGCCTTAGAAGGGAAACACAACATTAAAAATGCAATGGCTGCAACCACAGTGGCACATTTGTTAAAAATTAGAAAACAAACCATACGCGAAAGTCTAGAGAATTTTCAAGGCGTAGAGCATAGACTGGAGCAGGTACTTAAGATTAATAAAGTACAATATATTAACGACTCTAAAGCTACCAATGTAAACGCAACCTATTATGCTTTAGAGAGTATGGATGCGCCTACAGTTTGGATTGTTGGTGGAGTGGATAAAGGCAACGATTACCGCGAACTATTTCCGTTTGTAAACGAAAAAGTAAAGGCCATAATTTGTTTAGGGGTAGATAACCAAAAACTTATGGATACGTTTGGTAATATGGTTGATGTTATTGTTGAAACCCAATATATGAGCGAAGCAGTAAAAATAGCTTATAAGGTGGCCGAAGCAGGAGATAATGTGCTATTGTCGCCAGCATGCGCTAGTTTCGATTTGTTTGAAAATTATGAAGATAGAGGGCGCCAATTTAAAGATGCAGTAAGAAATTTATAATGTCATATTAATGTCATCGTATCTAATGCACTAAATAATAATTAAAACACTAAAATTTTCTTTTTAGAAGGCTTTCAATAGCGTAAGTAAAAATGCAGCAAATATTTAAAAATATAAAAGGAGATCGGTTAATATGGGCAATAGTGGCGCTATTGGCTATTCTATCGTTTTTGCCGGTATACAGTGCTGCTAGTAATTTGGCTTACCGAGGTGGTGGCAGTAATACTTTTACTTTTTTTATAAAACATTTTGTGCATTTATTGCTAGGGTTTTCTATTATGTATGGGGTTCATAAAATTCCTTACCGTTATTTTAGAGGGTTGTCGTTGGTAATGATTCCTATTGTTTTGGTGTTGTTAGCTATTACAATTTTACAAGGTACAACCGTAGAAGGCGCAAGTGCAAGCAGATGGATACAAATACCGTTTGTAAACATGTCGTTTCAAACATCAACTTTTGCAGCGGTAGTGCTTATGATTTATGTGGCGCGGTATTTGTCTAAAATGAAAGATAAAACCATAACATTTAAATCTTCCATATTGCCATTGTGGATACCGGTGTTTTTGGTGTTGGCCCTAATTTTACCATCTAATTTTTCTACAACTGCCATAATATTTACAATGGTATTGGTATTGGTATTTTTAGGAGGGTATCCTGTAAAATATTTGGCTGTTATTCTAGGTTCTGGCATAATAGCATTAACCTTTTTTGTATTAGTAGCCAAAACAACTGAAGGGCCTTTAAGGGTAAAAGTAAATACTTGGGAAAACAGAATTAAAAATTATTGGAATGGTGAAGATACAGAGGCAGATTATCAAATAGAAAAAGCTAAAATAGCCATTGCTTCAGGAAAAATTAAAGGGGTTGGCCCAGGAAAAAGTATTCAAAAGAATTTTTTACCCCAATCATCATCAGATTTCATATTTGCCATTATTATTGAAGAATATGGTCTTATTGGTGGGTTTTTAATAATGCTTTTGTATTTGTGGTTATTATTTAGGGTGGTAATAGTAGCCCAAAAAGCTGATACTGTTTTTGGTAAATTATTGGTTTTAGGTGTTGGTTTGCCAATAATTTTTCAAGCATTAATAAATATGGCGGTAGCTGTAGAATTATTTCCAGTTACTGGGCAAACCTTACCACTTATTAGTAGTGGTGGTACTTCTATTTGGATGACCTGTCTTGCGATTGGTATAATTTTAAGTGTAAGTGCGAGGCGAGAAGAAATAAAACAACAAGAAATAAATGAAGATAATCCGTTAGAAATCCTTTCGGAAACCATTTGATGATTACGATTAATGAAAGAACTATTAAAAAATACAACCAGAAAGTATGCTTCAGGTTATTGGAGATTGTGTGCTAAGTTTCCGGTTTCTAGGGAGTATAATGCGTATAGTGATCAATTAATAAGAGGTTCTGGTGCTGTAGAGGGAAATTATAGAGTGGCATGTAGGGCTAAATTTATGCTGATTTTATAAACAAGTTAAAGATGGTCGAAGCGGAGGAAGATGAAAGTATATATTTTTAAGAATTGTTTTTAGAAATAAGCTATAAAGAACATAAAAAAAATAAAGTGATTGCATAAAGATGGTTGGGGTATTGTCAATTTTAGAAGCGTCAATTAAAACGATGGGGAATCGTAAATGGTAAATTGTGAATTGTAAATTGAAAACATATAAAATTATATTATCTGGTGGTGGCACAGGAGGACATATTTATCCTGCAATTGCAATTGCTAATGAATTAAAAGCAAGATTTCCAGAATCTGAGTTTCTGTTTGTAGGAGCGAAAGATAGAATGGAAATGGAAAAAGTGCCAAAAGCAGGTTACGCAATTAAAGGCCTTTGGATTTCGGGAATACAAAGACGGCTAACGTTAAAAAACCTTATGTTTCCGTTTAAAGTTTTAAGTAGTATTTGGAAAGCGCGGAAAATAATTAAATCCTTTAAACCAGATGTGGCCATAGGTACGGGTGGTTTTGCAAGCGGGCCATTATTGTTTGTGGCGGCTTCAAAAAATATTCCAACCTTAATACAAGAGCAAAATTCGTATCCAGGGATTACTAATAAGTTGCTTTCAAAAAAAGCAAATAAAATATGTGTTGCTTACCAAGGGTTGGAGCGGTTTTTTCCAAAGGAAAAAATTAAAATTACAGGAAACCCTGTGCGGCAAGACTTATTAAGTATTGCTGGAAAAGCGGCTGAGGCAAAAAAGCATTTCAATCTAAAAGAAGGTAAGTGTACTTTGTTGGTTCTTGGTGGTAGTTTGGGAGCAAGACGTATTAATGAATTGATTGAAAAGGAGCTTGATTTTTTTGATGTTCATAACGTAGAAATTATATGGCAGTGTGGTAAGTTGTATTACCAACAATATAAACTTTATGGTAATTCTAAAACTGTTAGGGTTTACGAATTTTTAAACCAAATGGATTTGGCATATGCTGCGGCAGATATTATAATTTCTAGGGCGGGAGCAAGTTCGGTGTCAGAATTATGTATTGTGGGTAAGCCCGTAATTTTTATACCGTCACCAAATGTAGCCGAAGATCATCAAACTAAAAATGCTATGGCGGTTGTTAATAAAGAAGCTGCTATGATAATTAAGGAAGAGGATCTAGGAGCTGATTTTGAAAATAAATTTTCACAGTTAATCGCATCAAAAGAAAAACAACAAAAATTGAGTGAAAATATAAAAGAGTTAGCATTGGTTAACGCAACAAAAGATATAGCAGACGAAGTAGAAGCATTACTAAAAAAATGAATTTAAATAGCGTACATAACGTCTTTTTTATAGGTGTCGGAGGTATCGGTATGAGTGCTTTGGCGCGCTATTTTAAATCTGTTGGAAAACACGTTTCAGGATACGATAAAACACGCTCTGAAATTACCGATGCACTGGAAAGTTCTGGAATTCCTGTTCATTTTGAAGATGATACAAAGCATATAAATGAAGTGTTTCGAAACAAGGCGCATACGCTAGTAGTTTATACGCCGGCAATTCCAAAACAACAGTCGCAATTACAGTATTTTATAGCACATGGTTTCAATGTAATGAAACGTTCTAAAGTACTAGGTTTAATTACAGAAAACACCTTTTGTTTAGCTGTTGCAGGTACCCATGGAAAAACAACAACAACTAGTATTTTGGGGCATCTTTTATATCAATCTGGTGTTAGGTTAACTGCGTTTTTAGGTGGTATTAGCGAAAATTATAATTCTAATTTAATTTTGAATGGCGATGAAGTTTCAGTAGTTGAAGCTGATGAGTTCGATAGGTCGTTTTTAACCTTGTCTCCAAATTTAGCTTGCATCACTTCTATGGATGCAGACCACTTGGATATTTACGGCAATGCAACAGAATTACAAAAATCATTCGAAGACTTTTCAAAAAAAATAAAACCTCAGGGAAAACTATTTGTTAGAAATGGTTTGCCTATTCAAGGTATTACCTATGGTATAGAAGATAATGCTGCATATGCTGTTCAGAATATAAAAATAGAAAACGGCGCTTATATTTTTGATATTAAAACACCAGAAACTACTATAAAAAACTTGGAGTTTAATCTACCAGGAAGACACAACCTATCAAACGCATTAGTGGCAATGGCAATGGCTGCTGAATTTGGAGTCTCTCACCAGCAGCTTGCCGATGCTTTAGCTACATACAAGGGAGTTAAGCGTAGGTTTACCTATCACATTAAAACAAACGATTTAGTGTTTATAGACGATTATGCGCACCATCCAGAAGAGATTAATGCGGTACACGCCGCCATTAGAGAAATGTACCCAGACAAAAAGGTGCTGGCCATATTCCAACCGCATCTGTATAGTAGAACACGAGATTTTATAGATGATTTTGCTAAAAGCTTATCTCAATTTGATGAATTGATGTTACTAGATATTTATCCAGCTAGGGAGCTGCCTATAGAAGGTGTAACTTCAAACTGGCTTTTAAGTAAAATAAAAAATACTAATAAAAAACTGGTAAGTAAACAGGATTTAATCTCTGAAATACGTAAAAGTTCTGCACAAGTAATTTTAACTATTGGGGCTGGTGATATTGGAGAAGAAGTAAAACAAATAAAAAAAGAATTAAGCGTTGCGAGTTAACTGGAATTACATAAAAATGATAGTTCTACTTGGTATAGTAGTGTTTTTGTATGCTTTTGCTTCAGTTAAAAACAATGTAAGAAATGTTACAAAGCCTAACATTTCATTCTTAGGTGAAAACAATCTATTTATCACCCATGAGACTGTTAGTAAATTGTTAATACAAAATCAAGACAGTATTAAAAATGTGCCTAAAGAAACTTTAGATTTGAATGTGTTAGAATTGGCCCTAAATTCTAATCCCATGATAAAATCGGCAGAGGTGTATGTTGCTGTAAATGGAACACTTAACGCCGAAATAAAACAAAAAAGACCTGTTGCGAGAGTAAACACAAACGCATCTTACTATATAGATGATGAGGGTGGTTTTATGCCCTTGTCCAGCAATTATACTGCAAGAGTGCCATTGGTTACAGGTTATGTTGAGAAAAATAATTTAAAACATGTTTTTAGAGTTGCCCAAAAAGTAGAAGCGGACAATTTTTTAAAACAGCATGTAGTAGAGATTCACCAAAGTGTAAATGGCGCTATAGCTTTAAGACTAAGACAGTGTAATTTTATAGTGAATCTGGGAAGTTTAAAACTTTTGGATAAGAAAATAAACAACTTAAAAGCGTTTTACAAAAAGAGTTTAAAAGAAAAAACGTTAGATAAGTACAGCAAAGTAAATTTGCAATTTGATAATCAAGTGGTGTGTACCAAAACGTAAAACATGGAACATAATTTAGCAGTAGGTTTAGATATAGGAACCACAAAAATTGTGGCAATGATTGGTCGTAGAAACGAATACGGCAAACTTGAGATTTTAGGTATTGGTAAATCTAAAAGTTTGGGTGTGCATCGTGGTGTTGTAAATAATATTACCCAAACTATACAATCTATTCAGCAGGCTGTGCAAGAGGCAGAAGCTACTGCCGAATTAAAGATTGAAGAAGTTACTGTAGGCATTGCAGGACAACATATTCGTAGTTTACAGCATAGTGACTATATCACAAGGCCAAATTCTGAAACGGTGATAGATGAGGATGATATAGATAGGCTCATTAACCAAGTACATAAATTGGTAATGCTTCCTGGTGAAGAAATAATCCATGTATTGCCACAAGAATTTAAAGTAGACGGACAAGCCGAAATTAAAGAGCCAATTGGCATGTACGGTGGCCGTTTAGAAGCAAACTTTCATGTGGTTGTTGGGCAAGTTTCATCCATTAGAAATATTGGGCGCTGCGTGCAAAGTTCTGGTTTAAATCTTGAAGGTATCACACTAGAGCCTTTGGCATCAGCAAACGCAGTATTAAGTCAAGAAGAAAAAGAAGCTGGTGTCGCCTTAATTGATATTGGGGGCGGAACTACCGATTTGGCCATTTTTAGAGACGGCATCATTCGTCATACAGCAGTTATTCCTTTTGGTGGAAACGTTATTACAGAAGACATTAAGGAAGGGTGTTCCATAATAGAAAAACAAGCAGAACTGTTAAAAATAAAATTTGGTTCAGCGTGGCCAGGAGAAAATAAAGATAACGAAATTGTATCTATACCTGGGTTAAGAGGACGAGAGCCTAAAGAAATTACTTTAAAAAACCTTTCTAGAATTATTCACGCACGAGTTGTAGAAATTGTAGAACAAGTGTTCGCAGAAATAAAAAATTACGGACACGAAGAGCAAAAAAAGAAATTAATTGCAGGCATAGTGTTAACTGGTGGTGGTAGCCAGTTAAAGCATTTAAAGCAATTGGTAGAATATATAACGGGAATGGATACCAGGATAGGGTATCCTAACGAGCATTTAGCTGGCGATAGTGATGCAGATGTTACGAGCCCGTTGTACGCTACCGCAGTAGGTTTAGTTTTAGACGGACTAAAGCGTAAGGAACGTAAGAAGGTAGAGCAGCAGGAACAAGAGGTATATGAAGAACAAATTAAAGATGAAGCTGTTAGCGAGGAGGAAATAGAAAAGCCTGTAAAAGAACGTAAGTCGTTTTTGGATAAATTAACCGAACGCGTTAAAGATTTTTTAGATAACGCAGAATAAGAACTAGAAAAGTAGAAATTGTTTAGCATACAATTTTAGAGAAGTTGCCAGATGGCGCAAAGAATAATTAACCATTGATTAAAATATAATATTTAGAACCCCAGAAAACAAGAATTTATGAGCAGCAAAAACGAATTCGAAAGCATTGCATTTGATTTACCTAAAAACCAATCAAATGTAATAAAGGTTATCGGTGTTGGCGGTGGCGGCAGCAATGCTATTAATCACATGTTCCAACAGGGTATAAAAGGCGTAGATTTTTATATCTGTAATACCGATGCACAAGCACTACAAAATAGTGGTGTGCCTAACAAAATACAGTTAGGTGTGAACTTAACCGAAGGATTAGGTGCTGGTGCAAACCCAGATATAGGAGAACAATCTGCAGTAGAGAGTTTTGACGAAATTTCGCAAATGCTAGATACTAATACTAAAATGGTTTTTATTACCGCAGGTATGGGCGGTGGTACTGGAACAGGTGCTGCACCAATAATTGCAAAAATGGCCAAAGATAAAGATATCTTAACCGTTGGTATTGTAACTATGCCGTTTCAGTTTGAAGGAAAAATGCGTTTAGAGCAATCTCAAAAAGGAATCGAAAAATTAAGAGAAGTTGTAGATTCCCTAATAGTAATAAACAATAACAAACTTCGTGAAGTATACGGAAATCTTGGATTTAAAGCTGGGTTCTCCAAAGCCGATGAAGTGCTATCTACTGCTGCTCGCGGAATAGCCGAAGTTATTACACATCACTATACACAAAACATAGATTTACGAGATGCTAAAACAGTACTAAGTAACAGTGGTACTGCAATTATGGGATCTTCAATCGCATCAGGTCAAAATAGAGCCCAAGATGCTATTCGTAAAGCTTTAGATTCTCCATTATTAAACGATAACAAAATTACAGGAGCTAAAAATGTATTGTTACTTATTGTTTCTGGAGCACAAGAAATTACTATTGATGAAATAGGGGAAATTAACGACCATATTCAAAACGAAGCAGGTCATGGCGCAAACATCATTATGGGTGTAGGTGAAGATGAAACTTTAGAAGAGTCAATTTCTGTAACTATTATTGCTACAGGCTTTAATATAGAACAGCAGGATGAAATTTCAAATACCGAAACTAAAAAGGTAGTTCACGCTTTGGAAGACGACTCTGAGACTAAAGATAAAGAGCCGGTTATAATAGCGCCAATGGTAGAGTTAGAGAAAAAAGAACCAAACCCTATTGTAAGGCATACATTAGATTTAGACGAAGTAGAAGAAGAGATAACCTCCGCAGAAAAAGTAGTGGTAGAAAAACCTAAAACAAGCGACAAACCCAAAGATATTACCTTAATACCAACATCAGAATTTATAAAAAACATGGATGTGGTATATGAAGAGGTTAAAGCAGGAGTAGAGGAAGACGATTTTATAATAAAGCCTGTTACCACTATGGAAGCCAAGGAAGAAGAAGTTATAGAGCATGAAGATGAAGATCAGCAAATAACCTTAACTTTTGATTTGCCTTTGCCTACCGAAAAAGTAGAAGAGCAGGAACCAGAAGAAAAAATAACATATAGCCTCGATGAAGATGAGGTTAAAGACCTACCTGTAAATGATTACGTAGAGCTAATTACGGTTACCGAAACAAATGAAGACGGTAACGATATTCGTTACGCTCTCGATGATTATATTGAAGCAGAATCTGCAATGAACCCATCTAAAACTAAAGTTAACGAAGTTGTAGAAGAAGTTCAAGAAGATATTGTTTTTGAAAGAAAGGTACTTCAGGAGGATATTACTGAAACATCAGAGGAAGAAGATGTAGAAGCCACAGAGTTGCCAATTTCTGAAATATTAAAACAACGTACTGCAGAACGCAGACGTAAAATGAAAGACTTTAATTATAAATTTAATAATTCAAAAATTGATGACATAGAAAAAGTGCCTGCCTACAAGAGGCAAGGTGTTAATTTAGATGAAGCAAAACATTCATCTGAAACAGATATGTCTAGAACAAGTGTTGGATTAGACGATAACGACGATATTCAAATAAGAACAAATAATTCTTTTTTACATGATAATGTAGACTAAGAACAGCACTTCTGTGTTTAACCTCACTTTAGTTATGATCCCGAAGAGTTTCCCTCATTCTTTTCGGGATTTTTTAGTAAAACTCATTTTTTTACAAGCCTAAAAATTGCAGTAAAAATAACAAATTGAACTAATCCCCCTGAAAAGCAGGATTACTTAAAGATAGTTCTCTCAAAACACATAATCTATTATATTCATTTCACTGTTAAATTCTTAACTTTTTTCTATCTTCGCAACACTTTCAAAACAAAGTTTATGAGTTTACAACAAGATATAATGACAGCCTTAAAAGATGCCATGAAAGCAAAAGACCAAACAGCTTTACAGGCTTTAAGAGCAATAAAGTCTGCTATATTATTAGCAAAAACCGAAAGCAATGCAGCTGAAGAATTAACAGAAGAACAGGGGCTTAAAATTCTTCAAAAACAAGTAAAACAAAGAAAGGACAGTGCTGCAGTTTATTTAGAACAAGGAAGAGAAGATTTGGCGGCACCAGAATTGGCTGAAGCAGAAATTATAAGTCAGTTCTTGCCAGAAGCCCTATCTGAAGAAGAGATTGAGAAAGTAGTAGATGCTACTATATCTCAAGTAGGAGCAGAAGGCATGAAAGACATGGGGAAGGTTATGGGAATGGTTAGTAAAGAATTAGCAGGACAAGCCGATGGAAAAACCATTTCAAATATTGTAAAACAAAAATTAAGTTAAAATAATAAAAGCGATTCCTGCTTTCGCAGGATTGAAAGGCTGCGTAGTTCAACTGGATAGAATATCAGATTTCGGCTCTGAGGGTTGGGGGTTCGAATCCCTCCGCGGTCACAAGTTACAAGCGTTACAGTATTGTTTGTTGTTGCATAGGTTAAGTTTTTTAAATTAAAAATACTATTGTAATAAGTTCGTTGGTATGCTTTCTATTGTTTTTAATGCCATTGAAATAAAACACACCAATTTCTATTAATTTAAAAACAGTAAACCTCTTTTGTTGTATTGGTAGTAAAATTTATTAAAATAGTATTGTACCCAAATCTCTATTTTTTTTGATATTGAATTTTGTCTAAAATTATTAGCTCAAATATTATATGAGACGTATTCTAATTTACCAATTACTAATAGCCCTTAGTGTAAGTTTTAATTTTTTTTATAGTAATGCTCAAGAAGTTAATCAAGCAGACATGCCAAACATTATACTCATTATGGCCGATGATTTAGGTTACGGCGATGTTGGTTTTAATGGTAACGATGTAATAATTACACCCCATCTTGATGGTATGTCTAAAAAAGGAATAACACTAACTAGTTTTTATGCGGCTGCCCCATTATGTTCTCCAACTAGAGCAAGTGTATTAACAGGCAGAAGCCCATTTAGACAGGGGATTTTTGCTGCTCATACGGCAGGTATGCGTCCAGCAGAAAAAACAATAGCTGAGATACTAAAACAACAAGGCTATAAAACAGGTTTTTTTGGTAAATGGCATATGGGGTGGCTACAACCAGACAAGGTAGAATCTAGAGGTGTTTATTCACCACCATGGCATCATGGGTACGAAGAAACTTTTGCCACTAAAAGTGCGGTGCCAACATGGAACCCTACTAAAACACCAAAAGGATGGAATAGTTGGGGAGCAAAAGCAGATGGTTCCTGGGGAGGATCTATTTATATTGAAAATGGTAAGCCTGTAACAAAAAATTTAGATGGCGATGATAGCAGGGTTATAATGGATAGGGTTATTCCGTTTATTGAAAATTCTATTGAAAACAAAGCGCCTTTTTTTGCTACGGTATGGTTTCATGCGCCACACGAGCCAGTAGTTGCTGGACCAGAGTATTTGGCAAAATACCCCAATTTGCCTAAGGCTAAAAAACACCTATATGGTTGTATTACTGCTATGGACGAACAAATAGGACGCTTAAATACATTCTTAAAAAACAATAATATCGATGAAAATACCCTTATTTTTTTCTGTAGTGATAATGGGCCATCTGATCCACTAGCAAAAAGAGGTATTGCATCAGCAGGACCTTTTAGAGGGCATAAACACCAAATGTGGGAAGGTGGTTTGCGTGTGCCATCATTAATTTATTGGCCAGGGCATATTAAAAAAGGTACAGTTTCTAATGCACAAACATCTACCAACGATTATTTTCCAACTATACTTGATCTTTTAAATATTAAGCCAAATAAAAAAGTTCCTCTAGACGGAATAAGTTTAAAACCACTTATAAATGGTGACGTTAATATTGATAAAAATCCTGTGGCTTTTGGGTATCAGCGCCTTTATAAAAAAACAGAATTATATGCTTACATCAATGGTCAGTATAAGATTTGTATTCCAGAAGTAGGTGACGATATGATGCTTTTTGATTTGGAAAACGATCCGGCAGAAACAAATAATTTAGCCTTAGAAAAACCAGAGCTTTTTAAGAAAATGTGTTTAGAATTAGAAAAAATAAAAATGTCGTGGAAAGCTAGTAGAGAAGGTAAAGACTACCAATGGTAAAGGATAAATTTTAGAGATTATTAATAAAAAAACTTAATTTCTATAGTGCTAATTACTATTCTTTTTTGGCTGTAAAACAACTACTAATCGTGCAAACGATGCTATAAAAAAATATCTTTAGAAGGTGCTAAAGTAAATGAGTATCATAAAGCGGGGTAAAAGGAGTAGTACTTACTAACCCGTTGAAAAGCTTACATTAAATACACGGGTGTATAGTAGTTTAATAGAATATTTTGACTCTTACAATGAAAGGAAAAATCAGGTATATAAAATTAATTCTATCGATAATAGGTGTTTTACTATTTGCCAATTGTAAAGTTAAAGTACAAAATAAAATTACAAAGCCTAATGTGCTCTTTATTTCTGTAGATGATTTAAATGACTGGGAAGGGGCATTGTTAGGCCATCCTCAAGCTATAACGCCAAATATGGATAAACTTTTTGCAGAAGGTGTTCTATTTACTAATGCACATTGTTCTCAACCTGTTTGTACGGCATCAAGAAATTCTGTTTTAAGTGGAATACATCCTACTTCTTCGGGTTGGTATAGTTCTACTAAGAACATGAAAAAAAACTACAATAAAGTTATGGTTAACCATATGATGCTTCCTGAATATTTTAAAGCAAATGGATATAATACCTATGCTACAGGAAAAGTTTTTCATAGTGGAGAGTCTGATTATCCAGAGAAAACAGATGATTTTTGGACAGAGTATTCTCCACATTTTTGGAAAAACATGGAGCCTCATATAAAAGCAAATGGGTACGGGTATAGAGGGGCTATGTTTTATCCGTTTCCAGAAAATGGAGGTCAGCTTGTAGAATTATACGGTAAGGATACTATTAACAATTATTTTAAATCCAGAAATAGATTTTATTCGTTATGTGGTGGTCCTTTAGACGATAACGATATACCAGAAAAAGGTATGTATGATGAACAAATAGCTAATTGGGCTATAAATAAACTAAAGCAGCCTCATAAAAACCCCTTTTTTCTCTCAATCGGCTTCATTAGGCCACATGTACCGTATACAGCTCCTAAAAAGTATTTTGATTTATATCCTATAGAAGATATAGTAGTACCTAAAGTGCCTGAAAACGAGTTTAACGATATACCTTTAATGGGAAAAGCTATAGCCTTTGGAAGTACTCCTAAAGGCGGTTGGCAAGATGTTAAAGCTAAAGAGAATTTTTTGCCAGAATTAGTACAGTCGTACTTAGCTTGTATAACATTTGTTGATGAACAAATAGGAAAAGTGGTAGAAGCATTAAAAAAAAGTTCTTATGCAAATAATACAATTATAGTTTTGTGGTCTGATCATGGTCAACATTTAGGAGAGAAAAAGCATTTTAGAAAACAAGCCTTATGGCAAGAAGCAACCAAAGTCCCATTATTTTTTAGAGTCCCTAATAATAAAAATAAGTATAAGAGCAAACAAGTAGTTAGCTTATTAGATATTTACCCCACACTTGTAGAATTGTGTAATTTACCAAAAGTACAAGAATTACAAGGCGAAAGTTTAGTTTCACATTTATATAAACCAGAAACCATTAAAAATAGATTTGTACTATCAACATGGTATTATAAAAACCATGCGGTTATAAGCAATAACTGGCGGTATATTCGTTATAGAGATGGTGGTGAAGAATTGTACAACCATAACTCAGACCCTGATGAACATACTAATTTAGCTAAGAATCCACTGTATGCCAAAGTTATTGAAGAACACAAAAAGTGGTTGCCAGACCACGATGCATTACCTGCAGGCTCTAGTAAATGGGAAGGCGATAATTTAGATAAAAGGGTGCAACGATGGATTGCAAAGGACTCAATTCCTATTTGGTTAAAATAACATAGGTAAAATGAATAGCTTTAAAACAAAAGCCAGATTATTATTGGTAACTGCTTTTTTGTATGGATGTAAAACACCAAAATATTTAACAAATAAAGTACCTAATGATATGGAGGTTTATTTGCTCATTGGGCAATCTAACATGGCAGGAAGAGCAATAATTGAGCCCCAAGATAGCGATAGTCTAGAACATGTGTTTTTATTTACAGGTGAAAAAGGAAATATTTGGAATAAAGCTGTAAATCCATTAAATACATACTCTACAGTAAGAAAGAAGTTAAGTATGCAAAAATTAGGCCCTGGATATGCTTTTGCTAAAGCAATGATAAAAGCTAACCCAAATAAAAACATAGGATTAGTTGTTAATGCAAAAGGAGGTACTTCTATAGAAGAATGGGCGCCTAATGGTACATTATACCAACAGGCTGTAATAAGAACAAGTAAAGCCTTAAAAAACGGTGTTCTAAAAGGTGTTTTGTGGCATCAAGGGGAGTCTAATACTGCACATTACAACACGTACATGCCTAAATTAATAACCTTAATAAAGGCTATACGTAACGATTTTAATTTGCCTAATTTGCCTTTTGTAGTAGGGCAATTATCACCAGATAAACCTGAGAGAATAAATTTTAACAAAATGCTTTTAGAATTACCTAAATCGATTATTCATACAGCGGTAGTAAAAACAGATAGTACATCTACCATCGACAAAACCCATTTTGATAGTGCTAGTCAAAGACTTTTAGGGAGGCGATATGCAGAAGAAATGCTAAAATTATTAGATTAATAATTATAAGTTTCTTATAATTATTGGTTGAAATATTCGTTATTGCCATATGCTGATTACTATAATTGTTAACGAGGTAGTTTATTACGGAAATCCAGTAATTTTAGGAATTCTATTTTCAGCATTAGCATCTTTGGTTTTTTATTATGCTTTTAGAATGTTAGAGATGAGTTACGTCCTTAAGTATAAAAAACCGCTTTACAATCATTTATATTTAAATTTAAAAAAACTAAACACCGAACAAAGAGTTGTTTTACAAAACAGTTTCCCGTTTTATAAAAAACTAAGCAAAAAAGAAAAAACATATTTTGAGCATAGAGTAGTTTCCTTTATTAACGATAAGGATTTTATAGGTAGGGATTTAGATGTTATTACTGAAGAAATGAAAGTTTTAATCTCTGCAACAGCCATCATGTTAACGTTTGGTTTTAGAGACTTTTATATCGGTTTAATTTCAAAAATAGTTGTTTACCCAGATAAGTTTTATTCAAATGTAAACAAGACTTACCACAAGGGAGAATTTAATCCCAAGTTAAAAACATTGGTACTATCCTGGAAGGATTTTAAGCAAGGTTTTGATATTGGAAACGATAATTTAAATTTAGGAATACACGAGTTTACACATGCCATTCATCTTAACAGCATAAAAGAACGCGATGTGAGCTCCACTATTTTTACTGATTCTTTTAAGGAATTGTCAATGCTAATATCAACAAATAATTCGTTAAGAGATGAGTTATTGGGTTTTGAATATTTTAGAAATTATGCCTACACAAACCAGTTTGAGTTTATAGCGGTTGCGGTTGAGAATTTTGTTGAAACACCTAAAGATTTTAAGGCGAAGTTTCCAGAGATTTACAACAAAATAAAACAAATGTTGAACTTCAATTTTGCTGGATATTAAATATCTACATGATTTTTATCATGATTTTTTTGCTTTTGAATTCCTAATTTTAGAGGAAAGTAAACTAAACACCTAAATAAGATGATACGAAAAGCACCAATTTCTATGATAATGACAGAGCATGTTATTACTTTGAAAAGAAACGATAATTTAGAAAAAGCAGAAAAATTATTCAAACAATACAAAATAAGGCATATTCCTGTAGTTGAGGACAATACTATTGTGGGCATGTTAAGCTATTCTGATTTGTTAAGATTAAGTTTTGCAGATGTAACTGATGATAATGATACTGCTGCAGATGTAATGGTATATAGCATGTTTACCATAGATCAAATTATGAAGAAAAAAATAGTTTGTGTATCGCCTTCAAACTCTATTAAAGAGGTGGCTGAAATACTTGCTAAAAAGGAGTTTCATGCATTGCCTGTGGTTAATAATAATAAGTTGGTAGGCATAGTAACTACCACCGATTTAATAAACTATTTACTAGAACAATTTTAATTGTTGTTTCTGGTGTGCTTTGTACAAGGTTATTTAATAGTGTTGTTTTGAATATAGTTAAGCGTTTTTTTGTGTATTGTAGTTAGATTTACTGTAAGCCATAAATTTTAATTTGCTTCAGTTAGTTTGCTTTACTTCGATGTTCAACTAAAAAATTATTACCATGAGAGCGGAAATTTCAGTGTCTAGTATAATGACCAAAAATCTCATAGCCTTAACACGTTCTGATGATTTAGAGAGAGCAGAACTATTGTTTAAGAGATACAAGATAAGACATATGCCTGTAGTTTCTGGTGAAACTATTATAGGTATGCTTAGTTATACAGATTTAATGCGTATAAGTTATGCGGAAACGTCATCAGTTAAAGAAGACAGATTAGAAACTGTTGTTTACAATAATTTTACGATAGAGCAAGTAATGCAAAAGGATGTTGTAACAATTAGTGCTAATACACCTATTAAAGAAGCTGCTAAAATATTAGCAGAACGAGAGTTTCATGCATTACCTGTAGTTGAAGACGGTACTTTAGTTGGTATAGTAACAACTACCGATTTATTAAAGTATTTTATAAAACAGTTTTAAGAATTTGCAACAAGTTTTAGTTCTTTAATAGTTTCTTGTTGGTTGCTGCTTTTAAAAACATGGCTTCCGGCTACAAAAACGTCTGCGCCCGCGTCTACAAGCTTTTTAATGTTTTTATTAGTAACTCCACCATCAATTTCTATTCGAGTATCTAAACCTTGTTCGTTTATCATCTCACGGAGTTTTTTTATACGCTTATAAGTGATATCTTCGAATTTCTGACCGCCAAACCCGGGGTTTATAGACATTAGCAGTACCATAAAACATTCTGGTAAAATATCTTCTAAAACAGAAACAGGTGTGGTGAGATTAAGTACTACACCAGCTTTACAACCTGTAGCTTTTATTTGCCTAAGGGTTCTATGTAAATGTACCGTAGATTCGTAATGTACAGTAATAATATCTGCTCCAACTTTTGCAAATTCCTCGATGTAGCGTTCTGGTTTTTCAATCATTAAATGCACATCAAGAGGTTTTGTAGCGTGCTTTTTAATAGCTTGTATAATTGGCATACCATAAGAAATATTTGGAACAAAATGCCCATCCATTACGTCTATGTGAAACCAATCGGCATCACTATTGTTTACCATTTCTGTATCTCGTTGTAAATTGCCAAAATCGGCAGCAAGCATTGAAGGAGCAATTAGTTTAGAACTCATACTATAAAAATTTCTTTGCGTAAAAATAAGATTTTAATGCAGGTGTTACCCAACGGTTTTAATAAAGTTTTCCACCATGGTTATTAATTTGTTGGCTACTTGATGATCTGCATTTTTTAGCCAGTTTAAGTACTCGTTAAGTTCTTCAAACTCACTGCTGCTTTTTACTACTGTAAAACCAAAGTTATAATCTTCAAAAATGCGTTCTTCTACATTTATATTAATAACTTTTATAATATTTCTATGTCTTGTGTCAAATCTTATTTTGTCGAAGGTTTTGTCTACATTTTCTTCTAATCCTTCAAGTACTTGTAAAAAATTACCATTATGAAATATTAAAATACCTGTAATATTATTTATTAGGTTGTTCTCCTTTGCTTTTTTATAGATTTTTTTAATACTCTCAATAGATTCATTCGATCTTGAGTCGCTTATGTAACATATGGTTTTTAGCATTTTAGCTACGAGGGTTTTTGGTTTAAAAAGTAAATGGAAAAATAATCTACTGGCTGAGAAAATTTAGCTTTTTTGTTACAAATATAAAACTCTTTTTTTCAAGTATTTGTTTTAGAGGAAATTATCTAGATAATGCCGAAAATAAACCCGCGGTAATCAGCCGCGGGTTCTTTCATCAATCAAAAAACGAACAGTTATGTGTAACTGTTGTTGCCTTAATTTAGTCGTAACACCTTAGCGTTACTAACCTAAATATGTTTTTAATATTTTACTTCTAGATGTATGTTTTAATCTACGAATAGCTTTTTCTTTTATTTGTCTTACACGCTCACGGGTTAAGTCGAACGTTTCACCAATTTCTTCTAAAGTCATTGGGTGCTGGTTTCCTAAACCAAAGTATAAGCGAATAACATCAGCTTCACGAGGTGTTAAGGTTTCTAAGGCACGTTCTATTTCTGTGCGTAAAGATTCGTGCAATAATTCCTTGTCAGGATTTGGCGATTCACCTGAGTTTAAAACGTCGTATAGGTTGGAATCTTCTCCTTCAACCAAAGGTGCATCCATACTTACATGGCGACCAGAGTTTTTCATAGACTCTTTAACATCGTTAATGGTCATATCCAACTCTTTTGCGATTTCTTCGGCAGAAGGCGGGCGCTCATGACTTTGCTCTAAAAAAGCAAATGTTTTATTAATCTTGTTAATAGAACCAATTTTATTTAGAGGTAAACGTACAATACGAGACTGTTCAGCTAGAGCTTGTAATATCGATTGACGAATCCACCAAACAGCATAAGATATAAATTTAAAACCACGTGTTTCATCAAAACGTTGCGCAGCTTTAATTAAGCCTAAGTTACCTTCGTTAATTAAATCTGGTAATGTTAATCCTTGGTTTTGGTATTGTTTTGCTACAGATACAACAAAACGCAAGTTAGCTTTTGTTAACTTTTCTAAAGCTATTTGGTCGCCAGCTTTAATACGTTGTGCTAACTCAACTTCTTCATCGGCTGTAATTAAATCTACCTTACCAATTTCCTGTAGATATTTATCTAACGAAGCGGTTTCTCTGTTAGTAACCTGCTTCGTAATTTTAAGTTGTCTCATCTAATGTTTTCTGTAATTTAATTGTGAATTTATAGGGCACTCAATAGTTATACGTATAAACATCACTTTTTGTTACAAAAAGGCTTAAAATATTTTAAGGTACTTTTAAAAATAAGACACTAAAATTATGTAAAAGTCACAAAATCAATTGTTTTCTGGGGTTTGATGTTACACTGAATTAGATAAACTACTAAAAATTATATACGAATTAGTTTTTTATCACTCAAGTTAATATCCTCTAGCATGTCTTTAGAAAACTGTATATGGCCTCTAGTAGTAATTAATTTAAATCTGTGTGATTTTAGGTTGCTAAGCGCATTTAAAAAAAGCCATTTAGATTTTAAAAGTTTTGGTTTTTCTGACTTTAAACTAATATCGAAGAAATATTTCCTACCCTCTTTAGTGGCAACAATATCGGGGGTTACGGCAATATCACTTCCTTTTTTTGTGTAAGATTTAGGTGTTTCGTAACCATCAATATCAGCTTTAAGGTTTTCAAAGCCACGGTTTTCCAAATAATCAATAGAATTTTCTAAAATGCTTGAGTACTTTTCTTTGTCGCTGTAAATCATATCACCATGTATTTAAAAGATTAAACTCTTAATATACAGGTTAATATGAGAAAATCAAGTTTTTAACAAGGTTTAACGTTTTTATGGAATAAAAAAGGTTACAAAAAGGTCTTATACAACTTTGTTCACTTTAAGGAGTTAGCTCCTAATTTAAATTTATATGGCACTTATAATGTGTCTATTTTTTCTCTGGTAAGCCTCTTGTTAACCAACCTCTTCTACTTGCTGTTGCTATGGCATACGGTGTAATCCAAAATAGACCAAACGTGTATAGAATACTATACGAATAAGCCCAAAATGCTTCTAATGATTTATAACGATGCGCAAAGAACAGTACAGAGAATGTTGAAAAAACTAAAATAGTAACCAATGTTGAACCTAAAAATAGTAGTGGGTGTACTAAAACAAAAAACAGCATAAAAACCAATAATGGAAAACTCATGATTATTTTAGAAAATTGACTGATAAACAAAAGGCGTGTACCAAACTTAGATCCTTTTCTAAAATTTGTAAATACATATTTAGCCATTTCTAGATTTTCGCGAACATTACTGCGTCCCCATCTAATAAACATTTTATACAGCCCTGGATATTCTTCGGGAACATTAGTATAGGCTACAGCATTTTTTTGGAACAACACATGTTTTCCTTGTTTTAAAATCATATTAGTCATAGCTCTGTCTTCACCAATATCCGAGGGTTGCCCCATAAATTTTTGGTTAATCCACTCTGGCAAGCATTTATGTACTGCCGTACTACGATACGCTGCTAAAGCCCCTGGTGTACAAAGTACAGAATTTAAATTACTTTCTGCCGATCGAACAAATTCAAAGCTTAATACAAAACTAACGTCTAGCATTTTTGGAAGTATTGCTTTCTTATTTAAAACACGAATGTTTCCAGCAACAGCACCACAGTTTTTATGCTTTACAAACGGACTTACCAAATGCCTAATGGTGTCGCTATTTACTATAGAATCGCTATCTACGGTAACAAATATTTCTCCTGTGCCAATATTAAAACCACGGTATAGCGCATGGCGTTTACCTTTGTTTTCTGGCTGTTTAAAAACCTCTAATCTATCGCCTAATTTATGTTTTGCATCCAGTATCCAGTTCCATGTATCATCTAAACTGCCATCGTCTATGGCTAATAATTGTAATTTGTTTTTTGGATAATTACTTTTTTCTAAGCTCATTAGTGTGTCCCATACTTGTTTGCCTTCGTTGTATGCAGGTACAATAACCGTACATGTTGGTAATTCCTCATCGGTTACAGAGGCTATTGGTTTATATTTAAAAAAGTTGTAAAGCATATATATAAAAAGTAATGCTTTGTAAACCATTACACTTAGCGCCATAATTGCAAAAGTTAAACCAAGTGTGGTGCTTAAGCGTTTAGCATTAAACTGTTCAAAATCGTTATGAAATACAGAAAAAAAGTAAATGCCAATACCTATTATTAAAAATGTACTTATGGAGGTAATGCTATTTTGAGAGATTTCACCAGTTTCTTTAGTGTATAAAAAAGCATTTAAGGTGCTTTTAAGTTTCTTTATCATTAATTTAATTTTACTGAAACTATTTCTGGTTGCCATAAATCTTTTAGTGTTTTAATTGTTTGCTGTTAGGTAGATGTACGTGGCAAAATTTTATTTAGATGTTTTTTAATATTTATTTAAGACTTAATTTTTTTCTGAAATATTATCGTAAAAAGAAACCCTAAATGGATAGTTCCATTTAGGGTTGTTTACATGAGTTTAAAAAAAGAGAATTAATCCTCGTTTTTGTCTTCTCTAGGTTTTCTATCATCTCTACGGTTATCGCGGTTGCGA
The DNA here is from genome assembly GCF_002973595.1 of Jejuia pallidilutea. Lineage (GTDB taxonomy): Bacteria > Bacteroidota > Bacteroidia > Flavobacteriales > Flavobacteriaceae > Jejuia > Jejuia pallidilutea. The sequence continues at coordinate 86,224 of NZ_PVEO01000001.1, read as the reverse complement.
TTATCACGTCCACGATTGTCTCTACCGCGATTATCACGTCCACCACCTCTGTTGTTATCTCTTGGCGGTCTTTCTTTAAAACCTTCTGGTTTTGGTAAAATAGCCTTACGAGATACTTTTTCCTTGCGTGTTCTTGGGTCTATCCCAAAATACTTCACATCAAAAACATCGCCCATATTAACTACATCACTTACATTCTCAGTACGTTCCCAAGCTAGTTCGCTTACGTGTAATAATACTTCGTTTCCTGGTGCTTCTGTATATTCAACCACAGCACCAAAATCTAGCATTTTAATTACTTTTACTTCGTAAACGCTACCAACTTCTGGTTTAAACATTAAGGCATCTATTTTTGCCATTACAGCATCTATACCTTTGCTGCCAACGCCTAAAACTTCAACTATACCTTCTTCTGTAACAGGATCTTCATTGATAACGATAGTGGTTTCGGTTTCTTTTTGTAATTCTTGAATTACTTTACCACCAGGACCAATTAACGCACCAATAAACTCATTAGGTATACGTCTTGTAACCATTGTAGGTGCATGATCTTTAACTTCTGGATTTGGTGTTGCTATAGTTTCGGTAATTTTATCTAAAATATGTAAACGACCTTCACGAGCTTGTTTTAAAGCATTTACTAGAATTTCATATGATAATCCTTTTACCTTAATATCCATTTGGCAAGCTGTAATACCATCGGCAGTACCGGTAACTTTAAAGTCCATATCTCCTAAGTGATCTTCATCACCTAAAATATCAGACAATACAGCATATTTTCCAGATTCAACATCGGTAATTAATCCCATTGCAATACCGGAAACAGGTTTTTTAAGTTGTACACCGGCATCCATCATCGCCATAGTACCAGCACAAACTGTAGCCATTGATGAAGAACCGTTAGATTCTAAAATCTCAGATACAACTCTTACTGTGTAAGGGCAATCTTCTGGCACCATACCTTTTAAGGCACGTTGCGCTAAATTACCATGTCCTATCTCACGACGCGATGTACCACGTATAGGTCTTGCTTCTCCAGTTGAAAAAGGAGGGAAGTTATAATGTAAATAAAAGCGTTCTTCACCTTCAAAAGATGGCATATCTATTTGGTTGGCTTCACGAGAAGTTCCTAAGGTAACCGTAGCCAATGCTTGTGTTTCTCCACGTGTAAAAATAGATGATCCGTGTGTAGATGGTAAGTAATCAATCTCACACCAAATTGGTCTAATTTCGTTTGTTTTCCTACCATCTAAACGTAAACCTTCATCTAGGGTTAAGTTTCTAATGGCCGATTTTTGCGCTTTTGCTACGTACTTATGAATTAGTTTACCTAATTCCTCTTGCTCTTCTTCAGAAAAAGATTCAAATACCTCTTCTTTTATTTTACTAAACGCTTCGCCTCTTTCGTGTTTTGCAGAACCAGCTTTTGCGATGGCATACGTTTTATCGTAAACCATATCGTGTATTTTTTTTGCTAAATCTTCATCTTCAGCTTCAGGCTCATACTCGCGTACTTCTTTTTTTCCAAAAGCTTCAGCTAACTTTACCTGTGCAGCACATTGCTCTTTAATGGCATCGTGAGCAAATTTAATAGCATCGGCCATTTCTTCTTCAGAAATCTCATCCATTTCACCTTCAACCATCATTACAGAGTCTGCGGAAGCACCAACCATCATGTCGATATCGCATTCTAATAATTGTGCCTGTGTAGGGTTAATGATAAACTCGCCGTTAAGACGCCCAACACGAACTTCTGAGATTGGTGTTTCAAAAGGAATGTCGGATAGCTGAATGGCTGCAGAGGCAGCTAAACCAGCCATAGCATCGGGCATAACGTTATCGTCATGAGACATTAATTGAATCATTACCTGAGTTTCAGCATGGTAATCTTTTGGGAATAACGGACGCAAAACACGGTCTACTAAACGCATAGTTAATACCTCACCATCACTCGGTCTCGCCTCTCTTTTAAAGAAACCGCCAGGGTATCTTCCCGCTGCTGCAAATTTTTCCCTATAATCTACCGTTAAAGGTAAAAAATCGACATCTGCAGCATGGTAATTAGAAACAACTGTACACAAAAGCATACATTTTCCAGATTTTACAACAACAGAGCCATGCGCCTGTTTTGCTAATTTTCCGGTTTCAATAGAAATTTCTCTACCGTCACCAAGGTCTATAACCTCTTTAAATGTTTGTGGAATCATAAATTTTTTCTTCTAATTTAGGCAAAAGTATACCCAAATCATATTAAACAATGGTCGTTGTGTTGTGTGTAGTTGTTGTGTGTGACTGTAAAGTCTCGACCAATGAAAAACCGATAGCCCTGAAATCGTTTCAGGATTTTGCTTCTTCTAATACGCGGTTTAAACTCCTACGCTAGAGTTGTGTTTTTGGGCTACTTTATATGTTATATTGTATAATACCCTTAAACTTTATACAAATTAAAAAAAAGAGGCTTACCTATGCAAGCCTCTTTTGTTTTTTTATTTTCTTAATCCTAGTTCTTTAACTATGGCACGATATCTTAAAATATCTTTTTTAGTTAAGTAATCTAATAAAGCACGACGTTTACCTACCAGTTTTACCAAAGAACGCTCTGTATTATAATCTTTTTGATTGTTCTTTAAGTGTTGGGTTAAATGGTTAATTCTGTGCGTAAATAACGCAATTTGTGCTTCTGCTGTACCAGTATCGTTTTTTCCTTTACCGTACTTAGAGAAAATTTCTTCTTTTGCTTCTTTTGTTAAATACATGCTAATATTGTTGTAAATGATTGTTATGTACTATGAAAGTCTTTCTTTCAAGCGGCAAATATAGTATCTTTTTTGTATTTAATTGTTTTTTTATGTAACTTTTACATTGATTTTTAAAAAGTTGCCCTCCCTAAAGTAGCTATATTGGCGCTAAAAAAATATAATTTTAAGCACCCCCATTTATGAAATCATTCTTTCCTAAAGATAGTTTTCCAGATTCTTACGATTCCCTTGAAAAAATATTCAATAATACTTACAATGGTATTGCTATTTTAACATTAGATGGCGATTGGATTAAGGTAAACAATAGCATGTGCGAAATGTTAGGATATACCAAACATGAGCTATATAATATGAAGATAGAAAACATCATTTTCAGGGATGATTTGGGCGTGCATGCCACTAAATACGAACGCTTAATGCAGGGTAAGATAGATAGGTATCGTGTAATGCAGCGGTATTTTCATAAAGATGGTTCTATTATTTGGTTTTTAATATCGGTTTCTCTCATATCGGCCATTAGTGGTAAGCCAACCCAAATGATATGGCAATTTTCTGATATTACTAGCCGCAAATTAAATCAAGATAAACTTAAATTAATGCTAAGAGTGGTAAGGGAGCAAAATGATAGATTGTCTTCCTTTGCAGATATTATTACCCATAACTTACGGTCGCATTCTGGAAATTTATCTACAATAAAGGGTTTTTTGGAAGAAGAATTTACTTGGTTAAAAGAAAATGAAAACTTCGTGTTACTTTCTAAAGCTATTGAAACTTTAGAGGAAACAGTATCCCATCTTACCGAAGTTGCAAAAATTAAACCTGTAGACGCCAAACAATTGGTAACCTTAAACCTATATGAGTATGTTGAAAAAGCTACTTATAATGTTACTGCTGTTGCAAGAAATACAAATACAACAATAATTAATGATATTGATGATGGCATTTATGTAAAAGCAATTCCTGCATATTTAGACAGTATTATACTTAATTTTTTAACAAATGCCATAAAATATAGGTCTGACGATAGAGATCCGCAAATAGAATTAACTGCTACTTTAGACAATGATTTTGTGGTTTTTAAAATAGCCGATAACGGCATGGGTATAGATTTAGTTAAATATGGTGATAAATTGTTTCAACTGTATAAAACGTTTCATACAAATAGAGACTCTATTGGTTTAGGGCTTTTTATTACAAAAAACCAAATAGAATCTATGGGTGGGAAGGTAGAGGTAGTTAGCGAAGTTGGCGTAGGCAGCGAGTTCTCTATCTTTTTTAAAGCTGCAAAAAAAAACAGGGTAACCTTAGTAGATGACCCTGTTTCGAAAACTACTTTATAAACCAGTAGTATTTATGATCTTAATGGCTGATTTAGTATTAAGTCAATATACTGGTTTACCTTATTTTTTAAGTCTTTTCTTAGTGTAATAAAATCTAAGAAACCATGTTCCAATAAGAATTCTGAGGTTTGAAAACCTTCTGGTAATTCTTTTCCTGTGGTGTCTCTTACTATACGTGGGCCTGCAAAACCAATTAAAGCTCCTGGTTCGCTAATATTGATATCGCCCAACATGGCAAAAGAAGCAGTAGTTCCTCCTGTAGTTGGATCTGTACATAAAGAGATGTATGGTATTTTTGCTTCTGCTAATTGTGCTAATTTAACCGATGTTTTGGCTAACTGCATTAAAGATAAAGCGGCTTCCATCATTCTAGCACCTCCAGATTTAGAGATTACCATTAACGGAATGTTATGTTTTAATGAATAATCGGCTGCACGTGCAATTTTTTCACCTACAACACTACCCATAGAGCCACCAATAAACGCGAAGTCCATACAGGCTACTACTAAATCTTTGCCTTTAGATTTACCAACGGCTGTACGTACGGCATCCTTAAGGTTTGTTTTAGCTTGTGCTGCTTTTAAGCGGTCTGGATATTTTTTAGTATCCTCGAACTTTAAAGGGTCTTTAGACTCTAATTTGGCATCTAGCTCTTTATATTTATTATCATCAAACAGAATTTCGAAGTACTCGTTACTGCCAATTCTAACATGGTAACCATCTTCTGGACTAACATAAAAGTTTTGTTCTAACTCTTTAGTATCTACAATTTTTCCTGTTGGAGATTTATACCAAAGTCCTTTTGGGGTATCTTTCTTCTCTTCAGTTTTTGTTTGTATTCCTTTATCTTTTCTTTTAAACCAAGACATATGATTAACTATTTTTAGACTAACGATTTTTTAGATTAATGTATCTTTATATCAAGCGTTAGAAATTTAAAAAGTCTGCAAATTTTAGTTTTATAACTTACAATTACAAACTTAAGCACAAAACTAATCCTTTTTTTATTTTTTTAGGGATGGTGTTATAGTTTTGTTTTGTTTTTTTGTTTAAAACGCTGTATTACAAAATTATACAAAAAAAGGTTTAGCTTTACGCTAAACCTTTTTGTTATATAGATTTATAGAAATTTTCCTTATTTTATAAGGTATTTACATTGTTTAAATCTTCAAATGCTTTCTTAAGTCTTGCTACAAATGTTTTTTCACCTTCGCGTAACCAAACTCTTGGGTCGTAATACTTTTTGTTAGGTACATCGTCACCATCAGGATTTCCAATTTGAGCTTTTAAATATTCCGATTTATCATTCATATAATCTCTAATACCACTCATAAAAGCATATTGTAAATCTGTATCGATGTTCATTTTTATTACACCATAGCTAATACCTTCGCGAATTTCTTCTACTGTAGAACCAGAACCACCATGAAATACAAAATCTATGTGGTTTTCTTCAACACCATATTTTTTGGTGATAAACTCTTGAGAATTTTTTAAGATTTTTGGTGTTAGTTTTACGTTTCCTGGTTTGTAAACCCCATGAACGTTACCAAAAGCCGCAGCAATTGTAAATCTATGGCTTACTTTGCTTAATTCTTCGTAGGCATAAGCAACTTCTTCTGGTTGTGTGTATAATTTAGAATCGTCTACATCAGTATTGTCAACACCATCTTCTTCACCACCTGTAATACCTAATTCTATTTCTAAAGTCATGTCCATTTTAGACATTCTTTCTAAATATGTTTTACAGATTTCGATATTCTCTTCAATTGGTTCTTCAGATAAATCTATCATATGCGAACTAAATAAAGATTTACCAGTTTCTTTGTAGTGTACTTCACTAGCGTCTAGTAAGCCATCAATCCAAGGTAATAATTTTTTTGCACAGTGGTCTGTGTGTAAAATTACGGTAACACCATATGCTTCTGCTAAAGTGTGTACATGTTTTGCGCCAGCAACAGCGCCGGCTATAGCTGCTTTTTGTCCTTCGTTACTTAATCCTTTTCCAGCATTAAACTGTGCACCACCGTTAGAAAACTGAATGATTACAGGCGAATTTAAGTCTCTTGCTGTTTCTAAAACACCATTTATAGTGTCTGACCCTATTACGTTAACCGCAGGAAGTGCATATCCGTTAGCTTTTGCATGATTAAAAATAGCTTGTACTTCATCTCCTGTCGCCACTCCTGGTTTTATATTATGTGCCATTGTTTTTATTTTATTTGTTTATAAATTTAATTGTCCAAAAATAATCATTTTTATAGTTTCTATATCAATGATTTATAATGAAAATACTATTTAAAGGCTAAAACGTTGTAGTGGGCTTGTTACTTAGAACGGATAGTTTATACCAATGTTATACACCGCATTTTTAAAATTATAGTCGTTAAACCAACGATTTGCGTCTTGGTAGGATGGATCGTAGGTTTTAAAACCAATATCGAAACGAAATAAGAAAAAGCTAAAATCGTATCGTAAACCAAACCCAGAACCTATGGCTATATCTTCTAATGATTTTAAGCCCGAGAATGTGGCGCGATTATCTTCTACATCATCAAGAACATTCCAAATATTTCCAGCGTCAATAAATAAAGCACCGTTTAAATCGCCAAATAAATTAAAGCGTTGTTCAGCACTTAGTGCTATTTTTAGGTTGGCTTCATTAAACTCATCGGTAGTTTCAGAACTTCCAGGGCCAAGGGCGTAGGCGGTCCAAGCTCTATTATCGTTAGCACCACCTGCAAAGAAACTCTTTGCAAACGGTATGTTGGTAGAGTTTCCATAAGGAATAGCAATACCAAAAAAGCTACGTATGGCAAAAATATTCTGTTTTCCTAAATCCCAACGTTTTACATAATCTAGTTCTGTTTTTATGTATTGTGAAAATGCTACATCAAAAAGTTCGTATCTATCATCGCTATCTTTTTTAAGACCAAATAATCTTGAAGCGTTAGCCAAAAGTGTTCCTGCAGATTCTATTTTAAATCTAAAAATAGAAAAGTTTTCATCTAATAGGTTTCTTCGGTTGTCTTTTATAAAACTAAAACTTGTGGATAAAATTAAGTTGTCTTCAGTTAATCTGTCTTTGCGTTCGTTTATAGCAGAAACACTTCTGTAGTCCTCATCGTTTACAGTTAAACTGGTATTGTTGTTTAAAACATCACTAATAAACGTATCGGTTTCGTTAGGTATTTCTAAATTCTCCCCATTATTGTAGTTTATAGATTGTGCGATGTTATTAAGTCTGTTGTAAGAAGTTGAATAAATATCAAAATAATTATCAATATTAAGGTTTCTAACATATTGTATGTTAAATAAATCTAGGCTGTTGGTAACCTTTGTGTTTGGTCTCCAGTTGTAACTAAAAATACCACTTAAGGCCTGTTTGTCTAAGCCAATATTTGTTTGGCCAGAACCAGACAAGGTAATTCTGGTAGTAGGAAACATGTATTTGGGAATGATTTTTTCTGTATTAAAGGGCGAAAATAATCTGGGTATTGTAAGCCTTAAATCTAGTGCTAGCTCATTAATATCAAAAAACGGATCGTTATCTTGCCTGTTGCCTTCACTAGAAGATCCTATGGCTGCTGTTCCAGAGATTTCGAAAGTTTCTGCACCTTTAAAAATATTTCTAATTAATAAGCTGGGGTTTAGGGCAAAACCAATAGCTTGAATGTTGCTGGTGGAAGCCTCTGTACTAAATCCAAGACTAAACTTTTTTAAGGGTGTTAAATAAATATTAGCTGTTAATGTGGTGTCGTTTTCTTCTACGTATTCAATATCAGGATATTTAAATGTTCTTAATTCGTTTAAATGTCGGTATGTGTATGTTCTATCTATATCTTTAAATAGGGCGTTAGGCGTAATAAAAATGGCATCGGTTATTGCTTTTGGTTTAAAACGCATATTCCCATAACTATATAGCTTGTACTTATCATATACAACAGAATCCTTTACAGCTTTTCCTTCGTTAGCAAAAGAATGGTCTGTGTATACATTAATGTCTTTTATTTTAAAAATCTTAAATGGTTTACGCACTATAGAATCGGGTGTTCTTATTGCTCTATTTTGAATATTGAAATTAACATTAACGTTATTATTAGTCCCAATAGTGTCAATTTCAACTGTTATATAATCTTGTTTAAAGTGAAAAAGCCCATGATTGCGAAGTAAACCAGAAATTCGTTCGCGCTCCAACTCAAAGTTTATGGTTTTGTACTGTTCTCCTTTTTTTATTAATGCCCCTTTTTTAAATCTAGGATAGAGCGTTTCTACGGCAGGAGATGCTATGTTTTCTGAAATGGAGTCTATAATAAAGGCTGGTCCTCTTTCAATATTATAAGTAACTTCTGCACGCTTATTCTCGTTTTTTTTAATATTGTACGTTCCTGCAACATTAAACCAACCATTATTGATGTAATAGTCCTGTAGGCGCTTTACCGATTTTTTAGTTTTATCTTCATTAACAATAACAGGAGCCTCACCAGTATTTTTTAACCATTGGTTAAAGTGTAATTTAGATTCTTGCATTTTATAAAACTGCTTTTTAGATAAAAAGCGTTTAATACCTTGTTTGCTGGAGTCTGCCAGTTTAACGGCAAGAATAGAATCTATATTAGGGCGTGCTAAATTGTAGATGTGAAGACGTAACGGTATTTTACTATTTGGTTTTTGGTAAAGTAGGTTGTTTAATGTCTCAGAGTTTTCCTTTTCACCATCTATAATTATGGTATTATTGGTTAAAAGGTGCTCGTTATCGGCTACTCTTTTTACCGAATTACAAGATGTAAAACAGCCCAAAAGCACTACAAAAAATAATATCCCGATAAAACGTTTTCTCAAATACACTTACAATAAAAAATCGTTATAGATTTGTGTTGAAACCCAGTTAAAGTACAATTGGTTATCTTGCTTCTATTGCACCAAAAATACATTATTTCAAATTAAAATAACCTAGTAATACTTAAGTAAAAAGAGTTTAGCTTTTTCTTTAAGTTTGCATATCAATTTTAATAACATGCTTTCAAAAAATCAAATAAAATTTATAAACCGATTGGGTCAAAAAAAATTTAGATTTAAAGACGGTTGTTTTGTGGTAGAAGGTATTAAAACCATAAACGAACTGCTACAATCTCATTTTGAACTCTATCAATTATATACGACCGAAAGCTTCAATATTGATGCCAAAACTGAAAATTTAATTTCAGACTCTGATTTAAAACGTATTAGTTTTTTAAAAACGCCAAACACGGCATTAGCAGTTTTTAAAATTCCTAAACCTAAACCGATAGGTTTTGAAAATTTAATTTTAGCATTAGACGATGTACGGGATCCAGGAAATTTAGGTACTATAATAAGGTTATGCGATTGGTTTGGGGTTAAAGATTTGGTATGCAGCAAGCAAACGGTAGATTGTTATAACCCAAAAGTTTTGCAAGCAACAATGGGGTCGATATCTAGGGTAAATATTAACTATGTAGATCTAGATTTATTTTTAGAGCAATCCCAATTGCCTGTTTTTGGTGCTTTTATGAACGGTGAAAACGTTTATAAAACAGTGCTTCCTAAAAAGGGTATTTTGGTAATGGGCAATGAGGCAAATGGTATTTCTAAAACCATTGCAGAAAGGGTTACAGCACGTGTAGCAATTCCAAGGTTTGGCGATTTACAAGCAACCGAAAGCTTAAACGTAGCAACCGCAACAGCTGTTTTATTAAGTGAGTTTAAAAGAAATGTGTAAAGGTGTTAGATATGTTTTTTGCAATTTTTATCGGTATTTATCGTTTGTTGTACTGTGCTAACATCTTAAATATATAACCTGTGAAGTTAATAATGAAAAAGATAGCTTTATTAGCCTTAGGCTTAAGCTTTATAATTGCATGTAGTAATGATGATGATACTACAGAACCACCAATACAAAGCTTTGATTATAATGAAAACCTAAGCGGAGATTTGTCTAATTTAAATACTGCACCAGATGTTCTGGTATTTGTAGGTGGGCAAAATACAATAACAGCTAGTCAATCTTCAAATGATGTAGATTATTTTACGTTTACTGTTCCTGATGGATACGAATTGTCTCAAATAGTTGTTGATGATTATGAATCTTCAGACGATGCAGGTTTTATTGGTATTGTAAATGGTAGCACATTTCCAACCGATGCAGCAACTACAAATGCAAGCGATTTATTGGGAGGATTAGTGTATGGTGTGCCAAATAGAGGTAATAATATTTTACCAAACATGGGGACTTTAAATGGTGCTCAAGGATTTACAGGTGCATTACCTGCTGGAACTTACAGTATTTGGTTAAACCAAACTGGTGCAACCTCTGAAACCGCATTAAATTTTATAATTGTTAAGCAGTAATTTGGCGTAGTTTTTTTACCGTATAGTTTTTATAACTTAATGAATTTACTGCAATACCTAGGCGGTAATTATTGTTACTGAAACGTAAAATTAATAAATACGCCTCTAGTTTGTAGTTTGGTTATGTTGCTAGTCCACGGGCTGTTTGGGTCGTTATCTCTAACTAGTTCGTCTCCCATTCCAAATAATCCGCGAATAGATGGCGTAAACTTAAAATTGTACAAATAAAAATCTATTCCAAAACCTAGTTCGTAAAATAAAGGACTGGTTTTTGTTCTAAACTGTCCTTTGCTATTATCGTCAGGGTTGTTTTCGTTACTCGATAAATTTATAGCTGTAGAAAAACCGCCGACAATAAATGGTTTAAAATTGTTGATGCGTTTTGTAGAAACTTTTAGCAATAGTGGGATATGAATATAAGTTGATTTTACTTCGCGAGACAAATCAGATTCTTTAAAGTCTACACCTTGAAAATACGCTTCGCTGTAAAATAATTCTCTTGTGGTTATAAAAAGCCCTGGTTCTAATCTTAAATCTAGAAAACTATTAATTCTCATATTTCCTATAAGGCCTACGCTAAATCCAGGACTGGTATCAACATAAATATCGCGCAAGTCTTCATTATAATCAAAATTAAAATCGTAATTGTTAATCCCTAAAAAATAACCCCAGCGTAGAAATTTAAAATCTGTGGTACCGCGGCCTTGATTAGCATCATAAGTAATTTTTTCTTTTTTAAATAATTGCGCTTGTACTGTTTGTAAGCTGCATAAAAAAACAAAACTAATTAAAAGATGCTTCATAGTTACTTAGACGATTTATAAATAGTGGCCACCCCAAGGGTTTGAGGAAAATCTTCAACATTAATAAACCCAATTTCACGTAAAATATTGTTTAGCGCCTCTCCATAAGGAAAAACCGAAGCCGACTCACTTAAATATTGATAGGCACTACGGTCTTTAGAAAATATACGTCCAATTAAAGGTAAAACATGTTTAGAGTAAAAGTTATACCCTTGTTTAAATGGCGTTTTTGTAGGTACAGAGGTTTCTAAAATAACAAAAATACCACCCGGTTTAAGTACGCGAAGTATTTCTGTTAATCCGTTTTTTAGGTTCTCAAAATTTCTAACACCAAAGGCTACGGTTATGGCATCAAACGTGTTATCTTCAAAAGGCATGTTTTCAGAATCTGCTAAAACCATATCTATTTTAGTAGATAATCCTTTTTTATTAATCTTTTGTTTTCCAATTTCTAGCATGCCACTGCTTATATCTAAACCAACTATTTTTTCGGCATTGGTATCTGCTAAAGCAATAGCCAAATCTCCGGTACCCGTAGCAATATCTAAGACCATCTTTGGCTGTTGGGTTGCAACGAGATTGACAACTTTTTTTCGCCATTTAATATCAATTCCAAAGGAGATTACACGGTTTAAGCCGTCATAATCACCAGAAATGGTATCAAACATTTTTGTTACCTGTTCTTTTTTGCTCAGGTCACTATCTTTATAAGGTTTAATTTTAGACAAATCGCTTTTTTTTGGCAAACTTACATATTTATATTATTTCTACCTAAGAAGTATAACCTAACTGTATAGTAACCATATTCCTAAGATTTCATTTTATAGTATGTATTTTATAGTATCTTTGTACCACTTTTTATGATATATATAAAATGAAAATAATAATTGCTGGAGCTGGTGAAGTTGGATTTCATTTGGCAAAATTATTGTCTTACGAGTCTCAGGAAATCACTTTGATAGATACAGATAAAGAGAGTTTAGCTTATGCTGATACTCATTTAGATATAAAGGTGATTCGCGGTGATGCCACGTCTATTGCTATTTTACGAGAATCCAAAGTAAACCTTTGCGATTTGTTAATAGCCGTAACCGCATCAGAAACTACAAATATTACAGTTTGTGTGTTAGCCAAACAACTAGGTGCAAAACGTACTATTGCTAGAATATCTAATACTGAATTTATAACCAATAAGGAAGAATTAGGTTTTACTAGATTTGGAATAGACGAATTAATTTCTCCCGAAGCCTTGGCGGCCTCTGAAATAGAATTATCGTTAAGGCAATCGTCGTTTAGCGATACCTACGAGTTTGAAGATGGTGCACTAACCATGGCAGGATTAACCTTATCTAAAAAAGCATCTTTTGTTGGTAAAAATGTAAAGGATGCTGCTAAAATATTTCCCGAAATTCATTTTATTCCTATTGCTATACAGCGACAAGGTACCCAGTACACACTAATTCCCAGAGGAGATACTATTTTTAAAGAAGGTGATAATGTTGTTTTTATAACCTCTGAAGGTGGAGCAGAAGAGTTATGTAGACTTACAGGAAAAGCAAACACAGAAATTAAAAGTGTTATGATTCTTGGAGGTACCGAAATTGGTTTTAAAGCGGCACGCGATTTAAGTGAAAAAGGGTTTAATATTAAACTATTAGAAGGCGATAAAGAACGCGCTTTTGATATTGCAGACCAATTACCCAATGTATTAGTAATACGTAGCGATGGTAGAAAAGTTGATGTTTTAGATGAAGAAAATATAGGAGATATGGATGCCTTTATTGCTGTTGGAGACAACTCTGAAACTAATATTATGTCTTGCCTAGTAGCAAAATCTAAAGGTGTAAAGAAATCTGTAGCCCTAGTTGAGAATATGGATTATTTTGAGCTATCTCATTCTATAGGTATAGATACTTTAATCAACAAAAAACTTTTAGCGGCAAATAGTATTTTTAGGTACATAAGAAAGGGTGAGGTGGTAGCCATGACAAAGTTAAGCAACATGAATGCCGAATTACTGGAGTTTGAAGTAAAATCATCATCTGCCATATGCAATAAGTTAATTAAGAATGTAGATTTCCCACGTTCTGCAATTATAGGCGGTGTTATTAGAGGTAATGTTGGCTATATTGCACTAGGAGACTTTAAAATACAAAAAGGCGATAAAGTAGTAGTGTGTAGTTTACTACGGTCTATAAAAGGAGTTGAGAAGCTGTTTCTCTAAAATTTGTCTACTTACATGAAGCTGAACTATAAAATTATCTTTCATTTTTTAGGGTTACTTATTCTTTTTAACGGCGGTTTTATGCTGCTTTCAACTTTGGTAAGTTTTCTTTACAACGATGGTGTAACAAATAATTTATCTATAGCTGCAATTATAACACTAGCCTTGGGTAGTTTAGCAATGCTTTTCACTAGGAAGCACAACAAGGAAATGAATAAGCGCGAAGGCTATATTGTTGTAGCTTTTGGCTGGATTATTATGGCGCTAACAGGATCTTTGCCTTATGTAGTTACAGGAAGCATTCCCAATTTTACAAATGCTTTTTTCGAAACCATGTCTGGTTACACTACAACAGGCGCATCTATTTTAAATGATATTGAAGCAATGCCAAAAGGGATTTTGTTTTGGCGAAGTTTAACGCACTGGATAGGAGGTATGGGTATTATCGTTTTAGCCATTGCCATTTTACCACTATTAGGAATTGGTGGTATGCAGATGTTTGCCGCTGAAGCACCAGGACCTAGTGCCGATAAATTACACCCAAGAATTACCGATACAGCAAAACGTTTATGGTTAATTTACTTTGGGTATACAGCAGCCGAAACACTTTTGCTTAATGTGGCTGGTATGTCGTTTTTTGATGCTATAAATCATGCGTTGTGTACAGTATCAACTGGAGGTTTTTCTACAAAAAATGCTAGTGTAGCCCATTGGAATGGGCAACCAATAATTCAATACATCATAATACTGTTTATGTTTTTAGCAGGAACAAATTTTGTACTGAGTTACTTTGCTTTTAAAGGGAAAGTACAAAAAGTATTGCATGACGAAGAGTTTAAATTATACTTTAGGTTTGTAGCTATTTTTACAATAATTGCGGCAGTTTTAATTTATTTTAGGGCAGATGTTTCTGTATCATCCATAGATCATCCGATGGTTTGGGGAGAAGGTGAAAGTGCCTTTAGGCATGCCTTATTTCAAGTGCTTGCAATTGTAACTACCACGGGTTTTGTAACTGCTGATTATACGTTATGGACACCCTTTTTAGTAGTTTTCTTTTTTGGTTTAATGTTTTTAGGCGGATCTGCAGGAAGTACCTCTGGTGGCGTTAAGGTAGTGCGCCATTTACTGCTTATTAAAAACGGATTTTTGGAATTTAAACGCGCTTTACACCCTAGTGCCATTTTACCTGTACGCTATAATATGAAGGCCATTTCTGGAGATATTGTTTTCAATATACTAGGTTTCTTTATTCTTTATATGCTCTCTTTTATTATAGGCGCACTGGTGTTTTCCATGTTTGAGTTAGATTTTGCATCTGCCATTGGTTTGTCTGCCTCTAGTTTAGGAAACGTAGGGCCAGCTTTAGGCGATTTCGGGCCTGTAAACAATTATGCAGCACTACCGCCTTTGGCGCAATGGTGGGCCTCGTTTTTAATGTTGATTGGGCGTTTAGAGCTGTTTACGGTTTTGGTGTTATTTACGCCTTTCTTTTGGCGTAATAGATAATGTTTTTTTCTTTCCAATAGCCTTTTAAATCTAAAAAACACCTTTGTTTCTTTCTTGTTTTTTTAGTTTGTAAAACTGTGATAATGTAACAATTTTTAAGATTATACGTCGATATAGTATAACAATTAAAAATTATCAATCATGGAATTAGTAGTACCAACTTTAAATTTAAAATCGGAATCAATGTCTAAAGAAGATTTTATATCTCAACATTCAGGATTTCTTAATTCTCAATACAAAGTCGTTGTTTCTGAAAGTTTTAAGGAAACCACTTCAAAAACTATTTTCGGAATAAGAAGGCATATTAAAAATTCTAGATATCAGTTGACCACCGGAGCAGAGGTTGCTTTAAAGGTAGTTTTATTTGTAGTAATTATCATTTCAATTTTTAATTAATATTAAAGACTGATTTGTATAGCAATTATTGCTTAGCTAAAATTATTTGCTTATAACTTATGTTGGGTGATAACACTATTTTAACTTGGAAAAAGGGGATGGTTAAATCTAGTATTTAAGAGCAAAATGACCAGTTTTGGTAAAGCTATTATTGTTTTTATCTATTAACGTAACACTATACCAGTAATCGTTAGAAGCTAATCTTTGACCATTAAAACTACCATCCCAACCTTGTAGGTTTGTTGTTAAATTCATAAAATGTAACGTTCTACCATACCTGTCGTAAATGTAAATTTCGGCAGAATTATAAAAATCTTCAGAGATACCCTCAATTTTCCAAACATCGTTAATACCATCATTATTAGGCGTAAAATATCTAGGATAGCCAATAAAAGCTACTTTCTGTTCAATAGGAGCCTCGCAGTTATTTACATCTCTAACGGTTAACGTATATAAACCTGCTTTAACGTTAAAGAACGTATAGGTATTATTGCCATTAGAATAATAATCGGTGCCATTAATAGAATATTCATAATTACTAAAGCCCGCAACTTCTACAAATATTTGGTTGTTTTCTGTTTTTACATCTCTAAAAGTTACGAAATTGGGCAAACGTATTTGAAACTGTTCTGTTCTAGAACAAACCAAGTTGTTTTCTGCTTTATAAGCTGTTAATTTGTAAATACCAGGTTCGCTTATAGTAACGGTACTATTTTCAGAAATTACGGTTCCAGAATTATCTTCCCAAATCCATGCATCATTTTCTATATTACCATCTAAAACAATAGCTCCATTTAAATTTGCATAACAAATAGTGTAAATTTCCTCAATATCAAATTCTATAGCTTCATTAACAACCGCATTAAAAGACCCAATGCCTCCACAATTGTTATCTGGTGTTTCAATTCTAAACCATAGTTTTGTAGTACTTGTATTGTAGAAATTAGAGAGTGTATTAAGTTTTGTTTGAGCTTCTTCGAACGAAGTATGAAAGGTTATATTGGAAGTTGCTGGCAGGTTTAGCTGCGTTGTAATTTCAGATGCTTTTGTATTTAAATCAAAACGTCCTATATTATTGTTAATTACATTATCAGAACCTTCACAGGTATATAAGTCATCAACAAACTGTAAACTACTGTTAGCTGTTTCTATAAAGAAGTTACTAATGGTATAACATCCTTTTGGAGTAACAATTTTAACAAAAAGTTCTTCCAAACTAGAAGAGTTTACATAATTTTCTGCATTTGTAATTATGTTGGTGTCATTAAGGGCATCACTATATGTATTATAAAAATAATATTCATAATCCCTATTTTTATTAAGTACCCTGTCGCCAATATTTTTTAAGTTAAAAAGTGAAGTGCCATCAAAATCTGTATCGCATTGGCTAATAAGTTCGTTAGGGTTTAATAGTGGTTTGGGATAAACTTCAACTCTTTTTTGAATTAAATAAGGAATGTTTTTGTAGGTAATAGTGGCGTTAACAACAAAAGTTCCGCTGGTAGTAAATTGATGTGTTGGTGCTAATGCTGTAGAAGTATCGCCGTCTTCAAAATCCCAAAAAATGGAATCTATTGGCATGTAAGAATCTGTAGTGAAATCAAAAAATTCATCAACACACTTATTTTCGGTAATAATTCTGTTTCTTAGAAAAGAAGCTACAAAATTAGGTAAACCTTTTAGAGATGCTGTTGCTTTGAGGCTAATAGCTGTTCGAGAAAGCTCAGAATCTCCATCGTTATTAATATCTTCAGGATCATTTATCACACTTATAAAACCCACTGGCTTTGGAGGAAAATATGTTCCGAAGTTAGTTAAATCCCAAGGTGTGTTTTCATAAATCGCTATGTAAATTTTTCCATTTGAAGCCAGTTGTAAATCGCCATAACTAAAACTAGAAGAGGCATCTATAAATATTTTTTCCTTCAAAGGGTTGGGGTCATAAATCAAGAATTTATACAAGAAACTAGTATTGCCAAAATTATTTCCTGTAAAATATAGTATTTGAGAATCCTGGGAAAACTCCACACTATGGGAATACAGAGGATCGAAAAGTAGGCCTGCTTTAATCCCAAAATCGTAGTTTATGTCATTGGTATTTGCATTAAAATTAAAGACATAAATATTATCGCTTCCTGCATCGGCTAGTGCGATTTTTTTTCCATCAGGAGAAATTTTCATGGCACCCTTGTCTGATAGAATTTTAGCATCGCTTTCTGGAATAGTAATGGTTGCTATTGGGAATCTATCTAATCCATTATTGTCAACATTAAAAACGTAAAACGTATCGAGAGGGCTATCTGTATTGCTGTCTATTCTACCAAAAGCAATTACTTTTATAGATTCGCTTTCAATATGGTGAATAGCGGTAATACGCCCTGTGCTAGCATTTGATATCCTTGATATTCTTGTAGTTACTTCTCCAAGGGGCTTCTGGGGGGGAAACTCCACTTGACCGTAGTAAAGACCATAGTTTAACAACGGATTAGTGGATGGGTTAGTTTTTGTGCAAAAAATATAATATCTATTATCGTTTCCAGGAACGGGAACTATTATTGTAGATTGTATGTTTTCTATTTCAGCAGCCAAACCTTCGCCATTCTCCATTATTTCGTGGTTTTTATTCCAAACGGTTTGTCCATTAGTATAAAAAAGCAATTCACCATTTCTATCTGAAATACTTGCGCATCCAGCAGGTGTAGCCATAGCGCCATTATTTAAAACGGTAACTTGGGTGTCTTTAAAATTTAAACCAGAATTTTGTCCAAAATACCAGTTGCTCGTTTCCATTTGCGAAAAAGCGAGGGTAGAAAATAGCATTAAAGCCACTACGGTAATGGTTCTGTTTAGGTACATTAAATTAAGAGACAATTTTTTGCTTACAATTTAACATATAAATGCTTACGGTACTAATTTAATGGTTGTATTAACATCAAAATTCGATGTGAAAGAGGTAATTTAAATCCAAACAATTTATTATATAATTCTTATTTAATAGCTGTATGACAAAAGTCATATTCTAAGATTATTGTTTGATAGAACTTTGTACCGTTGAAAAACAAAAAACAACTATATAATGATGAAAACACAAAAATTAACAATATTATTCTTATTTGTAATTACAATGTTACCGTTACAGAATATTTTGGCACAAGCGTTTAAATTAAACAACCAAAAATCCTCATTGGTGGTTTATGGCACTTCTAATATACACGACTGGGATATAAAAACTGAGTCTTATGATGGCGCTATTACTTTTGAGGACGTATCTCAAGGTACACTAAAAGCACTTAACATTACCGTTATAGCCGAAAGTTTAAAAAGCGGAAAAAATGGAATGGATAAGAATACTTATAAGGCGTTAAAAACCGACGACTACAAAAACATACGCTTTACGTTATTAAAAGTAAATACCATAACACCTAAAGGCGAGAATACCTATGCGGTAGAAGCCACAGGTAACCTAAACATTGCAGGTAAAACAAATGCCATTAACATAGAGTTTGTGGTAGAAATTGCCAATAATCAGGTGAAATTAGTTGGGGAGAAAAAAATAAAAATGACCGATTACAATATTGAACCTCCAAAAGCCCTGTTTGGAACTATAACCACAGGAGATGAGGTAATTATAAAATTTGAATCAATTTTTAATTCATAATAAACAAGTAAACAAGTAAACAAGTAAACAAGTAAACAAGTAAACAAGTAAATAATTAAAATTAAAGTAACCATGACAAGAATATTTAAAATTACAGTTTTAGCACTAACAGTGTTAGTTGGTTTTGGGATAAATGCCCAAACAAGAGACCTTGATAATTTCAGGCAGCCAGATCAAAGAGGTGTAAATGTTTTTGAAGCACCAAAAGATACAGTATCAACATTTAATGGTGTTAAAGTACGTGTTGGTGGCTCTTCAACATTACAATTTCAAGCCATAGACCACGAAAATTCTGGAGCAGTAGCTTTAAAGGAAATAGGGAGTAACTTCAATTTAGCTACAGCCAATTTAGATTTAGATGTTGCGCTATACGATGGTGTAAGAATGCATTTAAGAACTTATTTGTCATCTCGTCATCACCCAGAACCATATGTTAAAGGAGGGTATTTTCAGATTGATAAATTAGATTTTATAAGCGAAGGCTTTTTAAGCGGTTTTATGAAAAACGCGACAATAAAAATAGGGCACATGGAAAACAACTATGGTGATGCGCATTTTAGAAGAAGTGATAACGCACAAACCATTTATAACCCATTTATAGGAAACCTAATTATGGATGCCTTTACAACTGAAGTAGGTGCAGAGCTTTACTATCGTAAAAACGGATTTATTGGTATGGTAGGTTTTACAAATGGTAAATTAAACCAAGCTGTAGACAATCCTGATACTGGTGGTGCATCATTTTTAGCGAAATTAGGATACGACAAACAGTTTAACGATGATTTTAGATTCAGATTAACAGGGTCTATTTACAACACAGGAGCTGTTAGAACATCTTACCTTTATAGTGCCGATAGAGCAGGATCTAGATACTACTTGGTGTTAGAAGATGAAAATGCTACTACAAAAAACAATTTTAGATCTGGGCGTTACAATCCTGCATTAAATAATGAGATTACTGCAATTATGTTCAACCCATTTGTAAAATATAAAGGTCTTGAGTTTTTTGGAACTATAGAAACTGCAACTGGTAAAGCTAATGCGGAAACTGACGATAGAACTGCTAACCAATTTGCTGGTGAGCTTATTTATAGATTTGGACAAACTGAAAACTTTTTCTTAGGTGCTCGTTATAACAAAGTAGATGCCGAGGATGCTAGTGGCGACGATATCGAAATTTCTAGATTTCAACTAGGTGCTGGATGGTTTATGACTAAAAATATATTGATGAAATTAGAGTATGTATCTCAAAAACATGATGGATACAACGCTACAAGTATTTTTAACGATGGTAAATTTAACGGCTTAATGGCCGAAGCGGTAATAAGCTTCTAATTAACCAACTGCTAATCAAGTCTCGGTAAAAGTTTGTTTAAAATCTTTTAAATTCATAACTTATACTGAGACTTGTTTTATATAATAAACTAAGTAGAATGAAAAAGCTGGTAA
This sequence comes from Jejuia pallidilutea, assembly GCF_002973595.1. Classification (GTDB taxonomy): domain Bacteria; phylum Bacteroidota; class Bacteroidia; order Flavobacteriales; family Flavobacteriaceae; genus Jejuia; species Jejuia pallidilutea. The sequence goes on along the minus strand of NZ_PVEO01000001.1, from coordinate 65,717 downwards.
TATTTTTTTTGGTTTTATTAATGCTAAGTTTTTACAAAGGAGATTTTGCAACAGAAACAGCTATAGTTGTAACTCCTGAGAGTAGCTTAGTAATTAAAGTAAAAACTAATGTAAATAAGTTTGATTGTAAATTTAATGTTCAGAATTTAAACAATCCAATACCAGTTTTCTTTAAAGTAGAGAACAGTAAATTAGTGTTTGAAGAAACTAGTTTGGTATTGAAAAACTCTTGTTTTGATTGCGGTAACAAAGGCATTAATAAAGATTTTTACAACCTGTTAAATTCTGATGTTTATCCTGAAGTTGTTCTTAAGCTAAAGGAAGTTAAAATAGATAATTATCACAAAAACTGGATTAGTGCTAAAATAGATATTAAAATTGCAGGTGTTGTTAATTCTTATAACGTGCCTTTAAAATTAGAAGGCGAAGAGCGAATGATGATAAAAGGTGTTCTAAATTTAAACATAAGTGACTTTAATTTAGAGCCTCCCAAAAAGGCATTAGGACTTATAGTAGTTGACGAAATGATAAAAATAGACCTTAACCTAAAAGTGAAGGAGATTGGCAGTTAATGTTGCCCAATACAAAAAAACATGAAGTTAAATTAAACCCAAAACTATATAGTTTATATAAAAAAGCCGCTTAAAGAGCGGCTTTTTATATTTTATAGCGATGTTTAATTTGTGTAAATTTAACTAACCGCTTCTTTTATACGTTTTACAGCTTCAATAATTTGTTCTTGAGACGCTGCATACGAAATTCTTATACAATCAGGATTGCCAAAGGCGTCACCAGTTACCGTTGCTACTAAAGCTTCTTCTAATAAGAATAAAGAAAAATCTGTTGCGTTATTTATAGTGTGGCCTTTTAATGTTTTTCCAAAGAAATGTGTAACATCTGGAAATACATAAAAAGCACCATCTGGTATGTTAGATTTAAACCCTTCGATATCGTTTAATAAATCCAAAATTAAATCACGACGTACCTTAAATTCGTCAATCATGTATTTTACACAAGAAGGGTCTTCGTTTAACGCAGTAATTACCGAGCGTTGTGCAATACAATTGGCGCCACTAGTTATTTGCCCTTGCAATTTGTTACAAGCTCTTGCAATGTTTTCAGGAGCGCCTATAAATCCTATACGCCACCCCGTCATTGCAAATGCCTTAGATACACCATTTACGGTAATGGTTCTATCGTACATGGCCTCAAATTCCGCAATGCTTGTGTGCCCTTTTCCGTAGTTAATGTGTTCGTAAATTTCATCAGAAACCACATAAATATTAGGGTGTTTTACCAAAACATCCACAAGTGCTTTTAGTTCTTCTTTACTATAAACAGAACCACTAGGGTTACAGGGCGAGCTAAACCACATCATTTTTGTTTTTGGGGTAATAGCAGCTTCCAATTGTGCCGCCGTCATTTTAAAGTCGGTTTCTATAGACGTTTTAACTTCTACAGGAACACCTTCGTTTAGCTTTACAATATCAGAGTAGCTTACCCAGTATGGACAAGGTAAAATAACTTCGTCGCCAGGATTTAACATTACGCCAGCAACATTGGCTAAACATTGTTTAGCTCCTGTAGAAACTACAATTTGAGATGGTTTGTATGTTAAATTATTATCGCGCTTAAATTTTTTAATTACAGCGTCTTTTAACTCTGCATATCCATCAACGGGTGTATAAGAGTTGTAGCCATCGTTTATAGCTTGTATTGCTGCTTCACGTATAAAATCTGGTACTTTAAAATCTGGTTCTCCAAGACTTAGACCTATTATGTCCTTGCCTTCGCCTCTTAATTCTCTTGCTTTTGCTGCCATAGCTAAAGTGGCAGATGTAGACATGTTTAAAATTCTATCTGATAATACTTGCATTGTTTGGTTAGATTTGTTTTATCTTGATTATAAAATTTAAGCTAAACTAGGTTTTTGCCCTAGTGTTTTTAATTGGTTGTAGTGTTCTGCAACTGCTTCCCAAAACGTGTTGTATTCATTGTAAGGTAAACTAAACTCTTGGGCTGTTTCTCTTACTATTTTAGCCAATTTACTGTAGTGAATATGACTAATATGCGCAAATAAATGGTGTTCTACCTGCCTGTTTAAACCACCGGTATAAAACTCTACAAACCAGCTCTTTGGAGAAAAGTTTGATGTGGTGAACAACTGGTGTATCGCCCAGGTATTTTTCATGTTCCCTTGTTCGTCTGGCATTGGCATTTCAGTATTTGGCATAACATGTGCCAGTTGAAAAATTACACTTAATATAATGCCAGCAGTGTAATGCATAATTAAAAAGCCAATTAAAACTTCCCACCACTTAAAACCTAAGGATAGAGGTAAAACAACCCAAATAGAATAATATACTATTTTACCAATAATAAGCTTGGTCCATTGTGTTGCTGGGTTTGGCATTTTACCATAGGCCAATTTTCTTTTAAGGTATCTGTAGGTTTGTGTAAAATCTGTAGTAATTGCCCAATTAGCAGTTAGCAAGCCATATAAAAAGAAGGCGTAATATTTTTGATACTTATGGAAACTGTACCATTTAGCATGTTTAGAAAACCTAATAATCCTACCAGCATCTATATCTTCATCATGCCCTTGAATGTTAGTGTATGTGTGGTGAAGCACATTATGTTGTACTTTCCAATTATAATCGTTTCCAGCTAAAATGTAAATGCTGCTTCCCATTAATTTGTTCACCCATTTTTTGCTAGAGAAAGAGCCATGGTTAGCATCGTGCATAACATTCATGCCAACACCAGCCATACCAACACCTACTATTACCATGCCCAGTATTTGGGCCCAACCAGGTAAATCTACAGTTAAAATTAAAACTACGGGAACTATTAATAAAGAAAACATTATAATAGCTTTAATGTATAACTTCCAGTTTCCTGTACGTTTAATGTCGTTATCTTTAAAATAATCGTTTACACGTTTGTTTAGTGTCTTAAAAAATTTTGCAGGATCTTTTCTTGAAAATGAAAGTGCTTGCTTATTCATAGTAAAATTTTGTTTAATCTAAGTTGGTATAAAAATATTATATTAAAATACGCCGCGCAAAGATATGTATTAATCGATGCAACAAAGAACGTTTTAATGTAAAAAAATATATGTGAAACCTCTATTTTTGTTTAAAATTTAACATCTATGGAGTTAATTCTTAAGTATTTTCCTAATCTTACGCAAGATCAAATTTATAAATTTCAACAACTTGAAACGCTTTATAAAGACTGGAATTTAAAAATAAACGTAGTATCGCGAAAGGATATAGACGAATTGTATCTGCGCCACGTGCTACATTCTTTAGCAATAGCTAAATTAATTACTTTTAAAGATGGTACCCAAATTATGGATGTTGGTACGGGGGGTGGATTTCCAGGAATTCCCTTAGCTATTATGTTTCCAAATTGCCATTTTCATTTGGTAGATAGTATTGCAAAAAAACTAAAAGTGGTAAATGAAGTTACCGAGGGCTTAGGCTTAACCAACGTTAAAACTACACATACTAGAGTAGAAGCGCTTAACGAAACTTACGATTTTATAGTAAGTCGCGCTGTTGCTGCAATGCCTACTTTTGTACATTGGACAAAAGGTAAAATAGCAAAAAAGCAAAAAAACGATGTAAAAAATGGCATTCTTTATTTAAAAGGCGGAGACTTAACCGAAGAGCTTAAGGATTATACAACCACCAAGATTTATAATTTAAGCGATTATTTTGAAGAGGCTTTTTTTGAAACCAAAAAGTTAGTGCATTTACCACAGAAGTTTACAAAAACCTAGGGTAGCTAAAGACTATTTAATTTATCAAAATAGGTACTAAATACATCTGTTTCGTTTTTTTCCCAGAATGAATCTTTAAAGAGTGCTTTATCGTCTTTTAAAGTTTCATTGCGTGCATATAAAATGTGTTTTGCCTTATTAAATTGAATTTTAGATTTCTCATGCTTTTCTAGATGGTAATTTGCAATTGCCAAACCAATTAGAGCATCATAGTCTAGGGCATTAAATTTTAAAGAGGTATTAAAACTCAAAGCGGCCGCTTTATATTTTCTGGTAAATAACTGAGAGATACCCAAATAAAAATAAGTAGCTGCGTTACTTTTATCCATATTTGCAGCAGCTGTAAGGTCTTCATTTGCTTTCTTATATTTTTTTATTTCTAAATACGCAAGCCCTCTATGGTATAATGTGTATTGGTTGGCATCTAGGTTTACACTTTTGTTAAAATATAACATAGCCTTTTCTTGGTAGCCAAGTTCCATAAATGTTAAGCCCATTTGTAAGTTAGCGCCAATATGTTTTGGATTTATTCTTGCTATAAATGAAAATGAGGATAAAGCATCATAAAATTCACCCAAGCGAAAATGTGAGAGACCAATATTAAAAGTAGCTTTAATTAGTAAATCTCTATTTAATTTTATGGCTTCTTCGTAATCTTCTTTAGCGCCTTTAAAATCACCTATTGCAAATTTTGAGTTTGCTCTGTTGTAGTAGGTATCTCCATTAGGTTCAAAAAAAATAACTTTTGTAAAATCTAAAATTGCTGCAGAATGGTCTTCTAAGTTAGCTTTGGCTATACCACGATAAAAATAGGCATCTAAATTTTTGTCATCTATTTGTAGGGCTTTGTTGTAAAGTTCTATTTGTTTTTCAAGGTTGGGCTCTCTTAGCCCTTTGCGAACTAGTTTTTTAGCTTGACTAAAGGATAGTGGAGCGAAAAACAAAAAAGCAAATATTATAGCAGGTGCATAAAATGGTTTGGTCATAATCTGGTAGTAGTGTTTTGCTTACTAATAAGCTCCAAAAATTAAGCCAAATTAAACTAAAAAGAATACTTTTTAATGTTGTAGTACAATAAATAGTTTTAATTACAAGGCGTTTAACCTATCAAAATAAGCGCTAAAAACATGGCTTTCGTCTACACTCCAAGGAATATTGCTGTATAAGGAAATATCGTTAATATATTTATCATACGGATCTGCCATATCCAGTATTTGCTTTGCTTTTTTAAAAAAAGCCTTAGCATCGTTATAGTTTTCAGTGTGATAGTTAGCAATTGCTAAACCTAGTAGCGCCTCGTGGTCTAGGGCATTAAAAGAAAGTGTTGTTTTAAAACTATCTATAGCTTTAACAAAATCTCTAGCAAATAATTGCGATAAACCTAAATAAAAGTATGCTGAGTCGTTGGTTTTATCTAGCTTTATTGCTGTTTTAAAATCAGAAGCAGCTTTCTTGTAATTTTTCATGTCTAGATACGCCACACCTCTGTTATGATAGGTGTCGCTATTAGGTTCTAAATATATACTTTTGTTAAGAAAAAACATAGCCAATTCATGATATCTAAGCTCGGTAAGGGTTAATCCCATTTGTATGTTGGTATTAACATCATTTGGAAAGTGATTTGCTAAAAAATTAAAAGATTGCAATGCTTGGGTATACTTTCCTAAGTTAAACTGAGTTACCCCTAAATTATAATAGGCTTGGAAAAAATTACGTTTATATTCAATGGCCATAATATAGTCATCGTAAGCTCCTGTAAAATCGCCTAAAGCAAATTTAGAATTTCCCCTATTGTAAAATGTATCAGCATCAGGTTTGGTAAAAATTATTTTAGTAAAATCTAAGATGGCGCCCCAATAATCTTCTACATTATACCTGGAGAGGCCACGATAGAAGTAGGCATCTAAATTTTCATTATCCAAAGCAATGGCTTTAGTAAAATATGTTATTTGTTCATTTGGATCAGAAATTCTTTTACCTTGTCGGACTAATTTTTTCGATTGCCCAATACTAAATATCGGGGACATTAAAAAAATGAAAACAATAATGTAGTTAAAAACAGATTTATTCATAGCAACAAGAATAATAGTGTGTTTATATTAGATACAAGCAGAAACTTACTAATAATCTTTAGTTTTCTGTTTAAAACTAACTACATAAAAATACAAAATACTGTTTGTAAATTATTGATTTTAAGAGAATTTTTGCAATTAAACCGCTCTAATGTTTACGGTTTTAATGCCTACCTCTAAATTTCACTAAGTATTTTGTACATATCTGTAAACAGTTGCTTCTCATTTACTTCCCAATAAGTGTCTTTAAATATAGAAGGGCTATTGGTGCTTAAGGTGGGATCTAGAATTTTCTTAGCACGTTCAAATTTAGCCTTTGCTTTTTCTAAATCGTTAATGTGGTAATATGCCATTGCTAGTCCAAAATGTGCATCATAATCCATTTGGTCTTTGTTGGTAGCATATGTTAAACTATTAATGGACTGCTGAAATTCACCTAATAAAAAATGACTAACACCTAAATAAAAGAAAGCAGGTGTGTTATCTGGGTTTAATTCTATGGCTTTTAAAAAATCGTCTTTAGCTTCCTTGTAATAGTTTATTTCTAATAAAGCAAACCCACGGTTGTAATAAGATTCACTATCTGGTCTTAATAAAACACAGGCGCCAAAATCTTTAAAAGCCTCTTTGTAATTTTTAAGTTCCATGTGCGCTAGGGCTCGTTGGCTATAAGATTTGTAGTCATTTGGAAAAAATCTTATCATTTTAGAAAAATTCTCTACAGCACCTTTAAAGTCTCCTAAATAAAATTTAGCATTTCCTAAGTTAAAATAGGCGCCAATTAAATCGGGGTCTAGTTCAAGCGCTTCTTGGTAATCTAGTAAAGCACCTTCGTAATCCATTAAATTAAATTTGCAGTTACCTCGGTTGTAATAGCTATCGGCATCAGGTTCATAGAAAATAATTTTAGTAAAATCTAAAATAGCACCATCGTAATCTTCTAAATTATATTTAGCAATACCTCTGTAGAATAGGGCATCTAAATGTTTGCTATCTATTTCTAGAGCTTGATTTAATAATTCTATTTGATCTTCAGGATCGGTAAGTCTCAAAGCTTGTCTTACAAACTTGGTAGCTTGCCCAATACTAAATAAAGGTATAAATACAAAAACGAGTAATATCTTTTTCATGCTTTTTTTTAAACGTCAATTCTTAATGGGTATTGTCTTTTAATGTTTAACAAAAACTATTCCATGATAATTGAAAACATAAAACTAATGAAATTTTAAAGACGAAATAAGCTCATATCAATTTTAGATTAAAAATTTTAGTTTTTATATTTTTATGGGCGTTTCCCTAGCGGGTCAGGCTTTCGGTAGTCGCTTCCCGCTTAATGCGGGAGAGCTTCAACAAATACCTCAATCCTTAACGCAAATGTATATTTTTGCACTACAAGTGTACTTTGTAAAAACAATGAATTTTATTTTTTCTAAATGAACCACTTTCAACAAACATTACAAAACCCTGTTTGGCATGCGCTGTGTGAAACACATCAAAATTTTTTGATTGAATATGATGGTGTGAAATTTTATAATCCAGAAATTTGTCCTTTTGGAGCGTTTACCGATGCCTCAAAAACTGCAGAGGCATTAACAGCGTATTCAAAACTAACGGATAATTTTTTTCTAGTTTCAGAAAATGGAATACCAACAGTTAATACCGATACTGTAGCTTTAAACAGAAAAATAGAAGGATGTCAAATGGTTTTAAACCAGTTGATAGAGCAAGAAATAACAGAAACCATAGTACCACTTACCAGCTTTCATAGAGATGAAATTTATAATTTAATATGGCTAGTTATGCCTGGGTACTACAAGAAAAGAACTTTTGAAATGGGCGACTATTTCGGCATTTTTAAAAATAATAAATTAGTTGCCATTTCTGGACAACGCATGCAAACCAACAATTTTATTGAGGTTAGCGGTGTTGTTACGCATCCAGATTATACACGTCGTGGTTTTGCAAAACAACTTATAGCACACACCACAAAAGCAATTTTAAAAGCAAACAAACATCCTATATTGCATACTACAAAAGGTAATCCTGCAATTTTATTATACAAAACATTGGGCTTTCAGCTAACTCGCGATATGAATTGGTGGTATTTTAATAAGCAACAAACTTTAATATAAAATGTAAAAAAGAAACTGCCTGAATAAACTGTGCTTAAAAACACTTTTCAGGCAGTCTCTTAATAATATCATATCGCTTTTAGATACTCCTTTTTTTCAAAGGATTTCCATTACTCTCCCAAAAACGGATAACGATAATCGGTAGGCGTTACAAAGGTTTCTTTAATTAATCGTGGTGATACCCAACGCAATAAATTTTGGGCACTACCAGCTTTGTCGTTAGTCCCAGATGCTCTTGCGCCCCCGAATGGTTGTTGGCCAACAACGGCACCTGTTGGCTTATCATTAATATAAAAATTGCCTGCAGCATTTTGTAGGGTATTAGTAGCTTCGGTAATGGCGTATCTATCTTTGGCTAAAATAGCTCCTGTTAAACCATAATCACTTGTTTCGTCTACAAGTTTTAAAGTTTCAGTGTAAGCCTCGTCTTCATAAACATATATAGTAATTACTGGTCCGAATAGCTCTGTGCACATTGTGGTGTATTTTGGATTGCTAGTTACAATAACGGTTGGCTCAATAAAATAGCCTTTACTTTTATCGTAATTCCCACCAACAATTATTTCTGCATCCGCATCACTTTTAGCTTGGTCTATATATTTCGCCAATTTATCAAAAGAGCCTTCGTGTATTACTGCTGTTATAAAGTTCTCCATATTTTCAGGAGAACCCATTTTAAAGGATTTTACGTCTTCAACAACATAGTTTTTTACTTCGTTCCAAATTCCTTTTGGAATGTAGGCACGCGATGCAGCACTACACTTTTGCCCTTGAAATTCAAAAGCCCCACGCACAATGGCCGTCGCTACTTGTTTTGGGTTGGCTGTTTTATGTGCAACAATAAAATCTTTTCCACCTGTTTCGCCTACAATTCTAGGGTAAGTTTTGTAGTTATGAATATTGTTTCCTATTTGTTTCCAAAGATTTTTAAATACTTCAGTAGAGCCAGTAAAATGTAATCCAGAAAAATCTGGACTTTCTAATATTGTATTGGTAATCATTACAGGGTCACCAAATACAACATTAATTACGCCTGCTGGTACACCAGCCTCTTCAAATACATCCATAATTACTTTTGCAGAATATATTTGGCTATCACTAGGTTTCCAAACTACTACATTACCCATTAAAGCCATGCACGATGGTAGGTTTCCTGCAATTGCAGTAAAATTGAAAGGTGTTACAGCATAGGTAAACCCTTCTAACGGACGATATTCTACACGGTTCCAAGCATCGCTTGTGCTTTCTGGTTGTTCCATGTAAATATCAGCCATGTATTGCACATTAAAACGCAAAAAGTCTATAAGCTCGCAAGCCGAATCAATTTCTGCTTGATGAATGTTTTTAGACTGGGCAATCATTGTGGCGGCATTAATTTTTGCTCTGTAAGGCCCCGCAATTAATTCCGCAGCTTTTAAAAATATTCCTGCTCGTTGTTCCCATGGCATTTGGCTCCAAGTTTTTCTGGCTTCTAAAGCCGTGGCAATAGCATCTTCTACATGCGATTGTTCTGCTACATGGTAAGTGCCAACGGTATGCTTATGGTCATGGGGAGGCGACATAGTTCTGGTATTGCCCGTTACTACATCTTTGCCATTAATATACAAAGGCACATCAATTTTACTGTTAAACATCTCCTTGTAAGCCTTTAGAACAGCATCGCGTTCTGGCGATCCTGGTGCATAAGATTTTACAGGTTCGTTAATTGCAATTGGTACATTAAAAAAGCCTTTTCCCATGATTTGTTCGTTTTTATTATAAATTATGTGTTAATCACAAATTTATAATTATTAAACTACAAAATATCACCTATTACCCTTAAAATCGCGTTAAATTTTATAAAAAAACAATTTTTTTGGTTATAAATTTATCTAGGTTTCATGTGTTTAGTTTTTATTTATTTTTTTTGTAAGTTGGCACTTCCATTAGCTACTTCTAATTTTATGTGTACTGTAACAATTGTTCCAAATGGTGAAACAGATTTTGTTTTAACCTCAAACCGAGATGAAGCACCCAACCGCGCCTCTATTGCTCCAGATTTTTATACTGTTGAAAATACCAAAGTATTGTTTCCTAAAGATCAATTATCTGATGGTACCTGGATAGGTGTAAGCGAAAAACAACGCGTAATTTGTGTGTTAAACGGTGGTTTTAAAATACATGAACGTAAGTCGTCTTACCGGTTAAGTAGAGGTATAATTACTAAACATTTAATGGTTGCTCCTACTATTGTTGCAGCCATAACAACGTATAGTTTTGATGATATTGAGCCTTTTACTATGGTAATAGCCGATTGGAATAACGGTTTAAAGTTTTTTGAATTGGTTTGGGATGGTAACCAAAAACACCTTACAGAATTGCCTTTAGAGCCAAAAATATGGTCGTCTTCCACCTTATACAATCCGTTAATGCGAACAGAACGTGCCAATTGGTTTGAAGACTATAAATCTGATAATAAACTTGATGCAAGTGCGCTTTTAAACTTTCATAAAACCGCAGGAAAAGGGAATCTAGATTATGGTGTTATTATGAACAGGTACCTCGTTAGAACTACCAGTATTACTCAAATTGAAAAAAAAGGAAACTGTGCCAATATGCACTATGAAAATTTATTAAAAGGCCAGCAGGTTTCTAAAACTTTAAAATTCCCAGTAACGGTTAATGGATAATACGGGTATTATTTTAACCATGGCTTACCCTGAAACCGTTGTAATGGTGGCTGACGAATGGTACTCTCCCTATTTAAGATATTTAGGTATTGGAAAAAAGGACTATCTACGTGCGGGTCATGCTGCTTTAGTGCTTATTAATAAAACTACGGGAATTTTAGAGTATCATGATTTTGGACGCTACATTACGCCAGAGCCTACAGGTAGGGTAAGAGGAAAAGATACGGATAATGAATTGGATTTTCCCTTAAAGGCTATTATTGAAGATAACACGATTACAAACCTTAATGAAATTCTAGAATTTTTAGCAACGCATCCTAAACTTACTCACGGTGAAGGGAAATTAATAGCATCGTTATGCAATGCGGTAAATTATAAAAAAGCACGAGCACACATCACAAAAATGCAAAACAGACATTTTATTAGGTATGCTGCATTTATAAAAAATGCTTGTAATTGTGCGCGATTTGTAACAGATGCTTTAATAGCTTCGGTAACAGATGTAGGTATAAAAAAACGTCTCGAAAAATCAAAATGGTTTACACCAAGTACAGTTGGCAATGTAATTTTGGCCGACACAGAAAACTATGTTTACGAGGTTACCGAAGTGGGAGAAATTTCAAGGTTTAAAGGGTCTCAAACTAGTGAAAATATACGATGTTTTTTAGACAGGCTAAAAGACCATGAGGTTAATTTAATAGGAACGCAATTACCAAAACCTGTAGATGGCCTTCATAATAAGGCGCAATGGCTTTCTGGTATTGCCGCTGGTGCTTGGTTCGAGTTGCATAAAACTGGGCATAATGTTCACTACCATTTTAAACGTATTTCTCCTTACGGAAATATTGATGTGCATGATGCTTTTACTGTTGAAGATGATGGGTTTGATTATGATTTAGAGTTTGAATTTATTCACTATTCAAACTGTAAGTTTTTTCATGTTGAACAGCAAGGAAAGATTTTTAGGTTTAATAGAAAGGCACAGTTTTAATGTTTAGTAGCAAGTAACTTTTTTAATGCGCTATGTAAAGTGTGTTTTATATTTTTAGCAGTTAGGTTATTTTTAACAAATTTTTGATTTATCTCTAGTTCCAACCCTAAATAATATTGTGGAAATTCTTTACGTAAAAAGGTGGTAAAGCCGTCTGCTTTTCCTAAATAAGGATAGTTAAAGCGAACGTTCAAATTAGGATGTAGCGCTTTAATTTTTTCTTTAAATGCAATAGCAACTGCTTTTTCTTTTTGCAACCTAGAATCGAACAACAAACCAATATCACAATTTCTAGTTACACCATTTAATTGTGGAGTGAATGAATGTACCGATACATGTAACACAGTTTCTTTTTGGTTTACATAGATGTTAATAGCCTTTTTAACTGCGTTTCTATAAGGTAAATAATAAAGATTAATTAATTTTTCTTTTTCTTCTTTTGAAAATTGCCTAGTGAATTCTGAAAATAGTTGAGGGTGGTGTTGCGATCTGTTTAATTCAATCAATAGCCGGCTTTTGTTGTTATAGAACGCCCAATCTGAAATGGGTTCTAAGGCTTTAAAAACATCAAAAGCGCCTAAATCTATACCTCGGTGGGTTTTTAAAACATTTTCACCAGGCTTAAAATAGTGTTTGTAAAATTCTGGAATTTTATTCCCAGCATGTTCGCAGGTTAAAATTAATTTCAAGGTATAAACATTGTATTGTTGTGTAAACAATTTGCAAGCAAACCATATACAGCTTCTATGTTGCTTTTAGAAACATTATTATTCATAGCCTTTAGTATTCTTGTAGAAAGTGTGCCCTGTTGTAAAATAGTATTTAAAGCGGTGTAATGAGAACTGTCTATGTTTAATTTTGCAATCTCAAACAAGTGCTTCCATACATTTTTAGCAGTGGTTTTTTTATGTATATTGAACACTTTTAAATAATCTAAATTTGATATAACGCTATCCTCCCCGTATTTTATACAGTTGTTTAAAACATCAAAAAGTGTAGTTTCCGTAAACGATTTTTGAACATCTAGGGGGGCGATTTTATGGGTTGCAAGATGCTTAATAACTTCAATAATTAACACACAAATTGCAATATCTGCTTTGGGGCATTCTTGAATGTCTACCAACCTAATTTCAATGGCATTTCTGTCAAAACGAGCAATGGCGCCTCTGGAATTCAAAAATAAATGGTCTAAAACACGCTCCGTATCGTAGGGTTTTATCGCTTTTTTTATAGGCTTAAAAATTACTTTGTTGTAAGCGGCTTTTGTAAATACAGGCTCAGGTATAATCTTTCCCGTAAGTTGTGGTATTTCTTTTTGGTTGGTTTTATAATGCTCCAAACGCGAATCCTTAAATCCTGTTTTTTTTCCTTCTAAAATGGGTGAACTTGCACATAGGGCAGGAATTAATGGCAGTATAATTCTTATGGCGGCGTGTAGTTTTTCAAACTCAGCATCATTGTAAAACGGTAAATTAATGTGTGTGCTTTGTACATTGCTCCATCCGTGGCCTTTGCAGTTAAAAATACGATTATATAGTGCATATACTTCGCTATAGCTGTGTTTCCATAGTTGTGTATCTGTTAAGGGGTTCATGAGCGGATGCGCAGCAGTGGGCAAAAGCTTAGTGTTTAGTGGTTTTAAAAGCGCGTTTATTTCCTGTATATTTTTGTGAAACACATCAGAAAGTTGGTTGATATATTTTGTAGGGCCATTGGTTTTTAGTTCTACTACATGGGCTACCAACTCATTGCTCCAAGCTATTGCTCCATTTTCTACATCCGACGTTAGTACGCCATTTTTTATTTTGAGCAACTCGTCTACAATAGGCGCAACACTTAGGTTTGTTGTGTTTACAAGCATGTATTCTAGCTCTATGCCACACACCTCGAAAAGATGATATTTTTTACCCATGGCTAGTCTAACCTATTTTTAAGAGCATTTAGTATTTTAGAGTAAACCAAATCGCCATAGTGTAAATCTTCTACCCCAAAATCTATATTGGGGTTATCGTTAATTTCAATAACCATAGGTTTTTTGTCAACTATTTTTATATCAATACCTAAAAGTCCTTTGCCTATTAACCTTCCCGATTTTACAGCCATATCCAATACATTCTTTGGTACATCTTCAATAGGAAGGCTGTCTACATTTCCATCTTGGTCGTTTTTGTTTTTAGCTTTCCAGTTATAAATTTGCCAATGGTTTTTAGCCATATAATATTTACAGGCAAAAAAAGGTTCACCATCTATTAGTCCTATGCGCCAATCGAAAGCGGAAGGGCAAAATTCTTGTGCAATAATTAAATCAGAAGATTTTAGCATGGTATTTGCCAGTGCATAAAATTCTTCTTTGGTTTTTGCTTTTTTTACACCAAAAGAAAATGTAGAATCGGGTGCTTTTAGTACACAAGGCAGCCCTGTGTAATGAAGTACATCATCCAAATTGTTTTTATGCACAATACTTGTTTTTGGCGTATTAATATTGGCATTTTGCAATGCTTCGGCCATATACACTTTATTGCAACATTTTAAAATAGCATCAGGATAATCTATAATGGCAATGCCTTCTTGCTGTGCTTTTCGGGCAAAGGCATAAGCTTCGTTGTTAACTTCGGTACTTTGGCGGATAAAAAGTGCGTCAAAAGACGATAAGCGCGTTAAATCTTTTGGATGGATAATTTCCGCATAGATATTCATTTTTTCTGCTATATCCACAAACTTTTTTAAGGCTTTTGGGTTGCTTGGTGGCGCTGGGTCGTTAGGGTTTACCAATATGGCTAAATCAAAATCACTCTTTATTAGTTTTGGAGTATCGTAGCGTTTTTTAGAAAAGTACTCGTTGGCAAATATTTGTACACTCTCTAGGTGGTCGTTAGGAATTTCTAGTTCAGAAATAACTTTAACGCTTTGTACTTGCCATTTTGTGTTAAAACTAAATTTTACCCTAAAAAAAGGTACTTGAAAATGCTTGTAAAATAAGTTACTAAGTTCTTTGTATTTTCGAGCTACATTTTGCCCAAAATATATGCTTAGAACAAACTCTTGCGATTTAATGTTTTTTAAGCTTTTTTGAATAATATCATCAAATTCATCGGATACAATTCTAACAAGTTTTAGGTTTTTTAAATCTACAATATTTTTAACCGTTGGAATTGGTAAATGTTCGCGAGCCTCGGCTAAAAGCGATACATAGTAGCCTTTAGATTGGTAATTGTATTCTTTACACAGGTTGAAAATGCGTGCTTTTTTAAGTAAAGCATACTTTGGGTTTGTTAAATAGTCTTGTGAGGAAATAACAGTGATGTTTTCAACTAAAAAATTCCATTTTTCAGGTTGATTTACAACGATGTATTTTTGCATTAACGTAGCATAGTAGCAAATTAAATTTATTACAAAATTAATGCTTTTTAATATTCAAAACTTTTTTTGGGTGTTTTTTATTTTAATTAAAAAAAACGATAAAATGTAAGGTAACACACTGTGATTCAGAAGGAATATTTGGATAGAATTCTTTAATTTAAAGCAAATGGAGCGCTTAATTTAAAGGTTGGTATAATTACTTGAAATTTTTTTGTAGTAGTAAAGTTTATCATGTTGTAATATCCTTGCATTGCACCAAACGGCGAGGTGAGCAAACACCCAGAAGTGTAGGTGTGGGATTCTCCAGGTATAAGCACTGGTTTTTTACCAATAACCCCTTCGCCTGTTACAGTTTCCACGTTGTTTAAAGCGTCTAAGATTTCCCAATGGCGCGCGTAGAGTTGTACAGAGTCCTTGCTTTGGTTTTCTATGGTTATGGTATAGCCAAAGGCATAATGTATTTTATAGTTTTTATAAAATGAGCCTTCGAAAGTGGTTTCTACCGAAATTTTTATGCCTTTTGTTACTTGTTGAACCATGCTAAGGATTGATATACAATACTTTTTGAACGCTAAAATAACGATTTTAAACTTTAACCTTTAGAAAAAGTGTTAAATACAGATTAATTGGTAATATTAGTCGATGAAACTTCATTAAAACCTATAATTCTATCGTATCTAGCGCCTAAATCGCGATAATAAACCAGTACTTTATAATTGTTTTCGGTTTGCCAAAAATTTCCACTTATACGTCCTTCGTCTAAAGTACCGTCGGCATTTAAAACTACATATTTATAGTTGTAAAATCCTTGTTTTAGTTTAAAATGAGTTTTATAAATTTTGCCTTCTGGATAATATACCATTTTATTGTAATCGTCTAGGGCATAATTGTTATAATTGCCATACACATAAATACGTTCGCCATTCAATAATTCTGGATACGCTAAAGAAAAATGAACTTCAACATAATCTGCCTCTACCGAAACATCCTCTCGGTCTATTGCAGTAATTTTAAACTGCCCATTAATATCAGGATTGTAAGTGTATGGAAGGTTAGCTCTAGACCTGTTGGTAAATAAGTAGCTGTGATATATATCTTCAAGTTTAATAAACTCAACACCCATAGATGCTGCTCTTACATCTTTAGTTTCAAAAAACAGATACTCGTTACCTCCATAAAATGCAGTTTTGTCTACGTAACGATAAATTAATTTATTACCAATGGTGTATTGGGGTTTTATATTTTTTATGGCTGTATTTAAATTTCTGTTTTGAATAATAACAGTGTTAATGGTTTGCAACGGGTTGTTAATTTGGGAATTGGTATTAATCTCTATATCTACAGTTTGCATTTCATCAATAGTCTGCACATTTCTAGAGCGCTTTATACTTATGCCAGGGGTTACAATATCTTCGTAGACCATTAGTTTTCTAGAAAAAACCAATTGGTCATCCCTATCAAAAATAGAGATAAGGTAATTGCCAGAGACCGTTAAAGCTCTTGTTTGTGCATTGGGAATACTAAGGCTATAATGTGAATATAACTGAAACGTATTAAAGGAATTACGATAGTCTTGAATTCTAAAATTATCTACGCCCAATAAAAACTCAGTTCTTACTAAAATAGACTCGGTCCAATCATAATCATAATGTTCAATTTTATAATAAAAATCGGGTTCGTTGGTTACCAAGGCATCAAATTCCAGATAAAATGTTTCGCCTAATTTTATAATAGGAAGCTCACCTAAATCACTATTTTCACTTTTAAAAGTGATAGTTTTTATATAATCGGGAGGATTAACTTCGCTTACCTGGGCTTTTAGGTTAAAACAAAGAAAAAGCACTCCAACAAAGAAAGTGTATTTACAGCGCATGTAATTCATTTTTGTAAATATAATCAAAATTGATGCCTAAAGCTTCGGATAATTTAATACTTATAAATTTCTATTAAATTTTTGTGGTAACTACTTTTTAGTTCGTATTTTTGCACCGATTTTTTTTAGACAACTAATTTCA
The DNA here is from genome assembly GCF_002973595.1 of Jejuia pallidilutea. Lineage (GTDB taxonomy): Bacteria > Bacteroidota > Bacteroidia > Flavobacteriales > Flavobacteriaceae > Jejuia > Jejuia pallidilutea. The sequence continues at coordinate 48,691 of NZ_PVEO01000001.1, read as the reverse complement.
ACAAAGAAAATATGTCAAACGACATTCGCATTAAGAAAGGTCTAGATATTAAGCTTAAAGGTGAAGCAAAAAAAACCACTGATACAGCGGTTTTGAGTAACTTTTTTGTTTTAAGACCAGAAGATTTCCATGGCGTAATTCCTAAATTAATTTCTAAGGTTGGTACCAAAGTAAAAGCGGGAGAACCTGTGTTTTACGATAAATCGAACGAGGACGTAAAGTTTGTTTCTCCAGTTTCTGGCGAAGTCATCGAGATTTCTCGAGGTGCTAAACGTAAAATTTTAGAAATTAAAATTCAAGCTGATAAAGCGCAAACATATCAAGAACATGGTAAGTTTGATGTTGATGCCGCAACGCCAGAAGCGTTAAAAGCACATTTATTAGCAAGCGGTTTATGGCCATTTATAAAGCAAAGACCTTACGATGTTATTGCTAAACCAGATAAAATGCCAAAAGCTATTTTTATCTCTGGTTATGCCAGCGCACCATTGGCGGCCGACTTAGATTATACCTTACAAGGAAAAGAGGCTGAATTACAAGCAGCAGTATCTGCGCTTGGTAAACTAACCGAAGGGCAGGTTCATGTAGGTGTTGGCAAAAATGCCAGCTCACCTTTAGCAGGTTTGTCTGGAATAACACTACATAAAGTGTCTGGTCCGCATCCATCAGGAAACGTTGGTACACTAATTAACAAAATAGACCCTGTAAACAAAGGTGAAACCGTTTGGACGGTTGCTGCACAAGACTTAGTTATTATAGGTGAGTTGTTGTTAACAGGTAAGTTTAATGCTGAACGTATTGTTGCTTTAACGGGATCTGAGGTTAAGTCTCCGCGTTATTTCGTTACCAAATTAGGAAGCGAAGTTGCAACAATGATTTATGACAACGGTGTTGAAAAAGACGCCAATGCTAGAATTATTTCTGGTAACGTACTAAACGGGAAAGAAATTAAGCCAGATGGATATTTAGATTATTACAGTAATGTTATTACTATAATTCCAGAGGGTGATGATTATGAGCTTTTTGGTTGGACAAAGCCTGTTTTTAACAAAATTTCTACATCTAGAGCCTTAACGTTTTCTTGGTTAAACCCTAAAAAAGAGTACGATTTAAATACCAACACAAATGGTGAGCACCGTGCTTTTGTAACAACAGGAACTTACGAGGAAGTATTTCCTTTAGATATATATCCAATGCAGATCTTAAAGGCTTGTATGTACCAAGATTTAGATGAAATGGAAGCCTTAGGTATGTACGAAGTTGCCCCAGAAGATTTTGCATTAACAGAATTTGTATGTGTTTCTAAACAACCACATCAAAAAATAATAAGAGAAGGTTTAGACTTAATGCTTAAAGAGATAGGATAATGGGTTTAAAAGAAAAATTACACAGTTTTAAAGTTAAAAACAAAGATAAAAAATGGTTGCCTGCGTTTTCAGCATTGCATACATTTTTATTTATGCCAAACGAGACCACGCATGGAGGTACTCATATAAAGGCAGCAGATGACTTAAAGCGTACCATGAATACCGTGATTTTGGCTTTAGTGCCATGTTTAATTTTCGGGATGTTCAATGCAGGGTACCAACATTATTTAGCCCTAGGTGAAATTGAATCGGCTAAAGGGTTTTTAGGTGCTTCGTTTTGGACAATAGACAATTTAATGGTAGGCATATGGCAAGTATTACCTCTAGTAGTGGTATCCTACGGTGTAGGTTTAGCTGTAGAGTTTATATTCGCCATTATAAAAGGACACGAAGTAGAAGAAGGATATTTGGTAACAGGAATGTTGGTGCCACTTATTGTACCTGTAGATATTCCATTGTGGATGTTGGCAGTTGCAGTAGTATTTGGTGTTGTAATAGGCAAAGAAGTATTTGGGGGTACAGGAATGAATATTCTAAACCCAGCATTAACCATAAGAGCATTTTTATTCTTCGCCTATCCTACTTGGATGTCTGGAGATAAAGTTTGGGTACATGGTGCTGTAGAAAGAGACCAAATGATTGCTGAAGGCGCTAATCTAGACGCTATTTCTGGTGAAACTATTTTAGGTTCTTATGCACAAAACAACTCAGTGGTTTACGATTATTGGGATATGTTTTGGGGGTTAATTCCAGGATCAGTTGGAGAAACTTCAAAATTTTTAATCATCATTGGAGCACTATTTCTAATATTTTCAAAAGTTGGAAGTTGGAGAATTATCATCTCAACATTAATAGGTGCTTTGGTTATGGGCTTAATATTTAACGGCGTTGTTGATGCTGGATGGATAGGGGAATCAAGTAAATTCTATGGGTTAATGAGTGTTCCCTTCTGGCAACATTTAATTATTGGTAGTATTTTATTTGGAGCAGTGTATATGGCTACAGATCCTGTAACAGCTTCGCAAACCAATAAAGGAAAATGGATATATGGTTTCTTAATAGGATTTATTTCTATTATGATTCGTGTATTTAATCCAGCATACCCAGAGGGTGTATTTTTAGCAATTCTTTTAATGAATGTATTTGCACCAACTATAGATCATTACGTAGTACAAGGTAATGTGAAAAAACGAATGAAACGTCTAAAAGTTAAAACAGCTTAGTTATGGCAATGGATACAGACAAAAATTCATACACAATATTGTTCGCTATCGGCATGGTTGTGGTTGTTGGTGCTTTATTGGCATTTACCGCCTCATCATTAAAGCCTACAATTACAGAGAACGAGCGTATAGAGAAACAGCAAAATATTCTTTATGCAATGGGAATAAACGAGAATGATGAGAGTAGTGCAAATTTTGTGGCTACAACACAAGCTCCAGAACTATTTACCGAAAAGGTTTCTGAACAATTGGTTTTAGAGTCCAAAGATGGTGAAATTATAAGCCAAATGACACGTAAAGAGTTTATGGATGCCAATAATGGAAAAGAGCCTTACTTGATAAATATTAAAAAACAAAAGAGTAATGCAAAAAGTGGAGGCGTACGTAAATTACCTTTATTTATAGGCAATAATAAAGAAGGTAAAAAAGTTTATGTAGCACCAATTTATGGAAAAGGTTTATGGGATGCTATTTGGGGCTATGTAGCCGTAGATGAAAATATGGTAGTGCAAGGTGCTTATTTTGATCACAAAGGAGAAACCCCTGGGCTAGGAGCCAATATAAAGCAACGTTATTTTATGGATGATTTTATTGGCGAACATTTACTTGGAGAGTCTGGTGCTTTTAAAGGTATTACAGTTGCCAAAGGAAATGCAGATCCTAAAAACGAAGATAAAACTGATAACGAGGTTGATGCCATTGCTGGAGCAACCATCACAGGAGATGGCGTTACAGCTATGATAAAGAGCGATTTAAAGTTGTATAAACCTTATTTCGATAGTTTAAAATCTCAAAAAAATTAAATTGATTATGGGACTTTTATCAAAAAAAGACACAAAGTTAATCACAGACCCTTTAGCGGATAATAACCCAATTACTATCCAAGTATTAGGTATTTGTTCAGCTTTGGCAATTACTGCAGAATTAAAGGCATCAATAGTTATGTCTATATCTGTACTGTTTGTTTTAGGTGTAGGAAACGTAGTTATTTCCTTAATGAGAAATATTATTCCTTCTAAAATAAGAATTATTGTTCAGTTAGTGGTAGTAGCTGCTCTGGTAATTATTGTAGATCAAGTTTTAAAGGCATTTGCTTACGAGTTGAGTAAAACACTTTCAGTATTCGTCGGATTAATTATTACAAACTGTATTATCATGGGACGTTTCGAGGCCTTTGCTTTAGGAAACGGTCCTTGGCGTTCTTTTCTAGACGGTATAGGTAATGCAGCAGGTTATGGAGCCATCCTAATTATTGTTGGTTTCTTTAGAGAATTATTAGGTTCTGGCACATTACTAGGATTTAAAGTTTTAGGAGATCCAATTGAAAAAACAGGATTGTATGCTATAGGTTACGAGAACAATGGTTTTATGTTACTATCGCCAATGGCACTAATTGTTGTGGGTATTATTATTTGGGTACAACGTACTAAAAATAAAGCATTAATAGAAGACTAATCAGTATACAGTTTATGTAACAACTAGCAGTACTTAGCTGTGAATTGTGACTGAGGCTGAAAACTTAAAAAAATGGAACACGTAGAATTATTTTTTAAATCGATATTTATAGATAACATGGTATTTGCAACGTTCTTAGGAATGTGCTCTTACCTTGCGGTATCTAAAAAAGTAAGTACAGCGGTTGGTTTAGGAGCTGCGGTAATTTTTGTATTGGCTATTACAGTGCCTTTAAACTGGTTGTTAGACCAATATTTATTACAACCAGGAGCATTATCGTGGCTAGGTGCAGAGTATGCAGATTACGATTTAAGTTTCTTATCATTTATCATGTTTATTGCAACTATTGCAACAATGGTACAATTGGTAGAAATAGTGGTTGAAAAGTTTTCACCATCTTTGTATAACTCACTTGGTATTTTCTTGCCACTAATTGCTGTAAACTGTGCAATTTTAGGAGGATCTTTATTTATGCAATCGCGTGAGATACAAACGTTTGGTTTGGCATTTAATTACGGTGTAGCTTCGGGTATTGGATGGTTTTTAGCCATTTTAGCCATAGCTGCAATTCGCGAAAAAATTAGATATTCAAATGTACCACCAGCCTTAAGAGGATTAGGTATTACGTTTATTATTACAGGCTTAATGGCCATAGGTTTTATGAGTTTTGGAGGTATGCTAACTGGAGGAGACGAAGAGGCTCCAAAAGAAGAGAAAACTGCAAAAGTACAAGAGTCTGTTGAGGATTCTAATAAAGATAAAGTAGCTAACAACATAAAATTAAATGAGTAATATGATATTAGCAGCCGGTACAGTAGGAACAATAGTAGCAACAGTTTCAGCTTTTTTAGTTATTACATTGTTGTTAGTCGCTTTACTATTGGTAGTAAAACAAAAATTATCACCATCAGGTCCTGTAAAAATTACGATTAATGGTGAGAAAGAAATCGAGGTAGCATCAGGTGGTACTTTATTATCTACGCTTGGATCAAATAAAATATTTTTGCCATCGGCTTGTGGTGGTGGCGGTACATGTATTCAATGCGAGTGCCATGTATTAGAAGGTGGTGGAGAGGCATTGCCTACAGAAACACCACATTTTTCTAGAAAAGAGCTACAAGAAGGTGCACGTTTAGCTTGCCAAGTTAAAGTAAAGCAAGACATGAACATTACCATTCCAGAAGAGGTGTTTGGTATTAAAAAATGGGAAGCTACCGTTGTGCGTAACTATAACGTAGCATCATTTATTAAAGAGTTTGTAGTTGAAATTCCTGAGGATATGGGGTACAAAGCTGGTGGATATATTCAAATTGAAATTCCTCCATGCGAAATTAAATATTCTGATATTGATATTACAGCGCATCCCGAAGAACACGAAACACCAGACAAGTTTCAAGCAGAGTGGGATAAGTTTGGTCTTTGGCCATTAGTAATGAAAAATACAGAAACAGTTGAGAGAGCTTATTCTATGGCTTCTTACCCAGCTGAAGGACGGGAAATTATGTTAAATGTTCGTATTGCAACTCCACCATGGGATCGTTCTAAAAATGGTTGGATGGATGTAAATCCAGGAGTGGCATCATCTTACATATTCGCGCAAAAGCCAGGAGACAAAGTTACTATTTCTGGGCCTTATGGTGAATTCTTCATCAATGAGTCTGAAAGTGAAATGTTATACGTTGGTGGCGGTGCAGGTATGGCACCAATGCGCTCGCATTTATACCACTTGTTTAAAACAGTAAAAACTGGAAGAAAAGTAACCTATTGGTACGGTGGTCGTTCTAAAAGAGAACTATTCTATATAGATCACTTTAAATCTTTAGAAAAGGACTTTCCTAATTTTAAATTCTACATGGCACTCTCTGAGCCTTTAGAAGAAGATAATTGGAAGGTTAAAAAAGATATTAATGACGAAGAAGGTGATGGTTTTGTTGGGTTTATTCATAACTGTGTGATTGATAATTATTTGAATCACCATGAAGCTCCTGAAGATATTGAACTATACTTCTGTGGGCCTCCATTAATGAACAAAGCGGTTCAAAAAATGGGAGAGGATTTTGGTATCCCTGATGAACATATACGTTTTGATGACTTTGGAGGTTAATCCATAATCGTCATTTAATAAAACATAAAAAAACCAACTCAATTAGGAGTTGGTTTTTTTTATAAAGTATTTTATAAAGAATTATACCAAGGTTTGTATCGTTTTCTTAGTATTACCCTTAAATAACTTAGTATAGTCCATAACATTTTCAACCCCATCTAATTCACACAAATAAGCAATTACAGCAGAAAGCCCGTTAAATAAAACATCTTTGTTGGTGGGGTGCTCTGGTTTGCTGTTATTATAGTGTAATGGCAACTGAAAACCACATGCGGTTAAAAAAATATGCTCGATTTTTAAAAGTTCTAAAGGCGAATAGCCATTAAATTGTCGCCCTAAGCTTTGGTGTACTTTTCCAATATAATTTAGTTTTAGTGAGCCGTGTGCGTCTGATAAATGCTTCCAGCTATCAGTATTATCTAGAATATTCCCAACTGCACATTGTTGGCAGCATTCTGGGTTTAGTGTATTATTGTGAAATGCTGTGTATAGCTTACTAATAGCCAATTCTAAACGTTTTGAAGTTTTCATATCCTAATTTTTTACTTCAAATTACTAAAAATTTCGTTTTTATAGGTAAAATTAATCTTAAATTTTAGCTTAAGAAATACGAAGTTACTAATGGTAGCGTTTGTAGACTATGAAAAAACTTTTAGTTTTTGTAGGTATAGCTTTTATTACAGCTATATTATTTTATCAATTTAAACCTATTGAGTACGCTAAATCTACATTAATTCCCACAGCGTATACCGCTAGTTATATTAATAAAGATGGTCTTACCATTAAAAACAGGGTAAATGCTCCTAAAGGTTACAAACGTGTACCTTATACTGCTGGTTCCTTTCAAGCGTATCTTAGAAATTATAAGCTAAAACCATTTGGAACAAAAATCATAAATTATGATGATACCGAATATTTTTGGCAACGGGGACATATTGGTGTTTTAGATATTCCTGTGCCTAAAAACGGATTACAACAATGCGCCGATGCCTTAATTAGAATACGAAGTGAGTATTTATGGGACAATAATAGGAAGGGCGAAATAGGTTTCAATTTTACAAGTGGTCACTATTTTTCTTGGGAAAAATATGCTGAAGGATACAGACCAAAAATTAAAGACAATAGTGTTTCGTTTCACAAAACAGCTTATAAAAACCATTCAAAAGACAACTTTTATAAATACTTGAATATAATTTACATGTATTCTGGTACTTTATCTCTTTACAACGAACTTCCAAAAATTAATAATTCAAAAGATTTAAAAATTGGCGATATGTTAATAAAAGGTGGGGCTCCGGGACATATTGTAATGATTTGTGACGAAGCCATAAATGCAAGTGGCGATAAAATATATTTGCTCTTTCAAGGAAACACACCAGCACAAAGTGTGCATTTAGTAAAAAATTTAGAAGATACTACACAATCGCCATGGTATCATTTAGAAAAAGATGCTGTTATTCCAGTATCAAACTATACCTTTTACAACTCTAAATTTGTTAGCTTTAAGTAGTGTTTTATGTGTTTCGTTTTTTTAAAATAAAATAAGCTGCAATAATAATTAGCATGCCAATTATAAAGAACCATGCCATGTCCATTGAAGATTTTAAGTGTATAGGAGTGGTATCTCCAATAAGAACTAATCCAGCCCAATATTGAGGGTGGAGAGTTCTACCGTTGGCTTTATTAATATAACTTAGCTTTGCTTGTTGTAGTGCTTTGTCTTTTGGTAATCCTTTTTTTATGTTTTGATAAAAGAATTTAATGATTTCTGAACTCGATTTTTCATCAATTTCCCAGAGGCTTGTTAAAATACTTTCGCTACCGGCATAATTAAACGCATGGGCAAGAGAAATCATGCCTTCTCCAGACTGGTAAGTGGGTTTTCCTGTTTCGCAAGCTGTTAAAATAGCTAAGTTAGAATTTAAACTCTCGTTATAAATCTCGTAAGTGTATAACGAATTGTCTTCATTCTCATTGGTTTTAGCAAAAATTAAACGGGATAATTCTGGAGTTATATTGTTAGATTCGGCGTGGGTGCCTATATGTATTATTTTATGTTCGTTAGCTTCGTTTTTAAATATTGTTTTTGATGCATTTTCATTAATAAAATGATCACCATTAAAAACTCTTGAATATTCTTTAACCAAATCTACACTAAACGGCTGTGGTAATAGGTTTAAATAGGTTTTATCAATAGAAAGGGAATCGGTTATAGTAATGCTGTAATGCTGTTTCATGTCTGCATTAAACTCTGGGGCAAAAGCTACAAAATCTTTATTGTAGCCTATTGTTTTTTGGTCTTTTGCAAGAAGCAATAAACTGTAATTGTAAGAAATAATGTGTTTTGATAATAGGCTGTTTGTAGATAATTCATCAAATGTAGTTATCGGTTTAGGCGTAATACTTTCAATGCTAAGATTAAATAAGCCACGGTCTGGAATTATTATAATTTTTTCAGTAGTTATGTTATTTTCTAAAGGTTTCCATAACTGTTGGTATAAAGCAAAAAGACTTTTACTTGTAGCCTTAACATTATTGTCGTTATTTGATACTTGTGTTATGTAAGCATCTAGATTATTGGTTTTTAATTTAGTAATGGTTTTTTTTCTATCAGAAGAAAGTACAAAACCGTACAGGTTGTTTTCAATAAACAAATACCGTATTACCGTAGTATTTTTAGGTAAGTGCTTATAAATATCAGCGAAAGGCTTTTCTATGGTTGCATAGCGCATTTTATAATATTTTGGGTAATGCGTTTTTAAGGTGTCTAAAAATGTATGCCATATATTGGTGTTTGTTACAAGTGCATCAAGATTTTCTTTTTTTGTGGTTAATGTTTGCTTTATTTCTTTTTCTCTTTTTGAAATATGACTGGGAATACCAGAGAATGAGATATTAGGATTTGTATTTAACCTAGCCCTTATTCTATTGTACAAGGCAGATTCATGCAAGCTAATAGTTTTTTCTAAATAGCTAGTATTGTTAGTGATATGGTATAATTCTAGATTTATTTTTTTAGCAAAATTAAAAACCTTAGTGTTGTTTTCTATTAGGGCATTTATATCATTAAAAGCAGTAATTGTAATTTTTTTCTCCTCAAGTGCTTTAATGGCATTGTTTATTAGAGGTAAAAGTTGTTTTAAAAACAAGCTATCCTTTTTTTGTGCTCTTTGGTATTTAGATTGAGCATTTAAAATATAAATTTCTGCCTTATCTTCTTCAAAATACAGCCTATCTACAGTTTCTTTTGAAGCCTTTTCGTTATAAAGCTTTATACTTTTTTCGCTCCATATTTCACTCTCATTATACATCCCTAAATTATAATATACTTTGGCGAGTGTTAGCATTAGCGCATTTGTAAAATAATCGTTTTCGCCTTTAGCTTTATAAAAGTAATTGTAAGTGCTTTTAGCTGTTTTAATGGCTTTATCTTTTTCGCCTATTTCAGAGTAGGCGATAGCCAAATTCATAGTGTTATAAAGCTTATTTGGATCGAAAGCGTTTGGGTTGGATTTTTTATAATTAAGGTTGCTTAACTCCCTAAATTCTAGTGCTTCTTTAAAAGCTTCCATCATGTAATAAACATTAGCATACTCATTGTATAAAAATGCTTTAAGCTGAAAATTATCACCAGGTATTTTCGCTAAAGTTTTGTTGGCAATATCTAAATACTTTAAAGCTGTTTTAAATTCTCTTTTTTGGGTTTTTACTTCGGCATGAGTTAAAGCAGCCATAAAATATTCTTGAGAATTTTCTGGAAAGTTACTTTTTGTATAATCAAGAGCTAGTTTGGTAATAAAGTCTGATTTTTCAAAATCACCTAAATCGAAGTAAAGCCCATTAAGGTTGTTGTATGCAATGGTAAGGTTTCTTTTTACTCGGTTTTCTAAGGGGTGATGTTGAGTTTTATCAAGAAATGCTTTAGACAATTGGATTGAAGATTGAATAAGGGGTTTAGCTTCTGAAGGTTGGCCTTGATTTAATTTTATAACAGACATATTGCCCTTTATTGCAGCGGGTAAATACAAACTATTTTCTTCATTCTGCTCTAGCTTAGGTATGTGTTTTAATGCTTTGTTAAAGTAATAAAATGCACTGTCTTGTTTTGATGTAAAGTACATAAGTGCCCCAAATAAATTATAAACTCTAGCTGTTATTTTGAATTCTGAATTAGGATTTTTACGTAATATACTATCTGCACTTCTTACATGTTTTTCTAGAACATCTATTTGTCCCAATTTCATAGCATAATCGGCCAAATAATAAGCACTCTCTATTAGGTATAATGTATTTTTAGTTTGTTGTGCATAGGCTTTTGCTTTATTAGCATGCTTGTACGCTTTGGGTAGTTCGCCAATATCTAAACATAGTTTTGAATATTCTATGTTTGCTAGGTATAGCGTTTCTGCATCCAAAGTGTTGCTCTCAATAAAATCTACTAATAGCTTGCCTTTTTGCGCAGCTTCGTTAAAAGCATTGTTTAGAATATGAATTTTGCCTAGAGGGAAAATATAGTGCACTAGTACGCTACATTTTTTAGTTTCTTTTAATTTTTCTATGTCAGATTTTATAAGTGCGTTAGCTTCTTGAAGGGCATCTTGTTTAATTAGTGTATTAATTGTTTTAATATTGGGATGAATATTGCTTTGTGCCAGTAAATTGTTCACACAAAATATAAGAGCGATTATAATTAACCTATAATTTTTTGGCACGTTAGGCATGTGTTGTAGTATTTATTATTTTAATTTAGAGAGTAGCTCTTTACCCAAGTCTTTATTGCTAATGTTTAAATTTTTTTTCGCAAGCTCTAAATTACCTTCTTTTAAATAGGCTAAACCCAAGTAATAATATGCATCGTCTATTAACGCAAAATCTTTTTTTGTTTGTATGGTGCGTTCTAAAAACGGTATTGCCTCTGCTTCTTTTCTTATAGCTAAATGCGCAACACCTAAAAAATAATTTAAGGTATCGTTCTCAGGTTTTTGTTCGGCTAGTGTTTCCCATTTCGAAATGGCAATATCATAATCGCCATATTTGTAGTTTACCATGGCATCATAAAAAATAAAATTAGCTGTATTGCCCATGGTGGTTGGCAGTCCGGGGTCTGGTTTAAAATAATTAGCATATAGTTTTTCGTTTTTTGGTGTACTAAAAAACCAAATACTACCTACAGCTATAATTATGGCCGCCGCCGCAGCAATTCTACTATACCTTAAATAACGCACCTTTTGTTTTGGCGAAGGCTCTGTTTTTATCTGTTTTGGAACATCTTTGTGGAATTCGTTTAGCTGTTCTTTTAAAGATTGCGTTTCTATACCAAAAAGCATGGTGCGCACATCTTCTACTTGGGCTTTAAAATCGTCGTCAATGTCTAAAAGTCTATTAAAATCTTTTAGTTCTTGAGTGTTTAAAGTGCCGTTGAGATAACGTTCAATGGTTTCTAATAACTCTTCTGATATGTTGTTGCTATCTTTCAATTTCTAAGGTTTTGAGGCTAATACTACAGCTCTTAGTTTTTGCATACATCTGTATTTTTTGTTTCGTGCTGTATTTTCTTCTATGTTTAACGCTTTTGAAATTTCTTTCAAAGATTTTTTTTCGAAATAAAAGGTTTTTAATAATTGCTTACAGGGTTGCCCTAATTTTTTAAAGGCTTCCATGGTTAATTTTAATTTTTTATCCTCTGGTTCACTATATGCTTCATCTTCTTTCATTCCTCCTAGTGTATCGTTATTTAGCGGTTTTACATCTTTAAACGATTTAGACCTTAATACGTCCGTCCATTTATTTTTAGAAATACTGTATAAATAACCTTGTAAGGCGCTATCATTTTGGGGTGTAAACTTATTTTGTTTTACATGTGTCCAAACGGTTATAAATGCTTCTTGATATATATCTTTTGCATGTGCAACAGACCCACTGTTTTTTAAAACTAAAGCTTCAACTTTAGGATAATTTGAGGTATAAAGTTGTTTTAAAACTTTAGTGTTGTTAGACTTTATAGCTTCAACCAGTTGCGACTGACTTAATAAGTGTATTGTTTTCCCCATGAATTAATAGCTATAGGAAATATACAATTATTTCGTTTTTCTTCAAATACTAAACTACAAATGGTTAATAATTAGGTTGTTTAGAAATTATGCGGTTTAAGTTTTTTTATAATCGTTCATAATTTTCTGTTGCAATAATATTAGATGAACTTGGGTTTTCTAGAATTAAAGTTTTGTTATTCAGCACTTTAATTGTTTGATAAAATCCGGTTTTTTCACCTAAATCATCAAAGTAGTAAACGGTATCATTTTCAATACTGTAACATGTTGGAATTACTGTAAGAATGCCACAGCTGGTGCCTGAATAGTTGTCCCAAATAAATTGTGTGTTTGTTACGGTTAATTTTGTTCTTTCGTCGCAACCTTCAATTATTAACTGTCCGTTTCGTTCTGTACCAGTAAATATCCAATCTCCTAAAATATCAGGTGTACTTATGTTAATGGCAGGACAATTATTTTCCATGTCTAGTTGGTCGTCATTTTTTTTACTACAATTAAATAGTATTACTAAGGCAATTATAACCCAAATTATGTGTGATGTTTTTTTCATGGCTGTATGTTTATGTTACGTTAGGGTTATCTGGTTGAGAATCGAAAATATCGGGTGTACCATCACCATCTCTATCAGAAAGTGCATCCCTATCTGGAAGCAACAATTCAAAACTTATTGGGAAAAACACGTTCATTGCTAAATTATCAAATTCATTAATAGGGCCAGCAGATATAGATACAGCCACCGAACTTCCAAAAGGCATTGGTACAAGAGCTACCCAAATAATTGCTCTAATGTTGCCAAATCTTATTGCTCTAGAGCTAAAGGTTCTTGTAATTCCACCAAAATCTACAGTTTGTATTGGCGGTGCACAATCAACAATTGGTGTACCGTTAAAACCATATTCATTAGTCATCAAATCGTTTATAACAAAGGCTCTTACTTGATCTATATTTGCACTTCCAGAAAATAGAGTTATGGGGTAATAACGCCATAGTACTTTATTTTGTGGGTCGTTTTCTGATCGTCTTAAATCAACACCAAATGTGCTGTTTTGTATTGCTATTTCGGTAGCAGTATAGCCCTGTGGAAAATCAAAACTCATATTTAAATTAGGCATTGAATGTGTAAACCTTGTTTTAGGTTCTGGCATAATTGGTATGGCTGTAAAAGGTGCAGGAATACCATGGGCATAATCCCAATAAACGGCTGTGGGGCCTACTACATTTGGGCAACCTTGTTGAGAAGTAGCGTTTGTAAAATTTACGGCATCATTGTCGTTTGAGCTGCATGACGCTAAAAGGATAATTATGGCTAAAAGACTGTATAATTTAAAAGCTTTCATAATTTAATATTTTGATTTATTGAATTTATTTGTACATCGAAGTGATTTAAAAATGTCATCATATTAATTTTCAATGTTGTATTGAGACCATTGTTGATTATTTATGGCGTTGTCGGTATTTGGGTTATAGAGCGAATTATCTGTACCCAAGTATTCATTGTTTTGGTTCATCCAATAATAATTATTTTGGCCCTCAACATAATAGCGTTGTCCTGTATTTGGGCTAGATATGGTAGTACGTTCCCAGATACCGTTGTTAATAGATTTAGAGTGTCCAGCATTGTTCATATCGTTTATGCGTTTCCAACTTTCAAAACTACTATCTGAAATTGAGCTATAAGTATTGCCAAGGTTTCTACTAGCTTGTCCTTGGGTATTAATAGCGGCCATTCGTTGTTGGTGTTGTGCTGCACCTTGTCTAGATTTTTGGGAATAAAAATTGTTACTGGTTTGTACCCATTGCGGATTAATTTTAAAATTTACTAAAGCATTAATAAAGGCCTTTTTGGCGTTTTCGTAGATATTAGCAGGAGCACCCATAGCATTTAAGGTATATCCCCAATCCATACCACCCGTACTTGGGTATTGATTTGTAAAGTAGCGAATAATGCCTATAGATTTCTCTCCGTTTTGGTCTTCCCACTCGGTAGCTATACATTGAAATTGTTTGTTCTCTGGTATGCCTTTAAACAAATAGCTGTCAAAGCGTTTATCAAATTGTGCCAGTTCAGGTAGCGAAAATTGTTTTAATAGCTTTAAACCTTGGGATTTAGCATGGGGTAAAATATCTTCTTGAATTACACTGTTTACATTCTTAACCGGTGCAACGGGTTTTCCGCTTTGTTGCGTAAAATAATTAAGTTGTTGGTTGTTAGAGTAGAAGTAGGACACAAAGCGTTCGCCATACACTTTAACACCATCATGCGATTGAAATAAAATACCTTCTTTATTTTTTTGTTTTACGTTCCAGTGTTTTGGAATGGGCATAATACCTACTGGAATACCAAATTGTTTACTCATTACTTTATAGCCTTTTAAGTTTTCTTTTTCGGTATGGGATATTTTGGTTTCATTAAATTCAGGAGTATCGTTATCTTGAAAATAATATTCAGAATCATCATCAAATTCTGCTAGATCGTTATGGTTTGTTTGGTTTTGGCCACACGAAAAAAGTACTAGTGTTGTTGCGCACAAGAAATAAATTAGCGTTTTCATAATAAATTATAATAAGGTTTAACAATTGTTTATATCTCTACATCGAAAGTGTTTAAAAATGTCATCATACTATTAACTTTTAGTATTTTTGTAATATGAGTAAGCCACTTTCAAAACAGGAATTGCATAACCTAGCTATGAACCATGTAGGTAAAGATTTAGAACAGCGTGGTTTTGAATTTGTAGCTATTAACAGTAAATTAAAACGGCATCCGCAATTTGTATGTATAGACAAAAACAACCAGTACTTTTTTGTAGTTGTTCGTGCAGTTATATTACCAGAAAACCCAAATAATTACGATATTGTTTGGATGGAGTCTTTTAAAAAACATGCTTTTGAAAAAGATGCCAAGGTGCTTTATGCAGGGGTTGGATTGGGTAATCCTAACGGAGAAGACTTGCCAATTTATCTTAACGAAGACTATCTAATAGAATATAACGGTATTCAGTACATAGAACCAAACTTAAATTAAATGAAAAAACTTTCAATAGTTATAGTACTTTTAATTGTTGTTTTTTCGTGTAAACAAAAACTTAAGTCGCCTGTTGAAGCACCTGAAAACACAAAACTTTCTGGAGCTGTTTTTGGTACTTCCTACAGCGTTATTTACGATTCTAAGATAAATTATACAACACAATTTGATAGTTTGTTCAGCGTTATAAACGCCTCATTATCAACTTATATTCCAAATTCTGACATTTCTAAATTGAATAGAAATGAGCCTGTAAAGGTAGATGCGCATTTTAAAAATGTTTTTCGTACTTCAAAAAACATATACAATGCAACTAATGGTGTTTTTGATCCCACAATTGGCGATGTTGTTAACGCATGGAGTTTTGGAGCAGAAACCAATAAATTTTTAACCAACAGTGCCACCATTGATAGTTTAATGCAGTTTGTGGGGTTTAATAAGGTAGAATTAAAAGGAGACAAAATTATTAAACCAGCAAATACGTATCTAGAGTTTAATGCCATAGCAAAAGGTTATGGTGTTGATGTTATTGGCAAGTTTTTAGAAAGTAAAAACGTAGAAAATTATTTAGTTGAAATAGGAGGAGAGTTACGAGTGAGTGGAAAAAATATGGAGAAAAATGCACCATGGCGTGTAGGTCTGGACGAGCCTAGGTTTGATGGTGGACAATCGGTTTACAAAGCCATTAGTTTAAAAGATGAAGCTATGGCAACCTCTGGTACTTACCGAAAGTTTAAAGTTGATGAAAAAGGTAACAAATATGCGCATATCATAAACACAAAAACAGGCTACCCTACCAAAACTAATATTTTAAGTGTTTCTGTAATTGCTAACGATTGTATGGTTGCCGATGGTTACGCAACCGCTTTTCAGGCCATGGGAATAGAAAAAGTTAGTGCGTTTTTAACGCAACACCCCGAGCTAAAAGTATTTTTTATTTTTGAAAATGATAATAACGAATTAGAAACTTTAAGCTTAAACGGTTTTCCTGAATAATTAATTGTGACTTTTTGTGACGTGTTGTGTCTAAAAATTGCTATTAATCATTTAATTACAAAGAGTTGTTCTGATTTAAATACTGTTTATTTTGGGGCAACTTTTTTATTTTGTTACTACTGGAATAATTTCGCCCTCTGCTAAACAATAGGTTTTAATTTGCGTTTTTGTTAATGAAGCTGTATAATCTACTTTTTCAACTTTAAAACCAATGCTTCTTAGTTTATCAAAATAATCCCTTCCATAAACACGAACATGGTCGTATTGCCCAAATATTTTGGCACGTTCCTTTTGGTCGGTAATAGAATTATCTTCAAACGTAACATCTCTATTCAAATCTTGAGGAATTTGAAATATACCCATACCACCAGGTTTCATTACACGATACAACTCTTGCATAGCTTTTGTGTCGTCTGGAATATGTTCTAGCACATGGTTGCATAATATTACATCGTAGGTGTTGTTTTCAAAAGGAAGATTGCAAATATCAGCTTTTACATCTGCTATTGGCGACACTAAATCTGTTGTGGTATAATTCAAATTGTTTAATTTTCTAAAACGTTTTAAAAAACATTGTTCAGGAGCAAAGTGCAATACTTTTAAGTTATCTGAAAAAAAATTGGTTTCATATTTTAAATATAACCAAAGTAGTCTGTGGCGTTCTAAAGAGAGCGTAGAAGGCGATAGTACATTATTGCGTTGCTTTCCATATCCATAAGGCAAAAACGTTTTAAAACTTTTGCCATCAATAGGGTCTGTGTATGTTGTACCCTTTAAATACAATGCTAAAACTGGACGAATAAGGTAGCTTAACCTTATTAATATTGGTCTTGGGATTTTGTTTAGTACTAATTTGAATAGTTTCTTCATTAGCTATTACACAGAGATTCACAAAGCGATAGAGTACCACAGAGCATTACTCAATAGTATTTATAAATCTTTTAATTCCGTTTTTTAGTAGTTTAGTTTTAAAATTAAGAAGCAAACCTAATAGGTAATTTCCCAATTTCATGTAGGTTAGATTTTCTACTGTTTTAAGTTCTAACACAATAGAGTTTTCAACAAGTAAATCAATTCTATAGCCATGATCTAATTTTTTGTGTTTGCAGATTACAGGTTGTACAACTTCTTTTCTTACTGAATAACCTAGGGCTTTTAATTCATAAAGAAGACATTCTTGGTAAGCAGATTCAAGTAGTCCGGGGCCTAAAGCCTTATGGACTTCAATTGCTGCACCAATTATATTTTCAGTTATTTTGTTGTACAATATATTTTAATTGAAATTAATAATTCTCAGTGTAACTCAGTGCGCCTTTGAGAATCTTTGTGTAATAGTTCTTAGAGCACCAAAGCTTCCTTACGAAACTCCTCCTCCTCATTACTCTTAATTCCTAAGGCTTCATAAATGTATGCAAATGTTGAAAGTAATTCAGGTTTGCCATCAACCAAGGCAACATCATGCTCAAAATGTGCAGATGGTTTTCCGTCTAAAGTAGTTATGGTCCAGCCGTCCCTGTGTTGTTTAATGCGCTGTGTTCCCATATTTATCATAGGCTCTATAGCAACTACCATACCTTCAACAAATTTTTTGCCACGACCTCTACGACCGTAGTTAGGCATTTCAGGGTCTTCGTGCATTTTTTTGCCTAAGCCATGACCAACCAATTCTCTTACTACACCATAACCATGTGCTTCACAATATTGTTGAATGGCATATCCTACATCGCCAACACGATTATTTAGCTTAAACTCCCTTATACCAACGTAAAGTGATTCTTTGGTTATTTTTAGAAGTTTTTCAGTTTCTACATCAATTTCCCCAACGGCAAAAGTATAAGCATGATCGCCATAAAAACCATTTTTAAGTGCACCGCAATCAATAGAAATAATATCGCCTTCTACTAAGGGATCGTTATTTGGTATGCCATGAACCACTTGAGAATTCGGACTCATACATAACGTATTAGGAAAGTCATAAAGTCCTAAAAACCCTGGTACTGCTCCTTGGTCTCTTATGTATTCTTCAGCAATTTTATCAAGTTGTAAAGTTGTAACTCCTGGTTTAATGGCCTTTGCAACTTCGCCTAAGGTTTTAGATACTATTAACGCGCTTTCGCGCATAAGTTCTATCTCTTCTCTGGTTTTTATTTTAATCATTTGTCAATAAATATTGGCAAAGATACTTAAATTTAAAAAACATTTTTTTTAAGATTAGATGACTTATAGCAGTTTTATTCTGCTTTTTAAACTATAATTTTGCTGCATTAAAATGTAAGTAATGTATAAAAGTGTAAGTGCGCAAGAAGCTGTAAAGGCTATAAAAAGTAATGATAGGGTATATGTGCAGGCTGCAGCTGCTGCTCCCCAATTATTAATGAATGCTATGACAGAGCGTTATGAAGAATTACGTAATGTTGAAGTATGCCATTTACATGTTGAAGGTGATACACCTTATGCAAACTCTGAATTAAGAGATAGTTTTCATGTTAACTCTTTTTTTATTGGTGCTAATGTGCGCCATACTTTAGCCGCAGGAAATGGCTCTTATACGCCAGTGTTTTTAAGTGAATTGCCCATACTTTTTAAAAGAAACATTATAGATTTAGATGTAGCTTTAATACACGTTTCTGTACCAGATAAGCACGGGTATTGTTCTTTAGGTGTTTCTGTTGAAGCCACTTTGGCTGCTATTGATAACGCTAAAACGGTTATAGCGCAAGTAAATCCGCAAATGCCCAGAACTCATGGTGATGGTATTATTCACTTTTCTGAAATAGATTTGTTTGTTGAATGTAATGAACCTATTCCTGTACATGCTTTAGGTACCCCAACTCCAATAGAAAATAAAATTAGTGATTACGTAGCGAGTTTAATTGATGATAGAAGTACACTGCAAATGGGTGTTGGTAATATACCTAATGCGGTTCTGTCTCGGCTTACAAACCATAAAGATTTAGGGCTTCATACAGAGATGTTTTCTGATGGTGTTATCGATTTAATTTTAAATGATGTTATTAACGGAAATTATAAAGGTGTAAATCCTGGAAGAACATTATCTACTTTTTTAATGGGTTCTAAAAGATTATATGAGTATGTAGACGATAATCCGTTTGTAGAATTACGAACATCAGATTATGTAAACGATGTTTCCATAATTAAACAAAACCCAAAAATGATTGCTATAAATTCTGCTATTGAGGTTGATGTTACTGGGCAGGTTTGTGCAGATTCAATGGGCTCTAAAATGTACTCTGGAGTTGGTGGGCAGATGGATTATGTTCGTGGTGCTTCGTTAAGCGATGGTGGTAAAGCCATAATTGCTTTACCATCTGTTACAAGAAATGGCATTAGTAGAATAGTACCATCTTTAAAACCTGGTGCTGGGGTTGTTACAACTAGGGCGCATGTACACTACATAGTTACAGAATATGGTATTGCTAATCTATACGGAAAAACTATTAAAGAGCGCGTAAAGGCGCTAGTTAACGTAGCACACCCAGACCATAGAGCATCTATAGATAGAGCATACTTTGATTTGATTTAACCTGTTATGCGCTCTGTTTTTAATATATAAAACGCACAACAGGTTGTTTTGTTATTTATTTAAAAAAATCAAAGAAGCTTTTTTTCTTTTTGTATTCCAAAGCTTTTATATCGCTATTGGTTAATAGCTGGTATATTTCGCCCCATCCTAAAAAACCACCAACGTTCCTATCGTCAATAAACAAATCGGCATTTATTTTTCTGCTAATATCGCTGGTATACTCTTCCTCAGGAAAACTCTTGTTTACTGCATAAAACTGTATGCCGTTATCTTCACAGAACTTTACAGCTTCATCCAATTTATCACCGCATCTGTAGGTCCATAAAATAAGGCGATGCCCTTCATCTTGTAACTTCTTCAATGTTTCAAAAGCAAACATTTGCGGTTTGCCAATTCTAGGGTAGGCATCTTCTACAATAGTGCCATCAAAATCAACAGCTATAACAAGTGTATCTGCAAAATTCATGCAATTTGGGGTTTGTTTTACGTAAAGTTAATTCTTTTAAATTCTTTAAACTAATGGGTGTTGCGTCATTGCCTCTGGTTGTTCTACACCAATAAGTTTTAATATTGTTGGCGCTAAATCACCAAGAATACCATCTTTTATATTTTTTAATTCTTTATCAATTAAAATAATAGGTACAGGGTTAGTGGTATGTGCTGTATTTGGTGTACCATCAGGATTTATCATGGTTTCACAATTACCGTGATCTGCAATTAATAGCGTGGTATAATTGTTATCTAAAGCGGCAGTAACAACCTCTTTAACGCACTCATCAACAGCCTCACAAGCTTTAATGGCAGCTTCCATTACTCCTGTGTGCCCAACCATGTCTCCATTAGCAAAATTCAAGCACACAAAATCTACCTCTCCTTTATTAAGTTCTGGAACAAGTGCATCTTTTAATTCGTAAGCGCTCATTTCTGGTTTTAAATCGTAGGTAGCTACTTTTGGAGAGTTTCTTAAAATACGTTGTTCGCCTTTAAAAGGTTCTTCTCTACCACCAGAAAAGAAAAAGGTAACATGGGGATACTTTTCGGTTTCCGCAATTCGTATTTGTTTTTTGTTGTGCTTCTCTAATACTTCACCTAAAGTTTCGCTTAAGTTTTCTTTATTGAAAATTACATTTATGTTTTTGTACTCGTCGTTATAATTGGTAAGTGTTACATAATGTAAATCTAGTTTTTTCATACCGAACTCAGGAAAATCCTTCTGAGATAATACTTCGGTTAACTCTCGACCTCTATCTGTTCTAAAATTAAAGAAAATAATAACATCGCCGTCTTTTACCTTAGTAATAGGCACATTATTTTTATCTACAGCAATAATTGGTTTTATAAACTCATCAGTAACATCTTTAGCATAATTATTTTTAACCGATGCAGTAACATCATAAGAGCTTTCTCCAATGCCATTTACCAAAGCGTCATAAACCAATTTTATACGCTCCCAGCGTTTGTCTCTATCCATGGCGTAGTAACGACCAGAAATAGTGGCAATTTTGGTATTGGTATTTTTAATATGCGCTTGTAGCTGTTCTACAAAACCAGCGCCAGATTTTGGGTCTACATCGCGCCCATCTGTAAAACCATGGACATACGAATTTTTAACTCCAGCTTCTTCGGCTGCGTCAATTAAACCAATAAGGTGATTGATGTGGGAATGTACGCCACCGTTACTTAATAATCCTAAAAAGTGAACATCCTTGTTGTTAGTTTTAGCATAATTGAATGCATTTACCAAAACCTGTTCTTTATTTAAGGTTTTATTTTCTACAGCTAAATTTACTTTAACCAAATCTTGGTACACAATTCTGCCAGCTCCAAGATTCATGTGTCCAACTTCACTATTTCCCATTTGGCCTTCGGGTAAGCCCACATGTAAGCCATCGGTTCTTAAAGATGCGCTTGGGTATTTTGTATATAAACTATCTATAAAAGGTGTGTTTGCATTATCAATTGCAGAAACTTTCGGGTCTGGAGATTTGCCCCAACCGTCAAGTATCATAAGGATGACTTTTTTGTTCATTTTTATTGGTTTGTTTTAAGGTGCAAATATAAGGATTTTAAAGGGATTAAAGGCGTTAATATTAGCTAAAAACCATCTTGTTTTTTCACAAAAACACTGCCAATTTTTAAAACGTTTATACTTCTTAAAACCATGTAAGCTAAACGTTAAAAAAATGTTATTTAAGACTAGGAGGTGTAACAAATTATATTTTCCGTCGTCTTTTAAACATAATCAAAAAACAAATCATTAATCAAAATTAAATTCTTTCATCATGAAAAAAACAATCATTATTTCCGCAATCGCATTATGCTTTTCAATTGTTAGTATTAATGCAAAGACTTCTTTTGAACCAACTAAATTTTACAAAACACAGGCCATTACAAATGTAAACCCGTTTTGTGTTTCTATTGCTAAAGGTGATATAGAAACAGTAAAAAAGTTAATTGAGTTAGGTACAAATATTAATGAAAAATCTAACGGGATGACACCTGCTATGTATGCAGCTAAATTTAACCGTTGCGACATTTTAAAATTATTAATTGCAAATGGTGCTAAATTAAAAGTGAAATCTACAAAAGGCATGACGGCTATGAAATATGCTAAGTTGCATAAGGCGGTAGATGCAGAAAAGGTGTTAGCAGAAGCACTTGCAAAAAAGAAAAAATAATTACAAGCTTTTATAATTATTTTGAGTTAGTCACTCCAAAAAGCCCTCAACGAGGGCTTTTTTTAGTTATAAATTTTTATATTTTGCGATAGCCTCTTCTATTTTTTCTATTCTATTATCTGGGTCTGGGTGAGTACTCTGAAACTCTGGGACACGATTTGGTCCAGCAGCATCTTTCAATATTTTCATTACACCAATCATTTCTTTGGGGTTATATCCAGCTTTAATCATAAATAAAACACCTAAATCATCACTTTCTAACTCATCATCCCGTCCGTTGGTTAGCAGTGTTTGTTGGCCTATGCCACTAACAAGACCGCCCATATCTGCACCAACAGAGCCTGCTGTAGCCAAACCTTGCCAATATTCACTTTCTGCAATGCGTTCAGCGCTATGCCTACCTAAAACATGTCCAATTTCATGCCCTAAAACTCCAGCTAGTTGATCTTCATTCTGTAACTTAGAAAAAAGCGCGTAGGTAATAAATATTTGTCCTCCTGGTAGCGCAAAAGCGTTTATGGTTCTAGGGTCGTTTAATAAGTGAAATTCATATCTGTACGGCGTTTCCTTTGCCACACTATTATTTACTAATTTAAAGCCAACGTTATCTACCAAAGCCTGATATTCGTTATTAGGGTGCAAACCACCATGCTGTTGTGCCATTTGAGGTGCGCTTTGTAAACCAATAGCAATCTCTTTATCTGGAGACATGGAAATAGTTTGTACTCTTCCTGTATAAGGATTTTCTTCGCGTTGGCTACAGCGTTTTAAAACAAAAAAAATGGCGATGGCTGCACCAATAAGCAAACGCACTTTAAAATTTCTTCCTCTCATGTTGAATGGTTTTAGGGTAGTAAATTACAAAATTTTAGCTTATATTATTGTGACACATAGTGTTATGAAATGTCACTTAGGTAGTGCTACAAAACTTTGTACATTGTGTAGTGTTCTCCTATTTCAGCGATGTTAAATGGCGTTCCGGTAATTTTATAACCTCTACGCTTGTAAAAGTTAACTGCGGCAGTTCTTGCATTGCACCAAATTAACTCTGTATCTTTATTTTTTAATAAGGCTTCACCGTAGTTTAATACTAATTTACCAAGCCCTTTACCTTGAAACGTTTCTAGAATTGCCATTCCTCTTAATTGATATTGCAATTGTTTTGAAAACTGGTTGTTGTTTGATTTCATAAATGACGCAACACCTACAATAGCATTTTTATAAAAAAGGCCTATATGCATAGTACTAGGTAAATCATCGCCATTAAAGGCACAGGTTTCTATTGGTTTTCCTGTCCTTAAAACAGGGTGCCTTACTGGGTATGTTTCTTTGGCACATATTTGCATAATTTGGTAATCTTCCTTAGTTGCCATTTTTATTTTTTAGGTGACAGGCTTAAACGCATTTTAATTAATTGGAAGCAATTTACTTATCTTCACATTAAAAATTACTAATGGAGTTTAAATTTACAATTTTAGATAAGACAGATATATTAAAAGTAGTGCCTTTAGTTGAAAAGTTAGATAATTTTAAGGTCACAAAAGAAGTTTTAAGTGAGCGATTTTTAGAAATGATACAGCAAAATTATGAGTGTGCTGTAATTTTAAGTCAAAATGAAATTATTGGTGTTTGCGGGTTGTGGTTCTGTACACGACATTATGCAGGGAAAAGCGTTGAGATAGACCATGTATATATTGAGGATGCGTATAGAGGAAAAGGTATTGGAAAACAGTTTTTTAAGTGGATTTACGATTACGCAATTAATAAAGGATGTAGCACTATTGAACTAAACACTTATGTGAGCAACTATCCTTCACATAAGTTTTATTATAATGAAGACTTTGAAATTTTGGGCTACCATTTTTTAAAGAAGTTTTAATTTTTTTGTGTTTGGATATGCAGTTTTTATTTATATTTGTTGCCGCTAATGCGGGAGTAGCTCAGTTGGTAGAGCGTCAGCCTTCCAAGCTGAATGTCGCCAGTTCGAACCTGGTCTCCCGCTCCAAAGGCTTCATCGAAATTTCGATGAGGTCTTTTTTTTGTTTGTATACTTTTGGCAAGTAAACTGCTGTAACGCTAGGTTATTGGTTTTGGCAGATAGGTGCTGGAGCGATAGTAGTGGTTAGCTTTTGGCGAGGCGTGCATCGAGCCAAAACTAGTAGCGGATAGCGCGGTTTTTTTTTGATAAAAAAACCCGCCCAAATTACATTAATTTAAGTGGGTTAAATTGGTTTCGGGATTAATTTCGTAGGGCGGTTTGCCATGTTCAAAAATTCTTGCTGTGTGTGGGCCTTTTAGGATAATATTATTGTTTTTAACCTCTAGCCAGCTGCCTTCGCGTAAACCAACAACGGGTTGCGTATTATAGAAATGGAATTCTTTTATCCTTGTTTCTCTAGTTTCGCCCATGTGTGTGCTGTTTTTGTCTGGATCTAAATAATGCGGGTTAATGTTAAAAGGTACTAATGCTAAAGCATTAAAACTAGGTGGGTAAATAATAGGCATATCGTTAGTGGTTTTTATGGTTAAGCCACAAATATTACTGCCCGCGCTAGTACCTAAATAGGGTGTACCGCTTTTTATGACGTTTCTTAGTGGTTCTAGCAAATTATTTTTATAAAGTTGGTTTATAAGTACAAAGGTGTTTCCGCCACCTGTAAAAATTGCCTCTGCGTTATTAATCGCTTCTTCTGGGTTTTTAAACGTATGAAGTCCCACTGCTGTTTTTCCTATTTTAGAGAAAGCTGTATTAACAATTTCGGTGTAGGCGTTATGCGATATGCCTCCTGGTCTTGCATAGGGTATAAAAACTATAGTTTGTGCATTTTTAAAATGGTTAGAAAGTTCTTCTAATATGTATTCTAAATATCCGCTGCCATGAACTGTAGATGTGCTTGCTATAATAAGGTGCTGCATTATAAAAATGTTTTATGATAAAGCTAAACATTTTTTAATGATAATAAAACGCTCATGTTTTAAAAAATCAGTTTTTAGTCGTATTTTTAAAGAAAAGAAAATATTGCTTACTTTAATGGGAATACCTTTAACTAAAAATTGACCTATGAAAAAAATATTATACGTTTTATGTTTCATTACTTTTTCAAACCTTTACGCTCAAACCATAACAAGAACCGATGTAAAAGGTAAGATTGTTGTGGAACAAAGCGATATATCTGGTATTACTATTTTTAACTCTTCTTCTGATACAGGAACAATTACAAACGAAGACGGAGAGTTTACTATAGCGGTAGCTAAAAACGATGTAATAGAGGTTAGTGCGTTACAATTTCAGAATTTAAGTTTTAAGGTAAATGAGGATATTGTAAAATCTAGAAGTATGAAGATTTTTTTAATTGAAGAGATTAATAAGCTAGATGAAATCGTTGTAAAATCTAAAGGTTTAACGGGTAATTTAGGTACGGATATAGATGGCTCTAAAACGTTTAACCCTAAATTAGACGCCCTATATTTTGGTGTAAAGCACAGTAGCGAATATAATTTTGAAACCGATTATAAAACAGAAGTAAAAAATATTGGAGACCCTATACAACGCAACAGATTTTACAATGGCTTAAATATTGTAAATGTAGTAGACCAATTATTATTGCCCGTTTTTAGATCGGAAGCTAAAGAGAAAAAATCTAATAATATACCAGAGGTACCAAGTAAGGCGATTAAATATTATTTCGCCTCGGAGTTTTTGGTAGATAATTTTGAAATTCCAGAACAGCGTGTTCCAGATTTTATTGCTTTTGTTGAAAGTGGTGATTTTGATTTTACCTTACTTAACTATGGCAGAGAGTTGGAGTTTTTAGAGCTACTAAACAAAAAAAGTACAGAATTCCTAAAAAAAGATAAGGATTAATTAATACACATTTAACTAAATTTTATAGCCTCTTTTTAATTTATTTAAGATAATACTTCCGTTATTTATATCTTAAAACAGTTGTTTTTTTTGAGGGCTACATCACTTTTTCCTATTATCTTTTTGGTTGGTTTAGCCAGAGCACAATCTGTTGAAATTACTGGTAAGGTAGAAAGTAGTGTTGATGTAGAAAACATTCACGTAATAAATAAAACCGCTCAAAAGTTTACGATAACAAATAGGTTTGGTGAGTTTACAATTCCAGTAAACGTAAACGATACCTTAAGTTTTTCTTCGGTTCAGCACGAAGCCAAAGCAATTGTGGTTTCAAAAGCAATTTATACATCAAAAACAGTTACAGTGCTACTCGTTGAGAAGATAAATAAATTGAATCTGGTAACTGTAGGTAAGGTGCTCACGGGCGATTTAAATTCAGATATTGGGAACGTAGAAGGTAGTGCTCCCATAAATTTTTACAATTTAGGCATACCTGGTTACACAGGTAAACTCGCCACACAGAGCGAGAGAAGGCTTTTTACTGCAGGAGAATTTAAACCTATAATGTTGTTAGGTTTACTAGCAGGATCTATGCCATTAGACCCTGTGATAAATAGTATTAGCGGTAGAACAAAAATGCTTAAAAAGCGTGTTGAACACGAACGTAACGAGGCGCTAATCATCAAAATTAGGGAAAAGTTTTCAGAGAGTTTATTCAACATAAATCCTTTAGATGAAGCGTATAGAACAGATTTTTTTTATTTCTGTGAAATGGATGATAATTTTTACGAAACCTGTACAACAAAGCCCGATTTAGAAGTTTTAGAATTTCTAAAAACAAAATTAAAACAGTACAAAATAAATCAGAAGTCGGACGATTGATTTTTTGGAATGCTTTTTGAAAGCTAGAAATTGGCTATTTTTGCCGTTAATAATTCTAATACATGAAGTTATTTAAAATCATTATATCGTTTTTTATTATACTGTCCCTGTCGTCGTTTGGAGTATTGCACAAATATTATGTGAGTAATACACAAATTGACTATGTAAAAGAGAAAAAATCGGTACAGATTATAACACGCTTGTTTATTGATGATTTTGAAAACGTACTAAAAGAGCGGTATGGCGCACATGTAACTTTTGATGATGCTCATGTTAAAACTACAGATGTTTATGTTGAAAGATACCTTGGGGAGAAATTAAAAATACATATTAATGGTAAACCGCAACCCTTCATCTTTATTGGTAAAGCACTAGATATGGGTGTTGCAAAGTGTTATTTAGAGATAGAAGATGTTAATGAAATAAATACCTTTAAAATTACAAATCAAACACTTTTCGATTTGTTTACCGAACAACAACATATCATAAAGTTAGATATTAACTCCAAACAAAAGAGTTTTGTACTCACCAAACAAAATGATAATGCAGTGTTAAATTTTAATTAAATTAAAGTTTAAACCTCTCTTAAAATCTTATTTTTGGTCGCGTTATGCAACAAAAAATCAAGATTTGTTAGCATTATTAACAGTTTTTATAAAAAAGTATAAGATTTACAATGAAACACATTCTGTATTATTTTTTATCTGTTGTTTTTATTTCTTCAGGTATTTGCGCTCAAGAGCAAGAGGATACTGCTCCAAAAAAAGGACATACCAATACCAACAAATTTAAACAGCTTTACGACGAGTTTTCTACACCAAACGCTTACAGAGCAGCATCTGGAGCTCCAGGATATGCCTATTATCAACAACAGGCAGACTATAAAATGGACATTGTTTTAGATGATAAAAACACAACACTCTCTGGTTTTGAAACCATTACATATACCAATAATTCCCCTGATGTTTTAAAATATTTGTGGGTTCAGCTGGATCAGAATATGCGGGCCAAGGATTCTAAAAGCCCTTTAATACAAGCAGGTGAAGTAGATCCAGTTATGTATCCTAGCCAGTTTACAAAAAAATATTTGAAAGAACGATTTGATGGTGGGTTTAATATACAAGAAGTAAAAGATGAAAGTGGTAACCCATTACCACATACAATAAATCGTACCATGATGCGTATTGAATTACCTAAGCCAATGGAAAAAGGCGACACATTTACATTCTCTATAAAGTGGTGGTACAAAATTAATGACCATGTTAATGATGGAGGCCGCTCTGGATATGAGTTTTTTCCAGAAGATGGCAATAGAGCTTATGTAATCGCACAGTTTTTTCCAAGAATGGCAGTGTATAGCGATGTGGAAGGATGGCAAAACTCCCAATTCTGGGGGCGCGATGAGTTTGCTTTAACCTTTGGTGATTATGAAGTTAATATAACAGTGCCTGCAGATCATATTTTAGACGGGACAGGTGTTTTAACCAACCGTAAGGAAGTATTTTCTAAAATCATGATGGAGCGTTACGAGCAAGCCAAAAAATCTTATAACACGCCAGTTGTAATTGTAACTCAAGAAGAGGCAGAAGCTAAAGAGAGTACTTTTTCTACAGAAACTAAAACATGGAAATTAAAAGCAGAGAATGTTCGTGATTTTGGTTTTGCAACCTCACGAAAGTTTATTTGGGACATGATGGCTGTTAAAATTGGAGATAAAGATGTTATGGCCGTATCTATGTATCCAAAAGAAGGAAATCCGCTTTGGGAAGAATGGTCAACCAAGGCAGTTGCCAGTACCTTAAAAACATATTCTAGAATGACGTTTGATTACCCTTACCATAAAGCCATTTCGGTTCACGCCAAAAGACAAGGTATGGAGTACCCAATGATTTGTTGGAACTACGGGCGCCCAAAAGAAGATGGTACCTATACCGACCGCGTTAAGTATGGTATGATGGGGGTAATTATTCACGAAGTTGGGCACAATTTTTTTCCAATGATTGTAAACAGCGATGAGCGCCAGTGGACATGGATGGACGAAGGTTTAAACACCTTTTTGCAATACGTTGCCGAACAAGACTTTGGAGAAGCATATCCTGATGCACTATCTGAAAAAGACGAGCATTTCCCTTCTGATAGAGGTCCGGCACATATGATAGTGCCTTACATGAGTGGTAATCAAGATTATATTGCACCAATAATGACTAAAGGCTTAAATACTTACCAATTTGGGAACAACGCTTACGGTAAACCAGCTACAGCACTAAATATTTTAAGGGAAACTGTTATGGGACGCGAATTGTTCGATTATGCATTTAAAGAATACGCAAACCGATGGAAGTTTAAGCACCCAACACCCGAAGACTTTTTTAGAACTATGGAAGATGCATCGGCAGTAGATTTAGATTGGTTTTGGAGAGGGTGGTTTTACACTACCGATTGGGTTGATATAGGTATAAAAGATGTAAAAAAATATTATGTGTCTTCTGAACCTAATACCTACATGAAAGATATAATGAAAGAACGCGGTATTAAAAAAAATCAATTAAGACCACTAGTATTTATGGTAGAAGAAGGAAGCGAAGATTTTAAAAAATCTATGAAAGATCAAGACCCTACCGAAATAAAAACTGTTAAGGAGTATTTAATGGATAACTTTACTCCCCAAGAGCGTAAAGCCATAAAAGCACCAAAATATTTTTACAATATTACTTTTGAAAAGCCAGGGGGCTTAGTAATGCCTATTATTGTAGAATACACCTATGCCGATGGTTCTAAGAAAAAAGAAACCTATCCGGCACAAATATGGCGATTTAACGACAATGAAGTAAGTAAAGCCATAGCCAGCGATAAAGAAATAGTAAATATTGTTGTAGATCCTAATAAGGAAACAGCAGATATTGACACTGCTAACAACTCATGGCCAAAACAAGAGGTACAAGGCGAATTCGATAGTTTTAAAGAAAAAATACAAGGATAAATCCTGAAAATATTAAAAAGTCGATTTTTTTAGAATCGGCTTTTTTTTTATTCTCATAAACAACTCACTATATTTGTACTGTGATACAAAACCCAACATTTTTATTTATTAGTGGCGGAGAAATAGCATTTATTCTCTTTATTGCCATTATGGTTTTTGGTGCAGATAAGCTCCCCGAAATAGCTCGTGGTTTAGGGAAGGGCATGCGCACCCTTAGAGATGCCACCAACGACATTAAGCACGAAATTACCAAAACAGCCGAAAAGAATGGTATAGATACAAGTATTACCAAAGATGTTAAAAAAGAATTAGACAAAGTGAAGGATGATTTAGAAGACTTTACGGGCTCTGTTAGGCGTAAGTTATAAATCATTATTTGGGCGTTACCCTATCGGGTCAGGCTTTCGGCAGTCGCTCTCTGCGAGGAGCTTCAACAAATGCCTCAATCCTTAACGCACCTGTTTGATAATGCAAGTCTTTAAATCTATAATCTGCCATTGTTAAAAAGTGCAGTATTTTACTTTTATAACTTTCTGCTAATCGTCAAACCATCCCGAATAGGTAATACCACTGTTTCCACGCGTTTATCTTCTTTCAGTAATTTATTGTAAGCAATAAGAGCAGGCGTAGAAGTATCTTCTTTTTTAAAGGTTGTATCTAAAACTTTACCGCTCCATAGTACATTATCAGACAAAATAATGCCACCAGAGTTTAATTTATCAATAACAGCTTCAAAATAATTAGTGTAGTTTTCTTTGTCGGCATCAATAAAAACTAAATCGAAGGTTGTGTTGAGTTTCGGTATAATTTCCAGAGCATTTCCTAAATGTTGATGAATATGTTTACCAAAATCAGATTTATCGAAATACTTCCGCTGAAAATCAAAGAGTTCTTCATTAATATCAATAGTATGTAGCTCCCCAGAGGTTTGCATGCCTTCTGCTAAACATAATGCAGAATAGCCTGTGTAAGTGCCAATCTCTAAAATGTTTTTAGGGTGCACTAATTTGCAAATCATACTTAAAAGCCTTCCTTGGTAGTGTCCACTTAACATGCGTGGTTGTAATATTTTCTGGTAGGTTTCCCTAGTAAGTTGTTGTAGTAATTCTGGCTCATCTTCAGAATGTGCTACTACGTAATGGTCTATATCTTCGGGTATAAAATGCATGGTTTTTAAATGAGATGTATTAGTTGTTATAGCTAAGTGCAACTCACGTTTTTTTAATTTAAAATTCTATTAATTAATTGTTCTTTCCCCAGTGTGTCTTCCCCAAATAACCACTGAAGTACATTATCTTCCCATATAGCATCGAAATCTTTTTGGGAAATAATGTTTTTTTCCATAGCCAAGTCCAATATTTTTCCGGGATAAGACGATTGAGCGTCACTCTCCATTTCACCCAAAGGGTAGGGATCGTCTAACCCCATAAGCACCTGTTTAGAACCGTGATTTCTTATTAATAATTCCAATCCACTGGTGTCATGAACCAAGGTGTCAAAGAAAATATTTTTGTGTCCTACAGCTTTTCTAGGGTGGTGTTTACCTTCAAATAAATCTGGTCTACCATCAAAACCCTGTATGCGTCTACCTAAATTAATTTGCGCTAACTGTCCGCCATGAGCAAAACAAGTACGCATATTAGGGAACTTTTCTTGGTAGCCATTTAATGTTAAAAAGTGATATGCATCTGCACATTGTGCCAACATCCAAATTAAATGAAACCTCCAAGCTGTATTAGCTAGATTTATAAACTTTTCTCCATCGTAGGGATGAATTTCCACTGCTAAATTATATTTATTGGCGAGTTCAAAAAGTGGTTCATTTTCCTCATCAAAAATACAGCGCCAAGTACCAATAGTATCCATGTAATGCGTGGGCAAGCACAATAAACGCATACCTAAAGTTTCAACGCAACGTTCAATTTCCCAACAGGCACTTCTAATAAACCCAGGATGCACCACAAAACCACAGGTGAACTTGTCTGGGTGGTCGTGCTGAACACGTGCATTAAAATCGTTTTGAAACCGTAATGCTTTTTTCATTTCTTCAACACGTAAACCATTTCCATAAAGTTGGGATAAATTTAATACCACCGCATGGTCTATTTTGTTACGTTCCATCCACGATAATTTCTCATTTAAAAAAAAACTAGAATCGGTAACGGGGCGTTTCCACCCTTTTTGTAACATAAACTTACGTTCTTTGTCTACCCAAAAAATACCTTTTTCACGCATAAATTCTGGTATTTCTTCTGGATAGGGCAGTAAATGCGAATGTCCGTTTATTCTAAGTTTTCGTTTCATGATGAGGTCCTGAGGGGTCAGGAATCTTTAAGATTATTTAATGGTGTAGTTGCTATTTTATTAATATTGTAAAGCACTAGTCTAATTTAACTTTTTTAGGCGGCTGCATCACTTCTCCGCAGTTTGGACAGCTGCGTTTGTTTATATCCCCATAATACTTATCAAAAATTTTGGGCATATCGGTTTCAATATTATCTAAAGTAAAATCTTCTTCATAGAGTTTAGTAACACAGTTTTCGCAAAACCAAAGCAATGCATCTTTTGTGCCTTTAGGACGTTTATACTCTATAACTAAACCTACTGTATTTGGTCCACGTTGGGGCGAATGTGGCACTTTAGGAGGCAATAAATAAATATCGCCCTCTTTTATATGAACATCTTTTGGTGTGCCCTTATCAATAATTTTTAAAACAATATCACCTTCTACTTGATAGAAAAACTCTGGTGTTTCGTTGTAGTGATAGTCTTTTCTGTTATTTGGCCCGCCAACAACCATTACTATAAAATCTGCGTCTTTCCAAACTACTTTATTGCCAACAGGCGGTTTAAGTAAATGTCGGTTTTCATCAATCCAAGCTTTAAAATTAATAGGCGATGTTAAATTGCTCATACTAAGCCCCTCTTAATCTCCCTTAATGGGGAGAAACTCAAATCGGGTATTTAAGTTTCGTTAAATTTAAAATTAATATAAAGATAATACATCTTCTGTAATTTCTCTCGCTCTCTGGAAGGCCAGGGAAAGGCTTTATTACAAAGATTTGGTTCTGCCACCATCTACAGGCAAATTTATACCGTTTATGTAACCAGCAGATGCGCTGGCAAGAAACGTTATAGCGCTTGCGGTTTCCTCTGGTTCTGCAAAACGTTTAGCAGGTGTATAGTGTTTCATTATCTCAGTCATTTCTTCTATAGATTTGTCTTCTAATTTTGCCTTAATTTTAATAATTTCGGTTAAGCGTTCCGTATCTGTAAATCCGGGTAGTACGTTGTTTACGGTAATACCAAATTCTGCTACTTCAATAGATAGGGTTTTACTCCAATTACCAACGGCGCCCCTAATGGTGTTACTTACACCAAGTCTTGGAATTGGTTCTTTTACAGAGGTTGAAATTACATTAATTATGCGTCCAAAACCTTCTTTTTTCATAAAGGGAATAGTGGCTTGTGCCAAAAGATGGTTACATTTTACATGCATTGTAAACGCGTTTTCAAAAGCCTCTAAGCTAGCATTTACAATCTCACCACTTGCAGGACCTCCTGTGTTGTTTACTAGTATATGAAACCCATGTTCTCTCTCTATAAACTTTATAACCTGCTCTTGTAAATCTCTAGGATTTAGAAAATCTGCCACAATGTAACTGTGGTTACGGTGTTTTGGTAATTCGGCTAACACCTCTTTAAGTTTTTCTCTGTTACGGGCAACAAGCGTTACGTTAACTCCTTCTTGTGCTAAGGCTATTGCTGTTGCTTTTCCTATGCCTTGTGTGCTGCCACATACTAGGGCGTTTTTGTTGTTTAATTTTAAGTCCATATTTTAATTCTTTTTAACCTACAAAGAAGCGTAGTTTTTATTTAAACGTATAATACGTATTACTATTTGTTTTAAAAGCAATAGCCGTCTTTCTCATTGAGAGGAAAGGAAAGGGTTTTTTATCTTAATCCAGCAATCCTGTCGTCTTCAAGGATAGCTTCGGTTTCTTTTTTTACTTTTTCTAAAACTATTTTCATATCATCATTGGGAGAAATAACGCCACCGGCCAGCATGTTTAAAATGGCTTTATCTTGGGCGCGTCCTCTCAACATGGCTTCTCGATACCCAATAGCTTCATTAAAGGTAACTAAACTATATTTTGATATATATTCTTTTGGAAATTCTTTTTCTAAGGCCATTTCAATTTTTCGTTTTTCTTGAAAAATGGGGTGTGCCACGTGGTCTTTCATTTCATGAAAATTATCAATAGCTAAATCTGCAATGGCATCTGTATCTTTTTTTCTGTTCTTTTCGTATTCATAAAAAGTTGTTTCCCAATCCCCTTTATGTTTTTCTAAAACAGCATCAAACTCTACAACATCTTCAAAAGATGCATTCATACCTTGGCCATAAAATGGAACAATGGCATGTGCTGCATCTCCCATTAGTAAGGTGTTGCCCTTGTAATGCCATGGGGAACATTTAATTGTGCCTAAAGGTGCTGTGGGATTGGTAAAGAAATCTTCTAGCAAATTTGGCATTACTGCTAAGGCATCTGGAAATTCATTTTGGAAAAACTTTAAAACGCGTTCTTCTGTGGTTAAGTTGTTAAAGTTGTATTTGCCTTCATTATAGCTTAAAAAAAGCGTTACCGTAAAACTGCCATCTAAATTTGGTAAGGCTATAAGCATAAAACTACCTCGGGGCCAAATATGAAGCGCATTCTTATAAATTTTATAATCGCCATTAACTTTTGGTAAAATGGTAAGTTCTTTATAACCATGGCTTAAATATTCTTGCGAAAAACTAAACAGAAATTTTTTAGCCAAATAGTAGCTTTTTCGCATTACTGAGCCAGCACCATCTGTAGCTATAATTACATCGGCATCTTCAACAAACTCGTCTTCATCATGATAATCTTTAAATAAGGCGGTTGTTTTTTCGAAGTTTACAGATTTACATTTTTTGTTAAAATAAATAGTTACATTCTCATGTTTTTCGGCTTCATCGAGTAGTAATGCATTAAGATCGCCACGAGAAATAGAGTTAATGTATTCATGCGATCTGCCACTATAATTAGATTGAAACGTATTACCATGCGCATCATGAATCATACGTCCGTTCATGGGTATACAAAGTTCTTTAACTTGTGCTTCTAGACCAACTAGTTTCATGGCTTTGTTACCACGATCTGAAAATGCCAAATTAATGGAGCGTCCTGCAGAAATATCTACTTTACGTAAATCGGGTCGCATTTCGTAAACAGACACATTGTAGCCTCTTTGGCCTAAGCGAAGCGCTAGAAGGCTTCCGCAAAGTCCAGCACCAATTATTAGTATATTTTGTTGTTTGTTTTTCATGTTTTGTTTCTAAACGTCTTTTAAGAGCCTGTTTTATTTGCTTAATCTTTTATTATAAAATAGCTTTTAATTTTTCAACTAAATGGTACACATCCTCATAGGAATTATAGAATGGGGTTGGAGCGCAACGAATTACATCGGGTTCTCGCCAATCGCTAATTACTCCAGCTTCTGTTAATTTATTATGCAATGTTTTGTCTGCATTTTTTACTTGAATAGAGAGTTGACACCCTCTTTCCTTAGGATTGCTTGGTGTGATAATTCTAATAGTATCTTCTCCCAACTGTTTAAGCAAAAACTCGAAATACCCTGTTAGTTTTTTAGACTTTGCTATTAGTTTTTCCATACCAATTTCAGCAAACAAATCTATCGATGCTTTTATGGCCGCCATAGATAGAATAGGTGGATTACTTAACTGCCAACCTTCTGCACCGGGAAGCTGGTTAAACTCATTACGCATATTAAAGCGGGTTTGTTTATTATGGCTCCACCAGCCAGCAAATCTATTTAAATCCTTTCGGTATGCATGCCGTTCGTGTACAAAACAACCTGCCAAACTTCCTGGGCCAGAATTTAAATATTTATAAGTACACCAAGCGGCAAAATCTGCACCAGAATCGTGTAGATTTAATTGTACATTCCCTGCGCCATGTGCGCAATCAAAACCAACTATACAACCATGTTTATGTCCTAATTCTGTAATACGTTTTAAATCTAAAAATTGTCCTGTGTAATAATTTACGCCACCAATCATAATCAAAGCAATTTCATCGCCTTGTTGGTTTAAAATGGTTTCTAAATCTTCATAATTTAGCAATTCTTCATTTTTACGAGGTTTCCAAAGTATAAGGCCTTCCTTATGGTTAAACCCATGATGTCGTAATTGCGATTCTACGGCGTATTTATCAGAAGGGAACGCATCACTTTCAATTACTATTTTATAACGTGTTTTTGTAGGCTGGTAAAACGATGCCATCATAAAGTGCAAATTGGCAGTTAGTGTATTCATTACCACCACTTCAATAGGTTTTGCGCCTACTATATCTGCCATGGGTTCGGTTAAAAATTCATGATAGCTCAACCAAGGGTTTTTAGCTTCAAAATGTCCTTCAACACCTAAATTTGCCCAATCTTCAAGTTCTTGGTTAACGTATGCTCTGGTTTGTTTAGGCTGAAGTCCAAGTGAATTACCTGTCATGTAAATCAGGTTATTTCCATGTTTATCTTTAGGGATGTGAAACTTATTTTTGTAATTAGATAAAGTATCATTCCTGTCCTGTTCTTTTGCAAATTCAAGGCCTAATTTATATGTAAACAATTTCTTAGTGTTTTCGATTTCTAACAAAAATAAGAATTAAAACTAAGCTTTAGAAGCTAGAATACTCCCATAATTCAGTTTGTATTTTTCGTATCTTTAGTTCAAAATCTAAAGTTATGAGAAAAAAAAAGGAATACACTAATGGTGAGGTTACCATTGTTTGGGAAGCCGATAAATGCATTCACTCTGGTATTTGTGTAAAAGGGCTTCCTAATGTATTTAGGCCAAAAGTTCGCCCATGGGTAAACATAAAAGGCGCAGATACAACAGCCTTGGTCAACCAAGTTAAACGTTGCCCTACTGGAGCATTAAGTTTTTATATGAACAATGAAGAAGATAAAACGGCGCAGTCACAAAATACTAAAGTTGAGGTTTTAGAAAATGGCCCATTGTTGGTTTACGGTACCTTAAAAATAACACATAAGGATGGTAAAGAAGAAACAAAAAATAAAACTACAGCTTTTTGTAGGTGCGGCGCTTCAAATAATAAGCCTTTTTGTGATGGCGCCCATGTAAACGCTGAATTTAAGGACTAGTACCACCGTGAAAAGATAAGGCGTTTAAATTCTCGAATAAGGCACATTTGGAGTGTTAACATATGCATGTGCGATAAAGGCTGTTTGTTTAATTTGTAATATTTTTATGTTTTTTCAAATGTTTCACTTACAATTATGAAGCCACAAAAATCTTTTTTTGAAACCAATAAAGCTACTTGGAACAGAAAAGTAAAAGTTCATGCTAAAAGTGAGATGTACGACATGAAGGCGTTTAAAAACGGAAAATCTTCATTACAGCCCTATGAATTGGATGCTCTTGGTGATGTTTCGGGAAAATCGTTATTGCATTTGCAATGCCATTTCGGGCAAGACACCTTAAGTTGGAGTAGGCTAGGAGCAAAATGTACGGGGATAGATTTAAGTGATGAAGGCATTAACTTGGCAAAACAACTAAATGATGAATTATATTTAAACGCAGAATTTGTATGTTGTAACGTACTAGATACTTCTTTACATATAACAGATGAATTTGATGTAGTATTTACCAGTTACGGTGTTATTGGTTGGTTGCCCAATTTAAAACTCTGGGGCCAAATAATTGCCGAACGATTGAAAACCGGTGGTACTTTTTTTATGGCCGAATTTCATCCCATTGTTTGGATGTTTGATTATCTAGAAGACGCTCCAACAATAAAATATGGCTACATGCAAGAGGATGTGATTTATGAAGAATATGAAGGGACTTATGCCGATAAAAATTCTAAAATGATAAGTAAAGAATACGCTTGGAATCATGGTTTAGGGGAAATAGTTACAGCACTAACCGAGGCAGGATTACATATTGAGTATTTAAAAGAATACGACGAAAGCCCCTATGATGTTTTACCTAATTTGATAAAAACTAATTCTGGAATGTTTGTAACAAAAAATAAATTGTATCCACTAATTTTCACTTTGAAGGCGAAGAAGCTGTAAATCCAACCTTTTTTTAATATTTCTCTGGTACAAAAGTTTGGTAGTTCATTGGTGGGCGTACGTAACCTTCGTAATCTGGTAATTCTGGAAGTTCTATAGGCTTAATGTCCATTTTTTCATGGGGTATCATACTCAAAACATGGCTTATACAATTTAAGCGTGCCTTTTTCTTATTATCAGAGTTAACTACATACCATGGTACTTGTTTGGTATCGGTGTGCGCAAACATATTGTCTTTCGCTTTGGAATATTCCAACCAACGAGATCGTGATTCTAAATCCATAGGACTAAATTTCCAACGTTTTAAAGGGTTATTAATTCTATTTTTAAAACGCTTTTCTTGCTCGTCGTCACTCACCGAAAACCAGTATTTTAATACTATAATACCAGAACGTACCAACATACGCTCAAATTCGGGGCACGATCTTAAAAATTCCCGGTATTCTTCATCGGTACAAAAGCCCATTACTTTTTCAACACCAGCTCTGTTGTACCAGCTCCTATCAAAAAGCACAATATGTCCAGCCGATGGTAAATGCTCTACATAACGCTGAAAATACCATTGTGTTTTCTCTTTTTCGGTAGGTACGCCTAAGGCTACAACTTTGCACACCCTTGGGTTTAAAGGCTCGGTAAAGCGCTTTATAGTGCCGCCTTTGCCTGATGCATCTCTTCCTTCAAAAACAATTACTACCTTTAGGCCTTTCTTTTTAACCCATTCTTGCAGATGAACAAGGTCTGTATGTAGTTTTTTTAATTCTTCGTCGTAGTTAAAGTTTTTGTCTTTGCTCATAAATCCCAGTTAAGTTTTATAGTGAACTTACAATTTAATAAAAAAAGTAAACAGTGTAATTACAGAATTAAAAATTAATTCTCGGCATTAAAAAACACTTTGTAGTAATGCATTTTCTTTTCTTCGTCGTAACCACGTTCTAGGTATTCGGTTGAGGCATCTGGTGCATCAATATCCAACTTAATTTGTATGTTGGTATCTAACTTTATATCTGTTTTAATTTTACGCTTTTCTTTGGTAACTACTGCTTCGGCTATATCAAACTGATTTCTAATAATTAGATTTTGTTCATCTTCAAATTCTTTTTTGTAATTATCAAATTCACGTTTGTGCTTGTCTTCTTCAAAAAGTTCGTCTTTAAAACGCTCTACGTTAACTATTTCATTTTCCTTAAAAAAGTCAATTGTTTTCGCTAAAAAAGTATTTTGCTCTTTTGCACCATAACTCTGTTTTATAATTTCGGTGGAGAAATCCTTACATAACTCAATATATTGTTGTGTGTGGTTGTTAGCATCATCGGCATACTTTATGTTTAAAAAATGGTTTAACCAATATTGTGTATCGTAACTATTATTATCTACGCTAAAAATAATATTGCCTTCGGTATCGCTTTGGTTTAAAATTAAACAACCTTTATCTACTTTTTTAGAGTTAATTCCCTTTTGGACCAATACATCGTAGCTGTTGTTTTCTAAATAGGTTTGAAAGAAATTTACTTTATTTTCAATTTTAAAAATACCAATAGCATTTGTGGTTATATCTCTAAACTCTATACCTTCAAACATTACAACTAGAACGTCGCCAGTTTTTATGTTTGCTGAACTAGATTGCTCATAAAGATGCATTACAATATGCTTTGAAACCTCTACAAAAGCCTCTTCATCGTTAAATAATTGCGTGCAATAAGTGTTTATTTCGTTTAGTGAAATATTGGCATGATGGTTAAATCTATAACTTTGCACTACACTTCCAAATGGCCTTAAAAGAAACGGCAACATTAAATCGTAGCTAGCTTCATCAAAATCTACGGTTTTCTCGGAAAAGGCATTTTTAGTATCGTTAAATTTGTTACCTACTTTGTGAATAATGAATTTTGAGATGGATGCGTTTTTTCTAGAAATCATAGGTGTGTTATTTATAATGCAATACTATTAAATTAAGTTGGAATTACTGTAAAAAAAGACGCCAAAGCAAAAGCACTTTGACGCCTAGATTCGAGGACTTGTATTTTGGTGGTTAAAAATTATTGACTAATACTGGTAAGTTCTGAATATCCCATTAGTTTTCCTTTTTTGTTATAAGATTCGGTTTTAACAACACCTACACCTTCGGCTATCCATTCTTTTATAGTGAATGATGTTTTTATGCCCATTTTTACTTGAGACTCGTAACTTATTGCAAAACAATTAAATGTGCCAGCGGGTGTGGTTATAGATTCTTTAGCGTCTACAGTTCTGTTTACCATGTCCATGGTCATGTTCATAGTTATGCCTCCCATATTTATACTCATAACCATATCGGCATCCTTGAGTTTTTTTCCAATATCTAAATCGTTCGGTAGCTCTATGTTTGTTCCAGAGATGTCCATGTCCATATCTTTATATTGTTTTAGTATATCTGGATTAATCATAGATTTAAAATCAATAGAAATAGTGTTGCCATAACAGGTAACCTCATAAGAAGTGGTGGTTATTTCTTTATTCTTATCATCAACAACTGTAGCTTTAACAGTTGCTGTATTACCGTTAATTTCAGAAACATGATATTCTACAGCGCTTTCTTTTTTTCCTTTTTTACTGTAGTTGGTCATTTCAAACGTAACACCTTCTTTAAAGGGGTAGTAGGCGTTACATGTGTTTTGTGCGGAAGCAAAAAAACTTACTATAATAGTGCTAAATAATAAAGCTAATTTAGTTTTCATAGTTAATGGTATTTATATTGTAATGAATTCTACGCGCCTGTTTTGGGCTTTCCCATCGGGAGTATTGTTATCTCCAACGGGA
The DNA here is from genome assembly GCF_002973595.1 of Jejuia pallidilutea. Classification (GTDB taxonomy): domain Bacteria; phylum Bacteroidota; class Bacteroidia; order Flavobacteriales; family Flavobacteriaceae; genus Jejuia; species Jejuia pallidilutea. The sequence goes on along the minus strand of NZ_PVEO01000001.1, from coordinate 7,584 downwards.
GCACTTTCGCCTTTACCATCGGTTTCTAGTCTATTAGCAGATATGTTATATATATTTATAAGTGCCTTTTTTACGGCTTCAGCTCTGGCTTTAGATAATTTTAAATTGGCTTCTTCACTACCATCTGCATCAGTGTGTCCTACAATTTTTAGTTTTATATTCTCGTCTTGCATTAATACTTGCGAAATTTGTCGCACAATGCCCAAAGATTGGGGTTGTATGTTTGCAGAACCAGAATCGAATAAAATACCGTTTGTGGATATTTTTCCTTCAGATAATAATTTACGTCTTAAATCTACACCTCCTTGGGCAACCTTTAAATTAGAAATGTAAAGGTGCTCTTCATTATCTTTTAAGTTATTTAGGTGGAATTTTAGATATTTGAGCACGTTGGGCTCCTCAATAAATTTAGGAATATCTATATATTTTGTTTCGTTTACCCATAATCTGTAACGTTTTTTTGTAACAGAAATTGCAATATGTGGTTGGTTTAAAACGGCCTCTCTAATGTCTGCCTTAATATCAGTATTAATAGCGCCTGCGCTTCGGTTAAAGAAATTTTTGGCTCTTAGGGAGAATGCTGCATACTGCCCTAGAGGTATACTTACCGATGCGTAGTGTGCATTCCCAAGGTTGAATTTTTCGCTGTCGCTTAAAATTACAGATAATCTTGCGGTAGACGAGGTTTGTTTGTTTATACCTCTTGTTAACAAATCAAATTCTATGGTATAATCTTCAGGAAGCTGCTTTACATCTGGTATAAAATAAACGCCGTAACCTGTTTTAAGCTCAAACCACTTACCTTTATCTTCAATTTTTACAACTTCGCCAGAAGCATTTGTATTCCATTTGCTTGGAAAATCGCCAATAAAATCTTTAGAAAAATCATCGAAAAAAAGCAGCTTGTCTCCAGGAACAAAATCGTATTTACTGTAAACTTCTAAATTGTCAGAGATATTTGTGCTTTGTTTAATATTTTCAGAATTATTGTGAGTATCATTTGAAGTATTATTATTAGACTTGTTATTTTCTGAAACATCTTCTTCTGGTTCTTTGTCTCGTTTTCGTTGGCCAAGGAGCAACGCTTTAGATGTTTTTAAGCTGTATTTTAAAGCTTTTTTTGCTTTATTTATGTGTAATGTGGCTTTGCCTTGTTTAATAACACTTATGCCATCTAAATCTCCTAAAATATCTGGCGCACTGTCGCTCAGGCCTTGTAAATCGTCTAGAGCGTCTTCCAGAGCATCCATATCTTCATCGTCTAGAGGTGTACCCGTTTCGGCGTAACGATCGTATTTGTATACTTTATCATAAATATCGAAAGACTCTTGTACAAACTTGTCTACACTGGGTACACCAACTCGATTTTTAGGGCGTTTTATTTCTTTGGTTTGGGCATTAAATTCCGGAACTAGAAAAAGGAGTAGTGTTCCAAGAATTATAATGCTTTGCGCATTTTTCAGGAATTTCATCGAAAAAAGTTTGATTAATAGCTGTGTTAAATATAGAAATTAGTTTTTTAGATACAAAGATCTTTGGGGGAAATTAATAAACATTTCGTTGTTAATTAGGTATTTACAAGAAAGCTAGTTGATTTTGTAAAGTATAATTGTATTAGAGTCGCCTTTGGTTATGAATTCTAAATTTTTATCGTTATCAACATCATCAAGAACTATTGGTGAGTTGCCATAAACTGGGAAATTAGGCCTTAATTTACCTTGACTATCGTACAGGTATACTTTTTTAGATTGTAAATCGGTTGTGGTTACATAAATTTTATCGTTTATGTAGAAAATGTTAGGTCTTGTATAATTACCGTAGTCTAATTCTAATACTCTACTTTTTATCCCCAATTTGTTGTCATGTAAGGTAACTCGCGTTTTGCTTGTGGTTTCTAAATTGTGATTAGTCCCTAAGTTTAAGTTAACAGAAGAAACGTTCCCTCTTGTGTCTATACTAACAAGTTTTCCTTCTATGGAAGTTGTGGTGAATTTATTTTGATAAAGAAAAACAGGTTCGTTAGAAAATGTGTTTTTAGTTTTTGGAGACACTCGTGTTTTTCCTATTCTGTCTAAGATATGAAGTTTGTTTTTGGTTTTTATCACCAAGTAATCTTTAGTGCCAATTCTAAAATGTTTAGGCTGACTTATAATTGTGCCTTCGGCTGATTTAAAAGTAAACCCCGATACAATTTTTCCCCTGGCATCGTACATTAGTACGTTTTTGCCTTGAGTAACCAAGAGGCGGTATTTTTTATTTTTATCATAATCAAAAACCGAAAGCGGTTGTGTTATGTTATCTTTAAACTTTAAAGGAAAAGGCGCAACATCTCTACCTTTTCGGTCCAGAACATAAACTCTATTTGGAGTTGCAAAGGCTAGTTGCAATCGACCGTTTTTATACATGTCAATTTGAGAAATCTCGCCAACTACAGGGCCGTTAAGTTGTTTTTTCCACACTACTTTTCCTTTGTTTGAAATTAAATAAAGGTTGTTTTTTACATCTTGAACCACAATTTCCTTTTGGTTGTTACTATGATTGGTAACAAACTGAGGGGTGTTTAAAATATCTGTATCTAGTTTTATGTTAAAACTTTCAGAAATAGAATTTTGTATACGTTTAGTCTTGCCTTTTATTAACCCACCGTGTACGTGTGCAAAATTAGAGTCGTAAATAAATTGAATTGCAGAAAGGTTGTAGCTTTCTATGTTGATATTTTGTTTGTTTTCTAGATTGTTATTAATTATGGCTTTAATTAGCTCGGGTTTAGCAACAAATATTAAAGAGCTTTCGCTACTCAGTTTTTCGTTTAATTCGCTAAAATAGCTGTGTTTGCTTAACGTAGTATGGTTTTGGTAACTTGCTATAATGTTTTGCAGTTGTTCTAAAGAGTTTGCAAACACAAAGTAATGATCTAAAATACAGTATTTAGAAACTTCTACATTGGTGATAAGTGGTGCGAATGTTTTAGAAAAAATGTGGGTTAGGGAAAATTCTAAAACATCAATATTCCTATAGGTTTCAATCTTGTTTTGTTCTCCTAAAAGTGCGTCTTGAGTAGCTATTACATCAACTGAATTTAAAACAACAGCACGGTTTTCGCCCTCGTAAATTAACCCAACCTCTGTAATAGAATTAAAAAGTGTTTCGTTTTCAGAAATAGAATCTCTAACACGGTATTTTAAAATATTATTTTGTAGCGTTTTAAAATTGTTAAACGTAAAACTCAAAAAACCGTCGCTATTGCCGGGGGTTATATGTTGCATTTGGTTTTCCTGTGCCACCGTATTTTTAAAAATATCAATAACATTTTTAGAAGAATCTAAAGACTTTGCAATACCATTAACAAAAATATCGTTTTGGGATATTTCAGTATCTAAGGTTAAAAAATCAGTAAGTCTGCTTAATTTTAAAGCATCTTCAATAAAAAAAGAAGGTGCTAAGGCATTGTTTGTTTTTAGAAGAATGGATAAACTTTCATTATTTCCTGAAACATCATACAGTTTTTTAAAATTGGTACTGTTTTCAGTAGAATTATAACTATTGGTGATAATGTTTTTAGATGATGATACAATAAACGTACTATCTATTACGGTACTAAAAAATGTATTGTCTCCTAGTTGGGATTTTACAATGTTGTGGCTTTTGTACTTTATTTGTTCTTCAATATAATTTTTTAAAGAATCAGTTTCAAATAACGCTTTAGAGTTTTTAGTAATTAAAGTATAATCAATACTGTCGTTTTTGCTTCTAGATAAGCATAGCAAGATTTCTCCATTTGAGTTAAATGTACTTATTGGCTCTAATTTGGTTTTTAATACCGTATATATTTCAGTATCAGAAAATGCGTTAAATAATGTATTATTTTGTATATCGTTTTTTAAACTTTCAAGGTTTGCACTTTTAAAAACAACATCAGAATTGCTTGGTACATAATCTATAAGTGTGTGGCGCTTATTTTTGTAATTATTGCAACTTAATAGCGTAAAAAATAGGAGGGAGCACAAAAAAAATCTCATGGAATCATCAAATTTCTGCTAAAATATAAAACTTATATGTCTAACTTTAATTGTTCTGGTAATAATCTAAAAGATTTTCTATGGTACTTTGTTGTACCATATTTTTTTATGGCTTCCCTGTGCGCTTTTGTAGGATAGCCTTTATTTTGTTTCCAATTATACATTGGGAATTCTTCATGAATTGTATTCATGTAGGCATCACGATAGGTTTTTGCTAAAACCGAAGCCGCAGCTATACTCAAATATTTGCTGTCACCTTTAACTATTGTTTTATGAGGAATAGCGTTGTAAGGTTTAAATTTATTACCATCTACTATAATAAATTCTGGTAGTGTATTTAATTTGTCAATAGCACGATGCATTGCCAAGATTGATGCATTTAAAATATTTATTTCATCAATTTCCTCTTGAAACACATGCGATACGCCAAAACACACAGCATCATTTTCTATTACGGGTTTTAAAATATCGCGTTTTATTTCGCTTAATTGTTTAGAATCGTTTAAAGTGTTGTTTTTAAAACCATCGGGTAAAATTACAGCAGCAGCAGTAACTGGACCAGCTAAACAGCCACGACCTGCTTCGTCTGTACCACATTCGTAAGTGTGTTTTGTGTGTTTAACCATTAGCATGAATCAAAAGTATTATGAATAATTTAATATATCAACTAAATAATTTTTTCATTTTACTACGTTATCATATTTTGTATTTACATTTGCAACGTTTTTAAAATTTTATGCAGAAGTTAACTTTCGTTTTATTTTTTGTGCTATCTACAATTGCTGTTTTTGGGCAAACCAATCCTGAAGAAAAACCTTCAGTCTCGGTTTCAGATTCTACAGATGTAAAAGTAAAGGATAGCACTGCTATTGTTGCTAAAAACAAATCCAACAAAGAAAGCTTATTGGGTAAATTAACTAGAGGCGGAGATACTGATAAAAAAGCCAAAATTCAAGATTATCTTATTATTTCACATAAGCGCGATACAACGTATCTGGATACTACATTAACCATTCAAAAAGAGTATAAATTTAATTACCTAAGAAAAGATAATTTTGGTTTAATGCCATTTTCTAATCTTGGGCAAACCTATAATTCATTAACCTATAATTTTCAAAACACCAATATTTTACCGCGTTTTGGTGCAAGAGCACGACATTTTAATTATATGGAGATTGAAGACATATATTATTATAGGGTACCAACACCTTTAACAGAATTATTTTACAAAACCGCGTTTGAACAAGGCCAATTGGCCGATTCTTTCTTTACAGTAAATACATCGCCTCAATTCAATTTTTCTATTGCATATAAGGGTATGCGTTCTTTGGGGCAATACCAGCATATTTTAACCAGTACTGGCAATTTTAGGGTCACCACAAATTACACAACAAAAAATAAGCGTTACCAAATGAGAGGTCATATCGTAATGCAGGATTTGCTTAACGAGGAAAATGGTGGGCTTAGGAGCGATATGATAGATAATTTCGAACAGGGTGTCCCAGAATTTTTGGACCGTGCCATTATGGAAGTTAATTTTGAAAATGCTGAAAGTATTTTAAAAGGTAAGCGTTTTCATTTAGACCATGGTTTCAACATCTTTAATAAAGTAGTAAAAAAAGCACTGCCAAAAACGCTTAACGACTCTACTTCTACTTATAAGCTTGCATTAAATCATATAGTGTCTTTCGAGGACAAATCATTTCAATTCGATCAATCAAGTCAAAACGCGCTATTTGGTGATGCATTTAGAAGCTCTAATTTAAGAGACAGAGTAACTCTAGAGCGATTATACAATCAATTAGAATTAAATTATTTCAATAATGAACTAGGTGATTTCACTGTAAATATTAACAATACATACTATAATTACGGATATAATAAATTAGTAGTATTAACTGACAATACCATAACCAATAGGTTAAAAGGAAATATATATGCTGCAGGAGCCAAGTATCGTAAGTTTTATAAAGGCTTTAATATTCAAGGTGAAGCAGGTTTAAATCTTGTTGGCGATTTTACAGGCAATTATATAACAGGAGAAGCATCCTATAACCTAACAGACGATATATTTGCCAAAGTAAGCATTAACCATAGCTCGAAAGCTCCAAATTTCAATGCACTCCTGTACCAAAGTAATTATCAGGATTTTAATTGGCAAAATAGTTTCAATAACATAGAGACCCAACAATTAGCATTTCAAATAAAATATAAGCATTTGGTTAATCTCTCTGTAGATTACTCTACTATTTCAGATTATGTTTATTTCAAACAAGACCAAACAGCTACAGCATCTCAGTCCATACAGGCATTTCAAAATAATGCTACAATAAGTTATTTGCGAGCCAAATTAGAAAACGAGATTAGAGTTGGTAAATTTGCGCTTAATAATACAGTATTGTATCAAAATGTACAAGACGACAATAGTGTTTTAAATGTGCCAGAAATCACTACACGAAATACGTTTTATTTTAGTTCAGAACTTTTTAGAAAAGCCATGTTTTTACAAACAGGTATAACCTTAAATTACTTTACTAAATATTATATGAATGGATATAATCCTGTATTGGCAGAGTTCTATGTGCAAAACGAAAGAGAATTTGGAGAGTTTCCAAGACTAGATTTCTTTATAAATGCAAAAATACGTCAAACACGTATTTTCCTAAAAGCCGAACATTTCAATTCAGCGTTCACTGGTTACGATTATTATTCCGCTCCTAATTATCCATACAGAGATTTTACTATTAGGTTTGGATTAGTATGGAATTTCTTTATGTAATTTTATATTATACATCCTGTAACAATAACAATAGGGATGAAACAGGGCGTTCCACCTTAGGTGTCCTTATCGGCAGGTCTGCAGGTCTTTTTTATTATTTCTGGTTTGTTGTGCTGTCCGCTTACAGATGGTTACGGGTGCATAAGTTCAAAATACGCTCGCTTCCCATAATTAAAGTTGTGTCCAAAAGGCCCCTTTTGACATAAGTTTGTCGCTCCAACCGCCTAAAGGTATAAAGAGAGGTATTCCTAATGCCGCTATGGATTTCATAAGTACTTGTGTGTCTTAAAAAAATTAGGTTCGTAACTCACAGAAATAGAGTGTCTTAAAACGTATCAAAAAAAAAGCTAAAAAAAAGATAAAAAAAGTCATTGCGAAAATAAAAAAGGGTAGTATGTTTGCACCCGCAAAAACGGTCAAGAGCTGTTGGCGCGAAAGTTCCTCCACATGCTATAATATATGTTTTTAGAAAGGGCCTAAAAATTTTTTCAAAAAAAGTTCAAAAAAGTGTTGTGGGGTAAAAAAAAGGGTTTTATATTTGCACCCGCTTAACGAGGAAACGAGATAAGTAATAAGATAAAAAGTTCATAGACATATTGAAATTGACAGCGTAGGCAGCAATTGGAAACGGTTGTTGCCGACATAAAGAATAGACCATTTTGAGTACCGAGAATACTATTTAGTTGTTAAGCAAACAAGTCGTAAGAGACTTAAAAATTTAACGATGAAGAGTTTGATCCTGGCTCAGGATGAACGCTAGCGGCAGGCCTAACACATGCAAGTCGA